>JAHXIQ010000003.1:0-479525 GCA_025655555.1 Candidatus Thiodiazotropha sp. (ex Myrtea sp. 'scaly one' KF741663)
TGATCGAGCTTTGCCGCTCAAAGGGAGGCATTTCATCGATCCTTCACCGTATTTTTTTGTGCCGTGCGACGGCCGTTGAACTAAATCGTTATATTTTTTAAGAAGAGGAAGAAGTAAATGGCTAAAACAGTATGTATATTAATGTTTCTTGTAATACCTAATTTGGTTTTTGCAGTTGATGAAAGCCCAAGGGGGAAAGTTACCGGTTATTATACTGGCTGGGGAGCTGATGCCGTAAGAGTTACGATTGAGGGTGCTACCTATATAGAAGGCAACTGCGCAACTAAAGATGGATATATGACTGTAGAGTCCGATAATACAGGATATAAAACACACACTTCAGCATTACTATCTGCATACATGAGTGGAAAAGAAGTGAAAGTTATAGTCGAAGGTTGTATTTCTAGTCGCCCTAAAATATGGGGTGTGTACATATACTGAATAATATAACCAAGGGCTCCAGCGGATGCTCGCTATCACTCGCCCCACTGAGCCCGGCCGTTAGGTTTCAATACAGCCATGTCAGATGCTGCAAAGTACAAGAAGGCGCTTGGGAAGAAGGTCGAGGCTTTTTTAGGCGGGGAATTCAAGTTCTTCGCGTCTGCGCTAGAACTGAGAAGGCGGGATCAAACGGGTACCGACATCATCCGCATCGGAGGCAAAAACAAATACTCACCCTTTATCAATGTCCAACTTGGGTTCGGGCGCAGGTTCGAGGAAGCAAAGAAATACGAACGGCTGTTAAAGGAAACGCACCCGCTGTATCACGTGGCGCAGGAATCAGACCATATCTTGAACTACGCACCTCTAGATTACGCCGGCCCAACTCGGTGGGAAATTGATATCCGAGTAGAAAATGAGCAACTTCCGAAAGAAATGGCGAGGGCCATTGAGCACCTGGCATTTCCGTTTTTCGAGAAATTCCAAACCCTTCAGGCTGCCCAAGCTGATCTTGAGCTAACTAAGGGTTCGTGGAATTTCTCACCGCATTGGAAACAGTTGTTCTATATCGATGTTGCCCTTTCCCAAGTCGATCGCTTTGAATCTTGGGCACTTGAAAACCTCGACGAATTTCAAAAGAAACTCGCCATTGAACACGTCAAGTTATTCAGGGAAAGTGCGTGAAAAACCTAACAAGTAGGTCAACTCGTTCGCCTTCGGCTCACTGGGACGTTCAACACTCCGCGCCCGCTCGCGCATGCCTTCGGCATTGTCGCGCAAGCAGTCGCTCCATGTTGAACGCCCGTTACCATGGGCGTTATAAAAATGGAGATCATATGAAGAAGTTAATATTAGTATCTACGCTAACGCTTGTTTCTTTCTCAAGCCATGGGGGAAGTTTATACTCTGTTACAGTTAAAGATTTAAATGTTAATAGGAATACATCTCAGGTTTTTGTCAGAACCTCAGTGTCTCCATCAGAACAGACAAGAGTATCTTGTCATGAAGACAATAATTGGAATTTTACTTTCATAATGTCAACTGAGGTAGATAAGGCTACTTTTTCAACATTATTAACGGCATTTTCAGCTAATAAAATTGTAAATATTGTGGGCACTAACGACTGTACTGCTACAGGGTATACAAAAGTTGAAGAAGTTAAGTGGGTAACTATTCGAAATTAGTTGGCTTCATCAATATAACTTAATTGTTATAACCAGTCACTCTAGCCGACGTCGGCGCAGTCGCGCCTTCTCGGCTAAGTTCTGTCTTTATGTGAAGGTGAAAGGAAACATACGATGAAAGAATCTGGAATTAGTCAAGTCTCTCTAGACCCAAGTATTCAGGAATCAATCCTTAACGAATTGAAACGGAATAATGAGTTACTTGATGCTTTGTTGAAAATCCAAAGTAATGTTCAAAAAAGACAACGTAAGTTTTGGGTAATGGCAATAACCCAAGTTGCAATTTTGGCAATTGTGCTTCTTTGGTGGGGTTCGAAGTATGGGTTTTAGCGCAGGCACGTGTTCAAGTTCATCACATAACCAGCGGGTCAAGTTTGCCTGCTCTGCAGGCCGGGACCTCCGCTTCGCTACGGCCCCTTACCCGAAGCGTTAGACATATATGAAAGCAAAAATTACACGGACAAGTAGCCAGTACGATAGTGTCGAAGCTAAAACGGGAAACGATATTCTCGTTGTCTTCAGTTGCCCGGATAAATTCAAACTAAATGATGAAGTGGAATTCATAAAATTTGTAATGGATGGCAAAGTCGAACTAAAAAATCATACTCGTGGTACGAGCAATCTAGTCGTAATAAAACCAAATAATGTGCATGACTTGCGGTTACAAATGGCACATGGAACGTCACGACACCAAGTATGGAGAGGTTCAAAAATGCCTAACAAATTGCTCAAGTACACTCCGGCCGCAAAAGGTGCGGCCTCCGCTGGACAGCCTACGCGTTGCTTCGGCTGCCCCTTAGCAAGGCGTTAAATTTCATGGAAACATCGTGCAGACCCTAAGAGAATATCTTCAGTTCAGAAAATTTGTTATGCCACTGGCACTGCAATATTTATTCTGGTGCGGGATTGGCGAGATTTTATATGGCACTTGGTGGCTTTATGCACATGGCAACTGGGCATGGGTGATGCCACTCGTTTTCGGTCCAATTGTGGTAAGGCTTTTTTTGAGGGTCTCATGATTAGGTATCAGACTTATCTGCGCCTATGCGAGATACAAAAAAAATTGTATGAAGAAGAATGAGTTTCAAAGACTATTATTAGCAGCACTAGTTGCTTTTTCACTCGATTCAGTCGCGGGGCAAAATTCACTTACACTAACTGTTTTTGTTGAAGGCGCTAAGGCAGATGTAGGTCAAGCAATCGCCTCTTTGTTTTCATCTTCAGATAATTATTTGAAAGCCCCAATATCCGAAAAAACTTTTCCCATAGATGACGAGGGTAGAGCCCGAATCGTATTCAAAAACCTTAAAGCAGGAACATATTCTGTCAGCATTGTTTATGATGAAAATAGTGATGGAAAAATGAATACAGGGCTCTTTGGAATTCCTTCAGAGCTGGTTGGTTTCTCGAATAATGTGAAGGGAGTTTTCGGCCCCCCTTCATTTAACAAAACATCTTTCTCACTACCAGAGTCAGATTCAATTTCTATTATTTTAAATCAAGCAAAGGAGTAACTGCCCAGTGAAATTTAACAAACGCATGAAGACGGACTGTGAGGCTGAAGGTTAAACATAACAATATTAAATATATATATGGATATTAAAATAGAGACCAATGTCCAGATCGAGGAGTCAGAAGTAGTAGATTTATACCAAGCGAATGGTTGGTCTTCGGCTCAAAAGCCGGATAAGCTAATGCCTGCTCTCCTGAACTCAGACACGCTTGTAACTGCTCGAATTGCTGGAAAGCTGGTTGGTATTGGTAATGCCATCTCAGATGGACACTTGGTTGTTTATTATCCACATATGCTTGTCCACCCAACATACCAAGGCAAGGGAATCGGGCGTAAGATGATGGAGTTGATGCTAAGCATATATGATAACTTCCATCAACAAATGATAACTGCAGACGTTAATTCAGTTGGATTTTATAAAAAGATGGGATTCGAGCGAGCAGGGACCACAGAACCGATGTGGATTTATTCAGGTAAAGAGCATTAATGCATACCAGGCCATCAAAATCGACGCTCATATCTTATGCATCTCATGAAAACGCTATGTATTAGTGAGTACATAAACTAGTTAGATAGCTATGTGTAATTCTGATGCTATGAGGCGCTTTGTAATACCCATGGAATATAAAAAAATAATTATTATTTTGATCTTTATTATGCCGTCATGGGCTTATGGAGAAGAATTGAATAATCAAAATATCATATCAGTTTGTTACAACTACAGTTGTAAACAAAAGGCACAAGTCGACCTGGCCGGCTCAGAATGGGCTGAAACAGTAGAGCTGTTTTCAGACAAAACTCAGTCATCTCTCAATGAACGTAAAAAAATATCTAAAGCTATAGCATTAATGGAGCAACTTACAGGTAGACGTTTGGGTACCTCTAACGATAAAGCAAAAAACAGCGGTACTGGTGAACCTGGACAAATGGACTGTATAGATGAATCAAGAAACACAACAGCCTATCTAAAACTATTCGAGGAAAATGGCTGGATAAAATGGCACCAAACACAGGATCGAGCTGTGCGGAGCCCCTATTTCTTTAATGCTCATTGGACTGCAGTTATCAAGGATAATGAAAGCAATCAAATGTACGCAATTGACTCTTGGTTTAGAGAGAACGGTAAAGAGCCAGTGATTCTTACATTAGAGGAATGGATGGCGAGGAAAGAACGACCTTGATGCGATAAAAGCCCCGGAAAAAACTGATTGAAAATACACATAACAAGCGATTGTGGTGTCAGCCCTACCTGATTACTGATCGATAAGCCTAAGCAACTTGATCCCTGACCATGTTATTTAGCAAGGTCATGAACTTGGGCATACATGCTGCTAAGGCAGCTTTCTTCAATTTTCATTAACGTCCCAGGTTTCATTCCCCCGTTTATTCCGCCTTTCTATCACTCTTCTAACGCAATCGACTATCGACAGGGGCAAAAACCCGGCTAAAATGCCGGTTCCGGCGTGCCGGAGCCCTGAAGCCATCCCATTGAGTCCCCGGGGCGGCAGGTACATGTCGATCAAAATCGGCCATCTCATTGAAAACACAGGAATAATTCATGGCATATGACAAGATTGTGGTTCCCTCAGAGGGTGAAAAGATCACGGTAGACGCCAACGGCGTACTGACTGTCCCCAATAATCCCATCATCCCTTATATTGAGGGCGACGGTATCGGCGTGGATGTGACGCCTGTGATGCAGAAGGTGATCGATGCCGCGGTTGAGAAGGCCTATGGCGGAGAGAAGAAAATCGCCTGGATGGAGGTCTATGCCGGTGAGAAGTCTACCCGGGTCTACAGCAGCGATACCTGGCTGCCGGATGAGACGCTGGAGGCAGTGCGCGATTTCGTGGTTTCCATCAAGGGACCCCTGACGACGCCGGTTGGCGGCGGTATCCGCTCTCTCAACGTGGCCCTGCGCCAGCAACTCGATCTCTATGTCTGCCTGCGCCCGGTGCGCTATTTCGACGGCACTCCCAGTCCGCTGAAAGAGCCAGAGAAGACCAACATGGTCATATTCCGCGAGAATTCTGAAGACATCTATGCCGGTGTGGAGTGGGAGTCGGGTTCGGATGAGGCGAAGATGATTATCGATATCCTGCAGAGCAAGCTGGGTGTGAAGAAGATCCGCTTCCCCGAGACCTCAGGTATCGGCATCAAACCGATCTCCAGTGAGGGTACCAAGCGCCTGGTGAGAAAAGCGCTGCAGTATGCCATCGACAATGATCGTGACTCGGTGACCCTGGTACACAAGGGTAATATCATGAAGTTCACCGAGGGTGCCTTCAAGAACTGGGGTTATGAATTAGCCAAGGAAGAGTTCGGAGCCGTGGAGATCGATGGCGGCCCCTGGTGCAGTTTCAAGAATCCCAAGAGTGGGAAAGAGATCATCGTCAAAGACGTGATCGCAGATGCTTTCCTGCAGCAGATCCTGCTTCGTCCCGCCGAGTACAGCGTTATCGCCACCATGAACCTTAATGGTGACTATATTTCAGACGCGCTGGCGGCGCAGGTGGGCGGTATCGGTATCGCACCGGGTGCCAATCTCTCTGATTCCGTTGCCATGTTCGAAGCAACCCATGGTACGGCGCCCAAGTATGCCGGTCTGGATAAGGTCAATCCCGGTTCGCTGATCCTGTCCGCAGAAATGATGCTGCGTCACATGGGCTGGTTCGAGGCCGCTGATCTGATCATCGAGAGCCTGGGGGCCGCCATCTCCGCCAAGACGGTAACCTATGATTTGGCGCGTCTGATGGACGGGCCGACTGAGCTGAGTTGCTCCGCCTTCGGTGATGCGATGATTGCCAAGATGTAGCACTTATGGAATGAGTTGCCATCCACCCGATACTTCTACATGGGTGGATGGCGTCTATAAGTGACGCATCTCTTCAACCAGCTTCCGATAGATTTCAACCAAAGCCAGATTGATCGCTGCGACTGAAGCCGCGATGGAGCTGTTTTCTGCCAGTGGTTCTTGCAGATAGCTCACAACCTTCAACGGTCGATTAGACTTGTCTGCAATCATGGCATCCAGCCGGACTTTTACCGAGACTGAACCTGACGGGTGAAGTACCCGCTCGAAATGCTTCAGTTCCAGATGGAGCCGGACATCGCCTTTCATCCCGATCTGGGCACCGGCAACGGTTTCAGCAATGGCGCTCTTGCGCAGGTAGTCCACCAATTGATCTCGAATCAGGCGGGTCGGTGTATCGATCCAGTGGTGGTAATGGTGTTGTTTAAGGGTTTCGGGTGAATCACTGCGGGTGAACAAAATAGCCCGTTCACGATAGATCCCGAAAGACTTGATTGGTTCCACTTTCAGTACGCCGTTAATAACCGGTTTCTCTATCGGTGTCGGGTTGTTTTGACTCAGCAGACGATAGAAGTGATCTTCTGGTATCGGTTCGCTGGTGGCGCAAGCCGTCAGTAAAAGACTGCAAACAAAAGCAAAGAACCCCAGCCGCTTCACGCTATTCATTGCCGATACCTTCTTCACGGGGTGGCTTAGCATTCAACAGCACTGCAGGATTCTGTCTGATCTGCCGGCTGAACTCATTCACGTTATGTGAGGCGCCTTCCAGGTTTCTCAGGATGGTCTCTGTATTCGTCGAGAGTGATTCAAGCGACAGGCGCAGTGCTGTAATGGCACGGCGGATGTCCTCGCGGTTTTCCGCCACTGCATTGTTTGATTGATCGAGCAGGGTGTCGGTGGCTTGACGGGTTTCCAACAAGCCGTCGGATAAGCGCAGTAGATTGTTGGAGATCTCCTCACTGTTGGAGACGATGCGTGTGATCTTCGCTTCGGTCGATGGATTCAACATCCTCGGCAGGCTGCCCGCGGCGTGCTGCAGGGTATCGACCAGGGCCTGCAGGCCATCAAGTATTTGAGGCAACCGTTGATCCACCTGTTCGCCAAGGTGAGAGATGCGTCCATTGAGATTGTCGATCAAGGGTCGCACATCGCTCTGCAACATCTGGTTGACGCTGCTTGCCACGTCATTCACTGCCGCAAAGACATCCGTACCCAGCATGCCCTGCAACTCGTCTCCCGGTTTGAGAAACTCACTGCTGGCACCTTCGTCGATGTTGATGACGGTTTCCGCCAGCAGTCCTTCCGAAAAAATGCGGGCCACACTGTTTTGTGGAATCTGCCAGCCGTCACGGATATGCAGCACCACCCGGTAACGGGTGTGCTGCGGCGTGCGCTCGGGCCAGATACCGGTTACCGAACCGATTTTGTAACCCTCATAGGTGACAGGGGTGCCTTCCCCCAGGCCGCCCACATTAGGGTAGTAGACTGTGTAGACATCGTTTTCGTCGACCCCGCCGGTCAAGCGATAGAGCATGTAGAGCAGTAGTACGAACGCGATCAGTACCACGCTGCCCACTGCCAGATAGTTGATATTGTCTCGCTTCATAATCCGGCCAGGTCGTCGGTCAAACGTTGCAGGTATTCATCGGCATTGACTGGTATGTCTTCCGTACGGCGGTTAAGCAGATTCTGCACACGCGGGTTGTCGCTCTCTTTCACTTCCTGAGTGGTGCCTGTGATCAGGATCTTTCCCTTGTCCAAGACAGTGATACGGTCGGCGATACGGAATGCACTTTCCAATTCATGGGTCACCACAACAATCGTCACCCCCATGGCATCCCGCAGGCGCAGTATCAGTTCATCCAGATCGGCAGAGACCACCGGGTCGAGTCCGGCGCTCGGTTCATCGAAAAAGAGCAGCTTCGGGTCCATCACAATGGCTCGTGCCAGTGCCGCCCGTTTGATCATACCGCCGGAGAGTTGTGACGGCATCAGTTTTTCGAATCCCGCCAGATTGACCACTTCGAGTTTCATGCGCGCCATGATACGAATGGTATTGTCATCCAGCCGGGTATGTTCGCGTAGGGGGAAAGCTACGTTCTCTTCGACGTTGAGGGAGTTAAACAATGCGCCCCCCTGGAAGGAGACACCGATGCGTTGTCGCATCTGATGCAGTGCCCGGGAGGAGAGCTTATTCACCTCCTGTCCGAACAGCCGGATATTGCCGGCAGCGGGCCGGTTGAGCGATAGCAGATGGCGCAACAATGTCGACTTGCCGGAGCCACTGCCGCCCATCACCACCATGATCTCCCCACTCTCGACAGTCAGATTGATACCATCAAGGATCTTGCGCTCACCGTAGTAGGTGACCAGCTCACGAATCTCGATGACCGGCTCTGACTGTTGATTGATGGCAGGCACTCGCTTTCCCTGGCCTTATCGATTGAGAAAATAGGTAAAGATCATGTCCGCCACCACGATGGCTGCGATGGAGAGGACAACCGATCGGGTGGTGGCTCTTCCCAGACCCTCGGAACCACCAGTGACTGAGAAGCCATTACTGCAGGCGATCAGGGCGATGAGAACGCCGAAAACCAGACTTTTGACCAGTCCCTGCATCAGATCATAAACCGCCAGGGTATCGAAGCAGCGATCGATGAAAGTCGACAAGCTGAGTTTCAGGACAATGCCGGTATAGAGGCCGCCACCGATCAGCGCGGCGCTGTCGGCCAGCAGAGTCAGAACCGGCATCATCAGCAACATGGCAAGCAGAATGGGTGCTACCAGGTGGCGTACCGGCTCTATACCCATCACCCGCAGCGCATCGATCTCCTGGGACATCTGCATGGAACCGATGCGTGCGGCAATGGCGGAACCGGAACGGCCAGCCACCACGATGGCTGCAATCAGGACACCGAATTCCCGGGTGACCGAATAGGCGATGCCGGGTACGACCTGGGACTCAGCGTCAAATTCCTGCAGGGTGGCGATACCCTGAATTGCCATCATGACACCATTGGAAAAAGAGAGCAGCACGACCACCGGGACGGCAAGTACGCCGATCTTCATCATCTCATCGGCCACCGCAGACAGACGTACCGGTTGGCTGACGAAGGGGCCGGCAATAAGCCAGTAGAGGCTTTCGGCGAAGAGGGTGAACTGGTAACCCATCTCTTCGATAGCGGCGAGGGAGATACGTCCTGTGTGTGCGATAAAGTGTGCCGGACGGGTCATGTCTTGGGGTCCGCTTGCGCCAGCCGGGCATCCAGTGAGGCGAAGATGGGGAAGACCTGATCCAGGCGGGCCAGTTGGAGTACGCTCATTGCCGCATCGCTGACGCCAATAAGCGCAAAATCCAGCGACATGCGTCGCGAGACCTGAAACCCCTCCACCAGACTGGCTACACCAGAGCTGTCGATGTAGGTGACGGCAGTGAGATCGACCAGGACATGTTGACGCTCCTGCAAGCAATCAAGAATGGCTTGGCGAGCGGTTGGTGAACGGCTGAGATCCACATCCCCCTCAAGGTGGACAATGGCAAATCCAGCGGCCTCTTCGATTTTGTAACCCATCGTTTTAAAAGTCTCGATTGCTCTTCTTGGCTTTTCCTTGACTGGCGCTGCGGTCGATATGGGTTATCTTATGTCAATCAGAATCAAGATGTTTGATCATCTCGAGTCTGTTGCCCTGTTTGCCCGCAGGATAAAAATGCACTTCATCCATGATCTCTTTAATAAAGTGTACTCCCAGCCCACCTGGGCGGATATCCGTTAAATCCCTCGGTGTGATACAAGCCGGGTCAACACAGGGGGCATCGTCTTCCAGGAGGAATCGTAGCTGGTTTGGTGTGTCCTCCAGGCTTAACCTGATCTCTCCTTTGGCATTACCACAGTAGGCATGTTGAATGATGTTCATGCAGGCCTCGTTGACTGCGAGTACCAACTGTTCCTGGATTGATTGGGGGATGCCGATCTCTGTCAGTGCCATACGCAGTTTCTCACGCATGGCTTGTAATTGGGTAGGCTCAGCAGACAGGTTGAGTAGCAGGGCATTGTGGCGGTTGTTCAAGATGTCCCCTCGATGAGTAATAGGGTCATGTCATCTTCCATCTCTTCACAATGCTGTCGAAGATTTGCGATGATGTACTGAAGTCTTTCAACGGGTGGCTTGGTTGCATATTTTCCGAATATGTTAATGAGTCTCTCTTTGCCTTGACGCTCCTGGGCTGTAATTTTTGCCTCCAGCAGACCGTCGGTATAGAGATAGAGACTGTCATGCTTGAGATTGAATTTCTCATTTTGGAACTGAGTCTCCGGCATAATGCCAAGTGGGGGAGATAAGGCGGGATACTCTGCAACCGGCTGAGAATGACGCATACGGATTACCGGAAGATGGCCCGCATTACTTAAAACAACATCGGATGTCTCCGGATCGATCACACCTGCCACAATGGTGATGAACATACCGTGTATGGAGGTCTCAATGATCTCCCGGTTAATCATGGTCAGCAGTTTGGCCGGATCGTGCAGGCTTTTTCCCAGACAATGAAAGAGACTGCTGGTCTTCGCCATCAACAGGGCTGCATGCATGCCTTTGCCGGAGACATCAGCAATACAAAAAGCGACCTTACCGTTGTGCAGTCTGAGGAAGTCATAGAAATCCCCGGAAACCGCTTTGGCTGAGAGATTGAGGCCGAATACGCTGAGTTGGTCCGTACTGTCTGTCGGTAACAGACTGCGTTGCACCTCTCTTGCGAGATCCAATTCCTGCTTCAATTCGGCAGCTACGCGATCCCGTTCCTTGAGCACATTTTCCAGTTCCCAATTCATCTCCTGGATATTCTGGTTCTCTTCCAGCAGGCGCATATTTGCCTGTTGTATGACGGCGTCATAACTGACCTGATCACCAACATCGAAGCCAAAGGCTTGCGCCGCCTCAGACAGTAGCTCATTGGTTTGACTGAGGAGCTGATCTGTCTCCACGCGGGGTATACCAAAATGCTTGTCCAGCAAAGCCTGGCAATTGCTCAGTGTGTGACGTTTATCCGCACTGGTGAAGACGGCTGCCATCCAGTCGGCACATTGGGCAAGATGGCAATATTGGGTCTTTGAATCATCAATGTCGTGGGTGGGATGCCGGTGATGAAATCCCATAGCAAGGGACAGCTCTTGAGGCAGATTCCAGCTCTCAGCGAGTTGTTGACCGACCTGGTCATGGGTTGAATCGAAGAGCTGCCGCTCCATCGCGTAACGATCATCAGGCGCCAATTCCGCCAACCCCGGCCATTCTGCAATTCGATTGGGATTCAGATAGAAGAGTACCAGCAGTCCAAAATCCTGTAACAGGCCGATTGTAAAGCCGGTGTCGTCATCGAGACCTGAGTGTGTGGCCAGTGCACGGGCGCAGACGGCACGACGTAGGGCATTGGTCCAAAAGGTCTCAACAGAAAGCGCAGGCAGTTGCCCGGGTTTGAGTGCGTCTCGCATGGCGACACACAGCACGATATGGCGCAGAGTTCGTTGGCCGATGACGGCGATCGCACGGGATACCGTTGTGATCTTGCCACTGAAACCAAAGTAGGCGGAGTTTGCGATACGCAGAATCTCAATGGTCAGTACCGGGTCCCGCTCAAGCAGACGACCGAGTTGATGGGCGTCTGTGCTCTCTTTATTGCACGCACGAATGATGCGGAATGCACCCTCCGGCGGAATTGGGAGATCAGCGGGATTAATGCTTTCAACGGTAGTGTGATTTGCCATCTATATTCTTATCGTCTTCTTGCGCTTACAACGAGACAGGCGTTGCCAATACGGGCTACTCTCGGAATAAGAAGATCAGATAAGTATAGACAAATGCGGCGAATTGACCTGATTGAATCAGTTGGCATGTTGTGTGGTTGCATGCTCCAACCTTTAGCAGCATCCTGAGGGTGGTGTTTTATTTCAGTTTAGAAATGGCCTGCAAGTTGAAGAAGAAGCGCCTGGGTATATTGGTTGTCATACGCTTTCGAGGAGGTGATCTCGATACCGAGTGTTGTGTGCTCATACATCTCGAAGGAGATTGCAGCAAGCAGGATCTCCTTGGGTAATTCTATCTGCTCGGCATCACCCGTAGCTTGAAATCCGATAGCCACATTGGCATCTATGCCGGATAGGGAAAAGCCGTATCCAGCCTCTATATTGTAGGCATAGGGCTTATCACCGGCATCGAACATATCGCTGGTACTCACATATTCGCCGATAAGTTTGAAGGGACCTGAATACAGCGATGCACTGAGTGTGATGCCGCCTACCTGGTTTTGATTCTCACCCTTGTAATCAATCAGGCCATCACTGTTTCTGATGTCATTGATGTAACCAAGGCTTATGTCAAAATGCCGATTGCCACGATCCAGTATGAGATCCAAATGCATACCGATGTTGTCAATTTTTGAAGTATCTTCATTGCGGGTGTCGCCGTCAAAAATATAGACAGATCCGAATAACATACCCGTAGTAAAACCAATCTCCAGTGCTGTTTCTCGGGTCTCGGCCAATTCGAGCGTCAGTGGATCAGATATCATCTGAGTCTCGAAAACACCAAAGGGAAGATAAAACTGACCTGCGTTAATAAACCAGGATGCTTCAGGAGACAGAGTCAGGGTAGCAACATCCACATCCAGTGACGCTTCGCTGTCCTCTTCATAGAGCAGGACGATCTCACCTGAGACGGCCGACGATACCTGCGCTTTGATGCCCAGTTCCGCTGTGGTTAATGTCAGGTTGCTGTATGAATTGCCGCTACGAGGATCAACGAATTCAGCCTCTATCTCAACAAGACCGCTGATTTCAATCCGTTCGACTTCGTTGCTGATTGGGGGGGAGGCGCTCGTGCTTGGGTTCTGGTCTTGTAAATGGTTTACCAGAGACAGAGTACGTTGCTTACTCGGTTCTTGCTTATCAATAACGGAGTGCGTGGCCGAGATTGCTTCCTGACAGAGCAATGCAACTGTTAGCAGGGTAATAGATAAAACGCGTTTTTGCATGCAGCCGGACCTTCTGTATTGCCAAATGTTGAATCATCATTCGAGGCTGGCTGGCAGAGGGCTGGCTTACCGGAACTAATTTCTTGTCTATTTCGTCAATATCAACTTTCCCTGGCGCGTGATCCGCAGGTGATAGACCTCTCCTTTATGGTCAATTCCAATTTGTCCGTCTCCTTGCATCAGTTCGCGACTTTCGATGATCCTGTACTGACGGCTGGAAGCGACACTCGGCATCTTATGAGAGGGCTGTGTATTGATCTTTTTGGACATGACGAAATAGGGTGTAACTAAATATCGATAACGATAATAATGCGAATGATTATCAATTGCAATATATTTCACTATATTTTTTAAGTTAGTTTCTCGAGATAACACACGCTGAGTCACGGAGAAAAGGTTGGCAGATGAGTGGAGAAGGGAAGGAGGCTGAGGAAATGGCCCCTATCATCACGCGTCGAGAGCTTTCTCACCGGGCATTGTGTAGAGAAATCAGCCCTTTTTGATATGTATGAAAAAGGTGCCGATGGCTTGACTCAACTTCTCGGAACGGGCCGGATCTCTCAGACTACTTAGCAGGCTCTGTCGGGTGGCAGTCAAATAAAGCAGATCACTGAGAATCTGATTAAAAAAATCCTGGCCTTCGAGATTTTCTGCCAGGCGTTCCAGAAAGAGCGTGCGCAGATCGTCATGAATAAGATCTTCCCAAAGGCGGCCGGCAACAGCAGCCAGTATATCGCTCCGTTGGGCAATGGTGTGTTCTAGCACATGTCTGACCAACTGGTGACGAGGTTCCGTCGGCTCACTGTGCGAAATACCCCGTAGGGTGGAGGTGATGACCTGAGGATCGGGAGTCGGTTCGCTCAGGCAATCCAAGGCTCGATCGAGCAGTGCTTTAGCAAGAAAATCCGGAATGGTTTCATTCTCGAGACAGTGGCACAGTGCCTCGAGTGCAGTTGGGGGTAGATGAGGGATTGCGGATGCAATGCGTTGTATATTCCCCGCTTCATGATAGCGGGCTGCTATGTCCGCGATTCCCTGATAGCCGATGAATGACCATTGATCCCAACCCAGATCTCCATCGAAGTAGCGCTTGGCGTGGGCATAGTAGCGAGAGGGCGACTGGCCTAATTCCACTGTTATGCGGGCATGAAATGCAGCCAGTCTCTCCTGTTTTGGCTGGAAGGCATACGGGTTTTGCTCCAGTGCTGATTCAATCTCTTTTCTCTGCTCGGCAGGCTGTAAAGCATTACCCAGTCGCTCGAGTAACTGGAACATGAAATCATCGCGAGCCGCCTGCATGAGTTTGCCTTGTTCATCCAGAGGGAAGCGAATGAACCAGATCAACGGATCCGTTTGTACTGGGTCGTTTTCTGGTTGAAGCAGGAGGGCAATCCAGGCCTGCTGTTGCAGGGGCTGTGGATAGGCGATCTCCGTGAGTTCAAAGCTCAGGAACTGGTCCCGGGGCAGGCTGATGAGACGTCTACCCATATCATAGAAGCGTGGATTGAGGCTGCCGGCCTCAAGAAATTCGATCAAGGTGGTGATTTGCTGCATGAGATTTTAGTGTTAGCAGGTCTTAGTTTTTTTGGTCTAGACCCAGTCGATCAGGTGGAACTCCCAATCGTCTGCTTCTGCCTCGGGTACGGTGCGGCCACGAATCGAATGGCCAGACGCTTCAACACTTTGTGGGTCACCAGAGACCAGGGGATGCCACTGGGGAAGCGCACTGTTTTCCGCAAGCAGCCGGTATGCGCAAGTTTTGGGAAGCCAGTATGGATCCTCCAGATGTTCCATGGTGAGTGTGACACAGGTCGGAACGCGAACCGATCGCTCTGAATAGTCAGTGCATTGGCAGGTTTCCGGATCGAGCAGGTCACAGGCGATGTTGGTGAAGTATATTTCCCGGGTCTCCTCGTCCTCAAGCTTCTGCAGGCAGCACTTGGCGCAGCCATCGCAAAGCGATTCCCATTGGGACCTCGACATGCGGCTGAGTGGTGTTTTTTTCCAAAAATGTGCTTTGACGTCAGGCATTACCGGGGAGGGTTTTTAGATCGTGGGGGGATTTGAACATCTATAGTAGTCTATGCGCAATGATCGGTTTTTTAAGGACAGGTGTTGGACTAGAGTGGCGTTTTTATAGATCGAACAAAAAATGCTCTGTCAATCATTTTATGCACACGCCAGGTTGCTGATATTAAGCAATGAGGCTTTAAAGGGAACTTCTCATTTACAACCTAAGAATATTCTATTAACTTATTGAATTATTTACATAAATAGTCATTGTATAGAATTTGCACAATCTAAGAGAACTACAGTGGTATCGCGGGTTCTGGCTATATTTTTTCAGGTTATGAACAAAGTTATCCACAGGAACTGTGGACAGTCAAGGTGCCTATTTCAGGGTTGCTGAAGCATCGGAGTGGTTAGGGTTTGTGTTGTGGGAAAATACTTACAATGATCTCGGGGTGATCGGCTAATGCGTAGAGAAAGAGAGTATTTTCAGGCGGTCATCAATCTTCCTTTTGGTTCTGTCGGGATCACCATGCATGAGGATAAATTGGCAGGTGTCGAGTACCTTGATGCATTTCGTGAGTCTTTTGTTAGGGAAACGCCAGGTGTAAACCATGTTCTCGAATCGATTAAAGACTATCTGGCAGATGCCAAGAGGCCGTTCAATTTGGGCCTCCATTTGGGTGGAACACCGTTTCAGCATAAGGTTTGGCAAGCACTCCAAGCGATTCCAGCCGGTGAGACCCTAACCTATGGCACTTTAGCTGAGCATATCGGCAGTGGTGCAAGAGCGGTGGGCAATGCCTGCAGGGCCAATCCCTGTCCCTTGGTCGTGCCCTGTCACCGTGTCGTCGCTGTGAATGGTCTGGGCGGTTTTGCCGGTGAGCGTCACGGCAAGAAGCTTGAGATCAAGCGCTGGCTGCTTCGTCATGAGGCGGGATTGTGACAACCCTCGAGATCGGGGAGGATCGGCAACTCATTGAAAAGTTCTCGGATGCGCTCTGGCTGGAACGGGGGCTGAGCCGTAACACGCTCTCTGCTTACCAGTCTGACCTGCGAAAACTGGTCGACTGGCTACGCGCCAATCGGGGTTATGGGTTGCTGTTGGCTCAGCGGGCCGATCTGTTGAGCTACCTGGCCGAGCTGACTCAACAGGGACGAAAGCCCCGTTCCTCAGCGAGATTGCTCTCCTGCCTTCGTCAGTTTTACCAGTATGGTTTGCGAGAGGGGTGGGTCACAACCGATCCTTCAACACGCATCGATGCACCAAAGATTGGCCGGCCACTGCCAAAGTCATTGACCGAGTCGGAGGTTGAGGCTCTGCTGGATGCGCCGGAACTGGAGGAGGCAGAGGGTTTTCGCGACCGTACGATGCTGGAGGTGCTCTATGCTACAGGCCTTCGGGTTTCCGAGCTGGTCGGCCTCCGTCCGGAGCAGGTCAGTCTTACCCAGGGAGTGATTCGGGTAGTGGGCAAGGGCGGCAAGGAAAGACTGGTGCCGATGGGGGATGAGGCACAGGGATGGCTCGAGCGCTTCAACAGGGAGGCTCGGCCTGATCTGCTGGGTGCCAGAGTGTGTGCCCATCTCTTTCCCACCCGCCGGGGGCAGGGCATGACCCGCCAAGCCTTCTGGTATCGCATCAAGAAACATGCGCAGACGGCGGCCATTAGCAAAACGATTTCACCACATACCCTGCGCCATGCCTTTGCCACTCACCTGCTCAATCATGGAGCAGATCTGCGTGTCGTACAACTATTGCTGGGTCACAGTGATCTGTCCACCACCCAGATCTACACCCATGTCGCGAGGGAGCGTCTGCAGCAGCTCCATTCCACACACCATCCGAGGGGTTGAAGGGCAAAATCTCGATATGAGAACTGTGGTCGGTTTGTGGTAGAGTCCACAACCAATTTATCGGTTGTGGAGGGGACTCATGCCATCATTCGATATCGTCTCAGAAGTGGATATCCAGGAGGTTAGGAACGCGGTAGATCAAGCCAATCGTGAAGTTGGCACCCGTTTCGATTTCAAAGGTGTGGATGCCAGTTTCGATTTAAAGGAAAGTGAGATCACATTACGCGCAGAACAGGAGTTTCAACTGAGCCAGATGATGGATATTCTACGCCAGAAACTGGTCAAACGGAGTGTCGACATCACCTGCATGGATATTGGTGAGCCGGAAACCAGCCTCAATGCCGCCCGCCAGTCAGTGGTCATCAAACAGGGTATCGAGAGTGATCTGGCAAAGAAAATGGTAAAAGACCTCAAAGCCAGCAAACTCAAAGTGCAGGCACAGATTCAGGGTCAACAGGTCAGAGTGACAGGGAAAAAACGGGATGATCTTCAGCAGGTCATCAGTCAAATGCGGGAGACCGACTACGGCCTGCCGTTGCAATATCAAAACTTTCGGGATTAACGGATGAAACAGTCAAACAAGAAGGCCGTCATCGGGTTGTACGGCTTGGCAGCGGTCTTTTTACTTGTGCTCACAAGCGTGACCATAGCGGCCCCCACCCAGCAGAGTGCCGACATCGAAAAAGTGCGCCAGGGCATGAGCAAGTTACTTTCCGGTCGTCAGGTCGATTCGATAACGCCTTCTCCTATTTCCGGACTCTATGAAGTCCTGGTCGGTCCTCAACTCTATTATGTCTCTGCCGACGGCAAATACCTTTTCAGTGGCAAACTCTTCGATATCAACTCGCGCGAAGATCTGACAACGCCTAAGGTGGCAATGGTCAAAGCTGATGCCATAGAGCAAATGGGTGAGGAAAATATGGTGATTTTCTCCCCCAAGGAATATGAACATACGGTAACCGTCTTTACTGATATTGATTGTGGCTATTGCCGAAAACTGCATGACGAGATAGATCAATATAACGACCTGGGTATACGTGTTCGTTATCTGATGTTCCCGAGGGCCGGTGTCGGCAGCCCTGCCTATCAAAAGGCGGTGAATGTGTTCTGCGCCGATGACAAAAATGATGCCATGACTCGTGCCAAAGCCGGTAAGGATGTGGAAGAGAGGCAGTGTGAGAATTCCGTCGCAGAGCAATATGCCCTGGGGCAGAAAGTCGGCGTGACCGGTACACCGGCAATCTTTCTGACGGACGGTGAGCTGGTGCCCGGTTATGTGCCCGCTGCCAAGATGCAGGCGATCCTCAAGGAGAGATCGCGCTGAAATTTACCGCACAAACCACTTCTGAATTTGAACAGGCGCTAGATCAAGGTCAGTCATGATTTCCATCGATACAGGAACCGCACTTGATCATTGATGTTGCCATGCGAACCGACAAGGGTGTTGTACGGGAGCATAATGAGGATGCGATAGGTGGTGATCCCTCCGAGGGGCTGATTATTCTGGCCGACGGCATGGGTGGGGCCAATGCCGGTGAAGTGGCGAGCAACCTGGCAGTAGATCTGCTGGTCAGCCAACTGGTTTGTGATGGGGAAGAGGATGAAGATAAAGCCCCGCTGGGCGGCAGTGATCTGCTGGATGCCTTGAGAAGCGTCAATCAGGCCATACATGAACTCTCCTGGCAGGCGACAGAGTATCAGGGCATGGGAACCACCGTTGTGGTGGGGCTCTTCCAAAATGCATCACTGACCTATGCGCATGTTGGTGATTCACGTCTCTATCGTTGGCGTGACAGTGTGCTGGAATTATTGACTGCAGACCATACCCTGATTCAGGAGATGGTTAACTTTGGGGACTTCGCAACACTGGAAGAAGCACGGCTTGCCGGTGTGCCGCCAAATGTACTTACTCGCGCCTTTGGTGCCGAGGCTGAGGTCTCGGTAGACCTTGCAGAGACCGATGTTCTGCCTGATGACCTCTTTCTTTTCTGCTCCGACGGATTGACCAGCATGCTGTCCGATCAGCAGATCCAGGGTATTCTGGAAAAACCGCAAACGGACTTGATGGAACTCAATGATGAGTTGATAGAAATGGCAAATGGGATGGGTGGGCTTGATAATATTTCAGTTATACTTGCCCGTGTGAACAACAGTAATAATGAATAGCGGGTTGGGTAGCAGTCGTACTATGGAAAAACTCATCGTACTTACCGATGATGGACCTGCGGAAGAATTTCCGCTCACAGATCAGCGCATCTCGATCGGGCGTGACGAGACGAATACCATCTGTCTGGGCGATAAGTCAGTCAGTCGCCATCATGCCAGTCTGCAAAGGGTCTTTCGGGGCTTTTCGTTGGAAGACGAAGGAAGCACCAACGGCACCAGAGTCAATACCAAAGCGATCACGAAGCAGTTTCTCAATCATGGGGATTTGATTGAGATTGGTAAGTATCATCTACGCTATCTCGCTGCAGAACAGATGCAAGAGATCGATGACCCGGATCGTACGGTGGTGCTACGGCCTGTGCATCAGTCTGAACTGCAGCCGAAGAAAACCAGTCAGATGAAGTCGGCATCCACTCCGAACCCTACTCCCACTCCCACTCCCACTCCCACTCCCACAATCCAGGAAAAGAAACAGAACACAGAGGCAAAAGTACGCTTTCTCTCAGGAACGCAACAGGGAGAGGAGAAGATAGTAGACCGTGCTTTTTTCAGTGTTGGGCAACCAGGTGGAGATCTGGTCCTGATCAACCGCCGCCATACTGGCTATTTTCTGCTTAAAGTGGGTGGGGAAAACAATCCGATGATCAATGGCAATCCCATCAAGGCCGGTGGTGTGGAGTTGCAGAGTGGTGATCGCATCGAGTTGGGCGAACTCTCTTTAGAGTTCGTGAAGTAAGGTCCAAGTCTACTTTCAAGAAACAGATTCGGCACAGCTTTGTCCTGTTACATCAAACCAATGTGCTTGTACAACTGTGAATCAGCTGGGTTAGTTCATCGTTTGAATCAGTAACTTTGCTGCATCGACAGGAGATAGGCTCTGGCCGATCTTTTATAACGACGACCAAGCAGGGAGGTGAGCCGCATGCAGGCGGCGAAGTCGGTGGTCTCCTCCAGTGGGCCATACATCATCACACCCTCGAGCAGATCTTTTCCATCCCAATCGGGGTTGATCAATCGATTCAGTAGCTGCTGCTGATCTGTCTGCAGGTTTAGAAACTCAAAACCGCACCCCTCAGGCCCGACCCGTGATACACGAGCCGGCAGTCGCATGGATTCGTTCGAACCCGGCCGCTTTACCAACAGTTCATATTCATCGTATTTCTTCAGGTTAGTCAGGGACGAAACGAAGAACCCCGCATGGCTGATGTTGTTGACGATTCGGGTTTGAACCGTTGATCCCGCTTTGTTGGTCAGCGTGACCTGGAACGACGTTTTTGTTCTTGGATGTTTTCTAGCGTTCATGTGTGAAAATTCCGTAATAGAATTGTCACAAAGAATCTAGGCCTACAGCGATGTGATTGATATCGGGGTGATTACTGAGAAGCCAACGGGTATCCCATAGTTTTTTGCAGGAAATGGGTCAAGGATGACCAAAATGGGCCATCCTTCACGGTCATCTTAATCAATCCTTAAGGCGGAAACCGATATCGATGGTCACCTGCCAGTGGGCCACTTGTCCATTGTCGATATGTCCCCGTGTCTCCACCACCTCGAACCAATTCATGTTCTCGATGGTCTCTCCCGCACGGGCGATAGCATTGCGGATGGCGTCGTCGGTACTGGTGTTGGACGAACCTACCAGCTGGATCTTTTTGTAAACGTGGTCGCTCATAGCGGTCTCCTTGATCTTTGGTGTATCAATAGATTTGTGAATGATTTATTCAGACGTCTTTAGCTGCTGTTTCAACTTATAGAGTTGATCCAGTGCTTCACGGGGGGTTAGCTCGTCGGGTTCAATCTCTTGCAATAGGGATTCGACAGCGGAAAGTTCAGGCTCGCAGGGTTTGAGATCGAACAAAGGCATCTGCGTTTGTTGCTGATCCGCATGTTGCTGGGCACTGAGCTCCAGCTCGCGCAGCCGCTGCTTGGCTCTGACGATCACCGGCTTGGGTACGCCGGCAAGCGTCGCTACCTGCAGTCCGTAGCTCTGATTGGCCGGTCCTGATCTCACCGCATGGAGAAAGACGATGGAGTCACCGTGCTCCACTGCGTCCAGATGCAGGTTTTCAATGCCCGCATACTCCTCCGGCAGGGTGGTGAGTTCAAAGTAGTGGGTGGCAAATAGAGTAAAAGCGCGGATGTCGGTGGCCAATTCCACGGCGCATGACCAGGCAAGCGAAAGCCCGTCGAAGGTGGATGTCCCACGGCCGATCTCGTCCATCAGCACCAGACTCTGCTCGGTGGCGTTGTGCAGGATGTTAGCAGTCTCTTCCATCTCAACCATGAAGGTGGAGCGTCCTCCCGCGAGATCATCCGAAGCACCGATACGAGAGAAGATTCTGTCGATAGGTCCTAAGCGTACAGCCGCAGCGGGTGCGAAGCTGCCCGCATAGGCGAGCAGGGTGATGATGGCGATCTGACGCATGAAGGTCGATTTACCACCCATGTTGGGGCCGGTGATGATCAGCATGCGTTGTTGATCGTCGAAGGTGACGCTGTTGGCGACAAAGGGTTCACGGCTGACCTGCTCCACCACCGGATGGCGGCCGTCGGTGATCTGTAGTCCCGCCTCTTTGACCAGTTCAGGGCGCACCAGGTTGAGGTTGAGGGCGCGCTCCGCCAGGTTGCAGAGTACATCCAGTGTTGCCAGCCCATTGGCACACTGCTGCAAGATCGGGAGTGAGTCGCAGAGGCGATCCAGTAACGCTTCATAGAGCCGTTTTTCTCGAGCCAGGGCCCGCTCCCTGGCACTCAGTACCTGGTCCTCAAACTTCTTCAGCTCCGGTGTGATGAAGCGCTCCGCTCCCTTCAGAGTCTGGCGCCGGATATAGTCATCCGGTGCTTTGTCAGACTGGCTGCGGCTGATCTCAATGTAGTAGCCGTGGACCCGGTTGTAGCTGACTTTCAGATTGGCTATGCCGGTACGCTCCCGCTCTCGGCTCTCCAGATCGATGAGAAACTGGTCGGCGTTCTGTGACAATCCGCGCAGCTCGTCCAGCTCGGCATCGTAACCTTCGGCGATCACACCGCCGTCCCGGATCAGCATGGGTGGCTGGGGAATAACGGCCTGCACGAGCAGTCCATGAAGCTTGGGGTGTTCGCCGATTTCCAGTGTGAGAGATTGAACCAGGGGGCTGTCGACCTGTGTCAAAAGGGGCTGTAGTGACGGCAGGTAGCCGAGGGTATCACGCAGGGTGGCGAGATCACGCGGTCGTGCGCTCTTCAAGGCGACCCGGGCGAGGATACGCTCGATATCGCCGATTCCCTGGAGAATCTCCTGCAGGCTGAGATAGCCGTGGTTCTGCAACAGCTCCTCGATGGCTGCGTGGCGCTCGGCCACGGGTTCGCGCTCACGCAGGGGCTGGCTGATCCAGCGGCGCAGCATGCGGCTGCCCATGGCGGTGGAGGTGTTGTCCATAATACCCGCCAGGGTGTGTTGGGGCTGGTCGGAGAGGGAGTGCACCAACTCCAGATTCCGCCGGGTGGCCGCATCGATGATGATGCTCTCATCATGTCGTTCTACCCGCAGCCCGCGAATATGGGGCAGGGCGGCAAACTGGGTCTCCTCCACATACTGCAGCAGGCAACCGGCGGCACCGATGGCCAGAGGTTGATCCTGGCAGCCGAAACCACCCAGATCGCGAGTACCGAATTGCTTTGTCAGCAGTCTCTCGGCGCTCTCCTGGTCGAAATGCCAGGCAGGACGGCGTGCAATACCGGCTCGCAGGGAGAACAGCTCCGGCAGATTCGAGTCCTCATCCAGCAGCAGCTCCGCCGGGGACAATCGTTCCAACTCACCACGTAGGGAGGCCTGATCGGTGGGCTGTTGAATGGTGAAGCGGCCACTGGCCATGTCGAGGGACGCCAGGCCATATCCGTCAGGGGTTTCATTTACGGCCACCAGCAGATTCTCCCGCCGCTCATCCAGCAGCGCTTCATCGGTCAGTGTGCCTGGGGTGACAATGCGCACCACCTTACGTTCAACCGGCCCCTTGCTGGTGGCCGGGTCGCCGATCTGCTCGCAGATGGCCACCGACTCACCCAACCTGACCAGGCGGGCCAGATAGCCCTCTGCTGCATGGTAGGGGACACCCGCCATAGGAATCGGCTTGCCCGCCGACTGGCCGCGTTTGGTGAGTGTGATATCCAGCAGTCGTGCCGCCTTTTCCGCATCACCGAAGAATAACTCGTAGAAATCCCCCATGCGGTAGAAGACCAGCATGTGAGCATAGTCTTCCTTGATGCGCAGATACTGCTGCATCATAGGGGTGTGTTGAGTTGCCTTAGCGGCTTTAGACATCGATCTGATCTGACTTATTCGAAGGTGTAGTGCTTTTCGACGTCTTTAAGGATCTCCCAGGTGCACTTCATGCCTGCCGGGAAGGTCACCAGATCGCCGCGGCCGAACTCCTGGGGTTCGCCTCCCTCGGGGGTGACTATGACCTTGCCGCGCAGAAAGTAGCAGATCTCGGTCTGATCATATTTCCAATCAAACTTCGAGACCTCCTTCTCCCAGATCGGCCAGTCGTAGACCCCCTGGATCTCGAGTTTCATGGAGGAGGGACGGTGTTCGCAGAGTATTTTTAATTCAGTCATGGCCAATTCTTGGTAATTTCTGGCGGGTGGTTCTGCCTCCAGCGGGAGGCGGTCTTTCAAGTAGGGGGAGAGTTTACCCTGAAAGCGGAAACAGGTTAACGACAGGATTCAAAAATGAACCGGATGGGATGGAAGTACAACTGAACTCACACTGGTCAATCTGTCCATGGGATACTTTTCCATAAGGATCTCAAGCGTTTGCCCCTTGCGGGATTCAACCACTCGGTATAGGCGATTCTGCCTGCCAGGTGCGCCTTGAAGTCTGTCACTCCTTGCCGATTTTGGCTTTCCGGACCCAGTCGCGCACAGTTGTAGAGTATGGCCTTCAGCTGGTCGAACTCAGCCCGGGGCAGGTTGGGTTTTTCGTTCACCACCATGCCTACCAATCGTTGAGATTGTGCCTTTGTGTTCACCCGGGTTTTTCGATGATTGATTTCAAAACCCTCTTCTATGGCTATGGCGCCTATCAGATGCTGTAGGAAGGGCGCCATACGCATCATGCTGGCAGGACCTGAAAAGGCGAGGTCGTCCGCATATCTTGTGTAATCGAGTCCAAAATGATTGGCCACGCCCTGTAGGCGACAGTCGAACCGCCAGGCACACAGGTTGGCGATAGCCGGTGAGGTCGGTGCACCTTGAGGCAGATGTTTGCCTGCCAGACGTTTCCTCAAGTCCCACGGCAGTTTTTGATAGGGCTCACCCGCCAGCGATGCCGAGGTCACATGCGTACAGAGTCCCTGAAGCAGACGTGCAACCCGCCGTGGATAGCCGATGCGTTGAAACATTGCGCCGATTCGTGGAGTGGGTACCGAATGAAAGAAGTCCTTCAAATCCATATGCAGAACGACATCCTTGCCGCTATGTTGTGATACGTAAGTCAGACTGGAGCGTCCCCGTGTAAAACCGTGAACAGACTGATGCGGTGGCACCCGGTTCAATATCTCCTTAAGTATTTGTCGCTGGATCGACTTCATTCGAGTCTTTGGGATTTCGATCAGTCTCGGCGGCCCCGACTGCTTCGAAATCCACCGATAGGAGTAGTGATGCAGCTTGGGTTCAGTTATGCGACGCTGCCTTTGTTCTGTATCCGCAAACCAAGCCAACTCGTTATTGGATAATCCCAACCACAGTCGCAGGTCTTTCCAGGTAGACAGTTGTGGCAAGGGGAGGGTGAGCATGTCGTCCGGCAGCGGACCCATGACAGGGGGATCCAGCAATATGACTGGATCCTGATTACCATTTTGTTTCTCGTAAAAAAGTCGCAGCAGATCTTCGTTCTGAAGAAAACGGATGAGATGAGGCTTTGAGGGAGCTATTCCTTTATCGAAGTGAAAAACCAGACGGGCAGCCAATTGCCCGGGATCGGGTGGGCCATCGTTAAGTGATCTTGCCAAGCGATCCGTCAAGGCAGTCTTATCCCAACCGCCGTCAATGATCGAAATGGCAAGTCGTCGCACAAAATTTGTGAAACCGGACAATCCATTTCCCCTTTTAGTCGACGGCAGAGTAAACGTTTCAGAATATTATATTCAGTGTGCGACCGGCCTCCGACCCTTCTCGTATGGCCGGTACCGTACTGCGCGAGGCGCAGCCAGGTACCGGCGGTGGAAATGCCGCGTAAAGATGCTTCCCCGGGGTAGCCCCGGAGAGTTCGACGACGTGGATAAACGCATGTCGAAGAACTGCTCGGAGTGCCGGTCGCAATGACATGTTGAAAATATCTAACACTAAAGTCAACTCATACCGTCACTGCCGGGTTTTGTTAAAAACTTTTCTGAGAACTCGTGCTTGCAAAGTAAAAAAGCTAAAGAAATAATTTTAATAACAACTTGCATTCGTGAGTATCTCAACTATATTCATTTTCTCTTGACATGTGACGATGCAGTTTTATAATTCGCCACCCACTGACAAACGGTTAAAAAGCGTCATGCAAATAGGCAGAACACAAACTGAACAGATCTCGACACATCGCAATGTAAGCGGTGTGTGTGTGCGTGATTTGTTTTTTGAAAATGTGCGGATATTGCTTATCCGTGCAGGGGCAGATGCGCCCTCTAAATTTGATATGACCTAGTCTTCTTCCTTATTTCGGTTGGAAGACTGAGTCCGGTCTTCCAGCCAAGAAAAAACCCTGGCTGGTTTCGACCGCCAGGGTTTTTTTATGCCCTTAAAAAAATGGATTGTTAGCTTAACCGGCAAAGCATCCGGCTCTTAATCGGAAGGATATTGGTTCGATGCCAATACAATCCACCAAGCCGTTGCGCCGCTACCCCAATATGGCAGAGGGGCCTGTTTCAGAAACAGGTGAGGTCCGGGTTCAAATCCCGGGTGGCGTACCAAAAATGAACTTGTGTATGAAAACGTAGGTTCTACAGCGTTGGAAAACTTGTCCATGTTTAGCGGCCCAGGTTCTGAATGCCTGGCCTGCGCACTCAGGCTACGAAAGGATTGCAAAGTGTGTACGAAACATAGACGGGTGCCAACACCGACAAGGTAGCTCAGTTGGTTAGAGCGGTCGACTGATAATCGATTGGTCGCGGGTTCGATTCCCGTCCTTATCTCAGCCTTAAAAGCTGATCAGTGGTAACGGCGAAAGCCTAGTGGTTCGACTCCACACACTTTGTTGGTAACAACATGGGAGAAGCCCCGGCGGCAACACAGGACGTGTCAGGGTACAGGCGTGCCTGCCGCAGCGTGCATCGTGCCTTGCATGATTGCGCAATCGGGTTGAAAAAATCTATCTGACGGAACTGGAAGTCTGTGAAGTGGAATCTGCTCCACTGACTACTTTTTTGAAAGACAGATGGTCGCAATCCGATCCCGCAATGATCCGCGCTTTGTGCGTGGGGTGACTCTTACACGATTACTTTTCGAGATTGTTTAACAGCAATAAAGGAGAAACGAAATGAGGAAAACATAAGGTGTCGGAGTGGCATCCTGTTGAGTGAAACAGGAACCGAGTCAGATAAAAGCCACGCTATTGGAAATGAATAAGTTTAAGGAGAAGAGAAATGTTTGGAATCAAGCGTCAAGTGATTGCCCAACACGAGCGTGGTCTGTACCTGAAGGATCGTTCCATTGTGAAGATCCTGGAGCCGGGTGTCTACTGGATCGTCGATCCGCTGGGCCGTGTGAAGATCGATGTCTACGACATCACTGAGCCGGCCTTTGCGCACGCGTATGTCGATGTACTGATCAAGGATCGGGCTGCACTGTGCGAAAAGTACTTTCAGCGTGTTGAGCTGGGTGAGTTCGAGGTCGGTCTTGTTTACAAGAACGACAAGCTGGCAACCGTACTGGCACCGGCAACTCGTCAGCTCTACTGGAAGGGTCCTGTGGATGTGCGTGTCGAGGTACAGGATATCGCATCTGACTTCGAGATCCCGCGTGCAGTGGTTCGTCTGATCGCCAATGCGCGAGCCAACGAACTGGCCGTCGCGGTACGCAACACCGTCTACCCGGTTGAGGTGGCGGAGCAGTCTGTGGGTCTGCTGTTCGTCGATGGCGAACTGGTCAAGACTCTGCAGCCGGGTCTGTACGCCTTCTGGAAGTACAACCGCACCGTTAAGGTGGAGCAGGTGGATACCCGTCTGCAGGCAATGGAAGTCAGCGGTCAGGAGATTCTGACAAAGGATAAGGTCAGCCTGCGCGCCAACCTCGCTGCCCAGTACCAGATCACCGATCCGGTGACTGCGGTGAAGGCGCTGGTGGATATCACCGGTACCCTCTACCGGGAGCTGCAGTTCGCACTGCGTGCTTCCATCGGTACCCGCACCCTCGACACCCTGCTGGGTGACAAGGGTGAACTGGACCGTGTGGTGTTCGAGACCGTGCGTGACAAGGTGGCGGAGTACGGCGTGGTGATGAAGAGCGTGGGTGTCAAGGACGTCATCCTGCCGGGTGAGATGAAGGAAATTCTCAACCAGGTGGTGCAGGCCGAAAAGGCGGCACAGGCCAACATCATCAAGCGTCGTGAAGAGACCGCAGCGACTCGTTCACTGCTGAACACCGCCCGTCTCATGGATGAGAACCCGGTGCTGCTGCGTCTGAAGGAGCTGGAAGCACTGGAGAAGATCACTGAAAAGGTCGACAAGCTCACCGTTTTCGGCGGTCTCGATGGTGTGATGAAGGAGATGGTCAAGATCAATGTGTAAACAGATTCGTCTGATAGCAAAGAACTTGATCGGCTGTGAAAAAGAGGGTCCGGCAATGGGGCCGGGCCCGAATAGTGCTTACGTAATCACACTATGGTGCGGTAGAGCCGTACCCCTGTCACTAAATATCTTGGCAGCTATCATCGTAGGGTGCGGCCTTGCAGCACCGTTCGTGACTGATACTTGTGATTCTACTCACAATCATCAGACGAAGACTCTTCAGTAAAAGCCTCAGGTTCAAGTTCAATCTGGACAGATACGTTCGAGTCCTCCACAGAGATATTCTTTCGCCAGCTATTGGCGTATTCATGTTTAAAGGCTCCAACATTGTAGGAACCCGTATCGACAGTAAAACTGAACTCACCGGTTTTATCGGTATAAGCACGATGCAGAACAACACCGCTCTCGGCATTCACCAACATCACTTCAACATCCGATAGGGCATCAGACGCTTCATGGACAGTACCCGAAAGCGTGGCACCAAATAGCATCCCATGACAAGAGATCAGCAACAAAAAGAGAGTATATGAGTATCGTCGCAATGCCTGCACTGAATAACCTCATTCAATAGAAACCAATCCTGCCAGTAGATGTAGGGTGCGGCCCTGCCGCACCAATGCTTCTTGGTGCATCAATGGTCGTAAAAAGTTGAATACCTCAATCACAGATATTCGGACAACTTAGCAATCTCTTTAATTCTATCCATCACCAGACCAACTCGTGCCTGGCTGGCCTGGTCGCTTGGCATGTGCCCAGACAGAGCACCAATAAATCTTGTATCTCCCAACAGCTGAGCGAAACGAATACGAACCTCATTGACCAGCGCTGAATCGGCCGCCCGTATTTCATTCACGATTTCAGGCCTCCCATCCAGGACGGCAATCATATCTTCGATATCATGGCTCAACAGATAATCCCCTCCGCCTCGTCCGTCAAAGGCTTCCAACTTGGTGCAAAGGAAATAGGGCGCCGAGACCAGACGTATTTTATGTCCGGATGGCAACGTTATAAGTTCAGCATGCTCTACCGCTGATCCGTACCAGCGATTACCGAAACCGAGAATGTGACTTTCCGTCGGCATCACATCGAGAATCACCTCACCGGACACCCATCGGCAGAGTGGGGCACCATCGCTCGTATCCTCACGAAAGCCCTGCTTACGCAATTTGTCAGAAAGATAGTGATAGGCAGCAAGAGAGGTAACCTGAACGATGGCATCTACATCCCTAGTAACCCGAAGGGGAGGGGCTGCCTTATCGGTGATCAACAGGCCTGTCGCACAGCCTCCCAGAAAGACCATCTCATGACTTAACGCACCCAGCCGCTCCACGGCTTGTGTGAGTATTTCAATATTCGGGTTTTGAATGCGATTCATAGAAATCGAGCCTCCTTCTCAATTCCTTGGCTGCCATCTCCCGCTCCCTGGCTCTGCCACCACGTAGTGCATCGACCAGTGCCAGCAATTCATACAGCTCAGGATCATTCTTCGCTGCTTCCGGGACCGACCGATAGAGGGGAGAGAAAATCATACCACGCACCTCACCTTCCGGATCCGGCCAGACCGGGGGTGGTTCTTGGTCCGACACGATATCCCGAGAGAGGGGAGCGGCTGCGTGGGCGGTCGGCATTCCCCTGGTCATCTCTCCTCGATCCGGAATAAACACATAGCGGAGACCATGGATTAGAAACTCTTCCAAGTTTCTGCGATTGGGCTGGATATGCCGGCCGATTTCCAGCGCGAGATTGGCGGAGATCGCACGTTTGATGGCCCCGTGGACCTCGGACGGGCTCATCCCCAGCTCAATCGCGAGGCGATTATAGGACCAGGAGCGATCACCCAGGGCGATCAGCTTGAGGAGTACCAGGATGTCTTGTGGTTTGAGTATCATGCTATTCATTATTCGCGAATCACGAATAAAGAATAGCAGAAAACCTTAAGGTGGCAAATAGACCTCAAGGTTTGGAAGGCAGAGTGATGATGTAAAAATGATCCTA
The DNA here is from genome assembly GCA_025655555.1 of Candidatus Thiodiazotropha sp. (ex Myrtea sp. 'scaly one' KF741663). Classification (GTDB taxonomy): domain Bacteria; phylum Pseudomonadota; class Gammaproteobacteria; order Chromatiales; family Chromatiaceae; genus Thiodiazotropha. Next base: position 29,750 of record JAHXIQ010000003.1, read on the forward strand.
AGTAGTGTGCGGCTCTGCCGCACCAACGAGCGTTGATAAATGTTGGCAATCGAATCGCCTCCTGTTTTGCGATGTGTCAACAATCAAATACGGCCAAGTACTTTGAATACAGATCATCGTTTCTTGATCTGAGTGAGTATCGATTTGTCTCATATCTTAGTCTCTTCCGTCAGCAGGAGTGTTTGCAGAGAATCACCGACATGCGAGTGTCGCATGCAAAGGGGGGAACCAGCCGGTTGGAATTGACTCGATTCAGGTTGTGTCCCACCGCGATACAATCCCATGCTGCAAGCTGGCACACAGTGGCTGATCCTAAGCCAGTTTGGTCGCCGGAATAATAAAAACCGCAAACATTATCAGACGGCCTTGATTAGGCTTGATGGCAGGAGGTCACAGCATGAAACAGTCAACGGCAGACAGCTACCGGCAAAGGGTCATCCGAGTGGTCGAGTATATTCACGACCACCTGGATGCCGATCTGAACGTCAATCGTCTGGCTGAGGTTGCCTTCATGTCCCCTTACCATTTTCACCGTATCTACCGTGAACTGGCTCAGGAGACCCTGAACGCCACCATCAGACGGCTGCGCCTCCATCGTTCGGCTGGCGAGCTGATTCGCTCGACCAAGCCGATTCTCCGCATAGCCAGGGAGGCCGCCTACGGCAGTCCAGAGGCCTTCTCCCGCGCCTTTTCCCAGCACTTTGGCGAGTCGCCGGCAGACTATCGAAGCGCCAGGCGTGATAGAGAGGGCAGGGAAGCGCACGCATTCGTGGCTATGCTCTCAACCGACATCAAGGAGTATAGCGATATGTATACCGTGGAGATTCTCGAAACCGATCCGGTCCGTCTCGTTGGCTACCACCACCAGGGGGACTACATGGAGATTGGCCGTGCCTTCGAAAAGCTTGCCGTCTATGCGGCGAGCCACCAGCTGTTGAATGAGACAACCCGCTCCTTCGGTCTCTACTACGATGACCCCAAGAGCGTGGAGGCGGAGCAGCTGCGTTCATTTGCTGCTATATCACTCTCCGGTGAGACTGAGATACCGGTAGGCGATGAAATGCTTCAAGTGAGCGAGGTGCCGGGCGGGACCTGCGCCAGCCTGATCTTCAAAGGCCCCTACGCCGAACTGGAAAAACCTTACGACTGGCTCTTCGGCCAGTGGCTGCCGCAAAGCGGTTACGAGGTGGCCGACTTTCCGCCCTTTGAAGAGTACCTGAACGATCCGAAGGACACGCCGCCCAATGAACTGCTGACACGTATCAACTGCCTGGTCTACAAAAGCTAGTTGCGGAGCCTATGTATGGCGGCATGAATCGACCCGCTGAGCTCCCGCGATGATCGCGGGAGATCTCAGCACGGCTTCGGTTGTGAATCAAAGATTGAGTTAAAAACCTATCGTTTTTACTGCCTGCAATAACTGTTTCGTGTTATCGATCAGCTCTTCCAACAAGGATTCATCACTTTCTAAGTACCCTTCATATTCTGCGCGATTGCGCCATTCATGACAGACTGAAAACAACCGGATAGGGCCTCTACTCAGATTCATCGTATGCACCAGGCATTGAAATACCAAATAACGTTTGTCTGAACGATAACCAGCTGCCCTCAATGCTGCCAAGGCAAGGCCATGGGCTGCGTTATAGGCCAAATCAAACCGACTCGCATACGATAGCCCCCTGTTTCCGGCATCCGTCAATCGGTCAGCAGCTGCCTTGACCAAACCTTCAAACTCACGCCTATCCGGTGGTTCGCTGCGGAGTTCTTTAATCCGTACCAGATTCTCCAAAGTCATCGATTACTCCTTTAATCATCAATTTCGGTTGTTCCATCACTCGAATCAAAAAACTGCTTCCCTTTCTCATCTTTGCTTTAAAATCTGCCGGGGTATAGATAGTTGGATTGATCGTACGTTGCAAGGACTCCTCTGCCGACATCAGCAACTCGAAAACATCGCCGTATATCAGACCATCGCCAATCAGCATCAGGTCAATGTCGCTGGTCTTCGCGTCAGTAGCCTTAGCCATTGAGCCATAAACAAAGGCTAGATCAATATGTGAATCGATCGGCTGCAAACCCTCACAGATGACCTCGGCCACGCCAAAGGTCTTCCTTACGATATTCAGCAATTCAGAATAGATGGGGTTGTCAGCATTGGCCTGGTAGTGGAGCTGATTACCCTCACGCCTCATCACCAGCAGACCTGCTGAACTCAATCGGTCCAGTTCACGTCGGATCGTGCCCCGACCCATATCGGCCCAGCGTACGATCTCGTTGGTATAGAAGCTCTTGTCAGGTTTGCCGTAGAGAAGACTTAAAACCCGTTGCTGAGTTTTGGTAAACAAGGCGTCACCGATGGTGGCAGGTAGCATGAGCAACTCACGAAAAAAAGACCCAATTTGGGTACTATAGGCCCCATATTGGGTCTTTTCAAGGTCCTGTTGATACGGCATTCAAACATGGCATGGTCGAAAACGGGGATAATTTATTGACTCGTTCCCACGTGGAAGGGAGATCAATATTTGACAGACTGGTACGGCCCGCAAACTACTACAGTAGTGTGATTAACAATAAGGGCCATGGTTTCCCGTAGATTTTTTGGAACAGCACCATACTCGATATCTTTTTAAAGCTTACACATCAGATTCCCCACAAGAATAAGCCCTATTGAAGATCATCAATGATGACTTGTGTCGGGCTATAGGATACTTCTCCGCCGTTGTCACCTCATCAGGAGAAAGCATCTTGCGACACCGTAAGCTTCACCATTATCTGGTAGCCGGCCTGCTCATGCTGCTTGGAACCGCCACCCTGGCACAGTCAGCCGACACCCCCGTAAAAGACGAACAGCCCAATCCCCGCGCAATGGTTGTGGAACGCACGCTGAACAGCGACTATACCGCCACACTGGATGCCTTGCGCCAACAGCTGAAAGATGATGGCTGGAAACTGATCGCAGAGATCGATCTCGGCAAGCGACTGGCCAAAAAAGGCGTCGATGTGCCGGGCGGCCTGGTGATATTCAAACTGACCAGCGGCAAGAATGCCGTACCCCTTCTCGCCAAGGATGAGACCCGTTATGTATCCGCCATGATGCCCTGCGGTGTCTCCGTGTACGGCAAGAGCGACGGTACCGTGGTGATCGCCCGCATGAACTTCGAGATGATGGCGCCCATGATGGAACCCGTAGTTGCCGCCACCATGGAGAAATCGATAGACAAACTGAACAAGAGTATCGATGCGGCAATTGCCCGGCTCGGAGAATAAAGCTAACTATCCAAGAGACTAAACGAGTAGGGGCCACGGCTTCACGTGGCCTTGGCATTGTTTTGTCCGTGACTCATCAATCGCAACAGAAAGATCAGAATCAGCATGTTTCGAGGATTCTGATCTGCTAATAATTTACATATCATCAATGGGATATGAGTAAATTAGATAGGTGGCGATGTAAAACCCTAATAATTATAAAGGTTACATAAATAAGATATTTCGAGAAAAAACCCTTGATTTTGTGACCCCTACAGACCATATTGTTCTCAAGACGGGTAAATCCTGATGCGTGCCAAGGGCGCTTCCTTCCATCGGTTGGCTATGAACCCTAGGAAACCAGACGCTTCAGGGGCCGTCTTTTTTATGCCTACACCTCAGCGCTTTCCTTCAAATACACAGTTTCGAATACGATCTTATCTCTATACAGGTTGTACCAAGCTGCATCACCTTTGTCGTCGTTTCTCGCAATACCCCAGCAATAGAGATCGACAGCCTGAAGCCCTGGATTCTCTTGTGACGCTTCATGGGTAATAAACAATCGTGTCTCTAGTGGTAATAATGCCTGAAGTTGGTTTTCAGCATACTGATTAAAGTCCTTAATCTCTTCACTATTCTTACAGCGGTCAACGACCAGGTTAACAGCGAACAGTGAATCGGGAAATACAACCTGCTCCAATAGAAATCTTGCTAGAAAGTTGTAGAGTTTCTTCTTGCCTCTTTTTGTCTGTAATTCAGGATTAACCCTGGCTTTATTTAAGGTCACACTGTAAATCCGCCAACCGTTATCGGGCACATGCCGTTGAAAATAGGTTTTGATATTCAATGCTGTGCCAGCACCCTTTAGTTCATGCGTGGTGCGTTTGTTATCTTTCTTATGATTGAGCTTGTTCTTTAATGTTCGTCGAACAGCCTTTTTAAAACCTTCTTGAATCTCACGGCTATCGCATACCAATAAAGTGATGTCAAAATATCGGGATGTTTTGGATTTTGACCAATCGAAACCTAAGTCACCTGACTCATCAAGAAAAATGATCATTATCTGGTTACAGTCCTTTGCAATGATTTCCCAGTTTAAGCGAGCTGATTAATTACGGCTGTAGGGTGCGGTCCTGCCGCACCAAACCACCCTAAACCGGCCAATAGATCTTCTTCAACGGCAGCAGTGTACGACCATCCATATCCAGATCGTCATAATGCCGCATCAATGCCTGCACCAGGTCATCGATATCCATCAACATCACCGTTATGTTGGCGCGATCCGCCTCATAACGGGCATCCTTCGTAAACCCGCTGGTGCTCACATAGAGACCCTTGTCATCCTTATGACGACCGCCGATGAAGCTGCGTAGCTGCTGAGAGCCGGTCTGCTGGGTACGGTGTTTGACCTCGACAATAATGCGGGGTGACTCAAAGCCGAAGCCATCCGGCGAGGCCATAATATCGACACCCCGGTCCGGTCCGGGCTTGGAGACTCGGGTTTTGTAGCCCATCGCCCGCAGCAGGGAAGCGACCAGCTCCTGCATCTGATCCCAGTCCAGTCGTGTCACCCGGTCTTTGATGATTTCGAAGGCTTCCGACTTGTAGCGCTCCAGTAAACTCTCTTCATCTTCTTCTGCTGTTGCCTCTTTTTTCCTCGTGCCACCCTCCAACACATCTAGAATTTCGTCAGCGGCCTTTTTGGAAACCTGGAATAATGTCAGCACCGAACCCAACGTATTACGCGCAGATACGGATAGGGCATCGCGCTCGACACTGCCTGACCATTCAACGTTACGAGTGTTTACGAAAGGTGCCAACAGATCAGGTTTGTACTGATAATCACCAGTGATGGTACCGACATGATAAATACGATTGCCGGAATCGTAGGTGATGACCCGGTCATCCTTCTCAAGCATGCTGCGGAACCGTTCAAGTTGACTGGCTGAAGACATATGCCGCCCATCGCTCCAGTCCGGCCACTGCTTCTTGACCGCGCTAAGAATCTCGGATTTGTTTTTGTATTGATCGAGATCACCGATGTCGGCCCAGCCGATGGCGACCAGGTTCTTCTCCACAAAAGCATCGGCCAATCGTCCACCGGAGGCGGATCTCACCATCCACATGGTTTTTCCCTTCATAATGTGAATCTCCAACGTAGTGTGCGGCTCTGCCGCACCGACCCCTTCACAACCAGGTTATTTCACTGAAAAAACTTCCAAATCGTGGTCTGTCCCTGATTACTCAGGGATGAACGAATGTCGCGGGTGCCATGGATGGCAGGAGCGACCGCCATGTGATTGTCACAAAAAATCAAAATCGTTTCTTAATATATTCATGCTGCTTTTTACCTTCTAGCATATCTGTAGACGGACCACTTCTCACATAGAGTTCTTTTTCTTCAAGAAAACAAGGGGTCGTAGCCCCCCCGCAACTGACATGCAGTACACTTTTACCATTAACCTGTACAACCTGATAATCGATTAAAGGATAGAATCCCTCTCCTATTTTTGATTTAAGATGATTCTTAAAATTTAAAAGGTATTTATCTTCATTCTTATAGAACTTACCAATTTCATCATCAATTCCCAGAATATCACCATTATCATTGACACCAATTAGCAAATCACCTCCTTCAGTATTCAGAAATGCTCCAATTGTCTTTAAAGCGGATTTCTCAATATATTTCTCTTTTGTTCCTTTCTTAACATCCAGGGAGAAGGTTTCTTTAAACTCTAAGTTTTTAGATTCTCCATTTGGTATTAAAGCCTGTATTTGATCTGCTGGTGATAATTCAGAATGCCTAAAACGTTTGTAGAGATTTTTAGCAATATCATTGACAGCAATATCACGTACTACAGCATCCCCCATCAAACGCTCGAATATCTCTTCATTGCCTTCCATACGGTCAATCAGAATCCCTTCAAATGCCTTTGCCAGGATGGATGAAAAGTCACCAAAATTATTCGCATTTGCCGCTTCTTTAAGATTGTCATCCTCAAAAGCCTCTTCTTCAATTTGCTCGAAGAACAAACGATCAGCCTCAGTGAAATCCGTGCCGAAACGCTCATTGAGTGCTTTGACTAATTCAGATAACGGCGCTTCATCTTCACCTGTACGCGCCGTACCCACATCTGAGGGGCCTTTTAATTCACCGGCCTCACCAGTTTCTAAATTGATTGAGCCTTGTGTCTTTTGCTCTAGCCGGTAAAACTCAAGTACAACGTCACCATCTACTTTGTAACCTGGGCCTGAGGCCTCACGGGGTAATTTCGAAATTAAGTAACGCAGGTAGGTGTATAGCTTTTCCAGGTCCGTATCCTGATACGGCATTACCTGAGATAAAAAACTATACATATTGCGGAAGTTAACTAACAAGCCCTTGAACTCGTGTTGTGCATCCTCTGCAAGCTCCGTATAACGTTCTACCGCTAGATCAATCACATTATTCATCTTGGCATGGTCGTACACACTTAACTTATGCTTGGGCGCGAAGTACACCGCACAAAAATCTTCCACTTCGTTATTGTGAATCACCTGATGCTCGGCAATCTGACCTTGCAATCGGTATAAGTGATGAGGATCGGTCAGTTCCTCCGCCTCCGTCACTTTGTAGAAGGGCTTGAAGGCTTCAAAAATCTCAAATGGCTCGTTACGAAAATCCAAAACGAAGGTCTCGTTTTTACCGGCAGTAGTTCGATTCAAACGTGAAAGCGTTTGCACCGCTTGTATACCCGATAGCTTCTTATCCACATACATGGTGTGCAACAAAGGTTGATCAAAGCCGGTCTGGTATTTCTCCGCCACCAACAGCACCTTATACTCATCGGTCTCGAAGGCTTCCGGTAAGCCGCGCTCTGATATTCCGTTATTCATGCTCACTTCGGTATAACTGGTGTTTGGAAGATCCGGGTCTACTACCGTGCCTGAAAATGCCACCAGGCTTCTTACATCGGTATACCCCTTACTTTCAATATATTCGTCAAAGGCCTGTTTATAGCGCACGGCGTGCAAACGCGAGTCGGTCACCACCATGGCCTTGGCCCTGCCACCGATTTTGTGGCGCACATGAGTTCTAAAGTGTTCCACCATCACTTCTGTCTTTTGCTGGATATTATGTGGGTGTAAAGTCAAAAATCTCGCTAAAGCCCTGGCTGCCTTCTTGCGGTCTACATTCGGATCATCTTCAGCAGTTTGCGTGATGTGATAATAGGTTTTGTAAGTGGTGTAATTAGCGAGCACATCCAGAATAAAACCTTCTTCAATAGCCTGTCGCATACTGTAGTTATGATACGGCGCTTCGCCCGTAACACCTGGCTCATCAAAGACCTTTAAGGTTTTATATTTGGGAGTGGCTGTAAAAGCGAAGAAGCTAAGGTTTTCCTGCTTACCCCGTTTTAACATGGTACGGATTACTTCGTCCTCGTCTTCATCCACATTTTCGCTCAGGTATTCAGCCGCCTTTTCTTCTACGCCTTCTTTATTCAATACCCCCTTCATATCCGTGACGGTTTCACCGGATTGGGAACTATGGGCCTCGTCAACAATCACCGCAAAACGCTTATTTCGGGTATCAATATTGACAGCAAGATCAGGTTCTTCCTCGTGAAGTTTTTCCAGGGTTTCAGAGATAAAAGGAAACTTCTGTATTGTTGTAATAATAATAGGCGTACCGCCGGATAAGGCCTTCACCAACTGGCGTGTATCTTCATCAATCTTTTGTACCACACCTTGTTTATGGTCAAACTGATAGATCGTATCCTGTAATTGTTGGTCCAGTACTTTTCTATCGGTAATTACAATCACCGAATGAAAGATTTTTTCATCCGCGTCGGTATGCAAGCTGGACAATCGATGCGCCAACCAGGCAATGGAGTTGGATTTACCCGAACCAGCCGAATGCTGCACCAGATAATTACTACCCGCACCATGGCCTTTTGAATGGGCAATCAAGCGACGTACCACATCCAATTGGTGATAACGCGGGAAGATCATGGTTTCTTTGGATATTTTCTTTATCGCACCATCTTTTAAGATTTTCTTTTCTTCTTTTTGCAAGTGCATAAAGCGGGCAAGAATGTCCAGCAGACTATCCCGTTGTAATACCTGCTCCCACAAATAACCGGTGCGGTAATGTTCACCTTGTGCGGGCGGATTGCCCGCCCCCTCGTTAAAGCCTAAGTTAAACGGCAAGAAGAAGGTTTTCTTACCACTCAGGCGAGTAGTCATAAAGGCCAAATCGGTATCTACAGCAAAATGAACCAATGCCCCTTTCTTAAATTGGAAGATCGGCTCATTGGGATCACGATCATTTTTATATTGCTTTATCGAATCAGTCGTCGATTGGCCAGTAAATTTATTTTTAAGCTCTAAGGTGATAATGGGTATGCCATTTAAAAACAGCACCATATCCAGCGACCTGGTATCCTTTGATGAAAAAAAGAGCTGGCGTGTTACCGATAATACATTTTTATCATACAAGGCCAGCGTTTCATCATTAAGCAGATTATTCGGTAAAAAGTAGGCCACTTTGAGTTTTTTACCGTAACACTTAAAACCTTCACGGATGACTTTTAATACCCCATGCGTGCCGACATGCTTGCGAAAGTCCGCGACAATTATATTAGCCGTTTCTGTCCCATGAATAGTTTCCAGGGCATCCCAGGTTTTGGCCTGGGTAGATTTTATAAAAGCGATTAAGCGGTCTTTTTCTAGACACAGCTCAGGATCAAAATCTTCGGAATCACCTTGCTCATATCCATTATTAAGTAAGTGATGCTCAATCGCTTCTTCAAAGTGTTTTTCCTGGGTGTTTTTCATTTATGCGACTTCCTTAGGTATCTCTACTTCACGAACGTCTATTTTTCCAGTTACAGCTGATGTAATAATTGCAGATCGATATTCTTCCAGTCTTTCAATCGCAGCGCCAATACTCTTTATCATTACATCAATTCTATGGGTCTCTTCCTCTAGAAAAGAGGCAATCTTTAATTGTTCTTCTATTGCGGGCAACAAAACTGGGAGTTTCTTTAACAATTCTTGACTTAAAGATGCTCTAGTTACCAAGTTCATTTCTTTTACAAAAAAAGCTCGCAATAAATTATTTTGGAAGTAATATTTGCTAAATTCTTTAGTTAGTTCATTCGTTTCAGGTCTGAAACGAATTAAAAAGCCAGCAAACACTGCATCTTTAATAGTTTCCATACACACAGAAGAAAAACCTATTTCCTCTATAGACTCTGATGTTCTTGTGAAAAGAACATCTCCAGCTTCAACCGAATAAGACTTTTTATCGCCGTCAGATGATTGAACCAATCCATCAATAGACCTTGGCAGCTCTTTGTTATTGTACACATCACCATAACTTACAAATGGATCACCCTGACCAAAATATTCTGCGCCTATATTAATCCCATTTTGACAACTACCGATAAATCGTAAACTCTTAAGCTCCCAGCCTGATGGAATACCACCTAACCAATCCACGCCTGAGGGTTTGAGTTTGACATTTTTATCGAGGCCTTTGGTGACGACCTGAGTGATGACGGCGATGCGTTTTTCTTCGAGCTTTTCGATGAGGACTTTTTTCTTTTCAATCAGTTGATCGATTTGTTGGGTTTTGTAATCGAGGAAGGCGGCGATTTTTTGTTGTTCTTCTACAGGAGGCAACCAGATATAGCTGCCTTTCAAAATGCTTTGAGTCACGCTAAATACTTTAACACCTGAAACGCTTTTTCTGATCTGAGACCTATAAACTAACGAATCAATGAAGTAGGCTAAAAATCTTGAACTGTCTTCTCCACTAGGTCTTACTATAACCGTATGGTAGCCTGCAAATGTAAGAGTATCACTATTAAGGTAAGAAAAATTACCAGCCCCTTCTATATCTTCTGATGTATCTGCAAAAACAAAATCACCGTTATTAAGAAGCGAGACTGGTGATTTTTCAAGGTAATCCTCAGGCACACATTTTAAATCTTGTTTTTCTGGAACTACCTCAAAGCCATATTTAGAATGTATTTCGCCATAATTAATACATGGCACACCTTTATCGACCAAATCAGATTTGGTAATGCCTAATCCTCGTCCAAATGTGCAAAGGAACCTAAATTTCTTTTGACCCCAATGAGCAGGGATTCCCTCAGCGCTATCTATCTTGGGCACTGCGTACTCAGGGTATGTTTTGTAGTCCATCAAACCACCTCTGACAACATATCCATAATCTCTTGCTCCAGGCCTTTAATATCAGCTTCTATCGCTGCAAGGTCACGTAGTGGCTCATACTCATAGAAGTGACGGTTAAATGGTATTTCATAGCCCAGCTTGATTTTGCTGTGGTCTATCCAGGCATCAGGTCGGTATGGCAGCACTTCATCTTTTAGGTATTGTTCGCAATGCGCTTGTACTAACGTAAGCAGTTCTGACTTATCGACTTTGCCTTTATTCTGCCCTTTGTTTTCAAAGTCTAACGGCAGTGGCAAACTGATGTCTTTAGGAAGTGGTACATTCTCGGTATCACGTAAGTCGCCATCTGGCTCCAGATTACCTTTACTGTCTTTGCACTCATCAGCGCTTGGGTCTTTTACTGCCAGGCTGCCGGGGGCCAGTAAGGCTTTTTTCAATGCGGCATCGAATTTAATAGCCGCTACTTCAAAAGCGGGTTTGATTAAGGCTTCAAACTCATCACGGTTTTTGATTAGTTTACTTTCTGGATTCCGGCCTTCGCTGGAATGACGAGCGGAAGAAAATGCCGGTTTCATTCCCTCTAATACTTTTATGATTTCATTTTGTAATGCTTTACCTGCGGCAATCTCTTTATCGGCCTCGGCTTTGTTTTTGCGTTTTTTACTGGTCGCTAAATATTCAAAATAGCTGCTCTCTTTAAAGGCATTGATGCGCGCTGCGTTCACAGTGAAATTTAAGCGCAAGGGCCGCTCGACGGTGATTTTTAAATAGCCGAAGTCCTGGTTATCAAACACTTTGCTTACCGACACCACTTTGCTCATGTCGCGGGCTTTCTTTTTCGGCAGTTCCACATTGGTCTTGATGTCGGCCAGGGTCATGCTTTGTTCTTTAAACGCGGCGTATATTTCTGTCAGCAGCTTGATATGGTCTGGCTCGTTTTTATTGGTGTCTGATGGGCCTTCGCCGATTTTTTTGCGTTTATCGCCGAGGGATTTTTTCATTTTCCAGGCGAAGTCGGTGGCGTTGATCAGTTGTACTTTGCCTCGGCGGTCATGGGTGTTTTTACTGCCATCGGATTTGCGGTTGGTGACGATCCAGATATATGTATAGATGCCGGTGTTGTAAAACAGTTGATCAGGCAAGGCGACAATGGCCTCCAACATATCGTTTTCGATGATGTAGCGGCGGATATTGCTTTCACCACTGCCCGCATCGCCGGTAAACAGGGGTGAGCCATTAAAGACGATGGCAATGCGTGAACCGTTCTTCTCTTCTTCGCCTTCACGATGCAAGGGATAGCGTGCCGGTGGGTTTTGCATTTTTGACATCATGTGCAAGAGGAATAGCAAGGCACCGTCATTAATGCGCGGCAGGCCCGGACCAAAGCGGCCATTAAAACCAAACTTTTCATGTTCGTTGGTGACGTAGTCTTTTTCCGGTTTCCATTCCACGCCAAAGGGGGGATTGGCCGCCATGTAATCGAACTGCTCATTGGGGTGACCATCGCCATCCACGCGGTCATTACGGTCTATGCCTGTGCCCAGGGTGTCACCAAAGGCGATGTTGTCGGCCTCTTCGCCTTTGATCATTAAGTCAGAGCCACAGATGGCATAGGATTCCGGATTGTATTCCTGGCCGAATAGCTCAACATTGGCATTGGGGTTTTGCTCCAGGATTTCTTTTTCCGATTCCGACAGTATGCCACCGGTACCACAGGCAGGGTCGTAGATTTTGATGCGCTTGCTGGGGGTGTATATTTGCTCTTCACCCGTGAACAACAGATTTACAATGAGCTTGACCACTTCACGCGGGGTAAAGTGATCCCCTGCTTCCTGATTGGCTTGTTCGTTGAAGCGCCTGACCAGGTCTTCAAAGATGTAGCCCATGTCCATATTGCTGATTTTTTCGGGGTGAAAATCCACCTGTTCGATTTTCTCAAACACCTTAAACAATCGATTGGCTTCTTCCAGGCGTTCGATTTCCTGATCGAAACGGAATTTTTCGAGTATTACCCGTGCGCGAGTGGAAAAACCTGAGATGTATTTCAGCAGGTTTGAGGCGAGATTGTCCGGGTCGCCTTTGAGTTTTTCAAAGGTGAAACCGCTGGTATTAAAGAACTGTTTCTTAAACTTATTAAAGATGATCTTTTCTATGATTTCATCGCGGTTTTCTTTGCCTTTATACTTTTTGTACTGGGTATCATATTCAGCCTTAACCTTGTCGACATCTTTTTCCAGCACACAGTCCAAGCGGCGTAAAACCGTGAATGGGATCATTACCCTGCGATATTGAGCCGGCAGATAGGGGCCGCGTAATAGGTTGGCGATATCCCAGATTAGGTCAGAATTTGTTTTTATTTGTGCTTGGTTTTTCATTTTTCGGTCTTCTTAATAGTAGTCGGCATCAATTGCTTTGATGGCGCGAATTTGATTGTACGCTGTGACGCTGTGGTCGAGTTGTCTGGCGAGCCATTCTTCTTCCTGGTCGAGCATTTCGAGGCGTTTTTGTTTGGTGAGGCACCCCAGGAGTAATTTGCTGTTTAAAACGGCGCCATTCGGTGCCTTTTGTTCAAGGAAGGCGCGGTCGCAGGGTTTGGCTTGTTTGAGGCTGTGTTCGATGCCGTGGATGGCGTCTATTTGGCAGTCCCGCAGGCTGGTGACGTCCAGTTCCGGCAGGTTGTGGAACCTGCCTCGCAGGGTGTCTTCTTCCTGCAGCCATGCGTGCAGGGTTTCCGGTTTGTGGAAATGGAAGAGGTTGCGGGTGCGTGGGTGTGGATCGCGTTCGTCACGAAAACGTATTTCGTGGTTGGTTGCCTCATAAAGCAGCGGTCGCGGCTGATCTTCCGCTACCCAGCGCTGAATGAAGTTAATGGTGGATGCAGCGTAGCGGGCGGATTGTTCCGCGACACCGCCCAGGTCGGCGCCTTCCCGCTTGGCCTCGATGATGCCGCAGGCCTTACCGTCGATGAAGAGCATGTAGTCGGCGGGGCCGGTGTCGGTGTCCATCTCACGTACCGCCACGCTCAGGGATTCATAGAGGTTGATTCGCTTTTTGTCCTGGATCACCCAGCCTGCGTCGGTGAGCTTGCCGTCGATCGCTTCGCGTGTTTGGGCTTCGAGGACGGTGTAGTCGTTTGGGGTCATGGGCTACACGGGGTATTGATAGTGGCTTTTCCCTGCCTTGTGCTTTGGAGATCCTCGGGGAGATCGGCGTTTTGTTGTTGTGTTGCTTGGTCTTCCATGAGGGTGGGGTGTCTGTTTTCTTGAATCTAGCCATTTCATCTTATTTTTACTGTCGAATCAATTGATTAGTAGATTTTGTATTTGTGGTGTTGGGAATGGGAATTAGATTCTGTTTGGGTGATTTGCGTGGGAGGGGGTTGTTGTGTGGTCCTGCCGTATCGACATGATTGGATAGGCGTGGTCCTAATTTTGGGATCGCTTCATATAGGGGGATCGTCGGGCAATATTGTGACGATCTCGGGTAGACACTCGAATCTGTCGATATGAATCTATCCGATGATTTCTTTTTTCATTAGACCGGCGTCATTTTTTGGGTGTCGTTCGGGTTGAATAGGGAGCCGACTTATCCTCTGGGCGAAGATCGTCTGTCGAAAAATGAACACAATTGAGCCCTGAGGCAGCATCGTTGGATAAAAAGGGCGGTTGGAGGGTTTCCGAATGAACCTGGCGGGATGATTTTTGAAACCGGTGGGATGATTTCGTGACATCACGGGTTCTTTTTGGGAACTTGCGGGACTATTTCAGAACATCGCGGGTTCTTTTTTGAAACTCGCCGCTCTTTTTTTGAAACTGTCGGGTAAAAAAGTGAGGCTGACGTCAGGCTTGTACCTCGCCGTTGACTAAAAATCAGTCAATGGCGAGTCTAATTTGGTCGTGCTCGAGATTAAACGAGTGGCGAGGTACCGAAATAGTCTCGCCAGGTTCCAAAATAGTCCCGTCAGGTTCCGAAATAGTCTCGCTAGCCGGCAAAAAGATCCCATGAGGTCGGAAAAGAGGGGGGTGAGGTCGATTATTTGAGGGAGGCAGCACCGCTGGAAGCAGGCTGGGTGGGTGAGAGTGATCAGGTGTTGGTGAGATTGGGTGCGGCGGGGCCGCATCCTAAGGGGCTGTTGGACATTTTCGGTGATGCTAATTCATTCATTGAATCAGCGATGCGGGCTATTTCAAATAACGGCAAATATTGAAACAGCGCGTAATGGTCTTGTTGGACGGGTGGTTGCGTTCGAGGGGTTTGGTGGAGCAGGGCCCCACCCTACGGGAGGGTGGCTTTGCCGCTCCGTTTGCTTAGCCTGTCTTTCTACGGGCGCTGGCTCGGTGGTCTGGTTGATCACGGGTTGCTCAGCAAAGTACCGCTCGATTGCGATTGTGTGTGTGCAAGATGATTTATTTATGACAGTGTCGATTTTTAGCGACTAAGCTGGTAGAAGTGCCGGCACTATGGTGATGCAAAAAGAAAACAATGTGGGTCTTCGTCGTCTGATCAACGCCTTGCGCTGGACGATCAAGGGCTTTCGTTCCACCTTCAAAAACGAAGAGGCGTTTCGCCAGGAAGTCTATCTCTTCCTGGTACTGGCGCCGTTGGGACTCTGGCTCGGAGAGAACGGTATCGAACGGGCGCTATTGGTAGGCCCGCTGCTGATCGTGCTGATTGTGGAGCTAATCAATAGCGCCATTGAGTCCATCGTCGACCGTATCAGCACGGAACAGCACAAGCTCTCAGGGCGCACGAAAGACCAAGGCTCTGCAGCGGTGTTTATCTCGCTGGTGCTGGTTGTGGTGTGCTGGGTTCTGGTACTGTTCAATTAGTGATTGTTTACCCAGTGTCATCAATCTTTCACACGGCTGTTTCACTATGACCGACTTATGAATGACCTCTCCTCACTCGAGGGCCTGGAGCCGCAGATTCGCAATGCAGTACGTGCGGTGGTTGTGCGCGAGGGTGCGGTGCTGATGCAGAAGAAGTGGGCAGAGGCTCGGGGTACCTGGTACACCATGCCCGGTGGCGGGCAGGATGTGCAGGAGACGATGGAAGCAGCATTGATCCGCGAGTGTGAAGAGGAGATCGGCACTCGGGTTCAGGTCGGTGCGCTGCTCTCGGTGGCGGACTTTTTCAAGCAGCGTGACAAGACCTTTCCCTCCGTCAGGCATGTGATTGAGTTCTATTTCGCCTGTGAGGTCGCGGATGACTACCAGCCTGCTTCCGGCCCCCATCCGGATAAGCATCAGGTGGATGTGGTCTGGCTGCCGATCACCGAACTCAGTAAAGTGGCGCTGTTTCCAAAAGACCTTGCGCGTCATCTGCCGAGTCTCATCAACGAGGGTGCACAAGGCTACCTGGGTGTGATCGACTGATATGACGCTGCCAAAGAGTATCCAGGAAAATCTTCACTTCCTGCTGGCGGAGACCGGCTCCCATCTCGGTCTGTTAAAAGAGTATCTGAACCTGCCCTCTGCCAGCATTCCCATCCGACTGTTGGATCGCCAGGGCTATGTAGAGAATCTCCGCCTGAGTATCCATAATCACTGCCTGAGGGAGTTGGCGGCGGGCAAAGATGAGGATGCGGACCCACAACGTTTCCGCACTGTGGAGTCAATTGCCACGCATCTTGAGCGGATCTCCGAGTTGTGCCGCGATGCTGTTTTGCAGGGGACCCATCTGCAGGACAAAAGCCTGCTCAAGGTGAAGGACTACCTGGAGATGCTGGAGCGGGTCAGTAACGGTGTGGAGCTGATCGAGTCGTCCCTGACTGAGAAGGATACCCGCCAGGCGCTGAAGATCGGCAAGGTGGAACAGCGTCTCGATCAGATCTACCAAAAGCAGCTATCGCATGGCATCCGCTCACTAAAAAAAGAGAAGCGGCCGGCGGATCGTATCTCTCTGATCTTGCTTGCCCACCGCATCGAACAGATGGGCGATGCCCTGTTGCGAATCAGCGAGGCGATCATCTCCGCTTCCATGGGACAGCACTTCAACACCGAGCGCTACCACGCACTGAATGCCTCAATCGATCAACTGATGTCGGTGGATGATATTGGTCAGGTCCAGGTGGAGAAGATAGCGGAGACACGTTCCGGCAGCGCCATCAATGCAGTCACCGCAGGCAGCAGTGAGGGTGGCTATGACGCCATTTTCAAAGATGGGCGCAAGCGTAAATTGAAAGAGGAGAAACAGCGGCTCAAGGATTGGCATGAGATCATCCCTGGGTTGGCGCCGAAGATACTCTCCTATCAGAAGCGGGGTGAGTCGGCCGCGCTGCTGGTCGAACATTTGGCGGGTGAGACTTTCGAGCAGATCCTGCTGCACGGCTCTGATGAATTATTGCAGGAGGCCTTCGACCATCTGACACAGACGCTAAAGCGCGTGTGGCTGGAGACCCGCAGTAAAAAAACGGTCTCGGCGGGCTACATCAAGCAGCTGGCCAAGCGCATGGAAGATGTCTATACCATCCACCCCGAGTTCAAGCTGCCGGCCAGCCGGATCGGTTCGGCAAAGTTGCCCTCGTTCGATCAGTTGCTGGAGAAGATGGGGGCATTCGAATCCCGGGTGAAGGCACCGTTTTCGGTCTATATTCACGGTGACTTCAATGTAGACAACATTATCTACGATCCCGGGGAGGGCCGTATCAACTTCATCGATCTGCACCGTTCCCGCTATATGGATTATCTGCAGGATGTCACGGTCTTTATGGTCTCCAATTACCGTTTGCAGGTCTTCGATCCCCGGGTCAGGCGGCGGATTGTGGAGCTCTGCCGGGCCTTCTACCGCTTTGCCGAACAGTTCGCACGCAAGACCGATGATGAGAGTTTCGAGATCCGCCTGGCGCTGGGCCTGATCCGCTCATTCACCACCTCGACCCGCTTTATTCTGGATAAGTCCCTGTCGCGGGCGATGTTTTACCGTGCAGCCTATCTGATGGAAAAACTGCTGGCGTCGGAGGCTGAGAACAAACCCTTCAAAACCCCCATACAGGAGATCTTTGTTGGCTAAACCAAGAATCGGTGTCGTCGGTATTCCCGGGAAGTGGTCCACCGAGGCGCTGGCCGATGCGGTGGAGGCCGCGACGGGCTTTCGTCTGGTGATCGACATGGCGGATGTTTACGCTCAGCTCGATACCGGCAATCTCTACTATCATGACTGGAACCTGACCCAACTGGATGCCCTGGTGGTGAAGAAGATCAACCAGGTCTACAGCCCGGATGTATTGGACCGGCTTGAGATGTTGCGCATGCTTGAGCGGGCAGGGGTACGAGTCTTCAGTCCGGTGGAGTCGATGATCCGTTTGATCGACCGGCTCAGCTGTACCCTGTCGCTCTACAATGCCGGTATTCCCATACCGCAGACACGGGTGACTGAGAGTCTTGCCTCAGCCACCTCAGCCGTGTGGGATTTCGAATCTGCGGTATTCAAGCCGCTCTACTCCACCAAGGCCCGGGGTATGACGCTCATCGATACCCATGACGGTCCCGCCAAAATGCAGGAGCAGATTGAGGCTTTTCAGAAAGATAATCCGGTGATGTATATCCAGAAAAAACTCCATCTGCCCGGTCAGGATCTGGGCATGGTATTTCTCGGCGGCGAGTATCTCGGCACCTACGCCCGAGTCGGCCGGGCAGGGGCCTGGAATACCACCATTCTCAGTGGCGGTCACTACACCGGCCATGAAGCCAGCGAGGAGTTGGTCGAGTTGGCCACCAAGGCGCAGGCGATCTTCGGGCTCGACTTCACCACCGTCGATGTGGCGGAGACGGAACAGGGACCGGTGGTTTTCGAGGTCTCCGCTTTCGGCGGTTTCCACGGTGCGTTGAAGGGTATAGGTATCGATGCTGCCGCCCTCTATACAGCGTACATACTTAAGGAGATAGGCAATTGAGTGGTGCTTCTATCTGGCCGGTACCGAAGGATGTGGCCACCCTGGTTCCGTTGATGATGCGCGAGGCGTTGCTTTGCGAAGCGCCGCTGAAACTTGCCGTCGGTGATTTGGGTCTGGTCATCAGATCCAACAGTCAGCATCTACTCGATCGGCTGCAAGACTATTTCTCTCATCTGCTGGACACACCGGTTAGCGAGCAGATAGAGATTATTGCCATCGACCATGAGGTGATTGACGGTCATCTGCCTTTTAAGGATTGGCGTCGGGAACCCGGCAAAAAGGGGCGCAAGGATGCCTATCTCGATCTGCCGGACGGGCGGCTGGTATTAAAGGTGCGCACTGGCATGCTGTTTCTGCAGAGTGAGACCCATCGCATCGCTGCCGGTCCCTGTATGGCCAACGATAATCAGCTGATCAACTTCATCAACTCCCAGGTCATGAACCGGTTGCAGCAGCAGGACTGGCTGATTTCTCATGCTGCGGGGTTGAGCCTGGGGGATGCAACACTGGCGGTTGCGGGATTTTCCGGCAATGGAAAGTCGACCTTGATGTTGCATTTGATGGAGCATCCCAAGAGCTGCTATCTGACCAATGACAGGCTTTTCCTGAAAGCAAAGGGCTCCGGCGTAGAGGCTGTCGGCATCCCCAAGCTGCCGCGTATCAATCCGGGTACGGTGATCAACAATTCCAGACTTGCCTCCCTGATCCCAGAGGAGAGAAGAGAGGCCCTGCATCAGCTACCCAGAAAAGAACTCTGGGATCTGGAAGAGAAGTTCGATGTGGATGTGGCCCGGCTCTATGGTCCCCAGCGTATTGATACATCGACACCCATAACGCTGGATGGTCTGTTGATACTCAATTGGGCGCACACGGCTGAGGGTCCGGTGACACTGAAGCAGATCGATCTGGCACAGAGAAAAGATCTGCTGCCTGCTCTGATGAAATCACCCGGGCCTTTTTATCAGGACAAGGCGGGACGCTTTCTGATGGACGATGATCCGCTGCCCGAGTCGGCTTATCTACAATTACTCAAAGATGTCGAGGTCTTTGAGGTGACGGGGCGGATGGATTTTGCACAATTGACAGAGATCTGTTTCAACCGTTGGTGATACCAGGGTCTGTTAGCAGACCTAAAAGAGGATAAAAAGAATGTCACGTGAACTTATGCTATTCAGGCATGGCAAGTCGGACTGGAGCGAGCAGGTCGAGGATTTTGCCAGGCCCTTGAAGGATCGCGGTAAGCGCGGTGCTCAGCGCATGGGTGTCTGGTTGCAACAGCAGGCGCTGCTACCCGACCTCGTGATCAGCTCCCCCGCAGAACGTGCGATCACAACCGCGCAGAAAGCGACCAAGGCGATGGGACTCGATGCCCGTGCCATCGCCCGCGACCGGCGCGTCTATGCGGCCCGGGTGGACGATCTGCTGAAAGTGCTTGCCGACGTACCGGCGGAGACCAGGCGGGTTATGCTGGTGGGTCATAATCCCGGGCTGGAGGAGCTGACCGAGTATCTGGAGGGCAAACATATACCTTTGCCCAGTGACGGTAAGCTGATGCCTACCGCCACCCTGGCTGTGATCGAATTACCTGACGACTGGAGTGATCTCAAGGCAGGTGACGGTCAACTCATCGGTATTACCCGCGCCAGTGTTATGCCGAAGAAGTTTCCCTTCCCCGACCACAAGGGCAAGGAGATGCGTGATCGTCCTGCCTATTACTATAACCAGTCATCGGTCATTCCCTATCGTATGAACGACGGTCAGCTGGAGATACTGGTGGTGAGATCCAGCAAGTGCAAACACTGGGTGGTGCCTAAAGGAGTGAGTGATCCGGCAACCAGCCTGCAGGCTTCCGCTGCCAAAGAGGCTTTTGAAGAGGCGGGTGTGGAAGGTGAGGTCGGAGAGCAGGCCTTGGGTAGCTACAAATATGAAAAGTGGGGTGCCGACTGTACGGTGCAGGTCTATCCCATGGCGGTGAATAAGATTATTCCTGAAACGGCGTGGGAGGAGAGCCATCGCGGGCGCGAATGGCTGAGTCCCAAGCAGGCAATGAAAAGAGTCAAGCAGTCAGAATTGAAACCGATGATTCAGGCATTGGCGGAGCAGTTGGAAGGTTAGCGTTAACAGGCCCTAAACAATGATGAGTTATCCCGTGTTGAGAAAAAGTGGCAATGTATAAGGCGCCGAGAGTGATTGCCGCGCTACTGCGACACGGTGACTATCATCAACTGCCAAACACCCCAAGCGCACTGCAACCTTTTCCGCTCACCCAGCTTGGCGTTGAGCAGGCACAACGAGCGGTTGGCCTTTTGCAACGTGTTCTCACCATGTTCGGTTGGTCGCTACATCCGGTTGTCGACAGTTCACGCTTGCTGCGTGGCTATCAGACGGCAGAAGTGATCAGGCAAGGACTGCTGAAAGAGACATCACAATCGACCGAGATCGTCGAGTTCGACGCCCTGGCTGAGCGTAGCCTCGGTGCCGGCTGTAATCTGACTCTGCAGCAGATCGAAAAGGCCATACAGTCGGATCCCCGCTATCACAGTCTACCCGCTAACTGGAAATCCAATAGCCACTTTCGGCTTCCCTTGCAGGGCGCAGAATCGCTCATGCAGGCGGGACAGCGGGTCGCCGCCCACGTCGACAATCGACTTGCCGAGCTGCAGACCGAGGTCGAACGGGATACGGTCAAGCTGTTTGTGGGACATGGCGCCGCCTTTCGCCACGCGGCGCACCATCTGGGTGTCATGGCATTCGAACAGATTGCCGCATTGAGCATGCATCACTGCCGTCCGGTGTTTCTCGAGCGGCGATTTGTCGGTGACTGGCACCACCTGACTGGTGAATGGAAGGTTCGCCAAAAGGGGGAGTCTTTTGCCGACTGAGTCTGTCAACGGTATCAACCGGTTCCACCGAAAACGCCTGCCGGTCTATCGGGGGCTGGCGTGGATAGATGCGGAGTTGCCGGAGGAGAGTGAGCTCTGGCTATTGGGCAAGCAACAGTCTGTGGCCAAAGAGAGGGGTCAGCGAAGCTCCACAGTGCGACTGCTGAGTGAGGTTTTGCAGAAGGACTCCTGGCGCTGGCCGAAACGCCGGCTCTTCTTTTTTTCCGATCTACATGCCGATGCGGATGCCTTCATCGCTTCACTGGTGGCTTCCGGTGGTGTGAAGAAGACAGGGGAGAGTGATCGTGACCTGAAACTGACCTCTGTCGGACGTAAAGCCAATTTCGTGATTGGCGGAGACTGTTTCGATAAAGGCCCCAGCAATCTACGGCTATTGAGAGTGATACGTCGATTGATCAAGCAGGGTGCACGGGTCAGGATCCTGGCCGGTAATCACGATATCCGTATCAAGCTCGGTATTGCCGCTGTGGGTATGGAGTCCGATCCCAGGCACGATCATTTCTTTATTCGCATGGGCAGCAAAGCGATCCCGATGTTAAAGGAGATCGCCGATGAGTACCTGCAAGGAAAGGGTGCGCTGAAAGACGTACCGCCAACTCGCACCTGTCGTCGCCGGCTCTATCCACCGAAGCGATGGTTCAATGAGTTTCCGAAACTGGCCAGTTGGATCATGCCGGATAAACGGGCGGCCAAGGAGGTCAAACGGCTGCGTGAAAAGATCGAGGCTTTTGAGACTGACTGCGAAGCGGCTGGTCTCTCCCTGCGTCAGGTCTATGCGGCAGCGCTCAAATGGCAATCGCTGTTTCTGACCAAGAAGGGGGAGTTCAGCTGGTTTTTCGAGCGTATGCGTCTGGCCTATCGACGCGGGTCATTTCTTTTTGTCCACGCGGGGATTGATGACAGGACGGCCAAGCTGATCAACCGAAATGGCGTCAAGTATCTCAACAGACAGTTCATAGAGCATGTGGCGGAAGATGAGTTCTTCGAGTTCTACTATGGACCGCTGGCCAACAGCATCCGTACGAAATACCGGGATGTGGACATGCCGTTGACCCGGAAGGGGGTTGAGTTGATGCATGATGCGGGGATCCATGTCATCGTTCACGGCCATGACAACCGGCATCATGGACAGCGCATCATGTTGCGTAAAGGCATGGTGAATTTCGAATGCGATGCCACCATCGACCGCCATACCAGAAAAAAAGAGGGGCTGGCGGGAGAAGGTGCCGCAGTAACCATCTTTCATCCGGACCGACTGGTGATGGGAGTCAGCACTGACTATCCCCGCATCAAGGTCTTCGATCCCGCATCCATTGTCTGATAAGTGAGGTTTCATGAGACAGGGCAAAAAGAATTTCCGTCACGAGTCACTGCAGGATCGGGAGTCGATTCAGGCCATACTCAAGGCGATTACACAGGGCGTCGGTAAGGGCAAGCTGGTCCTCAGTGATGAAGAGGATGAGATGATCCTTAATCCTGAAGGCCTGTTGCAGCTAAAGGTAACGGGTACTCAGGATACGGACCGGCACCGTATCAACTTGCGTATCACCTGGCAGGTGGAAGAGGAAAAGCTGAAGAAAGGCAAGACACTCAAGGTCAAGACAAAGTGATTGTGCGATGGGTGAGAATGACGCTATCAAGGCACTGACGGCACGCTGCGCCAAACAACTGAGCGAAATGGGGCTGCGCCTGGTGGTAGCGGAGTCCTGCACAGGAGGGTGGCTGGCAAAAGTGCTCACCGATCTGCCGGGTAGTAGTGCCTGGTTCGACAGAGGCTATGTGACCTACAGCAATGAAGCCAAGCAGTCGATGCTGGGGGTGCGCAGCGACACACTGATGGCGCATGGTGCCGTCAGTGAGGAGACAGTCGCTGAAATGGTACAAGGCGCGTTGACTGAGAGTGGTGCGGACCTGGCATTGGCCGTAAGTGGTATTGCCGGTCCCGGTGGTGGTTCCGATAAAAAGCCTGTCGGCACTGTCTGCTTTGCCTGGCAGAAGCGGGGGAGTCGGCCCCAGGTTGCCAGTGAACATATTACAGGCAACCGTGAAAGTATCCGGCGCCAGTCGGTCCGTTATCTGCTCGAACGGCTCAGCGAGATGGTGTATGAGTGACGGCCGTTACTTCTTCGCCCTTTGGCCGAATGAAGCCGTGCGCGATCAGCTTTCGGCGGTCAATCGCCGGATGGCTGCGAATGGGCGTCCCCATCACGCTGATGACCTCCACATGACACTGGTATTTCTGGGACAGGTGGCGGATTCACAGCTTCGATGCATCCATGATGCAGCAGATGTAATACGAGGCAGACCATTCACGCTCCATCTTGACCGAACCGGTTATTGGTCACGACCCAGGATTCTTTGGGCGGGGCCGGAACAAACTCCCGAGCCGCTGAGTCAATTGGTATTCGATCTGAAGAACAGCCTGATTCCTTGTGGCTTTGAACCGGAGCGTCGCACGTACAAACCACATGTTACCCTGCATCGTAAGGCGGAAAGTACCGATCCCGGCAAGATAGAGCCGTCCATCGAATGGCCTGTCACTGAGTTTGTACTGGCGGTTTCCGGGGGCGGAGCAGGGGGATTGCCAAGGTATCGGGTCCTGCAACGCTGGCCGTTGGGCACGGCAGGTGATTCGCTGACCAATGACGCGGATTCAATTAGTGTTAACAAGCGTTAGATAAACGGAGAGAGGGTCTTCATGGACAAAAGCAGAATTAGCACAGCACTGATTTTTGGATTGCTGTTTTGTGTCGGGCTGGGTCTATTGGGCGTGACGCTCTCCAAAGGGCTCATCGAGATGAAGGCCCTGGAACGTACTGTGGTGGTAAAAGGTCTTTCGGAGCGGGAAGTGCCGGCGGATCTTGCCATCTTTCCAATCAAGTTTATTGTGGCCGCGAATGATCTGAACGAGCTGGTCGCCAATCTGCAGAAAAAGAACGACCTGGTGGTCGAGTTTCTCATCGAGCAGGGGTTCAAAAGGGATGAGATTACCCGCTCGCCCCCAGCGATCACGGACAAACAGGCGCAGGCTTACGGGGGTAATACGGGTGTGTTCCGCTATTCCGGCAATTCCACCATCAGCGTCTATACAAAGGATATCGAGCGGGTAAGAAGCACACAGCAGGCCCTGGGACAGCTTGGTCGTTTGGGCATCGCAATCATGGGTGATGACTATCAGGCGAAAACCAGCTTCATCTTCCGGGGGCTGAATACTCTCAAACCCGAAATGATCGAAGAGGCAACCCGGAATGCGCGGGAGGTGGCAGAGAAGTTTGCCGCCGATTCGAAGAGCCGCCTGGGTAAAATAAAATCCGCCTCACAGGGACAGTTTTCCATCAACGATCGGGACAACAACACACCGCATATCAAGCGGGTGAGGGTGGTCTCGACAGTAACCTACTATCTCTCGGACTAAGATCTAGGACTTAATAAACTTTGCTGATAATCAGGCCACCCCAGACCGGATCCTTTCTGTCGGGACCCTTGATCTCGTTGGTCTGAGTCTGTGCCACGAAGCTGATCCCCAAACCGTTATTGAAGGTCTTGGTGATCCCCAGCCAGCCATTGACGATAACCGATTCAAGCTGGTCGTGACTGAATTCCACTGGATTATCGCGGAACTGTCCCTGCAGTATGGCGTTGTAGAAGCTGTATCTGACTTTCACACCGGTCCAAAGAAACAGCTCCGAGGCGTTCGGTCCGTGCGTGGCATTGTCACTGAGTGTCTGCCCCAGATTGATATACTCAGTCTGGTGGGGGGTAAAGCTCCACCAGGGCGTATTGAGCAACCCCAGTCTTCCGGAGATAGAGGCTCTGACATCGGTGGTAAAACCAATACCCGCTTCCAGTCCCCCGCGCAGTTCATAGGAGATATCGCCCCGGTGGCTATATAAGACCTGCTGTACGGAGAGAGTGTGTTTGAACGTCAGTTCGCCACCATCTGAGATCTGGTTATGCCAACCCTGAGGCTCTTCTGAATCGGTGGCTTCGTGGATTAACTTCTGCATCTGCTCACCGACAGAAGTGCCTAGCAGACCCACTAGCAGGCTCGATTGGTAGATACGCCCTTCCTTGGGGAAAACGGCAACCCGGCTGTTGGCCATAAACAGGAGGTTGGCATAGGGGTGGTCGTCGGGGATGGCTTCTGAAGTGCTGATATCGTCAGGAGTAAAGAGTGTTAGGCCGAATTCGATAGCGTGGCGTTGAAAGCCGCCCGGTCCCCCGATCAGGTTGTCATAACCGCTGATGTCATTCAGTTTCTCTAACCATTTATCCGCAGAAAACCAATAATCTTTGGCGCGCCTGCCCGTCAGTGTCAGCGCAATCCCTCCGGTGTAGTTGCGATCCTTTGTACTGCCAAGAAAGACGTCGTTGTCGAAATAGAATTGCCAGCCGCTGTTGTAGGACTCTTCCGGTTCGACCAGGTCCAGCTCAGCTTCAGTGACCAAACCGTGCCCGGCTTCAGCGGTTGATACGACTAGGAACATCAGTAAGCTGACGACGTATAACTTTTCGACTTTTAAAAAAGTCCTGATTTGATAGCTGGGTGATTTCATATCCATGATTGACTGAGATGATTCCTATTTTCCAAGTTTAGGATACAGTGAATAGCTAAACTAAATACTGTAGAAAATACGTATCTTCTCTACCTGTGGATTCTGTTCAACAGGCACCGCTGTCGGTTTGATGCAAGATAAATTCGACAAAGGCTCTGTCTGCCTGCGAAAGATAACCATCTCTTTTCCATGCCAGCGAGAGGTCCAGATAGACAGGTTGTTCGAAGGGCACGGCCACCAGCCCGTCTGTCGGTTCATTCTCCAACACCATGCGCAGAAAGGTGGTGATACCGAAACCCTGTCGAACGATAGCTTTGGTCAGCGGTATCAGGTTGGTCTCAAATGCGATCATGGGTTCAATGCCTGCGGTCTGTTTGAATCGGTCGATGAACTCACGTAAAAAATAACCGGGTTTGAAGACTACCAGTTCCTGGCGGAAGAACTCATCCCGGCTGATTGAGTCTCGCTTGGCGAAAGGGTGATCCGCCGGTACGCAGGCTACCATCTCTTCACGGGTCAGCAGGCGGGTCTCCAGGTCTTCTGGCGGACTGTCGGCAACCACCACGCCCAGGTCGAGCTCACCATCATGGATCATCTGCTGTAGCCTGCGAGTGCCTTGTTCATAGACTGTCAGACGAAGCTCAGGATGGCGGTGCTTAAAGCCCATCAAAATCGGTGGGAAATAGTAGGAACCCAACATACTGGGTATGCCGACTCGTACCTCGCCTTTAGTGAGTCCGCGCAACTCCTGCATTTCCAGTTCAGCTGCTGCAGCCAGATCGAGAAGCTTGGTGGCATGGCGCAGTAGCACCTCACCTTCCACTGTCGGGGTGATTTGTCGATCACTGCGGTGCAGTAGGGTCATACCCAACTGCTCTTCCAGCTTTCGAATGGCAATGCTGATGGCAGGTTGGGCCACATGAAGCTGTCTGGCAGCAGCGGTGAAGCCACCCTGCTCGATAATAGACCTGAAGTAGCGAAGTTGTTTTAAATCCATATCGAAAACGAATAGAAATAATATATTTAATATATTTTTATTATAGCCTGGTCGGCGTTAGTCTGAAGCCTGTTTTTTTCTCAACGCAGACGAGCATGATCCAATCCCATACAGCGGCATTCTGGCGAGCTACCCTGGCCCTTTGTCTCGGCTCCGTCATGGTTTTCAGTAATCTCTATATTACTCAGCCATTGCTGCCGGTACTCAAAGATGCCTTTGATATTACGCCGCTGCAGGCAGGCATGACCTTGTCAGTTACGACAATGACGTTAGGGCTATGCCTGCTGGTATTCGGACCACTTTCTGATGCTGTCGGGCGGCGGGTCATTATTCTGTCGACACTGACACTGTTGATGCTCACGACTTTTGCCACCTTTTTCGTATCCGACTACAACCTGCTGCTGTTACTGCGGGGGCTGCAGGGTGCTTTCATCGCTGGCCTGCCTGCTGCAGCGATGGCCTACATGGGCGAGGAGTTCGACTCGAAGGCCCTATTGTTGGCTGTGGGGCTGTATATCGGCGCCAACTCGCTTGGCGGTATCGCGGGCAGGGTGATCAGCGGTCTCGCCGCTCACCAGTGGGGGTGGCAGAGTAGCTTTCTCGCGTTGGCGGTTTTCGATCTGATATGTCTGTTATTGGTGATCCGCTTGTTGCCCGCCTCACGTCGGTTTGAGCCGGGACCTCTGCGCCCTCGCTTGATGCTGAAGGATCTCTCGGGACATCTTCGCAATCCACTGATTGTTGCGGCCTGCGTTATTGGTGGGCTCAATTTCTTCATCTTCGTCAACCAATACAGTTACATCACCTATGTGTTGGCTGATCAGCCCTATCAACTTTCTACTGACTGGTTGGGCCTGCTTTTTCTGACCTACCTGACCGGTACCCTGGCGGCAAGTTTCTCCGGGAGGTTGGTGGCGGGGCGCTCTCAGCCGATGGCGATGGCATTGGGTGTGTTGATTTTGATGGTGGGATCGTTACTGACGCTGATTCCTTACCTTGAAATGATCGTGCTCGGGCTGTTTGTCAACGCCCTGGGATTCTTCTTTTCACATACCCAGGCGGCCGGTTGGGTCACCCGTCACGCGAAGACGGCACGGGGTAGTGCCACTTCCCTCTATCTGACCTTCTACTATGCTGGGGCGACCCTGGGCGGCTTCTATCTGGATCCCTTCTGGCATTGGGGGGGGTGGGGAGGGATTGTGGCGGGATCTCTAATGGTGTTGATGATTACCCTGTCCATATCACTCTGGCTTGCGGGTCGAGAGCGGTCAGCTGAGGGTGGTGTCACGGTGCGGCAGGGTCGCACCCTACGCTCAGATTTACCGTAGGGTGTGTCTTTGTCGCACGATTCTGGCAGGGCTCAGTTTGGAATCTCCATTAACTCCCGCATCCATCCGGTTCATTATTTTCAACAATCTTTACTTGTAATAAAGGGATGGTGAAATTCCATCTGAAAAGCGCTCTTTAAGACTCATGACGTGAGCTTGTGGCTGTGTGATAATTCGGCCTCGAATTGATTGACAGGAGCCGCCGGCAAGGATGTTCGGCAGGCAGATACAGACAGCACAGATGAGGTAGATCGAATGGATGAAAACCGCGCAAAGGCGCTGAGCGCCGCCCTGGGACAGATTGAGAAACAGTTCGGCAAGGGCTCTGTGATGCGTATGGGTGACACCAGCGCCATCCGCAACATTGAGGCAATCTCGACCGGCTCACTGAATCTGGACATTGCCCTGGGTATCGGTGGACTGCCCAAAGGGCGTGTGGTGGAGATCTATGGACCGGAGTCCTCCGGTAAAACCACCCTGACGCTGCAGGTGGTGGCTGAGGCACAGAAGGTGGGTGGGACCGCCGCCTTTATCGATGCCGAGCATGCGCTTGATCCTCAATATGCGGAAAAGCTTGGCGTGAATGTGGACGAGTTACTGGTTTCCCAGCCGGATACCGGTGAGCAGGCCCTGGAGATCACCGACATGCTGGTGCGTTCCGGTGCAGTGGATGTGGTGGTTATTGACTCGGTGGCGGCATTGACCCCCAAGGCGGAAATCGAGGGTGACATGGGTGATTCTCACGTCGGTCTGCAGGCACGTCTGATGTCCCAGGCTTTGCGCAAACTCACTGCCAATATCAAGCGTACCAACTGCCTGGTGATCTTCATCAACCAGATTCGTATGAAGATTGGTGTCATGTTCGGTAGCCCGGAGACCACCACCGGTGGTAACGCCCTGAAATTCTACTCTTCGGTACGCCTCGATATCCGCCGTATCGGCGCCATCAAGAAGGGTGACGAGGTTGTTGGTAACGAAACCAAGGTCAAGGTTGTTAAGAACAAAGTAGCGCCTCCCTTCAAACAGGTGCAGTTCGAGATACTGTACGGTGAGGGTATCTCCCATGAGGGTGAGCTTATCGAGCTGGGTGTGAAGCAGGGGATTATCGACAAGTCAGGTGCCTGGTACAGCCATAACGGTGACCGTATCGGTCAGGGTAAAGAGAACGTGCGTAATTTTCTCAAGGAGAACCCGGATATCGCCAACGGTATCGAGGCGCGTATCCGTGCCGAACTGTTGCCGTCTGATGAGGGTGAGGAAGTGCTTGCAGAGGCAGAAGCCTGAGCGGATCGGAGCATACTGAGATCGAGGCCGCAGCAGTCCGACTGCTTGCGGCCCGGGAGCACTCCCGGCGGGAGTTAAGGCGAAAACTTGCAAAACGTCAGGTCGAACCTGAACTGCTTGAACAGGTACTCGACGGGTTACAACAGACAGGTTTGCAGAGCGATGAGCGATTTACCGAGTCGTTTATCGAGAGTCGCGTGCGGAAAGGGCAGGGTCCGGTCCGTATCCGGTCGGAGCTGAGGGAGCGGGGTATCGGTGCCGCACTCATCGAGCGCTATCTGGAGATCTACGCGGATGAATGGCGAGCCCTGCTTGAGAATGTGCATGATGCCAAGTACGGCACCGGGCGTGTGCGAGAAACTAAGGAACTGGCCAAGCGGGCCCGTTTTCTCGAGTGCCGGGGTTTTCCCGGCGAGCTGATACGGCAGTTTCTGTTGGACTGATCAGGGACTTCACTGTGTCAGAATCGGCGCGGCAGGGCCGCACCCTACTAAAACCGTAAATACCAAACGCCGTCAATATCCTTTCACCTGTATTTGAAATTCACCCTCATGATTTCCACCCTTTTGTGGCCCATCGCGTAGGGTGCAACGCCTTCTGGTTTTTTCTCTTGAATTTCTTCCTTTGTCAGTCAGAATGTGAATCCACTGAATGGCCGTTTTAACGCATAGAAAACGGGCATTTCTGTCAAGATCCTGTTATCTTTTACTGTTTATTTGTACCGGTAATCTTGTGCCCCAAAAATATGAAAACCAGCGCTGAAATCCGCAACGCCTTTCTGGACTATTTCGCCGAGCATGGCCATGAAGTGGTCTCGAGCAGTCCGCTTGTGCCGCAAAACGACCCGACCCTACTCTTCACCAATGCCGGCATGGTTCAGTTCAAGGATGTTTTCCTCGGCCGTGAGAAGCGTAACTACCATCGGGCCACCAGCTCGCAGCGTTGCGTGAGGGCCGGTGGCAAGCACAATGATTTGGAAAACGTTGGCTATACCGCTCGTCATCACACCTTTTTCGAGATGCTGGGCAACTTCAGTTTTGGTGACTATTTCAAACGGGATGCGATCCACTTCGCCTGGCAGTTCCTGACTGAAACCATTGGGCTGCCACCAGAGAAGCTCTGGGTCACGGTTTACCAGGACGATGATGAGGCTGCCGATGTGTGGCTTAAAGAGATCGGTGTCGATCCTGCGCGTTTTACCCGTATCGGAGACAAGCCGGGTGGCAAGCGTTATGAGAGCGACAATTTTTGGTCTATGGGGGACACCGGTCCCTGCGGTCCCTGTTCGGAGATCTTCTACGATCACGGTGAAGGTATCTGGGGTGGCCCCCCCGGTACACCTGAAGAAGAGGGTGATCGCTATATCGAAATCTGGAACCTGGTTTTCATGCAGTACAACAGGGATGTGGACGGCACGATGACACCGCTCCCCAAGCCTTCTGTGGATACCGGCATGGGACTCGAGCGTTTGGCTGCTGTCATGCAGGGGGTTCACAGTAATTATGAGATTGATCTCTTTGCTCACCTGATAGCGGCAGCAGCCAAACTTACCGGTTGCAGCAACCTGGAAGAAAAATCCCTACGGGTGATTGCAGATCATATCCGTTCCTGTGCCTTTTTGATCGTGGACGGTGTGATGCCTTCCAATGAAGGCCGCGGCTATGTCCTGCGCAGGATCATCCGTCGGGCTATTCGTCACGGATACATGCTTGGGATGAAAGAGCCGTTTTTCCACCAACTGGTTACGTCACTCTGTCGTGAAATGGGTGGAGCCTATCCTGAATTAATTGAGCAGCAAGCCCAGGTGGAGCGTGTCTTACGCCTGGAAGAGGAGCGGTTTTCCGAGACGCTTGAACAGGGCATGAAAATTCTCGAGGAAGCCATCAGCGGACTGAAGGGTAGGGAGATTCCGGGAGAGACCGTCTTCAAACTTTACGATACCTATGGTTTTCCCTTGGATCTGACAGCGGATATCGCACGCGAGAGAGAACTCACCATCGATCAGGCGGGATTCGATCAGGCAATGTCAGAGCAGCGGGATCGCGCCCGGGCCGCCAGCCAGTTCGGTGCCGCGGAGATGACTGAGCTGAACCTGGACGGTGAAACCGTATTTACCGGTTATGGCAACTTGGAGGGTCAGGCAAAGGTTGTCGCTATCTTAAGTGAAGGAGAAGAAGTCAATCAGCTGCAACAGGGTGAGACTGGCGTGGTGTTTCTCGATAGCACGCCGTTCTATGCCGAATCCGGCGGGCAGGTTGGAGACATGGGTGTCCTGGAGGGGAACTCCGTATTGTTCGAGGTGGAGGATACCCGCAAGCAGTCTGGGGATCTTTTTGCCCATGTGGGTAAGCTGGAGGAGGGTAATCTGCGTGTGGGTGATGAGGTCACCGCCCAGGTGAACGCCTACACAAGGCAGACCACCATGCTCAATCACTCCGCCACCCATCTCATGCATGCCGCCTTGCGTTCGGTGTTGGGTACCCATGTCACCCAGAAAGGCTCCCTGGTGGATCCTGAACGCCTGCGTTTTGATTTTTCTCACTTCGAGCCCATTACGCGAGAGCAGCTGCAGACCATCGAGCAGATGGTCAATGAGCAGATCCGCTGTAACCATCCTGTTGAAACCAATCTGATGTCACTGGATCAGGCCAAGGCCTCTGGTGCCATGGCGCTATTCGGTGAGAAGTACGCCGATGAGGTACGGGTTTTACGGATGGGTGATTTTTCCACAGAGCTGTGCGGCGGCACCCATGTGAATGCCGTGGGTGATATCGGACTCTTTAAAATTATCGCTGAGACCGGCATAGCAGCCGGTGTTCGCCGTATTGAAGCGGTTACCGGTCAGCGTGCCATCGAATGGATGGAAGCCGACGAAGAGCGGGTGCAGCGGATCGCCGAGATGATCAAATCCGGTCGCGACGAGATCGAAGATAAGCTGAGCCAGATTCTGGAGCGTAACCGGAAACTGGAAAAAGAGCTGGATCAGCTCAAGGGCAAGCTCGCCAGTGCAGCCGGTAGCGACCTTGCCTCTGGGGCCGTTTCCGTCGGTGAGGTGCAGGTACTGGCCGCTCATCTTGACGGCGCTGATCCGAAGTCTTTAAGAGGCACCATGGATCAGCTCAAGAACAAACTGGGTTCTGCAGTCATTCTTTTGGCTGCAGTGGATGGCGGTAAGGTCTCTTTGGTGGCTGGTGTCACCAAGGACTTGACTGGCCAGATGAAAGCAGGTGATTTGGTCAAATTGGCGGCGGAGCAGGTCGGCGGTAAAGGGGGAGGTCGCCCAGATATGGCCCAGGCGGGCGGTAGTAACCCGGATGCGCTACCTGCGGCATTGGCACTGGTCGAACCCTGGGTAAAATCACAATTGGGCCTGGATGCCGGATAAGCCGCTTTCCAAGGTATCACCAATTGATTGCATATGGTTCCACTGGCATTCGGTTTGTTGTTTAATGTGCCGCTGTTCAGCGACGCTCAAACTAAGTGTTTGCAGGCTTTTTAATACCTCATAGGAAGTTGAATTGAGATGGCACTGATCGTGCAAAAATATGGCGGTACCTCAGTCGGTACCATTGAACGCATCCAGGCAGTGGCGGAGAAGGTCAAACGTCACCGTGATCAGGGGAACCAGGTGGTTGTGGTGGTCTCCGCGATGTCCGGCGAGACCAATCGGCTGATTGCCCTGGCCAGTGAGATCGATGAAACCAACGATCCGAGGGAGATGGATATGCTGGTCTCCACCGGTGAGCAAGTGACCATCGCTCTTCTGAGTATGGCCCTGCAGAAACTGGGTTGCCCGGCAAGATCCTACACCGGTGGTCAGGTACATATCCTGACCGATAGTGCTTACAGCAAGGCGCGTATCAGGGATATCGACGGTGCCAGGGTCAAGGCCGACCTTGAAGCAGGCCGGGTTGTGGTGATTGCCGGTTTTCAGGGTATCGATGAGCATGGTCACATCACAACGCTGGGTCGTGGCGGCTCGGATACCACGGCAGTCGCCATGGCCGCAGCCCTGAAGGCGGATGAGTGTCAGATCTACACCGATGTCGATGGTGTCTATACAACCGACCCGAGAGTGGAGCCCAAGGCAAGACGGCTGGAGCGCATCACTTTTGAAGAGATGCTGGAGATGGCCAGTCTCGGTTCCAAGGTCCTGCAGATCCGCTCCGTGGAGTTTGCGGGAAAATACAATGTTCCCCTACGTGTCCTTTCCAGCTTCGAAGAAGGTGAAGGCACACTGATTACCTTTGAGGATGAACGCATGGAACAGGCAAAAATTTCCGGTATCGCCTTCAATCGCGACGAGGCGAAACTCACCATCCGGGGCGTACCGGATCAACCCGGTGTGGCCTTCAAGATACTCGGCCCGATATCGGATCAGAATATTGAAGTCGACATGATTGTGCAGAATATCGCTGCCGATACCAGCACGACCGACTTCACTTTTACCGTTAACCGTGGTGATTTCAAACGCGCCAGGGAGATCCTTGAGAAAACGGCTCAGGAATTAAAAGCCCAAGAAGTCCTTGCGGATGACAAGATCGTGAAGATATCACTGGTCGGTGTCGGTATGCGTTCCCATGCCGGTATTGCCAGCACCATGTTCGAGGCGCTCGCTAAAGAAGGCATCAATATTCGAATGATTTCGACCTCTGAGATCAAGGTTTCAGTCGTGGTAGATGAAAAGTACCTGGAACTCGGTGTGCGGACCCTTCATGAGGCGTTCAATCTGGAAGAGGCATCCTAAATAGCAGTTTTTCTCCCAAATCCCTTGTAATTTTGAGATTTTCAGGATTTTTTGCACTTTTTAACGGTCTGTCCTGTTGCTAAAATGTAGGTACCAGTCCCGTACTCGCGGTGGCTTGGTTGGCAAAGGCATATCGAGATCTAGATGGTTTTTCTAGCTCGATATATTTAATAAGGATTACCAGGGAGACTGGAAATGTTAATACTAACTCGCCGTGTTGGCGAAACCTTGATGATTGGAGATGAAGTCACTGTGACGGTTCTGGGCGTGAAGGGGAACCAAGTCAGGATTGGTGTCAATGCACCTCGTGATGTAACGGTACATCGAGAGGAAATCTACGAGAGAATCAAGCGGGAACAGTCTGAAGGAGATGCTTCTTGAGTCGGTTCTGAGCCCACCTGCCGAGGTGAGCTGTAGTAAACAGAAACTTTGCCAGGGACGGCAAAGTTTTTTTGTTTGTAGGGCAAGAAATCTGTACAATTCCGTCTCCTTCTGGTGCCGTGTGGCCAGATAGGGATCAGTTCAGGGATAACCAAAAAGCCTGAATTCGATTTTTACAAAACACGGAGAGATGGCCGAGCGGCTGAAGGCGCTCCCCTGCTAAGGGAGTATGGGGTTAATAGCTCCATCGAGGGTTCGAATCCCTCTCTCTCCGCCAAATAAAAAAGGGGCCCCGCAAGGGCCCCTTTTTTATTTGGTGGTGCGAGAGGATTTGATTCGAACCCTCCGTTCGACAAGGAGCGAAGCGACGCAGGACGCCGAAGCGCAGCGAAGGTGCCCCGCAGGGGTGAGCCAGAGGCGAATCAATCCCTCCCCTCAGTCCACTACCAAGCAAAGGAGTCTCTCGGCCCCTTTTTTATTTGGCGGAGAGAGAGGTTTAGATTCGAACCCTCCGTTCGACGAGGAGCGAAGCGACGCAGGACGCCGAAGCGCAGCGAAGGTGCCCCGCAGGGGTGAGCCAAAGGCGAATCAATCCCTCCCCTCAGTCCACTACCAAGCAAAGGAGTCTCTCGGCCCCTTTTTTATTTGGCGGAGAGAGAGGTTTAGATTCGAACCCTCCGTTCGACAAGGAGCGAAGCGACGCAGGACGCCGCAGCAAAGCGAAGGCGCCCCGCAGGGGTGAGCCAAAGGCGAATCAATCCCTCCCCTCAGTTCACACCCAAGGAAAGGAGTCCCTCAGCCCCTTTTTTATTTGGCGGAGAGAGAGGTTTAGATTCGAACCCTCCGTTCGACAAGGAGCGAAGCGACGCAGGACGCCGCAGCAAAGCGAAGGCGCCCCGCAGGGGTGAGCCAAAGGCGAATCAATCCCTCCCCTCAGTTCACTACCAAGCAAAGGAGTCTCTCGGCCCCTTTTTATTTAGTGGTGTGAGAGAATGTGATGATTCGAGCCCTTCATTCGACCACGCGCGAAGCGACGCAGGACGCCGAAGCGCGAGGCTCTAGCCGAGTAATCCCTCCCCTCAGTTCGCTCCCAAGCAAAGGAATCTCTCAGCCCCTTTTTATTTGGCGGTGTGAGAGGATTTGATTCGAACCCTACGTTCGACCAGGCGCGAAGCGACGCAGGACGCCGCAGTGCATTGAGTACGTCCCAAAGGAGTGCGTCACATACAGGCCAATCCAAGAAATGACTCGATTAATCACTGTGTATGCATTGACAAAAGAGCAAGGAATCTTCAGAATTCGCGTTCCAGAAAAAGCGCCCGTAGCTCAGCTGGATAGAGTACCTGGCTACGAACTAGGGGGTCGGAGGTTCGAATCCTTCCGGGCGCGCCATCTTGTTTTCACCCCTTGAAAAACCTGCTAAAGCCTTGAAAGGTAAGGTTGTTTTCGGGGTTCGAAAACCTTCTCCACGCACATACGCCAATCTGTCCGCAAAAGTGAGTTTTAGCACTGCATGGCGGTCTTCCATACGCCCGGAAGCCCATAGTTCATGCGGGTTTGCGAGAAAGTCCATCGCGGTTCGAAAAGTTTCATCATAGCCTCTGACGTGACGGCCACATTGAGAAATTTTTTCCTTCATAACCTGTTGTTCAAGTTGAAGCTGGCCGATGCGTTTTTCATAGGCGCTGATAACGGCATTGGATTCCGCATTCACAATGCGATCTAACAACTGCTCAATCTTGCGCTCGGTTTTCGAAATCTCCAGCGCAAGGGATTTGTTGTGGGTCTTTTGAAACTCCAGGCGGTAATTCCAAAGGTCCTTGAACATGGACAGGGCCGCATTGAATAGTTCTTGTGACGGCTTGAGAGACAACAGGAAGCGCTCAAACTCGCCCTCGATCACATCGCGCCGGATGGACTTGCGATAGCTGGAACAGCCTTTCTGGAAGCACATGTAATAAGGGTGATGCGCCGTGCGTCCCTTTGACCAGCAGGCTGTGAGTGTGTGGCCGCACTCGCCGCAGGTCACGAACCCGCGCAAGGGGAAATCCGCCGATAAGTCTTTCCGGGCGGGAGCTTTGGCGGTGGATTTCAGGCGGTCCTGAATTGCCTTGAATGTTTCGAGGCTAATGAGCCCTTCATGCCGTCCGGGACGCAGGCTTACGTCCCAGTCCTCAGATTCCACGTATCCGGCATATAAAACGCGTGTCAGCAGATTCATAACGCGTTGTGGGTGGACTTTCCCTTTACGATCCTTCGGGTACTCGGGGAATGACTCCAGGAAGCGCTTTACCTCGACCTGTAACTGGAAGCGCCCGGAGGCGTAGCCTTCAAGTGCTTCCTTAGCGATGCTGGCAATAGGCTCGTCCCGAACGAGGATTTTGCCCTGACCGGTGGTTTTCTGGTAGCGATAGCCGACAGGGGCCTGGAATACCCAATAGCCATTCTTGAGACGTGATTTCATGCGATTGAGCGTTTGCTCGGAATTTTTCTGACGCTGGTGCTGCGATACGCTGGCCAGCAGGTTTTCTACCAAAACGGAATCCGAGTCTTCGCCAAATTCAATAGAGGGGCTTTCCAGTGTAGCTCCTGCCTTTGCGATAGCGCTCCTGAGTTGTAAGTGAGCATCCAGTCCACGCGCTAGCCTTGAGATGTCGTCAATGATGGCAATGCGCGGGTTTTTGCGATGCCTGCTCAGGTGCTTGAGCATGGCTTGCATACCGGGGCGCTTAATCAAGCTTCCCGAAACATCGTCAGTAAATACCGCCTCGACTTCGTAGCTCTTATATTTAGCATATTCCCGGCAACGTGTTTCCTGCGAGCCGAGACCGTCGCCACGTGTGGTCTGGGTCTTGTTGGACACACGGCAATAAATGACTGCCTTTTGCACGTTATTCGTCATTACTCACTCCTTTTGCGTTCGCTAGCCCCTCTTTCCTGTCATCATTTCGGCCAGGAAGCGATTCCGTCTTGCAGGGCAAAGATGAAAGGAGCTGAACTGAATCTATACCAAATCCGAGATCAACAAAAGCCGCCATAATGGGCCAGAGGGTTTTTAACAGCTCGGTCTGTTCTTCCTCGCTTAAATCCAAATTCTTGATATGCTCGCGGTACTTCTCGACATCGCATTCAGGGATAGCGACCGCTGGCCGATCCTGAGCGGAAAGCAATTGTTCGTTTAAGTCAATCTTCGATTTATCTGTCAATGGTCTTCTTCCTTTCTTGGTAGACATAGCACCAGTTCTTGGCAGATGGTCTGAATGGAAGTAGCGGAGCGGTGCAAAAGCGGTATGCTTAAAAGCGGGCAAGCACTTTTGCCTGATGAAGAGTTGATCGCAAGAAACAGACTTACGATGTGCAGTGTATTCATTTCCATATTACTATCCCTTTTGTTAACAATTTCTTAATTTTTTTCGTATAGGCCGAACTTTTATCAGTTGGAACATGGCGCTGGCAGCCGATTTCGTGCAATTCAACTTTCCGTTGAGCTTTGAAGTAATTGCATTTTTTCTGGTTCATGGTCATGTGACTAAGCCTTATTTAAAATGAATTACCGTTTAATTATTTTTTCGCGTATCAATGATCACGAAGACGGGGCAGCGGCCAACTTTTACGTGCTTCACAAAGCCCCGCGAACCAAAATATTCGCAATTCAACATGAAACGATCAGAACCGCGTTGCTCATAGGTGTATTGCCAGCGCACATGAGGGCCGATAGGTGAAACGATGACAACGGCGAGCAGGAATAATGGCCAGCGTTCTAACAATCCGGCAATGCCGCGAATAAAACGCGCAAGCACTTGTCCCCAGCGCAGTCGTGTCGGTTTGTAGTGGTTCATCTTGCCCTCCATCTTCGCAGCCTGAGCTTCACCCTTTTGAGAAAAGGCTTACCGTGGAATGGATTTATTCCCGCTTGCTTTCTCCAGGGGTGAACTTCCGCATATGAGATCGGCTCGATTAAAGCGGGCAGTGAGCGCCGGATAAAAAGCAGGCCGTATTGACTGCGGCGTACTTCATCCGCTGTCATGAGCGCTCTTCCGGCTTCGCCCGTATTTTCCTGAATGCCTTGTTCATTCGGAGACAATCCGGCGCTCATGATGCTTTGATCGCCTAACAACTGGCTTATCATTGCCAGCGTTCTGGGAGAGCGCTGGCCCGGAAGGAATTGTTTTACTTCCGTTTCGGAAAGCAGGGTCTCCACGGTAGTTCTGCCATAGGTCTTTTCGAATGCGGATATATCCTGAAAGATGAGGTGTAAGCGGAGCCCGTAGGACCGTCCCCAGGTCAGCAGACTTTCCAGACTGTGAATTTTGTAATTCGTCGCCTCGTCCATGATGAAATATACAGGTACGCTCTTGTTGGCATTGCGCTTGATCGCGGTCATCGCGCACCATTGGATCAGGCCGATATAGCTCTTATAGGCTTCCATCCGGCTGGCGTCGGCGACGATAAAAAGACTGGTCGTCTTGTCCTTCGATTTGAGATCGTTCATGTCGAAGGTGGACCGACGCATTGCCGGAGCCAGTCGGCCAAAGGCAAACGGAGCAAGGGCTTGCTGCGCACCACTGATGAACGAATTAAACGTGCGGTTTTCGCCGTTACTCATAAGAGCAAGCAGGCTTCTGGCCTGTGCCCGCACCCACTGGATAAATTCGGCAAGGTCTGCTGCGTCATGGGTTTTTGCCCATGCACAGTTTTCTATTTGCATTGGGCCACCTGTTAGCGGATTGCCTTCAGGGGCAATGCCAACGACCCAGCGAAGGTTATGTTCAAGCGCATCCCGGTCTTCAATGAGCAAGGCGACAGAAGATAAAGTGGCATCGCGTCCCTCGATCATGGATTCGAGGATCATGGCGATGCCCATACACTTGCGCGAGCCTTCCCGCCAATAGGTGTTCTCGCCATCGCTTTGCGCGGGTTCAGGTAGAATTTGAGTACTTTGTTCCCGCAAGTCATCGGGAACATCGCGCAGTCCACCAGGCCGTTCAAGATCGTCCACAATGATGTCGAGCGGGTTATAACAATCACTGATGCCGATAATGTTTTGCCACAAGCCGCCGGGGTTCAGGATGCGAACCGTTTCGCCGCGCTTTTCCAGCGCCTCTTTCAGGATGCAGACCAACTCGCCTTTGAAATCGCTAAAGACCTTCGATGCCTTGATAGACAGTCCATTCGTGATAACGCTGTATATGCCTTTGCCTGATCCGGCAGGGGCGACCGTTAAGGCATTGGAGACGTAATCTGAAAATATTGGTTTTTTCTTGCCCGTCGCCATCCTGCCCCAGAACGGCCCGGTGTGCGCACGGCTTAGCTCTTTTCGGATGTCCTTGTCTTTGGCCCAGGAGGCCGTGCCGTCTTTGCCCGTGGCTTGGTGTGCACTTGCCCATTCCAGGTAACGCGCGAATAATCCCAGGCTTTCGATGACAAAGCGTAGGCCAGCCAGTGCTGTGCAGAAATAGAGTATTGCTGCGAGCCATTGAAGTTCGTTGCCTACATACAATGGCCCTACCTGGAAGCAGCCCCAGGCTAAAAGGCCGGAGACAATGACAAGGCTTGGGAAATGCACGCTGCTTTGGTCAGGGCGGCTCATAGCTAGCCTTCGATAAAGCCGTGACGAATGCGCACAAAGCCGGGATTTGATACGCCATTGGTGACAAGGTAGTCATGCCAGAATTTGCGAAGCTCCTCTTCGCTATAGCAGTATGAGTACGCATCCCGCCCGTAGCCCTGGCGCTGGATCATCAATACCTCGACATTGATCCCTTCCAGAGACTCCGGTTTCAAACGCTTGTAGACCGGACGCTTGGCGAATACAGGGAATGGAGGCATGTCGTTTTTCGTGCGGCAAAACTGTACGCTGTCACTGTTTTGGATTAGGTCGCTGACGACAATCAGCCGATCTCCAACGTGCAGCGGATGAAAACGCCGGATGCTTTGGATCATTTCCAGTATTGGAGACTGGTAGCGCTGTTTGCTGTTCGAATTCGGCGACAATAATTCCGCTATAGCTGGCCCAAAGCCTTTCTCATAGAGTCGTTCTTTCTGCCTGGCCAAAAACCCGGACGTTGCAGTTCCGGCATTGATGGTTTCCAACTCACCAGCATGAGCTGCTTGCCCGCATACATGGAATCGCGGGGTTGGTACGGAGCCAATCTGGTCCTCTGCCGTCGTGATAACACTGAGCTTTTCATTGAAACCAAGATTGCTGTAGAGCTTGTCAAAATAGCGCCGCAAGGAACGCGATTGTTCTTCATTGAACCGTGGCCCGCTGACATCCACCAAGGCAACAGTCTGCGGTTGCCTGACACTTTCGAAGCATCCGTATTGATCAGCCGTTTCTTTGCCGTAAGCCTGAAAACCCATATAACCCAGACCGACGATGCAGGCGATTAATACGCTGCCCATTCCCAGCAATGCCGGGAGCTGTTTTCTCAGGCGTCTATTCATCACATATCCTCCTTATCGTTTAATAGGGACTGGTAATGGCTGGTCAGCCGTGCCAGTGCATCGGCTTTTTGGGCCGCGAAGCGCTCTTTGCTGGATTTTGTTTGTGTGTCTTTCGTTACCTTTGGTAGGGATTCCGGCAAGAACTCGTCGAACAGCAGCAAATGTGTGAGGTCCTGTTCACTGACTGCCGAACGGCGTCCACGGGCTGCGCGGTGATGGCTGGTCAACCGGGCGGCCTGCATGCGCATGATGCCTTCAGCCCGCTTGACTGACTCTTCCAGCTTGCGAGCTGTCCCATGACACAGCTTCACAGCTTTGTTGTATCGGCTCACCGCCTGTACGCCGGATTTTGAGACCTTTAATTCGGTGCGCTCAGCTTCATCAAACCGTTCCTCGATTTGCTCCCGAAAATCCTCGTAAGCATCCACGACCTCATCACGCAGGGTTTCCAGGGCGCGGCAGCGTGGGCCGTAACCCGGATAAGGATCGTCAAAGGCGAATTTGCCTTTGCGGTAGGCAAGAATGGACAGGCAAGCTCCCGTCAACACCAGGAACAGGGATTCCGGGGTAGTCAGTACCAGCGCATAGCCAGGCAGGCTGTGGTGAACGACATCAAGAGATTCAGTGGCCCGCACCAGACCGACCGTTATATGAAACCAGCCCAATATGCCGATTAGTCCGGCAAGCGTGATCCTCGCCCGCAAGCGGGGAACCGAAAATGCAGGATCGCTTGCATCTTCCGCGTTCCTGCCGTAATCCATCCAGCGTCCGATGAGATAACCGCCAAGTGCGCTGACGCTGACATTCGTAAGGGAAATCAGGACGCTGGTTTGCAGTGCTGCGAACGGACCGGACACCATATGCGCGTTTGAGAAAAACGCTGCATTTACCGCTGCCTCGACGAAGACGAGGATCGACAGGATCATGGACGCAGTTATTGTCTGAGGCTGGGTGGGAGCACGGGTCAGACCGTGACGCAAGCGAAACGCCTCCAGGATTTGCACGGCTCGACTACAGGCATTGGCCTGACTGGAAAGCGCATCCCTGGCCTGGGCCAGGAGTGCTTCTATCACAGGTGAGATATTGGGTTCTGGTAGCTCCGGCTCTTCGGCGACGCAGCGCAGGCTTTCGGCTTGATCGCACGCTTCTTTGTACTGCCCTCTTGCCTTGATCAGGCGTTCTTCGTGTTCGCGGCGTAGCTCATACAGCGCTGCATCAATCGACTGCTCACCTAACCCCTGCGCAACTGCCCGGTCGAATTTGCTCATGCTGTAACCTCCAGATTTTTGGCGAATTTCGCCTTAAAAAAAACATGGAGGTTTAAGTGGGGTTAAAAAGAGGATAGTGCCTTGTCAAATGCCTGGAAAGGCTTTGTCTCGATCCATGTAAAGCAAATTTCCCCGGTGAATGTACTCTGGTCTTTCCTGGAGTTATTCTTGTGTCATGGCAAGAAATTATCGACAACGAAACCCAGTTAAGAAAGGCGCGAAGAAGCCGCCTGAAATTTACCATGC
The DNA here is from genome assembly GCA_025655555.1 of Candidatus Thiodiazotropha sp. (ex Myrtea sp. 'scaly one' KF741663). GTDB lineage: Bacteria > Pseudomonadota > Gammaproteobacteria > Chromatiales > Chromatiaceae > Thiodiazotropha. The sequence goes on from JAHXIQ010000003.1 coordinate 72,232, forward strand.
TATTGCTCTGCAATACTGCAAAGGAATGTCCCAGTCCCGTACAACCGAAGTCGTCTCTCGCTGGGCGAAGATAAATGATTTACCAACCGTTACACGGCAAACAGTGGCAAAACACTACGCCAGTCTTGGTGATAAGCTTTTTCATCTGGCATACATAGACAAGTATGGCCCGCGCGATGAATTGATTTGCGATGAATGCAGAAACAGGGAGGTTAAGATATATCTCGATTATCTATACGCAGATGCAGAAAAATTCAAAGATGATCGCGACTGGTGGCAAGATCGTTTTTGGTGGGTAAATGCTCATAAAATGAACTCATTAAACGACAAGTATTATCAAAGCGTTACTTACGACGATTTTGTGGAGATATCAAAAAACGTAAATGGTTTTTTCGAGAAAACATTTTACATCCACTGGTCAAGAGTCTATTGGCTAAGAAAATTCAGAGCTGATTTTCCAAAGGAAACTAAGCGGCAACTTGTAGGTCGTCTTTTTACCAAAACATTTGAGGAGCTTTCGCTTCCGAAAGGAACTCGGTGTCACGCCGATGACTACGAAATAGACTCATATCAATATTATACAAATGGGGCTTATTATGTGCGATTATCCCTTGCTCAAATAGAAGATTTCAATGAAAAAACCCCGGTTTTGGCCGAAGTTTTTGGCGAGAAGACAAAACTAAAAATTGATAACGAACTGATTTTTCTTATATGTACGGATTGTACCGGAAAGTGGGTAAGTATTACTGAGCAAGTGTTTAATAAAATGCTTGCTCAATCAGGAGCGGGAATTCTCGATTCATAAAATGTTCTTAGCTCGGCACTGAGTTCTTCTTCGGTTAAATCCGGGTCATTCCATATACGAAAGTTAAGTTCTTGGCGTAACTCTCCCAGTTCCTTGTCCTGCGTTTTATGGAGGTTTCTATGCCATAAATCTATATAATAATGGTCATATTCTTTTATCTCTTTGTGATCGCCATCATCTGGCGGTGGTGGCTTTTCAACACCGTGCAGTCGGTAAAGAAGCCGTGTTTCTCTGATGCCGACATTATCCAGAGGCACATCTAGAGCCGCCAGTGCTTTCTTAGCAAACTTCGGGGAAATGTTTTTGTCTGTTGCTCCGCGTTTCTTTCCGGTCATCCATGACTGCCTTTCCTCTATACCAATAGCAAATTTTCGTAAAAAATTTCAAATGTTTTTTCTGTCCTCGTTAAGGGGTATTAGTTACAAGCCGAACATTTCGTTAGTTCACCTATACGGTCAAGCAATCAACTATGATTGCTTCCTCTCACAACAACCGGCAATTATTCGGGCCGTCGATGACGATCTGGACGGGGGTGCCGTCGTCTTCACGGGAAAAAGACCCGAATATATTTTTAGCGGAGCGCTTCCAGCCCAGGCCGTTTTCGGTGGCCTGAATTGTTGCGCTATGAGGGTAGACCTTTTGGCCCGGTTTGTTTTTCCATGCGATCACGAACTGGAGATTGGTAGATGCATCAAGCTGCTCAAACACCAGCCCCAACTCACCGCTTTCTCCGGGCACTGCATGGCTATCAGCTGGAACATGCTTGAAACCGCGCCAGAGGTTGCACGCAACATTTTTCGGTATTGCCCCATTGCTGGTCTTGACCCTAAAGGTCATGTTGATGCGCAATCCTTCAACCCTATAGAAAGGAGATAGGACATCAAACCGCACTCCGGTCCTGCCGCCGGTATAGAGCTTGCTCATCCGAGCGTAGCCTAATATGCCATCGACCCCCGCCTGCACAGGGGCAGGCATACCCAAAAGCAAGGAAATAATAATAAATATCTTGCGCTGCAACATCGCTATCCTTAGCTCCAATTCATTCGATGAAGGGGGAGGGATAAATTCTACCTCTAAAGAGCCTGTACTTGCCAAAGCTGTAGCGATTGGCTCTTTTCTAATTGACTCAGAATACATACTCGCCAGCCAGTTATCCAATACCCCCGGATGGTTTTCAGATTCGGCCATGCGTCTGCATGAAAGGGTTTTAAACATACGAGCGTATGCAGCAGCACTGACAGGCGCGGGATCGTGCCAGCGGCTAGTTATGAGCCATATCCATGCCGTGATGATACTAGCATAGCGTGGGAGTAGGGCAGGAGTGTATATGTCTGTTCCCTTCCCCTGGTCTTCGCGCCTGTGGCATGTCCTGGCGGTAACCGTCATCCGCCTAGAGTATTGCTATCAGAATTTAGCTTGCTGGCTAGCGCCTCAAAAAGTTCTCCAGCAAACAGATCAAAATCGCCAAAGAAAAACTTGATGCTGATCCCATATTGACCGTAGTCGCCATTACTACTTCGTTGAACACATCAGTCCGAACTCTGGCACGTGCAATAGCTGCGCTGGAAGGTGCAACCTAATTGCACTATTTTTATAAAAATAGGATATGGTACGAAATGTGCCTATCATGTTTGTAATTACGTATATTGGCAAAGAAAGTAATATCTCGCCACCCGTAGCAGTTGAAATGAATAAAGGGGCTAACTGTGGAACGTTATAGAACTGCATTTTCTGATCTGGTAATTTTGACAGATAACCTCAACATGTAAAAATTTATTTTAATCCGAGGAACATAATGTTTAGCAAACGAGACTATTGGCCATATTTTTTGGGAGTATTGATTTTTGGCGGCGGCTTAATGCTCCCGGTGATATTACATCTGATGGCTATTCCTCATGAGGCTGATCATGATGGGTCTTTATTAATGGGTTTGATTTTATGTGCACCCTTCCTCTTTTCCATTAATCGAAAAAATTGTTCTATAAACTTTGGCAAGTTGATCATTGCATATTTGATAATGAACTATCTCGCCTTAAAAATTGTGATGCAAGGCGGTGACGCTTCAGCTCTCGTGTTCCCTGGCTTTGCTGGAATTCTAGTATTTTTTCTGGCGGGGTGGATGGGGGTTAAGATTGGTCATCTCGTGGGGTATAGCAAACCAGCTGAGAAAATAAGTAACCCAGCTGAAGATCGTTTAAAGCGTAAAATCTATTTAGGATTTGGGGTTTTTATTTCCACACTAGCATTTTATGTTTTCTTTTTTGGAGGAGGAGAGCCTGCACCAACAGCATCGGAAAGGCTTAGCATTGTTGAAAAAATGCGACAGTTTCCCCCACTAACGAGTGAGAAGGTAGAAATACCCGGCGGTGATCTTATCATGATGACCATTCCGGGCGGCCAATTTGAAATGGGCAGCATAGAGGGTGAAGAGAGTGAGCAACCCGTTCATCCCGTTATCATTCACCCTTTTAAACTCAGCAAATATGAAATTACGATCGCACAATGGGAAGCATGCTGGGATGAGAATGTGTGCAAATACATGACCAAAGGTGCCTCCAAAATAGGGGGGCGCTACCCGATTGATATTGCGAGTTATGAAGCAATCACGAAGCAATATATTCCGTGGTTGAATAAGCGATTAAATATGTCGTTTCGTTTACCAACGGAAGCTGAATGGGAATATGCTGCTAGAGCAGGAAGTAATACTAAATATAGTTGGGGCGATGATATAAATCATGATCAAGCCAATTATTATAATTCTGATGTTACCGCCAGACATCGTTTGAACAAGTTTGGTCTTATGCCTGTTGATTTTTATGAAGCGAATGCATTCGGGCTTCATAATATGCATGGTAATGTGAACGAGTGGGTACAAGATTGCTGGCATTCCTCCTACAAAACCCTTTTTAGTCAGGCACCTCATGATGGCTCAGCTTGGTCAAGCTTTTATTGTAGTTTATATGTTAAAAGAGGAGGATCGGGCGGCTCACAGGCGACTTATCTTCGATCAGCAACACGGGGAAAATCAAACGCACGAGCAACAACGGGCTTTCGCCTTGCCCATGATATAGATGAAACAGAGATTCAAAAATAGTATGCCAGATTTTATTGAGTTCGTTTTTTAGGCTAGTTGGCTCAAGTTTGAGCGAATACAGATAATTCCCATGATTATCTTGAGAGAGCATTTTTTGTACCTAATGCATAACCTCTGTATTTGTTGCAACGTCAGTGCCACCGTCATCCGCTTCCACCATGGGATTGTGTCGCATCGCAATATAGTCCCGCTACCGGATAGTTTCGCTATCGGTATGGCTTAAGGATGACCGCAAGATGTGTATGTACTACGTCCATACCATCTTGGCAGGGAGTCGCTGCCGCTCTCCCGTGCACCCTCTGGGCCGCTCTAGGCTTCCCTTGGTTCCTTCGGAACACTGCGATCAGGCAAGAGCTGAGGTGGCGCTTTCACGGCATCGAGCCATTCCAGCGCCAGCGAACGGTCTGGTCCGTTCAATCACCATTCGGGGGAGCCTCCAAGCTACCCCCAAATCCCCCATGGCCAGGAGGGAGATTTCAGCTCTCCCCCTTGGAACTCCCATCGACCAAAGGGCATGTCATAGCCCCTTGGAACCTTCGACCAACCGTGCGCCGATTGGATGCCGTGAGCGTTTCGTCGCTCAACCCCGACCACTGTTTAGGCAGAGGATAATGAACGAGGAGGCGTCCTTAGAGGTGATGATATGCTGATTTAAGTATTTGTTCAGGCTGGATTTGCACTAGAATTAGACAGTGGCACGCCCAAGTGTCGATATAGTATGTTGTTCGGTAAGATTTTTAATTACTTGTTTGCTTAGTGGTCTTTGCTAAGATCGCAGAAGGATCAGAAGATATCAGAAGAACAAGCGTGTATGGAAAGCCGAAAATATTTTAAGCACAAGATCACGGACCTCGAAACTATCTACGCAAATGCCGAAGGCGATTTCGCTATTCTTGAGGAAATCGAGGAAGAGCTGAGCCACAGATCAACACAGCGTGCCCGAAAACTTCTCCAAAATGTTCAAAATAGCTTGAATAGCGTTCAAGACTCAGAGGTACCAAGCGGTGAGGTTCCGTTGTCTGGTGGAACTAAATCGATCTCCACGCCTTCAACCACTCCTGCTAATGATTATTCTGAAAGCAACAGCGGCTATAAACCGATAGATTGGGAGGAGCTGTTATCATCAAGTCCAGACGTGTTACCGAATTTTGGTGATGAAGCGTTAGAGGTAAAGCCGCTTGAGAATCGGCCTGAGGATATTCTTGATACATGGACTGCCTTAGAAGCGCTTTCTCCTCAGTCTTACAAAAAGCCTGGTGATCTTATTATTGGAAGAGGTTCGGTAGCTTACCTAAAGTTAGGCCAGGAGCCCTGGATTAGAGGTGAAAAATCTATTCCTAAATGCAATCTCTATTATCTTGTTTACCTCGGCGCAGTTGATCTGGAAAAAGCGACAACCCAATTACTGAGTGTTTATCAGGATAAGCGTATCGAGCGTCCACAGGTCAAGGGAATGGCAGCGCTTGGTGTTATCCTGCTTGATAAGCGAGGCGTTCCCGTTCCTGATACCGGACTGGCCGTATCAAGTTTTGGCTGGGCCTATATGATGGCCATGAAAGGTAAACTGAGCGAGCTTAAATATTGGGAAGTTGCAGAAAATGCCCTAAAGGAAGGATTGGAAAAAATCATCTATCAACAAAATGAAGAGGGGCAGTTTTTACCATTTTCACTTGCTAAAGCCCGGCATGCGTTTAACTGGATCGTAAAAAACTGTGATCTTTCCATAGATGAATGTAGTGCTCCGGCTTTTGCAATTCGTCTGTATCAACCTTTTAGTAAAGGTCAGCCGGAAGCGCCACTTTTGAACAGTTTCTTTCTTGATGATTTACAGCGAGCTAAACAGGCGGTCGATGCAGGAAAATGCGGTGAAGCGCTCTCTCGTTATTTGGGAATAACTAAGCCTACAGTCAAGCATGACGTGCTTGATGATAAGACGCATATCGAAAAAGCACTTGAGCCGAATAACATGCCTCTCGCTCGTTGGCCGGGGAAGGGGCGGCATTCGCTCGTTCTTCTCCAGCAAACGGCAGTTAATCTGGCCTTGCAGGAGCTAGAAAACGAAGGGATTTTTTCAGTAAACGGGCCGCCCGGTACAGGAAAGACAACACTTTTACGTGATGTTGTATCTGCTGTGCTTGTCAAAAGGGCCAAAGCTTTATTCAAATTTAAAGACGCTGAAGATGCATTCGAGCATTCAGGAAAAATGAAGCTCGGGAATAGCTTTGTTCATCTTTACAAACTAGATGAATCACTGCGTGGCCATGAAATGCTGGTGGCATCATCCAATAACAAGGCTGTTGAAAATATAAGTAAGGAACTGCCTCGAAGATCACAGATAGCTGAAGACATTGAAGAACTGAATTATTTTAAAACTCTGAGTGATGCCCTGGCAGGTGAAGGCGAGGATGTGGAAACCTGGGGGATTATCGCTGCCGTTTTGGGGAACTCAAAAAACCGTGGTGCCTTCATCAATAAAGCATGGTGGGATGATAACTCCGCTTTGCAGAAATATTTTAAATATATCACCGGACAACTGAATTTCGAGGTTGATGAAAACGGCGAAGATATCATTCCGAAAATAATTGAAGAATGTGATCCACCTGAAAATGTAAATGAATCAAAGGAGCAATGGGAAAAGGCTCGGCAGGAGTTCAGTGGCGCGCTAAAAGCAGCCGAAAAAATGACAGCTTTTGCGCAAAGTGCTTACGAGAATTATCACGTGGTAAGCAAGCTTAAAATTGAAATTACAACCAATCAGTCCAGACAAGCTGAATTGCTGGAAGCTATTGGGCAAGAGCAATTAAAAGAAGAGGAACTTAAAACTGCTTTACTGCGAAGAGAAGCGGAACTACAGACACAGCAGGATAAAGAAAATCTTTTGCTGTCTCAAAAGCCCGGCTTTTTTAAACGTATCTTTGTGCGTACGCATTGGAAGACGTGGAAAGATGATTATAAGCTTATCTTGTCGAAACTTGTAGAATACCGTCAAAGCTACAATCAAGTGCTTGTGAGAACACAAAGTGCGGCGCAAAGCATTAAAACGCTAGAGACTGAACATTCAAAATGTAAAACTCAAGAAAGAGCGTTTGAAGATAAGTTAAACAGCGCACGTTCTAAACTGGAAAAATACGCCGGTATTTGCGGTGGTAAGCTTGTGACACAAGAGCTATGGCTTTCAACCCATGAAGAGCAACAAAAATTCACGCCGAACTTTACGGATAAGGCGCAACGCGTTAGGGACGATGTGTTCATCGCCGCTATCAAGCTTCATAAAGCCTTTATCGATGCTTCGGGTAAAAAGCTTCGTCAAAATATGGCGGCCTATTTTGCATGTTTGGGTGGAGGCTCACTGCCGCAGGATAAACAACACCTACTGCCACATCTTTGGTCGAGCGCATTTCTGATTGTACCAGTGATGTCTACGACCTTCGCATCTGTTGGTCGTATGCTTAAAAGTCTACCGAAAGAGAGCCTTGGTTGGGTGCTTATCGATGAAGCCGGGCAAGCATCGCCTCAAGATGCAATAGGCGCAATTTATAGGGCCAGGCGCGTCATGAGTGTGGGCGACCCTTTACAGATTGAGCCTGTCGTAACTCTTCCTTCCTCCATTATAGAAGGTATCTCAAAGCATTTAGGCGTTGATCCCGCTGAATGGACGGCTCCCGATGCTTCTGTGCAAATGCTTTCAGATAATGGCAATGTCTACGGCACGACCATACCAAGGGAATTAAGTGAAATCAGAATAGGGACGCCCTTGCTTGTACATCGCCGCTGTGAAGACCCGATGTTTTCAATTTCAAATAAGCTTGCTTATTGCGGTTTAATGGTTCAAGCCACGGTTCCGAAAAAGTCTGAAATAACAGAGTTTTTTGGTAGCCAGACGTCATGGTTCGATGTGCGAGGAAACGCTGAGGAAAAATGGTGTCCCGAAGAAGGCGAGCACGTAAGGAATATGCTGCTAGGAGCCAGTGAGCATTTGGGGGGTGATCCAGATATATTTGTGATAACGCCGTTTAGAATAGTGGCTGAAAGAATGCGACGATGTATGGAGAGAGAGAAAGAACGACTTTCAGGTTTTGGTATTTCAGATCCCGATGATTGGGTCTATAACAATATCGGTACAGTGCATACCTTTCAAGGCAAGGAGGCCAAAGCCGTTATTCTTCTTTTAGGTGCTCCAAGCCCCATGCAAAACGGTGCCAGAAGCTGGGCGACAAGTAATGTCAATCTGCTCAACGTTGCTGTATCCAGAGCCAAGCATAATTTTTATATTGTCGGCAACAAAGAGCTATGGGGCGGTCTAGGCAATATGAAGTTGGTTGCTCAGCACATAGAATCAGTAAAATAGCTATACGAAGCCTGAAATATTTTTTTAGAAAGGGGTTGGATTTAGGAAATTATACTCCTGTTTAGGAGAAATGTGCTTGTTTTCGCGTGTTTCACAAGTTAAACGTGTGGAATAACTTTACATTAAACCTGCATTAACTATGGTTGTTGTGAGCTACCAAGGACAAGTTTCGACCCAAAGGGGACATTGTATTTTCTAAAGCCTCGCTCCAATAAAAAAGGACTCAAAGGTGTTTAATTTAATTATTTCGTATGATCCAGAAACTTGGAACAGTAGCCCCGCAGAGCTGGATAGAAGTCGTGTCGCAATCGAGTATACAGCCGATGAAATCAGCGAGAGATATAAGTTCTTTGATGAAAATGCTATCGAAGAACTTAAAAGCTTCCCCACACTTTTTGTTACTGAAAACGAAACCGTAGAATCAAGAATCGGATACATAACAAATATTCGTTTACGACAAAAATCGGTAGTATTCGATTTCGAGTTTGATCCCGCACTTCCAAGTTTGCCCATCGGGACAATTGAAGCATTGCAAGTAGATATTGATCTGGGTGGATGGGAGTTATCAAGGACTCATTGGGCGATAAAAGACGAGCCATTATTCGAAATCTTGCTGCGTAAGGGATATCTCACACAACAACACCTAGATGCATCTAGGTGGGGAGCCAGTCAGCAGCAATCTTCCGACCCGCCAATAATACCAACCCCAGTAGGGGTTTTTAATACTTCTCAAGTCTTTATAGTTCATGGTCATGACGATATTGCCAAGCTTGAAATATCGGCTTTCATTTCAAGCATTGGACTGCAGCCGATAATATTACATCAGCAAGCCAGTTCTGGAAGAACCATTATTGAGAAAATCGAGCACTATTCGAATGTGGGTTTTGGAGTGGTTTTGTATACTCCCTGCGATATAGGTTCAAAGTCTGGAGAGCTAACTGGCAGATATCGAGCTAGACAGAATGTAGTTTTTGAACATGGTTTTTTAATAGGTAAGTTGGGACGATCTAGAGTCTCAGCGGTGGTCAAAGGAAATGTAGAAACACCGAATGATATTAGTGGTGTCGTGTATGTATCAATGGATCAAGAAGAGCAATGGAAGCAACAGATCCTTGTTGAACTTCGTGATGCAGGGTATCAAGTATAGACTCATATATTACCGACCCTTGGCGGACAATTGGTAATTGATAACATTTTAAAAGTTGAAAATAGTTTGGGGAAATTCATTTGATTACAAAAATAAAAATTCAAGGATACAGAATTTACAAAGATTTCGAGCTTAAACCTAATCAAAAGCTTAACCTAATTGTAGGAGCAAATGAGTCCGGAAAATCTACTTTGATCGAAGCAATTTCTCTTGCACTTACAGGGCGAATTAACGGGAAAAAAGCTGCTGAAGAATTAAACCCGTATTGGTTCAATACGGCATTGGTCAACCAGTTTGTAGCGAGCAGACAGTCCGGTGGCAAGCAATCGTTTCCAAAGATTAAAATTGAACTATTCTTTGAAGGAAATGATCAGCTACAAGAATTGTGTGGTGCACATAATTCTGATGTGCCAACAAATGCATGCCCTGGAATAAAATTAGAAGTAACGCCAAATCCTGAATACTCTGATGACATGGAGATATGGGCTAAGTCACCCTCATTAGTACTTCCTACTGATTATTATCAAGTTGACTGGAGGCCGTTTACAGATATCCCAATAACTCGACAGCCAAAAAAACTTGCTACTGCAATAATAGACTCTAGAACAGTTCGATCTACTAGCGGTGTTGACTACCATTTAAGAGAAATCCTTAATGACTACTTAGACCCAAATGAGCGTGTGGCAATCTCACAGGAATTTCGTCAAGTTAAGGCATCAATGTCAGACGAGTCTTTAAAGGGAGTAAATGATCGTATTGGAAAGTTGCACGCCTCTTTGCATGACAAACCAATATCGCTGGCTATGGATCAAAGTGCCCGTACTACTTGGGAGGGGGCTATTACCCCCCATGTTGATCAGGTTCCTTTTTCGATGTCTGGCCAAGGCCAGCAAGCCGCAATAAAAATTTCGTTGGCAATGAATAAACATTCCGACAAGGCAAGTTTTGTCATGGTGGAGGAACCCGAAAACCATCTTTCTCACACAAGCCTTGCAACTTTGCTGTCTAGAATGGAGGAGCTATCTGGAGAGCAGCAGCAGATCTTTATCTCTACTCATAGTTCATTTGTGTTGAACCGTTTGGGGCTTGATTCCATCTTATTAATGGGAGCTGATAAAGCGGAAAAAATAGCCAACCTGCAGCCGGAAACCGTATCTTATTTCAAAAAACTCCCAGGGTATGACACTCTACGCATGGCTTTGGCAAATAAGATTGTTCTGGTCGAGGGGCCTTCGGATGAAATCGTTTTTGAACGCTTCTTTAAAGATAAATATAAAAAAATGCCTATGGAATGTGGGATTGATGTTTTAAGTATGCGAGGCCTTTCTTTAAAGAAATGTTTGGAGTTTTGTTCTGCTCTTGATAAGACAGTTGCAGCATTACGCGACAATGACGGAAATGATCCCAAAGACTTAGAGTCTGAGTTAAGTTCGTGGCTTAAAAAAGGCGAGAGAGAAGTTTTTATTGGGGATAATAATCATGGAAACACTCTTGAGCCTCAATTGTTATCCTTTAACTCAGAGGAGAGTTTGAGAAGTATCCTTGGTATTGCAAATACGGCAGATATTAATAAATGGATGACTAGAGAAAAAACAGAATCGGCTATTAGGATCTCTGAATCTTCGTCTAATATAACACCGCCAGATTATATTAAATCTGCTGTCGAGTTTATCAATGACTAATGTATTGAGTTTGGCCGTTGCAGGGGGAAGGAAGACACAAGGGATAATAGATCATTGTGCGAATCTCCCCAAGGAACGTAATGCCATAATAGTAACATTTACTCAATCCAATCAGGCTGAACTGAATGAAAGGCTCAGCCAGTATGTAGGGGATAGACCAGACATTCTGGCTCTAGGTTGGTATACCTTTTTAATAAGAGACTTTGCGCGCCCTTTTATCCCATATAAATTCCCAGGCCGAAGAGTTAAAGGATTTAACTTTGAAGGGCGCCCCTATCGTATGGCTAAAGGTGGAAGACGATTTCTGGATTCAAACGATTGTCTCTACGCATGTGAGCTAAGTCGCCTCGCAAATGAATTGGTAGCTGATAGCTATGGCACGTTATCTCACCGTCTAGAATGTATTTATGATGAAATTTTAATAGATGAAGTTCAGGACTTAAGTGGTCATGATTGGAGCTTACTAGATTTTCTTTTTAATACATCAATTGATGTCAAAATGGTAGGAGACATTCGACAATCTGTGCTTTCCACCAATCCTCGAAGTTTGAAGAACAAACAATATAAGTATACTGAAGCCATCCATTGGTTCCGAGAACGCGAAAATAAAGGGATAATACAAATCGAGGAAAATAATTTTACGTGGCGGTGTAATAAAGATATAGCGGAATTTTCTGATACTATTTTTGACTCGAGCTGGCAATTTCCAAAAACGAAATCAAAAAATTATGACGAAACAGAGCACGATGGAGTGTATATTGTTCGAGAAAAAAATGCTAATGCGTATGTAAAGTGTTTTCAGCCCCAATGCTTACGAAACAGTGTCAGCTCAGGCAAAAAATTTGAATTTGATTTTATGAATTTCAAAGTAGCTAAAGGTCGCACGTTTAATCGAGTATTGATTGCCCCTACAGAATCTATCAAAAAGTTTATTAGGGATGGTATATATTTGGAACCAAAGCCTGCAGCAAGCTTTTACGTAGCGGTTACGCGAGCAAAGCAGAGTGTGGCTATTATCGTTCCAAACAAAGGGGATTTTCGGCTTCCTGAATGGGAGCCCTAGATTACAGACTTAAATGTCTGCTTTTGGCCGTTGCCTGCCTTGATCGAACGACTTTAGGTTTAGGTGTTTCAACTTTAAATTTAGTAAAAATGAAAATCGAATATGAAATAATTTTGGAAGAAAACCTTACCGAAGGTATTCGGGTGACCTTTGCGGGCATGTTAAAACAACAAGGAAAAGTTCAAGGTGAGCTGTTAAAAAAGGCCGACAGGTGCAAATTATTGTGTTTCGCTAGAATTGACGGAGAACCGGTTTCAATTGGGGCAATAAAGATTAAGACAAACTCAGACTTTTTCAACGAGAAATCTGGACTTTCTGACTTAGGAAACGATTTCGAATGGGAGCTAGGCTACCTGTACACCGACCCAAAGTACACAGGAAAGGGAATAGCAAAAAATGTCGCTCGTATGTTAGTGGACGAGTTTGGGGACGGTAACCTCATGGCGTCAACTGAAATCACGGCTAACCCTGCAATGGTTAGTATACTCGAACAATTAGGCTTTCGCCTGTATGGTAAAACTTGGAAAAGTGCTATTCACGATAATTATCTTGGTTTGTTTCTCAGATGTAAATAAACACTGAAATTGGGATCAGAGTTAATAATTTTAAATGTCCGCTTCTGGCCGGAATAGAACCTTGCCGACGTTGCCTAAGAGGTAATAATCTGCTTTGTTTATACAATGGGAGTAGTGCTAGACAATTGCACAACTAGGAGACAAGATTTGATTAAAGCTGGTAATTTTAACTGGCCTCGGTTCCATGCTTATCGTGTTTTTGATGAGTTCCTAGAGCGCTTCGTTATTAATCGTAAGAGTTACGTGACCCGTCACGAGAAGCGATTAGACTTGGAAAAAGCCTTCGACGAAATACACTCCCGTTTTTCTGAGGGTTTTGATGATTCAAAGGAGACTTTCGATAATAAAGTAGAGAGGCAATTCGAAGAGGCTTCGGAAAATAGCAAAATTGTGTTTGCTAATGTTGAGTATCTATGGGCTATGCCCGTTCAAAATATAAGTCCAAGTACGAAGCAGTCTTATGCTTTACGTTGGTTTAGTAACAAGAACGAAGTAAACACCGGTGATAGGTTTTTCTTCGAAACGCCACATACAATTGCAAACGCCGGGCCTTGGTATTTGCAGAATAAGTACTGGGAGCTGATAGCGCTACTTCGCGTGCTGAGTTTGACTGTAGAAGATAAAGAGATTATTGACTTGGATTCAGCTAAAAAACGAATTGCAGAGATTTGTTATTTGGCGATCTATGAAGAGGGTGCAAGAGAGGGGCGCTTTGCGGTTAGAAATGTTTGCGGTGTCCATTCCGCTCTTATGCACCTTTCCGCTCCGGAGAAATACGAGTCCATTATTTCAGAGAACCATAAGAGACAAATATCTGCGGTCTTCGGACATGTGATCTCAGATTGCCGAGATATTGCGTGCCGGGAGAAAAGAATTCGTCTTATTCGAGAGCGATTATTTGAGGATTATGGAGATGAAGGCGACCCTGATCGGAAGTATCGTTGGTTCTTCTACCAAGATAGGCTAAAGCCTCTATGGATCAATAAAAAAGGAACTTATCAGCAGTCAAACGCATCTATAGGTGACGAGGTTAATCGCGAGCAGGCAGCTTTAGACTACTCCGAAGAGGAAGGCTTAAAAGAGAGCACCACAGCCTATCGTGTATACCGGTCGGCAAAACTTGCAGAGCAAGCCAAGCGGCGGGATGATTTCACCTGTCAGGCATGTCAATTCACCTTCCAGAAGCAGATTGTTCACGTACATCATCTTGACCCCCTATCAGAGAGAAGCTCACCAAGAAAGACTACCCTTGATGACCTCGTGACTCTCTGCCCGAATTGCCATTACCTCGCCCATTTTTTGTTACGGAAAGATGATCGATTTAAAAAACTTGAGGAGCTGCTTCTGAAGTTAATATCTTTGCTCGAAAAACGAAGAGCCTAGTCCATTGTATGCATTGTTAAGGATACATAGAATATGAAATGTAGCAGATGCCAACGACCAATGCATAAGATAGACCGGCGTGATGAAATGGCTGAGCTTGATGATAGTGCTACAGATGGTCAAATGGCGGATTAATTTGCAGCGGAGCTTTCTGGTGAGAATGCTGCTTGGAACTTAGGGATCGTTGAATATCATTGCTCTAAATGTAATTTGTATTCACAGGGCGTCAATGACGAGCTTCCTAGTTATTACCCCCTCATAGAGGCATGGCATGAAAAAGCTTCCGAAGGTGATACATTTTCCCGATTTGTTTTTCAGTATTTAGCCTTCATAGCACATATTAAAAACAATCTTTACTTTGATGCACGGAATGACCGAGATGCAATTCAACGATTAAAAAGAGACGAAAGGATTGGCCCCAAGCATCTTAAGGCAGTGACAAGCAATAATACGCTTGCTCAATTTTGGAACGAAGTCATAAGAGAACTTGAAAAAAAGCCGCTTCACAATAACTCGGCTGATCCCAATTATCCAGTAATCGATAAGTGGTGGAACAGCACTGAAGATCAGCCCAATACGTATAATTCTTTATCTGAAGGTCGCCTGCTTTCTTTAGAAGATTGGCCGAATATGGTTGAGTATTGGTATAGCGTTAGAAATAATCTATTTCATGGTGGAAAAAACCCAAATGCTGGGAGAAATGGCTTTCTTGTGGAGCATGCATTTCAAACATTAAGACCTTTAATGAACATTGAGTTAAGCAAGCTATAATACTGATGTCTTAATGTCCGCTTTTGGCCGAGAACGAGCTGATTAAGATGCCGCAATATCAACATAATCCAGTGACTTGTATAGGGTGTCGAGATATTTATGGTGAACTCTGAACTGGCATCAAGGGCATAGCGCCCTTAAAGTCAGTTCATTCCTGATATTCTCGATGGATGCCAAAGCGTTTCTGCGCTGATGGCTGTCAGGCTCACTCGCTGCAAGAGCATTAAAAGCCTCTCTGAGTAATGTATGCAGTTCGTTTTTGCTTTTCGCTGCCAGTTCAAATCTCGTAACCAGTTTCATTTTTTTACCTCCTGATTTAGGAGGCCGCGACCATCGCGGCCTTATCTGAGGCCGCTCGTGCGTGGGATGTCATGATTTGCACCTTGGGTCGTAATGTGTGGAGAAGCGTTTCCGCAACGCTTGAAAATCAATGAGTTACCGTCGCTAAGGAACGGATGCTCAATAAGGACGCAGGTTGTGGCTGGTTTTTCAGGAGAGTAGCTGTTAACTGGTATGCGATGCCCCGGCAGCCTTAAAGCGCACTATGAATGTGGCTTAAGCATTTACTCATCTTCGGGATTCGTGGTCTGCACTGTGAGGCTGTTGACCCGGCGTTTACGGTTTTCCTTGATTTCGTGAATTGAAATGTAGGCTGTCTTCGGGCCGGAGAGAATGATCAGACTATCTGTGACCATTTGAGGCGCGACGAATATAGATATGGTCCATCGGTTTTCGCCCCTGATCTTTTCGATATAGGCGAGGGGAGGGGCCGGTGTATAGGCAGGCTCTTCACGGCCTCGGCGTTTGCGGTATTTGGGACTGCCATGCTCGTCGCGTTCGTGAAGGTCTTTGATCTTGGGATTGTTACGTTGCGCATCCGGCATGCCGTAGAGAGTGATGTCGTAGCGGTGTCCCGTGCGGTCCTGCGGATCGGTGCAGATACCGCTGATATGTAGCACAGTCTCAAAGCTGTAGATCGGTTCCTCTTCATGGTCGAAGGGATATAGCGACCCGTGCAGGTGGTAATTGATCCCGGCTTCTGTGCGCACTGAGTAGTCATCCACCTTGACGCTAATAAAGGCATAGTCTGCCTGCTTTTTTTTACGGCGTTTCATAGCACTTTTCCTCCTCGAAGTAAGAGAGACGTACTGACAATTATCCTCGTGTTCTTAGGAATGGTTGTGAAAGGAGTGTGGTCATGCGTCATATCCCCCCGTGCAAACGTGAAATTTAAGTGTGGCAAGTCTGGCATCAGCCAGGGGCGCTGCAAGTCTCCCCTGACGGCTCCGGCCATCAAACCCGTGTCCTCGTACCTGCGGGCCGCACCAATTTTGATGGTCTTCGGACTGTTCCGCTTCCCCTTATGTCTGCTGCCTGCCGTGAAGCCACGATTTCACGAAAGCAAGGAGATACAAGCCATGACCACGTTTTACGCCCAACCATACTCGATTGATCACACCGGATTTTACTTTGACAGCCTGGAAGCCTTCGAAGCCGGAATGGAAAAGCTTGAGCGCCGGGGCTGCGAAGAGGTTGAAATTCAGTTCATAGACGGTGAATGCGGTCTCTCTCGCCTCGCCAGTGCAGCCGGGATCGACCAGTGTACTGTGTCGCTCTGGTTCGAGGAACTCGATGACCTCGAAGCCAGCGAGATTGAGCAGCTTTGCTTCCTGCTGGATCGCGGATTTGACCTTGAGGATGCGCTGACTCGTTACGAATACGTCAACATCTTCCACGGCACTGCTGCTGATTACGCGCAGGAACTGATCGAAGAGACGACAGAAATACCGGAGAATTTGCGCTATTACATCGACTACAAAGCCATCGCCCGAGACATGGGCTATAACGGCGAAATCGAAGAAATTGAGCGAGAACTGATCGTCATCAACGCTTACGATTTCTAGGGCTTCGGCCCATGTTGTTGCGCCTGCACCTCTGGTGCAGCCGGAGCATTTTTGTAAGAGTTGATTAAGAGCGGACGAAGGCGAGTAATGGCCCGTAATCGTGCTGATCGGCGGCGCGTAAGGCACCCACGTAAGCCTGCCGGGTTTCATTGGCATCGACCAGATTTTCCCGGCCCCACGTAAAACGTGGCTGGCCCAGGGCGGTGAGAAGCAGATCGGTGGCCAAACGCGCATGACGGCCATTGCCATTGGGAAATATGTGTATCCAGACCAACTTGTGGTGAAACCGCGTGGCAATTTCATCGGGCTGATAGGTCTCGTGACTGATCCAGAAGCGAACATCGTCCAGAAGCTGGCGCAATTCCACAGGAATGCGATAGGCATCGACACCGATATTCTTGCCCGTGTGGCGATGTTGTCCGGCCCATTTCCAAACACGCTCGAACATACGCTTGTGCAGGTCGTTCAGGAATTTCTCCGAAAGCACATCGCGTTTGCGCTTGAAGGCCCACTCTTCGGCTTCGAGGATGTTGGCCTGTTCCGCTTCGTTCAGTTCCGAGCGTAACGTGATATAGGATGGGATCAGACCTTCCAGCTCTTCCGCAGAAAGAGGCGTAGAGGCATCATCATGCTCAACAAGGAAGTCGTCGCTCATGTCTCCTCCCATAGCACGGAACCGCCTTGCGCGACAATCTTGTTCATCAGGCTTTTGAGTTGCTCACTCTCATCCATGGCCTCGACGCCCTGAGCTTCCAGCTTCATGCTGTGCCCGGTGGTCTCCAGCCGCTTTTTGGCGATGATTTTTGCACGTTCGGCAACCAGATTGTCGAGTGGCTTCCTCGGTACCAGGGTATAAACCAGACGGCAATCAAGAGCCTGCGCGGCACGCTCCAGGGAATCGAGCGTGATTGCGCCGTCTTTTTCTGCTTTTTCTATTTTAACGACCCGTGGCTGGCTAACGCCCAGGCGCTTGCCAAGCTGGGCTGTGGTCATACCCAATGCTTCACGGATAGCCTTGATCCAGCCATATGGCGGACGCGTGAGGCTATCAGCATCTGACAGGGTGCTGAGGCGTTTGTCTAGCTGACGGCGGGCTGTGGCACGATCTTGTGGGCGCATGAGAATAACCTATTCGTTATAAATAACACACTCAATTAATAACATATAAGTTATATCACGGCAATAATAAAATAACATAAACATTATAATAAAAAGACAAGATAATAATATATAGGTTATATAGAATGCCGCATATTCCTCACTTTCGTACCATTCTTTTCCCGGTTTTCATACTGATTTTTAGGACCTTTTTGAAATTCAGTCTGCCTTTAACCGGGTGGCAGAAATGCTAAGCGTAGAAAAAGCCTTTCTGGTGGGAGCTTGGCGTTCAGAAGGTTCTGGATGTGCTGCAGGAGGTAAGTGGCTGGATTGTCATACCTTACTAAGTTACTGCGGATTACCTTTGGTTTTCAAATTTGGGATAGCAACGCAAATCGTTTAGACGCACATTGAACGCTGACATTTTGAAACTGAGAAGTATTATACAATTGCTTGATTTGGAGATTAGTTCAGGGGATATTATGATTTAGATTCATATATCAGATATGAATGCACCATGAATCAATGCCTAAAGGGGCTTTGGATTGAATACGATCTTTCAGTAATTTTCAGTATAGATTTTCTAGTATGCAAGGAGCACGGTGATGAATGGTGAAACGATCGCAATGTTGTTGATCAGTGGCGGCCTCATCTGGGCAGCGCTTAAAGTGTTGGAGGCTATATTTGTATGGGCCATAAAAGCCTTCAACGCCATAGGAAGCTTCGTCGTTGCAGCAATTCCTGCTGTAATTTCGGTTTTTCTCTCTAGCTTATTCTTCGATATTTCTGTAGCGCAAGCCGCTGTTCAATATACGGCAACAAATGCCGTACTTGGTGGTATTGGCTTACAAATGTTTGGCGGTAGCCAAGACAACGTTTAAAAACTATCTCCTTCTGGTTCTCCTGGGGTTATCAGTATGAGAAGTTTAGTTGCTCTAACTGCTCTGTTTGGCCTTTCTATTAGCACCGCTTTTGGCGATGTGCCTACTTCCTATGTCGTCAATAGCTGTAATTTTGCACCATACTCTATTGACCTACATTGGGTTCTTCCTAATACCAATCAATTTGGTCGTCTTTCTCTAGGACCTGGTGTCTGCACTAATATCAATCCGCCAACACAGAATTCAAAATCAAACAGAAATATCCGCTTTTATGCCGAAGCGATTCCTTCAGATAGCTTTAACTATCTGAAGGAAAAATCGTGGTATACCCAAGCATGGAACAAATATAATTCAGTTAAACGGAAGGTAACTGCTCAATGGCCCGCCCCCAAGAGAGGCGGTCTCCTCTATTGCGCAGACCCAAATACCAACCATCAATATCCAGTAAATAAACCGGATCATTGTGATCAAGGCAAGAGTCTTCGGTTATATACCTCTGATTTACGTTTTGGTAAAACTGGCCGGGCTGACTGGGTTATCGTGGATTTTGCAGTCTGTGATAAGCTGACCGATTTCGATTGCTACAACAAAAAAGTGCCACTAGAAGAACTAAGAATATGGGCGATAGAAATGAGTCATGCACTGAAAAGGCTAAAAAAGATCGACTCATACACTTATGAAAAAGTTGGCCTTATTCCAACGCATGCCGGACTTGAAGTAAGAGATACAAACCGCATGTTTAATGAGGGTGTTGAAGTTACATCCGCATTAAAGTCCACACCTTTTGGTACTCCTATACAGATTCAAAAAGGCGATGAAATTCTTTCATTTAATGGTCATAAGGTATTTGGACGCGATCTCATCATGCTCGTGTTTGAAGCAGGGAGACGCTTTGGATATCACCATGCAAATGACATATTGTTTCGGAGAGACGGTGAAGTTTTCTCTACAAAAATAGCCCTGTATTTTGATCCGAGTATATATGGCTCATCATTTCAGTATCCTGATGGAAGTTGTCGTATGCCTTTCCTAATGGGTGCGCTTTCTGCTTTAAATGAATTTCTTTTTTATACACAAACAACCGCGTCATGCCTCAATAATGGCTTAACAGCACAACAGTATGACTCTTTTGATCAGTGTAAGTTTGAGAGAGACCAATTATTGGCCGCCGGTAAGCAATTTTGTCCAAAAGCAGAGTATACAGGTGCGCTTATTGGAGGCTTATCTTTTGTTGGACGAAATATATTGGAAAAAGCAGCCATTAAACATATCCCAGGAATTGGAGGGAAAAAGCTCTACTCAAGAATAAAGCGAGCTGCATTGCTAGAGGTCGCAGAAGAAAGTGTTCGTGCAGCGCTCACGCAACCTCCGGGATTGAGAACGAAAGAAATCCTTAACGACATTGTGAAAAGAGGTAAGTTGCAGGGAGTTATTGGTGTGGGGTTTCAGGTTGCTCCGCTTGTTACTGCTGGTGCCCTTGTTCCTATTGTTTACAATACCTATCAAGATTTGTAATGTCATCTTGGAAAGGAGAACATGATGGTGAAAAGTAATAACATTGGTATGTTCGTGCGAATATTCTTGTGTTCTTTTGTCCTGTTTTTTTATGCCTCATTGGCATTGGCTGGAGGATTGAAAGGGCCGAATTCCCCAGATGTAGACATAAGCGTTAAAGCTGATCCACCTGTAAGAGTAGATGTCGATTTCTACAACGCTACTAGTGCTACGCATTATGATCCGGCATCAAGCAGTATTACCAAAGATACATACTTAACATCTGATTCAGTTAACATTACTAGGCATGAAGTACATGGACAAGGAACCTATGGTAGATATGAAGATTCATCGACCACAAGAAATAATGAGCAATTAGAGACACAAGAGCCCGTTACAGTTCAAAATCGTGCGGACGATCCTGCCGAGACCACAAGGTTACAAGACCAGCAGATTCGTGAGGAGAACGCGAGACAGGAAGAATCGACGCAGAACCAAAGGCTTGAACAAGATCGGATCGCAACCGAGAAGGCGAATCAGGAAGCAGCCGATGCAAAACAAAAGCAGCAGGCGGACGACCTTGCCGAGACAAAGAGGGTGGAAGATAAGCGGATTCGCGATGAGAATGCGAGACAGGAAGAATGGGCACAGAACCAAAAGCTAGAACAAGACCGGATCGCAACAGAGAAGGCGAACAAAGACGCATTCGATGCAAAGCAAAAGCAACAGGCGGATGATCTTGCCGAGACGAAGAGGATAGAAGATAAACGGATTCGTGAGGAGAACAAAAAGCAGGATGAATGGGCGAAAAACCAAAGGCTTGAAGAAAAGCGTATTGCAAGTGAGAAATCTACAAAGAAGAGACCTGCATTACCGGATAGTGCATGGCATAAAGATGCGCCCCATCAAATTACACCTGGGACAAAAACCATAACTCACCAGAAGTATAATCCGAAAACTAAACAGCTGGAGACATCCAGAGTTGAGTATGATCAGTACGGGAGGCAGGTGAAACGAACTGATTATACAGATCATGGTTATGGCGATATATCTAAGCCAAAGGAATACCATTCAGATCCTCATACTCATACCTACGAGTATGGACCTGGATACGGGCCGAAGGGTAAAGAGACGAGGATTAATCAATGACCGATTTGCATGACCTGAATGAAAGATTGATTCAGAATAGTTGTGTGGTATCTCTGCATATTGATATAGAAAAGGATACGCTTAAATACAATTTACTCTTAACCATGTCAGAATCTGAAAATGAAAGTGGTGACAAGTTAGTTTTGTATTTTTGGGATGTGAGTGATCTGCAACTAGTAGAATTCGGAGGCGGTTTAACTCAGTTGATGCACCTAAATATCTCCCGTTTAACTTCTGGGCAGGATAGGATGCATTTTTCTCTGACTGAGCTGGAGCATGGAAAAATATCTTTTAATTTTGTTTCAGTAGATGATATGAGTTAAGCAAAGCCTCGCAGTTGCGGGGCTTTGCCTTTATCTCCTTTCCTTAGTCGTAATCACAAACACTCCTGCATCACCCTGACCTTCACGGTATCACCGCTTTATGTGTCGTTGAAAAGTCGATCATAAGGGACGTTATGATTTAGAAGATTTTGGATTTCTTGCGGGAGGTAGGTGGCTGGATCGTCATAGCCGATGCATATGTGTGGATCGAGCACGGGCATATATTCGATACCGTTCTTGCGGATCGAGGTGATAATCGTGTTGTGCGGGCCGAAGCGGGCGGTGGCTACGGCATACCCGGCGTCTTCCAGAATGCGGGCGATGCGCGGTGTTTCTACGGCTCCGTCCCCGTCATCGTAGCCGAACTTGGCGAAGGCATGATGCCAGTCATAGCGATTGCCACAGGTGGGGCATTTCCAGCTTGTCATTTTTACTCCTTTCAGTGGCAGGGTTTACATTTCCGGTTCATAGCCGCGATCCTGTTCGCGGTCCTGGCTGGTTGTACGGGGTCTCTCTGGTGTCTCCGAAGCCTCGCGGTACTCTTCCCTGAGCCTGGAATGCTTTTCGTTGCCCAAATCGCGGTAGTCCTGGATATCCTGCCGTAGCAATTCGATTTCCAGCTCATGCGTATGGACTTCACTTTGCTGGCGCAGGCTTAGCTGCTGGCGATCCTGGATATGATGAAAAATTAGCGTGTCTTTTTCCTTCCGGTCCCGCTGGTAGGAGGCAAGCGTCTCCATCTCGTTTTGACGCTGAATCTTGTCGTGTTTACCCGTCAGGCGGTGCCAGATACCCAGCAAGCCATGGGATAGGCGTTGGGCGCGGGCTTTGGTTTCGGCTTCCCAGCGCTGGCGCTGAGCCTTTTCCATGTCGCGGCGCTCGATGCGCTGCTTTTCAACCAGACGCTGGCGTTTGAATTCAAGTGTTGCAGAGCGTTGCTGTTTGGTCTTTTCGGCATGGGCGAGATGCTGGCGGAGCCGCTCTGTCATATCCGAAGAAATCTGACCCTTGGCCCGTTCAATCGAGGGGAGTTCTTTGGGATCGCCAAGGCGCTTACGGACATCCCTTGTCTTTACCCCGGCATATTTGGCGACGGCGTAGACTTCTCCCCGGTAATCGAGTGCGACATAGCCGCGCCGATCCCCACGGGCCAGGACAAAGCCTTTGCTCAGCAGGGCTTGCGCAAACGCCTTACGGTTATCAGAGTTTGCCCAGCATTCCTGAAAGGCCCGCTTGATCTCCTTGGGGTGCAGCCCTGCACGGCGGGATTGTTGCCACTCTTCGCGGCTGAAATTAAGCGGGTTACGGTTTCTGCGGTCCATCAAGCCCGGTGGCATTTTCCAGCCATGCTCCAGATACAGGTTTCTGGACACGTCTCTCAGCTTCAATTTGTAGTGCGGCAGATTGATCGCCTTCATCTGGCCCGTGTCGATCCGTGACCAGACGACATGGGCATGGCGGCGACCTTCTTTCTCATGGAATACAATGGCTCTTGGCTGATCGTTCAGACCGAGCTTGCGCTCGATTTGTTCTACAGCGGCTTCAAACGTTTCAATAGGAACCAGCTCAGCCGGGGGAGGGCTCAGACTCAGGGAGAAGAAGGGCTGCGATGCCCGCGTGCCCTTGCTGACCGCATGGGTTTCATTGAAAGCGGAATGAAGGTCATCCGACATGAATCCCCGCAGTTCATACAGCTCGACATGCTCGTTTTCATCGGCTCTGAGCAAGTGGTCCGCAAGCTTCCTGCCACCAGAACGCTGACTTCCTTTCAGGATCATGGCACACCTCCGGGCGTAGGGAATCCCAGCGCCTGTAACAGCAAGTCCCGCATGTCCTGCACGGTGGCGCAGGCTCTCTGGAGGGCTTTTTCAGTGTCCGGTGTAACAGGCAGGGAGCCTGTATTGGCAGCCTTGGCCAGTTGATTGAGGTTATTGGCAATCCGCGCCTTGCCCAGCTCACCCAGCAGCAAAGCCAGAGCCTGTTCGTCTTTCAGGGGCTTTCGGGTGCGTTTGCGCACCCTGCGCTGAGCTTCACTTTCATTTAGTAGCTTGGAGCGGATATACGTCCCCAGGGGCATGTCTCCCGCTGCTTGTTCTAGAATCGTCCGTTCTTTGAAGGTCAGGCGCAAAGAAAAAGGAGAGGCTAACTTACTGTTTTTAAGTGAAATTGTAGGAGGTGTGCTGCTCATCAGGCCACCTCCTTGAAGAACGGAGCGTATTTCCTTAAAAACTCATTCCACTCTTCTAATGTCTGGAAAAGGCGGTTCGAAGTTTCTCCTTCGAAGTGCGCCAAATAATCAAACAAAAAGCGGCTACCGAGTCTCTCGGTAGCCGCTTTTTGTTTCCGTCTCCAATGACTATCAGATTTGCACCCGTATGCTTAGGTCCCCGATCCCGCGGGATCAGGTTGTCAGCGCTTCAGGGTAGGAAGAGTGGGCCACTTCGATTTTTCCGGTAGTCAGCCTTCTCCCCAGAACCGGTAGCACGACCTACGAAATCGTGTGCGTGTACGCTACATATCAGGATATTGAAACTAGGTTCCCGCGTTTGCTGTCCATCTATTGAATATTTTCTTTGTCCGGGGAGTGCTTGCATCATGCGCCTTTTCTTTCTGATATCGCTTGTCTCTTTAACGGGTCTGGCTCTGGCCGACGCCAAGGTTGATCGTCTGCTGGAGGCCGACGAAGAGCCGGTTGGCGTGGTATTCGAGATCCTAGAGGATGACGATGATGCCTTAGGCTGGGCGCTGCCCAAGGTCGCTAGGCTGAGTGCCCAGTTACGCGAGCGTTTCCCTGAGCTACCGATTGCAGTGGTGACACATGGCCGTGAGCAGTTTGGTCTGCTGGCCGATGAGGCCAAGGGTCTGCTGGCACCGATTCATGATGATGCACAGCAGCTGCGGACTGAGGGGATCGATCTGCATGTCTGCGGTGTACATGCCG
Source organism: Candidatus Thiodiazotropha sp. (ex Myrtea sp. 'scaly one' KF741663) (assembly GCA_025655555.1). Lineage (GTDB taxonomy): Bacteria > Pseudomonadota > Gammaproteobacteria > Chromatiales > Chromatiaceae > Thiodiazotropha. The sequence goes on from JAHXIQ010000003.1 coordinate 96,890, forward strand.
GGTGGGATGGTTATACGCCAGAAGATTTCCCTGCTTACGTGGACGTTTCCCCTTCGGGTCCGGCACAGATCCGTGACTACCGGAATCTTGGTTTTGAACTGATCGTACTGCAGGGACCTGACTTTTAGCCTGGATGCAGCGCCGGGAGGAGAAAGCGCCAATGCCAATTTTTGGACTGCCGTTAGCCGCGCTACAACTGCGACTTCATAATCTCTTCCTGTGCTACAAAATCCACACGATTCAGCATCGATCCAGACAATCTTTAATTTTATGTGTTAGAACTAAAGCATAGTTTGGTAGGCGAGTGTGTTTCTACCATAGGGCTTTTACAGGCGTCTGTGAGTAGATAACCACCATTCAAAGATCGGCAGGCAGCGCGAGGGATATCTTTATGGCAGTGGAGATTCTCGTTGTAGATGATGAACCTAACATCGTCCTGTCCCTGGAATTCCTATTGAAAAAAGAGGGTTACCAAGTACGCACTGCCAGTAACGGCGAAGAGGCGCTAAATGTCCTGAAGGAAACAAAAACCGACCTTGTACTGCTTGATGTCATGATGCCGCGCATGGATGGTTACGATGTTTGTCAGGCGGTGCGTGCCGATCCTAAGCTGAGTTCGGTACGCATCATCATGCTGACTGCCAGAGGGCGGGATATCGAGCGAGATAAGGGTTTGGCATTAGGGGCGGATGACTACGTGACAAAACCCTTTGCAACACGCGAGCTGGTGGACAAGGTTAAATCTTTCTTGGGAGATTCCACCTAGTCATAGGTACCCCCATTTCGGTAATCGTGGGTAATCGGGTTTCATTTCTGTACCCGACTGACATCACTGCACACTTAACGGCAAATCAGTTTATGAATAGTAGCATGACGACATAGTTTACATGTCTCCCGACGCTGCATTCCTTACAGATTTGTTGTCTGATCTGCTCATCCCTTTTCTGATACGCATCATTGCACCGGCTGCCATACGGTTTTTTCTCACCATTTTGTTTCAACCAAAGATATTGTGTCCCTGGTTTTGGTGATGCGTGCAGCTGTTGTAGAGGGGGGCACGCGTTTTCAATGACTCACAATATTTGCATTTATCCTAAACTCAAAGAAGATGAAGTCGGTGTCTCTTGACACTGCCATCATTAATCGTCTGGAGATCGAGGTTTCTGGTCGCCAAGCGGTGGTGAGTGATTCATTGGGCACGGTGCAGGTATTTGCATGATCGATCCTTTTCAAGGATCAAGTGATTCATACCCTGAGGTAGTCAGCTAAAGCTTAGGAATTGATGATGGAGTTTCACAAGCAACCGGTGGTTTATGACCTTCTTTGATTGGGATGGTGACAATGTCCAACAAGCGAAATCATGAACGTCTCATAGCGCTCTTTCTTTTGGGTGTGCTCGCGCTTAACTACCCATTATTGCATCTCTTTGGCGCGGCTTCGCTTTGGCTGGGTATTCCCGTTCTCTATCTCTACCTCTTCTGCTGCTGGTTTGTTCTCATTGTTTTAATGGCTTTGTTGATGGAAGGTCGCCGCGCAGGCGAAAGAGATTCGTTACACAGTAACCATTGGGACGGGTGAATTCGTGCTGTCCGATTGGCTAATTCTTATCTGTGCTTTTGCTTACGTAGGGCTGCTGTTTGCCATCGCATTTTATGCGGACATGCGATCGGATTCGGGTCGCTCGATTATCAGTAATCCGTATATCTATACACTTTCGATCGCCGTCTACTGCACCGCCTGGACCTTTTACGGCAGTGTGGGTCGTGCAGCGGGTTCAGGCATAGGATTTCTGCCCATCTATTTCGGACCCACATTGATGGCCTGCCTCTGGTGGTTCGTACTGCGTAAGATTGTGCGCATCAGTAAGGCCCATCGAATTACCTCCATTGCTGACTTTATCGGTTCGCGTTATGGAAAGAGCGCCTTTGTGGGGGGGGTGGTCACCGTAATCGCGGTGGTGGGAATCATGCCTTACATCTCACTGCAGCTAAAGGCCGTTGCTGCCAGTTACAATGTGCTACTCACACATCCCGAAATTGCAGATACAGCAGCGAGTCGGGCATTCTATGGTGATACGGCGCTATATGTTGCGCTTGCCCTGGCAGCGTTTACCATTTTATTCGGTACCCGGCACATCGATATTACCGAGCGCCATGAGGGGATGGTGGCGGCTATCGCCTTTGAGTCGCTTATCAAGTTGATTGCGTTTCTCGCCGTGGGTTTGTTTGTTGTATTTGCCGTATTCTCTGGCCCGGCCGACCTTTTTGCCAAAGCTGCAGAGGTGCCGGAGGTGGCCAAACTCTTTGGCTTCGACGCGATGCCTGGCGGTTACGCGAGTTGGTTGTCGCTCACCTTTCTGGCCATGATGGCTATCATGTTTCTACCTCGCCAGTTTCAGGTTCTGGTGGTAGAGAACGTCAATGAAGAACATATTCGCAAAGCGAGTTGGCTCTTCCCTCTCTACTTGTTGCTGATCAACTTGTTTGTGTTACCCATTGCCATCGCCGGTTTAATTCTATTTCCCGAGGGTACCGTCGATCCCGACACCTTCGTGCTGACCCTGCCGATGACGGGTAATGCGGAATACCTCGCACTGTTCGCATTTATTGGCGGGCTTTCGGCGGCAACCGGTATGGTTATCGTGGCGACCATCGCGATATCGACCATGGTGTGCAACGATCTGGTGATCCCCTTTCTGTTGCGTATGAATGCACTGCACCGGGAAGATATGAGCGGCCTGCTACTGATGATTCGGCGTGGTGCCATCATCGTTATCCTGTTAATGGGGTATCTCTATTTCAGGCTCATCGGTGAGTCGTATGCGCTCGTCACGATCGGATTGGTGTCATTTGCCGCTGCTGCCCAGTTTGCACCGCCCATTTTAATTGGGATCTATTGGAAAGGGGCCAGTCGCGCCGGGGCGATAGCGGGTCTCATGGGTGGCTTTCTGGTTTGGGCCTACACGTTGGTGTTGCCTGGGTTTGCACGTTCGGGCTGGCTCTCTCAGGTATTTCTTGAAGAGGGGCTTTTGGGCTTGTCCTGGCTGAGACCGTATCAACTGTTGGGCCTAGATACGTTCGATCCCATCACGCACGCTGTCTTTTGGAGCATGTTGGTAAATGTAGGCTTGCTTGTTGGTGTGTCTTTGTTTGCAAACCAAAGTGCCATTGAGCGTATCCAGGCGACTCTTTTTGTGGATGTGTTTAAGCGTGGTTCGAAGACACGTGATTCACGTATCTGGGAGAGTACCACGTCAGTCGCCGAGATACGTGAAATTCTGGCAAGATTCATCGGTACAGATCAGGCAGTTAAGGCATTCGAGCAATTTGCTCTCGAGCGAGGACAGGTTCTCAGAGATGAGATGCGTGCCGAAAGTGCGCTGGTGGAGTATACAGAACGCCAGTTAGCCGGTGCGATTGGCGCCGCTTCGGCCCGTGTGATGATGGGCTCAGTGGTGAAGGGGGAGGAACTGAGTATTGAAGGCGTGATGAAGATACTCGATGAAACCTCTCAGGTGCTCGAATACAGCCGACAACTCGAACAGAAGTCCCGCGAATTGGAAGCTGCTACCGGTGAACTTAAAGCGGCCAACGAACGCCTTACGGAACTGGACCGTCTCAAGGACGAATTCGTCTCCACGGTCAGTCACGAACTACGAACGCCCCTCACCTCGATACGGGCATTTTCAGAAATCCTGCGGGATAGTCCTGAGCTGTCGTCCAATCAACGTGAAGAGTATCTGGATATTATCGTCAAGGAGAGTGAGCGTCTGACCCGCCTGATCAATGAAGTATTGAATCTGGCTAAAATTGAATCCGAAGGCGTCGAATGGAATATGCAGTGTGTGGATCTGCGGCATGCAATTGAGGAGGCGCTGGTCGCCACTCAGCAGTTGGTGGCAGAGAGTGGAACAGCGTTGATCAAACGTATGCCGGATGAGTCAGTCGAGGTCACGGTGGATAAGGATCGTGTGATCCAGGTGGTTATCAACCTGATATCCAATGCGGTCAAATTTTGTGATGGAGAGAACTGTCAGATCGGTGTGCGAATCTTTCAGAACGATGGTAGGGCTTGCGTGGAGGTGACCGATAACGGAAGCGGCATCCCACATGGCGAGCAGGAGAGAATCTTTGAGAAGTTTCATCAGGTGAGTGATGCTCAGGATGGAAAGCCTCGAGGTACGGGACTTGGGTTGCCGATTTGCCGCCGAATCGTCGAGCATCATGGCGGTAAGATCTGGGTAGAGAGTGAATTGGGGCAGGGTGCCACATTCATATTTACTCTGCCGCTCAGGGCTATAGAAGATCGGGCAGAGATTCCCCAGATCGCTTGACTGCGCGAGCCTGTATTGGTGTGAAAAGAGAGTTGTTGATGTGATTAAACTAGATGGAGAGTTGTTGAAAATTCAATTTTGCATGCTATGACATAGGCGGCTAAAAACATGGTGGAAAAGTGGAGTCTGCGCTTTCGGGTTTTCCTCTTCTTCGCTTTGATCTCACTCATGGTTCCCGCTCTGTTGGGATCGGCGCTATGGGTCGCAGCGGGTCGAATAGGAGTGGAATCAGTACCTCATCTGGTGCTGTGGGGTGGCGGTGCGGGATTTGCCATTATCGGGGTGGTGCTTTGGGTATGGTTGAAGTTTGACGAAAATGTCGTTGCGCCTATCAACACGCTAACCAACGATCTGCAAACACTTATTCATGCCAATCCCGAACACGGCGTTGAAACCGAACCGGGAAAGTACCTGGGACTGTTGGCACCGACCGCGCGGGAAATGGCCGCGGTGTTGGAATCGGCCCGGAAGAGAGTCGGCGAGGAGGTTGAAGTCGCCACCCGCGAGTTGGATCAGCAACGGGCTCGCCTGGAAACCATGCTTCGTGACTTGAATGAAGGGGTGCTGGTGTGCAATCTGAGTCACCAAATCCTTTTGTATAACCGCCGTGCACTGGAAATTCTCCATTACTATGGTGATATCGGTTTGGGCCGTTCCCTAACGAGTCTGCTCAATACACCGTCTATTGCACACGGCCTGGAAAACCTTACCGGGCAACTGGAAGTCCCGGAGTCCGCAGATGGATTTTCGGCGCATGTAGTCTGTTCAACAACCGATGGACGGCACATTATCGAGGGTCAGCTGAGCCTGATACTCGACGCTGAGGAAAAAGCGGCGACAGGCTATGTTGTGACCTTCGACGATGCCACTGAAAAACTGTCTGAACTGCGAATGCGGGATCGAATGTTACGTGATGCCATCGAGGGCCTGCGAGCGCCGGTTGCAAACTTGTGCGCAGCCACCGAGATGCTGACCGACGGTGTAAATATGGACGATGACGGGCGGAAGATGTTCGAAGATATCCTGAGCGCGGAAAGTCGTGCAATGTCGACACGCCTGGAACAGCTTAGCAGAGACTACGGGGAGATCATCACAGGGCACTGGCCGATGAGTGATGTCTACTCCTCCACGTTGCTGAACTGTGTGGTTCGCCGCTTTGAATCGGATGATGCCATCCAGTGCATGATCAACGGCGACCCTGTCTGGTTGCACTGCGACAGCCTCTCGATCGTCGAACTGACAGAGCGGATCATCCGCCGAATTGCCGAAACAACTTCAGCGACAACCTTTGAATTGGAACCAAGTTCCAAAAAGGACAAAGTGTATATCGATATCAGCTGGTCAGGCGAAGTTATCCGCTCCGGCACCATAGACAGTTGGTTGGATGAATCATTCGATGACTGTCTTAAGGATATGAACGGCCGCGATATATTGGAGAATCACAAAGCCGTGGTATGGAGTGAAGAGCGTGAGGAAGGAATCGCCTGCTTACGTTTGCCCTTGCCGAAGGCAAAAGGTGATCACCGAAACGTCTCAGACAAAATGCCAGGCATGGATCCGCGACCAGAGTTTTATGATTTTGATCTTCTGAAAAACAGAGAGAGCAAAAGCGTTGACGAGCGCTCCTTGCGTGAACTGACTTATGTGGTTTTTGATACGGAAACCACCGGTATGGAACCATCCAACGGTGATGAAATTATTCAGTTGGCCGGTATCCGTATCGTTAATGGTCGCATAATGTCGGGTGAGTATTTCGATCAGCTGGTAAACCCGGGCTGCAACATTCCGGCGACATCCACAAAAATTCACCATATCACCGATGAGATGGTCAATGACAAACCACCCATCACTGAAGTTTTGCCGAAATTTTGTGACTATGTAGGTGATGCTGTTCTCGTTGCCCACAATGCTGCCTTTGATATGAAATTCCTGGAATTAAAAAAGGCGTCCTGCGGGGTGGATTTTAATAACCCGGTTCTGGATACAGTTTTGCTATCGGCCTATATCCACGATCATTCCAACCAGCATACACTGGATGTTCTGGCGGAGCGCTTTGGTGTAGAAATAGAGCCCCAATATCGCCACACCGCTCTCGGTGATTCAATCGCGACGGCTGAGGTATTTTTACGCATGATTGACTTGATGATAGCCAGAGGCATACACACCTTTGCCGACGCTATCGAAGTCTCGGAAAAAATGGTGGAAATCAGAAGACAACAGGCCCGGTACTAGTACTCTGACCCGACTATATTCACGGCTTAGGTGTACCCAGAAACCGCTTGGTACAGGCTTGGGACTGCCTGCAAGTCGGAAGACCATCGAACATCTAGGCGGCAGCATCCGGGTTGAAAGCATCCCAGCGGAATGTGCTACCTTTAATTTTAAGCTATCGAAAAATAAGAAAACTTATGAAATATGCACTGGAGAACCTATGCCAAAGAAAATCCTGATCGTTGATGACGAGCCCAATATCGTCTTATCGGTCGAGTTTCTGATGAAACGCTCGGGGTACGACGTGGTTACCGCCACGGATGGTCAACAGGCCTTGGATCTGTTAGCTGAAGTGGATCCCGATTTGATGATTCTAGATGTGATGATGCCGCGAAAAAACGGTTTCGAGGTTTGTGCGGAGATACGTGCCGATCAACAGTTTCTAAAACTTCCCATTCTCATGTTGAGCGCGAAGGGGCGGGAAGCCGAAGTCAAGAAGGGTTTATCACTGGGTGCTGATGCTTACATCACGAAACCGTTTTCGACACACGAATTGGTCGAGAAAGTTAGCGAACTGCTGCAACACAAGGATTGAGGGGAAATAGTCAAATGATGCCGGCAACTCAACCACCCAGGCCACCCAAAACACTGGTCGAGTTTCGTGCATCGTATACTGCTGCCGGCATCGGAGAAATCCCCCTTCGAGAACTGGTTAACCAGGAGCTATTGATATTCAAGCCCGACTCGACACTGCGCAGCACCCTGTTTGAGCTCAATCGAGTGGGTGTTCAAGCCGGAGTGGTCGCAATAGAGCGTGATACGCCCTTGGGAATCGTCACGCTGCACGATTTGGTCGACGCGATAACTCGCATGGGTGCAGATCTCGACGAGCCTGTCTTCCTTTTTATGACTGCTGCTCCTGTCTCCTTGCCTGCCGATTCACCAGCACATCGAGCGAAAGTTGCCTTGACGCGGGGGCGCTTGAGTCATGTGGTGCTGGTCGAACCCGATGGCCAGATTTTCAACCTGTTGTCACCGGTCGACCTACCTGGCTTTCGCGAGGGCGGGGCCGATGCACTGGTTCAAAACATCGAGCTGTCAAACAATGTGGACAGCATGGCAAAGGCATCGGAAGCCGTCCGGCAGCGCGGCCGGGAACTTTTTGCCAGTGGTATGGGTGTGGAAGCCTTGTCCCAATGGATGTCCGGCCTTAACGATCTGCTCTGCATGCGTGTGATCGAGTTGATTGCCGACGAATTCGATCTGCCGCCCGTGTCTTGGTGTTGGATGGCATTCGGTTCCGAAGGACGGTTGGAGCAGACGTTCGCAACGGACCAGGACAATGGTTTGATTTTTCAACCCGAGAAAGAATCTGACACACCCAAAATTCGCACTGCCTTGGTGGAATTCGCCAGAGCGGTCAATAAAGCACTCGACCACTGCGGGTTCGGACTTTGCCGAGGTGATATCATGGCAGGCAACCCCAACTTGTGCCTTTCGGTTCGTGAATGGCAACACAGGTTTCAGCGCTGGATGACGACCCCCGACCCCAAGGCGTTGTTGAATGCCACCATATTCTTCGACTTCCGGCCGCTTTACGGGCAAAACGAACTGGTTGATGATCTGCATCATTGGCTATTGCCACAGCCAGCCAAACATTCACGTTTTCTGCATGCCATGGCAGTGGAGGCGCTTACTTGCACGCCACCCTTGGGTTGGCTGGGTACTTTTTCCTATGACGGCGGTAGCCGGTATCCGCATACCATTGATTTAAAAAAGCACGGCAGCCGTCTGTTTGTCGATGCTGCGCGTATATGGACTCTGAAACACGGTATTTGGTCAAGTAACACCGTGGAACGTTTGCGTATCGCAGGAGCGAAGATGCAGCGTACTACCACTGACACCATCTCCTCTGTCGAGGCATTCGATTTCATCCAACGTATACGCATAAAAAGACAGTTGGATGGAGGTACCTATGACGAAGTCAATCGGGTCAATCCAAAACACCTCAGCGAAACGCAAAAGCAAATGTTGAAAGAAGCTTTCAGACAAGCGAAATCATTGCAGTTGAGATTGCGGCAGGAATTCGTGGATTAACTTGAGTTGTACTTTTTTTACTGCCGCTGTCGATTTGTTCTCAGTACGCCCTGCGAGAGTGGATTTACATTTTAAAGTACCCGGGGTTTTCATTGAAAGTTATCTCCCAAGACGATAACTAGTGAAATTTTGCTATACACAAGGTAATCAGGGGCTGTTACAAAATACTGCTCTAAAAACATATGACTCACACCGTCCGTATAACGAGATGCCAGGTGTCCAGATATTTAAAGCTGCTATTAAAAATCCACGGGGTGAAATAAACAGATCCAAGTATCTTACTGATAGATGCGTGTCCTTGTGACTGAATGATATGAGTTTTATCTCTTCATTGTGAAAGTGCCACCATGGCGAGATGTTTGGCTTTACTGAAATCATTCTTACCACTGCCCAGTTTTGGAATTGTCTCAATTGGGATCAACTCTGACGGGCGCATCAGGGGGTAAAGTTCTGACTGATTGATGAGTTGCTTTAGCTCATCCTTATTGATGTCTCCTGTAAACAAGAGCACTACTTTTTCACCCTTCTTGCCATCGGGTAGTGATGTGGCAAGTATTTCCGTGTCCGTTGGTAATAATTTTCCTATCACCCCTTCGATGGCGCCGAGACTGATCATTTCTCCACCTATCTTCGCAAATCTGGAGTAACGGTCTACGATGGTGAGAAAACCATCCTCATCCGCATGTCCTTTGTCCCCGGTCTTGTACCAGCGCGTGCCTTCAATCTCGACAATCGCTTCAGCTGTTTTCTTTGGGTCTTTGAGGTAACCCAGCATTACCTGGGTGCCGCCGAACAGGATGAGGCCATCCTTGCCCACAGGTAGTACTTCCATAGTCTCTGGATCGACGATGCGGAAGCTACCTCCCGGTAAGGGCATGCCGACCGTTCCTGGTTTACTACCTTGCTGTATACGCCAATCCAGCGGGTCAATACGATCCGGAATGTTGACACTGGCGACCGGTGTGGTCTCGGTGGTGCCATAGCCCTCGTAGATATCTTTGTTGAACTTCAATTTAAAGGCATCTCTGACTTCAGGGCTCAACCGTTCAGCACCGGCCACCACGACTCTTAGAGAATCCAGCATTAGCGGATGAATATGGCGGTTACGGATAAACAGGCGCAGGAAAGTCGAGGTGCCGCAGAACACTGTGGCCTGATATTTCGCCACCGCCTTTGCGATGTTCAGGGCATCTGTCGGATCTGGGTGGCAGATCACCGGCATCCCCTCAACCAATGGCATCAATCCTGTAACCGTGAGGCCAAATGCATGAAACAGGGGTAGGGTAGCCATCACAATATCCTCATGCCGGGTGTCCAGTACATCAGAGACTTGGCGAATATTCGCCATGATATTGCGGTGACTCAGCACCACACCTTTTGGTTCTCCCTCGCTGCCACTGGAGAAGAGAATCGCAGCCGGTTGCTCCAGTGAGGCAGATTTACCGAATATGATATAGAGCAGGCGAGCCGGTAGAATTATCGAAGCGGATAAAAGTGCCAGTTTACTATAGACGCCGATCTCATCTTTCAGCACTTCGAGATAAATAACTTCCACCTGATCCAGCAGTCCCTGAAGATCCACACCTCGCTGTTCCAACTTTTTGATAAAACGACTTGATGTATAGATTGTACGGACCTCAGCCTTTTTCACGGCTGACTGTAGTGCCTGTAGACTGGATGTATAGTTCAAGTTAACCAGTGTCTTGCCTTGTAACAAGGCAGCCATATTGGTAATCACACCCACACTGCTGGTAGGTAGCAGTAAACCGATGTTTTGCTCAGGTGAACGTTTGGCAATTAAGCGGGAGAAAGCTAACACTGCGGTCATGGCCTTGTAACCTGAGAGGGCAGTCTCTCCTTTGGCATCTGCAATACAAAGATCACTGCCTCGGCGTTTGGTTGTACGCAGCCATGCCAGCGGGATGGGGTCGAGTGTCAGAGTGTGTTGCTCCCAGGTTTTAATGGAGAGATCAAACACATGTCGTTTCAATTCATGAGCCGGTGTGTCCATGGGTAAGGGCTTGCCAAAGGCGACAATCACATCACCACGAAGCCCATTACTGCGGCTCTCTTGCAGTTTCTCGCTTGAGCGGGAGAAGTGGCTTCCCCACAGACCACGTAGATAGAAGGGTAGGATGACGCCGTCCACTCCTTCGGCAGCTTTTTCATAACCCTTCTTGAATTCACCCAACTGCCCATTACGGCTGATAGAGCCTTCTGGAAACAAGCAGACCACTTCACCGGCCCGCAACAGCTCATTAATACTCTCCAGGGCATCTCTACTCTGACCGCCGGTAATCGGGATCACCCCAAAAAGATCCAGGAACCACTTCAAGTACCAGCGTTGGTAGATTCCCCGGTACATGACGAAACGTACGGGTCGAGGAGACCCGATTTGTACCATTGCCCAATCGAGCCAGCTGATGTGGTTGCCCAGCAGGAGAACGCCACCCTCGGCAGGTAGGTTATCGAATCCCATTACCTGGATACGGTGGGTGCTGGAAAATAGTCGTGCGATAACATAACGCACCAGGGATTGGGGTAACTGGTAGATGGTATAGAGTGCGCCTGCCAGAGCGGTGAAAGTCAGCAGATGAAACAGTTCCACACTGTCGATGCCTTGAATGGCAAAGAATACGGTCAGGCCCAGGAAACTCAGCATCACCAGGTTCTGAACCCAGTTGTTGCCGGCCAACACAATACCCAGCTCCTTATCTTTTGCATGGAACTGGATCAGTGCATTCAGGGGTACGATGAAGAGTCCGCCAGCGGTTCCAAGCAATAGAAAATTGAGCGCCAGTAAACTGGTGGTGTTCAACTGGGGTATGAAAAAGATTGCGACTACGATTCCGAGTGCGCCCAATGGGACAAGGCCGGTCTCAATATAGTGTTTTGAGGCCTTACCAGCGATCAGGGAACCGATGATGATGCCGATACCGGAACAGGCCATCAGACCCTGGATGACTATGGTATTGCTCTCTCCCATAGATTGCTTGGCAAAGGCCGGAAAGGCGGCCAGTACCACCTGGGAGATGCCCCAGAATACCGACAAGCCGACAATAGACAGCCAGATCGTTCGATGGCTGAAGATTTTTGACAGATTGCCGCGTAGATAACGACCGGTGCGATAGTCTTGCCAGTCAAAGCTAATATCTACTGCTTCCTTGCGGCACTTAGGCAGGCGCTGGGCCAGTAACCACTCTACTGAGGCAAAAGCTACCAAGAGCCAACCTGTTGGTGCAATTGCCTGCAATATCTCTGCCTCATGGGTGTAGACCACACCAGACAGACTTCCCTCAAAGAACATCGAAAAAACAAAAATGCCGGTCAAGATAGCGACGATAGTCACTGCCTGCACCACTCCGTTGGCCGTGGCGAGCTTTTCCTTGCCGGCGATTTCTTTGATATAGCCATACTTGGCCGGAGAATAGATAGCGCTTTGCACTGCCAGCAGAAAGGTCAGTCCGAATGCGAATTGAAACCAACCCATGTAATAGGCGAGGGTGATCAATAGGGTCAATCCTACCGCCACTGCCGCACTGATTTGCATCACGCGTGGCTTGCGATAGCGATCCGAGATAAAACCCGCAGGACTGAACAGCAACAGATAGGGCAGAAGAATTAAACTGTTGACGATGGCAGTGAGGATGATTTGAGTCTGTCCATCGTAAATCTTGAACACCGTATTTTGGATTAGGATCTTGTGTCCAAGATCTACAAAGGCGTTAAGAAAAACGATGAGTAAAAACGGGATGAACCCAGTGAGTTTAAAAAGTTTATCCATGGCTTGAGCCTTTTATTATTGATGTAGTCGGGGGTTGAAATACAACACCCAAAGTTGTGAGTTGTTCCAACGAGTGTTTTCTTTTAACCGATGTCATTGATCGTGTCATATCCATCGGCATGAATCAGCACGCTGACGTCACTCAGTGGCCGGTAAATCCTCTGAGGTAGTTGTCCATCAGGGATTGGCTCAGATCCTGTACAGAGTCAACACCGACCACGTCAAGTTTACGGGTGACTGCCAGAATGCAGATACCATGCACTCCACCCCACAAAGCACGGGCGGCTTGGGTTATTTCCTGGGGTGAATGTCGTTTGGCAAGTGGTTCGAGTCCTGTCTCCACCAAGAGAAACATACGGGCTACTTTCTCCAGGAACCACTTGGGTGTCTCATGATCCTCCGGTAAATGGTGCTCGAAAATCATCTCCCAGCGGTGAGGGTCTTCATCGGCAAAGCGAATGTAGGTATGACCGAGTTGTAGCAGACGTTCCCGGGCATCCTGGTGTTGATTCTGTTCCTTCACCATCTGGGTATGGAGATGGTCCAGTGTGCGACCATTAACCTGTAGGATTAAATCGTCTAAGTTGTCGAATACCAGGTAGAGGGTGCCAACCGTATAGCCAATTGCACTTGCCACCTTGCGGGCGCTGAGGCCTGTATACCCCTGTTCCGAGGCAATTGTCTCGGCGGCTGCCAGGGCCATTTCACGTATTTCTTCTCGGCTATGATCACTGCGTCTGGACATGGCTGGATTATCCTATCGGATCATGAAAATTAATTTAACGGGTTATTGAACAGTGTTTAGTGATGTGCTATAAAATAATTGAACATCGTTCATAATGCAAGTGCCCCGCAGAGATTGCGGGGTTTTGAAGACGATTAATTGAACGATGTTTAATTCTTGTTCTTATCTGTTCTTATAGCCAATAAGCTTCTCAGACAGAACTGCAATATTTAATTGAACACTGTTCATAAACAAGGAGATAACTATGACAACCCGACATCTTTTACGAAAAGCATGGCAGGGGATCTTGCTTACCTCAGCATTTTTGACGGCCACGCTGACTCAGGCTGCCGGCCTGTTACAACCGAGCGATGGTAGTCTGCCAGCATTGGAAATTACGGATCATCAGGTCAATGTGGTGATTGAGGACGGTTATGCTGTGACGACAGTAGATCAGGTGTTTCACAACCCTCACAGCCAAGATCTGGAAGCCCACTACTCGTTTCCTGTACCCGAACACGGATCAGTCGCTGAGTTCACTCTCTGGATCGATGGTAAGCCGGTAACCGGTGAGGTACTGGAGCGCCAACAGGCCAAACAGGTCTACGAGGAAGAGAAAGCAGCAGGCAGAGACGCCGGTATTACAGAGAAGGAGAGTTACAAGACCTTCGATGCCCGGGTTTCCCCAGTACGTGCCGGACAGGAGACCCGCGTTCGTTTGGTTTACTTCCAACCGGCGCAGGTGGATACGGGAATCGGTCGCTATGTCTATCCCCTGGAGGAGGGTGGCGTGGATGAGGAAAAGCTGGCCTTCTGGACTGCCAACGAGAAGGTGAACCGGCAGTTCAGTTTTGACTTACAAGTCCGCTCCGCTTATCCCGTGGATGCGGTGCGCATGCCAAATCAGCCTCAGGCCTCAGTTCAGCAGTTGGGAGAGGGCGATTGGCGAATCCATCTAGGCAATGACGCAACCTCTTCAGTTGAAACCGGTATGGAGAATCCTGAAGAGGAGCATTCGAAGTTAAAAACTCAGACGAGCGCTAGCAGTACCCCTGTTTTCACTCTGGACAAAGATCTGGTGGTCTACTGGCGCCATCAGGCTGGGTTACCAGGTAGTGTTGACCTGGTTGCTCACAAGCCTGAAGGCAAAGATCGTGGCACCTTCATGCTGGTGGTTACCCCTGGTGATGATCTGCGGCCAATTAAGGAAGGTAAGGACTGGGTGTTTGTGTTGGATATATCCGGTTCTATGCAAGGTAAGTACGCCACGCTGGCTGATGGTGTACAGCGGGCATTAAAGAAACTAAGTCCGGAAGACCGTTTCCGTATCGTGCTCTTTAATAGCGGAACCCGAGAGCTCACATCAGGTTTCGTCAATGCGACACAAGCTTCGGTTACGAAGTACAGTCAAGCAGTAGCGGCGATCGCACCTAACCAAGGCACCAATCTATATAAAGGCCTTAAACTTGGACTCAAGTCTTTAGATGCAGATCGTACCAGTGCCTTGGTACTGGTTACCGATGGTGTTGCTAATGTGGGCGTGACTCAACAGCGTCAGTTCATCGACCTCATCAAGAAGCGAGACGTCCGCCTTTTTACTTTTGTCATGGGTAACAGCGCCAATCGACCATTGCTGGAGGCAATGACCCGGGCCTCGAATGGATTTGCTGTAAGTATTTCCAATAGTGATGACATCGTGGGCCAGTTGCTCACAGCCACTGCCAAGGTGACCCACGAAGCGCTGCATGGCGCCAAACTGAAGATCAATGGCATCAAGACTGCAGATCTTACACCGAAACAAATCGGCAGCCTCTATCGGGGCCAGCAGTTAGTGGTCTTTGGTCATTATTGGGGAGATGGGTTAGCAGACGTGACATTAACCGGACGAGTCTCCGGCGAGAATAAAGCGTATCAGACGCGTTTTGCCTTTCCTGCCGTGGCCACTGAGAACCCTGAAATCGAACGTCTCTGGGCCTACGCTGCCATTGAAGCGGCGACAGCAGAGATGAATGACTTTGGTGAAAACCTGGACTTGAAGCAGGCGATTATCGATCTGGGCGTTGAGTACAGTCTGGTGACCGATTACACGGCTATGGTTGTGGTCCGGGATGAGGTGTTCGAGCAACGTGGGATCGAGCGTAGTAACCAGAAGCGTCTTCAAGTCGAGCATGCGGCGCAACAACAGCGTGCCGGTCAGGCTGCACCTTCACGGAGAGTGGATACACACAAGCCGATGTATACAGCCTCTCGTCCCAGTCACAGTGGTGGCGGAGCACTGGATGCATGGAGTCTGTTGATGATCCTGCCACTCGTTTGGTTCACATGGCGTCAGCGCAAAATGGGTGAGGCGAGTTAGTGGCCTCGTTTCTTAAAACCTGGGAGAGCCGTGGCGGCTTATTGCTGCCATGGCGAGCCCTTTTACTGACAACGCTAGCCTTGGCTGGCTACCTTATTTTGGGTGCTGCACCAGAGGCCTGGGTTTTTGATCGGGCAGCGATCGGCAATGGTGAAGTGTGGCGATTGGTCACAGGTCATTGGGTCCACAGTGATTTTGAGCATGCTCTCTGGGACATCAGCGCCCTAGTGCTGCTCTGCGTGCTGTTTGAAAAATATCTTCGTGGGCACCTGTTGCTCGCCTTGGGCATCGGTACCCTGGGTGTTGATATTTGGCTTTGGTGGATCGATACCGGCCTGCACTACTACTGTGGACTTTCAGGTATTCTGAACACGTTGTTGGTAGTTGGTCTGGTTCAGCTCTGGCGTGATACGCGCCATCCCCTGGTATGGTTTATCGGCATGAGCGCCATTGCTAAGATCCTACTGGAGATTGGCAGTGGTCAGGCGTTGTTAACGCAGACGTTATGGCCTAGTGTACCTGAAGTTCATGCCGTGGGTTTTTTGACTGGTGTCATGCTGGCGATCGTTATTACAACGTCCAGCCATATTCTTCAGGCGAAACTAGTGAGTACACAATGTTCAATTTTAAAGGTGGGGTGAAGCAGTTCCCCAATGCTAAGTTGCATCTGACAGACAGAATTGAACGGTGAATCGGGTGCTGATGAATATAGATCACTGCAACTTGATCGTATTCCATTATCGGAAGATAAAGGTCCCTAACGGCAGAGGGATTTGCGCTATTTCGCCAGCAATCTATCCAGTTGATTGGCGAATGCCTGACGGTCAGCCTGGCTGAAAGAGGGAGGTCCGCCTGTATCCACACCGCTACCACGCAGTGTATCCATGAAGTCACGCATGGTAAGACGTTGGCGAATATTCTCTTTTGTATAGAGCTCACCCCGCGGATTCAAAGCCAGTGCACCTTTGTCTATCACCTCAGAGGCCAAGGGGATATCCGCAGTAATCACCAGGTCATCTGCATGGGTCTCCTGCACGATATGGTTGTCAGCGACATCGAACCCGGCGGCAACCTGCACAAAGCGGATGAACCGGGATTTTGGGATAGTGATTGGTTGATTGGCTACTAGCGTTACAGATACGCCGACCCGCTCGGCAGCCCGAAACAGGATCTCTTTGATGACTTTTGGGCAGGCATCGGCATCAACCCAGATGTGTTTCAGGCTCATACTTCATTTCTTTGCGTTAATAGTGGCTGAGCATTATAACGCGCTTCATGTTTTGTCACATGAAGTCGCACCGAATGATATTCGCGCGTCTGTGCATGAGTCCAGATTCCATTGAGCAGAATTTAAGGTATCCAAGATCAAATAAAAGGTCAGTTCGGCATTCCATTCGCAGAAAACAAAGAAATGTTCGGACTTTAGCCTGGAGATCTGTTAGAGTCCGCGCTTTCCCGGGTGCCTGACCGGTCAGCACCCTTGGTGATATGGATCACCGGAAAGATAGTTGAGCCGTGAGCCCCACCCAACAGTGGGCATTCCGCTTATTTAGAGAATATCCTCATCCAGCCAGGACCGGCTCCCACCAGTGTAAGCTGAGACAGGGAGGGCAAGACTGGAGTAAAAACCCCCATGTCATTCGATACTCTCGGCCTTTCGGCCGATCTTCTGCGTGCCGTCAGCGAACAGGGCTATACAGAACCCACCCCAATCCAACGTCAAGCAATCCCAGTCATTCTGTCAGGCAAGGATGTCATGGCAGGCGCACAGACCGGTACCGGGAAAACCGCCGGCTTTACGTTACCGCTACTGCAACGATTGAGCGAAAACAGTGGGCAAAATGGCCGTCGCCCGGTCAGGGCGCTGGTGCTTACACCAACCCGCGAGTTGGCAGCGCAAGTTGGCGCTAGCGTAGAGACTTATGGACGTCACCTAGCGCTACGTTCAGCAGTTATTTTTGGCGGTGTGAAGATTAACCCTCAGATTGAGAAGCTACGTCGAGGAGTCGATATCCTGGTCGCAACACCAGGCAGGCTGCTTGATCATGCGAGTCAGAAAACGGTGGATCTCTCTCAGATTGAGATTTTGGTACTCGATGAAGCCGACCGCATGTTGGATATGGGTTTCATCCACGATATTCGTAAGGTACTGGCACTCTTGCCTAAGAATGGCGCACGTCAGAATCTGCTCTTTTCTGCCACCTTCTCCAATGAGATAAAGCAACTTGCAGACCGTCTGCTCAATACACCTGAGCTGATTGAAGTGGCCCGTCGAAACACCACGGCTGAACTGATTGATCAATTGGTTCATCCGGTGGATAAAAGTCGTAAGCGTGAGATGCTGAGCCATATGATAGGTTCGCGAAACTGGCGTCAGGTACTGGTTTTTACCCGCACTAAACATGGCGCCAACCGTCTGGCCCAACAGCTGGAAAAAGATGGACTCAGGGCGGCTGCCATTCACGGTAATAAAAGTCAGGGTGCCCGTACCCGCGCACTAGCAGAATTCAAATCGGGTGATGTGAGGGTACTGGTAGCGACTGACATTGCAGCCCGTGGACTGGATATCGACCAACTGCCGCACGTGGTGAACTATGAGTTGCCCAACGTCCCGGAGGACTATGTGCATCGTATTGGTCGTACCGGTCGAGCTGGCAACGAGGGTGAGGCCATTTCACTGGTCTGTGTGGATGAGCTCAAACTGCTGAGTGATATCGAACGGCTGTTAAAACGAAAAATCCCCAAAGAAGTGATCGAGGGATATGAGCCTGATCCGAGTATTCGGGCGGAACCCATTCAACGCGGCGGTAAATCCCAAGGACGTCCTCAAGGTCGTCAGAAG
Source organism: Candidatus Thiodiazotropha sp. (ex Myrtea sp. 'scaly one' KF741663) (assembly GCA_025655555.1). Lineage (GTDB taxonomy): Bacteria > Pseudomonadota > Gammaproteobacteria > Chromatiales > Chromatiaceae > Thiodiazotropha. The sequence continues at coordinate 115,237 of JAHXIQ010000003.1, forward strand.
ACCCAAAGCCGTAAATCTAAACCGTCGTCAGCTAGGAGTACTACTGCAAGAGGTAACGGAAATACCAAGCAGAAACGTGCTGCCGCCGGAGAAACCGGCAGTGATTCAAAACCGCCACGAAAGCGTGTTCGTCGCCATACCGGTGAGGCCCAGGCAAGTTCACAGCATCGGAGATCTCGATCTGCCAGTGTTAGGGAAAAACCTGCATTGTTGGGTGGAAACTCCTCAGAAGATTGAGCAGATTAGCTTGTGCTAACAGGCCCTAAGATAGGCCACGGACGGCAATCTTGAAACATTAGTGGCGCTTAACTGAGTCATCAAACGGCATCTTCATCGCCGATGATCTTCGCAGTTTTGTGGGTGAGTCCCGGATGGTTCCTGAGTATATAGCCGGCTGTATGTACCCGCAGTATCGCTTCTTGGAGGTTACTGCGAAGTGTGGCGTTGGGGGAGTCGAGATGTTCTGCGAGTTTTTTCAGTGAGACCTCTACATGATGTTCACGCACTGCTACTGGTAGCTTGAGTCGTGTGGCGAGATTCATGAAGGGATCGAGGGGGGCCACATAGCTTAGATCTGGTATATGTACTCGCTCTGAGTAAACCAGAATCACCCCATCGGGAATGACCTTCAGTCGCTCCTGATATTGGCTTGCCTGCTCCTCGCTGACACGGGGATCTCCACTAATCACCGATCTGATGATTGCCGTCACAGCGCGTGCTGAGTCCTTATTTGGTTCACAAGATAGAATCGCCGCCATCAGTCGTCGTTGTGCTTCGCTGAGCTGCCTGGCCTGATAACCTGACATGCAGAACTGCCGTTGGTCGGCCATGTTGCGAAGAAAAACCTCTGTATAAGTGGCGTACCTGGAGGTGTAGTGAAACAGTTCCTCAGCACATCCCCCCCATCCCAAATGGAATTCGGGATAGTAGTGGCCATCGACATTTTTAGAGACGGTTTTCATCGTTCATCTGCCAGTTGCCGTACAAATCCAGCTTGGGGCGGTTTCTCTAATCATCGGCAGGCGTTGTCCACGTTGTCAAATTCTGATCCGGCGCTCTCTGAAAACCTAAATGTTAAGCATTTGAGAGAAAACATGAGAAAGGCCTAAGATCCTCATGTTTTCAGCCAAAATGGCAGCAAACTCCCAATTTTTTCCGGCTTTCAGAATGAAAATCATCTTTATCCTCAATTGTCTAGCTAGTTGGACAGGCATTTATGGGTAAAACCCCAATATTTCTGCCTGATGATGTACAATTTCTTGCGATTCTCATATATTCGATCCCCTCCATTGGGCCGAAGTAGCACCTATTCCCTGAAGCGGAATTTTTTAAGGATTGAAGCAACACGATGAATGACCTGATTGTCACGCTGAAAGACCACATCCGTTCTGCATGGCGATTTCGCTGGCAGGCATTGCTGACTGCCTGGCTGTTAACCCTGTTAGGCTGGGGAATGGTGTTTATAACACCAGATAAATACCAATCAGAGGCAAAGGTCTACGTTGATACTGAAAGCGTTCTGCGCCCCTTACTCCAGGGGTTGGCAGTACAGACAGATTTGGGGCAACGACTACAGCTGATGACCCGCACGCTGCTCAACAACGAGAACCTGGAAAAGGTATTGCGAGAGGCAGATTTAGATTTGGAAGCGACAACTGTCACAGAGCGGCAGGAAATGATTGATCAGCTGCGGGAAACAGTCTCTATAGAGACCCAACGTCGGCAAAACTTCTACACCATCAGCTACGAGTACAAGGATCCGTATGTGGCGAAGAAGGTCGTGGAGACCCTGCTGAATATCTTCGTTGAGGCCGCACTCGGTGATACGCGTGTTGAATCTGATACCGCGCAAAAATTTCTTACTGAACAAATCAAGGACTATGAGGCGAGGTTGGTAAAGGCGGAAAGCCGGTTGACTGAGTTCAAGCGTAGAAACGTGGATACCATGCCTGGGCAGAGTGGAGGCGTCTTCAGTCAACTGCAGTCGGCCCAGAGCCAGTTGCAGGATGTTGATCTCGAGTTGAAGGAGAGACGGATTCGAAGAGACGAACTCAAGCGCCAGTATGAGCGTACGGCAGCCGAAGAGAACGAGCGCCGTCGACAGGGACAGGTGGTTGCAGAGACACCGACTGGCAGGCGTATTCTTGCCATGGAGACACGTCTAGATGAACTACTTTTACGCTATACGGATGCACATCCAGATGTGCAGGAATTGAAATCAACCATTGCTGAGTTGAAGGCTCAACAAAAAGGTGCGGTAGTCATGGAATCTCCCGCAAACCAGACTATTTCCACAGCACTGGAAGAGCTGAAGCTTGCATATCGACAAGCGGAGGTGAATCTGACTGCCGTTCGCCTGCGTCAGCGGGAATATCAGAAAAGGATCGATGAGCTGAAGCTGAAACTGGATGTACTGCCGAAGGTCGAGGCGGAATTGACCCGGCTAAATCGAGACTACGAAATCAACCGCACGAACTACCAGGAATTGGTGCAACGTCTCGAATCTGCAAAAATGTCAGAGCAGGCGGATGAAGCGGGGGACAACGTCAAATTCCGTATTGTGGAGCCACCGAAAGTACCTCTACTGCCAGTTGGCCCCAAGCGGATTCTACTGAGCTTAGGCGTTCTCATGCTCGGTCTTGCAGCGGGTGGTGGTGTGGCATTTCTGATATCACAATTCAAACCGGTCTACTACGACACCTCTCTATTGAACAAGGAGAGCGGATTTCCCGTTCTCGGACAAGTATCACGAGTGTGGACCAGCAACCTGATGCTCAAGCGGCGGGTCGAAGTGGTGGGATTCAGTGTCTCCCTCGCGATGCTGCTTGTTGTCTGTGTGGCGATTCTTCTGACCTATCAGATGGGTTATCGGGAGGAGATCGTTTCTAACCTTAAACTGTTGCTGAGAAGCCCGAGTTAGGTCGGCCTGAAACAGACGGTTTTTCCGGGCAACATTCTCCATTCTTTTCAAGGGGAGCAAAGGTCGTATTCTTTCACGACGTTGGGTGGAATATTTGGTATATTTCACCGTTTTCCTGTGGCGGAGAAACGAGATGTTCAAGAAGAGTATGCAGATTCAGGGGTATGACGACGAACTTTGGGCGGCAATAACGGCCGAGGAGCGTCGTCAGGAAGAGCACATCGAGCTGATCGCTTCTGAAAATTACACCAGTCCCCGCGTGATGCAGGCGCAGGGCACTGTGTTGACCAATAAGTATGCTGAGGGCTATCCGCGCAAACGCTACTATGGCGGATGCGAGAACGTGGATGTCGCTGAGCAGCTAGCCATTGATCGCGCCAAGGCATTATTTAATGCCGACTACGCCAATGTGCAGCCCCATTCGGGTTCTCAGGCCAATGCGGCTGTCTATATGGCACTCTGCCAGCCTGGCGATACTGTACTTGGTATGAGTCTCGCCCACGGCGGACACCTGACCCACGGTGCCAAGCCCAATTTCTCCGGTAAGATCTACCATGCCGTACAGTATGGATTGAACCCGGATACGGGTGAGATCGACTACGAAGAAGTCGAGCGTCTGGCGCGTGAGCATCAGCCGAAAATGATTGTTGCCGGCTTTTCTGCCTATTCACGAATCGTTGATTGGCAGCGTTTTCGAGATATTGCTGATGAGGTAGGCGCATACCTTTTTGTCGATATGGCCCATGTGGCAGGTCTTATTGCTGCCGGCCACTACCCCAGTCCGGTGCATATTGCTGATGTCACCACGACAACAACCCACAAGACCCTGCGCGGTCCACGGGGCGGCCTGATCCTGGCCAAGGCCAATGAAGAGATTGAGAAAAAACTCAACTCTCTGGTTTTTCCCGGTACCCAGGGCGGACCGTTGATGCATGTCATCGCCGCAAAGGCTGTGGCCTTCAAAGAGGCCATGGAACCCGAATACAAAGCCTACCAGTTACAGGTTATCGAAAATGCCCGCGCCATGGCCAAGGTCTTTATGGAGAGAGGTTATGATGTGGTTTCAAAAGGTACCGATGATCACCTTTTTTTAGTTAGCTTCATTGAGGCAGGGCTCACCGGTAAGGATGTAGATGCATGGTTGGGCGCAGCCAATATCACGGTCAACAAGAATGCCGTACCCAATGACCCGCAGTCTCCGTTTGTGACCTCCGGTATCCGTGTTGGTACACCTGCCGCAACGACTCGGGGTTTTAGTGAGGCGGATTGCATTAACCTGGCTGGCTGGATGTGTGATGTCATCGATGGTCGTGGCGACCAAAAAGTGATTGATGACACCAAGGCAAAGGTCCTGGAGATCTGTGCCAGATATCCAGTCTATGCCGGATGATTATGAATTTTGAATTGTGCCGTTTACCAAATGGAAGCCATGATTGCATGTGCTGTGCACTGAGAATTCAAAACTCAAAATTCATAATTTGTAATTCCTAATCATGCGCTGTCCCTTCTGCGGAGCCCAAGACACCAAGGTTATCGACTCTCGCCTGGCCGGAGAGGGTGACCAGATTCGCCGGCGTCGCGAGTGCACTGTCTGCAAAGAGCGTTTTACCACCTATGAAACGGCGGAACTCAACCTGCCCTGGGTTGTGAAACAGGATGGTAGCCGGGTCCACTTCGATGGCAGGAAGCTGCGGGCGGGGATGACTCGGGCGCTGGAGAAGCGGCCGGTCAGTGCAGATCTTGTGGATACGGCGATCAATCATATCACCCGAAAACTGATGGCCGGTGGAGAGCGTGAAATCCCCTCTCTTGCGATCGGCGAGTTGGTAATGGAGGAGCTGAAGCAACTCGATCAGGTGGCTTATGTACGTTTTGCTTCGGTCTACCGAAAGTTCGAGGATGTCAACGCCTTCCGGGAAGAGATCGAACGCCTTGAGCAGCAGCCTGGTCCTGAAGCGCGTCGTCATCAGTTGGACCTGCTCAACGAGCCGGACAAGGATAAATGAGCAGCGACAGTGATCATCGCCATATGGCTCGTGCTATTCGGTTGGCGCGCAAGGGGCGCTATACCACCCACCCGAATCCACGTGTGGGCTGTGTACTGGTTAAATCGGGCAAGGTGGTTGGCGAGGGATATCATCGGCGTGCCGGTGAACCCCATGCTGAGCGAAATGCGCTGGCAGCTGCGGGTGCTGAGGCAAAGGGTGCTACAGCCTATGTCACCCTGGAGCCATGTTGTCACCACGGTCGCACCCCGCCCTGTACTGAAGGATTGATTGAGGCAGGTGTGAAGCGGGTTGTCGCCGCGATGCTTGACCCCAATCCCTTGGTAGCCGGCCAAGGGCTTACTAAGTTGAGTGCGGCCGGTATCGAAGTGGTGGAAGGCGTGATGCAGGCCCAGGCCGAGGCACTCAATCCCGGTTTTATCAAACGCATGCGTAAGAGAATGCCGTTTGTCCGCTGTAAGCTGGCCATGAGCCTGGATGGCAGAACGGCAATGGCAAGCGGCGAGAGCCAGTGGATCACCTCGGCGGCCGCTCGTGAGGATGTACATCGGCTTCGAGCGAGTAGCGCAGCTATTCTCACCGGCATTGGCACCATGCAGTCAGATGATCCGTCGATGAATGTCCGGTTGACTGCAAAACAGCTGGGATTGGAAGCAGGACTGTCGCCTCCCCAGCCACTCAGGGTCGTCCTCGATCCCAAATTGCAGACCTTACCATCAGCCAATATGCTGAATCAGACGGGACCTGTACTGCTGATTTGTGGTGAAGATGCCCGTCTCAAAGCGGCGCCGCTGGAGGCCGCAGGCGCACAGATTGTCACGCTACCGCTCGATAACGGTTTACTCGATCTTCGCGAAGTCATGAGTCTACTAGCTGAGCAGGAGATCAATGAGGTACTGCTGGAGTCGGGTGCGGTTTTAGCAGGCGCCATGCTGGATGCGGGGTTGATCGACGAATTGTTGGTCTATCTTGCGCCTCACCTGATGGGAAGTGGTGCCAGGGGACTGTTTCATCTGCCTGAACTGCTGCACATGAGCGACCGCATTCCTCTGCGGTTTACCGATTTGCGTCAGATAGGGGATGACATACGCATCACGGCCGTTCCTGCAGTCGAGCGAGGGGAGTAAGTATGTTCACCGGTATTATCCAATCTATTGGCAGAATTGAGGGGGTCGCTGAGCGGAGTGGGGATGTACGCTTGACTGTTGATACCGGCAGCCTGGATTTGAGTGACGTTCTGTTGGGTGACAGTATCGCGACAAACGGTGTCTGCCTGACAGCGGTGGCACTTTCCGAAAAAGGGTTCAGTGCCGATGTGTCGAGGGAGAGCCTCTCTCTTACCACACTCCATCGGTTAAAGCCTGGCAGTCGGGTCAATCTGGAGAAGGCGCTGACACTCAACACCCGGCTTGGCGGTCATCTGGTGAGCGGTCACGTTGACGGTGTGGGTCAGGTGCTGGAACGGCAGGATGATGGCCGTTCGATCCGTTTTGTCATCAAGGCGCCGAAAGCACTGGCGAAATATATCGCTCACAAAGGTTCCATCTGCATCGATGGCGTCAGTCTGACGGTCAACAGTGTACAGGGTGCGAATTTTGAACTGAACATCGTGCCCCATACTCTGCAGGAGACCATTATGGATAGCTATCAGCCGGGATCTGAAGTCAATCTGGAGGTTGATCTGATTGCCAGATATTTAGAGCGGCTGATGCTTGGCGATGAGGCAGCAAATCCTGATGAAAGTGGGGTGACTGAAGCGTTGCTGAAATCGCAGGGATTCATCCGTTAGTCGACAGTTGATCATTAACAGAACGCCCCTATCACAGCCCTGAAACCGAAGGCTTCGATCAGACACCGGAGTGAGAACCAACTCCGATGTCCGTATCGATCTTACTGTTTACTCAGATTCAATCGTCGTAGTCGTCATCGTCCCGTTCAGTGATCCGGATAACCAGTTTTGCCACTGGTCCCTGCCATGTATGGACTCGTGCATCGAGGTCACTGGGACCTCCGGCGGGATCATCGTCACCGATCACACCACGGTGGATATGGACAGTGGGATTATGATCTGGACCCACCGTTGATACCCCGCCGACACCGGCATTGCCACCCGGATCTGCCGGTATGCCTGGTGTGTTGGGCATTCCTCCACCGGTAATGATCTCGTCATTGGCCTCGGTGCCGGCATCATAGCCACGCAGGTAGTAGGTATAGGTACCGCGCTTTTTCGGTATTCTGAGTCCGTCCAGGCCGACAAATCCGTCATTAGTAGGCAATAACATAGCCGCTACTGAGAGGAAGCGAGAGTGTCTCCCGTGTACATCGATCACAGCCTCAGCCACACCGCTGGGAGGCAAGAGACCACCTGCCGGGTTATCGACATACTGACCGCCAGCCGCTTCCACATCAGAGATGAGGCCGGAGGTGTCGCCACCCTCGGCCATCGCCTGCAAGTGTGCGGAAGCCTCAGTACCGAGCTGGAACAGGTGGGTTCGCTTATTGTGTGCTGCGATCAAAAGTGGTGTGAAATAGGTGGCATTGGTCAGGTTGGTAATTTTGATACTCACTTCCTGGGCAAGCAGACTGCTGCTGGCGAGCAGCCCACCTGACAAAACAAGGGCCAATAAAGTTTTTTTCATCGTGATCTCCTCAGTGTTAAGCCTATACGTGACAGGCTGTAGGAAAGAGTCTGGTCTTTTCGTTTCCAGGCCGGGTCACGAAAAGATCACGATTCCATCACGCAAGGCAGGGAAAGGCGGAGTCATTGGGGGGATTCGACAGATGATAATCGGATGCCCTCCCATGCGGGCTCTGATAGAATGGCGCGTTAACTCCGAACAAAACCGAAGAAGTTTATGGCGCTGAATACGACAGAAGAGATTCTCGAAGACCTGAAACAAGGAAAAATGGTCATCATCATGGATGATGAAGACAGGGAGAATGAAGGCGATCTGATTATGGCCGCCGAGAGTGTGACACCTGAAGCAATTAACTTCATGGCACGCTACGGCCGTGGCCTTATTTGCCTGACCCTGACCAGAGAACACTGCACTCAGTTACGCCTGCCGTTGATGGTAACAACGGACGACGAGCTTTCCGCGACCAATTTTACAGTCTCTATCGAGGCGGCTGAAGGTGTGACAACCGGTATCTCCGCCTCGGATCGCGCCACGACCGTCTTGGCAGCGGTGGCTGCGGATGCACAACCTCAGGATCTGGTGCAGCCAGGGCATATCTTTCCCCTCATGGCGCAACCGGGTGGTGTGCTTGTACGTGCCGGTCATACCGAGGCCGGTTGTGATCTGGCTCGACTGGCCGGTCTTTCTCCCACCTCAGTCATCGTGGAGATCCTGAATGAGGACGGTACCATGGCCAGACGGGCGGATCTGGAGAAATTTGCCGCCGAGCACAATCTCAAGATAGGAACCATTGCGGATCTGATCCAATATCGAGTCAGCAATGAGAAGACTGTTGAGCGGGTCAGCGAGTGCCATTTCCCCACCAACTACGGAGATTTTCGCCTCGCCGCCTACCAGGATGTGGTGGACAACGAGCTGCACCTGGCTTTGGTAAAGGGTCACCCCTCACCTGACAGGCCGACACTGGTGCGTGTGCATATGCAGAACAGCTTATGCGATCTCTTCGAGGCGAACGGCCAGGAGTGTGGCTGGCCTTTGAGAAATGCCATGAAGATGATTGAAGAGGCAGGTGAGGGCGTTATCGTGATACTGCGCAATCACGACTCACCTCGTGAGATCGTTCAGCGGATGATGGATATGCAGACCGTGGATACAGCAAATAGAAAATTCATCAAGAAAGATAACAGCAAGGAGTTGAGAACCTACGGTGTGGGTGCACAGATACTCTCCGACCTGGGTGTGCGCAAGATGCGGGTACTGAGCGCACCGAAGAGTATTCACGGACTCTCGGGCTTCGATATGGAAGTCACTGAGTACGTAGCGGGGACCTGAGAGATACTTCACAGTGCAGTGTCCAAGCTTTCAGGTGTATGTTGATTAATCAACACAATATTTTCGGTTTATAGATTAGTTCCAGGGTGAGCATGATGAGTATTAAGACGATTGAAGGGGCGATGACTGTTGAGAAGGCACGTTTCTGTCTGGTCTCGGCGCGTTTCAACAGTTTTATCGTGGAGAGCCTGGTTGACGGGGCCATTGATACCCTGAAACGACACGGTGCCAGCGAGAAAGACATCACACTGGTGAGAGTCCCCGGTGCCTTTGAGATGCCTGTGGCGTTGGAGAAGATCGCGGCCAAAGGGGAGTTCGATGCCATCATCGCCCTGGGCGCGGTGATACGCGGTGGCACACCCCATTTCGACTATGTGGCGGGTGAGTGCGTCAAGGGTATGTCCCAGGTCAGCCTCAAGCACGGCGTCCCGATTGCTTTCGGCGTGCTAACAGTGGATACCATTGAGCAGGCAATCGAACGTGCAGGCACCAAGGCCGGCAATAAAGGTGCAGAGGCCACCCTTTCCGCCATCGAGATGGTCAACCTCCTGCGCCAGATCGGTTAATGAGTAAAAAACGCAGCCAGGCTCGCCGCCATGCGGTACAGGCCATCTACCAGTGGCAGATGGTCGGTCATGATGTGGGGGAGGTCACCAATCAGTTTCTTGAGGAGCAGGATCTCGACGGTTTCGAGGTCACCTACTTCCAGGACATTTTGCAGGGCGTTGCCAAACACCTTGGTGATCTGGATGAGTTTCTCAAGCCGGCATTGGATCGGGCAATCGAGAGTGTTGACCCGGTTGAGCGGGCGGTATTAAGACTCGGTACCTATGAGCTTTGCTACAAAACAGAGGTCCCCTACCGGGTGGTTATCAACGAGGCTGTTGAATTGGCCAAAGTTTTCGGTGCCGAACAGGGACACAAATACGTCAATGGTGTGCTGGACAAGGTCGCAAAGCAGGTGCGTGCTGTGGAGATCAAGGCCAAGCAAAAGGGTTGAATAATTCTAAGGCCATTTAAAGCTCTTCACCCTCGATCTTTAAACGGCTGCGTGAATAGCGCAGGACCAGAATCGCCACCGTCAACATCAGAATGGCGCCCGTTAATGTCAGAATGGTCTCATTCGCCATGGCCTTGATGTCGATGGTAAGCATGCGGGTTAGCGCGGTGATAGCGATATAGATGAGGAACTGCACCGGTAGGCGACGGGTCTTGAAGTAGATTCCCACCATGGCGCCCAACTCCAGGTAGATAAACAGCAGCAGGATATCCTTTAGGGTTGCGTGCCCATGAGCGATCATCTCAAGATAGGCCACGACGCCTGACCAGACCACAGTGGCGCCGATAATGAACAAGGCGGCCACGTGAAAGATTTCCACCATCAGATTGCCGGCTTTCTCGATGATCTGGAACTGTTTGCTGTCACTCATTGAATTACGTTCCCCTCGTCGGCCTGACGCAAAAATGGTTCCCGGCTGAAAGGATAGAGCGAGCTTATCTGTTATCTGTGCTACTGATCCCTTCGTGCTGCGAAAACTGAAATATCACCTTTTTGGGGCTTATTAACTCAATTTGGGTGAAACTGGGAACTTGCAGCGGTCTTATTATTCAGCTGTTCTAACGTTACACTGCAGGTTTTCAGCATACAACCCTTTAAATAGTCCATATGAAGACATCTTCAACCCAGTCGGAATTCGATCTCATTCGGCGCTATTTTGCCGAGATGACAACCTCCTGCGAAGGCGTGTCGCTGGGTATCGGCGATGATGCTGCAGTGCTCAGTGTTCCGCCTGGTATGGAACTGGTAGTGAGTATGGATACGCTGGTGGCCGGCATCCATTTTTTTCCTACGGTTGATCCATTCACTCTGGGCCACAAGGCGCTGGCGGTCAATCTGAGTGATCTTGCTGCAATGGGCGCCGAACCTGCCTGGGTGACGCTGGCAATCACCCTGCCAGAGGTCAATGAAAGCTGGCTTGAGGCATTCTCGAAAGGTTTTGGAGATCTCGCCAGGCAATACCAGATTGCACTTGTCGGTGGTGATACCACTCGAGGCCCCCTAAGCATCACCGTGCAGGCGCATGGATTGGTACCCTCTGGCTGGGCGTTGCGGCGTGATGGCGCTCGTGTCGGCGATGAGATCTATGTAACAGGTACACTGGGAGATGCTGCCCTGTATCTGGCATCAATACTTGCCGCTGATGGTCAGCAAAGTTGTCTTGAATCACTCAGGAGCAGGTTGGAAATACCGCAACCCAGAGTCGAAGCTGGGCTTACCCTGCGTAGACTGGCTGGTGGTTCAATTGATATCTCCGATGGATTGTTGGCCGATCTGGGCCACATGCTTGAAGCCAGTGATGTTGGCGGCTCAATAGAGTTGAGCAGATTACCCCTCTCTGATGAGGTGAAGGACTGGATCCACCTTAGTGATGATTGGTCGCCGGTCATAGCCGGTGGTGATGACTATGAACTCTGTTTCACGGCAGCCCCTTCTGAAAAAGCAGAAATTGACCGCCTCAGTGAGAAGCTGGATCTGCCGATCACATGTATCGGTACGATCGAAGAAGTGCCAGGGTTACGTGTCGTCAAACCTGATGGAGGCATCTGGTCGGGAAAGGACGCAGGATTCGATCACTTTACAGGAGCCGGATGAGATGGAGCAGGAAATCACAAAAACGGCACCTGATCTGCGTAATCCGATACATTTTCTCGCATTTGGTTTCGGCAGTGGCTTGGCGCCAAAAGCGCCGGGCACCTTCGGTACCTTGGTGGCAATTCCGATTTATCTGCTGCTACAACCCTTACCGTTCACGTTGTACCTTGTTCTCTTGCTGTTGGGTTTTTTGGCAGGTATCTGGATTTGTGATCAGACCTCACAGGACCTTGGGGTGCATGATCATGGCGGCATCGTTTGGGATGAGATCATCGGCTATCTGGTGACTATGAGTTTCGTTTCGGGCGGATGGTGGTGGGTATTGATCGGTTTTGTGCTGTTTCGTTTCTTCGATATTCTGAAGCCCTGGCCCATAGGCTGGCTTGATCAACGGGTGCATGGCGGTTTCGGTATCATGTTGGACGACTTGGTGGCAGGACTCTATGCCGGGTCAGTCATGCTGCTAATACAGTGGGGAGCATTTTAATGCGACAGATAGTCCTCCTTCTCATGTGGGCAATGTCTATTTGGAGTTCAGTTTTGCCCGCAGTCGAACTGGTTACAGTCGAGGCCCTGTTTTCCGGTCAGGCAATGGTCACAGTGGATGGGAAGAGGCGCCTGCTGAAGCTCAATAAACCCTCACCAGAGGGATTGATACTCATCTCCGCTGACAGCCGGGAGGCCGTTATCGAGTTGGATGGTGAACGGCAAGTCTATCCCCTTGGCAGTCATGTCTCGACAAAATTCAATCAGCCGGAAAAGGTGAGTGCAAAAATCTGGCGAGACCAGAGTGGCAGCTATACGACTGTGGGGACAATCAATGGTCGAACGGTCAATTTCCTCGTCGATACCGGGGCCTCAGCAGTGGCGATGTACAGACGAGATGCCAAGCGCCTGGGTATTCAATACAGGTTGGAAGGGGATCCCATGTATGTCAGTACCGCCAACGGCACGGCACCGGCCTATGAGGTGAGCCTCGACCGGGTGCAGGTGGGCGATATCGTGCTGCGTCAGGTGCGCGGGTTTGTGATAGAAAGCACGGGTTCAGGGCGGGTACTGCTGGGAATGAGCTTTCTCAATCAGGTAAAAATGGAGGATCAGGGGGCGGTGCTGATGCTGCATCGTAAATTCTGATTCAGATCGGCTCGGCCGTCTTGTCACGCTCAATCAGAGCATAGGCCGAGTGGTTGTGAATCGATTCGAAATTCTCTGATTCCACGGTATAAGCACTGATCCGCTCTTCCCGGTTCAGCTCCACTGCGATGTCACGCACCATGTCTTCGACAAACTTGGGGTTGTCATAGGCATGCTCGGTAACGAACTTCTCGTCCGGGCGCTTCAGCAGCCCGTAGAGCTGACAGGAGGCCTGGTGTTCGACCATATCGATGATCTCTTCGATCCAGATGAAGCCTTTGGTCCTGGCCTGGACGGTGACGTGGGAGCGTTGGTTATGTGCGCCCCGTTCGGAAATTTTCTTTGAGCAAGGGCAAAGACTGGTGACAGGTACCACGACCTTGATATCGATAAATGACTTACCGCCATGGATTTCACCGATCAGCGTGACATCGTAGTCGAGCAGGCTCTTTACACCCGAGACAGGCGCGGTCTTGTTGATGAAGAAGGGGAAGTTCATCTCGATGTGACCGGACTCCGCTTCCAGTCTATCGGTCATCTCAGCCAGCATGTCTTTAAATGAGGCCACGGTGACCTCAGTCTCATGGCTGTTGAGGATCTCCACGAAGCGGGACATGTGTGTGCCTTTGAAATTATGTGGCAGGTTCACATACATGTTGAAGTTGGCGATGGTGTGCTGGTCGCCTTCGCTGCGGTCTCTGATACGCATGGGGTGGCGGATATCCTTGATACCCACTTTATTGATGGCGATCTGCCGAGTATCGGCGGAACTCTGAACATCAGGGATCTGCGTATCTTTACGGGGCGTTTTATCAAGCATGTCCAACTTCCTATTCCGCTAACTTGCGGAATTTTTTAATAAATCTGAGAGATTCGAGCGTATCCTGCCTCCCTTTGGAGGACAACGGACAGAACATCGGGTAATTGTTATTGGACCGGGATGCCTGAATCTGACGAGTCGAACAGAGAATTATCCCAATCAAGACACCTGGGTGCAAGTTGTGTGCTAGAGAGAGGCCTTCCATGGCTAAGTTTTGCATTTACCTAGCGACTTCGACCGATAATATATTTGGCGATCCAGCGCAGTGGGTCTGCCTCGTCACCGAAATGTCCTAAGCAGCGCAGGGCTTCCGATAAAAGCTCCTCTGCCTTCTCTCTGGCCCCACTGAGGCCCAACAGGGCAGGGTAGGTGGGTTTGTCTTGAGCGGAATCCTTGCCCTGTGTCTTGCCGAGGATTTCGGTATCTCCCTCCACATCAAGGATGTCGTCGCGGATTTGAAATGCCAGACCGACACACTTGGCATAGCGATCCAAGGCCTGGATTTTTTCCTGTCCGATCTGCGGGTTGAGTAGGGTGGCCAGGTGTACAGCAGCACGTATCAGGGCCCCTGTTTTGTGGATATGCAAGATTTCCAGCTCGGCCAGATTGAGCTCTTTGCCCACCGACTCGAGATCGATGGCCTGTCCACCGGCCATCCCTCTGGAGCCACTGGCCCGGGTCAGGGTTTCCAGCATTTTGATGCGGGTTTCAGCGTCGGTTTGCATACTGTTGCCACAGCAGAGGGCTTGGAAAGCCTGTGTTTGAAGCGCGTCACCAACCAGAATTGCGGTGGCCTCGTCATAAGCTTTATGGCAGGTCGGCTGGTTGCGTCGCAAGTCGTCGTCATCCATGGCCGGCAGGTCATCATGGACCAGTGAATACGCATGAATCAGCTCCACGGCGACTGCAGGGCTGTCCAGTCGTTCCGGTGACACATCAACAGCTTGGCCAGCGGCATAGACCAGGGTGGGGCGAATGCGTTTACCACCGCTCAGAGCGGAGTACCGCATAGCTTCATGAAGTCGGGTGGGCAAAGTGCTACTGCTAGGTAGTACATGCTCCAGGGACGACTCTACACGCTCCCGGCACTGCTGCATAAACTCGCTAAGCGCTTCATTCATGGCCATCTTCGAAGGGCTCCGGGTCGGCTTCGGTGGTATCGCCGCTGAGTATGCGGACCTTCTGTTCTGCCTCATCCAGCGCCTGTTGGCAGACCCGTGTCAGGGTTACGCCTCGTTCGAATGCCTGTAGAGACTCCTCAAGTGGCTGATCGCCTTGTTCCAAGGATTCGACCAGTGACTCCAGCTCCTTCATTGCCTCTTCGAGGGCGGGTGGTTGCTTTTTTCTCGGCACGTTTTGACAGCCATATTCAGATTGGGTCTGTAAACCTAACTCAGCGTTGTCCGTAGGGTCAATGCATTGCCATTATCTCTTACCAAAATTGCCTCAAATCAATGGAATGAGACTGAATGCACTATGAAGGCGCACTGTAGCCAGCCTGTTCTGCTCGCTACCCTTCTTGCAGGTGTGTAAAATCGCCGCTCTGTGAATTGAATACAAAGAGATCAGAACAGAGCATGAGTGGTAGTTACGACGCGTCGGATATTGAGGTACTCAGCGGGTTGGACCCGGTACGCAAGCGGCCGGGAATGTACACAGATACCAGTCGTCCCAACCATCTGGCACAGGAAGTGATCGACAACAGTGTCGATGAGGCGATTGCGGGCTTTGCCAAGTCTATTGAGGTCACAGTCTTCAAAGATGGCGGTCTGCAAGTGGCGGATGATGGCCGTGGTATGCCGGTTGATCTGCATCCCCAGCAGGGCATTCCCGGTGTTGAAGTGATTCTGACCAAACTGCACGCCGGCGGTAAGTTCTCCAATAAGAACTACCGCTTCTCCGGCGGTCTGCACGGTGTCGGGGTCTCTGTTGTGAATGCCTTGTCGAAGCACCTTGAGATTTGGGTCAAACGCGGCGGTCAGGAGTACAACATGGCCTTCGCCAGTGGGCACAAAGCGACAGAGTTGGAGGTGGTCGGAAAGGTGGGCCGTAGTAACACCGGCACGCGCCTGAAATTCTGGCCGGATGTTTCCTACTTCGATAGTCCGAATTTTTCTATCCGGCAGCTGCGACATGTGCTGCGAGCCAAGGCGGTGCTCTGTCCCGGTCTAAAGGTCTCGCTGCATGATGAGAAGAGTGGAGAGCGGGAGTCCTGGGTCTACGAAGACGGCTTGCGTGACTATCTGCTGGATTCGATGCAGGGTGTTGAGTTGGTGCCGGGAGATGCCTTTGTCGGTGAGATGTCCGGTAACCATGAAGCAGCAGCCTGGGCGTTGGCCTGGTTGCCGGATGGCGGGGAGATGGTAGCCGAGAGTTATGTGAATTTAATTCCTACCGCTCAAGGCGGCACCCACGTCAACGGCCTGAGATCCGGTCTGACTGATGCGGTTCGTGAGTTCTGTGAATTCCGTAATCTGTTGCCACGTGGCGTCAAACTCACGCCTGAGGATGTCTGGAGTCGAGTGATTTATGTGCTCTCCGTCAAATTGCTGGATCCGCAGTTCTCCGGTCAGACCAAAGAGCGTCTATCTTCAAGGGAGTGCGCAGCTTTCGTATCGGGGGTGGTAAAAGACTCGTTCAGTCTGTGGCTGAACCAACATACCGATGCCGGTGAGCGAATTGCCGAGTTGGCCATCAACTCTGCGCAGAGCCGTATGCGGGCCGGACGCAAGGTGGCACGGAAGAAAGTGACTCAGGGTCCTGCCTTACCCGGCAAACTGGCTGATTGCAGCTCAGTGGATCCTAGCCGCAGTGAGCTCTTTCTGGTTGAGGGTGATTCGGCGGGTGGTTCTGCCAAACAGGCGAGAGACAGGGAGTTTCAGGCGATCATGCCCCTACGAGGCAAGATCCTCAATACCTGGGAAGTGGATTCCGCTGAGGTTCTTGCCTCTCAGGAGGTGCATGATATCTCGGTAGCCATCGGCGTGGAGCCGGGCAGTGAGGATCTCTCAAATCTGAGGTTTGGCAAGATCTGTGTTCTGGCAGATGCCGATTCTGACGGTCTGCATATCGCCACCCTGTTGTGTGCGCTTTTTTTACGCCATTTCAGGAAGTTGGTGCAACAGGGACATGTTTATGTCGCCATGCCACCGCTCTACCGAATCGATGTGGGAAAACAGGTTTTTTATGCATTGGACGATTCGGAAAAACAGGGTGTGCTGGATCGTATCGAAGCTGAGAAACTGCGTGGCAAAGTCAATGTCCAACGTTTCAAGGGATTGGGTGAGATGAACCCGCTGCAGTTACGCGAGACGACTATTCACCCCGATACCCGGCGATTGATCCAACTTACAGTGGAGTCGGGAGATGATACGCATAAGATTATGGATATGATGCTGGCCAAGAAACGTGCTTCAGACCGTAAAAAATGGCTGGAAAAGAAGGGAGATCTAGCGGAAGTATAACTATTAGTACCAAGTAAGGCTGGAGAGATGAAAACAATAGATATTGAAAGACTGCATAAGACAGTCCGTTACGTTTTAATCGGAATTCTCATGGGTGTTTCGTCCACTTACTGTCTTGCCGAAGACACGCAGGTGGTCGATGAAGCTGCACCGCAATGGTTGACAGTAGAGGAAGTTCAAGCACTGGATGGTGTTTTATCTGAAATGAAGACATTGGCACCGAAGTTGCGGGTGACATTGAGGAGCGTACGCAGGCAGGTCGGTTTCGATGTCAGGAAAATCCACAATGTGGAACGCGATATCAGCCAATCTCAGAAGGATATAGAGCGTCTCATAGCCATGCATCAACGGGGTGCAGTCAATCAGATGCGAGCGCATTTTCTGGTTGATGATCTGCGTCGGAAATCAGATGGTCTTAGGGAGTCCTTGAACTATGTCGTGCTCAGGGTGCGAGAGATTGATTCAGCAGGGGCGCCTAACAACGGTTCAGGCAGTGAAAGCAACGATGCGTTGGTGGAACTGCTGGGACTCTATAGTTCACTGGTCGATGACAGCGTTGCAATGCTCCAGGAAAAGGCCTTCTGAGTTCCTGTTCTCTGACTTGCTAAATGTCAATGCCGTTGTCACTACCTGCATGCATGATCAGCTTGCCGTCGGATAAATCAGAATAGAATCTTCATGCAAAAAAACTTACTGTTTGCGGGAATCGCATTGCTTGCCGTGCTCCTTGGTTGGATGCTCCTTGTATGGCAGCCAACAAGCGAGCACAACAAAATACCTGTACTGGCCGAGGCGCCCCGGGGGGGGGATTTTACCCTTCGTGGTCCACAGGGGAGTGTGAGTCTAAAAGACTATCGGGGACAGGTTGTTTTAATCTATTTTGGTTATACCTGGTGTCCTGATATCTGCCCGACAAATCTGGCCCTCTTCAGCAGGGTATTGAATGAGTTGACTCCTGAGGAGTTAACGCGGGTACAGCCTATCTTCATCAGCGTGGACCCCGCTCGTGATACGATTGAGCGCTTGAAGGAGTACACCGAGTATTTTCACGAGAAATTGATCGGTGTCACCGGCACGCCATCTGCCGTTGAGGATGTAGCGGCAAGCTACGGAGTAGCCTTCCGGGCTGTCAATCCTGATACAGAGAGCAATTACGCGGTCGATCACTCTGCCGATACCTATCTTGTCGATCCAGAGGGGAAACTGGTGCTACGGCTCCCCCATGGCACGACAGCTGAAACACTGCTGGTGAGAATTCGAGAGCAGTTTTCAGGAGAAGCGCAGGACAAAGCCGGCTGATTCAAGAAAAGCCGCTTCCTGCATCAATTCCGTCTGAGTCAACGGATGATCTTTTATCCAGTCTCGAGGAAAAACCAGTGATAGCCGGTTTTTCTCCACTTCCAACCTGGCCATCGGCTTGACGACGGGTGATCTGGCCCTGTGCATCAATACCGAGAGACGCAGCAGGATACAGAGCTGCTTGGTGCAGGTAATGACATCGCGTGGCAATGTTTCGAAAAAACTGCTGGGAAATTTTCGTCTGTGTCCACGGATCATAGCGGCCAGCACCCGCTGCTCCTGGCGCGAAAATCCGGAGAGGTCCGAGTTTTCCACCAGATAGGCACCATGTTTGTGGAACTGACCATGGGATACGGTCAGGCCAATCTCATGTATTCGTGCAGCCCAACTGAGCATGGCGGTATAGCGTGACTCTTTTAGCTGCCAGGCTTTTGCGACCTGTTCGAACAGGGCCATGGCGGTGGCTTCAACCCTCGTGCCCTGTGCTTCGTCAATACTGTAGCGGGCTATCAGGGATTTTATTGTACGATCCCGGGCATCCTCGTGGTGGCTTCGCCCAATCATGTCGTAGATCAGACCTTCACGCAGGGCCTCAGAGGAGACCTGCATCTGCTCAATGCCAATATGACGGAATAGTGCCAGCAGCACCGCAACACCACCGGCGAATACCGGTCTTCTTTCGTCGGAGAGTCCTTTGAGGTCAAGTCGCTCGGCATGACCGACTTCGGTCAGATGGTCGGCGAGCTTCTCCAATGCGACCAGAGTGATGCCTGATTCGCTCCAGCCCTGTTGGATGAGCACATTGCCAATGGCCTTGATAGTGCCGGAACTGCCGATTGCCTCGTTCCAGCCACCCTCCTTGAACTGGTTGCGGACCGGTCGGATCTGCACCGCACAGGCCAGTACAGCCTCACGCATAGACTTTGTGGTGATTTTCCCGTTGGCAAAAAAGCGGCGGCTGATACTGACACAGCCCATGAAGAGGCTCTCCCGCTGGTGCGGTGTGTAGCCCTGACCAATGATCAGTTCGGTGCTGCCGCCGCCGATATCGATGACCAGTCGACTGTCGTCGCCTGCTGCAAGGCCATGTGCTACGCCGAGGTAGACCAGGCGCGCTTCTTCGCGTCCGGCGATGATTTCGATGGGATGACTGAGAGCCCTTTCCGCCTGCGTAATGAAATCATCCGCAGGGTGGATCTGGCGCATGGTGTTGGTACCGACCGCACGGATGTTTTCCTGGGGCAGAGGCTGTAGGCGTTGGGCAAAGCGTTCCAGACAGGCGAGGGCGCGATCTGCAACGGCAGGATCGAGACGTTTGTCTTCTGTCAGTCCTTCACCAAGACGGACTGATTCACGCAACCGGTCGATAATCTGCAGATGTCCATTATTGGCCCGGACAACAATCAGATGAAAGCTGTTAGAGCCTAAGTCGATGGCAGCGATGGCCTCTTGAAGATCGGCCTCCGAGTTGGTGTCCGTCATGTGTTTTTATCAATCCCGCTGAAAAAATGGGCCACATGGTAACAGGATTGATCCGGTCCGAATATCTTATGGAATAATATTAATCCTGCATCTGAAAATGGCCTGTTTAGGTATAGGGTTAATATCATTGCCACTACTTTGGACTATCGGTAACAATGTGTCTGTCTGAGCGAAAGGATAGGTGATGAAGTTTTGCAGCCAGTGTGGTTCAACGGTTGAAGTCAACATACCGGAGGGTGACAACCGTCCCCGGCATGTTTGTGCTGCCTGTGGCACGATTCATTATCAGAATCCGAAGATAGTGGTCGGTTGTATTCCCGTGTGGCAGGAAAAAGTACTGTTATGTCGGCGCGCCATCGAGCCCCGTTATGGATTCTGGACAGTGCCGGCGGGGTTTATGGAAAATGGTGAGACAAGCCAACAGGGGGCAGCCAGAGAGACCCTGGAAGAGGCGTGTGCACGGGTGGATGTAGAGGGGCTCTACACCCTTTTCAATCTACCTCATATCAATCAGATTTATCTCTTGTTTCGCAGTCGCCTGCTGGATCTTGATTTTGGTGCAGGTGCCGAGTCACTGGATGTGGGGCTGTTCGAAGAGCATGAGATACCTTGGGATGAGATTGCGTTTCCGGTAGTTCGAGAGACACTCCGACTCTACTTTAAAGATCGTGAGCAAGCGGACTTCCCCTTACGAGGCGGCACGATTGAGCGGCTACCTGGGGAAGGACGCAGATTTCGCGTTCTGCTGGATGGCGAGACTGATTAAACGGTGGACTAAGGGTTTCTTATATCAGCGCTCTGAAACTGTAAATTATTCACTCCGTGGAGTGATGTGTTCAAACAGCCGGGATTCAGAGTCCATTGTTGCCGAAGCTGGGCACCAATCTGACATTGTTGGCCACAAGTCCACCATCGTCTTTATCGCTCTTCTCGATATAGAACTCGAGGACAGAGTCCCGACTCATCAATACTTCGTCGTTCACCCCATCAGCCAGTTCGTTGGCATGGCAAAAAACGCTTTCATAAGGGGACTCCTCATGGCGAGGGTCGGTAATCCACAAATTGGGATCGATCTTTTTCAGAAAGCGCAAGAAACCGTAACCCTTTTCAGGAAACCATTTTGCACAGACGCCACGCACACAGGAACCGGGTAGTCCCCACTCGTTGCGCGGTTCGTAGGAAATGGGAAGCAGATCGGGGATCAGAAATCCTGGGAAGTAGTCATCCACCTGGCGCCGTAACTCTTGCGAGACATTCCGGAAGCCCAGCAGTTCAACCCGGCAACCCCGGTCCTGCAGGGCGGTGACTACCTGTAGAAAATCACCGTCACCCGTTACCAGCAACAACAGGTCGAGTTTCTCCGACTGCAGCATGGCATCTACAGCCATATCCAGGTCGGCATTGGCCTTGGTGGTCACATTGCCCTCTTCATCAGTGTACCGCCTCACATACTTGACGATGACTTTCCAACCAAAGTCCCTCACCATCTGCTGATAAGTCAGTGCACGACGCCGATATTCCGGATCTTCCTTGGCCCGTTCCTGATCAAAGGCGATATAGGTGTTGAGCCTTAATAGACTGCCGCCATAGCGGGCGGCAAAAAGCCGTAGGATGTCGTAGCGGAGTTGATAACCGCCGTTGTAGCGGACATTTTCCGCATCGACGAAAACACCTATCTTAATGCTGTTATGCACTATGCTGATCCTTGAGTCGTTGTTGTGAGTCTTCTAATCGTTATTTAGCGAGGCAGAAAGCAAGGGATCATCGTTGTAGGGATGCCATAACTGCTCAAAGCGCCGGACCTTTTCAGGTCAGAAATTTAGTATATCGTGAATCTGGTATAGGTTTTAAGCCGTTTTAAGAAAGGCAGACTTGTTCAAGGTTTTTGCGACAGAACAGGGTGCGGAAACAGCAATATTCGTATTGTATTGGATTTCCCCCCCCAGGCTCTGGCAGAGTATGGGGCATATTAACAACGAACGGTGTGGTAAACGACCTTATGGCATCAAACCTACCGAATATCAGCCGCCTCACGTCAGGTGAGCTATTTCTGCAGCCGGACAGGCTGGAGCCCTGCATATTGGTGATTTTTGGCGCAGCGGGGGACCTTACCCGCAGGAAGCTGATGCCGGCCCTGTATAACCTGGTGCGGGAAAAAGCACTGGATGAACGGTTTGCCGTGGTTGGTTATAGTCGTTCACCACAGTCGGATGAGGCTTATCGAGAGATCCTGCATCAGGCAGTCTCAGGCTACTCCCGAGCCCAACCCATTGATGAAACAGTCTGGCGGCAATTCAGTCAGAGCATCTCCTATGTGGAAGGTAATTTCGAAGATCCGGAGGGGTACGTCGCCCTGAGAGAGCGTCTCGAGCAACTGGAGCAAACCATCGGCAGTGAGGGTAACCGCCTATTCTACTTCGCCACACCACCATCGGCTGCTCCGATCATTCTTCATCGGCTGGAGGAGACAGGTCTCTTAACAAACAACGGTGAAGGCTCCCCCTGGACCCGAGTGATCATGGAGAAACCCTATGGTCGGGATCTGGATTCCGCTACCGATCTCAACCGCATTGTCGGTGAGGTACTGCAGGAGAATCAGGTCTACCGTATCGATCACTATCTGGGTAAGGAGACAGTACAGAATATTCTCGTGGCCCGTCTCGGCAACACGATCTTTGAGCCTCTCTGGAATCGTAAATATATCGATCACATCCAGATCACGGCTGCTGAGTCGATCGGTGTAGAGGGACGGGGACGCTTCTACGATCAGACAGGCGTCCTGCGCGACATGGTGCAGAGCCATCTGTTGCAGGTGCTCTCTTTATGCGCCATGGAACCGCCGGTCTCTTTTGCTGCTGATGATATCCGTGACAAACGGGTTGAGGTGTTGCGTTCCCTGCGACCGTTCAACGCACAAGATGTGTTTGATCATGTGATCTACGGCCAGTATCGGGGCTATCGGGATGAAGATAATGTAGATACAAAATCCCGCACCCCCACCTATGCGGCGATCAAGTGCTATATCGACAACTGGCGTTGGCAGGGCGTGCCGTTTTTTATGCGCGTAGGCAAGCATTTGTCGAAACGTGTGACTGAAATTTCTGTGGTGTTTAGACCTGTACCACTCTGCCTGTTCGGGCGAGACGATGTGTGTCAAAGCCTTGAACCCAATATTCTGACAATCCGCATACAGCCCGATGCGGGTATGGCCTTGAAGATCTCCAGCAAGCGGCCAGGTGATCAAATGGATGTGGGTAATGTGGAGATGGATTTCAGCTACTCTGAAACTTACAAGAGTCCTATCAAGGATGCCTACGAAAGGTTGTTGCTGGATGCTATCAAGGGAGATGCCACCCTGTTTGCCCGGCGCGATGAGGTGGAATATGCCTGGCGCTTTGTTACCCCGATACTCCAGGCGTGGGAGGGGGCACAGAAACGCCAGCCGGTTTTTTATGCCGAAGGCAGCGAGGGACCTGTGGAAGCAGATACGCTGATGGATCGCTATAGCCGACAATGGCGGGAGATAGAGACATGAGCGGAATGCGGAAAATTATAGAGTCGGATGCCTTCGTCGATACGGCGGCTGAGTGGATTCTCCAAATGATCGATAGGGTTCTGCAGCAATCCGATCACTGTCATCTTATGCTCGCAGGTGGTTCAACACCGTTGCCTGTGTATGAGCAGCTTGCGACACGGGGTGATATCCCCTGGCATCGGATCACGCTCTATTTTGGCGATGAGCGTTGTGTCCCGCCCATGACGCCAGAGAGTAATGCCTTTACGGTTATCTCGAGGCTCTTTCCCAATGGAGTTCCAAAGGATATGACGGTCCATCGCATGTGCGGTGAAAAGGACCCGGACGAGGCTGCGCAGGCTTACGAAGCGATACTGCCGGCACGTATCGACATTATGTTGTTGGGAATCGGTGAGGATGGTCATACGGCGTCGATCTTTCCCGGATCGGTTGCACTGGATGAGGAGAAACGCCGCATCATGCCGGTAATCGGTAGCAAGCCCCCCCTACAGCGCCTCACCATCACACCGCGGGTTATCCGTGATGCCCAGCATCTTCTGGTCATGGTGCAGGGAGAGGATAAGGCCGATGCGGTACGCTGGGCGCTCAATGACCGCAGTGTACCGGCAGCATTGGCGGTCGAAGGTGACTGGCTGATGGACGTTGGGGCGGCTCGTTCACTACCTGAAACTAGAGACAAACAAGGAGCTGTCGTATGAGTGATTCCTCTCAAGCTTTCCATCTCGGGCTGATCGGCCTCGGTGTTATGGGAAGCAACCTGGCACAGAATATCGAGGACAAGGGGTTTTCTGTTGCCGTATGGAATAGGAACGCCGACAAGATCAACGATTTCCTTGCAGAACATGAAGGAAAGGCGTTTGGTGGTGACAGCGAACTCTCCAATTTTGTCTCTATGCTCGAGCGTCCCAGAAGAGTGCTGCTGATGGTCAAGGCGGGTGATCCGGTGGACCAGATGATCGATCGCCTGCTGCCGTTGCTCGAGCCAGGTGACATTATCATGGACGGCGGTAACTCCTGGTTCGAAAATACCCAGCGAAGAGAGAAGCGACTGCGTGACAAGGGGCTTCACTTTGTCGGTGTTGGGATTTCCGGTGGTGAAGAGGGCGCCAGGCATGGTCCATCGATGATGCCTGGCGGTTCCGCAGAGGCCTATGCCGAGGTTCGCTCGATCTTCGAGGCCATTACGGCGCAGACCGAAGCAGGCGCCTGTGTGACCCATGTGGGTCCTGATGGGGCAGGGCATTTCGTGAAGATGGTGCATAACGGTATCGAATACGCCGACATGCAGATGCTCGCAGAAGTCTATGATTTGATGCAGCGTGGCCTGGGACTGGCTGAACCGGCCATGGCAGAGATCTTCGATCAATGGAATCAGGGACCCATGGAGTCATTTCTTGTTGAACTGACGGCCCAGGTTCTGAAAGTCGTCGACGCTGATAGTGGTGAACCGCTTGTCGGCAAGATCATGGACCGGGCGGGACAGAAGGGCACCGGCCGCTGGACGGTGCAGGCGGCATTGGAACAGGGTGTAGCAGTACCGGGTATTGCAGCAGCTGTGGACGCCCGGGTGCTTTCATCCTTGAAACCGGAGCGCTTGGCTGCTGAAAAGAAGTTACAGGGTCCGGACATGACGGCGGTACCAGATCCTCAAGCTTTGTTGGCTGATCTGCACGGAGCAATCTACGCCTCGCGGATCACTGCCTATGCACAGGGCATGGACCTGATTCGCAGTGCCTCAGAGCGATATCAATGGTCGGTCGATCTCTCCGAGACTGCACGTATCTGGAAGGGAGGCTGTATTATTCGAGCGCGTTTGCTGGACCCGATCAGGCAGGCCTTTAGCGGGGAAGTTCCTCTAGCCAATTTAATGTTGGATAGTGAGCTTGGTGCTCAGCTTCAGGCCCTGCAGGGTGCCTGGCGAAGGGTCGTGGCTTTTGCTGCTGCGAGTGGTATCCCGATCCCGGTTATGGGCGCCTGCCTCAACTATTTCGATAGCTACCGTACCGGTCGCTTACCACAGAATCTGATTCAGGCTCAACGGGATGCCTTTGGTGCCCATACTTATGAACGGGTAGACCACCCTGAGTGGGGATTCGTGCATACCGATTGGTGAGTGGCTCATCAAAGCCTATTTATTTCAACTGTTGGAGAAGTGAATTTGTCAGTTGAGGCGGATGGAGCCGTCTGACTGGTACTGGATGACATGCATTTGTGCGAGGAATGGCTGTGACTCATCAGCGCGTTTCTGATTGTGCAACATCTTGTCACCGACACTCACATGCAGCGGCAGTCCCTCGGTATCGGTAAAAATTATCCAGCCATCCTGCCAGTCACCACGTACCAGGCAGTTGCGATGGTCTCTTGAAGGACAGACTGTCACGGTCAGCTCTCGTCTGATTGCCTCACTACGTGCAAACTCCAGGTGCGAGGCCAGGGAATCCTGCTGCAGGAGATGGGTTTCTCCTTCATAGGTAAGGAAATCAACTGCCGGTAGTCCGACAAGGCAAAAAAGCAGGCTTGAGATTAGGGCCGCCAACAACTCGATCGAGGTAAATCCCTTGACCTCTGACGGCTGCTGGCGGGGATTTTGCCAACCAGGCATAGTCATAATCAATGCTCCGGATTGAGAAGTGCAAAAAAACCTTCTATCCGGTTAGCGGGTCGGAGAGGGGAATTCTGTAGAAATCAGTGAATTTAGTTCCGATTCGGACTATGTGTGTGCCTGAGCTTGTCAGTTGCCCATCTATGCACTGGCTAAAGAAGTCAGGAGCAGAGGGTAGAGTAGGGCTGAACAGGCACTCGCTTAGCGGGACTTTACCCATAGCTCATGCCTTCAAAACAGTATGATTGTGGATTTCAGCTTATTATGAGCTGTGGTTGTGAGGGATAACAATCAAATCCACAAGGGCCTCAATAGATGAGGCCCCTTGGATATAAAAAGACGTTACTTGAAGAAGTATCTGACGCCGATGGAGAGGGTTTCATATTCCCCGCCTAAATCGACCTCCAGGCCAGCAGATAGATTGGGCATGAAGAAATAGTCACCCGCTATGGTGAGGTAGGTATCGTCGTCTTCCCATGAGTCGTTGTAAGTGAGTTTCGCACGAGCTTCGATCTCAGGAGTCACCATGCCTCGAACGCCGCCGGAGAGGATAAGTCCACTATCATCCGCATCTCCACCGGGACCGCTAAAATCTGTGTTGCCGTATGAGAGCGTGAAGTTACTGTCCCAGCTCTGATTGATGGGGAAAATGTATCCGGCACCGATCTCAAATATCGTGCCGTCAACGCCACGATCGAAATCAACATCTTCCCATTTGGCAAGCCCAAAGATTTCATTGGTGAAGCGATATGAACCAGCAATGCGTAAGCCATCACCATCCAGGTTGCTATCGTCAATATCAGCGCTAAGGAGATAGCGGCCTTCGACATAATTGTAATTAAGATCAGCAGCTTGGATCGGTGCAGATAGGGAAGCTGATATCAAGGTGATGAAAGCAGCAGTGGGTACCCAAAATTTCTTTATTTCCATTTGTAAAAAGACTCCAAAATATTTTCGTGTAAAGAATATTGTGACTATTTCTACAGCGGAAAATAGCATGATTTAGATTGAAATTTTGTGATTCGTTCCTAATATAAATCAAGAGGATAGTGTTGGTTCTGTACAGATAAGATGCTATCTGACAAGAAATTGACGATCCATCACTGCTGAGGAATGAATGCCCAAAAAGAATATATGTAAATTGGTATCGTGTATTGTTAGCCGGTATGGGTGAAATTTTTCAGTTTTTCATTTAAAAAATTTATTGATTGAGCGGGATAGCCAGCCTCCCTCACCTTTGTCGGCCGCCAGTTTTTTCATGTTCGATTTCACTGATTTAACATACGAGGCATCATCATGGCGAATATGGTTGAATAGCCATCTGGCAAGCAGATCATAGAGCTCTTCAGTCACATCTTCTCCATCCTTAAACCGCTGCTGGTACTCTGATACCCGGCGAACGAACAGTTCGTGAACCTTTTTATGAGGACGGGTAAACTCATAACCGGCATCTTCCATGAGTGCCTCTTCGAAGCTGAAGTGGGAGAGGGTGTAATCAACTGTGGCATTGATGACTTCCCCAATGATCTTCTTTTTTTTCAATATGCGGGCATCGTGCAGTCGATTGATGTACTCCACAATACGTTGGTGTTGACCGTCTATGACCTCAATGCCTGTATTGAGATCATTTGTCCATTTTAACCGTGCCATGCTTTTCTCCGAGCGGTGTATCCCAAATGTTAAAAAAATAAAAAATCACGATGCCACAGACATCTCCCAGCTGACTTCTGCCCCATGATTCAGGGACTCAGAGGATAAAAGAAAGACATTATGATTCAACGGGAGCATATTTTTTGTAAAATCTTTAATGTTTTAGGAGCAGGCTTGAGTAAAAAACAGAAAGTAGGCGCTACCCAATACTTTGATGAAATTTTCAAAACTAACATAAGGTTCTGCCACAAATCAGGTTTTTTCATTCTTAAAGCGTGAAGGATTGTGTCACTGAAGTGGTATCAGTGGTTAAATGGATCTGCCTTGGTTTGTTGCCGTCAGTCTTAATGAACGACCGATCAGATAATGGTATCTCTGTTCAATAGAGATTATAACTCTTAAACTTGGCGCTTTATATTAACAGGCCCTGAAGAAACTGACGTGTGCTCCAATGACTCTTGATGACTTTAAGCAACTGATAATAATTGATGGTGAATGGGCCTGGGTACTCCAGGTGTTTGTGGTGGTATTCGGTGTACTGCTGCTTAATTTTGTTTTACGCCGTATGCTGAATCGGCTTCATCAACAGTTGAGTCGTACAAAAACCCCTTGGGATGACGCTTTGATTGATGCGGCACGCCGACCACTCAGTTGGGTGGTCTGGGTTGTCGGACTGGCGTTTGCAATAGAGATCGTTCGTGATGTTTCCGGGCTTGCGCTGTTCGAGGTAGTTGGCCCAATTCGTGACGTGGGCGTAGTCGCCTGCCTGACTTGGTTCCTGATCCGCTTTATCTCCAAGGCAGAGCATAACCTGGTCACCTCAAAAAGTGCCGACGGCAAGACTTTTGACCGCACAACCATGGATGCCATCGCCAAACTGCTAAGGGCCTCAGTGGTGATCACTGCAGTCTTGGTAACAATGCAGACCCTTGGTTTCAGTATTTCAGGCGTGCTCGCATTTGGTGGTATCGGCGGAATCGCGGTGGGTTTTGCCGCCAAGGATCTGCTGGCTAATTTTTTTGGTGGCCTGATGATCTACCTCGATCGTCCATTTGCCGTAGGGGACTGGATTCGATCTCCCGACAGGGATATTGAAGGTACGGTGGAAAAGATTGGATGGCGTCTCACGTGCATCCGTACGTTCGATAAGCGCCCACTTTATCTGCCGAATAATATCTTTACCACTATCGCGGTGGAGAACCCTTCACGAATGAGTCATCGTCGTATCTACGAGACCATTGGCGTCCGTTATGATGATGCCGAACATTTGAGTAACATCGTTACCGATGTGAAACAGATGCTGATTGAGCATTCTGATATCGATAGCACCCAAACATTGATCGTTAACTTTAATAAGTTTGCACCTTCTTCGTTGGACTTTTTTGTCTACACATTTACCCATACCACTAACTGGGTGCGTTATCACGAAATCAAGCATGAGGTCATGCTTAAGATCTACGACATTATCACGGGGTATGGTGCAGAAGTGGCTTTTCCTACATCGACTGTGCATATTCCCGAGACAGTCCCCTTGCCATCACTGACAAATGCGGTATCTGTAGATTAGTACCATAAACGTAAGTTCTTGCGCTTAACTCAAACAGTATGAGATTCCCGCATTGATGAAAAGATCCACACAGGGATTGTGGAGGTTTTGTTATGTCTAAAAGACACTGAACATTATAGTGTTATCAGTGTGGCCTGGAATTACTCTGCTATCTTTGTTTAAAGAATGAAAACATTTGTGTCTAAACCCCTATCGGGTCACAGGGATTGATCACTTTAATCTATGCTAATCGCCACTACCTTTGCCGCTCAGGACATCGCTTGTCTGGTTTGAAACGCTATCACGCTGCATACGTGAATTAAGAGAGTTGCGTTGATAGCTAGTCTTTTGAGCGTAGTTATATCGTAACTTTATCAAGTATGTTTTGGTGGCAAGGTGGGTCGTCCTGATGACTGGATATCTTATGTTTCCATTCTTTATGACGGAATACCGATTGCCACGGATATGATTTTACTGTGGTGTTTTATTAATTACTGCCTCAACTCTGGGGGAGGGGTCATCAAAATGTCAGTCGCAAAAGTTACAGAGATAATCTCGTCATCAAACAAGAGCTTCGACGATGCTGTCAATCAAGGTATTAAGCGGGCCAATAAGACGCTGAAAAACATCAAAGGCGCCTGGGTAAAAGATCAGCAGGTATCGGTCAGTGGCGGAAAGGTTACCGAGTATCGAGTTGTTATGAAAGTTACCTTTGTGCTGAAAGGGTGATTGGCAGTCTTGTCTGTTTTGACTGAATTTTTCTAAAAACTTAACGATAAGTGTCCTCGTTACAACAGGGCAGTATGGTTAGCTGTAAGAAAAACTTGTTTAAGAAGAAATAATTTGGAGAGTAAAGAATGGGTCTATTCGATTTTGCAGTCAACATGGGGAAGAAGCTGTTTGGCAAGGATGATGATCCCGCTGCAGCAATTAAAAAACAGATAGAAGCCGACAATCCGGGTATCAAGAACCTGGATGTCAGTTTTGACGAGGGTAAAGTGGTTCTGTCAGGGGACGCTGAAAGTGCCGAGGCTTTGGAAAAGGCTGTGTTGATTGCAGGTAATGTGCAGGGGGTCAGTGATGTCTCCGCGGATCAGATCAAGGCGCCAAAACAGGAAGCCAAGGTCGAGTACTACGTCATTGAGAAGGGAGATACGCTGTCAGCAATCGCCAAGAGATTTCTTGGTAAAGCGTCCGATTATCCCAAAATTTTCGATGCCAACCGTGAGGTGATAAAAGATCCTAATCTGATTTATCCCGGCCAGAAAATCCGCATTCCTCTAGACTGAGCCTTGTTGGCGAGTCAGGCTGTTCTTGTTCGGGATGCCTGACTCGCACAACTATCTTGGTGTCGTAACAACCGTTCAGATCCTGACTTAAAGCGCCCGAATCTTATCCAGCTGAGTTTTCAGACTCTCCAAGGCTTTCTTTGCATCGGCCAGCTTGCCCCGTTCTTTCTGCACCACGGCTTCCGGTGCCTTGTCGACAAAATTCGGATTGCTGAGTTTCTTTTCGGTGCCATCAACATCGCCCTGAAGTCTGCCGATCTCTTTTTCCAGCCGCTTCACCTCCGCCTCTTTGTCGATCAGGCCGGCAAGGGGGATCAATACCTTCATCTCACCCACCAGTGCAGTGGATGATTCGGGACCATGATCGCCTGCTGGCAGTACTTCGATGGATTCGCAACGGGCAAGAAAATTGAGGAA
The DNA here is from genome assembly GCA_025655555.1 of Candidatus Thiodiazotropha sp. (ex Myrtea sp. 'scaly one' KF741663). Taxonomy (GTDB): domain Bacteria; phylum Pseudomonadota; class Gammaproteobacteria; order Chromatiales; family Chromatiaceae; genus Thiodiazotropha. The sequence goes on from JAHXIQ010000003.1 coordinate 146,025, forward strand.
GGGACGGTGTCTCTTTGCCAGCGCCTTGTCATTGTCGCTGGCATTGGCCAAAAGTACCGGTACAGGTTTGCCGGGGGCAATATTCATCTCACCTTTGATCTTGCGAATACCCAGGATGAACTGCATCACCCAATCCATCTCCTTCTCGGACGCCTCATCAATGAGTGGCTGTCTCCGGATGGGATATGGCTGGTTCATGATCGTCTCACCACTGACCCCCGCGATGGGAGCAACCCGCTGCCAGATCTCTTCAGTGATGAAGGGCATGATGGGATGGGTCAGACGCAGCAGGTTTTCCAGTACGCGCACCAGGGTTCGGCGGGTACCTCGCTTGGCAGCCGGTGAGGCATCGTCATTATTGAGTACCGGTTTGCAGAGTTCCAGATACCAGTCGCAGTATTCATTCCAGGTGAACTCGTAGAGGGCTTGGGCTGCATGGTCGAAACGGTATCCGTCGATGGCTTCTGCCACAGCCTGCTTGGTTTTCTGCAGACGCGAGAGAATCCAGCGATCGGCAATGGATCGTTCGATCTCTGCCGTGGCTTCTGAATGCCCGGTCCTGGCTGCGCCAATACCACAATCCTGCTCCTCCACATTCATCATGACGTAGCGGGTGGCATTCCAGAGCTTGTTGCAGAAATTGCGGTAGCCCTCGATCCGGCCAAGATCAAACTTGATATCACGGCCGGTGGCGGCGAGGGCAGCGAAGGTGAAGCGCAGGGCATCGGTGCCGTAACTGGGGATGCCGTCTGGAAACTCCTTTCGGGTCTGCTTTTCGATCTTCTTCGCCAGTTGTGGCTGCATCATGCCGCTGGCGCGTTTTTCAACCAGGGCGTCCAGTTCGATGCCGTCTATCAGGTCGATGGGATCGAGCACATTGCCTTTGGACTTGGACATCTTGTCGCCGTGGGAGTCGCGCACGAGTCCATGCACATAGACCTCTTTGAAAGGCACCTCATCCATGAACTTCAGCCCCATCATGATCATCCGGGCGACCCAGAAGAAGATGATGTCGAAGCCGGTGACCAACACGCTGGAGGGGTAGAAATCCTTCAGGCGCTCGGTTGATTCAGGCCAGCCTATTGTGGAAAAGGGCCAGAGTGCGGAGCTGAACCAGGTGTCCAGCACATCCTCATCCTGGCGTAGGGGGTAGTCAGCACTGAGCTGGTGTTTCTGGCGGACCTCGGATTCTGAACGGCCGACATAGACGTTGCCTTCATCGTCGTACCAGGCGGGTATGCGATGTCCCCACCAGATCTGACGACTGATGCACCAGTCCTGGATATTGCGCATCCACTCGTAGTAGGTGTTCTTCCAATTGTCGGGAACGAAGCGGATCTTGCCGCTCTCCACCGCCTCGATGGCGGGTTTCGCCAGGGGAGCGATCTTGACGTACCACTGGTCCGTGAGGAAGGGCTCGATGACGGCGCCAGAACGATCACCGCGAGGCACCATCAGCTTATGATCGTCGATCTTTTCCAGCAGGCCGGCAGCTTCAAGATCAGCCACAATCTGCTTGCGGGCATCGTATCGGTCCATACCAATGTACTTGGCAGGAATAAGATTGCTTTCCCCCTCGTCGTTGTCCCGAATCGCCGCATCGATGGTGAAAATATTGATCAGTCCGCCGTGGATCTGCTCGCTTATGCTGATCTCGTCCCGGTGACGCTGCCATACCGCATAGTCGTTGAAGTCATGCGCCGGGGTGATCTTCACGCAACCGGTACCGAACTCGGGATCTACGTGTTCTTCATCAGCGATAATCGGAATGCGGCGGCCGGTAAGCGGCAACTCCAGCAGCTCGCCGATCATGTGTTTGTAGCGCTCGTCGGTGGGATTTACCGCGACAGCGCAATCTCCCAGCATGGTTTCGGGACGGGTGGTGGCGACAACCAGATGACCCTGACCGTTGGTGAGAGGGTATCGCATGTGCCACATGTGGCCATACTCCTCCTCACTCAGTACTTCCAGGTCTGAGACGGCGGTATGCAGCTTGGGGTCCCAGTTGACCAGGCGTTTGCCCCGATAGATCAGTCCCTCTTCATAGAGGCGGACAAAAACCTCTTTCACCGCATCGGAGAGCCCGTCATCCATGGTGAAACGCTCATGCTGCCAGTCCAGGGAGGATCCGAGACGGCGCAGCTGACGGGTAATATTGCCACCGGACTCTGTCTTCCACTCCCAGATACGGTCAATGAAAGCATCCCGCCCCAGGTCATGACGTTTCTTGCCTTCCGCTTCCAGTTGGCGTTCCACCACCATCTGCGTGGCGATGCCGGCGTGGTCTGTGCCTGGCTGCCACAGGGTCTTGTCCCCCTTCATTCGATGGTAGCGGATCAGGGTGTCCATGATCGTGTTGTTGAAACCGTGGCCCATGTGCAGGCTGCCGGTGACATTGGGTGGCGGGATCATGATGCAGTAGCTCTCATCGCCGCTCGTTTTGGGGGCAAAGTAGCCGCGCTCTTCCCAAGTCTGGTACCAGCGTTGTTCGATAGCGTGGGGATCGTAAGTCTTTTCCATGGGGCTCAGTAATGGTTCGGCAACAAAAAGGCGCTATTATACCCAGTACTCCTTCAATGTGATATTGACGGGTTCAGAGTCACCCAGGTAATCCAGGGCAAGGCGCAATCCGCAGAGAATGGCAAGCCCTTTTCAAGGAGTGCAACGTAGAACTGGATTACCTGGGGGGCTCCCTACGGGCGAGCCGGGAAACGGTCGCCCGCGGTGTTACACCTCTTGACAAGGGCTTGCCATTGCCTGCGAGATGCGCCTTGCGCTCGACCGCTTCCCGGCTCGCTGAACCCGTCAATATCACATTGAAAGAGTACTAAGTTCGGATTAGAAATAATAAAAGATAACGCCAATCGGCCATTCAGAAGGAGCAGACAGGCAATGACACAAAAACGACATGTCTTTTCATTTCATAAAGGTGATGGAAAAAATAAAAAACTGCTGGGAGGCAAGGGGGCAAATCTTTGTGAGATGACGCAATTCGGCCTGAATGTTCCGCCGGGGTTTGTGATCTCCACTGAGGCGTGTCTCGACTATCTCGCCAACGAAGCCAAGACGCTCCCGGCCGACATCATGAAGGATGTGAGGACGCACATGGTCGAGGTGGAGAAGTCCACGGGCAAGGGGTTCGGTGATGCAGAGAATCCCCTCCTGGTTTCAGTGCGCTCCGGCTCGGCCATGTCGATGCCGGGCATGATGGATACCATTCTGAACCTGGGTCTTAACAGCCAGACCCTGCAGGGTGTCATCGCACAGACAGGGGATGCAAGATTTGGCTACGATGCCTATCGGCGTTTCATCCAGCTCTTCGGCAAGGTGGCATTGGATGTGCCGGACGAAGCCTTCGATGAAGAGTTCGAAGCGGTCAAGCAGAATGCCCACGTTACAGAGGATGTGGGTCTCTCCGCCGATGATCTGAAAGAGATCAGCGAGCGTTTTCTGAAGGTCTTCGAGCAGCATACCGGGAGGCCTTTTCCTGAAGATCCCTACGAGCAGCTCGAGATCTCCATCAAGGCGGTCTTCGGATCCTGGATGGGCAAACGGGCGGTGGACTACCGGCGCCAATTCAATATCACACCAGACATGGCCAATGGGACGGCCGTAAACGTCTGCACCATGGTCTTCGGCAATCGGGGCAACGACTCCGCCACCGGTGTTGCCTTCACCCGTAATCCCGGCACGGGTGAGAATAAGCTATTCGGTGAATATCTCGTGAATGCCCAGGGTGAGGATGTGGTTGCCGGTATCCGTACCCCCAAGCCCATCGCCCGGTTGTCGGAAGAGATGCCGGAGATGGCGGAACAGCTTGAGGAGTTGCGACAGAAACTCGAGACCCACTACAAAGAGGTGCAGGATTTCGAATTCACCATAGAACGCGGCACCCTCTACTGCCTGCAGACCCGGAACGGCAAAATGAATGCCATAGCCATGGTGCGTACCTCCGTGGAGATGGTGGAAGAGGAATTGATCACCAAAGAGCAGTCACTGCTGCGCATCGATCCGAGCTATCTTGAGCAGATGCTTTACCCTCGTCTTGACAGTGAATTCAAGGGTGAGCCAGTTGCGCAGGGACTACCGGCCTCTCCTGGTGCGGCCAGTGGCCTTGCGGTCTTCGATGCGGATCGTGCCGAACTGATGGGTAAGGAGCAGGGCCTTAAGGTCATCCTGCTACGAGAGGAGACCAAGCCGGAGGATATTCACGGCTTCTTCGCCGCGCAGGGCATCCTCACCAGTCGCGGCGGCAAGACCTCCCACGCAGCCGTGGTTGCCCGTGGTATGGGCAAGCCGTGTGTGGCGGGTGCGGAAGGTATCAGCGTAGATGTGCAACGCCGCGAGGCGGTTGCCAAGGGTACGATGATCCGGGAAGGGGACATGATCACCATCGACGGCAGCAGCGGCAATGTCTTCCTGGGCGAGATTCCCATGGTGGAACCGGACTTCACCGAAGAGCTCAATCGCCTGCTGCGCTGGGCCGACGAAGCCGCCTATCTGCGGGTGATGGCCAATGCGGATACTGCAACCGATGCCAGCCGGGCGCTGAAATATGGCGCCATGGGTATAGGTCTCTGTCGAACCGAGCGCATGTTCAATGCGGTAGACCGGCTGCCCGTGGTGATCGAGATGATTGTTGCAGAGAGTCCTGCCCAGCGTCAGGCGGCGCTGGATAAGCTGCTGCCGATGCAGCGTAGCGACTTTAAGGCAATTCTGGAAGTGATGTCACCCAAGCCGGTCACCATCCGGTTGCTCGATCCGCCGATTCATGAGTTTTTACCAACCGAGACACAACTGTTGAGCGACTTGGAGGAGCTGCACCACCTGCGTAACTCTGTTCGTGGCATGAATGTGCTGGCCGGCAGCATGATGCTGCTGCAGGATCCCGCACAGGCCAAACAGGAGGCAGACTCCCTGCGGCATATGGTGGATGAGAGTCTGGTGGAGCAGGCGATCGATAAGAAAGAGACCATGTTGCGCAAGGTGCGAGTACTGACGGAAACCAATCCGATGCTGGGTCATCGTGGTGTGCGTCTGGGTATCACCTTTCCCGAGATCTACGGCATGCAGATTCGAGCCATACTGGAGGCTGCCGCCGAATGTGCCGCCAAGGATCTTGAGGTCCATCCACAGATGATGGTGCCTCAGGTGTGTACCGCCGAGGAGCTGAAGCGGGTCAAGCGGATGGTGGATGAGATCCGCGCCGATGTGGAGGAGAAATCGGGACAGAAGCTTAATTTCCGTTTTGGCACCATGATCGAGGTGGTGCGTGCCTGTATGCGGGCGGATTCCCTGGTGGAGGAGGCTGAGTTCTTCTCTTTCGGTACCAACGATCTGACCCAGGCGACCTTCTCATTCTCCCGTGAGGATGCGGAGAATAAATTCCTTCCCATGTATAACCAGAATGACATCCTCAAGGACAATCCTTTCGAAGTGCTGGATGAGAAGGGCGTCGGTAAATTGATGCAACTTGCCGTGGAGTGGGGGCGTCAGGTCAAACCTGACCTGAGTGTCGGTATCTGTGGCGAGCACGGTGGGCATCCCAGTTCCATCGCATTCTGTCACCGGGCCGGATTGAATTATGTTTCCTGCTCGGCACCGCGAGTGCCTGTCGCGAGACTCGCTGCTGCCCATGCCAGTTTGCTGAATCAGTAAAAACTGGGGCAACAGGGTCTGTTTTGTGAGTTTACTTCGCCAGGGATGGTGAAAATCTCACTTATTCAATAGGCTATGGTCTATATGTGTGACTAAGATTTAACAAACAAAAATTAAAGAATCTTTACAATACTGCCGACAAATACCGATGTAGTGTGATGGTGTTCTCAAAAGGCAGGAATATGATTCGTAGAACTTTGCCGGCTGATGTCGGTAGTGGTGCATTGTCGAAAGGCAATTATCTTCTCGCTCAAGGCAACTATCGAGCCGGGTGTTCCCAACCAACCAATCATTTCAGCTCAGGAAGAGGCGTATCGCTCAGGATAGATAGCCTGAGTGCAGGTGGGTTGTTCATCTTTCCTGTTTCGATACTTGTACCATCCCTGCGACCCATCCGATCCGCAGATTCAATTATTCAGAAATTTAGTCCGCTAGATACCAAATAAAACAGGTTGGAATGACGATGAAACGCCCCTCAATCCATAAACATTTGCCTCTGATGCTGCTCTTGCTGTTTTCCAGTGTTGAGAGTTACGCAGAAAGCGTCACGGCAACCACAAATGCAACGACGCTGACTAACAGCCTCTCCGGTAGCGGTGTGACAGTTTCTGGTGAGGTGCTGACAGGTACCGATGCATCACAGTCAGGTACCTTTACCGGATTCAATTTCCTGACCAATAATGAAATGGATGATGGTGTACTCCTATCAACAGGTAATGTTGCAGACTTGGTCAATGGCCCGCCAACGACAAATCTGGCTGATGACACAGGAACAGAATTCAATCCCATCGCAGTCAATGACGGTGATTTGGGTAACAGTATCTTTGACCCGGTAAAGCTCACATTCAATGTCACTCCCCAATATGACACTTTGATCATCGATTTCATGTTCGGCTCGGATGAGTACACCGAGTACGTCAATGGTGGCTACAACGACAAGATGCGCATTATCGTTAACGGTACAGATTGCGCTTTGACCCCGGATCTTCAGGTGTTCAGTATCGACTCCGTCAATACCACCGTGAATGCACCGTTATTTAATAACAACGATCTTAATGACGGAGGTGCCAGTTTTGCCTCGGAGATGGACGGCTTTACCCGTGTCCTGAGTTGCCGAGTCACGGTTACGCCAAACGTATCCATTCCCATCGTGATCGGTGTGTCTGATGATGGAGACGCGGACTTCGATTCCTGGGCATTTTTCCGCGCACAAAGCCTACGCTCTGAGCCCTGCTGTGATTTGGGCGACGCGCCGGATACTTACGGGACCTTGATTGCCTCCAGCGGTGCACGACATGGGGTTGTTGAAGGCGTTTATATCGGTTCGAAGCCTACGGGCGAGGCAGATGGTTTCGTAGATGGAATAGATGACAGCGGTGGTACGGCATCTGATGACACCAATGACGATGGTGTCAGTAGCTTTCCTCTATTGACGGATGTCACCACGAGTTACTCCGTTACCGTCAGTGCAACTTCAATCAATGGCAATAATTCCAATCTGATTGGTTGGATCGATTTTGATGGTGACGGTGCCTTCCAGGCGGACGAAGCTTCAAATGTCGCAACAGTTACCAGTGGAACCTTTGAGAGTCCGGTTGTATTGACCTGGAACAATATCGGTAGCAGCGGACCTGATATTGCTCTTGGTGATACCTTTGTACGCCTGCGTATCACCAATAGTGCTATTGCAGCAGCAAATACCGGTGGTACCTATGCCACAGGTGAAGTTGAGGATTATGCAATCAGCGTCACTGATGGCGTTCCGCCTGTAGTAGTAATCACCAGTGCACCGACAGCCACGGTTGCCAATTCGGCCACCTATCCGGTCAGTGGTACCTGTACCGCCGGTGACGGCAATGTCACCGTGAGTATTGCCGGTGCGACTCCCGGTAGTCAGGGCGTGGCATGTAGTGGCGGAGGCACCTGGAGTGCAACCTTCGATGTGAGCGCAATCGGTGACGGCAGCAATGTGATCGACGTGAACGCAAGCCAGACGGACGCGGCCAGTAACACTGGCAACGCGACGCTGGTTGAAGCCAATAAAGATGCCACTGCGCCCTCGGTAGTGATCACCAGTGCACCGGTAGTCACTGCTGCCAATGCGGCCACCTATCCGGTCAGCGGTACCTGTAGCGCCGGCGACGGCAATGTCACGGTGAGTATTGCAGGCGCGACCCCCGGCAGCCAGGATGTGGCCTGTAGTGGCGGAGGCGCCTGGAGTGCGACCTTTAATGTAAGCGCGATTGGCGATGGTCCTAATGTCATCGACGTGAACGCAAACCAGACAGATGCAGCGGGTAACACCGGCAACGCCACCCTGGTTGAAGCCAACAAAGATGCGACATTACCTGTGGTGGCAATCACCAGTGCACCATCAGTGACAGTCGCAAATGCAGCCACCTATCCGGTCAGCGGTACCTGTAGCGCCGGTGACGGCAATGTCACGGTGAGTATTGCCGGTGCGACTCCCGGTAGCCAGGGCGTGGCCTGTAGTGGCGGAGGCACCTGGAGTGCAACCTTCGATGTGAGCGCAATTGGTGACGGTACCAATGTGATCGACGTGAATGCGAGCCAGACGGACGGTGCTGGCAATACCGGCAACGCTGTTTTGGTGGAAGCAAACAAGGACACGACCGTCCCAGTGGTAGCAACCACCAGCGCACCGACAGCCACGGCTGCCAATGCAGCCACCTATCCGGTCAGCGGTACCTGTACCGCCGGTGATGGCAATGTCACCGTGAGTATTGCCGGTGCGACCCCCGGCAGTCAGGGCGTGGCCTGTAGTGGCGGCGGCACCTGGAGTGCGACCTTTGATGTGAGCGCGATTGGCGATGGTCCGAATGTGATCGACGTGAACGCGAGCCAGACGGACGGTGCTGGCAACACCGGCAACGCTACCCTGGTTGAAGCCAACAAAGATGCCACGGTACCTACAGTGGGGACTACCAGTGCGCCGACAGCCACGGCTACCAATGCGGCCACCTATCCGGTCAGCGGTACCTGTAGCGCCGGTGACGGCAATGTCACAGTCAATATTGCCGGTGCGACTCCTGGCAGTCAGGGCGTGGCCTGTAGTGGCGGAGGCACCTGGAGTGCGACCTTCGATGTGAGTGCGATCGGTGACGGCAGCAATGTGATCGACGTGAACGCGAGTCAGACAGATGCGGCGGGCAACACCGGCAACGCCACCCTGGTTGAAGCAAGCAAGGATACTGTGGGTCCATCCGTTGCCATTCTGAGTGCGCCAACTTCTGTGGCCACCCTGGCACCTTTTAATGTGACCTTTGAATTCAATGAGGATGTGACCAGTTTTATCCTGGGAGATATAGCGGTTGGCAATGGTTCCGCGAGTAATTTCGTCGCGGTGGATGGAAATACCTATACGGCAGACATCACACCAAATGGTAGTGGTGATATCACTATCAACGTGAGTGCGGGTGTCGCCCAAGATACCGGGGGTAATGACAATTCAGCGGCAACTCAGGTAACAATCACGCTGGTGACGGATACCGATAGTGATGGCATTCCTGACTCGGTTGAGTGTCCCTCAGGACCTCCATTCAATGCCTTGACCTGCGCCGGGGACGATACGGACAGTGATGGCACACCTGACTTCCAGGATCTGGACTCAGACGGTGATAGCGTCCCGGATAGTGTAGAAGCGGGTAGCGATCCGAATAACCCGGTGGATACCGACAGTGATGGTACACCCGACTTCCAGGATCTGGACTCTGATAATGATGCAATCCCGGATAGTGTAGAGGCGGGTAGCGATCCCAATAATCCGGTGGATACAGATAGTGACGGCACGCCTGATTACCTGGATCTGGACTCAGACGGCGACGCTATTCCGGATAGTGTAGAAGCGGGTAGCGATCCGAATAACCCGGTGGATACCGACAGTGACGGTACACCTGACTACCAGGATCTGGATGCTGAGAATGACGGCATTCCCGATACCGTTGAAGGTGGTGCTAGCGGGACTGATACCGATAGCGACGGCATTGACGATGCCTACGATGTGGATCAGACAGGCGGAACCGACACCAATGGTGATGGCATCGATGACAATGCGGCACCGGATACGGATAGCGATGGCACGCCTGACTTCCAGGATCCGGATGCGGATGGCGATGGCATGCCTGATGCCGTCGAAGCGGGTAGTGATCCGAACAATCCGCTGGATATGGATGGTGATGGCACGAGGGATTTCCTTGATCTCGACTCCGATGGTGATGGTGTGGCGGACGCGGCCGAAAGCGGTGCCAGTGGTACGGATACTGATGGAGACGACATCGATGATGCGTACGATGTCGATCAGACCGGTGGTACGGATGCCAACGGTGACGGCATTGATGATGCAGTCACTGCGCTGGATAGCAACAACGACGGCATTCCGGACTATCAGGATGCCACCGATAGTGACGGTGACGGTCTGGTCAATACGCTGGATATCGACGATGACAACGATGGCATCCTCGATAGTGCCGAGGGTAATGAGACAGTCGATACCGATGGTGACGGTGTAGCTGACAGTCTCGATCTCGACAGCGACAACGACGGTCTGTTTGATTTGGATGAATCCGGTGCAACAGTGAGCGGACTGGATAGCGACAATGACGGTCGTATCGACAGCGGCAACACAGTTGGCAGTAACGGCATGGCCGATGTGCTGGAAACGGGCGCCGACAGTGGCAGCGCCAATTACGCACTGATCGATACTGACAGTGATAGCGTGCACAACTTCCGTGATCTCGACAGCGACGGTGACGGTCTCTATGACTTGGTTGAAGCCGGTGGTAGTGATGCGGATAACAATGGCCGTGTCGATGGGCTGAATGATCTCGATGGAGATGGGCTGCATGACCCACTCTCCGGTTCAGGATTACCGAATCCTGATACGGACGGTGATTCAGTGGTCGACGTCCTTGACCTCGATAGTGACAACGACGGCATCTACGATGTTATGGAAGCCGGTGGCGGTGACCTGGATGGTGACGGTTTGCTCGGTAACTCACCACAGAGTGTGGATGCCAACGGTGTTGCGACAGGCAGTGGTTTGTCACAGACCGATACCGACAGTGACGGTGTTGTTGATCGACTCGATCTCGACAGCGATAACGACGGTATCCCGGATGTAACGGATGCCGGCGGCAGTGATCCGGACGGCGATGGTCAGGTCGGTAGCGGTACGCCGGTGGTTGATGTCAATGGTGTCACCAGCGGGCCGATCCTGCCGGGTGATGCAGACAGTGACGGTACGCCGAACCATCTCGACAGCGATGCGGATGGGGATGGCCTGCTCGACATCATCGAGGCCGGCGGTTTCGATATCGACAGTGACGGTCTTGTCGACGGTTTGAGTGATGGTAACGGTGATGGTCTGGACGATCTGATTGCCGCTTCGCCGCTGCCACTGCCGGACAGTGATGGCGATACCATTCCTGACTTCCTAGACAATGACGATCAGGACAATGACGGTGTGCCCGACAGTGTCGATCTCGATCTCGATAACGATGGTATTCCCAACAACCTGGAAGGTGACGGCAGTGTCGATACCGATGGTGATGGGGTACCGGACAGCATCGATCTCGATAGCGACAATGACGGTATCTATGACCTGCATGAGTCCGGGGCTGACGCCGCACTGCTCGATGGTGATAGTGATGGTCGTATCGATGGCACCCTGGATGTCGGCAGCAACGGATTGGCCGATGGTGTCGAGACGGGTGCTGACAGCGGCAGTATCAGCTACAACGGTGGTGTATTGCGAGACACCGACAGTGATGGCGTTGCCGATTTCCGCGATCTCGATAGTGACAACGATGGTCTCTATGATGTCACCGAAACCGGCGGCAGCGATCCGGACGGTGATGGTGTCGTCGGCAACGGTACGCCAACGGTCAACGGTGACGGTGAAGCACCTGGTGCGGGCCAACCCGTACCTGATACGGATGGTGACGGCGTGACCGATCCGCGGGATGTGGACAGGGACAATGATGGTGTAACCGATACGCTGGAAGCCGGCGGCAGTGATCCTGACGGTGACGGCCAGGTTGGTAGCGGGACGCCTTCAGTCGATCCAAACACGGGTGTGCCATTAGTGGGTGCTGGTCTAATCGATGTGGATACCGATGGTGACGGTACGCCTGATACGCAGGATACCGACAGTGACGGCGACGGTGTCACCGACCTTGAGGAATCGGGTGTTGGTGCTGTTGATACCTCACCGCAGGACGGTATGGTCGATGCGATGGTCGACACCAATGGCAACGGTTGGGATGACTCACTCGAGGGCTTGCTGATCAAACTGCCTGACAGTGACAGCGATGGTATTCCCGATTTGAAGGATGACACGGTTACCACCAGCGAGACACCCCTACAGACCGGTCTCAACGGTGTGGGCGGTTGTGCCCTGGGTCGGGCCAATGGATTCGATCCGTTATTGCCTCTGTTGGCTATTCTCTCTCTGACCTATCTGGGTTGGCGTCGGCGTCAAACTATTGCAATTCGAGTGAAGTCATATGTTGAAAAATAAAAAATCGATCCTCTCCTTGGCGCTTGCATCGCTGGTTTGCCTGTCGGGCACATTGGCGGCAGACGAAGCGGCGGACAAGAGCAAATGGTATGCCGGTATCGGCTTGGGCCTGTCCCGTCTGGAGCCGGACCGGAATGGTTCGATCTACAGTGTGGATGACAAGTCGAGCACAGGCTTCAAACTCTATGTGGGATATGATTGGTCGGAAAAGATCTCTATTGAAGGCTATTTCTCCGACTTGGGTGAGGCGAAGATGGCGCCCTTTGGCGAGGTCTCTTATAAAGATATCGGTGCATCGGGCCTCTACTACTTCTATCGGGAAAGTGAGGAGCGGCACAGGGGATGGGAAGGTTTTCTCAAAGCTGGCCTGGGTTGGATGAAGAACGACACCCAACTCCCTTACGAACGGGTACACAACAGTCATGTCATGTTTGGTCTGGGTGGCGGTTATACCTTTGATAATGGGATTACGCTGCGGGCCGACCTCGATCTTTATGATGAAGACTCGCAGTTTTTGATCTTCAGCCTGGCTAAACGATTTGGTGAGTAGGATCTGCTCAGACGAATTGTTGTGTAGCCTTGAAGCAGACAACTGACTGATTCTCCCGGGTTATGCCAGTGCCACATATCGAAGCATTGTCGAGAGATCGATTCTTCCTTGTGGCCATGGCAGCCGGGCCAGTTGTCTGGCTCGTTATCTTGTTCACCCCGTTGTTACCGCTTGCTGGGCGAACATTCTCGCTATCGCAATTTCTACTCCTTGTGGTCCTGTTTCCTGTATTGGAGGAGTTGGCCTTCCGTGGTTTGATCCAAGGTTATCTTTCCAGTTTTGATGTCTTCAAAAAGCGATGGTTGAAATTATCGGTAGCCAACTGGTTGACTAGCCTGCTGTTCACGGCGGCACACTTCATTTACAACCCCATCGTTCTGGCCTCCCTTGTATTCTTGCCGTCTCTGATATTTGGAGCGTTGAGGGATCGCTATCAAAGTACGATACCCTCCATTATCCTGCACTGTTTCTATAATCTGGGCTTTTTCCTGACAGTGATGTTGATGAAGTAGGTTGCACAATTCACTATTATGATTGTGTAGGGGCCACCTATGTCGTTGACACCAATTTAAGTCCAACGATTCCGGATACAATGAGAAGCAGGCAAATAACTCTCATGATGTCCCGCGATTCACCTAACAGAACCATACCCAGTATCGCTACGCCTACAGCACCAATACCTGTCCATACGGCATATGCGGTACCGACTGGGATTGTTTTCATGGCAATCGATAACAACCAAAAGCTGATAGCCATTGCTGAGACAGTCAAAAGCGAAGGTATGGGTCTTGTGAATCCATCCGTGTATTTGAGCCCAATTGCCCACCCGCACTCAAACAAACCGGCGACTACCAAATAGATCCACGCCATATCTCTTCCTCAGTTTTGCATTAGCATTTGACTTGAAACGCTGGTGTTTTTTTATCTGTTCTAAACCGCGTAACAACACACGGGGCTGTGTCGATTATTTTATTGATTATAATTTTATTTATTGAAAAATTTTTTAAAGTCGAATCGAATGCCAAATATGCCTGGCTTTATTTCAATTGCTGCCATCAGTCTTTTAAAGAATCTGGCAACTTTACTACGCTGAGTATTTATTGTGATATTTGCATCGATACCATTTTGTGTCATGTTCTTAAAGAGATTAATGAAAGCCTGAGAGTCATGCTCCGGGAGCGGCTTTTCAATCAATACTGGTTTGATGCTCAATTTTTCCAGTGCCCGGCGGTACTCGTTATTCTCCAGGTAACCACTAATGACACAGATTGTTGCTTTTGGACACAGGGTTTTCGCCGTCTCAAGGAATGCTACCGGGTTTCCGGGAGGTGGCATCAGCAAGTCTGAAACAATAATGTGGAAATTCTCTTTTTCCAGAATCGATTCAGCCTCAGTCCTTGATGATGCGGTAAATACCTTAAAGCCATTGTTATCAAGCGCAAGAATATGAGGTAGGAGCTTTTTGATTTCATCGTCAACCCAAAGAACGTTGAATTTATCTGATTGTTCCAATCTAAGACTCCCTTGCATGCATTCCCACAGTTAAGTAATACAGCCACACTTATGACTGGAATATACAGTAAGCAGTAGTACAGAAAAACTGCCGCACTATTTCTTGCAGGCAAGGTATTTTTGTCATCTCTTGATAAAAAAGCGATAAATTTGTGAGAAATGGCGTGCTAGGCTTGCAGCTGTGGTTACGTGCGGAGGGGAATACGGTGATACCAGCCGGATTACCTGCATCCGTTAAGATGTTTGTTTCGTATGTAATTGACAATAACTCAAACGAAACGGTGGGGTCAGATTCAATGAATGTTCGTAAACTTATCATCCTGGCGGTTGTGGCATTGCTCGTTGCCGTCTTTTTTGTTTTTGACCTTGGTAGCTATCTCACCTTTGAGTCGTTGAAGTCTAGCCGTGATGAGATTATCGCCTGGCGAGAGGCTAACCCCCTGGTTGCCGTGGTGGCCTTCTTTCTCATTTATGTGGCTGTCACGGCGCTCTCGCTACCCGGTGCAGCCATCATGACGTTGGCCGTGGGTGCGGTATTCGGTTTCTTCTGGGGCCTGGTCCTTGTCTCATTCGCTTCGACTATCGGTGCCACGCTGGCTTTTCTGATATCCCGGTTTTTGTTACGGGATGCTGTACAGAGCCGCTATGGCGACAGGCTCAAGGCAATCAATAGTGGTATCGAGAAGGATGGGGCTTTTTATCTGTTCTCCTTGCGTCTGGTGCCGTTGTTTCCATTTTTTATCATCAATCTGCTGATGGGACTGACGCCGATCCGCACCTGGACTTTTTATTGGGTCAGCCAGATCGGTATGTTGGCGGGCACGATGGTCTATGTGAATGCCGGTACACAGTTGGGTTCGTTGGAATCGGCTTCCGGTATCCTCTCTCCGGTACTGATCGGCTCTTTTATCCTGCTCGGGCTCTTTCCTCTGTTGGCGAAAAAGCTGTTGTCAGTGATCAAGGACCGCCAGGCCCTCAAGGGCTGGGATCGTCCCGACAGCTTCGATCGTAATCTGGTGGTGATTGGCGGTGGCTCCGCAGGTCTGGTTTCCGCCTATATAGCCGCGGCGGTCAAGGCGGACGTCAGCCTGATTGAAAAACACAAGATGGGGGGTGACTGCCTCAATACCGGTTGTGTGCCCTCCAAGGCGTTGATTCGTTCTTCGCGTATTCTGAATCAGAGCCGACGTGCTAAGGAGTGGGGTTTTGAAAAGATCGATGTGGCATTTGACTTCGGCAAGGTGATGGAGCGGGTCGCGCGCGTGGTTAAGGAGGTCGAACCGCATGATTCGGTGGAACGCTATACCGGGCTGGGAGTGGAAGTGATCGAAGGTGAAGCCCGCATCACCTCACCCTACAGTGTAGAGGTCAACGGTATCGAACTGCGGACCCGTAATATCATCATTGCGACCGGTGCACGTCCCTTTGTGCCGCCGATTCCGGGGCTGGACGGCTTCGACTATCTCACCTCAGATAATCTCTGGGAGTTACGCGAACTACCCCAGCGTTTGTTGGTATTGGGAGGCGGCCCCATCGGTTGTGAACTCTCTCAGGCTTTTGCCCGCTTCGGCAGCGAAGTCACGATTGTAGAGATGTTGCCGCGCCTGATGATTCGCGAAGACGACGACGTGGCCGAGCTGGTGATGGAGCGGTTCAAGGAGGAGGGCATCAATCTCCTGGTGGGACACAAAGCCACGGAGTTTACTCAGCGGGATGGTGAGAATCTGCTGATCTGCGAACGTGAGGGTGAGTCAGTGGAGGTGCCGTTCGATCAGGTCCTGGTCGCAGTCGGTCGTAAGCCGAACACCCAGGGGTTCGGTCTTGAGGAGTTGAATGTCGCGCTCAATCCCAATGGCACCATCCAGACCAATGAGTTTCTGCAGAGCACGATGCCGACCCTCTATGCCTGTGGTGATGTGGCGGGACCCTATCAGTTCACCCACACGGCCGGACACCAGGCCTGGTATGCCGCAGTCAACAGTCTGTTTGGTGGTTTCCGCCGCTTCAGGGTCGATTACTCGGTCATTCCCTTTGCGACCTTTACCGATCCGGAGGTGGCACGGGTGGGGCTCAATGAGCTGGAGGCCCAACAACAGGAGATTGCCTATGAGGTCACCAAGTTTGATCTGGCAGAGCTGGACCGGGCCATTGCCGAAGGTGAGGCCCATGGCATGGTCAAGGTGCTCACGGTGCCCGGTAAGGACAAGATCCTGGGTGCGACGATCATCGGAGAGAATGCGGGAGAGCTGATCGGCGAGTTCACTGCAGCCATGAAACACGGATTCGGCCTCAACAAGATACTGGGTACTATCCATATCTATCCGACGCTTTTCGAAGCCAACAAATATGCAGCGGGCGTTTGGAAAAAGGCACACGCACCGGAAAAGCTGTTGGAGTGGGTGGCACGTTTCCATGCCTGGCGGCGGGGCTGAATCTGTCTCAACGTCGCTTTAGGTGGGAGAGATCTGTGGTATTCTGAAAGACCGTTTATTTATGAGCAGATCCCTGGCGAGGTTGTCCCATGCAGTTGTCCCGCATGTCTCTTTTACTGTTGATTCTGGTTTCCCTGACGGCTGTGGCCGGTGAGGGTGGATGGCAGGGTTCCATGCAGGATGGGAGCCAGGTGACGATTGATCCCACGACGAATAAGGCTACCCGTACCCTGGATGGGGAGAGTACGCCCCTGTGGAATGGCGTGCATCAGCTCAGCAATGGTGCCGTGATTATCGTGCGGGAAGGTGTGGTAGTGAGAGATGCGGCAATCATTGAGGCCCAGCATGAGCAGGCCCGCGATCAACTCAATGCTGCCTGTATGCAGCTGGTGAAAAAGGTCTGTGGCTCGCATAACGAGTGCCTGTCTCATGCAGCCTGCGAGCCAGCCAGACAACTATTGGCTATGGAACGTGAGGAACTCAACGGTAGCTGGTCCGGTGCTGTCATGGAGAGTTCCACTCTCTGTCTTGAAGCACTGGGTAATGAGGCATTTTTCCAGGCATGTCCCAAGCACCAGCCCGGCAACCAAAGCACCAACTGCGAGCGTCTGATGACATGGGTATGCGGAGAAGACAATCAATGCGAAAGTTCTCAGGGATGTGATGCCGCCCGCCAGCTTGTGGGTATGGAGCTGCAGGATCGTTTCAAAGGCCCAGGCCCCAGCGCAGCAAGTAGTCAGTGTAGAGATGTGCTGGCCAATGAGTCGCCGTTCTTCCAGGTCTGCGAGTAGGGGAGGGATTGCAGCCAATCAACACCCCGCTTTGGATCTAAGCTGCTTATTATCAAACCAATTTTTCAGGTGTCCAGCGTTTGCGGATCAGGCCTGTATCTTCCCAAATGGTAGTGGTTGCCAGATTTCTTCAGTCGAGGATAGGTTTTCACTGTCGATCTATTTGACAGTAATAATTATCATATAATCAATGAGTTGTAAGCGAATTTTCTATGCACCCCGGATTTTGTCCGATTTTTGACGGTAAATTCGTCGGTCATTTTTACATTTCGTTCGCTGATATTTTATCCTTTATCAGTAACCTACTGAATTGTTAGAGAAATTAGACTCTGGCAGCGAACTTGCATTATTTAAAAGCAAGAGATGCAAGCAGGAGTAGGGAAATGTTGAATCGTAGACACATACCCAATGCATGGCCGGAGGATCCGGCATGGCCCGATCCGTTTGGCAACGACCCTTACGACCTCACCAAGCACTGAGCCACTTTTTGGCTTCATGAACCGGCTGCCTCATTATGAGGCAGCCGTTTTTTTTTAACCTGAGCTCAGGTTCTGCGAACAGAATCGCAGAGATTGGACTTGGCCGATCATCGGGCATGAGGCGCTATATGCCTACTTGGCTGGTGGAAAAAACACCTCGATTTTGTGAGTAGTATTGTATTCTGGATTACTCTTCAAGCTTATAGCGTTTGATCATACGGTATACACTGCGCTCACTAACCCCCATAACTTTCGCCACCACCGCACGGCGACCTGAGTATTTTTTCAACTGACATTCAAGATAGTGAGCCTCCAGCTCATCCAGCGTCGGGTCATGAGCAAAATTGAGACTGACTATATCGTCTCTCCCACTGCCGTTTTGACTGAATGTGAAATGCTCTGGGCGGATTTTTTGTCGATCACCGGAGAGAATGATCGAACGCTCGATCATGTTCTTCAACTCACGGATGTTTCCCGGCCAATTGTAGGAGACGAGGGAACGTATGGCGGAAGATGAGAGCGTTTTATTCACCCGTGTAGAGAAGTTGTGGTTCTTAAGAAAATGATTGGCTAAGGAAGGTATGTCATCGCGCCTTTCCCGCAGAGGAGGGACGGTGATGTTGAAGGCGTTGAGACGAAAGAAGAGATCTGAACGAAATGTATCTTCCGCCGACATTGACTCCAGGTCCCGATTGGTTGCAGCGATAACCCGAACATTGGCATTCAGGTCTTTGGTGCCGCCCAGTCGTCTATACTGACCGGTTTCAAGGATACGCAGCAGTTTTGCTTGACCGCTAGCATTTATTTCACCTATTTCATCCAGAAAAAGCGTGCCTCCATCAGCACCCTCTATGAGGCCTTGTTTCTGTTTGTCCGCCCCAGTGAAGGCGCCTTTTTCGTGTCCGAATAGCTCGGATTCAAATAGATTCTCCTGTAGCGTGCAGCAGTCCACCGTAACAAAATTATTCTTTTTTCGATGGCTATGGTTGTGAATTGCGCGTGCAACCAGCTCCTTGCCGGAGCCACTCTCACCCTGAACCAATACGGTGATGTCATTCGGTGCCACGGCATCGATCAGCTGCCTGACCTTTGCCAATGCCTCACTAGAGCCGACCAGAGAAGAGTTACGTTGGTTACTTTGTTGTAACTGTCGTTTGCAGAACTGGTGGTCCCTGCGTAGCGCTGCATTTTCCAGCACTCTCTTTACAGTCAGGGATAGCGTGTCGAGACTGACAGGTTTGAGTAGATAGTCGGCAGCACCTGCCTTGATTGCAGCAACAGCATCACGCACAGAACCGAATGCTGTCAGCACAATGACAGGATAACTTTCTGCCAGCTTACCGATATATTCCAAGCTGTTGGCATCGGGTAATCGGGCATCCGTTAGAATGAGTGAGGGTTCATATTTCTCAAGATAGCTCTGTACCTGGTTCCATCGACTGACGCCATCCGCTTCATAGTTAAGATTACCCAGATGCTGAATGATGAGTTGTCTAAGCAGATCATCATCTTCAATCACGAGGACCTTTAATTTCATTCTGATCCCTCAAGTTCGTGACTTGCATCTGGAAGATCTATGGTGAATATACTTCCCTCCGAGAATCCGCTTTCCACATCGATGGCGCCTCCATATTTCTCAATAATTGCAAGGCTGATGGAGAGCCCCAGTCCGGTACCTTTCGCGCTATCGGCTCGGCGGCTGAAGAAAGGGTCGAATATATAGGGTAGATCTTTGGCTCTGATACCAGCGCCGGTATCTGAGAACTGAATGATGATGCGGTCTTTTTTAGCAAAGGTTGAGACTTTTAATACACCTCCCTCGGGCATGGCATGAAAGGCATTTTGTGCGAGATTGAGTGACACCATACGAATTTCACCTTCCGAAGCAAGGACACGCAGGAGTCGAGGATCAAGTGCTTCTTCTATCTCGATATTGTTCTGTTCAGCCTGCCACCTCAGGAGACTTAGAGTGTCATGTAGTGCGCTATTGATATCGACCAACTCAGGATATTCAGCAGGTGGAGAGCCGAGTTTCAGTAATTTTCCGGTGATTTCAATACAGGAGCCTATTTCACTATCCACCAGTTTCAGATGATCCATGATCGAGTCGGGGCAGTCATGATGAGATGCTATGGCGTTCTCGGTGGCATCAAGGGCTAATTTGACAGAAGCCAAGGGATTGTGGATTTCGTGGGCGATTCCTGTAGCCAAACGTCCTAGTTCAGACAGTTTTTGTTCCTGGGAGTATTTAACCTCTTTGGCAAGATCCCGGATTGATTCGACAACCAGTGTCTGCACTTTTCCTTTGATATTCGCTGTCATCGGTGCCGCAAAAATCTCAACATCGAGGTTGGTCTTGTCGGTTCGGTAGTGTTGATGCAGCACCTTAATAGATTTTTTGTTCTTTATGACTTCATGGACCGGGCAGGTAATGAGGGTAGGTGGACAGGGTTTTGTTGTATTGTGCGTCACCAGGTAGCAGGGATCTCCCACACCAGATTTATCCAACAGTTTATGCTGTTCGCGATAAGCTTTATTCGTCAATAAGACATTAAATTGCTCATCAATGATTCTAACCCCATCCGGTATCGCATCCACCAGGGCCTGAAGAAAGGTCTTCTGTTCTTCAAGTTCCTGTAGTTTTTCCTGCAACTTTGCAGCCATAAAGTCGAATGTGTCCCCAAGCCTGGAGAGTTCATCCGTACCTTTCATGTCGACTCGTGATTTTAGATTTCCACGTGTGAGATCTTCACTGGCCCGGGTTAAGTGATTAACGGGTTTCAGGATATAGTAATGGATAAACAGCCAACCACCGGTCAGATTCAGAATCACAATTAAGGCGCCGGCACTCATCAGTAATAGGGTTGTGTTTCTGACTTTACTGCGTAGAGGGGCCGCATCGTAATCCACATAGAGTATTCCGTTGATGGGGCTTTTCTCTACCGGGCCGTGACACTCCTTACAAGGTGCTTTGTTATGCACGGGGTTAATACTGCGAAGGATCTCCTGCCCTTGTTCGTTTGTAATAAAGCGCGTGGTAACTGTTTGTGATTTATAGGGAATATTTAGTTTCTTGCCAAAGTCACTCTGCCTGCTACTGAATCTGATTTCCCCGGATGGATTAGTGATGAAAACGGAAATAATCCCTTGTTGTTGTCCTAGCTTTTTTACCATTTCACTTAACCCTGGAAGGTCGCGTTTCAGCATGGCGTTTTCTAGTGATGCCTGTAGCACATTATTGATTTGGGTGGCTGTGTGCGCTCTTTCTCCACCTAACTCAGATTGATAGAGAGGAATATAGAGCAGAAGAAATACCAGGGAACTGATGGCGAGGCCTGAAGTTGTGCCCAGGATGAATTTTCTATTCAGGCTGTTGGTTATCCAGTTCATAAAATAGAAGTGTCTGACCCACTAGATTTATTGTCTTGATTGTAATCTTTTCAAAAAAAGATTTTCTGACATTTTGTCAGGTATGAGGCTGCGAATTGGGACTTTCTTGCGTGATTTTTTACTATGTCTTCAGTGTTGGCGCAGGTTTTGCAAAGTCTCAGGGAGATCAATAATCGCTTCAATATTGGGAGGAGACTGGCCGTGATTAGAATAAAAATCGGACGCAATTCAGTTCATGTTTTCCTTGGTGTATTAGTGCTATTGAGTACCAGCCTGTGCCAGGCTGAGCCTGATACCCAACTATCCGACAGCCTGCGTGATTCTCTACAGCGTCAGGGCTGGCAGGAGTATCAAGCATCGGATGGCAGTGTTATCTATCGTCAACCGGTTATCCGAGCTGCATCTGACGAATTGTCACCTTCCAATGATCAGCGCCGTGAACAAGTTGGTGAGGCCTTGCAAGATAGGGGTTGGCACGCATCATGGGGCGATGATGGAAGTCTTATTCTTAAGCCACGCGTGGTGCCGACTGCTTCTGCGACGAGTGGCGATACACAGGCTTCTGACACACAGACAGCCATCATGTCGGATCTTCCTGGTTTCGAATTTTGGCGAATCGAAAAGGACGAGGATGGATCAGTAAGGTTCTATCCTTTAGAGCAGTTACCAAAAGCTGAGGCGTTCGGGTCAGACCGAACAGCTGTTACAAGATGCGAGGGTCATCAAATTGTGACAGCTAGTGTCATATTGCCGGTCGATGAATGGTACGAGATATATGATTTGGCAGAGGCATGGATAAATAGTGCGGGATTACAGGGTGTACAGGTCGGTAGAGTACGCAAGATATTTCGTGTCTATCTTGTAAGTTTAGTAAGAAATACGCCACCTTATACGCTGACACACCAACTTGCAGTTCGTGCATCTGATGGTCGAGTCATGTGGTTGGATTGATCGTGTAGGCGTAGAGGTCGTGACCATCTGAATTCCTGATTATTTGGATTCTAACTGTACACGACTGCATAGCAATTATCTTATCAGGTGAATTCGTCTGAGTTGCTGGATAGTGAGTATTGCTAGTCGCACTGACAAGCGTGAGATGGAAGTTACGAGTGCAAGGAATAACCGGTGTGTGCCTGTCCATGAGAAAAAGGCATGACGTATTGTCAGTATTTTCACAATTGTTCGTTTAGTGTGAATCCAGCCGTACAGCATCGTACTAAATGAAGGAAATTCCTAAAGAAAATATTGTTTTCTTAATTCGAATTCACATCGGAATACGCGTCTTTAGTATCGCAGTCATCTTTTACCTGACATATCGACAGGTTTTGCTATCTCTGCTGTATATGCCCTATTGATTCATGAGGAAAAAAAATCAAAAAAAACAATAAATAACAGAGTGAGCTTATCCTTTGGCATAGCTGTTGCAGTATCGTCCCTGCCGATTATTTTTGATGCTAATAAAACCTAAGGAGGCTAATCGGATGCGGTGTTCACTGCTTGTCTGCAGCGCTATGTTTTTAACGGCAACTTCTGCGAACGCAGATTATCCTGTCGCTGGCAAAGAACCCTCTCAACGTCCCAGTGATGCACCTGTCATTGAATGGGTAAATCATAATAAGGCTTGGTATCAATCTGCACTGACAGGGGTTCAACAACCCTATCCGCGTAGCCTCTATTTCCTCGATAACCAAGGGAACTGGTACACACCCTTTATCCACCCCGGTATGAAGGGCAGATACGACCTTCGAAATTGGCATCAGTAATGTGTCGTTGTAGCAATTAAGGGGCTTTTGACATCCCACTGATATCAGTGGGGTTTGCGAGAGAAGGTCTCAATCTGAGACTGAGTAAATAATTAAATCCACTTTTGGAGGTGACACCATGAAAAAAATTCGAATGCCCAGTTTGAAGGGAGTAATTAAAGCCTTGGGTCTCGCAACAGCACTTGCTGTGGCGCCTTTGGCTTCAGCCAGCATGTATGGCATGTCAGGGATGGACGGTATGTCAGGCATGGGTGGCATGAGCGGTATGTCCGGTATGGACGGTATGTCGGGTATGGGCGGTATGTCGGGTATGGGCGGTATGTCGGGTATGGGCGGTATGTCGGGTATGGGCGGTATGTCGGGTATGGGCGGTATGTCCGGTATGGGCGGTATGTCCGGTATGGGTGGCATGTCCGGTATGGGCGGTATGAGTGGTATGTCCGGCATGAGCGGATATTTCAAAATTACCCCGCAAGGTCAGATCTTCTTTTACCCGGCTAGTGGTATGTCCGGCATGAGCGGTATGTCCGGTATGGGCGGCATGAGTGGTATGTCCGGCATGGGCGGCATGAGTGGTATGTCCGGCATGGGCGGCATGAGTGGTATGTCCGGCATGGGCGGCATGGGCGGTATGTCTGGCATGGGCGGTATGAGCGGTATGTCTGGCATGGGCGGTATGGGTGGCATGAGCGGTATGTCTGGTATGGGCGGTCAGTGGGTCTGGGTGCCTAGTGGCATGAGCGGAATGTCCGGCATGGGTGGTATGTCCGGCATGGGCGGCATGAGCGGTATGTCTGGCATGGGCGGCATGGGCGGCATGAGCGGTATGTCTGGTATGGGCGGCATGAGTGGTATGTCTGGTATGGGCGGCATGAGCGGAATGTCCGGCATGGGCGGCATGAGTGGTATGTCCGGCATGGGCGGCATGAGTGGTATGTCCGGCTACTTCAAGATCACCCCGCAAGGTCAGATCTTCTTTT
Source organism: Candidatus Thiodiazotropha sp. (ex Myrtea sp. 'scaly one' KF741663) (assembly GCA_025655555.1). Classification (GTDB taxonomy): domain Bacteria; phylum Pseudomonadota; class Gammaproteobacteria; order Chromatiales; family Chromatiaceae; genus Thiodiazotropha. Next base: position 170,118 of record JAHXIQ010000003.1, read on the forward strand.
ACCCGGCTAGCGGTATGTCCGGCATGAGCGGTATGTCCGGTATGGGTGGCATGAGCGGTATGTCCGGCATGGGCGGCATGGGCGGCATGGGCGGCATGAGTGGTATGTCAGGTATGGGTGGCATGTCCGGCATGGATGGAATGTCCGGTATGACAGGTATGAGTGGCTGGCGCTAAACGACCTAAGAAAGAAGGATATCATTGATAGGGAAGTTGTAGGGCGCATGGATGCGCCCTTTTCTGAGTCAACTCCCACGATACAGTTACTAGGTTCGCATCAGATGAGGGGGATGCAATGAGGCTGTGTATTAGATTCCTGTTTTCTTCACTGCTGCTGACGCTTCTGGTTTGGAGCAGTGGAATTTTTGCCGAAGGTTTAGGGCCGAGTGATTACGATCGGTCAAGCTGGCATCCAATCCACTACAAACCGGTGATTGACAATGCGATTGATGAACAGTGTCTCAGTTGTCATCGGGATATTCTTGATAGAAAGGTTTTGGATCAGTCACCCGCCGGTGTTAAATCCTCTGAGGTGATGGCTTGGTATCAAACCCTTACGACTTATGAAGGAGAACAGGAAACATTCCATCGCCGTCATCTGACTACGTCACTAGCGAAAGAACTGATGGATATGAAGTGTAATACCTGCCATCAGGGAAATGATTTAAGGGAAGAGGCGACCATACCGCCAGATCATTCCAATAGAGATACGACACTGCGTAAGTCAGTAAATCCTGAGATCTGCCTGATGTGTCATGGTGCGAATCCTTACAAGCGTATGGGTCTGCCCAAGCCCTGGGTTGAATCGAGAGATATGTTTCAGGGTGACTGTTTACTGTGTCACGCCCATATCCGCACAGTTCGTCATCAGGTCAATTTTCTCAAAGCAGATGCCATCGAAGAGGCAGCCAAGAAAGATCCTGATGTCTGTTATGGATGTCACGGCGGTCGTCAGTGGTATCGCATTTCCTATCCCTATCCCCGACATGCCTGGAGAGGTATGTCGAATGTGATTCCCGATTGGGCCAAAGACAGGCCGACTGAATCAGAAGCCAGATTCCAGATCAAGACCAAGCAGGCGGCGAAATAGTCTATCGCTGACAGAGAGGAACGGATGAGCATCGAAAAAACAAAAGACGATCTGTATGAGCGCTTAAATCTATCAAGGCGTTCATTCCTGAAAACCACTGCGGCAGGCAGTGCGGCAGTGGCTGCCGGCGGTCTGGTGGCATTGAAGACCGCCAAGGAAGCCAAGGCTTTTGCCTACGAACCCTATCCAAAGGATGACGAGCTTCAGACTGTCGTCACGAGCTGTGCCCATAATTGCGGATCCCGGCATATGCTGGTCGCACATAAATGGAAAGACGTTATCGTACGTCTTTCTACGGACGACGGCCGTTATCAGCGGGACGGCCATTTTGGCAAAGACAGTAATGAGGAGCCGCAGCTCAGAGCCTGTCTGCGGGGTCGATCCTATCGTCAGCGTCTCTATTCGGCTGAACGGTTGCTCTATCCGATGATGAGGGTTGGCGAAAGAGGCGAGGGTAAGTTTAAGCGCATCTCCTGGGATCAGGCATTGGATTTCGTCAGCAAGAAAATGGTCCATATTAAAAACACCTATGGACCTACTGCATTGGTGGATCAGAGCTATGCCGGTGCGTCTTATGGTGTTTTGCACAAATCGGATCAGATTGAGGGTCTATTGGGACGCTTTTTGGGCATGTTTGGATGCCGTACAAGCTCCTGGTCCGTACCTTCCTATCAGGGAACCACCTTCAGCTCGCGCATGACCTTCGGCACCATTGAAGACGGTAACGAGGATGATGCTTTTGCGCACTCGAAACTGATCATTATGTGGGGCTGGAATCCCGCATATACCTTTCATGGAGGTAATACCTTCATGTATATGCGGATGGCGAAACAGCGCGGTTGTAAATTCGTCTTAGTCGATCCGCAATACACCGATTCTGCTGCGGCTTATGATGCCTGGTGGATACCTATCCGACCCAATACCGATGCCGCCATGATGGCTGGCATGGCACATCACATATTTACTAACAATCTGCATGATCAGAGTTTTATCGACAAGTTTTGTCAGGGTATGGATGCGGGGACCATGCCGGAGTGGGCGCAGGGTAAAGAGAATTTCAAAGACTATATCCTGGGTAAGTATGATGGTGAGCCAAAAACCCCGGCGTGGGCTGCAAAGATCTGTGGTGTGTCTGCCGAGGACATTATCAAGCTGGCCGATATGTATGCCAAAACCAAGCCGGCAGCACTTAAGGCATCCTGGGCACCGGGTCGTAATGCCTATGGTGAGCAGTACAATCGTATGGCGGCGGCACTGCAGGCGATGACAGGCAATATCGGTATTCTAGGTGGATGTGCCGAGGGTGTCGGCAAGGCCTGGCATGCTGAGGCGGTGGCCTATCCATACGATCAGTATTCCAATATCTGGTTTCAGGCAATCAAGTCAGATCGCTGGGCGCATTGTGTACTTAACTACCCCCATGTGAAACGTGAAGAGATTGGGCTGTGGCAGCGTGAGGACGAGACGGATGGTCAGATACCCAATATCAAGGGTATCTTCTGGCAAGGCTCCGACTGGTTTAATCAACTGACAAATATTAATAAGGAGATAGCGGCGATAAAAAAACTGGAACTGGTGGTATGTATGGATTCGACGATAACACCATCCGGTCTCTATGCCGATATCCTGCTGCCTATTGCGACACACTTTGAACGACACGATGTGGCGCTACCCTGGTACAAAGGCCACTACTATATCCATCGGCCAAAAGTCATTGAGCCGATGGGTGAGTCAAAGACCGACTTACAAGTCTTTACCGAATTGGCCTACCGGATTGGTGGTGACGTGTTCGGTCAAGCCTACAATCCCAAAGCCAATCGGGATTATTTCAATATCAATGACAATGTGGATGAGGCCTATTTACGTGAATGGTGGGAGACAAAAGTCATCCCCCATCAGCATGTGGACATGTCCTGGGATGAGTTCAAGGAGCATGGTGTCTACAAGTTTACTTTCGATCAGCCCCATGTGGCTTTCCGTGATCAGATTGAGAATGGAACCAAATTCCTGACTCCCTCAGGCAAGATAGAGATTCTGGCAACCCAGTTGGCGCAGATTACAGACTGGAAGAAGACCATGTATGGTTATGAGATTCCCTATATCCCCAAGTGGATCGAGCCGTGGGAATCGTTGAATAGTCCCAAAACCCGCAAGCATCCGTTTCACTTGATATCACCGCATCCGCGCTGGCGAACACACTCCATTTTCAATAATTGCAGTTGGTTGCGTGAGACCTATGAGCAGGAGGTGACGATGAATGCCTCCGATGCCCGAAAGCTGGGTATCAAGACCGGGGATACGGTGGAAGTCTGGAATGACCGGGGGAAATGCGTAGTGCCGGCCTATGTGACCGAGCGTTGCATGCCGGGTGTTGCAGTGTTACATGAGGGCGTCTGGATCGATCTGGATGAAAATGGTGTAGACCGCGCGGGTAATCCCGACATGTTGACTTTGGACGAGCCGAGTCCTGCCGGTGCATTTGCCTACAACACGGTGCTTTGCAATATCAGAAAAACAGATCTTGAGCATCGACCAGGATGGGACAAGTTGGCAACATCCCGTGCACATGTCTTTCGGCGTGATCTTTAATCTTGGAGGGGAGACGTATGTCAGAAACAAAAGACAAAGCCAAGATCAAAGAGGCAGTCAAACGTCACAAGCGGGAGACCTACATACCAGTCAAGCCTGATCTGCAGCTGGGTTTTGTACACAATAATGTGGATTGTATCGGTTGCCGTGCCTGTGAGATTGCCTGCAAGGATAAAAACGGATTGGCCGCGGGACCCAGATTTAGACGCGTGCAGTACATAGAAGGCGGAACCTACCCGAACGTATTTGCATACAAAGTGAATATGTCCTGTAACCATTGCGAATTCCCAGCGTGTCTTCCAACCTGTCCGACAGGCGCCATATTCAAACGTAAAGAGGATGGGATAGTCGATATAGATTCTACGCTGTGTATCGGTTGTCGTCGCTGTGAGGCAGCTTGCCCTTTTGGCGCGCCACAGTTCGATCCAAGCGATAGTATTGTGAAGAAATGCAATATGTGTGTGGACGAGATTGAGGCAGGACGAAAACCCTACTGTGTTATGGCATGCATGATGCGGGTATTGGATATTGGACCGGTCGACGAGATCTGGAATGGGGAATTGGAAACGGTGGCAATTGGCCCTAATGATAAGATTTCTCGCCAGGTCAAGAATATGTCGAATATCGAGTTAACAAAGCCTTCAATTGGCTTTGTCGCTCACAGCAAAGGGAAGGTTAAATAATGAATCAGGCTTTGAAGAAGAAAGAGAGAACGCCTGTAAAATTACTGAAGAGTTTCTATCAGGCCGTTGCAGATGATCTGGAGATGTTGGCGCTGTTGCATGACAAGGAGCCTGACAGCAGGATTCTGGAGGACCTGCGAGAGTGTGACTTTCCCAGAGAGATGGGGTTGAAGCTGGTGAGTGAAGAGGGATTGAATGTACTCGATCTGATGAGTCGAGTTGTTCAATCATACCCGGAATCCCCTGATAGTAATCTCCTAGATGATCTGGCAGTTGATTATGCAGATATCTATTTAAACTACAGTCTGCAGGCTTCACCGGAAGAGTCGGTATGGATCGACGAGGAGAACCTGACCTGTCAGGAGAGCATGTTTCAGGTTCGGTCCTGGTATGAACTTTATGGCCTGATGGCGGAAAATTGGCGAGTCAGGCCTGATGACCATCTTGTTCTACAGCTTCAGTTTATCTCACATCTTTTTTCACACGGAGAATCAGAAAAAAGCCTGGAAGAGGTAGCGAGATTCATGGATGAGCATCTTTTACGTTGGCTGGACAGTTTTTCACAACGTGTTGCCAATCGCTGTGGGACACCATATTTTGCAGGTATTGCACTATTGACAGCAGCCTATTGTGAAGAGTTGAGGGAGCTATTGGTCAAAGTCCTTAATCAGCCCCGGCCGTCCCATGAAGAGATTGAAGAGAGAATGAAGCCCCGTGCATCCCAAGAAGAGGTGCCGGTGAGTTATATGCCAGGGATGGGGCCGGCTGTCTAGAGATATACCATAAAAGATATCGTGAATTATTCATGTATATAAGTGACATCAGTATGAAAACAGGGGAGAGAGAAGAGATGAATTCAAAAATAAATATATTATTTGCACTGTGTATTGGCTCTGTGTTGTTTTTTGCTACACAAAGCACAATGGCGGATGCGCTGGCTGGAAAAGCGATATATGACGGCATCGGTGCTTGTGGAAGCTGTCATGGTCCCTCTGGCCAGGGTGATGGACCTGCCGCTATGGCTATGAATCCAAAACCACGTAGTTTTGGTAAAGGTGCATTTATTTACGATACGGATGGTGATGGAAAAAAAGGGACAGATGTCGATCTTGTCAATATTATAAAAAATGGATCAGCTAAATATGGTGGCGCACCGACAATGCCTGCACGAGCTGATATTCCGGAAAGCGATATTCAGGCGCTTGTTGCTTACATAAGAACATTGAAACAATGAGATGAGCCGTTATTTATAGGCGATAACTACATATTTAAACTATGTTAAACCTGCATAATTTGATTGATCATATCCGGCATGAAGAGAGAATGCCGGAGGTGATAGCTGAACGTTGTGTTCACTCGAATGTGGAAATCGCCAGCTGTTTATCATGTGCTGATATCTGCCCTACGAATGCATGGTCACTGGATGACCATGCATTGCTTATTGACACAAGTGTGTGTGATGGTTGTGGACTTTGTGCCTCTACCTGTCCTGAAGGAGCGATTCAGAGCCGACAGGAGATATTGATCGGCGAGTGGAATAGCACACCTATCGCCCTATGTGCCTGTGAGAAAAACAACCTACCACGACATCAGGGAATTATTTCCTGTATTCACATAATTACTATTCAGGATATTTTAAGTTTGTACCACAAAGGTATAAGAACCTGGAAGGTAGCAACTGCAGACTGTGATAATTGCCAACGTGGTTGTGCTGAGCATTTATCGAAGAAGTTGGCATCTATCAATAGATCACTAAACAATGTTAATCGTATAGGTGTTACTCATCACCGTTTGAATATCATTGAGTGGCAACGTATAAGAGAAGGGCTGATTGAAAAAAACGCTGGTCCAACCCTTTCTCGAAGGGGCTTCCTAAGAGGAGTTGTAAATGCGGGACTTCAATGCAGCACGAGTACCATAAAACTTTTTCATCAGTCTCAGGAAACATTTAGTCCACCAGGAAAGCTTCTGCCAAACAGGGGCGCATCATCTCTATGGCCTTTTCAACCTGTCATCGATCCCAGTAAATGTAATGGATGCGATGCCTGCACTAGGCTCTGCCCACATCAGGCGATCCGGTTGCAGGTGATCAAGGAAAACACCAGTTACAAGCTAATCCCTGAATCCTGTTCAGGCTGTGGTATTTGTACTGATGTTTGTGAGCAAGAGGCCATACGTGTCACTGGGTGGGAAAAGCAGAAGCAACTAGAGGTCAGGCTGAGACGTAACATATGCTCATCTTGTGGAAATCCATTTCATCTCCCAATTGAAAGTGCAGCGGGCACAGATATTCAATGTCGGATCTGTGAACAAACCAACCATCACAAAAACCTCTATCAAGTATTGAGCTAAATCATTTGTCAGTTCAGGAATCCCATATCCTTATCTGAAGTATCACAATTCTGTAACATCCACACCTCAGATAGAGACAAAAGGTGAATCTCATGGTTTAGTTATAGTAATCACTGGACATAATGGCTTGGTAACTATGAATGTCACCCGTAACCATCTGGTAAAAAATCGGTATTTAATCGTCATTTATGCTTTCGTGATGTTTTTTTGTCTTGATGGCTGCTCCGCTGAGTCACCCCAAGTGGAATCGCATAAAGTCAAACCAGATCAGTCACACGATACAAATGCCGAGTTCGCTCCCGGTCTGCCATGGCTGAATGTAGAAAGACCGCTCACTTTTGATGACTTGATGGGAAAGGTCGTAATCCTCGATTTCTGGACATACGGTTGTATCAATTGTATCCATGTGCTCGCAGACCTGAAGCGACTGGAAGAGAAATATGGTGATCAGCTACTTGTTATTGGTGTGCACACACCAAAATTCGATAACGAAAAAAACCTGGATACACTTCGTAGTATTGCTATCCGGTATGGCGTGGACCACCCAATTGTCAACGATGTCGACTCTTTGCTGGGCAGATACTATGGCATGCGTGCATGGCCCACGCGCGTTATTATCGATCCTGCCGGGGAAGTATTGGGCAGGGTAACCGGGGAGGGAAGATATGATCTTTTTGATGAAAAGATTGCAGAGCTATTAGAAAAACATAAAGCCATACTGAATCCCACACCGATTCCCCATAAACTGGAACGCGAACTGGTAGCATCTTCCTTGTTGGCATCTCCTGGTAAAATTGCTGCATCTGATACCCATATAGCCATCAGTGACTCATTGCATAATCGTGTATTACTGACGGATCATAAAGGAAATGTGCAGCATGTAATTGGCGGCAAAAATGCTGGCAGTCGTGATGGCGATTTCTCTATAACGCAATTCAACACACCCCAAGGCCTCGTATTTGGCCGTCAAGGTATCTATGTTGCCGATACGGGTAACCATAAAATTCGCTATATCGACCTGAGCAAGAAAATAGTCAGAACCCTTGCAGGAGACGGTAGCCTTGAACGCAAACACGATGGCCAATATAACGCCAACTCAATCGGTTTGGCTTCACCATGGGCATTAGCGCTTAAACATGATCAACTCTATATTGCCATGGCCGGTAGTCATCAGATCTGGCTTTATGACACTACAACAAGAATATTATCTCCCTTTGCCGGTTCCGGTCGGGAAGGTATAGACGATGGGGCTCTCAAAACTGCCACCTTCAGTCAGCCAAGTGGTTTAAGCATTCGAGGAGAGTGGCTCTATGTCGCAGATGCGGAGGACTCCGCAGTACGCCGGATTCATCTAAAGGAGGCGCGGGTCGAGACGATCGTGGGTACCGGCCTTTTCGATTTCGGTGATCGGGACGGTTTGCTTGCTCAGGCAAAGCTGCAGCATGTGCTTGGTATCACAATGGTTGATGAAGATCAGATAGTCATTGCAGATACCTATAACCATAAGATCAAACTGATCGACTTAGGGCAGGGTAAAGTAGAGACTCTGCTCGGTGATGGCAGACCCGGTATTCTAAGTACCATCGATGGAGAGATTCAGTTGAATGAGCCAGGTGGCTTGACAGTTGTGAATGACAAAGTTCTCATTGCGGATACCAATAACAATCGCATACTCACTCACGCTCTCTCGAGTGGCCGTACAGAAATCCTCAATTTAACGATAGATGCCGGTATTGATATCAGGGAATAGTATTTAATACATAGGCATCAACTTAGATTGATTTCATTTTCTTGATTGATATCACTAACATTTCATAAACTGGTTCACATTATTCTTAAGCGTAATTATTTGAAACAGTTACATCGGTATGGGAAATATTTTGGCAACAACTCTCGAATAATCTTGTATGCGAACTGAAGCAGGCATTGGCCAATTTCCATCTGACAATGCCAGCCTACCTGAAAACGCAACAAAGAGAGTGATTATTTTGAAAAAGCAACTACTTTTAGGCCTCTATCTGGTTATACAAACTTTCTCAGTGATGGCGCATCATCCTGCAGCAGATATTGTCGATCCCGATATCTATGCGATGATCGACAGCCTGGTGGCGGATACACCACATGCCGATCTTGAATTCTCAGATATGGGCATGGGATCAACTGAGATTGATATCACTGCCAACAGTATTCGCACGCTGGAAACGATGATTGACGATGGTCTGATCGACTACGCATTAACCTTAGATGGCAGCGTGTCCGTATCAATCGGGGCTAATCGTGACGGTAGTGTTACGTTGTCGATCTCCCAGAGGCAAAGGTAAATCACAATAAGCACTCAGTCAGGCTGTTACAGAAGATAATCATTCTGTTTCAGTCTGTTTCTGAACGCTTGTGAGATTTGACTAACGGTGCTTTGATAGCACTAGAGACCATGCGTACTGGTGTTAACAGACCCTAGCAAGTGCTAGGTAACGGGTTGATTTCCCCCGCATCCTGTTTGGATGTTTTTAACCTGCTCTCTCCCCAGGAGCAGGTTTTTCTTTAGCTCAAATCAGTCTGGCAAGAGTGAAACGCCGGTCCAGGCGGTCTGCTTGTCGATATTGAGACACACCAGGCAATACTCTGGCTGAGAATCGATCGGGGTTGGGTCATCGGCACAACTGCAACCGGCGATGATACCCGAATAGAAAATTCCTACCTTCGCATAGATGATGGCGGTGTCATCTCTGATGTCTATGATCATCACCTTGAAGGGCTCCTCACTGACATAACTACTGTGGGACATCCCCTCCTGCAGTGGCAGCGTGTCAGAGGGCAACTGCTCGATTTCGGCTTTCAACACCTTGCGAAAATCAGCAGAACCCCAGGCGGAAAGTGCTCTTTTTAGCTCAATCATCCGGGTATGAATTGCGGTTGTGTCTTTGTACTTGACTATAGCACTCTTGTGTCGCCGCTATTTCAAATTTACCTTTTTCTGGAAATAACACCGACTTCAGACAAGCTATTCTGTATGTCTGTGCGAATGCTGGGTGGTCAAATATCTCTCGATATCTCGCTATCGAAGATGGCGGTATGATAGAGCAACAGTCAATGAAGGAAATACAGCATGAGTGAATCTTCACCACAACAGTCTGCGAAGAAGGTATTGCGCCTGCTGTTGGTGTTGGCTTTCATCTTTCTCGCACTGCTGATCTTCATGCTTCTGCTACAGCTGACAGAGTCTGCACTCAGCATCTGGCAGATGCTTGATACGCTATCACCGGCCCTATTGGCCTTCTACGGTGCCGGACTGTTGGGTTTCAGTTTGCTGATTGCATGGATAAGCTGGATGTTGCTGAGACCACGAAAGCCATCTGCAGAATCGACTATGGGTGAAACCATAGCTCCGCCGAACAAGGATGCCCTGGATACGGCACTATCGAGGGCGGAAACCGCCGGTGTCGATATCACCGATGCGCGTGAAGAGATGGCAGAGTTACAACGCAGGCAGGAAGAGGCAGCTCACTATGTGGCCTTCTTTGGTACGGTTTCAGCCGGGAAAAGCGCCCTGATCCGGGCCATAACAGGTATAGAGGAGATCAAGGTCGACCCCCGTGCAGGTACCACGCGAAAGATTGCCCACTATCAATTCAGTGATGGTGAAATCGCTAACCTGATTCTGACCGATGCCCCCGGTATTCTGGACATAGACCAGGAAAGGGTGCGCCTGGCCCGTGAAGAGGCACGGCGTGCCGATCTGGTGGTCTATGTGTGTGATGGTGAACTGACGCGGGACCAGCATGACGAGGTGGCCGAGTTACAACGTTTCGAGCGACCATTGATTCTGGCTCTCAACAAGCAGGATCGCTACAGCGATGCCGATCTTGAGGCAATCAAGCAACGTCTGCGCAAGCAACTGCCGGACTTGCGCATAGTGCCTGTCCAGGCAGGTGGTCAGGAGACGCTGATACGTGTGGATACTGAAGGTAATGAGACCCAACTCGTTCGTGACAGATCACCACAGATCGAAACGTTGATGCTGGAAATAGAGCGACGGATCACGGCTGATATAGACCAGTTGGTCAAACAGCGGGATGAAAGCCTGCTGCGCCTGGGGGCGGAAAAACTAGCCCTGGCAGAAGCAGCCCATCGCCAGGAGCAGAGTCAACGACTGGTCAAACTGCATGCGCGCAGAGCGATGGTAGGCGCCATGGCTGCCGTCAGCCCGGGCACGGATATTCTGATTCAGGGATATCTTGGGGTACAGATGATGCGGGAGCTGACCCAGCTCTACGGTGTCAAGGTACAGCAAGCCGATCTGGAACAGTTCATCTCACTGGCGAGCCAGCACGTAGGCAAACGTATCACCCTGCTGTTGGCGCTGACGGGCAATGTGCTGAAGGCTTTTCCCGGCGTCGGCACAGTGACTGGCGGACTGCTGCACGCGGTGGCCTATGGCATGATTTTCGAGGGCCTGGGTGAGGCGGTGGCCAGAACCCTGCATGAAAAAGGCAGTCTTAAAACCGGACTGGCATTGGACTATTTCGAGGAGAAGATCAGTGGAAATCTGGAAGGCCGTGCGAAGTATTTTGCCCGGCTGGCACTGGAAGAGTTCGCTGGAAAAAGCGAGCGATAGCGAAGCAGGCCCACAGGATGATCATCTGCAACTGGCGCAGGACAATCTGCGTGAGCTGCTGGAGGATGAGCGCCTGCCTGCATCGATTCGTGACACCCTGAAGGATGACTTCAGTCAGGTGCAGGCGATGCTGGACAAGCTGGAGATGGGCTACCTGCACATCGCTGTTTTCGGCCGTGTCAGTGTCGGCAAATCGGCCTTGCTCAATGCCCTGCTGGGTGAGGAGCGCTTCAGCGTCAGCGCCCTGCACGGGGAGACCCGTCACAGCGATATGGCTGCCTGGCAGGAGGTCGAAGCGGCTGGCGTCTACCTGATCGATACCCCCGGCATCAACGAGGTCAGCGGTGAAACGCGCGAGCGCATGGCGCAGGACGTGGCCGGCAGAGCCGATCTGGTGCTGTTCGTGGTCGACAGCGATCTGACGGAGGCGGAGTTCAAAGCCATCGAAACCCTGCGGGAGCGTAACCGCCCGCTGCTGGTGGCCCTCAATAAATCCGATCGTTATACCAACGAGGAACTGGCGCTGCTGCTCGATAGCCTGCGGCAGAAGCTGGAGGGCACGGTCAGTCCTGCCTACATCGTACCGGTTGCCGCCCGGCCTGCAGAACGTATCTACCTGCAAGTCGATGAATCGGGCAGTGAGAGCGAAGTACGCAGAACGCCTGATCCCGATGTGGCTAAGCTGACAGAGAGTCTCTGGCTGCTGATCGAAAAAGAGGGCATGGCGCTCTCTGCACTCAATGCCAGCCTGTTTGCCGGTCAGTTAAGTGATGACGTGGCGGGACGCATCGTCCAGATCAGGCAACAGGTGGCGGAAAAGGTGATTACGGGGTACTGCCTGGGCAAGGGCATTGCCGTAGCGGTCAACCCCATACCGGTGGCAGACCTGGTAGCGGCCCTGGCACTGGATGCCTCCATGGTGGTTCACCTGGCCCGGGTCTACGGCATGTCGGTGAGTCGTGGGGAAGCCGGCCAGTTGATCAAGACAATCGGTGCCCAAATGGCCCTGTTGATGGCAGCGGTGTGGACCGTCAACATCGCCGCCAGCGCGCTGAAACTTAGCAGTGCTGGCCTCTCGACCCTGCTGACTGCTGCCGCACAGGGCGCGATGGGTTACTACACCACCTACATCGTCGGCCAGGCGGCACAGCGTTACTTTGCCCAGGGACGTTCTTGGGGCAGTGATGGACCGAAGAGCGTCGTCGAGCAGATCCTCGAATCGGTGGATAAGGATTCGATTCTCGAGCAGGCGAGGGAAGAGATTCGACAGCGTTTGAAGACGGCGCAGTAAACACAGATACCCTGCAGTCTTTCCCATCACGAAAACGACTACTCTTCTAGTCGTCCTGACCCACTAGTGGCTGAGTGATTCCACTGGTTTATACCTCCGTGTCTCCTTAGGTAGATTGCCGATTAATTGTGTGATTAACCGTTATTCGACTTGAATTTCGCATTATTTAGATATATTTTATATTTTATGTATAGTGATTACACAAAAAGAGGCCGGGTGATCTATGAAAGTCAGCAAGCAAGAGAAGGCGATGACCCGCAAACGCATCCTTCGAGCGGCGTCGGAAGTCATCAGCGAAAAGGGCTTCAAATCTGCCTCGATGCGTGAAATCGCACGTCGGGCTGAGGTGGGTGATGCGACTATCTATAACTATTTCGCGACCAAGGAGACACTGCTTTACGGATACTGCGAGGAGAAGCAGCTTGAAGTGGCAGAAGCCCTGAAACAGATCGACGATTTCCATGAATACAGCCTGCGTGAACAATTGCAGCAGCTGACTGAGACAGAGCTTTCCCTCTGGCTGCCTGAGCGGGAATTTCTCGCTGAGGTTTTCGAACTGACTTTCTATTCCCCCGTCGCCGGTGCAGTGAACCTGGCCGAAACAAGGAAACGATTCAACTGCATGGTGGAGGATATGGTTGATGCGGCCATTGAGGCAGGAGAGATCCCGGATCAACCCTATCGGGAATTGCTGGCGCCGCTCTACTGGGACTACTTTACGGGTATTCTCGCCTACTGGCTGAAAGATGACTCAGAAGGCTATGCCAATACCACCCAACTGGTTGACCGCAGCGTGGAGATCATTGCCATGGTGTTGCAAACAGCCATGATCGGCAAGACGCTCGATCTTTTCTCATTCCTGTTCCGCAGCCAGATCAGTCGTCATCTGGAGAAGCTGGGTGAATATACGACGCCTTGGAAAAAGGCCAAGCGTCGCTTCATGGATGGTGACGATGGCTAAGTCAGTGCCAACCGGCAAGCTGGTGCGCACCGGCATCGCCGGTACGGCCCTCTTAAAGGCAGGAGGCAAACATCTGACACATGCTGCGAAACGCCCCTTCCTGAGCGAATCGGCACAGCGGGATCAGCGGGAAAGGCTTGACGACGATACGGCCCGGATCCTGTTCAAGGCATTTTCCCAGCTAAGGGGGACAGCGCTGAAGGTTGCGCAGATGTTGAGCATGGAGAGCAATCTCATGCCTGAGTGGTTTCGCAAGGAGATGATGAAATCCTACCATCAGGTCCCTCCTTTGGGTCGGCCGCTGATACGCAAGCTGATTCAGCAGGAGTTCGGCGCCTCCCCCGAGAATGTCTTCTCTGACTTCGATACCAACGCCTTTGCCGCCGCGAGCTTGGGGCAGGTCCATTCCGCCAGTGTCAAACCGGGTGAAACTTTGGCGGTGAAATTACAGTACCCCGGGATCGACGTCACTATCGACAGTGACCTGCAACTGCTCCGTTCGCTGATTGGACGCACGAGGCACGCAAAGCTCTTGCTATCTTCACTCGATGAGATAGAACAGCGTCTGCACGAAGAGGTGGACTATCAGCATGAGGCGGATAACACAGAATGGTTCAAAACCCATCTGCAGTTATCCAATGTCAGTATCCCGGATGTTCATCGGACGTTGTCGTCGAAACGTATTCTGACCACCACCCGCCTGCACGGACTCCACCTGGAAGATTGGTTACGCCAGAAGCCTTCACAGACAAGCCGTGATCACTTCGGCCAACTGTTATACGATGTTTTCGTCAACTCCTTTTATGGATTGCATGCCCTCCATGCCGATCCCAATCCAGGTAACTACCTGTTCAGCGAAAATGGTGTATTAGGACTCGTGGATTTTGGCTGTGTACGCTACTACACGGCAGAGTTCGTATCACTGATGCCGGTACTTTTACGCGCTTATATGGATCGGGATGCACAAGCGGTTATATCGACCTACCGGCGACTCGGTATGGTCGCCGATCTGTCTGAATCGGAGCTGCTGCAATTCTACGAAAGCGCCCTACAGCCGTTCGGTGACTGGTTAACCAAACCCTTCGAGGCCGGGACATTTGATTTCGGCTGCCGCCGTTCACCATACAGTGAAGAGGGGTGGGCATCATTCAAACAACTCGCCAGCGTCAACAAGATTAACGATCTTGCCAATGAGTTTATCTACTTTGATCGGACATTCTTCGGTTTGTATCAGATCTTTGAACGCATGGGCGCAAGGGTCAAGATGGAACACCCATGGTTGCTATGAACAAACCTCTCATATGGGGCGGTAGTTTAAGTCTGCTCGCAAGTGTCCTGCACATTGCCATCATTGTCGGCGGACCGGCCTGGTATCGTTTTTTTGGCGCAGGTGAGGAACTTGCCCAACTGGCCGAACAAGGATCGGCCATACCCGGTACAGTCACGGCCATCATCGCTTTGATACTGATGCTTTGGAGCGTCTATGCTTTTGCCGGTGCGGGTCTGGTGCGGCATCCACCCTGGCTCAAAGCTGTTTTGATCGTCGTTACGGCTATCTACCTGCTGCGTGGACTGAGCCTCTTTCCACTGGCGATTTTTGTCCCCCAAACTGTTGATGGTTTTCTCATCGTGAGTTCGATGATCAGTCTGTCGATTGGGATGCTCCACTACAGAGGTACGCGGCAAATGATCTGGGAGCTGTCATGAGCGAAAGCGGAAACCGTGTTTCATCTAAATCCAACCCATTCAGCAACCACCAACTACCCTTGGGAATCCGACTGTTTCTCTATAGTGCTGGCGTGATGTTCAGCGTGATCGGCGGTGTATCGCCCCGGCTGGCCGGAAAGATTGCACTGCGTTTTTTCATGACACCTCCCAGCTATCCGGTACCGCGACGTGAATCGGCGGTTTGCGATAGCGCAAAATTAGAGATACATGAGATCAATGGGGAAAAGATTGCGGTTCGCTCATGGGGAGAGGGACCGTCAGTGCTGCTCTGTCATGGTTGGGGCGGACGCGGCACACAATTTTTTGCTCTCATCGAGGGATTGGTTGCGGCCGGCTATCGTGCCGTCGCATTTGATGCACCGGCCCATGGCGATTCCTCAGGCAGTCGCACCAACATGCTGGAAGTCACCCGGACGATTGCCTCGGTTGCGGAACGGGAAGGCCCGATCACTGCGGTGATCGGTCACTCGTTCGGTTGCGGCACAGCGCTGCTGGCAATCGACAGATACGATCTGCCTTCCGATAAAGTGGTTTTGTTTAGCTGTTTCACCGATACCCTCTGGATCACAGAACAATTTGCCGAGGCCTTCAGTATCAGCGACCCCGTTATCAATGCCATGCGAGATGAGGCAATGCGTCGCTTTGTGCATCACTTTGAAACTCCCTGGAAATGGTCGCAATTGTCACCGGTGAATACCATCAAGCAGGTAGAGGGTGACCTGCTGTTGATTCACGATAGACAGGATCTGGAAGTTCCCTACAAGCACGCACAGAAACTGATGGAGATCGCACCCAAGGCTGAACTGCTAACTACCGATCGACTGGGACATAAAAAGATCCTTATGAACAAACAGTGTATCGAGGCCTGTATCGAACATATCAGTCGTGGTTAACACTATTTGCTGGCAGGCAGGGTGTGGCTCAGCCGCACCACATATGAGATTCACATGACAGGGTCGGTTTGCACTCTTGATGAGTTGGTGTTGCTACTCGGCCTGCGGAACGTATCTACCTGCAGGTGGAGGAATCGGGCAAGGAGACCGAAGTGTACAAGACGTCTGATCCCGGCGTGGCGAAAATGCGTTAGTTTTTCTAATCCCCCAACCTTAACCTTCTCCCTGAGGGAGAGGGAGTAAACGGGACAGCAGTGATGTGATGAATAAGATTGATGCAGACCAATAGATTAATACGAACTTAATAAATATCAGACAATTCCTACAGGCAACATCAATTGTTTCGTGTATTATCACCCCGTGATTCAAAGTCTACAGGGAGTGTGACGTGTGCCACACAGCATAGATAATGGCAAGGCCGCCGATTCAGGACTAGCCTGCCTGGTCTTACTGGCCCGTTTTCACGGTCTCCCTGCCGACCCCGACCATCTGGCCCATCAACGTGGCCGATCCGGTGATTTCGAAACCCAGGATATTATACTTTCCGCCAAGTCACTGGGCCTCAAAGCAAAAACAGTCAAGAGTGAGTGGCGGCGACTGGAGAAAACTCCACTCCCTGCGATTGCCCGGCATAAAGATGGCCACTTTTTCATTCTCGCCCGCATCGAAGAAGACAAAGTCCTGATCCAGGACCCCCTGGAAAAACGCCCTCTGACCCTCCCCAGGGAGATGTTCGAAGCGGTCTGGGATCAGTCGTTGATCCTCATGACCAAGCGTAGCGGAATCTTGGGTGGCAGCGGTAAATTCGACTTCAGCTGGTTCATCCCGGCCATCGTCAAATACCGTCGCCTGTTCACCGAAGTGCTGGCCGCCTCCTTCTTCATCCAGCTCTTCGCTCTGATCACGCCGCTATTCTTTCAGGTGATCATCGATAAAGTGTTGGTCCATCGGGGCCTGACTACCCTGGATGTGCTGGCCATCGGTCTGTTGGCAGTCTCCGTCTTCGAAGTGGTGTTGGGTGGCCTACGCACCTATCTCTTCTCCCATACCACCAACCGTATCGACGTCACCCTCGGCGCCAAACTCTTCGACCACCTGCTGCGTCTGCCCCTGGCCTATTTCAAATCCCGCCGGGTCGGCGATTCGGTAGCCCGGGTGCGGGAGCTGGAGACCATCCGCAATTTCATTACCGGTTCCGGTCTCACGGTGGTGATCGACCTCTTTTTCACGGTCGTCTTCTTCGCGGTGATGTACTACTACAGCCCGACACTGACCTGGATCGTTTTAGGGGCGATACCTTTCTATGTCTTGCTCTCGATCTTCGTGACCCCGGTCCTGCGCAGGCGGTTGGACGAGAAGTTCGCCCGTGGGGCGGAGAACCAGGCCTTCCTGGTCGAGTCGGTCACGGGGGTGGAGACCCTCAAATCCATGGCGGTGGAACCGCAAATGCAACGCCGCTGGGAAGAGCAGCTGGCGGCCTACGTCTCCGCCAGCTTTAAGACCGCCAACCTGGGCAACATCGCCAGCCAAAGCGCCGGGCTGATCAACAAGGTCACCACTGTGCTGATCCTCTGGATCGGCGCCACCCTGGTGATGAAGAACGAACTCAGCGTGGGCCAGCTCATCGCCTTCAACATGCTGGCCGGGCGGGTCAGCGGCCCCATACTGCGGCTGGTACAGCTTTGGCAAGATTTTCAGCAGGCGGGCATCTCTGTGCAGCGTCTTGGGGACATTCTCAACACCCCGACAGAGCCGGGCTACAATCCCGGTCGAGCTGCCTTGCCAGCGTTACAGGGCGAAGTCAGATTCGAACATGTCGGTTTCCGCTATGCTCCGGATCGACCCAAGGTGCTTGATGATATCGACCTGGTAGTGAAGCCGGGGGAGGTCATCGGTATCGTCGGTCGCTCCGGTTCCGGCAAGAGCACCCTCACCAAGCTGGTCCAACGGCTCTATATTCCCGAATCCGGCCGGGTGCTCATCGACGGCGTCGATCTGGCCCTGGTGGAGCCGGCCTGGCTCCGGCGTCAGGTAGGGGTGGTGTTGCAGGAGAACACACTATTCAATCGTAGCGTGCGGGAGAACATCGCCCTGGCCAATCCCGCCCTGGAAATGGGACCGATTGTTCAAGCGGCCAAGCTGGCGGGCGCCCACGAGTTCATCCTCGAGCTGGCGGAAGGCTACGACACGATGGTGGGCGAGCAGGGCAGCACCCTCTCCGGCGGACAGCGCCAGCGCATCGCTATCGCCCGGGCCCTGATCACAAACCCGCGCATCCTCATCTTCGACGAGGCCACCAGCGCCCTCGACTACGAATCGGAACGCATCATCCAGGACAACATGCAGGCTATCTCTCAGGGACGTACCGTCTTCATCATCGCCCACAGACTCAGTGCGGTACGGCTGGC
Source organism: Candidatus Thiodiazotropha sp. (ex Myrtea sp. 'scaly one' KF741663) (assembly GCA_025655555.1). GTDB lineage: Bacteria > Pseudomonadota > Gammaproteobacteria > Chromatiales > Chromatiaceae > Thiodiazotropha. The sequence goes on from JAHXIQ010000003.1 coordinate 188,727, forward strand.
TGACCGGATCATCGTCATTGAACAGGGGCGTATCGCCGAACAGGGTAGCCACGAGGCGTTGCTCCAACAGGACGGCCACTATGCGAGACTCCATGCCTTTCAGAGCGGAGACCGCGAAAAGGAAGGCGCCCGATGAACGAGAATAGTGAACAGAGCTACCGGCGTATGGAGGAGCAGGCATTTTTGCCTGCGGCGCTTGAAGTCCGCGACACCCCGCCATCCCCCATTGGTCGCACCATCGTCTGGGTCATTTTGCTCTTCTTCATTCTGGCGATCCTATGGGCCGCCTTCGGCAAGGTCGATATTGTCGCCGTGGCACAGGGCAAGATCATCCCCAGTGGTCATAGCAAAGTGATTCAACCCTTGGAAGTCGGCGTCATAAGGAGCCTGCATGTCAAAGAGGGACAATCGGTCAAGAGAGGCGATATCCTGTTGGAGCTCGACCCGACCACCACAACGGCAGATTTACAGCGCCTGCAACAGGACGCTGCCCAGCTGGGCCAGCAGATCATGCGTCTCGAACGTCTCAATACACTGATCCAGGAAGAAACAACACCGTTCGATCCAGCGCAATCGGAAAAGCAGAAAATCAACCTGTCATCCCTACAGGAGAAACTGCTGCTCGCCCAATGGCAGGAACACATCGAAGGCCGCCAGACCCTGAAAAAGGAAATGGCCAAACTCCAGGCTCAGCGCGCCACCCTCGAACAGCAGATCGGCAAACTCAAAGCGACCCTGCCGCTGATCACCGAACGGGCAGATGACATGCAGACCCTACTCAAGACCAACGCCGTCGCCCGCCATCGGGTGCTTGAAGTGAAACAAGAGAAAATCAGCGCACAACATGATCTTAAAACAGCGATCAGCCAACGGCAGGAGCTTATAGAAGCAGAAGCCGAAATAGAGACAAGAATCGATCACCACCAAAGCCAGCTCCGCAAGCAGACCATGGAAGCGTTAACCGATGCCACACAAAAACAGGCTGCCATCGAACAGGAGATCGTCAAGGCAGAGGTAAGAACCAAGGCACAAATTCTACGTTCACCGGTTGACGGCGTCGTTCAGCAATTAGCAGTCCATACCATAGGCGGAGTTGTCACTCCTGCGCAGGAACTGATGCTGATCGTACCCGATGAAGAAAAGTTGGAAGTCGAAGCGCTGTTGGAGAACAAAGATATTGGCTTTGTCGAAGAGGGTCAGCAGATAGAGGTCAAGATAGATGCCTTCCCCTTCACCAAATACGGCACCATCGACGGCATACTCACCAATATCTCGAACGATGCGCTGATGGATGAGGTAAAAGGCTTGGTATTCAAGACACAAGTCAGCCTCAAGAAATCCCAAATGCAGATTGGCAAGCGACAAGTCAAGTTAACACCGGGTATGAGCGTGACTGTTGAGATCAAGACCGGCAAGAGAAGAGTGATCGAATTTTTTCTGGCACCGCTGTTACGGTATAAGCAGGAGAGTATACGTGAACGATAACATGAGATCTGATCATAAGAAAAAAAGACGCAGAATATGGCCATGGATTCTATTTGCGGTTTTATTCATTCCGTTGACTATCTTGATATGGAAGAACTGGACGCTTGTAAATTATCAGCTCCGTGATTATCCGTTTTTTGGTAGAGAATTTGAAATGATCGATCCGTCTAAAGAGATCATGCATATTAAGATTGGTGAGTACGTGGCGGATATACCATCAAATTATTTCTATCGTAAATATGTTATGCGTGGTGTTTGGTGGCGTGCCCCGTCAGAACTGCTTGGAGGTGATGTAATTAATCTGGAGGTTACCTGGCCAGAGTTAATGCCATGGTCTACCGAAACAGATAAAGTCTTCAGAGAACCGGGAAGAGCGCAGATAATCTCTGTTTCTATTAGAAAGATAAGGAATGAAGAGTGGCCGTTTCACTATTTTAAAAATTATCGACAGTATCTCGAGTTGATGCCAGATTCGAATGAAGCACCAAGCCTACTTCATTTTATTGATACATCAACGGAAAGATCAAAGGATGTGTTTCTTGAATACGATGAGCCGAGGTACGGAATGAAGAAATATGTATGCAGTTCTCGTAATGGTGGTGTTCTGTATCCATCATGTAAATTACGGAATTCAGTATACAAAGAGAATTATGTAATTTCATATAGTTTTTCCAGAAAACATCTTTCTCAATGGCGTGAGATTGATTTAAGGCTCAAACAAATGTTCGATTCATTTTTAGTGGCAGAGAGTAATTAATAAAAGGAGATTATGCCGATGGCTTCACAGACACCCGACTATCTTTCGCCCGGCGTTATTGCACAGGCGAACGGTCTCTTAGAGCAAGGAGATGTTTCTGGTGCGTGGCAGGTTCTTGCCGATCATGGTGATGGCTATGCCGATAATGCTGCTGCTGTAACAGGCAATCCACAAAATGCAACAGATAAAGCCTACCAGTATATGGTGCAAAACCATTGGAATAATACTACCGGTGGTCCAGATGCATATAATAACTATTTTGATGATGTCGCAAAAAGCCATTTGTCAAACTATTTGGAAATGCTGAAAAATGGTGAAATCCCATCAAGCAATGATATTGTCGAAAGTTACATCGATAGTCTTAGTGATTATGGATTACCGCCCGCAACAGCATTTGACGCTGCATGGGAAGCAGGGATGGGCAACACCGAGTGGGCAGAGATGTTAGGCATGGACCCAAGCAGGATTGATGAATTTCCGGCTGACCATCCAGATATCAATCCTGTTGATGCGCTCACAACAATGGGATTGGATGGCATTCAGACCTTTAAGGACTTATTTGATTCCGGTGGCGTTGATGAGGTAAAGGAGGGTATGGAAGGCGTCTTTGGTGATATGTGGAAAGCGTTCACTACTGACCCAAATTCACCAGAAGGCATTCCATTAGATCATATCCTTGCAGGGTTTTGGGGGTGGTTGTTTCCCAAACTATTTCCATATATGGAACCTTTGCAAAGTCAGCACTGGGAATCCGCTCAAAACTGGACCCCCCCCAGTTTCTGTCCAGTTGTTCTCGATCTCGATGGTGACGGCCTGGAAACCACTGCTATCCAGGATTGGGATACGGTTAGGTTTGACCACAACAACGACGGTATCAAAACAGCAACCGGCTGGGTCATGCCGGACGATGGGCTGCTGGTAAGGGATATCAACGGCAACGGAGTCATCGATTCGGGTAGAGAGCTCTTTGGTGACAATACGCTTTTGAATAACGGTGAGCTTGCCCAGGACGGTTTCACGGCATTGTCGGATCTCGACACGAACGGTGACGCAAGGATAGATGTACAAGATGCGCAATTTGCCGATCTGAAAGTCTGGCAGGATATCAATCAGGACGGTGTAAGCCAATCCAATGAACTGCATAGCCTGTCGGATCTTGGCATCGAGTCAATTTCAACCAACGCACAAGCTGTCAACCAAAACCTCAATGGCAATACACTTACCGCTCTGGGTGCTTATACCAAGACAGATGGCACGCAGGGCGTTGCGGGCGATCTCTTATTTGCCGCCTCGAATTTTCTGACGGATTTTACCGATTCAATTGAAATCCCACAGGCATTGCAATCACTGCCGAATATGCATGGCGCCGGTCAGGTGAGAGATTTAAAACAGGCCGCAACATTGTCATCCAGTCTGGCGACACTGCTGGAATCCTACAGTGCCGCCACGACCAAGGCTGGGCAGGAGGTGCTGCTTGACGAGTTACTCCATGCCTGGAGTGAAACCAGTGAAATGCCCACCATGGCGGAGCGCGCATTGCAGGAAGGATTTATCGTTGAGTATCAGTTTGGTGATATCCAATCAGCCGATATCATCAGCTATGCCGCCAACTATCCGGTTTACTCAGCAGATACCGACTATACGACACCAACGGCTAGAACAACGTTGTATAACGATTTCTTCAGTCAGCAGCAGACGGACTATCAATACTGGCATAACCTGATCTCTGTTCTTGAGCGCTTCAATGGTGAAGAGTTTATCAGTTTGGTCGCGCCTGAACCCGACGCTGCCGACGAAGTTCATTTATCAACCAATCCCGATCAGGTAGATAACGGCACGGCAAGGATCGCCTTGTTTCACCAAGTCAGCATGACAATCAGCAACGAACAGCTGGCTCTCCTGCAGGAGAGTTATGATGCGCTGAAGGTATCCATTTATAGAGGCTTGCTACTGCAGACACGTCTCAAGCCTTATCTGGACGCAATGAGCCTGGCAGTGACTGGCACTGACATTGCATTGGATTTCTCCGGTACAGAGGCAGCGATCGATGCCAACCTGGCCGACGACGATTTCAATGCCGTTTGGGATATTGTGGAACTGGATATGATGGCTGGAGAGTACTTCAGGGAAAGCGGCTGGAACCCTCTAGAATATCTGGGCACGCTATCGTCAACGATTGTGTTGAGTACAGAAGCACAGGATGTTCTGAGTGAGAATAATATTACCCTGCTTGATGATGCGGCAGGTGGCACTTTCACCGGTTCCGGCATCTCGGAAATCATCGTCGGCAACAATGGAAATGATACCTTAGCCGGTGGCTACGGTGATGACAGACTCCATGGCGGTTCTGGTGACGACAGCCTCAGTGGTGGGGAGGGTCAGGATATTCTTATCGGTGGCGCCGGATCGGATGTGCTGGATGGCGGTAAGAGTTACGACCAACTGATCGGCGGCGAGGGAGACGACATACTGGGCGGTGCTAGTGGGAGTCAGGATGCATTAGGAGGCGTTTGGGATGAGGTACAGGGCCTGACCTTGGGCAACAACTACATAGGTGGATTGGGGAATGACACCCTGAGAGGTACGCGAAATGCAGATACCTACCATTTTAACCTGGGTGACGGTCAGGACCTGATTGTGGACAAGAGCGGTTACGGGACTGCCGTCTATGTGGACAAAATCGTGCTGGGTGCTGGTATTAGCGAGGCAGATGTCAGCCTGGCGCGGGAAGGCGCGGACCTGCTGATCAACTTTACAACGGCGGGAGACCAGATCCGGGTAGAGGCCTGGTATGACTCTAACAACAACCGGGTGGAGTTACTGGAGTTTGCCGACGGCACGGTGTGGGACGTAGCGACCCTGCACACTCAGGGCCTGGAAGTGCATGGCACTCCGGGTGCCGACACCCTGACAGGTCTGTATTACCAGAATGACGTGCTTTATGGCGAGGGCGGAGACGATACGCTGAATGGTGATGCGGGCAATGACACCCTGATCGGTGGCGCCGGTGCTGACACACTGGATGGAGGTCGAGGTTACGATCAACTGATTGGTGGAGCGGGTAACGACATCCTGGGCGGTGGGGCCGGCAGTTCGGATACGATGCACGGCACCTGGGATGCGAGTGCCGGTCTCTGGCGCGGCAACGACTACACCGGTGGCACAGGTGACGACACCTTACGTGGGACGTACAAAGCGGACACCTACTACTATGCGATAGGTGACGGTCAGGATGTGATTGTTGAGGATAGGCACAGTAGTTCAGGTGCTGCCTTTGTCGACAGGATCGTATTGGGCGCCGGGATCAGCGAGGCGGACGTCAACCTGGTGCGAGAGGGTATGGACCTACTGATCAACTTTGCAACGGCGGGGGATCAGATCCGGGTAAAGAGCTGGTATGCCAATGATAATCATCGCGTGGAGATACTGGAGTTTGCCGACAGCACGGTGTGGGATGTGGCCACCATGCATAGTGTCGGTTTGGAAGTGCATGGCACCTCGGGTGCTGACACCCTGACGGGGGTGGACACCCAGAATGACCTGCTCTATGGCGAGGGCGGTGACGACCTACTGAGCGGAGGCGGCGGCCATGACACCCTGGTGGGTGGTGAAGGTGCGGACACACTAGACGGAGGAGCGGGTCGCGACCAACTACTGGGAGGTGCGGGCGATGACGTACTGGGTGGTGCCAGTAACAGTTCGGATGCGAGTGGTGGCACCTGGGATGCGAATACCGGACTCTGGCACGGCAACGACTACACCGGTGGCACGGGTGATGACACCCTGCGCGGGACGCGCTATGCGGACAGCTACCATTATGCAGTGGGTGACGGTCAGGACGTGATTGTGGACCAAGGTGGTTACACGGGTGACACCTATGTAGACAAGATCGTGCTGGGTGCTGGGATCAGCGTGTCAGATGTCAGCCTGACCCGAGAAGGCGCGGACCTGCTGATCAACTTTACAACGGCGGGAGACCAGATCCGGGTAGAGGCCTGGTATGACTCTAACAACAACCGGGTGGAGTTACTGGCGTTTGCCGACGGCACGGTCTGGGATGTAGCGACCCTGCACACTCAGGGCCTGGAAGTACATGGCACTCCGGGTGCCGACACCCTGACAGGTCTGTATTACCAGAATGACGTGCTTTATGGCGAGGGCGGAGACGATACGCTGAATGGCGATGCGGGCAATGATACCCTGATCGGTGGTGCCGGTGCGGATACGCTGGATGGAGGTCGAGGTTACGATCAACTGATCGGTGGAGCGGGTAACGACATCCTGGGCGGTGGGACCGGCAGTTTGGATAGGATGCACGGCATCTGGAACGCGGGTACTGGACTCTATCACGGCAACGACTATACCGGCGGCACGGGTGACGACACCTTGCGTGGGACGTACAAAGCGGACACCTACTACTATGCGATGGGTGACGGTCAGGATGTGATTGTTGAGGATAGGCACAGTAGTTCAGATGCTGCCTCTGTCGACAGGATCGTACTGGGCGCCGGGATCAGCGAGGCGGACGTCACCCTGGTGAGAGAGGGTATGGACCTAGTGATCAACTTTGCAACGGCGGGGGATCAGATCCGGGTAAAGAGCTGGTATGCCATCGACAATCATCGTGTGGAGATACTGGAGTTTGCCGACAGCACGGCGTGGGATGTGGCCACCATGCATAGTATCGGTTTGGAAGTGCATGGCACCTCGGGTGCTGACACCCTAACGGGGCTGGACACCCAGAATGACCTGCTCTACGGCGAGGGTGGAGACGACCTACTGAGTGGAGGCGGTGGCCATGACACCCTGGTAGGAAGTGCCGGCTCAGATGAACTGGACGGAGGTGTGGGGCGTGACCAATTGCTGGGCGGATCGGGCAACGACATCCTGGGTGGCGCCAGCAACAGTTCGGATGCGAGTGGCGGCACCTGGGATGCGAGTACCGGACTCTGGCACGGCAACGACTACACGGGTGGTACGGGCAATGACACCTTACGCGGGACGCGCTATGCGGACACCTACCACTATGCAGTGGGTGACGGTCAGGACGTGATTGTGGACCAAGGTGGTTACACGGGTGACACCTATCTGGACAAGATTGAGTTGAATGGAGTCAATCATGACCAACTCTGGTTTGAGCGATTAGGCGATGATCTGGTGATGAGTGTAATAGGTGCCACTGATAAGGTATCTATCCAGAATTGGTATCAATCTCCAAGCAATCAGATTGAGCAAATCAATGCATCGGATGGAATGAGTCTGACAAATACCAATTTGGACCAGTTGGTCTCCGCAATGGCCGCATTTTCAGCACCATCCGTAGGAGAGATGACACTGCCTACGAATGTACAGGAGGAATTGCAGCCAGTGATTGCCACAGTTTGGCAGACGGCTTGATGGGACATGTCTCCTAGAAGCGCCAGTGAACCTATTCACAGGTGCTTCTTCCTCATTTCCTGAGCTCGAAAGCCATTTTTGGGAGTCTTAAACCCAAGGACTGAACTTATGAAAATAGTTGTATATCTGCTTGTTGTATCCGGCTTGATCTATTATGTCATGACCCATCACTCGCCCTTTCAAACTGAGGCCACTGATCCCTATTTTGTTGAGATACGACTTGATATCAAGGAGTCGGATGTACAGTTGGTGGGGGTCGGAAAAATGTTTTCTCTGGAAGATTGCCAGGCAAGAGCGGCTTTGGTGTGGATGGATACTTTAAAGCACATGGGCCAGGTGAGGGTTAGTTCAAACTGTAAGAAGGACCTACCCAAAAAGTATCTGAAGTTGTTTGATAATAAGAAATCTTCGGCTAGCTATGTGGCTTTTGATCGAGGTGAAGGAGGCGAACGGGATGCGCGGTTTCTGTTTTATGGCATCCCTTCCAGCTATGTCTACAAAGAGTGTGAGACCCTGACAAAAAAAGCGAAGGAAAAATATTCGGGAGACATCTATTGTATACAGGGTACTGTTGGTTAAAGAATAGTGGTAGAGATATGTGCATGTGAATAACACACTGATCCTAAATGATATGTAGCAGGTTTTCTGTTTCAAATAAGAAGTGGATGTTGTAGTGAAAACAGCAAGTTATTCATCTAGGCTAAGGAGACCGAAAAGAAATTAGAAGGGTATTTTCGAATCCAAAAGTACTCTGGAATATCGTTTAATTATTTTTATCATAGCTGGGCCCATTAAAAATTCACCTCCACCGCAGCGCAGAGATAACGCATCAGAGGCGTAGCATCGGCAAAGCCTTTTACTACGAAGTCGGGAAATTTCGCTGATTCTATTTTACTGCAATCAAAAGACTTAAGAGCGATGAAGTCCTTGCGTTTCAGATCTTCAATCAGTGGGTGGTCTGCGGGATAGCCTCGGGGCGGACGCTTTAGTGAATCACCCATTAACTCAAAATTCCTGTGAAAAGGTTTATGGGCCAGTGCTGCCTGCCAGGCGGCTGGGTTGTCGGTAATGAAGTCTCTGATTTTGGCAAGTGTTTTTGATTCAGGGTGCCAGATGCCGGCGCCGATGAAGCACTCACCGGGTTCGATATGCAGATAGAAGCCGGGGGCATGTACATCCTTGCCCAGGACGTGACGGAACTGGATGCCAATATTGGTCTTGTAGGGCGTTTTGTCCTTTGAGTAACGGATATCGCGATAGACCCGCATTAATGATCCGCCGGTCTTTTTGGCAATGGCGTTGAATTGATCTGATACCTTGTTTAACTTGGGTGACATCTCTTCAATGAATGCCAGTGACGGCTCCCTGACAAACTGTTCATAGCGATCTTTGTTGCTGTTGAACCATTCGCGTTCGTTGTTGCGTGAGAGGTCTGTGAGAAAGGGGAGGGCCTGTTTGGGAAAGCCTGTGAATCGTTGCATGTCAAAAATATTCTGGTACTGAGTAGGTTATTTTGGAGCGTGTGGCAGCGGTTACACTCCATACTTTCTAAAAATGGCGTGCCTCACCGGACACGTGCAGACAGTCTTGTCACCCAGGCTGGAACTGTAAGGACATTCCGCCCCTTTGCCACAAATCATACGGGCATGATTCTCGGTGGTGATTCTGATGCCACAGAGCCGGTAGTCGTGATCCGTTAAACAGGCATGGTGTTTGGTGCACTTTTTCGCATCTAACAGCGTTTCGAGAGGTATGTTGAACCTTTTGGGTTGGGGCATATTTATTTTTCTGCGCTTCTTCCGACCGCTCCTATCTTACCTCATCCCGGGAGATGCTGTCCTCTGCGCGTATGGTGGTAGGGCCTCTGGCTGGTTGGATATTAAATCCCCCCGATCAATGCGGCATGCAGGCCACTGCGCTCGAAATGGCGTAAGAGTTCTCTGGAGTGAATGGCTTGCGGGTCATAATCCACTACCAGCAGATGGGGTGTCTTTACGTGTGCACATGCGCTCACCACACCTCTCACTCCTGACAGCTCTCTTTCGATATTATGAATTTGATCGGCAGAGAGTGACTCATTGATATGGACTACGGCATTCGCATCGAAATTGATCATCTTCCATTCTCCCAGGAGGCGGTGAACATTCAAATGGCACTATGATTGAAGCTAGTCCACATAATCTGCAATTCAATAGGTCATTACCCAACAGAAATTATGGTTTGTCTGGTGTTTGGTTGTGAATGTTCATTGAATCGTCAATAAGGCATGACATAATCATAACTCAAACGCACTATTGCAGAAGCCAACTCATGATGGGTTAAGAATTTAAGGGATTACCCTCGTCTGACCTCATGGGGTTGCCACGATGGAATCTCCCATCAGCGTTATGAGTTGTTGGAATGGTATTGATGGCATAGTGGCAATTTTGAGATTCAAGATAGTGATCGGCGTTTTCAACATGAACCTAACCTAGAAAAGCTATTTATGCATCTGGATACCTTTCTTTTTTCCGCTCTGTTATTGCTGCTGGTCACATCAGTGGCAGTGGCGTTGTTCAAGCATCTTGGGTTGGGTTCAGTATTGGGTCTCTTGGTGGCGGGTATTGTGGTCGGACCCTATTCCCCAGGCCCATACGTGACTGAGCACGTGGAGGATGTTCGCCATTTCACTGAGTTGGGTGTGGTCCTGCTGCTTTTTCTCATTGGATTGGAGATGAATCCCGGTCGCCTCTGGGACATGCGGCGGGAGGTGTTTGGCCTGGGTTCTCTGCAGATACTCTTGAGCGGTCTCGTGATCGCACTTTACATGAGTCTGCACGATTACGATTTGATGCTGTCGCTATTGATCGGTCTCACCTTTGCACTTTCATCCACCGCATTTGTACTGCAGCTGCTGCTGGAGAGAGGTGAAATCGCCAGCCGGCACGGTACCACGGCCTTTTCTGTCCTTTTAATGCAGGATCTGGCTATCGTGCCGTTGCTGGCGGTGGTGCCGATTCTTTCCGACACGGGGCCGCTGTCTGCAGAGGTACCTTTGTGGGAGCAGATTGCTATTGTTATCGGCATGATTCTGGTGGTTTGGGGAATGGGCCGATACCTTCTGCCCTATGCGTTAAATAAGCTGGCTATCCAGGGGAATCGTGAGGGTTTTCTGCTGGTGGTCATGCTGGCGGTTTTTCTCTCTGCATGGGCAATGGATCAGGCAGGTCTGTCGATGGCGCTTGGGGCCTTCGTTATGGGTATGATGTTTTCAGGCTCAAGTTACCGATTGCAGATTCAGGCATTCATCGAACCCTATAAGGGGCTGTTGATGAGCCTTTTTTTCGTGGCTGTCGGGATGTCGATCGATTTTGCGTCGTTGTTTCAAGAGCCACTGACCTTTGTTCAGCACATCATCGCTATTGTTGCCATTAAATTGCTTGTGCTTTTCCTTCTTGTTCTCGCCTTTGGACACTCGAAAGGTACTGCAATGAAGGTCAGCTTCTATCTGGCCCAGGGCGGAGAATTCGGCTTCGTCTTATTTGGCTCGGCCGTAACGCTGCAGGTGATCGATGACAGGACGTTCATCATGGCAGTGGGGGTGATTTCAGCGACAATGCTGATGACACCGCTGCTGGTCAGGCTGAGCGATACGCTCTCTCAACATCATGAGAGTAGGGCCTCGGGCGATCAATCGACAGATGAGACAGACGAGCATGGAGAAACCGGTAAGCGTGTCATTATCGGTGGCTACGGCAGAGTGGGGCACACAGTGGCTGTTCTGTTGCATACCAGCGGTGTCCCTTTCGTTGTGTTCGACACTCGACCTGATCGGGTGGCACAAGGCAAGCAGGATGGTTTCCCGGTCTACTACGGCGATATCAGCCATAGTGACCTGCTCGATACGGTAGATGTGGGGCGTGCATCGCTGGTGGTGCTTACCATTGATAATGGCCCAACTGCTTTGCGTGCCATATCGCATATGCGCGATGCTTTTCCTCATGTACCTATTATTTCTCGTGCGAGGGATCTCGAGGCGTGCGGGCACTTGGTCAGTGCAGGGGCCAGTCATGCATTCCCAGAGATCCTGGAGAGTAGTTTGCGGCTTGGCGCCATCGCACTGCAGATGTTGGACATACCGAGGGACAATGTGGATCTATTGATGCGGGGCGTCAGGAATGACAATTATGATCTGGTCAAGGATGATGCCAAAAAGCGATAGCTGCTTTGTCTGACTGGTTGACCATCTGACAGTCTGTTTAGCCAAGTGATATTTCCCCTCACATTTCTGGCTGGGAGGTGCGTCTCAGAATCTCCTGTCTGGAATCCAGCAGATTAGGATCTTCCGGTGAAATGACCAGGGCCTGTTCAATGGCGGCTATCGCGGCATCACTATGCTCAAGGGCAAGCAGGGCGTAGGCGAGATTGTTCCAGGCTGATGGATTTTCCGGCGCCAGTTTTACTGCTGCCTGAAAAGCATCTACCGCCAATTGCCACTCTGCTTTGGTATAGGCGCTGTTGCCCAGCGTCAACCAGGCCATGGCATCTTCCGGCCACTGTTTCGTAGCTGTCTGATAGGCCAGATGTGCAGCAGTGGCCTGATTCGACATTGCCAGATCGTTAGCCGCACCGAGGTAGGTCAGCACGGATGCCGTTGCCGGCACAGTATCAGTTGGCAGGGTAAGGATGCCCCAGTTATCGGCTCTTTGCCAGGTATTGCGAAACGTTTGGAAATCGGTGACCCAGCGTCTCTCCCGGCCGGAGCGTAAGATCAATTCCTGCCGGTGCAGGTTGTATCCCACCACCACGGCATAGTGCCAGCGGGGAAACCATCGGAAGGCCTGGTTCTGCAATATCAGGACTGGGTTTCCCGCAGCCACTTCACTCAGCAGGTCGTTTAGTCTGCCCGAAAGAGGATAGACCAACAGGCCATATTGGCGGGCTGTTGCCGTCAGTTCGATTTGCAGGCTGCCTTTGAGCCCCGGCAGGTAGGTTCGTTTCGCCAGCGTCTCCGGTGAAACATTGATTTGCCGCTGGTTGAGGAGGGTTGCCAGAGCAGCTGGACCACAGTGATTCTGCTCCTGGGGGAAGAAGGGCGTCTCACTCAGCTCAACTGCTGCAGGGATATTGTCAGGAAGTGCTGCAAGGGGTGGTGTCAACCTGAGGCTGGAACAACCGGTAAGCAGACCTGACAGCAAGACACCCAACCAAAGGTGGGTGCCCTGCCGGATGCATAGCCTCATCTAACAGGATGGACGAATGGGAAAATGTCAGTGGCGCCAACGGCATCGGTAATAACAAATACAATAAAGATGACCAGGATCACACCCAGTGCATCACCACCTGCCGGGAGATCGCCCAGGCGTTGACTCAGTGTTGTGATTTCCTCGTCGGTCATCTGTGCGAGACGTGCCTTTACCTGCTCTGCGTCAGCACCCAGGCTAGTGAGATATTGATGGACTTGCTCGCGATCGAGTGCTTCGAGCAACACAGCTCGTTCATGTCCCTGGGCCTGACCGATCAGTTGGGCATTGCCGATGATGGCGCTTTGCGCGACTCCCATGGGTAGCATAAAGAGCGAAAGGGAGAGTGTTATCGCGATTATTCTCTGAAAGATAGACATGATGTTCCTCTCTGGGTTATTCCGTTTGGGTAGCGGATTATTAGCGTTAGGCGACTGGAACCATTTTAGTTGGAGTGCTTTATATAAAAATCCAGAATACCTACAGCCCCATCATAACCGAGCTAATTGATTTTTTCGCAGGGATCACATTTGGTTTTTATAGGTAATGAGAGGAAATCATCACTTTTGAGTTGGATCAGACGGATATTCTGATGCGGCTTCCCCCCCAAAGTGCATCTAAGTTGTCAGAAAATTCCTACATAGTGTTCAGGCGATGCTGATCGAAAAAATCTCAAAATGGGTTAAACTTAAGATCAGCTTAAGAGGGTTTTTAAGCATCTGAATATTATTATAAAAAGATGGATTGCGGGGAGTTTATCATGAAGCGAAGCATGTCACAGTCTCAATTGGAACAGCCGCGAGGATCGCAAGTTTCTGTTTCTGAAGAAAATAGTGCGTCATCTGAAGGTCACAGATCTGAACCTTTCACCGACACATACGAAGCGATACTGGCCAGGGAATTGCTGATCGACGATTTCGAGGCGAACCACTCCAAGTACTATTAAGGAAGCTCTGAACAAGTCATGGCCGGCTCACCCTGATGCGGATGCTCCGCATCAGGTCGCGAACTACTCACTGTCAAATTTTTGGCCGGTAATTCCGCTGCTGTCCGGTCCCGCCAGATAGAGATAATTCAGAATTCGAGTTTCAGGTTCAGGCAGCAACCGGGGATCCTCTCCGGGAAATGCCCAGGCTCGTAGTGCTGTTTGGGTGGGTCCGGGGGAGATGCTATTCACCCTGATTTGACTGTTTTCCAATTCATCGGCCAGGGTCTCCATCAGACCTTCTATACCCGATTTCGACACAGCATACGCGCCCCAATAGGCTTTTCCTTTTCTACCGATTCTGTCTGAGGTGAAGATCACTGAGGCATCATCCGCCTTGCGTAGAAGCGGTAGACAGGCCTGGGTGAGAATGAAAGGGGCGGTCAGGTTGACCTGTATGACTTTGTTCCATGTTTCCACATCATAATCATCCACACGGCTCAGCAGGGAGAGTTGAGCCGCACAATGGACCAATCCGTGAAGCACGCCAAATTCATCTAGCAGGGTTTCACCCAGCGCGTAGTAGTCAGCAGTCGGTGCTTTCTCCAGGTCAAACGGCATCATGGCGGGCATAGGTCCGCCTGCCGACTCTATGGCGTCATAGGTCTCTTCGAGTTTCTTTTTCTTTCGTCCCAATAGGATGACAGTTGCACCATGCGCTGCAAATGCTTTGGCTACAGCCTGGCCAATGCCACTGCCTGCACCGGTAATCAGGATATTTCGGTTCTTCAATAGCGATTTGTGAGGTTGGTAATCCTGCATGGTGACACCTAATGGTTGAATGAACACAGCATTTTAACGGGTTTGATGCAGTGGGAAATTGATAAGCGTCTAGAGCCAAGCCAGGATATCCAGAGGATGGTCAATCTCGCCGTCCGCTTGCCACTCAGCGGGGTTGTCCTCATCGGAGAGGTAACCAAAACGTGCGATCAGTGTACGGGTGCCGGCTTTTCTGCCCGCCTCGATATCCCTTTGTGCGTCTCCCACATAGATGCTGTGTGTGGGTTCAGCCTTTACCAGTCGGCAGGCATGAAGGATAGGCTCTGGATGAGGTTTGGCAAAGGCCGTCGTATCACCACTGACGATGGCGCTGGCACGGTTTTGTAACCCCAGCTGCTGCATGAGCGGGTCTGTCAGGTAGGCAGGCTTATTGGTAACGATTCCCCAGGGGATGGACTTGGCTTCCAACTGTTCTATTAGCATATCCATGCCCGTAAATAGGCGGGTGTGGATAGCAATGTTTTGTTGATAGAGGTCGAGAAACTGCCTCTGCAGAGGTATGAAGTCGGGATCATCCGGTTCGATACCGAAGCCGACTTTCAACATTGCTCTACTGCCATGAGAGACACTGGGCCGAAAGTCAGCATAATCGATGCCTGACCGACCGTAACTACAGAGCAGATGGTTGAGTGCGATGTGAAGGTCTGGCGCGGTATCCGCGAAAGTGCCGTCGAGGTCGAATAAAACACAGCTTGTCATCACTGGGCTTATTTTTTTGTTGCGATCATATAGTTCACATCCACATCGTCAGACAATTTGTAGTCACGCGATAGTGGGTTATAGCTGAGGCCGGTCATATCGCTACTGTGTAACCCGGCGGTACGCACCCATCCTGCGAGTTCAGAGGGGCGGATAAATTTGCTGTAGTCGTGCGTGCCTCTGGGGAGTAGCTTGAGGAGGTATTCGGCACCAACAATGGCGAAGAGGTACGCTTTCGGATTGCGGTTGATGGTCGAGAAGAAGACGCTGCCTCCTGGTTTGACCAGTTGGCTGCAGGCGTTGACCACTGAGGCGGGATCTGGCACATGTTCTAGCATTTCCATGCAGGTCACCACATCGAAAGACGCCTGCTGATCGGCTGCCAACTGCTCCACTGGTATTCGCTGGTAGTCGACTTCTAAACCAGACTCCAGTAGATGCAGACGAGCAATCTGCAGGGGAGCTTCTCCCATATCGATCCCTGTGACTTGAGCACCCTTGGCCGCCATGCTTTCGGAGAGAATACCGCCACCGCAACCGACGTCCAGTACCTTTTTTCCTGCCAGGGGGGCAATGTTGTTTATGTAGTTCAATCGCAGTGGGTTGATTTCGTGTAGGGGCTTGAATTCACTGTGAGGGTCCCACCAGCGAGCCGCCAGCTCCTCGAATTTATTGACTTCAGTGTGATCGACGTTGATCTTTTCCTGATTCATGTACAGCCTGCTCGAAAGGTTTCACGGGGTGTGTAGATTACACTACTCGTTTGATGGACTCAGCTTTCAGCGATTCGTTCACGCCAGTCGCCTGCCCGCTTGAGCAGCCGTTCAGGATCCAGTGTGGTCAGGCTGCCTTCACTGACCACTTGTCTGCCTGCCACCCAGACCTCTCTGACCTGCTCCCTGCCAGCAGCATAGACCAATTGTGAAATGGGGTGATAGATGGGTTGGCTTTGCAATCGATCCAGATCGACGGCAATCAGATCGGCTGATTTCCCGGTTTCGAGAGAGCCTGTTTCGTGTTCCAGGCCCAATGCCCTGGCGCCGTTGATAGTCGCCATGGAGAGGGCCTTGGCTGCCGGTAGCGCGCTGGCGTCTCCTGCCACACCCTTGGCCAACAATGCGGCAGTATGCATTTCACTGAACATATTAAGATCGTTGTTGCTGGCTGCACCGTCTGTGCCTAACGCGACATTGATACCGGCGTTCATCAGACGGTTGACCTGGCAGAAGCCACTAGCGAGCTTAAGATTCGATTCCGGACAATGCACGATATGCCCACCTGAATCAGCAAACAATGCTATTTCATCATCTTCGAGATGGGTCATATGGATCGCCATCAGCGAAGGTGACAACAACCCCAGTTGTTGCAGCCGGGTCATTGGCCGACAGGCATGATGTTGCAGGCTCTGTTGAATCTCGTCATTGGTTTCGTGAAGGTGGATATGTACCGGAATCTCCAGTTCATCCGCAAGCACGCGGACACGTTCCAATACCGGGTCTGCAACGGAGTAGGGTGCATGGGGTGCGAATGCGGTATGGATCAGTGGGTTATTACGGAACTGGTCGTGTACCTGGAGTCCTTTGTGCAGGTACTCGTCGCCATCCGCAGCCCAGACTGATGGAAAGTCGAGAGCAATCAACCCCACCACAGCCCGAATGCCCGCCGCATCTGCCACGCGTCCCGTCACATCGGGGAAGAAGTACATATCATTAAAGCAAGTGGTGCCACCGAGAAGCATCTCTGCTATGGCCAGTTGGCTGCCATCGTGGATGAATTCTTCGTTGACCCATTTTCCTTCCACCGGCCAGATGTGATCGTTGAGCCAGCTCATCAGTGGCAGATCGTCTGCCAAGCCCCGAAGCAGGGACATGGCTGCGTGAGTATGTGTGTTGATGAGCCCCGGCATCAGGGCATGTCCTGGCAGTTGTTTCTCCTGCTCGGCCAGGAATGCTTGATCAGCCTCCACAGTCGGCAGAATAGCGTGTATCCTGCCGTCCTTGATGGCCAGGGAGTGGTGTTCCAGCACCTGATTTTCAGGCACCACGGGAATGATCCAGTCAGCGTGGAGCAGTAGATCGACCTTTTCAGACATAGCTAGCCTTTTTTCTTAATATAGTTTCGCTTGGAAGTGACGAAACTATACCGCAGAGTATGCGAAGAAGTGCAACGAAAGATTCTTTAAGCTTCTATATCAACAAGAAAAACTTAGTGCCCAATCGTGCAGATTTGATCATTGCTGCCATTCAGCTAAGTGTTAGTGGCTTTAGTCAATCCACCATGGGATACAGCAAGATGCAAGATACAACAATCTCTCTCCCCAATCCTTCACCAGACAAAGCCATTGTCTGGCGTGAGGGCCATTTTTTTCTGCTGGATCAGCGCTACCTGCCTGAGCGTGCTGAATATCTTGAGCTCCATTCAGGCCAGGCAGTTGCCGATGCCATCCGACAAATGGTGGTGCGGGGAGCCCCCGCCATTGGGGTCACTGCAGCCTTTGGTGTGGTGCTCGCTGCGAGAGATGCCTATCGTGGCTCAGGTGCCGATTGGAAGCAGGCCATGTTGCCTGATTTGGAGGCGCTACGCAGGTCACGCCCGACAGCAGTGAATCTCTTCTGGGCACTGGACAGAATGAGGAAACTGATTGCTCGCCTGCCTGATCAGGCAGATCCCGTCGAAGCCCTCGTCAACGAAGCATCATCGATCCATCAGGAGGACATCCAGGCCAATCGTCGAATGGGAGAGCTGGGAGCGGCGCTGATTGAGGAGGCGACCGGTGTAATCACGCACTGTAATGCCGGGGCACTGGCGACCGGTGGCTATGGTACGGCGCTGGGAGTGATTCGTGCCGCTTACGAGAAAAACCTGATCGAACGGGTTTACGCTGATGAAACCCGGCCCTGGATGCAGGGTGCACGCCTGACTGCCTGGGAATTGCTGCATGACAAAATCCCCGTGAGTCTGCTGGTGGATGGCGCATCCGCCAGTCTCATGTCCCAAGGCGGGATCGGTTGGGTGATCGTTGGTTCTGACCGGATTGCTGCCAATGGTGATGTGGCGAATAAGATCGGCACCTACGGTCTGGCGGTAGCAGCAAAGCACCATGGTGTTCGGGTGATGGTTGCGGCACCGACCTCAACCATCGATATGAGCGTCAAGTCAGGTGCGGATATCCCAATCGAAGTAAGGGAGAGTGAAGAATTGCTCTCATGCGGCGGTCAGCGTATGGCCGCTGCCGGTGCAGAGGCATGGAATCCGGTTTTCGATGTGACACCGGCGGCATTGGTAGATGCCATTGTCACGGAGAAGGGGGTTGTGCTCTCGCCAAATGAGAAAAAGATGCAAAAACTTATGGCGAGTTGATCTGAGAGGCCCTGAAAGTAGATTTCAGGCGTTTTTTATACAGCACAGGGTCAGGGGCTTATGGTACACTCCTCCTTTTTCTGACGCCTCACAGATTCGGTTGGGGCGATAGCAAAGATATCGAAGAAATATGAGCGAATTCGCCAAAGAAGTCCTTCCCGTCAATCTCGAAGACGAGATGCGCCAGTCCTACCTCGACTACGCCATGAGCGTCATCGTGGGACGAGCCCTGCCTGATGTCCGTGACGGCCTCAAGCCGGTTCATCGTCGTGTGCTGTTTGCCATGAACGAGCTGGGCAACGATTGGAACAAGGCCTATAAGAAATCGGCACGTATTGTTGGTGACGTGATTGGTAAGTACCACCCGCATGGTGATACCGCCGTCTATGACACCATCGTCAGAATGGCCCAACCCTTCTCGATGCGTTACATGCTGGTCGACGGGCAGGGTAATTTCGGTTCCGTGGATGGAGATTCACCCGCTGCCATGCGTTATACCGAGGTACGCATGGCCAAGATCGCCCAGACTATGTTGGACGATCTCGACAAACAGACGGTTGACTTCGTTCCGAATTATGACGATACGGAAAATGAACCTTCTGTTCTTCCTGCCCGTATTCCCAATCTGCTGATCAACGGCTCTGCAGGTATCGCCGTCGGTATGGCGACCAATGTGCCACCGCATAATTTGACGGAAGTCATCAATGCCTGCGTAGCACTGATTGATGTGCCAGAGTCCTCTATCAGCGAGTTGATGCAGCATCTGCCGGGTCCCGATTTTCCCACCGCCGGTCTGATCAACGGCGCCAATGGTATCCATGAGGCCTACCAAACGGGACGGGGCCGGATCTACATGCGCGCCCGTACTGAGATAGAGACCAATCCAGCCAATGGCAAACAGACCATTGTGGTCCACGAGTTGCCGTATCAAGTCAACAAGGCCAGGCTGATCGAGAAGATCGCTGAGCTGGTCAAAGACAAGCGGATAGAAGGTATCACCGAACTGCGCGATGAGTCCGATAAGGACGGCATGCGCATTGTCATCGAACTGCGTCGTGGTGAAGTGGCTGAAGTAGTGATGAACAACCTGTTTCAGCAGACCGCCATGCAGAGTGTCTTCGGAATCAATATGGTGGCGCTGGTGGACGGCATGCCGCGTCTGCTCAATCTGAAACAGCTGCTTGAGTTCTTCATTCGCCACCGTCGTGAAGTGGTCACGCGCCGTACGCTTTTTGAGCTTCGCAAGGCGCGGGACCGGGCCCATGTGCTGGAAGGGCTGGCAGTTGCGCTGGTCAATATTGACGAGGTGATCCAGCTGATCAAGCAGGCCGCCAGTCCGGCGGAAGCGAAAAAGGCGTTACTGGAACGTGTTTGGCAGTCGGGCGTGGTCGAGTCGATGCTACAGAGGAGCGGTGCCTCCAGCACAAGGCCGGAAGAGCTTTCCGATGAATATGGTCTTACCGAAGCGGGTTACCGTCTGACTGAGGTCCAGGCCCAGGCTATTCTTGATTTGCGTCTGCACAGGCTCACGGGCTTGGAACAGGATAAAATAATCAAGGAATACGAAGAGTTATTGGAGAAAATTGCGGATTTGCTTGATATTCTCGGTAACCCAGACAGACTCATGCAGGTGATCCGTGATGAGCTGGTGGAAATCCGTGAACAGTACGGTGATGAGCGTCGCACCGAGATCATCCAGAATCGTCTCGATCTGACGTTGGAGGATCTGATCACCGAAGAGGATGTGGTGGTAACACTCTCCCATGCAGGTTATGCCAAAGCGCAGCCTGTCAGTACCTATCAGGCGCAAAGACGCGGCGGTAAAGGTAAGACCGCTACTGCCACTAAGGATGAGGATTTTGTCGATAAGCTCTTCGTCGCCAGTACCCATGACACCATTCTCTGCTTCTCGAACCAGGGCAAGGTCTACTGGCTGAAAGTCTATGAACTGCCACAGGCGGGTCGTAACGCCCGCGGCAAACCGATCGTCAACCTCTTGCCGCTGGATGCGGATGAGCAGATTAACGCTATCCTGCCCGTGCGTGATTACGAAGCAGATCGCTACATCTTTATGGCCACCAGTTCAGGAACGGTGAAAAAGACCCCATTGGAGGCTTTCTCACGGCCCCGTGCCAGCGGCATTATCGCGGTTGATCTAAGAGATGGCGACAAGCTGGTGGGTGTTGCCGTTACCGATGGCCAACAGGACATCCTGCTCTTCAGCAGCACCGGCAAGGCTGTACGCTTTTCTGAATCGAAAGTTCGAGCCATGGGCCGTACTGCTTGTGGCGTCAGGGGTATCCGCCTGGAGGATGGCCAGCAGGTGGTCTCCCTCATCGTTGCTTCCGAAGGTGATGTGCTGACCGTGACTGAAAACGGTTATGGCAAGCGAACCGAAATCAATGAGTACCCGGTGCATGGCCGGGGTGGCCAGGGCGTCATCTCAATCCAGACCTCGGATCGTAACGGTGCTGTGGTCGGGGCGGTGCAGGTGGTCGATGATGATGAAGTCATGATGATCACCAATGGCGGTACGCTGGTACGCAATCGGGTGGCTGATGTCTCCCGTATGGGTCGAAACACCCAGGGCGTGATCATGATACGCCTGAGCAAGAAGGAGAAGCTGATTGGTATCGAACGGGTCGAGAGCCTTGAAGGTGAAGCGTCCGATGCCGATGAGGATGATACCGAGCCATCAACTGAGAGCGAGTGACAGGTTAGCCCAAAACCTCGAAGTCTGGGTAAATCGTATTTTGAATCAATAAGTCGAGAGGAAAAGATGTCACGAGTCTTTAATTTCAGTGCCGGACCGGCCATGCTACCTGAAGCTGTACTGCAACAGGCCCAGACAGAGATGGTGGATTGGCGTGGCGCCGGTATGTCGGTGATGGAGATGAGCCATCGCGGTAAGGAGTTCATGTCCATTGCCGAGCAGGCCGAAGCCGATCTCAGGCAGCTTCTGGCCGTGCCGGAGAACTACAAGGTACTCTTTCTGCAGGGCGGCGCCTCGAGTCAGTTCGCTATGGTGCCGATGAACCTGACCCGTGACAACAAGCGAGTGGACTACGTCAACACCGGCTCCTGGTCCAAAAAGGCCATTGCCGAAGCCAAGCGTTATGCGGATGTCAACATCGCAGCTACCACGGAAGCGGGTAAATTCACTTCCACGCCGGCTCAGTCCGAACTTAATCTGAGTGGTGATGCTGCTTATGTCCACTACACGCCCAATGAGACCATTCAGGGTGTGGAGTTTCCTTATGTGCCGGAGACGGGAGATGTCCCTCTGATAGCAGACTTCTCATCCACGATTCTCTCCCGGCCGATTGATGTATCGCGTTACGGCATTATTTATGCCGGTGCACAGAAGAATATCGGACCTGCAGGCCTCACACTGGCTATTGTGCGCGAGGATCTCATCGGCAATGCGGTCGATGGGGCGCCTGTGATGTTCCAATATGCCACGCACAGCGATAACGGTTCCATGTACAACACACCACCTACCTATGGTTGGTATCTCGCTGGCTTGGTTTTCAAATGGCTGCTCGATAAAGGTGGGCTCGGTGCTATGGCTGAAATCAATCAGCGCAAGGCGCAGGCCCTCTACAGCGCAATCGACAATTCCGGTTTTTACGCCAATCCCGTAGCAGTAGAGAGTCGTTCATGGATGAATGTGCCATTCACATTGGCCGATTCGGAACTGGATGCCAAATTTCTGCAGGAAGCGGGCGCCGTGGGCCTCAAAACCCTGAAGGGTCATCGCTCCGTAGGCGGTATGCGTGCCAGCATTTATAACGCCATGCCGGAAGAGGGTATTAAGGTCCTGGTTGACTTTATGCAGGAATTCGAACGGGTTAACGGTTAATAACAGCAGCATAGTGAAAGTGTGATGGCCGCAATCGAAAGCTTAGCGCCAGGCAGTTTTACACTTCACCAATGTGCATTGCGTATAAAGCAGTAGACAGAGAAATAGCATGTACAAAATTCTGACTCTCAACAATATCTCCGTGGCCGGACTGGATCGTCTACCGCGGGACAGCTACGAAGTGGCTTCCGAGGTCACACATCCGGACGCAATCCTGTTGCGCTCTTACAAGATGCACGACATGACCGTGCCGGAAACCGTAAAGGCGATCGGTAGGGCCGGCGCCGGTGTCAACAATATTCCTGTGGCCGATATGACGGCAAAAGGGATACCGGTTTTCAATGCGCCGGGCGCCAATGCCAATGCGGTTAAAGAGCTGGTAATGGCCGGTGCGCTGATCGCAGCGAGGAATCTCGGGCAGGCCTGGCGATTCGCAACCGGACTTTCCGGTGAAGATGCCGAAATCACCAAACAGGTCGAGGCAGGGAAAAAGAATTTCGTCGGCTTCGAGTTGCCTGGAAGAACAATGGGGGTTATCGGCCTTGGCGCCATTGGCGTCAAGGTGGCCAACGCTTGTCGTGCGCTGGGCATGAAGGTGACCGGCTATGATCCCACCATCACGGTGCAAAGCGCTTGGAAGCTGGCCTCAGAGGTGGAGCAGGCGCTGAGTGTGGACGATCTGCTGTCTAAATCGGATTTTGTCACTTTCCATGTGCCGCTAACTGACGCCACAGCCAACACGATTAACGCCGAGCGCATCAAGTTGATGAAGCCGGGAGCGGTGCTACTCAATTTTGCCCGCAATGGCATCATCGATGACACCGCCGTCGTGGAGGCGCTCGATAGCGGTCATCTCTATGCTTATGTCTGTGACTTTCCCAGCATTCTCCTGAAGGATCATCCTCGCGTCATTACGCTGCCCCATCTCGGTGCTTCGACTAAGGAAGCCGAGGACAACTGTGCGATCATGGTCGCTGAAGAGGTCAGTGATTATCTGGAAAACGGTAATATCACCAACGCGGTCAATTTCCCCATGATCAATCTGCCTCGTAATGGCGGTTATCGGATTGCTGTCGTCAACAGTAATGTACCCAATATGGTCGGGCAGATTTCCAGTGACCTGGGTGAGGATGGATTGAACATTCTGGACATGCTCAACAAATCCCGAGACGATGTGGCCGTGACCCTGCTTGATGTGGACAAGGAGCCATCTCAGCAACTGCTTGACACCTTGTCTTCCATCCAGGGGGTGTTGTCGGTGCGGTCTCTGGGAAGTGCGAAAAGCTAAACTGAACCTAAGAAATGACAGCCAGTGATGAGTGATGATGAAAAACTCAAACAGACGCGTGAGCGGATCGATGAAATCGATCAGCAGCTTCAGTCACTGATTGTCGAGCGGGCTGAAGCGGCACAACAGGTGGCGCGCATCAAGCTGGATGAGGATCCGCAAGCAGAGTTTTATCGGCCTGAGCGGGAAGCGATGGTGTTGCGTCAGGTCAAGTCACGCGATACCGGCCCGCTGGAAGGGGAGGTGGTCGCCGGTCTTTTCCGCGAGATCATGTCGATCTGTCTGGCCCTGGAACAACCCTTGAAAGTGGCATTTCTCGGGCCGGAAGGCACCTTCACCCAGACAGCGGCCGTGAAGCATTTTGGTCACGCCGTGACGACTCATTCAATGGCCGCCATTCCCGATATCTTTCGTGAGGTAGAGGCGGGCGCCTGCCACTACGGTGTGGTACCGGTTGAAAACTCAACAGAAGGGGTGATCAGCCATACACTTGATACCTTTCTCAGTTCACCCCTACGGATATGTGGTGAGGTGAGCCTGCGTATCAACCATCATCTGCTTAGCCGCGAAGCCTCGATGGATGAGGTTAAGAAGATCTATTCCCACTCACAGTCACTGGCTCAGTGTCGAGGGTGGCTGGATCTTCATCTGCCTGCTGCAGAACGAATCGCGGTCGGCAGCAATGCGGAAGCCGCCCGGCTGGCCTCGGAGGAAGCTGGGGTTGCCGCGATTGCCGGTGAGGCAGCGGCAGATATTTATCACTTGTCCCATCTGGCCTCCAATATCGAGGATGAGCCGGGTAACACGACCCGCTTCCTGGTCATTGGTAAAAAGGATGCGTCACCAAGTGGTGAAGACAAAACGAGTCTGATGTTCTCCACCCAGAACCGTGCAGGAGGCTTGCATGCCATGCTAAGCCCTTTGGCTAAGCATGGGATCAGTATGACGCGCATTGAATCTCGCCCATCGCGCCGGGGACAGTGGGACTATGTCTTCTTCGTCGACGTCGATGGCCATCGTGATGATCAGGCACTTTCTCAAGCACTGAGTGAGTTGGAGCAAGGGGCTTCGCAGTTCAAGGTGCTCGGCTCCTATCCAAAAGCCGTGCTTTAATTCAGAATTGCTGTTCTGCACCTTACCTGTTTGCATCGAGCGGAAAAATAATTATTAGACGATGAATGCCTTTATTGACATTGCCGCGCCGGGTATCAGCGAACTTAAACCCTACACGCCAGGGAAACCGATTTCTGAGCTTGAGCGAGAACTCGGGATCACCCAGTCTATTAAACTGGCCTCCAATGAAAATCCATTGGGTGCCAGCCCCAAGGTGTCTGAGGCAATCCAGTCAGCAATACCGGAGTTGGCGCGCTATCCTGATGGCGGAGGATTCGAACTGCGACAGGCGCTGGCCGAAAAGCACCGCATCGACCCCGCAGGCATCACTCTGGGAAATGGCTCGAATGATGTGCTGGATATGGTTGCGCGGGTTTTCCTGGCACCGGGGAGCGAATCCCTTTTTTCCCAGTATGCTTTCGCGGTCTATCCGATCAGCAGTCAGGCTGTAGGTGCAAATCTTGTCGTTGTGCCCGCCAAAGATTTTGCACACGATCTTCAGGCCATGCGGGAACGGGTCACTGCAAAGACGCGGGTGGTGTGGATTGCCAATCCCAACAACCCGACAGGCACCTGGGTCGGCAAAGAGGCATTGTATGCATTTATTCACGATCTGCCGGCACAGGTAATCGTTGTGCTTGACGAGGCGTATACAGAGTATGTTGATCAGAACGACTATCCCGATGGCAGTCAGTGGCTAGGTGAGTTCCCAAATCTGATTGTCACCCGGACCTTTTCCAAAGCGTACGGCCTGGCTTCTCTGCGGATGGGTTATGCGCTATCACATCCCGATATTGCCGATCTGTTGAATCGTGTAAGACAGCCCTTTAATGTCAACACGCTGGCCCAGGTGGGTGCTTTGGCAGCCCTGCAGGACCCGTCATTCATTGAGCGATCTGTTGAGGTTAACAGGGTTGGCATGGCGCAGTTAATGGCAGGCATGGAAAAGCTGGGCCTCAACTACATTCCCTCGGTAGGGAACTTCCTCACCGTAGATTTTGCGCGCAATGCCGGACCGATAGATCAGGCCTTATTGCAATTTGGATGCATCACCCGGCCACTTGCGAATTACGCGATGCCGAATCATCTCAGATTCACTATCGGTCTGGAGGCGGAAAATACTCGACTGTTGGAAAGTCTTCAAAAGGTGTTGGCAGCATGATCGAGAGACTTGCCGTTATTGGCGTCGGATTGATTGGTGGCTCAGTCGCACTGGCTTTGCGGGAGACAGGCAGTGTCAAGACAGTTGTGGGTTGTGGTCGGAGTGAAGAGAATTTAATTCAAGCCAAGCGATTGGGTATCGTCGATCACTACACTCATGATGTGGGGGAGGCGGTAGAGGGTGCCGATATGGTCCTGCTTGCAGTGCCCCTAGGCGCCATGAGGGAGACACTTTCCGGCATGCGCGATCATCTGCAGTCAGATGCGGTAGTGACGGATGCGGGCAGTGTAAAAGGCAGTGTTATTGAAGATCTGCGTGAGGTCTTCGGAGAGGTGCCGAGTTGGTTCGTACCGGGTCATCCCATCGCGGGAACAGAGCGCAGTGGCGCAGATGCCGCTTTCGCATCGCTCTACCAGAATCGTCGAGTGATTTTGACACCCACTTCGGAGACAGAGGCCAAGGCTGTATCCCGCGTGGCAGAGATGTGGCGGCAGTGCGGCGCCGATATTACCCGCATGCCGGTTGCGCATCATGATGAGATATTGGCAGCAACCAGTCATCTGCCTCATATGTTGGCATTCAGTCTGGTAGATAGTTTGGCGCGACTTAAAGAGAATGATGAGATCTTTCGTTATGCTGCCGGTGGTTTCCGGGATTTTACCCGTATCGCCTCCAGCAATCCGGTGATGTGGCGCGACATCTGTCTTGCCAACCAGGATCACCTGAGCGTCATGTTGACCCGTTTTGCTGATGAGCTACATGAGTTGGCGGCAACCCTTGATCGGGGTGACAGCGAAGGCCTGCTGGAAATCTTTGAACGGGCGAAACAGGCGAGAGACAGATATATAGATGGTGTGGAGTGAGGGTGTCACCCCGAGTGAATAGTTGAAAATGCAAGGTAAGAAGTCTTTGAAATATCAGGTCGAACCAGGTGGTAGCCTCAATGGCACGTTACGGGTACCCGGCGACAAATCCATATCTCACCGCTCGATCATGCTGGGTTCCCTCGCGGATGGGGTGACTGAAGTGACAGGTTTTCTCGAAGGTGAAGACAGTCTGGCAACTCTCAATGCCTTCCGTGCCATGGGTGTCGAAATAGAAGGCCCCCATGCAGGGCAGGTTAGTATCCATGGTGTCGGCATGCACGGATTGCATGAGCCGGAGGCCCCGTTGGATCTGGGTAATTCGGGCACCTCAATGCGGCTCCTTTCCGGACTGTTGGCCGGTCAGGGCTTGGCTGTAACGCTCACCGGTGACAGCTCGCTTTCAGGACGTCCGATGATGCGCGTCATTGATCCGCTGACCCGAATGGGCGCCATCATTGGTGCAACTGAGACGGGCACCGCACCGTTGATTATTTCACCAAACCGTCACCTTAAGGGGATCGACTACCCACTGCCTATGGCCAGTGCACAGGTAAAGTCGGCTGTGTTGTTGGCCGGTCTCTACGCACAGGGAGAGACCACTGTGACCGAACCAGCCCCCACCCGGGATCATACGGAGCGGATGTTGCAGGGATTCGGCTACCCGGTGAAACGGGACGGGAGTCGTGCTTCATTGGTGGGCGGTGGCGCACTCAAAGCCTGCCGAATCGATGTCCCCGCCGATATCTCATCCGCCACCTTTTTTCTGGTGGGTGTATCCATCGCACCGGATTCAGAGATGGTATTAGAGCACGTGGGTATCAATCCAACCCGCGACGGTGTGATATCGATTCTGCGACTGATGGGTGCCGATATTGAGATTGAAAATGAACAGGTGGTTGGTGGTGAGCCGGTGGCTGATATCCGTGTCCGCTCGAGTCGGTTGCACGGGATAGATATTCCTGAAGATTTGGTGCCGCTGGCGATCGATGAGTTCCCGGCCCTGTTCATCGCTGCCGCCTGTGCAGAGGGTATCACCCGTCTTACCGGTGCCGAGGAGCTACGAGTCAAAGAGAGTGACCGAATTCAGGTGATGGCGGATGGTCTGACTGTGCTGGGTATCGAAGCCGAACCGACGACGGATGGTCTGAAAATCCGCGGTGGGCGTATTACCGGCGGCTGTGTAGAGAGTCATGGTGACCATAGAATAGCCATGTCCTTCGCCATGGCAGCCCTGCGCGCCTCGGGAGCAGTAGAAATTCTCGATTGTGCCAACGTCAATACGTCATTTCCGGGATTCGTTCATGTCGCGAATCAGTCGGGATTGCACATTCGACAGTCGGAGGTCTCGTGAGCCAAGTGCGGATTATCACTGTAGACGGTCCCTCGGGCTCCGGCAAAGGCACCATATCCCAACGGGTGGCAGAACACCTTGGATGGCATTTTCTCGATAGTGGTGCAATCTACCGTGTACTGGGCTTCATGGTTGATCGTGAGGGTATCGGTATTGATGGTGTTGATAAAATAGCAGAACTTTCGAGGAACATGCCGCTATCTTTTAATGGGGAGCAGGCCATGCTCGCCGGTGAGGATGTCACGGGAGAGATTCGCACGGAAACGGCCGGAAATCGTGCTTCAAAGGTGGCGGCTATTCCAGAGGTACGCAGTGCATTGCTGGAATGGCAGCAGAAATATGCAAAACCCCCTGGACTTGTGGCTGATGGGAGAGATATGGGGACAGTGGTTTTTCCTCAGGCCCAGGTTAAGATTTTTCTTACCGCAAGCCCTGAGGAGAGGGCGAAAAGGCGCTATAAACAGTTGAAAGAAAAGGGATTGGGTGTTAATCTCGCCCGTCTCATTGAAGAGATCAGAGAGCGTGACGAGCGTGACAGCAAACGCACAGTGGCACCGCTACAGGCGGCAAGCGACGCGTTGACGTTGGACTCCACGCAATTGTCGGTTGATGAAGTCTACAGCCAAGTGATGCGAAAGGTACATGAGACCTTCGCGGATCTATCGGGAAACTGACATCAAGCGATGATCTTAAAGAATGAGATGTGGCGGCCGGTATATCACCGGCTATTTGTTTAACCTACTAACGAACTGGCGAAACATCCTTAGCACTTAAAGATTGTTTTCGTCGATGCAACCGAGTGTTGCAGGAAACCCAAACCCATGACCGAAAGTTTTGCAGAATTATTTGAGGAGAGCCTCTCCAGTACTCAGCTTCGCACCGGCGCCATCATCATTGGTACCGTCATGGACATCACGTCCGAAGCTGTCATCGTCAATGCCGGCCTGAAATCTGAAGGCGTCATTCCCCGCGTCCAATTCCTGAATCCAGATGGTGAGATTGAAGTCGCCGTCGGTGATCAGGTCGAAGTTGCGCTTGATGCAGTGGAAGATGGCTACGGTGCAACCCGGCTCTCCCGTGAAAAGGCCAAGCGTGACCAGGCTTGGAAACAGCTTGAAAAGGCACATGAAGCTGACGAGACCGTCATCGGTCGAATCAACGGTAAAGTCAAAGGCGGCTTCACTGTTGAACTCAGCGATATTCGAGCGTTCCTCCCCGGCTCTCTGGTCGATGTCCGGCCGGTACGTGATACCGCATACCTGGAAGGCAAGGATCTCGAATTTAAGGTGATCAAACTCGATCGCCGCCGCAATAATGTGGTCGTCTCCCGCCGTGCTGTTGTTGAACAGGAATACAGCGAAGAGCGCGATAAACTGCTTGAGAATCTCCAGGAAGGCCAGGAGATCGTTGGCGTGATCAAGAATCTCACCGACTACGGCGCATTTGTCGACCTGGGCGGTATCGATGGTCTGCTGCATATTACCGATATGGCTTGGAAGCGTGTCAAGCATCCTTCCGAGGTAGTTGATATCGGCGATGAGATCAACGTTAAGGTCCTGAAGTTTGATCGTGAGCGCAACCGTGTCTCCCTGGGCCTGAAGCAGATGGGTGACGATCCTTGGGTCGCATTGGCGCGCCGTTATCCAGAAAGCACTCGTCTGTTCGGTAAGGTCACCAATATTGCGGATTACGGCTGCTTTGTTGAGATTGAAGAAGGCGTCGAAGGCTTGGTTCACGTCTCCGAGATGGATTGGACCAACAAGAACGTACATCCTTCGAAGATTGTCTCCTTGGGAGATGAAGTCGAAGTCATGGTGTTGGATATCGATGAGGAACGTCGTCGCGTTTCCCTCGGTATCAAACAGTGTAAATCGAATCCCTGGGATGAATTTGCCGCTACCCACAACAAGGGCGATCATGTCAGTGGCAGCATCAAATCGATCACCGATTTTGGTATCTTCATCGGCCTGGATGGCGGTATCGATGGTCTGATCCATCTTTCCGACATCACTTGGGACGATGAGGGTGAAGATGCGATTCGCAAATTTAAGAAGGGTGACGAACTGGAGACAGTCGTACTTTCAGTCGATCCCGAACGTGAGCGTATCTCGCTAGGTGTTAAGCAGCTTGCACAGGATCCTTTCTCCTCTTTCGTAGCCGCTCATGAAAAAGGCAGCTTCGTCAAAGGTAAGGTGGCTGAGGTGGATGCCAAAGGTGCCGTTATCTCCCTGGAGGATGGGGTTGACGGTTATCTGCGTGCCTCGGAACTTTCCCGCGATCGTGTTGAAGATGCACGTAGCATATTGAAAGAAGGTGCGGATATTGAGGCGAAGTTCCTGGGTGTGGATCGTAAGAACCGCACGATTTCGCTTTCGATAAAAGCAAAAGATGCCGATGAAGAGGCAGCTGCAATCAAAGGCTATGCCCGCGATGCAGCTACCAGCGCCCCGACACTGGGCGACCTGCTGAAAGAACAGATGGATAACCAGGGCGACTAAGGAAATATCCGCCTAATATCAGCAGTTTCTGAGGCTTTGATACTGGACGGGGACCGCGTTGCGGTCCCCGACAATCAGCAAACTGGAGAACGGAGAAGAATGACAAAATCCGAGTTGATTGAAATTATTGCCAAGGAGCAAAGCCATCTTGCATACCGGGATGTGGAATTGGCGGTCAAGTGCATGATTGAGCACATGAGCCAGTCTCTGGCTTCAGGTGAAAGGATTGAAATTCGCGGGTTTGGCAGCTTCTCGTTGCATTTTCGGCCACCACGAATGGGGCGTAATCCCAAGACCGGTAAAACGGTTGCTCTATCTGGTAAGTATGTACCTCACTTCAAGCCTGGCAAAGAGTTGAGAGACAGGGTTAACCAGGGATTTGCCGAGGAGGAGGCACTGCAAGAATCCGTATCTTGAGGATTCGCCACCAGCCTCTTAGTTTAGCATTTACTGGTCTGCTGTGGTTGCAGCTGGCTTTTCTCTATCACCATCTCTTCAGGGAATGTGCAGTCGAAGCGACTGCCTACACCCGGCTGACTGGAGATGCGTAGTTCTCCGTCATGTCTTCCGATAATATGTTTTACAATCGCGAGGCCGAGCCCGGTGCCACCGGATTGGCGTGAGCGAGCTTTGTCTACACGATAAAATCTTTCAGTCAGACGCGGGATAGCATGCTGTTCAATGCCTGGACCTGTATCACTGACGCTGAAGCAGGCTGTCTCATCCTGACGTCTCCAACTGACATATATTTTAGTCTTGGGTGGTGTGTGGATGATGGCGTTGTAAATAAGATTGGAAAAGGCGCTGAGTAGTTCGCTCTCTTCGCCGACTACGCAAAGCTCATCATCCGCATCCAGTGTAATGTCATACTCACCCTTTTGATCTGCCAATGCCTTTGCCTGATCGACAATCTTGTTCAGCAATTCAGCGACGAATACTGGCTTTTCCGAAGAAGGTGCCTTACCCATTTCAAGGCGGGATAGGGCAAGCAAATCATTGATGATGGTATTCATCCTTTCGGCCTGTTGCAGCATGAGAAGGAAAGGCCGTTTCTGAAACTCCAGCATTTCGTTGTCGCTTAAGTTCTCTAAGAAACCTGAAATAACTGTCAATGGTGTGCGTAATTCATGAGACACATTCGAAACGAAGTCACGACGGGTCTGATTTAGGTTGTAGAGTTCAGTAATGTTTCTGACCACCAACAGTCGTTGTGCTTTTTTGCTGCCAAAGGGGGCGACGCGCAGGGAAAGGATAATCGCCCGGTTGATTGGTGACGGAAACTCGAGAGGTTTTTGATAATCAGGCGCTTCGAGATACTCCTTGAGGCCCTCTAGGTGTAGAAGTTGGTCCACTGTTACACCTTCATCCCGTGGCCAGCTGATATTCAGTAATTGGTTGGCGGCTGGGTTTGCCCATTCCAGGCTGCCCGGCTTGCTGAGTATAAGAAGGCCGTCGGGTATGGACGTTGCCACCTTTCTGAAACGGGAAGCAAATCTGTTCAGTGTACGCTTACGCTTACGGCTACGCATACGATGCCGCGCCAGCTCTTTGTAGATCAGACCCCATATGTCGGGAGGGTAGGGAGGCGAAATCTGCGATTCACTATCGATCAAGCTGGCAAGTCTGGTCAGATAGTATGCGTGTTTAGCAAAATAGGCGATCAACGAGAGGCCGACGGCGATGTAGGGTTGCTTTGTCAAATAGCCAACTGTGCTGAAAATCAGCAGGATGCCCAACAGCTGACTGATTTCAATTTTGATGTACTGCTTCACGAAGTTACCTAGACATGCTTCTGTTTTGTTGGTGTAAACCTGTACCCGACGCCGCGAACAGTCTGGATGTAAGCATCGTGCCCAGAAGGCGTCAGGATCTTTCTCAATCTACGGATATGCACGTCAACAGTCCGCTCTTCCACATAGGCATTGTCTCCCCAAACCTTGTCGAGGATTTGAGAGCGTGTATAAGCCCGGTCAGGGTGAGACATGAAGAAGTAGAGCAGATTATATTCTGCAGGTGAAAGGTTGGCGGGGTCCCCTTGCAGGGTAACCAGGTGCTGCACCGGATCTATGTATAAACCGTTAAATTCGAGAGAAAGCGCTTGCTCGATATGGCTGTTGCGTCGAATTACCGCCTTGATGCGTGCTGCCAGTTCCCTGGGTGAAAAGGGTTTGGTGATATAGTCGTCGGCACCACTGTCGAGACCCTCAACCTTGTCAGATTCATCAGCCCGGGCAGTGAGCATGATGATGGGTGGGGAGCTCTTCTGGTTCTTCTGTTTGATCTCTTTGGTGAATTCAAGACCGGAGCGGCCAGGTAGCATCCAGTCCATGAGAATGAGATCGTAGGCATGCTTTCCGAGAAGCCTACGAGCATCCTGGGCATTATCTGC
This sequence comes from Candidatus Thiodiazotropha sp. (ex Myrtea sp. 'scaly one' KF741663), assembly GCA_025655555.1. Classification (GTDB taxonomy): domain Bacteria; phylum Pseudomonadota; class Gammaproteobacteria; order Chromatiales; family Chromatiaceae; genus Thiodiazotropha. The sequence goes on from JAHXIQ010000003.1 coordinate 221,941, forward strand.
TTCGCTGAGGACATATCCTCTTGGCTCGAGAGTGAAACGGATCATCTCACGGATTTCAGGTTCATCCTCGACAATCAGAATTCTTTTCATGGTTTCAAGCGGCTGCAAATGATGATTGTAGATAGGAAATATGACACTTAAAGGATGAGAGTCCAAGCCAGGGAAAATGGATTATCGGTTACTCTGCGTGCAAATCGGCATATCTGCTGTGGAAGTGACTTAATTCATGCAACTGGTTTTTAAATCCTAAGTCAATGATGTCTGTCGAATAGAGGCGCTTAACATATTGAAATTTAGTATAATAATTTAAATTAATCGATGTATATTCGTCACGATTAAATTATCAAAGGTATGCAGGTTGAAATGGGTCGAAAAATATCCCTTCAGCCAGTTGTGATTCAAGGTGTTAGCAGTGATAATTCACTACTGGGCCCATAGCGGCGAGATATTTTAGAAACTCAGTGGAAAATTACCTGATTCTGGCAGTACTGTTGGTGCTGTCTGGCCTTTTCTCCGGATCAGAGACGGCATTGGTCTCTCTTTCCATGGCTCGGGCAGAGTCGCTCTACAAGGAGGGTAGGAGAGGCGCACAAGCCCTTTTCTTCCTAAAAAAAGATCCCAGCCGAATGCTGATCACCATTCTGATAGGCAACAATGTGGTGAATATTGCAGCCTCGGCGATGGCGACGGTCATCGCCACTGACTATTTCGGTGATAGCGGGCCTGGCATCGCCGTCGGTGTGCTGACCATACTTATCCTGGTCTTTGGAGAGATCACGCCAAAAAGTCTCGCTACCCGCTTTTCCGAGCGGATATCCCTATTCATTGCGCCGATTATCTACGGCTTCATGCGCATGATCTATCCGCTTGTCTGGCTGTTTCTGCAGTTCACCAACTGGGTTCAGTCTTCGACACGGGCAATGGAAGATCCTCTTGTGACTGAGTCCGAAGTGATTACCCTCATCGAACACGGTGAAGAAGAGGGTGTCATCGATACCGGTGAGCGGGAGATGATCGAGCGCATCTTCAACTTCAATGACCTCAAGGCCGAGGATGTCATGACCCCAAGGCGGCAGGTATTCCGCCTCGATGGAAGACGCACGCTTCGTGACGTTTTACCTGAAATTCTTGAGCAAAATTACTCACGTATTCCACTCTACAAAGCAGATGCGGACGAGATTGTCAGTTTGGTTATTTTGCGTGATCTGATCAGCCTCATTGCAGCCGGGAATCTCGATGTGGAGATTGACACTTTAGGTCAGGAGCCACTGTTCACACCCGCGAATACGCCTATCGATGAACTGATTCGGACCTTGAAGACCAAGAGTCGACATCTTGCTGTGGTGGTCGATGAGCATGGCGCTATGGTCGGAGTTGTCTCTCTCGAAGATCTGTTGGAAGAGCTTGTGGGTGAGATCTACGACGAATCTGATGTGAAACCGGAGGACCTGATGGTGCTGGATGACGAGAGGATTCTTGTCAAGGGCACTGCGGAGTTACGTGTGGTGGAGGAGTTCTACGGTTTGGATATTCCGGGCAAGCCGACTGACACTATCAATCGATGGTTACTTGAGCATACGGAACGCATTCCCTCCAAAGATGAGGTTTTCGTGCTTGATGGCCTCTCCATACGCGTACAAGAAGCATCGTCAAGACGCATTCATCATGTGGTTTTGCAAAAAATAGCGGAAGATGCTGATGACGCCAGCGTATCTTCTGATGATACGGCTTAAGTAAGTTTTCAAAGTTATGGCCGCAAGGTGACCGGCCATGACTTACAAAACTTGTTTAATCTGCTGCAGTCTCCATCCCGCCAATAGACATTGTGTCATGTTCGACCAGTTGCGCGATTCTGTCGGCAAAATGGTAGATGCGCCGTAACTTCTCAATGATTTCCACCTCCAACGTGTAGGTCGACAAGCGATTGGGTGCATCTGCAACCAAACGGCTTGCCTGATGACTGGAGGCGGCATCAAATAGCTGCTCAACGGTAGTTTTCATACCTATAACCTGATCGGCACGATCCTGGTCATGCATTTTGACTGCCCGTATGGCAAGCGCCACTGCCTGTGAGATCTGGGTGTGCAGATGATGTAGCATACGTTGTGTTTCAGGACTGATTTTCAACTGCTCCTGAATGATTTTGTATCCCAGTCCCACCATATCTCTCTCAATCAAATCAGCCAGGTTTTCCAGGTCGTTGATGATCGACATCAGCCTGAGTATGGAAGCAGACTGTGATTCAGACAGCGCTTTTCGGCTGAGACGGCCAAGATAGCTGACAATATGCTGATGGAGCACATCGACTTTCTCATCCATTTCACGGATTGATGAGAGCTTGGGTTTATCGCCCTCCATCATGGCAGGAAGAATCTCATTCAGCATAGTTTCAACCTGCGCACCCGCACGGCTGATTTCGAGTCTGGCCATATCGAGCGCCAATGAGGGGGTTTCAAGTAGCTCCTCATCAAGATAGCGGGGCTTTGTGATAGGTGCTTCTTCCAATGGTTTATCTGGGACGAGCATTTCCACGATGCGGGCAAAGCTACCGATAAATCCGATAAAGATCAGGGTATTTGCCAGATTGAAGATGGTGTGAGCGTTAGCGATCTGTCGGGGTGTATCCGCAGCCAGGCGGGCACCTTCAGGTAAATCGGAAGAGACTGGCGAAATCATCATCACAACCTCAGCCAGATTCGGAATAAATGCCAGCCAGAGAAGCACACCTGCAACATTGAATAGGACATGAACCAATGCCGCACGGATGGCTTCGCGTGGTTTTCCGATAGCAGCCAGCATAGCAGTCACACAGGTACCGATATTTGCGCCGAAGGCCAGTGCAATGCCTGCTGGCAAAGTAATGAAACCTTGGCTCGCCATGACAATCACGATGCCTGTGGTAGCAGATGATGACTGTACAAGCGCAGTGAACAGGGCTGCTATCAGGATACCGATGAAAGGATTTTCCATCTTCACCATGAGATCAAGAAAAGGCTGGTAACTACGCAGAGGCGCCATGGCATCGCTCATGATGCTCATGCCGAAAAAGATCAGACCCAGCCCCATAAGCATAGCGCCGTAGTGTTTGATCTTCTCATTCTTGGAAAAGAACCAGGCGCTGAAACCGACAGCGACCATCAGCATGGCATATTTCGTCACCTTGAAAGCAACAATTTGTGCCGTGATGGTGGTACCGATATTAGCACCCATAATGACGCCGACAGACTGAGCCATCGACATCAGGCCGGCGGAAATGAAGCCGACGACCAGCACGGTTGTAACAGAGGATGATTGGATGATGGCGGTGACAAATGCACCGGTTATCGCTCCCATGAAACGATTGCTGGTCAGCTTTGCCAGCACCAGTTTCATGCGCTCGCCAGCGACAGACTTCAAGGCTCCCGCCATCTGTTCCATGCCGAAGAGAAAGAGGGCCAGACCACCGAAAAGCTGGATCGCCATTTTGATCCAGTCGGGTGTTGCTGTCAGCGGATCGGCGGCAAAAACAGAGTGGCTGAAGAGGGCAAGACTAAGCACTAACAGCAGCAATTGTAAGATTATCGATTTCTGACCAGACATATATTTGAAGCGGGCGTTATTGTTAGTCACTTTTTTACCAGGGTCACAGGAATCTGGCACAAGCGCACCAGTTGTTCTGCCTTTGAACCAAGTAAAATATGCTTCAGACTGGTTCGTCCCCGGTTACCCAAAACAAGCATTTCAGGCCCCATCTTCTCGATAACCTGTAAAATCTTGGTGACGGTCAGACCGGATACCATGACGAGTTCGGCTTTTTTCAATACAGCCTTGATATCAGGGTGTTTGTCAATCTGTTTCTGAATGAACTCATCCATCATTTCAGTGGCGATCTCTTCCAATCGCTTGAGTCTTTTTTTATCACCCTTCTTGATCTTTTTGTCAGAGTAGTAACCTGGTGAGCCTACCTGATCATGGACCACATGTAACACGATCAGCGTGTCACCCAGGCGTTTGGCAAGCTTTGCGGCGTAGACGACTGCACTGGCGGAATCGTCAGAGAAATCGACAGCAGCAAGTATTTTTTTATTCTTCTCAGCATCTGGCATCAGCTACCTCCGTTCGTATCGTGGCTCTTGAGCCTGTATTTAAAATGATACATCAGCTTTTCGCGCATACGTTTCTCTTTATGTTTTTTTGCCGCCTCAAGTCGACGCTCTGCAACACCAATGAGCGTTTCCTGGCAGTTAAGTGATTTATCATCCTCAGAAGGAATTCGCCGGACATAGGTGCCGTCAGCCTGCATATCCCAGGCCGCGTGCTTGTCCACAAGTTGTACATCAAGCATCAGACGCAATTCCTGTCTCAGGGCTGGAGGCTCAACAGGGACCAATACCTCGACACGCTTCATGAGGTTACGCTGCATCAGGTCAGCGGAACCGATGAAGTACTCTTCATCACCACCATTCTGGAAGTAGGTAATTCGAGCATGCTCCAGAAAACGGCCGACGATACTCACTACACTACCGCTTTCGCTTAAACCGGGGATGCCAGGACGAAAACGGCAGGTATCCCTGACAATCAGCTGAACCTTAACGCCTGCACGTGTGGCCTTATAAAGGGCCTTAACGATGTCTTGGTCCTCCAGCGCGTTCATCTTCATCTGAATCAAACCAGGATTTTCAGCGCTGTGTATTTTTATCTCGCGTTCTATTTTACTCAGTAGAGACTGCTTCAGGGTATAGGGTGCAGCAAGGATTTTTCGATAGCTGGGTGGTGGGGAATAACCTGTCAGGTAGTTAAATAGTTCGGTCAGATCCTGGCCGATGTCTTCGTCGCAACCCAGCACACCCAGGTCTGTGTAGAGACGGGCCGTACCTGCATGGTAGTTACCTGTGCCAATATGATAGTAGCGGCGCAGTTGAGAGTAGTCCTTACGGATCACCATGATCAGTTTACTATGTGTCTTCAGGCCGATGACACCGTAAGTGACGTGAATGCCTGCTTGCTCGAGTCGTCTCGCCCAGCGGATGTTGGCTGCTTCATCAAAACGGGCCTTCAGTTCCACCAATACTGCCACCTGCTTGCCGTTGCGGGCGGCCTTGATCAGGGAGTTGAGCACATTGCCATCCGCTGAAGTGCGATAGAGCGTCATCTTGATGGCAAGTACCTTGGGATCTTCTGATGCAGTACGTAAGAAGCGCTCAACAGTGGTATTGAATGACTCGTATGGATGCTGCAGCAGCAGCGAACCATGGTCACGAATGATATGAAAAATATTTCGCCGATCATGAGCGAGCTGGGGATGATCGACTGCGTGATGAGGTATGTCCCGCAACTCGGGTATGTTCAACATCGCCAGTTCAAATAGATCCTTCATGGCCATCATACAATCGACTTCGAACACATCCTGCGATTCATTCAGACCCAGTTCCGCTGCCAACATACCTCGATGAGTTGGATTCATACCTTTGGCGACTTCCAGGCGGACAATAGGTGCAAAGTGGCGTTCACGGAGTTCGATCTCGATCATCTCAAGCAGATCATTGGCTGACTCTTGATCGAGTTCGACATTGGCATTGCGAGTGACGCGAAACAGGTTGCAGGACTCGATATCCATGCCGGGGAAGAGCATATCCAGATTGTTCGTGATCAGATCATCCAACGTGATGAAGGTGTTATTCTCTCCCACCCGAATCATGCGCGGTGAGACATCCTTGCTGACCGGTACTTTGACTCTCGCCATATGGACATCATGTCCACCAGGGAAGCGCAAGGTGACCAATAGATTAAGTGTCAGATTGGAAATAAATGGGAAAGGATGGCTGGGGTCCATCGCCAGCGGTGTCAGCATAGGGAAAATATTCTGTCGGAAGTGGTCGCGTAGCTGTAGTTGATTGGCTTCACTCAGGTTCTGATATTCGGTGATTTCGATCTCCGACGCTTGCAGAAGATCAACCAAATCGTAATAGATGCGTTGCTGTTCGCGCTGCATCTCGCGAATGACCTGGTGGCATTCGATCAGTTGTTGGGTTGGCGATCTGCCATCGATAGCCGGCATGGTCAAGCCAGCGGCCACTAACTGTTTCAAGCCACCGATGCGCTTCATAAAGAATTCATCGAGGTTGTTATTGACGATGGCAAGGAATTTAACCCTTTCCAGCAAGGGGTTTCTTGCTTGATCGGCCTCGTTCAGCACACGGCTGTTAAAAGCGAGCCATGTCAATTCACGGTTGAGATAGAGAGAGGTATCGTTGAGATCCATCTCGGGTTGTTGTTCGTCAATAATCGCCGGGGTGGCTGAGGATTTTGCGGTTTGAGTGTTGGACTGTGGCATGGTGTTATTCAGTATCTGTTGACTAGGGCCTGTTAACACTAATCCAATCCGCCCTGCTGGAGCTGTTTTTGTGCCCAGCAAGGCAGAATGAGCGCGGTGTAGTTCGGCTACATGAGCGAATGATAACGCCGCTGGGTGCAAAAACAGCCCCAGCCCTCCGGGTTGAGCCTGAAAAAGCGCCACTCGGCGTTGCTCGTCGCTCATTTGGAACAACCAAACTTCTCTCCTCGCGCCTTGATTGGCGCTTTTTCAGGCGCAACAGGGCGCATTGGATTAGTGTTAACAGGCCCTAGAATATTTATTGGAGATATCTGACTAAGTATATGCCCTGGAATCTCATCTGTGTGTAAAAGTTGCCTGTTAAGCCGGATCAAAGAAAAAAATCGCAATCCTCCGGTTTTAGATTCTCTAACCGATTCATGTGGTCCAGCATTGATAACAGAAATCCACTGCTGTCGATACGTGTCAGGCCGCCACTTGAACAAGAGGACTCACCAAAGGTGTGGACGGTATCGATCCTGCATTGAGGGCCACAGATCAGACCGGGTACGGGATCGCCCGTATGTCTGCCTGAATTGCTGTCTGTGGAGTGGTCACCGGTAATGCCGATGACGAGTGATTCATTCATGAGTGGCGCGATGGCATCATCGATCTTTGATAGCAACTGGCGCTTACTGGCCGGATCCTGATCGTGAGAGCAGATATCAGGTCCCTTGATGTGTAGGAATACCAAGTCATGCGTCTGTAACGCGGCTTTGGCGGTTGCGACTTTCTTCTGTAGATCCGTATCGGGCAGGGCGGTAAAACAGGGGTCACGAAACAGCGTGAAACCAAAAAGATTGCCCAGTCCGAAGACGGTCTCCTCACCGGAGATGACGGCTGTACTGACTTGGAAATGTTGCAGTGTTGTCTTGATATTATGCAGCGACCCAGGACTTCTACAGATTATTCCATTCGCCGGCAAGAGGCCTTGGGCAACTCGATGTTGGTTGACCGGGTGCTCTGAGAAGCGGTCATAAATGAGGTCGGTTAAGCGATTGACCGCTGCTGCGGTACGAACGGCATCGCTGTCTTCATCATCGAGCGCCTTGCTGGTGAGTACGCCCTGTGTACGATAGTGGTTACCAGGATCTGTATTGGAAATACGATGAGACAGATGATCACCGCTGAGCTTAAGCACAACGCGATGTTGAGTGGCTGGGTGCAGACTGGCATGAATACCCTCGCCAAGATCGAGTTCGCCCAGATCTGTTGCCAGCTGACTGAACCCTTCATCGACTCGCCCAGCTCGCCGGTCGAGGATTTTGTGTTTTTGCCCGCTTTTCTCCAGCGTGGCGAAGTTGCAGCGGAGGTAGATGGCGTTCTCTTTGTGACTAAAGCCTATGCCGGCGGCTTCTACCGGTCCTCGCGCCAGTTTCAATGCCTGCTTTCTCGGTAAACCGAAAAGCAGACTCATGCCGGTATGGGTACCGACCGGCATACCAGGATGCAGCGGATCGATCAGGCCACATTGACCTGCGTCGGCAAGTCTGTCCATGTTCGGGGTTTCGGCCGACTCAAGTGGTGTTTGTCCTCCGAACCCCGGAATTCCCCTGTCACCCAAGCCATCAATAACAATCATCAGGCCTTTGTAGGAGGTCAGCATGATAACGCTCTCTTGATTATTCTATGTTGAAGATATCGTCCGCCTTGGCATTAAAATCCTTTTGCAGTACCTCGATGATGGATCGCATCACCCGGTCAGTTGTCTTCTCTTTGTCGTTATTTTCAATGATATGCATGGTGCTGTTATCAGCTTCCGATAGCAGATAGGACTGTAACAGCCAGATGCATTCGAAGTTTGTCAGGTACTTACTCTCTTCACTGCGTTTGGGAGAGGTGACACCTCTGCCTTTGAGTTGCAGTTTGAGTTTGTCCTGCTTCAATACGGCAAGCATGATTGGCACGATGACCGCATTCTCCACCTGCTTGAATCGATCAGTTAATGCCGGATGGATGTGGACACCCTCAACAATTAAAGAGACGCGCTCATTGAGTGCCCGATGGACCACTGCTTCACAAGGTACGGAAAGCAGTTCAGACTGATGCAGATAGCCATTGATCATCAACTCCTCAGTGATCTCCTTAACCTCTTTGATAGAAGGCATTTTTCGCCATGCATTGAAAGAAGAGGTATGTAGCGCGGGAAGCAGTCGTTCAGGGATCAGCATGCGCATGACTTCTCGCAGCATATCGGTGGATTGGGTGCGTATGATGCCGAGCCGGTGGGCGACTTCGGTGGCTATGGTGCTCTTTCCGCAACCGGTTGTACCGCCGATCAAGAGGATTAACGGACGACTGCCTCGCTTGTAGTCGATCCAAACAAGATAGCGTTTCGCTGCCTCTTTGCCAAACTGGCGTTTCAACTCTTCGTAAGTGATTTTACCGATATAGTCACTCTGGACCTCTTCCTGCATGGAGTCGGCAAGCTGTTGGTAGAGTGATTGTGTAATGAATGAGGCCTTATCAGCGGAAAGGCCGGTGGAAGTCAGTGAGCGACGATGCTCTATGCGTGAAAAAGGTGAGCTCACGCCAGATCGGCTGCATACTTTAATTGTGGCAACCTGGCTGCTGGATTCGTAAGCTTCTATGATATCGGTTTCATTGAGTTTTTTGAGTTCGCTCAGTACCAGACGTCGCAGTTCTTGCGTCGATATGTCGGGCTTGTTGCTGATCTGTTGTCGAATTTCGCTGGAAAGTTGGTACGCACTTTCGAACGATAACCCTGCATCCGTGAGGGATCGAGTCAGAATGCCCCTGAGAAACGGTGTGGTGGTTCCCTCAAAAGAGTCGGTAATAAGGGTCTTTGCCATATCCTTGCACCAGTCATACGTTTAGCAGTGGCTGTGTGGGATTCTGTTGATCTATCTTTACTGGTTCTCCTATATTTGACTATTCTGAGCCAATCGTCCAGCGATAGCGAGATTTGCTTTTCCTGCTCCATTGCGAGTAGGTGGAAATATATGTAAACAGCCGTTATGAATTCTGGTTATTCCAAACGTAAACAGCTTCTGCCTTGTTGCCTGGCTCGGTGTAATGAAGTGATTTGCAGAGCGATTTGATCAGTAGAATGCCTCGTCCGCTAAATAACTCCTCCTTTGTCTGTTTGGGTTTATGTTGTTCAAAGTCAAAACCGCGCCCACTGTCCTCAATCTGTATGACCATGTAGCCGCCATCCTCAAGTGTGTGAATTCGCAATCCGATGCGTATCTGTCCCTGACTCAGCGATTGTAGCCGCTGTTCGCGTTGTTGGAAGTAGTTGGTGAAACCATCCTCTCCCTGCTTTATTTTCGAGTCGAGATGCAGAATGCCGTGATCCAGCGCATTGATGTAAAGCTCAGTCAAAATTGTAAAAAGCTGGCGACGATGCTCATGCAATCCGGCTGTTTCCTGTATGTAGTTGATGAGGATGGGAACAGGGTCAGCTTGCCGTAGCTGACTACCATGAAGGGTGAGATGAAATTCAATGCAGTCATCATGTCCCTGCATCAATAAGGTTTCTGGTTGCTTGTCACCTGAGAGAGGGACGGGCTGAGGTTTCTCCCATCCTGGCAGCAGCTCGGGTATCAAGGGGATTTCAGCTGCGCTGATATCATCATCCTGAGGTGCATCAAGGCAAAAGTTTTCCAGATTCCTTTCCAATCTATCGATCAAATATTCCCCTTCATGACAATCGCTGATGGACTGCAGAAACCGCTTCTTACCGAAATACTCTCCTTTGGCGTCGCGGGCTTCCGTAACACCGTCCGTGGCGAGTATGACACGGTTGCCTTCTTCGATCGGTATATAGTGGATGTCATCTTTGAAGTTGATGTCAGCAGCAATTCCAAGAGGTAGAGAGTGGGAGCCGACTGTTTGTTTAATCTGCCCTTTTTTGTGGTCAATGACATAACAGTCAGGCATGCCGCAGTTGATCATCATAATGTGATCGAGATGATAATCGACCTTGACGAACTGTGTTGCGAGAAACATGCCGGTTGGCAGCAGGTCATTCAACTTGTTGTTGATGGCGAAAAGAATCTGCTGGGGTGCAAATCCCTTGGCCGTCATCGAGCGGAATACCTCGGAAGTCGGTAACGCCCCCAGGGCTGCGGCCAGGCCATGTCCTGTAAAATCACCCAGGAGAATATGTAGATCATGGGATGGGGCGAAAGCCGTTAACAGAAGATCACCACTGAAAACACTGGCAGGTTTCAACAGACTGCGTATCTGATCCAATGCCACATTACCCGCTACTACTGCACCACTGAAGACCTGCTCTGCAATCTCCTCATCCCGTTGCATACGGCTATAGAGCATCCGGGTTGCCTGGTGCAGAGAACGGATGCGCTCCATCGCCTTTACCTTGGCAGAGAGTAGGGTGAAGCTGAACGGTTTGGCCAGAAAATCGTCTCCGCCTACCTCGACACAACGCGCCAAGGCTTTTTCATCGGACATGGCGGTGAGAAATATGATGGGTACAAAATGATCGCCTGCCGCCTGTTTTATCTTGGTCGTTGCCTCATAGCCATCCATTTCCGGCATCATGACATCCATAAATACCAGGTCAGGCTCATGTTCGTGAAAACACTTGACCGCCTCAACGCCGTTTTTTGCCTCCACTACGTCATAGCCCTGCTTTTTAACCAGAGACTTCAGGATGAGCCTGTTTGTCTCCTCATCCTCGACGATGAGTGCGAGGCGTTTGATGGGGGGTGCGTTTTTCATGCTGTTTCTTCGCTTGCCAAGGTTCTGTTTTTACCATCGATCCATTAAGTGGATGGTGCTGTCAGGCATTGTCCATACAGATATAGCGGCGATGGGAATTAAAAACTTAGCCCTTGACTGCCTGTCAGGCCAACAGGAAGATGGAATATTGAAGATTTCAAAGGAAACATCTGGCAGTGAATGCTCAGTCACTGAAAATAACTTATCCCTCCGCCGGTACAGCCTTGCTGGTGCTGAATGGTGACTGGACGCTGGATAAGGCACAGCTGGATTGGCATGTCCTGCAGCGTGATTTGGAAAGCCGGGACGCACTGCGGGAGATTCGCCTCGAAAGCCAGGCATTGGGTGAGTGGGACAGTCGATTGCTGACGCTACTGCAGAATCTTTGTGACTTTGTCGCAGAGCGCGAGATCTCGCTTGATCTCTCGACCTTGCCTGACGGTGCGACAAGGTTGCTGAACCTGTCTCATGCCGTCCCTGAAAGAGAAGGCGCCAAGCGTAGTCAAAAGCGGGTTTCCCCGCTGAATCGATTGGGTGAGTTGACCCTCAATGCATGGCATGAACTACTGACATTCAATGCGTTTGTAGGAGAGCTGATACTCTCCTTTGGACGATTATTGTCAGGTAGGGCAAGCTTCCGCTGGATCGATCTGTTGCGTTTTCTCCAGTCAGCAGGTCCTGAAGCACTACCCATCGTTACCCTGATCGGCGTGCTTGTCGGGGCGGTGCTTGCCTTTGTCGGTGCCGTACAGTTACAGATGTTTGGTGCTGAGATCTATGTGGCCAATCTGGTTGGCTTGGGGTCGGTCAGAGAGATGGGTGCCATGATGACGGCTATCATCATGGCGGGACGTACCGGCTCAGCCTATGCGGCCCAACTCGGCACCATGCAGGTGAATGACGAGATCGATGCCCTCAAGACCTTTGGTATCTCCGTGATGGACTTTTTGGTACTGCCGCGCACCCTGGCACTGGTTCTGATGTTGCCGTTGTTAACAATCTGGGCAGATGTATTGGGTATTATTGGCGGTATGCTGGTAGGCGTGCTGGTGTTGGATATTACGCTTCTTGAATATCTGATACAGACACAGGAATCCATGGACCTGGGGGATGTCGCAGTGGGGTTGGTGAAAAGCCTGATATTTGCAGTGGTGATTGCCATGTCCGGCTGTCTGCGTGGCTTGCAGAGCGGCAAGAACTCCTCCGCGGTGGGGAATGCAACCACATCCGCCACAGTAACCGCGATTTTGTTGATTGTGATCTGGGATGCCATCACCACCATCCTTTTTAATCAGCTGGGGATCTGACGATGGCTGGATCACAATTGGCTGAGACGGCAAGCGAGGAAGTTCATATTGAAGTCAGTGATCTGACGATGGCCTATGGCGACTTCGTGATACAACACGATCTCGATTTCACTATTCAGCGCAGTGATATCTTCATCATTATGGGTGGCAGTGGATGTGGCAAGAGCACGTTGCTGCGGCATCTGATCGGTCTCAAGGCACCAGCCAAGGGGGAGGTGATCTACGAAGGTCGCTCGCTGTGGCATCTCCCGCCTGTGGAGCGGGATGGACTGATGCGCCGTATGGGGGTGCTCTATCAGAGTGGTGCACTCTGGACCTCCATGACATTGGCGGAAAATATTGCGCTGCCAATACAAGAGTACACAACACTCTCGGCCGGACAGATACAGGAGTTGGTCTCCTACAAGCTCTCTCTTGTGGGGCTGAAGGGCTTCGAGGGTTATTACCCTTCGGAGATCAGCGGCGGTATGCAGAAGCGGGCGGGACTGGCGCGCGCCATGGCCCTCGATCCGGAACTGCTGTTTTTTGACGAGCCCTCGGCAGGACTCGATCCGGTCAGTGCCAGACGTCTCGATGATCTGATACTTGAATTGAACCAAAGTCTGGGAACTACCATTGTGGTGGTGACACATGAATTGGCCAGTATCTTCGCTATTGGTAACAATTCCGTCTTCCTCGACCCGGAGAGCAAGACCATGATCGCATCAGGCGATCCCAAGATGCTGCTCGAACAATCAAAGGACCCAAAAGTCAGAAGCTTTCTGACCCGTGGTGAAGAGGAGACAACAACAATGCAGAGAGGCATCTCATGAGTGACCAGGGAAAGGTTAATCCCGGACTGATCGGCGCGTTCGTACTGGGCGCAATGCTGCTGGGGTTGGGTGCTGTCTTCTATCTCTCAAGCAACGGATTTTCCGCTCAGGAGAGGAACTATTTCATCCTCTATTTCGAGAGTGATATCAAGGGACTGCAGATCGGATCCCCGGTCAATTTTCGGGGAGTCAAGATCGGGCAGGTCGAGTCGATGCATATTGCTTACGATAGTCAGAACAGGGAGTTCAGAATTCCTGTCATTATCAGCATCAGTAGCGGAAAGGTGGTGTTTGACGGAGTGGAGCGGGAGAGTGAAGGGTTATTTAACCTCGATGAGATGATTCAGCGGGGATTCCGGGCACGTCTCAATTTACAGAGTCTGGTGACGGGTAAGCTCGAGGTTGAGCTCAGCTTCGAGCCGAAAACCGAGATTCGTCTTATTGGCAGGAAGGATGAAAAGTACCCGGAAATACCCACAATACAGTCAAATATGGAGAAAATCGCCAGTGCCATTGAGGAGTTGCCTTTAAAGCGGATCACGCGGCGTGTCTCTGAGATTCTGGATAGCGTCGACAAGGTATTAGCGAAAGGCGAGATCCCCAAAATGATCAATACCTTTGTCCAGATGACAGAGCGGCTCGAATCTATTACCCGTCAACTGGAATCGGAAACACCCAAGCTGCTTACCAGCACTCACGAAACAGTAGACGAGACGCGGGTATTGATTCGTGAGTTGACCGGGGCCGCCAAGGAGACCCGCCTTCTGATCCAGTCATCCGAGAAAAAACTTGATGCTGCGTTATCCAGCTGGGATGCCACCCTGGCAAGCGGTGAGGCAACCTTCGATCAGGTACGGCAGGTTGCGGTCTCGGCTGACAGCGTTATACGGCAGGATTCTCCGCTGGTAAATGAGATGAGTGCCGCACTGAGGGAGTTGGGGGCGGCAGCTCGTTCCATACGGGTTATGTCGGAGTATCTGGAACGTCATCCGGAAGCACTATTGAGAGGTAAGCAGTGAACCATTCCCTATCAGGATACGTCGCCAGGCTCATTGTCATGAGTCTGTTGCTGAGCATTCTCGGTTGTACTGCGCCGTCACAACCCTCTCGGTTTTACCGGTTGGATAGCCAGCTCTCCGGGGCAGTTATGCCGGAGCGCCCTGTTACAGGCGAAGAGTTGCCGCTGGTTGGGGTGGGTCCGATCAGGCTGGCCAGCTATCTCGATCGGCCTCAACTTATCGAGCGGATCTCCTCCCATCAGTTGAATCTCTACGAATTTGACCGATGGGCCGGTACCCTGCAGGAGAACATGGTGCAGGTACTATCGAATGTCATGCAGCAGGCACTGCCACAGGCACAGGTCATCGGGCATCCTTGGCACAGCAGCGTGCAACCGGACTATGAAGTGATTCTCTATATCAGCCGTTTTGATCGCCAGTCAGACAAAATTAAGTTACAGGCTCGCTGGAGTCTGGTTGAACAGAGGAAAGGCAGACTGCTCAGATTGGATCAGACGGTCATCGAAACCTCGACCAACGGCGGAGGCATCGAGGCAGGTGTGAAAGCCTCAAGCGATGCGGTGCAGATACTGGCCAGGGAGATAGCCGCCCAGTTGCAGACGCTTGTAGCCGATCAGCGTTGAGGTGCCTGTTGTTCTGAGGGTTTTGCTTCATCAGCAGAAGACGATGGTTGCGTCTCCTCGACTGGTGGAGTTGTCTCGGTTTCAGGTTCCGGCTCCGGCTCGGGTGGGACATACTTTTCTGCCTGTACCAGCACACCAAGAACCGGGTGATCCAGATAGTGCAGCTTTCCACTCCGCATTCGACGCTGAGCTTGCAGGCGATAGGATTGAAAATGGGGCCCCATGAACAGGGTGTCGTCAGAGGCTGTGACAGTTTCCGGGTTGTGCGGTAAATGCAAAAGCAGATCAGTCTCCAGATGGAGATAGCGCTTGACGCCAATCTTGAGCGTACCTTCCAGCTTTGGTGGATTCATCGGTCCCGTCTCTTTACCGTTATCGGGGGGCAGGCTGATATAGAGTTGCTGCGCCTGTTCCGGGTTCACAATCTGTTGGCGCCACGCCACATGATAGAGCGGACGATAGTTGCGGGAATTCCGAAACCGGGTCCAGATGTCGTTCAATCGCCGCTCAGAGGCGGGAAGCGGTCGGTAGGCAATGGGCTCGTCACCTCTCAGTGTCGCCTTGCCACGTCTATCGAACGGGATGGCATTCAGTAAGGAGGGGCTTTCCGGATTGTCGGGCCAGGCCTCGGTGGAGCCTGCTCCCTTGGCAATTCGCTGAAAGATCAGAACCTCGAATTCGTACCAGGGGGGCTGTGTTGCTGTTTCATCTTGTTCTGCCAGGAGAGGGAAAGGCAGTGCCATCAGCAGGCCAAGGCTAAGCGCCGGGATTAATTTTTTCATTCCTAAGATTACTCTATCAGGGTGTCGAGCAGATCGTGCATCTTACCGATACGCTTATCGGGTAGATCGAGATCAGCAATAAAGCGTAGCTTATCACCACCATCCAGGCGGTAGGTATGGGGTTTGCTCTGAATCAGTGCGATCAGTTTGGCAGGATCGACTTTTGGTGTCTCTTCAAACAGTAGGCGTGCGCCCTTGGGACCGGCCTCGATCTTTCGGATCCCCAGCGGGTGAGCGCGTAGTTTCAATTCGGTGATCTCGAACAGGTTCTTGGTCGCCTGAGGCAGCAGGCCGAAACGATCGATCATCTCCACCTGTAACTCCCGAAGTTCATCTTCGTTAGCGGCACTGGCAATACGCTTGTAGAGCACCAGACGGCTATGCACATCAGGCAGATAATCTTCGGGTAGGAGGGCGGGGATATTCAGCTCGATCTCGGTGCCGTGATCCAGCGGGCGGTCAAGCTCAGGCTGCCGGCCGGATTTGAGCGCCGCAACAGCCCGCTCCAACAGCTCGGTGTAGAGAGAGAAGCCGATCTCATGGATCTGTCCGCTCTGCTCGTCGCCGAGTAGCTCACCCGCACCGCGAATCTCCAGGTCGTGGGTTGCCAGCGTAAATCCTGCGCCAAGATCTTCAAGTGATTCAATGGCTTCCAGTCGTTTTTTAGCGTCACTTGTCATGCTGGCTGCCGGAGGGGTCACGAGGTAGGCATAGGCCCTGTGGTGTGAGCGCCCGACCCGGCCACGGATCTGGTGCAACTGAGCCAGTCCCAGCTTATCCGCCCGGTTGATGATGATGGTGTTGGCGCTGGGGACATCGATACCGCTCTCCACGATAGTCGTACAGACCAGTAGGCTGAAACGCTGATGGTAGAAGTCTCGCATGATGCCTTCCAGTTGACGCTCCCGCATCTGCCCGTGAGCCACCTGAAGGCGGATACCCGGCAGCAACGCCTCAATCCGTTCCGCCATATTCTCAATCGTGCTGACCTCGTTATGCAGAAAGTAGATCTGGCCGCCACGCTTCAATTCGCGCTGGCAGGCCTCAGTGATCAGACTGTCGTTCCACTGACTGACAAAGGTCTTGACTGGATGACGCAGCGCTGGCGGTGTGGCAATGATCGAGAGATCGCGCATACCCGACATGGCCATGTTCAGTGTCCGTGGAATGGGTGTTGCGGTCAGCGTCAGCAGATCGACCTCACTGCGCAGTGCCTTGAGCTTCTCTTTGTGACGCACACCGAAGCGGTGCTCCTCATCGATGATTACCAGGCCCAGATTCTTGAACTTGATGCCTTCCGAAAGCAGTTTGTGGGTACCGACCACGATATCGATGTGACCATCGGCCAGACCGTCGAGGACTTTCTGTTGCTGTTTACCGGTGCGAAAGCGCGAGAGACTTTCAACTTTCACCGGCCAGTCGGCGAATCGATCGGCAAAGTTCTGAAAGTGTTGCTGAGCCAACAGGGTAGTGGGCACCAGTACGACTACCTGCTTGTTACCCTGTGTGGCCATGAAAGCGGCGCGCATCGCTACCTCAGTCTTGCCGAAACCCACGTCGCCGCAGACCACCCTGTCCATGGGTTGGGACGATTCCATATCACCGAGCACCGCGTCGATGGTCTGTTGCTGGTCGGGTGTCTCCTCGAATTCAAAAGAGGCGGCAAAGTCTTGGTATTCCGCATCCGGTGCCGGAAAGGAGATTCCCTGGCGAGCTGCTCGGCGAGCATAGATCTCAAGCAATTCGGCCGCCACGTCACGGATCTGCTTGGCGGCTTTGCGTTTGGTTTTCTCCCACTGGTCACCGCCGAGTCGGTGGAGTGGGGCGTTTTCCGGTGATGCGCCTGCGTAACGGCTGATCAGATGGAGTGAGGCGACCGGCACATAGAGCTTGTCGCCCCGGGCGTACTCGAGGGTCAGGAACTCGGTATGCATACCGCCGACTTCCAATGTCTGCAGGCCCAGATAGCGCCCGACGCCATGATCCTCATGTACCACAGGTGCACCGATGTGGAGTTCGGTCAGGTTACGGACAATCTGATCCGGGTCCTGACTGACTTTGCGTCGCCGCCGTTCCTGCCGCACTCGTTCACCATAGAGTTGTGTCTCTGTGATGAGGGCGATGCCGGTATCTTCGAGCCAGAGCGCCTGCTCCATAGGGGCTACACAGAGGCCGATGGATTCAGTGCTCTGCATGAATTCCTGCCATCCCTGCATGACTTTTGGTTGGATGCCGAGATCCCGCAGGGCGCCTTGCAGCATCTCGCGCCGACCGGCGCTTTCGGCAATGAACAGCACGCGCAATGACGGATTGGCAAGGAATTGATTCAGCGCGCCAGCCGGTGATTGGCTGCGAGCCTGGAAGGCGACGGGTGGCAGTGTCTGCGTATGAAAGTTGATGGCGCGGGCATAACCTTTGCTACGACCAGGCGGTAGCTCATGGCCGGAGAGATGGATAGAGCTGCCCATTTTCATCATTGAAGCCAACTCTTCCGGCGACAGATAGAGTGCTGTCGGCGGTAAGAGCGGACGTTCGATATCGTGGCGTCTTGCTTCGAAGCGTGTCTCCACCTCCGTCATAAAGACGCTTGCCTGCTCTCTGGCGCCATCCAACTGGATCAGCAGATGATTACCCGGCAGGTAGTCGAAAAGTGTTGCGGTGTGTTCGAAAAAGAGCGGCAGATAGTATTCGAGCCCACTCGGCAGCTTGCCGTCGGAGACGTCCTGATAGATCAGACTTCTTTGCAGATCACCCTCAAATTGTATCCGGTAGTTGCGTCGGAACAGGGTGATTGCCGCCTCATCCAGTGGGAACTCCCGTGCGGGCAGCATCTCGATCCGGTCAAGTTTTTCTGCCGAACGTTGGGTCTCCGGATCGAAGGTGCGAATGGTATCCACCTCATCGTCGAACAGATCGATGCGGTAGGGATTTGGGCTTCCCATGGGAAAGATGTCGATCAACGATCCTCTTACCGCAAATTCACCGTGGGAGAGTACTTGGGAGACGCACTGATAACCGCTGTGTTCGAGGCGTTTGCGGGTGACATCGATATCGAGCTGCTGATCTTTCTCCACAATCAGGCAGTGGGCATCGAGAAAGGCCTGCGGCGGCAGCCGCTGCATCAGGGTGGAGACAGGTGTCACCAGTACACCCTTTTTCATCCGTGGCAGCTGGTAGAGGGTGTGCAGTCGTTGGGAGATCAGTTCCGGTAAGGGGGAAAAGAGATCGTAGGGGAGCGTTTCCCAATCGGGAAAATTGACCACGGGGACATCAGCGTCACCGAGAAAGAAATGTAACGCCTGTTCAAGCCGGGTGGCCGATTGCACATCCACTGTCAGCACCAGTATCAGGCCTGGATAGTTTCTCGCGGCATTGGCAATCGCCAAGGCACTGCCGCAACCATAGAGTTGCCCCCACTGCAGACGTTCCCCGTCGGTACTGGGTAAGGGTGGCTCGAAGGGGGAACAGGGTGTTTGTGAATGGGTCATCGGTACTGGGGGTTGAATTTGAAGCGGGCGATTGTCTCATAACTGTGGCTAGAGGTCAGGTCATGAGCACGAGCCGCTGGGACGGATTGGCACATTGCCAGGTTCGTAGGTCGGGCCGACGCAGAAGGCCCAACCTGTGACTTTACAAACCGTTACATCTCTCCGGGATTCACGCCATGCGGTGGTCATGAAATCTGACTAGGATTGGTTTACGTAAGAATGATACTGGAGTCGTGCATATGAGTGATCGAAACCCGGGGCGGTTGGCAGGGCAGAGGGCATTGGTTACCGGTGCAAATTCCGGCATAGGTGCAGCCGTGGCGCGAGGCTTGGCCATGTCAGGCGCAAAGGTAGTGATTAATTATGTGGTGGATGAGCCCGCGGCACTGAAACTGGTCAACGAAATTGAGAAGTCCGGTGGCCAGGCAATGGCCATACACGCTGATGTCAGCAAAGAGAGTGATGTTCAAGCCATGTTCGCTCAAATGATCGAAACCTGGGGCAGTATTGATATTCTGGTCAACAATGCGGGTATACAAAGAGATGCGCCATTTCTCGATATGACTCTGTCCCAGTGGAATAAGGTGATGGACGTCAATCTTGCCGGACAATTTCTCTGCACCCGTGAAGCGGCCCGTGAATTTACCCGACGGGGTGTGGTGCCGGAACTCTCCTGTGCGGCTGGAAAGGTGATCTGTATGTCATCAGTGCATGAGGTGATCCCCTGGGCCGGTCATGTCAACTATGCCGCCTCCAAAGGTGGGGTCATGATGTTTATGCAGAGTGTGGCGCAGGAGTTGGCTCACCAGAAAATCCGTGTCAACGGTATTGCGCCAGGTGCTATCCGTACGCCTATCAATCGCAGTGCCTGGGAGACACCGGAGGCGGAAGCCTCTTTGCTTAAATTGATTCCCTATGAACGGGTCGGCGATCCGGCAGATATTGCCAAGGCTGTGGTTTGGCTGGTTTCTGATGAGTCGGATTATGTAACCGGTACGACGCTCTTTGTCGATGGTGGCATGACCCTCTATCCCGGTTTTCGTGAGGGGGGTTGAGTGCCTCAGCGTATTCTGTTCGGGCGAGAGATCTGTGGCGATCTGCAGCAGGCGGAAAGGCGGGAGTGGTGGCTCTCCAACAACAAGGGTGCCTATGCCAGCGGTACCATCGCTGGCAGCCTGACTCGCCGCTATCACGGTCTGCTCATTACACCGTTATCCGGTGCGCTTGATCGACATTTAATGATGGCAAAGGCTGATGCCACGTTGAAATTGTACGGGCGTGAATGGCCACTGTTCACCAATCGCTGGTACGGGAACGTGATTGATCCGCCAGGCTATCATTACCTGGAACAATTTCAGCTGATCGGACGCATGCCGGTATGGCGCTATGCCATTGGCCGCACCACCTTGGAGATACGTATCTGGATGGTGCCCAATGAAGCGACAACCTATGTGGCCTATCGATTAAGTCGTGCTGATGAGACGGCAACATTGAGTGTCAATCTGCTAGCTAATCGGCGTGATCATCACGGCACTATGCAGATCAGTGAGAGCACTGCATCGGAGACGGCAACACCCAATGGATTCAAAATCAAATGGCCACAGGGTGAGACCCTCTACTTACAGACAACAGAGGCGGAGATCGAGCCATGGCAGCACTGGTATGAGGGATTTGAATTAAAACAAGAACGTGCGCGTGGGCTTGCATCTCTGGATAACAATCTTTCCATCGGTCGATTGGCCTATGCGCTTGTGCCGGATGAGTGGGCCGGGTTTGCAGTCAGCATGGAAAACGAGATGTCGTTCGATCTGGTTGCTTCCATGGAGGCATTTCTCAAGTCTGACCAGGCACTGCTTGAAGGAAGTGATAGCGACATGCTGTCATGCGCACCGGATTGGATACATCGTTTAAAGCTCACGGCAGAGAGCTTTTTGATGCAACGTGATTTACCTTCAGGTAAGTCCGGCAGCTCTATCATTGCCGGCTATCCTTGGTTCGGAGATTGGGGGCGGGACACGATGATCTCGCTCAGCGGCTTAACACTAGCCACCGGCCATCCTGAAATTGCCCGATCCATTCTGCTGAGTTATGCCGACCTGGTGGATCGTGGACAACTACCAAACCGTTTTACCAATAAGGGAGAAACGGCTGAATACAACACGGTGGATGCGGCACTTTGGTATATCGAGGCATGGCGAGCCTATCAGGAAGTTACGGATGATGAAGCGAGTCTCACTCGAGTCTTTCCGGTCTTATGCGAGATTATCGACTGGCATACAAAAGGTACACGATACGGTATCTGCATGGACCCTGATGACAATCTGCTAAAGGCGGGGGAAGCTGGAAAACAGTTGACCTGGATGGATGCCAAGGTGGGTGATTGGGTGGTCACGCCCCGTATTGGGAAGCCGGTGGAGATCAATGCGCTCTGGTATAACGCGCTTTGCACCATGGCGGATTTCGCCGAGCGTCTACAACAATCACCCAGGCTCTACCGCCAGTTATCGGATAAGGTTCGCATGAGCTTTATACGTTTTCAAAGAGAAAACGCCGATGGACTTTACGATGTACTTGATGGTCCCCAGGGCAATGATGCATCCATTCGTCCCAATCAGATTTTTGCCGTCAGTTTGTATCATTCTCCTTTGGATGTAGAGGTCTCCTACGAAGTTGTTGACCTGTGTGGCCGGGAGTTACTGACATCCTATGGACTGAGATCGCTGGGGCATCGGGATAAGGCATTTCGTGGCAGTTACCAAGGCGGTGTGGCCGATCGAGATGGATCCTATCATCAGGGGACGGTCTGGGCCTGGTTGCTCGGGCACTATGCATGGGCAGAGTATCGTGTGAACGGTGATGCAGCCGCAGCACAGCAGCGTTTAACTCCCTTGGCGGATCATCTCCATGATGCAGGTTTAGGCAGCATCAGTGAGATCTTTGATGGAGATCCGCCGCATGAACCCAGAGGCGCGCCCTCCCAGGCCTGGTCGGTGGCCTGCACATTGGAAGCCTGGTGGCGGCTTGAGCAAGCGAAGCTGAATACTTGACGGGATTATCTAAAGGCTGGTTTTAAAAAATTTAAAAAATAACGCAAAGCTCGCAGAGAAGCGCAATGAACGCAAAGATATTAGATTAAAATATTCATTTTCTTTGTGCCCTTTGCGATTCATAGCGGTCTTTGCGTTATCGCTGAGTTCAATGGTGAACAATAGCTAAGCATCCAGCAATGAATAACAACAGCTCTACCCAATCAATGGGTAAACAGGAGATATCATGAGCCTGAATCATCATCAGCTCAATGAGGAACGCAAGCGACTGGAACAACAACGCCAAGGCGTGTCTGATTGGCGACTGTGGGGACCTTATCTCTCTGAGCGTGCTTGGGGTACGGTGCGTGAAGACTACAGCCCGGATGGTACGTCTTGGGAATATTTTGATCATGATCAGGCCCGCTCCCGCGCCTTTCGCTGGAATGAAGATGGACTGGGCGGTATCAGCGATGAGAAACAGCGACTCTGTTTCGCCCTGGCGTTGTGGAATGGTCATGACCCGATTCTCAAAGAGCGTGCCTTTGGCCTGACAGGGAATCAGGGCAACCGGGGAGAGGATGTTAAAGAGTACTATTTCTACACGGATGCATTGCCAAGCCATAGCTGGCTGCGTTATCAATACAAATATCCCCAATCAGCCTATCCCTATGAACGGTTAGTTGAGGAAAATCTCCAACGCAGCCGACTCGATCCCTCTTTCAATTTACTCGATAGTGGTGTTTTTAACGACAACCGTTATTGGGATGTGGATGTCTGCTATGCCAAGGTCTCACCGACCCGGATTCATATCCGCATCACCATTCTGAATCGTTCGAGCGAGGCGGCCGAACTGCATCTGATACCACAACTCTGGTTTCGCAATACCTGGTCATGGGGAGATGGCGTTGAAAGACCCAAATTGTATCTCGACGAATCGCCTACCCGGGCGAATTGGTCTGTGAAGGCAGAGCATACAGCGCTGGGTAGCTATCGGTTATATGGTGAGCAGCAGGCAGAACTACTCTTCACTGAAAATGAAACAAACACTGAAAATCTGTGGGGCCTGGCCTCATCCACCCCTTATGTGAAAGATGCCTTTCACCGCTTGATTGTGAATGGGGATTCTACTGCGATCAATCCAGACAGAAGTGGCACCAAGTTCGGCGCTTGGTATCGACTCCAGGTCGATGGCAGTGCATCGAAAAAGATCGATCTGGTACTTAGTGCAGATCTGCTGGAAGAACCATTCAAAGAGATGGAAAAGGTATTTGCCCTGCGCCGGTCAGAGGCAGATGTGTTCTACGATGAACTGCTGCCGGAAGGGGGTCCGGAGGATCACCGGATCATGCGCCAGGCACTGGCCGGTATGATCTGGAGTAAGCAGTTCTTTCATTTTGATGTGCAGCGCTGGTTGATAGGTGACCAGCAGGCACCACCTGAGACACGCAAACATGGCCGTAACCATCAATGGCGGCACCTGCAAGCGGCAGACATTCTATCGATGCCTGATACCTGGGAGTACCCTTGGTTTGCCGCTTGGGATTTGGCCTTTCACTGTGTAGCCCTGGCCCTGGTGGATGTGGATTTCGCCAAGCAGCAGATCGAGGTACTGCTGAGTGAGAACTATCTTCATCCCAACGGACAGATTCCTGCCTACGAGTGGGCTTTTGGTGACGTCAATCCTCCCGTGCATGCCTGGGGTACGTTAAAAGTCTACCGGGCTGAACGTATTCAACGAGGCGTCGGGGATAGACGCTATTTGCAACGGGTATTTCATAAACTGCTGCTCAACTATGCCTGGTGGATCAACCGCAAGGATAAGCATGGGCAAAACTTATTTGAAGGCGGCTTTCTCGGGCTCGACAATATCTCTGTCTTCGATCGCTCCAAACCCTTGCCTCCCGGCCATACGCTCAAGCAGGCTGATGCCACCGGTTGGATGGCCATGTTTGCATTGAACATGACCATGATGGCACTGGAGCTGGCGATAGAGGATAACGACTATGAAAACATCGCTATCCAGTGCTACGAGCAGTTTCTTTCTATTGCCAAGGCAATAAGCGGAGGGGATGAGAGTGGTCCATCATTGTGGGATTTTGAAGCAGGTTTTTTCAAAGACTTGTTAATTGCCCAGGACGGTTCCCACCATCGCATCGATGTCTACTCCTGGGTTGGTTTAATCCCGATGTTCGCTACCGAGGTGGTCGATAAGCGTCTACTGGAAAATGTGCCAAGATTTACACGGATGCTGAAGACGTATAAGAAAGGGCTGTTCCAAGGCAGTTATGTGTGTGCCTGTCCCGATTGGGAAAACGATCACGGTGAACATCTCCTGGCGCTGGTTGATCACAACATGTTGCCACGCATACTAAACCGTCTTCTCAGCGAGGATGAGTTTCTCTCACCCTATGGCGTGCGCAGTCTCAGTAAGCAGCATGAGCAATACCAGGAGCTTGGCGATCTGCCGGGTATCGGACAGACAGGGATCCGCTATCTGCCAGGTGAATCGGAGAGTGGGCTGTTTGGCGGAAACTCCAACTGGCGAGGTCCGATATGGATACCGACAAATTATGCACTCGTGCAGGCATTGGAGAAATTCCACCGTTTTCTTGGCGATGAATTTAAATATGAGGTGCCGTGTCTGCCAGGTCAATCTTTGACTTTGCGAGAGATTGCTACGCTGATCTCCGAACGACTGGTAGATCTCTACCGGCGTGATGAGCAGGGATATATTCCTGCACTGCGGCGTGATAGTCCGTTTCAAACTGATGAGCCTTGGCGTGACCTCAATCTTTTCTATGAATATTTCCATGCTGAGACAGGGCAGGGGCTAGGCGCTGCCCATCAAACCGGCTGGACCGGGTTGTTGGCAAATCTGGTAATGCGTCGTTATCGTAAGGATATCCCCGTCTTTCTCGGGCATGAGGATGAGTCTACGGCGAGGTAATCGCAGGCCGTGAAGCAACGCCGGGTTAGCCGTATCGATTAATCAGCACCCAAACCAGCGAAATAAACTCCGGTTGATTCAGTCTGGGTTCTCCAAGCAGCACAAGCAGAAAATTCTCGTCACCCACAAAGAGTGGCCAGGCGCCTATTCTGCTGGAACCATGGGCATCTACTGCAGCCCATCCCTGTGCGCCCAGCCCCAGGTTTTCCGACAGCCTTTCTGCATGCCGAGTTTGGACTGCGATCAAATCAGCGCTGAGGGCGGAAAGCATGTCGGCCGTCGTATCATTCAGTCCGCTGTGGGCGAGTGAAAGTCCGCTCCAGTCTACCAGAAGCCCTTTTCCTGTCGACGAGAGGTGTGGAAGGATATCCTGAAGCTTGTGTCCGACGCCTAGACCGGAAACCTGCTGAGGTTCTCGAAAACCCTGAATCAGTGAAAGGGTTTGTGCGCGATGCAGTATTGCCAGCGCCTCCTGCTCATCACTGATGTTAAGCCACTGACAAAGGCTCTCGGCATCAACCTGTAGGCTGCTCTCCTGTTTTAACAACACCAGCATAAGACGCCGGATCGGTTCATCCTCCTTACCAGAAACCGCATAGAAAGCACCTGCGGTTGTTGGTAACAAATAGAAATCTTCTACTAATTGATATTCAGACATGTTATTTTTTTACCACTATCAGACTGACTTGGAAGTTGGTTAATCAATGATCTTGTCGGGTTTTTCATCACCCTGCACCGGCTCAAGAAAAAAACTTTCTGTGTCACGCCACAACTCAGGCAGGGCTAAGTGCCTGCCAAAAAGTCCGGTGTAGGTTTTATAAAAGGCATCCCGCGCATGCTGCTTACGATATAGAGAAAGCAACTCTCTGCAAACAGCCTCTTCACCCGGGTCATCGTTCAAGGCATTCTCAAGTATGAACATGGCGGTGAGCCAGTCATTCTGTCGCAACCATTCTCTGGCCTGATCCAACGGGGTTGCAGCAGAAATGTCAGAGTTAGAATGTTGACGCCTAACAATATACGTGGTCCCTGTCAGGCCTTTCGATAAGCTGGAGTAGGTATTGGGAGGTAAGGGTTCCTGTGTACTCAGGCCCGTCTCAATACGAGACATGAGGAATTGGTATTGCTCTTCTGTCAGTTGTCGCCTGGCTTGCCTCAGCAGATTTTCACGTATTTCCCGACCCCGATCTCCCAGGATGAGAAAAAGGTCAATCAAGGCAGCATATAGTGCTTTTGGATCGCGCTGCGACAGGTACATAAGGGTTCTCTGAACATGTGCACGCAAATCCCTGGGATTTCTTCGTACCCGTTTGATCAGGTACTGTGAAAAGGTATCCTGCCAACCTGATACCGGAAATGAGGGAAGCAACTGGCTTGGTTGAGGAAGCAAGCTGGGTTCAACCGCATGATCAGGTATCTGGTTTACTGGATCATCCGTTGTTGTGCCCTTGCCGGGGATCTTTCTTACTATCAATTCATCCATTAGCGTTTGGTGTTAACAGGCCCTAGGCCATTTTTTTGTGTTTATGCTTACTGTTTGAAAATTGATTTAATGCGTTGCATTAAACTCTTATCAGAACCAGCTGAGTTAGCGGAGACTGCAGCTTCTTGCTGCGTGTTTACAGCAGATATTGTATGTGTTTCATCACCATTCTGAAGTGCAGGAATTCGTTCGAGAATGCCTATCTCCTCACAAGCGTTACAAAAATCAACCACAGTTTTGATGCTTGCCCCTGCGCCCTCGCCAATTGTCTTAAGATCAGATAATGGATTTACGGTCATGAAGCTAAGAATGGCTCCGTAATCCGCATGCCTAGGAATCATCTCGAAATCTGGTTTTGAAATGAGTCTTAAGCGATCATCCAGACTTCCGTTCTCTCTTAGCCTGCCTTCCGAGCCATAAAGGGTGGCAATGAAGAACAGCAACCACAGTGGTTGTCTGCTCCAGTTCTCCTGCAGTTCCTTCTCACTCATCTTCGTCAGTGGTCGAGTGGAGAATCCAGAGGCCAGTGTGCGAAACATCTCGGGAGGTAGCTCTGTGTTTGATGTGTAAGCATAGAGCATATGTCCTGGATAGATCCGAAGTGATGGGTACATATCATGTGTGATCTCAGCGTCTTGGCCCGATTTTTTAGCCTTTATCAATACTCCGAGCAATCTGGTTGCGTCATAAAACCGTCTTGCAGGACGGTCCATTTCCAAATGGGTATCTACCTTGTGATTGGTGTTTGATGATCTATGCAGATCGATCACATTTTCCGACGATAGGGCATCGGATGCCGCGCCAGTATCAACATTTACATTATTGGTTTCGATATGAGGTGTCGGGGAGACTTTTTCAGCAAGTGTCTCTGCAACATCGTGATGTACGATTTGAATCTGTGCATTCTCTATCTCAGACGGGCCTGCTGTTTCTTGGGTTTCAGACGGCAAGGCCGTTTCGCTGGGGGTTGCTTCCTGCTCGGGCGTGCTGGAGTCTTGTTCAGTATCGGATTCTAACGCCTCTTGTTCGTGGGCCTGCGGTTCCGGCAGATCCTCCTTTGCTGCGGACAGTTCCAACTCCAGCTTCTGAAGTAAAATCACAAGCATCGAGTAGGTTATTGGCTTCTGAAGAGAATGGGAAAATGGAGCAGTTTTTTCACCATTCTGGGAACAGCTGACAAGAATTGGGCTTTCGTTTTGTTGTGTAAATGTGTCTGGGAGTGTCCCTGTTGGATCTGTTTCAAGGTCCATATTCACCAGAATAACATCGGCGTCTTCGTCACCGACGCAGACCCATTCAGAAATATCATACCCTGATGCCATTTCCACTGTTGTACTAAAGAAGATGGCATCCGGTTGTTCAAACCCAATTTCTGTTATTTTGTAAGCAGACATACCGCTAGACGCATTGAGATTCCTCTCCTAAATGATCGCTCCCACCCTCACTGCAGGAGACTATCAATTTAGGTTAATAAAGTCACTGATCGGTTTGTGTGATAAATAGGGATACCCTGTATGCTTATTGGCGTTTGTCTGTGTTTTCATACTCGTTGTGAACGTCACGGCTATGACAAGATCGGTTGTAAAATAATCATTGTTGACGCCCATGCAAAACCAAAATATCCATCCGTATTATGTGGTAATTCCATAGCAGTATGAGTTCCACCAAAATATGTTAATCTTGAAAATCATGCTAATCGAAAGGGGCGGTTAAATGGGGAAACAAGAAGAATTTGCGGGCATAATCCAGCAATTACGAGAAAATGTGCCGGATATTACTGGTGTGATGATCGCTTCTGTCGATGGTCTCTCAATAGGAACAGATTTTTCTGAAGAGGAGGCGGCCAGAATTGCCGCCATGGGCGCCTCGGCTGTTGGCCTCGGTAACCGAATCACAAGGACGACAGACCTTGGCGATATGCAAGATATCATGATCGAGGGTAGTAGCGAGATCCTGGTTATCTACATGGCCGGAACCGCTGCAATATTGGCTTTACGCGCACCTCGCAGAGCGAATTTGGGCTTGATCCGCTTGGAAGGTCCCAAGGCAGTAAAGAAGGTCATTGACTTAGTCCTAAGCTGATTCGGGAGTAGAATATGGGCTCAACCAGCCTTTACAATAAAGACGGTCATGCCTTTATCCTGTTGGAAGGATTTGGTCAAGGCGAAATGGTACCAACCAACCAGGTTGTTATTCATAATGGGAATGAAGCGATCTTATTGGATCCCGGTGGACACAAGGTCCATTATGAAGTCATCAATGAAGTTTCAGCACTGATACCGATTAGTGATTTAAAGTATCTGTTCTTTTCTCATCAGGATCCCGACATCATTGCAGCCGCGAATGCCTGGCTGATGCTGACAGAAGCGGATGCCTACATCTCCAAGCTGTGGGTGCGTTTCATCCCTCACTTCGGTATCGATGAGCTGATGATACCCCGCCTGCGTGGAATTCCAGATGAGGGCATGCGTCTTAAACTGGGCAATACTGAATTGATCATTCTACCTGCCCATTTTCTACACTCTGCAGGGAATTTTCAGGTCTATGATCCCGTCTCGAAAACACTGTTTTCTGGCGACTTGGGTGCGTCCATTGGACCAGACTATGTAGAAGTCACCGACTTTGATGCCCACATCCAATACATGGAGGGCTTTCATCTCCGCTATATGCCTAGTAATCAAGCCAACAAATGCTGGGCCGAGATGGTCCGAGGGCTTGAGATCGAGCGGATTGTGCCACAGCATGGCGCTATCTTTCCCGATGCGGCGACATCCAGGCGTTTTATCGATTGGATCGCGCAGTTGCCGGGTGCGGTGGAAATTCTGAAGGATAGTTATCGTATTCCTGGCGCCAGTCAACCCTAGTGGGCCATGCGGTAAATAAGGTAACTATCAGAGTCCAGCTCATGAGCCAAGGCAAGGCGTACTCCGCAGGGAATGGCAAGCCCTTTCCAAGGAGTACAACGCAGCATTGGCTCATGAGCTGGACTCCCTTCGGGCCGGCCCACAAGCCTCAGCAGCGGTGTTGCGCTCCCTTGAATTGGCCTGCCAGTCCTACGTTCGCGCGCCTTGCTGCTGAGGCTTGTGGGTCCGGCTGATAGTTATCTTATTTACCGCATGGCCCACTAGATATTTCTCTGGTTATGCCTGAGGTTCAATAGCTGAACTTCAGGCGAAACCCGTACGGACGGCTATTGAGTCAATGGAAGGTCTGTTCAGAGGATTGAAAGTGCAAGCCCCTCGATCCGCCCGCTTTGTTGTTGTCTCACCTGTGCGGGATCATCGGTCTCTGAGCTGGTGATAAACAGTATGTTGTCCTTATTACCTCCCAGCATGCAGGCATAGGGATCACCCAACGACTTGACGGTTCGCAAAATTTCTCCACCCTCACGTACCAGCAATAATTTTGAAAGATTGGGTGCGGCTATCCAGAGATTCCCTGCCGGGTCGAGACAGATGCCATCAGGATAGGCGTCACCGAGTTTCGCCCAGATCCGTCGGTGACTCAAAGAGCCATCCGGTTTGACATTAAAGGCTGTGATGCGAGAGGCAAAAGTTTCTGCGACTAACAGCGTGCCACCATCCGGGGTCAAAGCGCAGCCGTTGGGAAAGATCAGATCATCAGCGACGATTCGCGCATGACCATCTGATTCCACCAGGATGAGTTCGGCAGGACGCTGTGCATCACCCCCATGTAGGTCATAGCCAAAATTACCGACGTAACAACGACCCTGTTGATCGACAAGCATGTCATTACAGTGAAAAGAGGCGAGGGTCGATAGATCGGCATAGGTATGTAATGTCGCATTTTTCAACACAAGAACCTGCCGCTTTGTCATAGAGACGACGACTAAACGGCCATCCGGTAGCCAACCCAGTCCTCCTGGCAGGTCATCCAGGGTTACTAATGTCTCATTCTCTCCTTGCGGATTGACTCGTACTACACGGCGGGCGTGCTGGTCGGTAAACCAGAGCCACCCATCCCGCCAGCGAGGCGCCTCAGGGAACATCAGGCCATCAAGCAATATCTGGGTGCTGTGGCTGGAAGACACCAGGCCTAGCTGTTCAGTGATGTTCGCTACGATGGCCTCAGGAGACTGATCAACCGGGATCGTGAGGGTATCGTCAGGTTGTTCCAGAACATCAAACTGGCTCTGCAAAAGTTCATATTTCATGAAATGGCCAATTCGCTGCTTCAGCCGTTCCAGTATCAGGTCGTAAGATCCCTGCAGATAGACCAGATGAACCCGCTTGGGATCCCGCAGAAGCTTATCCCTGTATTGGCGCTTCAGAGCTGAGCAAGAGAGTACCGCATGTTGATCTCGCTGCAGATGCTGATCAATCACCTGTGACAGCTTGTCAAGCCAGGGTTGACGATCCTCATCATCGAGAGGAATGGCTGCTGACATCTTTGCCATGTTTTCTGCCGGGTGGTAGTCATCTCCCTCGATAAACTGCCAACCTAACTGACGGGCCAGCAACTTGCCGACGGTGGTTTTTCCAGAGCCCGAGACCCCCATGACAATGATAACCACTGTAATCACCCTTATTAATGCAAGCCTACTCATAACGTACAGCTATCATAGCCGAGAAGCTCGGCAAACCACATCTGAATGAAAAAGCAGCCCCATATGATGGCGATGGTCTTGCTTTCAAACAAACGTCTGTTTAGGGTGATGCTAAATCATTCGCATTTCATCCATAGGAGGTTTCATCAATGGAGTACGGTCCGCGCGAGATCACCACACCCTTTCGCCCCATTCCACTGGAAGTACCGGAAGGGATGAAGCCCAATGAGTTTTTCAATAGCACCGAAAATCTCAACGACCTGGTGCATAACAACGGACTTTTGATGAACCCGGAAAACCTTTTGCTCTATCGCAAAGCGCTGGGTCATAGCAACGAGTTCGACACTTCCATTATCTACAACACGTCAAAAGTGATACTCAATCCGCTGGGACGGCCGGTGCGCCGTACTCAGGTGCCTGAGGATGTGCGACATGTCTGGAATCGCATGAATCAAATCATCATTGAGTTTATGCTGGAACAATTCCCTGATCCCAAAGCACATTTGTTGTTGGCGGGGGAGGCGAGCCTTGACGCAACCTGGCCGTTGACCTCGCCGGGTGTGCCGAGTATTCGCATGTTGCACAACCACTTTATGGTTTTTTCCATGCAGCAGCTCAGACAGGCAGCTCTGGCTGATCCAAACAATCCCAATCTTTCCGATGGTGGACAACATAGTCTCTTTCAATCCTACATGCGGGATGTCTACCGTGAATTTTTCGATCGTGCTCTCGAGCTTGAGGTACTGAATCCTATCAGCTCCAATGAGTCGAATATCGAACTCACCGGCTATCCACATGGCTTACCCTGTTGGGAGATTCGTGGTGGTGTGGATGCGCTGAAAAATATTCGCTTCTGGCATGAGTATGATGCGATCCTTGAAGGGTTTATCGACTTCTACCGCACCTTCTTCTGTCAGGTATCAACACGCAATGCCCCCATGCCGAAGGATGCTTATTTTCCTGAACAAGTGGAGAGTGTATTGCTATTCAATAATGATTTTCTCGCAACAGCCAAGAAAGTGAGAGACCAGTGCATTGTTGATGCAAAATATGCCAATTCAATTCGCTGGCAACCGGCATTCAAACAGCTGATCTATCGAAATGAGGCAGGAAAACTGATTGTGACCATCAGCCAAAATTCCATTGGCAACGCAATCACCGAGTTACTGGGTGTGGTGGTTAAACGCGTGCCTGATGCGGATGCCTACGGGCTCGCTGAGCCTGCGCTGCTCGATAAGTTGCGGGAAGTCAGGCGCCGTCTTGTTGAAGCAGATCTGGGGGAGGGGATAGTAACCGACTACTGGCCGGCTGAGTGAGCTTGAGTGTAGGTCCACTAATGGTTTAAATGCGAGTGATTGAAATATGACATCACTGCTGTCCTGCTAGGGCCTGTTAACACTAATCCAATACGCCCTGCTGGAGCTGTTTTTGTGCCCAGCAAGGCAGAATGAGCGTGGTGTAGCTCTGCTACATGAGCGAATGATAACGCCGCTGGGTGCAAAAACAGCCCCAGCCCTTCGGGTTGCGCCCCGCAGGAAGTGCCCTTGGGGTGAGCCTGAAAAAGCGCCACTCGGCGTTGCTCGTCGCTCATTTGGAATAACCAAACTTCTCTCCTCGTGCCTTGATTGGCACTTTTTCAGGCTCAACAGGGCGCACCCCAAGGGCACTTCCTTCGGGGCGCATTGGATTAGTGTTAACAGGCCCTAACACCCTCTCCCTCACCGGGAGAGGGGACGCTCATTTTAGGTTTTCAACAGCCATCTGCTCAAGGTAGTCTTCCGCCACCTCCAGATTTAAGTATCTCTGCTATCTCTTCTGAAAATAGCGGTTTACTGAAAAAGTAACCTTGCGCAAATTCACAGCCCTGCGAGGCAAGAAGCGCCAGTTGCTCTTCAGTCTCCACACCTTCGGCAACCACCGTTAATCCCAGACTGTGAGCCATGGCGATAGCGGCAATGACCAGTTTTCGATCAGCCATGTCGGCAGTAATATCATTCACGAAGGTGCGATCGATCTTCAGGCTATCGAAAGGATAGCTTCGCAGATAGCTTAAGGACGAGTAGCCGGTGCCAAAGTCATCCATGACAATACCTACGCCCAATTCACTGAGGGCAATCAAGGCATCATCAATATAGGCGTGACCGCTCATTAAAACCCCCTCAGTGATCTCCATCTCCAGTGATTCGCTGGTGATCCCAGCTTGATGCATGGCTTGTTTAATGAATGTCACCAGGTTGGGATCACGGAATTGGCGTGGCGACAGATTGATGGCCATGGTGAAAGACGGGTTATATTTTTGCTGCCAGTCCACCAGCCTGTTTAGTGATCGGGTCAGCACATATTGGCCGATGGGTAAGATGTGCCCAGTGTGCTCTGCGATGGGAATAAACTCCATGGGGGAGACTTCACCCAAGGCTGGATTGTGCCATCGCAGCAGGGCCTCGAATCCAATAATTAGATGGCTTTCAATATTGACAACAGGCTGGTAGCAGATGCGGAACTCATCTCGCTCCAGCGCACCGTGCAGTTGCTCCTCCAGTAATAACCGGCGGGAAACCTCTTTATTCATGGCGTCGGTAAAGAAGGAGTAAGTATTACGTCCATGCTCCTTGGAGAAATACATGGCGGAGTCAGCATTACGCAGTAGTTCTGATGCGCTGTTGCCGTCAACCGGATAGGCAGCAATGCCGATACTGGTGGTGAGCACCAACTCTCGGCCATCGATACTGAATGTGTCTCTAAAGCGGGCGAGTATGTTTTCCGCTACGGGGATGGCATCAGTCCCATCGGTGATACCGCTCAGTAGTACGATAAATTCGTCCCCGCCAAGACGACCCACCGTATCGCTTGCGCGTACCACGCTGCGTAGGCGTGTTGAGGCCTCGATCAATAGTTTGTCACCAGCCTCATGTCCCATGGTGTCGTTAATCTTCTTGAAGTCGTCCAGGTCCAGGAACAGCACGGCCACACACTCTTTGTTACGCTTCGCTTCGCTGACCAATTGTGATAGTCGGTCAAGTGCCAGGAAACGGTTGGATAAACCGGTCAAGGCATCAAAATTCGCCTGATGCAGGATATGCTCCTCCTGCTGCTTGCGTAGCGTAATATCCTCATTGATCGACACTAAGTGACAAACTCTACCGGACTCATCCAGCACGGGAGAGATATTGGCGTACTCCCAGAATATTCCACCATTCTTCTTTTGTTTCTGATACTCGCCTTGCCATGACATGCCGTTACTGATTGTCTGCCACAATTCCAAGTAAACTTCTTTGGATAGATTTGCGGATTCCAGAAACTTGGATTTTTTTCCTTTTACTTCAGACGACTGATAGCCGGTCGTCACTTCGAAGGTACTGTTGACGTATTCAATGACGCCGTCAGGGTCGGTCACTATCACCGATACGGGGCTCTGCTCCACCGCTTGTGACAAAGTGCGTATCTGTTCATCTCTCAGCTTGCGATCAGTGATGTCGGTTAAGACGCAACGAATTTTCAGGCATTCACTGTCGGAGCTTTCTACACAAATGCTATCCAATCTTGCCCAGAACGGATCATCGGACTGATTGCGTAAGCGCAGTTCACAGCTTTGTGCTTGATGCGTTCCAGTGAGTTTTCTTAGATAATGGTAGTAGTTGTCTTGGTCTTCCTCGATGACAAACTGTGAGAGCCGCTGGTTGAATAGGTGTGATCTGGGAAGCCCCAGCATCTCTGCGAATGTCAGGTTGGACTGGATGATGAGACCCTGGGCACTTACCGTGACATAGCCGACCGGGGCGAAATCGTAGAGCTCGGTATATTGATCGCGCATCTCGACCAGCACATTCTGGGTGCTTAACAACTCCTCATTCTGCATCTCCAGCTCAATCTGATGCGTCTCCAACTCATGTAATAAAGCCGCTATATCATCCGTAGACATTTCGGCGATGCTCTGTTTGTCTACCGGAATCACGCGTTTTTCAGCGCGACTTCGCAGTCCGCTCCTATCTACCGAAAGTTGTTTATCCTTGCTCATACGATTACTCTTCGGTAATGCACATGATAGTGAGGGCTATTATTTTTCTACCCCAGACTCATCGTTGTGTTCGATATCCTGCCATGTTGTCAGTATGTATGGCTTATCATCATGGACAATGGTATTTGCCCTGACCAATACGTCAATAATAGTTCCGTCTTTATGCTTGTGCTGGGTCTCAAACGCATCAGCCCCTTTTGAGACAATCGCTTTGAGGTGTCTTGAGACCTCTTTTTTGGATTCGGCCGCCTCAATGTCTACGATCGACATTTTATGGAACTCGTCTTTGGTGTAACCCAGATGCTCGTGAGCAAACTTGTTGCACTCTTCGATATGTCCCGTCACAGCATCAATTAACAATGCCGAGCCGACGGTCAGCTCGAAGAGCATACGGTAGCGTTGCTCTGACTCGCCCAGGACTTTATTAGCCTGTTTGCGCAGAGTGATATCATTCATCGATACTACCGCCCCAAGAGGATGCCCTTCAGAGTCGGCCAGCATCTGGCCAGTCACGCTTACAGTAACAGCCCTTTGTCCCTTAGGAGCGATAACACACTCCTGGTTGGATACCCGCTCACCTCTCAATGCCCTGACCAGGGGTATATTCTCTTGCTTCAGCGGTGTTTTGCCGTCCACCTCAAAAAGAGCGTAGTGTTTTGTCCATTCTTGTTGAGGAATGTTCTTCAATGGCAGGCCGTGAATTTCACATGCGGCATTATTGAAGTATGAAAGAATGCCGTCTTCATTGCAGGCCACGATACCGTTTGCTGTGCAGTCAAGTACGGCTTCCTGAAACGCACGCTGTTTTTCAAGTGCTTCATCGGCCTGCTTACGCGCGGTGATATCGCTGAAAGTGATGACTACACCATCGATGACATTATTCGTAGTTCGATAGGGACGGATCTTTATGAGGAAAATTCTTCCATCATGGCTTTTCACCTCAACCTCTCTGACAGCTAGATCCTCAAGCACCTGACGACCGTATTCAGTCAGCTCTGTATTAATCAAACTGGTCGCAAAATGCCTGATGGGTCGTCCGGAGTCTGTACCCGTTAGCGGGATAATCTCAGTTGCCTTCGGTGTGAAACGACGAATGCACAAATCCGCATCAAGAAAGAGGGTGGCGATATCCGTACTGTCGAGCAGATTCTTCATGTCGTCGTTGGTTTGAGAGAGTTCATCGATGCGGCTCTGCAGCTCAGCATTGACGGTAGCTGACTCCTCATTGAGTGATTGCAGCTCCTCTTTTGAGGTCTCCATCTCTTCGTTAGTACTTTGTAACTCTTCGTTAGTGCTCTGTAACTCTTCGTTGGTCGATTTCAGTTCCTCATTGGAAGTCTCCAACTCCTCAATCGTCGTTTGCAGATTCTCCTTGGTGTATTGCAATTCACGCTCGAGTTCTTCAGCTGATTTACTCTTGGCTCTCTTTGTCATGGACTGAGGCTTTTGCGCGCCCGTTTTTGAAGGTTTTGTTTTCTCTTCGAAAACAACCATCATCAGTCCCCGCATTATTGACTGTTCGAGAACCGGGGTAACAGACAAATCCAGGAATAGATGACCATTAGCATGATCTATTTCCAGATCCCGAAGGATGACCTCCTGCTTGTGTACGGCCACTTTACGAATGGCAGAGGCTAAGCCTGATTTAAGATCCGGCTGGGCCATCTCCAGAATATTAACGCTGATTCTCCCTTCCGCAGGTTCAAGAAAACGACCTATCCGGCCATGAACGTAGATGACATTACAGCCATCATCGATGATCACACAGGGAGGTGTATTGCTTTGCTGGAGGATGGTTTCCACCAACTGTAATGCACTGATCTCTTCCGCTCTTCTGATGCTTTCCGGGACATCCGCTTCGATTTCCTCGAGCGCAATAGGTGTGGCCGGAAAATCCAGCACAGGATGCATGGCATGACTCGATACCTGGCGATGAAATATTTTCCACTTCTTGTCCAGTGTGGAAAACAGGTCGGTTGCCTGCCCGATGGATTCGGAAGAACCCAGGAAAAGAACGCTGTCTGGCTTCAGGCTGTAATGAAAAACCGGTAACAGCTTCTTCTGCAGCTCCGGCCCAAGATAGATCAGCAGATTGCGACAAGAGAGGATGTCCAGCTTGGTGAATGGTGGATCCTTGATCACATTCTGCGGGGCGAATACCAACATTTCACGGATCGACTTTTTGATACGGTACCAGCCATCATCCTCTTTGACGAAGTAGCGTTTGATGCGTTCAGGTGATACATCCGCGAGGATACTTTCGGGATAGAGTCCTGAACGGGCGACCTCAATGGCCTCGTCATCAATGTCGGTGCCGAATATCTGAACATTGAAGTGGCGGTTCATCTGCGCCATACACTCTTGCAGTATCATTGCCAATGAGTAGGCCTCTTCACCGCTGCTACAGCCGGCAACCCAGACACGAATTGTGTAGTCATCCGGCTTGCCGTCCAGCATTTTGGGAAGGTAGTCATCCCGCAGAGCATCGAATGCTGTGGGATCCCTGAAAAAATTTGTAACCCCGATCAACAACTCTTTGAACAGGATGCCAACCTCCCGCTCACTCTCCTGTAGATAGCGCACATAGTCCTTTATGTCATCGATCTGATGAATATTCATACGCCGTTCGATGCGGCGGCAGATGGTATTCTTCTTGTAGAGAGAAAAGTCATGATCCGTCTGCGCCCGAAGAATGATATAGATCTTCTGTAAGGCGTTCGGTGTGCTGCCCTCTGCCTGAGAAGCAATCTGTGCACCTTTTTGAAAAGCGTGCTGGGTATACTTGATCAATTGCTCAGGCATCTTTTCCGGCGGTAACACGTAATCAGCCAGACCCGTGGAGATCGCGCTTCTGGGCATGCCATCGTATTTGGCTGATGCCTCATCCTGAACCATCACCATACCGATCTCTCCCTTGATGGCCTTCAGTCCCAGTGTCCCATCCGTACCGGTGCCGGAAAGAATAATACAGATCGCATTGGTGCCTTGATCCGCAGCCAGGGAGCGAAAGAATGAATCAATCGGCAGGTTCGCCCCCCTTGGCCGGGTCAAATCAAACAGTTGCAGCGTACCATTCAGGATTCTCAGGTTTTTGTTGGGTGGGATGACGTAAACGTGATTGCACTCAACCTTCATGCCATCCTTAACTTGATGCACTTGCATCTTTGAGTGCTTTTGCACCAGTTCGGGTAGCAGGCTGACATGGGTCGGGTCAAGGTGAGCCACCAGGACAAAGGCGATACCGCTATCATGGGGCATTGCTTTGAAAAAGGTCTCGAAGGCCTCCAGGCCGCCCGCCGAGGCGCCTAAAGCAACAATGGGGAATCCTTTCTTATCCAATCCTATCGATGGCTTGGTTCTGGGTGCCAAACTGGCGTCAGTACCTTTCTTCTTGACAGTTGCCCCAGCGCTCTTTTTAGAGGACCGTTGTTTTGGCATAGAATACTCCCTTAAAATTCGACAACTCCGCCTGAAGTGCAATTCAATACCCAAGTATCAGGCTACTGCAGGTTCGTGCATATAATAATAAGCAGAATCAGATGGTTAGTGTGATTCTGGTCGCTATTATGCCCCGGGGCACGCTACGCTTTTTTTATGAAGCATGACTCTCTATCATGCGACAGCGGATGATATTCGCCCGTTTTTTTTTGAACCTTACGAAATTATACGTTACGCAGAGGGGGACGTTGGAAAATAAAATGATCAAAGCAGGTGTGCCAGCTGTTGTGGAAGCTCTTCATCCTCTTTCTAACAAGCCTTTGGTCAAAGGAAAAAAAAGATAAAGATTCAGCAGAAAACAGGTCTGACTAATGGAAATGTATCAAGGTGTTTTGACCTGATTGCGTCCGGCTTTTTTTGCCGCATACATGGCCATGTCTGCAGCTTTCAGCAGTTCTTCCCAGGATTCAGCATGATCCGGGAAGGTGGCAATGCCGATACTGATGGTTAATTTGATTTCTTTTGCTTCCTTTACCGAAACGGGATAGCCAGCCACCTGTTCACAAAGTCGTTCAGCCACCTCTTCAGCTTGGGTGAGTGATGTCTCCGACAGAACAACGACAAATTCCTCACCACCGTATCGAGCGGCATAATCCGTGCTGCGAATGCTGTGTTCCAGCCTACTTGACAGACTCTTCAGTACAATATCTCCGACCTGGTGGCCATAGTTATCGTTGATTCGTTTGAAATGGTCTATGTCCAGCATAAATACCGATAGCTTGTGGTTATACCGAATAGCGCTCTCTGTTTCGCTCAATAACCGTATTTCTAGTTCTTTACGGTTATAGAGACCGGTTAAGGAGTCGTGTGTAGCCTGTTGTTTGAGTATCTCCTCGGTTTGTTTTCTTGCTGAGATGTCGTGCATCGTCACGAATGCCTGGTAGGGGCTATCCTCTCCCGGTAGGAATTGCGGGATGGCGGTGACGTTCAACCAGACATGGTGTTTTCTTTGAGGATTGAAGATGCCAAGAATAGCGCCTTTGACCGGTTTGCCCGTTTGTATGGCAAGCATCGATGGGTGCTGCTCGCCTGGGATATCCGAGCCGTCTTCTTGGATCACTTTCCATTGTGGGTCCATTGAAGTCTTTCCCAGAAATTGATCACGAGTTATTCCAAACAGCTCAAGTCCAGCACGATTAATATCAAGCAAAAACCCGTCAGCTCTTTGATAGAACGCGCCCTGGGCCATGTTCTCGAATAAATCTCGGAATTTTTCTTCATTGATTTTTAGATTACGATGCTCTTTCCAATGTTGATGAAAAAAGAGGATCACAAGAATGAGTGCGAATGACCCCGTTAATCCTGTGATTATCTGTAGGGTGTGGTGCTTGTGGTTTTTTTCCCTGTCCAGAATACCGAGCCATTTTTCGCGTAGTTGCTCGTAATCCCCATTGGCTATGATGACCGACAGACCTTCGTTGAGTAAGGCGAGCAGTTCCTTGTTTCCTTCAGTGACGGCGAAACAGAAATCCTGTTTAAGACCCGTCAGGGGTGCAATGGCTGTTTTTATATTATCGAGCTTAAGCTTGTCGATAAGCGTGAGACCGACCAGTCGTTGCGCCACGACAGCGTCGATTTCTCCAGCGGATAATTTTATAAACGCGTCTTTATAGGATTTCGTAGTAACAATCCGGTCGGTGAATCCCTCCCGCCGTATGTACTCTTCCGCATTGTCACCCTGCAAGACGCCGACACGTCGCCCGCCAAGGTCTTTTGGGACCTTAATGCTGCTATCGTCATCACGGACAAAAACGGCACCATAAAGACTGATATAAGGCACGGTGAAGTCAAAGAATGCTTCCCGTTCAGGGGTGCGACCCACGAGAGGCAGTGCCTCCAGGTGACCCGCTTCTAGCGCTTGTTTGATTTCCGCCCAGGGTCCGACCTTGAAAGTGACTTCATGTCCCATCGCCTGGATGGCAGCTCGCATCAGTTCGACAGAGAAACCGTCTGCACTGTTATCTTCGCGGACGATGGAGAAGGGGGGGTAATCGAGTTCACTTGCAGACCGCACTGGGGGCGGGTCAGCCTGGCAGAATAGGGGAAGCAGCCAGATGGTGAAAACTATGGCATATTGTGCTGCAGTCATCCTGTGATAGTGGAGACTGTTTTTTACTGATCTAAAAAACTCAGCCACGGATATGAGGCTCTCTAAGTAGTCCTATTAGCCATCCCGGCAGGATTGTGAAAATACCTACAGGTTCATATGGTTATCGGCAGGATGCAATAGATCTTCAGTCTTGTCGAGCATCTTCTCTATCTCATTACATGGTTAAATCATGCCGGTTGTCGCACAAGCTGAGTCAATCCGAACAGCATGGCCGCCGCCACGACAACCGAGGGTCCGGCCGGCGTATCCCATTGCCATGAGCCGACAAGTCCCAAGACCACAGAGAGTGAGCCGACCGCCGCAGCCATTAATGCCATCTGCTCTGGCGTGCGGCCGAAGCGCCTTGCCGCCGCTGCCGGGATAATCATCATGGAGGTGATCAATAGCACACCGACGATTTTCATGGAGACCGCTATCACCAGGGCAATGAGCAGCATGAAAATCAACCGCACACTGCCTACAGGCACGCCTTCGACCTGGGCCAGCTCCTCATGCACGGTCAGAGAGAGAAGGGGACGCCAGATCATGATCAATACCAGCAGCACCGACAGGCCGCCGCCCCAGACCCAAAACAGGTCGGTAGCGGTCACTGCCAGGATATCACCGAACAGATAACCCATCAGGTCAACACGTACTGAGGTTTGAAATGCCATCACAACCAGTCCCAGTGACAGGGCGCTGTGTGCCAGTATGCCGAGTTGGGTGTCTCTGGATAGCTGGCGGTTTCTGCTCATGCCGACAAGTAATAAAGCCAGGGCAATACCCAGTAGAATGACCGACAGGTTGAGGTTGATGCCGAGCAGAAAGCCCAGCGCCACACCGAGTAAAGCAGAGTGGGCCAGGGTGTCACCGAAATAGGCCATGCGGCGCCACACCACAAAGACCCCCAGTGGTCCGGCCACCAGTGCGACACCCATGCCGGCGGCCAATGCCCGCAACAGAAAATCATCCATGATGATGCTCCTTTCGCGGGGATTTGATATCGCCATGAATATCATGGGTGTGATCGTGGTGATGGGTATACACAGCCAGTTTGGCGCTCGCTGCCGCACCAAATAGCTCCAGGTAAGCGGGGTGCTGGCTGACGCTCT
The DNA here is from genome assembly GCA_025655555.1 of Candidatus Thiodiazotropha sp. (ex Myrtea sp. 'scaly one' KF741663). GTDB lineage: Bacteria > Pseudomonadota > Gammaproteobacteria > Chromatiales > Chromatiaceae > Thiodiazotropha. The sequence continues at coordinate 263,771 of JAHXIQ010000003.1, forward strand.
CCGGATGGCCTGAACAGCAGACATGATGATTCAGACAAAGCACTTGATCGGTTGTAGACATCACCAGATGAAGGTCATGGGAGATCATCAATACACCACAACCGAATCGATCACGAATTTGGGTGATTAGGGCGTACAGTGCTGCCTGCCCGGTAATATCCACCCCCTGTACCGGTTCGTCGAGGACCAACAGATCCGGCTCTCGAAGCAGTGCACGGGCCAACAACACACGCTGGTGCTCGCCACCGGAGAGACGCTGCATCGGGCTATCGAGTAACTGTTCGATATCCAGTTCGTGGACGATCTCCAGCATCTCACTCTCCTGACGCTTGCATCCGAGAGAGAGGAAGCGTTTGACGGTCAGGGGCATATTTTCCGACAACGCGAGTCGCTGTGGCATATAGCCGATACGCAGATTCGGCTGCTTTTTCATACTGCCTTCATTAGCCTTGAGAAGGCCAAGAATGACTCGCACCAAGGTTGTTTTACCGGCGCCATTGGGACCGATCAGTGTGACGATTTCTCCTCGCCCTACGCTAAGATTGACCTGTTCCAGTATCTGCCGTCCCCGCAGCACAACACTGATACCATTGGCTTCGATGAGTGGTTTGGCTGTTGTGTTCATGTTTTTGAATGATGCTTGCAGTGGGCGCAAATGCCGGCGACTTCAATCGTTCGTTTCTCAACCGTGAAGCCAAGACGCTTGGCATCCTTGGCAATGGCTGACTCTATCTTGGCATCGTCCATTTCTGCTGCCTGCCCACAGTCTTCACAGATAAAGAACTGTGCGGCGTGATCAAGCCCGGGGTGATTACAGCCGACATAGGCGTTGAGTGAAGTGATACGGTGGATGAGACTGCTTTGCATGAGAAAGTCGAGAGAACGATAGATGGTGGGGGGGGCTGCTTTGCGTCCTTCGCGGGTCAATTGTTCCAGCAGATCGTATGCGCCGACAGGCTGATGGTTGGCCCAGATCAGCTCCAGTACGCGACGGCGTAATTCCGTTAAGCGCAGACCCTGTTGCTTGCAGTAGGCCTCCGCCTCCTGAAGGGCGTGCGTTATGCAGGTTTTATGATCATGATCGGCAGCTGGGAATTGCTTCGTATGTTTGAGTCGACGCATTGATTTACTCCGTGAGGCAATCCACTAAGTTCTCTGAAAGACGCTGCATTAGCGTGAAATAGGCATCAGGTCCTGCTGGGAGATCCTGCCCTAACGGATCAAGTTGACCGATGCGTGCTTGTGTACCCTCCACCAAGGTCCGAACCAACTTGGGCTCAAACTGGGGCTCCGCAAAGACACAACGGGCATTCAGGCGACGGATCTTTTGGCGCAGTTCATGGATGTGCCGGGCACCGGATAGACGTTCCGGACTGACGCTCACCGACCCCACAGCGTTTAACTGAAAGTGCTGTTCAAAATAGTGGTAGGCATCGTGGAACACAATAAAGGGGGTCTCATTAACAGCAGTGATTCTGCTTGCAAGATCCGTATCGAGAGTCTGCAAACGATCTAAGAGAGATCGACTGTTTTTAAGATACTGGCCGCTATGTGATGCATCGAGCCGAATCAGAATCTGGGTTAAGTGCCGTACCATTTGGATGGCGTTATCCGGTGACAGCCAGATGTGATTATCCCAGGCTTGCATATCAGAAGCCGAATGATCAGGAGCCATTTGGTGACGCTGTTTGTGCTGATGCGTTTCCCACTCATGACTGGCACGTATCGGTAACAGGAGTAATTCCGGTGTATTGATCAGACTGACAACTTCTGCGTCACGATTACGAGAATCAAGCAGGCGGGAGAGGGAAGGTTCTAAGCTGCTTCCAATCCATACAATCAGATCAGCCTCATTCAACGCACGCGCATTGGAGGGTCTGAGGCTCATATTGTGAGGGGACTGATTGTCGTCAATGAGGAGTATGGGCTCACCAATGTCATGCATCAATCCGGCAAGCAGCGAATGGATCGGCTTGATGCTGACAACCACTTTGGGTTCAGCCTGAACCAGGGGACTGAGCAGGCTCAGTGTGAGCAGATAGAGCCCATATTTGAGAAATGGTTCTAGCTTGAACATCTGTCGGTTTGCATCTCTTGCATGGGGTTGTTGCATAATGTTACGTTATATTATAACAACATCCCAGCCCCCGGTAGGGCTGGTTGATATCGCTTTGTCACCTGATAGACGTGAAGCACCCCGGAATGAAGCGGGAATAAATGAAAAAATCATTGCTCATACTGTTGGCGCTCGTAGTCCTGATTTCTCAGGGGCTATGGGTCGATCATCTCTATCACGACCATGATCAGGATGAAGTCTGCGAAGTCTGCCTGGTAGCCCATTCCCAGGATCATTTTGTTGCACCGTCTCTTCTTTCTCTCTCAATCAATCGGGTTTTCTTTGACAGACAAGCGGGATCGTCTGAAGGACTGATCGCACTTGCCGCCAACTTTTGCCGCATTCGCGCACCTCCTGCTACCTCCTAAGCACAGATCAACAAACCATTATTTTTTTGGTAGTGCGAGATATCGCGCTGCCCTGTGTTCTTTGGAGAGCTTAGATGAATAAGCGTATTTCAATCGTAACAGCGCTGTCACTGGCGTTGGGTTTAACACCTGTTTGCGCTGTGGAAAGTGAGCAGTTCAATCCGGCAATCAGTCTGATCCTCGACGGCCGTTTCAGTGCCTATGAAAACGAAACAGACTATGAACTGCCCGGCTTTATGCTTGGTGGGGAAGCGGGTCGCGGTGAAGAGGGTTTCCATCTCGGGCATAACGAATTGGCCATCAGCGCCAATGTGGATGACATGTTCTACGGCAAGATGACAGCCGTCATCGCCGACCATGAAGGTGAAACGGAGGTGGAACTCGAGGAGGCCTATATCGAGACCTTGGCTTTGGGTAACGGCCTGACTGTCAAGGGTGGGCGTTTTTTCTCTGCTATCGGTTACCTGAATCAGCAACACCCCCACGCCTGGGATTTTTCTGATGCCCCGTTGATCTATCGGGGGTTGTTTGGCGACCAGTTGCGCGATGACGGATTGCAAATCAGTTGGGTTGCGCCCACCGAACTCTATTTCAAACTCGGTGGTGAGATTACCCGTGGAGAACGCTTTCCGGCCGGCGGCGCCAGTCATGACGGTGCAGGGGCAAGCAGCCTGTTTGCCAAGATTGGGGGTGACATCGGGGAGAGCCAGGCCTGGCAGGTCGGACTCTCTCATTGGCAGGCCGATATCGAGAATCGTACTTCCGGTGGACACCATCATGATGGCGGTGCGCATGAGATCCCGACTTATACGGGTGACAGTCGTGTCAGTGGTATCGATTTTGTCTGGAAATGGGCGCCTCAAGGCAATGCCAGTGAAAGAAATCTGAAGCTTCAGGGCGAGTATTTCATCCGTGATGAAGAAGGAAAAGTGATCATGGATGACGGTTCCGTTACACCCGAATCGACCACATACGATGGAGAGCAGAAGGGTTGGTATCTACAGGCAGTCTATCAGTTCATACCGCGCTGGCGGGCGGGCCTGCGCTACGACCGACTTGATTCGGATAACCGGGGATCGGATCAGGCGGTGCTGGCGGAAGCGGGACTCGATAATGAAGGCCATACACCTGAACGGCTGACCCTGATGGGGGATTACTCGCACAGTGAATATAGCCGGGTGCGATTGCAGTACACCAAGGATGACTCCTACGAAGACACGGACAATATCCTCACACTGCAGTACATCATGAGTCTTGGCCCTCATGGTGCGCACCAGTTTTAGGAGATTCTCCGATGAAACAAACATTCTGTTTAGTTTTAATTGCGATGGGAATAGGTTTGCCTCAAATCGCGTTCTCACAGCTCAATATCTTTGCCTGTGAGCCGGAGTGGGCATCCTTGGTGAACGAGTTGGGCGGCGATCGGGTGTTAACCACTTCAGCAACCACTGCTCATCAGGACCCGCATCGCATCGAGGCACGCCCCAGCCTGATCGCAAAAGTACGACGGGCTGATTTATTGGTATGCAGCGGTGCAGAGTTGGAAGTTGGCTGGTTGCCAATGCTGCAACGTCAGGCAGGCAATCGAAAAGTCCTGGCGGGGCAGGCAGGTTACTTTGAAGCTGCGAAGTGGGTCGACCGTTTGGGTATCCCGGAAAAGGTGGATCGCTCCATGGGCGATGTGCACGCTTCCGGTAATCCGCATGTTCATCTTGACCCCCGACGATTATTGCAGATCGCGACGGCGTTGAACGAGCGCCTGATCTCAATCGATCCATCGAATGCCCAACACTACCAATCCCGCTTTGCGGATTTTAAGCATCGTTGGCAGATGGCTCTGCAGCGGTGGCAACGGCTCGCCGAACCGCTGAAAGGCATGAGGTTGGTCGTACATCATCAGGACTGGGACTATCTGTTTGATTGGCTGCACATTGAAAAAGTGGGCGCTCTGGAGCCAAAGCCGGGCCTGCCAACCACGGCAGGGCATCTCGCTAAACTGAGACAATCTCTGACGGAGGCGCCGGCCAGTGCCATTATCTATACCCACTACCAGAATCCCAAGGCCGCCATGCGGCTCTCTCAACTGACAGGAATTGTGGCGGTTGAACTTCCCTACACAGTAGGGGGTGGAGAAGGGGTCACCGATCTATTCACGCTCTTTGATGAAACGTTGCAGCGTCTTCTCAAGGTGAAATCGTGAATTGGGAGGTGCTTGACCTAAACATCCTAGGGCCGGCCTTTCTGGCTGGCCTGGTGGTGGCATCTACACATGTACCGCTTGGCCGACATGTGCTTCAACGAGGGATCATCTTCCTCGATCTGGCGGTGGCGCAGACAGCGGGTATGGGAATCGTGCTAGCCCATAGTTTTCATTGGGCGCCTGGGGGTTGGCAGGTACAGTTGGTTGCCGTCAGTGCGGCACTCATGGCTTCGTACCTGCTTCATTTAACTGAGAAGCGCTGGCCTGAAGTACAGGAGGCATTGATCGGGGGGCTGTTTGTCCTCACGTCGAGTGTCAGTATCCTGCTTTTAGCGGCCAATCCGCATGGCGGTGAATACCTGAAAGAGTTGTTGGTCGGCCAGATACTCTGGGTCAGTTATCAGCAACTCATACCCGTGGCGCTGCTCTACCTGGTGATCCTGGTTCTATGGTTCGCTTTCCGGCAGCAACGATCATCGTTGGGATTCTACCTTCTGTTTGCCGTTGCCATTACCGCTTCCGTGCAATTGGTGGGTGTCTATCTGGTCTTTGCCAGTTTGGTTCTGCCGGCACTCGCTGTCCGCGACAGCAAGAGGAAAGCGAATCGTACAGGCTACATGATTGCGGCATCCGGTTATGGCGTGGGTTTATTGTTAGCGGCGCTTTGGGATCTGCCTGCAGGTGCGATGATTGTCTGTACGCTCACTGTGGTCTCGCTGATTGCTGGAGGATTGCTACGGTTTAATTCACAGAGATGGGCATGATCTAGGGTGGATGTGCAGTGAGAATCCGAATCAACTTTCTGTTTTTAATATCAGTGGTGACTCTGATTGAGAAGTGTTAGCTCTGCACTTGTATATTGAGAGAGCTACCCTAGAATGTGCTCTGCACATGTAGTTATAAGGTGACTTTAACCTTTATTTTTTCAGGGATGTTTTTTATAAGTGCAACAAATTTCAGGAGAACAGTCATGGAACAAATGATACGGAGCGTTGTGGCCTGTCAGCTTGCTTTCTTGATGATAGGCTGCCTTCAGTTCGATGCTGTTCAAGCTGCCGATTCAGATTATCTAAGTGCGGTTAAGGCAGACTTTGCTGAGTTTACCAGTAGTGTTTTTGAGATCTCCCCTGACTCACCCTGGATTGGTTCGATAGAAGATCAACCGGAAAGTGGTGGTGCATTGAAGGATGTCGAAGGGTTTTCAGTATTTCTTCAATCCAAATCCCCAGGCAGTTACATCTTCTACAAGAAGCTGCCCACAGACTATAAGGAGCGTCTGCATCGTGATTATCTTGCGACAGGAGACCTGGATCGTATTAAGGATGATATTTTCAGATATACCAAGGAACTCAAATAACAGGGATCCCATGTGAAGGGTTACCGTCCGCTGGATTAAGAGAAACCGATATGCCTATCTCAACTACAAGTGTCATAGCCCGTACCTTTTTTCTTTCGATATTCTCTCTTCTCTCGATCGATAGTCAGGCTGCAGTAAGTCGTGAATTGGCATACCCGGCGGAGGGTGTAATACAGGACGCCGAGGAAATTGCCCGCCAGGTCTATTTTGCCAATCACTTCTACGCCTTCAGAAATTTCTCCATAAAGCGACGTGGCCGCACGATGAGCGTACTGATCAATAGGGCCAGGGAAGGGAGTGAGCTTGCGACCGCGGTGGAGCGGCATCTCAACAATAACTACAACACAGACGAGACTTTACAATCCAGGGATCTTGCCATCTTCCATTCGGGGAAAATGAGAGGTACCGGCATGCTGGTGACGGAATACATGGATGACCAGAAGAACAAGGATTATATGGTCTGGTTACCCAGCCTGAGAAAGATCCGGCGCTTTTCTCAACCCAAACAGGATGATGCCTGGGGCGGAAGCGTATTCACTTTTGGCGATGTCACCTTGCGTAAACCTGAAGATGAAACCCATGAACTGATTGGTACGAAACCTTTTCACACCTGTCTCGGCATCATGACGAACCTGGAAGGGAAGCACTATCGGTATGCAGGCAAACTACCGGAACGCAGTTGCCGTCATCTGAACAAAGAGGTCTATGGACTCAAGAGTACGACCAAGTTCAAGAACTGGTGGTACGACTATCGCATCAGTTACGTCGATACCAAAAGCTTCGCGGATTACCGCACGCTCTATTTTAAGAATGGTGAACTGATCAAGATTATCGATCGGGACTGGGGGCTGGTGAATACAGAAGAGGAGGGTGATCCCCGTGCACTCTTCTGGAAATACTGGTACGGCCTGGATCTTAGAACGGGACATGAAAGTCTGGCGGTGATTCCGAAAAAAGTGGTGGAGTACAACAGTAATCGGAGAAATTCCTTCTGGACTGAGAAGACATTACGCAAAATCAAACGGTAGGGGGATCTTCTCAACTTTTTTTGGGCAGCAATCTGACCCCTGGACCGATTCTGTTTTGACTTGTTGAAGTGGCCTGTAATAGACTGCATCACTGCTTCAAGTGGGTACCTTTCAGTTATTGATTCGTTAAAGTAAAGCTTATACGGATCAGAGAGTTATCCAATTAGCGAGGTCTCTTCACTCGGACCGTTGATTTAATGATGTAGGCCGGCCCAAGCTGCTGGCCTTTTTTAATTTCATGTGGCCTCTCGTATGGGCCACCACTGATGAGGAAGTAAAAAACATGCCTGTTATTTCTCTCCCCGATGGTTCCCAACGCACATTTGATGCCCCTTTAACTGTACACGATATCGCAGCAGACATCGGTCCCGGACTTGCCAAGGCCGCGATGGCCGGTCGCGTCAATGGACGTCTCGTCGATACCTCTTATCTTGTTGATGAGGATTGTGAAGTCGCCATCGTCACCAGCCGAGACGAAGAGGCACTGGAGCTGCTGCGTCACGACGCCGCCCATGTGATGGCGCAGGCGGTGCAGGAACTCTACCCCGGTACTCAAGTGACCATCGGCCCCGCCATCACAGACGGATTCTATTATGACTTTGCCAGAGAGGATGCCTTCACGCCGGATGATCTGAAGAAGATCGAGCAGCGCATGCATGAGATCGTCAAACGTAATCTGTCCCTGCAACGGGAAGTCTGGGACAGAGACAAGGCGATGAAGACTTTTGAGTCGATTGGCGAAAAATACAAAGTTGAGATCATCAGAGAATATATTCCTGAAGGTGAAGAGGTCTCAATCTATCGTCAGGGCGACTGGTTCGATGTCTGCCGTGGACCTCATCTGCCCAGCACCGGCATGCTGGGAAAAGGTTTTAAGTTGATGAAGGTGGCCGGGGCTTATTGGCGTGGTGACTCCAACAACGAGATGTTGCAGCGTATTTATGGTACGGCCTGGCGCGATAAAAAAGAGTTGAAGGCTTACCTGCACCGGCTGGAAGAGGCGGAAAAGCGGGACCATCGCAAGATCGGCAAGGTACAGGATCTCTTTCATACCCAGGAAGAGGCACCGGGTATGGCCTTCTGGCATGACAAAGGCTGGCAGATCTACCTGACCATTCAGCAGTACATCCGCGACAAGCTGAAGGATCACGGTTACCAGGAGGTGCACACGCCCCAGGTGATCGACCGCAGCCTGTGGGAGAAATCGGGTCATTGGGACAAATTTCGCGACGATATCTTCGTGACCGAGACGGATGACCGGGTCTACGCCATCAAGCCGATGAACTGTCCGGCACATATTCAGATCTACAATCATGGCCTGAAGAGTTATCGGGATCTGCCCCTGCGTCTGGCTGAGTTCGGTTCCTGCCACCGCAATGAGCCCTCGGGAACGCTGCATGGCTTGATGCGGGTGCGCAATTTCGTTCAGGATGACGCGCATATCTTCTGTAGCGAAGATCAGATCCTCTCTGAGGTGCAGGCCTTCAACAGCCTGCTGTTGGAAGTCTACAAGGATTTTGGCTTCGATGAGGTTCTGATCAAGCTCTCTACGAGACCTGAAAAGCGTGTGGGATCAGACGAGGTATGGGATAAATCTGAGAAAGCACTTGAAGATGCGTTGAATCAGCAAGGTCTGGATTGGGAGCTGCAGCCGGGTGAGGGCGCCTTCTACGGACCGAAAATCGAATTCTCCCTGCGCGACTGTCTTGGTCGGATCTGGCAGCTGGGCACCATACAGCTCGATTTTTCCATGCCGGAGCGGCTTGGTGCCACTTATATCGCCGAGGACAACAGTAAAAAAGTGCCGGTGATGCTGCATCGGGCGATACTCGGATCGTTGGAGCGTTTCATCGGAATTCTGATCGAACACTACGCGGGCGCACTCCCTCTCTGGCTGGCCCCAGTACAGGCTGTTTTACTAAATATCACGGATCGTCAGGCCGATTATGTGCAAGATTGCCTCAAATCCCTGCGAAATAACGGTTTTCGTGTCGATTCAGACTTGAGAAATGAGAAGATTGGCTTTAAAATCCGCGAGCATACGTTAATGCGCGTACCTTATTTACTGGTCATTGGTGATCGGGAGATGGAGGAGGGCGCAGTCGCCGTACGCACACGAACAGGTGAAGACCTTGGCGCAATGTCGCTGAATGACTTCATGGATCGTATGCGGGGCGAAGTCAAGCAACGTGTAAACTGAGTGTAAAGCACCGGTCAACCGGTGCTTTTCTACTTTTCAGGATTGAACTTTTTGGAGGAACCGGCTATCGCTGCTGCAAAAAAGCACCGTCTGAATGATGACATTACCGTTTCGGAAGTGAGGCTCATTGGAGCTGATGGTGAACAAATAGGTGTTGTTTCGATTGATGAGGCCCTACGGGCAGCTCGAGAAGCAACATTGGATTTGGTGGAGATCGTACCAAACGGGGAACCCCCGGTTTGTCGCGTGATGGATTACGGCAAGTTTCTCTTCGATTTGAAGAAACAGAAACAGGCCGCCAAGAAGAAGCAGAAGCAGGTTCATATCAAAGAGATCAAGTTCAGGCCAGGGACTGGTGAAGGGGACTATCAGGTAAAACTACGCAACCTGACGCGTTTCCTGCAAGACGGGGACAAGACCAAGGTAACCATGCGGTTCCGAGGCCGTGAGCACGCACACCGTGAGCTCGGTTTAGAACTTCTGCAACGGGTGGAGAAAGATCTGGAGGAGTTTGGCCAGATCGAACAGAAGCCTGCGATGGAAGGACGGCAAATGGTGATGGTGTTGGGCCCCAAGAAAAAGTAACTATTTTTACGCCATAAGGCGTCACAAATCGCGGAGTTATAGAGACAATGCCTAAGATTAAGACAAATCGCGGTGCGGCCAAAAGGTTCAAACGCACAGCGTCCGGTTCGTTCAAGCGAAACTGCTCACATCGTCGTCACATCCTGACGAAGAAGAGTACCAAGCGGAAGCGCCAGCTGCGTTCTCCCAATACGATTGCAAAATCCGATGTGGCTATCGCCCGTCGTATGATGCCTTACGCCTAACATTTACGAATCGGATCTGAACAATGCCAAGAGTTAAACGTGGTGTACAAGCACGCGCCCGCCATAAGAAGGTGCTTGAGGAAGCTAAGGGTTATTACGGAGCCCGCAGCAAAATTTATCGTGTAGCCAAACAGGCGGTCATCAAGGCCGGCCAGTATGCCTACCGCGATCGTCGCCAGAAAAAACGTCAATTTCGTGCGCTGTGGATTGCGCGTATCAATGCGGCAGCCCGTGATAACGGTCTCTCCTATAGTCGCATGATCAATGGATTGCATATCGCCAACGTTGAGGTTGACCGTAAGATGCTGGCTGATCTGGCGATTCACGACAAAGCGGCATTTACCGCGCTGGCAGAACAGGCCAAGGCCGCTCTCTCCAGCTAACTGCCAGTCATGGTGGCCGGTGAAACCGGTTCGCGAATGACGACAAAAGGGGAAAGGCCTTTGGACTTTCCCCTTTTTTATTGCTGAATTAGATAACAAGATTGGAATAAATAGATGGATGACGACGCCACGCTGGATCTACAGAGCCTGATCGATCAGGCAGAGAAAGCCATTGCCTCGGCAGACAATCTCTCTGCACTGGATGAGATTCGTGTGAGCTATCTGGGCAAGAGCGGGCAATTGACCGCGCAGTTGAAGAAGCTTGGGACACTGCCCCCTGAGCAGCGCCCTCAGGCCGGTCAGGCGATCAACAAAGCCAAGCAGTCACTGCAGCAGGCCATAGAGAAACGTAAAGCGGTTATGGAGCAAGAGGCGTTGGCGGCTCGCCTGGCCTCAGAAAAGATCGATGTCACCCTGCCGGGACGAGGTCTGAATCGAGGCGGTCTGCATCCGGTAACACGAACGCTGGATCGTATTGAGCATCTGTTTGCACACGCCGGGTTTGAGGTAGCCGAAGGGCCTGAGATCGAAGACGACTACCATAATTTCGAGGCACTCAATATTCCGGCACACCATCCTGCCCGGGCGATGCACGACACCTTCTATTTCGATGCGCATCTTCTGCTGCGCACCCACACCTCTCCCGTACAGATACGTACCATGGAGCATGAAGGCCCGCCAATGAAAATCATTGCGCCGGGTCGTGTCTACCGTTGTGACTCTGATCTGACCCATACGCCGATGTTTCATCAGGTGGAAGGTCTGCTGGTGGATGAAAATGTCTCATTCGCCGATTTGAAAGGTGTGTTGTATGACTTCCTCAGCAGCTTTTTCGAACGCGAGCTGGAGCTGCGCTTCCGTCCCTCCTACTTCCCCTTCACCGAGCCTTCAGCCGAGGTCGATATCGAGTGCGTGATGTGTGGCGGGGAGGGGTGTCGGGTCTGCAGCCATACCGGTTGGCTTGAGGTGTTGGGTTGCGGCATGGTGCATCCGGAGGTCTTTCGGCATGTGGGTATCGACAGTGAAAAGTATACGGGTTATGCCTTCGGTATGGGTGTCGAACGCCTGACCATGTTGCGGTACGGGGTGAATGACCTGAGGTTATTTTTTGAAAATGATCTGCGCTTTCTGAAACAGTTTGCATAGGATGAGTAGAGAATAATGAAATTCAGTGAAGCCTGGTTGCGTGAGTGGGTCGATCCACCGGTCAAGACACAGGAGCTTGCGGATCAGTTGAGCATGGCTGGCCTGGAGGTCGATTCAGTGACGCCGGTAGCAGCATCTTTCCAAGGTGTTGTCGTGGGGGAAGTGCTTGAAAAAGAAGCGCATCCCGATGCAGATAAGTTGAGTGTTTGTCAGGTTACTGTAGGTGGTGACGAACCGCTACAGATTGTCTGTGGTGCACGCAATGTTTCGACTGGCATGCGAGTGCCTGTTGCCACCGTCGGTGCACTGTTGCCGGGTGACTTCAAGATCAAGAAGGCCAAGCTGCGAGGTGTGCAGTCGTTGGGTATGATCTGCTCCGCCAGCGAACTGGGCCTGGCAGAGAGCTCTGACGGCATCATGCCGTTGCCGGTTGATGCACCGGTAGGAGATGACTTCCGGTCTTATCTGGGATTGGACGATCAAGCTATCGATGTGGATTTGACCCCTGACCGGGGTGATTGCCTCGGGCTGGTGGGCATTGCCCGCGAAGTTGGGGTGATCAACCGCTGTTCAGTATCAGTCCAGGCTGTTCATCCTGTGACTCCCACCATTGATGACCAGATTGATGTGGACCTGCTGGCCGACGAAGCCTGTCCTCGATACCTCTGCCGGGTTGTGAAGGGCGTGGATGTCAATGCGGAGACCCCTCTGTGGATGCAAGAGCGACTTCGACGCAGTGATATCCGCAGTCTTGGTCCTGTGGTTGATGTCACCAATTATGTGTTGCTGGAACTGGGACAACCCATGCACGGGTTTGATCTGCAGAAGATAGCGCAAAAAATCCAGGTCCGTATGGCTGAGCAGGGCGAGATGCTGACTCTGATCGGTGGCCAGGAGATCGAGCTGAAAGAGAATACCCTGGTCATCGCCGATCAAAAGCGCCCACTGGCTCTGGCAGGGATTATGGGTGGTGAGGATTCATCAGTTGGCGAGACGACACAAAATATTCTGCTTGAAAGTGCATTTTTCACACCCATGGCGATCAGCGGAAAGGCCCGAAATTATGGGTTACACACAGACTCTTCCCATCGTTTTGAGCGTGGAGTCGATCCCCAGCTTCAGTCCAAGGCGATGGAGCGTGCAACCGCGTTGCTGCTGGAAATTGCCGGTGGAGAGCCCGGCCCCATCGTTGAAGCTGTCAATCAGAAGCAGATCGGTGAGCGTCCGTTAATTGATCTGCGCGCCAATCGGGTGAATAAGGTGTTGGGGGTCGAGATCGAGCGTGCTGAGGTGCTGGATATCCTAAACCGCCTGGAGATGCAGGTGATTGAAACCGGCGAAGGCTGGCAGGTCAGGGCACCCAGCTGCCGTTTCGATATCGCCATTGAGGAAGATCTCATCGAGGAGGTTGGCAGGATCTACGGATACGCCAGGATCCCAACCAATCGTGGAGCCTTTTCCATGGAGATGCGGGGTCGGCAGGAAGCTGAATTCGATCTCGGTAAGGCGAAACAGCTGTTGGTGGGACGTGATTTCCAAGAGGTGATCACCTATAGCTTTGTCAGCCCGGAGATCGAAGCGTTGGTCGATCCGGAACAGACAGGGATCCGCCTGGCCAATCCAATCTCTGCCGACATGGCGGTGATGCGAACTTCCCTTTGGCCCGGCCTGCTGCAGACGGCCCGATATAACCAGTCACGCCAGCAATCCAGAGTGCGGATCTTTGAATCCGGTCTCTGTTTCGTCAGGGATGGAGGGGAAATCCGCCAGGAGAGGGTGCTTGCAGGTCTGGTATCCGGAGATCGATTGGATGAGCAGTGGGATTCATCGAATGACCCTGTCGACTTTTTCGATATGAAGGCTGATATTGAGGCACTGTTGAGTTTGTGTGATTCAGCAGATCGCTTCGTTTTCGCCGCCGGTAAACACCCGGCACTACATCCAGGCCAGTCTGCCGTGATCCATTATGGCGATGAAGCGGTCGGTCGCATAGGCATGCTCCATCCCGAGCTGGAGAAGCAACTGGATCTGACCAGCACGAGCTTTTTGTTTGAAATCGATTTGGCAAAAATTGAACTGGGTAGCCTGCCAGCATTTGAGAGCCTCTCAAAATTTCCGTCTATCCGCCGAGATATAGCATTGGTGGTAGATGAAAGTGTGACTTTTGAAGCTGTTAGGAACGTAATTCGTGAATCATCCGGCAAAATTATTAAAGACATCCGGCTATTTGATGTCTATACTGGAAAAAACGTAGATTCGGGTCGAAAAAGTGTGGCATTGGGATTGATTTTACAGGAAAAATCACACACTCTTACTGATCAGGAAGTTGATGAAGTCCTGGAGAGAGTACTTCATCATTTGTCCGATGAACTTGATGCAAAGTTGAGAGATTAGGATATGGCATTGACCAAGGCCGATATGGCAGCCAAGCTCTTTGAAGAGCTGGGACTAAATAAACGCGAAGCCAAAGAGATGGTGGAAATGTTTTTTGAAGAAGTTCGCCAATCTTTAGAGCAAGGGCGTCAGGTCAAGCTCTCCGGTTTCGGGAACTTTGACCTCAGAGAAAAAAAACAACGGCCTGGCCGCAACCCAAAGACCGGGAAGGAGATACCCATCTCGGCACGACGGGTTGTAACATTCCGTCCAGGTCAGAAATTGAAGGCGCGAGTAGAAGCTTATGCTGGATCCGAGCAGCAGTAATACCGATCTGCCCGCTATTCCGGGCAAACGTTATTTCACCATTGGTGAAGTGAGTGAGCTTTGTCAAGTTAAGCCTCACGTGTTGCGTTATTGGGAGCAGGAGTTCCCGCAACTCAAACCGGTCAAACGGCGCGGTAACCGCAGATACTATCAGCGACACGATGTCCTGATGATCAGGCAGATCCGCAGTCTGCTCTACGAACAGGGCTTCACTATAGGCGGCGCCCGCCAGCAACTTTCCGGTGACACCGCGAAAGAGGATCTGCAGCAGAGTCAGCAGATCGTCAAGCAGCTGCGTAGCGAACTGGAAGAGGTACTGCAGATCCTCAAACGATAGGATTTTGCCCGGTACCTGTTTTTACATACCTTTCCTAGCATCCCTTACATCACCATTCATGGGTGAGTCCTATTGTCTGCTGATTCGGTGCTTGCGTCCCGTGTTTTAAAGCGCAGGTAACGAATTGCTCCTTCATTGAATTCAGGCTTCCTAGTTGCTCCATATGAGCATATGTGGAGATTTAGCTCCCGCTTGAATCACCTGAAACAAAGCGGCTTGGTAAAGCTGTTTTTTACATTGACATCAGCGGCTTAAGTGCCTAACATTGCCGCTCTTTCCGGGCGTAGCGCAGTCTGGTAGCGCACTACAATGGGGTTGTAGGGGTCGGGTGTTCGAATCACCCCGCCCGGACCAAAAATCAAACAGCAAACATAAGGTTAGCAATCTACGGCTAGCCTTTTTTTGTGTCTGAGTTATCTTCAATGACTATTGCTGAAATGATATTTGCTCTCTAGATATTCTTAATCTCACCCGTGCTGAATATTCACAGCCCCCCACTTTGAATGAAATCCAGTCGACTAGTGTGGTTGATCAGATTGATTTCTGATCATCTACCAACCATATTTAGGAAATAAATTCGCCTGACTAGGCCGGCAGTGCAGAGCTGGTATTCGTGGTATCGAACTATCCGAATGTGTGGAGGTGGGTCAATGGATAACGCAAAAAAAACGCCTGTTGCCCGATGTACCCGGTGTGGCGCAACAAATACAGATTCAATCTATATCAATATGCGCTGCCAAAGAACGCTTGCTGGCAAACGTTGCAGTGGGACACTCGAAAATGCGATAGACCCCAGTAACTGGGAGCTGTGCACTCAATGTAAAGGTAGTGGTATAGATGAAAGCACCAAGTGTGCATCGTGTCGTGGTGACGGCTGGATATATTGTCGCAATACCTAAACTAAACAGTGGGTTCTTTCAGCCAACGCTCTTTGAGACTTTAGAAGCTTGAGGGTGGGTGTTCGACAATGTCTTGCTGGAGCCGAAAAAAAGGGTTACCAGATAGATGGTAACCCTTTTTTATTTTGCTGTGCCGTTAGCGGCTTATTTGTTCACGGTAGTGAGCCCCAGTGAGACCCAATCCTGCATGCCGCCACGGTACCATTTCAGTTTGTACGCCGGATAGCCGAGCTTAAGCAGGGTTTTGATGTTGCTGGATGACTGCGGGCACCAGCTGCCATTGCAGAATAGGACCAAGGTCTTCGAATTACGGAAATCCAAATGACCGTCGACTTCCTGTACGCCGAGTTGCTCGGTCAGGATGTCATGCAGGCCTTCCGCTTCTGCGGCGATTTCGAAGGTTCCCTGCACATCTACATTGATCCTGTTCCATGGAATATTGACGGAGCCCGGGATGGTGCCGCGAATAATCCATTCTGGTGTGCGGGAGTCGATAACCATTACCTTGCGGTCTCCGTTACCGATTCGTTTGAGATAACCCAGTACCTCAAGCTCCGCGACAGTTTCCACGCCGGATGCTACGGATGCGGGTTGGATACAGAATGGGGGGCAGTGGCGTGCAACCTTGGCAAATGACCCTGGGATCTTGGCATCTTTATCAGATGAGCGGGTGATCATTACCTTATCACCACTATGCATCACTTCAACGGATTGCAATCCAGGGGTGATCTGATTACCTTCGCTTGCACGTAGCTGGGTAGTGAGCGCTACGCCGCTGACAAGCGCGGTAAGCATGAGAGCTTTGACAAAATTCATGTTGTCTTCCTCCTGATTGAACCGTTATTAGTAGTGTAGATAAGAGGGCATTTTCAAGTCTTTCTGGGACATGGCCTGTTCATAACCCAGGTGACCCTGCTTGGCTGCATCATTGGCAAGCTTGGCGGCGGCTGTGTAGTCGCCTTTCTTCAAAAGCTTCTTCGCTTTTTTGATCATCTTGCCGGTATCGCGCCATTCGCCACCAACGCTGGCGGCTTCCTTTCGTGCTGCATCGGCAGCATCGATCAGTTTCTGGACCTTGGCCATAGATGCTTCATCAGCCAGCAGTGTGGTTGTCGTGCCGCCACAAACAATGGCGGCCAGCAGTGTGAGAAGTAGTATCAGTTTCTTGTGCATCGCTTCGGCTCCGATAGCGTTTGTAGAGTTTATCATTTCAGTCAAAGCAGTTCGCTTATTTGCGAGCGCCTGGGCCGTTCAGTGGAAGACCGTTGCTCATATATGTGAGGAAGTACTCGAGATTTCGATACTCTTCACCATGTGCCTTGAACGGTTTAGCGCGTACCTGCTTGTTACAACCGGTGAAGCGGCGGTGCAGGGTGCCAACGGTGCCCCATTTGGAGCGGTAGACGGGGAAGTGGGTGGTGTGGCCAATTGCCGGGCTGAGCACTTCTGTACGCAGGATCATGCCGGCATTCTGCAGATGACAGTGGGAGCAGGAGAAGTTCAGTTGTCCACGGCGAGCGTAGTAGAATTTCTTGCCATTCTCGTAAGCCTGCAGCGCGCGTGGATCATCCTTGGGAATCTCTACGTTGGTGACCTGTCCGCGTGATTCAGAAGCAACATATGAAACAATATTGTTGATTGGCCCCTTTTTGTATTTCAGTGGCTTCTCACCATTGGCTTCACGGCATTGATTCAGGGCCAACTCCAAGGTAATGACCATGCCCTTCTCTTTGTTCCAATAGGGGTATTTGCCTTTCATGGCCGGTCCGTCGGGAAAGCAGTCTTTGTAGGTCTTCCCATTTGCGAAAGGGGTCTCCCACATGGTCATGCCGTCGTCGATGAAGGGTTCGTAGGGTGGGAACTCTTCAATGGCTTCCCAGTTCTCACGGCCTACTGGATCGATGGAGTAGGCACCGTTGACGAAATCTTGAGTCTCCACATTAGGGAAACGTTTTGCAAAAAAGTCCTGAAATGCCTTCAGGTCTTCTTCAGGGGTCGATGCCTGAGCTGTGGCACCAATACTGCAGGTCAAGGCCAACAGGGCCAGTGTACGAAAAACTTTCTTCATGATCTTTCCATCCTCAAAGGGTTTACTGTCTCGGTTAGTGAGCAGGATCTTCAGAGGGTCCAAACGAACTCAACCACATCATTGAGTTGTTGCTCGCTAATTATCCCGTGCTTGCCGAATGGGGGCATGGCAGATTCTGGATTCTTGATGGTGGCATCCCAAATCTGCTGATGCAGCTCTTCCTTGCTGGCAAAACGCGATTTCATGGCAATCAGTGCCGGTGCGATGTTGCCGGGTGCTTGTCCACCAGGGATGTTATGGCATGCAAGACAGTTCCCTGTCTTACGATTGAAGGCGACCTTCTTTCCTTTTTCAACTGCGCTCATGCCTTCAGCGGATACTATCGGGGAGATGGCAAACTGTCCGGCGATGACAGATATTGCACCGACCAATCCGATCAGTTTTTTTCGAGTACCAATCATTGTTTCCTCCAAATGGGGCTAAATGTGGTTCGAACCTGTTGCGGCTGGCCATAAAGCCATGGAATTATTTATCTTGATTCACAACAAGTCTTAGTGGTGCCAGTGCCTCTTAAGGACACATTTGTGGCTAAACGCATTGTGATACTTCAGCATTGCATCTGTAAAGTCCAGAATATATTGAAAATTATTGTGGTTTACCCCTGTATGGGCTGTGGAAAGCGGGTTTTTCTATACACTTAGTTGTGCATTGACCTCAATCCTAACGCAAGTTCCTTTCATTAAATTGGTAAATTGATTGAAATCGATTGTCGTTATTTATTTTTATTTCTAAATTGATTCAGCATGATTGAATACAATAAAAAACTGATATTCTTAATCTCATGAGTAGCAATGAGTGTTTGTGGTTTGTCTACATCCTGCGTTGTGCAGATGGATCACTTTATACAGGTATCACTACGGATTTAGAGCGGCGTCTGGATCAGCACAACCGTGGATGCGGGGCAAAATACACTCGCGGTCGTGGACCGGTTGAGTTGATCTTTACCCAATCATGTATCAGTCAAGGAGAAGCATTGAAACAGGAGCATGCCATTAAAAAAATGCCTCTCAAACAAAAATGGCAGTTGATTGATCAAAGCCAGGCATAGGATACAGGCCCTAGCTAGAGGTCAATGGTGATCCACAAGCACGGCAGAGATAGATGACACCGGATAGCGTTCGTCGATGGCGAATTGCACTGAGCTGGTGATTACTGCAACTGCAACGATAAGGGAAGTAACGCATTCTACGAGTCGGTATACTTTGCGTGGAAAAATTATGACAACGTTTTGGTTTGGCGCCAAACTCATTCATAATCGATTTCCACTCTCTTCCATGGGGCCTGATCTTTACCCCGTGCAAGACTCTGGCAACCAGGTGGGCCACCTCATGCGGTACCGTTTGATGTATAAAGTCCTGTCCGTTCTCATTCAGCATTTGAGCATTGTAGCGGATAAGCGATTTGCTGCTACGTGGGTTGAATACCACCATACCGGCAGCTTTACCTCTGAGGTCGAATCGAATTTCCGGTGCAACTAGGCGAATATGATATTGGTTTTCAGCCGATGCAATGAGAGTTCGAGTCTTATCAAGCACCAACTGCTCCAGTTGATTACTATCCATGGTGAAGTTGCTTGACCTCACTATGCCGAAAGCAGTCGGTTGTATGATCATTCACCATGCCAACGGCTTGCATATAGGCATAGCAGATTGTGGTCCCGACAAATCTGAAACCGGCCTTTTTCAGGTCTTTCGAGAGTTGGTCCGATAGTGGTGTGCTTGCCGGTACCTGATTGATAGTCCGCCAGTGGTTGGTGATAGGTTCACCATCCACATAATCCCAGAGGTAGTCACTGAAACTCCCATGCTTTTCCTGAATTAGCAGAAAAGCCTCAGCGTTGGTAACAGTGGATTCCACCTTCAGGCGGTTGCGAACAATACCGGGGTCTTGCAGGAGTTTCTCGATACGCTTCTGTGAATAACGGGCGACCTTGCGGGGATCGAAGTCGTCAAAGTTTTTCAGATAGTTAGCTCGCTTTCGCAGGATAGTGATCCATGCTAGTCCAGCCTGGGCACCCTCAAGGATTAAAAATTCGAACAGCCGCTGATCGTCGAAACAAGGTACGCCCCATTCCGTATCATGGTATGACTGATAGAGTGGATCACTACCGGCCCATGTACAGCGTGTTTTTTGCATGCTCATGGGCCGGAAATGATAGTGTGAAAAGCCCCTGGAGGATAGGGGGCAGGTCCATCACATATAGTTTTTAGCCTCTTCTCCCGGGTTTGGCAGTCCGGCAATGCGCCAGGCTTCGCGACATCCACCGAAGAGCCGCTGCACACCGTGTTCACCCAATTGCATGATGCGGCAGATGCGTGACATCACCGGCAGTCCACCGGATTCAAGATGTTTCTCTCTCAGATACATAATTACTGACCATTGGTCTGGACCAAGTTTTCCCAAGCCATCCATCTCGGCCAGTAGTCTGGCAGTCTCACGGCTCCAGGCCTCGGTATTGATGAGAAAGCCGTCTTCATCGAAGTGCAGGGGAATATTCCCTCGACCGGTTTCAGGATTGTGGAATTGTGTTTGTGTCATTTGCCTCTCCTCACGCTGGGTATATCTCAGAAAATGATAAGTTATCAAATAAATTTATATGCCAATAAGCTGGCTATGATTTGTAACTATAGTCAGAAAAGTCCAGCAATCAAGAGTGAAAGCTCCACTCTGGTTGGATCTCCTTAAGAAATTGAAATTTGACCTAGTTTTCAAAGGGTTTTGAATAATCAGATTCACCAATACTGACAGCAGGAGGAGCGAATCATGAAGATAACAATACCCCTGATCCTGCTTTTTACACTCAGCAATAGTGTCGTGGCAGAACGTGCTAAAGAGGTACTGCCTGACTATCAGGCACCCAAGGTCGTCTACGACTTCTATTTGGATGATCCCGCAAAACTCGATTCAGCACTTTATTGGATCAGGGCGTTAATGAATCCACTGACAGAATCACCCTATGACATGGCACCGGAGTTTATGGATATTAAGGTCGTTATTCACGGCACAGAGATCGTAACGCTGGTGAAGAAGAATTATGAAAAGTACCGGGATCAGGTTGAACGGATGCGTTACTACCATACCCTGGGTGTCGAGTTTAAAGTCTGCGGGCTGGCGGCACACGATTTTGGATACGTCGTGGATGACTTCCAGCCTTTTATCGAGATTGTTCCTTCCGCATTCACTGAACTGGTTCACTGGCAGCAGCAGGGCTATGCCTTGATCGTTCCACAGGTCTTCATTCGTACCCAGGCGCTTGAGGATATTCGCTAGTGGACCATGCGGTAAATAAGGTAACGATCAGCCGGACCCACAAGCCTCAGCAGCAAGGCGCGCGAACGTAGGACTGGCAGGCCAATTCAAGTGAGTGCAACGCCGCTGCTGAGGCTTGTGGGCCGGCCCGAAGGGAGCCCAGCTCATGAGCCAATGCTGCGTTGTACTCCTTGGAAAGGGCTTGCCATTCCCTGCGGAGTACGCCTTGCCTTGGCTCATGAGCTGGGCTCTGATCATTACCTTATTTACCGCATGGCCCACTAGGGAAACCTATCCACGCTTCATTAGCAGAGCGATGCCACTGCCGATGAGGATAACCGCTACCAGTCGCACAAAGGCCATTCTCGAAAGATTGGTATGGATATGTCCACCTGCATAGAGACCGATGGCCATGACCGGCAGTGCAACCAACGCAAAGACAAGGTTCTCCCTGCCGTAGAATCCGCTGACGGAAAAACCGATTAGTCGCATACCGCCGTCGAGTGCAAAAAAGGTGGCGATGGTTCCGCGAAAGGCGGTTTTACCCAACTTCCTCAATCCAAGATAGATCACAGTAAAAGGTCCACCCGTACCAAACAGGGTGCCAATCAGTCCGGTAAGAGTACCCAGTGGGATGGCCCAGGACCGAGAGCCATGTAGGGGAGGCAGGGGTAACAGAGAATAGATGGCATAGCAGATGATAAAGACACCGAGCGAATTGGTGAGCATCCCCGGTTGCAGACTCTTTAGCAGGTAGAGCGCGAGAAAAATCCCCACCAGTGTAAAAGGCAACATGGGAAGCAGATCTTTCCACTGTATATGCTTGAAATGCCTGATGCCATGGCTCATGGAGGCCAGATAGTCGAGTAGTACGATGATCGGTACAACAATCGTGATCGGCATTACCAGCGCCAGCAGGGGTACCGCCACCAAGGCAGAACCGAAACCCACGATACCACGCACAAAATAGGCGCCGAAGATGACAATAGAGAGGTAGGTAAGCTGTAGCGGAGAATAAATATCAATCAACGGGAACGGATCCTTTGGGAAAATACAACAACAAGGCCGGCTTGGTGCGATGTAAAGATTGGGCGTGTGAAAATAAGTGAAAAAGCGTCTCTTGTCACAACGGCTCGAATTAGTTTTCCCTAATATACCGCACTTCATTTCTTCCACCCAGACGAGACCATGCTGAAACCAAGTCTGTCGATTACGCTTGCCATTACATTGCTGACTTCCCTGATCTGGTACCTCCTTAGTGGCGCCGAGGATGAGCCCCCATGGCCGCAGCAGATTCAGGGCTTCTCTTTTTCACCGGTGCGGGAAGGTCAGAACCCAGCCGAGTTTCGTTATCCCTCTCTGGAAGAGATCAGACAGGACCTCCAACTTCTCTCAGACAAAACCCATGCGGTTCGTACCTATTCGGTAGGTGGTGTTTTCTCCGAGATTCCACGACTGGCTGCAGAGCAGGGGCTTAATGTGGCTTTGGGTGGTTGGATCTCCGGTGACTCGCAGGCTGATGAGGCTGAACTGAGGCGCCTGATCGTCCTTGCACGTCGCCACCACAAACAGATAGTTCGGGTGATAGTCGGCAATGAGGCGATTCTGCGTGATGATATTTCGGTAGCGCAGGCCATCGAGCATCTTAAGCGTGTCAGAAAGCAGGTTTGGGCTCCGGTGAGCTTGGCTGAGCCCTGGCATGTATGGCTGGAACATCCGGAATTGGCAGAGCACGTGGACTACATCGCTGCCCACATTCTGCCTTTCTGGGAAGGGATCTCTCTCGATGTTGCTGTCGATGCCGTTGTCGATCGGTATGAGATGCTTAAATCACGTTTTCCTGACAAGCCTATTGTCATCGCTGAGGTAGGCTGGCCCAGCAATGGTCGGCCACTACGTGAAGCACGAGCCTCGCAGGTCAATCAGGCCAGTTTCCTGCGGCGTTTTCTCAAACGGGCGGACGAGGAGGGTTATATCTACTACGTGATGGAGGCCTTTGATCAGCCCTGGAAGCAGATGCTGGAGGGGGATATTGGCACCTATTGGGGTGTCTACGATGTGGATCGCCTGCCCAAGTTTACTTTTACCGAGCCGGTATTCGCTATTCCCCATTGGCGTGAATTGGCCTCGATCTCGATTCTCTTCGGTCTCATGGCCATGTTGCTGTTGTTTCGAGATAGCGAAGGACTGCGTTCAAGAGGACGGGGTTTTCTGGCGCTGGTCGCTTATGGCGCGGCCACTGGCGCTGTCTGGATTTTCTATGACTATACCCGGCAGTACATGACTCTCAGCCATGTGGTGATCGGTATCATCCTTTTTGTGGGGCTGGCCGGGGTTATCGTCGTGCTGTTGGCAGAAGCCCATGAGTGGGCTGAGTCTCTTTGGATGCGGCCATGGCGCAGGCAGCCCAAACCACAACCGTTGGCAGACAATTCACTGCCCTTCGTGTCTGTGCACGTGCCTGCCTACAATGAGCCAGCGGAGATGATGATCGAGACATTGGATGCCCTGGCCAGACTCGATTATCCAAACTATGAAGTCATCGTCATCGATAACAACACCCAAGATCCCGAAGTCTGGCAGCCGGTGGAGAGACACTGTGAGCGACTGGGTGAACGTTTCCGCTTTTTTCATCGATCACCACTGGCAGGCTTCAAGGCCGGTGCGCTTAATTTCACCCTTCAGGAGACAGATCCGGATGCAGAGGTGATCGCTGTCATCGACAGTGACTATCAGGTCGATCCCGCCTGGTTGCGGGATCTGGTGCCTCAGTTTCTGACACGTCCGGAACTTGCCATCGTGCAGGCGCCACAGGACTATCGGGATGGCGCAGAGAACTGTTTCAAAGCCATGTGTCTGGCGGAATACCGGGGCTTCTTCCACATCGGCATGATCACACGTAACGAGCGCAATGCCATTATCCAGCATGGCACTATGACTATGGTCAGACGCAGTGCTCTTGAAGCGGTCGGTGGCTGGGGCGAGTGGTGTATTACAGAGGACGCGGACCTGGGTCTGCGTCTCTTTGAGCAGGGTTACGAGGCAACCTACATTCCGAGAAGCTATGGTCGTGGATTGATGCCCGATACTTTCATCGACTTCAAGAAGCAGCGCTTTCGTTGGGCCTATGGGGCTGTACAGATTATCAAGCACCATCTGGGACATCTGTTTGGTGCACGACGAAACCGTCTCACCCGCGGTCAGCGTTACCATTTCATTGCCGGCTGGTTGCCCTGGTTCGCGGATGGCTTCAACCTCTTCTTTAACCTGGCCGCCATTGGCTGGTCCACCGCCATGTTACTGGTGCCGGATCACTTCGGTGCACCGCTACCTATATTTGCACTGCTGCCATTGTCCCTGTTTATCTTCAAACTGGCCAAGATGTTCTTTCTCTATCGCCGCCGGGTGTCGGCCACGGTGCGGCAAAGCCTCGCAGCTGCAGTGGCAGGATTGGCGCTCTCCCACACTATTGCCAGGGCCATCCTGCAAGGTATTTTCACCAGTGGCCTACCTTTTTTTCGCACACCAAAGCAGGCAAATAATACGGGCCTGATACGGGCCATCAGCGATGCGCGGGAGGAGGTATTGTTCCTGTTTGCGCTACTCCTGTCTGCAGCTGTTGTCTACTGGCAGCAGGGTAGTGATCTGCCCGATGCACGGATCTGGACGATGGTTCTGCTGCTGCAGTCCATACCGTATCTGTCCACACTTCTGCTCTCTATTGTCAGTGCCTTCCCCAGACTTTCATCGGATATTGTAGGCGTAATGGGTGAGATGCCGGCCGATGAGCGGGGCGCTATTGAGTCAGCCATGCTCAACTGTGCGGATGAGGAGATCCCCTCCCAGTAGACCAATACCTGATCGTTCAAACCTTATAAAATACCAGTGAATCCGTTCTCTATCGTAGGACGTAAAGAGAATGAGCGGGTATAGTTTTTACTCAACCCACACAATAAGAATTCTGGAGCTTGTATGGATTTGGTATTACCCGTAGTCGCCGGTTTCGTGGCATTGGTATCCCTGATTCTTGCGCCTAAGGCGCAGAGTGAGGGAGCCTTTTTTCAAGGCCTGTCGCCGGCGGGCAGGGCACCGGGCTTGCTGACTCTGATCTTCTCCCAAGTGACTACCTGGATCTTTGCGCGATCATTGATGAACGCAGCGATACTCGGTTTCTACTACGGGCTCTGGGGCACCCTGGCTTATGCCATCTACTATCTCTCCTTCATCACCGGCGGTCTGATCATCGACGATCTGCGTTTCCGCAAAGGCTACAACAGTATTCAGTCTTTTCTGCGTGACCGCTTCGGTCTTTGGGGGACACGCTGCTATAACCTGGTTATCGGCGTGCGCCTGATCAGCGAGGTCTTCGCCAACCTGTTGGTGATCGGCATACTCTTCGGCGCTGCCGGCAGTGGCGCCTATACGTTGGCTGTGGTCGGTATGGCAGGGGCCGCGTTGCTCTATTCTATGCTGGGAGGTTTGCACGCATCTTTACGGACCGATTTATTTCAGATGGTGGTCTTTCTGTTGGTGTTGGGACTGCTGATTGCCCTCACCATCTTCGATGGCCACTTCACTCTGCAGAATCTCTTCTTTACACCATTTGAATTCGACAAACCCGGCCCGGTGCTGATGGTGGTGGCGTTGCTGCAGATCTGGAGCTACCCCATGCACGATCCTGTCATGATGGACCGGGGGTTCATCGCCGATCGTCAGGCTACACGCCGTAGCTTTCTGCATGCGGCCTGGATTAGCGGCCTCTGTATTCTATTGTTCGGCAGTTTAGGCATCATGGCTGGATCCCAAGCGGGAACCGGTGAGGCAATGAATGCGGTATTGATGCGCTTATTGGGTGATCTGCCCATGTTGCTATTTAATGCGGCGCTGGTGATTTCTGCCATCTCAACCCTCGATAGCACCCTATCCAGTTCCGCCAAATTGGTGGTGAAGGATATGCACTTCCTCCGTCCGACCCTGCAAAACGGTCGACTGGTGATGGCGCTCTTCATGGTGCTAGGGTTGCTGCTGGTCTTCAGTGGCAACAAGGATCTTTTCAGTGCCGTTGCGGTTAGCGGTACCGCATCAATGTATCTGGCGCCGGTGATCTTCTTTTCCCTATGGGGCGACAGAGACAGGATTCCCCTCTGGAGCTATCTTGGCAGCTTCCTGCTGGCTATGGGCGGTGCAGTACTCTATTTCACCGAATCGACAGGCTACACTCAGTGGCTTGGTGATTTTCATAAGTACACCAAGCTGCTCTTCATCTCCATCACGGTGCTTACCCTTGGCTGCCTGATGTTCTGGATTGGTGATCGACAGGGTAGTCCACTGCGCCGGACGGCTGCCAGTACTGCTGAGGCTTAAGTATGCCCGGCCAGGTAGTCGAGGATCTGGGCGTCTTCCATGAACCATTGCTGATCTTCGGTGGCCCCTATGGCAACCTGCAGGCGACAGAAGCGATGCAGGAGCGGGCAGAGGCCCTGAGCATTCCTCCCTCACGAGTGATCTGCAACGGAGACAGCGTGGCCTACTGTGCTCAGCCGGAGGAGACGGTCAACACTTTACGTGAATGGGGCGTCAGGGCCCTGATGGGCAATTGTGAAGAATCGCTGGCTACCGGCCAGCCCGACTGTGGGTGTGGATTTGAGCCAGGCACCAGTTGCTCGCTGCTCGCTGAGGACTGGTATCGCTTCTGCAACGAACGACTCAGTTCAGACTCAAAAAGCTGGATGGGCGAACTGCCTGCCGGTTTTCAATTCACAATGGGTGGACTCAGTTTTCGTCTGGTACACGGCGCACTTTCTTCCATCAATCGTTTTCTCTTTGCGTCATCCCCTGCGGTAAGCAAACTTGAGGAGCTGGCACGCCGTGATGCAGATGTTGTGATCGGTGGACATTCAGGTCTGCCTTTTGGTGAGTGCCTTGATAATCGATATTGGCTGAATAGCGGCGTTATCGGTATGCCTGCCAATGACGGAACTCAGGATGGTTGGTTTCTGTTGCTCTATCCAATGGAGGCTGGTGTGCGATGTGAATGGCATCGATTGTTTTATAATGCCCGAGCTGCTCAACAGGCTATGTATGATGCAGGTCAGGACAATGGTTATGCCGCAGCCCTTACCAGTGGATACTGGCCTAGTATGGATGTGTTACCTGAGTATGAGCGTACGCAGCAAGGCATGGAGATCAAGCCGTGCACAATGATGATCATTCCCCACAAAGCATGAGAGTCTGAGGTGATAAAAAATATATAGTAGGTAGCAGTTACTATTTTTTTGTGCCCGATAATAGTCTAGAAAACCCAGTGAAACAGTTTAGTGGATGCATTTGTCGTGAGTCTATTGGCGGCAATCGACCATTAGTATTTTGTAGTCATCTATGTGTACGCTGTATTTAATAACCACTACATCGAGCGGTAGGTGAAATAACACATTTATTGGTTATGAATTGCGTCAAATGACACATATTGAGGGCTAATTTTTTATGAATGATTCTTGTCAATGAGCGATAAGCACTCAGTCGGTTAGACTCGATCATAGTCTCACTCTTTGCTTGTGTCTGAATGCTCGATAGATGAGAAAATCCAACGCCTTCATTGTGTGTATTTTTCTATTACTGGTTGGTTTTACAGCCACCCTGATCGATGCGGGTATCCGTCGGCATCAAGCTGCTTCAGAGAATGAGTCCGGGACTGCTCTGGTTCAACAACTCGGTTTAACCGATCTGGTGCTGTTTACAGAGGCCAGATACACCCGTCACCCAAGCCAGTCCGATCTCCATTCAGCCTTTCAGGATCACCCGATGGCATTGGAACACTTCCCCAGTGGCTCGCTGCTGTTGCCTCCTCAAAGGATGCAGTGATGCTATATTTTCTGCGCAAGCAAAAGTACCTGATTGACTACACGCTCTCTTCATTATTGCGGCGGAAGGCAAAGAGTCTGGGATTACTGGCAGTCTATTCCATGATTGTTTTTATGCTGGCTTCAGTGACACTGTTTAGCCATGCCCTGCGTAATGAGGCAGGGCTGATGTTGCAGGCATCACCGGAGATCATCCTGCAAAGAATGGAAGCGGGCCGCCATGCCATGATTCCGACAGACTATCTGCAGCGCATTGGACAACTGCGGGGTGTGAAGCAAAAAGAGGGACGTCTTTGGGGTTACTACTACGATCCGGCTGTGAAGGCCAACTACACCATCATGACGGGTGGGCAGTCTGAGACACCACTGACAAGTATTATTATCGGCACGGGTATCGCACGTGCGCGAGGTCTTGATGTCGGTGACTATCTCACCCTGCGGTCACAAAACGGAGAGGCCTTCTCGTTCCAAATATCTGCGCTATTGGATGATAAATCAGAGCTTGTCAGTGCCGATCTGTTGCTGATGTCGCCAAAAGCCTTTCGCCGAGTCTTCAATATACCAGAGGGTTTGTATACCGATCTGGTACTGTCAGTGAGAAATCCAAGAGAGGTGATCACGGTGGCAGAGAAGCTGACCCAGCTGCTGCCGGATACCCGCCCGATATTACGTGACGAGGTACTTCGTACCTATGACAGTGTCTTCTCATGGCGACAGGGGATACTGTTTGTCCTTTTAACAGGATCTATTCTGGCATTTGTGATATTTGCCTGGGATAAAGCTTCCGGACTAAGTGCTGAGGAGCGGCGTGAGATTGGAATTCTGAAAGCCGTCGGTTGGGAAACAGCCGATGTCATGCGGATGAAGTTTTGGGAAGGGATGATTATCTCTCTGACGGCCTTTTTGATCGGTTATCTTGCCGCTTATGCCCATGTCTTTTTTGCCTCTGCCAGTCTATTTGAACCGGTGCTGAAGGGCTGGGCAGTGCTTTATCCCCAGTTTCGTTTGACACCTTTCGTGGATGGCCTGCAGTTGGCGACCTTGTTCTTCTTTTCGGTGTTGCCGTACATCGTTGCCACCATTATTCCCATCTGGCGTACGTCAATCGCCGATCCTGATGCTGTTATGCGTTAGCTTGCATGGTTCACCAAACGGGCCGGGTTGGCTGAAATTTAAAATATGACACTCTGATGACGATTCAACTGACAAATATTAAAAAGGCCTACAACCAGGGAAAGCCCAATGAGTTTTGGGCCATCCAGGGGGTCAGCATAGATTTCGAACCCAACCGGGTCAGTTGTCTGAAGGGTGCCAGCGGTTCAGGTAAAACCACCTTGTTATCGATGATCGGTTGCCTGACGCGCCCAACCAGTGGGCGTATCTTACTGGGTGATCGGGTGATATCCAGTCTGCCGGAGCGTTTTCTTACCGAGGTGAGACGCCATACCTTCGGTTTTATTTTTCAACGATTCAATCTGATTCCCGGTTTGAGTGTGCTGGAAAATATCATGTTGCCCGCATATCCGTTGGGTCTACCCTACACGGAATTGATTGCCTCAGCGAAACGACTGTTAAAAGATTTTAATCTGTCGGCTAAGGCTGATAACCCTGTCGAGTGGTTATCGGGTGGTGAGGCACAACGAGTCGCGATATGCAGGGCGCTGATCAATGATCCACAGATCGTGATTGCCGATGAACCGACAGCCAATCTTGATAGCAAGCTCTCGTATGAGTTTATGGGGTTGATCGATGAGCTACAGCAATCTGGAAAGACTATCCTGCTCACCAGCCATGATTCGGTAGTGTACGATTCTGCTGTCGTAGATCGGGTAGTTGAAATGCGTGATGGCATTGTCTTGACGGATGCCGGGTAAATGATGTTACTCAATCCGGCAATCATGGCGCTGGTAATGGTCTCAGCTGTGGTCTGTCTGATGATGTTGCTTGCCTCGGGATTTGCTGTCCGCGTGTTGCTTCGCTGGGATATTAACAGCGGGAGTGAACGGCAACTCAGGTTGGAGCGCCGGACCTACCTGATATCAACGCTGCTGATCTGGGCCTTCAGCTTTCAACTCATGTCTTTGATGCTGTTTATCTATAATGCGGAATCGATGTCCGGTCAGTTCGTCGGTGCCATGTGCGCCACCGGTGTATTGAATGTGAATGCCTGGGGTTGGCCGACCCTGTTTCTAAAGATGGGTGTGTTCTTTAGTGGTACTGTCTGGATTGCACTGAACTATCTGGATAACCAGGGATATGACTACCCGCTAATCAGATACAAATACCTGCTTCTTCTCGCTGTCCTGCCACTGGCAGTTACTGAATTTATCCTACAGCTATTGTATTTCACTAACATGGATCCGGATGTGATTACATCCTGCTGCGGTACGTTGTTCTCTTCGCAGTCTGAGGGTGTTGCAGCAGAGATCTCAGGTCTGCCCCCAAGTAGCATGTCACTGGGGTTTGCATTCACGGGAGTGATGGTTATTTCAAGTGGTGTATGGGTTGCGTTGCGGGGACGCAACGGTTGGTTGTTTGCCCTGTTGAGTGGTATAGCCTTCATTGTTGCTTTAATGAGCATAGTTTCATTTATATCGCTCTACATCTATGAGCATCCGCATCATCATTGTCCATTTTGCATCCTTAAATCGGGTCATGACTATGTGGGGTATATCCTATATGTCCCGCTTTTTATAGCCACCGCATTGGCGTTGAGTGTAGGCGCGGTTTCTCCCTGGCGTGGAATTTCCAGCCTGACCCCGACAATTGAATCGATTGTGCCCCGGCTAAGCTGGATTGCGGTTCTGTTTTTTGCGCTGTTCTATCTGGTTGCAACCTGGTCAGTATGGACTTCTCATCTAACCATGATGGAGGTCTGGTGGTGATTGTCAGGGGAACGTTTTTACTGATCATTTTGATAACACTTGTTTTTGTGGCGGCGTGTGGCTCTGATACTGCACGTCTATCCAATGGCCAGTCAGCACCCGAATTTCAACTGGACTATCTGCAGCACGGTGATGCGTACTTTCCGCATGACTTTGCCGGTAAAGTCGTGGTCATACGTTTCTGGGCTGACTGGTGCCCCTTCTGTGAAACTGAGATGCGGGCTATTGAGCCGGTCTATCAAAAGTATCGCCAACAGGGCCTGGTTGTGCTGGCATTGAATGTCAGACAGGACCGTGAAACAGCTACTGCATTCATCAGCAAATTAGATATCAGCTATGACGTGCTTCTTGATCGTGAAGGGGAGGTGGCCCGTACCTATGGTGTACTTGGACTGCCAACAACTTTCATCATCGACCGGGATGGAATGTTGTATACGAAAATTATTGGTGAATCGACTCCACAGGTTTTCGAAAATATTTTGGATGAGTTGATGTGAGCCCTGAGATGACACTAGGGATCGCATTCATGACAGGCATTTTGGGCAGCTTTCACTGCGTTGGCATGTGTAGTGGGATCAATGGAGGCTATTTTATATACGCGGCCAGAGGGACAAGACTTCAGTCAATGCTCTCTTTTCATGGTATGCGCCTCGCGGTCTATGCAATTCTTGGTGTCAGTGGTGCCCTTGTAGGTCAGGTAATCGTTCAAAGCGGCCTGATTGGAAAAGTACAGGGTTTGTTGATGATGCTTGCTGGCATACTGATTGTGATATTGGGGCTTAACTTAATAGGCGTACTGAAATGGAAAAAGGCGGAAGTCAAGCCAATGGTTTCAGTCTCGTCATTGAGTAGGCAATCAACGCTGTCGTCAGTGCTGATCGCGGGTTTGCTCAACGGCTTGGTTCCTTGCAGCCTGGTCTTCTCAGTGGCTGTGAAAGCAGCTGCCACAGCTGATCCAATAAATGCAGGATTACTCATGGTGAGCTTTGGAGTAGGTACCTTGCCATCCATGATGGCAGTCACTCTGATGGGTACATCTATTGGACGTTACTTACAAGGCGGTTTGATTAAGGTTGCTGGATCGCTTGTTGTGGTGCTTGGTCTGTGGACATTGTATGAGGGCATGATCTTTTACGATGTGATGAGAGGTCTGGCTAATTGGTAGGGCTTCTGGCCGAGGTGGGGAATTTAGATTGAGTTGAGCCATTGGTAGGCAATCAAATTTTCTCTCATTCCGATATGTGTGGAAATATTGTTGCCTAGCTATTTGATGAGTGATCTGTCGAGCGGTGCGGATCATTCAGCGTTGTGAACCGCACTATTTATCTAACTAAAGATGTAAAAGGAGCGAAAGATCATGGCAGAAGAAACAAAACTGCAACGTCGACAAATGTTGAAAATGTTATCAGCGGCAGGATTGGCCGGGCTATCGGGAAGTGTGTTGGCCGGGCCGGGCGTCGGAGTGATGGTTCCGGGAAAAGGCTGGGTTAAAGCCTCAGGTGAAAAATGCATAGGGGATGGCACACCCTTACAGTTTATTCCGAAAACGGCAGCAGATGATAAGCCACTCGAGAATGAATTGGAAAAATATCCTAAATGTCCCTATTGCGGCATGGATAGAACCAAGTGGAACCATAGCCGGCATCTGGTGCACTACGATGATGGGCTTGTGGATGGAACCTGTTCTATCCACTGTTTGGCTATTAGCCTGTCGTTGAATATTGATCGTGGACCAAAGGCAATCTATGCAGCGGATTTCAGTTCTGATGCACAGATCAAGCCGCTGGTTGATGTTGACAATATGAGCTATCTGGTTGGCTCAAAACTGAAAGGTACCATGTCAGCTAAAAGCAAGATGGCATTCTCATCCAGCGAAGCGGCAAAGCAAGCGCAAGCTGCAAAAGGTGGAGAACTGGTCAAGTTTGACGGTGCACTCAGTGCCGCTTATCTCGGTATGGCGAATGATACGCTGATGGTGAGAAAGAGACGTCTCGAGAAACGCCGGCGTATGATGGAGAAGATGAAACAGAAGCAAGGATAAGATGGCTGGAATAGTCATAACTTGAGTACTGATTAGTGTCCGTTTAGAAACAACACGGCTTGCATTCTTGCGTATGTCAGAATCCAGTCATCTTTAATTCATTTCGTTTTGGTTGATCAGAATGAGTTCTTTGAGAAGCAGTTGTTTTTTAGGCGGGCACTATTAAGCTTGTTACCGATTCGAGAAAAAATATGGGAAAAAATATTAATCATCTCATCAGGGTGATTTGGCTACTGTTTGCTTTTGGCTGGACGGGGGGTGTTGCAGCTGAACCTGTAGAGTTGCCCAGTCCAGGACAAAAAGATACCTGTCCAGTGTGTGGTATGTTTGTTGCGAAGTACCCAGAATGGGTCGCAACAGTACTCTACAAGGATGGACATGCACATCATTTCGATGGCGCCAAGGATCTTTTTAAATATCTGCTTGATCTGCAGAAGTGGGCACCAAGCCACCATGTGAGTGAGATTCAGGCGATTGGCGTCACAGAATATTATGGTCTGACGCTCATTGATGCACGCAAGGCCTTCTACGTTGTCGGTTCGGATGTGCTGGGGCCGATGGGGCATGAGTTGATTCCGCTTGAGACAAGGGATGATGCTGATGAGTTTTTAAAAGACCACAAAGGGTCATCTATTGTGTTGTTTAATGATGTCACCCTGGAGCAGTTGACAGGCTTGGATGCAGGGATTTTCAAATAGCTTAGTCAATCACTTGGACGGATTCATCATCCCACCATCAATTAAGCTGTTTTTTTCATAGGAGAGGAAAGAGGGCCGGATGTTGGGTGTCGGCTAATACCAGAACACCATAAGCCACCCGCTTAATTCCAATGTGTTGTTATTTTGTTTCTGTTTTTGGCGTAACACAGGGTGTGCCTTCACATGTATTCACCTCGATGGTGACATGGGATAGTCGATGGAAATCACTCAGTAATCGCCTGTAGTGCTCCGCGGATTTTGGATGGTGGGTGACCAGGGCGACTATGGCAGCATAGTGGTTCGCGCCCACTTTCCAGATGTGGATATCGGAGATGCGATTGTCGGTATCTTTTTCGATGGTTGCTTTGATCTCCTCTTGATATGCCTCGTCGATGCTCGCATCCAGCAGTATGGGACCTGACTGCTTTATTAATCCATAGGACCAGCGGGTGATGATGATGGCGCCGACAATGCCCATGACCGGGTCTAGCCAGTTCCATCCCAGTATTTTACCTGACAGGAGTGCCACGATGGCGAGTATGGATGTCATGGCATCCGCCAGAACATGCAGATAAGCCGCTCTTAAGTTGTGATCGTGGTGATGAGCGTGCGCATGATCATGTGCATGGTGGTGGTCGTGACTATGGCCGTCCTTCAGTAGATAGGCGCTGAGCAGGTTGATGAAGAGACCCAAACAGGCGACCGCAATAGCTTCGTTGAAATGAATCACCTGAGGTTCGAAGAACCGCTGTAGGGACTCGGCCAGCATGACCAGGGCGACAATGGCCAGGGCGATGGCGCTGGCGAAACCGCCAAGTACATTCACCTTGCCGGTCCCGAAAGCGTAGGCGGGACTGTTTGCATGCTTTCTCGCATAGCGATAAGCGAATATCGCGATCATGAATGCCGCGACGTGGGTACCCATATGCCAACCGTCTGCGAGCAGTGCCATGGAGCCGTAGGCGATGCCAGCAATGATCTCAACTACCATGGTTACTGCAGTGAGCAGGAGCACGTATTGGGTTCGTTGTTCCCCTTTTTTATTCATTAGGGAAAAGTCGTGGTTGTGCTGCCACTGTTCTAATGAGTGTTCATGCATGGTTGGTATCCGCCACTTTGCTACACCGAGTTTCTCATGCAGCTTTTGTCATTAAGACTTTATGTAAAACGTGATTGGATGGTTGGATAAAAGATAGTCGTCAGTCCTGTTGGGACATGCGCTGGTACATGTCTGGCAGTACCCGTTCCACCGTGTCGACGATGGCCTGGGTCTGGGGATCGATTTCAATATTAATTCGGTCACCAACTTCCCGGCTGCCGATGTTGGTTCGTTCTAGTGTTTCCGGGATCAGGTTGACGTCGAATTCATCTCCCTCAACTTCACCGATGGTGAGGCTGATGCCATCGATGCCGATGTAGCCTTTGGTAAAGATGTATTTACGCCAGGCTGACGGTAGCTTGAAACGAACGTTATGATTGTTCGGGCTCGTTGTTACTTTGATAACCTCTGCGGTACAAAGGATATGGCCTGACATGGCATGGCCGCCGATCTCGTCACCAAAGCGTGCAGCACGCTCATAATTCACGTGATCACCAACAATAACCTCGCCAAGATTTGTAGCTCGCAAGGTCTCCTGCATCAGGTCGAAATCGACCAGGTCTCCATCGATTTGGGTGACTGTCAGACAGCAACCGTTATGGGCGACAGAAGCACCGGGTGCGAGGCCTTTTAGCGCATCATTGGGTAGTCGGACCCGATGGGTGCGGAAGTTCTCTTTTTCGATGATTGAGACGATTTCTGCGGTGCCTTGGACGATACCTGTGAACATTAAGCTTTATTTCCAGTCTGTTGAATGAGGGATAACTATTCTATCGTAAGGCTGTCAGGGTGACTGTGCGATAGGGAATCTTAAAACAGAAGAATAACCATCAGGCTCCGCTGACTTGTTCTTGCTTACCATAAAGACTGGTATAGAGGCCGTTGTTTTCCAACAGTTCCTCATGACGACCCTCTTCGACAACCCGACCGTCTTCGAATACCAGGACTCGATCAGCTTGCTTCACCGCACTCAGACGGTGTGCAATGATGATAGTCGTTCGTCCCGCTAGGAATGCCTGCAGGGCGGCGTGCAGGTCGCCTTCGGTGGTCGTGTCGAGGGCTGAGGTGGCTTCATCAAGGATTACCACCCTGGGGTCGGTCAATACCATGCGGGCAATGGCAAGCCGCTGGCGCTGACCGCCCGAGAGCCTGACACCGAAGCGACCGATGAGGGTTTCCAGACCATCATCCAGTGCCTCTACGGTCTCTTTGAGCTGGGCGATTTCCAGGGCCTGCCAGAGCTTTTCATCAGTGATATCTCGACCCAGGGTAAGGTTGATTCTGACACTGTCATTGAGCAGGGCAGGGTGTTGCAGCACGGTGGCCACGTGGTCACGGACCACGTCCATGCCGATCTCGTCCACCGGCACATTGTCGAAAAGGACCCGGCCCGATCTGATGGGATAGAGGCCAAGGATGATCTGCACCAGGGTTGTCTTGCCACCACCACTGGCACCGACAAAGGCAACCTTTTCCCCGGCTTTTATCTCCAGGTTGACGCCATCTAGCACACGGGGACCATCTCCATAGGCGAACTCAAGATTCTCCAGGCGAAGGCTGACGGTGGTTTTGTCAACGAAGGGGTTGTGGAGATGGGGGTAGGCGGGTTCCAGATCCACACGCAGCAGATCGTTGATACGCCCCAGGGCGGCTTGGGCTGCGTTGTAAGCATACTGGATATTCAGGACCTCCTGTACAGGACCCATCATGAACCAGAGATAGGCATAGACGCCGAGCATCTCGCCGATGGTCAGGTCGGACCAGAGCACCATAAACATACTGACGGCGCGAAAGATATCGAAGCCGAAGAGGAAGATCATGAAGGAGAGCCGATTGGCCGCATCACTTTTCCAGGTAAAAGCGGCTGAGTGGTGGCGGATGTGATTGGCCTTATCAATGATACGGCGGATGTAGTGGCGTTCCCGGTTACTGGCGCGGATCTGCTGGATTGCGTCGAGGGTCTCTTCCAGCGATTCCTGAAAGGCCTGGAAGGCGGAGTTCTCACGCTTCTTAAGCTGCTTGACCTTGCGGCCGAAGATGGTGGTGAAGTAGATCACCAGGGGATTCAGTAGCAGGATGAACAGAGCCAGGGCCCAGTTGATCCAGAGTAGTACAACGGCGGTGCCGATGATACTGAGGGCGGCTACCAGGAATTTACTGGTGGTGACACTGACGAAGCTGTCTACGGCTTCCAGGTCGGTAACAAGATGTGAGGCGACAGTGCCGCTACCCATGGTCTCGTAAGAGGACATGGATATCCGCTCAAGACGTCGCAGGAGGTCGCGCCGGATGTGGTAGATCACATCTTTGGCGATACGGGTGAACTGCCAGGTCTGCCAGACACCGAAGATCAGGGCCAGGAAGCGGAGCACCAGGGTCAATACCAGTACGGCAAGAATATAGAGCACCGGACCATGCCAGTTTTCCGGGAACAGGTCATTCATCAGACCGACTGCTCTGCCCGGCTGACCCAGGAGTACCTCATCCACCAGTAAAGGTATGAGCAGAGGCACAGGGACGGCTGCCATGGCGCCGAGGATGGCAATCAGGTTGGCGGCGAACAGCTCACGACGGTGCTGAAACACCATTTGTGTGAGTTCATTCCAGCTATATTCACGGGTGCGCAGATCCCGCGAAGATGACTCTCTACTCATAACAACGGCGTCTGGCCTTCAAGTGGCGCAGGGCTTCTATACGACTGGCCGCCTCATGAACGCGGGCGTGTTCAGTGTATTCCGCCGTTCCAGAGTAGGCCAGATAGCCCCAGGCACCGGGTGCCCAAAGCGTGCCTGCCCAGATGGAGGCGCCGTGATAGGGATCGTCATAAAAACCAGGCTTGTCACTGTAGGTCTGCCGGGAGAGGGATGAGAGCTGTTGCTCCAATTCGCGACAGGTAAGTTGATCATCTCCCTCTTCGAACCGCGGTGTAACCGGTTGGGGATAGAGGCTGGGTCCGGCTGTCAGAGCAGGTGCGAGTACTAACAGGCACGACAGAGAGAGTATTTTAGTGAGTGTCTGTCC
This sequence comes from Candidatus Thiodiazotropha sp. (ex Myrtea sp. 'scaly one' KF741663), assembly GCA_025655555.1. Taxonomy (GTDB): domain Bacteria; phylum Pseudomonadota; class Gammaproteobacteria; order Chromatiales; family Chromatiaceae; genus Thiodiazotropha. Next base: position 301,277 of record JAHXIQ010000003.1, read on the forward strand.
CATGGTGATATGACTCCTGACAGCCTGATTGGTGTCGCCTCTATAGCATAGATGAACGACGCGGGAGGGGGTCGTCAGTTTAATACGGACTCGGTGAAGTCGTAGATCAAGTTGTTTTCCGGACGCTGGACGAAGTTACCTTGTACGAAATCGGTACCACTGCTCCAGAGAATGGCGATACTGCGTGGATCCTCCACCTGGGGTGCGATGACTTTGATCTTCAGTTCGTGTGCCAGTGTGATCACTTCCTTGATCCCCTCACCATTTCCGGATAGCAGGCTGTAGTCAAGCTTGATATAGCTGATTGGCAGATGTCGGATGGTTCTTTCCGTTTCCGGGGTAAGTGTCACACGGGTCAGCAGGGTAGTGATGCCGATCTTCTGCAGCATGTCGAAACAGATCTTGGCTGAATTGAGATTCTTTCCCACCTCATTGATATTGAATTCGAAAGTCAGGTTCTTCGCGGTGATATGGCCACTGCGATGTTTCTCCTGCAGCCAAGTCATGCGTTCAATATTCTCCAACAAGTCCGTTGACTGGGAGACGAAGAGGTGCAGCAGATTACCCTGCTTGCGATGTTCATTGACCACATTGATGGCCTGCCGGGTGGTCCATTGATCGATCTTGCTGATCAGCCCCATCTCCTCGGCCGCTGGAATGAAATCACCGGCAAGATGTAGTTTGCCGTCGGGCTCCTGCAGTCGGATCAGGGTCTGATAGTGGGCTTCGGGTGAGCCCTGTAACGCAACCACAGGTTGGAAAAAGATATTGAAGAGATTCTCATCGAAGGCCCGCGCGATAAGATTGCCGATGTCGGATTCGTCACTGGCAGTGTCTTCGTCTTTGGGTTCCGGCTTGGACAGCTTGACCTGGTTACCACCTGCCTCCTGCGCTTCACGACTGGCGATCTGGGCATGAGCGATGATCGAGCGGGAGTCCTGATTGCCGGCCTCCAAAGAGTAAATACCAATACTGAGAGTCGTACCAACCGTGCTGTTGTCTACCTCAATGATCTGTTTGGAAACACTTTGGCAGAGATTGTCAGCAAGAGATTCAATCTGCTCCAGGCTGCCGCGTGAGAGTAGAAGTCCAAGGCTACTGTCGCCAAAACGTGTCAGGACATCTTGTGACTGTAAATGGTTCTTGAGATGCCGGGCGACCTCTGCGAGGACGACGTCCATGCCACCGATACCAACCGATGCCACCAAGTGCTCAGGATTGTCGATCTGCAAATTGAGCACACAGGTGGTCTCGTCAATGCTTGAATCAGCCAGCAGTAGGGCATCGAGCCGCTCCATGAGATAGTTTCGGGTGTGCAGCCCGGTCTCTTTTTCACTTCTGGCCTGGCCACCGAGACGATTGTTTAGCTGGCGCGCACGCCGTATACGGTTGGTGACCGTACTAATCAGATGTTTGGGGGCGATAGGTTTTGAGAGAAAGTCTTCGCCGCCAAAGCTAAGTGCCTTGAGCTGTTTGTCCAGATCCTGCTCACCGGATAGGAAAACAATGGGAACATCGACGAACTCGTTCTGCTCTCTGATGATGGTAGTCAATTCGGTGCCGCTGGCGCCGGGCATGTAGAGGTCCATCAGAATAAGGTCGGGTTTGAATGCCTGCAATGCATCCATCACCTGCAATGGATCAATGACGCTACGACATTTGAAATCGGCTTTGCTGAGAATGGCATCGGCAAAATCGGCCTGGGCAGGATCATCCTCGACAATCAGAACGCGATAGAGTGCATCCACCTCAGAAGTGGTCATCTCCTGTACACGCTTGGCGACCAGGAAAGGGTCCACCGGTTTTGACCAATAGGCGTTGGCATCCACCCGCATGGCGGCAAGCCGTGTATTCAGGTCATTGTTATCGGCAATAAATGCAACCGGAACACCGGGCAGGCCATTCTCTTTGTTCCAGAGGCCGCCCGTTTTGCTTTCAGGGAAGAGCTGTCCCAGCCAGTCAGTGTGGCTGATCAGGATACAGTGATCATCGGGATTGATTTCGTAGTGGTGAATCATCTCATCGGCATCAGCCAATAACGCCACGTCGAAGTTCTTTGCCTGCAGATTTCGAGTCAGACTGGCTGCGAGGCCTTCATCAATGCCGAGCAGGAAAACTTGGCACTCTCCCGCTGCTTTGGGGGACTCTGAATCCTCACTCTCACTGGCTTCATGAATGAGTGATTCAGCCTGCTGGTTACAGGCCTGGATGGATGCATCTTTGAATGCATGGATCAAGCCGTCGAGGGCGACCACATCATCGTGTTGGGGTTTTAGGCCGGTGTTATGGTAATCGCTGAGATGTCCGATCAGAGAATTGCCACTCTGTGTAATCTGGGGAACGCCGAATTTACCGCCTGATTCTGCCAGTGTGGTAATTCGCTCAATCAGCATGTCGAGCATTTTGCCGTCCCAGTCACTATGCACCAGTTGATGCCAGTTTTCGAGAATAGCGGAGACCCGCCCCGGAACCTGTTGTAGGAAGGATTGAATCAGGTCCAGTTTTTGGGACCTTGTCTCGACGGGTTTATCGCTGCTCATCAGAATCCGGATTATTTTGCTTGTGATGCGTTTTTCGTGGAACAGGTGTTCAGATCTGCCATTGATTTTGTATTAATGACGTAACGGTCTCTTCAAACAGAGAATCATAGCGTTTTGTGGGGCTTACAGGAAGCGCTCTCATACTCGGTTTAGGTAAAAAAGCGTCAACGATCGCTTAGAAACCGAGGCGCTGTATCAGCGACTCAAAACTGGGTATGGGATTACGGGTGAGCGCAATGGATATGATGAGGAGGTAACAGGTGATTGCGGCATAGCCGGACCAACGGCGGATTTGAGAACTCTTGCCCCGTTTCAATGCCACTGAACCCAGCAGAATATAGGCAAGCAGCACGAAGAGTTTAGCGGTCAGCCAGGAGGCTTGTAATGGCAGTTGACCAATAATGGAAGCGATTATCAGGCCGCTGATAAATAGTAGTGTGTCATTGACGTGGGGCAGGGTGCTGACCCAGCGACCGCGCTGTTCCAGTGTTCCGTTCATCATCCACACAAAGCGAAGGGTAAATAGTGAGCCGGTTATCACGACAGTGGTGACGTGAATCAGCTTCAGTGTGGGATAAAAGGCTGCCAGGTCCATGTTTATGATGATTTACACGTAGTGGAAAAGGGAACTAACTCAGTCACCCGAATACCGCTTTGTTCGACTTCCCAGCGTATATCGTAATCGAACAGGCGCATACCGTAACAGCGTTTTTCCGGTTGTCCCTGTCGGTAGCCTGGCCGAGGGTCCTGTTCAAGAATTTGCCGGATGAGTTTTTTCAGTTGAGTGGATTCCAGTTCATCGAGCTTATTAAGCACCTCTTCTGCCTGGTGTTCGAAAGTCAACACTTGCGGCGTGCCAGGTGGATCCGGTGCATAACCGGCACTGGCATCGGGAATAGCATCGGTATAGGGCAGATAGGGTTTGATATCCAGTACGGGTGTGCCGTCAAGCAGGTCTATACCGCTTAGGTGAAGGCGGATGCCGCCGTGGCCAATATCCAGCTGTTCGAGCCTCACCACTGAGAGTCCGATTGGATTGGGCCGGAAAGGGCTGCGGGAGGCAAAAACGCCGACCCGCTGGTTGCCACCGAGGCGTGGCGGTCTGACTGTCGGCTTCCAGTTTTCCCGAATGTTGGCATGAAAGACAAAGGTGAGCCAGATATGGGAGTATTCGGCCAGTTCCCGAAATGCCTCCGGGCGATTATAGGGAGGCAGAATATCCAGCGTGGCCCGAGCCTCCGGAATCAGCCCCGACTGCCGAGGAATACCGAATTTCTCCTTAAAGCAGGAGGTGATGGTACCGATAGGTTGAAAATTGAAATGAGTCACTTTTTAAATCGGATAACTTTTTTCAACGGATTGAGATTGATTTCGTCAAAAACGGTACCGGGATGGGCCTGCAGTACCATCTCAACAGCATCGGCCACATCTTCCGGCCGTAAGTGATTTTCCGGTGTCTCACCCGGAGCGAAATGGAGCTCATCATAAAATGTTGTGTCGACCATGCCGGGATTGATCAGGCTAACTCGCACGCCGCTCTGGCTGCACTCCTCGCGCAGTGATTGTGCAAGACCTCGCAGGGCGAATTTGCAGGCCGAGTAGACGGCGCCCTTACGTCCACCGCTCAGTGCGGCCTCTGACCCGATGATGATCAAATCACCATGCTCCTGTTCCTTGAGATGAGGGGTCAATGCCCTGGCCATATAGATATGTTGCAGCAGATTGATCTCTACCATTTCCCTGATCTGCTGATAGGAAAACTCCTCCAATGAGCCGAAGCGGCCATGACCTGCATTGAGGATCAGGCCATCCAGTTCGGTATGGGTACGGGTGATCTCACCCAACTGGTCGGGTAGCCCATCCAGATCCGACAGATCCAGGGTGATGGTCTCAAGTTGAGGCGGATGCTCTGCCCAGTCGGAGAAATCACGGGCTACGGCAACCACATGAGAGCCGCCTGCCAGCAGCCGCCGGGTAATGGCGGCACCAATACCACGGCTGGCGCCAGTGACAAGGATTTTTCTTGTTTCAGGTCTATGCATGGGACTTCAATCGATCAATCAGTACCGAGAGAGTTGGAATGGCACTCTGTATCAGGTCGCTCACCATTCTACCGTTTATCTGAGAGGACGGCTCTTGAGGATTGTCAGAAACAACTTTCATGATCTGGGCCCGCTCAAGCGCACCGATCTTATCAATGCCGGCTGCGAACCCCGATGATTCCATGTCGTAAGCGGTATCCTGTTTATAGATCGACACTGGCTCGGCGACACAATGAAGCGGACCCGCAGGGAATAGATGGTCGACTGGAGGTGATAATTGCCAATAGCATGCCGATGGCAGATCGTGGACGCATTCAGCAAGCAGGCAAGTCCCACGTGCCAGACTGCCATGTCCTGTAATACCGATATTTAGCCAAATTGCCGAATTGTCTTCTTGTTGCTGGCTGTGAAGGAACGCTACGCTTTTCTCCATAGCCTCTGTACCGGGTCCAGTGAGGACCAGTGTGAATGGCTGTTTTACATAGCAGGGGTAAATGCCGTCGGGCTGCTTGCGCTGCAAGCCATAAGTACGAATGATGGGTTTCGCCTCGGCAGGTAGCGCGACCAGTATGTTGACCTGTCTTTCCGTCACGATGTTATCAGTCTGTCCTGATACTTTTTCTGTAACTGCAGATAGTGTTCTGCACGTTCATGATGTCCGCGTTTACCCGCTCCCTGAGCCAGGATGCCAGTCTTTGTAATGAGGGTTTCAAGGGTGGCCTGTCGGTCTTGCTCAGAGAGAGATGTCGACTGTAGCAGTTTTTCCAGTGCCGTCACGCGAAAACGATCCATGCCCCAGTGTTTGTGGGATAGCTGATCCTCATGTCCACCATATTTTACTGTCAGTGGATCATCGATAAAGAGGACCTCCTCGTGAGCGCAGAGTCGTAGCCAGAGATCGTAATCCTCACAGGCAGGCAGGCTGGTATCGAAGAGACCGTATTCCTCAAACAGGGTACGATGCAGAATTACCGATGAGGGTGAGATGACACAGAGGGGCAGGCAGCGTTGGAAAATCTGCCCCCCACATTTTGCATGTTTCTTCATGGCATTGACCCGCTTTCCGTTTCTGATCCAGATCTCCTCCGTATGACAGATGCGCAGGCCGGGGGATGCCTGTAATGCAGCCATCTGCAGCGCCAGCTTCTGCGACTGCCAGGCATCATCCGAGTCGAGCAGGGCTATCCAGTCGCCGCTGGCGGCCGAAATACCCAGATTTCTCGCACTGCTCACGCCGGCATTTTCCTGTTGTAACACTTTGCATTGAGGGTGGTTTTTGCTTACCCAGCTCTGGGTGCCATCCGTTGATCCATCATCGACAACAATAATCTCTTCGGCGGCCAGCGTCTGAGCCAGAATGGAATCGATGGCTCTCGGCAGGGTGCTGATCCGGTTGAAGGTGGGAATGATGACCGATATACGCATAGGATTAAGCATAACGGGATGTTAATTCGGAATAAATGTTAGAGAGTGTTTGCAAAATCAGATTGAGAAATGTCCTATGATTACGTCTATCCGGTTTGAAATACTCGTATTTGGGCTGGGAGATACGGAATTATTTCAGGCATGGCAAGGGATTCTGCTATTTTCCTTTCAATAGATGGACAAGATGGGGGCATCGCTCCCGGGAGAGATAGCAGAAGTGAGCTCACGGAGATTCGATACTGATGCGGTTCTTCTCAAGATCATGGAGAAGGAGCAGGATGCATTTGAGGCCTTTTATGAACGTTACCGCGGACGCGTCTATCGTTTCGTCGTCAGACAGTACGGCACAACCGATTTCGGCAAGGCGGCCTACTATTCCGCCTGGCGGCACCTGGTAATATCCAGCCATACGAGTAAAACGCCCAAGGAGTTGAAATTCAGCTTCTTTAAATATCTCGGACGAGCCAGTCAGAGCATTCCACCGAATAAACAGGTCGAGAGCCAAGCCAGCTATCTGCCCCGGAATATCGAAGAGGACGGCAAATGGTCTGTAGTCTTCATCGAAAAGTTCAAACAGCTGCCGGATGCCATGAAGAGGCGTTTTCTTTTCAAGCATGAGATCGGGCTCAGTGCCACAGCCATCGCACGTATTCTGGACGACAAGAAAAAGCATATCGAGAAGTCGATTGAGGAAGCCGAGCGCATGTTGCGTTTCAATTTGGATGATGCCGGTTGCCCTGAGAGTCTCTCGTTGGACAAACTCTATCGGGAGAGCCGGGTGGTCAAGCCACCGGCTAATTGGGACAAAGAGATCCTGGAATCCTTCTCCATCTGGTTGAAACAGGCCGAAAAGCCACAAAAGCGGGCTGAAGACAAAGGAGAAGGACCGAAAGGCGGTTTGGGCGAAAAGCTCTCTTCCTGGATCGATCAGCTAAAGGCGCAAACCACCCAGTTGAAAGCCAAGTTCGGTGGCAAGCAAAAAAACAAACAGTTCTCCACTTCACCAAACTGACCAGCCCCCCTCTCCGCAGAATACGGTTGTGCGGACCCCGGCAAGATAACCGCAGTGCTTTCTGACACTGTAAAGGTGGTGTAGAATCCCCGCTTTTTCCGGATCTGGACCCATCATGCAAGACATCAACCCGATCACCCACAAGATCGACGACTTGAAGGGACGCGCCGCTGCCCTCAGGGGGTATCTTTGACTATGAGGGCAAGCAGGAGCGCCTGACAGAGGTTTTGCGGGAACTTGAAGATCCGGCGATCTGGAATGATCAGGAGCGTGCCCAGTCCCTGGGACGTGAACGGGCTTCCCTCGAAACAGTGGTACTGACACTGGAGTCTCTCTCGACTGGCCTGGACGATGCGAAAGATCTTCTCGAAATGGCTGTGGAAGAGGGTGACGAGAGCGCCGTTGACCTGATTGAAACAGACCTTGGCGAATTCGAAAAGCAAGTGGGTGAGCTGGAATTTCGCCGTATGTTTGCCGGTGAGGCCGATTCTTGTAATGCCTTTGTGGATATTCAGGCCGGATCCGGCGGTACAGAGGCCCAGGATTGGGCAGAAATGCTGCTACGTATGTACTTGCGCTGGGGTGAACACCGCGGCTTCAAGACAGAGCTGATCGAGGTCTCCGCCGGCGAAGTGGCGGGTATCAAGAGCGCCACCATACGTTATGAGGGTGAGTACGCCTTTGGCTGGTTACGGACAGAGACGGGTGTACATCGGTTGGTACGAAAATCCCCATTCGATTCCGGAAACCGGCGGCATACCTCTTTTGCAGCTGTGTTCGTCTCCCCCGAGATTGATGATTCCATTGAGGTGGAGATTAACCCCGCAGATCTGCGTATTGATGTTTATCGAGCCAGTGGCGCCGGCGGACAGCATGTCAACCGGACAGAATCGGCGGTACGTATCACGCATAACCCGACCGGTGTTGTGGTGCAGTGTCAGAATGATCGTTCACAGCATAAGAATAAGGCGACAGCCATGAAACAGCTGAAGTCCAAGCTCTATGAACTGGAGATCCAGAAGCGTAGCGCCTCTCAACAGGAAGTGGAAGAGAGTAAATCGGATATTGGCTGGGGTAGCCAGATTCGCTCTTATGTACTTGATGCCTCTCGCATCAAAGATCTGCGTACCGGTGTCGAGACTGGCAATACCCAGGCCGTACTCGACGGCGGTCTGGATATGTTCATCGAGGCGAGTCTCAAAAGCGGCCTCTGATAATTCCCCGTATTCAGCGATTGAGAATTTTCTTCTTCGTTGTTGATAGCGAATGAAATAAAAACACACGGTCGTAGCGAAGCCCAACAATCTGGGGCAAGATGATGGGTTTCATATCTCAGCCCTACCTACACGATAGAAAAATTTGGTTTTACGAACTTATGAACGATCAGACAGACGAGAACAAACTCATCGCACTCCGTCGCGAGAAACTGCAGCAACTTCGCGAAAACGGCAATGCCTTTCCCAACGACTTTCGTCGTAACACCATGGCAGGGGAGCTGCACGCGGAGTATGGCGAGAAGTCCAACGAGGAGCTGGAAGCGGCAAATCTGCGGGTGAGCCTGGCCGGACGCATGATGAGTCGCCGCGTGATGGGTAAGGCGAGCTTTGCTCATCTGCAGGATATGTCCGGTCGCATGCAGCTTTTTGTACAGCGGGACAGTCTGGAAGAAGGTGTCTATAACACCGAGTTCAAGAAGTGGGATATCGGCGATATCGTCGGTGCAGAAGGCGTACTGTTCAAAACCAAGACCGGTGAGCTGTCTCTCAAGGTGGATAAAATCCGCTTGTTGACCAAGGCGCTCCGCCCCCTGCCGGAGAAGTTCCATGGATTGTCGGATCAGGAACAGCGCTATCGACAGCGTTATGTCGACCTGATCATGAACGAGGCTGCCCGGGATACCTTCCGGATGCGTACCCGCATCGTTCGTTTCATCCGGCAGTTTCTCGATGATAAGGACTTCATGGAGGTGGAGACCCCCATGATGCAGGTGATCCCCGGCGGTGCCACTGCACGCCCCTTCGTCACCCGGCACAATGCCCTTGATATGGAGATGTTTCTGCGTATTGCTCCGGAGCTCTATCTCAAGCGACTGGTTGTAGGTGGCTTCGAACGGGTCTATGAGATCAACCGGAATTTTCGTAACGAAGGTTTATCCACCCGGCACAATCCCGAGTTCACCATGCTGGAGTTCTATGAGGCCTATACCGATTACAATGGGCTGATGGACCTAACCGAAGAGATGCTGAGAAATCTCTGTCAGCATGTGCTTGGCACTACCCAGATAAGCTATCAGGGCGAGAGCTATGATTTTGCCAGCCCCTTTCAGCGTATGACGGTGAAGGAGTCGATTCTCCACTTTAATCCCGATATTCAGACCTCTGAACTGGATGACCCGGCACAGGCCAGAGCGATTGCCGAGCGTCTGGAGATTCCGTTGAAGGAGAGCTACGGCCTCGGCAAGGTGCTGATAGAGATCTTCGAAAAGACCGTCGAGCATCGTCTGATGAACCCGACCTTTATCACCGCTTATCCGACTGAAGTTTCACCACTGGCAAGGCGTAATGATGCCGATCCCTTTGTTACCGACCGTTTCGAGTTTTTTGTCGGTGGCCGTGAGATCGCCAATGGTTTTTCAGAGCTCAATGATGCCGAGGATCAGGCAGAGCGCTTTCGCAAACAGGTGGAAGAGAAAGAGGCTGGTGATGACGAGGCCATGCACTACGACGAGGACTATGTGCGTGCGCTCGAGCACGGTATGCCGCCGACAGCGGGTGAGGGCATAGGTATCGACAGACTGGTGATGCTGTTGACCGATTCACCGTCGATCCGTGATGTGTTGCTGTTTCCGCATATGCGGCCAGAGGTCTGAGTTTTTTAATGCCACAAATGTCAGGGAGTTGTAATGGTAGGTTGGGCCGACGCAGGAGGCCCAACGTCACTCTCCGATTCCCATACGTTGATAGTAATATCTAGCCCAATCGTTGGGCCTCCTGTGTCGGCCGAACCTACGTCAGCTGATACAGGGGGCCTATTCTGAGAATTCGTACGGGAAGTTTTGTGTTCGTGTTGGCCATTCCCTTTCCTGCTCAATGTCCATAAAGCAAAAGCCCCTCTGCGTGCTCCAGACGTTGTGGCGTCCCGGCCAGCACCAATACGTCACCAGCCTGTAACCGGGTCTCAGGTCCGGGGGACTCTCCCCGAATACCACCACGGCGTACTGCTGTGACGCTTACATCCCAGTCCCAGAGGTGCAGATCCTCGATGGTGTGATCCACCGCAAAGGCCCGCTCAGGCAATGTCACAGTATGTAACCGCTCCTGGAAGGCCTCGTCATGTTCGATATCCATCGCTTCCTCGCCGTGAAAGAAATCACGCAGGAGCTTGTAGTGGTCCTCACGGATCTCCCGCATGATTTTGAAGATGCGAGATCCCGGTACCTTGAGCAGCAACAGCAATTGTCCACCCATCATGAGACTTGCCTCCACTGCTTCGGGCATGACTTCCGCGGCACCTGCAGCCTCCAACTCGTCCAGATGGGCATCATCTTTGGTTCGGACCAGTACCGGAAGTGTCGGCGCCTCTTCCCGAACGTGGGCAAGTATCTTCATGGCACTGAGGTGGTCTTCGAAGGTCAGGACGACTGCGCTGGCACGTTGCAGGCCGGCAGCCTGTAGTATTTCTTGGCGAACGGTATCGCCAAAATGTACCGGTTCGCCCGCTTCATGGGCCTCGCGTATGACGCCCGGGTCCAGGTCCAGTGCGATATATTGGAAACCCTCCCGGTCAAGCAGTCTACCGATGTTCTGTCCGATGCGGCCGTAACCGCAGAGGATGACATGTTTTTCCAGGTCTTTGCTCTCCTCTTGTATCTCTCCAATTTCCCCCGTGCCCGAACTACCACTGCGTAACGTGCAGAAGGTCTGAGCCAGTTTGCCGTTGTAACGAATCAGAAACGGTGAAGCCGCCATGCTGATGATGATGGCAGCGAACAGTAACTGTCCAGGCTCTCCGGGCAGTAGTCCGCTACCTAGTGATAGGTCGAGCAGAACGAAACCGAACTCCCCGCCCTGTGCCAAAAGAAGTCCTGATCGAAAAGCGGTCGCAATCGATCGCCCAGAGAGGCGCGCAAGTAAAAGAATTACACTGGCTTTGAAGAGAATAAGTGTTACCGAAAGCAGGATAACCCAGTGCAGAATCGGTAACAGTGAGACAAGGTCCACCCGCATACCGACAGTCACAAAGAAGAGGCCGAGAAAGACATCCTGGAAAGGGCGGATATCCGCTTCGATCTGATGACGGTATTCGGTTTCTCCTAACATCATCCCGGCGAGAAAGGCACCCAGGGCCAGGGAAAGACCCGCTTCGTGGGTCAGCCAGGCGGCAGCGAGGGATACCAGCAACACCGTCAGGGTGAAGAGTTCAGCAGAGCGGGCTCTCGCTATCTCATGAAACAGTGGCCTGAGCAGCCAGTGACCCACCGCCATGATGGCGGCAAACACCAATGCCGCCTTGACCACGGCCTGGATGAGAGGCCAGAACATGCCTGACCCGCTGTCACCGGCCAGAATCGGAATCACAACCAGCAACGGAATGACTGCCAGGTCCTGAAACAGCAGGATGCTGACGCCCAATCGCCCATGCTCTGCGTTGAGCTCAACCTGTTCCGACAGCTGCTTGATGACGATGGCGGTTGATGAGAGAGCCAGAATAGCACCTGAGATGACAGCAGCCTGCGGTGAGAGTCCGAGTAACCAGGCACCAATCGCGATAATGATGCTTGTGATAAGTACCTGACTGCCACCCAAGCCAAACACACTGCCCTTCATGGCGATCATCTGTGGCAGTGAAAATTCCAAGCCAATGGTGAACAGCAGGAAAACCACACCGAATTCCGCAAGAAACCGGGTGTCTTCAGTGGATGCCACCATGCCGGTTCCAAAAGGACCCACCAGAATGCCAACGATCAAATAACCAAGGATAGGTGGTAAGTGCAAGCGCCTGAAAAGCGTTACCGTTAATACGGCCACACCAAGCAGGAGCAGGATGATTTGAAGGGTATGGATATTCATCAGATCAAAAGGGCTGCGTTGGAAACATAGGCAGTCTGCGGAAAAAAGATGCATAAATCCACGATAACGGAGAAAACCTCACCATATGCCCTGGAAATGACTTGTGAGGCAATAATTTACATGGGGTATTCTCAGCCAAAGTGGTAAAATGGATTTTTAAATTAAGTTAAAGACATCACAAACAAGTGGCTAAAAGCAACAAGAGACGATCCAGCCCCCAGGATCCCCATCACGCCCGCGAGGCGAGAAAATACGACAATCCCATTCCCAGCCGTGAGTTCATCATGGAGACCCTCAAAGAGAAGGGTGTGCCAATGAATCTGGCCGCTATCGCAGACGCACTGGCGATGCGTGATGATGAACAGTTGGAGGCGTTACGCAGGCGCCTTCGTGCTATGGAACGCGACGGACAGCTTATCTGTAATCGCAAGGACAACTACTGTCTGGTCAATAAACGTGATCTGATCGTCGGCCGCGTGATTGGTCATCCTGACGGTTTCGGTTTTCTCAAACCTGACGATGGGGGTGATGATCTCTATCTCTCATTCAAAGAGATGCGCTCACTGCTGCATGACGACCGTGCCGTAGTGCGGGTCACTGGAATGGATCGGCGCAACCGGCTTGAGGGTGCAGTGGTCGAGGTGCTTGAGCGCAATACACAATCGGTCGTCGGTAAGCTCTATCAAGAGAGCGGTGTCGGATTTGTGGTGCCTGATTCAAAACGTCTCAGCAAGGATGTCGTGATACCCAGCAGTGAAATCGGTGAAGCCAAAAAGGGCCAGATGGTGGTGGCTGAAATTATCGATCAACCCACAAAGCGTACACCACCTATCGGCAGGATCGTTGATATTCTAGGGGATCATATGGGTCCGGGGATGGAGACCGATATCGCTATCCGAACCCACAATATCCGTAACAGCTGGCCGGATGAGGTGGAGAAGCAGATCAAAGGCCTGACGCCCGAGGTGGCTAAAGCAGACAAGGCTGGGCGGGAAGATCTGCGTCAACTACCGCTTGTCACCATCGATGGTGCGGATGCGCGGGATTTCGACGACGCGGTCTATTGCGAACCCAAGCCGAAGGGCTGGCGACTGCTGGTCTGCATCGCAGATGTTTCTCACTATGTGCAACCGGGTACCGCGCTGGATCAGGAGGCGAGGGCCAGGGGTAATTCAGTCTATTTTCCAGACCGGGTAATACCCATGCTGCCGGAAGTACTCTCCAACGGCTTATGCTCCATTAACCCCGAAGTCGACCGGCTCTGCATGACTTGCGAACTCTACATCGACAAGCAGGGTGCGGTTAAACGCTCACGTTTTTTCCCCGCCGTCATGCGTTCACATGCCAGGCTCATCTATGACGATGTGGCTGCGATGCTGGAGGGTGATGCCGGTTTGTGTGAAAAACATGCAGACATATTGCCTCATCTGCATCACCTCTATCAGCTCTATCAGATCTTACAAAAGCAGCGTGCTGAGCGGGGTGCTATCGATTTCGATACCACCGAGACCCGTATTGAGTTCAATGATCAGAAACGTGTGGAGCGAATCGTCCCCGTTATTCGCAATGATGCACACCGTCTCATCGAAGAGTGTATGCTGGCGGCCAATGTGGCTGCAGCTCGATTCCTGCTGCGCAAGAAACAGCCGGCACTCTACCGCATTCATGAAGGCCCGGCGGAGGAGAAGCTCACCGATCTGAAGGAATTTCTTGGGGAATTGGGGCTCAGTCTCCCTGGTGGGAAAAAACCTCAAGCGTCCGACTATGCCATGTTGTTGGAGCAGATTCGTGAACGTCCCGATCGTCATCTGATTCAGACGGTGCTTTTGCGTTCGCTCTCGCAGGCCGTTTACAGTTCGGACAATGTGGGTCATTTCGGGCTCTCTTATCAGGCCTATACCCACTTTACTTCACCCATTCGCCGTTATCCGGATCTGATTGTGCATCGAGCCCTGAAGCACGTCATCGAGCAGGGTAGTGTAGATGATTTCGAATACTCTAAGCCTGATCTGCAAGTCATGGGAGAACAGTGTTCGAGTACCGAGCGCAAAGCCGATGAGGCGACACGGGACGCCCTCGATTGGCTCAAATGTGAGTATATGCAGGATAAGGTGGGCGAGACCTTCAACGGCATCATTACCAGCGTAAACTCTTTCGGTGTCTTCGTGGAATTGGAAGAGATCTACGTTGATGGGTTGGTGCATATAACTGCACTGGATAATGACTACTACCACTACGATCCCGTCGGCCATCGCCTGACAGGTGAGCGTACCGGAAAGGTGCTGCGCCTTGGTGATCCCCTCTCCATCACTGTGGCTAACGTCAATTTGGATGATCGTAAAATCGACTTTCTGCCTGCCCAGGGAGAGGCTGGTGGTGGGAAGAGGAAGGCGAAGCGCCGATCGCCCAAAGAGACCGGATCGAAGGGGGGGAGTCCTGCAAAAAAACGGGCTTCATCCAACAAAAAGCGCCGACGTAAACCGAAGCCGAAGTCGGATTAATGTCAGAAGATGGATGGATATTCGGACTGCACTCGGTGCGGTCAGCGTTGCAAAGGCCCAACCAGCTCACTGAGCTGTTGATTGATGCGGGGCGAAAAGATCAGCGTATCCAAGAGATATTGTCACTCGCGAAACAGGCCGGCATTGATGTCAGAACAGCAAAGGGTTCGGCGTTGGATGATCTGTCCAATGGTGGCAGGCATCAGGGGGTTATGGCGAGACTACGTCAGCAGCAGACCCAGGATGAGCCCTATCTGAAGGCATTGCTGAAGCGACTGGAGCATACGCCGTTCCTACTGATTCTGGATGAAGTGCAAGATCCGCATAACCTGGGCGCCTGCCTGCGTACCGCAGAGGGAGCCGGTGTGCATGCGGTCATTACACCGCGTGATCGATCGGTAGGACTGACCCCAACGGTTAGAAAAGTGGCCAGTGGTGCGGCTGAGCTTGTACCTTTTATCCAAGTGACCAATCTGGCAAGGACCTTGAAGTGGCTGAAAGCCGAAGGTATCTGGCTTGTCGGCACAGCGGGTGAGGCGACCCAAGGGCTCTATGAGGCTGACATGTCCGGCCCCTTGGGAATTGTAATGGGGGGTGAGGGCAAGGGTTTACGCAGATTGACTCGAGAACACTGCGATCTATTGGTTAGTCTTCCAATGTCAGGAACTGTGGAGAGCCTCAATGTTTCGGTGGCAACAGGTGTGGCACTCTATGAGGCGGTTCGGCAGAGAAAATAAGGCTGAGTGCATCAGCAATGATCGTAACGAGGGTTTGTGAGAATGATGAAGAAAACGATGATCGCCTTGCTCGCAAGTGCCTGCTCATTGACCACAGTCCAGGCAGATACCGTATTAGGCGTTACCATGAGCGTTGATGCCTGGTCCATGGACTCCTCAGGCGAACTGGCTGATACCGCCGATCTCCAGACATTCGATCTGGGTTCGGAAACACCGGCACTCTTCTCTTTCGCACTGGAACACCCCGTGCCACTGATCCCCAATTTCCGTTTGAAGTTCGCGGACCTCTCGAGTAAAGGAAATAATGTACTGTCGAGCAACTTCACCTTCAATGGTGTCACGTATCCGTTGAGTACCGCAGTCGATGTCGATTTCGATATCCAGAGTAGCGACTTCATTTTCTATTATGAATTGCTCGATAACGATGCCGTCTCGTTCGATCTGGGATTTAACGGGAAGTATCTCGATGGCGATATCTTGATTTCTGATGGCAGCCAGAGCGCACGTGAGACCTTCAAAGGCATAGTGCCGATGCTGTACGGCGCTGTGGAATTTGGTATTCCTACGACCCGGCTGTCGCTGTTTGGCGATATCAGTCTACTCAGTGTAGGAGACCATACACTGCGTGATTATACAGCTGGTGCCGCTTATACTCTGGTAGATAACATGGCTGTCGATTTCAGTGTCCGGGGCGGATACCGTCGGTTCTCACTTGAACTGGATGATCTTGACGGCATCTATGCCGACTGGTCATTTGATGGTCTGTTTCTGGGTGTCGAGGCAGACTTCTAGGGGTTGCCGGGTTAGCTGAAAAATTGAGTTCAGAGCTCTTAACCCAGAGTGAGTGGTTATGGCCATAACCTTTTGAATCTATTTGATTACTGCGTATTTCTAGTCATTCGCTATTGCTGACTAATTCCCACTTCTCTCTAGCAGTGTCCGATGTGCGCAGGCATTTCAGTCGTAAGTTGCGGATATCCGGTCAATTGTGTAGAATCCGCGCTCCCTGGTGTCCGCCCAAGCAGACACCGCTCCTTGCCTTACCGCCACTGCGGAAGGCTGCCTAACCCGAAAGGAGAGACAATGAGGCACTATGAAGTCGTGTTCCTGGTCCACCCGGATCAGAGTGAACAGGTACCCGCTATGATCGAGCGTTATCGCTCGGGCATCGAATCCAAAGGTGGCGCCATCCACCGTTTGGAGGATTGGGGCCGTCGTCAACTGGCTTATCCCATCAACAAGATTCATAAGGCACACTATGTGCTGATGAATATCGAGTGCGATAGCGAGGCATTGTCCGAGCTGGAGAGCGCATTCCGATTCAATGATGCAGTCCTTCGCAATATGGTTATCCGTCGTGATGAAGCTATCACTGAGGTTTCTCAGTTGGCCAAGTCTCAGGAGGAGGACGAAAGCGCCTCTTCATCCAGTCGGCGCGATGACGAACCTGAGTCCAGGTCTGAGCCTGAAAAGAGCGAATCAAAATCGGAATCTGAACCGGAACCGGAAACTTCCGAAGAAGATAAATAAGCACTTGTTGAAAGAGGATTAAGCAAATGGCGCGTTTTTTTCGTCGTAAGAAATTTTGCCGCTTCACAGCAGAAGGCATTACAGATATCGATTACAAGGATCTGAATCTGCTAAAGGCATATGTTAGTGAGAGTGGCAAGATTGTCCCGAGCCGTATTACGGGAACCAAGGCAAAGTATCAACGTCAGCTGGCAAGTGCTATCAAGCGTGCCCGCTATATTGCGTTGCTGCCTTACACCGATCAGCACTAAGGGAGTTTATTGAATAACCGGACAGCGGCATGAAGAGGTTGGCATCCTTTGTGATGCAGGGGCTTTCCCAGTCAGTCATGGTAACTTCCGTACTGGCGATGTTCTCCCTGATCTTCCCGTTGATCGGCATACTCAGCACGGCAAGTGTGGGCTTGGTAAGCCTGCGTCAAGGGGGAAAAGCCGGCGCCATGACGGCTGCTGGATCTACCCTGGCATGCGGTTTACTGATGTTCCTGATCTTTGGGAATGCATTGCCGGCCATGGGCTTTCTGCTTTTACAGTGGTTGCCTATCGGGTTACTCGCGTTATTTCTGCGCAATAGTCGCTCGTTGGCCCTGACGACTCAGATCAGTCTCGGATTCGGGCTACTGATCGTGTTGGGGCAGTATGTCAGTCTGGGTAACCCGGCCGAGTTTTGGCGAGAGCAGTTGGAGCCGATGGCCCAGCGTTTTGTGGAAGCGGGTTTATTCAATCAGGCACAGAGTGTCGAGGCGATCAACCAGCTTTCGGTCGTGATGTGTGGTGTGGTCGCAGCGGGTTTTCTGCTACAGCTACTGCTGAGTCTATATCTGGCTCGCTGGTGGCAGGCACTGCTCTACAATCCCGGGGGGTTCGCCACTGAGTTTCAGCAGTTGCGGTGCCACAAAGCTTTAGGATTACTGGGTGCTGCTGTATTGACGCTATGGCTGATCCCCGGCATGGCACTGTCTGAGGTGGTTAGCTGTCTGGGCGCTGTCGTCTTGCCGGTTTTCCTGCTGCAGGGACTGGCGGTTGCTCATAGTGTGTTCGGTAAACTGAAAAGCCCGTTGAACTGGTTGGTTGCAACCTATGTGTTGCTCCTGGTGTTCATGCCGCAGATGGCGATGGTACTGGTAACCATTGGTCTGTTGGATGTTTGGCTCGATTTTCGCGCCCGCTATCCAGGCAAGCTTGATAGTGGATGAGTTGATGATGTCACGATCATCTTGGCCATAAGGCTGGATGGCGGGGCATTGAAAAGATTTGACCTATACGAAGGTGATTACAATGGAAATTATTCTGTTGCAGAAAGTGGATAACCTGGGTGATCTGGGTGAAAAGGTAAACGTTAAGAGCGGTTTCGGACGTAACTTCCTGATTCCCTCTGGGAAAGCTGTGCCGGCTACGGAAGAGAACCTGAAAGTGTTCGAAGCCCGCCGTGCTGAGCTCGAGAAGGAGGCATCCGAAAAGCTGGCTGCCGCTGAAGCCCGCAAGGCGAAGCTGGACGGTCTTGCAGTCAGTATCAGTTGCAAGTCAGGTGAAGAGGGACGCTTGTTCGGTTCCGTAGGGACCAGTGATATCTCCAAGGCTGTTATCGGCGCAGGTATCGAGTTGGAGAAGAAAGAGGTCATGCTGCCAAATGGCCCATTTCGTATCACTGGCGAGTATGATGTCGACATTCACTTGCATGCAGACGTCAACGCGATCGTCAAGCTGACCATCGTTCCTGAAGAGTAACTACTCTGCGGTGATCGGCCCATAAGCCTCGACGGTATTATATGCCGTCGGGGCTTTCGTGTTCACGGTCCCAAGTGCTGGTGAACCGCCAGGCTTACGCTTGTGATGCGATTCCCCTATCAAGAATACGCGTTGTTAACGATAAGGCACTCATTTTGGGTGAGATATTGGCTTTGATATCCATTTCTATCTTGATAGACCGGGTGGCTTGTTTGAGATCTGCTCTCTTTACCATGCCGAGTCTGTCCCTTATGCTAGCTCATCCCAGGATCATCTTGTTTAAGGCTTGTTGACGAACTCCATGTCAGAAACCGCATACCCAGACGATATCCCGACCTATCCTGATCTGGATACCCAGGCCATCAAGATGCCGCCACATTCGATACAGGGCGAGCAATCGGTTTTGGGCGGCCTGATGCTCGACAATACCGCTTGGGAGAAGGTGGCGGATCAAGTACTGGAAACGGATTTTTACCGCAAGGAGCACCGGCTGATATTCAATGCCATCGCCGCCCAGGCGGATGAGGGGCAACCCTTTGATGTGGTGACTCTGGCTGAGCATCTCGAGCGTGGCGGAGAACTGGAAGCCACAGGTGGTTTGCCCTACCTGGTCAGGTTGGTGGAGGAGACGCCCAGCGCAGCCAACATCAAATCCTATGCCACCATCGTGCGCGAATATTCGGTGATGCGTCAGCTGATCTCCGTCAGCACAGATATTGCCGAAAGTGCCTATCACCCCCAAGGGCGTAAATGTGCAGAGCTGCTCGACGATGCGGAGCGCAAGGTCTTTGAAATTGCAGAGCAGACCAGTCGTGGTGGCGGTGGATTCAGCCCGATCAAGACGTTGCTGACACAAGCGGTAGATCGTATCGAGACCCTGTTTCAACAGGATGAGCCCATCACAGGTGTCAGTACAGGATTTACCGATTTTGATCAGATGACATCTGGCCTGCAGCATGCGGATCTGGTTATCGTGGCGGGCCGTCCCTCCATGGGTAAGACCACCTTTGCCATGAATATCGCCGAAAATGTGGCGATTCAGGGAGGCAAGCCGGTGGCGGTCTTCAGTATGGAGATGCCCGGTGACTCCCTGGCCATGCGTATGATGTCCTCCCTGGGCCGTATTGATCAGTTGCGGGTGCGTACCGGCAAGCTCGAAGATGACGAGTGGCCCAGGCTCTCCTCGGCGGTCAGCATGTTGGCTGAGACCCGTCTCTATATAGACGACACTCCGGCACTCTCTCCGACAGAAGTACGTGCCCGTGCCCGTCGTCTGAAGCGTGAACACAGCGACCTGGGCCTGATCGTCATCGATTATCTGCAACTGATGCAGGCGCCGGGGGAAGGGGATAACAGGACCAACGAGATCTCAGCCATTTCCCGTTCCCTAAAGGCGTTAGCCAAAGAGCTGGATGTGCCGGTTATCGCACTCTCCCAGCTCAATCGCAGTCTGGAGCAGCGTACCAATAAACGCCCGATCATGTCGGATCTGCGTGAGTCCGGTGCCATCGAGCAGGATGCGGATCTGATTGTCTTCATCTATCGGGATGAAGTCTACAACGAGGACAGTCCCGAAAAAGGCATTGCCGAAATCATTATCGGTAAACAACGTAATGGCCCCATCGGCACAACCCGCCTTACCTTCCTGGGCAAGTACACCAAGTTCGAAAACTATATCGACAACGTCTATAACGACGAGGGCTATTGATGGGCTATGCCCCGCAGGCAGTGATCGATCATGCCGCTCTGCGCCACAATCTTCAGCAGGTGCACCGGTCTGCACCGGCAAGCCGCATTTGGTCTGTCATCAAGGCCGATGCCTATGGGCATGGGATCGAACGGGTTGCACGCGCCCTGCTTAACACTGACGGTTTTGCAGTTGCCCGGATCGATGAGGCGCTAAATCTCAGGCAAGGTGGCTTCGATCACCCGATAATGATTATGGGAGGCTGCTATACGCAAGAGGCGCTGATGCTGGCAGCTCGAAATGGTTTTGAAGTCACCGTCCATGACATCCAGCAGCTCTCTCTGTTCGATGCGCTCTCTTCCGGCTCTCACACCCTAACGGTCTGGCTCAAAGTGGATACGGGTATGCATCGTCTCGGATTTGCTTTTGATCACATCGATCAAATTATAGATCGACTGAGGGCTCACCCCTGCGTAAAACAACTCAATCTTATGACACATCTGGCGAATGCGGATGATCGTGGGGACAGTGCCACTCAGACCCAGTTGGCACATTTCGATTCCCTCCCGCTGCATACCTTTTCCCAATGCTCAATCGCCAACTCGGCTGGGGTGTTGGGATTTAGGGAATCACATCGGGATTGGGTGCGCCCCGGCATCATGCTCTATGGTGTCTCGCCGTTTGTCGATAGCTCTGCCGATGATGAGGGCCTGCAACCAGTAATGACACTACGTAGCCGTGTGATCGCTGTCAGACAGTGCCAGCGGAGCGACCGTATCGGTTATGGCGGATCCTATGAATGTCCTGAAGCTATGCCGGTAGCAGTTGTTGCTGCAGGATATGGGGATGGCTATCCCCGGCATGCGGTAGAAGGTACGCCGGTCCTGATAGAAGGGCGACGCCTGCCGCTCATCGGCAGAGTCTCCATGGATATGATTACGCTGGACGCCAGAGATTACCCGTCGGTAAAAGTGGGTGATGAGGTAGTACTCTGGGGTCGGGGATTGCCGGTGGAGGAGGTCGCCAAAAAGGCGGGTACCATTGGCTATGAGCTGCTCTGTGGTGTGACTTCTCGGGTCAGTTTTATGGATCAGAATGTAGACGAGGATAAGGAGATCTGATGGCTCAGGGCGGGAAGAAAACAGTCAAATCTCTCTATGCCTGCAGTGCCTGTGGCGCCACCTTTCCCAAGTGGGCAGGCCAATGTTCCGAGTGTCAGGCCTGGAATGTGCTGGAGGAGAGCCTTGCGCCGGTATCGAGCAGCAATGCATCCAGTCGTTTTGCCGGTTATGCCGGAGATGGGGGGAGTACCGCTGTCTTGATGCTGACAGAAGTGGAGGTGGAACGAGAGGCTCGTGCACCCACCGGCAGCAGTGAACTGGATCGCGTGCTGGGCGGCGGCTTGGTTGATGGCTCTGTCGTGCTAATCGGCGGAGATCCAGGTATTGGCAAATCGACACTATTGATCCAGACCCTGGCCAGACTCTCCCACGTGATACGGACCCTCTATGTCTCCGGTGAGGAATCGCCGCGTCAGATCTCCCTGCGAGCCCAGCGTCTGGGCCTGCCGGCTGAGGAGTTGCGGCTGTTACCGGAGACCTGTGTGGAGCGGATTATTGCCAATGCTGAGCGGGAACGTCCACAGGTGATGGTGGTCGATTCCATCCAGACCATGTACACCGAACTCTTGCAATCAGCACCCGGTTCAGTCTCTCAGGTACGTGAGGCCACTGCCCAGTTGGTACACTTTGCCAAACGCAGTGGTACGGCTGTATTTCTGGTAGGCCACGTGACGAAGGAGGGTAACCTGGCGGGGCCTCGGGTGCTGGAGCATATGGTCGATACGGTGCTCTATTTCGAGGGTGAAGCGGGCAGTCAATTCCGTCTGATTCGGACGATAAAAAACCGCTTTGGCGCTGTCAACGAATTGGGCATGTTTGCCATGACGGATAAAGGTTTGAAGGAGGTCAGTAATCCCTCAGCCATATTTCTTTCAAGACAGGCTGAATCCGTCCCGGGCAGTGTTATCCTGGTGACACGTGAAGGCACGCGTCCACTGTTGGTGGAGGTACAGGCGCTGGTCGATGAGAGTCCGTTGGTAAATCCTCGCCGGGTAACATTAGGGCTTGAACAAAACAGACTCTCCATGCTGTTGGCCGTGCTGCACCGTCATGCAGGTGTCGGTATGTTCGACCAGGATGTCTATGTCAACGTGGTGGGTGGGGTACGCATCACGGAAACGGCTGCGGATCTTGCCGTGCTCATGGCGGCCTTGTCGAGCTTCCGGGATCGACCGCTGGATCGTGGATTGGTGGTTTTCGGAGAGGTGGGGCTGACAGGAGAAATCAGGCCGGTGCCCAATGGCCAGGAGCGCCTTAGAGAGGCGGCTAAACATGGCTTCCAGCGGGCCATCGTACCCAAAGCGAATCGCCCGAAGCAGGGCGTGGAGGGGATGGAGGTGATTGCCGTGGAAAGTCTGTCTGATGTGCTGGCGGAATTTTAACTACTTGTAGGCCGTACCCTATCAGGGCCGATAGCGGCTCAAAAAAAGAACAGCAGACTATCCGAGCGCAGCGAGATCCCGCTGCAGTAAGGATTCATCCCCGATGTTCAGTTCCACCAGCCTACGCAACAGAGAGATGCTGTCCATATCTATCTCATCACATAGGAATCCCACAGTATCTGCTTCGATATGGGCACAGAGGGCTTGCATGTTGATAACAGTGTCTTTTTCATCCAGTTTGACACTGATTGATACCAGCTCTCCCGCTCGTGGTTGCCAGTTAGCCGGAATCTTTGCCAGTGCGCCCTTTAGTGATATATCCAACAGTGTGGTTTGATGAATCACCCCGTCAGATTTAATTGTGGTCGGTGCATCAAAGAGAATTCGGTGAAAACGCCTGCGTTCGTTTGTTGCTGGATCGTTCATGGTTTGAATCTCATGCGTGAAACTGCATTTTTGTGCCACCGACTTCGATAATATCTCCTTCATTCAATCGGTAGCTCTCGTCACCAATCACATGGCGATTGACGATGGGTGGATGTGCGCCCTCGAGAAAAGAGAGGAAGAAGCCGTCATCTCGTTTGGATACCATGGCGCAATCACCACCTACATGACCGATACGGGTCATATTACGTTTGAGTGGAATAATCCGCCCAAAGTTCTCACCATTCATGATTTGCAGTATTCCGCTTGCCGGCAAATCGCTATCGTTGCTTTGGCTGCTTTCGTCTTCACGCTGTCTCAAGTCTGTGCTCAGATCGGCGCCCAACTCCATGACGTCTTCGGAGAAGCTAAGCGTATGCTTGCCGATTTGAATGACATCTCCGTGGGATAGGGGGCTGGTTTCTATCTTGTCGTGATTCACCAGAACAGGAAATGCGCTGTCCAATGCGGTCAATTCGTGGTTTTCGTCATCAATCTGACGAATTAGCGCCTGCTGTGGGGCGATCGCCAGACTGTCGATGCGGATATCACATCCTTCATCACGTCCAACACGGGTTTCTTCCTTCTCCAGATGGAAAACATCGATGATATGTCCTTTGAATGAGAGGGTCAGTTTCGGCATTTCACAAATCTCAGATTCAACCTTTATAAGGTGAAGTATATCTCCATTTTTGTTGAAAAAAACATTCTGACCATATCCATTATTTTTTTTCCTGAAAGGCCTGGGCGATAGGTGTTTGTCAAGATCTACCCAAAGGCGGAATTTTGCCTAAAAAGTGCCAGTGTCAGTTTTCTGTTAGTGAGATAGGAATAAAAATCATGCATCAAATATTGAATTCTGTATGACCGGGAAAAATAGCCTAAGATCCTTCCCTAACAGTATGTTAAATAAACTAGTTAAATAATAATCTTGGTTCGACGTAATTTTGACATTTTACCGATTTGCTGCTTAACTTCGCAACATTGAGGCAGGAGCCACATCAGAATGAAGGGACTTACTTGATATGGGGCTTCAACACGAGAAAGATCATCCGGTGTTTCCAAATCTTTGCATCTACTTGTTGGAGAAGGACCAAGAACGTCAGAATTATCTGAAACAGGTTCTTGCTTTCGTGGATGGGGAAATCCTGAATATCGATGGTCCTGAAAAAGTTGTAGAGCAAGTCGGTGCTTCACAAAATGGCTGCATTGCGGTGATGTTGGGATCCGGGTTCCAGGGCAATGAGCGAGAGAATCTGCTCAAGCAACTTGCCGATGAGAATCCTGCCATTCCTGTTTTTCAAATCTTCGACGATGCAGAAGGTATTCCGGAGAAAGCCGAAGGCTTTCCCAATGTGATCGGCAATTTGAAGCTGCCGACACACTACGATGATCTGATGGCCCTAGCGCACAAAGCGCAGGTATTCCGGGAGTCCCATAGCCAATCGGGACCTAAATCACGCCCCGTTGAACTTTTCCGCAGCCTTTCTGGCAGTAGCCGGGCGACGCGCCAGGTCAACAAAATGATCGAACAGGTTGCCGACTCCGATGCCACTGTTTTGATACTGGGTGAATCTGGTACCGGTAAGGAAGTGGTTGCACGCAAGTTACATTTTCATTCGGTGCGGCGGGGTAAACCCTTTGTCCCCGTTAACTGTGGCGCCATACCTGCCGATCTTTTGGAAAGTGAGCTTTTCGGTCATGAGAAGGGGGCCTTTACTGGCGCCATCAGTGCCCGCCAGGGCCGCTTCGAGATGGCCGAAGGTGGCACACTGTTCCTTGATGAGATCGGCGACATGAGCATGCCGATGCAGGTCAAATTGTTGCGAGTGCTGCAGGAGCGTACTTTTGAACGAGTCGGCAGCAACAAGACCATCCCCTGTAACGTTCGCATCATTGCCGCGACACACAGGAATCTCGAATCGGCCATCACCAACGGCGATTTTCGTGAAGATCTTTACTATCGATTGAATGTCTTTCCCATTGATATGCCGCCACTGAGAGATCGGGTCGAAGACATCCCAGTGTTGGTCAACGATCTGATTCATCGTATCGAACACGAGAAGCGGGGCTCGGTACGGCTCACACCGGCAGCCATTGCAGGACTTAGCCACTATCGTTGGCCGGGGAATGTCCGGGAGCTGGCCAATCTCATGGAACGCCTGGCGATTTTGCACCCCTATGGGGTCGTGGATGTGAACGACCTGCCTGAGAAATTCAAACCGGTTGGCAACCTGATGGATACTGTTCAGTTGCCCGATGTGTCCCTCTCGGGTGATGAGCCGGGAACCACGGTTACCGCACCGCGTCTACCCAGTGACGGACTCGATCTGAAAGCACACCTCAATACCCTGGAGCAGAGTCTGATTCAACAGGCACTGGACGAGTCGGACGGTATTGTGGCGCATGCGGCCAAGCGGCTTCATATGCGTAGAACCACACTCGTCGAAAAACTGCGAAAATATGGCCTCCAGCGTCAAAGTGAGTCGACGGGAATTTGACGCTCTTCTAAGTTACGTTCTGTAACTTATTGAAAATAAAGTAAATATAATTTCGGCATGTTAATTGCTGTTGTCTATTGTGTTAAATGACTAAAGACAACAGAGGTCGCAAGACGTGTCACCGAAACCCTCGCTTTCAGACAAGCAACATGCGCTTGAATCGGCATTCATGCTGTTCAATCAGCTGTCTGAGGAGCTAACGGGCTCCTACCATCAACTGCAGGAGCAGGTGCTGGAACTCAGTCAGGAGTTGGCAGCGGCACGCAGTGAGCGGATGGTGCAACTGGCTGAGAAAGAGCGTCTGGCCGACAGACTGGAACGGTTGTTGGAAACGCTGCCAGCAGCAGTCATTGTCCTTGATGGAGAAGAACGTATCAGAGAGTACAATCCGGCAGCTGAACGCCTGCTGGGATCGCTGCTGTTTAAACGCTTCTGGTCTGATCTCTTAAGTGAAGTTGCGCTTAGCGATGGTATTGACGGCAACGAACTGAAGCTCAAGAGCGGACAGTTATTAACGCTCACCTCCAGTGAGTTGGAACAGACACCCGGACGTATCCTTGTGATGTTGGATGTCACCGAAACCCGTCGTTTACAAGAGCGCTTGAATCGACGTGAACGACTTACCGCCATGGGTGAAATGTCTGCCCAGCTGGCGCACCAGATGCGTACACCTCTGAGTACCGCTTTGCTCTACACCTCCCATCTTGCGACTGACAAAATAGATCCCCAAAAGCGTAAACAATTCACCGAAAAACTACGTGATCGTCTGCAACACATGGAGCGTCAAATTCACGACATTCTCATGTTTGCTCGAGGCGATGAAGCCGGTGAGACGAACATCTGCCTGAGTGAAACACTTAAAGCTTTTATCGCGCTCACACAGCAGACGCTGGAGTCCCCTGATGTCGTTGTGAAGCTGGAAGACAAGAGTGCGGGTGGAGCGCGCATGATTGGTCGTAGAGATGCCCTGCATGGCATGTTCGGCAATTTGCTGGAGAACGCCCTTCAGCACCAGGCCAGTGAGATTCGCATCACCATCCGGGTTGCCAGTGAGATTGAGATCGAGTTCATCGACAATGGCACGGGTATCTCCAAGGACCTGCAACAACAAGTTTTTGATCCTTTTTTCACCACCAGAAGCGGCGGTACAGGCCTCGGTTTAGCCGTGGTACAGAATCTGGTACTTAGCCATGGTGGTGAGATTCATGCAGAACAGGCCCTGACGGGTGGTGCCGCATTCCGTATTCGATTTCCCCTGGCGATGAAGCCTGTACAGGTTATTTCAGAGGCGTCTGTCATGATGCAACAAAGAAAAATGCCATTTGAAAAAACAAGGAGTCTTTCATGAGTCTGGCGACAGTTCTGATTGTTGAGGACGACCCTGCCTTGCGGGAAGCCCTGAGCGAAACCCTGGAACTGGCTGGATATCCTGTAAAGGCCGCCGAGGAAGGGAGTGCCGCGCTCGAGATTCTGCAACAGGAACCGGTCGGTATGGTAGTCAGTGATGTACAGATGCGGCCGATGGATGGTCATACTCTGTTGCGTCAGATCAAATCGACCCATCCTGATCTACCCGTATTGCTGATGACCGCCTATGGCAGTATCGAAAAGGCCGTGGCGGCAATGCATGATGGTGCTGTCGACTATCTGGTCAAGCCCTTCGAGGCTGAGGTGCTGGTCAGCAAAGTGGCTGGACTGGTCAGGCCTATCAATGATGAGCCAATAGAAGGACCTGTGGCAGAAGATCTGCGCAGCCGAGAGGTGCTGGAACTTGCCCGTCGTGTGGCACTGAGCGAAGCCACGGTATTGCTGAACGGTGAGAGCGGCACCGGTAAAGAGGTCTTCGCCCGCTACATACACCAACGCTCGCCTCGGGTGGACGGTCCCTTTATTGCCATCAACTGTGCCGCTATTCCGGAGAATATGTTGGAGGCGGTACTCTTCGGTTATGAGAAGGGTGCTTTTACCGGCGCCTATCAGTCTGCACCGGGTAAATTTGAACAGGCCCAGGGCGGTACCCTGCTACTGGATGAGATCTCCGAGATGAGTCTGGCCCTGCAGGCCAAATTGCTGCGTGTACTGCAAGAGCGTGAGCTGGAAAGGCTCGGTGGCCGCAAGCTGATCGAACTGGATGTACGGGTGCTGGCCACCACAAACCGTAAACTGCGGGAAGAGGTTTCGGCGGGTCGTTTTCGTGAAGATCTCTACTATCGTCTCAATGTCTTCCCACTGACCCTGCCTCCATTACGCGAGCGTCAGCGTGACATTCTGCCCCTGGCCCGCTATCTGCTGAAGAAGAACCTACGACCCGGGCAGGTGTTGCCAGATTTGAGTAATGACGCGAAGCAGCATCTGCTGAGTCATTCCTGGCCTGGCAACATCCGAGAGCTCGACAATCTCATGCAGCGAGCGATGATTCTGCACGAAAGTCATCGGATTCATGCGAAGGATCTCTGCTTCGAAGAGCCGTCTTCCCCTCCGCAGCTATCACACGAAGAGAAACCGGTCTCATCGAGTGGCAGACGTCTCCCCGAAGACCTGCGTTCAGTCGAGGAGCAGATGATCCTGGATGCGCTGGAAGAGGGTAGCGGTAGCCGCAAAATGGCAGCGGAAAAGCTGGGTATCAGTCAACGCACCTTGCGCTACAAGATTGCTCGTATGCGTGATGCCGGCGTGGCGATTCCCAGATGAGACAAAATGGTACGGATTCTGCGTAGTAGTGAATAACGGAAAAAAGAGTCAGAGAAAAGCAAATGAATACCAACATGAATATTGATCAAGTCTTGGCGCAGATGCGGGTCATGTCCGCCAAGGCTACGAATCAGACCGAAGAGGTGCCGGGTAGTGGAGGTGCAGATTTCGGTGCGCTGTTGAAGCAATCGATCGATAAAGTGAATGACATCCAACAAGAGGCCAGCGCCATGCGGGCTTCGTTTGAGAAGGGTGAAGGGGATATGGATCTGGCGCAGGTTATGGTGGCTGCACAGAAGTCGAGCCTATCCTTTGAAGCCATGGTTCAGGTACGCAATAAGCTGATTGAAGCGTATAAAGATGTCATGAATATGCCTATCTAACATACTGATTGTAAAGTGAAATAATGGCTACAGTAACAACAGC
The DNA here is from genome assembly GCA_025655555.1 of Candidatus Thiodiazotropha sp. (ex Myrtea sp. 'scaly one' KF741663). Lineage (GTDB taxonomy): Bacteria > Pseudomonadota > Gammaproteobacteria > Chromatiales > Chromatiaceae > Thiodiazotropha. The sequence goes on from JAHXIQ010000003.1 coordinate 330,091, forward strand.
ACAAGAATCCGGCAGCGACCTCCTGGTGGCCAACCGGATACAAGATAATCCTATTGTTCGTCAGATTGCCGTGATGGTGGGTATTGCCGCCAGCGTGGCTTTAGGCGTGGTTGTGGTGTGGTGGTCCTCGACACCGAGCTATAGTCCGCTATACGGCAATTTGGCACAGAAGGACTCGATGGAGATCGCCCAGGCGCTGCAGTCCGCGGGTATCAAGTATGAGATTGATCAGGCCAATGGAATTATCATGGTGCCGAGCGGTGATCTGCAAGAGGCACGGATGAAGCTTGCCGGTCAGGGTTTGCCGCAATCGGGCTCTGTCGGTTTTGAGCTGATGCAGGAGGACACGGGATTTACCACCAGCCGACTGGTTGAATCGGCAAGATACCAGCGAGCTATTGAAGGTGAATTGGCGCGTTCAGTCATGACTATGGCCAATGTGGAATCTGCACGGGTCCACTTAGCGACACCCAAGCAGTCAGTATTTGTCCGCAAGCGTAAATTTCCCAGTGCCTCGGTGGTGGTTAAGCTCTATGCCGGGCGCTCACTTGAAAAAAGTCAGGTCGAGGCGATTACACATCTGGTCGCCGCCAGTGTTCCGGAGCTTGAGGTCTCAAATGTCACGGTGGTGGATCAGCGGGGCCGTCTGCTGAGTACCAAGCAGGACTCCAGGGAGATGGAGCTGACCACTAGCCAGTTTGAATATACCCGCGGACTGGAGACCCACTTCAAGCAGCGTGTCGAAGATATTCTTGCGCCATTGGTTGGCCGAGAAAACCTTCGCGCCGAGGTGACGGCGGATGTGGATTTCACCATCACAGAGCAGACGCAGGAGTATTTCAACCCGGATGCCAACGCACTGCGTTCGGAGCAGGTTAACGAGCAGCAGAGTCAGCTGAGTGAAGTCCAGGGTGTACCGGGGGCACTCTCCAATCAGCCGCCTGCCGCAGGAGCGGCTCCCGAAGTGGCTGGCGGTGGGATTAATGGACAAGGCGGTGGAAGCCCACTCAACAGCAGTAAACGGGCGATACGAAATTATGAAGTGGATAAGACCATCAGTCATACCCGCCTGCCGAGTAACCGCCTGCGCCGACTCTCTGTTGCTGTGTTGGTCAATGACCGATATGTGCCGAATGAGGAGGGTCAGGCAATACCGGTAGAGCGGACACCCGAGGAGATTACGCGTATTGCCAACCTGGTTAAGGATGCCATTGGCTATAATCTACAACGTGGCGATAGTGTGCAGGTGATTAATGAATCCTTCTTTATTCCTGCTGAGCCAGAGCCATTGCCGGAAGTGCCGCTTTGGGAACAGGCGAAGTTCTGGGACTGGGTCCGTCAGGGTGGTGGTTGGCTACTAGCAGCACTGTTGATCTTTTTCGTACTCAAGCCGACCATGAGCCGGTTGGTGAGTCAGGCATCAGTCACCCGAACGACAGATAACATGGTAGCGGCTACTGCAGGTGGTGGTGTGGCGGGAGGCATGGCCGGTGCTCCGGGTGTCGGTGGTGGTGAAATGGCTGGATTGGAGATGGATGACGACGCCCTCCACCTGCCCGGGCCACGCAGTTATGAGAAGACGTTGGACGCTGCGCGTACTATGATTTCAGATGACCCGAAGCGTGTTGCTCAGGTCGTAAAAAAGTGGATTTCAGAAGATGGCAAACACTGAACAAGCCCAAACTTCGCAGCCACCAGCCGTAGCGAATACGGTAACCAGGATTGGGGGCGTTCACCGCGCCGCTATCCTGCTGCTGGCCCTGGGAGAGAAGGACGCCGCTGAACTGCTTCGCCACATGGGTCCGAAAGAGGTCCAGGATGTGGGCTTGGCTATGGCCAGTCTGACCGATGTCACCACCGACCAGATGGAGGCGGTGATGCATCAATTCGTCTCCACCCTGGAAAAACAGACCGCACTGGGGTTGGGTTCCGATGAATATATCCGGAACATGCTGACCAATGCCCTTGGCGAAGACAAGGCGGGTGGTGTCATTGACCGTATTCTGCTGGGACGCAACAGCAAAGGTCTTGAGCAGCTCAAGTGGATGGATCCCCGTGCGATTGCAGAACTGATTCGGCTGGAACATCCCCAGATTATTGCCATCGTGCTCTCCTTCCTGGAAAGCGATCAGGCGGCACAGGTGGTCAGCCAGTTTCCCGAGCGGGTGCGTACCGACGTGATCATGAGAATTGCCACACTCGATGGTATTCAGCCAGCAGCACTTCAGGAGTTGGATGAGATACTGGATAAGCAGTTCTCCGGCGCCACCAATGTGAAATCTTCCAGTCTTGGCGGCGTTAAGACTGCGGCTGAGATTCTCAACATGCTCGACGGTGCTGTCGAGAGCAAGCTGATGGAAGAGATCATTGAGACAGACTCCGATCTTGGGCAGGAACTGCAAGACAATATGTTTGTCTTCGAGAACCTGATTGATGTTGATGATCGGGGCATTCAAGCACTGTTGCGCGAAGTCAGTACCGAACAGCTACTGCTGGCACTGCGTGGTGCTGACGAAGCGCTCAAAGATAAGATCTTCAAGAACATGTCCAAGCGTGCAGCTGAGATGCTGAAAGATGACCTGGAAGCCGCTGCTCCTGCCAAACTGAGTGATGTGGAATCCTCACAGAAAGAGATCCTGGTGGTGGCACGCCGCCTGGCGGATGCCGGTGAAATCATGCTGGGAGGTGGTGGTGATGAGTTCGTCTAACTCATCTGCCGATGATGACAGAGATGAAGTCAGGCAGTGGTTACCGCCCGATGTTCATGGTGCAAAGGTCAGTGGTCAACGGGTAATTCATCCGCCTGCTGCACCACCGACTGCAGCCGCCTTGGAGCAAATTCAAAAGCAGGCCTACGAAGAGGGCTATGAAAAAGGCAAGCAGGAGGGATTTGAGTTCGGTCACAAGGAGGGGTTAGCGCAAGCCAATCAGGAAGTTCAGCGCTTTACCAGTCAATTTGACCGCCTGCAGACTGCTTTCGAACGCCCTCTGAGGGAGCTCGACGATCAGATTGAACGTGAACTGCTTTCTCTGGTGATTGCCATTGTACGCCAGCTAGTCCGCCGTGAGGTGAAGAGCGATCCAAACCTGATTGTGGGTGTGGTCAGAGAAGCACTCTCCATTCTTCCTGTCAATTCCCGCAATGTACGCCTGATGGTACATCCCGAAGATGCTGAGTTGATTCGCGAGATCTACGCTTTAGGCGATACCGAGGTAGGCTGGAGTCTGGTGGAAGACCCGGTAATCAATCGAGGTGGCTGCAAGGTGGTGACAGATACTTCACAGATTGATGCAACCCTTGATTCACGATTGGCGAGTCTTATCGCGCCCCTATTGGCTGGCGCCAGGGCCGTTGATGACGGGGAGGAGACTTAGGTGTCTCGACCGCTGCTGGGTAAAGACCGCCAAACACTCTGGGCTGAGCGTCTCAAGCGCTATGAGGATCGCCTGGGAGACGATCGTGGTTTGGTGGTTGAAGGTCGGCTGACCAGAATGGTTGGCCTCACACTGGAATCGGTTGGCTGTCGCGCCGCCATCGGTGGTCAGTGTGATGTGGTCAGCAGCAATGGTGCGCACATCGAGGCGGAAGTGGTCGGCTTTGGTGAAGAGAGTCTCTACCTGATGCCCACGGGTGATATTCACGGTCTCGAGCAGGGTGCCCGCGTGATTCCTACGGGACGTGTCTGCGAGGCCGTGGTGGGAGATCATTTACTGGGCCGTGTGATTGATGGTGCCGGTCTACCGTTGGACGGGTTGGGAGCGATTCACAGCGATGAACATCGGCCGCTGACCGGTAAGAGTTTCAATCCTTTGGCCAGAACGCCTATCCGAGAACCCCTCGATGTCGGGGTACGTGCAATCAATTCCCTGCTGAGCGTCGGTCGCGGTCAGCGCCTTGGACTTTTTGCCGGTTCTGGTGTGGGTAAGAGTGTCCTGCTGGGTATGATGACTCGCTACACCAATGCTGATGTCACCGTGGTGGCCCTGATCGGTGAGCGTGGACGTGAGGTGAAAGAGTTCGTTGAGAACATTCTCGGCAAAGAGGGTCTCAAACGTGCTGTTGTGGTTGCCGTACCGGCGGATAATCCGCCGCTACGCCGCATGCATGGCGCCATGCTCGCTACCAGTATCGCCGAACATTTTCGTGAACAGGGCAAACACGTCCTGTTATTGATGGATTCTCTAACCCGATTTGCCCAGGCTCAGCGTGAAATCGCATTGGCGATCCATGAACCGCCAGCCACCAAGGGTTATCCGCCTTCAGTCTTCGCCAAACTGCCGCAACTGGTGGAACGGGCAGGGAACGGCGATAAGGGCGGGGGGTCGATCACAGCCTTCTACACCGTACTCACAGAGGGCGATGATCAGAACGATCCCATCGCTGACGCAGCACGGGCAATACTTGACGGACATATTGTACTTTCTCGCCAATTGGCAGACAGCGGGCATTATCCTGCCATTGATATCGAGGCCTCGATCAGTCGGGCAATGAATGATATCAGCACCTATAGTCAGCAAGACGCCGCGCGGGCGTTCAAGCATCTATACTCTCTGTATCAACAAAACAAAGACCTGATCAGTGTGGGCGCCTATGAGCAGGGTAGCAATGAGCAGATCGATATTGCTATCTCCGCCATGCCGGCACTGAATCGCTTCCTGCGACAGGATATGCATACACCGGTCAATCTGGCTGAGAGCCTGAAGGACCTGGATGCACTCTTCCCGGAGGAAGAGGAAGCTGTCGAGCTACCGGAAGGCCTCAATCTGCCGCAAGAGATTAACCAGGATATGGGATAAGCAGCGATGTCACCTTCCAAACGGCTCAAGCCGGTACAACAAGTCGCCGCATCGAAGGAGCGCAATGCCGCACGCACCATGGGGCAGGCACGCAAGCATCTGGCGCAACAGGAAGCCAAGTTGCAACAACTAAAGGCATACCATCAGGAATATCTGGAGCGATTTCAACAATCTGCCTCTCAAGGCATCAGCGCCACGCAACTACAGGAATACCGTGCCTTTCTTGCCAAGCTCGATGGTGCAATTCAACAGCAGGAAAAGGTCGTGGCCGAAAGCGCGGTCAATCATAGTAGCCGTAAGGACAACTGGAAGCAGAAGCGCACCCGTACCCAGGCATTGGGAAAAGTTGTTGATCGCTACCGCAAGGAAGAACAAAAAGCTGCTGATCGAAATGAACAGAAAGAGAGCGACGAGCACAATAATCGTACGAAATAGTTGATTCACGCTTCCTTGCGTAGGAGCCTCTAACCGCCAGAAATCTGCTTCACCGGCCAGGCAGGGATGAGCTGCTGTTGAGACATCGCATGCGCTAAACACCCCATACAATTTGATAAAAATCAAACCCAAGACCTAATCTATCGAAAACACTGTCCCGCTTCGAGTGACTGATGGCTATCTGGAAAAGCCTTCATTATCAGCCCAATCACATTAAGCCATTGATAAAAACTATCCCTTGCAAGTGGAAGCAGTTTTCTCAAGTTACTATGTTCCAGGCCGATATAAGGTGCTGTAGCAGCTGTGTATTTTTAAATTCATCTAATACCGGAGTGTGTCCGGGTACCCAGTGAATATTGTAATCCCTTCAATTCAGAATGATGAAAGTCAACTGCGTGTCCAGCTTTGGACTGCTGTCGTTGGTTGGACACTTATTGTGGTTTTGCTCCTTCTGTGGTCTCTGAGAAATGAGGACATAGAGATGCTGGAGTTGGCCCGACAGGAGGCTGTTGCTAACTTTAACAAGGATCGGACTTTTCGAATTTGGGGCACGACACATGGAGGTGTCTATGTCCCTGTTACAAAGCGCACGCCACCCAGTGAGCACCTGAGTCATATTCCTGAGCGCGACCTGATAACGCCTTCTGGGCGTCACCTGACGTTGATGAATCCCGCATACATGCTTAGACAGATGATGGATGATTATGCCGATCTCTACGGAGTGAAGGGCCGAATCACAAGTCTCAAGCCGCTTAATCCCAATAATGCACCAGATGACTGGGAGAGAGCGGCGCTTGAAGCATTCGAAAAAGGTGAGAAAGAGCGCTTTGAGGTGACTGAGATAGATGGCCAGCCTTATTTACGCTTAATTCGTCCCATGCTGACGGAAGAGGGCTGCCTCAAGTGTCATCAAAAACAGGGATATAAGATAGGAGATGTCAGGGGTGGGGTGGGTATCTCCGTGCCTATGGACAAATACATGACTGTGGCTGCAGGGCAAAAGAAAGAGCTCATGGCTGGTCTGAGTCTGATCTGGCTGATGGGTATCTTCGCCATTTGGCTTTACGGTAAGCGCAGCCGACAGCGTATCCACGAACGAAAAGACTACGAAGGGCAGATTTGGCACCAAGCAAACTTCGATTTGCTGACTGGGCTTTCCAATCGGAGTCTTTTTTTGGACCGGCTGGATCGTGCACTCGTCTTTGCAAACAGGCAACAGTATGAGCTTGCCTTGCTGTTTATCGACCTTGATCGCTTCAAGGATGTCAATGACACCCTGGGCCATGCCATCGGTGATCTGCTTTTGCAGGAAGCGGCTCGGCGACTGCAGACGTGTGTCAGAGACATGGATACGGTCTCTCGCCTGGGTGGTGATGAGTTCACTGTGATTTTACCGGCAATCTCTGAAGGAAAGTCTGCTTCCAAAGTGGCAGCTCAGATACTTAATGAGTTAGCCAAGCCGTTTGATCTTAAGGGCCAGGAAGTTCATCTTTCTGCCAGTGTTGGAATCACACTTTTTCCCCAGGATGGAAATGATTCAGGCATGTTGTTGCAGAATGCAGATACCGCCATGTATCGGGCTAAAGCAGATGGTCGAAACACCTTCCGCTATTTCACTTGGGAGATGAATAGAGAAGCGGAGGGGCGTGTCTCGTTGGAAGCCGCATTGCGTCATGCACTGAAACGAAATGAGTTTGTGCTGCATTACCAGCCCATACTGAATGTTAGGGATGGTGGCCTGGTAGGGGCAGAGGCGCTGATTCGATGGGAATCTCCTGATCGTGGCCAAATGAATCCCAACGAGTTTATCTCTCTGGCAGAGGAAAGTGGCTTGATTGTGCCTATTGGCGATTGGGTACTGCAGCAGGCAGCAGACGATTTGGCAAGATGGGACCAAGCGGGCCTGATTATAGAAAAGCTGTCTGTAAATGTCTCCATTGTTCAATTTCAGTTGCAGGGATTCACTGGAAAAATGATGAAGTTGCTGGAGAAGCAGCCAAACCTGACATCACGACTCTTCCTTGAAATTACAGAGAGTGTGTTTTTGGATGAACATAGGGAACCGGGAGCACGCTTAGGAATGCTGCGTGAACAGGGCGTAGGTATTGCAATAGATGACTTTGGTACCGGCTACTCCTCTCTCAGTTACCTGAAACGTTTTCCCGTGGATATTTTAAAGATCGATCGCTCATTTATACGTGATGTGACAATTGATCCTGAGGATGCAGCGCTCTGTGAGGCGATCATTGCGATGGCACACCATCTTGGTCTCAAGGTGGTGGCGGAAGGGGTTGAGACAAACCAGCAATGGCAGTTTCTACGTGACAGGGGTTGCGATTATGCGCAGGGATTTTACCTTGGACGGCCGATGCCAGAGGATGCATTTACTGCATTCCTGAATGAAAATTTGAATAGAAATAGTGCAGTTGGCTAGGGCCTGAATAGAACATATACCCTTATATCATTCCTTCAACCGAATCATTAATCGTCCATCTTCTACCTGAACAGCAGCAACACCGCTGGAAAATGCCTTCCAGAATCCCTCGTCAGTTCCGAACTCTTCTACCAGATCAATGTTTTTTAAACCGCCCAGCCAGGCGTTGGGCATGGGAACGCCCATAACAGAGAGACCTTTTAAGCGAACAACAGGTCGTTGGTTCTTGTAGGCAAACTCAACACCGGCCTTGACCCGCAGAATCCTGCCGCCAAGCATGGGGAAGTCCTCATCCATCGGCATCAATATCTTTGCACTGATGAGATCATTGGAAAGATCAACGGCGACTCGCTTTGCGAGATCCGTATTGTTGGCCAGCAGGGCGTTAACTTCACGTTCGCTGAAATGGATCTCCCGGGAGGCGCTGTCTTCACTGTAGGCTTCTGGTGCCAGGTCCCTATTCTCCTGATTTTCTGTTGATCGCTTGTCTATCTGTGGCGTGGCAGAGTCGAGGTTTTCCAACTTGGTTGAAAGCACCGCCTGTTCCTTAGCGTTTAATGTGACCGGGGTAAACTCGGAAGGAAAGAGATAGAGTTTAACCAGAAAAAGTGTCAACGCGATTGTGATCAGCATTGCGATACCGGCGGTCAACAGTAGCTGTGGCCAACCAAAGCGTTTTCCGTCATCAGTTGAAGCCGATGAGTTCGTATCCATAGTGTTGCCTCTTTATCTAGGGAACCGTTGTTGATGTCATCCAACAAGCCAACTAGGCTACAATCTAGCATATTGAATAACATCGAAAGGTAAACATTATGAATATATTGGATATGATGCTGAGTGGACAGAATGGCAATCAGGTCCAGCAGTTAGCACGGAATTTTGGCATTGGTGAGGGCCAAGCGCAGGCGGTACTTACAAAAATGGTCCCTGCACTGACGCAGGGAGTTAAAAAGAATATTGCCAGTGAATCCGGGCTGGATGGCCTGCTGCGAGCGCTGCAAAATGGTGGTCACCAGAAATATGTGGATCAGCCTGAGAGTCTGACTGATAGTCAAGCTGCCGTGGATGGTAATGGCATCCTAGGCCACATTCTTGGTAGCAAAGATGTGAGTCGTGCACTGGCAGATCGGGCCAGTGATACTACCGGCTTGGGTTCAGATATGCTGAAAAAGATGCTGCCAGTGGTGGCTAGCATGATGATGGGATCTCTCAGTAAACAGGCTTCTTCAGGAGGATTATCTGAACAGCGGGCTGCTTCTTCAGCAGATATGCCTGGGATGCTGGCAGGGTTATTGGATGCTGATAAAGATGGTTCGGTAGTCGATGATCTACTGGGTATGGCGGGCAAGTTTTTCCGCTGATGTCGCGATGATGTCTTTCTGACTGAGAAACAGCTCCATCTGATATGAACAGGAGGTCATTGATTTACTTGATGATCAGCAACGCCAGATAAGGTATCAAATTAAAAAACAGAAAAAAGATTTTGAATAGACCAAGAAATCCATAAATCAGTGTATCAAAAGTGGCTCTTGGTATAGGAAACCACCGGCTTTGTGTTCTATAGACGAGGTCTGGTGTGAACATGATAAAGATCGTCCACAAGATGAATAGGCAGCCATTGATAATGCTGCACCACATAAAAAAATCTGTAATCTGCTGGATGTTCATAGATATTACCCCTGTGTCAGTTCCTTATCCTACGCTCATCCTATCGTGTGGAATACCCGTAGAATCAGACGCTAATTGAGTCAAAGCGTTCAGTGCCTGTACCCGATAAGCAGGTCTTTAACCGCAAAGAGATAACGTCCATTCGAGCGGGATATCGTCTACCATTCCCTCTATGCCATCTCTCTCATTCACTAGCAATCTGACGCGCCATACCCCTTGCCCGGATGGTGAATTCGAGGCAACGACAGTAGCAGATCTTTTTCAGTGCTACTTTTTACGTTGGCCTGAAGTTCGAGGTTATGTGCTGGATGATCAGGGTACAGTACGTAATCACGTTATCGTGCTGGTGGATGGCAGAAGTCTGCATGATCGTCAGAAGTTAAGTGATGCATTGACACCGAACAGCGAAGTGTTTGTGTTTCAGGCCCTCTCGGGAGGATAAGCCATGGCCGATCGATTACTGGTTGGGACACGTAAGGGGCTTTTTCGTATCGAACGGAACGTCAACGGACGTTGGGAAATTGCCGGGAATTGGTTTCTAGGAGATCCGATTTCAATGCTGTTGGTGGAAAGCAATACGCCACGCATCCATGCCGCGATGGATCTGGGCCACTTTGGGGTTAAATTACAGCGTACAGAAAATGGTGGCGAAAGCTGGTCGGAAATGCCCGCTCCAGCCTATCCGGAGAAACCGGACGAGGTGGAGGATAAAGATCCATTCCGCGGGTTGGAGATACCCTGGAGTACCCAGATGATCTGGTCTCTTGTTGCCGGGGCTCCCGATGAACTTTGGTGTGGTGTTATACCAGGCGGACTATTTCATTCAACAGATAGTGGTGACAGTTGGCAGTTGATACGCACGTTGTGGGATGATCCTCGACGTAAAAAGTGGATGGGGGGCGGCTATGACTTTGCCGGTATCCATTCAATTCTGGTTGACCCTCGAAACGCTGCTCACGTGACCATCGGAGTCTCTGTGGGTGGTGTTTGGACAACATGGGATCGTGGTGCGCATTGGGAGCTGATAGGAAGCGGTTTGCGTAGTGAGTATATGCCGCCAGATAAGGCGGGTGATCCGTTGACCCAGGATCCTCATCGCCTGGTACAGTGTCCAGCTAGTCCGGATCGACTCTGGATGCAGCATCATAACGGGATATTTGTTAGCGAAGACGGCGGCGTGCATTGGCGGGAACTGAGTGACCTGCCAATTTCGAGTTTCGGGTTTACCGTGGCAGTAAATCCGAACGATCCCGATACGGCTTGGTTTGTGCCGGCTATTAAGGACGAACAACGTATACCGGTGGATGCAAAGCTGGTGGTTAGCCGTACGCGAGATGGCGGACGAAATTTCGATCTTCTGCACCAGGGGCTGCCTGATGCGCCGGCATACGATTTGGTCTATCGTCACGCACTTGGAGTGTCAGATGATGGAGAGCAGCTCGTGTTCGGTAGCACGACGGGTTCTTTGTGGGTCAGTGAGGATCAAGGTGATCATTGGCTGGTTATTAGCCACCATCTGCCTCCGATCCTATGTGTTCAGTTCGAGGGTTGATCTGTCCTTATGCAAACCGACGCTTATGAGAAGGTATACGTGGTTATACGATTTGATATGTCTGGGAAGTTGTAGAGATGGGGAATCAGATGCCTCGTACGGTCTATTTCTTTGCCACCTGTCTGGTTGATATGTTCTATCCGAATGCCGGCTTGGCGGGGATGGCTTTGATCAAGCGGGAGGGCCTTAAAGTTATCTATCCCCGTAATCAAACCTGCTGCGGTCAGCCTGCCTATAATGCCGGTTACCGTGATGAAGCACGTAAGGTTGCTGCTGCGCAACTGGATCTGTTTCCCGGTGAGCATCCGATCGTGGTGCCTTCCGGTTCCTGCGCAGGAATGATGAAGCATCATTATCCCGACCTGTTTTTTGACAAACCAGAGCACACGAAAGCAGTTGATGTGGCTGATAGAGTCTGGGAGCTGACAGGTTTTCTCACCGACGTACTCAATATCAAACTGAAAGATCTCGGTGAACCATTACAGGTGGCATTACATACCTCTTGTTCCACTCGTCGTGAGATGGGTATGGCACATGCGGGCGAGAGTCTATTGGCTCAACTGGATGCTGTAGAAGTGGTTGAACAGGCGCATAAAGCAGAGTGCTGTGGATTTGGTGGCAGCTTCGCGGTGAAACAACCGGAGATCTCCAACGCCATGGTGAGGGACAAAACGGAGGCCTTACGTGCCACTGAAGCAGCCTTGGTGGTAAGTCAGGATAGTGGGTGTCTGATGAATATCGGCGGTGCAATTGAACACCAGGGTGAAGGACCAAAAACCCAACATATTGCTGAATTCCTCTGGGAGAGAACCCGTGAGCGGTGAGTTTCACGATGGCGTGGTAAAGGCTTTGGGTGACGATGCCTTGCGGCAGCATCTGCGCCGGGCAATGGATAGTCTGATAGCAAAACGGCTTGCGGTTTTCCCAGACCAGGATGCACTTCAGGAGCTGCGACGCTACGGGATGGCGATCCGTGGTAATGCCTTGTCAAAATTACCACAATTGTTGGAGCGCTTCGAAGCCCGCTGTGAGGAGAATGGCATTCATGTTCATTGGGCTGAGACCACGGATGAAGCCAATAAAACCGTATTTGAGATTTTGCAATCCCACGATGTGAAGCGATTGGTCAAGGGTAAGTCGATGGTCTCGGAGGAGATGGGACTGAATCATTTTCTCGAAGCCAAGGGTATCGAATGCCTGGAATCGGATCTGGGAGAGTTCATTATCCAGCTGGCAGGGGAGACCCCCTCACATATCGTAATGCCTGCGTTGCACAAATCTAAGCAGGAGATTGCCGAACTTTTTCATGAAAAGTTTCCCGATATTCCGTACAGCGACGATGTGGACGAGTTGACTGCAGTTGCACGCGGAATTCTGCGTGAAAAATTCATGCAGGCCGATGCGGGTATCTCCGGGGTTAACTTCCTGATTGCAGAGACAGGTACCCTCTGTCTGGTGGAGAATGAGGGTAATGGCCGTATGTCGACAACGGTTCCGCCGTTACATATTGCGGTCACTGGTATCGAGAAGGTGGTGGAAGAGCTGGCGGACGTACCGCCTTTGTTGTCCCTGTTGACCCGTTCTGCCACCGGGCAGCCGATCACCACCTACTTCAACATGATCAAGGGGCCGCGACAGCCGGGGGAGAAAGATGGTCCTCAAGAGGTCCATCTGGTGCTGTTGGACAATGGTCGGTCACGCATCTTCGCTGATGAAGAGCTCCAGGCTACCCTGCGCTGCATCCGTTGTGGTGCCTGCATTAATCATTGTCCCATTTACACTCGCCTGGGTGGTCATGCTTACGGCACCGTCTATCCTGGTCCCATCGGCAGTATCCTGGAGCCACAGAAAGAGGGCCTGGAACGTCTGGGTGAGCTGGCTGAGGCATCAACGCTTTGTGGTGCCTGCGGTGAAGTTTGTCCGGTTCGTATCCCCATTCCAAAATTACTCAACCGGTTACGTTGGGAAGGTGTGCGTCGGGATGGAACGGGTGAGACAAGCGGACAGGGCAGGCGACGTAAACACAGTGAATCATTGGCTTGGAAAGCTTGGTCCTCTCTGGCAAGCCGGCCCGCACTTTATCGTATTGCAGTCAAGAGTGCCTGTCGTTTCCGCCGCATGCTGCCACAGCAGCTGGGGCCCTGGACCCATGTGCGGAAGGCGCCAGAGATTGCAGAAAAGCCACTCAGAGAGCTTGTGGAAGTGCAGGGGTTGACCGATGAATGAATCCAGACGCCAAATCTTAGATCGGCTCCGTGCTGTTAGTCGTGAGGAAGGGGGTGTGTTGCAGCGACGAGTGGATAGGCGGGTTTGGAATCAAGATGAAAAAGTGCAGAGATTCGCTGAATGTATGTCAGCTGTGCGTGCTGAGGTCTACCGAACCAGTGAGGTGAGTTGGGTTAATGATCTGCAGAGAATTCTAAAATCTAAAGGCGCGGGGAATCTTCTCTATGCGCCTGCAAAAGCGCATGGAAAATTGTTACGGGAAGACTTGTCATCTAGTGGTATTGAGCTAGTGCCTTATGATCTCGAAGTGGAGCGATGGAAAAGGCGGCTTTTTGAACAGATGGATGCCTCGATTACCGGGTGCCGTGGTGCCATCGCGGAGACCGGAAGCCTGATCCTATGGCCAGACGAGGATGAACCGCGCCTACTATCCCTGATTCCGCCCATTCATTGTGTTTTGTTGCGAGCCGAACAGATTTACAGCACTTTTTCAGAAGCGATCGATATACAGGGTTGGGCCGATGGTATGCCCACCAACGCTCTTTTGATTTCTGGGCCCTCCAAATCTGCAGATATTGCACAGGTGCTGGCCTATGGTGTGCATGGACCGAAATCACTGGTTATTTTGATTATCCCCTAGACATTTGATCTGCTTGTTCTATAGAGAATATTGATTAATTTATCCTCAGTATGTCCTAATGTTTTAGCGGTATTTACTTGTTAAAAAACACTTTTTTCGTTTATTAACTGTTAAATGATGATATAAATTTCTCATATATTTGGCCAGTGAAAACATTTACTAAAGTTACACAGTCACAGGCCGTTAAAACCAACAGAAGCATGTAATGATTTGCTTCTAAACGTGTTCGAAAAGGCAAACCTGCCGAAAGGTAGGGACGCAAAATCACAGTCTAAGGGTAGCTATATCGCCTATGACCGATGGATTGCCGAAACCGTGGCTCGCAACCGACACATCGCTGGTTGGTGTCATTTGTTGATCACTGCACTTTCCTGCAGCGCGCGTCTTGTCAATTCGAACTCCTATAACCGAATAGGAGAGTACAGATGCGCATACCGACCAAATCACAATTTATCCTGCAAGGGCTGGCATTGATAATGATCAGTCTGGCAACAAATGCCATGGCAAGCGATAATTTCAACAAGCAAACTGGCAATGCGAATGTTCAAAAGCAATGGGTATGCGATTATACAAGAGCACAAAATGACGTGTTGTATTTACGTTGCGATGATATGGCAAGCCTACTGAATGATCCACTGATAATGGAAGAAGAGTATCAGGACAATGCAACAAAATTTATCCCTATCTGGCGCCGTCCGGATAATGAATCTTCTGCAGTCAAACTTGTTGAAGCCGTGTTATGCAACCAAAATATCCAGTGTAGCGTGCAACTGAAATCGCTATTTTCATCTGGAAGATTTGTTAATCGGTAGCATTGCGAATGTAGTTAGGTCTGGAGTGATCCTGTCATATGCTTGAATTCTCAATAGTAGAAATGCGCAGGATGTTAGATTAAGTCAAAGGGTAAGGATCTAACATAACCTGCTGCATATTTATATCGGCTGAAAAGTTTACGACAGCCGATACAACCAGTTTTCTACTTAGATATTTAACTTATATATTCCAACTTCCTCATACTCGTTTTCACCTATGGGCATTAATACAAGAAAGTAACCCTTCTTTAAAGTTTGGAAGGTCAATGCGTTAATATTTGATTCATGGGTGAGAATAACAAGATTGCCCTTGCCTGAAAATGATCCTATTTGCCGTTCTAGTTGTGTTTCATACGATTCTTTTTGGTCTTCAGGAAGGTTATTAGTGGATGCAAGATATTCCGCAGTTTCAGCCTGTCCGAATGCAGAATCAGCTGTCTCTTTGGCAAGGCAGTGAGGACTGGTCAAGACTTTATCTATCGGTACGCCTCTTGATTTAAATTGTTTCCCTATACTGACTGCCTGGGTTTTACCCATTTTAGATATATTTTCTGCGCTTCCACATGATGTGTCTTTGAGCAAAGAGCGTGTGCTGTCTTCATTCGTATCCATGGTGGGAGATCTTAATACTATAACAAAGCCTCCTTCCTCTAATTTTTCCCACACCTGATATAGCAGCCTGATATAGCTGACAATCCCATTAACCTCGCCTTGATTGAGAATGTCTCTCCACGCCGGCATAAAACGTCCTTTTCCCTCAAGGATACTGCGGGCAAGATCTTCATTGCTTATCTTGTCAGTCCGTGCGGGATTGGTATGGTCAATAGGCTTCAATCCTATGAGATTGATCAAAACGCCTTTGCCATCTCCATCCTTACCGTGACAAATTGAACAATATTTCTGATATAGCTCCATACCTAATTCAGGATCACCAGTCAGCGTGTGTTTCGACGTGCTGAGAAACCGAAGATATGCAATCAATGTGGAGATCTGGTCGTTGCTGAATACATCTTTCCATTTTGGCATGTCATTACTGATCTGACCGTGACCGGATTCATCAGCGACATTTTCTCTGCCTTCGCCGGTAATGATTTTCATCAGAGCGATGTCACTGCGTGAACGAACGGTAGATGTCAGATCTTCAGCATTGATTTCCATTTTTCGTGCGAGAGGCCCATTACCTTTTCCGTCAATCCCATGACAGATTAGGCAATGTGAAACATACAATTTTCTACCTTCAAAAGCAGGGGAAGCTGCAGCGAATGCGTTAGAGGTCAATGTGACCAGTAACAAGATTGAGGCCAACGATTGAGTCAGAATTTTCATAACCATCCCCGTAATGGAGTTATTCGTGTTGGATAAAAACACTCTTTGGACAAGCATTCAGGATAAGCATTATTCTAACTCACTAATATGAAGTCTCTGAGCACAATGCTTTTATCAGAAATAAATTCTGATTTGAAAGTTGCAATAATTATGGTGTGCAGAGCAGAGGCCATTTAATGGTTATCCCGGTAGCAAATCACTCGTTTCTTTTTCTGTTATCCGTACATCAAGGCTTTGATATAACGCTATTTGCTCTTTAGCTATTCTAGCTTAAGAAGATATCTTAAGCTAAACCAAAGCATCTCTGGCACGAATAATCTATAACATCAGATTGAACAGTATTTACATTTTATAATGAAGCAGTCGGCTTGTATTGAAATACAATACATACAATGCACTTATCTTAAGATTACATTAAGGAATTATTTGGTAATCTAAAGAAAGCCCGTTGTGCCAATAATAATTCTTGACCAAAGCATCTCTGCCAGCTATTTTTTCTTCGGCTATTATATATCTCTAATGCACTCCATATTACTGAATAGTATCTTGCCAAAGGTTCACATATATAGATGTCAATAAAGCTGATAAATCTTACCGCCATACTTGTTATAAGTATTCAAACATCCTGCCTCTATGCTGATGGAGGTGACCCTGCTAGAGGTAGAATGCTTGCTGAGAAGGATTGTGCAGACTGTCATGGTGACGATGGATTGGGTGATTATGACAGACCACCAATTGCGGGTATGAATCCACAAAAACATTTGAAGGAGTTGATGGATTATAAAACCGGTAAGCGCATAGATGAAAATGATGATATGGATGTTGCTGACCTGACTATGCAGGACATGGTTGATTTGGCAGCGTACTACGCTACTTTGCCGCCTCCAGCCAAGAAGAAGTAAAACAGATTTTATTCTACACGCTGTAATTATCATGTTTTATTGAATACTTGGTAAAGATAAATATATTTCATTCTTTGAGTGCCATGGAAGGCTTCAATAATCAAAGCCATCATGTACTTCTCCATGGCAGTTTAGCCAGCATGTGCCATTGTGCACACCATTGTCTATCCAGGTGGGTTCGGTAAAGGCGCCAGCTCCTGTAATCTCTAGAACTTGCCCTGCCACATTGGAAGAGGTTAAGAAGTTGATCAAGTGCTGATTAGATGCGGAACCGTGTGGATCATGACAATTGATACAACCGGTATTTTGGTCGATGACGTGTTTGGTATGGACAAACGATTGGTCCTGGTACAGGTTCCCTGAGTCATGACATTTGAAACAGAGTTCATTCGATAACGAAGTGGCATTTAACGGATCAAAATCGTAAGCCTGGGCAAGAATTCCTTCCTGAGATGAACCATGAGGACCGGCAGGTCCCGTTCCTCCGGCGGCGGGGGAGACATTGCTGCTATGGCAATCGCTACAATAAATTTGGCCGCTGATGGTGCTCAGTGGGACATCAGCACGAAGGCTGGGCACTTCATTATTGTTATTGGGATTGTTAAGTTCGATTGGATGATAGGAAACCAGTGCGGGATTTCCCGAGTTGACCTTGTCGCGTATGTTGTAAACACCATCTTGCCGAACCATATTGTAACTATCTGCGGTTGAACAACGTTGGGTATCACAAGCGCTCTTACCTGGGACGCCATGACATTTAAAGCAGACCTCGTACTCATAGTCTGCTTCAGTCTTAACGCTTCCGTTGATATCGATCCCTGTTACACCTGCCATGCTGCCGTTAACAAAAGGTGCGGTTGAGTGGTTCATGCTATTGGGATTGGTGGGATCGAATGAGATCATGGGTGGAGAGCTGAAGCTGGCATGTGGGTTATGGCAATCTTCACACTCTACATGTAGTGGCATGGTCAAGGGGTTTTCCACGCGTGAGGAGTCATGTCCAATGCTAGGCGTCTGTTCTACCGGATGGTGATAAAACCGCTGCTGTTCGGTCAATATATCTGTCTGCGCTACGGTTCCATTATGACAGAGGTAGCAGGTATCCTCTTCTTGCCCTTTGATGAGTCGCTCTGCTGTGACTGCATTATGGGGCGCATGACAATTCATGCAGGCATTTTCCTGTACTGTCTGTCCTGCCCATGCTGGTTTACGTTCTGCCCAGGGACTGGCACCCAATGGTGTGGCGGTTGAAGTCGCATGTGAGCTACCGCTCCAATTCCAACCTGTCCCTGTTGGCAGGTGGCAGGTGGTGCATAGCTCTCCGTTAAGTGTTGATTTGTGGAGAAAGGGCGGATGTATGTCCTCATGGGCGTCGTGACAGGACGAACAGTGAAGCTCGTTGTTTCTTAGTGGCAGATCGACGTTGTTTGGGTGGATCAGGTCCGGATCGGTTGGCAGTAGGCTCGGATTGTATAGTATGGATACAGGATGATCATCGGAAAGATCAGTGCCGACAAGCGCGCGGCCGGTCACGAATGTACTGCCCAGATCATTGGTTACACTGGGGTTGACCATATCTCCCAGTGCTATGGTGCCGTCATGGCAGGAGAGACAAAGCACGGAGGAGGAGCTCATGGTGCCAGCATCCGCATCTTTGGTGCTGCTTTGATAGTCGATATAGCCACCACCAGAGGGTCTGTTCCATAAAGGTGAATCGGGTGCTGCTGCGTGAGGCGTATGGCAGAAAACACAAATTCGATCTTCCGTTTGGCTCTTGACCAACCCAGGCCCTGAGATCGAGAGGTTATGTACCGTATCAGCCACACCGCCGAGCACGGCGCCGGATGCGATCATAAGACATACAGTGAGTAGAGAGACCTTTCGCATGTCACTTATCCACCTTCAGGTATTGAAAAACCTGGATGCGTTGATTATAAGAGTCGGCCACAAATATTTTGTCATCCCAGATTGCAAGCCCTGAGGGCATACGAAAATTGCCGGGTTCATCACCGGTACCGCCGAACTCAAGCAGGAATATGCCGGTCTGATCAAAAATCTGAATTCTATTTGCCAAAGCGTCTGCCACGTAGATATGCCCATCAGAGTCGAGCGCAAGCCCCTTCGATTGTGTAAAGTAACCGGAAGCGTCGCCTTGTTTGCCGAATGTATGCAGATGGCGTATCTGGCTGTCAAAAGACTGGACTCTAAAATTCATGGTGTCGTTAACAAAAAGTCGTCCTTTTGAAAATGCTAAATGGCTGGGGAAATTAAACTGGATATCCTGATCGCCGCGTTCACCGATTTTAAATAAATAATTTCCATCAGAATCGAATACCTGTACTTCATGTGCCAGGGTATCTGCGATAAAGAGTCGCTCTTGTGTTGGATCGAAGGCGAGGCTGGTTGGGCGTTGAAAGTTCTCGATAACCAGCAACATTTCCAGACTTGAATTCAAAACGAACACTTTGTTCAATTTTGAATCGGCGATAAACAGCCTGTCATTTCCAAGTGAAACGCCAATGGGTGACTTGAGGCGATGAGTGCCGGCTTGATCGATCCTACGATAGGATTTCTTATCCATCTCAAACAGATGCACAACTGCTGCATCAGGATCTGCTACTGCAATCGTTTCATCGTTTACGGCAATAGTGTATGGACGGGAGAGACTGTGCTCTTCACTTCCTGTGAAGAATTCAATAAATCTACGAAAAAAACTCTTTTTAAGTCCCAGATCCTCAGCATCCTTAAATGAAGTTATGAATTTAATTCTTGCTATTTCAGGTGTTGCTGGCCAAACCAGCTGTGTTCCATCACTCGGTTTGTCAAATGTCTGGGGTCCGGTTGACGAGCAGGCAACAAGCAACAGTGCGAGTAGCATGCCCAAGAATCTGGTCACATAATTCTCCGTTTTAAGGTAAACATCAGCCTATCGTCTATCGTCTCAGTCGTCCCATTGGCAGTTGATCTGTCTACAGTGCGGCGATCGTGATGGTAGTTTAAGTCTAGATCGACTTTACGATATCGCCAGCGGGCCCAGAAGCCGGCTGTGATGAATTGGTCATCCCGCTGGCCTCCGGTGATGGCGCTTCCCTCATCACGCCTTTTCCACGCACTTAACATTGGGCGGATTGAAAGGTTTTTACGCGGTTGCCAATTGGCCGTGAGATCGATCCGATAGAGGTCTGTATCCAGTGATTCCTGCTCAGTAAATGATTGCGTGGCATTCAAGTTCCAATGAATGCCTCTGGATTTGCCGTTTCCGGACGATGTCCAGGAGAAGAGTTGTCTGAAGGTGTATATCGTCGATTCGAATCCACCTGATAGCGTGAAACGTCTTTCTGCTCCCACAAGCGTGTCGATATTAGCCAGCTTTGAGTGGAATTCAATGTCTGTCAGGGTGTTGCGTGTATTCTGCAGAAAACTCTCACTGGCGCCGGAAATAAGTTTGTCATCGGATTTACTATCGGAGTGGGAGAAGCGTACCCAGTCATAATCAATTGAAAAATTATAGTGGGTAAAGGTGGTCGAAAATTCCTGTGACGGTAATTGCAGGGCGCTATAATTGACTAGAATGGTGTCGCCCGTGTTGATTCGTCCACCGGGAATGACTTGTAGTTGGGTGAGGTCACCTGACAGGCTTATTATGGTGTAATCTGTCCCCTCATCATAAACGACAGCGCCACTGCTATCGGTAACTATGATAGTACTGGCCACAATAAAGCGTTGGTCAAGAATGACTGCGCCTGTTAAGGGCACCACGTGACTCTCATCGATGATATCTACCAATCCGAGTTTTGAAATGCGATCTGTCTCCTGATAGGAGGCCCCGAGCCCCCCCCTGACGTCTGCACCAAAAAGTTGGTTTTTGTTGTATTGTGTCTCAAGCCCAAAACGCCATCTGTCCTCTTCCACATTATCTGAGTCACGGGTATTGATATTGACATGGGCTGTCGTGTTTAAATTCTTGTAAAGCCGGTGATGCAATTCAAAATCACCACCATGCTCTTCATTCTCAATAGTCTGAGTAATGGATTGATAGTGATAGGAGGTACGGCTATATAGATTGTCCAGGTGCTGTATTCGCGCTGTTTCGTCAAGGGTCAGGCGCTCATTGGCATTAAATCCTGTACGGTCGTAATAGTTGATGAGAGAGTGTAGCTGGCTATTTCTTCCCCAATTTAGATTATGAGAGATATTTGCTTTGTCCAACTCATAATCCTGATCACGAGTAATCACTCTGTCATCCAGGCTACCATGTTCCAGATGCACACTTAATTTGCTACTACGTCCTTTGAGGATTAAGCTTTCCAGAATTTCATCACGCTCTGTCACTGCGCTGTTAAGGCTGGATCGGAATTCTTCATCCAGTGATTTTTTCTCGTAAGTTAAACTTGTGGGGAAAGCTGGATTTTTCCAGCGAACAGTTGCGTTCTTTGTGTCAATCACCGTGTCGTATCGACTGCCCAGAGAGCCTGTATTCAGGTTAGAACTTTTTTGCGCAGAAAGATCAAAGCCCACGGGGCCCGGCGTACCCCGGAGCAGGTTGGTTTGAAAAAGATAATTCAGGAGTTCGCCATCGTTATCCTGCCGGGTATCAGTGGAGTCAAATTCACTCCAGGTGTAGACAGGCTCGATATCGATCAGAAACCAGGCAATCTCCGGGTCAAGGACATAGCCCATCTGTCCAATTCTCAGACCAGCCTCCCATTCGGTTTCGCGAGAGTCGCTGCCGTTGCGTCGATTGGTCCCGTCAAACTTGACTATTGCATCAAGCTCGGTTGGGTAGAGAACAATATTCTCCCCAAATTCAGCTTTGATACTCATTGTCCAAAACATGGTGAGCGTGAAAAGTAACCATGGATAAACTGGAGACTTCATGTTTTTTGGCATGGTCTCTTCCAGAGCCATGCTGTTATTTCTCGTTAATTAAATGACAGCGGTTACAGTTTGCAAAACCGTCATCAAAGGCCTCTGTGCCATTATGGCAAGTAGAGCAGACTTTCCCTTCTTTCATCAGGTCTTTATTAATCAGTGTAGTGCCTGTTTCCATCCCAAAAATCTTGTTATGGCAGGCATCACAGCGGTAGTTGATACGGTGTATCCAGTGGGGGAAAATCGAAGGTGGAAACGATTTCAATTTTTCCGGGTCTCCACCCTCGCGTGTATATTGGATATCTCCCGGAGCAGCTAAAAGTGACGTGCTGAATACAATAAAAATCAGCAATATCGACAGTGGTTGACATCTATGCATACACATACCTTTAGCAATTGCACCGCTAAGCCGACAAAGCGGGTGCGTCGTAATTCTTCATTCTTCTTCTTCATCTTCGTCTTCATCTTCGTCCTCATCATCGCTGTTTAGATGACAGCGATCGCATGCTTTGAGAGAGAAGGACACCTTCTTTTTGCCATGGCAGGCGCCACAGGATACACCTTTCCTTTTCATCTCCTTCATCGTTGCCGGATTTCTTTTATAGGGATAAAGGGATGGATTGTGACAATTTTTACAGCCCAGCCACTGAGTGTGGGCAGAGTGGGGGAAGAAGGCATCGTCCTCAGCCTCTTCTCCTTTGATGACGAAGTCCCACTGAAATGCTGTGGCCCACAGTGAACGGGGATCTTTTCCCGGGCGTGGCCGTATCAGTCCCTGATCAAGCGCTGCGGACCAATTGACGTTTTTCTCATCGTCTTTGGGCAACATCTTCTCTACCCGGTCCCATTCTTTGATTGACTCAATTTCAGGTCTTGGCGAAGTATCATCAGGTAGATCGAAAAGCATGCCCTTCGATCCGCTGGAGCGACTTTGCTTCAATTCCATTGATTGGGCTTCGATTAATGCGGCCTGCTTCTGTAACTCCTGCTCAGCAAGCTCCTTAGGCGTTGGGGGGTGGATATCAAAGAAAATCTGTTTAGTCTTGGTGCTGCAAGCAGCAATGATCAGCAAGCATGTGAGAACCAGGGCAATCCGTATTACCCTGGTTCCCAGTTTCTGCTCATCCGCCTTGGTACTCATAGGGCGAATCCTTCCTGAAACTACTTAACGTGACAGGCCAGGCACAGCGCACTACCTGCATTACTCATGCGTAGAAATGGCTCATTTGTGTTGTCGTGTACAGAATGGCAAGTACCGCACTCAACCTGATCGCCAGTCCCGCCGAACAGTTGTAACCCATTGACCTGTGAGCCCACGGGTGCAACGAAATCTGCATCCTGAGTGACGTTGTAGGTCAGGGAGATTGGGTGGTCATTGCTAAGGTCGGTGCCAAGACCACCAACGGTAAAAATACCTGGTCCGCTGACACCGCTTGGATAGTTGAGAAGTTGGTCTGCAGCCACGGTTCCATCATGACAACTGAGGCATGCAAGAGAGACACCAGCTGGTGAGCCGGCAATGGTCATATCAAGCGAGGGACTGCTATACATGGTGTATGTCGCTTGTGTGTCCTCATGGTTCCACAGTGGCGTTGTCGAGTTAGTAGCACTGGCGTCATGTGGGGTGTGACAGTATGCGCAGACTTGGGTATTACCGGCATTTGTCAACACTGTAGTATTGCTCGTCAAGTCATGAGATGTACCCACAATATCTGCGATTGCCGCAGTTCCAACTAGGCTAAGAGATAAAGCAAGGAGCGCTAAGACAACTGTTTTTTTCATTCCGATCCTCCGATTACAGATAGATAATGCACCAGTTCCATGTCAGTGCTGTAAGTCGATTTTTTATACTTCTACTGCTAGGGGTGCTTCTACTGCTAGGTGCTGCTACTGCTTTTTTATGATCAGCAGTTTTTTGTTTTCTTAAGGTTTGCTTAAGAAATGGGATATAATTCCCACAACTTTTAAAGAATATTAAGACAGCAATTTGTAATCGTCAATGATTGTTGTGAACTATTTCCTTGATGTTCCCAATAGGCTTTAAATTCCTGGATTAAATACAGCGAATGCCAGCAATTGACTGACAATAATACTAGGAATATATATTTTGAATTTCTGACAATGGCGGGTCTTAACTTTCCAAGTTAATTGGCTTTGACGTGAAAGAGTCAATACAAATTATATTTTTTGTATTTAGCAGATTAGATATTCATTCATGTCGCCCAATTTAATCAACGACAGATAAACTTCTCTGGGTGAGATATGCCCAGATCTTTCCTGGCTGTGTGAGATAGTCAGCGATTAAGGTGCGAGTGTTTTGAGCAACCTAACCATCTTCATGTAAGCCCTTAAGGGCTAATCAGAATCTCCCAGATACTCAAACATCTGTATCCTTAGGTTCAGTTGGTCTGCGATAAAGATCCGGTTGTTCTGGTCAACATGTGCGCCCGCTGGCAGGTAAAATCCACCCGGACCTGTGCCAGACCCACCTAGCGCCAACATCAGCTGGCCCTTCTGATTGAAAATTTGCACATTGTTGAATGCGGCATCTACCGTATAGATATGACCCTCGCTGTCAATGCCGATTCCTTTTAACCGGCTGAAATGGCCGCGCCCGTCGCCAAGTTTACCGAAGCTATTGATGTATAGACCATTTTCATCAAGTATCTGAACACGGAAGTTCATCGTGTCGGCGACATAGAGGCGGCTGTCTTTGTCTATCGCAATATTAGTGGGAAAATTGAAATCCCCGTCGTCGGCGCCACGTTTCCCTATAATGAAGTCCACTTCACCTTCCTGGTTGAACACAACTATCTGGTGTTTTTTTGAATCAACAACGTAAAGTCGTTGAGTCTTGTTGTTAAAAACGAGGCCAGCTGGAGAATCTAAGATATCTTTACCGCCTAGTGCATTCTGGAATTTACCTTCACTATCGTAAACCACTACACGATGATCAATGACATCGCTGACATACACGTTACCTACTGCGTCGGAGGTTACACCCGTGGGCTTCTTCAGCGTACCTGGTCCCGTATTGCCCCAATAAGTCATACTCTTCTTTTCGAGATCAAATACTACTAGACCAGCAATGCCGGTATCAGCAACGTAAACCCGTCCTTTTGAATCACTGTGTACCCCATAGGGTTTTGCAAGAACGAGGCGTTCTTCCTCTTTCTTTCCAAGGAACCAGTCGCGCAGACTCTGTTTTTGCTCTCCGGTGACAGATTCGGTCGATTTCAGACTGCCAAGATAACGAATTCGGGGTTTTTCCGGAGGTGCAGGCCATACAAACTTTTCTGCAGAATCGAGTTCAGTATTGGTGGATGGAGGATGGGAGGCACAGCCTGAAATCAGGCTGATAATGGCCGTGAGGTAAATTATCGATACCAACATTAGGCTCGGCTGATATAAGAAATTCGGGGAAAGTTTTGTCAGCTTTAGATTCACATTTATCCTCCCAATGCATAGGGTGTCAACTGTTGTTTTGTATTTGAAGTGCTGATCCAGTACGCTTGAATGTATGGTAGCTTAACTCATGCGAGCCAGAAACCTAGCATGACATTTATCCATATATATAGGATCGAGTGCAACTGCCAAATAGAAATAAAAAAGCGCAATATCGCGATTGTCTAGTCGTCTGTTAGCCCGGTTCCAATGTTTTTTATTTTAAAATCACCTAGGGCCTGTTAACACTAATCCAGTACGCCCTGTTGAGCCTGAAAAAGCGCCAATCAAGGCGCGAGGAGAGAAGTTTGGTTATTCCAAATGAATGACGAGTAACGCAGAGTGGCGCTTTTTCAGGCTCAACCCGAAGGGCTGGGGCTGTTTTTGCGCCCAGCGGCGTTATCATTCGCTCATGTAGCCGGGCTACACCACACTCATTCTGCCTTGCTGGGCGCAAAAACAGCCCCAGCAGGGTGTACTGGATTAGTGTTAACAGGCCCTAATACTTACACAGAACGTGTCACGAATGGCTTTGTCCAAATGCACTAAGAGATATTTATGAATAATTTTAGACCGATGGCATTATTACTCACTATTTTACTCTCTTTTTCAGCGGTTGTTGCTGACGAAGTGGGCACTGGATCGGGAACGGTAGCTGAGGTTATCGATGTGGGAAGTTATACTTATGTACAGTTAAGGGAGCAGGGCGTATGGATTGCGACCAGTCGTTTGTCGGCATCTGTGGGCGATAAAATCGAATATAGAGGCGGCATGGAGATGCGAGGATTTTACAGTAAAAAACTGGATAGAAAGTTTGACTCCATTATCTTTGTGCAGATGGCAAACCGGGTAGGTGAGGATGCCGGAAACACTTTACATGGAAAGAAAAAAGGGGAAGGGCACGGAACTGAAAGCTTGGTAACTCAAAGATCAACTTCGGTTCAGGTTCCTGTGCCCGGAGAGATTCCCCCGCTGCCTGATGGAATGACGATCGCCGATATCATGGCACAAGCAACCCAGCTGAATGAGCAATCAGTGAGAGTTCGGGCAAGAGTCATTAAGGTGAGTCCAAATATTATGGGTAAGAACTGGATTACTCTGCGTGATGGGACCGGTACAACACCTGACGACAAGCTGATTGCGACATCTAAAGAAATGGTTTCGCCTGGTGAGCTGGTCATCGCAAAGGGTGTGATTAAGAATGATATCGATATCGGGTCAGGATATCAGTATAAGGTTTTGCTTGAACAAGCAGAGTTTTCGAAAAGTGAAGCGGCCCCTTGATTGTATTGAGAACGCCTACGTGAATGAAAGTGGTACAGACTCAGATCAATATCAACTTGCGATGCGAGAGGCATATGAGATATCAACAGCAGATTGTTTTTTTGATTGCGCTATTCATATTTCCATCCATTGTTACTGCTGATGCACCTGAAGGGTACCCGTTTGTTTCATTTGACCAGGCAATGGCACAGTCACAGAAGGAGTCGAAGCTACTGTTTGTCTATTTTGGTCGTTACGGCTGTGGCTATTGCGAAAAAACAAACCGGGAGTCTTTTATCGATCCGGAGGTTAAGCAACGCTATTCGGAACACTACGCGCTTGCCTATGTCGATGCTGAGAGCGGGAAACGTCTTCGTTTACCCAGTGGTGAGAGGATTACAGAACGTGATTTGGGCACACGCTACAATGCCCTGGTGACACCGGTATTTACCTTTCTCAATCCCGGAGGGGAACTCGTGTACCGCATGGTTGGCGTGCAACGTATCGAGGATCTGATCGATGCGGACGATAAGATACAAGCTGCGTTGGCAAAATCCGGGAAACAATGAATCGGATACTGACGCTGCTGTTGGTGGGCTTGGCACCATTGACGAGTGTATATGCCGAGCCGTGGCAATTCGAAGCCTCAATGGATGTGGCAACTGTAAGATCCGACCAGACTCGCAAGGTGTTCCATCATCTCGATTCTTCGGGCCGCCGTAATATTGCGGTGTCTTCACAGGGTGTGGTTGTCGCCTGGGAGGATGATCGCGATGATACACCGCGTATTTATCTTGCATATAAAACTCATGATGCCGATCGTTTCGAAAAAGAGGTGATGGTGAGTGGTGACGGCGAGGCCTATGAGCCTTCATTAGTCGCGTTAACGAACGACAGATTTGTGGTTGCCTGGGAAGAGGATGCCCATGTACTTGTACGAGTTGTTGATTTTAAAAAGACAGTCCATCTTGGACCTGTACATCAGCTAAGTGAGAAATCTGCTGCCCAGGTGCACCTGACAACGCAAAAAGCGGGTGTGATCGCCCTGTGGTCAGAACGGGCAGGTCGTTATGGACAGATTCGTTTACGGAGAGTTTCGGTTGATTCAATAGGTTCATTGAAGCCTGGAACCGGCTGTCCAGTTGATGTGGTCACTCCAACAGATGAGCAGCTTTATCCATCGGCCACCTTAATAAATAACCGCCTGGTGGTTGCCTGGGAAGACCGCCGACCCAAGCACACGATTATCATGGCAGCAGTAGAAACAGAAGGTGAGTTTTGTCGCTTTGGTAAGCCGGAACGCATCAGTGAAAAACCCGATGGACGTAATTTGCCTTTTGGTGCTGGACATGGGGTGTCACGGGTTGTATTGGGTCGGTATCAGGAGAGCGGTGTATTTGCTGCCTGGGCGGACAAGCGCGACTTTCGTGATGGCTATGACATCTGGGGTGCGGATTTTTCCCACCAGGAGGAGCGCTTTGGCAGCAATGTTAAAGTGCAGGATGATTTTGGCGGTCTCTCCAAACAACGTCATGCCACTCTGGATGGACATGCGAATGGGATGTTGGTAGTTGCCTGGGATGATGAGAGAGAAGGCCATACCGATGTGGCGTTAAGCTGGCTTGAGGGGGGTGAGTGGAGTGATGATTGGCTGCTGCCTGTGGCGTCTGGTGAGGGTGAGCAGAGTAACCCCAGTATCGTTTTAGATGAAAATGGAAACCTGCATATCGCCTGGGTGGAACGTACTGAACCCGGTGGTGCCACCCGTCTGAAATACGCCTTCGGAGGGTTAGTGCTCGATTAGTCCAGTCAATGCAACCTTCAGTTTTGTATTGACTGATCTTTATATCCGTATGGCTTTAATGTCATCTGCGGGTGAATAGGTTGTATAAGTACGACTAGTGAATCAAAAAAAAAAGCCCCGGAAAACCGGGGCTAAATTGCGTACTTCCTTGCTCTGGAGGAATATTAGCGTCTCAGCCTGATGGTTGTTTTCTTTCTGGCAAACTGTACTGCGGGACCGTGACCGGCTGTGTCGTAGATTTCATACAGGGCCTCTCCCCAATGTTGCGGGTTACTGGTCATAGAACCAGTTGTAGGTAGGTCGCGTGCATGCCCGCCATTGCTGACGGTTGCTTCAGTATCCTTTTCAGCAAGAAACTCCACATAGTGATTGCTGAAGGTTTTGTACATCAGCTTGGCTTCGACCTTGATATCACCTCGGGCGTTGGCCGGTACTGTAAAGGTGTAATCTCGATCGGCCCAGTTCTGGCCATCCGCATATTCATCTTCCGGGACGATAAAGGCACCTTGTGCCATGTAGGCAGCCTTATCATATCCCTTCGGTGGGATACGGTTGTCTTTGACGACCTTGTTCAGCAAGGCAAAGTGAAACTCCTTCTCATGTTCTGTGACAACGCCGTCATTATCATCATCCAACAGGTCTCCATACCCTTCAGCCAAAGCATGAATCTCGAAGATGTCATCGTGATCGGCAACCAACACTTCACCTGTTACGGGATCGACCGCTCCGTCCTCGAGGATAGTGCCAACTTTGGTCCAGATTTTCACATGAAGCCACATCTGGCGGCCTTCACCATAACCGGTTGGTAGTTTATGCCCTGCCTTATTGATAATTCTGAAGGTGACGGTGCCTTCATCACCCGGGCGCAGACTTCTCGGTTTGCTCAGTACTTTGATTCTTGCGGTGGCGCCATCTATGAAATCCAGATTGTCGGCGACCCGTGCATCAAGTGCTGATTGCCTGGAGGCGGTGACACCATAGCCGAGATCGGCCCAGGTCTGATCGATCGGTCCCCAGAGTCGCTCGAGGTTGGAGAGTAGCCATGTCTGTGCACCAGCGAATCTCATTGGACGATGGCAATCCTGACAACGACCATTGGCCTTGTTGCGAAAGCTGCTGTTGTACCATTCCGTATAGGTGCGTTCGATAGGATGAGGAATGTCTTCGGCGATACCATCCCCATCGGGATCGGTCAGCGTCATCAGGAAGGGATTGGTCACCTCATGACAGGTTCCACAGAGTTCACTCTCTCTCTGGAAGGGATCCATGACTCTTGGGTCGTCTCTTTCACTATCGGTGAAAGGTTCATACTGGGTGACAAATAGGCCGCCATTTCCTGCAGCTTTATCTGTGCCGGGGACTTTTTGGTTGTCGATCATGCGATGACAAACATCGCAAGTTACACCATCCATATGTCCTTCGGAATCTTTATGGTGAAGTGGATCAGGTGCTTGGGCGCTTTGCGGAGACAGCTCCAGCATTTGTGCACCCCAGAAGTCACCCCTCAGAAAAGGCTCCAGTGGATTCGCCGGTTCAGAGAATCCTTCCAGCCAACCGGCAGGGGAGTGACAGCGAAGACAAAAATCACCGACCACAGGTTGTGCTGATTCATCAAGATCCAGGAGCGTTGGAATGGTGGTTTCACCCAATTCAGTTAGTGGGGGAAAGACGCCTCCCAAGCTCACATGTTCAAGCAGGTTGATGAAATCCCGGTTGGCAACATTGAGAGCGGCGAAAAATGAAGGATCCCTCATGGCATGCGACATGATGCTGCCGGACCAGTCATCATATTCGACACCGGGAAATCTTGCGGGACTTCTGAATCCATCAAAAATCGGATCCAATATCTGACCATCACCATGAATACCGGGAGTTGATCCTCGGGGTTGGGTGGAGTCACTTTCAGTAATGCTTGTTGCAAAAGACAGGCTGACGGGTAGAAACAATACCGCGAAAAATAATCCAATAGGCTTTAATGCAATCATGATAATCCCTCTCTCGTGCGATGCGATAACCCCGGCACACGTAATTGCTGATTAAGCTTTGCTTATGAATTTAAGTATTATTAAGGTTTTCAAAAGATATTAGGTAGGTCTAACCCTACCTGGGCCATAGGGATTAACAGGATCATCAACTACCGTTTACGGCTGCCAACAGTAGTGCTGGCTTTATCATCAAGCTGATGAGTTCTCTCTGCAGGTCATCAACATGACACTTGAATATTTATTGTTTTTTAGTGGGAACCTGTTTTACAAATTAAGTGGCATGGTTATTTGTGATGCATTTTTTGACTCGATTCATCGATTAACTGAAACATTTCCTGCTTCAGTATCGAGGAGATGGATGACTTTTTTATAATTGGTGTAGATAGGACTCTCTTCAGGAAAATACTCGGCAATAGCTGCATGGTAAGCATCGAAAGGATTGTCGATTCTATTGATGCGCAGCCGCTCCTTGAGACTGAGGTCATAAGTATTGAAGAGTACGGTGTAAGGAACCGGGTAATCAGTACCGAAGAGTATCTTGTGATGGATTTGCGTCTGTTTGGCAAGATGGCCCAGAGCGCGTGCTTTGAGGGGCAGCAGAATGGCTGAGATATCTGCGTAGAGATTCTCGTGCTGTTCCAGTTTTTCCAGCAACTGATGATAGTCGGTATCAAAGGTCGTGGGATTGCGGGAGAGATTACGCCATACCGCAGGCCATTGGGGTCTGCCCAGGCCCATATGTGCGGCGATCACTGTGACACCGCATTCTAAAGGCAGCTTCACCATGTCAAATCGTTCGTATTCAACGTAGGAGTGAATGGTGTACTCGGGGCCGATATGGATGATGACCGGCAGTTTCAGGGCTTTGAGTTTTTCGTAGTAGGGGATAAAAGCCGGGTTATTTAAATCTGCACCCCAATAGTTCTGTAGAAACTTACTACCCAGGCAGCCGCGTTCGTGATATTCATCGATGAGATCCAGCGCATCAGCTCGCTTGGGATTGACCGACATGAAGGGGATGAATTGATCGGGATAGCGGGCTGTTACCTGAAGGACATCTTCAGTCGAAGCACAGACGGTAATATCCTTGTGGGTCTCATCGCCTTTGTTATCAATACGGCTATCTACGCCAAAGAGACAACATTTTTCAATCTGTGATGAGTTTTGAATTGCCCGAGCCATGGCTTCAACGTAACTGTTGAATGGATCTTCTCGCAGTTGCCTGGGATCGGCACCCAGCCGTTTGGCAAAGAAGTGCAGGACGAATCGGTCCAGTGGCCGGTTGAAGCTGACATCCGGACTTAGCAGATGGCTGTGTATGTCAATGGTTTTCATCGGTCCCTGATTAGTATAAGCGGTCGATTTGAAGTGCCATAAAGGATTCAGGTGGCCTCGAAACCAGGCGGGCGTTTTCCTGACAGCAGGTAGGCGAAGGCGATTACCTCGGCAACTGCACGATAGAGTGATTCGGGAATCTCTTCACCCAGCGGAATTTGTGAGAGCAGGGCGGCGAGTTCCGCGTCTTCATGCAGGGGTACATCGTGCTCCTTTGCCAGGGTGAGTATGCGTTGCGCGAGTTCATCCCGCCCCTTGGCAGTGAGCCGTGGTGTGTTTTCGCCATCATAGTTCAGTGCGATAGCGAGATTGGGTGTCTTGTGATCGTAGTCAGTCATGCCTTTTCGTGCAGTAACGAGAGATCGGTTGGAATCTCATGATTGTCATCAATAATGCCGACGAAAGCTTCCAGACGTTTAACCTCCAGCCCTGAATTTTCGTAGCCTTGCCTCAGCCGATCGAGATGATTTCGGACCAGTTTATCTGTCTGGTTGTTTTCCGACCAGATAATGGTCGAAATAATATCACCCTGCAGTTTCAGTTGTACTCTCATGGCCCCCAGGGTACTGAGGTTCATGTGTAGCGTGAGATTCCATAGTTGTTCATCCGCTTCCTCATGTGGTGCATTTTCTCTGCTGATACGGAAGTGAAAAAGATCTACGTCCTGCTCATTGCGGATCGGCAATTCAAACTGCCAGACTTGTCGAATCGGGTCTTCCTGGGGCAGTGAGTTAAGTTGATGTGTCTGAATACGCGCGATACCACCGTCAAGATTTTTCAATAGTCCAATGAGCAATTTAATGCCATTGTCTGCGATGCCACCTGTAGTACTACGTTCAGCTTGCGGGAGTGGTTTGCTACCCCGGATCATCGCCAGGAATTGATGCTCCGGCACCAGCTGTCTGACCGCTTGGTAGAGGCGAACTAGGTTGAGTTTCATATCTACAGATTCGGTCGTCACCTGCCTGAGTAATTTCGACTCTGTTAAAAGACCGCTGCTGGTTATGGCCGATTTCAGACTGTCTCTGAAAACCGGATCACTGGTCACCGGTGTCAGGCTGAGGAGTGAGGTCGCCTGTGCTTTGATGGCAGGTGGAATGTTGCTTTTTGCAGGTGCCTGGATGATCTGATTCAGTGCCTTGAATACCTCGGGTAAAGGCTGTTGACGAGGTAGTAGGGTTTTGAGGGCGGCTGCTTTGAGTTCGCTCAGACTTGGCAGTGTAAGGACACGAAGTTCAGGCAGGTTATCGGTCTTGACCACTTGCAGGGTCAGGGCCTGGCCTGGCCGCACGCTGACTTGGGTCTGTGCAATCAGGCGGGTAACGCCGATCTGAAGACTTAGCTTGCCGTTGACGTTATCGCTCAGAGCAGTACCTTGCAGGATCTGCCCAGGTTTAAGGTTCTGCAATAGGGGTTCCCGCAACGCGAGAGTTGAAGGGGGGAGTAAGAGTTTTGTGCTAGGTATCTGCATCAGTTGTTTTCGTAGAACTGCATCCAAGTATAGACCGCACTCATCATGCAAACTCCCTGCTAGTGGGCCATGCGGTAAATAAGGTAACGATCAGCCGGACCCACAAGCCTCAGCAGCAAGGTGCACGAACGTAGGACTGGCAGGCCAATTCAAGTGAGTGCAACGCCGCTGCTGAGGCTTGTGGGCCGGCCCGATGGGAGCCCAGCTCATGAGCCAATGCTGCGTTGTACTCCTTGGAAAGGGCTTGCCATTCCCTGCGGAGCACGCCTTGCCTTGGATCATGAGCTGGGCTCTGATCGTTACCTTATTTACCGCATGGCCCACTAGCTCCCGGTTGGAGAGAGCGAAGAAATAAAGATCCTGATTGAATTTGACACTGCCATTATACCCAATGTGGTGTTCTATTCAGTCGGTGGGTTGCCCATCGGACGGGATGAATTCAATTCGTTCCCTGGATTGCCGCTAATATGAACTAAGCAGTGACATTGAGCATATTCATGAAAAAAGAGGACGACAAATCCCCCCCATCCTGGTTTATCCGCCATGAGGGTCTGCCAATAGGGCCATTGAGCGGTGCGAAAATCAGGGGCATGCTGCTGGATGGTGAATTGGTCCTCACCGATCAAATCAGTGCAGATAAGAAAAAATGGGTGAATATCGAGACAATACCCGAGGTCGTACCCTTGCAGGTCAGGGCAGAAGCCGGTGATCGGGAAGCGCAGGAGATGTTGGCTGCGCGCAAAGTGAGCGTGGCGATGGAGAGTGCGGAGGAGAAGCGCTTTCCGATGGCGGCGGTGTCGATCCTGGTTCTGTTGATTGGGTGTGTGGTGGGGGTGTCGATCTGGCTCGGCATGCCGGAGGTCATTGATTCACCAGAATGTGATGCATCTCCGGCACCGGGTGTAAATTGGCGCAACTGTCTGCTACCCGGCCTGGACGTGGGTTCTGCGAGCCTGGCCGGTGCGAATCTTAGCAGTGCAGTATTAAGGCAGGGTAGGTTCAGTGCGACTGATTTTACAGGTGCCGACATGCGTTATGTGAATTTGTCGGGAGCCGATCTGCACTATGCACAACTCAAAGGTGCGGTACTTCTTGGTGCTAATCTGCAGAATGCCGATCTCCGAGGTAGTGATTTCACTCATACCGATCTGCGTTATGCTGATCTTAGCGGAAGTTTGGTTGAAGGTGCTGTTTTTGATGCTGCCAGTCTGCAGGGGGCGATCTGGGTCGATGGTTCCACCTGTGCTGATAACTCCGTCGGTCAATGTAGAGCATCTACACCTTGACTGACTTAGGGGCTGTTAACGCTCAATTCAGTGGCCATCCAATTGAATATTTACAGGCCCTAGGAAAAGCTCTCAGTTTCATAGCGGAACACTTGCAATTGCTCTGACCAGTAGTCCTCCGGCAGCCCGGCTTTGCGTTTAAGGTGCTGCAGGAATGATTTTGGTTCTGGCAGCTGCTCCCAAACCGAGGGAAGAAAGGTGCCGCGACGCATGCCATCAATCAATATCAATCCGTCTTTATAGGGTCTGATTTGTTTCAGCAGATCGGTTTCAGATGCAAAGGGAAGCTGTACTGATGGCGTCAGGACTGAGATATGAATCTCCAGATCTGCCAACTCGTGACTGGCAAGGGGTGGAAATCGGGGGTCATTGAAAGCCGCTGCGAAGGCATTTTCCGCCACATCTTCAACCAGGGGCTTTAGGGCCTCCAGGTGTCCGATGCAGCCACGCAGCATCGATTGTCGATTCAGCGTAACAAAGCTGGCCCTCTGCGCCTGCAGTGCCTTCGCATAGTCGCTGGCAACGATCTGTAGGCTAACTCCCTTCTCCAGCTGGTGCTGAATAGCACTTCTGGCGACCCCAAGCAGGATTTTCCTGTCTGCCTGTGAGAGAGAATGGGCTGATTCAGCGTTCATATTACTTTCCGTCACGTCCAATAATGTCAGAGGGGTCAAGGCTTAAGGAAGCTCTATTAAAAACATGTATCCAGCAAGCGAAAAATGCAAGTCACCTTTGGTTTTTGGGAGATGACCCGATTAATTGATCAATCGTGTATTCGGTCCTGGATAACTGTGTCAGGCTTCGCCATAATTCCGCCTCCGACTTTTCAGGGAATTGCCTCATGTGGTTTAAAAATTTACGCATCTATCTGTTACAGCAGCCATTCAATCTCACGGCTGAGGCCTTGGAGAGTCAGCTTGAGTCCAAGCGATTCAAGTCTTGTGGCAGCCATGATCCGATCTCTTATGGCTGGTATGAGCCTTTGGGTAGACATGGAGAGAGCCTGGTGCATGAAATGATTGGCTGCCAGGTCATTTGTGCCCGACAGGAAGAGAAGCTGCTGCCTTCCGCCGTTGTCAACGAGATCGTTGATGAGAAGACTGCCCTCATTGAGTCTGAAACGGGCAGAAAAGTGGCCAGAAAGGAACGCACTGAGCTGAAAGAGGATATTTTTCATCAACTACTGCCAAAAGCATTTAGTCGTTTCTCTACCCAATACGCCATGATCGATAAGCAACAGGGTTGGATTCTGGTTGACGCCTCAAGTGCCAATAAGGCAGAGGCATTGATCTCACACCTGCGGGATACTTTGGGTAGCCTGCCCGCCAAGCCGCTTGAGGTCTCACTGGCGCCCAGTTTCGTCATGACCGAGTGGTTGCGAAGGCCTAACCGTCATGAGGACTTCGCATTGCTGGATAGTTGTGAACTCAAAGATCACGCGGAGGACCCTGGGGTTGTCCGATGCAAGGGCCTGGATTTATCCGCGGATGAGATGATCGCACACCTGGATGCGGGCAAGGATGTAGTGAAGCTCGGGGTGGCCTGGGATGAGCGCCTTTCCTGCATGATCGAGTCTGATATGTCGATCAAACGATTGAGATTTCTCGATCTGATCCAGGATGAGGCAGCCGACTATCAGATGGAAAACGAGGCGGATGCCTTCGATGCCCATTTCAGCCTGATGACGCTGGAGTTTCGCCGCTTTATCCCCCGTTTGATCGAGCTTTTTGGCGGGGCTGTCGAAAAAGAAGAGGGTGATCGCTAATAAAATCGATGGCTGCTCAATAAGATGGGAGATGCTGTCAATAACCAAGTTGATATCGTGGTTTATTGATCTGCGTCAATGTCTGGATCGCATGCAGCCATTAGTCTTACACCACGCTCACGGTTGGTCGTTTCCGTGTTAAGCGCTAGTCTAGGCGGGGATTCGAGTACTCTAATATGCCTCCAGAGTCCGGTCCCCGCCTATTTTTTTTGCCCGATGTTCAGGGCCTGTTAACGGGCTTAGAGTCTCCCGTCAACACTCTCTTTAGGAAGGATGTTTTTCACGTCGTACAGAATGCCTTCGGGTTTGCATAAGGCGCGAATCTTTTCTGCCCCCATCTCGACAAACTCCTCATGCGCAACAGCCAATATGACAGCATCATAGGTATTGTTTTCGAGGGACTTAACAGGTGCAATGCCATATTCGTGTTCTGCTTCTTCCACGCTGACCCAGGGATCATAGACGTCGACACTGGCGCCGTAATCCTCTAGCTCAGCAACGATATCTACAACACGTGTATTGCGGAGGTCCGGGCAGTTTTCTTTAAATGTGAGGCCCATGACCAACACTCTGCTATTACCGGAAACCACGCCACGCTTCAGCATGAGTTTGACGACGGTGTAAACCACATATGCGCCCATGCTGTCGGATAGACGGCGACAGGCCAGAATAATCTCGGGTTGATAGCCGGTGGCTTGTGCTTTGTGGGAGAGGTAGTAGGGGTCGACACCGATACAGTGTCCACCCACCAAACCTGGCTTGAAGGGGAGGAAATTCCACTTGCTGCCGGCAGCCTCGAGTACTTCCGTCGTATCTATGCCTAAACGGTGGAAAATCTGTGCCAGCTCGTTGATCAGGGCGATATTAACGTCACGCTGGGTATTTTCGATGACTTTTGAGGCCTCGGCGACTTTGATACTGCTCGCTTTGTGCGTACCGTTTTCCAATATGCTGTTGTAGAGATCATCAACAAAATCGGCTACCTCTGGTGTTGAGCCTGAGGTGACTTTCTTGATATTGACCAGCCGGTGCTCCTTATCCCCTGGATTGATTCGTTCCGGGCTGTAACCGATGAAAAAATCCTTATTGAAGACCAACCCGGAGACTGATTCTATGACAGGTACACAATCTTCTTCTGTTGCACCGGGATAGACCGTTGATTCAAAAATGGCGATATCACCCGGTTTGATGATTTGGCCCAGTGTCTGACTGGCCTTGACGAGCGGGGTCAGATCAGGTTGTTTGTGCTGATTGATAGGCGTGGGGACTGTTACTATTAAGACGTTACAGGCTTTCAGGTCATCCTGATTCGTCGTATAAGTCAGGTGAGCAACGGCTTGCAACTCTTCTGGTTCGACCTCCAGGGAGCTGTCTCTACCCTCTCTGAGTTCCTTAACCCTTGGCTCGTTGATGTCGAAGCCGATGGTCGGGTACTTCTTACCGAATTCGACGGCCAATGGCAGACCGACATAGCCTAAACCGAGCACACCGATATGTACTTTCTCAAAATCAAACATCGCAAATCCTTACGGGAGGAGTTAGAAATTAGCGATAAACAGAGAGTTGAATCGCTTTATTCGAGACGAAATCATAACTTGGGGCGTTGTTTAAATCGAGTGATTTTTCACCCACACTGGGAAGCCTTTTCTTGGATTTCTGCTTGAGATCAATAGCCCGAATGTGACATAAACTGACCGGATCACAATTTCCAGCCAGACGGATATGAAGCAGAATGATTAGTGTTCCCATCGCTCAGTCAGGAAGAGAGACCATTGCATTGGCTACGCTGCATGCAGGCTATAGTCACAGCTCTCTCGCCTTGCAGTCGATCCGGGCATATGCGGTCAACGAGCCATTCTACGCTCAGATCCAAATATATGAATCTCTGGTGAATACCAACCATCAATCACTGCTGGAACAGCTGGTGTCTTCTCAGCCTGTGATTATCGGTTTCTCTACCTATCTTTGGAATATTCATGCGACTGTCCGGCTAACAAAAATCCTTAAACAATTGCTGCCGGGTTGCTATGTCCTCTTTGGTGGTCCCGAGGCTGGCCCCCGGGGTAAAGCGCTGTTACAGACAATGCCGATGCTCGATTTTGTGGTGGATGGGGAGGGAGAAGCCGCATTCCGGGACCTTGTGAGGGTTTTGCTGTATGGGGAGGGAGACCTCGGTGATATCTCTGGCCTGATCTATCGCCAGAGTGGGAAGATTTACGTCAATCCGGTCAGATTATTGCCTGTTGAACAGATTCCCAGTCCTGTCTTGTCAGAGATTCATTCATTCGAAAAATCACTGGTCTATTGGGAAACCTCGCGGGGTTGTCCCTTCCGTTGCAGCTTCTGCAGCAGTGCAACCGAGCGACTCAGGGCGTTTCCCATTGAGCGTGTAGAGTCTGAACTCAAGGTGTTGGAGAGACTGGAAAACAAGACGGTGAAGCTGCTTGATCGCAGCTTTCATCTCGGCAAGGAGAGAACCCAGCGATTGTTGCAGCGATTCGCCGACACACCACCTGGACTGAGGTTTCATCTCGAACTCAACCCTGACCGGGTCTCTGAAGAAGCCATGGCGATTTTCCAGCGTGCTATCCCGGGTAAGTTTCAGTTCGAGATTGGTTTGCAGACGTTACATGAACCGGTACTTGATGCCATAGACCGGCAGATGGACATCCCCAAAGCCTTGGGGAATATTCGCCAGTTGGTGCAAATGCACCGACATCCGGTTCATCTTGATCTCATTGTGGGCCTGCCGGGGGAGGATGCCGCTCATTGCGCGACATCTCTGGATAAGGTATTTCAGCTCTATCCAGACCACTTGCAACTGGGTACCCTGAAGCTGTTGCCGGGTACACCTTTGCTCGCTCAGGCGGAACCACTGGGTTATCGCTGGGACCGTGAGCCGCCTTACGAAGTCCTGTCGCATCCACTATTGAATTTTCAGGAGATCGCCCGCTTCAAGCTTTATGCCGAGTTGCTGGAGCGTCTATGGAACAGCGGTTATCTGCGAACGACCCTGGCAGGCCTGGTTTTACACAATTTTGAGGGAAGGCTTTCTGCCTGTTTTGAGGCCATGTTGAATGAGTTGGGTGACGGGTTGGCCAGGGACAATCTGCAACCGGACAGCCTATTCTCCAGCCTATCCGGTTTTGTCCTGAGCCGTCTGGATCAAAACCCCACACTGGGGGAGTGGCTACTTTGGGACTATAGCCACTTTAGCCTGGTCAATCGAAAAACCCCTGAGTGGATTTCTCATCAACTGTTGGGCTGTGAAAAACTGACTGTCAACGGCACCCGCCGGCGTCTCCCTGTAATGAATCTCTCGGATGGCGCCGTAGATCTGATCAACCGTTTTTCGATGAAGGCCCTTCCGGCAGGCCGCTATGCTGTCTGGCCCAGACAACATAAGAAGGGAATCCCAGTGGAGATTATTCCGCTGGATTAGCAGTTATATTGGTCACAGAAAGGTAATTCTTTTCCGCATCGTGGATCTCAATAAGCTTGGCGAGGGTTTTGCGCAATCGCTCTTCGGTCTCTCTCTTTCCGCTTAAGCCACAGGCTCTGGCACACACCTGCCAACTCTGTTTTTGCACAACCCGCATGATCAGAAGATCTGCATCGGTTGTTGAAACTTCTCCGTTACCGAGTCCAATCAGGCTTAGCTTTTCTATCGCTGGAAGGCTGGCCTCATAACCACGCCGGGCAAAGGCGTATCCGGCCAAGTCGAACCAATCCTGTGGCGTCAGGCAGGTCTGTTGCCGGTTGCCCGAGAAGATCAGGAGTTTTTTCGCTAATTGGCTTGGCAGATCACGCAAGGTATCTCCCAGCAAGCCAGGTAGATGTTGGGAAAACCTCATTTTGGCCTCATCGGCCATTGTCTTGCCCACAGATGTTAGCGCCTTGATCAGCATCACCGAGTGGCCGCCACTGCTGGCGCCGGTACGCAGTCCCAAGCGTACCGGATCAAGACCATTGTGCTGCCAGAAGTCAATCAACATCTCATTGGCGCCAAAGCTGGTGCCGATGTAATCGAAGCCATGGTCTAAGGCATAGCAGTGAATCTCATTGACCAGTCGGCTTCCCAGCCCCCGTCGCTGTATGGCAGGATGTATGGCAATACGCATGATGCGTAAGCCTTTCAGTAAAGGGGCGGATTTCACACCCACATGGGCAGCCAGTGATTGGGCCAGCAGATGCCCCCTGGGGCGGCGGTAGCCTGCCCAGACCTGATCTGAAAGTGCGGAATCAAAGCTGCCCTCAGATGCCAATAGGGCAACGCCGGCTATTTCCTGCCCATGACGTAGGACGAGAGTTTGCAGGTTGGGACCATCCAGTAGCAGCCGAAGGTCAAGCGGGGTCGTTCGATAGTGAGCCAGTATCAAGAGGCCGAAGATCTGACCCAGATCCGCTTCGTTCTCCAGCAGTTGTTCACCGTTCGGCATCTCCACTGTTACTGATAAGCCACTGGTATTTGACAGCTGATCATCGGATGCAGGATTGGCATCCAGCGCCAGCAATCGAAATATCAGGGCTTCCAAGGGGTCATTTGCTGCCCAGCGGATAGGTGCTTTCAGTTGCAGTTCGCGCCAATTCGGAGTTTCGCGATCGAGATGCGATTTGAATCGAATGGAGAAACCCCGTCCAGTGCCTTCGTAGCCGTGTACAGTCGTGGCGAAAACCAGTCGTGCGTAGCGTTTGAGAAGGCCTTCAAGTAGGGGTGTGGGGATTGCTGCGGCCTCATCAACCAGCAACAGGTCAGCCGCTTGAGGGTTTGCGAGGAGATGATCGGGTGCTGAGTAGCGTAAAACACTGCCGTTCAGGGTCAATGAGTTTGCATCGGATGTAGCTTCAGGCAGGAGCCGGCTAGCTTGCTGGAACAGGCTGTCTGCTGCGGCCTTCCGAGGTGCCGTTACGAGAATCTCTCTGCCTGCTTCAAACATCAATTGGGCTGCAGCAATACCCAAGGCGGATGATTTACCCCGGCCGCGATCTGAGCTGAGTACCAGAGGTCGTCGCCTGTGCCCCTTGACCACATGCAGGATGGCCTCGACTGCTTGCTGTTGATCAGCTGTTCGGCACACGTCTGAGCAGCTGGAGACGGAGGCGGGTGTCGGCTGAAGGTTTCTGCGGACGGATGCAAAGGGCTGATCGGCAGTGGCGATTATCACTGAGCGGTCGCTTTGCAGGATAGCGGATAGGCGCCGGAGAAAATTCCCCCTGATCGACGAGGACGCATAACCGGCGACTGCGATACGTTCGTGTTCCGGGTCATCAAAATCATGCCAACTGTCCAGCGGAGGGGCAAGAAGCAGGAGAAGTCCACCGCCACGAAGTGTACCGCTGAGTGCACCGAATGCGTCCGGATCAAAACCGGAAAAGGCATCATAGATGAGAAGCCCCGTTTCGCCGCCCAGCCGCTCGAGCGCCTGCCTGTTCACCAGAGTATCGATAGCGTCAGGTCCTCCCTCTCCAACCCAGAGGGTATCGGCAACATTCAATGTTTCAATTAGTGCGTGTGCTTCGGTATGGCACCAGACCCTCTCGCCGGAGAGTACCAGCAATCGTCTGTGACGCAGGGCAAGCGCCTCTTGCTGAACCTCGATGACCTGTTCCTTGAGTATTTTAGGTGATGGGTTTTTTTCTGGCGACATGTTGCAATGCAGAGCGTTAAATGTATCAGACCATTTTGACACTATGCCGACATCTGCGACACTGCTGTCATGTCTAATGGGAATATTGCCGAGCGTATCTGTGTGCGTGGCCTGGTACAAGGGGTCGGCTTTCGCCCGACAGTCTGGCGCCTGGCACAAGCATCTGGGTTGCGGGGTGAAGTCTGGAACGATAGCCAGGGTGTGGAGATCCACGTCAGTGGATCACCTGGACAGATTGACGCCTTCTGCCAACGGCTTACCGAGGCGCCACCCCCTCTGGCAAGAATCGATGCCATCGAACGCAGTCGCGTTGACGCCTTGCCTGAATCTGACGGATTTATTATCCGGGAGAGTCGCCGTGGTGAAATCCGTACCGGTGTGGTGCCGGATGCGGCTGTTTGCCTCGCCTGCAGGGATGAGATCGACGATTCAATCAACCGGCGTTACCGTTACCCCTTCACAAACTGTACCCATTGCGGCCCACGCCTGAGCATCGTCGAGCGGATTCCCTATGATCGCAGCAACACCAGCATGCGCCGCTTTCCCATGTGTCCGGCCTGTCAGAAAGAGTATGAAAATCCCGCAGACAGGCGTTTTCATGCCCAACCCAATGCCTGTCCGGTATGTGGCCCTAAAGTCTGGCTGGTGGACAGCAATGGAGTAAAAGTGTCAGACGAGTCGGATACGGCAGATGCTGTAGAGACAGCGAGTTGTATGCTCAAACAGGGAAAAATCCTGGCAATCAAAGGGATTGGAGGTTTCCATCTCGCCTGTGATGCCACCGATGCAGATGCTGTTTCCCGTTTGCGCGAGCGTAAGGGGCGTTATCACAAACCCTTTGCGCTGATGGCGGCAGGGCTTTCTGTGATCAGGCGATATTGCGAGGTATCAGATAAGGAAGCAGCGTTGCTGCAATCGCCGGCTGCTCCCATTGTCCTCCTGCAGAGAGCTGAAGTTGAGCCACTGCCCGAAGGCGTAGCCCCGTCTCAGACCAGTCTTGGATTCATGTTGCCCTATACGCCGCTACACCATCTGCTGATGAAGGAGTGGGATCGACCTCTGGTCATGACGAGTGGAAATCGAATCGAGGAACCACAATGTATCGACAACCGGGAGGCGGCAGATCGGTTGCAGCCGCTGGCGGATGGGTTTTTGCTCAACGATCGGGAAATCACGAATCGGGTGGACGACTCGGTTGCAAGAGTGATGGCGGGTCAACCGAGGCTGCTGAGAAGGGCAAGGGGGTATGCGCCAGCCCCGATTCCTCTCCCTGAAGGGTTCCCTGAAACCACATCGTTGCTGGCCCTGGGCGGTGAATTGAAAAACACCTTCTGTTTGGTAAAACAGGGTGGGGCTGTGGTATCTCAACATCTGGGAGACCTGGAGAATCTCATCTCCTACCAGGACTATCTGAAGAATCTGGACCTCTATGCGGATCTCTACGAGCACAGGCCGGCCTGTTTGGTGGCTGATCTTCACCCCAACTATCGATCCTCACACAGAGCCAGGGAACTGGCAGACCAGCAAGGCCTGTCGCTGATACAAGTGCAACACCATCATGCCCATATCGCCAGTGTTCTGGCTGAAAATGGGTGGCCGCTGACAGGTGGGAAGGTATTGGGTATCGCCCTGGATGGTTCAGGCTATGGTGGCGACGGTACTATTTGGGGTGGGGAGTTTTTGCTTGCCGATTATCATGTCTTTCATCGTCTGGGATCACTCAAGCCGATTGCATTACCAGGTGGCACACAAGCGATACGCCAGCCCTGGCGGAATGCTTTCAGCCATCTTCACACGGCGTTTGGATGGGAGCGGGTTGTGAGTCAATGGGGTGAACTTGAGCCGGTCCAGTGGCTAAACCGTCAGCCGGTCAAGACATTGACGCAGATGATAGCGGGCGAGATCAATTCACCTCTCAGCAGTTCCTGTGGCCGTCTGTTTGACGGGGTGGCGGCGCTATTGGGTATTTGTCGGGAGTCGATCAGCTACGAAGGACAAGCGGCTATTGAGTTGGAAGCCATGGCATTGGCTGGACGACTGCATGATGTGACGGGCTATATGCTAAAAATCGATGAGTATCAGTCGGTTTGGCAGCTCGATGCTGCAACGCTCTGGCAGATGCTCCTTGAGGATCTGGAGGATGGGATTGCAACCGAGATTCTCGCATGGCGCTTTCACTTGGGGCTGGCTTCGGCCGTCTCAGAAATGGCGATTCAGCTGGCGGAGAGATCGAATGTTGAGACCATGGCGCTGTCAGGTGGGGTGTTTCAGAACCGAACCCTTTTCGAGTTAGTTCATAAGCGGTTGAGTGAGGCTGGATTTCGTGTGTTGACCCACAGTCTCATACCCGCGAATGATGGGGGGCTCTCTCTGGGGCAGGCGGTCATTGGCCTGGCAAAAATGACGAGGGTCAGTTAACAGGCCCTAAGATAAGGTGAGTATTTTCTATGTGTAAAAGACTATATTTAGGTTAGAGGTGATCTCAATCAAGGAGGTCCCATGTCCACCCATTTTCCGACACATTATTGGCATAAGCTCTCGGACGACAGGGTCCAATGCGATCTGTGTCCACGCTATTGCAAACTGAAAGAGGGCAAACAGGGATTCTGCTTCGTCCGGGAAAATTATCAGGGTGCAATCGTACTGAATACTTATGGTCTTTCCAGTGGTTTTTGCATCGATCCCATTGAAAAAAAACCGCTCAACCATTTTCTGCCCGGTACTCCTGTTTTTTCCTTTGGCACTGCCGGTTGCAATCTGGCGTGCAAGTTCTGCCAGAATTGGGACATCAGCAAATCCCGGGAGCTGCATACTCTGGCCGATCAAGCGAGTCCTGAGACTATTGCGGAGACGGCTGAAAAGCTGGGTTGCCGAAGCGTGGCCTACACCTATAACGATCCAGTGATCTTCCATGAATACGCCATCGATGTGGCAATGGCTTGTCGGGAACGCGATATTAAATCGGTTGCTGTCACCGCAGGCTATGTTTGTGCTGAGCCCAGGGAG
Source organism: Candidatus Thiodiazotropha sp. (ex Myrtea sp. 'scaly one' KF741663) (assembly GCA_025655555.1). Taxonomy (GTDB): domain Bacteria; phylum Pseudomonadota; class Gammaproteobacteria; order Chromatiales; family Chromatiaceae; genus Thiodiazotropha. Next base: position 374,762 of record JAHXIQ010000003.1, read on the forward strand.
GCATTCTATCGCCACATGGATGCGGCCAACGTAGATCTCAAGTCATTTAATGAAGCGTTCTACCATAAATTAACCGGCGCCCATCTGGCACCGGTGTTGGAGACACTGAAATATCTCAAACACGAAACCTCCGTCTGGTTCGAGCTGACAACACTATTGATTCCGGGTGAAAACGATTCTGATGAGGAAATACATGCCATGACCCAGTGGGTGGTGGAAGAACTGGGTCCCGATGTGCCCATGCATTTCACTGCTTTTCACCCTGACTGGAAGATGAGGGATTATCCCTCAACACCCCATGACACACTGATCCGCGCGAGAAACATTGCCCGGGAAAAAGGTGTGCGCTATGCCTATGTGGGTAATGTGCATGACCGGGAAGCGTCCTCGACTTGGTGCCATCATTGTGGTGAATTACTGATCCAGCGAGATTGGTATGAATTGGGTGAGTGGCATCTGGACATGAAGGGCGAGTGTGAACATTGCGGTACACCCGTGGCGGGTCGTTTTGAGCAGCGTCCTGGTCATTGGGGCGCCCGTCGTCAGCCGGTGAGATTGGCTGTGTAGATGAGAGGAGGCTTACGATGTCAGCAAGTGTCAGAGAACCAGCCGTTGCAGGCCTTTTTTATCCTGCTGAACCCGAAGTCCTGCGACATATGGTAGAGGATTTCCTATCGGACGCACCCACCGCCGGCATGCTACCGAAAGCGATCATCGTGCCACACGCTGGCTATATCTATTCTGGTCCGGTGGCTGCCAGTGTCTATGCGAGATTGGCAGCAAACAACAAGCTGATACGCCGCGTGGTATTGTTGGGACCGTCTCACCGGGTGGCTTTTAAAGGCCTTGCTGCCCCGAGTGTTTTGCAGTTTCGTACACCTCTAGGGATTATTCCCATCGATAGGGGTGCAGTAGAGAAACTTGACGGTATGAAGCAAGTCATCATGCTAGATGAGGCACATGCGGAAGAACACTCGCTGGAAGTGCAACTGCCTTTTCTGCAATTGTTACTGGAAGATTTTGAGTTGATCCCGTTGGTAGTGGGTGATGCCAGTGGCGAAGCAGTGGCAGAGGTGCTGGAACGGCTATGGGGAGGCCCGGAGACACTGATCGTCATCAGTTCTGATTTGAGTCATTATCATGATTATCTGACCGCCAAACAGATGGATCAGGCGACCTCAGAAGCGATTGCCTCGCTCCATCCCGAAAAGCTTGGCTATGAGGATGCCTGTGGACGAATTCCGGTCAAGGGATTGTTATTACAGGCTAAACGTCTGGGTCTGAAGGCTGAAATCGTTGACCTTAGAAATTCGGGGGATACCGCCGGAGATAAAAACAGAGTAGTTGGTTATGGCGCTTATGCATTTTCAACACAGGGGGAATTGTGAACTTTTTTATTCTGAGCTGGCGTCAGTGTAGATAGGTGCTACGAAAGTGACTGAACCCTTTAGAGATTCTGCCGTAGAGCCAGATGGTGAGTGATTGTCTACCGCCCATCTGAGTAAGGCGGGTGCTTTGTCTTCCCTGGCAGTATAGAATGATGCTCCAGTTTGGGACCGATAGATCAGTTGTCTTGATTTTTTATTCATGAACTTTGTTTTAAACACACGATTTGGACACTGCCAATGATTAAGCTGTTTGGCTATTTCATTTCCAAATCCTTTCTGCTGCTCGCCCTGTTTGAAACCCTCTGTTTCGTCTTGTCTATCTGGTTTGCCGATTTCTACCAGCGCAATTTTTCTGAAACATCGGAAGCACCTCTCGGATCTGAGGTTTCTCACCTCGCAACGATCTACGCCGCAGTCATGTTAGCCTCTATGATCGCATTGGGGCTTTATCAGCGGGGGGTATTGGAGCGTGCATCCGGTTTCCTCATTCGTTTATTGCTCTCATTCCTGGTGGGTGGGCTGTTGATGAGTCTGGTTTTTGCCATATTCGACTCTCTGACACTGCCCCTTACGGAGTTTGTTCTCGCCATGCTGTTTTCAATGGCTGGTGTATTGATACTCCGTTCTGCCTTTGTCAGGTTAACCAAAGCCGATTCCAGAAAACGTCGTGTGCTTGTACTGGGTACCGGGATCAATGCTGACAGAATTGAGTTAGTACAATCTGATGATCCTACACTCGGTTTTATTGTGGTTGGTTTCATCGATTTAGGAGATGCTGTTTGTCTCATCGATGATAATCGCCAGATTCCAAAAGATCAGCACCTGTTTAACATTGTCGAGCGCATGGCGGTGGATGAGATTGTGATAGCGGTGGATGACAGGAGGAGAGGGTTACCTGTTAATGAGTTGATCGACTGTAAAATGAAGGGTGTGGAGATATTGGATCTTTTGAGTTTCTACGAAAAAGAAGAAAACGTCATAAAGATTGATCAACTACATCCAAGTTGGATTTTCTTTTCCAGCGGTTTCTACAATGGATTGATGCTGATCTATTTTAAGCGCGCTGTTGATATCCTGGTAAGCCTGTCTATGCTGATTCTCTTCTCTCCCGTGATATTGATGGTTGCGATGGCCAGCCTTATCTCAACAGTTGGTCGTGATCCCGTATTTTACCGGCAGGTGAGAGTGGGACGGAACGGAAAACTCTTTACGATCTACAAATTCAGGAGTATGCGGGTAAACGCGGAATCGGGTACCGGACCTCGATGGGCTGACGTAAACGACAGTCGGGTAACCCGGTTGGGGAATTTTTTACGCAAGACACGGCTTGATGAACTGCCGCAGTTGATGAATGTATTGAAGGGAGAGATGAGCCTGGTCGGTCCCCGACCTGAACGTCCAGAATTTGTCCGTGCCCTAAGCCAGCAGTTACCCTATTACAATGAACGCCACAGGTTGAAACCGGGTATAACAGGTTGGGCACAACTGATGCATCACTATGCAGCGGATGAGACCGATAACCGTAAGAAACTGGAGTACGACCTCTACTACATCAAGAATAGCGGGCCATTTCTCGACTTGATTATTCTTATCGAAACGGTGGAGGTTGTGTTGCTGGCAAAAGGTGCGAGGTAGGCTCACTCACAACTTTCAATTCTTTCCTCCTTGTCTGGCCAACAAAGCTACTCCATACGCTGCTGCCTGCTGTGCTGCGCGGGTGATGGGGATGCCGATGACCGATTCACGCATTATTCGCCAGGGTTCATTGGCGGCGCCACCACCGATGGAAAGAATCCGTTGCGGTTTCGGTGCACCCAGGCGATGCAGCAGCCGGTATCCGTCGCGCTCGATCTGGGTTAAGCCTTCCAATATGCCTTGAAAAAAACTGACATCGCTCTCCGGTCTTGGTGTGAGTTTGGGTGGAAACTCCCTGTCATTGACGGGGAAACGCTCTCCAGGTGTCAGCAAGGGATAATATTCGAGTCCTGTGGGTTGAGTGGGTTCGAGTCGCGCTGAAAGCTCGATCATCTGCTCGTCGGTGAAAAAGGCACGACAGACGGCGCCACCACTATTCGATGCGCCGCCAACCAGCCAAAGATCGCCCATGCGATGGCTGTAGACGCCATATTCCGAGGCAAACACCGGTGTATCTGAGAGAATTTTTAGTACTAACGTACTGCCCAGTGAAGTGACGGCATCACCAATCTCACTGGCGCCGGTGGCGAGAAAGGCGGCATTACTGTCCGTGGTGCCGGTCACTACCTTGGTTGTTGTTGGAAACCCTGTTTCTGCAGCAACAGCTTTGGACAGCGTACCAACGGCTGTCGCACTTGGATAAACTTTTGGCAGGCTTTCTTCGGGGAGATCCAGCGCTTTCATCCATGATGGCCAGCGTCGGTTGATGGGATCGTAACCGAGCTTGAGGCAGTTGTTTTCGTCACTTAGCGGAAACTGGTTGCATAACTTGCCCATGATCCAATCGGCTTGATGCAGAGCGTGAATCGGCCTCGTCGAGACTGTCTTGCAGAGATGCAGCAGCTTCGCGAGGCTTGATGAGGCACTCAGTACCGGGCTATCAGTCGGCGCCAGCATTCTCAGTCGAGACAGGACATCGTGTCCGCGGCTGTCGTTGTACATCAATCCATCGGTCAATGGTGTACCCCTGTCATCACTGAGCAGGAGTGTCGAGGATGTACCGTCTACGGCAATAGCCTCGAGGGTATTGCCGTGACAGGCTTGCCCCAATACTTTGAGTATCCGCATCACCGCATCCCACCAAAGTCGGGGGTCCTGTTGGCTATAACCTGGATGGGGTGATTCCGGAAGCGGTAATGCGATGCTGCTTTCAGCAATCACCTGGGCTTGATCACCGATGGCGATACCTCGGCAACCCGAGGTTCCCAGATCAATACCGATATAGCACTTCAAGGGTTCAGGGGAGCTGGACGGGAGAGGGTGGTATCCAATCCGTGGCCCGGTGCTCGACGACCACGGTGGTATAGATGCCGCCCCGGACATTAAACTCGGCTGTTAGGCGCATAAAACGGGGTTGCGTCGCCGCGACCAGATCACCCAGGATTTCATTCGTCACCGCTTCATGAAAGGCGCCCTGATCACGAAAAGACCAGATATACATCTTCAGTGCTTTGAGTTCGACACAGTGATTGTCCGGTACATACTCGAGGGTCATTTCGGCAAAATCGGGCTGACCTGTCTTCGGACAGAGGCAGGTGAATTCCGGGATGCTGATACGGATGGTATAGTCCCGTTCCGGACGAGGATTCGGGAAAGTTTCGAGATCCTTGCTTGGATGGCTTGGCATAATATTGGTCACTCTTCACACAATTGATGCGCGATTATACGTGAGCGAATCCATCACCAGAAGAGCTAGTTTGAATTATCATAAAAAACAAAAAGATATGAGGTAAAGTTAAAGTGCCTGAAATTATTCGATCCCCTGTATCAATTGCCCACTTTGGTGTATCTTAGCCGCCCATGCGTCTGGAGAAAATTAAGCTCGCGGGTTTTAAGTCATTCGTCGATCCCACGACGGTTCCGATCCCCAGTAATCTGGTCGGTATCGTCGGGCCGAACGGATGCGGTAAATCCAATGTCATCGATGCCGTGCGCTGGGTCATGGGCGAGAGCTCGGCCAAGATGCTGCGCGGCGAATCGATGGCGGATGTCATTTTCAATGGGTCCAGTTCGCGCAAGCCGGTCGGTTCTGCCGTTATCGAATTGCTCTTCGATAACGCTGAAGGTCGTGCCGGCGGTCAGTACGCGCAGTACAACCAGATCTCGGTCAAACGACAGGTCTCTCGTGACGGCCAGTCACTCTATTTCCTGAATGGCGTACGCTGTCGTCGACGCGATATCACCGATCTTTTTCTTGGCACAGGCTTGGGACCACGCAGCTACTCGATCATCGAACAGGGCATGATTTCCCGCCTTATCGAGGCCCGTCCCGAAGACCTGAGAGTTTTCCTAGAAGAAGCCGCCGGCATCTCAAAGTATAAGGAGAGACGCCGGGAAACCGAGAACCGTATCCGCCATACGCGGGAGAATCTCGAGCGTCTGACGGATCTGCGGGATGAAGTGGCCAAGCAGTTGCAGCATCTGCAACGCCAGGCCGCTACGGCGGAAAAATATAAGTTACTGAAGCAGGAGGAGCGGCAGGTCAAGGCTGAGCTCCTGGCCCTGCGTTGGCAAACCCTCGATGAGGATTTACAAAAGCGCGAGCGTAAGATCGCTGAGTTGCAGAACCAGCTTGAAGCGGCGCTAGCCGATCAACGAAAACTCGAATCATCCATTGAAACGGACCGTGAGAAACACACCGAGGTCAACGATCAGTTCAATGAGGTGCAGGGGCGCTTTTATGCCCTGGGTGCTGAGATAACCGGGCTCGAGCAGGCGATCCAGTTCGCCAGAGACAACCGTAAACAACAACAGCAGGACCTGGATCAGATCGAGCAGGCCTGGCGAGAGGCTGAATCCCATCGGGATCAGGATGAGCAGCGTCTGCAGGAACTCAATAGCAGTCTCCAGGACGAGCAACCGAAGCTGGATCAGGCTCGCAAGGATGAGCAACGCCAGTCAGAAGCCCTGTCAGGGGCTGAAGGTGAGATGCAGTCCTGGCAGGCCGAATGGGATCAGTTCAACCAGCAGGCAGCAGAGCCGGCACAGCTGGCGCAGGTGGAGCGTACTCGCATCAATCACCTGGAGCAGCAGGGTGGAAACCTGGCGCGCAGGCTGCAAAAACTGGATGAGGAACTGAGTCGTCTGGACGACAGCCAACTGCTGAGTGAGATCATATCACTAGAGAGTGATGAATCCACCAAGAAGTCGGGTGTGGATGATCTGCAAGCCCAGCTTGCCGGTTCAATCGAAGTCATAAATCGCCAGCGGGAATCGAACAATCAAATCACAGGCCGCTTGGATCAGGCTCGAAGCAGTCTGCAATCAGGCCGGGGACGCCTGGCGTCACTGGAAGCCCTGCAGCAGGCCGCATTGGGCAAGCAGGAGAGCGAGGTGGCTGAATGGCTGGAGCAGAGCCAGCTACAGTCAGCCAGCCGACTTGCACAGCAGTTGAAGGTCGAGCCCCGTTGGCAACGGGCGGTGGAGATCGTACTCGGTTTTCATCTACAGGCGGTTTGTGTAGACAATCTGGATGCCTTGTCAGCAACACTCCCTCAGTTGGAGAAGGGTGCACTGACATTATGGGATACGGACTCAGGCAACGCCTCAGAGAATACTTCATCGACTGAGACCCTGGTTGCCAAGATAGAGGCCCCCTGGAGCCTGCAGAGCCTGCTGGGTGGTGTCAGACTGGCGGAAGATCTGACCGGTGCCATGCGTGCACGCCAATCACTACAACCGGGTGAATCAGTCATTACACCTGATGGTGTCTGGCTAGGACGACAGTGGCTCAGAATCGCCCGGGAAGAAGACGAGAGTGCGGGTGTGCTGGCCCGGGAAGAGGAGTTGCGCGAGCTCAAAAGCACGCTTGAAAAACAGGAGATCGAGGTCAATGAATTGTCTCAATCCCTGGAAAATGGCAGAGATGCGCTACGCCAGGCTGAGCAGGCCAGAGAGCAGAATCAGAACCTTTTCAACCAGACTAACCGGATGCTTTCGGAGATTCGCACCAGCCTGAGCGCCAAGCGCACCCGTGCGGAGCATCTACATCAGCGCCGTGAACAGCTGCAACACGATCAGTCAGAAATCGCCGGGCAAATCCGTTCCGATCAGGATCTGATGGAAGAAACTCGCCAGCGTCTGCATGCTGCACTGGAATCTATCGAGACCCTCGGTGTGCGCCGTGAGCAACTGGTGAAAAGCCGCGATGAGTTGCGCCAGAAGGTCAATGAAGCCAGAGAAGCGCTGAACAAACAACGAGCAACGACCCAGCAGGCGGCGCTGCAAGTGGAGTCGATGAAAACTGCCCAGGGTTCTCTTGTGCAGAATCTGGAACGGGCGTGCAGTCAGCTGACTCAACTGGTACAGCGGCGGGACGAATTGAAATCGACCCTGTCCAACAGCGAAGCGCCTTTGGAACAACAGCAGGAGACGCTGAACCTCAAGCTGTCGGAACGGGCTCAAGTGGAGAAAGAGCTGGCTGAAGTCCGCCGTGTGCTGGAGGAAGTGGATGCCCAGCTACGCGACAAGGAGCAGCAGCGTCATCGTGCCGAACAGCAGGTGCAGGAGCGTCGGGACCGACTCAATCAGGCGCGTCTGCAGAGTCAGGAAGTCAATGTTCGCTGCCAGACCCTGCAGGAGCAGCTGCATGAGGAGGGGCTCGATGCGGAAGCGCTGTTCGAGACGATGGCCGAAGAGGCCAATGAGACAGACTGGCATCAAAAAGCTGAATCGTTGGCTCAACGGATTCAGCGCCTTGGACCAATCAATCTGGCGGCAATCGATGAGTTTCAGGAGCAGTCGGAACGACTCAAGTATCTTGACGAACAACATGCGGATATCAGCAGTTCCCTGGAGACACTGGAGAATGCCATCCGCAAGATCGACCGTGAGACCCGCACGCGTTTTAAGGAGACCTTCGACAAGGTCAACGCCGGGATCAAGGCGCTTTTTCCCCGGCTATTCGGTGGCGGCCACGCCTATCTGGAGCTAACAGGTGAGGATCTGCTCGATACGGGTGTCACCGTCATGGCGCGCCCGCCGGGTAAGCGAAATTCCAGTATCCATCTACTCTCAGGTGGTGAAAAAGCCCTCACAGCCGTGGCCATGGTTTTCGCAATATTCCAGCTCAATCCAGCACCGTTTTGCATGCTTGATGAGGTGGATGCACCACTGGATGATGCCAATGTGGGCCGCTTCTGCGATATGGTGAAGTCCATGTCGGATCAGGTACAGTTCATCTTCATTACCCATAACAAGATCACCATGGAGATTGCCAATCAACTCTCCGGTGTCACCATGTATGAACCGGGCGTCTCTCGTCTGGTCACCGTCGATGTGGAGGAGGCGGCTCAACTGGCCGCCGTATAGGAATTGGACGCCACGACACTGCGAATCGTTCTGCTAGTCGCCGGCGTCATCTTTCTCGGCGCAATCTATCTTTACGAAACCCAGCGGCGCAAAAAGGAATCGGCTCAGGCACGCAGGCGTGTGACTGAAAAGATGCAGTCTGCCGTTGATGCCAGGGCAACTGAACCATCATTTTCTACTGAACCTTACGAAGACGAGGATACGGAGCCCTACGAAGATGAGGATAAGGGCCTGGTGGATTCAACAGAGAACTCGGTGCTCGAAGGAGCAAGAAAACATTCGGCCTTCAATGAGGAGCCCGAGACTCTGGATAGTATCAGAATTGATGACAGCCCAATTCCAGGTATCGACAATCAGGTCGAAAGCAAACTGGAGTTTTCAGCTAACTCAGTGGATGAGCCAGATGAGGGCACGCCATCCGAACCGATGGAACAACAGGATCTCTTCACCTTCAGTGCGCAGGAAGAGTCTCCGGTAGACGTCCCCGATTTGATTCTCCAAATCAATATTCGTGCGAAAAAGACCTCATTCGATGGTGTTGCTATTGAGAAAGCGATGCAGGAGACGGGGATGCAGCTCTCTGAGCTGGCAATCTACCAGCGGCTGGCATCTGACGGTTCGAAGGAGGTTTTGTACGGCCTCGCCAGCATGGTGGAGCCGGGCGTATTTCCGCTCAAATCCATGCAGGAATTCTCCACGCCGGGTCTGACGCTCTTTACCCAGCTACCCGGGCCAGGTGATGGTTTGATGATCTTCTCCGACATGCTCTACACCGCCGAACGTTTATCGGCAATGCTGCAGGGCGATCTGCAGGATGACACACACAGCGCACTGACCAAGCAGACCATTGAGCACCTGCGTGAACGGATCATGGAGCACAAGCGTCAGATACAGCTTGCCCGGAGGAAGGGTTGAGTAAGACAGAGTCCGCTACGGTCCGCATTGAGTCCTTACGATCAGAGATTGAACGGCACAACCGCCTTTACTACGTATACGACACGCCCGAGATACCCGATGCGGAGTACGACCGGTTGATGCGTGAGCTGCAGGCCCTCGAGCAGCAGCATCCTGACCTCATAACTACTGATTCTCCGACCCAACAAGTGGGAGGTGCCACCTCTGCAGGATTCGATAAGGTTGTACATGCACTTCCCATGCTCTCGCTGGATAACGCTTTTAGTGACGGTGAATTACAAGAATTTGATCGTAGGGCTAAGGAAAATCTCATAGAAAAACTGTCGAGGGAGTGGTCCATCACTCAGGGGTATCTGTTCGCAAAAAAAAATATATTTGTTTTGCTGACCGCAGAAAAGGTTAATGATTTTTATCAATTTATAAAGGAGTTTATTGGTTTTGATGATGATTATCATTCGTTACTAAATAGCTTGATTAAGCTAGTGCAAGAGACTCAAGTAGAGGTGCCACTTAACTTGGCTGCCCTCTTGGATGATGAGAAAAAAGCGAAAAAATACGATATTAAAATTAGAAGTGGATTAAAAAAAATATTTGCTTCATCAATTCAATTCTCATATCTGTCAGAGCCTAAGCTAGATGGTCTAGCAGTTAGCCTTCAATATAGAAATGGAGTTTTAGTACAGGCCTCAACTAGAGGAGATGGTACTACTGGTGAGGATGTCACAAGCAATATCAAGACAATAGATTCGATCCCTAAACATTTGATCGGTGATGGCTACCCGAGCTTGTTGGAGGTAAGAGGCGAGGTTTTTATGGGTAGGAGCGCTTTTGAAGCAATCAATGCCCGAGCTCGTGAAACAGGTGAAAAAACATTGGTTAATCCTCGGAATGCTGCTGCAGGTTCCCTGAGACAGCTTGACTCTCGCGTCACTGCTGCCCGACCTTTGAGTTTCTTCTGCTACGGATTTGGTGAGATTAAACCTAGTCCGATTGCTCCGACCCACACCATGTCTCTAAACAAGCTTGGCGAGTGGGGGATACCAGTTTCACCAGAAATGAAAGTGGTTAAGGGAATTTCTGGCTGTATTGATCATTTTCGTTCGATTGGGGAGCGTCGTGATGCTTTCGACTATGATATCGACGGAGTTGTTTTCAAAGTTGATGTTTTAAAGCTACAAGAACAGATTGGATTCGTTTCCCGAGCTCCACGGTGGGCTATTGCCTACAAATTCCCTGCTCAAGAAGAGATGACTCGAGTGGAGTCAATTAAATTTCAAATCGGTCGTACAGGAGCAGTAACACCTGTGGCACATCTTCAGCCAGTCTTTGTAGGGGGAGCCACTGTAAGTAAAGCTACATTACACAACATGGATGAGATAAAGCGTAAAGATGTACGTGAAGGTGACATGGTAGTGATTCGACGCGCTGGCGATGTGATTCCTGAAGTAGTTTCTGTTGTAAAGACGCAGCGCCCCAAAGGAACAAAAACAGTTTTTCTACCTGAAAAGTGTCCAGAATGTGGTTCCGACATCGACATATCAGATGGCGAGGCGGTAGCCCGCTGCTCTGGTAGTAACCTCTACTGTCCCGCCCAGCGCAAGGAGACCCTCAAGCATTTCGCCTCACGTAAGGCGATGGATATTGAGGGGCTGGGGGACAAGCTGGTGGAACAGCTGGTGGATCTCGGCCTAGTGAACAATCCGGCCGATTTCTACGGGCTGACTCTTGAGCAGCTCAGCGAACTGGATCGCATGGCCGAGAAGTCTGCGCAGAACCTGCTCGACGCTCTTAAGAAGAGCAAGTTGACCACTCTGGCCCGCTTCCTCTACGCCCTGGGTATCCGTGAAGTGGGCGAGGCTACGGCCCAGTCCTTGGCGGCTCAGTTTGGTACTCTCAAGGAGATCGTAAAGGCTGATGTGGAGGAGCTGCAGGAGACCCCTGACGTGGGGCCGGTGGTAGCCGCACATGTGGTCGACTTCTTCAGGCAGGCCCACAATCTGGATGTGATCGACAGGCTGACCAACACCGAGAAAGTGGGCATCCACTTGCCCTCCGTAGAGCAACCGGGGGCTGAAACATTGCCCTTGCGCGGTAAGATCTTTGTCATCACCGGCACCCTCGACCGGCCACGGGATGAAATCAAGGCAGAGTTGGAGGCCCTGGGCGCAAAGGTCGCCGGCAGTGTTTCGAAAAAGACCGACTATGTGATCGCAGGAGAAGCCGCAGGTTCAAAGCGTACCAAAGCTGAGAAGCTGGATATTCCCATACTCGATGAGACTGGGTTACAGGATCTGCTGAAGTCATCTGTCGAGCATTGAGGACACAAGGGGTAAAGAGGGAATCCCCGCTGGTATGTGGGGTTGACCTTCCGTTAAGCTAAACTATCAATTACCTTTCCACTGCGCCGAAATCGAAGCAATTAATTGTGGAGCAGGGGATTTATCAGAATTCAGAGTGTGTAGAACAATGAGTGATTCGTCCAACAAAGAGCGTGAGATCATGATGGTGATGCGTAAAGTCCTCACCTCCATCGTTCGGGAAGTGACACCTGAGCATAAGAGTCTCAGACATCCATTATCTGAACAGACGATTCAGGATATCCGTCAGTGCCTCGGATTGATCACGGCGCGGGAGAAGGAGTTGGCTGACGACGCCGGCAGAACCGTGGAAGAGCGGCCCTATTTCGTGGATGAACCCCCCAAATCAAAGGTGGTGCCCATCAGTAATATCGGCAAGGCAAAGACGCCCTCCGATGATTGAGCTTCCACACGGTTCGTAGGTTGGGCCTCCATCGTCGGCCCAACCTACGAACTGCAAAAAAAAGGCGGGCCTGGACCCGCCTTTTTTCATGGGAGAGGCACGCTTACTCCGAAGCAGGTTTTGCCTCATCAGAGGATGCGCTTGTGTCCACTGCCGGCGCTGCTTCTGTTGCCGCACTATCATCCATCGGCTTCGATTCTTCAGGTGCGGCACCAGCACTTTCTGCCGGTTGTGCCTTTACTGCATTCATCTCATTGAAGACGATTGTGCTCTCATCACGCAGGCCCTGCATGTAGGCTGCCAGAGATTGCTGTTGCAGTTTGGTGATGATGTCGCCGCGTACACCGTCAAGTGTTGGCGCTTCAGTGTCCCGACTATCCTCCAACAGAATGACATGCCAGCCGAACTGGGTCTGTACCGGTGTTTTTGTGTAGCTGCCTTTTTCCATAGAAACGACAGCTTCGGAGAAAGGTTGAACCATTTGAGCGGGATCGAACCAGCCCAGGTCACCACCGTTTTTCCCGGTCGGGCCTGTGGAGTGGGTCTTTGCTAATTCGGCAAAGTCTGCCCCCCCATCCAGTTCTGTGATGAGTGATTTGGCTGCCTCTTCTTCCTTCACCAGGATATGTCTGGCTTTGTACTCCTTATTTCCCTGGCTGGCATACTCCGCTTCATAGTAAGTCTTGATCTGCTCATCGGTAGGCTGATGGGATTCAGCGTACTCTTGAATGACCGTCTGGGTCAGCAGTTTGGCTTTCAGTAGTGTCAGGGTGGCTTCGATCTCTGGCCGCTTATCGATACCTTTCTTCTCGGCATCCTGCGCCACAATCAGTACATTCGATAACTCATTGAGCACGCTCATCTGCATTTGAGGCGAGTTCTGGGCATCGGGGACATTACGCATGCGGTCTTGAAAATAGAGTCCGTACATCGCTTTGCTGACCTGTTTGCCATTGACTGTCAGCAGGGTGTTCTCGTCCATGTCTGTTTGTGCAGGCACCTGCTCCTGGGCGGTCTCTGATTTAGCCGGTGCGGGCACCGTCGGCGCCTTGTCAGCTGTCTGGTTACAGCCAACCAGTAGCACGGTGCTACAGAGTGAGGCGAGGAGGATCTGTTTCTTCATAATCATATCTACCTTAAATTTATGATTGAGGTTTTTCTGTTTCCTGTTGTCAGGCAGGAAGTGCTTTGTTAAAGGGTTTGACGGTGACACGGGCATAGACCCCGGCTTTGATATAGGGATCCTCGTCGGCCCAGGCTTTGGCGCTCGTAAGATCATCAAATTCGGCCACGATGAGGCTGCCCGAAAAGCCCGCCGGGCCCGGATCTTCCGCATCGATGGCGGGATGCGGCCCGGCCAGCAGCAGGCGCCCCTCGTGTTGTAACTGTTTCAGTCGCTCGACATGTTTGGGACGTACCTTGAGCCGTTGTTCAAGGCTGTCTTCACGGTCCTCGGCAAGGATGGCGTAAAACACGTTAGTTTTCCTCTTGTTCGATGGTATTGTCCGGCATATAGCGTGCGAGATAGAAAGCCTGCAGGATAGCGAAGGCAAGCGTCAGTCCCATCATGCCAAACAGCTTGAAATTGACCCAGCCCTGTTCGAGAGAGTGTGCAGTATTGCACATCTCCAGATTGCCGCCCTGAAACAGTGCTGTACATTGATCGAAATCGATCTGCTGGAGACCGGTGAGTGCAATGAGTTGGGCCTCGGCAACGAAGAAGTCATTGGCGACATAGAGATTGAGAAAGCCCAGCATGATGAAGAAGAGTGACCAGGCAAGATTGAGCCGTGGCCAGATATTGTCGGGCAGCTCGATGTTTCCTTCCATCATGCGCTGAATCAGAGTTTTTTGGCCAATGAACTGGCTGCCCAGCAGCACCAGTCCGAATAACCAGTTGATCACCGTCGGTTTCCACATGATGAAGGTGCGATCCTGCAGCAACAGGGTCAGCCCGCCAAAGACGACCAGAATCACCAGAGTGATCCAGTGGATCTTCTCAACGCTGCCGTTTCGCAGCCAATTGTAACCCACCTGCAGGACAGAGGCGGCGATGGCGACTGCAGTGGCCGTATAAATACCAAAGAATTGATAGGCCAGAAAAAAAAGAATGACAGGGAAAAAGTCGGTAAGAAACTTCATGTGATTCGGTTTTGTATCGTCTCAAGTTAGTGCAGCGTTTTCGGGATGTTCCAAAGATTGTAATATTTTTCCACTACCTGCCGGACAACCTCAGGATAGTTGAGCGCCTCCATCTGCTGCATTCCCTCTTCGAAGAACCGTAGGGCCTCTTCAGGCAGGGCCTCAACCAGCACCTGATAGGCTTCGTCGATCAGCGCTGTCTGATGGCTACGCGTGGCAATAATGGCTTGGTTCATCAGTAACAAACGCCAGGGTCTACCGGGATTTTGTTTCTCCAGGTCCTGTCGTAGCAGAGATCCGGTCGCCCGGTGTACTTCTGAAGTCACCTCATAGAGTTGTGCCAGCGCAGAAGGTTCCCTCAGGGTATTGGCCATACGTGAGAGGGCATTGACGACGGGTTCCAGGGTACGTAACTCACCTTCATGGCGGGCGATCCACAGTGCCATCGGCAACGTCAGGTCTTCAAGTGATTGACTCTGTGGCGCCATGTTCAGGCTGCCAGCCACTGAGGAGAGGTCGGATAACAATTGGATGGCGTAGTCGCCCAGCTCATTCAGGTCTATGTCGTGCTGGGAGAGGTCGGCGCTCATGTCGCCGCGGGACTCAACGATAGTGAGTAGTTCCAATAGACGCAGCATCGCCTGCTCCAGCATGGCAGGTGAATGATCGGCGCTGTCTGCTCCACTGCCCGAGGCACGGCTCGCCTCGACGACCGCAGGTGCGGCGGATTCGAACTGTTGGCCAATATAGTTGAGATCGAGACCGGGAAATAACATGGGGCGATTGTAGCAGGCACTCTTCAGAGCGTCTTCTCTGCTGTAACCACTTGATACTGCAGTTAGTTTCAGTGCGGATTTGTCGTAATCCGGCGTTTATGAAGCTGCCTTTCGATATTCTCCCACGACGGCTTAGGCAGTTAATGTATGGCTTGCTACCAAATCGTGTGATTGCACCTGTCAGTCTGCGGCCGCTATGGGTACAATCCGCCCCCATGTTGAACCACTACGACCTGCATAGCCACTCCACCGCATCCGATGGCACACTCTCGCCGTCGGCGCTGGTGCGCCTTGCCGCCGAGGCTGGCGTTCGGGTACTGGCGCTTACCGATCACGACACCACGGCGGGTATCGCCGAGGCCAGGCAGGCAGCAGAGGCATGTGGTTTAGGATTAGTCTCAGGTGTTGAAGTCTCGGTCAGCTGGGGTAAGCAGACTGTTCACATTGTCGGTCTGAAGGTGGATCCGGAAAACGAAATCCTTAAGTGCGGGCTGCAGTCACTGCGGGATTTCCGCAACTGGCGAGCCCAGGAGATTGGGCGCCGTCTGGAAAAAGCCGGTATTCCAGATGCTTACTCAGGGGCTTTGGCACACTCTAACGGTATTCTCGTGAGCCGCACCCACTTTGCCCGTCTGCTGGTGGAAAGGGGTGTGGTGGAGGATGAGCGCAAGGTCTTCAAACACTATCTTGTGCAGGGCAAACCCGGCCATGTTCCCGGTGATTGGGCAACATTGGAAAGCGCTCTGGGGTGGATTCACGGTGCAGGCGGACAGGCAGTGATCGCTCACCCGGCCCGCTACAAGATGACCCGCACAAAACTGCGTACCCTATTCGGTGAGTTTCGTGAGCTTGGCGGTGAGGCCATCGAAGTGGTTTCCGGCAGTCACGGCAGGGATGAGTGTATCTCAATGGCCAAACACACCAATGATTTCGGCCTGCTGGCTTCGGCCGGTTCTGATTTCCACTCTCCGGAGAATCCCTGGGTTGCGCTGGGACGACTGTCTCAGCTGCCTGGCGACTGCCGTCCGATATGGGCCGACTGGAGTGAATCGAGCGAGGAGCGTACCAGCCGTATGGCGGGTTGATCAGAGTTTCCCATGGCGCAGTTTTTTCAAATCCACCCCGACAATCCACAACCCCGTCTGATCAAACAGGCAGTGAGTATCATCCGTGAGGGTGGCCTGGTGGTCTATCCCACCGACTCCAGCTATGCCCTTGGCTGCCATATTGGGGACAAAGGGGCGATGGAGCGTATCCGGCGCATCCGTAAGGTGGGTGATGATCACAATTTCACCCTGGTCTGCCGGGATCTCACGGAGATCTCCCAATATGCCAAGATTGATAATCGGGACTACCGCTTATTGAAGAATCTGACCCCTGGACCCTACACCTTTATCCACAAGGCCACCAAGTTGGTGCCCAGGCGCTTGATGCATCCCAAACGCCGGACCATCGGTATTCGGGTGCCGGACAATGCCATTGTCAGCGCCTTGTTGGAAGAGCTGGCCGAACCGATCATGAGTACGACAATGATCATGCCGGGAGACGATATGCCGCTGACCGATCCCTATGAAATGCGCGATCTGCTGGATCACCATGTGGATCTGATCATCGACGGCGGCTATTGCGGGTTTGAGCCCACCACCGTGGTGGTGATGACCGAGGATGTGCCGCAGGTTGTGAGAACCGGCAAGGGCGATGCCTCGCTCTTCGAGGTATAATCCTGGAAGCGGCAGTTGACCGCTTCCTCTATCATGAGATACCAGATGACTAACCAGTTTTTCCGCGGCATCCACTCATGCTCATTGAAGCAGCCGCTACGCACCCGATTGCACACCTGGCAAGCCGCTTGGTTGCGTTACGACTCCTTGGAATGGAATGACCATTCCGCGTCGTCGTGCCTTGCCAATCGGCTCGCCAGATGCACACTCAGCTGCGTCCAACTGCCGTTTCCAGGATAATCCCACGATGGAAGGCCTTAGTCTGATTCAAAAACTGGCGATCTTCATTCTGCCGCTGGTTTTCGCCATCACCGTTCACGAAGCTGCACATGGCTGGATGGCCAAGCGTCTCGGTGACAAGACGGCAGAGATGCTGGGTCGTGTCACCCTCAATCCGCTTAAACACATCGATCCGGTGGGTACCATCCTGGTGCCGCTGGGGCTCTATCTGATGACAGGTTTTATGTTTGGTTGGGCCAAGCCGGTACCGGTCACTTGGCAGAACCTCAATCATCCCAAGCGGGACATGGGCCTGGTGGCACTGGCGGGGCCGGGTGCGAATCTGATAATGGCCCTGATCTGGGCAGTTATGGTCTACATCGGTGCTATGAGTATGGAAAGCTATGACTGGGTGGCCTTGCCTCTACTGTTGATGGGTGTTGCGGGTGTATTGATCAATTCAGTCTTGATGGCGCTTAATTTGCTACCAATCCTGCCACTCGATGGGGGTAGGGTGCTCTACTCCATACTGCCTCAGAAGCAGGCTCAGATCTACTCTCGCATGGAGACATTCGGCCTTATCATCGTTGTGCTATTGCTGGTGACCGGTCTGTTGGGTGTTATCCTCTGGCCTGTGGTAGGTTTGACCATTGCGGTATTACCTGCCAGTGATATCGTCACACAGTTGATTCCCGTGATTCTCAGTCCCTCAAGGAGTTAATTTTGGATCAGTCTTCTCAGACATCCCGCGTGCTGTCCGGCATGCGTCCCACCGGCCGGTTACATCTCGGTCACTACCATGGTGTCCTGAAAAACTGGGTCGAGCTGCAGCATCAGCACGAGTGCTTCTTTTTTGTTGCCGACTGGCATGCGCTGACGACCCATTATGACGATCCCAGTGCGATTCCCTCCAGTATTTGGGACATGGTCATCGACTGGCTGGCGGCCGGTGTCGATCATGAATCCTCGACCCTTTTCGTGCAGTCTCTGGTGCCTGAGCATGCCGAACTCCATCTGCTGCTCTCCATGATTACACCGCTGGGTTGGCTGGAACGGGTGCCGAGCTACAAGGATCAGCAGGAGAAACTCAAAGAGAAGGATCTGGCCACTTACGGATTTCTTGGTTATCCGTTGTTGCAGTCGGCCGATATTCTTATCTATCGTGCCGCCCAGGTGCCGGTGGGTGAGGACCAGGTTGCCCATGTGGAGCTGACTCGCGAGATCGCCCGCCGCTTTAACCATATTTATGGCCGGGAGCCCGGTTTCGAAGAGAAGGCAGAGACCGCCCGCAAGAAGATGGGTAAGAAGGCTGCAAAGCAGTTCGATCAATTGCGCCGTGCCTATCAGGAGCAGGGCGATGACGAGGCTCTGGTGACCGGTCACGAACTGCTGGAGAAGCAACAGAATATCAGTGTCGATGAGCGGGAGCGACTGCTGGGCTACCTGGAAGGCAGCGGCCGGCAGATTCTGACAGAACCTCAGCCCCTGTTGACCAAGGCTTCCAAGATGCCGGGACTGGATGGTCAGAAGATGTCCAAGTCCTACGGCAACACCCTCTCGCTTAGGGAAGATCTAGGCGATGTGGAGACGATGATCAAACGTATGCCTACCGACACCAACCGGGTACGGCGGAACGATCCGGGTGACCCGGAGAAATGTCCGGTCTGGCAGTTCCATCTGGTCTACTCCGACGACGCCACCAAGCAATGGGTGCAGGAAGGATGCCGCTCCGCAGGTATAGGATGCCTGGACTGTAAAGCGCCGGTAATCGAGGCGGTGGTCGCGGAATTGAAACCCATACAGGCACGTGCGGCTGAATTCGAAGCCCAGCCGGAGCTGGTGCAAAGGATTATCCGCGAGGGTTCTGAAAAGGCCAGAATCGTCGCTAGGGAGACGATGCAGGAAGTTCGTCAGTCCATGTCTCTCGATCTCTCATAAGGTCTTACTATGGAACAGACGGAAACACATCCCCATCACCATCCTGAACAGGAGGAGATGCCCTTCGCGATCGTGATGGGCGAGCCACTGGCGACACCGCCGACGGATCTCTATATTCCGCCGGATGCCCTGGAGGTGTTTCTCGATGCCTTCGAGGGCCCGCTTGATCTGCTGCTCTATCTGATACGGCGGCAAAATCTGGATATTCTCGATATCCCCATTGCGGATATTACCGATCAGTATGTGCAATACATCGAGATGATGAAGGATCTGCGTCTTGAGTTGGCGGCGGAGTATCTGGTCATGGCAGCGATGCTGGCGGAGATCAAGTCCCGTATGTTACTGCCCAGACCGCCCTCTGAAGAGGAGGAGGGCAACGATCCCCGGGCCGAGTTGATTCGTCGTCTGCAGGAGTACGAGCGTTACAAGCAGGCCGCAGAAGATCTGGATGGCCTGGAACATATGACCCGCGACAACTTCCAGTGTCATGCTGAACTGGTGGAGCGTCATGTCGAGACGCGTGACCCCGATGTGGATATGCGCGAAATCCTGCTTGCCTTGAAAGATGTGATGCACCGGGCAGATATGTTCACCAGTCATCGGGTAGAGAAAGAGGCGCTCTCGGTACGGGAGAAGATGTCGCTGGTACTGCAGCGGGTCAATAGCGAAGACTATACCCGCTTTACCGACCTGTTCGATATCGGCGAAGGCCGCCTGGGCGTGGTGGTGACCTTTTTGGCGGTGCTGGAACTGCTCAAGGGGTCGCTGTTGGAGCTGGTGCAGGCAGATGCCTTCGCACCCATTCATGTAAAAGCGATAGCTGACTGATATGTCATCCGAAGAGAAATTGAAACAGATTGTGGAGGCTGCCCTGCTGGCGGCCGGGAGGCCGCTCAGCCTGGATCAACTGCTGGCCCTGTTCGAAGAAAGAGAACAGCCGGAGAAGAAACAGTTGCGGGAAGTGCTGACTAGCCTGATGGAAGATTACCAGGGTCGTGGTATCGAAGTGGTTGAGGTAGGCAGTGGGTTCCGTATTCAGGTGAGCGCCGGTCTCTCCCCCTGGGTCTCCCGCCTGTGGGCCGAGCGGCCGCCAAAATACTCCCGTGCTTTATTGGAAACACTGGCCTTGATCGCCTACCGTCAACCCATCACCCGGGGTGAGATTGAGGATATTCGCGGTGTCAGTGTCAGCACCAATATCATCAAGACGCTCACCGAAAGGGAGTGGGTGCGGGTGGTCGGACATCGCGATGTGCCGGGCAAGCCTGCGCTCTACGCCACCACCAAGGAGTTTCTCGATTACTTCAATCTGAAGAGTCTCAATGAACTGCCGACCCTTGCAGAGATTCGTGATCTTGAATCGATCAATCGGGAGCTGGAGCTAAGTAATCCTGACAAATCAGATGAGCCGGATGCTGAAAGCGAAAGCGTTGCCGAGACTGACGAACAAGCTGTTGCACAGGAACCGGATCAACCGAGTGATGAGGCCGAGATGGTAGAAGATCCCTCAGATGATGAACCGATGGATATATCTGCGAATCCCTCTTCCAACGAGGAAGCGACTGAGCTGGCATCAAATGACAATGTCATCGAATTCGAACCTGAATTGAAGCCCAAGTCCAATGAGCAAGACTAGCCCCCCCGCAGGCGAGCGGTTGCAGAAAGTGCTGGCCAATGCCGGCATGGGCTCCCGCCGGGAGATCGAGGGCTGGATCAGTGCCGGTCGGGTCGAGGTGAACGGTAATGTTGCCCAACTGGGTGTGCGGGTGATGTCCAGCGATGATATCAAAGTGGATGGCCGCAAGATCTCCTTTCGACGTCTCGAGCCGCCTGAGCGGGAAGTGATGGTCTACAACAAACCCGAAGGCGAACTGGTTACCCGAAAAGACCCCGAGGGACGCCGGACCGTGTTTGAACGTCTGCCGAAACTCAAGCATGGGCGCTGGATACCGGTAGGGCGTCTCGATATCAACTCTTCGGGCCTGTTGTTATTGACTACCGATGGCGAGCTCGCCAATCAGCTGATGCATCCCAGCCAACAGGTGGAGCGGGAGTACGCCGTCCGAGTCATGGGGCAGGTGACTGAGGAGCAACTCGAACAACTGGTCAACGGTGTCGAATTGGAAGATGGTCCAGCCCGCTTTGAAGAGATTGTCGAATCCGGTGGTGAAGGCATCAATCGCTGGTACCACGTGGTTATCATGGAGGGTCGTCAGCGGGAAGTACGACGCATGTGGGAGGCGGTCGGCGCCAAGGTCAACCGACTCAAACGGGTGCGTTACGGCAGTGTGATGCTCGAATCGGCACTGAAAGTCGGACGCTGGCGTTACCTGTCTGATAAAGAGATTGATGAGCTGTTACAGACGCTGGGTCTGAAGGCTGAAAAAAAGAAGCGTTGGGATAAAGCGCCTGGCCAAAGGAAAGAGAGAAGCCCCAGACAGCGGGCCTCATCCGAAGCCAAGACCAGCAAATCTAAACGAGCTGACACCCCACGGGGAAAACAGCAGCAGGCTGAACGCGACCGCCCATCTACGTCCAAACGACCTCAAAGTAAGGGTCGAGGTCGAGGGAAACAGGATACTGATAAGGCCGCTAACCCATGGGCAAAGAGTCCGCCTGGAGGCAAGCGTCGCCGGTGATTCCTGGCAGAGAGGTGCTGGAAGCGATCTATCGGCAGCTGTTCGATTACTACGGCCCGCAGCACTGGTGGCCCGCTCAGACACCCTTCGAAGTGATGGTCGGGGCCGTGTTGACCCAAAACACAGCCTGGACTCACGTGGAAAGGGCGATTGAAAATCTCCGTCGAGCAGACCTGTTGGATCCTGCTGCGATTTCTTCAGTCAAGCAACCCGCACTTGCCGAATATCTGAAACCGGCCGGTTATTTCAATGTTAAGGCGAAACGTCTACAAGCGTTGTCCCAATTTCTACTCAACCGTTCGGGACTTGAACAGTTGGAGACAGCAGAGCTCAAGCAGCAATTGTTGTCGATCCATGGTATTGGGCCGGAAACCGCCGACGACATCCTGCTCTATGCTTTCCAGCGGCCGGTGTTCGTCATCGATGCCTATACGCGCCGCCTATTCGGTCGTTTAGGTGTGATGGATGAAAAGGCATCCTATGAGGTTCTCAGCAGTGGATTTGAAAGGGCGCTAAGAGCTGATACCCAGCTATTCAATGAATATCACGCATTGATTGTGGTACATGCGAAAGATGTCTGCCGCACAAAGCCGAGCTGTGAGACATGCTGTCTCAGGCAGTGTTGTGATTACAGTGATAACCGCTAGGTTGCCGATACCACCCGATTTCGTCCGCTGTCCTTGGCCTCGTAGAGAGCCGCATCAGCACGCTCAAAGAGGTTGCTCGAATCTTCCTGCGGATTCAAGGTGGCGACACCCAGACTCAGGGTGACTTGATCATCTTTGAGTGAAGGAATCTGCATCGATGCCACGTTCCGCCGAATGCGTTCGGCAAGCAGCATGGCGCCACTCATGTCGGTACCGTTAAGGATGATGGCGAACTCTTCTCCACCATAACGGTAGAGGGCATCACTGGAACGAATGGTCTCTTCAATATTCTGTGCCACCTGCTTCAACACATCATCACCGATAATATGGCCGTAATTGTCGTTAACACGCTTGAAGAGGTCGATATCCAGCACGATCAGTGAAAGATCGCTCTCCTTACGGCGGTTATACTCGATTTCGCGGCTGAAGTTGCTGTCAAAAGCGGTACGGTTCTTGACCCCTGTCAGTGAATCGATGAAGGCTGACTTGATGGCATCCCGATAGAGCAGGGCATTGCGTAATGGGTAGAGGAGCGCGGCCAGCAGATTTTCGATCTGCTGGATCTCCGGTTCACGAAATTTTCTGCCACGAGTCAGAGAGATTGCACCCAGATCGGTATCGAGCACGCTGAGGTCATAATTCAATTTGTTTCTACCGGCGCGTTTGCCGAATTTCAGAGCCAGTTCCTGATCGGCAGTCTGGTAGCGCAACGTATCGTAATCGAACTGTGACTGCATGACCTGGGCAAAAAGCTCGATAAGGCTATCCAGGTCGAGTGTTGTCTGCAGCTTTCCGCTGAGTTCCATGATGAGACCAAGGGTCCCATTGTCGGTAACAACGCTAGCGAGCGGGCCGGATAGTATGCCTGCGGCTTTACCGGGCTGCTCATGTTGTATGCTGTGGATACCTGCCATGTTGTGACTCGCTCATCTGTGACTGCTTGCAGAAACAATTAGCGATTAGTGTGCCAAATTTAAAAATATTAGATAAAACAATAAGATATGCATTCTATTTGATCGGGTGTCGAAATGATGGCGGGTGAAAAAGAGAGGGTTACCCCTGTTTATGCGGGCTGGAGACGGTTTTATGACGCTTGGGAATCGCATCTCTGAACCAATGATAGTCTTCCGGGCTCTATTCTCTAAGCACATAACAACAGCAGGTGCCCAACCGACGGAGGATCAAAAAAATGATAAGACTGTGTACTCTGCTTGCGCTATGGGGCCTTTCTGCTGGGCTATTGGCAGTGGAAGGTAGCGCCGGACTGGAAAAAGGACTCATTAACCCCGGGTTTCATGAAAAGCCCACCTGGTTCAAACACTCCTTTCTCGATCTGCAGGAAGATGTCAGTGAAGCCGCTGACGCTGGCAAGCGGGTAATTCTCTTCTTTCATCAGGACGGCTGCCCCTACTGTGCAAAGCTGCTGAATGAGAATTTCACCCTCAAGGAGATCGTCGAAAAAACCAAAGATAATTTCCAGGTCATTGAAATCAATATCTGGGGTGATAATGAGGTGACGGACCTCGACGGTAAGGTCACCACGGAAAAGGATCTGGCGGCCAGCTTGAAGGTTATATATACCCCAACGCTTCTATTCCTTGACGAGCAGGGTCGCACGGTACTGCGGATCAATGGCTACTTCCCACCCCATAAATTCAGTACAGCCTTGGATTATGTGGCTGAAAAGCAAGAGACCAAGCAGCGCTTCCGAGATTACCTGGCGTCACGCCAACCGGTAGCGGCCAGCGGTAAACTGCATCGGGAACCCGGTTTTCTGCAACTGCCCTACGATCTGAGGGCCGATAGCCGGAAGGATGGAAAACCGCTATTGGTATTGATGGAGATGAAGCAGTGCCCGCCCTGCGACGAACTCCATCAAGAGGTTCTCAAGCGGCCGGAATTACAGCAGGCACTGGGTGAATTCGACGTGGCGCTGGTAGATGTCTGGTCCTCGGATACGCTTATCAACCCCTCGGGAGAGCACGTCAGCGCTACCGATTGGGCTGCCAACCTGAGAATCAACTATGCTCCGAGCCTGCTTTTTTTCGATGAACAGGGGAGGGAGATCTTTCGCTCCGAGGCCTATTTGAAGGCCTTCCACACCCATGCGGTGATGGACTACATCACGACAGGCAGCTACCGGGATCAGCCCAACTTCCAGCGCTTCGTACAGTCCAGGGCCGATCATATGAGAGAGCAGGGGATTGCGGTTGACCTGATGGAGTGATGCGTCAATATTTCGGAGTGAAAAGGATGGAAATGCGGGGTTCACTCAGGGGGTAAACTAGGGTATCATCCGCGTTCTCAAATTTCAGGGTTGTTAGCTCAGTTGGTAGAGCATCTGACTTTTAATCAGGTGGTCGCAGGTTCGATCCCTGCACAACCCACCATATGAAACAGGGGCTTAC
Source organism: Candidatus Thiodiazotropha sp. (ex Myrtea sp. 'scaly one' KF741663) (assembly GCA_025655555.1). Lineage (GTDB taxonomy): Bacteria > Pseudomonadota > Gammaproteobacteria > Chromatiales > Chromatiaceae > Thiodiazotropha. The sequence continues at coordinate 399,320 of JAHXIQ010000003.1, forward strand.
GAGAAATCGTGGCCCTTTTTTTATGTCTGAAGTTTAGAATAGGCACCATCTGCTGCCAGTCGTTTGAGGTTATATGGATGTACCGATATTCTGAGAAACGTCTTATTAAGTCACTCCTCATGGTGGGTTGTTTACGTATAGGAACTTTTCATGACAGACAACTAGATGACAGTCAGAAACTTCCACTTCCAAGAGTCTCTTAGTAGAATCGAGCCTATGAAGAAGACAACCACTTTCATTATCGGCTCAACTATCTTCGTTGCGTTTGGAGAGATGATTTTCCCTACTAGCCCTGATTCGGAGGTCTGACCCCAGGCGACTCTGTAGATGGGCATGATTCGTCATCAGAACATACGCGTGTAGATTGCACCCATGTTTCTTACCGGCAGCCTCTAACTTTTCCAGGTAAAAGCGGTAATCCACTTTTTCGTAGAATACAGGTTTACGGTTATTGCCCTGCTGAATAACATGCTGGGGTTGTTCCGGGCAAAACGTATCGGGATAAGCGAGCTGTTTGGGGAGTAAAGGCGAAAATCATCAATCAATCGAGTCTGGCCCCATTGATCCATGGTTAGGTCATATAATAACGGCATGGTACATTATGAGAACTAATAATCAAGCGGTTATTCACAAGTCACCGGGGATAGGCGCCTCTGTGGCGTGTTTTAATACGACTTTTAGGTCGTCTAGATATAGTTGGGCATAAAAAGGAAAAGCAATGGCTGAGTACAGTTTAGTATTTAGTGAGAACTTAATATCAGCAGCAAGTATACTCTCTGACACAGGAATGAACGAGGTAGATGAAAAACGTACCGTTCTATATCTCAGTTTACTATCAAGTGAAATATCTATTAAGGCCCTACTGGAGCAAGCAGGAATTCCAGTTCAGAACATTGTGAATAGGCGTCATAAGCTAGTAAAACTTCTTGGCGATCTATCCAAGTGTGAATATAAAACAGAAATAGCAAATGGCGTTGAAGGCTGGGCATGTGCATCAGCCGTTCGAGCAATCACTGTCGATGAACATTATGGCAATGCCACAATCGGAACTTTGCTGTCCGCTGAAGAAAAAGGAGCTGCACAGTATCCGAACGAAATCAGGTATGGAGAGCAACTTTACCATTATCCAGCAGAGCTAGTGCTTAAGGCTGCATCACTATTAAACACATGGGCAAAAGAACACTTTCAAAGCATCAGGCTTAGTGAACAATAGTGCAATATTTGCCCAACAAGGCCTTACAGCGGATGCAGTCGCTTACGCGCCTGCTCCGCTGAAGGCAACGTTATGCAATATAAAGATAAAGGAGAGACATGGTGAACACAGGATACAAAGCACTGCTCGTGGTTAGCTTGGCATTTTCCTCAATGTCAATTGCTGTTGAGCCGAAATGGGAGAAATGGGATACAGCCAATTCTGTTGCAAAGGAGGGATACTGGCTTGTTGTAAGACAGCCTGAAGAAGGGTTTTGCTACATAAAGCAGGGGTATGATGGGTATTCGAACAAAATGGAACTCATAATGAAGCGAGACAACGAACCTGTCTTAATTTCACCATTTTTTCAAGGTATCGAAGGAGAAATTATATACCGGGTAGATGAAGGTGAAGTGAGAAAAATTCCATCATCGCCAATTCTGCAGTTGTCCAATGAAGTTGTTCCAGAGCTAAATGATGGCAACTATCTAAGCATTGAATTCAAGCCGGCAGGTTACCAAACACAACAGCAAAAGTTCAATCTATCAGGATTTTCGGAAGCAAAAGCTTGGCTGGGAAGCGCCACATGCAAAATAATAGTTGCCGACAAATACTATTAAGGGTTGCCTTGGCGTGCATTGCATAACCAGTCGCTCGTGTGGGACGCTTGCTTTGCAAGCGCCCCACAGCTAAAACGTTGGGTGTCTTGAGTCCATTAGTTATTAATGTAGGTTTGGCAGAGGTGGAAAACTTGTACAATCAAACCACCTCCGCTGATACTCAGGCGGGTAATTCTCCTTTGCAGCCCATCGCTATTAGCTTGCTGCCACAGGAAATTGCATTGACAACGCGCTATCATAATGGGGCAATGCCTGGAAAGGATTGAATGGAAATCAAATGAATCATCGCTGTTCTTCGTGCGCTAGTCAGGCCGGTGCCGAAATCATTTCTCGGCATCCTACTCTTGCCCGCTTCGTAGTCAGTTCATCGCAAGCTTCCGCCACCCAACTAGTCACTAAAAGGGACGCGCTAAAATGCGCGCGCCCCTTAGCTAAGTGTTAGAGCTAAAAAGAAAATGAACATTAGCGAAGGATTAGAGCCGTTCATCAAAAAAGCGGTTATAAAATCAAAGAGGGAACGCTACCTGGGCTTTATCGTAAGCAAAAAAGGTCAGATTAAATTTGCTAGATCACTTGATCATGATTTTGAAAAGGTTTTAGACGATTCGAAATTCATAAATAAAATAGAAAGGAACGAGCTAGAGCAACTTGGTGATTTATACTGTTCAAACGGTGTAACAAATGACTCCCCTTCCTCAATGTATAACCTTTATGGAAAGGCTCCATGGGAGGGAGGATGGTTACTAGTCAACAAAGCAGGCACTTTGGCTATTTATCGCCCAGAGGGAAGAATCGATAATGAAATATGTATCAAGCTCTAACAAGGGGTTAAACATCGCTCGTACCTCGCTTGGACGCTCACTTCGTTCGCGCCAGTTAACCCAGCGTTGGGTGTCTTGAGTCCATTAGTTATTAATGTAGGTTTGGCAGAGGTGGAAAACTTGTACAATCAAACCACCTCCGCTGATACTCAGGCGGGTAATTCTCCTTTGCAGCCCATCGCTATTAGCTTGCTGCCACAGGAAATTGCATTGACAACGCGCTATCATAATGGGGCAATGCCTGGAAAGGATTGAATGGAAATCAAATGAATCATCGCTGTTCTTCGTGCGCTAGTCAGGCCGGTGCCGAAATCATTTCTCGGCATCCTACTCTTGCCCGCTTCGTAGTCAGTTCATCGCAAGCTTCCGCCACCCAACTAGTCACTAAAAGGGACGCGCTAAAATGCGCGCGCCCCTTAGCTAAGTGTTGGGTGTCTTGAGTCCATTAGTTATTAATGTAGGTTTGGCAGAGGTGGAAAACTTGTACAATCAAACCACCTCCGCTGATACTCAGGCGGGTAATTCTCCTTTGCAGCCCATCGCTATTAGCTTGCTGCCACAGGAAATTGCATTGACAACGCGCTATCATAATGGGGCAATGCCTGGAAAGGATTGAATGGAAATCAAATGAATCATCGCTGTTCTTCGTGCGCTAGTCAGGCCGGTGCCGAAATCATTTCTCGGCATCCTACTCTTGCCCGCTTCGTAGTCAGTTCATCGCAAGCTTCCGCCACCCAACTAGTCACTAAAAGGGACGCGCTAAAATGCGCTCACCCCTTAGCTAAGTGTTAGGCAATAAATCAAATGTCTAGGAAAAGAAAAACAAGAGGCAGTCCGTATGTGGATCATCCTAGGTATGGAGATAGACCTATAGATTCTGGCTACAATTATAGTGAAGATGAAGTAAGAAATAGTTATTGGGGATATCGGCGAGAAGATATATTTATTGAAACAGCTATTCCGGCTGACCTAGAAAAACAAAATTTTCCTACTTTCCCTAGGAAGCTGTATGTCGATATCAGAAGAAAGTGCATTCAGTGTGAAAGGTGGTTTATATTTTTTGCGAAAGAGCAAAAATATTGGTATGAAGAACTTGGCTTTATAATCGATGCCGATTGTGTCAAATGTGTTGAATGCAGAAAAAAGGAACAAGGTATTAAACAGCTGATATCGGAATACGAAAAATTACTAAAAAACACTTCTCGCACAGAAAGTGAGACAATAAATCTTAAAAAGATTGCGCAAGAACTTTATGAATTCGGGTATATCAAGAATAAACAAAAGGTTGATAGCATTGCCTAACAAAGCGCTTCTACGGAAAATTTGCTCGCTGGCGCTCCCAAATTCCCGCAGAGCGCGGCGTTATGTTGCATAGGGAAGAATTATGAAATCTGAAATTATCTATGTGGAGCTAAAGACTGGTTATAGTGATAACGGACCGGCTTGGATTGGCGTTCCAGCTTATTCAAAATCTAGAGCAACAATCTATTTTAATGCATAAAAACCGGGACAGATTTATTTAATGAGTCAGACGGGTTTGAAATGGAAATATTAAGGAGTGAACATGCCAAGGATTGGGAATCAAACGCAAAATCAATGGGTCAGACTCGATTGATTGATGATTTTTGCCTAAAAACCGAGTCAGAGAGCAATTTCTTCTAATATAGTCTCAAGACCCGTCCAGGCACCAACAGTTTATTGTGCGAGTCTTGCTTTCAGCTCTTTTCGGCGCTTATGTAATGTCGGCTCTGTGTATCCACTGGTTGTTTCTCGACCCATAAAGATCAGGTCTTTTGCCGCCTGGAACGCAACTCCCTCGTAGGTTGGTGACATATTTATATAGTGATTGTCCGTTTCGTTCTGAATATCAACAATCTTGGCCATTCTTTTAAGCGTTGCAATCACTTGGTCTTCGTTCGTGATGCCGTGATGCAGCCAGTTGGCGATGTGTTGGCTGGATATGCGCAGGGTGGCGCGATCTTCCATCAAGCCGATATTGTTCATGTCGGGGACGGTGGAGCAGCCCACGCCCTTATCAATCCATCTCACCACATAGCCCAATATACTCTGGGCATTGTTATCCAGTTCCTGCTGAATCTCATCGGCGGCCAGCGTACGATCCACTATTAACGGGATCGTGAGAATATCATCCACACTGGCCGGTTCACGTTCGGCCAATTCTTTTTGCAGTGCATTGACATCAACCTTATGGTAGTGCATGACATGCAAGGTAGCGGCTGTGGGTGAGGGCACCCAAGCAGTGTTTGCTCCGGACAATGGATGACCGATCTTTGTCTCCATCATCTGCTTCATCTCATTCGGCATGGCCCACATGCCTTTACCGATCTGCGCTTTTCCCTGGAAACCGCAGGCCAGACCGATATCCACATTGGAATCTTCGTAGGCCTGTATCCAGGTGCTGTTCTTGATCTCTCCCTTGGGGGTCATCGGGCCGGCTTCCATGCTGGTATGAATCTCATCACCGGTACGGTCGAGGAAACCGGTATTGATGAAGACCACCCGTTCACCGGCGGCACGGATACAGGCCTTCAGGTTGACGCTGGTGCGGCGTTCCTCATCCATGATGCCCATCTTCAGGGTAAAGGGTTTTAGATTGAGCACTTCTTCGATTTTTCCGAACAGGGTGGCGGCAAAGGCGACTTCTTCAGGACCGTGCATCTTCGGTTTGACGATATAGACACTGCCGGTTTTTGAGTTGCGAACAGTGTCGTTATTCTTGATATCGTGGATGGCGATCAGACCGGTCATCATGCCGTCCAGGATGCCTTCGGGGATTTCTTTGTCATCACCGTCCAGCACGGCATCAATGGTCATCAGATGGCCCACATTGCGTACGAAGAGCAGGCTGCGACCGGGCAGTGTAAAACGCTTCCCTGTGGGAGAGAGATACTCGCGGTCTGGATTGAGTGTTCGTGTGATGTGCTTTCCGCCTTTCTCGAGAACGGCGGTGAGGTCACCTTTCATGAGACCGAGCAGATTGGCGTAGATCAGTGTTTTATCGGCAGCATCGACAGCGGCTACAGAGTCTTCACAGTCCTGGATGGTGGTGATTGCCGCTTCCAGCACCACATCTTTCACACCGGCTGGATGGGTCTTGCCAATGCTGTGATTCCGGTCGATCTGCACATCAATGTGCAGGTTGTTGTTGCGAAACAGGATGCCGGTGGGGTTGTCGGCATCACCGTTATACCCCACAAACTTTTCCGCTTGGGCGAGGCTTGTGGTGTTGCCGTCGGCCAAAGTGATAATCAGGGTGCCGTCTTTGACTTGGTACTGTTTAATCTCTGCATGGCTGGAATCAGCAAGCGGCACGCTCTCATCAAGAAAGTTCATGGCGTATGCCACAACTTTTGCCCCACGCACAGGGTTATATCCACCGCTCATCTCTGCGCCTTCGGATTCATCAATGACATCGGTGCCATAGAGCGCATCGTAGAGGCTACCCCAGCGGGCATTGGTGGCATTGAGTGCATAGCGTGCATTCATCACGGGTACTACGAGTTGTGGCCCGGCCACCGCTGTGATTTCCGGATCCACATCACGGGTGGAGATGATGAAGTCATCGCCCTCGGGTAGCAGATAACCGATCTGTTCGAGAAAGGCTTTATAGGCCTGATGGTTGTGAGGTTGGCCTCGATGCTCAAGATGCCAGACATCAATCTGACTCTGGAGCTGATCCCGCTTCTCCAGCAGCGTTCGGTTCACAGGTCCCAGTTCCTGGAGTATCTGTTCCAGGCTGTACCAGAAGTCATCAGGCTTGATACCCGTACCCGGTGCGATCTCATCTTTTACCAGGTTATAGAGAACATTTGCGATTTTCAGGTTGCCAACTTGTGTACGTTTGGTCATTTAAAAAAGCCTCGATAATGGGCAGGTATAACAAGTAAAAAAGCACTTAGGCCGGACCACTCTCCGGTGGTAATACGGCACAATTTTCATAGGGGTGGCGTTGGGTAATCAGGCCACTGAAGAGATAGACATCCAATAGGTGATCATAGGCGGCTTGGTCGATTTGCGGGTCAGGCGACCAGTTGCCCATACGCTGATAGGTCGAGATGGTCTGGACCAACACCTCCCGGTCGATATTGGGAAAGAATGACGCCTCCAGTGAGGCGATCTCCTCCGCGGAGGTTTCAAGGACAAAACGGCTGGCCTCTCGATAGGCCTGCATAAATGCCTTGGCCATGTCGTTCTGTAACCACTCTCGGGTGGCACAAAGACTGCTGAAAGCCACAGGGCCGACGATCTCTCCCACCGAGGCAACTACATGACCCAGACCCTCCTTTTCCAACTGCTGAGGAAATGGCCCCTGTTGATGCACATAGTCTCCCTGGCCGTCTCTAAAGGCCTTGTCCATGGCTTCCACACTGCCGGCGTCTGTGATCTTTACGCATGACTCATCGACACCAAGCTGGTTCAGGGCGTAACGGAACATGGCCAGTGGCTGAAACAGATGATCAACCAGAATCTCTTTGCCGTTCAGTTGCTCCCAACTGAAATCGGGGTCGGGTTGTCGGCCGGCGATGAAGAAACCATCCAGACGGTTGATCTGGGCAAAGTGCACAATATCGATAGTCTGGCTCTGCTCCAGTTCGGCAAAGCTCGTCGCTACTGCGGACTGGGCGAGGTGAACCTCTCCGTTGCGGATGGCATCCGGCACAGTACGCTCGGGGGTTGCTACGCTGTAGTTGGCTTCCAGTCCTTCCGCCTTGAGGAAACCTCCACTGATGGTGGTAAGCAACGGTGAGTAAAAGGCCGAGTGGCGTAGGGCCATGATGTTGATCTTTTCCACGAGGCGTTATTTCCTGTGATTTTTTTGCATGGCTTCGTCGAGTAACTCGATCCAGTGTTGTACGGGAATCTCCGATTGGGATGCGAGGTGTAGTTGGCAGCCGATATTGGCAGTGGCAATCAGTTCGGGCTTACCCCCTGTCAGACTGGAGAGTTTCTGTGTCAGCAATTGTTGTGACAGCTCCGACTGCAGCAGAGAGTAGGTGCCTGCAGAACCGCAGCAAAGATGGCTGTCAGCAACAGGGGTGAGCTTGTAATCGAGACGCTGCAGAATCGCCTCGACAACACCGGAAAGCTTTTGGCCGTGTTGCAGTGTACAGGGGGAGTGAAAGGCGATGGGTCTGCCACCACCCTGGATAGAGAGTGGCGTCAGATCCTCTTGCGTCAGTATTTCACCGATATCTCGCGCCAGCGATGACACGGTCGCTGCCTTATCCGCATAGGCCGGGTCATGCCTCATCAGGTGGCCATACTCCTTGACCATCGCGCCGCAGCCGCTGGCGGTGATGACAATGGCCTCTGCGCCAGCCTCGATATGTGGCCACCAGGCGTCGATGTTGCGCCGCATGGCCAGGCGAGACTCATCCTGAGCAGAGAGGTGATGGCTGACAGCACCGCAGCAACCGCTCTTGGGCTCGCTGATCAGAGAGATACCGAGCCTGTGCAGGAGGCGCGCTGTGGCAGCATTGGTGTTGGGTGTGGCGGCTTGCTGAGCACAGCCTTCCAATACCAGCATTCGTCTTTTATGAACGGTTTCAGGTCGAATTGTCCTTGACTGAATGCTTGGCAGCTTTCGCCGCAGATGATCCGGCATGAAGATGCTGGCGGCCCTGCCTAAGGTTAGTAAGAACGCAAAGCGACTAGGATAGGGCAGGAGTTTTCGCAGACCGAGACGTTTGAGTCTCTCAGTAAGTGGGCGTCTCACTTTACCCTCAACAATCTCCCGGCCGATATCAGCCAGTCGGCCGTATTGAACACCGGAGGGGCAAGTCGTCTCGCAGGAACGGCAGGTGAGACATCGGTCCAGATGCTGTTGCGTTCGATGTGTGGGGATTTTTCCCTCAAGCACCTGTTTTATGAGGTAGATGCGTCCACGCGGCCCATCAAGCTCATCGCCGAGGATTTGATAGGTGGGGCAGGTAGCGGTACAGAACCCACAATGTACGCAGGCACGTAGTATCTTTTCGGCTTCCTGGCCTTCGGGGGTCTCCAAGTAGGTTTTTACAATCGATGTTTCCATGCCTTAGAGCTCCGCGTACATGCGACCGGGATTAAAAATACGCTGAGGATCAAAGGCCAGTTTTAGCCGTTGATGGAGATCCATGGTGGTCTTGGGGAGCGGTTGAAAAACCTGTCCCTGGCGGTCACCTCCACGGAACAGCGTGGCATGTCCGCCGAGTTCACCAGCAGTTTGAAAAAGCACCTGTGGTTGTAAGTCCGTTCTGATCCAGCGCAAAGCACCACCCCAGTCGATCAGGCATTTATCCGGAAAACTGTCACTGGGGGTTGAGGACGGTACTGAGATACGCCATAGGTCGCCGCTGCCCTGGAAAAAAGCGTGTTGGTGCTCAAGCATTTTTTTCCGCCAGAAGGTATTGCTGTTATCGACCATGTCACCGCCTATTGCATGCCGGGCAGCTTCGACCGATGTTGTCGCACCAGAGAGGCGAATGTAAGCCCGCTCACCATCACAAACCGCAGCAGACAAGGGAATGGGCTTGCCGGACCAGGCATTAAATTGCTTGAGTGCGTTTTCTGCGGAGCTGGTAATGGCCAGGGTGATCTCACTGGCTGGGATCGGCAGCACTTTGAGACTGATGTCGAGGATCACCCCCAAGGTTCCCATGGCGCCGGTCATCAGCCGGGAGACGTCATAACCCGCCACATTTTTCATCACCTCGCCGCCGAATCTCAGTATCTCACCACGGCCGTTCAGCACGCGTGTTCCAAGAACAAAATCTCTGGCAGAACCGGTATAGGGGCGGCGAGGACCTGAAAGACCAGCGGCGATGGTACCGCCGAGGGTTGCATGAGCGCCGAAATGGGGCGGGTCAAAGGGTAGCATCTGGCCTTTTTCAGCAAGGGCGGCTTCGATCTCATGAAGTGGTGTACCGCTGCGAGCGGTGATCACCAGCTCTTTGGGTTCATAACTCAGGATACCCTGGTGCGTGGTAAGGTCCAGCGGTTCTCCTTGTGGTGATCTGCCGAGAAATCGCTTGGTGTTTCCCGCCTGAATGTCGAGTGTCTGCTGCTCGGCCGCTGCTGAGACAACCTGCTCCTGGAGTAACTTCGTCTGATCTCCATTCATGAGCTGGCCTCATCATCGTGTGGATGTTGATGGCTGCCCAGGGCACGATATTCAGAACAGCGCTTCGGCGTGGGGATGCCCTTACCAGGATTAAGCAGCTCGTCGGGATCAAAAGCGCGTTTGACAGCACGAAACTGCTCCAGCTCTTCCGGCTTAAACTGGAAGCACATCTGGTTGATCTTCTCGATACCAACGCCATGCTCACCGGTAATGGTGCCGCCCACGGAGACGCAGAGCTCGAGGATCTTTCCGCCCAACTCTTCGGTACGCTCCAACTCGCCCGGATTATTGGCGTTATAGAGGATCAGCGGGTGCATATTCCCGTCCCCCGCATGAAAAACGTTGGCTACCGGCAGGTTGTAGGTACGTGAGAGTTCCGCTGTCTTTTTCAGAACCTCAGGCAGACGATGTCTCGGAATGGTGCCATCCATACAGTAATAATCTGGCGAGAGGCGGCCTACTGCCGGGAATGCGGACTTGCGTCCCTGCCAGAAGCGCAGGCGTTCGGCCTCATCGTTGGCGGTACGGACTTCGGTGGCGCCTGAGGCCTGCAACAGTTCCCGCACAGCCAGAATGTGTTCGGAGACTTCCTGATTACTGCCGTCGACCTCACATAGCAGAATAGCTGCTGCGTCGGTGGGATAGCCTGCATGTACGAAGTCTTCAGCTGCCTGTATGGCGGGGCCATCCATCATCTCAAGACCTGCCGGGATAATGCCTGCTGCAATGATCTCACCCACTGCGGTTCCTGCCTTCTCAACATCATCGAAGGCGGCAAGCACTACTTGTGCCCGCTCTGGCAGTGGTAGCAGCTTGACTGTTACCTCCACCACCACACCGAGCATGCCCTCAGAGCCGATCATTAGCGCCAAAAGATCATAGCCTGGGCTATCGAGTGCATCAGAGCCGATGGTGATGAGTTCACCCTCGACAGTTACCACTTTGAGTTTAAGCGTATTGTGGACAGTCAGGCCGTATTTAAGGCAGTGCACGCCCCCAGAATTCTCAGCGATATTGCCACCGATGGTACAGGCAATTTGTGAAGATGGATCGGGTGCGTAGTAGAGGCCGTCAGGTTTGACAGCGTCAGAAATTGCCAAATTGCGGACCCCTGGCTGCACCCGGGCCGTTCGGTTGACAGGATCAATCTCCAGGATCGACTTGAGCCGGGCCAGACTAAGGACCACGCCTTTTGCCAAGGGCAGGGCGCCTCCGGACAGTCCGGTACCCGTACCTCGGGCCACAACAGGTACGTCATGCTCATGACAGAGACGCATGATTTGCTGTACCTCATCGACGGTGCGGGGTAGCACGACAATCAGAGGCAGTTGGCGATAGGCCGAGAGCCCGTCGCACTCGTAGGGATGTAAATCCTCGTTTTCGAAGAGGATAGCCTCGGAGGGCAGAAATTTACCGAAGGCCGAGAGGAGGGTGGTTTTGTCCACCTTTAGCTGAGCGCTGTCTGTCTGCTGTTGTGAATGCAAACTCATGCCTGATTATGTCCTGGTCAGATGAATCTTAGTAGCAAAGACCCAACCGCCATTCGAGGCGCTGGATCATTTGTTTCATCAACATTGGCGATCATGTTGACGATTGATTGTTATCATCTGCCCAGTTGTATCAGCTATCAACATCCATTTGATAGTGAAAATTGTGTTCCACCTGACAAGGGTTTGAGCCTGATGGAGATAACCAGTGATCTTCTTCGAATTTTTCACTGTGATCCAACAAAGCTGTGTTTGATTGAACCGGGAAGATCTGTGGTAACGCGTTCACTCCTTTCAAGAGGAAACACTTATTTATTTTATACTGGTATCCAACCAGATTCCTTCGGAATCAGTTCAGAAGTACAGGATTCTAACCTCTCAATACGAATTGTGCAACGCACAATTACCCTTGTGTTGAATGGGATATACAACCAGTAAGTTACTCTAAAACAAGAACTATCGTATGCATCTAATATCCTGACTGTCTTAGCTAGTCAGTTGCACATTTGACAGGTACTACTATTGCACTGGCTTCAATTGATGGTGAGGATATGAGACGCTAAGTGAGCTTTTCTATAAGACGTGTAACTTGTCCAGCGTGATGTCTTTCTAGCTTTTTTCAATAATTTTTACGCTCATGACAACTACCCGGTCTCTGCCTTCACTCTTTGCCTGATAGAGAGCCTTATCGGCTCGAAGCAGGATATCGGAATAGCTTGTATCAACCGGTCCTATTTCACTGACCCCGATACTGACGGTAATGGAAATTGGGCCGTTTGCAGATTCAAAGGGGCGGTTTCGTACATCCTGGCAAATCCGCTCTGCCAGTTGTCTGGCACCTTCAATATCTGTTTCCGGTAGGAGCATGACAAACTCTTCTCCACCGTAGCGAGCCAGGAGGTCTTCCGTTCTGGTTATGTCGAGACAGATGTTGGCGATATGTTTGAGAACTTCATCGCCTATGCTGTGGCCATGGGTGTCGTTGATGACTTTGAAGTGATCCAGGTCAATCATCAGGACTGCGTAGTTTCTGTTAAAGCGATGGGCGCGCTTGAATTCGTTCTCTCCGGTTTTTTGCAGTTCTCGACGGTTGGCGATGTTGGTTAGCTCATCCGTTGTTGCATGTTGTTGGAGTCTGAGAAAAGCCAGCTTCTTCTGGACGGCATTTTTTGCGTATATTGAACTGATGAATGCGGTAACGAGAAAAAGCAGTAGATAAGTGATTGATGAGATCAGGGCGCGCTTAGAAGCGAGATCGTCAATGAGTGCTTTAGAGATATGAGAGGTATAGACCCAGTAGCGATCATTGACTGATGGTTGATCTGCGGTGGCATCCATCTGAATATTTTCGACTGAACCCAGTTTGGCGCGATTCAATGGAAAGGCGCGCTGGTAAATGAAGAGTCCGGATTGTGTGGAAACAGATCCGCTTTCACTGTGTAAGAGCGTTGCCCAGACATCGGGATGTTGCTTGCCGAATGTCTCTTCGCTGTCATGCATGAAACCCCAGAGTTGTTCATCGGGGGCTCCCATCAGCCAGTAGCCGTCACTGTTAAGCATGACAGTATCGCCAATCAGGGTTTTGAAAATATCAGCGATCCGGTCTAACAATTCTTCCGGGGTGTAGTTGATGATCAGAATGCCTCGCGGCGTACCGTAGCCATCGTGAACCGGTGTGGCGAATCGAATGGTAGGAACAATCGGTTTTTCGATAACCCCATTATCTATATTCAGATCCAGCGGAGAGATATAGATGTCACCCTGGTCCAGTTTGATGGCTTCCTGAACATAGTAGCGGTCACTCTTATTCTGCAGGTGAGTTTTGGGAACGATCTCTTGCTCGCCCGCTTTGCTGTTGACTCTAATCAATTCATTACCATTAATGTCGATATAGCGGATCTGCACATATTTTGGTTTTCGTCTGGCGAAGAGAGAAAACTCACGGGCGACATGTATCCAGTTAAGCATGCTGTCTTCATGCAGAAATTTTCTCAGTGTCTCTCCCTCGGCAAGGACCATCAGATCGGAGAGTTTCTGCTCAAACAGCATTGAGGTGAGTTCAGCAGCGCTGCGCAATGCAGACTCTTCGCGAATCTGAATAGTCTGAAGTTCATATCTCTGCGACTGATTGGAGAAGGCATAGAAGATGGTGCTGATCAGTAGCGATGCGGGAATGAATAGCAACAGGAAGCTGACGAGAAGTTCCTTTTTCATGGAAAACTCACTGGGTTGATCTGCATTGAGGTGATTGCTATTGACCATTGTTGGCTATTTTGACGCTATCTTCGATCTTTCCAGGTATAGGGAGAGAGCTTCTCTTCACTGGGCGGCATCCTTGAGATGTGGTCAGCCAATGCCTTGAACTCCCGCTCACTGAAACCTTCGATGATCTTCATCATGTCGCTGTTGGCATTACGACGCTTACCATTTTGTATCCATGTCAATTGCCGCAGTAAGTAGTTGTAGTGCTGGCCCTGGATGAGTGGGTAAGCTTCTTTCGGGTTGCCATCACCTTGCTCTCCATGGCATTCGGTGCAGTTATCACGATAGAGCTCCTCACCGTAGGAGAGATCGGTTCCATCGCCTTTGCCGGTTGCCGTCGTCATCTTCAGTATCTCTATATAAGCAGCGACATCGGCAAGGGATTGTGCACCGCCGATCTCTTCCGGGATCGCAAAGGGGTACATCGACGGATTATCACGGTTGTTGGCGCGAATATCAGCAAGCTGTTTGATCGTGACGGAATGGTGCTGGCCGGCGATTTGGGGGTAGGCACCGTTGGGAGTGCCCCAGCCTTCAGGCATGTGACAGACGGCACACCCTTCATAGACAATTTTGCCGTTGGCTGGATTGGGTGTCAGCAGTGCTGCCTCTTCCCGCTCGAGTCGTGCCTCGTCCCATCCTGCAAAGCCCACTGTGCTAAAACCCCCGATAACGAAAGGGAGTGTTAAGTAGATTAAGGTCCTCGATCCGATCACGATAAACCTCTCAGTCAGTGATGCTTTGGTATATGTATGGAAGCAACTCCTATTTGCTATACAAATATTAATATGTGGCTAATTTACCAAAAAAAATGTGGGTTTAGAAGCAGTCTTAATGTGAATTATTGATTGAAAACCATATTTTTAACATACTGTTTTGATGGGTAATTTACACGGATAAGCGAATGCTATGCAGTATTCACGGGGCTTTATTCAGAAAACAAGCGGCTTTTAGGGAAGTCGCCTACCTGTGGGGAAAGACCAATTCAGGCAGTGGATTCCTATCAGACAGGTGTATTGTAGGAGTCATTCCCACCTGATAGGTGGGAATGACTCATCTCAGTTGTGCAGTGTCTCTTTACCCCAGACCTTTGCCAGGTACTGATCTCGCCCTGAGTTCCAGCGATAGAATTTGTAGCGCACAGGGTTACGCTTGTAGTAGTCCTGGTGATAATCTTCTGCGTCATAGAAAGTACCGGCTTCGCGGATTGGCGTCACAATAGCTTGATCGTAGCGGCCGCTGGCACTCAGCCTTTTGAGAGAAGCCTCGGCAGTCCTGCGCTGTGTCTCATTGTGATAGAAGATGGCAGTGGAATATTGATAGCCACGGTCGACAAATTGCCCCCCCGTATCGGTGGGATTGACCATTTTCCAGAAGGCATCAAGCAGTTTCTCATAGCTGATTTTACCCGGATCGTAGTAGACCTCTACACTCTCAAGGTGTTTTGTTGCACCACTGGAGACTGCCTGATAAGTCGGATTGATGTGGGCGCCACCGGCATAACCGGATATGACTTTTGCCACGCCATCCAACTTTTCAAAATCTGATTCCGTACACCAGAAACACCCTCCGGCAAAGGTGGCTACTGCCAAACCGTCTTCGCTGCTCATTTCATCTGTTTTCATCTCTGCCTGAGCGGAGATGATGATGAATATCCCTGCCAAGAGTAGTCCCCAAAGTCGTAGTTTCGATTTTTTCATTCCAATTTCTCCTGTGTTGACAGTGATGATAGACCAGACAAGGTATCTACCGTTCCTGGCGTGATGAAAAAGTGATAAATGGCCAGTAGATGTTTAATTCTCAACAGGTTGGGCTTTTGTCTATACTCATGAAGCGGCTATCACCAGCAGATTTTACCGAACCTGGGAAGTGTGAAGATGGATGTTCATGCGAACTGGCCTGCAATCAAGCGAGTGTGTAGTGAGGCTTTCAGGTCGTCATTCCATTTTGCCATTGCGAAGGTAAATGCGGAGGGAGAGCCTCACGTCAGATCCACCAAAGGAGAAGTGAATATGAGCGGGCAATACGAAGGCAGTTGTCATTGTGGCGCAGTTAGGTTCTCGTTCGAGGGAGAGGAGATCACGAAAGGGTTACGTTGTACTTGCTCTCTTTGCTCCCGCAAAGGCGCGATGATGTCGACACAAGTGATTCCGCTCGATCAGTTTAGAATCGAGGCTGAAGTTGACGCATTAGGTCTCTATCAGTTTGGCGCAAAAACCGCCAAGCACTATTTCTGCAAAATCTGTGGTATCTACACATTTCATGAGACAGCCAGGGTGCCGGGACATATGCGCGCCAATTTAGGTTGTGTGGCTGGTGTCGATGTTTTTGAACTCGAAGCAGAGATTTTTGACGGCAAGCACTTGTTGTAAATTCTCTTACATCTATTTCGCTGGTAGTCGGAAGATTATGCATGGGTTGCCTGGACAGTCAGGTATGTGAAAGAACCAAGCCTTAGGCTGGATTCCCCATTGATTGAAGGATGAGTCGACGGAAAATACTATGATACGCCCTGTGCAGGAACGCCATTCTGTAAAGAATTGAGATACTCGCTATCTGAGATATTCCCCCACAGGCTCTCGGTTAAAGACCTCCCCAAGCACTGATATACATAGTGTAAGACACTACACTAGAGTTAAGGCCGTTTGCCCAGGTGGGAGAGTGATGATTTCGCTGCCGAGTGGTCGCATAGTAGGTATTTCAAATATTCGGGCCAGGTATCATGCACTACGCCTGAATCGAATTGTCATGCCTGATACACCTCGGTATGAACTCTATCGTCTGATAGACATTGTCGTTCCTCCTCCGGATTGCCAGTGGTTACCGGGGAAAAATGCCTATGTCTTCTCCGGGCATACCCTTGATGAGTTGCCAAGTCTCACGGACTGGTCAAAAAAAGATTGCAGGGTTTTCCAGGCTTGGTTAAGACAGGATATCCAGGTTTGTGAAATCGAGCAGGTGAAACGGCGACTAGCAGAGGATCAACCGCTGGTCGCCAAGGAGTTTCCGTATTCTAAGAGATTGTATAGTGCACTTCAGTGCCGTATTCAGGCGTTGAGTCTGAACCGGGCTTCTCCACTGCAATGGCGACAGACACTTTTAAACTTGCGCAGAACAGGAATCCGGGCAGAGGAACTAGAATGGTCGGGCCTACTGTTGTTTCTAGATAAGGCGCATCGTCAGGGAAAATCGATGGTTACCAGCGAAACCCTTCTGAATAAAATTGACTTTTCAGCGATACGTCTTTGCCTGACCCATGAGCTGGCAACAGACAGGAATTGTGGTCTGGAATTCATTGAGCTGTCGCAATCAAAATCCCGTAATAGGCTGGGTGCGATACAGAAAATCGCCGGTCCTGGAGAAGTCTGCATATTGCGTTACGCAGATACCATGCACTATTACAAAGTCGGCTATGTGATGAGAGTTAATACCAAACTGAAGCAGGAGAGGTCTCTTCGATGGTTTGCACTGGATACGATCGGTAACCTGATCAGTTCACAACTTTCCGGACAATCATTTTTCAAAGACCAGGAAGAGACGTTCAAAGTGGCCAGTGAACATGCTCTGCAGCATGTTGGTATTCCTGTTACCTACACACCCTGTAGCCGCTATGAGCATAAGACCCTCTGTGGAGGTAATGAGTATCGTGAATGGTTGTTGACGTTGCCTGACTACCCCATTTCTTACCATAACAAGCACTATTACGAGCGCAATCTGCTACTCCATTTCAGGACCAAGATCAGACATGACCAACATGGCAGGCGCCTGCTTTTCATTGAGGAGCTTCAGAGTGATTGGCATCAATCTGGCGCCATGTTTGGTTATCAGACCCGCTGGCCCGGGCGCCTGCCGCCTGCACCGTTTCGAAAAGAGTGGATCGGTCTGGCATTGAAACTGATTCTGCTGCATGGCTCAGAGGAGGGTTATGATGGTGTGGCATGGACAAAAGGGGATATTCATGAGTCCCACTATCAGCAGTCTATGGCTGCTGTCAGGCGACTCTATGATGAGTTGATTCCCAATACACTTTTACGCCTCTGTGAGCACTGGGGTGGGCGAATAGAGAAAACACGTATTATCACCAAGGAGCCTCGCCTGCATATTAGTCGTCAAATGGATAAGTGGTTTGTCACCGATCCCCACGGGAGTTTTTCGACCAGAGCACGTGATTCGCAAAAAGAAGCGATGCAGATCATGGCCAGACACTGCAAACAGATCGAACTCGATGTGCCGGTCTTATTCCTTGACGAATCTTCAAGAAAGCGAATTGAGGATGAGGGCTTTCCGATGTTTGGCGAGCGGCCAACTCTCCCTGTTCGCTGAGTCCCTTTGGCCCACTACTTGCAATATTTTCGGGTAAATTACCGTTTGAGGGGAATTCCCGTGATCACACCTGTGTGGATGGTACTCTTGTCGATAGTCGTACTGGTCTCCGTACTGGTACAGCTGTTTGCTCCCGGTTCCGGTTTGATAGCCGTGATTACAGGACTTTTGCTGGTAGTTGGCGGTACTTTGCTGACAGCAGTCATGAGCCACTCTCAACAGGCGGTCGTAGCGCTTTGGCGGCATGTGTGCGAATTTCGCAAGCCACAGGAAGCTGAGGCGGGTGAGGAAAGCGGATTTCAGCACTTTCTGCAGGCGGCAAATTTTTACCGCCGCGGCGAAATCAGACCGGCAGAAACGGTCGTTCAACAGATCGACGACCCTTTGTTGCGTCGTGGTGCCCAACTGGTAGTGGATGGCTTTCCACGCGATCAGATCAACCTTTCTCTACAACGCCAGATCGCAGATGACCGTAATCACCTGCGTCGTCCTGCAGAGATGGTCCGCTCCATGAGTGGTTATGCGCCAGCCTTTGGCATGTTGGGTACCCTGCTGGGATTAATTCAAATGCTGTTTGGATTGGGTTCCGGCGATCTGGGCACCATCGGTGCGGCGATGGGCTTCGCTATGTTGACCACCGTGTATGGCCTTGTCATGGCTAACCTGGTGCTAAAACCCATCGCCAGTAAACTTGAGGAGCATGGGCGCAGACAGATTTCCCGTCGTGTCGCTTATCTGCAGGCCGTCATGCTGCTGTGTGACAAACAGCATGCAGAGCTGATCCGCGAGATGATGGAAGAGATAGAGAGAAAGCAGGAGATGCCGGAAGTGAGGCCTCAGTTCGAATTGGCTGCCTCTCGCTGATATCGGGGAAAGGCAGAGAAAATGGGCGCCACCGCTAATGTCGAATCTCCGTTGGAATCTATCGCCTGGTACGCCTGGGAATCGGACGAGTCCGAATCGAACTGGCTGCTCACCTATGTGGATATGCTCAGTGTCGTACTCGCCATGTTGGTGGTATTGCTGGGCCATATGGCCGTGCAGCATCTTCAGGTCCCGGAAGAGAGTATCGAACCCGTCACGTCGGTTGAATCAGTTGAAGTGATAGAAGTGACTGAGCCCGTCGAACAGCCGGAAGAAATATCTATACAGACGCTGCAAGCGGAAGCGATACCGACACCTGAATCCCGTTTAATAACAGCCATCGAAACCCAATTCCAAGGTGAGATTAAAGTAGCAGAGAAAGATTTCGGTATCTCTCTCGAGATTGCCGATGTGATCCTGTTTGAGTCAGGCAAAGCTGATTTTCTCTCAGGAGCAGGTCCGGTTTTGATGAGACTGGCTATGACGTTGCAGGAAATTGGTGAGGCCAATATTGCAGTGGAAGGACATACCGACAACCGGCCCATCCTTGGCGGTCGTTTTCAATCCAACTGGGAGTTGGCGGCCGCCCGTGCGAATGCGGTCACACGCTTTCTACTGAGTCAGGGCTTCGCACCTGAAAGGCTTCGTTCAGTCAGTTACGCGGATACTCATCCTGTTGCTGATAACCAGACCGCCGAAGGTCGCGCGGAAAACCGCCGGGTCAATCTTCGGGTGGATTTTCTCTGATATTCAGTTTGTTGTGTAATGTGGAATTCATACACTTAAAACTGGAGATATTAATACAATACTTCGGACTGAAACAGATCATCTTTTCACCCCGATTGAGTTTTTCGTAAATTCATTCGTATGTGCAATTGGAGTGTAATGAGATACGAATCTGAATATAAAAAATGGGTAGATTAACTCGCTACTGTGCATGCTTAACGGGTAGTACTTTTGCACTATCCGGTAGTGAGATGGTAAAGGTTATGCAAGAGGTGATCGACGAAGGCCCCATTTTTGAGTCCGAAAGGCTCAATGATAAGAATGAGGAAAATCTAGACCAGCGAGCCAAGTCGACGAAAATGGAATGTCCTCAAAAATCATACCTGAAAAATTTACTTTAACCCGACTAAAGTGGTATGACGTCTGTCAATCCCGCTTCTTCTCTCGGATCTATGGCTTTTCCCGGTTTTATTAATCGGTAGGTGAGCATAGATCCACATGCTTGCCATAATGAGCCCACCTGCGATCAGCAGTAAGAGAAAGATTGCCGGTGCAAGCATCAGAATTCCTGCCAAGAAGTTTTCCATTAGTTTTCCCCAAAATAATATGACATGGACTGGCCTGTTCACCAATCTGTATTCACAAGCCATTAGACCTGTCATGAGCCGCTGAGTGCTTGTGGGAAAGTATGTTTATAGCAGGGTTATTCCAACAGAGAACATGACACCGAAGGATAATGTCCAATACGCTGAGTATTTATTGTTAATACATTCAGATAGGGACAGAACTCAAAGTCAGATAGCCATTGTGAAATTGCTTTATCCTTATCCGACGGGAATATAACCATGCGGAAATTGCATAAATGGGTACTTACGGTTCTGCTATTTATTTTTGGCTTGAGCTTGCTGGTTCCGGGTTTGGTTGAAATGTTCACTCTCACGTTAGCCGTCACGGATGAGAGGGCAATCAGTCAGATAAATCAAAGTCGTGCCCTTCACGGTATGATGGCGGGATTAGGACTTCTCTCGTGCATGGCCTGTTTTTACCTGGAACAGGCACGTATTTTGGTGATGGGAATTGGTTTTACCCTGGTGCTGGTTGTGGTGGGGCGTCTCTACTCCCTGTTTATTGATGGCCTGCCGGATAAGGTGACATTTTTCTATCTTGTGATCGAAACGTTCCTGGCGCTGTTTTTCCTGTTCCTTCCGCCTCCCGCCAATGGGGAGTGGCAAACAGATAGGTATCAGTGACTATACTGATACTTATCTCCTGCTCACACGCTTCACAGCCATGAAAAATCAGTACCAATCAAAAACTTCCGCAGAAGATAGTGTTGACGATTTGGCTGAGCAAATCGTCGATGCGGCCATTCGGTTAGCGGAGAAAAGCTCATGGGAATCGATCCGGTTACACCAGGTCGCACTTGAATTGGGTATAGAGCTTGTGGACGTGCAGCGCTATTACAATCAGAAGGATGATTTGGTGGAGGCATGGTACGACCGGGCCGACCATGCCATGCTGGCCGACGCTGCTCTTCCGGATTATCAGTGGATCTCTCCACGCGAACGCATTCATCGGTCAATCATGTGCTGGTTGATGTCGATGCACAGTCATCGTCGCGTCAGCAGGGATATGCTGATGTACAAATTCGAGCTGGGTCATGTACATCTGCAGGTGCTGGGCCTCTTGAGGATCAGCCGTACGGTTCAGTGGATACTGGAGTCTGCCCACCGAGATGCAGTCCATCTGCAACGGGTCACCGAAGAGACAGTGTTGACCGGCATCTATCTTGCCAGTTTTGCTCATTGGCTGTTTGATGACTCGAATGAGTCAGAAAATACCCGCCGGTTTCTCGATAACTTGTTGCGTCGTGCTGAATCACTGGCACGACTAATAGAACCAATAAGTGGAGGAGGGTGTGGGCTATCTGTCCGAGCACAGAAACATAAACAGGCAGAACCCCGGCACAGTGTTGAGGACTCAGTCCCACAGGGGTAGACAGGACACGCATCGATGGACACAGTCACTCATGTCCTGTTCGGTGCAGTCTGTGCCGCAGCGGTCACAGGGAAAGCGTCTCTCCCCGTAAAAGATTTACGTCTGCGTATGGCAGTCACTGGGATTGCAGCGGCTTTCCCGGATATCGATTACCTCAGTTTCTGGATAGATCCTCTGGTGTTCCTGGCAGACTGGCATCGTACTGCAACCCATTCTGTATTGATCATGCCTTTCTGGGCTGTGATGTTGGGATCGTTGTGGATGCTATCCCGTTCTGCAAGGCAACACTGGCTCAGTGTCTATACACTTTGTGGACTCGGAATCTTATCCCACATATTGTTAGATCTGTTGACGGTGTTCGGTATCCGAATCTTTTATCCGTTGTCGGATAGGCTCTACAGCTTCGGCACGACCTTTGTTATCGATGCGATAGTCACCACGATACTCGCACTGACACTGGCTTTCTTTCTTCGACATCCCAGGTTCAAGTATGCCTTGAGTGGTTTATTACTGCTCTCGATCTATTTGGGAACTCAATGGATTCTCAAAGTGCAGGCTCATGCAATCACTGCCGAGCAGTCAGCTGAGTCATCCGATCTTCATGTGCTGCCGCAGCCTCTCTCACCCTTCTACTGGCAATTGATAAGGCGGTCGGGCAATGAGTATCAGGTTGCCTACCTTAGTCTGCTATCCGATGAAGAGGCCGTCGTCACAAGCTACCGGGGGGTACATGCACTGGATTGGCAGCATAAAAGCCTGCTGGGTAGTCGTGACGATTTGATGCCGCTGATACAAGAGGCCTGGATGCAACCACAGTTCTTGAAATTCAGGGAGTTTGCCAGGTTTCCCGTGTTCTATCGTCTGGATGAAGGGAAGGGCGAAACCTGCGTATGGTTTACGGATCTACGCTACACGCTGCCCTATCTGACGCCCGCCTTTCGCTATGGCATGTGTCGCGAGCCGGGAAAAGCATGGGTGCTTTACCGATTGAAACGCTTTACCCACAACGAACGGCAGCCATTATCTGTCTCAGGTTCGTTTTCGAACTGAGATATCCCCTACTTACGGTACTGTTTATAGGTGAAACAAGCACTGTGAATATGAGTCCAACCTAGATGGAGACATGTACGAACCGGATCTTATAAAAGGGGGTTAACCATGAATCATATCGTCATGCATCATTATGATGCTCGTCCCGTGACCATTGCAGAAATCCGGGTTATCGGTATGGAATATCCATGGAAATGGCTGTCTGCAGGCTGGGAGGATATCAAAGCCGCGCCAGCCAGCAGCCTTGGTTATGGTCTGGCCCTGACACTCATCAGCTATCTCGTGACACTTTCTGTGATGGCCAGCGGTATGTTCTTCCTCTTTCCGCTATTACTGGCAGGCTTTTTTCTGGTAGCGCCACTACTGGCTATCGGCTTGTATGAAATCAGCCGTCAACTGGAAGCGGGAGAAAGACTTTCGCTGCGCACAGCACTGCATTCATTTAAGCGCAATAACTTCAATATCCTCAACATGGGCATAGTCTTGGTGGCTGCGCTTGTTGCCTGGGTGACTGTGACCCTGCCCGTCGTTGTCCTGACTTTTACCGGGATAACGCCTGCCACTTGGCAAGGCTTTCTGACTGCATTATTCGGTACCTGGGATGGCTTACAGCTATTGGTGCTAGGTATAACCTGTGGATCGGCAATTGCGTTCGGCATCTTTAGTATGAGTGCGGTGGCGATTCCTATGCTGCTGGATCGCAGCATCAATGTATTTGATGCGATCCAGGCCAGTTGGAATGCTGTTTTCTACAATCTTCTGCCGATGCTCCTCTGGGCAGCTATTCTGGTTGCCATCATCGTCGCAGGATTCATGACACTCTACGTCGGCCTGGTGATTGGATTTCCACTCGCCGCCCATGCGACTTGGCATGCCTACCGGGATTTGGTTGAAAAGTCTGAATAAAATCTAAAAAACAAGTCTGAAACTGCCTTCCTGAAAGAAGCGCTACCGCTTCTGATGGGGAGGTAGGTCTGCTTATCCATCTCTTTTACCACCCAAAAATGGCATTGCAGATAGTCTGTCGAAATTTTTTACGGCATATGGATGATTTTGTTCATATTTTCCAAGTTTGTGTCGGATTAGTTTACATTTTAGACAGATTCAAAATCTCATAATTTTATAAATTACTGTAAATCATGAAAAAAATACTAAAGGCTTACATCTTGCATGGTATTTAGCTGATAAGCCTTAGTCTTATGCTTCTTCGTGGTTTGGATAGTGAGTAGCGCATGGCTCGGGCTGAATTCAGATCAGTTTGATGGAAAGAACTACATAAAGATTGGGGAATTGTTTTACTGAGAAGATATTCGATTTGTCACGGATGTGTCTCTTTAAACCATAGGTTCCCGGTGAGGTTCGACCCTGATGCAGATCAACGATATAGGGAGGAAGAGGGTCATGAAACGGGGCAATTTGTACAGTGGTTTGGGGGTCCTGCTCACCACATTGTTATTTCCTCTCTCAAGCCAGGGGGCTCTTTATGAGTCACAGCTAGACTTCGAGTCCAACGATCAGAGTATGTGGAAGGCAGGTGATGCCTGGCAGCTCAATTGGCGTCAGGATATTCCGCTCTACGACTGGGATTACTCATTCGAGTCACCCAAGTCTGTCGGGCTGCCGCAGTTGATTCCATTTGCGCCACCCTTGCCGCAGTTTTCAGTCTACGGGCACACGGATGGAAATTTCGGTCTTTCACCTTATGTGAACATCGACTCGGGTTCTGTCGATGCCAATTATAATCTCAACGTCTCTATTGAGACGCCGGACGCTTATAGCGTCAGCCCGGGTGAATCCTTCACCATCTCTACAGGATACTCATCACTGGGCACCGGAAGTTTTACAACTAACTTTCCTGAAATAAAAGCAGGTGTCGATATTCTTTTCGAAACCCACGCCAGTGCGGGAGTGAATCTTTTCGGCGGTTATCGCTGTGGGGTTTTGAATGCGGGATCGTGTTGGCATAGCAATCCGACTGACACGTGGGAATTTGTGGGTTTGACGGTGGACCCTGACGACGGGATTGCCGCCAATGCACTGGGTATCCCCATCGGCCCCTTTGATGCGGGCCTGATATACGATGATGAGGGACGTATTCCCGGCCTTCAGTTTCACAATGACACCATCTCTATTCTTGGCCTGACCGAGGTTGATCTGCTGGAAGAGTGGTCACTCGGCGGTTATGCCGATATCTCCCTGAATGTGCCGGATATCGATACTACTGGTGAAGAGGCTACCGGGTTTACCTCAGAAGGTGAGGATGACCTTTTCCGCTTCTCTGTCGATGCGGATAAGATCGCCCTGGATATCGTAGACAAGGTGATTCAGGCTGCCATCGCAGCGGGTACTGCTGGCGCCGGATCCGGTGCACTGGCGATTGATTTTCCCGACCTGGAATGCTCCAGCAATCTTGAGCCCATCATTGGTGAGACGCTGGCTTCTCTGATTCCGATTGAGCTTAGCTATAACATTCTCGATATCGAACCGTTTCTTGATATCGACGTGCATCAGGAGTTCGCATTCACACCGAATGATCTGATGGTCAGTTTCGATCTGGGTAACGGCACTATCACTGATCCCATTCGGGTGGGTGAAGAGTTGACCCTGACCATGCTGGACAGTGCGTTTGAGATCACGCCGATCTTTTCACTGCCTGATACATTGTTCAGCAATCTTACCGAGCTGATGATAGATCTGGGCTTGGATGTCACACTGCTCGATTTTGGTCTTGATTTCACAGGTATCCTGGGGCTTATCCCTGGTATCGATCCCGATCCGCTGTTCCATGAAGATCTGACCCTCAATGAAATTCTGACTGCGATGAATATCCCGACCGGGTGGATGAACCCGGATATCTTCAATCAGCAGTTTGCTTTCAACTTCGATCCGATTGAGCTTGGGCCCATTGAGATAGCACCCTACATTGGAGGCGGTGGTGGCAACAATTCAGTTCCGGAGCCAAATGCATTAGCATTGCTCGGCATCGGGATAATTCTCCTGATATTTGTTCTTGGAAGAGGACGAAAGAACCCAGACGCTTAAGCTCACTCACCAGGCTTAGGTTGAATTAATGCTCAAGAGGAGGGGGATATCAGTCCCCCTCTTTGCTATATGAGGTCCGTGTTGATATTACATACCCTGGCCGGGAACCATTTTCCAAACCTTTTGATGATCTTGACTCTGGTTTGTTATAGCGGGAGTGTTTTCGCACTCCCCATTGTGAATTCACCAGGAACATCTCAGGATCAGATCTTCGATAATACAATCGAACAGATCCAGGCTGAAGGTCTGAGACAAGCCCTCTCGATCAATAAGGAACTCTCGCTGCAAGTGTCCGCCATTGCCCGTCAGAGCAAACAGACACGTGCGATGCTTGACGAGAGGTATAAAAAGCAAATAGCAGAACTCAAACGTGCCATTGAAACTTCAAACGAAACGGGGTTGGCGAACCATCTCTCTCAGATCGAAGAAACCACCCGGGCCATCCAAGCTCTGCACATGCAAAAGTGGCAGAGTTTGAAAGCTTTGTTAACGGTAAAACAACAGGCCCGCTATCTGCTCTATCAAGATGCGCTGCAAAGGGAGTTACAACGCCGGGCTATCAAAGGTTTGCAGCCAGGTGCAAGCGATAAGTAACACCCACTATTTTTCTATTCGAAAAAGTTCATGATTTAAATAGATCCTCAGCCGCCTTTTGCAAATCCTCATCCGCTGATTGTGTTTGTACGGATTTGTGCTCTCCGGTTGGCTCAAAATAGCCACAGAAGTTAGCGCGCTCTTTCTCTATGATCCGTTCGGCTATGGGTTCTTCGCACTGATTGGGTCTGCTGGGGGCATACCAACGGCAGTTGCGGCAGACTCGTGTGGGTTTGTTGCAATTGAGACAACTGTTTTCACGCCCGTAGTCACTGCTTTGGAGTTCAGTGCCGCAGTGCCAGCATTTGCCGATAGTTGTTTCACTCATGATTCGCTCTCTTTTTTAGTCGACCAGGCTGGTTATAGTCAGGAAGTCGTCTGCCATGATAGCGGGATCATGGGGTGGGCTGAAGAGGGCGTAATAACGACCCTGTGGGTCAATCAGAATGATAGAAGCGGAGTGATCCATCACGTATCCCATGGCACTATTCTCTGTCTCCACTTTGCGGTAGAGGATACCCAGGGGCTTTGTCATCGTTTGTAACGCCGCATCATCTCCTCTGATGCCTAGAAAACCGGGATCAAAATAGGTTACATACTCTGCCAGTCTCTCTGCCGTGTCACGTTCCGGATCAACTGAGACAAAGCCGATCTGATAGGGAAATTTGCTCTCAGTTTGCTGCAGGTTAAGATTCATCTCTGCCAACATGGCTAATGTCGATGGGCAGATATCCGGGCAATGCGTGTAGCCAAAACTGAGTAGTGTCCATCGACCTAGAAGCCGACTGTTATCAAACGTTTTTCCCAGGTGGTCATTGAGAGAGAACGCGGCGAGTGGTCGGAGTTGCGGCAGCAATGTGGCTCGCTTTGTTTCGATGTGAGCTTGTACGGCAGGCGGCTGGGTGTTGAAAAGAAACCAACTACTGACACCGGCAATCAGTAGGGGAATTAGCAGGATAAGGATGAGAATGCTTTTACGGCTGTTTTGTGTCAATGGTTTTTGCGTCTCATTCATGGCGTCTCGATATCCAGATCAGTGTCACAAGGGTTGCCAGTAAAAGCGCGGCTCCACCATTGTGCGCCACCGCGACAGGCAGCGGAAGATGGCCAAGTACATTGGTGATACCCAGCGCGACCTGCATCAATAGAAGCAGACCCAACAACCCTCCCAGTCTGCGTAGATGTGTTGTTTCTTTTTTTCTCAATAGCCAGATGGCAAGCAGACCCAGGGTGATCAGTGTCGCCAGGGCGCCGATCCGGTGGGTCATATGGATAGCGGAGCGGGCATCGTTCTCCAGCACGCCGAATTCGTAGTTGACGCCGAGCCCCCGCCAGATGACAAAGGCCTCTTTAAAATCCATGTCGGGCCACCACTGGCCGTCATAGCAAGCCGGGAACTCGCTACATCCCAAAGCGGCGTAGTTGGTACTTGTCCAGCCACCAAGTGTGATCTGAATGATCAATACGAAAAGCGAGAGCAGGATGAGGCGTCTGGTTGGCTGGGAGGTGGAGAGGGTATGGAACGAATCAACAGGTCTGAGCCTAAGCGCCAGCAGCCATAGCAGGACGAATGTGGCAAAACCACCGAGCAGGTGGGCGGTGACAATAGCGGGTTTGACCAGGAGCGTGACAGTCCACATGCCCAGTGCCGCCTGGAGAATTACCAGCAGAAGCAGGAGTGTCGGCAGCAGTAAAGGCTGTGCTGTGCTTTTTCGGTTGAGCCAGGCCAGTATTGTCAGTGACAGAATAAAGATACCGAGACTTCCCGCCAGATAGCGGTGGATCATCTCTTTCCAGGCCTTTCCCACATGCAGGGGCCGCGAGTAGTCGGCATTGTCTTGTTGTGAAGTGGTTGCTTGCGCAGGTACCACCAGCTCGCCGTAGCAGCCGGGCCAGTCAGGGCAACCAAGGCCTGCGTCGGAGAGGCGAACATAGGCGCCCACCAACACCACGCTGAATGCCAGCAGACAGGTGAAAATGGCCAGTCGGTATTGTCGGCTCCTTGAGACTTGCGGATTCGTCAACGGCATGGGAGGCTCTGGGCTAAAGCATTCATCCAGTGGCAGATTGCAAAGCTGGTAAACATAACGACATAAGATGAAGGATGATGTCCCTTGGTGCAACTCGAAGAATCCCATATCAGCTTTAATGAAATAACAATGGCGCAGCAGGGTTTATGTCGCCGCTGGTTGCAGCTGGGGGTGTTGTCTCTCGGATTGGCGGGCCTGTTTGCCCTATTACTGGTGCTTTCCAGGACACCCGGCAGTGAGGCATTCTTTCCCTGGGTCGACTTTTTTCGTACGGCACTGGTCGTACATGTGGATCAGTCTGTGCTGATCTGGTTTCTCTCCATGACAGGCCTGGTCTGGAGTCTCTTGATTCCACCTTCGCAACGGCGGTTGCTGTGGCAGCGCATTGCCTTTGTCATGGCGCTCTCAGGTACCTTGGGTATCGCACTTTCGGCCTTTTTCGGTGAAGGCGCGCCTTTGATGAATAATTATGTGCCGGTGCTTCAGCGGCCACTCTTCTTTTATGCACTGGGACTGTTTGGTCTGGGCATTGCCATTCAAGCGTTGCTGGTGTTCAGCATCACCCGCCGGGGCTTCCAATTGACGGGACGAATACGCCTGCCGGCATTGGCTGCACTGACGCTTTCCGTTGCCGTGGTCATGTCGATCGCTGCGCTTGCTACCGCCTGGCTGCAGATGCCTGAAGGCGTGGAGGGGCAGGGTTTCTATGAATACCTGTTCTGGGGTGGCGGGCATACCCTGCAGTTTGCTTATACGCAATTAATTATGCTGGCCTGGCTGTTACTCGCGTTTTACAGTGGCGTACGTATACCTCTGGATGGACGCTGGTTTGTCTGGCTGTTGCTGTTGGGTGTGGCACCTGTACTGTTGGTGCCGCTGGTCTATGGGATGTATGAGACGGTCACGCTGGATTCACGCACAGCCTTTACCCGCCTGATGCAATATGGTGGTGGGTTGGCCGTCATTCCTGTTGGACTCGTGCTGACCTGGGGACTTTTCAAATCATCCGGCCCCGATGCCATTGGTCGTCCATTGCGTCGCTCACTCTGGATGTCCCTGTTGCTTTTCTTTGCCGGTGGTTTTATCGCGATGTTTATTTCCGGTGTCAACACCATCATTCCAGCGCATTACCACGGATCGATTGTCGGTGTGACTCTGGCTCTCATGGGGCTTGCCTATCTGCTACTGCCCAAACTCGGTTATGCACCAGTGCGTGGGCGCTTGGCTGATCTGCAACCTTGGATTTATGGCTATGGACAACTTATCCATATTTCCGCTTTGGCTGTCTCCGGTGCGATGGGTATACAGCGCAAAACAGCAGGCGCCGCACAGGGACTCGATTCGATCTCAGCCAAAGTGACTATGGGTGTGATGGGTCTGGGAGGATTGCTTGCAGTCGTCGGTGGAATACTATTTGTCTGGATCATGCTGCAGGCGTTCAGACAAGGCAGCCGGCCCTAGGCCGAACGGGAGAGTAGTATCGCTCGGTTACCACCCAGCTGTTTAGCCTGATAACAGGCGGCTTCCGCCGCACTCAATGTCTTTTCAGCATTGGTTACCGAGTCATCCAATAGCTTACCGCCGATACTGATTCTGGCGTCATAGGCGTGGTTACCCCATTGAAAGGGCTTGGCGGCAATATTCCTGCGAATCTCCTCGGCCAACGCGGAAGCAAAATCCCAGTGACAGTCTCTGAGTAGTACGGCAAATTCATCACCGCCGGTTCGACCGGCAACATCTTGCTGACGAATGGTATTTCTTATAATTTCGGCGGTATGTTGGATCAACCGGTTTCCGGCTTCGTGCCCTGCCATGTCATTAACCGTCTTCAGGTCGTCAAGATCGAGAAAAAGTAGATAGTGAGTCGTTGTCTTATCTTGTGCCGAGGCTATTGTTGCCTCCAGGTATTCCATGAACTTGGCGTGATTGAACAGTTTGGTCAGGTGGTCATGGTCGGCTCTAAAGCGAAGAGATTGGTACTGTGTCTGTTCTGCAAAGGTGGCGGCTACAATTAATCCGGTGAAAACAGCAACTGCGACATAGGCGATATCGATGATGAGATAGTTGATTTCAGCACGATTGAAACTCCCAGGCTCAATCCAGGCACCGGTTATAAAAAATGCCATGAGCGCAGCCAGGCTGAGCAGCGTCACCCCACGAGGACCATGCCGGAGAGCAGAGAATAAAAGAATTGGTGTGGCCAGAAAAAGCAGTAAAACCGATAGTGCTTTCTCCGCATCCGTAACCGCCATGTAGACAGCAATGCCCAATGTCAGTGCAAGCAGGATAAGTTCAAAAAAGGAACGTAGATCAATACGCCATTGTCGGTGCCAACTCAATAAGAAAGCGCCAAGTGTGATGATGCCGATAGAGTTCCCCAACCACCAGAAAAACCAGAGTGTTGCGTGAGGTGCAGAGAGATTGCCAATGAAATAACTAAAGGCCAGGATTCCTATGCTTGCACTGATAACGGGACCCAGGATCGAAGCTAATAGAGTAAAAGCAAAAACAGATTTCACTTTATCAAGAGAGGGAAGGAAACCCAGATGACGTAGTAAAATGACAGGTATGGCTGCTTCAAGCACACTTCCTAAGGCAGCAATAAATGCTACCTGCATAGGAATGCCTGCATCTAAGGAGATCAGGTACATGCCGAAAAATACACCTGGCCAGTGTCTGATGCCAAAGATAAAAAATGCTGCGAATGCCACACCGGAAGGTAACCAGAGCGGCGTAATGCCCGTTTGCGCTGACTGGGCTGTCAGGCTTATCACGCCAGTCAGATAATAGAGACAACCAAGGGCTAGGCTGTAAAGCAGGAGCTGCGGATAGTATTGTCTTTTATCAGCATGCTTTTCCAACTGCGGCATGCTGTCACTGTTATCCGGTTGATCGGTACGCAATATGTTATAAATCCAGTGGGTTGGGGTTGTTCTTTTACTGTTCATGCATTACGACAATTCGAATAGGGCTCATGGGTAACTGTAAATACATCACTAAAAACAAGACGGTTAACCGCTACGCTCAAAAGACAACTAAATTTCAGTCTTCACGATAATAGTGAATACTTTTTTGAGGATCTCAAGCGCACCCTGCTTTTTTCCAACAGGGTTTTAATGCTCTATGTACGATTCATGGGGATGGGAGTCAAATCGATTTCGTAATTAATACTTAAAATCGAAAATATTATTTTAAACTGCCTGCAAATAATTCAGTTCCATGAGTACCAATCTCCGTAATTCAATGTACTGAATATCTGGTTTCCGCACTTTACTGAATGTGTAAAACAGTGGAAGGCGCTACCGGAGGGGGCAGACTTTATAAGGGAACCAAATATAAGGGAGGTTAAGGTCTCAAAGAATGCCTACCTCAAAAGAAGTATGAAGAACCCTAAGTTTACTGCTGGTTTTAACTGGTCGACACAAACAACTGCAGATAGTGATCAGCAAGCAGAAGGGTAAACAGAAGACTGAGATAAATAATCGAGTAGCCAAAGGTCTTCATGGCATGATCACGACCGTTACTTCGCAGGAGTTTAATACTATGTCGGATGAACCCGATCCCGAGCAGCATTGCACCGGCCAGATAGAGATATCCGCTCATTTGAATGACAAAGGGCAATAGGGAGACAGCCAGCAACATTATTGAGTAGATTAGGATCTGCTGTTTGGTGAAGTCGATGCCATGGGTGACTGGCAACATTGGAATGTCAGCCTTGGCATAGTCTTCACGACGATGGATCGCCAGTGGCCAGAAATGGGGGGGTGTCCAGACAAAGATAATGAGTAGAAGCAGGAAAGATTCAAGTGTGACTTCACCGGTCACGGCACACCAACCCAGCAACGGGGGTGCTGCACCCGCTAGTCCTCCCCAGACGATGTTCTGTGGCGTGCTTCGTTTCAGATATCGGGTATAAATTACCGCGTAGCCGATCAATGCAAAGCAGGTGAGTAGTGCTGTCAGAGGATTGACTAGAAAATAGAGCATTCCCATAGAGATACCGCCCAGCAACAAGGCAAAACTCATGGCATGGGAGGTGTCCATGTGACCACTGGGTATGGGGCGCCAACTGGTACGCTCCATGAGTGCGTCGATGCGCTGGTCAATGACATGATTGATGACTGCACCCGAGGCGGCAGCCAGAGAGATGCCTGCCAGACCGAACAGAAGCGCTTGCCAGGGTACAAAGCCCTCAGTGGACAGCAGCATGCCCACCAGCGCAGTAAAGGCGATCAGCAAGACCACCTTGGGTTTGGTCATCTCATAATAGTCGTGCCAGGAATAGGTGGCCGTGGTCTGTGTCGAGACGTTACTTATGGCCATACTGACCTCCTTGCGCCCAGCTTTGCGAGGCTTTGAGTAGTTTTTCCAGATCCTGCAATATCTGCTTAGTGCTGATTTGAACAGTATTGTGGGTCATCATGAGATCGACCTGTGGGTCGATAAGAAAGAGGGAAATCGCCTGCGCCGAGAGGTCCACAGGAAACAGAGACAGAAGGTTATCCCTTTGATCACTTTCAGCGATCAACAAATGGGTGCCTTCCAGTCCTTGCAGGTTCGGCAGATCCAGTCTTCCTTTGCTATCAGGCAGCAGAATCAACAGCCGTTCGATACGCTGACGGTTGGCTCCGGTGGCCCGGCGCATCTGGCGCACCTTGATCAGCGTTTCGATACAGGCGGCGTCACAACCGCCCTCACTGACCAGGGTCAGGGTCCACATGTTTTGCAATGTCTGCCAGTCGAAAGTCGTACCCTCAGGTGTCTGTAACTTGAGTGAGGCCATGGCTCTGGGCGGATCGATCAGTTCTCCGTGGTTAGTGCGTCCATCGGGCAACCACTGAGGATTGAAAAAGAAGATCCATGCCGCAATCGGTGGCAGGGCAAAAATTGCAATCAGTATCCAGAGTGATACAAGACTGCGGGGTTTTGCTTGGGTTTCGACCATGGTATTCATGCTTCCTTTCCCTTGACTGTCGACTTGCTCAGCGAGAGACGCAGCCAGATGATGAGCGTGATCAGGGCAAAGGCGAACCACTGTATGGCGTAACCGATATGCATGGTGTCACTGCTGTGTGATTGTGGCCATTGACGCACGAAACCATTCGAATCATCCGGTGACTGTAAGATGGCGAAAGGCAGCACGGTCAGGCCTGACCATTCAGAAAAATTCTCCAGGGTCAGGTAGGGCCACAATGGCGTGGTGTTGGCTTGTGCCTCCGGTTGTCCGAGTTCGATGGCAGGCGGCTGAGGCAGATTGATTTTGCCATGGACGATGACGCTTTCATCTTGTGTGGATAGGCTCTCCAAGCCGTCGTACCTTTCAATGGGTATCCAGCCCCGATTGACCAGCACAATTTGATCACTGGCTTTGAGCCGCAGGGGCGTCACCACATGGTAGCCGTTTTTACCCAGGTGTTTTCGGTTCTCGATTAAAACCGTTTTATCGGTTAAATAGTCACCTTCTGCACGGATCGTTCTATACACCAAATCATCCGTAGCAGGTACCCCGTTATTCAAAGCGAGTACGGGCATTTTTCGGCGTGCTTCCTGAGTTGCCGCAAGATTGCGTTTCTGCTCGGCACGGTCGATTTGCCAGATCCCCAGGCCGGTAAAAAGAGGCACCAGGAATACCATGATCATTGTAGGGACGGCATGGGCATGAAATTGGCGCGTACTGCTTGTCATAGGCACTATAGTGGTTATATCCATTCCTGTTACTGCGGCATCGGCAGGACAATACCCATTACACCCGGATCAGGAGCGATCATGGACATGATTTTCAAACTGCCGGTCTTGCTGGTACTGCTCTTCATTCTCTTCTCTCTGTTCCAGGGGATGTACTATCTGGCAAAAGATGACGGTGATGACAACAGCACCCGGGTTGTGAGGGCGTTAACCGTCAGACTGGTGCTCTCGCTGTTACTTTTTTTCATCCTCATGGCAGGTTACTTTTTTGGGTTTCTACAACCTCACGGTATTACGTAAGAATCAATCAGAGCCAATAGACGAAGATAAAAAGCCCCAGCCAGACCACATCGACAAAGTGCCAGTACCAGGCCACCGCCTCAAAGGCGAAATGCTTGTGCGAGCTAAAGTGACTTTTCATGCTACGCCCGAGAATCGCCATCAGCATCACCGCGCCCATGGTCACATGAAAACCATGGAACCCGGTCAGCATATAGAAGGTTGAACCATAGGCGCCTGACTCCAGAGTCAGATTCAGCTCTGAATAGGCGTGGCCATACTCGTAGGCCTGAAAGCCGACAAACAGCAGACCCAGTGCGATGGTAGCGATGAGTCCCCATACCAGATGTTTCTGATTATCCAGCTTCAGACCCCAGTGAGCCCAAGTGATAGTGACACCACTGCTGAGCAGAAGCAGGGTATTGATGGCTGGAATGCCCCAGGGTCCCATGGGCTGAAATTCACCACCCAGTTCACCAGGACCACTGCTCGGCCAGGCTGGCTCGAAACCTGTGTAGAGTATCTCCTGCGTCGCACCGAGATAACCGTCGCCGCCAAGCCAGGGCAGGGCGATATTGCGAATGTAAAAGAGTGCGCCAAAAAAGCTCAGGAAGAAGAAGACCTCCGAGGCGATGAACCAGAACATACCGAGGCGGAAGGAGGTGTCGACCTGTTTGTTGTAACGGTCACTGAGGTTCTCCTGGATCACATCACGGAACCAGCCGTAGAGCAGATAGAAGAAGAGCAGCAGTCCCGCGATGACCGCAAACTGACCGATCGCCACACCGTTCAAGGCCAGTGCTGCGCCTATGAGTGTCAACAGCAGTGAAACCATGCCGATGATCGGCCAGGGACTGGGGTCCGGAATGTAGTAATCCCCTGCGTGATCCTTTACCGACATTGGCTGTCTCCCCCTAGGGCTGATTTGTTGTGTTTATGATGTGTCATTCCGTTCGATGCTGCAGTGTATCTGGACATGGTTTCACTCGACCCCATTCACTGCAATACGCTTAGAAATCCCCTGCTTTTCGTCTATCGTTTCAGTCTCCTTCAGACGCATAAAGCTATAGGAGAGTGTCAGCGAATGGATCTCTTCTGGCAGATCCGTCGAAACCATGAAACGCAGCGGCATATCGGCCTTTTCCGTGCCACTCAAGGTCTGCTTGTTAAAGCAGAAGCAATCCATCTTGCTGAAGTAGGGTGTGGCCTGCCAGGGTGCGACGCTGGGTATGGCCTGACCGGTTACCGTTTCGTTACTGCGGTTTTGCGCCGTAAAGTTGACCTCGTAGGTCTCGCCCGGATGCACGCGCATTTTGTGTGTTAATGCATTAAAGGCCCAGGGCAGATTGGGATGTACCGTGGTATCGAACTTCACTGTGACCCAACGGCTCTTATCAACCCCATCGCTCAACGCAACAACCCGGCCGATTTCACTGCGCTGGGAAAGTGACTGTGTGCCGGTGATCTGACAGAACAGATTGTAGAGCGGCACCATGGCAAAACCGAAGCCGAACATCAGTACCACCACGCCTGACAATAGCAGGGTGGTGCGCCGGTTCTTGCTACGGTTCTCTGTCACCGCTTTACTCATTGCATTGCCTGATTGCCCACGATGCGAAAGATCCCGGTCCAAAAAGGAAAAGAGGTCACCAGAAAAAAGAGTGCAAGACCGCCCAGGATCCAGGCCAGGCGAACGTTCTTTCGTCTCAGTTCGGGGGTTTGATACTCAGGAATACGCATACTTTATCTCTCGCTTAAAAGAACTATTTAATCTGTGGCGCGACTGTCCAGGTGTGGAAGGCGGGTGGTGAATCCAGCTCCCACTCCAGACCCTTGGCACCTTCCCAGGCGCGGCTTTCCGCTTTCTTACCGCCACGGATGGTCTTGATGACGATATAGAGCAGCAACAGATGACTCAGGCCAAAGATCATGGCGCCGACGCTGGAGATCACATTGAACTCGGTAAACATCACGTTGTAGTCCACGATACGTCGCGGCATACCCGCCAGTCCAAGAAAATGCTGGGGAAAAAAGGTGATGTTAAAACCGATCACATTGGTCCAGAAAAATAGCTTGCCGAGTTTTTCGTCATACATGTGACCGGTCCATTTCGGCAACCAGTAGAAGACCCCGGCGAACAGGCCGAACACGGCCCCCGGCATCAGCACATAGTGGAAGTGGGCCACCACGAACATACTGTCGTGGTATTGCATATCGGCAGGTACTACCGCCAGCATGACACCACTGAGACCGCCGAAGGTGAACATCAACACGATACCGACAGCAAACAGCATCGGTGTTTCGAAAGTCATGGCGCCACGCCACATGGTGGCGATGAAGTTGAAGATCATCAGTCCCACCGGGATTGAAATCAGGATAGTGCCAATCATGAAATAGGTCACCGCGCCGAGAGACATGCCGATGGTGTACTGATGATGCGCCCAGACCACCATACCGATGGTGGCTACCGCTATCATGGCGCCGACCATGGAGTTGTAGCCGAACAGGGGCTTACGGGAGAAGGCCGGTATCACGTGAGAGAGCACCCCGATGGAGGGGAGCAGCAGGATATAGACCTCAGGGTGACCGAAGAACCAGAAGAGATGCTGGAACAGGACCGGATCGCCACCGCCGGCCGCATCGAAAAAGCTGGTGCCGAAGTGGCGGTCGAAGAGCAACATGGTGACACCGCCAGCCAAAACGGGTACCACCAGGATCAGCAGGAAGGCAGTGACCAGCCAGGTCCAGCAGAACATGGGCATCTTCAGCATCTTCATGCCGGGTGCACGCATGTTGAGCAGGGTGACGATGATATTGATCGAGGCCAGTACCGAAGAGATGCCTAACAGATGGATGGCGAAAATCAGGAAGTCCATTGACATGCCGACCTGAACAGACAGCGGCGGATAGATAGTCCAGCCGGTGTTGATCTGGGTGCCGCCACCGGGGAAGAAGGGAACCACAAAGGAGAGTAGCAGCATGGTGGCCGCGGCAGGCAGTATCCAGAAGCTGAGGTTGTTCATACGCGGCAGCGCCATGTCCGGCGCACCGATCATCATCGGGATCATCCAGTTGGCCAGGCCCGCGGCGGCAGGCATGACCGCGCCGAAGATCATGATCAGGGCGTGGTTGGTCACCAGATTGTTATAGAGATCGGGATCGAGCAGCTGGATACCCGGCTGAAAAAGCTCCATACGGATCAGCATGGCGCTGGCACCGCCGACGAACAGCATTATCAGGGCAAACAGCAAATAGAGGGTGCCGATGTCCTTGTGATTGGTGCTGAAGAGCCAGCGTCGCCAGCCTTTCGGCGCTTCATGATGATGCGCCTCATCGTGGGTCAGGGTGGTAGTACTCATAATCGAATTCTCCTCTATCTCGCCTGTTTGACGTCTGCAGGCTGCACGACATCACCCATTTTGTTATCCCACGCATTGCGCTCATAGGTTACGATTGCCGCGATCTCCAGATCATTCAGCGTTCCCCAAGGCTGCATCGCCGTGCCCTCTTTGCCGTTGATGACGATATTGAGGTGATCCGCAATCGGCCCCTTGGTCAAGACCGATCCGTTCAGGGCAGGGAAGGCGGGTGGCAGACCCATGCCGGTGACCTGGTGACAGGCGGCACACTTGGTCTCGTAAAGCGTCTTACCCTTGACCATCAGTTCATCCATGCTCCAGGTCTTGTCGGCGCTGGCCTCTGCGGCCGCCGCCACTTTGATGGCTTTTTGTCCGTCGACCCAGGCGGTGAACTTATCCTGTGAGACCGACTCCACCACAATCGGCATACGCGAGTGCCAGGTACCGCAGAGCTCCGCGCATTGCCCGCGGAAGGTGCCTTCACGATTCAACTCTGCCCAGGTCTCCGTGATATAGCCGGGAATGGCATCCTTTTTAACCGCCAGCTCAGGTACCCAGAAGGCATGCAACACATCGGCGGAGGTATGCAGGAAACGGATCTTCACGCCGGTGGGCAGTACCAGCGGGTTATCCACTTCTCTCAGATAGAGATCACCAGACTGCTCCTCAGGGATATACCGGCTCTCCACCTTGATATCGTGATCGAGGTAGTCGAACTCCCACCACCACTGATGGCCGGTGACCTTCACATCCATGATGTTCTCCTCCTTGGGTACATCCCAGACCTTCTTCAGCACAATATCCGCCTTACCGGCGATGGTCAGGTCGACACCCAGCACCATCACCGGCACGATGACCCAGGACCAGTGGCCGAACCAGGAGGTGTGAAAATTTTGGTCAGCCTGGTAGCCACGGCTCTTGCGGTGAAAGTAGAGCGAGTAGAAGACGATCGCGAAGACGATGATGAGAAGCACAGTGGCAATTCCCATCGTCAGCATATGGATGTCGTAGATCTCCTGCGCCACACCGGCAGCCGGTTCGGGAAAGTTGAGCCCGTACTCCGCCTTCGCCGCGGAGTGAAACAACAGGCCCGCAAGCAACAGCAGGCCTGCCTGTAGCATCAGCCATCCATTGATTGCGGGTAATCTGCCGACAAGCGCCTGGGAGCGTGAATGATGGAGTTTTCTTTTGCTTTTATTGGTATGACACATGCTGGTCAGGCGCCCTCGATCGCGCATCTTAGTTGGTTGGCGAGCAGTTCACGCTCGTCATCGATGAGGTTTTTTCCGATCTCGACAAACTCCCCATGAGAACCGATCAGCAACTGGCTGGGGTACCAGCCACGACGATCATGGATCTGAACGACCTTCGACCAGGCCTTGGGAAAAGACTTCAGCGCATGACGGCGGCGGGATTCGTCAACTTCGACCAGAGACTGATCAACCCGGATGATCTGCTTTCTGTGGGCACAGCAACTCTGCGCATAGATAGCACCGCCGACAACAAGAATCTCCAGGCCGGTAAAGGGTAAAACCAGCCACGCGCCCAGGCTTGCAAAGTAGAAAGAGACAATACAGATACAGGCGGCGAGGAACAGAAAAAGCCACTTGGACTGTTGCCAGCTCAAGTTTCTATTGGATTCAACAATGAAGACAGTTTGGGTACTGCGACTGCCGATGTGCACATCCGAGCGGACCATAAAGTTCTCTCTTACGGGTGTGACAACCGGTTACAACTTGGTGTCAATTTAATTGATCTAGATCAACTGTATGACAAAACTCCCATCGGTGGCAATAACTAACTGAAAAAGTCGGGTATATAAGGAATCGGTGATTTCGTTATGAAGAGATGTCATTAACCCCTTGCTAAAACAGGAAATATCATTTTGCTGGATACGCAGTGTAGGCATCTGGAGCAACACCATAGAGGTATAAATCTGGATATACGCAAAGAAACAGTTGGAGAACGTGGCATTTGTTGAAAATGCTAAATAAGTTATTTAGAACTGCTCGAGATGAGTAGGGGCATAGCTTTCATCATTAAACACTACACGATTACCATGGGTGAGCTCGGAATTCCAAGTGAGCCTGCCAGTGCAGAATTTACATTGACAGATTATCTGTTAACCTATTGAAGAATATTGGAAATACCCTCTTTGGCAGGATGCTGTTGGCCTATAACAATCCTTCCATCTCTGCCGGTTTTGGTGTTTTTTTCTACGTGAGTACTTAAAGAGAACTTTATGCAATATATCGCAATATCAGTGCGTACAAGATAATCCACTGTTAGATTCTTATGAAACAACTTACTGATCACGAATATCGACAGCTTGAGCACTTCAAAAATATTGCTAGATATAGACCTAGTGATCTGCTAATGCGATATAAAAGGAATGTAATTCTTTTTGGTTCTTTTGTTGTCTTTTACCATTTTGCGGAAATACATATTGAAGGTTTTTCTGGAGGCTTTATTAAGGGAACAATTGGTCATCCTGAGCTAGTCCCATTGTTCTTAGCTTTATTTTTTATTTATAACATTTACATGTTTGACTTATATATTAGGAAGGAATTGGACTTTCATGATTTTCAAGTAAATGACATCCGTACATTTGGAGTGGCAATTTCAAGATACATCATAAAGCAAGAAATAGGTAAATTTGTGCAATCTGATAGACCAGATAATGAATACGAACCTAAGAATTATAGCTTAGTAAGTAAGTCCGCAGTTGACGAAATCAAAGTTCAATTTACTTTGGATCCAGAAATAAGGAAGGCACATGATTCTGAAATAGAGAAACTGGATGGATTCACATTAGACACTCATACAATTAATTATAATTACAAACTAACAGATCATGATAAGAAATTCTACGAAGATAATAGAGGGTTTCTTACAAATCTTCTCATACATGAGTTTATGGAATTTAAGTTTCCAAAAATATTTGGTGGTACAGTTTTGATTTTAATATTTTATATTTCAATATCGAATCTAACCAGTGGGTAAACATGGACGAATTATTCGGTCGCTACGCTCCCTACAAATTCGCCAGTTACCCTTATCGTTAGCCTATCAAGGATAGAATCATGCGTACTTTCATGCTTACTTTTTTATTCGT
Source organism: Candidatus Thiodiazotropha sp. (ex Myrtea sp. 'scaly one' KF741663) (assembly GCA_025655555.1). GTDB lineage: Bacteria > Pseudomonadota > Gammaproteobacteria > Chromatiales > Chromatiaceae > Thiodiazotropha. The sequence goes on from JAHXIQ010000003.1 coordinate 439,887, forward strand.
GGCTTTCACAGGTGCGGTTGCAGATGATAGTCAGTTCTCGTCCCAGGAGGAATTGGGTAAGTGGTTCACCTATTACTATTTGGAGTCAGGTCCGGATCGTGTTGGTGCCGCAATACGTTATATGAGTGAATCCGGTGCTTTAGAAGAAGCAAACGCACTTCCCGGTATTTTCGGCTTCTTGTCTGGCTTTTTCACCTCTAATCCAAATGAGGTGAAAAAAATCACATCAGAATTAGAAGATCTTCCTGATAACCATTTTTCCGTAGTATTACTTGGCTTTTGGTATGCAAATCTTCCTAATTCGCAAACAGAGGTTTATCAATACCTCGATTCCAGAAAAAACCTAGAAGATCAGCTCTCTTATCTGCGTACGGGGAAGCCAATGGCTCTTCATGAAATACCCCTCGAGCAAGGCCCCTGGGTCTTGGACGCACTTTGGGGAGAGTTTTTTGCCACTGGAAGGTCCAAGCCAGTTGAGAGAATTGCTGAAGCTTTACCATGGATTGAGGTAAAAGGAGATATTGATCGGTTGCTGGTTGGTGGGGCTGCTAAATGGTCACTTAGTTCCAATGCGTACCAACATGAGCGTGTTAAGGAAATATTAGTTTCACTCTCAAAGCGCAATCCGAATAATCAGCAATTAGCACAGGTTTTATCCCAAGCAGCTCAATATGAAGTAGAGAAGGCTAATAATTAGCTCCGGCGGACTCCAAAAACTGCGCAGCATTTTGCGCAAGCCTTCGGCATTGTTGCGCAAACGTCGCTCCGCGTTTGGGTCCGCTGAGCATGGGTGTTAAGCACAAGAAGAAAGAATCATGGAATGGATATTTATAATTATTTTGGTGTTAGTGATCCTTGTAGTCCTCGCAAGATTTACTAAAAAAACGAGTGGTGAGATCTTTGGCTATAAAACAAGAGGCCCACTGTTTTCAAAAGCGGAGCGATCTTTTCTGGGGGTCCTAGAGCAGGCTATTACCGAAGAGTTTAGAGTTTTAGGAAAAGTTAGAGTTGCAGATATTCTAAGCCCAGAAAAAGGAATGAACCGTAGTAACTGGCAAAAAGCATTTAATAAGATTTCTGCAAAACATTTCGACTTTGTAATTTGTAATAAAGCTGATTTGAGCGTAATGGCAGTTATCGAGCTAGATGACAAATCTCATAACAATCAACGTAGAGCTGCACGAGATGAAGTTTTGGATAAAGCTTGTGAAAGTGCCGGATTAATTATAGTGCATTTCCCAGCAAAACATTCTTACGAAGTTGTGGCAGTGAGGGACACAATTATTGAGTGTTTGACTTTTGCTGAAAGCGGAGAGGCGCTTAACAGGTTAAGCCAGCAGGACGCTAGCAAAGCTGGCACCCCTGCTTAAGGCGTTAGAAGCTATATGGTGATTTTGACAATATGAAGTCAGAGTACGAAAAAAATGGATATCATTTAGTCAAAGGTGCTATCGATGAAATTGAAGTTAATTCATTGATTCAAGAATTGAGCATTTTTGAAAATGAAACGAACAACTATGGAGTGAGGGACTTAATGAACAAAGTCCCGGCCATTCGTAAACTCGCGATATCAGCCCCGTTACTGACTATCGCAAAGGAAGTGCTCGGCGAGGCCGCGAAACCGGTGAGGTCAGTGTTCTTTGATAAAGTACCAACGGCGAATTGGAATGTTGCATGGCACCAAGATACTTCTATTGCTGTTAAAGAGGAGGCTGATATTCCTGGTTTTGGTCCATGGAGTGAAAAACAGGGGATAACCCATGTTGAACCACCTGAAGATTATTTAGCTCAAACATTAACATTGAGAATCCATTTGGATAACGCCAATACCGAAAGTGGTGTACTACGAGTGGTTCCAGGAACTCACCGAGATGGACGCATCACATCTAGAGAGCTGATTGAAATAGTCGAGAAATCTGAGGCGGAAATTCTGGAATGCAGTTCGAACACTGGTGATGTCTTATTAATGTGTCCGCTTTTGTTCCATTCATCACGGAAGGCTACGAAACCTAGCCATAGAAGAATAATTCACATTGAATATTCAGCAAAGACACTACCAAATCCATTAGTATGGTATGAGTCTAAGGGGTAATAGCGCTTCTATCAGAAGCAATCAACTCGGACATTTTTCCGTAGTGTTTAAGTTGTCCTAAAAGAGCCTGGCACAACTAAAACACCGCTTCATAACGCCGATTATTGCTGGCATTAGCTATTTAAAATGAAGATTTTAGTAGAAAAAGGAATTCATGCGATTGTATTTGCACTGTTATTCATAACTATTGCATTCGCACTCGATACCTTAACCCCGTATTCAACATTGAAAGATCAATTGATAACGCGGCATGAAATCTGCCGATTACAAAAGCATTAGTGTTAACTATGAGTTGCCTGGTATTGGATGCAATGGGTGTGATATTCAGATCAGGTCATGTTGTTACTGATTTGCTCATTCCATTTGTTACTGAGCAAACAGGGGCATGTGATGGTGAGGTTATTCGGTCAGCATACTTAGAAGCAAGCCTTGGAAATATTAGCCCAGATGAATTCTGGAAACGGGTTGGTTTAGCATCAGATCTAGAAGATGAGTATCTTTCCAAGCAATCATTAAACCCCGGAGTCAAAGCACTCTTGTCTCAAGCAAAGGAGGATGGCATACCAGTATGGTGCTTATCGAATGACCTTAGCCGCTGGTCTATCAAGCTTAGAAAGACGCTGGGTATAGAGCAATATTTGGGTGGATCAATTATCAGTAGTGATGTGGGTGTTCGGAAACCCAATAAAGAAATATATAAAACCCTGCTTGACTCCAGTGGGATTAAAATCGAGGATATTTTATTCGTTGATGATCAGGAGAAGAATGTTACTGCTTCTCGTGAGGTTGGAATTGAATCTATCCTGTTTAAACCGGAAAAAGGCTTTTCTGATGTAAAAGAATGGATATCAAAACATGCTCTATAACAACCGTATGCAGTCAGGTCTTCAGTTGGATTGGCTGGAATTGGTCGTTGGTCATCATACTAGCCCAGATAGCTTCCTTCATAGGTGCTGAAAACAGCACGACACTGGAGACAGTCTTTGGCTGAATCGAACCCTCTTCAGGAATTGTTGGACACGCTACCACAGGTTGGATGTGTGGAATGGATTGGGGTCAGGCCCTCGCGGGCAGCGCCGATGATTGCGCTTGAGTCCGTTCACATCAGCATGGATAAAGGGCTAGAGGGTGATCGCTTCAGCGGTAGTGCCGGAAGCCCGAGACAGGTGACATTGATTCAATACGAACATCTCAATGTTATTGCCACCTGCCTAGGCCGGGAATCCATCTCACCATCAGTATTACGGCGAAATATAGTGGTTTCCGGGATAAATCTGCTGGCTTTGAAAGACAAGGTCTTTTGTATCGGCGATGTAAAGCTAGAATATAGTGGTCAATGCCATCCCTGCAGCAAAATGGAACGCCAGTTGGGTGAGGGTGGATATAACGCCATGCGAGGTCATGGGGGTATCACTGCAAGGGTTCGTAAAGCTGGTTTCGTCCGCCTCAATGATAGCGTAACTTTTTCTAACGAAAGCCCATAGATATGGAAAAATGGGACGATTCCATACGAAGTTGGTCCATCGTCATCTTAATACGTGCATTACCACTTAATCAATTGTTTGGCAGACAACATGAAGCAGTTATTACAAAACAATCAATTGATATTGATGGAAGCGGCCATCGTTGAGCAGTTGCGGCGATCTACTGACATCCAGCTTCATGACACACTGGTTAACGCGCCTCTTATCTACCATAAAGAAGGACAGCAGGCACTTACCAGGCTTTATCAGGGCTATATAGATATCGCAAGAGAGGCCAAGGTGCCATTTCTTATGTGCACACCAACCTGGCGTGCGAATCATTCCAGGGTTATTGATTCGGGTGTAAGCCCTTCAATCAATTCAGATGCTGTTCAATTCATGAAAAATATAAGCAAACTCACTGGTAACAGAGAATCCATGATCAAGATAGGAGGCCTGATCGGTTGTAAAAATGACTGTTATATGCCAAGTGAAGGACTAAGTATTACAGAGTCTGAAGATTTTCATTCATGGCAGATTAACCAGCTTGCAGAAGGCGGTGTTGATTTTCTCATTGCTGAGACACTGCCTAACGTCGAAGAAGCCATTGGTATAGCAAAAGCGATGGAAAGAACAGGGCTACCTTACATCATAAGTTTTGTGATTGATCGACAGGGTGCTGTACTAGATGGCACGTTTCTTAGCGATGCGGTAAAGCAGATAGATGCCGCTACCGGTGATAATCCAGTCGCTTACATGGTCAATTGTGCCTACCCAACTTTCTTGAATGCCGATCGGCAGCCCGAAGAACTTTTCTCCCGCTTATTGGGTTACCTGGCTAATGCATCTTCCTTGGATCACTGCGATCTTGATGGATCTGATAACTTGGAATCAGAAAAAATATCTGAGTGGGGAGATGCTATGCACGTCCTTAATCGTGCATATGGTATCAGTATACTGGGGGGATGCTGTGGAACTGGCCCGGCGCATTTACGTTATCTTGTGAATCACTAACTGAGTTGTCGGTAAAAGGCCGTCAGAGGGTACTGCTATTAAAGTGATTACTACATAATACCCTCTACCCTATAAGGACAAATCGATACTTTGGCTTCATATAAATAGCCGAAGTATAAGCTTCCATTTTATCGCAGCATAGACGAAGCGAATACCACTTAATTGGTATAATCCCTATGCGTGCTACCAAGTTGGTATTGGTCCTATACTATTCAATGCGTTATAGCTAGCAATACGCACAAAAGCACTTATAATTTGGTAAGGGATTGCTTCAGCGATTCGTCGCTAAATTAATAAATATAAAATAACGACACTTATGGATATGCACGCGCATAACTTCCGACTGATTACCAATGAACCGCCCTGCGACGAATGTCAGGCTGAGCCTTTTTGTCTCCAGTCGATATTCAGCGGTGAGCAGTTACGGACATTTAAAAATGCGGTACGTGTCAAAGGACCTTATAAACGTGGAGAGGTCATTTATCGTGCCGGTACGCCGTTCAACTCGATCTATTTTATTCAGCGAGGCGCTGTCAAGACCCAAGTCTGTACGGTGAGTGGCGTACTTGAGGTCACTGCCTTCTGTCTGGTTGGCGAACTACTGGGTGTCGATGGTATTGGCTGTGAAAACTACCCGGCCGATGCGGTTGCACTGGAGGAGACTTGGCTCTGCGAGTTGCCATTCAGTCAGATCAAGGCCATGTGCAGTGCTTGTGACGAATTTCATCAGGCTCTGATTCTGCGCCTGGGTCGGACGATCAATTCTGATGTCTATCAATGGGCACTTGCTCGTAACCTTAAGGCTAAGCAGAAAGTGGCCTGGTTTATTTACGATCTGTTTAAACGGGTCCGTTCACGTAATGCCTCTGATCTGCGTACCATACCTCTGCCCATGCGTAAGACGGATATTGCCAATTACCTGGGGTTAGCGCCTGAGTCACTGAGTCGCGCTTTAAATGCTCTTGATAATGACGGTATTATTGTCAATAAAACAAACAATATTTGCCTGGTAGATCTTCAGCAAGTAAAAATGATGAGTGTTATCTAAAATTCCCCCTGGATTTGTGTCTGCAAATTCTCTACCTACAAAAAACTAACCATGCTCCTATGCTTGCTGCGTGAGTTATTTTTCTATCTATCCTGATGCCCACTCATCTCTTTAATGTTTGGCGATACTTCTCTATTTTATATTTTCCTGAGTAGCCAAACTATTTTTAAAAATTAACAATCGGGTTTTTAGTGCCTTGCTAGACTGCCTGCATATTCAGCATTCACTATAGGGAGAGGGAAATGTCATTAACAAAAAAAATGGGTGCGGAGTTCATAGGTACATTTTGGTTAGTGCTTGGGGGCTGTGGTAGCGCTGTACTGGCTGCTGCATTCCCTGATGTAGGGATTGGGCTGTTGGGTGTTTCATTGGCATTCGGTTTGACGGTATTGACAATGGCGTTCGCGATTGGTCATATCTCCGGCTGTCATCTGAACCCTGCTGTTTCGTTAGGCCTTTGGTCAGGTGGTAGGTTCTCAGCATCGGAACTTGGTCCATACATTGCGGCACAGGTGGTAGGGGGTGTGGCTGGTGCTGCAGTGCTTTATGTTGTTGCAACAGGGCAAGCTGGTTTTGATGTAACTGCAGGGTTTGCATCTAATGGCTACGCTGAACATTCACCAGGTGGTTATAGTCTCATCGCAGCATTGGTTACCGAAATAGTCATGACTTTTATGTTTTTGATGATAATTTTAGGCGCCACTGATAAACGTGCACCACAAGGATTTGCTCCCATCGCTATAGGTCTTGGTCTCACGCTTGTTCATCTCATTAGCATTCCTGTTACGAATACATCGGTCAATCCTGCAAGAAGCACTGGGGTGGCTTTATTTCAGGGAGATTGGGCGATATCCCAATTATGGCTTTTTTGGCTAGCCCCTATTCTAGGGGCGATTATAGCTGGGGCTGTTTACCGTTGGCTGGGAAGCGAAGATAAAGCCGAATGAATCACTGGATTGATCTAGTAGCAAACTAGACTTTGTGCATGCACTATGTGGCCAGATCTTCTATAGATCAGGTTATTTTCAAAATCAAGAAATTTAATGCAGGATATTGTATCAGTAGTCTAATGGTTACTGATTGATATGACAGCTAACCACCAGACCATAAAGGGCCTGGTGGTTAGTGAGCCGTAGGATAGCTTGCTGTTATGACGATTGTCTGTGGTGGTTGTCGATGAGTTGCTTTTGGATGTTACCCGGCATGGCTTCATAGTGACTGAACTCGATGCTGTAGCTTCCCTCGCCACCGGTGATGGCCTTGAGGTCAGTGCCATAGCTCTCAAGCTCTGCGAGGGGGGCCTGGCCTTTAATGATCAGCGTGCCGTTGCGTCCGGTTTCGGTACCACTGATCTGGCCTCGTCGGCCAGCGAGATCGCCGGTCAGATCACCCATGAAGTTGTCGGGAGTCGTAATCGAGATATTGACCATGGGCTCCAGGATCACAGGTCCGGCTTTTTCTATGGCTTCAAGAAATGCTTTTTTTCCGGCAGTAACGAAAGCGATCTCCTTCGAGTCCACTGAGTGGAACTTGCCGTCATAGATCGTCACCCGCAAATCTTGCATGGGAAAGCCTGCGATGGCGCCTTCCTCCATGGCCAGACGTATGCCTTTTTCGATTGCGGGGATGAACTGACCGGGTATGGCGCCACCTACCACGGCATTGACATAATCGAAACCCTCACCACGGGGCAGCGCCTCAATACGCAGGAAGACTTCGCCAAACTGTCCGGCACCACCGGTCTGCTTTTTATGGCGAAAGTGGCCCTCTGCATTTCGTGTGATGGTCTCACGATAGGCGATGCTCGGTGGGTGGGTCTCTACCTCGACGTTATATTTACTCTGTAGTTGATGAAGTAATACCTCGAGATGCAGATCGCCCAGTCCGCGCATAACTGTCTCGTTGAGACTGACATTATGCTCAACATGGAAGCAGGGGTCTTCATCCTCCAGTTTGTGCAGCGCGTCGCTCAATTTCTGTTCGTCTCCCCGTTTCGCTGTGCTGATGGCAAGGCCAAACAGGGGTAGGGGGCACTCAATGGAGCGGAGGTGGTGATGATCTTCTTCATGAGAGTCGTGCAGCACGGCGTCAAAGTGGATCTCCTCAACACGGGCGACCGCACAAATATCTCCAGGTACGGCTTGGGTCATTTCATCCTGTTCACTGCCCTGGAGACGAAAAATATGGTTGACCTTAAAGGGCTTGCGGGCATCACCGATATAGAGTTGGGAGCCACTTTTAAGTGTACCCTGATGCATCCGAAAGATGCCCAACTTGCCACGATAGGGGTCATTGAGAATTTTGAAGACATGGCCGATGACATGCTTGTCGGGATCGGTCGATACTTCCACCGGCTTCATGTTGGCGCCTTCTCCCATCATAAAGGGAGGTGGATTCCCCTCAGTGGGGTCAGGCATCAGGCGGGCAAATAGCGTAAGCAGTTCTGCGATACCTGCTCCGGTCTCTGCGGATGTGAAGCAGACCGGAATCAAGTGACCCTCGCGCAGTGCCTTTTCAAAGGGATCGTGTAGCTGTTCAGGTTGTAATTCCTGCCCTTGCTCCAGATAGATCTCCATCAGGGCCTCATCGACCTCGACCACCTGGTCGATCATGTTGTCGTGGGCCTCGGAGACGGAGGAGAAGTCAGTGTCATCACCGCCAGGTTGAAAAAAGCAGTCGATGACTTTAGCACCGTTCTCGGTGGGAAGATTGATCGGCAGGCACTCTTTACCAAAGGTCTCCTGCAGATTCTCCAGCAGCGAAGCGTAGTCAGTCTGAGCCTGGTCAATCTTATTGACGATAATAAAACGGCAGAGGTTGCGGCGTTTGGCTGCATCCATCATGCGAAGGGTAACCGGCTCAATGCCGGTGCTGGCATTGACCACCACGGCGGCGGTCTCCACCGCGGGTAGAATACTGATGCCCCGGCCGAGGAAATCAGCATACCCGGGGGTGTCGATAATATTGACCTGCTTATTCTCATGGCTCAGGTGGGTGATAGAAATATCCAACGAGTGCTGCAGCTGCTTCTCGTGATCCTCGAAGTCACACACGGTTGTGCCTTGATTGATGCTGCCCGGCTCACTAATGGCGCCGCTGTGATAGAGAAGGGACTCGATCAGGCTGGTTTTACCGGCGCCGGCATGACCGACCAAAGCGATGTTACGGATGTCGTGAATTGAATAGTTGGCCATTGTGACTCCTAAATCTACGAAAGCCGCAGATGCAAGCAAGCTTCTTTTTTGATGTTGGGATCGTATCAGTATATCAATCCATTGGTCGTAAATGTTGCTCTCACGCAGGAAAATGGCACAAAAAAACCGCTGCCGTATCTACGGCAGCGGTTTTTTTTATTGGCAGTTTTAAGGGTGAACCGAGCTGATAACCACGTTCACCGGTTCGCTCTGACCCGGTACGACCGGTTTGACTTCACCCTCGAGGTCACCGCTTTGAGCCGAAGGGCTGCCTGATAGCGACACCCTGGCGCCCACTACGACTTCGGGGAATGCGGAGAGCTTCATTTGGGGCATCATGGCCATACTGTCGTCTAGTGCAATCGTCAACGGCAGATCACGAACCCTTTTTCTGGCTGCGGCCAGGGGCATAGGTGGGCCACTGGTGGCCTTGGCGTAGATGAAGACCAGGTCATCCGGACTGGCCTTGGCGCTCATTTCCGGTGAGAGTGTGACTTTAACCTGGATATTCTTTGCGCCTGTAGCTGCAGGTGCAGGTGTTGGTTTGGGTGGAGCTGATCCGGTCTGGGCAATTTGCGGCAGGGCCGGCTCGACTGGCGCCATGCCCAACTGTTTGCGCGCATCGTCAATAGCATTGCTGACTGATTCGAGTTCACTGCTCTGTGGTGTCAGTAAGGCCTGGAGTTTCTCCCAACGGGTCAAAGCAGCCTGAAAGTTGCCCTGTTGATAGGAGACAATACCGGCCATCCAGAGTGTATTTGGGTTATCGGGCTCAAGTTTATGGGCCTTCTCGATTAACGGGGCTGCTTTACCGGTGAAGCTGTTACCGGAAATGGCAGCGATTGCCTCACCGTAGGCCAATAGCAGGCTCACATTGTTGTCGTCGAGCTTCATGGCTTGCTCGTAGGCATCCATCGCTTCCGGATACTGCTTCATGGTCATGTAGCTGCGTCCCAACATGATCCAGCCTTCCTGGTTGTCGGGTTGTTGCTCCATTTTTTCAGCAAGTCGTCTGACCAGCTCGTCCATGGGAGGCAGCTTGTCCATATTGGGGTTTTGAGTTTGCGCCTGCCCAGTGTTCGAAGGGGCGGGTTGTTGAGCTAAACGTTGTATGATCTCAGGTGAGCCGATCATCTGATAGAGCACCAGGGCTGCCACAGGTATTGCAAGGGCAGTGAGCGCCATCCAGCGTCCCCCTTTGGCGGCAACCACATCTGCTTGAGTGTGATCGCCGGGGACGTCGCTGAGCAGCTCTTTCTCCAGGTCTTTTTTCGCCGCATCGTAACGTTGCTGATCAAGATTGCCGGCTTCAAGGTCGCTGTCCAGCTCAGCAAGCTGCTGTTTAAAGACAGAGAGGTTGAGTTCGTCGGCACTGATGCCTGTCTGGAAACGTCTGCGCAGAATCGGCAGCACAAAAAATGCCATTGCCAGAGCGATCAGCCCGGCGGTTAAAATCCAAAATTGGGTCATTGGTCGGCGTTCCTGCTGTCTGTCGACTGCTTTAAGAGATTATCGAGTCGCTGCTGTTCTTCTGTGGAAAGCTCCGCCTCCCGGCTTCGGTTCTTTTTCCTCAGGATAGTCAAGAGCACAACGGCGCCGATGATGAAAAGGAGTATGGGACCGAACCAGAGCGGGTAGGTGGAAGGCTTGACCGGTGGACTGTAGAGCACAAAATCACCATATCGGGCAACCATGAAATCGATGATTTCATCCTTGCCTTGTCCCGCCTGCATCATGTCGTAGATCTCGTTACGCAGGTCCACGGCCAGTTCAGCATTGGAGCCGGCGAGGGATTCATTCTGGCAGACCAGGCAACGCATCTCTTCGATGATGGCTCGGAAATCATCATCCTGTTGCGGGGTTTCGAAACTGTATTCCGCGAGCGTGGCGGAAAATGCAGTGTGGGAAAGAAAAAGTAGAGAGAGAACGAAAAAGAGCCTGCGCACGATAGTTATCCTTTGCTCTTCAGCTGTTCGACAATGGGTAGAATAGTGTCGTTAACGAGTTGCATCGTCACCGGTCCGGCATGCTTGTAGCGGATGATCCCCTGGCTGTCCACCAGGAAGGTTTCCGGCGCGCCATAGACACCGAGATCAATGGCTGTACGGCCTTTTTTATCAAAGATGTTGACGCTGTAGGGATTGCCCAACTGTCGCAGCCAAACCTCTGCTTTATCCCGCTCGTCTTTCCAGTTGAGTCCAATGATGTCGACTTTGCCGGTGCGAGCAAGCTGCACCAGGGTTTCATGCTCTGCCCGGCAGGAGACACACCAGGTAGCCCAGACATTCAACAGATAGACGTTACCCAGCAGATCCTTGTCCGATATGACTGTTTCAGCCTGTTCCAGCGAGGGCAACGAGAAAGTCGGGATCGATTTGCCGATCAGTGGCGAAGGGATATGTTTGGGGTCATAGTCCTGTCTCAGGCCCCAGCCGAGGAACAGTGCGATCACAACGAATATGATCAGTGGAATCGAATAGCGTAGGTAACGGTTCATCTCTTTAATTATCTCCCAGGTACCGTCGCGGCATTGTCAGAAACCTCAACCCCTTTTGCTGCACGAATTCGCGAGGTGCGATAACGGCGATCGGTAATGGCGAGAATGCCGCCCAGCGCCATCAGTACGCTACCCAGCCAGATCCAGCGGACATAGGGCTTATAGTAGAGTCGCAGACTCCAATCGCCATTGCCGAGCGGTTCACCGAGTGAAACGTAGAGGTCCCGAGTGAAGCCCCAGTCGATGGCAGCTTCGGTCATGGGCCTTGTTTGTACGAAGTAGGTCCTTTTTTCCGGTTCCAGGGTGGCGATTAACTCACCATCCTTCGTCACCTGGAAGCGGCCACGATTTGCATTGTAGTTGGGACCAGGAAACTGGCTGACGCCTTCGAACTTGAATTCATACCCGGAAATTTCGCTGACATCCCCCGGACTCATCCTGATATCGCTTTCGATGCCATAGTTGCTGACGAGGGTGACGCCGACGATAAACATGGCTACACCGAAATGTGCCAGGATCATACCGTAGTAGCTGCGTCCGCCGGCTTTAAAATCATGCCAGAATCCGGAGAAACCCTGCTTATGTTTCAGGCGTTCTCTCAGATTGACTATATGGGAGGTGGCGATCCACAAAGCCAGCCCCATTCCGAGGCCGACCAGCCAGTTGGTCTCACCGAACAGCGGCAGCATACTCACGATGCCAAAGACCACACTCACCACAAAAGCCACACGTAGCTGTTTGATCAACGTGGAGAGTTCAGCATGTTTCCAACGGGATAGAGAGCCCATGCCCATGAACAATGCGAGAAACGGCGTGGTCAGCAGAAACATCTTATTGAACCAGGGGAAACCCACCGAGATCTTGCCCAATTCAAGTGCATCGTAGATCAGTGGCGCCAAGGTGCCCAGCAGTACCAGCGCCCCGAAAACGGAGAGCAGTAGATTATTCCCCAGCAGGAAGGTCTCGCGTGAAATCAGGTCAAAGCGTCCGCCACCGGAGATATAGGGTGCGCGCCAGGTGTAAAGCAACAGAGAACCACCGATGACCAGCAGCAGGAAAGCAAGGATGAAGATGCCACGGGCGGGATCGGAGGCGAAAGAGTGTACGGATGTCAGTACACCGGAACGCACGAGGAAAGTACCCAGCAGGCTCAATGAAAATGCAGAGATGGCAAGCAGCACAGTCCAACTCTTGAAAGCGCCACGTTTTTCCGTCACCGCCAGGGAGTGAATCAGCGCCGTACCCACCAGCCATGGCATAAATGATGCGTTTTCAACAGGATCCCAAAACCACCAGCCCCCCCAGCCGAGTTCGTAATAGGCCCACCAGCTACCGAGAGCGATGCCTAGGGTTAGAAAGATCCAGGCCACTGTGGTCCAGGGACGGGACCAGCGCGCCCAGGCGGCATCCAATCGGCCACCCAGTAGCGCTGCGATAGCAAAGGCAAAGGCTACCGAGAAACCCACATAGCCCATGTAGAGCATTGGTGGATGAATGGCCAGTCCCGGATCCTGCAGCATGGGATTCAGCTCCCGGCCTTCCATGGGGACCGGAAAGGTTCTATCAAATGGATTGGATGTCAGCAGCATAAACAGCATGAACCCAATGCTGATCATGCCCATTACGGAGAGCACCCGGGCCACCATGCTCAGTGGCAGGTTGCGACTGAAGACCGAGATTGCAGCACCCCAAGCGGCGAGCATAAAGGCCCAGAGTAGCAACGACCCTTCATGTGCGCCCCAGACGGCAGAAATCTTATATATGTCGGGCAGCTTGGTGTTGCCGTGTTGAGCCACATAGATGACGGAGAAGTCATTAGCCAGAAAGGCGTTGGTCAATACAATCAGGGAGATACTGAGAAATACAAGCTGGCCCCAGGCCAGCGAGCGGGAGGCCGACATCCACGAGATGGTGTTGGTATAAGAGCCAATAAGGGGAACGGTCGCCTGGACGATGGCCAGACAGAGCGCCAGGATGAGTGCGAAATGTCCGAGCTCAGGAATCATTGTACGCTAACCTGATTCTGATTGGCGCCAACCGCTTCATCATGCGCAGTCTTCAGGGACTCTGCCACCTCGGGCGGCATGTAGTTTTCATCATGTTTGGCGAGCACTTCACTGGCGACGAAGACACCGCTCTGGTTCAGCTGTCCCATGGCGACGATGCCCTGACCCTCGCGAAACAGATCCGGCAGGATGCCGGTGTACTCGACCGTAACGGACTCGGCATTATCGGTGACCGTGAAACTGGTGGTGAGCCCGTCGGATTTCCGCGCTACGCTATCGGTCGCAACCAGACCACCAACCCTGAACGGGTGGCCTGTTGGGGCTTTTCCCTCTGCGATTTCCGATGGAGAAAAGAAAAACATCAGGTTTTCATCAAAGGCATTGAGAGCCAGCCAGGTGGCTACACCGATACCGGCGACCATCAGGCCAATGAGGGTGAGACGTTTCTTGCGGATTGGATTCATGATTGCTCTTTCCTGGCCCGGCGTAATTTGCGGGCGATTTCTGTCAGGACTCTCTTGTGCTGTTGTAAGGGTGCGACGATATTGGCCACGAGAATAATCGCTGCCAGCAGGAACGAGGGCCAGACGTAGGCGGCATAGCCACCCATTGCGAAGAATTCGCTCATTTTGCCTCCTCTTGGACCAGTTCCTGCACCCAGCGGGCGTTTCGTTCCCGCTCGACGATTTCTGCCCGCGCGCGCATTAAGACCACGGCGCCATAATAAAGTTTAAAGGAAATCGCCATGGTCAGAAGTGGTACCAGCATGCTCATATCCATGGAAGGTTTACCGAATTTCGTAATCGAGGCGGGTTGATGCAGTGTATTCCACCACTCAACCGAATAGTGAATGATCGGAATGTTGACCACTCCGACCAATGCGAGTATCGACACAGCGCGGGCGGCGACCCGTTTGTCCTCGATGGCGCTGTGCAGGGCAATGATACCGAGATAGAGAAACAGCAGCAGCAGTTCGGAAGTCAATCGGGCATCCCAGACCCACCAGGAGCCCCACATGGGTTTACCCCAGAGCGACCCTGTAGCCAGTGCGAGAAAGGTGAAGGAGGCGCCAACGGTGGCGCTGCTGATCACAACAACCTCAGTCATCTTGATGCGCCAGACCAAGCTGATCAACCCGGAAACGGCCATTACCACATAGATGAACATAGACATCCATGCAGCAGGCACATGGATGTACATAATGCGATAGCTCTCACCCTGCTGATAATCTGGGGGGGCGACAAAGAGACCATAGTAGAGTCCCAGCACCAATGTGATCAGAAAACTGACCATGAACCAGGGGATCAATTTGCCCGCCACGCCATAGAAGTAGCGTGGAGAACCCATTTGATGAAAGAAGCGTACGATCATATTAGGAGGCCCTAACTCAAACTGATTCTTAGTGAAGCGGCGGTGGCCAGCGGGGCCAGCACCAGAGAACCCACCAGCATGGCTGACAGTATGGAGAGCTGTGCCGTGGTGGGTATGCCGACAATTGCCGTTTTTACGGCATCTGTAGCGAAGATGAGTACCGGTACATAGAGCGGCAGCACCAGCAGCGACAGAATCACGCCGCCGCGGCGAAGTCCGACGGTGAGCGCCACACCCACAGAGCCGATAAGGCTGAGTACCGGGGTGCCGAGTATCAGGGTCAGCATGAGGGTGGGAATGGCGTCCCCGGGAATATTCAATAGCACTGCCAGCAAGGGGGCAGCGATAAACAGCGGCAGGCCAGTGACCAGCCAGTGGGCCAGTATCTTGGCAAGCACCAGGATCGAGACCGGGTGTGCGCTCAACATAAACTGTTCCAGGGAGCCGTCTTCAAAGTCGGAGCGGAACATGGCATCCAGGGAGAGCAGGGCGGCGAGCAGGGCGGCAACCCAGATCACCCCTGGTCCGACTGCCTCGATCAGTTTTGGATCGTTACCTATGCCAAGGGGGAACATGGCGGTGACGAGCACAAAAAAGAGCAGGGGGTTGACCAATTCCGAACGGCGCCGATAGGCAAGGGTCATGTCCCGCTTGAGCAGGAGCGTAAAGGCGCTGGTGAGGGAAAGGGTACTCATCGATCTGATAGATTAATACGGACCAGTTTGACCTCTTCCTTAAAGCCTATTCTGTGATGTGTTGTCATGGCCGCCATGCCACCTCGTTTCAGATGTTCCTCAAAAAGCCGTTCCATCTGTTCGATACCTTTGCGGTCGAGGGAGGTGAATGGCTCATCCAGTATCCATAATTTGGCATCGGTCACCAACAATCTGGCGATAGCGAGTCGTCGCTGTTGACCCGCCGAGAGGTTTCGTGTGGGGACGTCCTCAAAACCAAACAGACCAACCTGCTCCAGGGCCTCTTCGAGGGTGATACTTTCTCGTGCCTTGCCAAGTCCTTGTGCAACTCGAAGATTCTCCAGCGGGGTCAAATCCTGTTTTGAGCCATCCTTATGGCCCAGGTAGGCCGTATGCTCGTGAAATTCCGGCCCAAGATGGAAGATATCAGTACCTTCCCAAAGCACTTTTCCCGATTCAGGCAGGCGAATACCGCAAATGATGCGCAGTAGCGAGGTTTTGCCGCTGCCGTTGCGACCCTCGAGTACCAGCGCCTCACCAGGATTAATGGTGAAACAGAGATCATCGAATAGCACACGGTCGTCCCGGATGCACTCCAGGGACTGTGCTTCGAAAGTGGCTGTTGATACGGCAGAGGTCGTCACAATGTTGGAATATGTTTTGTTATCTTCAGTCTTGTCTATGAGGCGGCTGGTGCCACGCTTGCAAGTTAGGTTGGCAACCATACCTGATATGAACCTGATGCCTCAACAAAAAAGCAGTGTGGATTCGATGCAATTCCGTTTTTTATCTGGCATATCACTGGGACCGCTAAAGATCGATTTCTCTCTATAGATATGGGTGATCTGTGAGCCAGGTCCCGGCCCAATGCTATTGAATACTTAGCAAAAGAATGAAAATAATATAAAAAACAATTAGATAGGATTCTAGAGGGGTGAGCTGGTACGGCTTTGAATATCAACTTATTCTGCACAATGACATCGCTTGATTACGCCAAAGATTATGCGATTAAACTCATACCCTAAAAATTTGGGAGATTTTGCAGTGAATGGAAAAAGGCGTGCTTGCTAGGCTTTTATGAAGAGAGGGAAGAGTTAGAAATTGGTAGTTCAGGTTGCCTGTGGGGTTTTGATGACGACTTCTTTGTCTTCGAAACTCTGAAGGTTCGGTGTTCTATCCGCAATAATGGAAGTCTGCCAGACAACGGTCAAGCTGAACGCAACTGCCAACACGAATAGATATTTCACCGAAAATCCCCCCGGTTTTATTGTTTGATGGTGAAATCAACACAGCTTTATAGCTGTTTGGAAGTGGGAGAATATATAGGAATTATTCTACCTGTGCCAGTGTAGGGAATGTCTGATCCTTTGATCTAGATCACCAAAAAAACTCTTCTATGGGAATTTATGGGTTTTTATTAAGACTTTCTTAATTTTAACGCGGGTTTCATAGGTACCGATTGGCTCATCTGCGGGGGCTTCAAGCGGTTCACCCGTCTCCAGGCTGAAGCGGCTGCCATGTAGTGAGCATTTTATATTTTTTCCCTGGATACAGCCCAGGTAGAGAGAGACATCCTCATGGCTGCATTGATCGTCCACTGCATAGATTTGTCCTTCGGCGTTGGTGATGAGATAGCGGTGACCATCGATTTCTACCCGCTTCATTTTGCCGGGAGAAAGCTCATCGACAGTAGCAACCTCGACCCATTGTTCGTTCGTATCACTCATTTCAGATGTCTATGGGCAGCGCCGTTATGGAGTACCTCACGTACCTGATCAGCACCCTGTGAGATAGAGGCTGCCCTTCCTGTGTGCCAGAGAATGATTGCGCAGCTGTAGATCAGTGAATCGTAACTTGGACCTTTTTCGCCCTGCAATGCGCGTATTCCTGTTTCTGCGGCAATAGCAGCTGCACCGGTGGTATCACTTATGCGGGCAATTTCGTCATCGCCTCTCATGATGGTTGGGTCATCGGGCAAAGGTACCGCTCTGACAGGTTGAGCGATGCCGAGTGCCTGAGGGTTGATTTCCACCGGTTCTTCCATGCCCATGTCATCGTAACGAAATAGCATGCCTGGTTGCCGAAGCGAGGGAATCACACCACCTTCGGTGCCACGGACCAACAGGCACCCCTCAAATTTTGCATAACGGGCCAGGGAGGCATATTTTGCAGGATAGGGCTTATGCACATAACCGGTGACCAGGTGAGTCTTTTGGCGTCCGGTAATGGGTTTTGCCAACACTTCCACAGTGGTCAATGCCTGTCGCTTGACGATCCGCTGCCGCAGTTGGGTCAAGTCGTGCAGACCGGGACAGAAAGTGCGCTGATCCACATAAGACCAACCAATCTCTGGATCTGCAATGCGTGCGGTTGCGTCATCCAGGCTGATATCCACATCAATGCCCGCTGCCTGCAGGACATGTCGGTGAGTAACGCCAAACTTTGGTCCCACGCTATCGAGTCCATGACTCACCGTGGGTAATCCACAGGCAGCGAGTACCACTGGGATGAAAGGGGCCACCGGGAGATTTCGATTAAAGCCATCATAGGGATCGGCCAGAGAAACCACTTCATCAACCTCAGCAACACGGCTGTCTGAAACTTTGAGGATGGCATCCAAAATGCCTTTGTTTTCGTCGTCGGTCTCGCGTTTCATGCGCAGGGCGATGAAGAAGATTGCTGCCTGTACATCATCTATTTCACCGCGCAGTATCGCAGTGGTACCGCCGCTGGCCTCTTGCAGAGAAATATCTTTGCTGAGTTCGGGGCCGGTGGCGATGCGCTGGATGATAGAGTGCATCAAGGCAGATGAAGTTGCAGATTCAGACATGGGGTACTACCTGTTGGAACAAAAGACAGCTGAAAGTAACAATAACCGAGTAATCCAGTCAAGAATATTTCGGGTGATTTTTCTGGGGGATTAGGCTGGGTGGGGTTTTTTCAGGTTTGAGGTATCAGGCGCTGATAAAAGAGGCCTGCATGCAGCAGGCCATTCAAAGAATTCAGCTGACAGCACTAATGGTGGATGACAGATGTCAGAACGTACTGATGTTCGAAGAAGACTGAATAGTTGCTGTAGTCCCAACGGGTAATTGGAGGCTGTCCCACCCACGGGTATTCAGTTGCCGGGTCTCCGAAGCGCTGTTTGACCTGGTTCATGGTCATGCCCCGGGAGGGACGTGGTAGCCCTTCCTCACTGTTGATCGGCTCTTGATTGATCACATCCATGAGCAGTACATCAGCAATGGCAGGTTGTGCCGATAAAAAAGCCAGGCTGGCAACAACGGGGATAAATCGAAATGTCATCAGAGCAACTCCATATTTGTCTCGCTTAAAGAAGAATATAGCACCCATCTCTAACCATAGGAAACGATGAGTCTTTTATACGTAGTTTTGTTCTAGAAAGTATGTCGGCTTCCTGTAGCAATCCTTAAACCAGGATCACACAATGTCCCACTCTCTTTGGTGTTATAGAAAGGGTTAGTGTGTTTAAATGCCCAGCCATGTTTAAACCGATCGAATTTTATATCGGCCTGCGCTATACCCGCGCCAAACGGCGGAATCATTTCATCTCCTTCATCTCATTGATCTCCATGTTGGGGATCATGTTGGGTGTGGTGGCTTTGATTGTCGTCCTCTCTGTTATGAACGGCTTTCACAAGGAAGTCCGTGAACGGATTCTCGGAATGGCTTCACACGCCACGATTTCTGGTGTGAGTGGTGAACTGAGTGACTGGCGCGAGGTTCGGGAGCGGGCCAAAAGTTTCCCCCATGTCATCGGCGAGGCACCCTACATCGAGGGGCAGGGTATGCTGATCAGCGGACAGAAGGTCAGCGGCGTGCTTCTGCGTGGCATTCTGCCCGATCAGGAAGGCGAGGTTTCCGAGGTGGTTTCAGCGATCACCAAAGGCTCCATTGATGATCTGCAGCCAGGTGAATTTGGCATTATTCTGGGACATGAACTGGCGCTGATTCTCGGGGTTTCCGTCGGCGATAAAGTTACCCTGGTCACGCCGCAGATTAACGTGACACCGGCCGGTATCATGCCGCGTCTGAAGCGGTTTAAGGTCAATGGTATCTTTGAAGTGGGTATGGGAGATTACGACCGGGGTGTAGCAATTCTACATATCGAGGATGCCGCCAAGTTGATGCGTCTAAAAGATGCAGTGACCGGTATCAGGCTCAAACTCGATGATCTCTACCTGGCCCCCGAGGTTTCCCGTGATCTGGCACTGAAGATGGGCGGGTACTATCGTATTAGCGATTGGACCATGCAGCACCGCAATTTTTTCGCTGCACTGCAGACAGAAAAGCGCATGATGACGATTATTCTTTCTCTCATTGTCGCGGTGGCTGCCTTCAATATCGTTTCCACTATGGTGATGGTGGTGACGGACAAACAGTCTGATATCGCCATCCTGCGCACGCTGGGCGCCTCGCCTGGTTCCATCATGGGAATCTTTATGGTGCAAGGCGCGACAATTGGTGTGATCGGAAATCTGTTGGGTATCATAGGCGGCGTGCTTCTGGCCAACAATGTGGAATCCATCGTCAGCTGGATTGAACACCGCTTGGGCATAGAGTTTCTCGATTCCAGTATCTACTACATCAGCAAACTGCCCTCAGATCCCCAGATGGCGGATATC
Source organism: Candidatus Thiodiazotropha sp. (ex Myrtea sp. 'scaly one' KF741663) (assembly GCA_025655555.1). Lineage (GTDB taxonomy): Bacteria > Pseudomonadota > Gammaproteobacteria > Chromatiales > Chromatiaceae > Thiodiazotropha. Next base: position 459,913 of record JAHXIQ010000003.1, read on the forward strand.
CTCTTCATCGGCATCGCAGCCCTGCTGATAACCTTGCTTGCCACCCTCTACCCAGCCTGGAAAGCCTCTCGGACGCAACCGGCGGAGGCGCTCCGCTATGAGTAATCCGCAATCGGTGCTGCAGGCCGAAGGGCTGACCAAGACGTTTGCCCAGGGCAACCTGCGCGTCGAGGTGCTGAAAGGTGTGGATCTGCAGATAGCGCGTGGCGAGCGGGTCGCCATCATCGGCGCCTCCGGTTCCGGAAAAAGTACACTGTTGCACTGTCTTGGTGGTCTCGACCGCCCGGATGGTGGACGTGTGTTTGTGAATGAGCGCAATCTGGTCGAGCTGAACGAGCGAGAGAGAGGACAGCTACGCAATCGCAGTCTGGGTTTCGTCTACCAGTTTCATCATTTGTTACCGGAGTTCACCGCACTGGAAAATGTGGCCATGCCGTTGTTGATCGGCGGTCAACCTGTCAACCTGGCGAGACAAAAAGCAACAGAGATGTTGCAACAAGTGGGGTTGGGTGACCGCATCGCTCACAAGCCAACAGAGCTCTCAGGCGGAGAACGTCAACGTGCCGCACTGGCTCGTGCCCTGGTACATCATCCCGATTGTGTACTGGCGGATGAACCGACCGGTAATCTTGATCGCAAGACCGCTGAGCAGGTGTATGAATTGATGCTGAAGTTGAATCGGGAGATCGGTACAAGTTTTGCGGTTGTGACTCATGACCCCGAATTGGCTGGCCGTATGGATCGGATTTGGTCCCTTGAAGATGGGAAACTAACGCTGTCCTGAGATGGTATGTGTTTTCGCTGCCTTTTTACGCAGACGACGCAGCTTCCACTTCTCAACCACGTGCCAGCGCCAGATCCAGCGGATCAGGCCGTATCCCAATAGGGCGGAGACACTGCCACAGATCAGGCAGCCGACTATCAGAGGCAGCCATACACTGCCGAGCCCACCATTTTGTATCCATTCGAGGCTGAATTGGAAGGGCTCTAAATCAGGTGGAACACCAACTACCCAGGTTCCTACCAGATAAGCAAACAAAAACATAGGCGGTATGGTGATTGGATTCGTGATCCAGACCAGGGTGACCGAGAGGGGTAGGTTGACTCGAAAAAGTATGGCTGCGGCGGCAGCGAAGATCATCTGAAAAGGCAGCGGGACAAAGGCCATAAAGAGACCGACTGCAAACCCGCCCGAGGCAGAGTGACGATTAAGATGCCAGAGGTTGCCGTCATGCAGAAGGGTGCCGAATATTTTCAGGTGCTTATGTTCACGCACCTTGTCGTGATGGGGCAGTAGGCGCTTGATGAGTCTTTTCGGCATCTTTGCGGCGAATCGAACTGAATAGGTGGTCCAGTAAGGGGCTGTATTGAAGCACGTGTAAGTAGTGTACACCAGCAATCTTTGCATGGTTAACTGCTGTCAATGCCGATCACACAGGGAAGTGTCATGAATAAGATTCTTATCGCCTTCGTTGCGGGTGCAGCGCTTTTTCATTTTTCCCCCACACTACCGGCAATCGAGTGGTTGGGTCTTCTGCTTGCAGTTCCCTGGTTGTGGCGTTATGTGCGCTTAAGGCCGGCTTTAGCCATGTTGGTGGGTAGTTGTTGGAGCCTGTTATTCGCTACGCTGCAAATGGCTCAGCAGTTACCGATTGAGCTTGAGGGTAGAGATCTGTTGGCTGAGGGGGTTGTAGAATCACTGCCACAGCAGCGCGGCCGCCTTGTGCGATTCCATCTGCGAATCTCCCACCTGACCGATGATGAAGGTCAATCCGTCGATCTGAATCTCATTCGGCTTAACTGGTACCAGGCACCCCAGCCCATTGAGCCGGGGCAGGCATGGCGAATAATGGTGAGGCTAAAGCGTCCCAGAGGTATGCAGAATCCCGCCGGATTCGATTATGAGAAATGGCTTTTCAGTCAACGTATACAGGCAACCGGTTACGTCAGAGAGTGGAAAGGTGCACGCCTCAAGCCAGAGCATGACGAAGTTGCCGGTCTCGATGGGCTCAGGCAATCCATTGCAACACGTTTAGATACGATATTGCAGAGCAGCGTATCAGCCGCCCTGGTCAAGGCACTGACAATCGGTGATCGACGTGGTCTCGAGCGTGAGGATTGGCGCGTATTTACCCAAACGGGAACGAATCATTTAATCGCGATATCTGGTCTGCATGTGGGGCTGGTGGCCGGCTGGATGCTGTTTCTCGGGCAATGGCTATGGCGCCGCAGTGAGCGACTGACGCTACGCATGCCCGCACTTCGGGCTGGTGCCTTTATCGGTCTCTTCGGTGCTCTGATCTACGCTGCGCTTGCGGGATTTGCACTGCCGACACAGCGTGCGCTCTTGATGCTGCTGGTGGCATTGGGAGGATTAATGCTGGGTCGCCGGGTCAGTCATGGGCGAAGTCTTTCCCTGGCCCTGTTTCTGGTTGTACTGGTCGATCCCTTCGCACCGATGGCGGCAGGATTCTGGCTTTCATTTGGTGCTGTCGCATTGATCCTGCTGGCTGTCGATGGTCGTATCTCACCCGCAAAGGGTTGGCGACCGATGCTGAAGATCCAGGCAAGCATCACATTGGGACTGATGCCCATACTGTTCATATTTTTTGGCGAGGCATCCACACTGGCGCCACTGATCAATCTTCTGATGGTGCCCTGGTTTGCCATTGTTTTGGTCCCTGCGTCACTGATGGGGCTTCCACTGCTTGTCATACCTGGCTTAGCTGGTCACTGGTACGCCATGGTCGGGTTTCTGATGGAATATACTTTCATCTTTTTGCAGTGGCTGGCCGAGAGTCCGCTGGCAATGATTCAACTGGCCCATTTACCCCAATGGATTTGGCTGATCGCGTTACTCGGTGGGCTGCTTTTGCTGATGCCTGTAGGTATACCAGGACGTTCACTAGGAATATTGATGATATTTCCTGTGCTGCTGATCGAGCCTGAGAGACCAGCTCAGGGGGAAATTAGATTCACATTGATGGATGTGGGGCAGGGGCTGGCTTGTGTGATCGAAACCACTGATCACCTGCTGGTTTATGATACAGGACCCGCCTATGCGTCAGGCTTCAATGCAGCTGAGAGTGCGGTGCTGCCCTATTTGGCGTCGAGAAATCTCAATAAAATCGACCGCCTTATTGTCAGTAACAACGATCAGGACCATGCCGGCGGTCTTAGCGCGATTGTCGGCGCGGTGGAGGTGGGAGAGATACTCAGCGGAGAGCCACTGGATATTGAGACCACCAGAAAATGTCAGGCAGGTGAGACATGGTCTTGGAACGGTGTGGTTTTTTCTCTACTGCATCCTACATCAGAGGATCAATTCACACGCGCTAATGACCGCTCTTGTGTCTTGAGGATCAGCAACGGTACGTGGACACTATTGCTGCCGGGAGATATAGAGGCAGAAGCTGAAAGGCGCCTTGTGAAACGCTATGGTGAAGGTCTTAAGGCACAAATTGTGGTGGCGCCACACCACGGCTCGAAATCCTCTTCGGGTAACGCTTTTGTCAGCGCAGTGGACCCTGAGTGGGTGTTGTTTTCAACTGGGTATCGGAATCGCTATGGATTTCCTAAGCCAGAGATAGTCGCTCGCTGGCGTGCAATGGGGGCTGAAGTCCTCGATAGTGCGGAGGAGGGCGCCATGCAACTTCACCTCAAAAAAAACCGTACTTCAGCGGAGCCTTTGCTTTATCGCCGGATAAATGCACACTACTGGAGCGAAAGTGCGGCGGCTCAGACACAGAAAAGATCCCTAATCGGGATTGGCCGCAATCGGATCGAGTCGGTCACTTCCAGATAGATAGCGCCATCAAGTATGATGAAAGATAAATCGCTCTCTTTGTCATGACGAGGGGTTGTGTTTTTTGATGCCTGTTCAGCTTCGTGCGTATCCTGGGGGAGAAGGACGATTCAATTTGGCATATGATATCCCCAATCTTTCATTAAGATGTGCCCATGGTTGAGGTGTACTGATCTACTATGGCTAACTGATCTACATTTCAGGATTTCAAAAGGACGAGTAGAAAGTGTTTGAGTTCGTAAAATCAGGTGGCTGGTTAATGCTACCTATCATCGTTTGTTCGATTGTGGCATTGGCGATTGTGTTGGAGCGCTTTTGGATGTTACGCCGTAAGCGTGTCATGCCTGATCATTTGATGAGACAGATACTGCAATTGCATCAAGAGAAGAAGCTCGATCGGGCAGATCTCAATAAACTCCGTGCCAGCTCTCCACTGGGCAAGATTCTGGCGGCAGGCCTGACCAACCGGAATCACAGCAAAGAGGTGATGAAGGAGGCGATTGAGGAGGTGGGGCGTCAGGTCGTACTGGAGCTTGACCGCTATCTCAATACGCTGGGCACCATCGCATCGATTTCACCACTGTTGGGTCTGCTGGGTACAGTTATCGGCATGATCAAGGTCTTCAGTGTGATCGTGACAGCTGGTGTTGGCGACCCCGGTGTGTTGGCCGGCGGTATTTCCGAGGCATTGATCACGACGGCTGCAGGTCTCTCTGTCGCCATTCCAAGCCTGATGTTTCATCGCTATTTCAGCGGGCTTATCGATCGTCTGGTTTTGGGCATGGAGGAGCAGGCATTGAAGCTAGTGGAAGTCATGCATGGTGAGCGTGAATAGGGAATATTAGATATGAATCTGCGTCCCCATCCACGCAAATCCCCCGAAGTCGATATCACGCCATTGATAGATGTGGTCTTCCTGTTGTTGATTTTCTTCATGGTCTCCACGACCTTCGATCGTGAAGCGCAAATACTGGTAGAACTGCCTGAGGCCACAGGTGAAGAGGCGCAACATGAGCAGAAGGAACTCGATATCACCATCGATGCCAGTGGTATTTTCTATATCAATCAGCAGGAAGTCATCAATACTCAGATCGAGACGCTGAAGCGTGCCATCCAGAAGGCGGTTGGCGATGACAAAGATCTGCCTGTTATTATCAATGCCGATGCCAGGACACCACACCAGTCTGTGATGACTGCTATGGATGCCGCCAGTCAGCTTGGCCTTGTGCGCATGACCTTTTCCGCGCATCGTCCGCCGGCAGAGTGAGGCTGTAACGCTGTTGAAAGCGATTCAGCGATCCTGGCAAGGCTGGCATCCGATAACACTTCTGCTGTTACCTCTGAGCGGTCTGTTCTGCCTGCTCGTTGCGCTCAGACGTCTTGCTTACAGGCTTGGACTGATCAAGGCGAAACAGCTCAGTGTCCCTGTCATCGTCGTCGGTAATATCACGGTCGGTGGGACAGGTAAAACACCCTTGGTAATCTGGCTGGCCGGGCAACTCCGTCGCATGGGATACAAGCCCGGGATCATCACTCGTGGCTATGGTGGGTTATCAGATATCTGGCCTTGCGAAGTCACAGAGAACAGTAAAGCAACTGCGGTGGGAGATGAAGCCGTATTGATGCAACGCCGAGCGAAATGTCCTGTGTTTGCGGGTCCGAATCGATGGGAGGCAGGTAATGCATTGCTCTCTGCCCATGATTGCGATTTCATCATCTCTGATGACGGGCTACAGCACTATGCGTTACAACGGGATTTAGAGATTGTGGTGATCGATGGAGATCGACGGTTTGGCAACGGACTTTGCCTACCCGCCGGGCCGATGAGAGAGCGGCCCAGACGCCTGAATAAGGCCGATCTGGTCATTGTTAATGGCAATGGCGAGGAGGATGAGTATTCGATGCAGGTAGGAGGAGAACTGGCTGTGCGCCTGGACGGAAGTGAAGAGAGGACGCTTACCTCTTTCAGTGATGAAAAAATCTGCGCTATCGCAGGAATTGGGCATCCAGGTCGATTCTTTTCCATGCTGCAACAAGCCGGCTTGTCAGCAGAATGTTACCCTTTTCCGGATCACCACCCTTTCCGGGTGGAAGAGTTACAGGCATTACCTCAAGAAACGGTTCTCATGACAGAGAAAGATGGAGTAAAGTGCGAATTGTTCGCACAACCTGATTACTGGTATGTACCCGCAACCGCCAAACCGGATAGCGGTTTTCAATTAGCATTCGACACAATGGTTAAAAGACTCAATGATGGATAGCAAACTACTCGATATTCTGGTCTGCCCTGTCTGCAAGGGGAAACTCTATTACGATAAGGATGCGGCAGAGCTGATCTGCCGGGCAGATAGACTGGCTTATCCGATTCGCGATGAGATTCCCGTGATGTTGGAAGACGAGGCGCGTAAGCTTTCCCCTGAAGAAGAGATTCCCAAGGCCTGATTATCATGAGCTTCAAAGTTGTCATACCTGCACGTTATGCCTCAGTAAGATTACCTGGCAAACCCCTGATGGATATTGCGGGAAAGCCGATGATTCAGCACGTCTGGGATCGGGCTGTCGAAAGTGGTGCCAGTGATGTAGTGATTGCAACGGACGATGAAAGGATTGCTGAAGCCTGTAAGCTTTTCAAAGCGGATGTTTGTATGACAAGCAGTGAGCACCGTAGTGGCTCGGACCGCATTGCGGAGGTGGCAGCCTCCAGAGGTTGGAGTAGTGAAGCGGTTATTGTCAACCTGCAAGGTGACGAGCCCTGCATGCCTTCGGTGCTACTTTCACAGGTTGCAGAGGATATGGAGCAGCATCCCGCAGCGTCGGTCACCACGCTCTCCGCACCTATCACCGATCGCGCTGCACTTTTCGACCCACATACAGTCAAGGTTGTCACCGATAGGGAAGGGTACGCACTCTATTTCAGTCGAGCCCCCATCCCCTGGCATCGTGATGAGTTCGTCGAGGCTGACAGTATCTTACCTCCCAGTACCGGTTTTTCTCGTCATATTGGGCTCTATGCCTATCGTTCAGGCTATTTGGCAAACTTTGTGGATTGCCAGCCCGCCCCCATTGAATTGGCTGAGTCCCTTGAGCAACTGAGGGTACTTTGGCACGGGGGCAAGATCCACGTGAGTGAAGCCAAAGAAATACCTGGCCATGGGGTTGATACACGAGAGGATCTTGCCAGAGTGACTCGGCTTTTTTCCTGAGACGGTCCCTTCCTCCCCACCAGTTCCATCACACCTTTCAACGCTGTCTGACGATAGTCGTTTGAGCATTCCTGGCAATCACCCTAGGGAATTCCCCCGTAAAAAAAATCGACAGCCCCCCACTACTAGGGCATTTGCCGCAGTGTGGTGGGGAGAAATTCCCAGAAATGTGTCGGAATAATTTACATAAAAAAAATCACCAAGAAGATAATCATAATTAACTACATCTTGTAACTAATTGTATATTATGCGAAATAATAGCTGTTGGCATCAAAAGTGCTAAGACACCTAAAGGAATTTACAGGATGGTTTTTTTTATGTTTTGTGAATTTGATAACAATCAATAACGACATCGTGTTTTTCACAGGGAGTGATGGCAGCAGTTAAAGGGTGATTAGATTGACAATTACAAAGGCAGACAAAATGACCCGTAATGAAGAGATCTGCAGCATGGCATCCCTTGATCCAATGCTCTCTATAGTAAGAGAGTCCTTCGACGTCAATCAGAAAACCACGGCTTACCTTTCAATGTCTGATCGCCTCAGCCTGCTCAGTCAAGTCCCCAGTAGTCAGGTTAGTGAGCCGCTTGTGGCGTCCAAGCTGTCCGACTCAGCCATGAGTTCCGAAGAGGAAGAGAAGAAGCGTATTTCCCGGGAACTTCATGATGGACTCGGGCAGATACTGACCAGCATCAATCTTCACATTCAAAACTGCCTAAGTGGGTGTGAATCCCAAGATCAAGTCGAACTGCCAAAAGAGATCAAAGATTCGCTGGCAGTCATCTCCGACATGACCAAACAGGCAATGGGTGAAGTTCGATCGATCTGCGGCGCGCTGCGTCCAGCCATTCTTGATGACCTCGGTGTCTTGGCCGCGATCTCATGGCAGTGTCGGCAGATCTCTCTGGGTTGTTCAAGGCTTGATGTGGAGACACGTTTCGATCTTGATGAGTCGATGATCCCTGAAAACTATAAAACAGTGATCTATCGGATCGTCCAGGAAGGACTCAATAACGCAGTTAAATATTCTCAAACTAAATCAGTCACAATCTCGCTCTATCAGGAGGACGAAAGCATTCAACTCGTCATCCGCGATTATGGTATCGGTTTTGACCTGGACCAGGTTCGTTCCGAGCAGGGCATGGGTATGGGTTTGATGAGTATGCGAGAGCGTGCGGAGTCTATCGGTGGTTCTTGCGAAGTGAATGCAGCGACAGGGCGAGGCGTCGAGATTCGTGTTGGTTTCCCTGCCAAAAAAGTTGCACTCAGCGGCTGATAATTCCCTTTTCCAGCGCATATGTCGTTAGCGCTGAGACATTGTGCAGATCGAGTTTCTTCATCAGATTGGCACGATGTTTTTCAACCGTTTTCACACTGATACAAAGATATTCCGCCATGCTTTTGTTGGTGTGTCCTTCCGCAATCAGCTTTAAGATTTGCCTTTCTCTCTGAGTTACCGTATCCCAACGAGTCACAGGTTCCTGACTGACGTTACTGGTATTGAGGTAGCTATTCACAACCTTTTCTGTGATGTCCGGACTGAGAAATGTTTTACCATCAAGCACTCGCTCGGCGGCAACCAGCAACTCATTATGAGTGGCATCTTTGAGGACATAACCGTTTGCACCGGCCTGTAGGCTTGCCAGCACATATTCCTCTTCCGAATGGACCGTCAGAACCAATGCCTTGACTTCAGGCATGCGGTCCTTGATCTCTCTCACTGCATCCATGCCATTCATGCCGGGCATGCTTAAATCCATGATGACAAGATCCGGTTTTAATTCGATCACCCGCCTGATGGCGTCGCGGCCATTATCGGCTTCACCAATGATTTCGAAGTCGGGATTGGACGTTAGAAGCGCCTTGAGCCCAGCTCTGAGGATAGTGTGATCTTCAGCAATGACTATTTTCTTTTTTTCGCTATTCATCGGTCCATTGATACACAGTAGTTTTTCTGGGTAGGGCTATGCAGGAAATAGTACAGATTCACCCAGACATTTCCAGCAATGGTTATGTATTCAAGCCAATACTGCAACCCTTATGGCATCGAGGTATTTGGGTTAAAAATCCCATATTATTGGGAATATAACTCCCGTTACAGAGCGGCAGTTTCTGCGAGTATCCACCCTACCTCTTGGGTGGGGTCTTTCCCTCCAATCCGCTACCTAGTATCAGGGTGGGGTGAGTGGGGGTCGGGACCCATTAAAGGCGTAGTACCACGCAAAGACCCGAAGCTTCCTTGTATATAAAGTTCCCTATAAGCCGCCTAAAGGGCTGGGTGCGTCTATTTAACGATTTTGACGCGCTTTAAGTAGATCGAATGATCACAAGAGATCTGGAGAACAAGTCATGATACAAGAGAGCCAGGTAAACAGAAACAGGGGAGCGGTGGTCTTCCTATTGTTTTGTCTGTTTTTTGTCACCTCGTCCCTGAATGCCGCACAGTTCAATCTGAATGTGGTAGACAAGGACGGTAATCCGGTTAGCGGTTTCCGCTATTTGGTGCAGGAGGATAAAACATTTGATGTTGATCCTGCCAATCCGGCAACCAATCCGGATGAACTGCTCTCAATGAGCTTTCATGCCAGTAATCATCCACCGGCTGTTGATTTCAACGGTAATGCGCTGAGTGGTAATGAAGATACTGACAGTGTCAACCTTATCCAGGTTGCTCCAGGTCGTTACTACGTCTCTGTGCTGCCCTATTCGGGTTACAGCATCAGCGGCAACAAAACGACGGTACTGCCAAATGCAGATGATCCCAATCAGACATTGGATAATGTCACGGTCGTGGTGCAGAAGCAGCCGATTCCTACTACACAGATCTCTATCTATATCTTCCATGACAATGCACCTATTAATGGTGTGCCGGATCTGCCTGAAGAGACTGATCCAGGCGTAGGCATGCCTGGTCATGTGGACTGGACCCAGTTCCAACTGTTTCTTGAAGAGCCGGCTGGTCGTTATGGCCAGAATGGCGGCCAGGTGATCCAGGATGTTTTCGGCAATCCGCTGGGTACTACATACCTAAGAGGTTGTGATGCGGATGGAAATCCAGATGCTGATCCATTCACCAACTATGGCTGTTTTGATGCGAATGGCGATCAGACTGTGGATACGCTTGGTGACGGTACATTACAGTTCTCAGAAGAAGGTTATCTGACCGTCAAGAACATTGCCCCAGGTAAATATGGTGTGGTGATTATTCCTCCTGACTCGGTTGATCCGGGCTGGCAGCAGACCTCCACCATCGAAGGTAGCAAGGTCATCGACGCCTGGGTAAAGGCCAATGAGCCCCCGGTATTTGTCGAGTTCGGTCTACCTGGACCCCATGTCTTCGTCGGTTTTGTTAAATCCACGGCTGATGGCGGATTCCCTCCACTGCAGCCACCTCTGGCCGGTGAGCAGGTTGCCACGGTCAGCGGAACGGTCACCGACATGCATATGTCCCGTTCCCCTAACTTCCAATTCTTTAGTGGCCGTCCTTTTCCTCAATGCTGGATCGGTTTGAACGAGACCGCTCCGGGTGGCGTATTGGGTCAAGGCCTCTATGCATCTCCTTGCGATGGTGATAGCGGCTTTAGCATTGCAAACGTACCGCCGGGCAGTTATCAACTGGCCGTCTGGGATGCAAACCTGGATGTGGTATTTGCAGCGCAACCCTTCACTGTTGATGAAACCGGTGGTACCTGTAACAACGGTTTTTCCTGTGATTTCGGTGATGTGGCTGTCTTCAACTGGTTTGCCCGTCTGAATACGGCCATCTTCAACGATGACAATCAGAATGGATTTTGGGATGCTGACGAAATCCCTGTCGGTCCAGAAGCGGGACCGATCGGCATCCGCTGGCGTGACGGTTCCATCTATCAGGAATTCCCTACTGATAATGATGGTCTGGCGCCTTTCGACGAGGTATTCCCTTTCTTTCATTGGTTGGTTGCAGAGGTAGGTTTCGGCAACAAGAAAGCAACCGGTGCAACATTTGTTACTGATGCAGGTGGTTTCGTTGACACGTCCACCGATGCCTTCCCGGGTTTCGGTGAGATGACGCCTCAGCCTCAGATTTGTACCCCAGCACAGTCTATGGATCCTGAAGATCCAAATAGCGGTTGCGTGATCGGCACTGCGCTGGACAATCCGAATACCGGTAATAATCTCTCCCGTACGGAGACCGGACAGGTACTGACAGCAGCCTTCCAGGGTTTCCTGGGTCAGACCAGTGTCATGCAGTTTGGTAAAACCGACTACGTGAACTTTACCGAACCGAATTTCGGTGTTTTTCCACCACAACTGCCTGAGTTTGTCGGTGAGAATGGTGGTGTCTCCGGTATCGTCTACTACGCCACCGTACGTGCCGAGGATGAGCCTCAGTTCACCGGCGCCGAGACCTGGGAGCCGGGTATTCCTCGAGTCCAGGTCAATCTATATGCCGATGGTGATATCGACTGTTTCCCTCAAGGTAATTTTCCTGCCGATGATTGCGATATCGATTGGAATGGTAATGGCACTCTCGAAGCCGACAATGCCGAGATCGATGACGCCAATCAGAATGGAATACCAGGCGAGCTGGCCGATGTAGACAACTACCCACTGGGTAACTTTCCTGGTAACGAAGACGTTGACCAGAATGGTAATGGTGCCTTTGACCATGGCGATGCCCTGGCGGTTACCTGGACTGACAGTTGGGACGATAGTCTGCCCACCGGTTGTCAGGGTGAAAACCTGCTCGACTTCGATCTGGACGGCACCATCACTGCTGAAGAAAACAGCCGCTGTTTCGATGGTCTGCGTAACTTCAACCAGGTCCGTCCCGGTGTGTTCGACGGTGGCTTCGCTTTCAACAATTACGACACGGGCGAATTGCCTGCTGCCATTCAGGCCAAGCTGAACGCTTTTTACGCAGATAGGCAAAGTCTTGTTGCTAATCTGCCTGATGAGTGGATGCTGCCCGCCGATTATATCGTCGAGGCTGCCACGCCAGCGGGTTACAAGCTGGTCCAAGAGCATCACAAAAACGTTGACTTCGGTGATAGTTATATCTCCTCAGATCAGAGTGCTGAGGCTCAGGCTATCGCGCCGAGTTGTGTGGGTGACTTAGAAGTAGTACCTGAGTTGCTGGCCATGGCGACTAAAGACGGCAGTGGTGATCCTTTACAGATCATCCCAGGCATTGACGCAGCTGATGTGGGAGCGCCTTTCGCTGGTACTGAGCGTCCGCTTTGTGACCGCAAACAGGTGCCGCTGTCTGGTGCTCAGAATGCCGGCGTGGAATTCTTCCTGATGACCGACGTACCGCTGATGGCTAACGCTTCAGGCGTGATCCTCAACGACCTGGCTAACGAGTTCAACCCGAACTCTCCGGCCTTTGGTGAGAAGTTTGCACCACCGAATGCGCCAGTCGCCTTCTTCGATGCCGAGGGTAATGAAGTCTCTCGTATTTATGCCGACACTTTTGGTCGCTACAACGCGGTATTGCCTTCTACCTTCACCGCCAATCTGGGTATGCCTTCCGGTCAGTCGCCTAACATGCTGGTCTCTTGCATGAACGACGCCGGTCCAGTTAACAATCCTGCCTACAATCCTGCGTTGGATCCGGATGGTGACGGTGTCGATGAAAACGGTAATGCCTCAACCATGCTGGATCCGTTCTATAACTCGCAGTTCAGTCAGTTCTGCTACACCTTCCAGTACATGCCGGGTGTGACCACCTATCTGGATACACCGGTAGAGCCGATTGCTGCTTTTGCAGGTCCTGGAAACTTCCCGGTTGACTGCGAACGTCCGACCCTCATACCGATGATCAAGTATGTGAAACGTCGCGGTGCTCGGATTGGTCCTTTCGCACTGCCTGGACAGCAGATTCGCATTCAGGCCATGGGCAACAATGTCCAAGTGCCGAATCCCGAGTGGGATGGTGTTGATCTGGCCAATAAGTTCGTGGCTCGCAACTATAACTTTGGTGGGTCTCCTTTAGCCAAATTGGTGGCTGAAGATGGTACGGAAATCTCCATGACTGTTGTGAACGGTAACGGCAACCGGATCTTCGCGGAAGTGCCGGCTGTTGCACCGGGTGATTACCAAGTAGTTGTTACCCGCGTAGGTGGTGTTCCAGCACCGGTTGATTCGCCTCTTGGTGTAACGCTGACCGTGGGTACAGAAGTCAATGGTATGGAAGTCGGTGTGCGTCCTAACGGTACTCCCTTCGATGTCTGGAGTGTGCCGGGTGATTTCGCCACCATTCAGGAAGCCATTGGTGACCCCACCAAGGGAGAACCTGGTGTGGCTCCTGGCGACATGATCCTGGTCGAACCTGGCGTCTACAACGAGCTGGTCATCATGTGGAAGCCTGTGAAGCTGCAGGGTTGGGGTGCCGGTGTTGTGAGCCTCAACGCTCGTCAATCTCCCACCGAGAAGATCATCGCCTGGCGTGAACTGGCAACTGTGCTCGATACTGCCGGTTCTATTGACCGTCTGATAGGTCAGCAGCTGGCGCCACTGGGTTTCCCAGGCCTGGCTGAAGCGATCTTTCCATCAGAGGAGGGTGCTGGCATCTTCGTGGCTGGTAAACGGACCGGAGCCAATCGTTTTGGTGCACTGGCCAATCGTGGTGCGCGTATTGATGGTTTCACCATCATCGGTGCAAGCCAGGGTGGCGGCATCGTGGCCAATGGTTTCAACCAGTTCCTGAAGATCAGCAACAACCGGGTGCAATCCAACTCCGGTATCTTTGGTGGTGGCGTGCGTATTGGTCATCCCAATATTACGCACAACATTGCTAATGAACAGGACTACAACTTTGGTGGTGTGGATGAGAATGAAGTGGGTGACCTGGTCTACGACGATGCACTGAATGACCAGATCAAGATCCGTTACAACCATATTGCCCAGAACGGTAACTCCAACGGCACGGGTGGCGGTATCTCCCTGCATACGGGTGCTGATGCTTATCGGGTCCAGAATAACTGGGTCTGCGGTAACTTCGGTAAGGGCAACGGTGGCGGTATCGCTCACTTCGGCCGCTCCAACGGCGGTGTGATTGAAGACAACCACATTATCTTTAACGAGGTCTTCAATCAGCAGGTCGGTACAGCACCTTCCGGTGGCGGTATTTTCATCGGTGGTCAGCCTGGTCTGCAGCCTTCCACCGAGCTGGGTCTGATGCTCTCTCCAGGTACCGGTCATGTCACGGTTGATGCCAACATCATCCGCGGTAATCTGGCTGGTGCCGGTGATGGCTCGGGTATCCGTATCGATACCGCGAATGGTCTTGATGTGGATCGCAGCCCGGGTAATCGTGGCCCCTGGTACGACGTGTTTGTCTTCAACAATATGATCGACAATAACGTGGCTGGTGTAGCAGGTGCTATCTCTGTTAGCGACTCGTTACAGGCGATCGTTCGTAACAACACTGTTGCGAATAACGACAGCACGGCGACCGGTTCGCAAGCGTTCGAGATCACCAACGCCAACATGTCCATTCCACAGCCGGCGGGTATCGTCTCCAGGCTGCATGGTCCGTTGATGTCGCAGTTGACGGCGATCGGAGATGTGCGGGATGCGCTCCGTAATATTGATGGTCAAGTCTTCTCCGATATCTTGCAGCGGAACAACATTGTCTATCACAACCGTTCGTTCTTCTGGTTGAACTTCGACTCGCCTGCCACTGCAATCAGTGAGACTGGGATCTTCCCGGCCAGTGCTGCTTGTCTGGGCAGTGTGCCTGCCGATCTGACGACTTTCGATCCGACTGTATGTAACGGAGAGTTGGTGAATATCGAGAACTACACCAACGACCTGGCGGTAATGAGTGGTACCCAGGATACGGGGAACCTGTTAGATGTTCGCACCTCACTGCTGCAAACCGGTGAGCTTGTGAAGTTTCCAAACAGCAATACCTTTATTACTGGTGCTCCTGGCTTCGTCAACGAGTACTTCAACGAGAGTCGTGACAGCTTCCTGTTCCCCGAGTTCAAGACCCTGGCTACAGCTGGTGCCTTCGACGAGGGTGGCAACTTCATTCAGGTGGCCTTCGGTCCGCTGTCACTGCTTGAACTGGATGCCAATCCAAACAATGCAGAAGGGGCTCCGTTTGATTACCACCTGACTGCAGCGTCAGCAGCCATTAATAACGGCGGCAACGTTGGTCTTGGCGGTCGACTCGGTGTTGATATCGACAATGAAGCACGTCCTAACGGTGGTCTGAATGACATCGGTGCAGACGAGGCGATGTAGTAAGCGATGTGAATGATCTCCTCACGGTGGAGCCCTTGCTCATCAAGGGCAAAGGTTCCACCCAAAGGAATCAGCAAACAGCAGATTAGTTTTAGGCAGTTACAAAAATCATGAGGAGTAACGCCAGATGAAAATTTTTACCAAAAAAGCCCTTGCCGGGGCAGTTGCAATCACATTGCTTGGGATGATGGGAAGCGCCAGCGCAGTGGTCAACGTACAGTGTAAAGGCGATACGGATGGTGATGCGGTGATCGATAGTCCTGATCCAGCGCATCCAAATGCAAAGTGTATGTCGCTGATCGCAGGTGACAGTTTCGCCATCATGTCAGATACCAACCCGCTATATATCTTTGGTTTCGGCGATCAGACAGGAACCCTTCCCGATGATCTCATTGCGGAAGGCATCCTTGATGCGGAATGGCCTGGACCCACGGTTGAGCTGGATCAGGGTGATGAGTTTTGGCTGAACCTGACCAATGTGGGTACTGTGATTCGTCCCGATCTGTTCGATCCGCATACCATCCATTTTCATGGCTTCCCGAATGCCTCCACTGTGTTCGATGGTGTGCCGGAGGTTTCGGTCTCCATCAACATGGGTGCGACCCTGACCTACTACTACAACATCGTAGAGCCGGGCACCTATATCTACCATTGTCATGTGGAAGCGACCGAGCACATGGAGATGGGTATGTTGGCCAACCTTTATGTGCATCCCGCACAGGATGCAACAGGCTACGGCGGTGATCCCAACACCGTCGCCGGAAGGAAAGGCGGTCCTGGTCCTTGGGGCTATGTCTACAATGATGAAGACGGTACCACTGCCTTTGATGTGGAGAAGGCGCTACAGCTGTCAAGTTTCGACTCGGAGTTCCATGATGCCAGTGTCTTCGTCCAGCCTCTGCCTTTCGCCCTGCTGGAAGGTGACTATCCGCAGATCAATGGCCGGGGTTACCCGGACACCGTCAATACGGCGTCACTGCCTGCACCTGTGGATGATGCTGCAGGTAAGATCACCGGGACGCCTGGCGAACTCTTAAATAACGGGTCACCGACTCAGCTGATTAACTCGGCCATCACCATTGACCGGGCTGTGGATGGGAACCGCTTGTTGTTGAGGCTCTCCAATGTCGGTCTTGACCGCTTCTGGACCCTGACCGCACCGGGTCTGAAGATGCAGATCGTTGGCACGGGTGCGCGACATATGCGCGGTACCGATGGCAAGAATGTCTATCGCACCACAGCTTCCGTGAACTTCGGCGGTGGTGAGACTCATGACGTAATCATTGATACCAGCGATGTTGCAGCGGGCACCTACTTTCTACATGCCACTGAGCTGCATCAGATGAGCAACAACACTCAGTTCGACGGCGGCATGATTACCGAAATCGTCGTGAACTAAGGCCAAGCCGAGCTAGGAGATGATGATGATGAGAAAACTACTCAAAAAACCTGGGCGGCTGATGAGCGTCCTGATGCTGGGCGTGGCGAGTCTGCTCCCCTGGGCGCAGTCGCAGGCTGCCCATGACATCCGCGGTATTACCCCGCAAGGTGGCGTGTTCAATCTGTATGCCTTCCCATTCAATATGAACCTGCCGGAAGGCACCAGTCTCCACATGTGGGGCTTTGGTGATATGAACGCAGGAGCGGGTGCCACCCACCCTGAGGGTAATGGATACGCTCTGCCACAGTACCCAGCACCGACCCTGATCGTGACTGAAGGTGAGAATGTTACGATCAACATGACCAACTATGGTGTACCCCAACCCGTCTCAATCGTGATCACCGGACATCAGGTGACTGCGAGTGGTGGAGCGCCAGGTCTGGTGACAAACAGTTCTATCGGCGGCGCACAGGTCACTTACTCTTTTACCGCTGGCAGTCCAGGTACCTACATCTATCACAGTCTTGATGGAGCCAATCCTGGTCTGCATGCAGAGATGGGACTGCAGGGTGTGATGATCGTGCGTCCATCGGACGGTAGCCGCAGTGCTTACGGAACCGGGACAGGCACCGACTATGAGCAGGAAAATCTCTACCTGATGACCGAGATCGATCCTGACATCCATATACAGATGGAGAAAGGTCACTTCGCTCACTTCACCAACGCTGATCGTTATGCCAAGGTGTGGTTTATCAATGGTCGTGTCTTCCCTGATGTGTTCCAGGGCGACTACAACACCCTGTTCCCCAATCAGCCTTATGAGTCATTGGTTATGGCACATCCAGGAGACCGGGTTTTGGTGCGTAATGTGAATGCCGGACATGACCCCCACCCGATGCATTACCATGGTGAGAATCTGCGCTTAATCGGCCGGGACGGCAAGATGCTAAGTACAGATGGTCTTACCTCTAATCTGGGACGTTCCGACAACACCCTCAACTCTGCGCCCAAGCAGAGTATTGATGCACTCTGGACCTGGACCGGTAAGGATCTGAACTGGGATATCTATGGTCATGACACCGCCCACGTCTGTGTTGACAATGATGGTGACGGTTTTGGTGAAGTTGAAAATGGTTCTACCTATGACCATGAATATTGCCCCGACCATGGAAAAGCATTGTCCGATCTGGTCACGCTTCCTGGTGTGGCCGATCTGAGCCTCGGTGGCTGGTGGAGCGGTAGTCCCTTCCTGGGTGATACCGGTGACCTGCCTCCCGGTGAAGGCGGTCTGAACCCCTTCGGTGGTTACTTCCTGGTGTGGCACTCCCATGCGGAGAAAGAGCTGACCACATTCGATATCTTCCCCGGCGGCAGCCTGGGCTCGGTTGTCGTGCTTCCGCCCGGCACTCCAATTAATTAAGGGGGGGGAACGACAATGAAAAGGTTTAATACAATGAAGATTAGAATCAAGCCGATTGTAGCAGCCTGTGCGCTGGCAATGGCTACCGGGCCTGCCTTCGCGGTCGTGGATCATTATATTGCGGCCAAGGCCTATACAAAAACAATGCCTGATGGCAGCACTGTTCCCATGTGGGGTTATGTAGAAGACACGGCATCCTGTTATCAAGCCGCTAACAATGCCGCAAGACTCACATGTGTGAATGGTTTGCCGGATCCAGTCTCACCGGGTACCGAACTGGCAGCTGGAGTTGGTGATCCTAACTTCCGTATCTTTCTGTCGAACGGGCTGCCTGAGCCGACTTCTATCATGATCCCAGGTCAGGAGATACCTTGGTCTGCTAATAATAATGGCCCCACGTGGAATGATAATTCTGTAGGGTCCCGAGGTGCGAATCTGACCAAAAAGGTACGTTCATATGGCCGGGAGGCCGCCGCGAATGGTGGTCGAAGGGCATATGTTTGGAACAACTTCCGAGGGACCGCGTTTGCGAACCCTGGTACCTTTATGTATCACTCGGGCACCAATCCTCAATTACAGGTCTACATGGGTCTGTATGGTGCGGTGACTAAAGATGCTGCAGTTGGCGAAGTCTACCCGGGCGTGGCGTATGATAATGCAGCGACACTGTTTTACAGTGATATCGATCCCGCACATAACGCTGCGGTTGCAGCGGGCACAGCGGGCTATACACCCATCCATTACCACCCCAAGTGGTTTTTAATCAATGGTGAAACCTATGAGGCGGGCGTAACGCCAGACATTTCTGCAGGTGTCTCCGGTCAATCCACCTTACTGCGCTTCCTGAGTGCTGCCAGCGAGAAGCATGTGCCGGTGATTCAAGGTATGCACGGCATAATCCATGCCGAAGATGGCATTCAGTATACCTGGCAGAACCAGGGTGGTTCATTTGGTGGATACGCACCACGCGAGCAGTACTCGGTCGGTTTACCACCACTGAAGACCAAGGATGTGATCATCAACCCATCGGCTGACGGCACCTATGCGGTCTACGATGGCAATGGTTATATGACCAATCCATCTGATCCAGATGATCCCAATGACGGTGGCGATACGGTTGGTGGTATGTTGCGATTCCTGAGTGTTGGTGCTGATGTCACTGATACTGATGGCGACGGTATACCGGATGTAAGTGACAACTGTCCCGCTATTGCAAATCCGGGACAGGAAGATGCCGACAATGATGGCATCGGTGATGCCTGCGATCCGTTGACTGATTCCGATGGCGACGGTGTGGCTGATGCAGTGGATAACTGCCCGGCAACCCCGAATGCTGATCAGTTGGATACAGATGGTGACGGTATCGGTGATGTTTGTGATCCGCTGACCGACTCTGATGGTGACGGTGTGGCTGACGCAGTGGACAACTGCCCGGCAACTCCGAATGCTGATCAGTTGGATACGGACGGTGACGGCATCGGTGATGTCTGTGACCCAGTCAACGATACGGATACTGATGGCGACGGCATACCCGATAACGTCGACAACTGCCCGGCAACCCCGAATGCTGACC
>JAHXIQ010000003.1:479625-594138 GCA_025655555.1 Candidatus Thiodiazotropha sp. (ex Myrtea sp. 'scaly one' KF741663)
AGTTGGATACGGACGGTGACGGCATCGGCGATGTCTGTGATCCGCTGACCGACTCCGATGGCGACGGTGTGGCTGATGCAGTGGACAACTGCCCGGCAACCCCGAATGCTGACCAGTTGGATACGGACGGTGACGGCATCGGCGATGTCTGTGATCCGCTGACCGACTCCGATGGCGACGGTGTGGCTGATGCAGTGGACAACTGTCCAGCAACCCCGAATGCTGACCAGTTGGATACCGACGGTGACGGTATCGGTGATGCCTGTGACGCAGGTGGTAACAATGCACCGATAGCTTTAGGCGACGGACCTTACGATGTCAGTGAAGATGCCATCCTGGATGTCAACGCAGCTAACGGTGTATTGGCCAACGATACGGATGCCGATCCTGCTGATACGCTGACCGCTTCGCTGGTGTCTGGACCGAGTAACGGACGGCCTGGTACCTTTGTACTCAACGCCGATGGTTCTTTCCATTATGAGCCTGACGTGAACTACAACGGTTCTGATTCGTTTGTCTACGAAGTGAGTGACGGCACTGCAACGGCTCAGGCTACTGCGACCATCAACGTTATCTCTCAGAATGACGCACCGATTGCGGTAGCTGACACCCTGACCATGACTGCGATGGGCTCCATGACTTTTGCAGCACCGGGTGTGTTGGGGAACGATCAGGATGTGGATCTGATACCTTATGATCCATCAGAGGTGTTCGCAGTCCGTGAGACCAACCCGAACCGCGGTAACATCACCGGTTGGCCGTTGAATGGGGATGAAACCACTGCCGGAGCAGATGGCACGTTCACCTACAACTTCCCCAACGGTCGTGTCGGTGTCATCACCAACTTCAACTACCACGCTACGGATAGCATCGCCGATAGTAATACGGTGCAGGTGACCATACGTCGTGAGTTGTCGGTTAAGAAGGTTGAGTGTGAAAACGACACTGAGAACGGCGTCTGTAAGTGGGTGATCGAAGGTCGTATCTCTGGTGCAGTACCGAATGGTTCGATTATTGAGGCCAGATTGGTGCGTACCAATCAAGTCATTGGTACTCATACGGAGCAGGGCGGAGCTGCATGGCAGATTTCTCCAGAGAACGCCATAATCCCGCAACCTGGTGATGTGATCGATGTTCGTGTCATTACCAACCTTGGTGATCCGGAAGCCGCAAATGCCTTTATCCTGGGCTTTCCGGTGACGATCAAGTAGTCCCACCCATGATGGACAAACACCCCCGCCTCTGTGCGGGGTTGTTTGTCTTAGGAAGAATATTTATCAATATGGTTTCTCAGGGATGAGCTGTGATAGGTGATGATTATGAGAAATACGAGCATATCCAAAAATTCACTTGAGTCATTCGATGAACTTGAAGCTGTTAAGATGGAAATGGCGCATGATCGCAGGGCTGTCATTCTCGTGGTGATGCTCTCTTTTCTTTGCGGTCTGACATTCGGCATTTTGAGTTCCTCAGTACTTGCTGATGAAGTGAATAAGCCGATGATGAAAGGGCCGGCAACCGAGGAGGTGAAGGCAAAGTCCGAAGCAAAGTGGAAACCACCGGTTGCGCAACAGATGAAAGCGCCATCACCTATTGACAGTGAACAGTCGAAGAAAATCATGGAAGAGCGGGGCGTGGAGATTCTCAGTCTTCAAATGACTGCTGCCGGCTACATGATGGACTTCAGGTTTCGTGTGCTGGATGTGGATAAGGCGAAAATATTTTTCGACCAGAAGGTTAAGCCCTACCTGCATGTTTCCAAATCTAATGCTAAACTACCAGTTCCCATGGCCGCAAAAGTCGGCGCCTTTAGAGCGACAGACCGTGGGAAAAATATAAAACCTAATAAGATTTATTACATTGTCTTCGGCAATCCTGACGCCCATGTTAAAAGAGGCGAGAAGGTCACCCTTGTGTTGGGTGATTTCAAGGTTGAAGACATGACGGTGAATTAATTCACCAAACATTTATTAGATAGGGGATAGCTCAATGATTATTTCTTCAAGAGACTATCCTTATGTTTATACATCGTCATCTAAAAAAGTTGATTTGCTTGTTCGGTCTGGCCCTCGTTAACCCTGCTCAAGCAGTGTTAACGCCATATACAGATGAGGCATCTTATCTGGCTGCTCTGGCGTCCTATGACACAATTCACGAGAGTTTTGAGACTGGAGCATGGACCAGTGTGCGTTTTTCCACATCACTACCATCCGTGATGAATCTTGGGATAACTTGGGCCCCCATTGCAGAGTCAGGTCCATCGGCAAGGATTACATCATTTAATGGTGATTTTCACGACGGCGTCTATGAAATGTATACCTTAAATGTAAGTACATTTACACATGCTCTGCCGGATGGTTACACCTTATCGTCGGTGGCAACACTTTATGGGGTAGGTGGTTGGTTTCGTGGCTCCAGTACCAAACTATCGTTTACCTTGGATGGTACTACAGCAGTAGATTTTACTGGTGCAGATGCCACTGTCACGGGTTATAAGTTTCTAGGTTTTATTGAAACCGATGGCTTTAACAGCCTTGAGATAAGGACCAGTGATGAAATCATCGAAGAGAATACTTTCTGGTCTGATGATTTTAATATAGCCGCGGAGGTCGGAGCGTTTACAGATGGCGATGGAGACGGTGTTCCCGATCTGGTGGACAACTGTCCCATTAACGCGAATGCTGATCAGACGGATACCGATGGTGACAGCCAGGGTGACGTTTGTGATACCGACGACGATGGAGACACGATCCTCGATACTTCTGATAACTGCCCCTTAACGGCTAACACCGATCAAGCGAATAATGATGGTGACAGTGCCGGCGATCTCTGTGACGCCGATGACGATAATGATACTGTCTCGGATGTGACAGATAATTGCCCGTTGACTGCCAACACCGATCAGGCCGACAACGACAATGACGGTACTGGTGATGTCTGTGATTCAGATGATGACAACGACACCATTCTGGATGTCGCCGATAACTGCCCACTCAATGCGAATACCAATCAGGCTGATAACGATAGCGATGGTACTGGCGATGTTTGTGATGCGGATGACGACAATGACACGGTTTTGGATATCGACGACAACTGTCCGATTATCGCCAATACCGATCAGGCCGATGCTGATGGCGACGGTATCGGTGACGTTTGTGATTCACTGACTGATTCTGATAATGATGGAATAGCCGATTCTCTGGATCTCTGTCCCGCTACACCCTTTGGTGAGTCGGTTGATGCCAATGGCTGCTCCCTGAGTCAGCTTGATTCCGATGGGGATGGTGTCAGTGATGCAACTGATAACTGCCCAGTCAACGCGAATCCGACACAACTGGATACTGACAGCGACGGCCAGGGTGATGTCTGTGATACCGATGACGACGGTGATGGCGTGGCTGACGGTGTGGACAACTGCCCGATCAATGCCAATCCCACTCAGACGGATACCGACGGCGACGGTATCGGTGATGCCTGCGATGCGCTGACTGACTCCGATGGTGACAGTGTTGATGATTCGGTAGATAACTGCCCGGCCGTATCCAATGCGGGTCAGACCGACACGGACAGCGATGGTCAAGGCGACGCCTGTGATACCGATGATGACAACGACACCATCCTGGACGGTGCCGACAACTGCCCACTTGATGCGAATACCAATCAGACAGATACGGACACTGATGGTATCGGTGACGCCTGTGATAGTGAGCAAGCAGTGATTCAATTTTCCACCGCCACCGCTAGCGTGGCTGAGAGTCAGACCAGTGTGACTTTTACCTTGCAGAGAAGTGCCAACCTGGCTGGAGCTGTCTCGGTTGACTATGCAACGGTAACGGGTGGAAGCGCCACAGCAGGGGGTGATTATACGGCTATTAGCCCCACTACCCTGAGCTTTGCTGACGGTGAGGTCAGTCAGACATTTACTCTCACCCTGGGTCCGGACGTGGTCTATGAAGGAGATGAGACAGTTAATCTGGCGCTGAGTAACCCTCAGAATGCGCTATTGGGTGTTCAGGATACTGCGGTGTTAACCATCACGGAGGATGACCCCATACCGCCGGCAGGCACACTTCAATTCAGTGGTGCAACCTATTCAGTGAATGAGAATGACAGCAGTGTTCTCATTACCGTCTCCCGCTCGGGCGGCAGTTTCGGTACGGTATCGGTAGATTATGCCACCAGTGATGCGACGGCGACGGCCGGCAGTGACTACACCGCCAGCACAGGTACCTTGAGCTTTCTGGATGGGGAGATCAGCAAAACTTTTTCAGTCAGTATCTTGAATGATACGACCTATGAAGGTGATGAAACAGCATTGCTCAGTCTCAGTAATCCGGTAGGTACGACCCTGGGTACGCTGGATTTTGCAGAGCTGACTATCACGGAGGATGACCCTGTTCCACCTGCCGGCAGTCTCCAGTTTAGTGGTAGTACTTACCTCGTTGCCGAGAACGTGGCAGCAGGCGAGGTGACGTTGACTGTGGTACGGACTGGCGGTGATTCCGGTGCAGTCAGTGTCGACTATACATTCACAGACGGCAGCGCCACGGCTAGCAGTGACTATACGGCGGTGAACGGCACACTCAACTACGCGGATGGCATTACCTCTGCTGTGATTACTGTGCCGATTAGTGACGATACGGTCTACGAGGGTGATGAAACCTTTGTCGTCAGTTTGAATACTGTCGTGGGTGCAGTGCTTGGTACGCCATCAATGGCGACAGTGACGATTGAGGAAGATGATCCGTTGCCACCTGCCGGTAGCCTGCAGTTCCTGGGCGCCAGTTTTATTCAAACAGAGGATGGTACGGCTGCGGCCATCGAAATCTCGCGCATTGGTGGTAGCAGTGGTGCGGCCAGTGTGGACTACGTCTCATCTGACGGTACTGCGAATGCAGGCAGTGATTACACCGCAACATCCGGCACACTCAACTTTGCTGATGGGCAGACATCGGCAACTTTCCCCCTGCCTATCACCGACGATTCTGTCTATGAGGGTGACGAGACCGTCAATCTGACACTGTCAAACCCGGTTAATGCGTCATTGGGAAGCATTACGAGTGCCGTACTAACGATTGAGGAGAACGATCCCGTGCCACCGTCAGGCACACTGCAATTCTCCCAGGCTGGCTATACGGTAGCGGAGAATGGTGGAACGGCTGTCATTACTGTCTCCCGTAGTGGTGGCAGTACCGGTGCTGTATCGGTCTCCTATGCCACCAGTGACGGCAGTGCGACGGCCAGTACGGACTACACGGTTTCAACAGGAACCCTGAATTTCGCAAACGGGGAAATCAGCAAGACTTTCAATGTTCCGATCATTGACGATGTACAGTATGAAGGTGACGAGACCGTTCAGTTATCACTTTCGAACCCTGTCGGCACATTACTGGGTAGTCAGGTGAATGCGGTCTTAACGATCAACGAGAATGATGCCGCGCCATCATCCGGTGCAATCGGCTTTAGCCCGGTCTCCTACACGGTCATGGAAAACCAGACAAGCGTCTCGCTCACTGTCTCTCGTAGCGGAGGCAGTAACGGTGCCGTGAGTGTGGATTACTCGACGATTGACGGCTCTGCAAGTGCTTCAAATGACTATGCGTTTACGACTGGTACGGTCAATTTCGCCAATGGAGACATGGTGGATAAGACGATTACGGTCAATATCCTGGATGACTCGACATTTGAAGGTGACGAAACCTTTAGCGTGAAACTGAGTAACGCGACGGGTGGTGCGAGTCTTTCTGCAGATAGTCAAGCTGCTGTGGTGATACAGGAAGATGAGCCGCAACCGCCTGCCGGAACGATCGGCTTCACAATTACGGATATCTCTGTGACTGAAGGTAATCAGACACTGGATGTAAAAGTGAGCCGAACTGGCGGTAGTTTTGGTGTAGTCAGCGTCGACTTCAGTCTGACCGGTGGCAGTGCCACGATTGGCTCTGACTTCAGTGTGACATCTGGCACCATTACCTTCGGTGATGGTGATACTACCGACAGGACCATTGTCATTACTATTCTTGATGACACCGCCAGTGAAGGGGATGAGACCATAGCTATCACCCTCACGAACGCTACAGGTGGTGCACAAATTGATTTGAACGGTGAAACCGTAACGGTCACGATCACCCAGAGTGATCAACCGGTAGTGACCGTAAGCGGTGGTGGAGGAGGTGGTAGTGTCGGTCCGCTAGTGATGGCGATACTGCTGTTTTATTACTTAATGGTTCTCTATTCGCGGAATGGCCTGATGCGCCATTCCAAGACAAGAGGTCGTGTTAGAAGGTAAATTGATATGGCTACGAATGCTTTGAAATTTCTCAGTACTGGCGTTGCTATGGCCCTGGCTATCAGCAGCAACAGCCTGTTTGCTGGTGATTCGCGAGATTTTGAGGCATTTGATGTCCAAAAAATGAGCCAGCCGATCAAAATGGACTGCGTTCATCAGCACGCCAGATTCTTGCCTTCAATTGGAGGCTCTAATAAAGATGGACTGCAAAAAGTAGCCATGAATATGAGTGGCCACGACATGCAAGACCACAGTATGCATCAGCAGATGATGTCGAGTGCGAGTTATAGCGTCTCTCGTTCTGAATATACTATTCCAGATGTTGTCTTGACCTCGGATAAGGGGGAAAAGAAAAGCATTATCGATGTACTTAACAGCGATAAACCGGTCATGTTGAATTTCATCTTTACCACTTGTACCACAATCTGTCCCGTTCTCTCTGCCAGTTTTAGCCAGGTACAAGAGGTGCTTGGAGATGAGAAGGATGATATATCCATGGTTTCCATTTCCATCGATCCCGAATATGATACAGCAGATAAGCTTTCGGCATATGCCCAAAGGTTTGAAGCAGGGTCACAGTGGGAATTCTTTACCGGCACGTTGAATGATGTTGTTGCCGTAGAGAAGGCATTCGATATTTTTCGTGGTTCAAAGATGAATCATGAACCTATCACACTGATACGGACAAATACTGACCAACCCTGGTTGAGGATCTATGGACTGGCAAATGCCGGCGATATAGTTACTGAATACAGGAAGTTGGCTACACATGCTGAATAGTTTTTTTTTTCTAAGCGGAGCATTAAGATCTTCGGTTATTATTTTACTGCTTTGTTTTATCGCAATTGAAAGCAGTGCCGAAGAGGGTAAATCTGTAGATTCAAATTACCTATTAGGGGAAAGGATCTACAAAGAGGGCCTTTCAGCAAATAATAAATTCATTCCCACAACGATTCTTGGTGATATCAAGGTTACGGGTGAGCAAGTAATCTGCGCTTCATGCCACAGGAAAAGTGGAATGGGTACAACTGAGGGACAACAGGTAGTTCCTGCCGTTGCCGGAAATGTACTGTTCAAGCCGTTGCAACTGCCTACGAGCAAGCCCCCCGCGCCACCGCTCCTGAGGCCGGCGTATACTAGAGAATCTTTGAAAACCGCGTTAATCACGGGTATAGATGCCAATGGCAATGTGCTCGACCCATTCATGCCCCGTTATGAGATCAGTGATAGCGAACTGGATAGCCTTATTGTCTATTTGAATTCTCTTTCAGCTACCCCCGATCCTGGCGTTTCAGAGACAGATATTTATTTTTCGACAATCGTGATTGATGGTGTTGATGAGTCGAGAAATACAGCAATGCTTGATGTCTTTGATGCGTATATCCAGCAGAAGAATATTGAGACTCGAAATGAATCCTCGAGGGCTCAAAACGCACCATGGCATAAAGAATGGATAATGAATACCTACCGAAAATGGAAATTACAGGTATGGAGATTAAAAGGAAGCAGTGATACCTGGGCTGATCAACTGGAAGAATACTATCAGACCCAGCCGGTATTTGCGGTTCTTAACGGCCTTGTTGACGATAGCTTTGGCCCCATCCATCGGTTTTGTGAGGACAATGGTATACCTTGTCTATTTCCGACGACGATGTTGCCCACTTTGGATGAAAATGATTTTTATACACTCTATATGAACAGGGGGTATATCTTTGAGGGTGAAACCCTGGCGTCGCATTTAAATAGTGAATATTCAAAAAAGCGCGTGCTTCATATCGCTGACACAAAAAATAGAAATGCTTCATTTTCCGCATATGGTTTACGAGCAAACCTGCATAACCCGGATTATAGTTTTTATGATCAGGGCTGTGACATTGTCAAAGCGCCGGAGTGGGAGACAATCCGCAAATTTGAGGTAATCGCAATACACGCAGATCAACAATGTACTGATCAGCTACTCAATGCACTTTCAGAGCGAGAGAACAAAACGACTATATTTCTTTCGACGAGGCTTTATGGTGTCTCTCTCGATAACATACCCAAGGACCTGAGACAGAAAACAAGATTTGTCCATACTCATGAAATGCCAAGCAAAATCAATCGATTGCTGGCGAGATCTACAGGGTGGTTCAAGCATAAACGGATTCTAAATCCTGAAGAAAAAGAGGTTCAGGCCAACGCTTACTTTTCACTGAAGGTTGCTGGTGACGCCCTAAAACACATAAGAGGTTATTTTTTTAGAGATTACTTTATTGAAAAGATTGAACACACCATAGACGATGTGCCATACACTTCTATCTACCCAAGGCTGAGTCTTGCCCCAGGTCAGCGATTTAGTTCACGTGGATATTACATTGCTAAGATAGACGAAAAGAGAAATCGCCTGGCCAAGATCACTGAGTGGCAAGCGCCATGATAAGAAAAACTGTGAAGAAGTTTTACTTTTCAGATTGGCAAAGGTCTTTAAGTGAATCTGCATCACGGTCTATTATTGTATGATTCTTCATTAAATACTTATCATCCAATAATGATTCGCAAAGACGGTACTTATCGATTAGCAACCAGCTACGGTATTATCAGCTTTATCGCTGTGGCTATTACGGCTGCCTGCATTTTTCTTTTTTTTCGATACCAGACAATTAATATCATTGAAGAAGCTAGTAAGCGAAGCAACGAGGTTCTCACGATTGCGACAGAATATGCGCTCAATGACCACTTTGTTATGTTTCTCAATATTGCCAATCAAAAGAAAGCATTCAATAAGATAGAGCCTGCCTTAGAGCCAACCTTGGATAGGGCCATAAAGAAACTCCTCTTGGATACTGTTGTCGTTAGGGTCAAGGTATATGACAAAGAGGGTAACGTTGCCTATTCAACAAAAGCCAGTCAGATCGGCAGTGGGCAAGAGGACAATGACGGCTTCAAGTCTGCTTTAAGGGGGGAGCCTGCTACCGTACTAATCTATCGAGATACCTTCAATCTGTTTGATCAGGAAGTCGAGGATGAAAACCTCGTTCAGACCTATGTGCCTATCAGAATAAGCAGAACGGGCAATATTATTGGTGTTTTCGAAGTCTATTCAGATATCAGTGATTACGTTCGTCAGTCAAACCAAACAATCATAATCGTATCTTTCATCATTACTTTAGCAATGATGATTCTCTATGCTTTTCTTCTACTACACATTAAGCGTTCCGAGAGAATCATTAACGATCAACATAAAGAGACTCAAGAGAAAAAGAAGATGCTTGAGTACCTGACGGCAAAAATGATCAATGCTCAGGAGGATGAAAAAAAGCGCATTGCATTTGAGCTGCATGAGGATGTGGTCCAGACGATTTCTGGCGTAAAAATGCAACTTGAGCGTTATATCTATTCGGTAGAGCAGATTGAAGACGGAAGCTCGATAAAACAGCTGTCGAAAGATATTGTGCCGATTCTCCAGGAGGCAGCACATAAAATCAGGTCTGTTGCCATCGACTTGAGACCACCAAGCTTGGATGATTTTGGGTTGAGAGCCGCTGTCAACTCGTTGATATCCGAATGCCATACAATGACATCTGGCCTTTTAATCAAGGTGGATTTAAATATACAGGAGAATGAGATTAGTCAGGAACAGAAGACGATATTCTATCGTATCTTTAAAGATACGCTGAAGATGGTCTGTTTTGACCAGCAGTTGTCTGGTGTGATGAATCTGCTATTGGCAAGTTTTGATCAACAGCTTGTATTAAAGATCGAACTATTATGTGAAGATCTAAACCTAAATAATCCAGATGGTATCTTGCCTGTCTATTTTGAATCCATGCAGGAGAGAACGATACTCTCAGGTGGTGAATTCGAGGTTGATGAGCAGTCGAAAGACAGACTTGCTGTGAGATCGGTTTGGTTCTTCTGAGATTGTAAGCTGTTCTAATCAGCATCAGGCTATTATTCGGCAGCAGCTCAGCTATTCAACTCTCGTCACCAAGTGCTTTTTCAGGGGCAGTTGTCTCGGTATGGGCCTCCGATGACTTGTCTTTCTTTTCAACCCCTTTTTCTGGACAGTCTGATCCAGACTGGCTTTCAGCAGAGCAGTCGGAAATACCACTATCTGATTCAGCGGCGTCTGTTTTCGTTTCAGTCACCGATTCATCCAGATTGCCGCCTAGGGTCTGAATGCCTCTGAGAGAATTCTCATCAATACCTGAGTAACCACGCAAGGATAAATCGAAAATCTTTAAACCGGAAGCGCCACCAGTTCCACTTGAGTCCTGATTATCCCTATTTTTATTTGTTTTAGACCCAATGCTGCTACCAATGCTATCGAGTTGAGATCCACTCGTCGAGCTACCGGAATTTCCCGAGCTCAAGGAAACGAAAGGCAATGCATCATCATTCCTGATTCGTATGATGGCAGCAGAGGGTTTGGCAATACGTGAATCGCTATCTACATCAGTGAGGACAAGCGTAAAACTACTCTCTCTTTCATACTCCCCATCGTCATAGATTTCTATCGTAATATCTCGTCTTTTTACATTCGGCCAGAATGTCAGTTCACCATTCGTCTCTCGAAAATCTTCGCCGGATTTAGCCGAACCGTTGACAGTCGTATATTTGACGGTTGAAGTTGAATCAGTATTTCCGCTCCTAAGTACCCTGAGTGTGACTTTTCTGTTGTTTTCACTGACTGAATAATTCACGGCCTCTACATGGATCGATGCAATGCTGGTGTCAGGGTCATCATCAAGAATAACAACCGTTGATGAAGATGGAGTTTCCAATTCTGTCTCGACTGACGGTATGAGTTGAATGTGGAAACTCTCATTTCCTTCAAAAATCTCATCATCGACCAGAGGAATTTCCAGTACTTTTTCAATTTCTCCATGACTGAAAAGCAGTGTCTCTTTTTCCGGCAGTAAAAAGTCGGAATCAACTATCGCTGTATCGTTTGTTAAAGATACATCAACTGACAGACTGCCTTCTGTACCACCGGTGCGTATGACAGAGACTCGGGCCTTGTCGTGTGTTTCGTTCACGGCATAGCTGACAGCACTGAATGAGAGACTGCCTGGCCCGTCATCATCCAGTATGGTCACAGGGACTTGTGACCGGCTACCGATCAATGCATCACCACTCGGGTTGGTTAGATTAAGATAAAAGGTTTCATTTTTCTCATCGTTGTCATCATCGTGAATCTCGATCTCAAAGCTGCGCAGTGTTTCGCCATCAGCAAACACAAGACTTCCCGAAGTCGCCTTGAAATCAGCGGGTCTTGAGGAGGAGATCGCCTGGTCGTCACTGCTGTGATAGTCGATAGAGACTTCACCGGTACTGCCGCCCAGGCGTCTGACATTGACGATCAGCTTTTCAGTCGATTCATCGATACTGTAAAGCGCTTCACTGAACACGAAGAGCCCGGGACTGTCTGCACCGAGTTCAGTGAACAATAGATCGTACGCCGCTGCGAGGTCCAGCATGCCGTAGCCGTAATGATCATCTGTGCCTGAGTCTCCAAGATCGGCTGCTGAATCATACAGGGCTGTTTCGATTTGTGAGACCGTTGCCGTAGGAAAGGCACTTTTTAAAAGCGCGATGGCACCAGTGACGTGTGGTGCTGCGAACGATGTGCCAGAGACCACGTTGTATCCGATAGGCAAAACATCTGCAGAAAATATCAAACTGCCAGGTGCCACGAGTTTGGGAAAGACACCACCATCACATGCGCCAGGGCCTCGGCTGCTGCTTCTTTCGATATCCTGAAACTGATCCACAGAACCCACAGAAATACTGCCGGGATCGTTGGCTGGACTGATGCTGGTTTCATCGAATGGTCCAAAGTTACCGGCGGAGAAGACAACTGCAATACCAGCCTCCCTAAGCAGCCGGATATCGTCTGTGAACTCCTGGTAGCACTGATTGATGGTGTTGGTGAAGCCCCAAGAGTTGTTGACTACATCTGGTGCATCGTCCGTGGTGGGATCACCATCCGGATCGAGCACCCACTGGAATGCCTCATGGATGGCACTCAGACTGGTCTGGTTGTTGTTATCAAAGATCTTCGCCGCTATCCATTGGGCATTGGGTGCCATACCCACCTGGTAGCCGCTGGCGTCACCACCCAGCACAAGACTGAGTGCCTGAGTACCATGACCGTCAAAATCTACAGGTATCTCGTGCTGTCCGTAGGGATCAAGCCAGCTGTTGGCGCCACCCCGCCAGCGGGATGCCAAATCGGGATGGTTGAGATCCACACCGGAATCCAGAATCGCGACAACCACGCCCTCACCGGCAATACCTTTATCCCAGAGGGCATTCGTGTTGACGTCCTCAAGGTTCCACAGTGGCTCGGTTGTTACCACCTCTGTGGGGGAAGCGTTCATGGTCAGCAGCATATCCACTGAGATACGGTCGATTCCAGGCAGCTTCGCGACCTCATCCACCAAGTGGGCGGGAAGCTTCAAAGCGACAGCATTGATGCTCCAGAGAGACTTAAGATCTGCCTTCACACTGTACTGATGCAGCAACCTCTCAAGTGCGGCTCTGGGGCTCTTCGCGCGACGCTTCAGGCCGGTGACGATTTTATTGCGT
Source organism: Candidatus Thiodiazotropha sp. (ex Myrtea sp. 'scaly one' KF741663) (assembly GCA_025655555.1). Lineage (GTDB taxonomy): Bacteria > Pseudomonadota > Gammaproteobacteria > Chromatiales > Chromatiaceae > Thiodiazotropha. The sequence continues at coordinate 492,485 of JAHXIQ010000003.1, forward strand.
AGCAGGCGTTGGCGCCGGTCTCGAAGATCTCGCTGAGATGAGGGTGCATATTGCAGTTCCTGACTCACAACACCACGCAGGGTGGTGATCTTCAATGGGTCCTGGAATTTGATGATGACCGGAATCAGGGCAGTACGGTTGGCTTCTGCTATCAGGTTCTCCAGATCGACGGTCAGGTTCGCACTGGCCAGCACTGTGGAAAGCTGGCCACAAAGCGCTAAGGTCAGTAGGGTGAGACAAAGTTTCCGCATATCCTGATGTCATACTGCAGATCTGTCGGCAAAGCCGTCATCTGCGAAGTCGAGATACCTTAATTAAGTGAACCTGAGTTTCAACTATATTATGCAGCTATACTGCGGGTAATGCGGGCTACTACTACCAGTCGCTCAGGTAAACTACTACCTTTTGCTGCTTTTCAGCGTTGCTGTTCAAAACCCTGAATTGAAATTATGGATCATCGGTTCTGTTACTTGAAGTGTCGGAATTTTTAACAGTAGCTAGGAAACAAACGCTTTATTTTCAAAGGAATAGTGTCTTATTAGGCACTTATGGCCAACCTTGAGACAGACAGTAGAACCAGGGGTAGGGTTATTATGCATCAAAGGTATGATTTCGCCCCATGTGTAAATACACTATCCAGTTAATCATACAAAAACGTCAATTCTGCTGATATAGAGGTACGGGAAACCCGTGTTCAATCGCAACCGTATCTTTCAATTGCTACTGAGCAGTGGGTTACATATAGTCAGGCCAGAACAACATGAGCGGGTAGTGGGATGTCATCTAGATTTCACAGCTTCCCACTATACTTGTGAAACGTCCTTGCTTTGATAGCTGGACCGGGCCAAGAACAGCGAAATGCGGCAATGCTGAAAAATAAAACTTTTAATACCGGGTTGGCTATCGTCTTCTCATTCATTGTCTCCTCTTGTGCGACACAACAGGGCGGTAAACCGAGTGAGAGTTCAAAAGGATTGGGCTTTGTCGCAGCGCCACCGCCTGCAATCGAGGCTGTGGATGACCAGGAAGCGCTGGTGCTTTCACAAGAGGTCGCCAAGGAGCCTGAGTATTTTGTGAAAAAAGGCACGGGTGTCTTTCTCAATCAGAAGGCGCAGGCAAAACAGAGCGCTCAGAAACCTGCCCGGGGCGACATTACCCTCAACTTCGAAGGTGTTGACCTGCGAGAGGTGGTGAAAGTTGTTTTCGAGGAGATCCTGCGCGAAAACTATGTGATCGACGATAAAGTCCAGGGTGTGGTGACAATCCACACCACCTATCCGGTTGCTTCAGAGGCCGTGCTTCCCATTCTCGAGACAATTCTTCAGATGAACGGTGCAGCACTGGTGCGTAACGGTTCGCTCTATAAGATCCTGCCTGCAGCGGATCTCAAGGATATTGCGCTGTCACCTTCCGTCGGCACCAATACCGGCAAACTGAAAGCGGGGCAGGGTGTACAGATCGTGCCGCTGAAATATATCTCCGCCAAGGAGATGAAGAAGATACTCGAGTCCTTCTCAACATCCAGCGAGCAGATCCGGGTTGATAACGGCAGAAACCTACTGATTCTGTCCGGTTCCTATCAGAAGATCCGCAATCTGCTGCAGACGGTTGAAATGTTTGATGTGGACTGGCTCAGTGGTATGTCTTTTGGGCTCATGCCACTGAAGTTTACTGATGCGAAGACCCTCACCGATGAGTTGAATAACATTTTAGGGGATGAGTCATCACCACTGGCGGGGCTAGTTCGCTTGATACCGGTTCAGCGGTTGAATGCGGTGATGGTGATCAGCCAACAACCGAGATACATCAGCGAGGCGAGAAAACTGATTATGCAGTTTGATCAGGGCAGCGATAAATCACCGGATCGCAGACTCTATGTCTACCACTTGAAAAATGGTAAGGCAGAGAACATCGCCACCATTTTACAGAGCATCTTTGGTAACCAGGTCTCCTCGTCAACATCAAATGGTACTGCGGGTGGGAGTGATCCCCTGTCGAGATCCAACGTGAGATCACCGACCAGTTCCGGTATCAATTTGGCGAGCAGTAATGCCGACAGCGAGTCGAGTTTGGCCAAAGACCAGCCAGCTGCGGCTTCAGCGTCGCCGGTTGCTGCTTCGACTGAGTCGGATCAGGGGGCACAGGATATTCCGGCGACGATCATTGCCGACCCGGACAACAACGCTATTCTCGTCATGGCCAGTCCCATGGATTACAACAAGATCAAATCAACTATCGCCCGTTTGGATATTTCCCCCAAACAGGTGCTCATCGAGGCGACCATTGCGGAGGTCGTGCTGAGTGACAATCTGAGCTATGGCGTACGCTGGTTCTTCGAGGGTAAGAGTGGCAGTGGCCGACCCTATCAAGGAGCGCTGGGAGCGCCCCTTCCCTCAGCGATAGGTGGCGACGGATTCTCACTGGGCATTTTCGACAACAGTGACAACCTCAAGGTCTTTTTCGATATTCTGGAGACGGAATCTGCGGTGAAGTTCCTCTCGGCGCCGCAGATCATGGTTATCGACAACCAGACAGCCACCTTCAGGGTCGGTGATCAGATACCCATCGTGACTCGCTCTTCCCAGAGTACGACTGATCCCGATGCGCCCATCGTCTCTGAGGTGCAATACAGAGATACCGGTACCCTGCTGCAGGTAACGCCACGTATCAACGAAGGTGGCATGGTGACCCTGGAGATCAGTCAGGAGGTCAGCAACCCCGGTGCGGAACCCGCTGTCGGTGGTGGTGGCAATGTCTCCATCTCGCAGCGTACAATCGAGAGCACGGTGGTGGTGCATGATGGCCAGTCGATCGTGCTTGGTGGTTTGATCCGGGAGAGAGAGACCGATTCCAAGGGCGGCATCCCCGGACTGATGAATATTCCCGTGTTCGGCAATCTCTTCAGCAGTACCACTAAGGATATGAGCAGGACAGAACTCATCGTTACACTGACACCCAAAGTAGTCAGGAACCCTCAGGAGGCCTATGAAATCTCTCAGGAACTGCGGGAGAAGATCAAAGAGGCTACGCTTTACCAGGAGGAATTCAATCTTCGCGGGTCAGCCCGCCAATGATTTCAGGGTTGTATGAATGATCTAGAAGCAAACATTCGGAGCAGCGTAGAGACAGAAGAGAGCACCAGCAACGTTGTTTACACCGAGCATCCCCTGTGTGTGGCCCTGGTTACGACCGGAAAGCTACGCGCTGCCGATGCCGATCGGGCACTGCGGCTCAAGGATAGCCAGCAGAGTGAAGAGTCGATCGGTCATATTCTGCTTCAACTGGGCCTGATTTCTGATCGTGACCTGGCCCAGACCCTCTCTCAGTTGAATGGCCTCCCGGTCATCGAGAAAAAGGCCTATCCGGCATTGGCCAGCCTGGAAGAGGGCATCTCCGCCAAATTTCTCAAACAGCATCGTGTGGTCGTCTATACCGATGAAGAGGATACCGTACATGCCATCCTGGTCGATCCCACCGATCACTATGTCATCGATGCGCTGGAACTGATTACCGGCAAACAGATTCAACTCCATATCGGTATTGCATCGGAGATCGATGAGGCGCTCCAGGAACAGTTAATCGAGTCCCGAAAGCGTTCCGGTGAATATGACGAAGAGGGATTGGAGCACCAACTCCATCTGCAGGATGATGTCGAACAACTGAAGGAGCTGGCCAGTGAGGCGCCGGTCATCAAGCTGGTCAATCAGATCATCCAGCGGGCCGTGACCACCCATGCCTCCGATATTCATATCGAGCCTTTCGAGAGCATCCTCAAGATTCGCTATCGTGTGGATGGCCTGCTGCGAGAAACCGAGCACCCCTCAGCACAGATGGCACCGGCACTGATTTCCCGTATCAAGATCATGGCCAATCTGAATATTGCCGAGCGCAGGCTGCCACAGGACGGACGTTTCAAGATTCGTGTGGGTGGCAATACGCTAGATCTGCGTGTCTCCACGGTGCCGACTTTGCATGGCGAGAGTATGGTGCTGAGATTGCTGCAGCGGGACGAGCAGGCATTGGATTTCAAGACGCTCGGCTTCGAGACGCCGACCGAACATCGCTTATTGGAGATTCTCGACAAGCCGCACGGTATCGTCGTGGTCACCGGCCCGACGGGTAGCGGTAAGACCACCACACTTTATGCCGCATTGAATCATCTCAACCAACCAGAAAAGAAGATTCTCACGGTTGAGGATCCGGTGGAATACAATATCGAAGGGGTCAATCAGATCCAGGTCAAGCCGGGTATCGGACTGACATTTGCCAATGCCCTCAGATCGATCGTCAGGCAGGACCCGGATATCATCATGATCGGTGAGATCCGAGACCAGGAGACCGCGAAGATTGCCGTACAGTCAGCGCTGACAGGACACCTGGTGCTCTCCTCTCTACATACTAACGATGCAGCAGGCAGTATCACCCGCTTTATCGACATGGGTGTCGAACCCTTTCTGCTGACTTCCACCGTCAATGCCATCCTGGCCCAGCGACTGGTGAGAAATCTCTGTCCCCAATGTAAGCAGTCCTACACACCGCCGGTGGAGATACTGGCACGTTTCAGAGAGCAGGGGATAGGCAATCAATATCCGATGACCTTCTACCATGCCGTCGGTTGTGAGGCCTGTGGCGGTAGTGGTTACAGTGGCCGCAGCGCCATCATAGAGTTGTTGGAACTCTCGGAGGAGATGCAATCGCTCATTCTTCAGGGCCGTGATAAAAATGCCCTGGCAGCCTGTGCCAAGCAAGAGGGTACGCTCTCCATGTATCAGGATGGGTTGGTGAAGGTGTCTCGCGGCATCACCACGCTGGAAGAAGTGCTTCGGGTCACGCAGGAGAGCTAAACATGGCCGCTTTCTACTATAAGGCGGTCGGTAACGACGGAGAGATCGTCGAAGGGGTTCTGGACGCGATCAGCCGTGAGGCTGCTGTCAGTCAGATTCATGTCAAGGGTCAAGTTCCCATACGGGTCGAAGAGAGCCGACACAGAGGCAAAAAGAGTAAAGGCCGCAGATCCCGTCGTAAAGCGGTAAAATTAGAGCAGATCACCTCTTTTACCCGGGAGATGTCAACACTCCTGAAATCGGGTCAACCTATCGATGGGGCGCTCTCCATACTGATGTCTATCTCAGGTGAGGAGGCCCAACTCACTGAACATCTCATCAATATCCGGGACAGCCTCAAAGGCGGACACTCATTCGCCGATGCGCTGGCCAAAGAGCATGGATTGTTCAGTGATTTCTATATTCAAATGGTCAGGGCCGGTGAAGCCGGTGGTGCCCTGGAGAGCGTGCTGGAAAGACTGGCTGTGCATCTGGAGCGCTCCAAAGAGGTGAAAGATTCACTGATATCAGCGCTGATCTATCCGTTGATACTGCTGTTCGTGGCGCTGACCTCCATATTGATCCTGATGACCTATGTGATTCCACAGTTCAGCGATCTTTTTCAGGATATGGGACAGGCGTTGCCCCTTTCTACTCAAATCACCATGGCAGTGGCAGGTGGCTTGCAGAATTATGGATGGCTCATGGCACTTGCAGTAATAGGCCTCATTTTCTTTTTTAAGTGGCAGATGGGTCGCAGGCCCTCCGCCAAGCGCTGGCATGGCCGTTTTCTGAAGCTTCCCCTGATCGGCGATATTATCAAACAGGTGGAGGCCGCCAGATTCTGCCGCACCCTCGGCACCTTGCTTGAGAATGGCGTCCCGTTACTTAAGTCGGTCTCCATCGTCAAGGAGACCATCGGCAACTACGTCATCGCCGATGGTATGGACCACGTGGCCAGCAACCTGAAATCAGGACAAAGACTGGCAGACCCACTGGCCGAGTATTCCCAGTTTCCGAGTTTTGCTTTACACATGATCCGAATCGGTGAGGAGTCGGGCCAGTTGGAACCCATGCTGATGCAGACCGCTGATATTATAGATCAGGAGACACAAACCCTGATCAAAAGAGCGCTGAGCCTGGTCGAACCCATCATGATTCTGGTTCTCGGTCTGATCATTGCCGGGGTTGTGATGTCTATTCTGGTAGCGATACTCGGCGTTAACCAACTTGTAGCACTTTGATGGATGGAATATGAAGAAACAGAAACACACAATAACCGGCTTTACCCTGATTGAACTCCTGGTGGTGCTGGTGATTCTCGGGCTTTTGGCAGGGCTTGTCGGCCCTCAGGTACTGCGGCATCTGGGCGGTGCCAAATCCGATACGGCTCAGCTACAGATCTCCGAACTGGGTGCCGGACTCGATCTCTTCCATCTGGAAGTGGGACGCTATCCGACCAGTAGTGAAGGACTGCAGGCCTTGGTGGAGCGTCCGTCTTCCGCTGAAAACTGGCACGGTCCCTATCTGAAAAAACGCTCGGTACCTAAAGACCCATGGGGTAGTGAGTACGAATATCGTTTTCCTGGTGACAATGGTCCTTACGATCTCCTCTCCTATGGCGCTGACAAGGCAGAGGGTGGTGATGGCGACAATAAGGATATCGTGAGCTGGTAATGCGTCAGAAAGAGACAAAGCCTGCGGGATTTACACTCATCGAGCTGCTGCTTGTATTGACTATTACCGCACTGTTGATGTCTCTTGCGCCGGCACTGATCCACAAGGCGTTTCCCGTACTCAAGCTGAAAGCGGCTGCCAGAGATCTGGTACAGGAGATTCGCTATATACAGAACGCTGCCATTATCAATGGCAATGTGGCGGATATTCAATTCGACATCGAGAACGGTAAATACAGAAGTGACCTGGTCAATGACGGCAAGGTCAGGGCACTGCCAGCCGGCCTGACGCTCTCGTTAGATCAGAATACGCCATTCCCGACAGGCAACATTCCGACTCGCTTCGTCTTCTATCCCGACGGCAGCTCCAGTGGAGGCACCATTTTTCTCGGCATCGATAGAAAGCGTCTTGAGATCCAGGTTGATTGGCTGACCAGCAAGATACAGGTCAATGACCCGCAAGCAACGCTATAGCCTGGGACGTGGGTCAGTCAGTGGGCTCTCTCTGATCGAGGTGCTGGTCGCATTCGTCATTCTCAGTATGGTCATGAGTGTGATACTCAGAATCAATGCCACCTCGCTGCGCAACCACGATGTCTCCAAGCAGTATCTGAAAGCGGTGCAGATCGCCCAGTCACGCATGGTGGAAATGAGCACTGATGCGCAGTCCGTCAGCCTAGTGAAAGAGGGTGCCGATTCTGCGGGATTCCAATGGCGATTCGTCAGACAGCCTCACACAGGCTGGACAGAAGATCGTTTGCAATCACTGCAGGCCGAACCGGTTGAAGAGCAGATGAAGATCAGTTGGGGAGAAGAGGGGTCCCGACGACAGATCTCTTTTTCCCGGATTAGCCTGATCTACCCGTCACCATAAGCCTGATGTCGACACTTCCAGATAAACAACCGATCCCCAGTCACAGTATGCGTGGGTTTACGTTGCTTGAAATCATGGTGGCCATGCTGTTGTTAACTGTCATTGTCACTTCATCTGTTTCACTACTGTTTCTCAACATCAGGGGCTGGGATGCGCTGACAGCGGATAGTGAGGCGGCGTTGGATGAGATGCTGATCAGTGAGCGGATCAACAGCACCCTACAAACCCTCTCCCCGTTGGTCTGGCAGACGCAGAAGGGGAAAAGGCTTGCCTTTGAAGGGGAATCCAAGCGATTGCATTTTGTCTCAAGCGCCCCCCAGCAGTTTCGTGCCGGTGGCCTGTTTGAATATCTGCTGCAAGAGGAGTTGGACAGTGACAACAGGCCGGCATTGATCCTTTACTACACCCCATATCAGCCGGATTTGTTGGAATTCAGATTACCCCAGGAGGGGCAGCGGAGAACTTTAATCTCTGATACCGGCGGACTCTATTTCTCCTTTTACGGCAGAAAAAGTCGGTTGGAACAAGCCGAGTGGTGGGATAACTGGGAGAGTGATGCGAATAATTATCCTGAAGTCGTCAGAATCAAGCTGACCCGGGGACGGGAAGCAGTGGCAGAGGAAGTTCATTTTGTCCGGCTGAAAAACTCAGCCATCAGGAAGAGATAACCCGAATGAAGCTGTCTGTATCCAACAACATCCACAGCATGGGGCGGCAAGGTGGTATTGCTATGGTCATGGTGCTGTGGCTGGTGGTACTGCTGACGATTGTGGCTGCCAGCTTTGCGACCCACTCCCGTGTGGAGACCCGCATGGCCGGCAATATCATTGAGCGTCAGAAGGCTCGAATGATGGCAGAGACAGGACTGAGTCGTGCACTGATGGAATTGATGGTGAGCAATAGTGAGTCGCGGTGGAATTTCAATGGCCAGGTCTATGAGATACAAAATGCACAAGGTACACTGCGTATAGCGATAAGAAATGCCTCGGGACTGGTTGACCTCAACAGCTCATCCAGGCAGATTTTATTAAATACTTTCAGGATGTTATCCGATAGCGAAGAGGAAAGAGAGGAATTATCCGATGCGCTGGAGGATTGGCGTGACAGTGATGATTTAAAGCGTTTGAAGGGCGCCGAGGACAACGATTACGCCAATGCGGGTTTTACCTACGGCACCACGGATAGAAACCTGGAAAGTGTGGATGAGCTCGGTTATGTTATGGGTTTCAACAGAGACAGTGTCGATAAGTTGAGACCCTATGTTACTGTCTATTCAGGTCTGAGCAGTGTGGACCACCAGTTTGCTTCAGAGACGCTGACTACACTTTTGAAGCAAGGCACATCCATGGATAGCGGCATCGCAGATGCATTCAGTCAGATAGAAAGTGAGCTGGCTGAGGTTGATAACATTGATGAATTTAACAGTTCTGGACAGGCACCGGGTAAACACTATCGGATCACCATCGAGGCAATGACACAGGGTGGCGCAAGATCTGCAATCAACGTCGATATTGAAATGAAAAACAACAACGGTAAACCCTACACTATTCTCGCTAGGCACGATTCCCTCTAAACAGCACCGGCGAATACCGATAGATACCTCATGGCAGTTAGCTCGATAAGTTACCAACTACGCGTTTTTTTCACCTGGTGGGGAGAAGAACTCACGTCGCTAATGCCGGAATCCCTGCTCTCACTGTTTCGCAATGGCCGGCCGTTGCAACTCTTCTATGCCGATAAGACCTTGAGGCTGGTCAATCATGGTGTGACCGGTGAAGAGGTCCACAGTAATTATCTCAGTGGTATCGACTTCAATGATCCGGATCAGAAAAGAGTATTGTCCGGCGCCAGTGAAATACGACTTTGTCTGGAGAAGAAAAAATATCTGATAAAAAAAGTCACCCTGCCGATCGAAACCGAGGAGAATCTGTGGGAGGTCCTCTCGTTCGAGATGGACAGGCAAACACCGTTCACAGCAGATCAAGTCTATTACGACTATGTCATTAGTGGGCGGGATAAGCAGGCAAGAACTCTCGAAGTTACACTGATACTTGCGCCGATCGACAAGCTCACCTATGCACTTGATGTCTTGCATGAGCATGAGATCGTCATCAATGCCATATCACCCTGTGAAGAACATAACGGCGTCTTCAACAGGGTTAATCTGCTGCCACCCGAGAGAAGAGAGAAACCACAAAAGGGATTTCGTTATATCAACTATTTTCTATTGTTGGTCTTTTTTTTATTGTTGCTGGCAAATCTTGCCTTACCGGTCTGGCAAAAGTCCATCTATGCCAAGACGCTGGAGCAGGAAGTCGCCGATTATAAGAAGCAGTCTGCGGAAGCTGTGGAATTGAGAACAAAAGTCGATCAGGCAAAACTTGAGAATAAGTTTTTGGAGGAGAGGAAGAAAGGCTCTCTGCAGGTGCTCCAAATTCTTAATGAATTGACGCTGGTTGTACCTGATGATACCTGGGTCAGTAATTTTGAAGTGCGAAGTGATGTGGTACATCTACATGGTCAGTCCGTCGCATCAGCCTCACTCATCTCTTTGATTGATGCTTCCCCGCTGTTCAAAAATGTCTCCTTCAGATCGCCGGTCACGCAAAACAGACAAAATAATACGGAGCGTTTTCACATCTCAACGGATATGGAGTTGCCAGGGGAGTCAGCCGAATGATTTCACGACTGACTCGTAGCCAGAGCAAATCCTTCGCCGTCATCCTGCTGCTGCTGACACTGGCATTGTTGGTTACTGTGATTGCACTGCCGGTCTGGTCGATGAATCGTCACTACGACGATCAGATTTCCTCAATGACCAATCAGCTCGAGACATATCGACGTGTGGCCATGCATGGTGATCAGTATCAATCGGAGTATCAACGATTGGTAAAATCACAACGCAACGACAGGCGATATTTACAGAGTGCAACAGAATCACTTGCCACTGCGGAGCTGCAAAGAAAGGTCAAACAGCTCATTGCAGGTAAGCAGGGTGACATACTCAGCACGCAGGTATTACAGACCACGGAGGAGGAGGGATTCAGCCGGGTCGTCATCAGAGTTCGTATGAAAAGCACATTGGAAGATATGTTGTCGATCTTCCACTCACTGGAATCACAAAAGCCATACCTCTTTATCAGCGACCTCACCATTCGCAGTCGACAGGTCGCAAGACGACGCTTGCCTTCCACCAAAGAGCTAAACAAGGCCCTCCGGCTACTGGACATCGATTTTCAACTCTCAGGTTATATGAGAGGAGAAAAGTCATGACAGGTATCAGATCCTATGTCAGCGGAATGACACTGATACTTATTCTGGCCTCCGGACTGCTCGGCGGTCTGTTTTATCAAACATGGAAGCAGCCTCTGATGACTCGTGAAGCACCGGCGGATTCCAATCAGAAAAACACCAAGCGTGAAGATGGCAAAACGAATTCACCCACTCGACCTTTTGTGGCTCTGCCCATCAACAGCTTCGCAGAGATTACACAACGACCATTATTCGCCGAGGGCAGAGTACCACCAGAGAAACCTGTGGTCGAAAGAGCATCGACTGCACCGAGGACGCCTTTGAATCTCAAGCTCGAGGGTGTGGCGATAACGCCGGATAGCAAGACAGCCGTCATTACAGACCTGAAGAGCAAAGAATTACTACGCCTGCGCGAGGGAATGAGCCACAAGGACTGGAAAGTCGTTTCCGTTGAACGAAATGAGGTTACGATCAAACGAGGCGCCAAGGAGACCACTCTGAAATTGGAGATTGATCCGAATGTTAAAGCGGTGAAACCCAATAAGAATCTACCTTTTCGCCGCCCCGCGCGACGACCTGCTGGCAAATCCTCCAGATAAATCCTTCCAACACGAATTACTCCCAACTATCGAAACGAACATGAAACAAGTCTCAGTCCTTTTTGTCTGCATGGGCAATATCTGCCGATCACCCACAGCCCATGGTGTCTTCCGATCCCTGGTTGAGAGAGAGGACCTGAATGACAGAATTCAGACCGACTCTGCTGGCACCATTGCTTACCATGTGGGGGAACCGCCGGATCGTCGGGCGAGGGAGACGGCTGCAAAGCGGGGTGTGGATCTAAGCGATCTGCGAGCCCGTAAGGCGAGGGCGGAGGATTTTGAAATATTTGATTATGTGATTGCCATGGATCGGTCGAACTATAGCGAGCTACAGGACATCTGCCCGTCAGGCTATGAAGAGAAGCTATATTTGTTTCTCGATTTCGCCCCTCATTTACCTGAAGATGAAGTGCCTGATCCCTATTACGGCGGCGTGGCTGGATTCGACCGGGTGTTTGATCTGGTTGAAAACGCTTCCCGCGGACTGCTGCAACATATCCGGGAAAATCATCAGGTTTGAAGCCCGCCCCATTACGGGGCGGGTGTGTTAGAGCCTGGGTTATTCGCTGCTGTCAGTCGAAACGACCTTTGTGCTGGCAGTGGATTCTGCCGGGGCTTTCTTACCTTCAGCAGATGCAACAGGTGTCTGAGATTTTTCTGCTGGCTCCTTTTCAGTAACCGGCTTACGTATTTCGGCTTCCTTTGACGCAGGCTTTGCTTCGGGTTTGGAAACTCTTGGCTTGGTTTCTATCTGCTGCAATTTTACAGGTGCTGGCTTCTCGACCGGGGCAGCAGGTTTAGATTTCGGCTCAGCTGGCTTATCGACCGGGGCAGCAGGTTTGGATTTCTGCTCAGCTGGCTTATCGACAGGAGCAGTAGGTTTGGATTTCGCTTCAGCTGGCTTATCGACCGGCGCAGCAGGCCTGGGTTTCGGATTGACAGGTTTATCTGACTTGACCGGAGCGGGAGCCGGGGTCGGCGCACTATCAGCAGTCGATGGCCGAGTGGTATCGGCTGCTGTTGCTGTCTTCGCAGGCTTAGAAGTATCTGAGCCCAAACTTTCTTTTGGGGCCTGCTTAGGCAAGTCAGGCTTTTCCTGTTTTGTGGTGACCGGTGTCTCAGATGGACGATCTTCACGCTTGGGCTGTGCCTTGGCTTGAGGTTGGGTTGTGTCCTCCTGCCTGGGCCTTTCCTGTGGCTGCTCTAATGTTGGCGCCTGAGTTGGCTTATCAGTCTTTGCCCCACGGTCCTCAGTTGATGATTCACTTCTGGGTGCACGTGGTTTTCTTTGCTGCCTGGGCTTGGGTGCTGGTTCGGACTCAGGCTTTTTATCCGGCGCGTTGGCACTGACTGGGCTCTGCTCAGTACCATTCTCAACAGCCTTGTTCTCTGTGCCGGTGTTAGAACGACGCCTGCGTCCACCGCGGCGTCCTCTACGAGAACCCTTTGGTTTGGGAGCGTCACCCTTTTCATCAGTACCGGGGGTTCCCTGTCCCTGCTGAGGCCTGGGTTCCGTCTGTTTTTGCTCTGTGGGTTTAGTAGAGCGACCCCGGCCACCCGTGTTGTCTTTGTTTCGGTTGTCTGAACGGCCGCCACGTCTGGCGTTACTACGTGAACCGCTGCCTTGGGGTTTTCGGTTGCCGCTGTTTGCGCGACGGGGTCTCTTCTCAGTGCTTGGAGAAGATTCGGCTTCCGCTTCTTGTTTGGCAGGACTCTCTGATTTCGGTGAGAAAATTGAGGTAAAGAACTTTTTCAGAAAACCGGTATCGTCATTGGTGCTCACCGCTTCCGGTTGGGGCGCACGTTGAGGTGCCGGCGTTGTGGGAGCGATCGCCTTGACAGCCGGCTTCTCCGCCTTAGGTTGATTGGTCTTGGCAAAATCAGGGGCCTGCTCCGTCTCTTCACTGACCATCTGATAGCTTGACTGACCGGCTTGATCAGCGGGGATCTCGCTGACACGCACACGCTCGATGGTGTAGTTGGGGGTCTCATAACGGCTGTTCGGAATCAGCACGACTTCGATGGACTGACGCTTTTCGATATCGTGTATCGATTGGCGTTTCTCATTGAGCAGAAAAGTTGCCATATCTACCGGCAATTGCGCCATGATACGCCCGGTATTCTCTTTCATGGCATCTTCCTCAATGATGCGCAGCACCGAGAGGGAGAGGGATTCAACGCCGCGGACAGTGCCGTGGCCGTTACATCGGGGACAAGCCTGCTCACTGGCTTCACCCAGAGAAGGACGCAGACGCTGCCTGGACATCTCCAGCAGGCCGAAGCGGGAGATACGGCCGATCTGCACACGGGCTCGATCCTGCTTGAGCGCATCTTTCAGGCGATTCTCCACTTCACGCTGATTACGCGAGGGCGTCATGTCGATGAAGTCGATGACGAACAGGCCGCCAAGATCCCGCAGACGCAGTTGGCGTGCAATCTCGTCAGAGGCCTCCAGATTGGTATTGAGCGCCGTCTCTTCGATGTCTGCACCTTTGGTCGCCCGTGCAGAGTTGATATCGATGGAGGTCAGCGCCTCGGTGTGATCGATGACGATGGCGCCGCCGGAGGGCAGGGTCACTTCGCGCTGAAAAGCCGACTCGATCTGGCTTTCGATCTGATAGCGGCTGAAAAGGGGGACTTCATCATCGTAGTGACGCAGCTTCTTGCTGTACTGGGGCATGACCTGTGCGATAAAGCGTTCGGCCTGAGAGAAGACCTCAGCATCATCTATTACGATCTCACCGATATCTGCCCGTAGATAGTCACGGATCGAACGGATGATAACATTGCTCTCCTGGTAGATCAGGAAGGGCGAGGGCTTCTCGGCGGAGTGTTCGATGGCCTGCCAGAGCTGTATCAGATAATCCAGATCCCACTGCAGTTCTTCGGCATTTTTTCCCACACCGGCGGTGCGGACAATCAACCCCATATCTTCGGGTATCTGCAGTTCGCTCATGGCTTCGCGAAGCTCAGTGCGATCCTGACCTTCGATTCTGCGAGAGACACCGCCAGCCCGCGGATTGTTCGGCATCAATACCAGATAGCGTCCTGCCAGGGAGATAAATGTGGTCAGGGCTGCCCCTTTATTGCCACGTTCCTCTTTCTCGACCTGAACGATAACTTCCTTGCCTTCTTTGATGGCATCCTGGATGTTGACGCGTCCACCTGAGGCTTTTGCCTGATCTGAGTAGTAACTGCGAGAGATCTCCTTCAGCGGGAGAAAGCCGTGGCGTTCGGAGCCGTACTCGACGAAGGCAGCCTCGAGGCTGGGCTCGACCCGGGTAATGCGGCCTTTATAGATGTTGGCTTTTTTCTGTTCCCGGCCGGGAATCTCGATATCCAGGTTGAATAGTTTTTGGCCATCAACGATAGCAACACGCAACTCTTCTGGCTGAGTTGCGTTAATCAGCATTCTTTTCATTAAATTATCCAGTCAACCGGCACGTCCACTGATTCTGGTTTGGGCAGACAAGTATTTGTTGGGCTACTAGGCGTTAATCGCCTGCTGAAGCTGCAACAGAGTGCCTTTGCGCAAACCTGTTGGTCAGGTTTGACGCCAACTCAGAAAACTGGCTCGGTCAGTTGAAAAACTGTTAAAGTTCGCCGCTCGGGGTCTGCTGATACCTGGACTTGAAGGCGCACAAAGCAAGGGAAACCGATACGCACAGTCTGATTTAGACTGCCGGGTTTCGATGTCGTGGCGAAAACCTGAAGTTAGGGTCTCGCTGATGATTTGCTTTGGCGCGACTGCAAGGCTTCAGTTTGAGAGCCAGGCCCGAAGGGCACCGTTGCGCTTGGACAGTTGACAAACTGCGCTGTGATGAAAGTATAAGCCGCTGTTTGTCGAGTGCCGCGCAGATACCGGCGTTGAGAAAATGATAGCTTCGCCGATATCGGAAATCCGCTTGCGAATATAGCAATCTTCACCCGTGACATCAATGTTACAACCGAAATAAATTGGACCTAAATGTCAGAATCAAAAAAGATTTCTCCATCAGTCACATTTCTGGACGTGGCTCAGGATGACATGGGGCAAAGAATAGATAATTTCCTCATGCGGCACCTAAAAGGGGTGCCCAGGAGCCATATCTATCGGATATTGCGGAAAGGGGAGGTACGGGTCAATAAAGGGCGAATCAAAGCGACATACCGCTTGCAGGTGGGTGATCGCGTACGTATTCCTCCGATTCGGATGGATATCTCGACGCCCAGTCTGCCTTCAAAAAAGCTGCAGGCACAGCTGGATGGCACAATACTGTTCGAAGACGAGCGCTTGCTGGTTCTCAATAAGCCGTCCGGCATGGCAGTGCATGGCGGTAGTGGGCTGAGTTCAGGTGTCATCGAGACCTTAAGGTCGATCAGACCGAAGGATACCAGACTGGAATTGGTGCATAGGCTGGACCGTGATACTTCCGGCTGCCTGATGATCAGTAAAAAACCTGCAGCGTTACGCACATTGCATGAACTCATACGACAAAATCGAGTCGATAAACGGTATCTTACCCTGCTTGCTGGGAGTTGGCGTAAAGGTGCAAAAACCGTCGATGTGCCACTGAAAAAGAATACCCTGCAGGGTGGAGAGCGGGTGGTTCGTGTGGACCCCGAAGGCAAGTCGGCAGAGACCCGTTTCAGAAGGCTGACAAGATATGCGGAGGCAACGCTGGCTGAGGTGGAACTGGTGACGGGTCGAACGCATCAAATTCGCGTCCACAGTGCCTGGCTTGGCTCGCCAGTATTGGGAGATAGCAAGTACGGTAATGAAGTTGAAAATAAAAAGATGCGCGCAATCGGCCTCAGAAGGCTCTTTCTGCATGCGCATCAGATTCGCTTTCGCTGGCCGGGAGAAAAGCACGATACGGTTATCGAAGCACCATTGCCGGACGAGTTGGAACGAGTCCTGAAACAATTAAAGAAATTCAATGAAGTTTGAGCTGTTAATATTTGATTGGGATGGGACTTTGATGGATTCAGAGGCCCGAATTGTCGCTTGTGTCGAGGCGGCAGTGAAGGACCTTGGCCTGAAGTCACCGGGACGCGAGGCGATAAGAAATATTATCGGTCTCGGCTTGCGTGAGGCAGTACATGCACTCTTTCCGGATGCCGGGGACAATCTGCACCTGGAAGTTGCGGAACGCTATCGTTCGCACTTCTTTAACTCGAACGAGGCACCCTCTGAACTCTTTAAGGGGGCCAGAGAGGTTATCGAGGGTTTGCATGATGAAGGCTATCTCTTGGCCGTGGCTACAGGCAAAGGCCGCAGCGGTTTGAACCATGCCCTTGAAACCACTGAACTGCACCGTTTCTTTCATATCACCCGCTGTGCCGACGAGACCTTTTCCAAGCCCCATCCGGAGATGCTGCATCAGATCATCGATCAAATGGGTGTCATGCCCAGACAGGCGCTGATGATTGGTGATACCGAATATGATCTACAAATGGCTGCCAATGCGAATATGCCTGCTTTGGGGGTGACCTACGGTGTACATAGCCAGGCGCGTCTGCTCCAGCACAAGCCGCTGGATTGTCTTCATCAGGTGACTGAAATCCCCACATGGCTTACCCGCAGACATGCGGAAGCAAAATAGTTATTATTAAATCAATAGGATGAAATGGATTTATCATGTCAGATCTAAATACAAATGAACCACGTAACCAATCCGAGCCCACCCGTTGGGAGCGCAATCTTCTGCATGAGATGCTGATGGCTACCGTTGATGAGAAACGCCGCAGCCGACGCTGGGGCATCTTCTTCAAGTTTCTGACCTTCGGTTATCTGTTCCTGATTCTGGGTCTCCTTGTCTGGTCTGATGATATGAAGATGAGCCAAACCGTTGCCAAGGAGCATACAGCGCTGGTGCAGGTGGAAGGCCTTATCTCATCTGAGACTAAGGCCAGTGCGGATAAAGTGATCACCGGTCTGCGTAATGCTTTTGAAGATAAGAAGACCAAAGGGGTAATCCTGCGCATGAATACACCGGGCGGCAGTCCGGTACAGTCCCGCTACATCAACCGCGAAATTGTCCGGCTGAAAGAGAAGTATCCCGATATACCGGTGTATGCGGTAGCGGTGGATATCTGTGCTTCAGGTGGTTACTACATTGCGGCAGCGGCTGACAAAATATATGCCGACGAGGGGAGCGTGGTGGGTTCCATCGGTGTGCTGATCAACGGCTTCGGATTTGTCGAAGGGATGGAGAATCTGGGTATCGAAAGACGCCTCATGACAGCCGGTGAAAACAAGGGCATTCTCGACCCATTCACCCCCCTGAACGAAGACCATGAGGCCTATATTCAGGGTATGTTGGGGGAACTGCATCAGCAGTTCATCGATACGGTCAAAGAGGGACGGGGTGACCGCCTAAAAGATGAAGAGAATCCTCAAATCTTCAGTGGCCTTTTCTGGAGTGGAGAGGAAGCCAAGCGTCTGGGCCTGGTCGACGAATTCGGTAGTAGTAGCTACGTGGCCAGAGAGGTAATCAAAGCGGAAGAGATTGTCGACTTCACTGTAGAAGAGGAGTTCTGGGATCGTTTTGCCAAACGTCTGGGAGCGGGCGCTGCCAGCATGTTGGGTCAAATCAGTGGTCTCAGTAACGGGTGGCAGATTCAGTAGTGTCGTGTGGCCGGGGCTGTCGCCCCGGTCTGCTCAACAGATACGGGGCAGGGGATCGTCCTCCAGCTCTTCCAGAATGCGGGCGCCTCCCAGTTCTGTCTGTAGCACCACATAGGGATCTTCAGCCGTAATCGTCCCTATCAAGGCCGCCGATTCTCCCTCAGGCAGATCTTGCCACCGTTTTAAGACGGTCTCCGCATCGCCCGGGGCAACAACCGCCACAACACGGCCTTCGCAGGCGAGATAGAGCGGATCGTAGCCCAGCATCTCACACACAGAAATGACCGGCTCCCGAATGGGGATAGCGGTCTGGGAGAGCTGTACCTGATAGCCGGTGGCCCGGATGATTTCATGAGCCACAGTCGCCAGTCCTCCCCGGGTAGGATCCCGCATGAACCGAAGACCAGGCAGGTCGAGCAGTGACTGGGTGAGAGCGAGGACGCTGCCGGCATCGGAGAGTAAGTCGCCCCGCAGGCCGAACTGCTCCCTGGCCAGCATGACGGCAATACCGTGATCTCCGACCGGTCCGCTGACAAGCAGTTGGTCTCCGGGCTGGATTTGATCGAGACCTAGTCGAAGCCCAGGCTGACGCAGTCCGATACCCGTGGTCGCCAGATAGATGCCTCCCCCCTCACCACGGCGAACGACTTTGGTGTCTCCAGCCACGACCTCTACGTCAATCGCCTTTGCCGCGTCGGCAATGCCCTGGATGATACGTTCCAGTTGGGCGACCTCAAATCCCTCTTCGATAAAGGCATTGAGGCTCAAGTATTGGGGTGTGGCACCACTGACCGCCAGATCATTGGTGGTGCCGTGTACCGCCAGGGAGCCGATATTACCACCGGGAAACTCCAGCGGCTGGACCGTGAAACCATCGGTGGTGAACAGGAGCTCACCCTCCGAATCGATCGGAAGATGGACGGCATCCGCCTGCACATCAAGGTTTGGATTGCTCAGGTAGCGTGCAAAGAGTTCTTCAATCAACTCCCGCATGAAACGTCCGCCATTACCATGGGCGAGGGAGATATGGCTGTCTTGCATGGTCGTTATCTGTCCGTCGTTGTCGGTTGAAGATTTATCGTGGGATATGTCAAAAAAAACCCCGCCGTTCTGGCGGGGTACGAGACTCTATCCAGCAGATTATTATTCTGTGGTTGCTGGTGGTGCAGCAGCCGGTGCTGCGGGTGCGGCGTAGGGATAACCGTAACCGGGATAGCCGCCGTAACCATAGCCAGGATAACCACCATAGCCATAGCCAGGATAACCACCATAGCCATAGCCGGGATAACCACCATAGCCGTAGCCTGGATGGCCCCAGGGACCGCCATAGCCGTAAGGCCCATAGGGTCCATAGTAATAATCGTCGTCATCGAACCAATCAAAAGGTCCCCAGAATGCTTGGGCAGGCAACGCGACAAGCAGGGCAGATCCGGTGACAAGAGCGGCAGCAGTCATTTTCAGGGTTGTTTTCATGATTGACATTCTCCTTCGTATCTCTGGACGCATCAGTGGGTAGTGCGTCTTGTTTTCGCCTTTTTTTAGATTCCAGGTTCACTGATTACTGAGTCAATTCCCTATGAACCTGATACTTAATATATGACAGTCGGGGTAAATTTTCTTGATCCAAATCACTAAATAAGCAAACGTTAATATGTCATCGGGAAATTAACCGAGCCAGCCGCTCAAAAGCCTGGGCAATTTGGCTGTCAGTGTTGTGGAAATGGGGTGAGAAGCGGATGCCGCCACCTCGATAAGCGCAAACTACTTGAGTATCCATCAGCTGCTGTTGCAGAGCTGCGTTGTCCTTATCCGGCACGCGGAAGGTGACGATGCCTGCCCGGCTTTGTGGATCACGCGGTGTTAGTAGTTCGAAGCCTCTGGCATCCACCTGGGCAATGATCTTGTCGCAATTGTACTCGATGAGATGGGACACCTTTTCGATCCCCATTTCCAGCAGCAAGCCTAAGCTGCTATGCAGGGCATGAATGCCCAACATATTTGGGCTGCCACACTCGAATCGACGCGCACTGGTGGCAGGTTCCCAATCCTGACGATCGAAGTCCCAGGCATTTTCCACCATGTGCCATCCGAACTGGCGGAGTTGCAACTTTTCCCGCAATGTTTCACTGCAATAGAAGAGCGCCAGGCCTTCAGGACCCAGCATCCACTTGTGTCCATCCGCAACCACAACGTCTGCTTGGTTGGAAACGACGTCAAAGGATAGGGCGCCGAGGCTTTGGATGGCATCGATAACGAAAACAATCTGATGCTCATGGCAGAACTTTCCCAGCTTGGGGAGTTGCATTCTGCGGCCGGAAGCGTACTGAACCGAGCTGACTGACAGCAGACGGGTGTTCTCGTCGCACAAACGCATAAGGGCCGCTTCCGGGTCATCCTCTGATGTCAGATCGAGTAAACGTATCTCCACGCCTTTTGGTTCCAGGGATTGCCAGACGATCCGGTTGGACGGAAACTCCTGAGCGATGGATACAATATTGTCACCCGCCTCCCAGTCAATGCCATGAGCGATAACCGAAAGTCCCTCTGAAGTACTTTTCAACAGCGCAATATCCTCGGGGGAGGGGGCATTTATCAGTTGAGCCAGTTGCGATCGGAGTGCAGACTCAGTTTTCATCCAGGCTGGATAGTGCATGGCGCCCGTTGAGCCATTCTCTTGCGCAAAACGAGCCACAGCCTCAACTGTCTGGATCGGCCAGGGTGCAACGGCCGCATGGTTGAGGTAGATCATGTGGGGATCCAGAGAAAAGTGGTGTGAACTCATGGTGTCTCTCGCAAGGTTTGGTTAGCATGCAGTTTGGCTATTTGATTACCTACAGGCAAGACAGTGAACCCCATGCAACCGAAAGTCGTCAAATATTCAGCGGATAAAGAGTACTTCTTCCGTGAAGGGTGTTTCATCAATGAACTCTCGAACAGTCTTGAAGATGAGGCACTTTCAATCGCACGTGCGAGAGTCAGACCCGGCGAGACAACACGTTGGCATAAACTCAAGGACAGGGTTGAACGCTATGTTATCTTGCAAGGCAGCGGTGAAGTGGCAACGGGAGATGAGCCGCCACAGAGGGTTACTGAAGGTGATGTGGTTGTGATACCGGCAGACTGTCCGCAGAGAATCTTGAACCGAGGAGATATAGACCTGATATTTTTGGCCCTCTGTACCCCGCATTTTACACCTGATTGCTATATAGACTTATCAGAGGTAACAGCCTAGGGCCTGTTAACAGGCCTTGGCACTATGTCTTTCTTATACGGTTTCTCATCATCTCCATAAGCAGGCCTATTAATAAACCAGCTGCCACATTGATGATGACACAGCTGACACCGGTTGTGACCAGCACAAACAATTCCCATCCATTTGCCTGAAAAAGCGACTGACTCTTTGCGAGTTGTAAACCTGCAAGCATCAATAGTGCGCCCAGTGCAGCCAGTGGCAGTAGTGACAAGAGCTTCATGGCATCAGGCCCCATGAACAGACCCAGTGAAAGGCAGGTGATGCCAAATATTGCAGGTGCCAGTCCGCTACGCGCACCGAATCTGTGTTGGACCACGAGGCCGCCCGCACCATGACACATGGGAAAAGCACCGATGGGTGCAAGGCAGAAATTGAGTGCGCCGGTAGTGATGGCCAGACGGTTTGGGGAGATACGATCAGTATCTGACGGAAAGAGATCAGATGCAATTGCGGCGGTAACCACAACTGCATTGGTTAATGTCAACGCAAGCTGAGGTAATAGCAGGATAAGTGCCGATGTCTGGATCTCATCCCACCCAAAGCTGATTAGCGATGGAAGATAAATATCCAGTTTTATTTGGGGTAGGGCGTGATCACCGCTGATGATCGACCAGCAGGAAATGCCGATCACGACAAGTAATACAGTAAAGGACTTAAGCCTTGTCTGCTGCAGAATAATCAGCAAAAGCAGGGCAATGATGCCGATCATCCACTCATCCATGATGAGCTGAAACCCCGCCCAGGCGAGAGTCAGTCCAAGACCCAGTTGAATGCCTGAGAGTACTGTCTGAGGAATCTTTTTTGCAATACCGTTAATCACACCCAGCACAGCAAGCAGAAGCAGTACCAGACCGAGCAAGACACCGGTTGCAGCCACTGTGGCAGCATCGAGGTGCGTTGTAATAACAATCGCCGCCACCACCTTCATTGGCTGGACCGGTACGGGACGGCGGTAGATCAGTGCAGTGAATAGTGCAAAGAAACCAAATCCGATGAACAGCCCTGAAGGATCGATATGCTGTAGTGTAAGAACACCCAGAACGATGGGAAGAAAGGTGCCCAGATCGGCAAATGCGCCGGAAAATTCACCTACATAGCGGTGCAGTCTTGGCATGAATTGCTGTGTAAGCTATCAACGTTTGTCGATGGGTATGTACTCCCGGCGAGGACTGCCTTTATAGATCTGTCTCGGGCGGCCAATTTTCTGTTCGGGATCATTCATCATCTCCATCCAGTGAGCGACCCAACCTATCGTTCGTCCGATGGCAAACATAACGGTGAACATATTGTTCGGTATACCGAGTGCGCGGTAGATAATACCTGAGTAAAAATCAACATTGGGATAGAGTTTACGCTGAATGAAATAATCATCATTCAATGCTATCTCTTCCAGTTTCAGAGCCAATTCAAAAAGCGGGCTATCATTATCGGCCAATTTTTCCAGAACCTCCTTGCAAACCTCTCGCAGAATACCCGCTCTGGGATCGAAGTTTTTATAAACACGGTGACCAAAACCCATCAGGCGAAATTTATCTTTCTTATCTTTCGCTTTTGCAATGTATTTATCGATTTGAGAGACATCACCGATTTCAGTCAACATATCGAGAACCGCTTCATTGGCGCCGCCATGAGCCGGTCCCCACAACGAAGCGATACCTGCTGCAATACAGGCAAAAGGATTGGCTTGAGAGCTACCGGCCAGCCTGACGGTGGAGGTGCTCGCATTCTGTTCATGGTCCGCATGAAGTATGAATAACAGATTGATTGCTTTTTCCGCGATAGGATTGACCTCGTAAGGCTCGCAGGGTGTAGAAAACATCATATGAAGAAAGTTTGCGCAATAGGAGAGCTCATTTCTGGGGTAGATAATAGGTTCGCTGATATTGTGTTTGTAGCTCGCAGCGGCAATAGTAGGCATCTTGGCAAATAGACGGTGAGCCGAAATTTCTCGATGCTTAGGGTCATTGATATCAAGAGAGTCGTGATAAAAGGCGGAGAGAGAACCCACCACGCCGACCATGATAGCCATTGGGTGTGCGTCATGATGAAATCCATCATAAAAATTTTTCAGGGTTTCATTGAGCATTGTGTGATAAACAATCAACTGCTCGAACTTTTGCAGTTGTGTACGACTTGGCAGGTCGCCATAAAGCAGTAAATAAGCAACTTCGAGATAGGTTGATTGTTCAGCGAGTTGTTCTATAGGATAGCCTCTATATTCGAGAATGCCTGCCTCACCATCGATATAGGTGATACGGCTCTCACAACTCGCCGTCGACATGAAGCCGGGATCGTAGGTCAATACTCCCGTGTCCCGATAGAGTTTTCTCACATCTACAGCATGCGGACCTTGGGTGCCACTGATAACGCCCAATGTTTCTGATAGACCCTCTTGTTCGTTGACTAATTTATATGAGTTGTCAGCCATCGATCTCCTCCAATAACAATATATTTTCTGCGTTTTTTTTATGAACAGAAGATCATAAAGATATTGTGAGTATAGATCTTGATGGCTTTGTCGTTGCTTGTTCAAAAGCAATATTATCGATATGTCTTATTCAGTTGACGTTAAAATGATCGGTTCTAGAACGGTGTATATATCTATGCTACCCGTCATGCCAACGAATATCTGAGTCCTATAACCCTATGAAAATATGGCGCTAGATTAGGATTTAAGATGACATTGTTTGTAGGTTTGCAGATTTAGTAGTCGTCCGAAAAATAGCTAATCTGTACGACTTATCATTCTTACTAATGGCTGATAAGCATTCGAACCAACTGGTAGAAGAAAAGAGGTTTATAGTTATTAATTCTTAATGTACTTTATAGATACTTTAAATAAGTCATTGATAATAATAATGGTATATTGTATTTAATAGGGCTTAAGTAAGCTCTGGAATGGCTGCTTTTGTCACGCCATAGAAGCAGAAAAAAACACCCCTAGTAACGCTGCTTCCGAACAGAAAAGCCGAATACGTTGAGTTTATAGATTGGGTTAGCCGTAGCGTCCCTCAATATAATCAGCAGTCTCTTTCTTATCCGGGGTCACAAAAAGATCTTGGGTCAGTTGGTGCTCAACAACTTTACCCATTAGCATAAATATACACTCTTCACTTGCACGTCTTGCTTGCGCCATGTTGTGGGTGACAATCAGAATGGTGTATTCACCGCGCAGTTCCCAAATCAGTTCTTCGACAGCAGCAGTTCCTTTAGGATCGAGCGCAGAGCAGGGCTCATCCATCAAGAGTACACTGGGTTTTACGGGCAGGAGGCGCGCAATGCATAGTTTTTGTTGTTCTTCCAAAGAGAGAGCTGTCGCTTTTTTATTCAGGTGGTCTTTGACTTTGTCCCATAAGAGGACTTGTCGTAGTGAAGTTTCGACAATCTCCTCTTGGTCTGATTTAGATGTTTTTCCACCACCTGCATGGAGCTTGTGACCGAAAAGAATATTCTCTCGAATTGATGAGGGTAATGGATTGGGACGCTGAAAAACCATACCTATTCTCTTACGTACCTGAACGAGTTCGACATCGGGATCATAGATATTTTTATCCAAAACATCGATTGTCCCATTGATGCGCACATAACCGAGCCTCTCATTAATACGGTTGACACTGCGTAAAAAAGTTGACTTTCCACAACCGGAAGGTCCGATGAGAGAGGTGATCATACCGTTTCTGATATTGAGGTCTACATCAAAAAGCGCCTGAAAAGTGCCGTACCAAAGATTGAGCTTTCTGGTGCGGATAGCGTACTCAGGTATAGAATTCTCAATGGTTTCTACGCTTGCTGCTTGCATGAAGTATTCCAGATAAATGTGTGTGGCCGAGCTTGGAGTTATCCAAATTTACCTTCTATATAGTCCCGGGTTCTTTGATCGTTGACCTCTCCAGTGAACAATTCCTCTGTGACGCCAACCTCAACACACTCGCCTTCAAGAAAAAAAGCTGTACGGTCTGCCAGGCGTCTGGCCTGCTGTACGAGATTTGTCACCAAAATAATGGTCATGTCCTTTTTCAGTTCTTTAAGGACATCTTCAATTCGCATGGTAGTCACAGGATCTACAGCAATCGAAAATTCATCCAACATTAATAGATCCGGTGCTTGGGAGAGCGCGCGTGCAATGGTGAGTCTTTGTTGTTGACCGCCAGAAAGGAGGCTGCCTAAAGAGTTCAGTCGATCTTTCACCTCATCCCATAGTGCAGCTCGGGTGAGACACTGCTCAACAATAACATCGAGTTCACTTCTTTTTTTAATGCCGCGCAGTCTGGGAGACAGGGCTACATTTTCATAGATAGTCAACGGGAGGCCCACAGGCAAGGGAAAGACCACGCCAATACGGCTACGTAGTGCGTAGATGTTTTTCAGGTTTTGAATATTGAGGCCATTAAAAAGAATCTGGCCATTGACTGTCATATTTGAGTCGAATGTATCCATACGATTCAATGATTTCAGAAACGACGTTTTTCCTGCATTGGCAGGGCCAATGATACCGAAGATCTCATGCTCTTCGACTGAAAAATTGACATTGCTTAAGGCTGGTGTGTTTCCATAACTGATAGTCAGGTCACTAACCTCAAGTTTCGTATTAGGCACTGAGGAAATATTCACAGCCGGTTCATTCATGCTTGCCACATCGAGGCCAATATTCACCATTTCTTTTTGCCTCTTAAATACATGCGGAATGCAATAGAGATACTGTTCATCAACAGCACCATAGCGATGAGTACGAGTGCCACACCGAATGGCAGGTTATCAGGCACACCTGGTACTTGTGTTGCGACTACAAACAGGTGTAGAGAAAGTGCCATTGTCTGGTCAAAAACGCTTTGAGGAAGAAATGGCAGGAAGAATGCAGCTCCCGTGAACATGATGGGTGCTGTCTCTCCTGTCGTTCTCGATACTTCCAGTATGATACCGGTCAAAATACCACTGACAGCATTGGGAAGAACCACCCGTCTTATGGTTTGCCATCGGGTAGCACCCATGTTCCAGCATGCTTCTCGAAAAGCTTGAGGCACAGCGCGTAATGATTCCCGAGTGGAGACAATCACCACAGGCAACGTCATGATAGCGAGGGTTAAACTTGCAGCAAGAATACTTGTGCCGAACCCGAAAAAGATAACAAACGCACCCACTCCAAATAGCGCATGGACGATAGAGGGCACTCCCGCTAAATTTATGATGGCAAGCTGTATGATCCGTGTAAACCAGTTATCTCCAGCATATTCATTCAGGTAGATAGCTGCGGCTATTCCCAGGGGAACCGATGCCAGTAGTGCAACAGCCACTATCCAGATAGTCCCCAGCAAGGCAGGGAAGATACCGCCGGCAGTCATCCCGTTAGTCGGATCTGTAAAAAGAAAATCGAAAGATATGATGCTGCCACCTTTGGCAATTAGCGTACCCAGGATTATGATCACCGGTATGATCAAAAGAATTGTCATCATCATGAAAAGGATACGGAAAAGATTCTGAATCCGCTTGTTACGTACGTTGAGTGAAGATTCTGCGAACATCTTGATTTATCCTTTGCGGATACCGCGAACGATAAGATCCGCAGTTAGGTTAATCAAAAAGGTAATAATGAACAGGAAAATACCGATAGTGAACAGTGCCTGGTAATGAGGCGATCCGACTGCTGTCTCCCCTAATTCGGCAGCGATGGTTGCGGTCAGTGCACGTACCGGATCGAATACACTTCCAGGGATATTTACCGAATGGCCAGTAGCCATCAGTACTGCCATAGTTTCACCGAAACCTCTCCCTACGCCCAGCAGCACAGCACCTAACAAGCCATTCTTCGCTGCAGGCAAGACAGTTTTGTATATCACTTGCCAGCGCGTGGCTCCCAGCGCCTCAGCGGCTTCACGGTAACGATCCGGCACTGCTTTCAAAGCATCTTCCGCAATAGACGTCATGATCGGCGCAGCCATAAGACCGAGTATGATGCCTGCATTGAGCACATTAAGACCTACTGGAACATCAAACACGTCAATGATCAGTGGGTTCATAATGGAGAGACCAATAAATCCCCAAACGACAGATGGAATGGCTGCCAACAATTCCACCAGAACTTTCAAAGACTCTCTGAGTTTTCCTGTAGCAAATTCGCCAATAAAAATGGCTGCTCCAAGAGAGAAGGGGATAGCCACAATCATAGCCAGGCCTGTAACACTGGCAGTGCCGGCCACAAGTGCCAGAATGCCATATTCAGGCGCATCCTCATCAGAGGGTTCCCAAAATGGAGATAAGAAGAATTCCCGAAAACTGAAATCCTCCAGTAAAAAACCGAAGCCTTCAATCGTAATGAATGCAAAAATGCCAATTATAAAAATAATTGCGGAAATTCCAGCAATAAAAACGATTGATTGGATAAATTTATCAACATACCAATCGAAATTCCGATGATCGAAATCCACAGAAGGTGATTGTAGTAGTGGCTTGGTTTCGGACACTTCAGCTAGCTCCTTCACCGCGGAGAAGTTCCATTAGCGCCTTTACCTTTAATGATATTTCATCGTACAACTTCGTGTAATCCTGTTTACCCTGAGGGTTTTCGGATGAAGCAATATCCCAATCCATCGCTGATGTGTGGAATGGAATAGTTGAAAGATAAGAAGAGAAATTCCCCTGAAGACTAACAACAACATGCTGCTCAAAAATATCATGTTCTGACAGCTGGCTGACTGCAGTAGCTTGAGCCTGGGCATGATGGATACCCTTATTATCAAGGAATGAAATCATCTTGGGATCAAGTGAATTGACTGGATTCCGTCCAGCACTTCGGTACTCACCAAAGCCGGGATAAGACTGCCTGGCAATGGCCTCGGCCATTTGGCTGAAGCAACCGTTGTCTTCATCGATAAAAAGAATCTTAAAAACCTTGGGTTTTTTCTGCTCCCCTGTAACTGCGAAAATCGTATCTTCACACAGGTTTTTGGCTTGATCAGAAATCCGCTTAAGTTGTGTAAACACAACAAAGACGGCCAATATATCTTTGACTCTCTCCCTGTCATCATTGGCCATCATTCCGGTGTAAACAGAATCCAAATTGTGCTCCAGTTCATCAGCCATCGCCATTGTACTCATCGCCATATCAGCATCGAGATTACCAAATGCGCTGATGGAATTACTCAGCATAAGCGATGTTTCATCAGAGATACGGACAAGCTCCTCAAGGAGAGCACCGCTTGGTGGCTCAGACAGTTGTGCAGCCTCCCGGGCGATTGTCACCGCATAGTCACCGATCCGCTCTAGCTCAATATTGACTCGAATAACGGAAGAGAGCAGTCGTAGGTGGCCTCCAGTGGGAATATGTACAGCAATAAAACTATGGCAGACCCTATCGATCTCACGCATACATCGATTGATTGGGTTGTCCTTTAGAACCGTCAGGTAGGCAAGCTCATGATTTCCAGTTAGCAGCGCCTGAACCGCATTCTTTACCGCATCCTGTACTTGCGCTCCCATTTTTGCGACTCGATCATGGACTTTATCCAGATCTTTTTTCAAACGCTCTTCGAGATGGCTCATTCAATAATGCTCCGCATAGAACTATGTGATGATTCTTCGACGATCAAGTATCAAGGGTAGGAGGCATTAACGCGTGGTTCGGCAAAAAGCAGACTAGGTTAGTACTTACCCATAGATACCTGACAAGCGGATAATTAACTACAATTCACATCACGGTATGGTGCATAACCCTTCTTCAGAAGGATGCACTGTCCCTTATCGCTCTTGATCCAATCAAGGTATTTTTTTATCTCCCCTTGAGGCTCGCCATTCGTGTACATAAACAATGGGCGAGCGATAGGGTAGCTACGATCACTGGCAGTTTTGACGCTAGGATTAATACAGCTCCCGCCTGTCTCTTTAGAAATACACGCCATTTTTATATGATCGGTAGCATATGCAAGACCACTATAGCCAATGGCACAAGGCGTCTTTTCAACTAAATCCACCACATCTTTGGAGCCGTGCATATCAAGTGTACCTTGACGAAATTTCCCTTTCTTTCCAAGCGCAGCTTTTTTGAAGTAGGCATAGGTACCGGAATTATTCTGGCGGCTGACCACTACGATCTTATCTTGCTTGCAGCCGGGAACTTTCAGGCCGATATCTGACCATTTTGTTGCACTGCCGCCACGACCAAAGATCGCTTTCAATTGTTCGAAAGAGAAAGTCTGGGCGGGATTATTGCCGTGGATGAAGACGGCGAGGGCGTCATAGCCAACAACATGCTCGATCGGATTCTGTCCTTTCTTCTTAGCCAGCGCCAATTCTTTCGATTTCATATTGCGACTCGCATTGGCGATATCCACAGTACCGTTGATCATTGCTGCTATACCTGTGCCGGACCCTCCGCCTGAGACAGCAACTGCCACATTTGAATCGACATTTCGGTATTCCTCAGCCCAAGCCTGGGCTACGTTGACCAGGGTGTCAGAACCCTTGTTTTGTATTAACTCACGGTCAGCACTGGCGGTAATACTGAAAGAAAGTGTGGCGAGCGCAATAGAACCAGCAATGATTATCTTACTCTTCATGGTTTCCCCTCGAATGAATATGCTTGGTTTGTATAAACACAGAAATAATTTATATGTTTGATACCTGTAGCGGTATATATTATTAATATAATTCAGTAAGTTATTGCATAATGCTATAGAATAGCATGAATTATGTTTTGTAAAATTCGTTACATGTAGATCACTATTTTATTCAAGAATTATTACAGTTTAGTGACAGTGAGAGGTTTTAAAAGAAATGGTTTATTGACAGTAAATTTAGTGGCTTTGAGTACTGCCTAAAAAAGTAAAAATAGTCAGTGAAGCACCGATATCTGCTCAGGGTTATTCTTTAGTCGGGTACTCGAAAGCACCTAGTTTGAAAAAGTGAATTGCTTTTCTGTATCGCAGAATCGGAGATTCAGTTCCATGTTCGTTACTGCGATACAATAATGATTTACTGTTTTATTAAGAAATTGATTAACGCGGTACGTTTTTCTGCATCTGGAATTTTCTGTAATGGCATTTTCGATCCTGGTACAACGTGACTGGGCCCCTTCACAAACAGCTCATCTATCGTCTTTTCATTCCACACCACATCAGACTGGATTAATCCCTTTGAATAAGGATATTCAGGTAGGGAGCCAGCCTTACGTCCCATGATCTTATAGAGAGATGGCCCAGCACGGTTTGTCACGTCAGGATCGAGGCTATGACACACGCTACACTTGCGTGCGAACTGTAATTCACCAAGGGGTAACCCCGCTTTTACCTGAAAACGCCGCTGTTTATGCCCCTTGCTCCAATTCGTATCGTCAGATGTTGAAATTTTCCAGTATTTAACATCGTCATCCAGAGAGCCAAAATAGATGCCCTTGCCGTCAGCGGTAAATGCCAGCGCCCATACCGGACCTGGTATTCCTTCTGTTTCTCCTGTGACTGACCAGTCCTGCGTGTCCCACACTCTGATTACACCATCAATTCCGCCGCTGGCGATGAGTCCATGTTTATTCGATACTGCAAGACCCAGTACCGGTTTCTGATGGGGGATGAGGATTTTAGAGATGCTGGCAGATGCCACATCGAGCAACTGCACATCACCGTTGCTTGTACCGAAAAGAATCTGATTAGAAAACCAACGCATGACATTGATCGGCCAGCCATGTTCGTGAATAACCTTTATCAAATTACCCGTACGAGTATCCCAGCTCCTGATTCTTCCGTCATAGCCGCCCGAATAAGCGGTTTTTCCATCAGCAGAAAGCAGAACAGAGTGAACAGTTTGTTCATGTACCTTGATTTCATGTAAGGCTTCTCTGGAGGACAGATCCCACAGACGAACCGATCCATCCCAACTTGCGGAGGCGAGCATTTTTCCATCAGGAGTAACATCGACGGAAACGACCTTGGCCTGGTGTCCGACGAACCTGTGTAATAACTTATGCTTTTTTACATCCCATAAATACACTGTGCCATCATCACCACTGGAAACAGCCTCGGCTCCCGAAGGCAGGAAGCGAACCTCACTGACGGCCCCGCGGTGCTCTTGGAAACGTTTTGTGTTTTTGGGCCGGGGTTTATCGATGTCCCACAACATGACGGTGTAGTCGAGACTACCAGAGATGACCTGTTTTCCATCCGGACTGATCGAGACACAATTCACCGGACCGCCATGACCATTGAGTTGCCGGGTATCTTCAGGTGTGTCAGCGACTGTTGATGAAAACTGGCTAAACAACAGGAAAGCTAAGAAAAGGATTATTAAGGCTTTCATATGTTTATCCCTTTTATATCGGCAAAGTTGCTAAATAAAAGGCATGGAATACGAAATAATAGACCCAAATCTCCTTAATGATAGAGCGGATAGCCTTTGTACTGGTTGAAATCAGATCCCAATTCAGTTGAGCATTCTTATGTACGCTTTTGACTTCAAACAAAATATCATGCTTGAAGTGATATACCCATCAGTATTTGATGGTTAAAAGAGGTCTCCGAAAAATTATTCGGATATAGGCTTGGGCAATGAAAACGCTAAACTAAGAGTAATGGTTCACAAACAGCAAGCACATACAACGTTTCCGGCATGTAGATGTGTGTGCTGGTATAGATATCTAAACAGCTGCTAATTTGTAGACACGGTTATATTTGTATCTCCATCATACGGTTCTTATTTTACGACCTATTTTTAATAGGTCATTGCCTGTCCGGCCAATTTATTTTTTCCACGAGTTCAAGTATTTTTTCATGAATAAGGCAGCACGCATCGTTGAGTCTTTTGTCGCAAGGTCGTCTGCGAATGTGCGGACACTCTCCGGTCGAAAATCGAAGCCACGTCCTACACCAGGATAGATAATAAGATGTACACTTTTTCCCGCATTTTTCATGGACTTTACAGCAGTTTCAATAGAGCGCCGGCGTTGATACTGTTCATACTCACCTATTAAAATCATTGTTGGGATTTCAAGACTATCGGCTTCAATAGCATAGCGATAAACTTGCATTGGTTCCTCGGCATTGGGATTTTGCCAATGAGGATAAAAGGAAACATAACAAGCCACTTCTTTTTTCTGCCGTTTAAACTTCACAGCTACCTGTAAAGTGTAATACCCACCACGAGTGTGGGAGTATAGGCAGATTTTAGAAGTTGAAACATCGGGTTGTGCAAGCAGATAATCAACGCCAGCGTTGGTATCCCCCTCAGTTTCAAGCATGTGTTCAATGGGCAATTTATCAATGAAACGGGCCGAATAAACATCAGGGGCTAAAACCACAAATCCTCTTGCAGCCATGCGTCGAGGCAATCGCTGAACGAGTTCATCTAAACCGCGACGGCCATGTTGGAACAGTACTCCAGGATACTTGCCGGGATTCTTAGGGCGGTACAAAATAGCCGGCACTTCAGTACTATCCGCCGGGTTCAAATAGACTACCTTTCTCTCGATCACTTCGTAATTCAAAGGGACCTGTAGCATCCCTCGTTCAAACCAAGCCTCATCTAACCAGAATTTTTCAGATAGTGGTCTTGTATTGACGGGTGCCTCGAGCATACGACCGACGACTGTATCGGATGTGGTCGCTGAAACCGATTTATCTGAAGTGGCCTGTCCGTGCGTACTTACCGGCAAAAGAATCGCCAATAGACTGATACAGCCAAGTGAAAACGCTCTTGTGATAACTTTCATTGGCTCCACCTATCTATCGTGTTTTCTTCTATATTATCGAAACTATTATAGTTGGATTCAGACCAATAGCGGATCTAATCTATTAAAATAAACCCGACAGAAATTGGAAAGCAATTGGCTGCCGGTTCCTCAAGGCATTTTCTCGCTCTATATCCGAGCCTGCTGGGGCAAAGAGGTGATTAAAAACTGGATCGATCTCACAGAAACGGATGCGACTATGTCTCATCGAGCCAGGCCTATCAGGTGAGCTCTTAGACCAAATCAACTACCAGTTTTCAAAAACGTATCTTGTTCTGTAATTTCTGCAGGTTTTCTGTCATCTAGAGCCAGAGTCTCTAAAGTATAACGTCGTACAGCATGAACCAAGTCAAGATCATCATCCAAAGAGTGACCATAGGATGGAATCAATTCTTCCAGGCGGTGTCTTGCTTCACCCTGAACCAATTCAGGTAGACAGTCCTCGATAACATCCATCATGGCAGAGACGCTGACAGAGGCGCCAGGTGACGCCCCCAACAATGCTGCCAATGAGCGATCAGCTGTCTTGATAATCTCGGTACCGAACTGCAACTTACCACGCCCTTTCTCATCCAGTTTGATAATCTGCACTCGCTGACCCGCGGGGCGAAGATGCCATTCTCCCGACTGCACCGAAGGCATAAATGTGCGTAGCTGTTCGAGGCGCTGGTCGCCAGAACTTATGGCCTCTTTGATGAGATAACGGGTTAACGCCCAATGTTCTCTTGCTACCTCCATCATAGGTTTGAGATTGTGGGACCGAATCGAGTTGACCAAGTCAAAAAGACTACTCTTTTTCAAAAAGCGTGTGGTGAAACCGGCAAAGGGCCCGAAGAGTAGGGCAGGGCGTCCATCGATCACACGGGTATCGAGATGCGGTACCGACATGGGAGGCGCACCAACAGGTGGCATGCCATAGACCTTGGCGTTATGAGTCGCAGCTGCTTTTATATTTTCACTGGCGAGCCAGATTCCTGAAACGGGGAAGCCGCCATATCCTCGAACCTCATCCACGCCTGCCTTTTGCATCAGGGACAAGGCACACCCACCTGCGCCAACAAATACGAAACGTGCATCGATGGTTCGTGTTCCTGCAAGCGCGTGCTTGGTTGTCACA
Organism: Candidatus Thiodiazotropha sp. (ex Myrtea sp. 'scaly one' KF741663); assembly: GCA_025655555.1. GTDB lineage: Bacteria > Pseudomonadota > Gammaproteobacteria > Chromatiales > Chromatiaceae > Thiodiazotropha. The sequence continues at coordinate 526,399 of JAHXIQ010000003.1, forward strand.
TGCCAACGATCTCCAACCTTCTTCATTTCCGTGACTGCTGTTGAGAGCCAATAGTCAACGGAGTCCTCATGCGCCAAATGCTCACCCATCGAGCGGGTCAACTCCCCGAAGTTGATGTCTGTACCGTGTGCCACGCGTGTAGCGGCCATGGGCTGCCTCATATCACGCTCAGCCATCATCATTGGTAACCACGCCTTTAGGGTGGCTGGATCATCCGCATATTCCATCTCTTCAAATAAAGGATGACTTACCAGTGCTTTCTGACGATTCTTTAGGTAACTGACGTTGTCTTTCCCCTCCACCCAGCTCATATGAGGCACAGGATTGATAAAGGCCGAAGGTTTCGACAGAGCGCCTTTGCGAACCAAACCGCTCCATAATTGCAGGGACTCCTCGAACCGGGCGTTTATCCCCAGTGCTCTTTCAATAGCGATATCACCATTACTTTGCTGTGGGGTGTAGTTGAGTTCGCAGTAACCCGCATGACCTGTGCCTGCATTATTCCAGGCATGTGTACTTTCAGTGGCTAATGATGCTGCCTGCTCAACCAAGGTGATATGGCGAGAAGAATCGAGCTGTGTCACCAGCATTGCCAGTGTCTTGCTCATAATGCCGCCACCAATCAAAAGAACATCTGTCCTATGCATCGTCATACGGCTGTCTCCAGATTCATCAGGCGGTATCTTGGGTAGGATATAAATGCTGCGCTGCAATATAATGAATAATTGTCGACATTTCACGTACTATTTTGCTATAGAGAGTGTTAAATAATGCAATACAAGGGAATATTGTCGACAATTTACGATAAGTTCAGCGAAAGCCGTAGTTTTCGTACCAATTTTTACCTCCCTTTAAGCAGGGTTATCGGCTGGTTGCTTGAATGGCAGATTCTCCCTATGAGTGACTTGATAAATGGCGTACAGGTTTTCTCTGCTCATTTCGAGCAGGCCGATGACCGTACTAGCCTGAACCTGAACTCCCGAATCCAATGCAACTCTGTAAATATGTTCTGATATAGAATGGAATTGAGAAATTTATGTAATCTTTGGTCCCCAGCTATTTTCGTCAATGATATGACCAGCGATTTCATAAGGGGGATATCGCCTGAGAACAGCCAATTACTGACGATCGACTCATAAGCACACCAAACCCAGAACTTCCAATGCAGATGTGTAGGGATGGGACACAGATCGAAGTCGAGGTTCACAGCAGTCGAACAACTATTGATAATAGGCCAGCAATCTTGTGCATTTGTTGGGTGTGACCGAGAGCAGGTGAATGCAGCAGGAAAGACTTGAGCGCTAACGGGAACTGAAGACGTAGGTAAAAGAGCGTACTAAGGAACTCGACTGCACACTGAAGAAGCTAAAGGACTCGGAAGAGCGCTACCGGGTCTTATTCAGTGATTCTAAAGTACCCATGCTGTTGATCGAACCTGCCACCGGTATCCAATGATGCTGCCTGTGGCTACTCATATGAAAATCGTACCAGCCTTCGTATCTATGAAATAAACCAGCTATCAGATAGTGAGATAGCCGATAGCCGATAGCCGATAGCCGATAGCCACCGAAATTGAAAACCCATCGCAGGATTAGTCATGTTGACACTGGATCTCGGTCAACATTCTTAGCATTGTGGAAAATGACGATAAAGGTGTCTTATTACCACTTTAAATGTGTACATAATCGTAACCTTTCATGGCAATAATTCTGGTCGACTTCTGGATGAGGAGAAGTCCGTTGAGTCGCTGCGGTATGAGCCACTGATTTGATCTTGAGTACAATGGCATCTACCTTTGTCGCTAAAACGTTGCTGATTGAGTTGCGAGCATTCCGAGCGATTTCCGACAGCGGGTATTACCAGGGGCTGTTTGGTGAACTTCGTGAAGTCATCCGGTGCATGCAGGTGGCATGAGAGCTCCTTCGCCTGAGTCAGGCTGCAAAAAAACAGACTGAAGAAGATTGCACCTGAAAGCAGGTGACGGTTGGGCCTCATTCGTAGGGGGTTACCTCTTCAGCCTCTATCTGGTATCCGGCATTGGCGAGATCGCTGTCGAAAGTCTTGGCACTCAAGGTGCCGGTCACCCAGACGGTATCGAAGGCCTCACGTATCTTTGCATCCCCCTCGGGAACCTTTACATAGACAGTCTGATTGGCCGGAGGGGGAGGAACATGGACGCAGGCACCATAGTAGGGTACCAAGAGAAACTCGCTCAGCTTCTCGCCGTCTCCTTCAATGGGTACTACGAATCCGGGTAGCTTGACCCTTTTCCCGTCCAGGCTCTCTACCACTGGCGCCACCTTCCAGGCCGCCTCGAGTTGCTCCAGGATTTTCTGTGCCCTGGGATCATTGTCATCAAGCGCATTGATATCGCCAAACTGGTTTAAAATTTTATCTGGACGATAGTCTTCTGGAATCATGGCGTCCCACTCCAGCTCTTTTGCCGGCTCGGCATGCACACCACCCAGGAAGAGCAGAGATGTCAATAAAAGGACTACGGCAAAGTAATTTTTCATGTGTGGATTCCTAGATGCGTATACTCATCCCATCGGAAAGAGAGTAGCGATAGGCGCGGTAGCCGGGTATTAGGCCGATGATCAGACTGGAAGTTCCGACCAGACCCAGGATTAACCACTCCCGAAGAGAGGGAAGGCCGATCGGCAGGTGGAGCCCATAGTGGCGCTCGATATAGGGTTGTCCGAGAATCAGGCTTGTGTAGAGCAGCAACAGGCCGAGTGCGATTCCCAGCAGGCTAAGTAGTAGACTCTCTCCGGTGACCAGCAACAGGATGTGCCCTGGGCGGGCACCCACCGAACGCAGTATCGCCATTTCCCGCCGACGTTCATTGAGACCGGCAAGCATCACAGTGAGCATACCGATCAAACCCACGGCCACCACCAGGGCGGTGACAACCAACAGGGCATTCTCGGCGATACCCATCATGTCCCAGAGCTGTTGCAGTGCCACCCCGGGGAGGATGGCGAGCAGGGGTTCCTTGCGGTAGTCATTGATCTCCCGTTGTACCCGGAAGGTGGCGATTTTACTCTTCAGGCCTATCATAAAGGCGGTGATCGCTTTCGGTGACAGGTTCTTTTCGAGGGCCTCATCGGCGCTGATATTTAATCCCGCCACCTGTCTGCCGCCTATCCAATCTTTGTGGATCGCCTCAATGCCTTCAAGGGGAACGTGGACAGTACGATCGACAGGCGTGCCAGTGGGTTTAAGTATGCCCACCACCTCGAACGGTTTATCATCGTGTAGCGTAAAGCTTGTTTTGCCGGCCCCATGGGCGATGATGATCTTCTCACCGATCTGATAGCCAAGCTTGCGGGCTACCTCATCTCCCAATACAGCTTGATAGACCTGTTCGAAAGGCTGGCCCTGATTAAACGACAGTGCTCGTTTGTTGGCATACTTGTAGTGACGGAAGTAGTCCTGGTTGGTTCCCAATACCCGATAACCCTTGTGCGAGTCTCCTAACGAGAGAGGGATAGTCCATTTTACCAAGGCGTGTTCGGCAAACTTTATGTAGCTCTTCCAAGAGATATTGTTGGTCGCATCGCCGATCCGGAATACCGAATAGAGCAGCAGGTTGATGGCGCCGCTGCGGGCGCCCACCACGAGGTCTGTGCCAGAGATGGTGTTGGCAAAGCTGTTGCGCGATTCCACACGCAAACGCTCGACACCGAGCAGGAGCGAAACACTCAGTGCGATACTGATAAGAATCAGGCTTGCCGTAAAACGGCGGTTGAAGAGGCTCTTAAAGGCGAGAGAGAGGATAGCCATTACTGCTCACCCTGCCGTGCATGGTTAATATCATCCAGGGTGATGTGTCGCTCGAATTGCGATTCAAGTTGACGGTCGTGGCTGACAAAGAGCAGTGTCGTACCGGTCTCTTCACACTCTTGAAACAACAGCCTGAGAAAGGCCTGCCGCATGTCGCTGTCGAGGGCAGAGGTGGGCTCGTCGGCGATGATGATCTCGGGGGCGCCGATCAATGCCCTGGCGGTTGCCACCCGCTGCTGCTGTCCGACACTCAACTCTGTGACCGGACGATGGATGAGATGCTCATGGGCCATATCCAGATGCCCAAGCAGGCGCATGGCTTCATCATATAGATGTTTGCCCGACCCGGTCGCTTTCTGTTTACGCAAACGCGAAAAGCGGCAGGGTAGGGCAACATTCTCCAGCACAGAGAGATAGGGGATTAAATTAAACAGCTGGAAGACAAAACCGATGTGATCGGATCGGAAATGGTCCCGCCTGGCACCGCTTAGACGGTTGATCGACTCACCAAGTATCGATACTTCACCGCTTGTCGGCAGGTTTACACCGGCGAGCAGTGCCAATAGCGTGCTCTTACCGCTGCCACTGGGGCCACGAATAAAGATGCGTTCACCGCTGAATACCTCGAGCTCAGGAATGTGCAAAACCTCTGGAAGGTCCTTACGCCATCCAAATCGAAGATCTGTTAACTGTATTGCAGCGGTTTGTGGCATGAACCAGTGGGGCCTGTTGCCTGGCTTCTGGACCGTGTCCTAGAGCTCAAGGGTAGTGTGTCCTGGGGTCAAGTCTATCTTCTGCTGGCCCTTAGGTGAAATGCTCTGGACTTCGAGGTGCTCGGTACCGGGAAATCGATTCATGAGTTCAATTTCGATGCTCTCCAGCTGGGTGATCTCGTCACATCGATAATGGTAGTGTGCAGTGAAGTCACTATGGGCCTCATCTGCATGTGAGTGCTCATGTTCATCCTCATGAGCGTGATCGTAGCGGGGGGATTCCACCTCAGTCGTCATGGATTGGCACTTGGCAGCCGAAGGAAGACGAAATAGCAGGTCAGGTCGTTTCAAAGCGACAATTGCCGCCTCGATGGCTTCACGTTGACTCGTGGTTTTCGGTTGATGTTCAAAACCGACGATGTTCATCGCGGGAGAGTGAAATTCTATCTCGAGGATGTCGTCTTCCTGAGCAATCAACAACTGGGCTTCTCCATGGACATGGGCCTCATGCTGTTCGTGCTCATGCTCGGCAGCAGAGAGTTGTACGTGAACGGCAAGCAGCGTGACAGAGAAAAAGATGATTCCTTGCTTGATTAAATACATCGTTTGCTCTCCTGATTGAAGCAATCAATATGATATAACATAACATTTTAGGATGGGTCGAGTCTTGTGAACTATCCAAGTCACTTTATGTAACCGACATCGATAGACTAGAGAAAAGCACTAGTGTGAATATTTAGAGATACTCAATTAAAACTTATAAAAACTAGATGTTAGAAATTAATGCTGCAAGATTATCAATAGTGGGTGAAAAAAGGGCATCATTTACATCTCAATTAACAAAATATAGTTGTACGAGCGCTCCGAAGTAATAATTTGACAAAGTAGTCTTATTAAATACCATCATATTCAAATGGTTATTAAGTTATTTAAATAAAACAATTAAGTATTGTATGAAACTTTACATCTCAAAGTTGGAAGAAATTACCAGACATGGAATGCATTAGAACAAAAAGATACACAATGGATGCAACATACAAGCTTAACGTCACTATTAAAAACTCAGATATTATTTGAAGAGAAAGAGAACCATCCGCGATGTCTGATTACGGCCATAAGCGGAAGTCCAGGTCACAATAGAATTAAAACCTGGTTACTCAAAAGCAGACATTAATTCCCTCCTTATTGGAATGTGTGAAGGTGTATTCCCCGATTATCGTGCTAAGACTGCAAAGGAGCTGGAAGAGGAGCGCAACAATGCTTTCGTAGCAGTTACGAGGGCAAAACGTTGGTTGTATGTGTCTTATCCAAAGCAAAGAATGATGCCATGGGGTGATGTTAAATTTCAGCAAAAATCACGTTTCATCAAAGAAATTGAATAATCAATCTTAAAAACTGGCTAATGTGGAGGCGGTGGCATGAGATAGCTTCAGTAGTAGAGCAGCTCATTTTTAATGGGTAATCCAGTTTATAAAATACTTGCCAAATGCATTCGCCACTTTGAGAACGACTGTACTTCATCCAGGCGTTATGCCTTTCAGACATCTTTCCCCAAACGCTACACATTCATGTTTCAGGCTGCGAAATCAAATAATAATACAGAATTACAGATAGTTAGAAATAAGCTAAGTGCTACATAAATATGGTAATGCTACCTTCATTGCGGAGGGTAGCTGACAGCACTGGTTGCCTGATTTACAAGAATGCGTGAAATGAGTGCGGCTATTTACATCTTTATTTACAAAAATAGTTGGACGTCCAAGTAGCAAGCTATCCAACTGAGGCTTAGATTACATCTTTTAACATAATATACATTATGCCTTTTTGACACAGAATTTGTTTCTGTCTTTTCTGCTCTTTTTTGTTATGCTTCGACACTAGGAAGTGTTGGCTTTTCCTCAATCGTTTGCACTTTCTTCAAAGTCGGAGACCAGTTGACTCGCTGCCAATAGCGAGTCTGCGAAGCCAACCTGTTACTGCTCTGGTATTCCATTTCCACTTGGTAATGGGTTGGTTCTAATTGGTCATGGAGAAATTATTGGTATTTCTCCGTTTATTTGTCAAGAAACTTTTTCTTAGCAATGACCAGATGTGTATTTGGGCCTGGCAGTGAAGCCAGGCCCAAATCTTTTTCGGGCTCCATAATAATCATCCCTTTCACCGAAGAACTCTTCCGATCACCCTGGATATCGTACGTCCAGATATTCTGTCCTTCCTTTGTCTTTTTGTTGATCTTCAGTCGCTGGAATTTACTCTGAACTTTTTTGTAATCAGCGCCTATGGTTTGGGCAAAAACTCTGAAGATTCTAGGACTGACTATCAAGAGGCCTTCTGGCACTGTGTGAACCATTGCTTTGGCATTGTTGATATCCAGGGTTCCTGATCGAATTCCATTTGACAGCCAGTTAAGAAAAGCTTTTGCAATGTTTTCAACTGGAGCAGGATCACTATCCGTAACCATTTCAGCAGAATTTAGCTCAGCCACAACCGGGCCGTTAGGAACATCTTCCTCATGTTCTTGAGATGTATCGGGTTGTGCCAATTCATTCTCTATTGTGGTGTCTGACACCTTTGCTATGGAGCCTGTGTCTTGTTCAACGAGTTTGTTATTGGGTTCTGTTGCAGTAACTGATGGTTGATCGGGATTACTTCCATCGTCCAACGTGATGCTTACGTTTTCATCTGAAGCCGGCCCTTGTCCGGCACCCCATAGCTTTGTTAATCGGACACCAATACATGTTAGAGACTGCTCCCAATCTCCAATCGTAATAGTAATTTTCCTCGAGGCCTTCCCATCTGCCGAGGCATTGAGGTAGTCGTACTGCATCAGCTCATCCATGATCCTGGGATTGGGGGGTATGCCAGTTTGACCCTGACCAATCATGTTTGCCCTCAACTCGTCCAAACTGCGTTTGCTGACTAGCCATAAGGTATCGGCAGACTGTGATTTGAATGCAACACCACCCGGGCGATTCAAGGTCCAGACCTCATCAGTCATTCGACGTAGTTCTACAGCTAAACGCTGATGTAACGGTACAGCCGGTTGCTGAGCAATGGAGACACCGTGTCCACCTGTTAAATTGTTTGCAACAGAATATTGATCCGCTTTCTTGATTATCTCTCCGATCGCGTTGGACTCATCTAATCCTGAACCAGATAATGCATCTGTCCACTGTTCCAGTAGCTCATGGTCAGAACTGAGCCAGACTTGTCCTTCAATCGGAACAATCCACTGAACCAGTAGTAAAGGCAGTCGCTCATGTATTCGATACTTTCTTTCGCGTCTGAACGTGATGCTGTATGTCGTTCCAGCCTGCATAGGTCCACCCAGAGGTGCCCAGTTTTCAAGTCTACCGTCTGGGTGGTGAATACTGATCAGCTGGTCCGCAAGCGGTTTGCCGATATCGTGGATCAGAGCAGATGTAAATACCGCGTAGGTATAGAGGTCTGCCTTCAATGATTGCTGCTCAGGGATTCCGCCCTGCGGCAAAAGGTAGCTTTGGCGGATACGTAGTGCTGCTTCTGCTGTTTCTAAAGAATGCTGAAACAATCCGCCGGCATGTGCATGATGATGGGCTTCTGAAGCAGGAAGAAGTTGTACGAGCTCCGCGAAACGCTGAATCAGCTCGATATATAATTTCTTGTAATGGCCATCAGGCAGGCTTGTTAATTGCCTCATTCTCCTAAGTTGTGGCTGATAGGGTTTGAGGAGCATATCGACAGACTGTACCTGTAACAGCCCTTTACTGTGCTTTTCCGGCCCGAGTACTAGACGAAGTTTCTGCCACAGTTTCATTGATGTTGCACTCCCTGGATACTTGTTCCAGCACTTGTGTTGTTGTAGCAACCATGGAAATGATTCAGCACATAGAGGCCTTTTGCCATTTCATCGCCGTGGCCACACACTTTAGTGGTCACGGCGGCCCTTTCGGGTAAGTCCTGTTCCATTAATAACCCCTACCCTTGAAATCCTTTATCAGGTCCTTTCCCTTTCAGTATGCGCTGTAGTGGGCATTTTCGCTTGCGTTAAATGTTATTCTTATTGTGACATATCGTCATTGCAGTTGACAAAATCATTGGGCATATGCTTTATTCAATAAATATTCAGGTCCTTCGCTCCGCCTCGATCTGAACGTCCAGTGGACGGGAGTTTACTTTCTGCATCGTCTGTCACCCTCGACAGATTCATTTTTCTTTCCCAGATTCATTGATTATTTAGCTCCAATTATGGAGCTGAATTAATTTCGTATGGAATATTAATGGACGCATTTGAGAGGGGCCTGACATGGAACCGGATTTAAAGCAGACAGCAGAGAAGACCGATCAGGATAATGTTCTTGAGCTTGTCACTGAGAGTGATAATGTAACCGTAGATTGTGATATTGAGAAATCTAACAGTGAACAAGCACTGATTGATGCGAAGGCTAAACAAGAGAAGGTTGGGGCTCCCGGCAGGCTAAAGACAAAAGGCTCGGTTGTCATTCATTCTCGCTCTGCACACGATTTATTTTATGGCCGTAGAGGCGACAAAGAAACCGGTGTCAATCAGATTGTTGGTTTAACTTTGTTCGCTTCAAATACCAACAACCTTTCTATGCTTTGCAGGCGAGACGATCCTTACGCTGAGGCAGTTCTGATAGAAATAGAGGAATTGTTTGAAGATCTTGAGTGCAAGTTAAGTGCCGAGTTGCATCGCCTGGAGAGTTTGCTGGCCGGTATGAGTGGTGTGGTGATTCAATTTCATGAGTCAGAAACTCCCGTTTCGATCCCTCTTGAATTTGGCACACCTTATGGGTTTATCGCAGCTCGTTTCTTAAGCAAATATGATCAACTGTTCACATTGGCTTATTCGGCCAAGCAAGTTGGTCTGCTTAACCAATCCGGCTGGTTCAAAGCTGTCATCAAAATGCGCACAAAGCTGCGGCATATCTTCCACGTTTCAACCTTATATCGATTTGGTGGAGCATCCCGTGACGATATCGCTGCAAATAATGCGGTAGCAAGGAGCGTAAGGGAAAAGTATGGGGATCTGTCGAATGAGATTCTTATGCGAGAAAAACGTGCTCAGTATGTTTCTCAAAATAGCGCATAGTGCTAATCAGGAGACGTACAATGAATAATTTGATGATTGTTGAATCCCCAAATAAGTGTAAAAAGATCCAATCGATACTGGGGACTGATTGGATTGTCAAAGCCTCGATGGGCCATGTGCGTGATTTACCCCCGAAAGAGATGGGGGTGGATCTCGAAACATTCCAGCCAAACTATATACCCAATAAAAAAGGTAAAAGTGTTATTAGTGGGCTACGCAAGTTATGTCGATCTGTTGATCAGGTCTGGCTGGCGACTGATGCAGATCGTGAGGGAGAGGCAATCGCCTGGCATCTTGAGCAAACACTGAATCTAAAAAACCCTATCAGGGTGACATTCAACGCAATTACCAAACAGTCTGTCGAAGAAGCTGTACAAAACCCTAGTCAAATTGATATCTCATTGGTGCGTGCACAAGAAGGACGCAGGGTTCTGGATCGCCTGGTGGGTTATAGCGTCTCACCGGCACTGACACGAGCCTGTGGCAATGGCGTATGGCTGACGGCAGGTCGAGTACAGTCCGTTGCATTAAGGATTGTAGCTGAACGGGAACTTGAGATTATCAATTTTCAGCCAACTCGCTATGTTGAGGTTTATCTTAAATTCAAAACTGATGAAATATTCTGGCAGGCAAAATGGGAGCCAGGTGATCTCATGCCGGAATTACAGAATCACTGGACTGATAGGGCATTTGCTGAACAGGTCGCTAAACTCAGAGAGGTGTCAATAGCATCTGTTAAGACGAAAAAGCGCTCCAGGCTCCCTCCCCCACCCTTTATCACATCCACTTTACAACAAGCGGCGTCTGTTACATTAAAAATGTCGCCAAAACAGTGCATGCAAAACGCTCAAAAGCTGTTTGAAGCGGGCTTGATTACTTATCATAGAACTGACAACCCGAATCTCTCTGAAGATGGCGTGAAAGAGGTTGTGGATTGGTTAAGCCAAAATGGCTTTGTAGAACATATCGCTGAAAAGGTAAATACCTGGAAAGCGAAGGCTAACGCACAGGAGGGTCATGAGGCGATCAGACCAACATCGACCTCAATGCTGCCAAATATGACAGAAGGTCTGACAGATGAACAGAATCAACTGTACCTGTTGATTTGGCAGCGTGCAGTTGCCTGTCAGATGAAAAGCGCTGAGTTCAATGTTACAACCATTTCACTTCTGTCAAACGACGCTATTCATAGCAGCAATATGTGTTTTCAAGCAAAGGGAGAGCAGCTGATATACGCTGGCTGGCTCAAGCTCAGTGGGCGTGATACTGCCGAAGAGGCTATACAACAAGACAACCAAACACTACCAGCAGTTCGTGAACATCAACAGTTACGTGCAGAAGATGGCATAGTAGAGCAGAAACAGACCAAGCCACCCTCACGATATACTGAGGCATCTCTTGTCAAGAAACTTGAGGCAGAGGGTGTTGGTAGACCCGCGACCTATGCATCGATAATCGACAATATTGTGCATCGCGGATACGTGTTGATAGAAAAGAGAAAGCTCACCGCATCTGACTTGGGCATTCTCATTGTCAGGACATTGACTAATCGATTTAAATTCATGGAATTAGGCTATACCAGTGATATAGAGGATCAACTGGATGATATCGCTTTAGGAAAAAAACAATATAAGGCTGTTGTTGCGAGCGCATATCGTGTCTTGAGTGATGAGTTACGGTCTTTGGATGAAGTATCAACACAATCCCACCCAAGACACACTTGCCCAGACTGCGGCGAAATACTGCGATTAGTTCAGAATAAATTTTGGGGCTGTGCTGGTTATCCTAATTGCAAATATACGGCGCCTAATGAAAACGGAAAACCGGGAAAGCCTCGTTCTCGTACCAAAAACGAAACAGATACCAGTCATCCCTGCGCCTGCGGCAATGGATTTATGCACCGCATTAAAGGGAGAAATGGCTATTTCTGGGGTTGTACCAATTACCCAACATGCAGGCAGACCTTGCCAGATGATGAAGGAAATCCTGGCACTCAAAAGACAGAGAAAGTGACGATACAGACAGCTAGCAATAACAATGCTGGAGAAGAGTGCCCTAGTTGCCATAGTGGACAATTAGTGACAAGGACCACACGGAAGGGAAGAAATATTGGTAAAAAGTTTTATGGCTGTACAAACTTTCCGAACTGTAAGCACTTTAGTTGGCAATCACCGTAATTACTAATTACTGTTATATGCTGAGTGGAATTGTAATGTTAGATGAAGTGAAGAAATATCATGTTCAACTTAATGGTCCATCGGGAGTAGTCTATGTGCATGATAAAGCACAGCGATTTATTGAATCTGGCAGAAATCAAGAAGAAATAGAACGTATTCTTGAAGATAGAAAAATGTCAGTCGATCCTATTTCTGGAACCTGTGAAGGAAATTTCCTGGGTTGTTGGATAGAAATACGAGAGCTTCCAGAGAAATATGAAGACCGAATGGAAAAGTTTATAGGAGATAACCTTGAGTCTACCACCGAGCTGGATTAGGAATTCCAATATTCCAACACCCTCCCCTGTACTAAATCAGGTATTCGATGTGCTTTACAATCCTGATATGACCATGGAGGAGTTAGCCGATGTTATTTCTTTTGACGCGGGATTGACAGCCAGAACATTACGCTCAGCAAACTCTGCTTTTTCACGCCCTGTCAGTGAGATAAGAACAGTACTCGATGCCATAGTCAGGATAGGATTATTGCCTACTATTCATATCATCACAGCAACTGAGGTTGCAGCGGTCTTTTTTTCTGTGCCTGGCGATCATGGAAACATGAAGTACCACTGGAACCACCACATACTCGTTGCCAGCTTGGCTGAAGCACATGCTAAACACTTTAATCTATCTGACCCAGGGCGCTGGTTTGTGGGTGGTTTGATACACGATATCGGCAGACTGATGATGCTCAAGGTGGATCCTGTGAAATATGCCAAGGCTATCCAATTACACGATGATGAGCAGATTGATCTGCGTGAAGCAGAAAAATTACTTTTCGATTACAGTCACGATATCGCAGGTGGGTTACTACTCGACTTTTGGCGCTTTCCCAGTGATCTCGCTGATGCTGCATATGAACACCACAAGAAATTTAGCGACATTGAGGACTTTTGTTCAGGCATTGGCATTGCCAATCAGATTGCCAATGCGATTCAGAATAATTTACCACTTCCGGAATTTTCTGGCATACCGGTACCCGACATTATCATTGCGGCAAATGAGCGCTACGAGTTGATGAAAAAAGTATCAGGTTTCTGCTAGAATATTCGACATTAGATTTGAGGATGTGCACCGCTGTGGCCTAAAACAGCACCTGACTAGCTCTTGAATCATGAAATAGCTGGCATCTCATGAGTGAGATTTGATTCCTAATGCACCCCGTCTGGGAAACTACTCCCGGACGTGGGGTTAGTTTCTTAGATATGGGTTTTTCTGACCTCACGGAGGCTCACCTATCGGCCTTCTTCTGGGTCGTTAGGTGAGCCTCCGTAGGCCACTTAACAGGAGAATTCCATGAACATGACTGCTAACCCCGTACTTCCATCCGAATCGGATATTCTCAAACACATTGAGAAAAAGAATGGTCGCTATAATGGCTACCAAGATCTTCTCGATGCTTTCCTGGCACAGATTCCTGACTCTGCTAAGGAGCCTAAGAATGACAGCCATATTGAACGTCTCTACTATCAAGTCAAGCGCGCAATAAACCCTCCAACGATACCCGTGTACCCGGAATCTCAGTTCCAGGTTACATGGATTCCAGGGAGCACTGGACATTGATTTAGATAAAATGCCCTCTCTCTTTTGAGAGGGGGCTTTCCCAAGCCAACTGTATGGAGGGCTTTGGAAAGCCGATTTCTCTACGCCACGACAAAGTGGCGACCCGCGTGAGTCATGGGTTGTTAGATGCTCACCAAGCCAATTCAGGCTTCAATCCTTATCATTTATCCCCCCCTGCCCTTGCGGAGAAAAACCCGCATGGGTGTTCTCCTGTTGGGTATTTACATCCTATGAGGAGATTTTTCATGGTGACAACAAAGGGCCATATGGCCGTCAATACCATAAATGGCCGTAATGGTCTTTTTAATGTAGCCACATTACGTGTCGATATCGGTGATTTTATTGTTAGATATGAAGGTCTTGATCAATACGAGCCGGGAACATACGAAGGTGAGTTCATCATTCGGGATATTGATGTTCGAATCCGTCCATTTGGAGTCGGAAAAATCATAGAGCCTGTCGCGTATCTTGAGGGACTAAACCTATACAATGCAGATGAGAATTGTAAGGAAGAGATACCTGAAGCGATTCTTGATCCTGCTGATGAGGAAACCAAGACAAATTCATTCAGCAAACTTGATCTTGCTTCAAAAGACCCTGATGAAATGTCTGATGAGGACCTGGCAGTGCTGTTTGGTACTGCATGGCCTCTTGGTAGCCAAGTCAAACTAGATCCAACAGTTGGACGTAAGATACTTCGTGCCCAGGTGGCATACATCAAGCACTTGAAAGTATCTAAATCTATTGAATACGAGTACGACCCAGAAGATCAGACCTGGAATCTCCAGGTGAATTGAGTTCATAAATCACTTACCCACCGGGGCATACCCGGTTGGGTTTGTCCCTACATCACGTAGGAGCTTCTATGTCTGAACAAATGACACAATTAACCCTGGTGGAAACAAATCGTTTCCACAAACTTAGTGCTCATGATCTAAACAGGATTGAGAAGGATCATGTCATATCTGTTGCCCTAGAGATATTGAGTAATCGGTACCAACCTGGAGAGGCGCTGACTAATCCGAAACACACTTATGCTTATCTAAGGCTGATGCTTGCTGAGCGGAAAAACGAGGTTTTCGGGTGTATCTTCCTTGATACCAGGCATAGGGTAATTAAGACAGTAGAGCTGTTTCATGGCACTATTGATGGAGCATCGGTTTATCCTCGCGTTGTAGCGCAAAAAGCACTCGAACTCAATGCGGCAGCCACACTATTTTTTCACAATCATCCGTCAGGAATCGTTGAGCCGAGTCAAGCGGATGTCCGTATTACAGAGCAATTAAAGCGCGCACTAGACACAATTGATGTGCGAGTTTTAGATCATGTCGTTATTGGCGATACACAATCAATATCCATGGCTCAGTCTGGATTGATCTAACTTCATATTGATAATTCATTAACCCGACAGGGAAATCCCTGTTGGGATTTCTCCTGTCATTACTGATAAGGAGAAAACGATGACGTTAATGTTTCAACGTCTTGCACATAATTACGCAAAAAATGGTTACTACCCGACTGATGGAGAGACCATGCAGCGTATTTTGAATGCAGTCAGTCCTGGTGAAAGCGGACAAATGAGAATACTCGATCCTTGTTGTGGTGAAGGTGTCGCATTGGCGGAGCTCAAGTACGCACTGGGGGATGATCACAGTATTGCCTATGGCATAGAGTATAACGAGGAGCGTGCCTGGCACGCGAAGAAATTACTCGATCACTGCATCCATAGCGATATCCATGATTGCTTGATGGGCGCCCGGTCCTTCGGCTGTCTGCTACTCAACCCGCCTTATGGTGACTTGGTGGTAGACAAAATGAGCTTTCGGGATAAAGCAGACCGTTTGGAAAAACAGTTCTATCGTATGACGAATGGTTTGTTGCAGATCGGAGGCGTGATGATACTGATCATTCCTCATTACAGCCTGGATAAGGATCTATCAACGATGATTGCCAGGCATTTTACTCATGTCAAAGCCTTTGCCGCTGCAGAAGAACGCTTTAAGCAAGTTGTTGTCATGGGCGTAAAACGGAAAGCTGGAGAAATCCAGACCGCTATTCGAAATCTGCTTGCTGCTATCGGTTCCGGTGACTATCAACCGGAGGTCATTCCCGAGGTTTGGTCTGAGGAACACTATGTGATTCCGCCAACCCAGCAGGTGCCAAAGTTTTATGCAGTTCGACTGGATAAACGGCAACTCCTGGAAGTGGTTGGCAAGAGCAGAACACTTTGGGATCAGATTGGATTGGTGTTTCACTATGAACAGTCCAAACCCAGGCGCCCGCTTCGGAAGCTATCACAGTGGCACCTGGCACTGTCCTTGGCGGCTGGCCACGTCTCAGGATGTGTCAAATCCAGGGATGGTAGACTCTTTGTCATTAAGGGTGACACATTCAAAGGCAAGCATGTCTCGGAGGAAGTTGAGTATAATGCCAAGGGCGAATTGATATCGACGACAAGAACACATACAGATAAGTTCATGCCGACAATTCGCGCACTGGATTTTACACCTGACAGTCCATCATATGGAATGTGTCTTACCATCAAGTAAACATGAGGAAGTGAATCATGGGATCAAATCCA
Organism: Candidatus Thiodiazotropha sp. (ex Myrtea sp. 'scaly one' KF741663); assembly: GCA_025655555.1. GTDB lineage: Bacteria > Pseudomonadota > Gammaproteobacteria > Chromatiales > Chromatiaceae > Thiodiazotropha. The sequence continues at coordinate 542,353 of JAHXIQ010000003.1, forward strand.
ATAGGTAATGTTGTCATTGCTGGCGACAAAGTCTATGCCGGCATCGATGAGGATGATCAATCCGAAGTATCTAATGCCATAGTCATAGAATTTGAAACACCGGAGCAGTTTAAAGCAGCAATAAGCTCTGGCCAGGCATCATTTACCATTTTTGACGGCAAGTAAGTAAATGTCATCGACCCCGTAAGGGGTCTTTCCCAAGAGAGCGGTAACGCTCATTTGGGAAAGACTGTTTTACCCTGCCTGAGGATGTCAGGCACTCAAGCTGGTCCTAGATCGTGCAATACCAGCTGGATTCGTAGAATCCCGATCTAACCTACCACCACCGTTCCCCATGGCTACTTTCCCATGGGGAGTTAGCCATGGGTTTTCACTTAAATGGAGAACACCCATGATAATACTATTTTCTATATCGGCTATTGCCGATGTTTATGCTGATGCTTACCTGGCTGATGACTCAGGCAATTTGATATTTCTATCTGCCTGGGGTCGTGATACTGCACTGCAGGAATTACTGGCCCGTCTGCAGCTGCCTCGCAGTGAAAACGGCATTAGAGATTTCAACCTGGTCGGTGAGGACGGCAAAAATCTTGTCCGTGTGCCTAATGTCGATGAACTCGAAAAGGTTACAACGAAGACAGGTCACACGATTCTCGGTGATCTGACCCAATTGTGGATCTACGATAAATTGGCAGTCAGACCCGATATGGTCAATCGACGTGGCTTGATGCTACATAATCCTGACCATGGATTGATCGATCCCTGGCCTTTGTTGAAGTCTGTTTGTCCATTACCTCTGCTTGATACCTGGAAAGAAATCATGCTTGCCAAGTGCAGGCAGAAAAAGTGGATCCAGTCACTCAACAATGGCGTCGGCATTACCGGCACTTTAATTGAGCTGGATGATGATCTTGAAGCCATGATGACTCAGATGATTCGTCAAGGAGAACTGGCGTTACCTGCCACCAACATATGACCTGAAACGGTTATTACTTACCACCCACTGCGGGGAGTTATCCCTGCAAGGGAGATCTCCCTGCTTTTTCTTGCAAGGAGATATTTATGACCATTGCTGTTGATAAGATTAATCAAGACACGCTGTTTGGTGACAATGTCATTCACAGCTACTCTCGCGCCCAGGCAATCGAAGACGGTTACTTAGTGGACGTTACAGAAACCGCTAAGGAAGCGGGATTCATCTGGCCTGTCGCTCTGACGCGAGCTGCCTGGGAAGACTGTGTGGAATGGTGCGAAAGAGACTCGAAGCGTCAGACCAATCAGGACATCAGTGGGCGTCTTTGGGATGTCGTGTGGATGGCGAGTTTTGCAATCCGCAGTTCCAAGGGGGGCAGCTGTCACCTGCTCTATGAGCTATTCAGGGTTCCTAGGGGTGGTCGAAAGCGGAAGCCCAGACGAACTACCCTCAAGATGGTTACGGGTCCTGGCGAAAATGGTGAACCTGTTGTCACTATCCTGCTGCCCAACGAGGACTAAGCCATGGCTAAGAGTGCAACGATCGAAGCTATGGAGTATTTCGGAGTCAATGACACCGAAGAAATGATGAATATGCTCGAGGAGCAGCATGGTGATGGACAGTGTGAAGCTACTGATGGCTGTGTAGTTGAACCTGATGGCCATTGTCCACATGGAAAACCTTCCTGGTTAATTAAACTGGGAATTATTTAAATCTGAAGGAGAAGATTTGATGAACGTGCGTTACAAGGAATGGGATTGTGTCGTCAATATTGCCCACTACGGCAATGGCCGCCCTGCTATTCTGCTGGAGACTGAACAGGGATTACCGGTTGCTACAGCAACTGTCAATATCTCCTTTTTCAAACCGGCTGAAGGTGAAGTACTGATTAAGGACTACTCAGAGAATGAGGGAATCCTCGACTGCCTGGCTGATGCGGGTATTTTGGAACCCACCGGCAAGGAACTGTGGTCAGGGCATGCAAAGCTGCATATCTGCAGGTTGTTACATCCTGTTACGGAAATGAGTCGTCACTGAACTATATGGCCTGTCCCTTCATGGACAGGCCGCATATTACCAATGAAGACAGGATTCATATGCGTAAGAAAATCGCCGATATTGAGCGCGTATCGCCCATGCTGAGAATCGACTCTTTGTGCGGTATCTTTGATTGATCCACCGCCTACCCTATGGGCAGGCTTTTCTTAAGACGCCTAAGTTGGTGGTTTAAGAAAAGCAGGAACTTGATGATTGTGCCCTGCTACTGGCCCGAAAGTAGCACCCAACCAGGCCCTGAATCATGCAATGCCTGGCGCCCTCTTCAGAGGTGTTGATTCTTACTTCCACTTATACCCATTGGGGAGACATCCCCTTTGGCGGTGTTCCCCTCTTTTTATTAGGAGAACACCATGGAGTTATGGAAAGTCCATAAATTTTGCGAAAGTGCGAGCTTGGAGGATCTGCGAAATCGCAGGGACAAGCTCAAAGAGCTGATTGAGCTGAATAAGCTGGTTGATACAAATGCCGTTAAGGCACTGGAATTAATCGAAGAGTATATCGAGTTGAAATCTCTGTTTGAGGACTGATTAGTCCCAGCCAGACAAACCGCTCATGATCTCATCCAGGTCAGTATTGCTACCTCTCGTCGTCGATGCCAGTTGCGCCATTTCATGGTCAAAACTGGCGTCGATGGCATTCCTCAACTGGTCCAAGGTCCTGATTTCGCTGACCTGAAATCCAACTCTCGCAAATCGAGTGGCATATCTATCCACGCCTGCCTTGGTCAATCGTATCCGATTGCTGGCGGGATCCTGGATAAACATTTGTCTGGCGCTCATGTGTCAGTCCCTATCTAACCTTTGATTTTCATTCGTCTGCCGAATCTTTCGGCTTTTCATTCACCCCACCGGGGCATTGTCAAATGCCCTACCGGGAATTTGCTATGCCCCATTTTTAACATAATGGAGCACAACATGTCAGTAGTTGCTGAAGATGTATTAGATCTTGAAGAAGATCAGCCAGCGGACATTTTACCGCTAACTGAGTTCATCCGTGATTTTGGTGATGGACTGCTGGAGGCGGTTCAGCATCAAAATCCTCCTGTCTATGACGGACAACCCGATCCCATGCGGGACCAGGTGATGGATAGGTTGATTAGAGAGCCCTTCCCTGCTCAACGTGATGCGGTACAAGCGATTTGTCGACTGCTGATCGATCAGTCAGAAAGAGCAGCCATTCTGAATGCAGAAATGGGTACTGGCAAGACAATGATGGCCATTGCCACTGCCAGCGTGCTTGAGGCTGAGGGTTATTCACGTACCGTTGTCATCTCTCCGCCACACCTTGTGTACAAGTGGAGAAGAGAGATCCTTGAGACTGTGGAGAATGCTCGTGTCTGGGTACTCAATGGCCCGGATACCTTAGCCAAGTTGCTATTGATCCAAGAATCAATGGGTACCAGAGAGCATGAGGGGCCTGAGTTCTTCGTCCTTGGGCGTGTGCGTATGCGAATGGGTTTCCACTGGAGACCTGCCTTTGCGGTTCGTAAACAGCTCAAGACCATGGATAGCACTGGCGACAGCGGTTCTTTTTCCTATGTTGAGGAGGTCTGTGCTTGTCCGGTCTGCGGGAAGGTCGTCACTATGGATAATGAGGATGGCACTCCCCGGGCAGTCACGCCGGCGCGATTTCCGACCAACCGTCGACACACCTGTAAAGGAATGGTTGGCGATAAGGTATGTGGAGAGCCGTTGTGGACCTTGATCAGGCCAGGGAAACGCCAGAAGTCTCAGCGGGAAATTGTACATGAGTCCATGTGCAAGATTCCGACGATCGGACCGAAAACAGCCGATAAGCTGATTTCGGTCTTTGGTGATGAGCTCTTGCAGGGCATGTTGGCAGATAACGTCTACTCCTTTATCAATCTGATGGATGGTGATGGAGAGTTGGTGTTTTCTGACAAGCAGGCCAGGCGTATGGAGCGTGCCATGGCAAACCTTGAGTTTGGTTTTGGTCAGGGAGGTTATCAGGCTACAGAGTTTATCAAGCGGTATCTACCGAATGGTTATTTCTCAAATCTGGTAATAGATGAGGGGCACGAGTACAAAAATGAAAATTCTGCTCAGGGCCAAGCCATGGCTGTGTTGGCCAACAAGGTCCGCAAAGTCCTTTTGCTGACCGGTACCCTGATGGGCGGCTATGCCGATGACCTCTTCTATCTGCTTTGGCGGATCATGCCAAAACGGATGGTCGAGGACGGCTATGTCTATAACAAGTCCGGCACGTTGGGTACGGCATCGATGGGCTTCATGCGTGAGTACGGCATCCTGAAGGACATCTATACGGAGTCTGAGGCGGACAGTCACAAGACAGCTAAAGGCAAGCGTATCTCTGTTAGGACTTCCAAGGGGCCCGGATTTGGACCCAAGGGGATCTGTCGATTCGTCTTACCGTTCACTGTCTTTCTGAAGTTAGAAGATATCGGAAGCAATGTGTTGCCTGGCTATGATGAGCAGTTCATCAATGTAGCCATGACAGAGGATCAGTATGCACGATATCGTGAGATGGAGGGCAAGCTGGCCGATGAGCTGAAACAGGCCTTGCGTAAAGGTGACAACACGCTGATGGGTGTTGTTCTCAATACGCTTCTGGCCTGGCCAAGTACCTGCTTTCGACAAGAAGCCGTCAAGCATCCTCGTACACGGGATCTACTCTACTACGCGCCCTCGATGTTCGAGGACGATGAGTTGATGCCGGCAGAAGAGGAGCTATTGCGTATCTGTCGTGAAAACAAGGCGAAGGGCCGTCGTGTATTGGTATACAGCGTTTATTCGGGTCGTAGGGATACCCAGACCCGACTGAAGGCCTTGCTGCAGCGTGAAGGACTGAAAGTTGCAGTCTTGAGATCAACCGTTGATACATCAAAACGGGAAGACTGGATCCTGGATCAAGTTGACCGTGGTATCGATGTTTTGTTGACCAACCCGGAGTTGGTAAAAACCGGATTGGATCTGCTCGACTTTCCAACGATTGTCTTCATGCAGACTGGGTACAATGTCTACACTGTCCAGCAAGCTGCACGGAGGAGTTGGCGTATTGGCCAGCTGGAAGACGTGGAAGTCTACTACCTGGGTTATGAAGAAACAGCCCAGATTGCCTGTCTTTCATTGATGGCCAGAAAAATTGCAGTCAGCCAGTCAACCTCCGGTGATATGCCGGAGTCCGGGCTCGATTCCTTAAACCAGGATGGTGATAGTACCGAAGTGGAACTGGCCAAGCAGCTAATGGCAGCTTGATTCTTTACCTCTCATACCAAGGGAGCCCTTCCGGGCTCTCTTGGTTTTTTCTGTTAACAATAAATCTGTCCCAGTTTTCCAAATATTTTTAGCTATCACTACTTTTGATCTTCTTGATAAGATTCAGCACAGCATCTGGAGAAACAGATATATACTTTTCCCAACTTTTCTCTTGGCCATGTGGATAACCTACCAAATTTCCCATAGCATTATTCAACGCTAAAGACACGGTTTGTTCATTAAAATCTACCTCAGGCCATTTTTCTTCAATATCATTAAGCACAGTACGCTCAACTCCAAATAGCGTTTGAAACTCCCAATCGGGAAAAAATGGACCATGCAGTGAAGCTTTTAAGCATTCAAAAACAATATTTTTTTCACTTTCTGTCAAGTTATGAAAATTCATACCCGTAATTACCTACTGAAGAATGTCGTCAAAATATTGTCTACCCAAGGTTGGTTGAAATGCAGTACCACCATCTACAGCTTTTGGATTCCTAATTACTACTGTTCCTGTGGCATCATCCCAAAACGCTGTACGACCATTTTTTAGTTGTCTAGTCGCCGAGGGGTTTGTCATCACATTCTCAATGTGATCCGCAAACTGTTTACGTGTTCTTATAAATCCAGGAAATTCACCACGTTGAAGCACATGCTTTTCAAATGCATGCCCTCCCGCTATTTCTTGTGCGGACAATTGATTCTTTAATCTAGCCGCATTTACTGCACTAGATGCAGGTGTTCGCTTTGTAACATCATTAATAAATGATCCAACTCTTTTGGCTTTTTTTGCCTTGCCTGACAAACCAGACGGGTCTATTGCCGCTACTATCGCAAATGTTGCTGCACCTCTACCTACATTTGGATCAGTGACAGCATCATAGGCATCGTAGACATCCCAAGCCTTGAACGCAGCATAGAGCAGTATTCCTGTAGTGATGGCAAAATTACCATCTGGATCAACATACTTATACGGATTGTTATTTGAATAGGTATATTTATTAAAGCTATGAATACTGGTCTCTGTGAAACCTACAGGATCAGGGCTTATAAATCTGCCTATTACAGGATCATAATATCTTGCCCCAAAGTAGGATAAACCAGTTGATTCATCGACTGGTTTTCCTGTATACCATATCTTGTTTTCATCTGATTCTGGATCTTTATCAATTCTTTCTCCATATGGCTGGTATCTTTCATTCCACAGATCATTTCCATGCTCATCTGTAGCCGCAATAGGTGATCCCAATACATCTGTATGGTAGTAGGTCACCAGTGATTGAGCCTGAATGTTTGAAGAGACGACAAGCAACAACCATAGCAATCCGCATAAAAACCGTTGTATAGAATGGTTCATTGTATATTCCCTTTATATCAATTAAGGATGAGGTAGTTGATTGCCACCATAACTGCCACATTGAAGTTAGGATTAGTCCCTAGAGCCACTTCCTCTCCATCTGACACTCCATCGCCATCCGTATCTGCTAGGTTTGGATTTGTATTGTGAATATATTCTTCATAATTTGACAAACCATCATCATCGATATCTAGATCTGAGTCATATACTTTCGCATCCAGACCATATCGAACTTCATATTCATCGGGTATATTATCTACGTCTGTATCACTATTTTTTGGATTCAACCCTAGAGTTATTTCTCTTATATTAGTCAGGCCATCACCATCTAAATCGAGTACAGCATCACTAGAATCATTCACATTTAATCCGTAGCGGGCTTCTATACAGTCGATTAGTCCATCACCATCAAGATCGGAATCAACACACTCCTGATTTTTGGCCATGAGCTGATCACCCAAGTAATAGTATTCTGTAATTTTTCCAGTGCTTAGATTATTTTCATATAAGAGGTGCCCATTGTTCGAGTAAATGGAATGCAAGTGCTGAGTAGACTGAATGTCAAATCTATTGCCATTCCCATCATAGTCGTATTGAATTCCTTTACTTGCTACAGATACCAACTGATTAATTGAATTATATGCAAAGCTGTCTATACCGTTAGACACCATATTACCTTTTGGATCATTAGTGGCATCATAGTAAGTAGTACCATTGTCTTTTACATTATCCAAAAGATTTGAAGCGATATCATATTCATATGATAAATTTTTTCCGCCAATATTTTTGGTTTTTATATTCCCGTTAGGTTCATAGGTTAAAACTAGATTTCCGTTTACATGCGTGAGTCTATCCACACCATCATAAAGGAACGACTGGGTATTCAATGAATTTCTATTATCGATAATATCAGTAACATTATTTTGATAATCATATAAATATTTTTTGCTGGTCAACAATAATACATGCGGTGAATTTACATTGATATTTTGCAAGCGCTGGGATGTATCTTGTGTGTAATCCGCTATAACTCCATTTGCAAATTTAACTTTATCAACTTGTCCATTTGGAAAATAATCAACATCTGAAATAAATGGGGTTACAGTTTCCGGCTGACCCAGATCATTTGGGTTGTAGTTAACAATTGATCCACTGGGATAGGTTAAATCTATCAAATGATCTTTACTGTTGTAGGATCTGTAAAAAAAATACACTTCATTCATAGGATCATTGATATTAGTATCAAACTGCTCGAGCTCTAAATTACTGTTATCATCATATTCATAAAGCCACTCCGTGGAACCTTTTGTTACCGTTTTTAACAACCCATCTTCGTAGTATTCATAGTCAATATCATCAGTACCGGCTGGATGATCAATAAAATCCAATCGATTTAAGCCATCATACTCATACCAGATAAATGGATAACTAAGATGACGCTTAGAAAGCATATTTCCAGCATCGTCGAAATCAAAATCAGTCGTCCCTGATTCAGGATTGATTATATAATCCAGCAGTTGACGAGTATCATAATGATACTCTCTCGTTAATGTTCCTTGCGTAACACTTGTTATCTTTCCGACCAGATCACGATCAATAGACAAGCTAACTCCTTCTTCTGCATCTATCGTTATGAGATGCTGTTCATTCGGATCGCCATATGATTGATAGCCAAGTGTCTTTACATTTCCATTTGTATCAGTGACTTCTGTAATGTTGCCTACCAAGTATTTGTAGGATGTATGCTCGTTATTTGAAGTTGGAGGGTATGCTTTGACTATTCTACCTAAAGCATCATATATATATTCTTCTGCTTCAGAAGAGTTAGGCAGGTATTTTTTACTCAATCTCCCTGACTTATCATATTCCGATCGCCTTATAATTCCTTCCTCATCTTCTAAAACAGTTCGTCCAAATCCATCATATGTAATTGTTTTATTGAAAGTGCCTTTGTCAATAGTCTGAGTATAACCAGTAGGTTGCATTGCATAATTAATAATAATTGGATCTGCCGAAACTATAGGTTTTGTAATCTTTGTTATCTTTCCAGTACCACTATATTCGTAAGATGTAGTCTTTCCTGCAATGGTTACTGATTCTATTTCCCCATTATCAGTTATAACTTGTGTGACACTATGAGTTCCCTTCTTATTAATCGACTTATTGATAAGCTCCGGTTTACCTCTCTTATAATTTTTAAATTCTGTAATAACTCCATTTTGGTCAGTATATTCAAATAGATCGCCAGTCGAGTGATATGTATACTCCTCTGTCGTGCCAAATGTATTTTTTACTTTCATATCTCCTGTTATCGGATCTAATGTTCTATAGACTGAACCAATACCTGATGTAGTCTCATTTTCTACAAATCCAATAATCCAGTTTGCAGGGTTATTGTAATACGTAATATCTGTAACCCTAGATTTGGTACCATTAGCTTCTTCAATATGCTTTGGATTACCGTAGTCGTCATAATCACTATAGTTAGTGATGTAGTCTGTTCCATTTCTATTAACAGTCCTGTTACTTAATACTTTTTTGTAATTTTTTGAAACAGGACTGTACCTAGCTTGTGTTTCCCCCACCTTTAGCAGTGGAGTCCACGTATATATTACTGATTGTAATTGTTTTAGATTATTATTGTTTATTTCTGATGCACTATTTATTTGCGACAGATCCTGGTCTGTGTCAAATGATTTTGATGATAGCATTGCACCCATCTTCCAATCATTTGGATTGTGAAAAACAAATTCCTCTAAACCCTTATATGACGCAACTCTTGTTCGATTATTACCGTTTGTATCTTTATCATAGAAGTAAGAGATCTTACTAGTAGTCACATTTGGGCCACTTTGTGACTTGGCACTTAACACACTAATATTTTTAGAATTCTCTCTACCTCCAAAATAATCTGCTCGCAACCAATTAAACTTGTATGTAGTGATCCCTCCATATGGACTAGTCACTATATATGTATAAGGGTTGCTAGTTGTATCAAATGAATATTTCCAGGAGGTACCATCGGGCATCACAACTTCACTTAGACTCGACCTATACCCCTCATAATAATACTGCAGTGTTTTATCATTAGCCTGTATGTTATCAAGACTATTATTTACGTAGTTCAATGTTACAAGTTGATTCTCACTACTTGTTATCGTTTTTAAAACCAACGAATTATGAGAACCCTGTATATATGAATAAGTGAGCGTATTACCGTGTTTATCCTCAACTTTTGACGGATAGTAGTGAATAGGTTTATGTAAATTTTCTGCACTAACTATAGGAAAAATGCTAGATTGTCGCCAATTTTCAATATATCCAGTGCTTTGAATAAAGCTTTTATCAAATGTGTACTTTTTTCCATCTGGTGAAAAAACAAGAAACCCCGCATTATTAACCCCATCCTTTGCAATACATTGTACCTTCCAGTTATCTGTAGTTACGTATGCGTAATTTGAATACACAGTATTTTGTTCAGGTTTAAGAAGATCACGTAAATTATGGCCCGGTATACTCATTGTCAGTCCATAGAATGGTCGTTTTATATATTGTGGTCGAGGTGTGTAATCCTGATATATTGTAAAATAATACTGGCCCCACCGATCATCCCATTTAGATATTCTCTCTCTAATTTCTAACTGCTCTCCGGGAACTGTAGTGCGATCTATGCCATCTATATAAGCAGACGAAAGACCTTCATATTGATTCCAAAATCCTTGTGGCAATGAAACATAAGCAGTAAGTTCTTTTGATCCATATTGCACGAGAACAGAAGAATAATATGGATTTGCACAAAAATCATTTCTGCCACTGTTACCATAAATATATGGTAATTCAATCTCCCATCCACCCACTGAACGAATCCCATCATAATTAGGGTCTTTATTCTTTCCCCCTGCCCTACGGATCTCTATATCCATTCCTCCATTGCCAGGAATATTTAGATCAACCACACTAAAATAAACTCCGCCAGTTCTTAAGTCGATATTCTCCCATGAGTCACCACCAATAGCATCAGCAGATAGTGCTTCGCCAGGATCTGTTGAGGTATCCGTGTCTATGTCCGCACTCAATAATATTGAACTCTTAGAGATAGAAACAATTAATATTATTAACAATGAAATGTACTTAACCATTTTTCATTCCTGAAGTTCTATTTTTAAAAATAGTTTATAAATTAGAGATACATACTAGCTACATTAATGCATCAAATACCATCTATTCCAAAACAGCTATCGCAGTTACATTCATCCTGTTAGCAGGACATGCTACGACTCTAAATATGACCGTGATTTCGCATGAAAGACAGATAACGCCATGGTCAATATTTCATTGTACATACTGCTTGTGTTTGGATTGACGTAGTAGGTGTCCATTGTACATCCCTCAACCAAATCTGCTGACTGCGTCTTAATGTAAAGACCTTCGCCACCCCGTACCGGCTGAGGTGCGACATTTGTGGCATATAGTCATAAACGTGTACAGCGGAAAAATGTTCATAGATGCCGCTTATTGCGCTCGCTTGTTATGTTACCTAATTCTCATATGCGTTGCCTTGGCTATACTGTCATACAAACATTCTGGGTTATTTTCATCGTATACAACATTAACCTCTTTGCCACCCATAAATGCTGCAAGTGCCATTGAGTACATATCCTTTGCATCGGGATCATCAGTTGGCCACCAATATTTTCCACTACTATTACATACTGCATCTGGGATTGTTGTGTACATTATGTGTACACCGTTGTGTGACATGACTTGAGTAATTGCACCCCAGCCTTGCGCCCATCCTGCGGTACCGGCACATGGAAATAATATTAAGAATGACAATAAAAGTTTTTTTATTAGTTTGTTATCTCCTTATTAAAACCTAAACTTAACATTTGAGTTACCCAGGAGGCGCATTTTTTGCGTCGGTCTGGTTTTACAATATGTTATGATTAGTTTGTCACTACTTTTACTGACATCAGCTTCATATAATTATTGACACCGCAGCCATCAATATACAAAAGCACATTCGACTTGGCATGCAGTGCAGATAAAAGCATAGAAGTTAATGTGTTAAATTGATGATGATTGTCCTCCAGAATAATTCGTCTATCAGTTACACTACAATTCTCAGCATATAGACTTTTATCGGTAGCTATATATAAGTGAGAACCACTCCAACCGTTCGCCAGACTATTTATTTTTTGTTCACCTAGTTGAGTTCCAGCATAAACTGATTGGGTTAGCGCGATCGCTAAAAGTATAAATGTATATTTCATAAATTATCCTCTGTAAATAAAATGTGTCCATAACGCTGCATACAGCGACTTGTCCGTTGATATGCTTGGTTAGAACTAGTAATTAACATCTATACGATAGATCATTGGATAACCTAAAGCACCTAATTCGCAACCACTGATACCAAACCCCACCATTTTATTGGCAGTAGCAGCTGCAATAGCTGCAGAATACATCTCTTTTGTTTCTCCAGTTGACAAATCTAAAATAACTGCCCCTTGATTTGTACTTGAGCATCCTTGTGTATTTACAAAATCCGGAGAAAAGTAAATTGTTGCAAAATTTTGATAAGTTTTTATTATTTGAATATGTCTATCTATAGGAACTTGGTCATTACTGCCATAACAATGCGATGCAGCCAAAGCAAAAAATAAGATACTCACAAGTTTTTTCATAAATTGTCTCCTTCTAGTTATAACGTCACAAATAAACCGACCATTGGAGTGGCGCGAGGACTCTGGCATCCGCCACAGCCACAACGCCGCGGAAATGGGTCGGATTAATTTGTTTTGTTAGATTTGTAGCTAATACATATGTATAAACTCAATAGTACATCTATCGTTCACTCCATATACCCTAACATTTTTAGCTGCAATAAATGCAGACATCAACGTACTATATACTGCGTTGGCATTAGCTATCTTTGTTGCCTCAGTCAAACCTTGTGGCACCCATCGCATCCAGGCCCCTGCCGCACATGATCCAATGGCTTTATCGATTTTAAACGACACATCATTAGGCATATAACCAGGCTAAACAAGAACCACTTTTGCCCCATCAACCTGCCATTCGTATGCACTAGCCGTTGAGGCCCCCATAACCAGGGATCCAGCAATCAATGGAAAAACTATTTTTCTCATAATACCCTTTCTTTAATGATTAAAATGATCTAGTTGTAGTAGGTTGCATCAAAGATACCATGTTTACGGCACAGATTAGAAACCTTCACCCCGGCATCTGCCTCTTTAAGGATCCCCACTATCTGGGTTTCTGTGAATCGTGACTTCTTCATAAGTGCCTCCTGGGCTTAGTTTGCCAGAAAACTCTGATTTTGAACTGTCCACATTCTGGGGAAGCTTACGGTATCTACAATCTTATACAATTTAGTGGCAGATGTTGTTTTTCCACATTGCGCTGGATTTTCTATAAATGAGTTTTCAAGCTGAATGCCATGGTAAGGGATCAAGTTGCTTGGGCTTATTGATCATCTATCAGGGATAGGGTTGACACCACAGTCGCTTGTTAGGCGCCGCACTAGTACTTACCCTTAGCCACGAACTTCGAGATGTGGCCATATTGCGGCTTACTCCTGATTTCATTCCAATACTCCTCCCTGACATCTTCATCGATTTCGACTTCGGTGTTGTACAACGCATCCATTCCATCCCTTCGGCAACCTGAGATCCAATAGTACTCCCCGGTTTCGACATCGAAGAAGTTCGCTTTGTATCCGACACCGCTAAGAGTTTCGAATGTTCTTCCCTGGTAGTGGACCGACTTACCGGACTTGGAATAGCGCACGCGTCCGATACGAGCAGGTCCGATAATTCCTTCGCCCTTGTACTCGATGTACATGATTCGTTCCTTTTGCCTCATTTCCTTTTACGCCTAACGCCAAACATAAGGGGCGGCTCACCGCGTTGCGGTGGGGCGTTCCAGTGAGCTGTAGGCGAACGACATGATGCGATTATTAGCTTATTGCGACTTCACAATAACACCAGTAATTTTCGAGTGCTTATTGTTGTAGCATTGGTCTACTAGAATTTCGACTGATTTGTCAGCCATCATTGCTGCGAGTGCAAGGCTAATCATTTTGTCACTACCTAGAGTGCTGGAGTTTAAATATCTATTACCATTTAAAGAAGCACCACTACACTCAGGATTCGATGTGTCAGCTGTCGTTATAAAGCCTGCATCACTGTTATACCATCGAACATCCACTATTTTTGTATCCTTTATCCAAGTTCCAGAATAAGCAAGGGTGCTTGCCATTAATAATAACAGGGCTAAAGTTATTTGCATTTTCATACTCTGTACTCTCCATTGTTGTAAAGCTAACAGTTACGTTAACGAGACCCCCTGTCTCGTTACTATTTTTTATGTGTTAATTGCAAGTTCTGGATAACTTTCATGTTCATGCCTCAAAAATACAATATGTTGTAGATGAGGGATTTGGTTTATGGGCTCGTTTACCGTATTTCTAAACCTCACTACCACATACTCTTCTTCTATTTTTGTGGGTTCATGGTAATCAGCTATGACTTCTGCCGCAGCTTCTGATAGAACTTCCCATTGCGATTCTTTCGCAATGTCAGAGCCAAATATACCAGGTACGTAGGTGATCAGGTATCCTTTTGCCCAGCGTATGCGGAATCACCCCATACACGCGTCTCATCATCATGCAGCAGTTCTTCCATAATCCGTGAGTCATGGACATTGGCGGGTGTCACTGCAATGGAGTGAATCAGTTTGGCTCTGCTGTCCACGCCAATATGAGCCATCATGCAAAAGTACCACTGGTTGCCTTTGCGGGTTTGACCCATCTTCGGACCCTGGTTTTTCCTCGAGGAACTCGCTGCATTGATGATCGTGGCATCAACAATTGTTCCTCAATTAACTTTCATGTCATTTTCCGCCAGATACAGATTGTTTTTAGATCATCAATACCGCCGAACTTCCTGCCCCTGATCAGCTCTCCTTTAAGACTGTGATAAACGATTATAGCTTCTTCTCATGCCATGTCTTTGTGTACCGCATAGGTCATGAACTCTATCCCGCGATCAGTGTGAAAGATCAAGTCGGCTGATTCCCAGACACGAGGTGTCTAATTTAATAACATTGCAAGAATTGGGACTAGCGTCACGGCAGTACGTATTCGAGAGTTATCACTCGTCACATGGTATTCCCAATCGATTTGAGAATTCTCATAATCTGATGCCACTAAATATTCTGCCGAGGTTGGTTCACGGCCTAAAATATTCATATAGAGTGATCTGGTAACATCCTGGCTATTATTTGAAAACAGATTTGAGTTATCTGCTGAGGTGTAAACCGGACATGATCCATTGAGTTGATTTCTTGCCAATTGTTCAGCATGAGTTGTAACCAGTCGTTGATTATTTTCGTAGTAAGATTCTCCAAGAGTGCGAACCGCGCCCTCATAAACTCCAACCGTATCCAAACAAACCGGGTAAAGAGGTAGCTCTATTATCCTCTCCGCTAGTTCTCTTGATACTTCTATCCAATCGAATATATCTACTTTGGTTATTTTATGGCATTCATAAGGTCCTAATAATGAAAAACAAGTTGCTAATTTTATGACGTCTTTTGTTCCTATTTTTCTCCAAGCTTCAAATTTCAAATATTTATCTTCGCATGAAGAGAGCAAGTCATTACGAAAGCTGGTATCACAGTTATCCCGAGACCGGCCTATCGTTTGGTAGCATATATCGTGCGTATTACATGCGCCCTCAAAATCAGTCACAAAATTGATATCATCAATGCCGTAGTCTGTACATCCATCCGTGTATGGCTGATACGCCTCACATACAGGCTCAGCATTTACACTTTGCGCAAACATAAAAACCGTAAACATAAAGCCGATAGATAATTTCATATTTTTCCTTATGCTTATCATTTCATTCTTCTCTTAAAATATTTAATGTCATTTACTTATTTTATTAAATTGCTGTAATCGTACAGAGATTTGCATATTTTCTTGATTATGGTTTGAATGGCGTAGTTTATATCCTTACTTACGAGATAATCTGAATTTCGCCATCAATTTGACATCAATCAACTCAGAAATATTGTATTTAATTGTTCTCTGAGACGGTTTACACTTTTACATTGCCTCACCCAGTCGATTCAGGTAGACATAATAATCGTTATCGTCACAGAAAAAAATGAATGGTTATTGCTACTCTGAATAATAAAATGCCGCAATCCCGGACAGGTTACTCTTGGCTCCCTTGCCATGGAACACCTAATTATGCAAATCATGAACAGTAAGCTACCACATCTCTATTTCAACAACTCTGACCCTTTGGTTCTCTCTACGGACGATAAAAATATTATCTTCATACTCTATTAGGTATCAGACTTCTCCTGATATTAGCAACAATTACTCTGCTGCGTTATTAGTGAAACGAGTTTGTCGATGATTACGACTTAACCATTTGTCTGATCATATTTTATTCCCTCCATCCCCTTTTCTACGTACGTGCTAATTAATTCGCTTGTAGATATATTGATTGGAGTTCAGTGCCCCATCCATTACACCCAGTTGTTGTAAATGCTTCTAGTATTACCTTTTTAGACGCCACCAAAGCAGATAGAACAGCCGAATACATTTCCTTTCTCCCTACAGCATTATGACTAATTTTGAACACTGCCGTATCACAGAATGCTGTTGAATCAACATGGACAAAAACTGATCCATCCAAGTACGGCCTAACTTGTGTAACGTTTACAGCCACATCACTTTTTGGAGTTGCAAACGCTATTGCCGAAGGAAAGATCAATGCAAAACAAATAAATTTCAGAACAAATCTCATTTATATCTCCTAAGTAATTATGTCCTTTTATCAATCTGGCAGTGAGTTACAACACTGTAGCTTGTTTACTGCTATTTACATATTAATTATTGATTAATAATGTTTAACAAAAGACTCTACGATGAAAATTAGTGCATATTTCTCTAATCTTAATTGATTAACTACAGCTATACCGCTATTGGAACAATCCTCTTTTTAATTCCCCTCCGTCCCCTTTTCTCCTGGTCCCTTTTCACCTGATCCGTAACTTGAAGAATCACATGAAATGGTACTGGATCTCTGTCCCACTCTTCTCCTAATTTAACTGGCTTACTCCATTCATATGCCACGTTATCCAATAGCTTGATCAATGCATCAAAATCTCTATTTGTGTTTTTTTCTAATATTTCCGATGCATTTTTTATAAAAATAATATACGTGTTAAGGTTTAGCCATTCCAAATCCGCCATACATTCATCTAATGCGTTAAAATTACGGCCAAAATAGTCAGGAAATTTTAAACCTATTGAAAACTCAGTAAATAAACCATCAAAATCATGCATTTTATTTCCGTTTAACACAAAATAATTCTTTTTTACTTGCTCCCCATATTTTTTTTTAAGTTCAGAAAGCACTATGTCATCATCCATATCTGTTTGAATTATCCAGGGCGGTTCAGGTACAAACAAAGAGTTAACATTAATCATATTATTCTATCTTTATGAAGGTTCTATAATGATCTGGAGTATAATAAGAGGTACCATCACTTCCTCTTACAATTCTTTCAGCTCCTCTGTTTGTCCCTTTTTTATACGGATTAACATCGTATTCTTTATATGTTACCTGCCTACCTTGAGAATCTAGTTTTGGTAGCTTCTGAGAATTAGCTCGACCATCATTCTCGTATTTTCTACCACCTTTATAACCTCTTGGTGGACTTCCATTTCTCTCCTTGATCTGTTTGAGAACGTCACTTACTTTATCTGGAATAACTCCTTTTGCAATTCTTATGACTTTCAGAGAGGTTAATATTACCGCGCCAGCAATGTATTCCTCAGGGCCAGGTATAGCTGTACTACCCGCAACTATGGTTGATGCTCCAGCAGACATTATAGCCGCATTACCCATACCACCAACAGTAAGGGCCTCATCTCTAGTTAATCCTCTACGAAAGGTTTGAATAAATGTTGATAATCGACCATCAGTATCAACGAACTTATATGGGTTATTATTCGCATAAGCATATCGATTAAATGAATGCACATTCTGAACATTTACACCAATAGGATCAATTCCTGTAAATCTTCCGACCATCGGGTCGTACCAGCGCGCACCGAAATAGTTTAAACCGATGTCTGGCTGTTCAAGCTTCCCTGTAAACCACAGACGGTTCTCATCTGTCGTATCCAATATACGTTCACCATAGGGACGATAGCTTTCACGCCAGACAACCTCACCGCTTCCATCAGTCGCCGCTGCGGGAGACCCCAACATATCAGTATGTATATAACGGACCTTTTCAACCGCCTGAACTGGCATCGTGAGAAGAATGGCCAAGAAGAAAAGCGTTATTTTCCGTAAGACTGTCTTTGTAACAATTTGCAGCACGTAATTATTCATTTCTCAGCCCTCTCCCTAGTTCAACAACAGACCTGTAACAATCACGATCAACGCCGCCGTATAGGGGGAGTTTGTGACTTCCACAGGGTTTGATGCCACGGAATAACCACTACAGGCAAAATCATTACAGGCTCGTAATCGATAGTGATAGGTTCCATTATGTTTTGCAGTTACATCAGCACTTAATCCAAGACCGGTGTAGGCCATCACCGGGTTTGTAAACGTGCTGTTGGTTGCCTCCTGCAGCTCATATCTTGTTACCGTTCCAGTCGTGCTATCCCAGGTAACGGTGTAGTCTCCCGTACTATTGGACAAGGGAACACTCATACTTGCGGGTATCGCTGGTGCATGTCGGACGATTGCCGGGTTTCCAGCCACCGTAGGATTACTGCATGCCGCTTGATTGCAAGCGACAACACGATAATAGTAGGTAGCATCCGCCGTTTTTCCCGTTACACCATATGAAAGTGCGGTACCCTGATAGATAAGGTCTTCACCACTGAAGCTGGAATTGGTTGCTTCATACAGTTTATAGCCAGTGACAATTCCGCTGACCCCACTCCAACTCACCGTGTAGCTGCTGCCCGTTACCTGGGCCGGGACGACTAGATTTGCAGGTGCATCAGGTACAATCAGTACCGATACGCCCTGTGAAGCTTCCACATAGGAACTACAATTACCCCCGTTACATGCACGAACACGGTAGTAGTAGGTGCCGTCGCCCTTACCATTGATAATTAGTGGTGAAGTCGATGAGGTATAGCTTTGGTTTATGGCGGTGAAATCAGCCTGTAGGGATTCTTGGATCTGATATTCCGTCACTGTACCTTCGGAGAGTGTCCAACTGACGTTGTATGAGCCTGTGCCGCTGCTTGAAGGTACAGACACGGAAGCCGGCATACAGGGCGCTGAGCTGACACCAATAACTGCGCAGTCACTGCTGTTTGCCTGATAATCGCCACATTCGCTGCCATTGCAGGCACGCACGAAATAGTAGTATGTCCCACTCGGTGCGGACAGGCTGTAGCTCAACGCAGAACCTGAATAGACAAGCTCACCGGCCTCGGGTGCAAACGGATCTGCCGATTGAACTACCTCATAGTGCGTAAGATTGCCAGTTGCCGCTCCCCAACTCACCGTATGATTTCCGGCGCCATCTGGCGTACTGACACTTATGCTGGGTGGCGTAGTCGGTACGTCTGATATTGTTGCAATCAACTGATTAGTAAGATAGACATACTCTTTCTGGAAATTAAGTGAAGTATCATATTCTCCCAAGAGTTTGTCAGCGGTGTCGTAGAAGAAGAAAGTGGATCTGCCGTCTTTACTCGATTTAGCCAGCCTCTTATCTCCATCGTAAAAATAATAAACTGGAAGCCCACTTCCCGTCACTGATGTTAGGACACTGTTATCGTTGTAGTTAAAGATCCTGCTACCATCACTACTAATATTGCCATAGTCATCATATTGGTAGCTTCTCGACACAGAACCACTAATGCCGTCCAGCCGTTCACTAGTTGGATTGTAAATATATGACAGACTTACACTTCCGAGCGTCTTCGACTCAATGTTTCCCCTCGTATCATAAACAATCTTGTTTAAGGCGTGCGTCCCACCCCAAGGTCCCGTTATTGATGACAGTCGATTCGCTGCATCATACTCAGGATCTATATTGTATACAGTATTATGAAGATCAGTTATTAAGTCTATATTTCCTAGGTTGTCGTAGTTATAGTCCCATCCAGACAGAATATTGCTACTAAGATCTGTCGTCTTCAATACATCTGTCCATTGCCGAGATGTCAGCGTTGAAGTTGTAATTGTGTTATTCGCATACCTTATCTCTTTTACCTGGCCATTTGGATGATGCTTGATAGTGTTTGCGTAAGAACCTACAGATGTAGGCCTACCAAGCACATCTGGATTATATGCAACTACTCGTCCGCTTGGATAATTAAGTGATTGCATTTGATCAAGATTGTTTATGACGTAGTCAAACTCTATGGATTGTTGACCAATCGTTAGTACCGACAGATCCAGATTGTCAGTGACATCATAGGTAAAGTCTCGCGTTATATCGTCCACATAATTTATGACCTTATCCTTATTACCATTGCCGTCGTAGACGTACTGAATATCAGGAGTAACAGGTGGACTAATGCAGTTAGCAGGTGGAAAATATATTTTTTCGAGTCGATTTAGGTTGTCGTATCTAAAGCATGTATCACCAGATGCTCCGACTCTACGTGTCACTGGATTACCTACAGTATCTCTTGTATAGACTGTACTTCCAGTTTCAGGGTCTGATACCGACTTGAGAAAGAGATTGTTATCATAATAGTATCTCCTTACTTTACCATCTATAGAGATACTATCGACCATATCAAGTTTATTTCTTGCAATATCAACGACAATACCCTCTGGTGCTTCGATCTTTGTCAGTGAATTCTCATCGGGGTTACCGTAAGCGCGGTATGTATGATAGGTAACATTGTTCCTTTCGTCCGTTATTTTAATTCTGTTACCTGACAAGTACTCTAATTGCTTGCTCGCCTCTCCTG
This sequence comes from Candidatus Thiodiazotropha sp. (ex Myrtea sp. 'scaly one' KF741663), assembly GCA_025655555.1. Classification (GTDB taxonomy): domain Bacteria; phylum Pseudomonadota; class Gammaproteobacteria; order Chromatiales; family Chromatiaceae; genus Thiodiazotropha. Next base: position 562,986 of record JAHXIQ010000003.1, read on the forward strand.
TATTTGTACTGGTTGCGCCATGATAAATATAGCGTGAGCGACCAAGCACATCATAAGTATATCTTGTTCCAATCGAGCCACCTGGATATGACTCAAAGACTAATCTATTAAGTGCGTCATATTTTCCAGTAGTGACAATATTAACTTCTGGAATCGATGTGTCCTGTTTAGTAATGGAAATAACATTACCAAACCCATCAAATATTGCCGATTCACGATAATTACCACGCGTAACGACACGGTTTTGTATCGTTGGTCTTGTGATTGTTACATCTGTTTTAGGGGATGGTAAATTGATCGAATCGACCCGATTTAACTCGTCATATGTATAATTTGTAGTTATGTCTCGTCCGTTTTGCTCCCACTGAATCGTCCCTGTGCTGTTGACAGCCCTCACTATTCCTGTTCCGTCAGGATAGTCCACATCACGCGCTGTCCCTCTGGAATAATCTCTGTAGTATGTGGTATTTGATCGACTGTCGGTTTCAGTATATAGATCTCCCCCGATGTTATGGTAATCATAAGTCGATATAACACCATTCTCATTCAGTATATTGAGCTTTCCTGTTTTATTACCTGAGGAAAAAAACGTTCTTATTGTTGATGAACTGATCGTTGCGCCATCTACTGTTGCCGCATTAACGACAGTTTCGTTTTTTAATGTTCCTATGATCCACTTTGTAATATTATCGAAATACGTGATGTTTGTAGTCTTCGATACATTTCCAGGTGTACCTGTCTCGATGATGGTTTTTGGATTACCATATGTATCAAAATTCAGGTAATCTGTAGTAAAACTATTTCCATCTCGCGTTATTGTTTTACGATCGAGGATTGGAGCATATATATATTGATCTGTCAGATCTCTAGGACCTGTATAGTTCTCATCTGAGATGATACGGCTAGTCCAATCAAAGATTTCTGTTTGTGTTCCGCCACCGCCAGTAAGGGTCTTCTCATGCAGTAGACCAATTCTCCATACCTCGCCTGGGGCAGCCGCATCATATCCATAGTGTTTATATGTATATGTACCATCAGGAGCAGAAATCGTTGTGGTATCAAAGTCATTGAATGAAGTACTTTTTTGGTAGGAATATGTCCAAGTTCCTCCATTGATATTTGGCCCTGATGTGTTTTTTGTATAAATTGACGTACTCGCAATACCATCGCTCGAATCAAAATTGTTATGTAGGTATGTATAGTTTATTTTCCCACCTTTAGGATATGTGACCTCCCCAATAGAAAATCTTCCAGGTGTACTAATATATAGATTGCTTTCATTGATGATATATTTATAGCCCCAAGACCCAGTTTCAGTAGTCGACCCCGGAAGATCAACCGATACAAGACGATATTCTTCTGAGTTATTAACTTGATCATAACCATAGGTTACCACCTGAGGTGGAGATTGGGTGTTTGCTGAAGCTGTTCTCAGTCTCATGCTTTTATACGTTGCTGGGTTATCATTAGTATAATCAAAAGAAATAGTAACACCTTGAGAAGTCACTGATGTAATAAAAGGCTTTTTGTTATAATTATGGAATAGGTCATATTGATCACCCTTATAATTCACAGTGATCACATTATTCGCAGCATCCTTAATAGTTTTCGTATACCAGTAGTATAATCCTGAGTCACCTACAACTTTACGTGACATCTCATATACATAACCATCAGGTGATTTTACAGTCCAATTATCACCCTGAAATGAAGTGCCTGAGCAGTTTGCGATCCAATTGTTCTTCGATACATATTCATAACCACCACTCAAGGTTGTGTTTCTACGATATACAAATACTTCTTCTTTGCCATCTGGTAGTTGAAGTACAGGGTTATCATTCGTGTTAGTTAGATCATGACCACTGCAGGATTCCGTACCACTACGCTTTATTCGACCATAGTGAACAGTCCAACCAAATCCCATAATTGATTGAGGATCTTGATTAACAAGTTCATCATCCATGCTGGTGTAAGAACGCTGCACCATTAGGTCCATACCGCCGTTACCCGGTATATAGAGATCAACATAGTGAAGTTGTAGTTTTCCTGTGAAGGGATCGATATATTCAGAAAAATTCTGATCAATATAATCTCGATTGGGATTTATGCCGGGTTCAGAGTAATAATCTGGTACAAGAGCAGATTTGGATACTGTCGCTATCGAAGAAAAGAACAGTCCAAGTAATATATATCGAATAATATTATTTAATGCATATTGCATACAAAGATCCCTCTGCAATAATAATTGTTTATTTGAAAATAACCGCTATATAGCGTCTCATGCACTCAAATGGTTTTGCATATCTATGGATCATTTGGGACGTTCAGTATATATACAAGACGTCTAATAGAATTGCCGTTTGTCATTGATGCACCCAAGGTTAGCAGTAACACTACAATACCTATTGCAGGACATTCATTGAAAAATGACATACACATAATATATGCATTATTCTCTAATAGAGAATATATGTGGCACAACTAAATAAGGATAATCCATTTTATGGCAGTTGATTCGTTAAGTAGATAAATGAGTCTCCTAAACTACCAAATATTGGTGTATCGCCATCACATGAGCCTGGGTGAATTCTTACGGCTTTACCTGACGCTAATGCTGTCATCGCTATACTGAGAACTTGTGTTTTCGCGTCATGTGTTGGTTCCAGGTCAATTCTCACACTTCCACTGCATGACGATATAGCTCTATCAAAGAAAACAAATATCGCCCCAGTTTCATAGGTACCTACCCCAGTCACATTAGCTTTGACTGATGGTAGTGTATTGGCTTCTACTGCTCCCACCACTGTAAGAAACAATATAAATAATATTCTGTTGCTTTTTGTATATTTCATTATTGATATTACCTTATTATTGGCAAATATATGTCACTACATTTAGGCATAGCTATCTAGTTTGCTCTTAAATCTGCTGTCATGCCTGTAGCATCACATTGCTCACCTATCCCATTCTTGTCAATCACAATCCCCATATCAACGCCTGTGGTTAAACTTGTCAGTGCCATTGCGTATGCGTTTTTTACTTGGTCTGCCCCTAGTGAGTTAACAAAAAAATGAGCATACTTATACTCACAGTCATCAAGTGCTGAATTCTTAAAGGTTACTATAAAGCTACCATCATTTTGCAAAAGAGCAATTCTTGCTACTTTTCCTACATACCATTGATTTGCTGCATTGACATTAAATGCAGTGAAATACAAAGCAACAGCGGCCATTACAACTGATATTTTTCTCATAGAATTCACCTGCTTCTTTATTTATCTAAATGAATATATGTCTTCTCTATAGTACAGTTCTATTCAATATAGATGCTGTATCCATAACATTGGGTTCCTGTACCACCTGGCTGTGTATAACCTAACCTTACTGTTTTCCCGGACAATTTTGCTGCCATTGCAATACTGGCACTCAAATCTAATTCTTTTTCATCATTAAAATATATACCGTTATAGGAACAACCATTCGTATTCGGGCTTATGCCAACGTAAACTCTTGAACTATCTTCTTCAGAACCAACCATACCTACCGTGACATTCGTTTGATTTATTGCATAAACATGACTACTAATCACAAATAGTGATGCGAAAATAGCTTTTAAGAAATACTTCATTATTTACCTTCAATAGCTTCATAACATCAATCTTAAATAGTTAATATAAGCTCTACGGCTTTGAGTTCTAAAAATGCATAATCTTACAACTATTTAAGAATATATATAGACTGAATTCGTGACCCCCACCCAGGATCTAAGCATCCTGTATTATCGATTTCAATCTGAACTGATTTGTCTGCCATTAACGCGGCTAGCGCGACAGACAAAACCTCTTTTTATCCCACCATTGCCAGGTCAATCTTATAAACGCTAGTACCACATAAACTTACTGTATCTGTGTGAACATACACAGCACCATAAGCGGGATCCTCTATGGTTGACACCATGTTATATGGTCGAATCTTTGAGATTTTTAATGGCTGAGTCGTAGGTTCCGCAGATACCAATACTGGCAACAGCAAAACTATCATTACTAAGTATTTCAACACTAACACCCTACATTCTAGTAATGTAAATTCAATTTATTGAAATCATTATGACTCTGTATTTAATACTTGTCGTACTTAAATATTGAAATACATTATTCCTGATTTATATACAATGATGACTTCTAATTGCTTAAAAAAAGCCATGATTCCATGTTTCAACCGCCTGGCCGTTATATACACCACAGACCCCTAAGCCATAGGCAGTAATAGTAGCTCCAGTAATTTTTCCATACTTAGGACAGCCTTCCCCCCTTTTGTACTGGCATCAACTCCAAATGCATTCCTATAAGAATTATGTACACATGTTGCTGGTTCATTACCTACTTGCTGATCAAAGTAGATCATCGCTTTACCGTCAACATCCACTCTAACCTGTACTATCTTTGCGTCGGCCACAGCGCCGATTGCAAATACATCTAAAGCTCCAAGTAAACATACTATTTATGTTGCAATTCTTATCATGTGGTTCACCGTAGGTCTGGGATTGTCCTTATAAGGTATGAGGCCGTGCACTCGACTATCCTGGCCATTCCTTTAATGCACCAGTTATCCTGTGATTACTCGCAAGCACAAGGCTAGGTGTTAAATAGTGACGTTTACTAAGATATTGATAAAATTGTAGTTTCCAGGAATGTATTACAGACTTACATTCCTGGGTAATGATTCGGGGAATTTGGAAAAAATTGTGGGGAGTCATCTCGGCTTGGCCAATCTTCGCTTCCATTCTGTCGAGTGTCCTTATGACCATACCAAGCTAACGATACTTCTTTTTATATCATTTCGTTTCGAAACACAAGCCCACGTGCGCAGTTATACTTATGTAAGACTGTGATAGCCTGCAGAAGCACTTTAGACTAAGTCTAAGAGGGGTAAATAAGTATCTTGTTCCTACCAGCTTTTATGCACTGGTAGTTTGACTATTAGTGAAACTATCCAGCAGCTATAGGCCTACAATACCATTAATAACGTGGTCCAGGGTTTTGTTACACCCCAGTTAAGCCGCTTTCTTCTGCTCCATCAGTTGCCGTTCATAGTCGTTGGGACTCACGTAATCCATGTATGAATGCAGGCGGCGGCTATTATAGAAAATGGACATGTAATCCAGGATGTCCTGCTGGACCTCGTAGCGCGACTGGTAGCTCCTCCATTGCACACGTTCCTGTTTCAAGCTGCCGAAGAAACTCTCAACGACGGCGTGTACCCCAAGGGCAGGCTTCGCGCTCTTAGTATTCACCTTTCCGGCTCATGTGCCCTCGATGCCATGGTCGTTTAGCAATCGCTTGAAGGCCTTGCTGGCAAACTGTGAGCCGCGATCCGAGTGGTTGATCAGTCCGATCTTAGGCTGACGACGCCAGATCGCCATTTGTAAGGCATCGCAAAACAACTGGGCCTTCATTCTGGCACTCATGCTGCAGCCCACCACTTTCCGGGTACACAGGTCGATCACAACGGCCAGATAGAGCCAGCCCTCCTGGAACCAGACATAGGTGATATCGGCCGCATAGACTTGGTCTGGCTGGTCGATGTCAAATCTACGCTCAACCAGGTTTTTAAACACCGGCTGCTTGTGGTTGCTGTTCGTCGTCACCTTGTATTTCTTGCGATGGCGCACCTGCACATTCGCTTCATTTTTGTCTAGAACCAAATAGCACTCACCTCACAGCGACCTGTCGATAGCACCGTCTCTAAATAATTAATATTTATTGTGGTTCCGGAGGCTCTTGCCATCAGAATCATACTAACCCACTCTTTTGCGACAGGTGAATCCATTGAAAATTGAAATTGCCAGTCAGCAGTTCCGCAACCTGCTTGCGGATTAACAAGCCCTATCAGGACGTCACTATTAGCGCTAATATAAAAGTGTTTAATCTCCCCACTACCTCCAGCTGCATTTGCCGTCCCGATAGCGAGCATCAACATAGATAGTACTACTATTATTTTCATTAATTACTCCTTACTTTATTAAAAATAAACAGTGGTATTAACGAGCCACACTACCTCGATAACATTTTTATGTTTAATTCTTGAAATACAGATAGTTCGCAATTACTGCCGCATGACCTGAACCACAAAGTGAATTATGACCTGCATATATTGTTCTGCCTGATGCTAATGCAGTAAGGAGAGTGCTGTAAAATTCTTTTTGGAAGTTATTGGACGTATCTACCTTGAAATGCCACATATCAGATTCTGAAACACCACAATCTGAACTTGGAAAAGTGCTACTTCCAGAATCAGGTGTTAACTTAAACAAAATAAGGCCTTGCTCATTGATATGTAAATTCTTTACCTGACCATAAAGAGTGCCACTTGCTTGTGCATCAATAGATATAACAAATATAAGTAAAACCAACAATTTTCTAAACATATTCTTTTTCCTTTGTACTAGTTTATATTACTTGCTTCTGTAAGGAGCTTATTCTCAAAGCAAGAGTGGTATAAATGGCGAGAATCGTTAATATAGAGTAGGTTTGTTTAACACCATCGAAAAGCTGCAATTGTCAGCTATTTGATTGCATTTATTCGGTGAATTTTATGAGCCGTATAACCGTTTATGTTTTCTGTACTATCATGGCAATGCAAGTTGAACGTTTTACCCGACATATAAAGAGCTAAAACCAACGAATACAACTCCTTTTCAGCTAATGTGACATAGCATTTTTGATCAGTTTCAAGAATAAGAAGCGCGTACCCTGCATTAGAACTCTCCCATTGTACAAACTCCTTGATGGTAGTATTACCTGGTTGAACCCAACCCCACGATCTAAATGAACCAAACACCATCAATAAAACAAATATTGCCTTTAATATTTTCATATAATACCTCAATAGTTTACATTTTTAGCTTACACTGCCTTCAACGAAGCAGGCGCGATCGCTTAGTGTCGACTGCTGCCTATTGTAATACGCAGTGCGAAGGTCTGCTGTGGAGTGTTCAGAAATACACACTCCTTGAGTCTCGAGCGTCCGCCTATGGCCGAAACCGGTAAATATCAAATACCCTCATTTGCTACCTTATAAATTTCACCATTTACATGCAACCAATTATAAACTGAGTCACTGTAGTTATTATTTTGTTTTAGTAAGACTAGTTGATCACCACATCCGCTACTAGCAATTGCTAGTGCATTTGCTGGAGATTTCCTGAAACCTTCGCAAGATTTAGTTTCAGCGATACTTGTGATTACAAGTACGTGTAAAGCGCATTCTATCCGATTTATAAAAAGTAGGATATTGCTCCCAAACATCGTCAGAAACTTCAATTTCACCACCGTTATTATTTTGCATTACAACTTTGTAATTTACGGGGAAATATGCTTCCAACTCAGTTCAGCCTGAAGTATGTATTCTTCTTCAAGGTTGAATGCCACACTTGACTCTCTTAGTGCTTATAACGCTTGGATTAGTAGACCGCAAACGCGCTGCACAGCGTAGAGTTTGCGGGTCCACTAGAGTCACTGGTTATGCATTAATTCTCTAATTGAACGTAACGGATAAGCACGCCATCATGGCTATCCGAGCATATGAGTGAGCTATCCTCAAATTCAAGCCGTACGGGTTTTCCACCCATATCGGCGGCAAGGAGCATGCTTACTTGTCGATCGTGCATATCGGAATAGCTTGTACCACCATAACCGACTTTGGCCCAACCATTCATGCCTGCTATTCGGATCATGGTGCCTTCGGGTGTAGCTCGTGTGTTTAGACGCGTAATTTCTCCGTTACAATAGTGAAATCCTGTAGCAAAGGATAACTGTGATATGCATAATAAAGTTAGAGTTACAAAGTATTTCATTTTTATTCCCTTTTATTGAGAGAAGTCCTGAATGCCATGCTGCATGATAACACTCCATGGGATGAAAAATATGCTTAACGGGTTGGCAGGACATCACAGTCGCATGTTAATTGTTTATCCATCCATATTTCCAACGCTCGACCACATTATATCCCTCACAAGATCCAGTTCCTCTAGCCGTAATGCCTTTCCCCGTTGCATGAGCAGATAATGCAATGGACATTATTCCTTATCTTTTCCATATATAATTAATATCTGATATCAATCAGGCAAGGTATGTATGCCTATTTCTTCTGTAACTCGGCTGGCAAGTATCCCTGCTTACTCGCCTTTAGTAATGCCTGTATCTTTATATCTATTGATATGTTTTCGTCTCATTTGAAACAACTACTTGTATGTAGAGTGCCAATTTTTGTTGGGGAGTCTCAAAGTGAGTGAAGCGAACAATCTTGAGCGCCATGTTATGCCATGCTATTAATCTGGTATATCATGGGATGGCAACAATTTTTGCTGTTTCCGAGTCAGCATGCAATGCACAATTGCCCGCACCAAATATTTCCACGTTCTGACCGGTCGCTTTCAAATACAGTATCGTCGACAAAGTACTTTTACCTGGTTCTGTAGTGCTATCAATGACGTATCGTTGAATAGTTGCGCAACTCGCATAGTTGGAAGTTTCTGCATTTATCCAGAAAAAAACCTTACCATTATCATGGTGCACGTGAATTCTGCCAATTGTTCCTAAGGTATCTGCGGCATAAATATTTATCGAAAACAACAAAATAAAAATAGCTACAAGTAGCTTCATGATTTATCCTTTTAGTTAATTCACGGATAAACGCCTCGCATCAGCTAGCTACAAAAGGCGCAGCCTTTTGGGAGGTCTGACTGCATGCTTGTTATGTTTACCTAATTTTCATATGCGTTGCTTTCGCAATATTGTTATACAAACATTCTGGGGTGTTTTCATTGTATGCAACACTAACCTCCTTACCACCCATAAAAGCTGCAAGTGCCATTGAGTACATATCCTTCGCATCGGAATCATCGGATGGCCACCAAAATTTTCCATTACTATTACATAGTGCATCTGGGATTGTTGTGTATATTATGTGTTGGCCATTGTGTGATATGACTTGAGTAACCGTACCCCAGCCTTGCGACCATCCTGCATAACAAGCACACGGAAATAATATTAAGAATGACAATAAAAGTTTTTTCATTAGATTGTTAACTCCTTATTTAAATGTAATGCCAGCGATGAGAGGCAGGTCGTAGTAATGTGAGGCTTGTGCTCTCAAAGTACAAACGAAACATAGCGGAGGCCTGTCCTGCTCTACCGTATAAGTTAGCTCATTGTGATTTAACAACTATGCCTGAAATTTTTGAATGCTTATTCTCAAAGCATCCACTGAGTAATACATTCACTGTCTTTCCAGCCATCATTGCAGACAATGCCAAGCTAATTAATTTTTCATTTCCTGGTGTATTAGAATTCAAGTACCTATTCGCATTCAACGGCTGCCCAGGACAGCCAGGATTAGAGTTGTTCTCGGTAGTAATATAGCCGGCATCTCCCGTATACCACCTAACATCAGCTATTTTTGTGTCTATTATCCATGTGCCCGCGATAGAACCTCCAGAAATAAACATGCCAACAAGCATACAAAGCAACTTTCTTTTCATCGTAATTTCTTCCAATTATTTTAAAAAAATATATCGATTCACTCAGTACTTGCTCAAGTTTTTATCATCATATCCATGACAAAAAAAGAGCTAATAGGTGATTATATTGCTGGCTCTTATTGTTATGTTATGCTGCCGTCTCCAAATACTGTATTATGCCGATAATTGTTCTATATATGTTCCTAATCAGGTGTGATCACATGGGAGGCTTTTCTCATCGAAAACAGAGAGCCATCGAAAGTACCCGGAATTGAGATCTTCTGGAGCCGGTACAGTGATGTACTGTTGTTCTTTCGTTTTCCCGAGCGGACGATTCCATGGTATCGATGACATATTGAGATTTTCGTGGACGAGCATCCCAACACTCGCCTCCAGGTATAGGCCCCCTGAAATGCTCAAGCAGTGGTTTGGGAATCCGGGACAGGTGGTTCATCTTTACGAATGTCAGTTTCGGGAAAAACTGAATGCCCTGCCTCCCTGGGGAGGTGAATTCGATTGGGACACCTGTCCTGATGGTGCACAATCTTTGGGCAGGCATCATCCGACAGTTGTCTGGACTTACGAGGGGATTGATCAGGCGGTTGAAGAAGTTAAGAATATGATTGAACTGCAATCCCCAGAGACCTATCGAAAATTTCTGGGTTCGATACGCCTCCCATAGTATTTGCCTAATGCAGAAGGGGGTTGTCTCGGCTGGATTAATCGATTTCTTCGTTTCCATTCTGACAAACATCCTTATGACTGTGCCGAGACTGAAATGGCTCTAATGTTTTTATAACATCTAGCCCTTAATCGCAAGGTATCGGGGCGTCACAAGCACAGGTTTAAATGCTCTGGTGGAGAAAGCTTGGTTGGAATTGGGCTCTTCAAACGCCCCAAAATGTTAGCGACGGTCTTGAGTCCCAGTGAAATTGGGGTGTTCTTTATGCAATCAAGGGGTATGAGTGGATTGATAATCCACCTCATGTGTGGCACGTGGATACGACTAATACTGATTGAAGTCCACCCTATTTAAATGCTGACCGACTTGAAAGATCATCATGTTCAAACCACACGCCATCTTCTGGCGTCTTACGGTGTTGATGTCGAGTCAGTTCTGCCATTCCTCCCTGCTCCGGCGCCAACTTCCTGCCATAGTACGCCGGCATCTCTGGACGCTCCCAATCACCTGCCAGCATGACTCGACCGATATCGATGCCGGCGGCCAGCATGTCCTGACAGGCACCGATCCGGCAGGCATGGCCACTATAATCACGCGGATCCAGCCCAGCCACCTTGGCGACCCGTTGCACGGCACGATTGATACCCTTGGTGCTGAGTGGTGTCTCGAGGACTTTGCCGTTCTTCGCCACCCCCCGAAAGATTGCACCTGTGGTAATGCCGGCGAGTTCGCACCATGCCTTGATCGCAGTTACTGTGGTGACATCGATGAATTTGTACTTGATCACCCCCTGCTGCGCCTTCGATCGCTTCTTGGAGCGGATGACGCGCAACCGGTACCCGTCCTGATTCTGACTCAGGCCCTCAAGGGTCAGACGCCGTACTTCCGAGGCACGTAACAGGCAGTCGTACATCACCCGCATCAGAGCATTGTCGCGCACCATTCTGGGTCCCTCCCCCAGGTGGCTCAACGCGACCTGCAGCCGCTCCCAACGCAGGCCTTCGGACTGATCGGGTTCCGAGGTGTCATCCCGGTAGAGCCGCTCATAGGTCAATGTCACGTCTTGATGTGAAACCGGATTGAAGAGCTCGGTAATCTTATGCGCCTTGGCGATCGAGGCCAGGTAGCGCCGCACCGTCGACTTGGACTTGATCTCGGCCTGGTCGACGAGGAAGTCTGCAACTGTCTGAGGTTTAGCCGGCAGTGTCGGCAGGCCTCGCGCTCGGCACCAGCCAAAGAAGAGTCGCAGATCCCCGCACAGGGCGCGGTAGGAGTCATCCGATATCGCCCCACAAGCCTTGGCCAAGTACTGGAACAGCCGCACCTTGCCCTCCCATTGCCCAGGAAGCTCACGATCCTCCGGCACCGGCCAGTAGGGGCTGAGCCGATCCCAGGCCGTGGCGGTGGGCAACTGCGCGAGGGGGATGTCCACCAACTGGTGAATGGGAGTAAGTACGCTGTTGGCCATGGATATTGTCTGTCTCCTGGAGTATATGAGGATCCGCTGGTAGCGCCCCCCCTGCTTTGGCCCTCAGTGATGTGAAACACCGAGATAGGTCAAATTGTAGCACTTATCCGTCTGATAATGAGAGTTATCAGACGGATAGATCAAAAAACATATCATTTGATACATATTTAATATCAGATATCTGATATTATTTGATATGCCCTACTATCACAGGACCGACTTCACATGGCTGACACAATGACGACGGATTCAAAGAAGAGCGCAGATACGAAAGCACTTGTGTTCGAGGCTGCTGAGGAGATGCTGATTGATGGTCGAGGCCAGGCGATCACCCAGCGGGCTATCTATGAAGCCATCGGCAATCGGGGCTCGATGACCACCATCCAGCAGGCTCTCGCGGAGTGGTGGGCCGGCCTGGGTGATCATTTTATGGAGATAGAGTATCTGCAGGGGTTTCCCCCTGAAGTCCTCTCCCCGCTCCAAGAGGCCTTCGCGGGGATCCGTGAAGTCGCCCAGGAGAAGGCTTACGATGACTACAGTGCGGATGTCGACAAAGCGCGTGTGGCCATTGATGCCGCAAAGACGGAGCGTGAGGTAGCGCTGGAGAAACTGGAGATCGCCCAGGATGAGATCATTAGCTTGCGCCGGCAAATCGACCAGCTGGTCGAGAAGCGGGACATTCTGCAGCAGCAGCTGAGCTCAGAGACTGACCGGCGCCAGGCGGTCGAGGTGCAGATCCCGGCCATCCGGGAGGATGCTCAGGCCCGCATCAAGCAAGCCGAACAACAGGTCAGGACTCTGCAGAGGGATCTGACCAGAGAAGAGGAACGCCATCAGGCGACGGAGACGCGACTGACCACACTCTACGACCAAGAACGCACCGCTCGAGCTCAGGAGCGCACCCATGCCGAGGCTACGCAACAGACCCTGCAGGGGAAGCTCGAGGACCTCAACCAGATCTACCTGGTGGCGAAACAGGAAGCGGCGAACCTATCCGGTCGGCTTACTCAGGCGGAGGCCACCGGTCAGCAGCTACAGGCCCAGCTGGACAGCTGCCAGACTAAACGTGCCGATATCGCTAGCAGGCTGGCCGAGCGGGAAGCGGATCGCCGGCACGACCAGGCGCGGATCCGCGATCTCGAGCAGGCCTGCGCTACACTGGAGACGGCAACGCAACAAAAGGACAAGGAGATCCAGCAGCTCACCGCACAGGTTGCCAAATTGCAGGACCACAAGGAGTCGTAGCGACGATGGCCATCCCTACCCTACCCCAAACACCAGACAACGCGCCGGAGGGGGAATACCGACAACTCGCCATTGAAAAGATCAAGCGGGGACGCTGGCAACCGCGCCGGCACTTCGATCCGGCGGCGCTGACAGAGTTGGCAGAGAGCATTGAACAGCAAGGTATCATCCAACCGCTCGTGGTGCGCTTTGACAAAACCGATGGGATGTACGAGCTCATTGCCGGCGAGCGCCGCTGGCGTGCTTCGATGCAGGCCGGCCTTTACCAGGTCCCGGCACTTGCCCGAAACGAACTTACACTCGAGCAGGCCTGCGCAGCTTCACTCATCGAGAACATCCAACGTGAGGATCTGACACCGATCGAGGAGGCGCAAGCGATCCAGCGGTTGATTGAGGAGTTCAAGCTCACACACAAGGAGGCAGCTGAATCCGTTGGCAAGTCACGCAGCCATGTCACAAATCTACTGCGGCTGCTCGAACTTTCTGAAGACGTTCAGACACTGCTCGATCGGGGGCAGTTGGATGTGGGACATGCCAAGACGCTACTGCCACTGCCCAAACGGTACCAAATCGAGCTGGCCACCATGGCGATTCAGCGGGAGTGGTCGGTCAAGATCCTCACTGAACGGGTGAACGACACCAAGGACGTTCTGTCCGGCCAGGCCAGTCGAAGCAACAAACCTGAGCGGGACCCCAACATCGATCGGTTGGAAAGGTTGATACGAGAAAGGTATTGTTTGCCTTGTGAGGTGACTTATTCGGATTCGCAGGCCAAAGGGAAAGTGGCGTTCACCTATCACTCCTTAGATGAGTTACAAGGACTAGTAGAAGCATGGGGGATAATAACGTAGTCAGAATGAGGAACGAATGACACAGGAATTACGTGAAAGACTCGCCGCTGAATCTCGGAGAATAGAAGAAGACTCAGACCATTCGGCTAGATCACATTACAACGCAGCAGATCGATGGGGGCATTACCATTTATGGATCGGTTTACCAGCTACCATTCTCGCGGCTGTTGCAGGCGGTGCAGCATTCAATAACTGTCAAATTATTGCAGTTGCGCTTTCCATAATTGTTACGGCGTTGACGACTGTATTAACTTTCTTAAAGCCATCAGAGCGAGCAGAGATACATAAATCAGCGGCTGATCAGTTTCTTGGTCTCAGAAACAAATCAAGGCTGTTTCGAGAAGTAGAGCTTTCAGATGCCACAGATATGGAATCTGTAAAAGCGAAACTATTGGAGCTCGCTGCAGTGCGTGATGAATTGAATCGAAGTTCACCAGGAATCCCTCGTGAGGACTATGAGAAAGCCAAAAGGGATATCGATTCTGGAAGTAGCCAGTACCGCGTAGACATGGAGGGAAAATGAGTGTTAATAGCTATATATGTGGTTTGGCAGATATGGCCATTATTCGGGATCAAGAACGTTTAAGTATACAGCGCTCTATCACCGCGTTAAAAGCACGACTAAATAGTTATTTTGAGGATGAGATAAAGGATTCGATTATATTCGGTTCATACAGTCGTGGCACAATTCTTCCTCGTCTCATGGATGCAAATTCTGACATCGATTACATGATAGTATTTGCAGACAGCTCAATTAGACCCCAAACTCATCTTGATCGGCTTCGGCGTTTTGTTGAGCTACATTATTCTCGATCGGAAATTTATCAATCTCATCCCACCATTGTCCTATCTCTAAACCACATTCGTTTTGAATTGGTTCCCGCTATTCATGGCTGGCTTACAGGCATTAATATACCCGCGAAAGCGAGTGACTATGAAGACTGGATCAGTACAGATCCTAACGCATTTAATGAAGAACTGATAACAGCCAATCAATCTCATGGAAACAAAATTAAACCGCTTATTCGTCTCATGAAATACTGGAATGGTATCAATAACTATCCATTTGAATCCTATTCATTGGAGCAAGACATTATTGAACATGGCTTTGGTTTCTTTGGATTATTTGGTGGACGTCAACTGAAAGATTACTTTTTTAAGTATATTGAGGAAGGTTTAGATTTACATATATTTGCTCCAAAATGGAAAAAGGATGCTGTTTCTAGGGCTAAACAACTTGCCATTAATGCATATTGGCAAGAAAGCGATGGTTATGCTGAAGCAGCAGAGAGAACAATCTATAGGCTTCTTCCTCCAATCTAAGCAGCCGAAGGTACTTACCTGAGGAACTTATGACGGACGGTCATGCCGATTTTAAACCTATATTTGTGTATCACTAGTTAATTTGCCGATTATTTAAAAGCGGTATCCAGTGATATTGTGCACCGCAAAATTCAGTAATCTGAATGATGTGGACCTTCGTATTCTTAATGTCCTCTTTCCAAGACAAGTTCTGGCCGATACTATGACCATAGACAATCTAGAAACTAGATGATTGTCACTGCCATTACGAACACATACGATAATTAAAAATAGGGAATAGGACATGGCAAGACGTAAATCCAGCGTATCAGGCTGGTTGTTGGCAGGATTGATTGCTTTGGGGCTACTTGTACAAGCAGTAGAGAAGTATTGGCCCCTATTTCTTACCATCGGCACCTTTGCTTTGATTATTTGGCTGGTAGCCGTTTTCAGAACCAAGCCTCAAGTCACTTCCGAGGCCCATACGCCACGCAAACGCGCTCGATCTTCCAGCCGGCACGATTTCGCCTCCCTGGACGATTCACCCGCCTATGGCGCCTCCGAGATCTCCCCAGCCAAACTAAGCAAGGATTCTGAGAAATTCTGGGTTGCACCTGGCGCCAGTCGATCGCTTAAAGGCTACGAGTTAGGTGATATGATTTATTTCGGCACCGGTTTGGCCGGCGGTACGGGGGTGTTCATCGAGCCCGCGCTGGTGGATCCAAAACTGCGGATCAACACCAAAGGGGCCGAGTACACTGTCCGTCAACTCAATTACTGGCCCTCGTACACGCAAGCCAGTCCCGAGGCTCGAGCAGCCTACCTGAAATGGTTGGCACAGGGACGCGAAGATCCAAAGACCGATATCGGCTACGTGTTTCTCTACTTCTATGGTCTGGAACGCCGGGCCTTGGTCGACAGTTTCCAAAGCAAACAGGCTCAGGCTGAACTTGCCGCTATCGAGCGCGAAGTCCAGCGACTTCTGTCAGTCTATTCCTACAACAATTCCTTTCACTTCTACGCCAGTTCCTTTCGAGACTGGCTGATGGTGCGCCGAGGAAACCTGCCTCGTCCGGTTGATCCACCACCTTTAGAACAAGGCGAACTTAACCTCGTGCACCGGTACTGCCTTGGCCAGTTTGCCCTGAGCAAAACGCCTCTACCTGCCCCCTGGGCGCTTACCTGGCTGCATGGCGACCCAGCTGCCCGGCTTCGAACCCCGGCCACTCGCTGTCCGGATATCTTCAAACGCGCCTTTATGCGCCAGTATGCTCTTGATCACGGCGAAGGCCTCAAGCTTCCCATAAACAAGACTCGCTTAAAGGTGATCCATCAACCAGGCAACCGGGTTCTCTATAATACTGGGACGACCAAGATAATCCTGGATCAGCCCGATGTCACCGTACTTTCCAGTCCGCTGAAAAAGCTGCAGGCCACTGCTGACACCTGCATGGCACAGATTGACAGCTACAGCCGGTATATCGGCCGTAATCCTGACCGTGCGGAGTCCGCAGACGCCCTCGTGGAGCTCCCCTTCCCCCTCTGGCCGCCAAGGACGCAGCAGCGGATTGCCAAGCTGGCTTATACTCTGCGCACCGCCGGTAAACCTATGGCCACACCATTTGAGAAACTCCAAAGCTTGTTACCGGAGTGGGACGGTGTCACCCGTAAGAAGTATCAGGGTCTCACCCGGGTGCTTTCTGAAGCAGGATTAGGTATCGAGCCGGATTTTGCCTTTGGCGGCAAACTCCCCAAGCCGGATGCCAAGATAGTGCTGTTCAGCGATGAACATATCGCCACTCACCCCGACGCTACTCCTGAATATGCCGCCGCTGCCCTAACCCTACGCCTAGCCGTGGCCGTCTCCGCGGCCGATGGGAACGTAGGCAGTGAGGAACGAGACCTGCTCGAACGCCAGCTTGAGGACTGGCTACACCTAGACCCCTCCCACCGCCGGCGCCTTCAGGCCCATATGCGCTGGCTGATCTCAGACCCGCCCCCGCTTGGAAACCTCAAGAAGCACATCGAAGATCTCCCGACCTATGCCCGAGAGGCTATCGGCGACTTCATGACTGAGGTTGCCAAAGCTGACAACCAGGTCACCCCTGAGGAGGTCAAGCTCCTGGAGAAGGTCTACAAACTGCTCGACCTAGAGGTGCAAGGTCTCTACAGCAAGTTACACACTGTGGCCGAGGGTCCGGTAACCGTTCGCCCTGTCGGCGGGAGCACCACCGGACATACCATACCACCGCCTCCGGCACCTCCTGCTCCTGCCAAGCCGTCCGACGATCTCGATATGGAGCGTATTGCTGTTCTGCATGCCGAGTCAGAGAAGGTCAGCAACATTCTGTCTAAGATCTTCACGGAAACCATGCCCGAACCCGAGCCAGAGCCGATTCCGGATCCAGATGACGAAATCGATACGAGAGATAGCCTGTTGAGTTTGGATGATGCCCATAGCATTTTTGCACGGAAGTTATTAACCCGTACCGAGTGGAGCCGTGATGAGCTCGAAGAGCTCGCGGAGGACCATGGTATGCTGTTGGACGGGGCTCTGGAGACCATCAACGAAGCGGCATTCGACACTCACGATATGCCCTTGACTGAGGGTGATGAGCCCATTGAGATCAATCAGGAAATCATTGAGGAGTTAACCGCATGAATAAAATCCGGGCCAAGGACCGGGATGCCTTGATCCAATCACTGCGTGCCGGCGTTGTCCCCCGCGTCGGCCAACACCTCATACAGGTCGGCCGGGCTCGTGAGATCGAGGCTATGGTCAAGGACATCGAGCGTATCGTTGAAGGCGGATCCACATTCCGGCTTGTGACCGGGGAGTACGGTTCTGGAAAGACCTTCTTCCTCAACCTGATCCGGGCGATCGCCTTTGAAAAGAAGCTGGTTACCGCGCACGCCGATCTCAGTCCGGATCGGCGCCTGCATGCCACCAGCGGCCAGGCCCGCTCCCTCTATGCCGAACTCATGCGCAACCTTTCCACCCGGACCAAGCCTGATGGTGGAGCCCTGTCCGGGGTAGTGCAAAAGTTCGTGGCTACTGCCAAGAATGAAGCCAAGGCACGGGGTACCGACACCGAATCGGTGATCCATAGCAAACTCGAATCCCTGTCCGAGATGGTCAACGGTTACGATTTCGCCAGTGTCATTGCCGCCTACTACCGGGGTTTCGAAGAGGGCAACGACCAGCTGCAAGCCGATGCGGTGCGCTGGCTGAGAGGGGAGTTCTCGACCAAGACCGATGCCAAGGCAGCCCTGGGGGTGCGCACTTTCGTGGATGACGCGAGCGTGTACGATCAGCTTAAGCTGTTCAGCCGCTTTGTTCGACTGGCCGGGTACAGTGGCCTGCTCATTAACCTGGATGAGATGGTCAACCTTTACAAGCTAGCCAACACACAGGCGCGAAACTCCAACTATGAGCAGATCCTGCGTATCCTCAACGACTCCCTGCAGGGCACAGTGGAAGGCCTGGGGGTGGTGATGGGCGGCACGCCGGAATTCCTCATGGACACCCGTCGCGGCCTCTACAGCTACGCAGCCCTCCAATCTCGGCTCGCCGAGAATACTTTTGCCCAGGACGGCCTGGTGGATCTCACCGGTCCGGTGATGCGATTAACAAGCCTCACACCAGAGGATTTCTATGTCCTGCTCGGCAAGCTACACCATGTATTCGTTTTTGGGGATGAATCGCAGTACGTTCTTCCCCAGGAAGCCTACAAGGCGTTCATGGATCACTGCCACAAACGGATCGGCGAGGCCTACTTCCGTACCCCACGCACCACCATTAAGGCCTTCGTCGACCTTTTGGCAGTGTTGGAACAGAATCCTGGGACCCAGTGGCAGAGCCTGTTGGGTCAGATTGACATCCAAGCCGACAGCGGGGGGACCGAGGTGGAGGGATTCAACGACACATCGACTTCCGACGCGAGCGACAACAGCGACAACAGCGACAACGAGTTGACCAGCTTCAAGCTATGAGCGACTCGAAGGCCTTCAGCCTCCTGGATGTCCGTATCCAGAAGTGGATCTGGCAGGCAGGTTGGAGTGAGTTACGTGATGCCCAGGAGCGGGCCGTGGCGTCAATCCTGGCCGGGGACCAGGACGTTATCATCGCAGCCGCAACCGCGGCCGGCAAAACCGAAGCGGCTTTTCTTCCCATCCTGACTCGGATGCTCCAGGAGCAAGCTCTCGGTTGTGTGCTCTACATCAGTCCACTCAAGGCTCTCATCAATGATCAGTGGGATCGGTTGGAGGGCCTGTGTGAGTCCCTGGAGATTCCCGTGATTCCTTGGCACGGGGATATCAGCGGGAGCAAGAAGAAGCGGTTTTTGAAAGTCCCCCGAGGAATCCTGCTAATCACCCCTGAATCCCTCGAGGCGCTTCTGATGAACCATGGACACGGTCTTGCCGGAATCTTCGCCGGGCTACGATACATGGTGATCGACGAGCTCCACGCCTTTTTAGGGACCGAGCGCGGCAAGCAGCTTCAGTCATTGATGCATCGGGTCGAATTCGCCCTCAAACGGCCAGTACCCCGCATCGGCCTGTCTGCCACGTTAGGAGATATGGGGCTGGCGGCCACCTATCTGCGCTCGAACGCGGCTGGAAATCCCCTCGAGATGGACATCATCGTCTCCAAGGACGGCGGTCAGGAGTTGCAGGTCCAGGTAAAAGGGTACGTAAAATTGCCTCCCCATTTGTCCGAGCAGGAAATCCTCGCCAAGCAGAAAACGGGACAAGAGGTCATGCTGGAGGAGACCCTATCGCCAGCGATGCTGAGGGTTGCGGACCATATCTACACGAACCTTCGCGGGCAAAACAACCTCATTTTCCCCAACTCTCGCGCCCAGGTGGAACTCTATTCCGATCTGCTGCGCCGGCAAAGTGAGCGTAACAAGGTACCGAATGAATTTTGGCCTCATCACGGGTCACTATCCAAGGAGATTCGCAGCGAGGCCGAGACTGCGCTCAAGCAGAAAGAGAGACCCGCTAGTGCAGTGGCCACCACCACACTGGAGCTGGGCATTGATATCGGCGCGGTAAAGACCATTGCCCAGATCGGTCCGGCGCCCTCAGTAGCAAGCCTGCGGCAGCGACTGGGTCGATCGGGCCGGCGCAAGGGCGACCCCGCCATTTTGCGTTGTTACTGCGTCGAATCAGAGCTAGATCCGCAAAGCGCCATCTCGGATCTGCTCCATGAGGGACTGATACAGTTGGTTGCCCAGATCCGGTTACTAGTCCAGAGTTGGTATGAACCCCCGGTGGTGCACGGTCTACACCTCTCCACCCTGATCCAACAGCTGCTCTCAGCGATTGCGCAATACGGCGGTCTCACTGCGGTCATGGCTTGGCAGTTGTTGTGCGACAGCGGGCCGTTCAAGGGGTTATCCCAGTCGAACTTCGTCCATCTACTCAAGGCTCTGGGGGAGCGCGAGGTTCTGACACAGGACAACTCAGGCTTGCTGCTCCACGGATCCCTGGGCGAAAAACTTATTAGCCACTACAGCTTTTATGCTGCTTTCACCTCTGAGGAGGAGTTCCGCCTTGTCACCGAGGGGAAGGCCTTGGGTTCTTTGCCCATTTCTCGCCCCCTTGAGCTCAACAGTTACCTCATTTTCGCCGGGCGACGTTGGCGGGTGATCCAGGTCGACCCGGCAGCGAAAGTTATCGAAGTGGTCCCAGACAAGGGTGGCAAGCCCCCTGAATTCGACGGCTTGGGCAGCAAGGTGCACGACCGGGTGCGCGAAGAGATGCGACAGATTCTACTCGAGCACACCCTCCTACCCTACATCGACCAGCAGGCTGGTGAGCTGCTAAACGAGGCTCGCCAGAGTTTTCAACAAATGCAATTGGATCGGGAGGTCGTGATTCAGGCCGGGGGACATGTCAGGCTCTTTCCCTGGAAGGGCGACTGGGTGATGGATACCCTTCAATTGGCACTTTCACTGAAGGGGCTGAAAGTGGTCAATGAAGGCCTCTGTCTGCTTATCCGAGAAACCTCAGTGGATCAGATCAGTGATCTGTTGTTCGATATGACCCAGGGCACCTTCCCCAGTGAATCGGAGTTGACCGAGGTGGTGTTGAACAAACAGGAAGCAAAATGGGACTGGTTGTTACCTGACCCGCTGTTAGGTGAGAACTACACCTCTCATAACCTTGATATCCCAGCGACAAAGCGCTATCTGCAGGAACTCATCGATCAGGGTGTCTTTGCTACCTACCAGTGAGAATAGGGAAATGAAACGTGAGCAAGTTCAACAGTTATTGAATGGTGACACTGCGTACAAGACTAGTCGGCTAGTCTCGGTGTTTTTGATCGGATTGATCACGTTGAATGTCCTGGCTGTGATCGTCGAGAGTGTGGAGGGCATATACAGCGCCTATAAGCCCTGGTTTGATGCTTTTGAGGTGTTCTCGGTGGCTGTCTTCTCCCTGGAATATGTGCTGAGACTCTGGGCATGCACAAGCTTACCGGCTTACCGTCATCCGGTAACCGGCCGTATTCGCTTTGCCTTCACGCCTCTGGCCCTGGTGGATCTATTTGCCGTTTTGCCCAGTCTGCTGACATGGGGGGGCGTTGATCTGCGCGCACTTCGGGTGGTTAGACTGGCGCGTATCGCCAGAATTGCCAAGTTGGGGCACTACTCCAAGGCTCTCCAGCTGATGGCTCAGGTTATCCGGAGAAAACGACATGAGCTGACCATCTCTCTTATGCTGATGTTCGTCATGCTGATCCTGGCCTCTTCATTGATGTATGTCGTCGAGCATGAACACCAGCCGGAGGCGTTTTCGAGCATACCGGCTACCATGTGGTGGGCTGTTGCCACATTGACCACGGTTGGCTATGGGGATGTCACACCAGTGACTGCGGTAGGTAAGGTACTCGGTGCCTTGATCGCGATTATCGGCATTGGTCTTTTTGCCTTGCCGGCGGGAATCGTCGCCGCAGGTTTTGTTGAAGTGAATGAGAATGACTCGTCCTCACATCCATCCTACTGCCCTCACTGTGGGAAAGTGCTTGACGAGGATAGGATTCATCCCTGAGAACTCACGGAGGTAATACAAGATGGATATTTTCACAAAATTCAACCGTAAAGACATCCAGGACAGACAGATTGACACCCTGATTGGATTAAGCAAGGGGCTTGTTGCTGATGGCAAAGTCGATCAAGCAGAGGCTGAGTTCCTGCAGACCTGGTTGATTCAGAACAGCCAGGCCAGCAACAACCCGATCATTTTGAACCTGCTCGCGAGAGTCGATGCCATGTTGGCGGATGGCATCCTGGATACAGAGGAGTCACAGGATCTGCTGGACTTACTGCATCGATTTACAGGCGAACCGTCGATCACCGGTGAGTTGGCGAAGGCCTCCACCCTACCGGTGGATGATCCGCTTCCGGATGTCGTTTTTGAAGACAAACAGTTTCTCTTTACGGGCACCTGTGCTTTTGGGACCAGGAAGCAGTGCCAGGAAGCCGTGGAATCGTTGGGCGGTGTTAACGCAAAAGGGGTAACAAAGAGACTCGATTACCTGGTACTGGGAACCTACGTGACTGATAGCTGGGTTCACGAGTCCTATGGTCGTAAAATTGAAAAGGCGATGAATTACCGGAGTACAGGTGTACCTCTCTCAATCATCACCGAAGAGCATTGGGTATTGTGCGGCAATATCCAGTGACCTATGTAAAGATTGATCATCAGGCCTCCATCTATTGCCCCGCAATATAATTTTTTCACACCATACCTTGTGCATTCCTAACCCCATATTTCCGGTAATCTGCTAAAATTGGCAGCATCATGGACGCTTTAGAACTCAGCCAAATTACTGCCAATTGGTCAACTGCACTGACCGTTTGTCGCGTCTCGAGGCTTTCACGCGGATGACCCGATAATTATCCGGAACTCCAGCGCAGAATAGGTTCTTACATTGAAGTGCAAGGGGTTGGTTAAGCAGCAGGCTAGAGAGGGGTGGCTCCGAAGCTCATAGGGCGAGGATTTCACCTGCAATTCGCGAATAAGGGAGTCTTGGCCACTTTATGGTTCCATCCGGTGTCCGACTTATGGGTTCATGGACAGCCGCAGCCTTCAGATATGCGCGAGTGTAAGAGGATCCCATGTGATGACCTCCTGCTCCTGGAATACGGGATGCCGCCTGAGCCCCTCCGACTCCCTCCTCCATTCGTGAGCTTGGCAAATAACTTCTATCTGGTCTATCTGGCGACGTCCGGCAGCGTCGCCCTCCCCGGTGGCTACCTGCTCTGGATTCATTTGCCACAGATTTAGCTTGTACCCCTCGGCACAGGCGGCATCGGCAATTCTAGCCGCTATCCTGAACCCTCCAACGTCGATATCCCCCCAATGCAGCACTGAGATCGGTTTGGCCGATTGAAGCACCCTTTGGTACGCGGCAAGGAGGGATGGTGTCGGGTTACCAGCGACATAAATGATCAGCCAGTCGGCAGGGTTGCGTGGATCCTGGGCAGCTTCGTTGAAGCTCGCGAGGTTTTCTATTGTGAGCACTCCCCGGATGGGTGTCTCGCCAGGCTGGATGCCTGCAATCGTATCCGGTCGGAGACCGAGGTAGGGTTGCACGAGCGGAATGATGGTCTCGCCGGATTGCACGCCGCATGTAGATGGACCGCTGACCAGGGTAGGCTGTGGATGCTTCACCAGGCCCAAGTGTGAAAATACATCGTCCTTATCAACGCCCTCGCTCTCTCCAAGCAGGAAGGCTATCGGTCTGGCTAGGGCCTCAATGCGCTTGGTATCGCCGAACAACTGTGCACTGACTCGCCTAAGCAGTACATCTTGATCCCGCGCCCCCAACGATTGAGCCGCATCAATAACACGCATGCTGTCGACGAACTGGTGCACATGGTCTGCACCTATTCCGCCTGGTGATTTGCCGTGGCGCCAGCCTTCTGTGATTTGGGTGACGTCTGGTAATCCCTGTTTCGTGACGGATTCAAGAGCACGTATTGCCGATGCAGCCACATCCCACGGCAGGGCAATTTTGAGTAAGGGTGCCGCTGCATCAGGGTTGGTCAGGGTAATCCGGGAGAGTTGCCCACGTTCGCCAGCACCGCGGTCCCATTCCACGTCCACGGCACCAGCGTTGATGAACATTTGCAGCCGTGCGTGGTAATCCTCTCTATCAGCGAACCGCTCCAGCGCGTAGTATTCCGGGATGCTGCTTTTGGTCGCAGGGAAGCTTGCGGTCAGCATCTCCTCACCTGGGGGGAGTACGCCTGCTGCGAATACACGGTTGGCCACTCGTTTGAGCAGCCTGTGAGCCGTGGTATCGCACGAGTGGCTACCAGGACTGGTGCTCACTGAGTCGTCTCTTCAGTGAGGGGCTCTTTTGGAGGCATTTCCAAGCCAAGTTGCTGATAGGCAGCTGTTAGCACCTCGGGATTCTCACCTGGCATGTCACTTACCATCAGCCTGTTGGCTGCTGGCTTGAGAAGTGTACGCTCCATTAAGAGGTCCAGCCCTTCCTTGTCGAGGTCATAAATCGTTTGGGTGATCGGTGCCAGTTTTGTTCGTTCCAACTCTGGTCCGGCCATGATCAGTTGAAGTCCGATCTTCTGGAGAAATTTTGCAGTAGCGACCGCATTGGTGGTGTCCATCCCATGGAATGCCTCATCAAGACAGATGAGGCCGGTGCCATTTCGCTGACCTTTTCGCCCCCGGAGCCGATAGGCCTTAGCCAGGGCTGCGCCGGCGGCGATGTACATGGGGGCGATGTGTTCGCCATTCGAACCGGCGCCCTGACGACTACTCATCAGGTCGGCGCGTTTACCGTTGACGAGAATCTCCAGATCGAAGGTATAGAATTGCCGGTAGTCCACGGCCGCACCGGCATCTCCAGATGCAGCCGCCGCCTCGACGAGGGAGCGCAATGTTTCGCTGATGTCGCCAGACTCATCCGAAAGCAGCGAATAATTGGGCCCCTCCTCGGCCGCACTCTCGATGTGCTTAATCAGTTCTTCATACTCAGGGACTTCGGTGTAGATAAACTTGTATTTTTCGCCGCCAGTAAACTCGGGGCAATCAGCTAGAATCCTGTTGCGCTCCAGGGTTTCCAGTTTCATTTCGTTGAATCGGTCGTGGAGCGACATCGCGATATCGGACCGCAAGGTCTCCTCGGAAGCCTTACGTGCCTGCTCGGCCTCTTCCTTGTATTTATGCAACTGCGTGTCTGCAAGCTTTGTCTTTTCCTCGGTTGCCCAATGGTAGCGTTCGTGCCATTCCATGTCCTTGATTTGTACATCGAGGCGCTCTTCCTGAACGTATTTTGAGAGGTCGATAGACGCCCTCTCTTCGGCTGACTTCAACCGTGACCGGTTGTTGTTCAATTTCTTTTCCACCTCCGCGAGGCGATTTGGATAAACTGGATCTGCACGCTCGATCTCATCTTTCAGTTCGTCAAGCAGCACGGCATCGACTAATGGACTCGCAGTGGCGGCCTTTTCTCCATCAAGGGCGGTTGGCATGCGTGCTTCATGCTGCGCTTTTTCAGCGGTGCGATCTGTGGCCTGCTGCTCCAAGGCGGCGGCCAAGCTTTCGTTTTTGGTGTATTCATCATCAATCCGCTTATGCGCTTCTTCTGCTTGTTTGAGCGCGTCGCGCATGGCGTCTTGGTGAGACAGATCAAGGCCTGCCAATTGGTGCTCAGCATCTTTAATGTCACGTGCGGCATCAGCCAGCTTGGCTGCTGCACTATCGTCTCCATCCTTGTTTTTGGCGGTGAGAATCGTGTGCAGTTCTTCCAGGCGCGCAATTCGCTTGTTAACCGACGCCAACTGACCCTGCAGTTCAGCAAGGTGACGTGCCAACTCGGAAGTGTCTTCGATGCTCTTTCCAATCCGGAGGTCGCTGACTGGCGCGACGCCAATGGATTTTGTCAGTCCCCCTTGGCTGAGCATTCCGTCGCGCGTAATCGCTCGAGAGTAGGTCTCGAGTTCCTCTTCGGTCTCCACTAGGCGCATGTTACCGAATTTGTTCCACAGGAAGCGCCTGGCGGTGTCGTTAACTGCTTCAATGACACCAACAACAAACTCCCTATCCTTCGACGAAGTGTCGACCTTACGCAGGTGGTTCGGTTGGACAATCGCAGCCCCGTTGACCGGGAGCCCTTTTCGACGGGCCTCGCGCAGAATCTTGACGGCGTCGCGCGTATTGCCTTTGATGACCACCAAGGCGTCACGGTCATTGCCGAGGTAACGTTCAAGAGCCGGGGCCCACTCGGAATCGGTGATTGATGTGAGCGCTGAGACAGGTTGTGCTGTTATTCCTGCTCGGCTCAGCAACTCCAGAAGCCTCGCTGCTTCGCCGCCCAATAAACGCCCGGTTTGCTTGGCGGCTGTAATGCGCAACCCGGTAGCCTCTTGCTCATCAGCAAGCGTATTGCGGGCGCGCACTGCATCTTCAAGCTGGGCTGCTGTGGCTGACCGGACGGGAGCAAGGTTGGTGTCGATCTCCCGCAGTGCGATCACGACGGACGTCCCAGGGGTTTCCTCGCTCCGGGCACCAGCCAGTTTTTCTGTGGCCCCCACCATGGTCTTTCGCACAGCAGAGAATCCGTCATCATCGAGCAAGTCCCGCAGAGCGTTGATCAAGCGGTTTGCACGTAAAATTTCCGGGTGTTGATAAGCGTTAATAAGCTCCCGACGGGATGTAATTTGTTCCTCAAGACGAAGGCGCTGCAGCTCAACTTCGTCGGTCCCGAGCCGAACTTTCAGGTCAGTCACCTCGTTCTGCTTGCTGTCGCGGTCGGCCTTTGCTTGCTGAGCGTAGGCAAGCGCCGTCTTGCGCTGCTCGTTCAGAAGTTCGATCTGTTCTTGCAGAGTATCGATTTGCTCACCGAGCCACTCGACATTGAATATGGCGGCGATTGCCGAGAGTGTGGCGATCCTGCGTTCGGCAGATTTCGCGCGTTCAAAATCCGCGAGGATTCCGATTAGCGCACTTATCCTGGCGTTCGTCTTTTCTACAAGGGACTGGAGGGCGGCGAACTGCTCCACCTGTTTTTGGAATGCACCGATATCGACGGGGCTTGGTTCGACAACGTAGTTCCGAACAAAATCGTCGATTGAGTCTACGTTCTTGAGCGTCATCGATTTTACGAACGCGCTCATGAAACGCTGAGCATTTGGCATGCGCTCGCCATTCAGTGCGTAGAGCAGTTCAGAAACATACTCGCTGGACTTGTCAGTCAGGATGGCGGTACGGCCGACTTCCTTTGCTCTTTGTCGAGCAGTTTCCCTGAATTCTGGGTACGGCATCGGGCGCTTGTCATTGCCGTCAAGGACAACACAGTTCTCGGCGCGCAGATCTTGGCCCGGAAGAACAAACAGGCCTTTGACCTCATGCTGTTCGGTGTCACCATCAGCCTCGATGCAAATGCCAGCCGAGACCGTGCCTACATCGGTACCGTCGCTGAATACCAGAATGATGTAAGTGCGTGCCTCATCCCTGGCGCGCCCTTCAATTTGGCTGTTCTTCTGGGGTTTACGGATCACGCCGAGGCAATAACTCGCCAGGGTTCGGCGCTGCTTGCTGGACACCGATTGGGTATTGAATCGGGCGAATCGCTGGTTGCCGCCCAGTATCGCAATTTGAATGGCGTCCAGGGTTGAGGATTTTCCCGAGCCGTTCGGACCAAGGAAGGCAGTTGAACCATCAATCTCTATATCTACTGCCTCGTGGAGATAGAACTGGACGAGGATGACACGTTTGAGTTGCTTCATTCTATTCCTCCTCCGTTGAGGTTTTAGCGTCCTGCGTAATCGCTTCACTCGACTCATAAAGTGTTTCGGCATGGGCTTTCAGCATGGCAAGTGAGCGCTCGGTGATCAGGCTTTGAATACCCGGGAGGATCTCGACGTACCATGTGGTTTCGCCAAGATTGTCTGTTTTTTCGGGCCGAGCAATGCCCCACCGCTTCATGGCGTCGAGCAGACCAATTAATTCGGTCTGCGGTTTCATTGGGAGGTCTCTGCCCGTAGATTCCTTGAATGCTGTCTCCAACTCGGCGATGCTGACTGCAGCGATACCAGCAGACAAGGTTCCCCGGTTCATATGTTGGTCATAGAGTTTGCGCAGAACCAGGGCGAGCAGCGTGTGCATCAGCGAAATCTTGCTAACGTCCGGCTGGGTAGGCACCGCGGCTACGTACCTGGCGTATGGGTTGTGGTCGAGTCGGCAGCCGAAGAGGTCCAGCGCCTCGGTGAACTCATTTACGTAGGCGACGACTAGATCGTAAGCCGTGCGTTGTTTCGAATTGGCTTGGTAAAGTATCTGTTCCGTGATCAGTCTGTGTGCTGCTTTTTGGAAATCGCCAACCCCATAGGCCTCTTGTTTATCGGCAATCCGGTCCCAGTTAACTGGCATTCTTTGCACTCCCTTGCTCGAGGCGGCGGATCCTCACGGCTGGTGCTTCTAGGTAGTCATTTTCGAACCGTTCGCCAGTGAGTTCGATTTCTATGTGCCTTCCAAGATTGCGATACGGCTGTTCACGAACGATACCCCGCTGAGCGTTTCGGTCGGCTCGCTCGGCGACAATACCAAGACGGCTGAAGGCCGCAAGCACGCAAAGGTCATTGATCGATTCGACCTGCATAGCTGCGGTTTCTGTTTCGCCGCCTGGCGGAATGTGTCTGTCGACGTATTCCAGGATCCGTGTTTCAGACACCTCTCTGTTGCCCTTCATGATTTGGCGTACCAGACGCCTGGCCCGTGCCTCCGGAGACAATTCCCGCTTCTTAATAACCGCGCCTTTACGCTTCTTTGGCAGTTGCATGGGGAGCTTAAGCGCGTCATCACATAGCAATTTCCCTTGGGACCAACCCATGGGCAGGTGTAATTCTGCATCGGGGTCGCGTGAGTCTGCGCCACGCACAATGGCGTCGATGGTCTGATCTATCCAAAGGTCGAAATTACCCTGTGCTCTCACTTTATATTCCAGATAACCGAGGGCCTGGTCGTTTGCGCGTGTGACGGCGTCCTTGAGTCGTGTGAGGAGCTTGTCGACATCCCTTAGTGCGAGCACTCTGGTCGTGTCGGCTTCGATCAGTTGATCAGCTTCTTCATCGTTGCGACAGCGGAGATTTTTTCGGTACCAAGTCCGTAGCTTCGCCCTACTCTCGGGGTCGTGGGTGATCTCTGTGACGAGCTCGATGATTTCCCATCGAGATGTCAGAGGGTGGTTACGGGAGAACAAGTCTGCGTAGTCGCCGATATAGAGGCTTGATATATAGTCGCCAAAAAATCGTTCCAAAAAGACATGCGCCGCGTCCTGTTGGCGCAATTGCTCGCTCGCCTCACGTACCCGCATTCGGGTTGTGTTGAGCATTTGTAGGAGTGCTGAGCACTCTTTTGCCGCGATCTGGAAAACGGCCGCGTTGGCGGATGGATCCGCCAAGACCTGAGCCAAATTGTTCCGAATGGACTGGACTCGACCACTGATAAACTCAGGTCCCTGTTCCGTAAATGTGTTCAGAAGTTCGTAGAGGCTTTGGACGGTGGGGCGCATGATGACGAAATGGGTGAACCCGATTCGCTCCATGCTGAGCCATTCGCATTCGAGGAAGACCTTGAGGGCACCGTGCGCTCGAATATTAAGGGGGGTGGCAACCTCTTCCGGGTCGGCACCGTGTGCGTCGTCCCAGCGCAGAAGGAATCGCTCAATGGAAGTCGTGACCCGCCGCTGGGTCCACCCTTCTGTTTCTGGAGGCTCCGCCTCCGGCGCGAAGAAGTCGTTATACAGGTGACTCAACAGCGCCCAGTTGCGCCGGGCATGCTCAAGCGCGCCAAGCGGCCGAAAGATCCGTTCAGGTACACGGTCGAACAAGTTTTTGGGGGAGTCTTGCATCATTGCCCTGGATTTTACATACATGCTAAGTTAGCATACATGTAAAGTCCTTTCCAGTGAAACGATATGGCTGAAGATAAACGAACCCAGGCTCAGTTTGAATATATAGAGTTGATCGTGGCCTATGAGGGATTGATCACCAACCAGCGGCTACGGGACACGTTTGGTATTTCAACGGTCCAGGCATCTCGCGTCCTGGCGGCTTACCGTAAGGCCTTTCCCAGGAACCTTGAGGTGCTGGAAGGTGATGGCCGTGGGCGATATGGCCCCGCTCGCCGTTTTGAGCCCGTTCTTGCCCCTTTGAGTATGGAGCGGTACTTCCGAGCCGTGATGGCTCCTGACCAACCCCTTTACCTTGAAGATGTGCGGCGCGATTTCACGGATGTGGACCCCAAGATGTTTCGGATCATCCATGCAGCCGTGAGGGACGGCTTGGCCGTGCGGGTAATCTATCGATCAATGAATCATCCCAAGGGCCGAGAGCGCCTCATCCATCCTTTAGCGTTCGCCTTTGCTGGACGCCGTTGGCATGTCCGAGCGTTCGATGAGTCTACCGGGGAGCACAGGGATTTCAATTTGGCACGGATGCGGGATGTGTCCCCGGCCATCAAGAGCGTGGAAACGCCTAAAGATGAGGCCTGGGATGATGTTGTTCACCTGGAACTGCGCCCACATCCGCGGTTGACTGCAGATCAGGCTCAGCTGATCCGGGATGAGCTTTTTCAAGGTGCGGCCGGAAGGCGTGTGAAGACCCGCAGGGCACTTGCCGGTTACATGCTTAAAGAGTTGGAGGTTGCGGAGGACTCAGATTTCCAGCGCCCACCAGATTACCAGCTATATCTGTATAAAATCACGTAGCAGGCGCGTCGGGCTCTTATGTTCCATCCCGCCCGACCGTAGCCGTACAAAATCACCTAGATTGTCTCTCCCACCAAATCAAGAACTTAAAAAACATCGGCGTTTCCACTTCACTATTCGATAACATAGTTGGTTTTACCGAAACATGGTGATCTTATTTCTAGTTTTTCCGATTTCCTTATTTCTTTTTGTGTTTGGTATCTATTCCAATGTTCTTCATGATCGATAATTCTATTCTGTCTCATTTCGGCCCAGACTGTGTGAAAACCCTGTAGCAGGTATAATTTACCTTTCCAACTGATGGATTCACCCCCATGAGCCGTTTTATTGAAGGTGAA
>JAHXIQ010000004.1 GCA_025655555.1 Candidatus Thiodiazotropha sp. (ex Myrtea sp. 'scaly one' KF741663)
CTAGGGCCTGATAGCAGGCTCTAGTGTTCCCTTTGTGTTAGACAAACTGAGATAAAGTTATTCAGGGCTTGGCGATAGCGGTCCGCATTGATCATCAGGCCATCGTTATGGCTGCCGTTGAGCTCGAGGAATTGTTTTGGTTCGTTAGCGGCTTCATACAGTGCGCTGCCCTGCGAGAAGGGGATGATCTCATCTCCACGGCTGTGAATCACCATAAGTGGCATCTGGATATCGGCAAGACGGCTCCGGGTGTCGTAACTGAAGCGTGTCAGCCAACGGGCCGGTAACCAGGGATAGAGTTCTGCCGCCATCTCCGGTGCCGAAGTGAAGGTTGACTCAAGCACCACTCCCAGGGCGGCATGTTGTGATGCCAGATAGGCCGCCACAGCGCCACCAAAAGACCGACCCAGCAGCAGGATCTCGCCGGCGGGTATTTCTCGGGTTACGGTGAGGTATCGCCAGGCCGCATCTGCATCCTGATAGATGCCGGCTTCGGATGGCTCGCCTTCACTGTCACCGTAGCCCCGGTAGTCAATGATGAGGACAGATAACCCCAGTTGATGAAAGCGTCTCAGGGAATCGAGCCGATGTGAGATGTTTCCTGCATTGCCATGAAAAAAAAGCAGGGTTGCACGCTGTGCCTCTGCCGGTATAAACCAACCGTTCAGCCTGACGCCATCCGCTGCTGTCAGGGTGACAGGTTCAAAGTCGAGACCGATAAGCGCCGGTGTTGACCTCACCTGACGAGTGGGATAGTCCGGCAGGTAGAGGATGTTGTACTGATTGACATAGAGATAAAGTAGCAATCCCCCATAGAGCACCATGCCCACCAGTAGGAGCCGGATAATGCCATTGATGGATTGCCTATACATCAGATCAATCCCTGAGTTTTATTCCCGTCATGACGATATGGGTTACAGTCCGATAGAGGTTCGATTTAGTGTTAACAGCTCCTTGCATGCTCACCTCTATCGATGTGCATGTGGACCAATGCGGCAGGCTTTCCTTCCGGGTCAATCCGCCTCTCCACAGCATAGGGTTTAAAACCCAGGTCTGTATAGAGCAGCAGGGCAGGTGTGTTGTCACTGAAGACGGAAACCGCAACTGACATGGGTCGGTATTTACTAAAGGCCAGTTCAACCATGTATTGCATCAGTCGTCTGCCAATGCCTTGTCCACGCAGATCCATGCTGACGATAACGTTACCGACAAATGCGCGGTTGCCCGGTTCGACGTCGTAGAGATTGGCAAAACCGACAACCGTATCGTCCTGTATGACAATCGTCAGGTCCTGTCTGCTTTTGGCGATCTGTGACAGCTGCTCAATCGTGAATGGATAGCTGCCCCGGGGGTAGACCCGGAAAAGCTCCGACTTGCTCGTTATGAGATCGCAGATAGCAGGATAGTCGCCTTCCATGGCTTGCCTGATCGTACACATAAGAAAGGTTCCCCCCTTTAAAGCACGCTGCTTTTATCACAATGCCGTCATGTGACGATCACTTGCCGGTATTGTCCAGAAATCGTTGGCAGTTGGATGATTGTTGTTTGTATGATGATAAATCAAAGCAGGGGTTAGGCGAACCAACGTTGATACTGCTGCTCAAAAAAATAGACTGGCTATTGGATAGAAGGTATTTGATGTTTATAGATTGTCCTGGCAAATCAGACACGACCATTTGCTGATACGGTTCTTACCACCGATGTTATTTTCAAGGTATCAGCGGTTTCGATTGACGGCTATTGGGCTTGCAGGCATCTCCCTGCTGCTGTTGTTCAGGCTGGCGGCTGCCATCGATCAACTCAATCTGAATATCGGTACGCTCTCTTCATCTGCCTGGCGGATCGAGCAACTACACTTCACCCTGGACTGGGATTCTCCAACAGACACGGGTTACCGACTGGAGATCGGTAGACTGGAGTTGTCGGCTTTGAATCAAAGCTTCGACAACGTAGTGGTCGATTGCCGGCGCGGTGAGCTTGGCCAACGGTTCATCAGCTGTGAGGAGGGAGAGATTCAGCTGCCGCATCCTCTGCTCGATCGTTCTGCAATGGCCCTGAGTTTCAAGATGGACCGGGACAGCGGAGTATTGACAGGGAAATTGCGACGCATCGCAACTGCCGATGGTCTGGTGAATATGAGTTTCACATTCAACGCCGGTGATTGGCATCTAAGGATTCATGGGCAAGCGCTGCAGTTGGAGACACTATTGGCCCAATGGCCACAGGGCCGGCAAGTTCTGGCGGATTGGCACCCCGCTGCACGCATCAATCTGGATGCAAGACTCTCAGGCCGGGAAGATAGGCTGCTCCAGGTGAACTGGAGCGGGGAGCTTGCCGGTCTGAGTTTTGGAGACGACCTGGGCGTCTATGCCGGAGAGGGGTTGGCTGCCAGGCAGACAGGCAGACTCTCCGGAAGCGTTAAAAACTGGCAGATTGATACGGAGCTGACACTGACGCATGGGGAACTGCTGACGCCCGTCTTCTATCTCGATGTGGCTGCCCATCCGGTTGAGCTGGGTGGCAAGCTCTTCCTCGACAGTCAGTTCAAAACCCTGGCCCTACAGGATGTGCATCTGCAGCAGCAGGAGTTGTTGGATCTCCAACTGCAGGGAGATCTGCGATTTGCCAGCGATCGGCCACTTGAGAATCTCAAGCTTCAACTGCAACCCTTCCCTGTGGGGGATGTCTATCGGGAGATGCTGCAACCTGTCTGGGCCGGTACGCCCTGGGGCCGTTTCGAAATGGCGGGGGAGATCGAGCTGTCACTGCATCTGAGTGGAGAGACCATGAAGCTGGATCTCGGACTCATCGATTTCAGTCTGGATGATACACAAATCGACGGGTCAACCAGGCGTATGGGGCTCTATGATGTCAATGGAGAACTGAAGTGGAATCGGGGCGGCGAGGTGCAACCTTCCAGGCTTACATGGCAGTCGGGCCATATGCTGGAGCATATCGATATCGGTCCGGGCAGGATCGACTTTCAGGCGGCAGACAACACTTTTCGTCTCATCAGACAGACACGGGTTCCCGTGTTGGATGGTTTCATGGTGGTCGACAGGCTGGTGCTCGAAGCACTGGGTGAGCCGTCGCAGAAGCTCCAGTTTGACGGCTTCCTCGAGCCAATCTCCATGGATGCCCTCAGCAGGGCATTGGGCTGGGTGCCCCTTTCAGGAAAACTCTCAGGGATGATTCCCGGTTTGACCTATGAAAACGGTTTGTTCACCGTCGATGGCATCCTGCTGGTGCGTATTTTCGATGGGGATATCCTGATAAAAAATCTGCAAACCCGGGAGTTGTTTGGTGTCTATCCTCAGCTACAGGCCGATATTGAATTGCACAAACTCGATCTGGACAGTCTTACCAGCACCTTCTCATTCGGTAAGATCACCGGCAGGTTGGATGGCTATGTACGCGATCTCAGTCTGGAGGCCTGGCAACCGGTAACGTTTGATGCCCGTTTCTACACGCCGGAAAATGATGATTCACGCCGTCGCATCAGCCAGAAGGCGGTGGACAATATTTCCAATCTGGGTGGTGCAGGATTATCCGGTTCACTGGCCCGCTCCTTCATGGGGTTCTTTGAGACGTTTCGCTATAAGCGGATCGGCATCGGTTGTCGCTTACAGCGAGGCGTATGCGAGATGGTTGGTGCAGGTGAAGCCCAGCAGGGCTACTATCTGGTGGAGGGGAGCGGTATTCCCCGTATCGACATCATCGGATACAACAAGACAGCCGATTGGCCGCGCCTGGTTGAGCAGCTGAAGCAGATTACCACATCGGATGGGCCGGTCATTGAGTAAAGGATCTAAAATCGATTTGGAATGTCACAAACCATAACCTTAATATTTAACTGCTGGGATTCGGTCAAATTAGTGTTAACAGGCCAAGCATAAGGAAACAAAAATGAAATCAGTCAGAATAGCCTTTGTTGCCTCTCTGTTGTTGTTGGCGGCCTGTGTCACCATCAATATCTACTTTCCTGCAGCGGAGGCTAGAGAAGCTGCTGAGAAAATTGTCGATGACATCTTGGGTGATGAGGCAAAACAAGCGGAGCCGGGCAGTCAAGATCAATCGATGGATTTCAAACCTGCCAGTCAAGGCTACGCACTGAATTTACTCAATCTGCTGATACCGCCAGCTGAAGCGGCTGTTCCCAATTTTGATGCCGATACCCCGGCAGTACGCAAACTCCAAGCCGCAATGAAACAGCGTCATGCCCAGCTCAAAGGATTCTATCGACTTGGTGCCATCGGCTTTACCCAGGATGCGCTGGTCGGTGTTCGTAAACTCTCGGCAGTGCCACTCAAGCAAAGGGGGCAGTTGAAGAATTTACTGAGTGCGGAGAATAGTGATCGCAATCAGCTATACAAGGAAATTGCCCGCGCCAACGGTCATCCGGAATGGGAAAAGGATGTCCGTGCAACCTTTAGCAAGACTTGGATCAGTAATGCGGCCAAGGGGTGGTGGTATCAGAACAGTCAAGGTGGTTGGATTCAGAAGTAGTTTGAAAGGATGAGTTCAGGTGGTTAGTGGTGTGCCAGGGCCGTACCCTGCAGATCGAAGCAGTGAAGTTTGTCACAATCGATTTGCAGGTGAACCGTCTCCCCGGGTTTGAAATGGCGATGCCCCGGTATGATTGCCGTCAGAGTGGGTCGTTTCAGCAAGGTGTTGCCAGGATCCTCTGTATCGGTTGCCACGACATCAATGTCGGCATTGACATGGAGAATGGTTTCATGACCGAGGGGTTCTGCGCTGCTCATTGTTGCCTCTAATGAACCATTACCGCCAGACTCCACCAGGGTGAGGGTTGCCGGACGGATACCCAATAAGAGCATCTGACCGGATCTGTTTGGCAGGTCGGGGTAGTTCTCCATGACAGACTGGGGCAATGTGAAACAGTGCTCGCCTAATCTGAAGACGAGAGCCTTGTCTACAGTTTCCAGCATCACTCGCAGCACGTTCATTCCGGGGTTGCCGATGAAGCCTGCGACGAAGACATTAACAGGATGTTCGTAAAGCCGGCTTGGGGTCGCAACCTGCTGTAATTTCCCGGCACGCATGACCGCCACCCTGTGTCCCAGGGTCATGGCTTCCACCTGGTCATGGGTGACGTATAGTGTGGTGATACCCAGGCGTCTCTGTAATGCGGCGATTTCACTGCGGATCTCAACCCGCAGTTTGGCGTCCAGATTGGAGAGGGGTTCGTCCATCAGAAAGGCGTCGGCGTCACGCACCATGGCGCGGCCCATGGCAACCCGCTGACGTTGGCCGCCGGAGAGTTGCTTCGGCCGGCGATCAAGCAGATTGCCGAGGCTGAGCAATTCTGCCGTCTGTGCTACCCGCCGATTCACCTCGTCCCGCGAGAGTCGTTGCATCTTAAGTGGGAAGGCCAGATTCTCCCTTACCGTCATATGCGGATAGAGGGCATAGTTCTGAAACACCATGGCCAGGTTACGCTTCTGCGGCGGCAGCTGGTTGACGACCTGGTCGTCGATCAGGATCTCTCCCGCCGAGATCTCCTCCAATCCCGCCACCATGCGCAGCAATGTCGACTTGCCGCAGCCGGAAGGTCCCACCAATACCAGCAGTTCACCGTCCCGAATCTGCAGATCCATCTCTTCGATGACCGCATCATGGCCATCATACTGCTTACTCACCTTGTCGAGTCTGATCGATGCCATGGTCTATCCTTTGATCCCTGAGGCTGCCACCCCGCGAACGAACCAGCGTTGAAAAAGCAGAAACACCAGCAACACCGGTGCCACCATCATCACGCCGAAGGCGAGGATATCGCCCCACTGCAGTGGCGGCAGGGTGTAGAAGGCGGCGATAGCCACCGGTAGTGGACGAACCTCCGGGCCGATGGTTACCATCAGCGGCCAGAGATAGGCCCCCCACCACATGAGAAAGCTGAGGATGGCTACGCTGGCAAAAACCGGTTTCGAGTTAGGCAGGATGATGGAGAAGAAGATGCGCAGGGTCGATGCGCCGTCGAGCCGTGCCGCCTCTTCCAGTTCCCGCGGCAGACCGATGAAGAAGGAGTAGAAGAGATAGATCGAGAAGGCGTTGGCGATGAACGGCAGAATCTGCGCCAGATAGGTATCGCGTAGACCGAGCAGGGAGACGCCGTAGAATAGGGGAATAGCAATAGCTTCCAGCGGCAGGATCATCAGCGCCAGCACCAGGTTGAAGAGTAGGTCCCTCCCGCGCCAGTGCAGG
This sequence comes from Candidatus Thiodiazotropha sp. (ex Myrtea sp. 'scaly one' KF741663), assembly GCA_025655555.1. Classification (GTDB taxonomy): domain Bacteria; phylum Pseudomonadota; class Gammaproteobacteria; order Chromatiales; family Chromatiaceae; genus Thiodiazotropha. Next base: position 6,223 of record JAHXIQ010000004.1, read on the forward strand.
CGGGCAAAGGCGTAAGCGGCCAGGGCATTGACCAGTAATCCGCAGATGACAATAGTGCTGGTGATGAAGAGAGAGTTGATCAGGAAACCGAGGAAGTCGGTGCGGGTGAAGACATCGGTGTAGTTCTGCAATGAGGCCTGGTCGGGGATGAATCCGGCAAGTGTGCCGGCTTCCGTCAATACCCTTTCATCAGGTTTCAGACTGCCTGTCAGCATCATCACCACCGGGGTGAGAAATAGTAACGCCAGCACGCTGAGTAGGGCGTAACTGAGGATCATGCCGGGCCGGCTCCGTTGCGGTCTCATTCGACCTCCCGTATCTGCCTTACCAGCCGCCGCTGAAGCCAGGTGACAACCAGCACCAGCAGAAAGAAGACGACCGTCATGGCGCTGGCACGGGCCACCTGCTGGCGGGTGAAGACGGTCTCGACCATTTCATACATGACCGTGGTGGTGGCGTTGTTTGGCCCCCCGCGGGTCATGATCTGCACCTGATCGAACAGGCGAAAGGCGAGGATTGTGGTGATCAGCATGACGAAGATCAGCGGGTTCCTGAGTTGCGGTAGTGTGACATGAAGAAACCGTTGCCAGCGCCCAGCGCCGTCAAGTGCAGCTGCCTCGTCTAGCTCCTGTGGGATCGCTTGGAGTCCGGCGAGCAGGATGACCATCTGAAAACCGGCACCCTGCCAGATGGAGAGCAGCATGATGGCCGGCAGTGCCAGGAGCGGATCCCGCAGGAAGTCACGGGGTTGCCACTGACCGAAGCTGAGCAGATCGAGCAGGTTATTCATCATCCCGTTCGGGCCTGGTGCGTAGATCAGGATCCACACCACTGCCACCAGGGACATGGGAAAGACCACTGGCATGAAGAAGAGGGTACGGTAAATGGCTGTGCCCCTGAGTCCCTGATTGAGCAGCAGCGCCAGTCCCAGGGCGAGGGCCGTCTGTATCGGTACCACTACCAGGGCAAACAGCAGGTTGTTTACCAGGGCTTGCAGGAAGGCGGGATCGTTGAAGATACGAGTAAACTGTTTCAGCTCGACAAACTCTAAAGGAAGCGGCGAGCCTAGGCGGAGATTGGTGAAGGCCGTCAGCAGTGCAAACAGGAATGGTAGCAGAACGAACAGCAGCAATCCGATCAGGGCGGGGCCAACCAGCAGCAGGGCACTTGGAGTCTGGTCGTTGAGGCGGGAAACGGGTCTCATCACCTCTCCTCTGTAGTGAAGAGCCAGGGATAACCCCGATTATCTTCGATCTCTAAATCGATTACCCCTGCGGCCTCATCCAGGACTGCTTGTACATCGCTGCCACTGCGAATACGTTCAAAAGCCTGTTGAAACTCTGCTGTGATCACCGGATAGGCGGGCGTGCGCGGACGCGGTACTGCATAACCGCCTTTGAGCTGATCCACGAACAGTCGTAGTGGACCTCCTGCCTGGTAACGGGGTGAACGGTCGATGGCACTAATTGTGGCTGGTACTGCACCATTGGCATCAGTCATGGCCAGCACTTCCTCCGGCCGTAGCAGAAATGACAGAAAGCGGGCCGCCTCTTCGGGTTTGTCACAGTTCGATGTGATAGCCCAACTCCAGGATCCCTGCCCGGTCTTGGGACCTTGCCCGAAGTCAGGCAGTGGCAACAGCAGGAGATCTTTACCCAGCGACTCCCGATAGCGTGAGTAGTTCCAGTGTCCTCCCATAGCCAGTGCCACCCTTCCGGTGGTGAACGCGGCATCGTCGATATTGGGATCGACCCAACCGGCCTCGATCCAGTGTTGCAGCGTGTGAAGTGCAGCAGCTGTCTCCGATCTGTTTAGCATGCCTTTTGCGGCCACTTTTTTTCGGCGACTGACGAGATCTCCGCCAGCCGATTGGATCAGTGGAGAGAAGGCGTAGGTGTACCACTCCCCGGCGTAGTTGAGTTTGAGGTCGAGCACCTGTCCATCGGGATCATCTCTTACCAGACGTTCCAGTATGGTGTTGAACTCATCAACTGCCCAAGGGTTATCCAATGTGGGAATGCGAATGCCAGTATGGACAAGCCTGGATCTGTTTGCATAGAGACCGAGGCCGGAATCGAAGGCGCCAATGGACCAGAGACGGTCCTGATAGCTTCCCTGTTGCAGAATAGAAGGTAACAGATCGCTGATTAGGGCCTTAGGCAGCAGTTCATCCAGCGGTTGCAATCGTCCCTGCCAGACGTATGCATAGAGGAAGGGGCCGTCAAATTCCAGCAGATCCGGCAAGTCACCAGCTACTGCTGCGGCCTGTACCTGGGCGTTATAGCTGCCTTCCGGAATCAGTGTCAGGTGGACGCTGCTATCCGGATGCTCGGTGTTGTAGCGATTGATTTGTGATTTTAGGGTATTGCGTTCACTCTCCTGACCGGCATGGGCCCAAACTTCAAGGGAGGTGACGCCACCTTGAATGCCATTACTATCGGTGCAGCCACTGATAAACAACAGCAGTGTCGCTAAGCAGAGAGTGGTTTGAACGGGCACGGATAGATATTAGACTTTTTGAATCAGCTTTCCACCGGTTTCTTTCGTGAGGCTTTGTGTGGAATGTCGTTAAAAATACACGACTCACTTAGAAGTATAAAAGAATGCGCTGCCAGACAGGTGAAGATGCGGAACAACAGCATCCTGCCGCTAGGACTATTATTTCTACTTAAGCAAAAATCGTATCAGCTAATAGAGCATGAAGAAGTTGGTTTCTGTGAGCAATCCATGACTTGAGTCAGTCATTGAATTGTTAATGAAACTAATTCATGAGATCGACTCGCCACCTATTCGTGTCATCTTTACTCTGCAAAGTCCCCCCAGAGGACTTGAATCGCTGCAATAGCTGCCAAAGGTGCAGTCTCGGTACGCATGATCCGGGGGCCGAGTTTGATCCCGGTGTAACTCTGCCCCTTGGCCAGTTTTCGTTCCTCTGAACTCAACCCGCCCTCCGGGCCGACAAGAATGCAGATGGTGCCTTTGGGTTTTTTGATTTCGGCTAGCGTTTTGTTGCTGCGGTGATCCAGCAGGAGGGAGGTGTGGGCGGTCTGCGTTGAGACGGCGCTGCCGATCTCTACGGGGTTGTCGAGTTCTGGCAGTAGAGCCCGGCCTGATTGTTCGCAGGCATTGATGATGATCTTCTGCCAGTGAGCCATACGGCTGGCCCGTTTCTTCTCGTTGAGCTTGACCACGCAGCGTTTGGTGAAGACTGGGGTGATACGGGTGACGCCCAGTTCGGTGGCCTTCTGCAGGGCGAAGTCCATGCGCTCTCCACGGGAGATGCCGAGCATCAGCTGGATGGCGAGCTTGGGTGTGTTCTCTTCACGGATCAGTTCACCGATGGTGGCGGATGCACCATGCTTGCTGATCTCACTGAGGGTGGCGGTGAACTCCCCACCTTGATTGTTAAAGAGGGCAATGCTGTCGCCGGACTGTAGCCGCAGAACGTGGTACAGATGGTGAGAAGAGTCCTCTTCGAGGGTGATTTGTCGACCGCTTTGAAGCGGTTGTTCTGTATAGACGCGCTGTATTCTCATGGTCAGGTGGTGACGCCCGCTGCTCCCTCTGAGGTTTCTGTTTGTGTGGTTGCTTTGGCTACCACCCGTTTATCAATAAGGTTTTTTACCATGATCAGCAGGCCGAGACCAATAAATGCGCCTGGGGGAAGGATGGCAATGAGCATGCCGGGGAAGTTTTCGATTTTCAGGGTCATGCCTCTGGCGACCTCACCAAACATCAGGTGAGCCTGATCGAAGAGGGTTCCCTGGCCCACCAGTTCACGCATACCACCGAGGGTGACCAGCACCAGGGTGAAGCCGATGCCGATGCTGAGGCCATCGACCAGTGAACGCTGCAGGTTGTTTTTGGAAGCAAACGCCTCGGCACGGCCAATGATGGCGCAGTTGGTAACAATCAACGGAATGAAGATACCGAGGATCTTATGCAGTTCGTGGAAATAGGCGTTCATGCCCAATTCGATGGCGGTGACGAAGGAGGCGATGACCATCACAAAGACTGGCAGCCGGACTTCCGGACGTACAAAGTTTCGAATCAGTGAGACAGTGGCGTTGGACGAGACCAGCACAGCGGTAGTGGCCAGTCCCAGACCGAGGCCGTTAATGGCTGTGTTGGTAACCGCCAGCAGGGGGCAAAGTCCAAGCAGGGCGACCAGTGCCTGGTTATTGTTCCAGAGACCGTCGGTGATGATGTTGCGAAAGCCGGTTTCTGCCATGGAGTTAGCCTTTTGCCGTCACACCGTCGGTGGACGCTTGCTTGTCATACAGGGCATCTTTGTTGGCCTGCACATAAATCAGGGTTTTCTTCACCGCAGTGACGATGGAGCGCGGTGTGACCGTCGCACCGGTGAACTGATCGAATACGCCGCCATCCCGTTTCACCCGCCACTTTTCAATCGATGGATTACCGAGGGATTTGCCGGTGAAGCTGTAGATCCAGTCGGAACGGGCTTCTTCCACCTTGTCACCCAGACCGGGGGTCTCTTTATGGCTGATCACGCGTACCCCGCCAAGGGTGCCGTCGTAGCGGACAGCAACCAGTAATTTGATCGGGCCGCTATAACCGTCGGTAACCATGGTGGTGAGTACTGCCGCCACCGGTTCACCCTGCATGCGTCCCCGGTAGACAGTGGTGATTGGGGCGCCGAGTCGCTCCGGGTCTTCGACCTGCAGTGTATCCAGCACCATATCGTTGTCCACACTCTCGGATGGGACAAGGGCGTGCAGAGTACGCAGCAGGGTCTCGCGCTCATTGGCCGCGATACGCGCCTTGGTTGCTGCATGTGTGAATGCGACCAGTGAGGTGCCGGCAACAGCGAAGATGCCGAGGATGGCTGCAGCAAAAAAAACTGGCAGACGCTTATCCATTCTTAATGCCTCCATGTCCGTAGACCCGGGGGCGGGTGTAGTAATCGATGGTGGGCGCAGCCATATTCATCAACAGGACGGCAAAGGCAACCGCATCGGGATAGCCGCCCCAGGTGCGGATGATGTAGACCAATACACCGATCGCCGCACCATAGATCAGCTGCCCGGCACGGGTGGTGCTGGCGGTGACAGGATCGGTGGCAATGAAGAAGGCACCCAGGATCGCGCCACCGCTGAAGACATGGAACAGTGGAAAGGGAAAGCTCTCCGGGTCAAACAACCAGAAGAGGGTGGCCATACCCACCAGGCCGGTGAGGAAGGCAAGAGGGATCTGCCAGGTGATGGTGCGTTTGTAGACCATCCAGATACCACCCATGAGGAACCAGTTACCGACCCACTCCCAGCCTTGTCCACCGAAATCACCCCACAACGGACTGGTTTGGATCTCGCTGATCATCTGGTTGAGATCGAGCTTGGTGCGCATCTCATCCAGCGGGGTGGCCATGGTGATCGCATCCAGGGTCAGGTCTACTGGCAGTGTGCCCGCGAACTTGAAGCTAAGTATCTCTCCCAGGCTAAGGCTGTTTTCTACCAACAACTGTGGAGGCAGCCAACTGGTCATCTCCACCGGGTATGAGATCAGCAACAGCACATAGGCCGCCATGGCTGGATTGAAGGGGTTGTAACCCAGCCCACCATACATCTGTTTGACCATGATGATGGCGAAGGCCATGCCGAGAACCACCAGCCACCAGGGTAATAGTGGGGGTATGGCAACGGCAAAAAGTAGTGCGGTGACCACTGCACTGAGATCGAATAGCGGTGGCAGCACAGGTCGTTTACGCAGCTTCATTACCAGTGCTTCAAAAGCAGCGGCAGAAGCTACGGCCAGGATGACATTTAGCAGCACGCCCCAGCCAAAGTAAAAGATCAAGGCGATAGTGCCGGGTATCAGCGCCATAACGACCTGCAGCATCACCTTGTCGACCCGGTTGGGACGGCTGGTATGTGGCGAACTGTGGGTCTGGAATTCCATCAGGACTGCTGCTCCGTTTCATGCTCGGGTGTGGACGCTTGTGTTGCCTTGCGGCGTTGCTCCACTGCCTCTATCTTGGCCTGCTGAGCAGGTGTCAGGTTTTCAGTATTCTTGGGTTGGGCCTGCTGCTTTGCCTTCTTCTCCGCAGCCCGTTTCATGGCAGCTTCGATAGCGGCCTGCTTGCTCTCCTTGTCGGAGGCTTCGGGTTTGGTGGCTTTTTTAGCGGGCGGTTTTTTATCCAGGGCCTCCTTCTTCTTGCGTAACCTGGCCTTGCGTGCCGCCTCCAGCCGTTCCAGCCGGGCGACACGGGCATCATGGCGTTGCTTGGCGTGCTCTGATTCCCGGCGCTCCTGCTCCTGAGCCCAACTCTCATGTTTGGCGAAGCGATAGTACTGTACCAGCGGAATGTGAGAGGGGCAGACGTGAGAACAGCAGCCACACTCGATGCAGTCGAAGAGGTTGTAGTCTTGTACCTTCTCCAGGTCCTTGGCCCGGCTGTACCAATACATCTGCTGGGGCAGGAGGTTGGCCGGGCAGACATCCGCACACCGACCGCAGCGGATACAGGCCTGGGCCGCTTCGGGGCGGGGGAGTTCTTCGGGCGTGGGACAGAGCAGACAGTTGCTGCCTTTCGTGATAGGTATGGCATCCGTTGCAAGATCGAAACCCATCATCGGGCCGCCCATGATCAATTGTTGCGGGTTGTTCTGATAGCCTCCCGCCTGAGCAATAAGCTCGCTCGCAGGGGTGCCGATCATAGCCTGGAAGTTGCCCGGCTCGCGGATACCTTCACCGGTTATGGTTACCAGGCGTGAGATGAGCGGCTTACCTTCCAACACTGCGTCTGCGATGGCTGCCGCTGTGGCCACGTTGTGGCAGATCACGTCGACCTGCGCCGGCAGTCCGGAACTGGGCACCTCACGTCCGGTGAGAATTCGGATCAGCTGCTTCTCACCGCCGCTTGGGTAGAGGGTGGGGATGCGAATCACTTCAATGGGCTCGTCGTCCTGCACCAGGTTGTGCAAGGCCAGAATTGCCTCGGATTTATTATCCTCGATGGCGATCAGGCACTCTTCGCTCTGCAGCATGTGTTGCAGGATGCGTACACCGGCCATCACCCGTTCCGGCTCATCCTGCATCAGACGGTCGTCGCAGGTGATGTAGGGTTCGCACTCTGCGCCGTTGATGATCAGCGTCTTGATCGGCTTGCCGGGATTGAGCTTGACTGCCGAAGGAAAGGTAGCGCCGCCCATACCGACAATGCCCGATTCGCGGATACGCTCCCGCAGCGTTTTGGCGTCGGCGGAGAGGTAATCGGTAATAGGCAGAGGAAGCTCACTCCATTCGTCCCGACCATCCGGTTCGATAACGATGCACTCTCCCGGCAGACCCGAGGGATGGGGTATAGGATGATCACTAATCTCAAGCACCGTGCCGGAAGTCGGGGCATGCAGGGGCGCGGTCACAGGAGCGGATGCGTCAGCGATCTTCTGCCCTTTAAAGACGTGTTGTCCGACTTCGATCAGGGGTTGTGCCGGTACGCCGATGTGCTGATGCAGAGGCAGGACCAGACGTTTAGGCAGGCTGGTCTGTTGGGCTGGACGGGTTAGGGAGATATCCTTATGTTCCGGCAGGTGCAGACCGCCGTGGAATTTCCACAGCTCTCTGGATTTGCCTCTCTTCGCTTCGACGTACATAGATTAATTTAGTAGTGGTGCGGTAGCGATCGGTTCCTGGCCATTGTCTGGGAAGGGCCAGCGCCAGTTGTCGGTAGTTTGGGAAATGGGTTCCATGATGATGCAGTCTACCGGGCAAGGCGGTAAACAGCGCTCGCAACCGGTGCACTCATCCTCAATGACCACGTGCATCTGCTTGGCGGCGCCGATGATCGCATCCACCGGGCAAGCCTGCAGACAGAGGGTGCAGCCGATGCACTCCTGTTCTTTGATTATGGCGATTGCCTTGGGTTTCTCCTCGGCGGCTTCGGCATCAAGTGGTATGGGATCACGGCCAAGCAGGTCGGCCAGAGCGACCATCGTCGCCTCCCCACCGGGCGGGCATCGGTTGATCTCCGCCTCCCCTGTTGCGATGGCCTCTGCATAGGGACGGCAACCGGCAAAGCTGCACTGGCCGCATTGGGTTTGAGGTAGCAGTTTCTCGATCTGATCGGTGATCGGATCTCCCTCCACATGAAAGCGGATGTTGGCATAGCCCAGCAGCAGACCGAAGGCTGCAGCCAGTGCGGTGATGGCGATGATGGCAATCAGCACGACATCACGCTCATGTGGCCACCAGGCCGGCAAAGCCCATAAAGGCCATCGACATCAAACCGGCAGTGATCAACGCAATGGCATTGCCCTGTAGGGGTTCCGGTACATCAGCGACAGCGACTCTCTCTCGGACAGCGGCGAAAAGCACCAGTACCAGTGAGAAACCGGCAGCGGCGCCAAAACCATAGAGGGCCGACTCGATGAAGCCGTGCTGCTCCTGGGTATTGAGCAGGGCGACCCCGAGCACGGCGCAGTTGGTGGTGATCAATGGCAGGAAGATACCGAGTACCTGATAGAGCATGGGGCTGGTCTTGTGCATCACCATCTCGGTGAACTGCACCACCACAGCAATAACCAGGATGAAGGCAATGGTACGCAGATACTCAATGCCCAATGGCACCAGCATATATTCATTGACCAGGTAGGAGCAGATGGAGGAGAGGGTAAGGACGAAAGTGGTCGCCAAACCCATACCGGTGGCGGTCTCCAGCTTGCGCGAGACACCCATGAAAGGACACAGCCCCAGGAACTTCACCAAGACGAAGTTGTTCACCAGAACCGTGCTGATCAGGATAAGTGCGTACTCTTGCATGAAAAAATCAGATTAAAAAAACACAATCCGCTAAGGATAAGCGGCCGCCAAGCCTCTTACAACTCGTCTCTGTAATGGAATATTCTCAGCTACTATGCGCCAAGTTACCTCTCGAAGGCATTGATAAGCCGCAAATGCGCCTCGCAGGAGATGAGAAAAAGAGGTGCTGACAGGCTCCCGCGCAGCTGACTATCCATGATAGTCTTTGCCGACCCCTGTCATCATGTATTAGGGGTGAGTCGATACCGGCAGCCGCATAACTTGTGGCCATTTGCCGGATATTCGCTGAATAATAAATCAAAAGCTGTCGGGATTTTTTCTTTGAGTGAGCCCGAGAGCGACACCCAAGAGGATGAGGCATAAACATGAAACTAGAATCCCTGGCGTTGCACGCAGGCTATTCATCGGAACCCACCACCAAGGCGGCTGCGGTACCGATCTACCAGACCACCTCCTATACCTTTGATAATACCCAGCATGGTGCGGACCTGTTCGATCTGAAGGTGGCGGGTAATATCTACACCCGCATCATGAATCCGACCACTGCCGTGTTGGAGCAACGCCTGACCGAGATGGAGGGCGGTATCGGCGCCTTGGCGGTGGCTTCCGGTATGTCGGCCATTACCTATGCCATCCAGTGTATTGCCATGGCAGGTGACAATATTGTCAGTACCAGTCAGCTCTACGGTGGCACCTACAATCTTTTCGCCCACACCTTTCCTCGCCAGGGTATCGATGTGCGCATGGCCTCTTTTGATGACTATGAGAAGCTGGAGAGCCTGATCGACGAGAAGACCAAGGCGCTCTTTTGTGAATCGATCGGGAATCCGGCCGGCAACATAGTGGATCTGGAGAAGCTGGCTGAGATCGCTCACCGTCATGGGTTGCCGCTGATCGTCGACAATACGGTGGCTACTCCCTATCTCTGCCGCGTTTTCGATCATGGTGCCGATATCGTGATTCACTCCCTGACCAAGTATATTGGTGGACACGGCACCTCCGTCGGCGGCATCATTGTCGATTCGGGCAAGTTCGACTGGGTGGCCAACAAAGCGCGCTTTCCTATGCTCAACGAGCCTGATCCCTCCTACCACGGTGTGGTCTATACCGAGGCCCTGGGTCCGGCGGCCTACATCGCACGCTGCCGGGTGGTGCCCCTGCGTAATACCGGATCGGCGCTGTCTCCACACAATGCATTCCTGATCATGCAAGGCCTGGAGACCCTTGGCCTGCGTATGGAGCGTCACTGCGAAAACAGCCTGAAAGTGGCTGAATATCTCAAGCGGCAACCCCTGGTGAAGTGGGTCAACTATGCGGCGCTGCCGGAGAGTCCTCACTATGAGCGCTGCCAGAAGATCACTAAAGGCCAGGCATCGGGCATTCTCAGTTTCGGTATTGAAGGCGGCATCGAAGCCGGCGCCCGTTTTATCGATGCCCTGCAGATGATTCTGCGGCTGGTCAATATCGGCGACGCCAAATCCCTGGCCTGCCATCCGGCCTCCACGACTCATCGTCAGCTCAATGAAGAAGAGTTGAAGACCGCTGGTGTGAGTGCCGATATGGTGCGCCTCTCCATCGGTATCGAGCATGTGGACGATATCATTGCCGATATCGAGCAGGCACTGGTGGCGGCAAAGGGCTGAATTGAGGTCATCGACCTTTCGGTCGTCAGAAGGTCCCCTTACTCCAAGCCCTCCCCCATAGTGAAAGGGACAGGGTGAGGGGGTGCAGGTAGCCGATCAGCAGGCGGAAAAGGTTGAGACCGCGGTTACAGAGATTGCCCAATACGGGTAATCAATTTGTCGCAGCTTGCAGAAAAGAATAAACCCATCCTGTTTAAAGGATGGGTTTAATACAAGCGCCGGATTCAGCGTCCTTGCTGTCTAAGCAACTTTCCGCTTAGTCATCGATAAAGTCGGCTATGTTTCCATTCAAGCCGCGTTCCGGTCTGGTGAAGTTATGACAGGTTGAACAATCTGTCCCTTTTTCACTGACATGCTTGTTGTGCACCTTGGTGAAACTCATACTGCCTTTGTTTTCATGGCACTGGGTACAGACCTCGCCCTCACTTCCTTTCAGTCCATACCCCAGGTCATTCACCAGATCCATGCGTAGCGGCCCACCATTGAGACTTGCGTGACATGATCCGCAATCCAGTGCTGCTGACGAGTCTTCAACACCATGGTTAATGGTCTGGAATGTATGGATCTTCTTGACCGTGTAACCGTCACCGTTTCTTCCCGTCTGCTCCAGAGCACTTAGCACTGCGGTGTCGAAACTGCCGGTACGGAAGAATTCAAAAGTCGAATGAGCAATCAGGGTATTGGTCGCATCATGCACGGCTGAGTTGGAGGTATGTTCCTTCATGGGATAGATCTTGGCATTCTGCATGTTTACCCAACCATTGGGCAGACCGAGCGTAATCGCCTCACTGCCGTCTTCCAAAACGGTCATTGGATAGTCAGCCAGGTTTTCTCCCAGTACGTAGACTTGACTGGTACCGTCAAACCACTGGTAAGAAGGCGTCAGGTTCAATGCCTTGTCCTCTCTTGGCAACCAGCCACCACGTCCGTTACAGGCCGCAGCAGAGAAGTGGGGATCTTCCCAGTCCCGGTTGGTTTCCGTGGCTACACCCTTGGCGTAGGTTGGAATATGACAGGTTTGACAGGCAACCCGGGTGGCATGTTTATCACGGCTGCCCCCTGCCCGATTGCTGTAGTCACCATGTGGCTGATCGTGGCAGCTCTCGCAGGTGAAATGCTCAGGTACGTCATTGGGTCTGAGATCGAGCCCGCGTCCCTTTAACCGGTGTCCGCCGGCATCGTGGCAATTTGCGCAGCTGAGGTCCTCACCGGCAGCACTCATGTGGATATCGATCTGTGGATCGGGATCGACCAAGGCCGAAGAGAGATCACCGCGCTTGGTACCGTCACCACCGCCGGCTTTGGCATGACAGTTAAGGCATGCCTTCCTGGTGGTAGCATGTACGCTCTGTGCCGCACTCACGCGATCCTGCATCATAGGCGTCCCGCCAAGGCCAACCAGTGTGCTATTGGTATCGGCTGGTTCGAACAGGAAGTCGAGGCTGTTTTGATCAACCACAGGAATACCTTTGGCGCCGGTCCTTACAATTGGGGGCAGCGTGGGATCGGGTTTTCCATCTGCACCAATGTCAACGATTTCCAGCGGTTCGAACTCGCCAGTCGGGAAACGCTTGTAGCTGTCTTGATGGCACATCAGGCAGTCAATGTTGCTCAGCTCGGCTTTGCGCTCAGCCTCGTTTATGGGCAATTCCGAACTGGGGAATCGACCGTTGCTCACATGACAGCCCGCACAGGTAAAGCGGGGCGAGTTTTCATGTGAACCACAGTAGGTGTTGATACCAATGGCACCGTCACCACGTTCGCCGGCTCGCGGCAGGCCGTTGCTGCTGAAGGGGGTGACATCATTGGTCAGGTTTATGGTGTCGCCTGATTGTTGATAGTGTACGGAACCATGCATTGCCACTGCCTCGTCTTCGTGACAGCTAATACAGGTTGAGGGGCCTTCATAGACAGTGATAGTGGCGTGAGCCTCTGCAGCAGTCTGAGGTGGCTCGGTCGGTGGAGGGGGCTCAGAAGGTGCTGCTTGCACAGTGATCTGTACGCTGTCTGAAAGACTGGACACGCCCTGATCGTCGATGACCAGAAGGCTGTATACATGAACGCCCTCGCCAAGACTGATGCTTGGAGCAGCGATATCTTCGGGATTGGGTGAGCCATCCCAAATATATTGGGAAATTGAACCGTCAGGATCAGCTGAGCCACTGGCGTCAAGTGTCACTGTCAGACTGGTCTGACCGGACTGCAAGATGTGGACCTGATCAGCACCAGCCTCCGCTGTGGGAGTCTGATTGGCAGGCGGGGGTGGCGGCTCGTTTGGTCCATTTGGCGAGCATCCCTCCGGTAGTTTATTTGTCTCCCGGTCGATGACATCCCGTTCCACTGTTTGGACTGTATCTTTAATCGTTGCCTTGACTCGACAGGGAATCTGCGCGGGTGAGCGGAGCCTGACCCTGAGACGCTCCTTTCTCAGCCTGGCGTCAGCAAGTACTTGGGCAGGATTATATGCATTTTCAATAAGAAGACGCTGGCCCTTGCTCGCTGTGGCCTCTATAACAAGAGTCGATCTATCGGCCTTCCATAGCGCCTTCACTATCTTGAGTTCTGCAGCAGTTGCCATGCCGCTGATAAGCAAACAAAGAACTGCAATTAACAATATCCGAAAAGACAATTTTTTCATAACTCACGCCTCAACCATTTTCGTTATAGAAACAAGGCAACTTCGGCTGTCTTGTGGCGGTCGCGTTATTGAGCCTTCGATGACTGTTTCGTGCTGAAATTGAGGAAATGGCTCAAAAACGCTTGTGTGAAAAAAGCCTAAATTTTTGTGGGAATTAAATCTGTGAGCCTGTTGGTTTATTACTTTATTAGGGATTACCAGTATTAAAATATGGGAATTTAGTCACAAATATGTCAATCGGGTGACAAGACTTTTGTGTATCAGAATACTTAGTTATCAGGAAATAAAAGCCTATTGATCGACCGGCTGCAGATGTTTTTTGCGATAGATCAACATCCGTGACATCAAGTCAGTGGTATGGCATCCCTTATTCATCAAGCATCCAGAGCTCAATGGGGTGAGTGGATAACGGAGGGATTCGGGTCAGGCATGCAGCACCTCTTCGTCGACAACGAGTCAGCAATGGCGCTCGCGAAGTACTGAGTCGTTGATATCGGAACTCGAGGTTTCATTGCTCTCCACAGCCCAGGCGCTTTCCTTGAGGTAGAGACTGGGTTGAGGGACCGGAAAACAACATGGTCTCCGCGATCCTGATGCTTGGCATTGAACTGGTGTGCATGCATAGCTACACATGCACGCCTAGATGCTGAGAGCTTGAATTTACCCCTACTTCACCCGCATCCCTGGCTGCGCTCCCTCATCTGGATTGAGAATGAAGAGATCCTTACCACCTGGCCCGGCCGCCAGCACCATCCCTTCGGAGACGCCGAAGCGCATCTTGCGCGGTGCAAGGTTGGCGACCATCACCGTGAGTTTCCCCTCCAGGTCTCCAGGCGCGTAGGCCGATTTGATGCCGGCGAAGACGTTGCGTGTCTCACCGCCCAGATCAAGGGTCAGCTGCAGTAGCTTGTCAGCACCATCCACGTGCTCAGCCTTGTCTATGCGAGCAATACGCAGATCGAGTTTGGCGAAATCATCGAACTGGATGGTCTCGGCAATCGGATCTTTGGACAGTGGTGAATCTGCAGACGGCTTCACCACAGCGGCAGGCGCCTGTGCCGCCAAGTCTTCTTTGGAATGTTCCAGCATCGCTTCTATCTGCTTGGGATCGACACGGGTCATTAGCGGTTTGAACTTGCCGATGGTGTGGCCGGTCAGCGGAGTGGACAATTGCTCCCATGCCAGAGGCTCTATCTGCAAGAAGGTCTCTGCAGCTTCGGCGGTGCCGGGCAGGATTGGTCTCAGGTAGCCCATTAGCAGACGGAAGAGGTTGAGGCCGTCACTGCAGATCGCCTGCAGTTCTGCGTCCTTGCCCTCTTCTTTTGCAACCACCCAAGGCTTCTGCTCGTCGATATACTGATTGGCTCGGTCGGCCAGGGCCATGATCTCTCGTACTGCGCGGCTGAATTCCCGCTTTTCGTAGTGGTCGGCGATAGTCTCGCCCGCCGTTATGAATTCGTTGAACAGGGACTGTTCCGAGACTTCATCCGTCAGTCGGCCTTCGAAGCGCTTGCTGATAAAACCTGCGCAGCGGCTGGCGATGTTGACCACCTTGCCAACCAGATCGCTGTTTACTCGTGCCGTGAAGTCTTCCAGGTTGAGATCGATATCGTCTACGCCTGAACCCAGTTTGGCCGCGAAGTAGTAGCGCAGGTATTCCGGGTTGAGATGATCCAGATAGGTCCGTGCCTTGATGAAAGTGCCACGGGACTTGGACATCTTGGCACCGTCCACAGTGAGAAAACCGTGAGCGTAGACTGCGCTGGGCGTACGGAAACCTGCGCCGTGCAGCATGGCCGGCCAGAACAGCGTGTGAAAATAGATGATGTCCTTGCCGATAAAATGGTAGAGCTCGGTAGATGCATCGGCTGCCCAGAAGTCGTCGAAGTCGAGTCCTTCGGTCTTGTCGCAAAGATTGCGAAAGCTGGCCATATAGCCGATGGGGGCATCGAGCCAAACATAGAAATACTTACCGGGATGATCAGGGATCTCGAAGCCAAAATAGGGCGCATCCCGGGAGATGTCCCACTCTTGCAGGCCGGACTCGAACCACTCGTCAAGCTTGTTGGCTACTTCGTCTTGGATGTGACCACCACGGGTCCAGCTTTTCAGCATCTCTTCGAAATCGGCCAGCTTGAAGAAGTAGTGGTCAGATTCGCGCTGTTCCGGTACGGCACCCGAGACGGCTGAAACTGGATTTTTCAGATCGGCAGGGGAGTAGCTGGCGCCACAGACTTCACAGTTGTCACCATATTGGTCTTCAGCGCCACATTTTGGGCAGGTGCCCTTGATGAAGCGGTCAGGCAGAAACATCTGCTCCACCGGGTCGTAGGCCTGGGTGATGGTGCGTTTGGCAATGTGGCCGCTGTCCCGGTTACGCTCATAGATGGTATTGGCGCAAACCTGGTTTTCCGGTGAATGGGTGGAGTGATAATTGTCGAAACCGACTCTGAAAGCGGCGAAATCGGCCTGATGCTCTTCGGCTACACGGGCGATCAGGGTCTCGGGTTCGATCCCCTCCTGACGGGCACGCAGCATGATCGGTGTACCGTGGGCGTCGTCGGCACAGACATAGTGACACTCATGACCGCGCATCTTCTGAAAACGTGTCCAGATGTCAGTCTGGATGTACTCCACCAGATGCCCGATATGGATGGGTCCATTGGCATAGGGCAGTGCACTGGTAACGAGGATCTTGCGTGGTGTCTGGTTCATCTTCTGTCCGACTTGGCTGCGAGTCTGAGGGGTTGTCCCCCGGAAAACCGGGGATTATCGCATAACAAGTCGGCAAATGAACGCGCAAGGCCATAACGGGAATCAGGCCTCTAACCGATTCGGGTAGTGGTGCAGCAGGGCCTCACCTTACATAAAGAGTGACACCCAATTGTAGGGTGTGGCCTTACCGCACCGATTGCAATCCAGGTCTGTCATCGTGCGGTCATTTAGTGGCAACCTATCGCTCATATGTTGCAAATCTACTGTCATAAGCACCCGTTAAGCTCCTGCCGAAGTTTCCCTTGGAGCCCATACGGTGCTAAATCTCGAACAGGTTCTGACTCAACGATTCCCGGGTTTTTTCGATAGTCAGCCCAGGATTCTGACCCAGCCGATGCTGACGCTGATGCGGATGCTGTTCCATGAGCGGGAGGTCAATCGGTTTCTTGAAGTGAATCATGGGGTTCGCGGGCGCTGGATTACCCCTGGCAAGGGTTGGGTGCCTATCTCAATCATAATCCTCAGGTTCGCTATCTCTTCGGGCCGGTCAGTCTCAGTACCCGCTATCCACGTCCTGCAAGAGATTTGATGGTCTATTTCTACCGCCACTACTTTGCTTGTCAGCACTACCTGGGTGAGGCCAGGATCCCCTACAAGCTAAGCCTGTCGAGCAAGAATGAGTGCGACACGCTTTTCGTAGGCAACGATATCGAACGAGACCAACAAGCACTGAAACATCAGCTCTCCCTCTACGATGTGACAATACCCACGCTCTTTAAACAGTACACTGACCTGTGTGAGCCGGGGGGTGTCTGTTTTCTCGATTTCGGTGTCGATCCTGCTTTCGCCGGTTGTACCGACGGTATGATCCTGGTGGATGTTCAAAAGGTTAAGGCTGCAAAGCGAAAGCGATATATCGGTGAGTGATTTTACTGGTGCTTCGTCTGTTGGGCATGATGCTGACAGACCTGACCCTATTCGTGGGCTTTTTTCACCAATCGATTCCCAGCAGAGTGAAAAAACGCGCCAATCGTGGAATTATCGCTGATAAACACTAAAACCCAGCAAAGCCCTTGGTATATAGGCATGATTTTCGTGTAGAATCCCCCGCCATGATTTTCAGTCAACAAGACGGGTTTCCATCCGGGACCCATGCAGGAGTATCTGGCGATGTCTGAACTGACACAAGACTCGATTAAAGAAGCGATCAAAGGCTATGTTGAACCTCATCTGGAGAAGGATCTGGTTACCGCAAAAGCGGTGAAGGATGTCGAAATCGATGGGGGTAAGGTCAAGGTGACCATTGAACTTGGTTTCCCGGCCAAGGGCTGTATGGATGAGATCACCAGTCAGGTGAAAGAGAAGGTATCAGGACTGGATGGCGTGACCGATGTCGAGGTTGCTATCTCCAGCAAGATAGTGGCTCACTCGGTACAGAAGGCACTGAAGCCGATCGATAACATCAAGAACATCATCGCCGTAGCCTCCGGCAAAGGCGGTGTAGGCAAGTCCACGACTGCCGTCAACCTGGCGCTGGCGCTGGCGGAAGAGGGTGCCAAGGTAGGCATACTGGATGCGGATATATACGGTCCCTCGCAACCCCGAATGTTAGGTATCAGTGGTAAGCCTGAATCGACTGACGGCAAGACCCTGGAACCGATGGAAGGCTATGGCATGCAGGCCATGTCGATCGGTTTTCTGATCGATGAAGAGACCCCGATGATCTGGCGTGGCCCGATGGTCACCCAGGCCCTGGAGCAGTTACTCAATGACACCAACTGGGCTGATCTTGACTATCTGGTAGTCGATCTGCCGCCTGGCACTGGTGATACACAGCTGACACTGGCGCAAAAGGTACCCGTATCCGGCGCTGTGATCGTGACGACACCTCAGGATATCGCATTGTTGGATGCCCGCAAGGGTCTGAAGATGTTTGAGAAGGTGGAAGTACCGGTACTGGGTATCGTGGAGAACATGAGCACGCATATCTGTTCCAGCTGCGGTCATGAGGAGCATATCTTCGGCGAGGGTGGCGGGGCTTCCATGGCCAACCAATACCATGTGGATCTGCTGGGTGCTTTACCTCTCGATATTCGTATTCGCGAAGAGACCGATGGCGGTAAACCCACCGTGGTGGCCGAACCTGAAGCACGCATCTCCCAGATCTATCGTGAGATTGCGCGAACCACAGCGGCCAAGCTTTCTTTGCAGGCGAAGGATTACGCGGCCAAATTCCCGAATATCGTGATTCAGAACAACTGATTCTTTGTTTATATCAGTGACCGAGAACCCCGCTTCAGCGGGGTTTTTTTGTTGACGAGTTATCGAGGCATTTGAAGGCTATAACAGGCCTTCGTCTTCCAGGACGGTTTTCAACTGATTGGGATTAAATCCTACGAATTGCTGGTCACCGATCACGACCATCGGCACGGTTTGTCCGCCAAGCGAGAAGAACTTCTTCTGCATCTTGCCGGGTTTTCCGACATTGAAATCAAGGAAGGGAACCTGATTCTTTTTCAGCCACCGCTTAAGGTGCTGACAATGGGGACATTGGAGAGTCGTGTAGATCACGACACGGGCGGCTTTTTGTTTTAGTTGTTCCTGCATGTCAACGGCATAATGGATTAAGGCAACTCTCTGCTTCGTTAGTCCACGTGAAGCTCATATACGATCAGTGGCGCTCCTTTGATGCACGATACGGTATCCATTGCCAATAAATTTTTCAGCATACTCGACCACATTGCACCCTAAGTCGGGAATAAGATTCCACCTGACTTCCCTCGGCTGATAGGTCAATCTTAGAGACCTTTTCCGAAGAATGCCAGTGACGCTTATTGACCTGTGAGACGCCTCTCCGCTTCACGGTATTTCTCTGCAGTTCTTTCGATGATCTCTTGTGGCAGTTCAGGGCCGGGTGGTGTTTTGTCCCACTCGAGGGTCTCCAGGTAGTCTCTGACGAACTGTTTATCAAAGCTGGGGGGGCTGATGCCTGGGCGATACTCATCCGCAGGCCAGAAGCGGGATGAGTCGGGTGTCAGCACCTCATCGATCAAGTGGAGTTTGCCCGCATCATCCAGACCGAATTCAAACTTGGTGTCTGCGATGATAATGCCTCGTTCCCTGGCATAGGCGGCTGCTTCAGTATAAATTTTAAGACTGAAGTCGCGTACTTGGCTGGCCAATGATTCTCCCAGCAGTGCTATGGTCTGCTCGTAGTTGATGTTTTCATCATGGGCGCCTAGCTCGGCTTTGGTGGAGGGGGTGAAGATAGCTTCAGGGAGTTTGTCCGCTTGCCTCAACCCTGCTGGTAGCGGGATACCGCAGACTTGACCGTTCTGCTGATAATCTTTCCATCCGGAACCGATTAAATATCCTCTGACGATCGATTCCACCGGTAGCGGTTTCAGCTTGCGTACCAGCATAACCCGATCACCCAGAATGGCACGCTGGGCAGGATCTTTGATGATGTCATCCAGGTTCAGTTGAGCGAGGTGGTTGGGTAGCAGATGGCTGGTGCGCTTGAACCAGAAATTCGCCACCCGGGTGAGTACTTCGCCCTTACCGGGAATCGGTTGCGGCAGAATCACGTCGAAGGCGGATAACCTGTCGGTGGTGACGATCAGCAGATGATTCTGATCCACCTCGTAGATATCGCGCACCTTGCCGCGGTTGATCAGCTCTAGGTCGAGTTGGGATTCGAAAAGGGTATTGCCCGTATTGCTCATGATGATCGGCGCCCGAATAAAAATCCGCATTATAGCCCACTCTTTCCGCAGACTGCTTGGGTTTCAGGAGGAGCAACTACAGACTCCCTGGCCACGAGGCGATCTGATATGGTTAGTGGCCTATTTCAAAGAGGGGAATTGATGAGTCACCAGGAAGATTTCATGCTGGCCTTTCGCGGCAGTTTCACCTCCACGCTACGTTGGCATCATCTTGATGCATTATGGGAGGTGTTGAGACTGGATGCCGATGGAGGTTGGTATCTCTATGCCATAGGTGAGGAGCCGCCTGGTACACCGACAGAGAAATCAATGCTGCTAAGGTTTATCGATGAGATTGATAGACTGCTGAGAAAGGAGCATGACGAGGACTACTGTGGCATCGTCTATGCCGATGATCTGGCGGAACCGAGCCTGATCAAGATCTATGATCCGAATAATCTGGGTGTCTCCTGCGGTTATAGTGATAATCCACCACTGCCAGGGTGGGTCCTGAGTAAAATTCCACCTGTAGATCTACCTGCTACATTAGTGCCGAATAACCGTAAGCGCTGGTGGCGGACACTCTTCAGCAAGTGAGTTTCCGTAACCGCGGTAATCTTAAGGAAATTGATTGATGGATCAGTGTTAGACTGACAATAACCAAGTTAATCTGTCGGAAATAGGGTTTGGTCATGAGTGAGACACAACAAACAGCGGTTGATCAGTCGATATCGGATCGGTTGGCAATCACCCGGGGCACCATGAATCTTTTTGAGAGCTGGGGCCTGCATGCTGACGAGATGATGGCATTGCTGGACATGGAGGGTAAGGCCCGTCATTTTTCCCAGTATCGCTACAGCAAACCCTTTCCAGATGAGCCTGGGTTGATGCGTCGTATTGAATATCTGGTTCGTATCGACGAGGCATTGCGCACGACCTATCCAACCAATCCCAGCATGGGAAAGCGCTGGTTGCGACAGCGTAACCACAAGTTCAACAAACACAGTCCGTTATCTATGATGATGGGTGATGGTGAACGGGGATTGATCTATGTACTTTCCCGCCTTGATTGCACGTTTGCATGGGATCAGAGTGGCTCCAAGCCTAGCTGAACCTGTTAGTAGCGTATTACAAAGCGTACAAATCCCGGCCGGGTGATTAGCTGGCTTTGGGTGTGGCTTCTTCCCGTTTCTGCAACCAGACCTCAAGACCCTGGGCATCGAGTTCCAGGTCCATAGACATCAGCTGTTCGATCTCCTGCGGGGTCTGTCGGCAACCGTGTTGACGCATAGCGTCAAGCAGCCAGTTCAGGAGCCCGTTGCGGATCTCACTAATACGTGCTTGCCCTGCTTCTGCTTTTGCAGAAAGCGCGGTTTGGGTAAAGAGATCAAGAGACTCACGTAATTTCCCGACCAGTCGCTCAGGTTCCCTGACTTCACAATAATGCGTCAGATAGATGGCTTCCGGTGACAGCGCCATTAGCCGGTCCAATGTCTCGTGCCAGGCATCCGGGTCGAACTGGATGGGTGTTGATGTGGCGAGGATAAACGGGCCGTCATCAGTATCAAATTCCCGGTAGGAGAGACCGAATGTGTCACCGGTAAAGATACCCCGGCTCTGTGCGTCATAGATGCAGATGTGGTGCCTGGCGTGACCGGGTGTATCGATACAAAGTAGCTCGCGTTTTCCCAGTTGGACACGAAAGCCGTCCGGCGCCTCGATGACACGTGTTTCATCCACTGGGATCAGTGAGCCGAATTCCTCCTGGAACTTCTCCTCCCCATAGACTGCCGAGGCGCCAGCCTGCAGTTTGGAAGGGTCTATCATATGCTTGGCCCCATAAGGGTGAATCACCAGTGCGGCATTCGGAAGTTGCGCCATCAGCGCGCCTACACCTCCGGCGTGGTCCAGATGCACATGGGTGGGAATAACATACTTAACCTGAGCGGGCGCAATCCCTCTGGCCTCAAGTACCGACATCAACATCGGCACCGTATGGCTTGTGCCCGTGTCGATAAAGGCAGCTTCGCCGTCGGATTCAATAAGATAGCAGGCAGCCAGACCCGGACGCTGATACTCGGTGTCGATACAGGTGATCTGGTGTGGGAGTGTTTGATAGCGGGGCTGAGGCATGGGTGCAGTCTGCTCCTGAAGAACGATGAATGTTGAGTTAATCCTGGTCGGTACCGATACCGTTATTTTCGGCAATTTTACCTTCCTTGCCCGACAGCATGTTCTGAATGTTGGAACGATGGCGCCAGAAGAGAATGAGCGTTACAGCAATCTGCATCATGACCAGTGCTGGGGATGGCCAGATCAACCAGACAATCAGCGGTGCGATGGCCATTGAGACCAATGCTGAAAGAGAGGAGATGTTCACGACCTTAGCCATAAACAGCCAAATCAGTCCCACACCAGCACCGATACCCCAGTGCAGGCCAAACTGAACACCAAGCGCGGTGGCGACCCCTTTGCCGCCCTTAAAGCCGAAAAACAGGGGATAGAGGTGTCCCAGAAAGGCGGCCAGGCCCGTTAGGGCGAACACGAGCGGAGAAGCCTCGAAGAGGTGGGCCACCAGCATGGGAATGAAGCCTTTCAGTGAGTCGCCGAGCAGGGTGATCGCTGCCGCTTTCTTCCCGCCGATACGCAGGACATTGGTTGCACCAGGATTGTTCGAACCCTGGGTGCGAGGGTCGGGCAGTCCCATGAGACGGCAGACAATGATAGCGCTGGAGACAGATCCAAGCAGATAGGCGCCGATGACGAGCAGTGTTTCAGTAAGCATCGGCCAATTGGAACCGCAAGTGATGGTCAGGTCAAGCCAGAGTGGCCAGGAGCCCGACAGTTTTCGGGGTTTGTAATTCAGCCCGACTGCACTACCATGAGCCCTTCATCCAAGCAGCTGAAATGATTGATTATGGATATTGTTTTCATCCGCGAATTGCGTATCGATACCGTCATTGGTATTTACGATTGGGAACGGGAGATACGGCAGACGGTCGTTTTCGATCTGGAAATGGGGGCGGATATTGCCAAGTCTGCCGCTACGGACGCCATCGATGACACGCTGGATTACAAGGCAGTCAGTAAACGTCTCATTGAGTTTGTCAGACAGAGTGAGTTCCAGCTGGTGGAGACGCTGGCGGAACGCTGTGCGGCTATCGTGCTTGAGGAGTTCGCCGTGCCCTGGGTCAAACTGACACTCAATAAGGTTGGTGCTGTGAGCGCAGCACGGGATGTGGGGGTGATTATCGAGCGTGGCAGGCGTGACTGAACCGGGTTCAGTTAGGGCATGGCTTAGTCTGGGAAGTAATATCACACCTCAGGTACAGATTGCTTCTGCTATTGAGGCGTTGTCGGCGAGATTTGGTGAGCTGACGGTCTCCACAATCTATGAAAGTGTGGCAGTGGGGTTCAGTGGCGAGAACTTTCTTAATCTGGTCGTGGGTATCAAAACCCAGCTGTCTCCCCAGGCATTGGTAACGGTTCTGCGCGAGATCGAGATGAGCCATGGGCGGGTGCGTGGGGGCGAAAAATTTTCATCCAGAACACTGGATATCGATCTCCTGACCTATGGGGAGCAGATTATTGACCAGGGGAGCCTTCAGGTGCCCAGGGATGAAATTCTCCGCTATGCTTTTGTGCTGCTCCCCCTCTCAGAGGTGGCCGGCAATGAACGTCATCCCCAAACAGGACAAACTTATCGGGATCTCTGGGAGGCGTTTGATCACAGTGAGCAGCCTCTCTGGCCCGTGACACCTATGTCAGGTGACTCAAAAGACTAGTGCAGCCAGCGTTGAAGGCCTCGGCTAAAGTGAAGTAAATTCAATAAGATATGACAGGCAAAAAAAATCCTGGCTCCCTTATCCTTGGGTGCCAGGATTTTATGTCGCAATGATTGGTTGGCAAAGATTCAATCCGTGGACATCCCTGTTCGTGTGTGTTTTCCCTAACGTCCCTAAATGCGACAATGAAAGTCTATGTTAAAAACCATAAATAATATGCAGGTTTATTCTCATATCTAAGTAGGCAAATTCTTACACGGTGGATAGATTCACTTGATTCACTAGTTGCTCTTTTGAAACAATCCCCCACCTCAATCACCCAATTCCGGCGAGAATACGCCACTCATCCTAGGCATAGAGGTACCCATTCATGCCGTTGATCAGAGCTTTTACCGGGTTGCGCCCGGCTCAAGGGCGGGCCGACGATGTCGCCGCACCACCTTACGATGTAATGAACGAGGCTGAAGCCAGGGAAATGGTGGAAGGGCGTCCCTGGAGTTTCCTGCATATTTCACGTCCCGAGGTCGATCTGCCGGTTGGTGTCGATCCCTATGCCCCTGATGTCTATGCCAAAGCGGCAGAAAACCTGCAGAAAATGGTTCGGGAGAAGGTACTGGTAAGAGATGACAAGCCCTGCTTTTATGTCTACCGGCTGACCATGGGAGAGCATCGGCAAACCGGGTTGGTGGCGGCTGCCTCAGTGGAGGCCTACGACACGGATCGCATCAAAAAGCATGAATTTACCCGTCCGGCCAAAGAAGATGACCGGGTGCGCCAGGTCGATGCCCTGAATGCCCAGACAGGACCGGTTTTCCTGGTCTACCCCAGTGCACCTCAGGTAGATGATGTATTGGCAAGGGTCTCTCAGGCCGCGCCGGATATGGATGTCACAGCTGCTGATGCGGTACGCCACGAGATCTGGGTGGTGGATGATGAGGCGACAGTAGAACAGCTGACTCGGGATTTCGATGCCATGTCCGCACTCTATGTGGCCGATGGCCACCATCGGTCTGCAGCCGGGTCCCGTGTGGGTGGGGCGCGTAAGGCGGATAACCCCAATCACACCGGCGGCGAGTCCTATAATTACTTCCTGAGTGTTATCTTTCCACACAATCAGATGCAGATTCTCGATTACAATCGGGTCATCAAGGACCTCAATGGCCTGGATAAAACGACTTTTCTGGCTCGGGTGGGAGAGTCTTTCCGTGTTGAGTCCAGTGATCAGCCGGTGAAACCAGCCAGCGCTGCTGAGTTTGGTATGTATCTGGACCATCAGTGGTATCGCCTGCGGTTAGATCCGGCGCGTATTCCATCGGATGATCCGGTGGCCAGACTGGATGTGAGTCTGCTGGCCGATAATCTGATCGAACCGATTCTCGGCATTTCCGATCCCCGCCGGGACGCCCGTATCGACTTCGTTGGCGGTATTCGTGGTCTCTCGGGATTGGAGAAACGGGTCGACACCGGTGAGATGGTTGTGGCCTTCTCCCTCTTTCCCACCGGAATGGAAGACCTCATGGCAGTCGCCGATGCAGGTGAGGTGATGCCACCAAAATCCACCTGGTTCGAACCCAAGCTGGCGGATGGGCTGGTCAGTCACGTACTCGACTGAGCAATACCAAAGCAACCCGATTACGGACAGAGGCTGATCAAGTAGATGGTGACTACCACCAGTAGGCTCCCCGAAGGCGATGAGATCGCGCTAGGGGATGTCGCCCAATGGATCGACCGGCTGCCGGAGGATCTTGATGGTGAGGACAGGCAATACCTGAGAAAAGCAGCCGACATTGCGCTGGCGGCAGATCCCAATGCCCGTACCCTCTTTGGCGAATCCCAGTTGCGCCACGCACTCTCCGTGGCGGAGATTCTGGTCGACATGAGTATGGACCGGGAGACGATAGCGGCCGCTATGCTGCTGGGTTCATTCCACGATAAGGATCTTAAGCTCGATCATCTGATTAAAATGCTGGGTGAGAATACTGCCCGCATGGTTGACGACCTGACCCGCATCGGGCTGCTGACCGATCTTTCATCCGAAGTGCCACCGGGAGATGAAGGTGAGCATGCGGAAAACCTGCGTCGCTTGCTATTGGGTATTGCCGAGGATATTCGGGTTGTATTGATTGTCGTGGCGGAACAACTGCACCGCATGCGAACCGCCCGCAGGCTCTCTCCCGAACTACGTCTTCGTCTGGCTCAGGAGACCCGGGATATCTACGCACCGCTAGCCAACCGTCTGGGTATCTGGCAGATAAAATGGGAACTTGAAGACCTCTCTTTGCGCTTTCTCCATCCTGATGACTACAAACGTATTGCCAGTCAACTCGATGGCCGTCGCACCGATCGAGAGCAGTTTATCAATCAGGTCATCGAGCTGCTGCATGAGAAGTTTCACGCCGTTGGTGTCAATGCCGAAATCAGCGGTCGACCGAAACACATCTACAGCATCTGGCGCAAGATGCAGCGCAAGTCAGTGGATATCGAACAAATCTTCGACCTGCGCGCATTACGGGTGCTGGTCGATGACATTGCTCAGTGCTATGCGGCACTGGGTGTAGTGCATGGCCTCTGGAAACATATACCGGGTGAGTTCGACGACTATATCGCCACACCCAAGGCCAACCTCTACCAATCGATCCACACAGCCGTCATCGGACCTGAAGAGAAGACCCTTGAGGTACAGATCCGCACAGGTGACATGCATCATCATGCGGAATTGGGTGTGGCGGCACACTGGCGTTACAAGGAGAACACCAAGCACGATGCCGATTTTGAACGTCGTATCGTATGGATGCGGCAGTGGCTTGAACAGAAAGAGCTAAGTGATGAGGGTGAGCCACCCGGTTATCTGGATGCCGAGATGGAGGCGACAAGAATCTATGTGCTGACCCCTCAGGGGAAAGTCGTGGAACTGCCCAAGGGGGCGACACCGCTGGATTTTGCCTACTCCATCCACACTGACATTGGCCACCAGTGTCGTGGTGCGCGAGTCGATGGTCATATTGTCCAGTTGAATCGACCGCTACGCAGTGGAGAATCGGTTGAGATCCTGACGGCCAAAAATGGCACGCCGAGTCGTGACTGGATCAACCCGCATCTTGGCTATCTGCACAGCGCCAGGGCACGCAACCGGGTCAAGCAGTGGTTCAAGCACCTGGATTATGAGCATCACGTGGACTTGGGTCGTGCCGCCCTGGAGCGTGAAATGGTGCGGCTCTCGGTTACCGAGAAGCCCGACTTGGAAGCGATCGCAGGGAAGCACAACCTACAGCATGCCGAGGATGTCTACGCAGCCATCGGACGTGGCGATTTGTCACCCATTCAGGTCGCAGGTGTTGGTGGGCGCGCCCGGCAAGCACAGCGCAGCAAGCCAATAACACCGCAACAGCGGACCGCCACGGTCAAGGGAGAGGTGGTGGTTGCCGGTGTTGATGACCTGTTGACCAGTATGGCGCGCTGTTGCAAGCCGGTCCCCTACGATCCGATCATTGGCTTTGTCACCCGGGGTCGTGGCGTGACAGTGCACCGACGGGATTGTGCCAACATCCGTGCGCTGGATGAGGCGAATAGAGATCGGCTGGTGGATGTCCTGTGGAGTGATCAGCAGGCGCAGACAACCTATGCGGTGGATTTTCTGGTGGTATCCGGAGACAGAAAGGGGCTGTTGCGGGATATATCCGCAATCCTCACCAATGAGGATATCGATGTGATTGGCGTCAATACCAACAGTGACCGTAAGAGCGATACCGCCACCATGCGATTTACCGTTGAAGTCAGTGATATGGAGCAGTTGAGCCGCCTGTTATCAAAGGTGGAGCAACTACCGGATGTGAGTGTGGTCAAACGAATCTCATAAAATCCGGTAATTGCGACCTGCCGGTTTGCCAGCCTGCCCTCCCAAGGCTAAACTAACGCGTTGTTATTTTATGGTTTTTTCTTTCTGCCTGTTATTCACTAATTTCGCTGAGAACTCCCTGCATTGACTACCGACACGAAAACCAACCTGTTCGATCTTGACTGCAAGGGAATGGAGACATTTTTTCTGGCGCTTGGCAGCAAGGCCTTTCATGGTCGCAACGTATTCAAATGGATTCACAAGCACGGCATCACCGACTTTGATGCCATGACCGATATCTCTAAACGTTTGCGCGAACAGCTGCACCAAGTGGCGGCGCTCAGTCTGCCGCAGCTGATCTTTGAACAACCGGCGCTGGATGGTACCCGCAAGTGGGTGATTGAACTGACAGACGGGCAACGTATCGAGACTGTCTATATTCCCGAAGACGGGCGCAGCACCATCTGCGTCTCATCCCAGGTGGGTTGTGCGCTGGACTGTAGCTTCTGCTCTACCGCCCAACAGGGTTTTAACCGTAATCTCACCGTGTCGGAAATTATCGGACAGGTCTGGATAGCGACCCGTGAGCTGGGTACATCCCCCAGTAATATCGTAATGATGGGCATGGGAGAACCGCTGGCCAATTTCGATGCGGTGGTAGCGGCCATGAACATTATGCAGGATGATCTGGCCTATATGGTCTCCAAGTATCGTGTCACCATCAGTACCTCAGGCATCGTACCGGCACTCAAGAAACTACGGGAGCTCAGTGATGTGAGCCTGGCGGTCTCCCTGCATGCGCCGGACAATGCCTTACGCGATCAATTAGTACCGATTAACCAGAAGTATCCCCTGGAAGAGCTGATCCCCGCTTGCCGGGAGTTCGTTCAAGGCGATAAGCGGCGCAAGGTGACCTGGGAATATGTCATGCTGGATGGCGTCAACGACAGCCTGCAGCATGCCAAAGCGCTGATACGGTTGCTAGAAGGGACACCCTCCAAGGTTAACCTGATTCCATTCAACCCGTTTCCCGGCACACAATACCAGGTCTCTCCGGCGGAACGGGTTGAGGCTTTCCGCATGCGCCTGAAACGTTCAGGCATCATCGCCACAACCCGAAAGACCCGGGGAGAGGATATTGATGCTGCATGCGGACAGCTAGTCGGTAAGGTCAAGGATCGGAGCCGCAGAGATTTGCGTCGGTCGGAAGCGGAAAGCCTGAAGGTAAATATCAGATGATGTTATTGCGTGATTATAAGATCGCCGGTCTCTTGCTTTTAACCCTGTTTCTCACAGGATGTGCGACCACGGGTGGTCAACCGGATGCCACCGGTAACCTTGGCTTGGAAAAGCGGGATAGCCCGGGAAAGATCTATGTGGAAATGGGTATCGCCTATATGCGGGATGGGCAGGATGCGGTGGCGCTGCAGAAGCTCAGGCGCGGCCTCGAAGTGGATGAGCAGAATCCCGAAGCTCACAATGTGATTGCGATTCTCTATGAAAGGCTGGGTGAAATTGATTTGGCGGCACGCCACTATGATCGGGCTGTGAATCTCGACCCACGGGACCCCTACATCCGAAATGCCCGCGGCAGCTACTACTGCAAACAAAACCGCTACGAGATGGCAGATCAGGAGTTTCAGCTTGCACTCGATAATCCACTCTATCCCACCCCTTGGGTAGCACTTAACAATGCGGGACTTTGTGCTGAGCGTGCCGGTGACATGGTGATGGCAGAGACCTACTATCGTCGTGCCTTGACTGCCAACCCAAGGTATTCACCCGCACTGTTTCAGATGGCTGAACTCTCACTTGAGCAGCAGAAAGGGATGTCTGCCCGGGCTTATCTTGAGCGTTACCATGGAGAGGTTAAGGGTACGGCAGCCTCTCTGTGGCTCGGTGTGCAGATCGAACAACGACTGGGTGACCGCCAAAAAGTGGTGGAATACAAGCGCAGACTGTTGAAAGAGTTTCCCGATGCACCTGAGATACAAGCACTCAACCAGTCAGAAAGACAATAATGAAAAATAAAAACAACTCAGACAATAATTCAGCGGAGGGTACCATCGACGGGCCGGGCTCCCAGTTGCGCAAGGCGCGGGAGCGCCAGGGCTTGGAACAGGCCACAGTGGCTGCGCGTCTGCACCTGAGTGATAGCATCATTCAAGCCCTCGAGTGGGATGACTACGAGAACCTCCCGTCGGCAGTATTTGTTCAGGGCTATTTGCGAAATTATGCGCGACTGGTCGGTGTCGATGAAGAAGCGGTCATCATCGCCTATCAGGATCTCAACCCCAGCACTGAGCAGGCACCGCTGCCAAAAAATCAGCCGGATGAAGTGGCTAAAGAGCTGCACAGTGATCATCGGCTTTTCCGTGTTGTGACCTGGACAGTCGTTCTGCTGCTGGGCGTGTTGCTGTTTTTCTGGTGGCAGGGCCGCATGGATCTGCCTGAACCGGAACCGATACCATCGACACAGGTACCTGAGACCGAATCTCCAGGTTTTGAAGTGCCTTTCTCCGAGCCAGGCACGATGGATCTGGCCCAGCCGATAGCAGAGCCTGCCGATCTGCCGGAAGTTGAGGAAGCGCCACCGCTGATTGAAACTGAAACTGCCCCGAGTGCTACCGAGCCCGAGCCGGTGGCTGAGGCGATTGCGACCGAAGCCATCTCAGATGATACAGAGACCTTGACTGCCACTGAGTCGTCGTTCAGTGAGCCGGAGGCAGCTCCCGAAGTTGAATTGATGACAACACCAGAGGAGGCAACCGAGACGGTTGCTTCAAGCGGCCTGGTGGTGTTCGAGTTCACCGGATCGTGTTGGGTAGAAGTGCGGGATGCTACCGGTAGAGCACGTATCTTCGGTGAGAAGCGTGGCGGTGTCAGTCGATCGCTCGACGGGAGTATGGGTCCCTTTAGCGTGGTGCTCGGCGATATCAATGCGGTCAAAGTCAGCGTCAATGGCGTCGCTTTCGACCTGAAACCCTACGCGCGGGGCAAAGTGGCTCGTTTTACGCTCGATCCGACGCGATTGTAGCGCTTGGGCGGGTAGACGGTTCCATGTTACTCTTCGGCGCCTTATCCGATTTAGATCTTTTCACGACTCCACACGACTGATGGCAAAGCAAATCCAAGCCATTCGCGGGATGAAAGACATCCTGCCGCAGCAGACGCCCCTCTGGCAATATCTCGAAGATCGAGCGCGTTCGGTACTCGGACGCTACGGCTATGACGAGATTCGCATGCCCATTGTCGAGATGACCGAACTATTCAAACGCTCCATCGGTGAAGTCACCGATATTGTCGAAAAGGAGATGTACACGTTCGCAGACCGCAATGGTGACAGTCTGACCCTGCGTCCAGAAGGTACTGCCGGTTGTGTTCGCGCGGGCCTGGAGAATGGGCTCATCTTCAACCAGACACAGCGACTCTGGTACCAAGGCCCCATGTTTCGGCATGAACGCCCGCAGAAAGGGCGCTATCGACAGTTTCACCAGATCGGTGTGGAGACCTTCGGACTGGAAGGGCCGGATATCGACCTGGAACTCATCCTGCTGACTGCCCGTCTATGGAAAGAGTTGGGACTTGAGGGACTCGAACTTCAGCTCAATACTCTCGGAACATCCGAAGAGCGCGCAAACTACCGTGAGCTACTGGTGAGCTATTTCCAGGCTCACTATGATGAGTTGGATGAAGATAGCCGGCGTCGACTCGAGAGCAATCCGTTGCGTATTCTGGATACCAAAAACCCGGAGATGGCCCAGGTGGTTGCCGGTGCGCCGACCCTTATGGAGCACCTCTCCGAGGAATCATTGGCTCACTTCGAGGTCCTTCTAAAGGGGCTGGATGATGCGGGCGTGGCCTACGTGCTGAATCCACGACTGGTACGCGGTCTGGATTACTACAGCCGGACCGTGTTCGAGTGGGTTACCGACCAGCTTGGCGCACAGGGTACCGTCTGTGCCGGTGGCCGCTACGATGGTCTGGTCGAACAGCTGGGTGGAAAACCCACCAGCGCGGTTGGCTTCGCCATGGGCATAGAGCGGCTGGTTGCTCTGTTGGAGGCGACAGACGTGGCGCAGGAGTTGCCCGGTGTCGATCTCTATCTGATTATGATGGGTGATAAGGCGAAACGAAAAGGCATACAGTTGGCGGAAACGTTACGTGATGCCTTGCCTGAGCTGCGGCTGATCAGTCATTGCGGCGGCGGTGGTTTCAAGAGTCAGTTTAAGAAAGCGGATAAAAGTCGCGCCCGCTTCGCCGTGATACTGGGAGATGATGAGGTGGCCAAAGGTGAGGTAGGCTTGAAGCCGTTGCGGGATGGTGGAGAGCAGCTGCAGGTGAAGATCGACGACCTTGCAGGTATTCTGGCCGATAAATTATAAGAGACGAAAGACAGGATTTAGAAACATGAGTGCATATCAGACCGAAGAAGAACAGGTCGAGGCGTTAAAACGCTGGTGGAAAGAGAACGGCACGTCAATCATTGCCGGTCTTGTCATCGGCTTGGGTGGTGTCTTTGGCTGGCAGGCCTGGGGCAACTACGAGGACCGGATCGGCAAAGATGCCTCCCAGTCATTCAATCAAATGCTCAGTGCCGTACAGCGCGGTGATACCGAATCCTCCAGTAAGCAGGCCGAACTCCTGCGGCTTGAGTACGATAGCAGCAACTACGCGGTCTTTGCCGCACTCACGCAGGCCAGACTGAAACTGGAACAGGGTGATGGGGCTGCTGCACGCTCACAGCTGGAGTGGGCTATCGGACAGACAGATGAGCCATCCCTGAAAGCACTGGCACAACTCAATCTGGCGCGCATCCTGCTCAGCGAAGGGGATCTCGATGGTGCTGCAAAGCTGACCGACGTGGAAACAGGCGGTTTTGCCGGCGAGTTTGCCATGTTGCGTGGTGACATAGCGGCAGAAAGAGGTGATAAGCAGGCAGCCCACGATGCTTACACCCAAGCCATGACGCTGGAAGTCAGCAATCGCAATCTGCTGCAGATGAAGCTGGACGATCTGGCGCTGGCGAATCCCTGAGCCGATGATCAGACCGCTTCTACTCTGGCCGCTACTGCTGCTGTTGACCGGCTGCAGCGTCTTCTCCGCGAAGGACAATACCGATCCGCCTGCCGAATTGGTTGAACTGGAATCCGAACTAAAGATCAAGACCCTTTGGAGCAGATCGCTGGAGGGATCGGAAGATGCCTACCTGAAAATCGCTCCGGCCATCAGTGAAGGGCGTCTCTACATCGCAGAACCATCCGGTGAGGTCCTGGCTTTTGATGCACTGACGGGTAAGAAGCTCTGGTCGGTGGATCTTGATGTGCCGATTTCCGGTGGCCCGGGTGTCAATGAGGGACTGCTTGCCGTAGGGACACAGGAGGCTGAGTTGATACTCCTGGATACGGAGGACGGCAGTCAACGCTGGCGTCAGAAAGTTTCCAGCGAAGTGCTTTCGGTACCCGCCATCGGTCGCGGTCAGGTCGTTTGTCGCACCATTGACGGACGAGTGATGTCCATAGACATCGATACAGGCGAGACACGCTGGGCCTACGACCGGACCGTGCCGGTACTCACCCTGCGCGGTGACAGCTCACCCATCATTAATGAGACCCAGGTGCTGGTCGGTTTTGCCAACGGTAAGCTGGTGGCGTTGCAACTCGATAACGGGGTAGCCGCCTGGGAGGCGGCAATCACCACACCCAAGGGACGCACCGAGCTCGAGCGTGTGGTGGACATCGATGCGGAACTCAAACTGGTGGAAGGGACTGTCTACGCGGCGGCATTTCATGGTGAAGTGGCGGCAGTCTCGGAGACCAGCGGGGTAATACTCTGGCAGCGAGAGCTCTCGTCCCACGCAGGTTTGGATGCGGATTGGCGACAGATCTATGTCTCCGATGAGGAGGATCACATCTGGTCGTTGGATGCCACCAACGGCGCTACCCTGTGGCAACAGAAGTCACTGCATGCCCGGCGTCTCTCGGCCCCCGCGATGGTAGACGGATACCTGGTCGTGGGTGACTACGACGGTTACCTCCACTGGCTCTCCCAGTACGATGGCCGCCAGCTGGCACGTAGCCGTGCGGGCGGTGACAGGATTCGGGTCAAGCCGCTGGTGCATGACGGTATCGTCTATGTCCTGGGGGAGGGCGGCAAGCTCTCTGCGCTCCAGGCAGAGCCGATTGAACCGGATAACCGCTGAGATCTGATTCATGTTACCCGTCATCGCCCTGGTCGGTCGTCCCAACGTCGGCAAATCAACCCTATTCAACCGCCTCACCCGCAGCCGTGATGCCCTGGTGGCCGATCAGCCCGGCCTTACCCGTGACCGCAAGTACGGCACCGGCAGGATAGGCAGTCAGCCCTATGTGGTGGTGGATACCGGCGGCATCAGCGGTGATCAGATCGGTATCGACGTGTTGATGGAGCAGCAGGTCAAGCAGGCCATCGGCGAGGCGGATCACATCCTGTTTCTGCTCGATGCCAGAGAAGGTTGCACCGGCGGCGATGAGATGATCGCGCAGGAGCTGCGGCGTACCGGTAAGCCGGTGACTCTGACAGTGAACAAGAGCGAAGGCTTGGACGAGGTGATCGCCGGTAGCGATTTTTTCCGGCTTGGATTGGGTGAGCCTCATATGATCGCGGCGGTTCATGGTCGTGGGGTGAGTCACCTCATCGAGTCGGTGCTGGCGCAGATGCCGCCGTCCGAAGAAGAGATTGCAGCGGAAGAACGGGGCATACAGATTGCCGTGGTGGGCCGCCCCAATGTGGGCAAGTCGACCCTGGTCAACCGGCTGCTGGGTGAGGAGCGGGTCGTTGCCTTCGACCAGCCGGGCACCACGCGGGACAGCATCTTCATCCCCTTCACCCGCAACGAGAAACACTACACCCTGATCGATACCGCCGGTGTGCGCAGACGGGCGCGTGTCAAAGAGGCGATTGAGAAGTTCAGCATCATTAAAACCCTGCAGGCCATTGAAGAGGCCAACGTAGTGCTGATGGTGCTCGATGCGCAACAGGGCGTAGGAGAGCAGGATGCCACCCTGGCGGGCCATGTGCTGGAGAGTGGCCGCGGCTTGATTCTGGTGATCAATAAATGGGATGGCCTGAGTCAGGATCAGCGGGAGTGGGTGAAGAGCGAGATCGAACGCAAACTGCCTTTTCTCAACTTCGCACGGCACCATTTTATCTCTGCTCTGCACGGTTCGGGAGTAGGTGATCTGTTCGGCTTGGTGGAGAAGGTCTATACCAACGCCATGCGCGATCTCTCAACGCCGGATCTGACCCGTCTGTTGGAGGCGATTACCCAGGAACATCAGCCACCGCTGGTGCATGGCAGGCGAATCAAACTGCGATATGCTCATCAGGGTGGCAAGAATCCACCGATTATTATCATTCACGGCAACCAGACGGAACATGTACCTGAGCCCTACAAGCGCTATCTGGTCACACGCTTTCGCAAGGCCCTGAATCTCAAAGGGACACCGATACGTATCGAATTCCGCTCCGGTAGCAATCCCTATGAGGGGAAAAAGAACAAGCTCACCAAGCGCCAGATTGAAAAGCGTCAGCGACTGAAGAAGTACGTTAAGAGCAAGCGTTAAAAGCCCTAGTCACACGGGATAACGTAGAGACTTCTTGGACATGCCAGAATCAAATCTCTATGAAGATAAACTGCCGGGTCTCCTGCAACAGGCGGGGTCTGAGCGTTTGTCTGATGAGCAGCAGAAATTTCTCAGCGGCCAGGCACAACTCTTTCGCTTCACGCAGCAGGAGCTGAAGCAACTCTGCGATATGGCTGTCGATCTGGCGATGTGGAACGCAGGGACCATGGAACAGGTTTGGCCGCCAGTGCCAAAGGAGGGGTTGGGACCCAAACAGCGACGGCAGCGTCTGCTTCAAGCGGTCCGCACCCACTGGCAGGCCCTGCGGGAACAACCGACCCGCTACCCGGAGATACCGGTCTCCAGCAGCTATTCTGCGGAACGTATTCAACGGGTCAATGTGGAGAAAGATCACCTGGGCCTTGGCTGGTGTCCGGTGGCCTCGACCCGTACCCGCTGTTGTAATCTGATGACCCTCGATGCCGTGGAGAACTGCGGCTTCGATTGCAGTTACTGCAGCATCCAATCCTTCTATCATGGTGATGAGGTTCGTTTTGATAGCCGCTTTGCCGAGAAACTCGCCCGGCTTGAGATCGATCCCGACCGTTTCTACCATATCGGCACCGGGCAATCCTCCGACTCTCTGATGTGGGGTAACCAGGCGGGCATCCTCGATGCACTGCTTAGCTTTGCCGCACAGCACCCCAACGTCATTCTTGAGCTGAAGACCAAGTCGAAGAACATCAACCATCTGTTGAAACATGAAGTGCCGCCCAATGTACTCTGCACCTGGTCCCTCAATACACCGACCCTGATCGCCAATGAAGAACACCTCACCGCTTCTCTGGACGAACGCCTGCGTGCGGCAAGACGATTGGCCGACAAGGGCGTTGTCGTCGGTTTTCATTTTCACCCCATGATTCATTATGACCACTGGCGGGAGGATTACGGCGAACTCTTCCAGCGTCTTACCGGCGAGTTCGATGCCCATGAAGTTGCACTGGTCTCCCTCGGCACGCTCACCTACATCAAGCCGGTGATCAAACAACTCCGCGCACGCCCCGACTTTCAAAGCCGGGTCCTGCAAATGCCGATGGTGGAGGCCGATGGCAAACTCTCCTACCCGGATGAGATCAAGCAGGAGATGTTCTCCTTCGCCTATCGTTCTCTCGAAGCCTGGCACAATCAGGTATTCTTCTATCTCTGTATGGAGAACCAGCGTTTCTGGCAGCCGGTGTTCGGCTTTGACTACCCCAGTAATGAGGCCTTCGAGACGGCCATGAAAGAGAGCTATCTGGCGAAGATTTCGACAAGAAGAAGAGACTGAAATTGGTGTGTGAGGGGTTAATAGATGGATAACAAAGCGCTACTTGTCGCCCTGACCTTTGTCGGTTATCTGCTGGTGATTCTGGTGATCGGCATCATTGCCTGGCGACGGACCCGGGACCTCTCCGATTTCATCCTGGGTGGGCGCCGCCTGGGAAGCTGGGTCACCGCACTCAGCGCCAGTGCCTCAGACATGAGCGGCTGGCTGCTGCTCGGTCTGCCGGGCTATGCCTATGCGGCGGGACTGGAGTCGATCTGGCTCGCCGTCGGCCTGCTGCTCGGTACCTGGCTCAACTGGCGGTTGGTGGCGGCGCCTCTGCGATCCGCCTCGGAGCGGGCAGGCAACGCCCTGACCCTGCCCCAATATCTGTCGAACCGGTTTCAAGACGACAGCGGCCTGATCCGGGTCGTCTCCTCCCTCTTCGTGCTGCTGTTCTTCCTCTTCTACACCAGCTCCGGGCTGGTGGCGGGCGGCAAGCTTTTTGAGGCAGTCTTCGGTCTGCCCTATATCTGGGCCGTGGCTGTCGGTACGCTGACCATCATTCTGTATACCGCTTTCGGCGGTTTTCTCGCTGTCTCCTGGACCGATCTGTTTCAGGGTTTGTTGATGGCGGCTGCCCTGGTGGCAGTACCGGTTTTCGCACTCAGTCTGACCGGCGGTCTGAATGGCACCCTGTCCGCTATCGAACTGCAGAATGCCGAACTGCTCGACCCATTCACCAACGCCGAGGGTGACGCGCTGGGCGTGATCGCCATTGTCTCTCTGCTGGCCTGGGGACTGGGCTACTTCGGTCAGCCCCATATCCTGGCCCGCTTCAAGGCGGTACGGGATGTCAGTCTGGTGCCCCAGGCCCGGCGCATTGCTGTCACTTGGGTCTTCATCACCCTGACCGCTGCCTGCCTGGTGGGAATGAGTGGCATACCCGTATTCGAAACCCCGCTGGAGGATACGGAGAAGGTCTTCATTCACCTGGTCGATCTGCTGTTTCATCCGCTGATCGCCGGTATTTGCCTCGCCGCTATCCTGGCGGCGGTGATGAGTACCGCCGACTCACAGCTACTGGTCTCCTCCAGCGCATTTACCGGTGATATCTATCGGGTGCTGTTCCGTAAAGCGGCGAGTGAAAGAGAGCTGGTGCTGGTCGGTCGCCTGGCAGTATTGACCATCGCCGGCGTGGCTTTCCTGTTGGCAATGAATCCAGAGAATAAAGTGCTCGACCTGGTGGCCTATGCCTGGGCCGGTTTTGGTGCTGCCTTCGG
The DNA here is from genome assembly GCA_025655555.1 of Candidatus Thiodiazotropha sp. (ex Myrtea sp. 'scaly one' KF741663). Classification (GTDB taxonomy): domain Bacteria; phylum Pseudomonadota; class Gammaproteobacteria; order Chromatiales; family Chromatiaceae; genus Thiodiazotropha. The sequence goes on from JAHXIQ010000004.1 coordinate 43,514, forward strand.
ACCAGCGGTGCTTCTCTCACTCTACTGGCGGGGCATGAACCGCTGGGGCGCCCTGGCCGGGATTCTGCTGGGTGGCATCACCGTGGTGATCTGGAAACCCCTTGAAGGTGGCCTGTTCGACCTCTATGAGATCGTACCGGGTTTTACCGCATCCCTGCTGGCAATCCTGTTGGTGAGTCGACTGACCCGGTCGGATTGATCAGCGTTTTCCTAAGTACCTACATCACGCTAAAGTCCACCATTGTCCAAACAGATCTGTAGGTTGGGCCGACGTAGGAGGCCCAACATCTCCATTGCAAATTTTCGAGCCAGCCGCAGGAAAGGGTTTGGATTGTTGGGCCTCCTACGTCGGCTCAACCTACATGCTTTTCACATAGATAATTTTCGCCAGTAATAGCAGTCTATTGCCAAGATTAACAACACAACGGCCAAAATCGATTTGTCCAGACTTGCTCAGTGCTTCCTGAGTGTTAACAAGCCCTAGGGCAAAACCTCGACCTTCACCCAGACAGCCTCGCGCTGTTCGAAACGCGTGGTTCCCCGCATCGCGATATCTGACTCCCGCTGTTGCCGCTGGTTGCTGATGTTGGCCAGGGGTATCCACTCGCCGATCTTGCCCGACACACTGTTACGACTCTCCCGGCGGCTGATGGTCCGCCGGTCCCGCAGCGGGGTTTCACGCTGGGTGGTGATCTCGATCCTGACCTGGTCGCCGATCAGATGGGCGGTGGCGTAGAAACCCGAATTGATATTCCGGTATTCATAGTCGGCCCGATAGCCGGGATAGGGTCCGGGGGAATAACTGCCGCCGGTGAAGACCGGCTGATTGACGCCGCTGAGTATCAGGGTGGGTGATCCCTCCAGGGTCTGCAGGGTGCGCACACTGCTGTCGCTCCGTTGGGTATCGTAACGCTTGAGCCTGACGCCCGATTCACCGGGACGGCCGATCTTTACCCTGTCGTGATCGGCATTGATCTCGAAGCGGTCGTTGCTGGCACTCGTCGGGTTGGAGTCCCGCACATGGATCAACAGCCGCCGGGGAGGCCGGTCGAACTGGTCGAGAATCTTTCGTACCTCCGCCATGCGCTCAGACGACGTCCGCACGATCAGTTGATTGTGCATGCCGGTGACGGTGCCGTCGGGGCCGACGAAGGGTTGAATCAGTGGAATCATCTCCCGGGGTGTCTTGCCTTTAAGCTCAAAGATCTCCATTACCTCCGCCGCCGGCAGGGAGAGGCTGAAGAGAGAGAGGCAGAGAAGCTGGCCTGCCAGCACAACAGTTTTTACAAAATAGGTCATCCCGACAATTCGACTCCCGGACTTCGACTGAGTTTCAAAGACTCACTATGCAGTGTAGAGCCTGAAAGGGCCTGTTAACACTAATTTGATTGCCACTGCCAAAGCCATTTTTTGTCCAGCAAGGCTCAAAAACTAAAGGGGTTGGTGACAAATGAAAATACAAATGATTATTGCTTGTCACCGACCCTTTTACTTTCTTTCACTATCTTAGTATTAATTCATCGGTTTTAATCCAAGTATTCGGAAAAATCCATGGTATTGAGGATGGCTATGGTAGCCAGTGCAACAGCACCATTAATACCACGCTTAGGATCGGCGAGAGGTGTTGGGTTTCTTATGTGAAATGTCGTTACATAGCCATTACCTAAGGTTAACTCTAAATCAATAATGTATACGTGAGTCCACGTTCTAATTTCCGTGCTATATCCCGTTACGTTGACAATAACAGATTTTTTACTGTTGTTATCCACGGTGTAATTTAGCTTGGTTAGTTCCTCGGAAAGTTGAGTAACGATGGCGTCGCTTAGGTTTTGTAATGAGCCATACCAATAATGGGCATTCCCTTTTAAATGACCTAAAAGAATTTTATTTGTATCGCTTGATCCGCTTATGATTGCTATCCCATCTTCGGGAGTTGGATTTTTGTTCTCTTTGGTAAGGATGACTCTGCTAGGTTTTATTTTGTATTCTTCCCAGACATAATCATGTTTGATCGAACATCCAGAGATAAGACCCGCAATAATTGGGATAAAGATTAGCCGGTACATAAGCGCGCTCCCTATTGATTGTTATATCCGATACCAACGCAACTTATCATTAAAGGGGTCGGTGACAAACAAGAATCTTTTGTATTATTAATCGTCACCGACCCGTTGTTCTTTTTTTACTTTTCGTAAACCCACCACATATCTGAGCAGCTATCCCCCCGCTTCTTTTATACGAATGTAATCGGCCAGTCGCTTGTCGACCTGCGTTGTGTGCAACGCAAACCAGGAGAAAATATACTCCACTATTTTTTCAAGGGGGATAACGTCCATACGAAACTCGGTGACTAAATCAGAGAATTTAGCCAGTAGCCGGATGTGTTCCTGTTTATGAGCTTCGTAGTCCGGATAGTCTACATTGAGCATTTCATTTTCTTCACTCAGAAAGTGAAATTCGGCATATTTCGCCATCTCGGCCAGTAACCGGAGAATCCGCTCTTTGCCGCTGCCATTATCCACCTCGGCAGAGATTGTGCGGATCAGATCGAGAAATACCCTGTGTTCAAAGTCTATCCGTTCATGGCCAACCTCAAACTTCTTGTCCCAATCGATACTTATCATTTTATATTGTCAACCTTTTTGAAGGGGTTCTAGAAGAATAGACACGCTCATTCCATAGGTCCATGGGTGGAGGAGCCAGCTACACACCGCTGAAAATAATCACAGCACCAGGTAGAGTATTGCTCCACCCAACAGCAACCGGTAAATAACGAAAGGCGTCATGCCGATACGTTCGATGAATTGCAGGAAGAAGTGGATGCAGAGGTAGGCGGTGATGAAGGCGAGACCTGCGCCGATGCCCAGGGAGAGCCAGTCGGTCTCTATTCCGCTACCGATCAGGTCCAGTGTCAGCAGTCCGCCGGACATGATGATGGTGGGGATGGAGAGCAGGAAGGAGAAGCGGGAGGCCGCCTTGCGGGTCAGTCCCAGGAACAGGCCTGCGGTCATGGTGGAGCCGGAGCGTGATGTGCCGGGAATGATGGCGATGGCCTGGAAGAGGCCGACGATCACGGCATCCCACCAGTTGATCGTGTATTCGTCCCGGTTGCGTTTACCCAGTTTATCCGCCGCCAACAGCAGGATGCCGAAACCGATTGTGGTGATGGCGATCACCAGAGGAGAGCGCAGGTCGGTCTCCACCAGGGATTTCATCAGCAGACCAAAGAGCCCCACGGGAATGGTGGCGATGAGAATCATCCAACCCAGTCTGGACTCTTGTGAGCGGGCAGCGGGATTGACCCATGAGCGGAAGAAGTCGCCACCGATGGAGATCACTTCGTGGCGGAAGTAGCTGATGACTGCGGCGAGGGTGCCGACATGCACGGCCACATCGAAGGCCAGACCCTGGTCGGCATAGCCCAGGACGTGGGGCGCCAGGATCAGGTGCGCCGAGCTGGAAATGGGCAGGAACTCGGTCAGACCCTGCAGTGCGGCAAGGATGAAGATCTGCAACAATTCCATGGTGATTCTCTATCTGATAGTCGAGGGATGAGACTCACCCGGGCAGGCCGGGTGAGTCTCTCTGCTTCGGTTGACTCAGTCGTTGTGCCAGGGCGCGTCGAGCTGGCTTCTCTCCCAGGCAAGCGCAGAGCTGGCAATGGTGCCCAGATCGTCATGCTTGGGTGACCAGCCGAGCACCTCGCGGACCTTGGTGGCGCCTGCGATCAGTTCGGGGGGATCGCCGGCACGACGATCGGCCTCGATGATATTGAGTGGTGCACCGTTGGCCGTCTCCACTGCCTGGAGCAGTTCCCTGACGGAATAGCCGTGACCATAACCGCAGTTGAGGATGGCGGACTCACCGCCATTGCGCAGATAGGTCAGGGCCTTTACGTGGGCGTCGGCCAGGTCCTCCACATGGATGTAGTCACGAACACCGGTGCCGTCGGGAGTGGGGTAGTCGGTGCCGAAGATGTAGACCGCTTCCCGTTTACCGACCGCTGCCTCACAGGCCACTTTGGTGATCAGTGTCGCTTTGGGTGTCGATTGACCAATGCGTCCTTCCAGGTCACAGCCGGCGACGTTGAAGTAGCGGAGCGCCACGTAGTTCATATCGCTGGCGAGGGAGAGATCCCTGAGCATCATCTCCGACATCAGCTTTGAGGTACCGTAGGCATTGATGGGTTGGGTCGGTGCGTCTTCGAAGGCGACACCACTTTGTGGAATGCCGTAGACGGCTGCGGTAGAGGAGAAGACGAAGTTTTTCACCCCTGCCTCGGCGCAGCACTCCAGCAGGTTGCGTGTATTGCAGGTGTTGTTGCCGTAGTACTTGAGGGGATTTTCCACCGATTCCGGCACGATCGTGTGGGCGGCAAAATGCATCACGGTATCGATATCGTGCTCTTTGAGGACTCTGCTGACGAGCTCACGGTCACCGGTGTCCCCGATTACCAGTTCGCCAAAGAGTACCGCTTGTTTGAAGCCTGTGCAGAGGTTGTCGAGGGTGACGATACGTTCGCCGGCGTTACCCAGTTGCCTGGCTGTGTGACTGCCGATGTAGCCTGCGCCACCGGTCACGAGTATCCCCTTCTGTGCCATTTTCGATATCCCCTTGGTTGTTCTTGATAGCAGCGGGACATAATAACGGTCACGCGCTCAGGAGTCATGTCTAATAGGGCGAAAGGGGAATGAATCGAATGAGGCTTGATTCCCAATCCAGGCGTGTAGCTGGCTAGAGATTGAAGAGTCTGCGGGTATTGGCGCTGGTCTGCTCTGCAATGAAATCCGCCGACTCATCTCGCAGGTGACTGATGGCATCCAGCACTTCCGGCAGATAGGCCGGTTCATTGCGTTCCCCTCGATGGGCGCTCCCTGGCTGGTCGGGTGCGTCGGTCTCCAGCAGTATGGAGTTGAGGGGCAGGTTCTGCACCAGCTTGTGCAGACGCTTGGATCGCTCGTAGGTGACGGGGCCGCCGAAGCTGAGATAGAAACCCATGTCGATCAGCTGCCGGGCCTGCTGTTCACTACCGGCATAGCTGTGCAGTACGCCGGTCACACCGGTATAGCGTCGCAGGGTATTGATGACCGCCTCGACCGAACGGCGGGCATGAATAATCACCGGCAGATTGCTTTGTCGGGCCAGTTCAAGTTGCTGTTCAAAGTAGAACTGCTGAGTCTCTGGCTGTGGGTTATCGATATAGAAATCGAGACCGCACTCACCGATGGCTACCGGGTTTTCCTGTTCGACCCATTCGCGCAGGCTGTCGAGATGTTCAGGAAGATGGTCGGCGAGATACATGGGGTGCAGCCCGTAAGTGGCATGCAGACCGCTACCGGTTTGGCAGAGTTGGCGGATTCTTGGCCACCAGTCTGCCTTAATGGCGGGAATGATCTGCGCTTCGACGCCCACCGCCTGTGCCCGTTGCAGTGCTTCAGCCCGATCCGTGTCGAAGCTGGCATCGTCGAAGTGAACGTGGGAATCGATCAGCCGCGGACGAATACCCATTGGTCGTCCTTTGACTGCTGCTTGCTGAAGCGGTAGCCGTCTGTTTTGAAGCCCTTGATCTGCTCAGGGTCCTCGAGACGATTTTCGATGATGTAGCGGCTCATGAGGCCACGGGCCTTTTTCGCAAAGACACCGATCATGCGGTAAGTGCCGTTCTTTTTCTCCTTGAACTGGGGTGTGATGATACGGCCCTTCACCAGCTTGGGCTTGATCGACTTGTAGTATTCGTTGGAGGCGAGGTTGACCAGGATGTCATCGCCCTGGGACTTGAGCGCCTTGTTGATCGCCTGGGTGATGCCTTCACCCCAGAAGGCGTAGAGATCCTTGCCCTGTTCGTTGGGCAGCTTGGTCCCCATCTCCAGCCGGTAGGGCTGCATCAGATCGAGGGGTCTGAGGACGCCGTAGAGTCCGGAGAGGATGCGCAGATGTTGTTGGGCGAATTTGAGATCATCTACATCGAGGCTTTCCGCATCCAGGCCGGTATAGACATCCCCCTTCATGGCCAGTGCTGCCTGTTTGGCATTCTTGGTGGTGAAGGGTGTCCGCCAGTCGTGGTAGCGGTCGAAGTTGAGCTCCGACAGTTTCATGCTCAGTTTCATCAGCTCGGCCAGATCCAACGCGGAGTAGTTGCGCAGGTTGTCGATCAACTGTTGGGACTGCTTCAACATGGCCGGCTTAGTGTGGATTTTGGTAACCGGCGGTGTTTCGTAATCGAGGGTTTTGGCGGGTGAAATGACGATGAGCATTTTGTGATCTACCTGATGAACTACAACATTATTATCATCGCCATAGTGGTGGTTAAAAACAACCGTCGGCAGGTTGGGGGTACTGATCTAGAGCCGGTAGTGGGCTCATGATAGTCTAAGGCAAAATATTTCTGAGTTTGTTCTGAACCGAACAACCATGGTGCGGCCCTGCCGCACCGGGATACCGATCACTCCTGACGGGAACAGGTCAATTGCTATGAAAGTCGTCTCCTTCAACACCAACGGCATTCGTGCCCGCGAACATCAACTGAGTCAACTCAAGGAGACTTACGATCCCCATATCATTGGCATCCAGGAGAGCAAGGTGCAGGACGCCGATTTTCCTTTGGATATGATCGGATCCTTAGGGTACACCGCTCGCTTTCACGGTCAGAAGACTCACTACGGCGTGGCGCTGCTTTCGACGCTTGAGCCGGAACAGGTGAGTATGGGCTTTTCGGATGACGGGGAAGAGGCGCAGCGACGCTTGATTACTGCTCGATACACCTCGCCAAAGGGCACCCCATTGACAGTGATCAACGGCTATTTTCCCCAAGGCGAGAGCCGTGACCACGAGGTGAAGTTTCCCGCCAAACGCAAGTTCTATGCGGATCTGTTAGATAAGCTGAAAACGGAGCACGATCCCTCAGAGCCCTTACTTGTGATCGGGGACATGAATGTGGCGCCACTCGATATCGATATCGGTATTGGTGAGGATAACGCCAAGCGTTGGCTCAGAACCGGCAAGTGCAGTTTTCTGCCGGAGGAGCGGGAATGGCTGCAGGCCATCATGGACTGGGGACTGCAGGATTGTTACCGGAAGTTGAAACCAGCAGTGGATGATAAGTTCAGCTGGTTTGACTATCGCAGTCGCGGTTTTGACCGTGAGCCCAAGCGGGGGCTTCGAATCGACCTGATGCTGGCGACAGCGCCGTTGATTGCCAGTTGCCGTGATGTGGGTATCGCCTACGATATCCGGGGTATGGAGAAGCCTTCCGACCACTGCCCGATTTGGGCGGAGTTCGATTTCTGATCTCATGGCGCGTATCAGCCTGCGTTTCTACGAAGAGCTGAACGATTTCCTGCCGAGCGATCTGCGCAAGCGCGCCTTTGAATACCCTATCAAGCCGACCCAGAGCATCAAGCATCTGATCGAAAACCTGGGTGTGCCGCATACCGAGATTGAACTGATTCTGGCCAATGGTGAGTCAGTGGGTTTCGACTACCTGCCGAACGCGGGTGATCAGATCAGCCTCTATCCTGTGTTTGAAAGCCTGGATGTCACACCGCTGTTGCGTCTTCGTGACAAACCGTTGCGACAGCCCTGTTTTCTGGCCGACGCCCATCTGGGAAAACTGGCCAGATACTTACGATTATTAGGATTCGATACGCTTTTTTTCAATGATGCCGGGGACTCCCGACTCGCAGAGATCTCAGTCAAAGACCGGCGAATCCTGTTGACGCGCGACCGCGGTCTGCTGATGCGCCGGGAGATCACCCACGGCTGTTTTATCCACGCCTTGGACACAAAAGAGCAGCTTACGGAGCTCTTCAAGCGGCTTGATCTCTATCGACTTGTTGCACCTTTTACCCGCTGCATGATGTGTAACGGATCATTGAACCGGATCGAAAAGGCGACAATCTCTACGGAACTGCCCAAAAGGGTCGGAGAAATCTATACTGAATTCTGGCGCTGCAGTGATTGCGCAAAAATCTACTGGAAGGGCAGTCACTACAGGCAGCTGATGGAATTTATCAAGACGATTGCACCGGCTGCGTTTGACGAATAACGATAACAGGAGAGCAACATGCCACTGCGCCAGACGGGATTGTTATTATTCCTCCTCCTTTGTGTTTCATGGGCTGCCCGCTCAGACACCGGTTGTCTTAAGCAGGTCTTCGGCAGTTATTGCCTCGGCGGCAGCATACAGCAGCTGCAGCGACAGTACCCCGCAGGTGTGCCGGCACAGAAGCAGGGTGATCGTTCAGCAGTCGTCTATCAGAACGGACGAGAACGTACCTATGTCATGGCATTTAAGGGGAAGATTTACAAGGTGCTGCATACCTACGACCCTGCGAGCCAGAGCACCCTAAAAAAATTAAAAGAACGACTTGAGGCAAAGTATGGCGCTTACCGTGATCACAGCCATTACCCAGCCTATGCGCGGACAAAGGCAGCGAGAATCGGTGCGATCCGCAGGGGAGAAGGTGAGCTTAAATATCTATGGTCATCCCCGGAACAGGCTTGGAGAATTGAACTGGAGTGGACGCGCAAGCTGGGCGTTTCGTTGGCCTATCTCGCCAATGCATTGGATGATGCGCAGCGGGAGGCGCTGGATATCGGATTGTAGTGAGTCCTGATGCATGGAGATGACTTCTGTCCCAGGAGAGGAATATACTTACAATTCTCATGGAAAAATTATTGTGGAAGGATGTGCTCATGAAGATCACTTATTTATTCTCAAGCTTTTTTCTCACAATCATCCTGCTCCAGGGTTGCGGAGGGGGCGGTGGTGATGGCGGCGGCTCAACACTCAGTAACATTCCCGTATATACAGGGGCGACAACCGAGGCCAGAGTTGACACGACTAATTCTGAGGATCTCTCGACGGCAGCTGGATCCGGTGCTCTACAGGCGGTAGTTGCTGATGCAGCCTCGGTTTTTGCGGCACGGCCGGTGCCCAGTCTCGAAGCAAAACTCCTGGAAATCGCTCCCCGAATTTCACAATGGATCATTCCGGGTGACAACGCCTATGCTGCCAAGATTACCGATGTAAGCACCGGTTTGTGCGATGCAGGCGGTAGTGCCATAGCCGATACCAATGATGCAGAGACAGTGGGAACGTTCATCTTTACCGATTGCGCCATGAGTGATGGGGTCGGGGGAGTCATGGTTCTCAATGGAACCGTGGATTATACTGCCGCTGCCGATTTAAGCTCGCTGAGCATGGTGTTCCGTGTGACGGTCAGCTATGTCGGTGAGTCCGAGTTCATCAATATGACCATCGCTTGTAGTGGGTCAAGCTGTACAGTAACTTCTGACTTCTTTGGTCTGGATGACAGGGTCTATCGGATTACAGGGATCAGCCTATCGGGCAACCCAACTTCGGGCTTTTATATAAGTGCCACAATCTATGATCCAGATCACGGCTATGTCACCATGACAACATCATCACCAATCACTTTTGGCTGCCCAACAGGTGTGCCGGGAACAGGCGTGGTTGTACTTAATGGTGCTGTTAGTACATTGGCTACAATCAGTTTTGGTAGTTGCAGTGCATACACAGTGACAATTGATGGTGTAGGTTACTTGTTTAACTGGTAGAATTTTATCTGACTCGTGGATAAAAATGCGCCTTCGGGCGCATTTTTTTATTCTGAATAATTAATGACTTTACCTGTCAGCATTTGCCTATCCTCTGATAGACCGTCGATAGAGACTTCTACAATCTTATTTTCAAGAGAGAGATTTTCCTTGGCAACCACTAAACTACGTAGATAGTTGGGTGAATAACCTTGCCAGCCCTGTTCGCCGCCACCTTCGATTAACACAGGTAGCGTTCGTCCAATATACTTTCTCAGTGCCTCTTTTTTTGTTTTCTGTCCCAACTGGTGTAGTGCTTCACTGCGTTGCCGCTTGATCTCCCGGCTCACGGGATCGGGCAGGCTGGCTGCCTTGGTGCCTTGGCGTGGGGAGTAGGCGAAGATGTGCAGATGACCGAAGCCGATCTCCTGCACAAAGTCCAAGGTCTGCTGCCACTCGGACTCGGTCTCACCGGGAAAGCCCACGATGATATCGGTGGTGACATTGAAGTCGGGTACCTGTGCTCTGGCCTGGCGGATCAGTTCACGGTACTCGTCTGTACGACAACGTCTCGCCATGCGTCGCAAGACGCTGTCTGACCCGCTCTGTAGCGGGAGATGGAGATGGGGCATGAAGCGGGGATTCTCGAACAAGGACCAGAAACTCTCGGGCAGGTCCCAGGGCTCGATGGAGCCAATTCGTAAGCGGGGGATATCGGTCTCTGCCAGTACCTGTCTGATCAGGTTGGAAATACTGCTGCCGATATCGCTGCCGTAGCCACCAATATGCACACCGGTCAGCACGACCTCTTGGATGCCTTCCCGCTGCAGATTCCTGATCTCACTGACGATGTCGGCGGCAGGGCGACTGCGCTCGTCGCCCCGGGCCAGGGTGACGATACAGAAGGTGCAACGGTAGCGGCAGCCATCCTGTACCTTGATGAAGGCGCGTTGTCGTCCCCGCTCCAGTAAGCCTGTGGTATCAGGTTCGATGGCTGACTGGGGCATGATATCCAGATCGAGCTGTTGGCTGACGATATCCACCAGGCGGTCTTTGTTCCGGTTGTCGATCACCAGATCGACCCCCTCGGCTTCGGCTGTGGCTGTCGGGTCGAGTGAGGCGTAGCAGCCGCTGACGACCAGTCGGGCATTGGGATTCTGGCGGCTGGCGCGTCCCAGTAGTTTGCGTGATTTACGCACAGCCTCCTCGGTGACGGCACAAGTGTTGACCACCAGCAGATCCGCCGTCTCCGCATCCGCGGTCATGCTGTGTCCCTGGGCCTGGAACTCTCGGCTCCAGGTCTCCAGTTCCGCTTCGTTCAGTCGGCAGCCGAGGGTTTTCAGGTGAATACGCATAGTCAGGTTTTGCTGTCGTTAGGTTGCTCTTTTGAGACGAGCGGCAAAGGTAAGGATAGTCTTGTCGAGATGCAAGCACAGGCTCGAGTTTTGAGCCTATGGTTAGGGTATAGTTCGGCCTATGGAATGGTTTTCTCAGCTCACCTCCGGGGAACAGCTTATCGCGGCGCTTGTCAGCTTTGCCGTGTTGCTGCTCGGCTGGGTACTCTTCAAACTCTCCCACCTGTTAGATCTTCAGCAACAAGCCCGCCAGACGCTGGAAACCAGTCATCAGTCACTGGAAACCCTGTTGTATGAACAGGAACGCCGTCTCGGCAAGGAGCAGCACGAACTGCGGGATCTGCTCACGGAACGTATCGCCCGGGGTGCCTTGGCCCAGCAGCGCTTGCTACATGGTATGCAGCAGGCGCTTCTCGAAAGGTCGGACAAGCTCTATCAGGGACTGGAACGGCGCTTTGGTGAGATGCAGCAACATCTCACCGGTGATGCCGGGAAACTGCGCATCGACTTACTGGAACAGTTTGAATCCCTGAAAAAGGGTGTCACCGAGACGCTTGGTGAAGGCCGACTTGCCCAACAGGAAAAACTGGGAGAGCTGCGGGAATCACTCAGTCATTCACTGGTGCGACATCGTGAAGCGTTCGATGAGCGTCAGCTGGAGGCGATGCGACAGCAACATGAGACCCTGCAGAGTGGCATGGCGGAAGTCCGCAAGCAGGTGGCCGAGGCGCTGAAACAGCATGCCGATGACTTGGGTAAGCGGGTACAGGGATTGACCGAGAGCACCGATCAGCGGCTCAAGGAGATCAGCGGTCAGGTGGAGAAACGCCTCAATGAGGGTTTCGAAAAGACCACCGAGACCTTCACCCAGGTGCTTACTCACCTGACCCGTATCGACGAGGCGCAGAAAAAGATCACCGAACTGTCCACCAATGTGGTGAGCCTGCAGGAGGTACTCTCCGACAAGCGTTCACGGGGCGCCTTCGGTGAGGTGCAGCTCTCGGCTCTGGTACGCAATGTGATGCCGGAATCGGGCTTCGCCCTGCAGCATACCCTGAGCAACAATCGACGTGCCGACTGCGTGCTCTTCCTGCCGGACCCCACCGGCAATGTGGTGATCGACGCCAAGTTTCCGTTGGAGTCCTATCAACGCATGCTGGATGACCAGCTTGCCGAATCGGAACGCACCCAGGCCCAGCGTCAATTCAAGGTGGATATCAAAAAGCATATGGATGATATTGCCTCTCGCTACATCATTCCCGGAGAGACCTCTGACGGTGCGGTAATGTTTATTCCTGCTGAAGCCGTCTTTGCGGAGATCCATGCCCACTTTCCCGACCTGGTGGAGGAGGCGTTTCGCAAACGGGTCTGGTTGGTTTCGCCCACCACGATGATGGCGATCCTGACGACGGCCAGAGCGGTGCTCAAAGATGCCGCAACCCGCGAGCAGGTGCATATCATTCAGGATCACCTGCGTGCCCTTTCCAAAGATTTCGGTCGATTCAAAAATCGCATGGACAACCTGGCCAAACACATCGGCCAGGCCCATCAGGATGTCAGTGACGTCAATATCTCTGCGCGCAAGATCAGTAGTCGTTTCGATAAAATCGAAAAGGTCGAACTTGAGGAGGAGAAGGGGCCGGATCTTCCTGTTTTCCGCAAGGCATCGCTATCGGATAGAAAAGACGACTAAGACTTTTCGGTTAGCAACTTCATGATTTGGTTTTCCGCTCCAGTGGGTGTTGATGTCCACATGGCAGCATCCACCGTAGTTATCACACATCCTTCTGCTTACAAACAGCCACGAGATTTTTCTGTGGAAAAGCTTACATCCGAACTGGACCTCTGAGTCCGCATTCTCAACATAATTTTTTTTGCAGATAATTCCCCTCCATATTTGCAGCCAATGAACTGAAAATAGCGGGTAAGAATAATTAAATGCATCAGGATTTGTGATGAATCACTCATTCTTTGTGGGGAAATATTCTCTACTCACAGTTACTTGGTCAAAATCAAATCCCCAATCATCTGCGGATGATTAAACCTGTCGAGCAAAACAGGGAACTGTCATTAGCTGAGGTGGATTATGATGAGATTGAGTAGTTTAGGTGCAGTGGTTCTGGCAACGGTGATGACTGCATCCTGTGGTGGCGGTGGTGGTGACGCACCTGGCACTACTACCGGAGGTGGGGGTGTCACCATGGTCGAACTCGGTAGAAAGCTGTTTTTCGATACCGATTTATCCAACCAGGGCAATCAATCCTGCGCAAGTTGTCATGATCCTGCCACTGGTTTTGCCGATCCACGGGTGACTGCCAGTGCGCCTGTCTCTGAAGGCTCGGTAACGGGTGACTTTGGTGACCGCAATGCGCCGACTGCTGCCTATGCTTCCTTTTCCCCTCAGTTTGGCGTGGTGGCCGCAGCAGATCAGACACCAGAGACCAATTCAAAATATCAGGGTGGACAGTTTCTCGATGGTCGTGCCGCCACTTTAATCGAACAGGCCAAGGGGCCTTTTCTGAACCCGGTGGAGATGAATAACGCCAGTGAGGCAGAAGTGGTTGCCAAGGTGCAGAATGCCGCCTACTCCGCAGACTTCCTTGCCGTATTCGGCGCCAATGCCTTTAGCGATATCACCACGGCCTATAACAACATAGCGACGGCCATCGCCGCCTTTGAGGCATCTCCCGAGATGAATCCATTTACCTCGAAGTTTGATGCCTATCTGGCAGGGAATTACACTCTGACGGCCTCAGAGCAGCGTGGTAAGGACCTGTTCGAGGATGCCAGTGTGGCTAAATGCGCCAATTGTCACACGATAGGCACGACTTCTAGGGAGTCACTCTTTACCAACTTCCGCTACTACAACATCGGTACGCCAAGCAATCCAAATAACCCTGCAAACATTGCTAACCCCGGCTTTGTGGATCAGGGTCTGGGAGCAAGTGCTGCAATCGATCCAGCAGACCAAGCGGCAGAGCAGGGTAAATTCAAAACGCCCACACTGCGCAATGTGGAACTGACGGCGCCCTATATGCATAATGGCTCCATTGCCACACTAGAGGATGTGGTGAAACACTATGATATCGACGTGCCCAACCTGTTTATCACCCCTGAAGTCAATGATCCTAATATCGCGGCTGAAATGAATGCGGGGACCTATGTGGTATTGGGTTTGCAACCCCAGGATTATACCGACCTGGTTAATTTCATGCTGACACTAACCGATGGTTATTTTTAAGTCTCAATAGTAGGGTGCGGCTTTGTCGCACCATGATCTGGTTGGTCACGAATGCTTACATTGAGAGAAGTTTTTTAGAGTGCCTTGCGAAGGCCTATCGGCTTGACATTATTTTCCATCAGCGGGTTAGGTACGGTAGAACCGCACCCTACATGAGAGGGATTAAATAGGCTCTTTCCTGCCTTGATCATCCAGGCAGACGTAGGTGATGCTGGTGGTGAAAATACTCTCTTCTCTGCCGGTAGTCGGGTCCTCGGAAAAGACCTTGGCCTCGTATTGCACGGAGGTGTGACCCTTTCTACCCTGCTGAATGTCGAAACGCAGAATCGCGCCCTCACGGACACTGCGGTGAAACTCCACACGGTTCATACCGATGGTGACGAAGCGGCGTCCGGGGTATTCGCGGACAGCGGCAATCCAGGCGTACTCATCCACCCATTTCAGCAGATTGCCACCAAACAGATAGCCGTAGTGGTTGAGATGCTGCGGCAGGACGAGTTTGTGATTCTCCATGGTCAAGGCATCTCCGGCATCTGTAAGCCGGGTGGTGGGGGGGTAGGTGAGTTCTGGTGCATGATTAGGTACCACCCGGCTGGTCCTTGGCGAAAAATATTGGTGGCATAGACGGGTTGAGGTTCGCTTTGTCCCGGTACTTTGACATTCTCTTCAACCAGATGAATGGCGAGTTCGCCAGATTCGATCCAGCTGAGATGTTTGATTTCGATCTCCAGCGCCATGTCACCCTGCAGAAAGGGTTCCCAGATCATTCTGATGGCAGCCTTGCCCCGTTGAGCCGGCATCATGGGGAGCAGGCATAGCACCTCTTCACTCTCCTCCCAGACAGACATCATGGCTTCGATGTTCCGCTCATCAATAGCGTCGTAATAGGCGTCTTCCGCATCCTGAGGGGTCGAGTGGGTTGTGCTCATGTGGATTCCTGTGGTTACTGGTTCGGTCGTATGCCGAATGATTCTAATGGAATCCCCGGTTCGACCGATAGCAAATTCGCTGTGGAGCCACATCGGTGTTGGGCTTTCTGTTGTTGTCGCTGTACTTGGGTGATCATGGACCATTGACGGAAATCATGGCCAGAGGGAGGTCAGAACAGCAGAATCTGACGCTTGTCTGCCGCTCAGTCCATCACTATGTGCATTACCATTCCATCATCAGCGAACGTGAAGAGGGCCGGTCAGTGGAT
Organism: Candidatus Thiodiazotropha sp. (ex Myrtea sp. 'scaly one' KF741663); assembly: GCA_025655555.1. Classification (GTDB taxonomy): domain Bacteria; phylum Pseudomonadota; class Gammaproteobacteria; order Chromatiales; family Chromatiaceae; genus Thiodiazotropha. The sequence goes on from JAHXIQ010000004.1 coordinate 58,866, forward strand.
GCTCTGGCAATGGCTTTCCGCGTCGCCACTGAGACTCTTTGCCTTTGCTGGCGCGGTTAGCTTGCTAGCTGCGGCTTTGCAGATGAGTCTGTCGAGTGATGATCTGCTTGGCTGGCCGCTATATAACCTGCTGTTTGCCATCCTGCCCTCAATGTTGCTGGGGCCACTATTCGCATTTCTGCCCAATGCTTTGAGAGTGTCCGCCGTGGGATATGTGCGCACTGCATCTCTGTTCTTTATGATAATGGCCTCGCAGCTTGCCTTTCATGCAGCTGCTCTGTCGGGCGCAACGCCTGGTGTCGTCTACCTGCTGTTTTTGGTGCTGGTATGGGGCATGATCATTATCACTATCAAAGGCTTGCTAACGGTTAGTTATGGATCGGATATCGGTTTGGCGAGGATGCTTTTCGCCTTGTTGTGGCTGGCTGGTGCCGCTGGATTAGTCCTCGGTGTTTCTCTTTTGGCGGGGTGGCTGCAGGCATTTCCGGTCTCTGTTTGGGTTGTGCCGCTGCTTTATTCAAGCGCACTTCTGTGTCTGACGGCATTGGTCATTAAAAGAAAAAAAACTGCTCTTCATTAGGCATTTAATAGAACTCGATCTTCCTATATACAATCGGAGATTCCCTCCGAGGGTCGCATTCCGTATCATCTGCCATCATTTTTTCATCGCAGCCGTCAGCGAATGTCATGAGCGACACCATTGATCACAGTCTTGAGGGTATCGAACAGGTTCCCCTCAGCGAGTTCACCGAGAAGGCCTACCTGGACTATTCCATGTACGTCATCCTGGACCGCGCCCTGCCACATATCGGCGATGGCCTGAAGCCTGTTCAGCGACGCATTGTCTACGCCATGTCGGAGCTGGGACTGAGCGCCAGCGCCAAGTACAAGAAGTCAGCCCGTACGGTGGGTGATGTGCTGGGTAAGTTCCATCCCCACGGGGACAGCGCCTGTTACGAAGCGATGGTGTTGATGGCGCAGAACTTCTCCTATCGCTACCCGTTGGTGGACGGTCAGGGTAACTGGGGTTCGCCGGATGATCCCAAATCCTTCGCGGCCATGCGCTACACCGAGTCTAGGTTGACGCCTTACGCGCAAGTCCTGTTGTCTGAACTAGGGCAGGGTACCGTGGATTGGGAGCCTAATTTCGACGGCACCCTGAAAGAGCCCTCCATTCTGCCGGCGAGACTGCCCAATGTGTTGTTGAACGGCACCTCGGGCATTGCTGTGGGCATGGCGACCGATATACCGCCACATAATCTGCAAGAGGTCGCTGCGGCCTGTGTCCATCTGCTGGAGTCGCCCAAGGCTACAACGCCTGAGCTGATGACATATATCCAGGGTCCTGACTATCCCACCGAGGCGGAGATCATTACGCCGGTCCAGGATCTACACAAACTCTATGAGTCGGGGAACGGTTCAATCCGTATGCGTGCGGTCTACGAGCGGGAGAACGGTGACATTATCGTTACCGCTTTGCCGCACCAGGTCTCCGGGGCCAAGATTCTGGAGCAGATCGCGGCTCAGATGCAGGCGAAAAAGCTCCCTATGGTGGAGGATCTGCGGGATGAGTCGGACCACGAGAATCCCACTCGTCTGGTGATCGTACCCCGATCCAACCGGGTCGATGTGGTGCGGTTGATGTCCCATCTCTTCGCTTCCACCGATCTGGAGCGCACCTACCGGGTCAATATCAATCTGATCGGCACCAACGGCCGCCCAGCGGTCAAAGATCTGCGCACGCTACTAAAAGAGTGGCTCCAATTCCGCACGGAAACGGTACGCAGACGCCTGCAATACCGGCTCGACCAGGTCAACGAACGGCTGCATATCCTGCAGGGCCTGATGATCGCCTTCCTCAATATCGACGAGGTGATCGCCATCATCCGCTATGAGGATGATCCGAAGGCGGAGTTGATAAAACGTTTCTCTCTCTCAGAGATCCAGGCTGAGGCGATTCTCAATCTGCGCCTGCGGCACCTGGCGAAGCTGGAAGAGATGAAGATCCGTGGCGAGCAGGCGGAACTGGAGAAGGAGCGCCTTTGGCTGGAGAAGACCCTGGGCTCCAAACAACGCCTGCGTACCCTGATTCGCAAGGAGATCGAGGCGGATGCGGAGCAGTATGGTGACGAACGCCGATCTCCCATCACAGAGCGACCACCAGCCGAAGCTTTGGCAGAAACCGACCTGACCCCCAGTGAGCCGGTGACGGTTGTGCTTTCGGAGAAGGGATGGGCCCGTGCCGCCAAGGGTCACGAAATTGACCCTGCCGGGCTCAACTACAAAGCAGGTGACGGCTTTTTGGCAGCAGCACGCCTGCGCAGTAACCAGCAGGCGGTATTTATCGACTCCAATGGCCGCAGTTATTCACTGCAGGCCGGTACGTTGCCGTCGGCACGCAGCCAGGGGGAGCCCCTGACCGGCCGGCTTTCTCCAGCCAATGGTGCGGTATTTTGTGCTGTGTTGGGCGGTGAGACCAAGGGTGAATATCTCCTGGCCTCGGATGCGGGCTATGGCTTCAGGACGCGGGTCGCGGGCATGTTTGCCAAGAACAAGTCAGGTAAGGCCTTACTCTCCCTGCCTAAAGGTGCCAAGGTACTGCCTCCCGTACCCGTGAGCGACGCAGCCAGTGACCGGGTCGCGGCCATCACGAATGAGGGCCGTATGTTGGTATTTCCTTTACTGGAGTTGCCTGAGCTGGCGCGAGGTAAGGGGAATAAAATTATCGGCATCCCAGCCAAACGTGTTGCAGAGAGAGCAGAGTTTGTGGTCGCCCTGGCAGTCATACCCGAGGGACAGAGCCTGACGGCACACGCGGGAAAACGCTATATCGTACTGAAACCCGCCGATCTCGATAGCTACCAGGGAGAGCGTGGTCGCCGGGGAAACAAGTTGCCGAGAGGTTTCCAACGAGTTGACCGGGTCGAGGTTGGCTGAATGGTTTCTGCGATATTGAGAATAATTGGCGTGGAGCCAGGGAGAAATCGCAGCTATAATGCGCCGTTTGCGGCCGGGCACATGTCTCAAGCCAGGTCGATTGACATGCGAAAGTGGCGGAATTGGTAGACGCGCTGGATTTAGGTTCCTGTGGGGCAACCCGTGAGAGTTCGAGTCTCTCCTTTCGCACCATTTTTCAACCGGCTTAAGCCGGTGATATCAGATTAATTACCTGTTTTTAAACAAATATTTAGTGGCAGAACAGGCTGTCAGGAGAAGATACATGCAAGTTTCGGTGGAATCGGGTGAAGGGCTTGAGCGTCGTTTGATGGTCGATTTACCTGCAGAGCAGGTTGAGGCGGAAGTCAACAAACGCCTGCAACAGATTGGACGGACCGCCAAACTGGATGGTTTTCGACCCGGCAAGGTGCCAATGAATATATTGCGTCGTAACTATGGCGGCCAGGTTCTTCAGGAGGTCTATGGCCATCTGATTGAGAGCAGCTACCAGGAAGCTATCCAACAGGAGAAGCTGTCACCCGCAGGCATGCCTAAAATCGAGCCCAAGCCGGCGAATGAAGAGGGCCTGTTCGGTTATATAGCGACGCTGGAAGTGATGCCTGAGATAGAGCCTGCCAAGCTGGAGGGTAAGATAAACCGCCCTGTTGCGGAAGTGATTGATCAGGATATCGATGACATGATCGAAAAGCTGCGCAAGCAGCGCGCAACCTGGAATGCGGTGGATCGTTCCGCCGCAGAGGGTGATCAGGTGAAGATCAGCTTCAACGGTACGGTTGAGGGTGAAGCCTTTGAAGGCGGCAGTGCAGAAGATGTGCCGCTGGTACTGGGTTCAAAGCGCATGATCGACGGTTTCGAAGATGCATTGGTGGGCATGATCAAGGAGGACAAACGCACTATCGAACTGAAATTCCCCGAAGATTACCGGGTGGAAGATCTGGCCGGTAAGCCGGTAACGTTCGAGGTGCAGGTCAGTGAGGTTGCCGAAGAGGCCCTGCCGGAAGTCGACGACGCTTTTGCCAAGGAGTTTGGTTCGGCAGAGGGCGTGGACAAGCTGAAGGTCGATATCCGTGAGAATATGCAGCGGGAGTTGGCACAACGCGTGCAAGCTAAAATCAAGAGCCAGGCGATGGATCTGATCTATGAGAAGAATCAGGTCGAGGTTCCCAAGGCTTTGGTAGAGGAAGAAATCGATGCGCTGCGCAACCAGACCAAGGAGCGTCTGGGACAGGGTGCTGGTTCCCTGGAACTGCCCCGTGATATGTTTGAGGAGCAGGCCAAAAGGCGGGTGACCCTGGGGCTGGTGATCGGAGAGATCATTAAGCAGAACAGCATACAGATCGATGAAGATCGTGTGCGGCAGACCGTCGAGGAATTTGCCAGTAGCTATGAGCAGCCGGAAGAGGTGGTCAAATACTACTACGGCAATCAGGAGCAGTTGGCTGCCGTGCAGAATGTGGTACTTGAGGACCAGGTCGTCGACTGGGTGCTTGAGCAGACAGAAGTCATTGATGAACCCACAACCTTCGCGGCATTGACGTCGGAAGGCTGAACGCTTCGAGGAAAAGAGCAGTTATGAGTCAACAATTCGCGACAGGCGCACAGGATGCGCAGAATCTCGGTCTGGTCCCTATCGTTATCGAACAGACGGCTCGTGGCGAGCGCTCCTTCGATATCTATTCCAGACTACTCAAGGAGCGAGTCATCTTTCTGGTTGGGCCGGTCGAGGACCACATGGCCAACCTGGTGGTGGCACAGTTACTGTTTCTGGAGTCGGAGAATCCCGATAAGGATATCCATATCTACATCAACTCTCCGGGTGGCTCTGTGACGGCGGGTCTCTCGATCTACGACACCATGCAGTTCATCCGCCCGGATGTCAGCACCATGTGTGTCGGGCAGGCGGCGAGCATGGGTGCATTGCTGCTCGCCGGAGGTGCTAAAGGCAAACGCCATTGCCTGCCTAACTCCCGTATGATGATTCACCAGCCGATGGGTGGTTTTCAGGGCCAGGCTACCGATATTGAGATTCATGCGAAGGAGATTCTCCTTCTGCGTGAGCGCCTGAACACGATTCTTTCCTACCATACGGGTCAGCCGCTGGAGGCGATAGCGGTGGATACGGAACGGGATAATTTCATGGGTGGCGAAGCAGCTGCGGAATATGGTCTGATTGATAGTGTATTAACTGACAGATCGGCCGATAAAGAGGAATAACCAGTATTGGTAAGCGGTTGAAGCTCCTGGGCACTGACCTGATACTCCAGTCAGGCTTTGGAGAAAACATCCTTGCCATCAGCACGCAGTTGGATATGATTGAGTTAGAGTGGTCGATCTTTTTCGACCGGAAGGAGTGAGATATGGGCAGTGACAAAAACGGTAAGGGTGATGACGGCAAACTGCTGTATTGCTCCTTCTGCGGTAAAAGCCAGCACGAAGTCCGCAAGCTGATTGCCGGCCCCTCCGTCTTTATCTGCGACGAGTGTGTCGAACTCTGCAATGACATCATCCGCGAGGAGATGCAGGATACCGGCGAAGAGAGTATCAGCCGCCTGCCCAAGCCCCAAGAGATCAAGAAAACCCTCGATCAGTATGTGATCGGTCAGCAACGTGCAAAGAAAGTGCTTTCCGTGGCGGTTTACAACCACTACAAGCGGTTGGACAGTCTCGGCAAGGATAGCGATATCGAGTTGGCCAAGTCGAACATCCTGCTGATCGGCCCCACCGGTTCCGGTAAGACTCTGCTGGCGGAAACGCTGGCCAGACTGCTGAATGTGCCTTTTACCATCGCCGATGCCACCACGCTCACGGAAGCGGGTTATGTGGGTGAGGATGTCGAGAATATCATTCAGAAACTGCTGCAGAAGTGCGATTACGATGTGGAGAAGGCACAGACCGGCATTGTCTACATCGATGAGATCGACAAGATTTCGCGTAAATCCGATAACCCTTCAATCACCCGGGATGTCTCCGGTGAAGGTGTACAGCAGGCGCTGCTGAAGCTGATTGAGGGCACGGTGGCTTCAGTGCCACCCCAAGGTGGTCGCAAGCACCCCCAGCAGGAGTTTCTGCAGGTCAATACCTCCAATATCCTGTTTATTGTGGGTGGTGCATTCGCTGGGCTTGAAAAGGTCATCAAGGACCGTTCCGAAAAAGGTGGAATTGGTTTCTCAGCCGAAGTGAAGAGCAAAGATGAAAGTCGTTCGGTGGGTGAGATCATCGTCGATGTGGAACCGGAAGATCTGATCAAATACGGACTCATTCCAGAATTTGTTGGTCGTCTACCAGTGGTTGCCACCCTGCAGGAGTTGGATGAAGACTCTCTGGTGCAGATCCTCACAGAGCCCAAGAACGCCCTTACGAAACAGTATGGACGACTCTTCGAGATGGAAGGGTGTGAGTTGGAGATCCGTGAAGAAGCCCTGCGCGCCATTGCCCGCAAGGCCATGCAACGTAAGACCGGCGCCCGGGGTCTAAGAACTATCTTAGAACAGGTGTTGCTGGATACTATGTATGACCTTCCCTCAATGGATGAGGTGGCCAAAGTGGTGGTGGATGAGGCTGTGATTGCCGGTGAGAGCGATCCATTAATGATTTATGAGCACAACGATAAGCAGCTTGCTGCCTCTGACTGATGCTGGATTGCCTCTCAGTCCCAGAGATTTTTCGCTTTTGCCATTGAATCTCTCAGCCACAATCCCCATGTACTTTTTAAACCCGGTCTCATTTCAGGCCGGGTTAAATTTTTATCGACCTACCCTGAACTGACGCTGTCATCCCTACGGTTGTAAGAGTCGAGCAGTTATGCTGCCAATGTGAGGACATTTTATGGGCCAAGAAATTGAAAAATCCGGCAAGATGGTAGATCCGATGAACACGGTGCCGGTTTTGCCGCTGCGCGATGTGGTGGTCTATCCGCACATGGTGATACCACTATTCGTGGGTAGGGATAAATCCATCCAGGCACTCGATGCGGCGATGCAGAGCAATAAGCAGATTCTGTTGGCGGCACAGAAGAGTGCAGATGTGGACGATCCCGATGTCAGTGACATGTACGCCATCGGTACGCTGGCCAATATTCTGCAGCTGTTGAAACTCCCTGACGGTACGGTGAAGGTGCTGGTTGAAGGCGGTGAGAGAGCCAGAATTACTGAATTTCTCGAAATCGATGAATACTTTACCGCCAGACTCGAGAGCTTGGGCGACACACTCGACCTCGACGGCCGTGAGACAGAAGTGCTCATGCGCTCTGCCACCAACCTCTTCGACCAATATGTCAAACTGAACAAGAAGGTCCCACCAGAGGTACTGACCTCGCTCTCCAGTATTGATGATCCCAGCCGGTTGGCGGATACCATCGCGGCACATATGTCCCTGAAGTTGGATGAAAAGCAGCATGTGCTGGAGATGCCAAACGTACGTGAGCGCCTCGAGCATCTGATGGGCCTGATGGAAGGTGAAAACGACATTCTTCAAATGGAGAAACGGATTCGCGGTCGGGTTAAACGCCAGATGGAGAAGAATCAGCGCGAGTACTATCTCAATGAGCAGATGAAGGCGATCCAGAAAGAACTAGGAGATATGGATGACGCGCCGAACGAGATTGAAGAGCTGACCAAAAAGATCGAGACAGCGGGTATGACCAAGGAGGCCAAGGGCAAGGCCACCAATGAACTGAATAAACTGAAACTGATGTCTCCCATGTCGGCCGAGGCAACAGTGGTTCGAAACTACATCGACACTCTGGTCGGGTTACCCTGGAAGAAACGCAGCAAGATTCGTAACGAGCTTCCTGGTGCCGAGGCGGTGTTGGACGAAGATCACTATGGCCTGGTGAAGGTCAAGGAACGCATTCTGGAGTACCTGGCGGTCCAGCAACGGGTTCGCAAGCTCAAAGGCCCCATTCTTTGCCTGGTCGGCCCTCCTGGTGTGGGTAAGACCTCTTTGGGGCAGTCCATTGCACGTGCAACCAATCGTAAGTTTACCCGTATGGCACTGGGTGGCGTGCGTGACGAAGCAGAAATTCGTGGTCACCGACGTACTTATATCGGTGCGCTGCCTGGCAAGATCATCAATAATCTCAGCAAGGTGAAGACACGCAATCCGCTCTTTCTGCTTGATGAGATCGACAAGATGGCTATGGATTTCCGTGGCGACCCCGCCTCAGCACTGCTTGAGGTACTTGATCCTGAACAGAATCACACCTTCAATGACCACTATCTTGAGGTGGATTTCGATCTTTCTGAGGTCATGTTCGTAGCAACCGCCAACACGCTGAATATCCCACCGCCATTACTGGATCGTATGGAAGTGATCAGACTCTCCGGCTACACAGAGGATGAGAAGGTCAATATTGCTGAGCGCTATCTGGTGCCGAAACAGATGGAGAACAACGGGCTTAAGCCTGACGAACTGAATATTCGTGAATCCGCCATCCGCGATATCGTCCGTTACTACACCCGTGAAGCGGGTGTGCGTAACCTGGAACGTGAAATTGCCAAGGTCTGCCGTAAGGTTGTCAAAGAGATATTGCTGAAAACACCGAAAGGAACGATTACTGTCACGCCTAAACGCCTGGAAGAGTATTTAGGCGTCAAACGTTTCCGTTACGGACGTGCCGATGAGCATGATCAAGTGGGCCAGGTAACGGGTCTTGCCTGGACCGAAGTGGGTGGTGAACTGCTGCGTATCGAAGCGGCTTTGATGCCTGGTAAGGGTCGTCTCAGTCATACCGGCCAGTTAGGCGAGGTGATGCAGGAGTCGATTCAGGCGGCCATGACCGTGGTCAGGAGTCGGGCAGACTCATTGGGCTTGGATGAGGATTTTCACCAAAAACATGATGTACATATTCATGTGCCTGAAGGGGCTACCCCTAAAGATGGGCCGAGTGCAGGTGTCGGTATGTGCACATCATTGGTCTCGGCGCTGACCCGGATACCTGTCAAAGCCGATGTTGCGATGACCGGTGAGATCACCCTGCGTGGTGAAGTTTTACCTATCGGCGGGCTCAAAGAGAAGCTGCTGGCAGCGCATCGTGGTGGTATTGCAACGGTCATTATTCCTGAAGAGAATGAGCGTGATCTGGTTGATATTCCAAAGAATATCAAGCAGCACCTGGATATTCGTCCGGTCCGGTGGATCGATGAAGTCTTGCAGGTTGCGCTGCAGCAGACACCGACCCCAAAGGGCGCAAAACCGACCGACAGCGTCAGCAGTGACAGTGACAAAAAGGAGACTGAAAAAGTCAAGAAAAGAGCGGCGCCAACAAAGCATTAGCTGCGTCACAACACAGGCCATTACTGGGTTTCGTTGATTGACGTCGCTTGACAGGGTATCAGGCAGCCGGTATAAATTCTGGCGTTTCTTGCCCTGTTCTGAGGGCACATAGACAACACATCTCATGGCGGTAAATTCCGCCAAGACCATCACAAGGGGAAAATGATTAATGAACAAAGCCGAACTGATTGAGGCAATGGCAGATTCTGCGGATATTTCCAAGGCGGCCGCTGGGCGCGCTCTGGACGGAATGGTAGATGCGATCACGGAAGCCATGAAAAAAGGCGATACGCTCTCCCTGGTTGGTTTTGGTACCTTCTCTGTAAAGGCACGTGCAGCCCGTGACGGCCGCAATCCTCAGACTGGAGAAACCATCAAAATCAAAGCCTCCAAAATCCCGTCATTCAAAGCTGGTAAAGCATTGAAGGATGCCGTAAACTAGCGCGCCTTCTGTGGGGTGCTTAGCTCAGCTGGGAGAGCATCGCCCTTACAAGGCGAGGGTCGCAGGTTCGATCCCTGCAGCACCCACCAATCCGGAGCGGTAGTTCAGTTGGTTAGAATACCGGCCTGTCACGCCGGGGGTCGCGGGTTCGAGTCCCGTCCGCTCCGCCAACTCGAAAGCTGAAACGGGGTATCGTCACAGATACCCCGTTTTTGTTTGTAAGACAGAAAATAATTACGAGTCGATCATCATGCTTCAGAATATCAGAGACAAGGCCCAAGGCTGGGTTGCTTACGGTATCGTGATCCTGATCAGTGTGCCTTTTGCCCTCTGGGGTATACAGGAATACATGGGCGTAGGATCAGAGCCTGTAGCAGCCACGGTTAACGGGAATGAGATCACCGAACGTGCGCTGGATACCCAATTCCAACGTTTCCGCCAGCAGTTGCGTGAACAATTGGGTGCAGCCTATCGCCCCGAACTGTTCGACGACAACCGTGTGCGTACTGAGGTGCTGGACCGTATGGTGCGTGATGAGTTGATTCAACAGGTCTCCCACGACATGGGATTGCGGGTGAGCGATGCAACTGTTCAGGCAGCTTTGCTTGGTATGGAAGCCTTTCAGAAAGAGGGAAAATTTGATCAACAGACCTTTGAGCGAGCCGTACGTCTGCAAGGATTGACTCCAGCGGGTTTTATGGAGCGTGTCAGGCGACTTCTGTTATCTCAGCAACTCGCCCAGGCAGTCGAAGCAGGTACCTTTGTTACCGAGTATGAGAAAGCGTCGTCGCTGCGCCTGATGAACCAGCAAAGAGAGGTTTCCTATTTCGTGGTGCCTGCTGATGAATATTTACTCGACGGCGGTGTTTCAGATGAGCAGATCTCGACTTATTACGAAGACAATGAGACAGCGTTTATTGTTCCTGAGCGGGTCAAGCTGGATTACCTCTTTCTCGATGTGAAGCGTGCTGGCGCTACGGTCGATGTCGAAGATGAGGTGTTGCGGGCTTACTATGAAGACAATCAGGAAAAATTCGGTTTGCCTGAACAACGAAAAGCCAGTCATATCCTGATACTGGCGCAGAAAGATGCGGAAGCGTCTGCTGTCGCGGAAGCAAAACAAAAAATCGAGGCGTTGGCCGAACGCATTGCGCAGGGTGAGGATTTTGCCGAGCTGGCAATGACTCACTCACAAGATCCAGGTTCCGCCGCAGAAGGGGGAGATCTGGGATTCTTTGGTAAGGGCGTGATGGATCCTGCATTTGAGGCAGCGGCATTCTCGCTTCAGAAGGATCAGGTCAGCGAACCGGTACGCAGCAGTTTTGGTTTTCATCTCATCAAGGTTGCCGAGATTAAAGCAGGTGATGTCAAACCGTTTGAGGATGCAAGAGTTGAGGTCGAACGGGAGCATCGAAAGGCAGAAGGTGAGCGTCTCTATTTTGAAATGGCTCAACAACTGGCTGATCTGAGCTATGAAGATCCCACCAGTCTGGAACCCGCAGCTGATGCCCTGGGATTAACCATTGAGCACAGCGATTGGGTCACACGGGATAAGGCCGATGGTGTGATAGCAACGCCAAAGGTGCTTGCCGGTGCTTTCAATGAGGATGTATTGCAAGAGGGCAATAACAGCGAGTTGATTGAGATTGATGGCGAGAGTTCCATTGTACTGAGAGTCGTTGAACACGAGGAAGCCACAACACAACCGTTGAGTGAGGTTAGGGATCGCATCGTAGAGATTTTGCGCCAACAAAATGCTGAATCTCAAGCAGAGACCGAAGCTGAGAAGCGTAAAGCTGAGATGCTTGCCGGTGCCTCCCTTCAGCAAGTGGCTGGTGCCCATGAAGTGACTGGCCCGGTGACGATAGGCCGTAATGACCGGTCCGTACCCTTTGAGCTAAACGGAGCGGTTTTTAGCAGTGAAAAACCGAATGAGGGAGAGATCAAACCAGGCGTCATCAGGTTGGCCAATGGTGATCATGCTGTTTACGGCCTGCACGCTGTCAATGAGGGAGAGGTAGATGACAAGGGTGTGGACCTTCAGGCACAGAGTCTTCGCAGAGGGTTGCAGCGCGGTCTCTATGAGGAGCTGCTGACTGATCTGGAATCCCGGGCAGACATCGAGATCCTGCTTAGACAGGCTAGCGAATAGCCCCAATCTGCCCCGCTTTGACAGCAGCTTAGATATTGCCGGTATTTAGAGGGAACAAGGTGGTGTCTGTGGAGGGCTGGTTGTGCTCGTCGTCAAAAGAGAGACCTCTCTTCAACAACGACGGCGCAGTGAGTCATTACAGTTTTTAAGGTGCGGTAAACCCGCACCTTAAAAACCGAGTAGGTATGTTTACTGCTGGGCTATGTGACAACAACGACTATTTGCATTGATTCTCAATTCCTTAGCGGATAGACAGCTCTTTCGCCTATACCATTCCAACAATGTGATATCCGGAATCGACATAGACGATATCACCGGTGATGCCTGAGGCAAGATCGGAACAGAGAAAGGCTGCCGTATTACCGACTTCCTGTATCGTCACATTGCGTCGCATCGGATTCTTCTGTTCCGCCTCATCCAACATACTCTTGAAATCCTTGATGCCGGATGCGGCCAGCGTACGTATCGGTCCGGCAGAGATGCCGTTCACACGGATGCCTTCAGGCCCCAGTGAGTCTGCGATATAGCGAACATTGGCTTCCAGGCTGGCTTTTGCCACCCCCATGACATTGTAGTTGGGCACAGTTCTTACAGCGCCCAGGTAACTCATGGTGATAAGGGCTGCATTCCGCCCCTGCATTAACGGGCGTCCCGCCTTGGCCAGTGCGGCAAAGCTGTAGGCGCTGATGTCGTGGGCGAGGGCAAAGCCGTCACGGGTCAGGTTGTCGAGGTAGCTTCCATCGAGATGGTCCCGGGGGGCGAAACCGACGGAATGGACAATGCCGTCAAGGTGACCCCACTCCTTTTCAAGCGTCCCGAACAATTCCGCAATCTGTTCATCATTGCTTACATCCAGAGGCAGGACGATTTTGGCGCCGAATTTCTCAGCGGCAGCATCAACCCGCTTCTTGAGCTTCTCGGTCTGATAGGTGAGGGCCAGTTCGGCGCCTTCGCGATGCATGGCTTCGGCGACACCCCATGCAATGGAGCGGTTGCTGGCGATGCCAACGATGAGAATACGTTTGTCTTGTAGAAAACCCATGGAACGGTTCCTTAATGGAGTGATCGAATGGAGTGCAGATGTCTGTGCCGCACTGCCTGAAAAGGCATGAAAATCGTAACGCACAAAGGTACCGGAATTTCTCATCCGCGAAAAGTGCGGAGTTGTTTATAAATCACATTCGGGATACCGCCGGATGAGGCTTTATCATGCTTCAGGTTAGTAATAGACTCTGTAAGCCATACCAATAACAACCCTGGCACAAGGGAGAAATACATGCAGCGGCGACTTAATGGTCGGGATATTCTCTACTTCGGCGGTCTTGGCGCGGTACTCCTCGCCGTGATAATGACCATGTACATGATCGATCGCCAGTGGGAGAAGATGGCGCACATGGAGCAGTTGATGCGCGAGCAGGCTAACGATTTGCGTGAGACTGGCCTGCAGATCAGAAAAATCGAGGCCCGCATTGGTAAAAGTATGGTGGTTGCGGAGGACAGTGCGCAAGCTACCGAATCCGGTATTCCTGCCGCTTTTCAGCGTGCTTACGAGGCCATCCAGAAACCGGACTTTGCGCAGGGCGATTGGTTGGTGCAGGCCTTTGGTGTCAATCTTAAGTCACTCACACCCTTTATTTCCACGGATGCCTACTCCTCGGAAGTCCAGGACTATATCCAAGAGAGTTTGTTGATCCGCAATCCCGAGACACTGGGGTGGGAAGGGCTGTTGGCCGATTCCTGGAGCGTCAGTGAAGATGGTCTGACCTTCGTTTTCACACTGCGCGACGGTATCACCTTTTCCGATGGCGTGCCGCTGACTGCAGAGGACGTGGCCTTCACCTTCGCCTTCATCATGAACGAAACGATACAGGCACCTCGTGAGCGTTCCTATTTATCAAAGATCGAATCAGTGGAGGCGATTGATCGACTTACCGTCAAGTTTCAGTTCAAGGAGCCCTATTTCAATGCCTTATCGCTTGCAGGCGGTCTTGCTGTGATGCCGAAGCATTTCTATGAGCCATATATTAAGAAGCCAAACGACTACAATCAGTCCAAGGGCTTGTTGCTGGGGACCGGGCCCTACCGATTGGAAGATCCTCGAAACTGGTCTCCCGACAAGGGTATGGTGGAACTGCGCAGAAACCCCCGATACTGGGGAACGATCCAGCCGTCTTTCGACAGGTTGATCTGGCGGCCTATCGAAAATGACAGCGCACGGCTCACCACCTTCCGCAACGGTGACATCGATAGCTATAGTTCTCGCCCCATAGAGTACCGCAAACTGGTGGAGGACAAGGATTTGGCGAAGCATGCCGAACACTGGGAGTACATGAGTCCGGTAGCGGGTTATTTCTACATCGCCTGGAATCAGCAGCGTGACGGAAAACCGACCCGCTTCGCCGATAAACGTGTGCGCCAGGCGATGACCTATCTGATCGACCGCGAACGCATTATCAAAGAGATCTATCTAGGCTTTGCGGAAGTGGCTATCAGTCCCTTCAACGCTAGTAGCAAACAGCACGATCCCAAGCTGTCACCCAGGCCTTATGACGAGAGCAAGGGGATAGAATTGTTGCGCGAAGCGGGTTATGAAGACCGCAATGGAGACGGTGTATTGGAAGACGCTGACGGGAATCCCTTCGAATTCGAGCTCGTCTATGCTCAAAGCAACGAAGATACAGGGCGAATGGTGCTCTTCGTAAAAGATATTCTGGCTCGCGCAGGCATTCTCCTCAAACCTAAGCCAAGCGAATGGTCGGTGATGCTGGATATGATGAACAAGCGCGACTTTGCCGCTATTACCCTGGGCTGGACAAGCGGTCTGGAGACAGATCTTTATCAGATATTTCACAGTAGTCAGATAGAGGGTAGGGGTAACAACTTTATCAACTACCGAAATCCCGAGCTTGATCGCCTTATCGATGAGGCTCGCGCTACCGTCGATGAGAAAAAGCGAATGCCACTGTGGCAAGCTGCGGAGAACGAACTGTACGAAGATCAACCCTATACTTTTCTGATGAGACGAAAAAGCCTCAGGTTCATTGATCGACGCATCAAGAATGTAGTGAAAACCAAGTTGGGACTAAATTTCGGCAATCTTCCGATGGAGAACTATGTACCGGCTCCGGAGCAGCGATATCAACAGTAACCGGACATGCTGACCTATCTGTTCCGCCGACTGCTTCTGATGTTCCCAACCCTGTTGGGGATCACGCTGGTGGTGTTTGTGGTGATGGCGGCATCACCCGGCGGTATCAGTTCACAAAGTTTGATAGAGGGACAGAACCTGGATCCTGAGGCGAAGAAAGAGATCGAGGCCTACTACAACCGGCTGTATGGCTTAGACGACCCAGCCTGGATGCAGTATCTGCGCTGGCTCAACAATGCCTCACCCATCGGCTTTACTTTCGACGAGGAGAACCGGCTCAGCGGCTTCTCCTTCAGCAAGGGCTCCGATCTCGGGCGTAGCTTCCGCTACGGCCGGCCGGTCACCGACCTGTTGGCCGAGCGGGTGCCGATCACCGTGTTGCTCAATGTGCTGAGCATCCCTATCGTCTATCTACTGGCTCTGCTGGTGGGGGTACGTGCAGCGGTGGAGCGGGGACGCTCCTTCGATGTCAGCAGCGGCATGGTGATGCTAGGACTCTGGTCGGTGCCGACTATGCTGGCAGGTGTGTTGCTGATTGGTTTTACAGCGAATGAGCAGTACTGGCACTGGTTTCCCACCGCTGGCTTGAGCGACCGACAGATGTTGGATCAAGTTTTTCTGCCCCATTGGTCCAATCTTTGGGATCTGATGTGGCTGCTGCTCGGTATGGTTCTGGGCTCAGCTCTGTTCCTAGCCATGGCGAGTGCCTCAAAGCGGTGGCGTGTGGGCTTCTTTTCCATCGCTTGGGTGTCGTTGGGCATCACCATGGTTCAGATGCTGCCTGAATCGGGCCAAACGCTTTTCCTCTGGGTCTTCATCCCGGCAGCGTTTGGCGTGACTGCCTTCGGAGTGGCGAGCAGTGATTATCGGTTACTGCGCCAACTGGTATTTCTCAGCAGCGGTTTTCTGCTCGGTGTCGTACTGGCTGTGAGTGGAATGGAGGGTGAGTGGACTCGGGGTTTCCTGCTTGACCGGATCTGGCATTTGGTGCTGCCAGTAGTCTGTCTCGCCTATGGCGGTTTTGCCGGTCTGGCCAAGCTGACCCGTACCGCGGTGCTGGAGAACCTGCTCTCCGACTATGCGCGCACCGCTCGCGCCAAGGGGCTGGCGGAATCGGAGGTGCTCTGGCGCCACGTATTCCGTAACAGCCTGTTGCCGCTAATCACGGTGGCAGCCAGCCTGCTACCGAGCCTGCTGGCCGGTTCGGTGATCGTGGAGAGCATCTTCAGCATCGAGGGCATGGGTAAGCTGGCAGTGGAGGCAGTGCAGACACGCGACCGGGAACTGGTGCTCTCTATCACACTCATTGGTGGCATCCTGACCCTACTGGGTTATTTACTGGCCGACTTCCTCTACGCCCTGGCCGATCCGAGGGTGAGCTATGATTGAGCGTCCGTTGAAACGACAGAGCTACTGGCGGCGTATCCTAGGCCAGACCTTCGTGCGCTGGGGTGCGCGGTTGGGCCTGCTCTGGGTGGGCATACTGGCGTTGTTGGGTGTCTTCGCTCCCTTTCTCGCTAGCAGCTTTCCACTGTTACTGAGTCAGGGCAGTGAGCTTTCCAGCCCGGTGCTGGTCCATTTGCAGTCGGTGGATGTGCTGTTTCTGGTCGCTTTTATCACCGTCGTGATGTTGATCCCACTGCGACTCACAATCATGCGCAAACTGCTGGCCCTGGCCGCTGTACTCGCGGTCAGCACGGTCCTCGCCTACAGTTTTGTGTCACCGCCCAAGCTGGTGATCTATGAACAGTACCGAGTGGCGGATGCCAAGGGAAGCTACGACTGGGTGATCTATGCGCCCATCCCCTATTCACCCAAGGACTACCAACGGGACCGGGGTGAAACAGGTTTGGAGGCACCGTTATCGAATAGTGAACGCAACCACTGGTTTGGCACCGAGCAGAATGGTGCGGATGTGTTCAGCCGAATGATTCACGCCTCGCGCATTGCCCTGGGTATCGGTTTCGTGGCCACTGGGATTGCGATGATTCTGGGTATTATCATCGGTGGGTTGATGGGTTACTTCTCCGGCGTTGTGGATATGCTGGGGATGCGGTTGGTGGAGATCTTTGAAGCTGTACCGACCCTCTTTCTGCTGCTCACTTTCGTTGCCTTCTTCGGGCGCAGTCTCTACATCATGATGGTGATTATCGGTATCACCAGCTGGCCTGGTTATGCGCGCTATGTGCGGGCGGAGTTCCTGCGTCTGCGCAAACAGGATTTTGTGCAGGCTGCGGAGGCGGCGGGTTTGCCTCTACCCTCAATTCTGTTCCGCCATATGTTGCCGAACGGCATGGGGCCGGTATTGGTGGCAGCCAGTTTCGGTGTCGCTTCTGCAATCCTTGCCGAGACAACCCTCAGCTTTCTCGGTCTCGGCCTGGTGGATGACCCCTCCTGGGGTGAGATGTTGAATCAGGCAGTACAGTCCTCCAGTTTCAATTGGTGGATGGCGACTTTTCCCGGCGGTGCTATTTTCCTCACGGTGTTTGCCTATAACCTCATCGGTGAATCTCTGCGTGATGCCATAGACCCCTATCTGAGTAAATCAGGTTGATGCTGCTGCAAGTGAAAAATCTGCATACCTGGTTTCGTCACCAGTCACGAACGATCAAGGCGGTGGATGAGGTCAGTTTCGAGATTGATCGGGGTGAGACCTTTTGCCTTGTTGGCGAGTCCGGCAGTGGTAAGTCGATCACAGCACTCTCCATTATGCGGCTATTACCTCAGTCCAACCTGGATCGGCATGATGGCGAAATCCGCTTTCAGATTGATGGTCAGACGCCGGTCGACTTGACTGATCTGGAAGAGACTGAGATGCAGCAGGTGCGTGGCGGTCGTATCGCCATGATTTTCCAGGAACCGATGAGCTCTCTGAATCCTGTCTTTACTATCGGCGAGCAGATTCTGGAAGCGGTCCAACTCCACTTTCCCGAACTCAGTGAGGAGGAAGCCTGGGATCGGGTCATCCAGTCACTGCATGAAGTACAACTGCCTGACCCGGAGACCCGGGTGCATACTTACCCGCATCAGTTATCAGGCGGTCAGCGTCAGCGGGTGATGATTGCTATGGCGATGTCCTGTGAGCCGGATCTATTGATTGCCGATGAACCTACGACTGCTCTGGATGTGACGGTGCAGCGGGAGATTCTGCGGCTGATGAAGGCGTTGCAGGAACGGACTGGGATGGCGATTCTTTTCATTACCCATGACTTTGGCGTTGTCTCAGAAATAGCGGATCGTGTCGGTGTTATGCAACAGGGTAAGCTGGTTGAAGTCGGTGAAACGGATCAGATCATTCACCGTCCCGGGCATACCTATACTCAGGCATTGATTGCGGCACTGCCTGAGAATTTGGCTCGCACCGAGAAGCATGAGGTGATTGAGGGAGAGTCACCACTCATTCGACTGCGGCAGTTGGAGATTCACTTCCCGGTACGCAAGGGTCTGTTTCACCGGGTAGCGGACTATGTTCGTGCGGTGGATGGTGTCGACCTGGAAATCACTCGGGGACAGATACTGGCCGTGGTCGGTGAGTCAGGCAGCGGCAAGACTACCCTGGGCCGTGGCATTTTGCGTCTGACAGAACCCACCGCTGGACAGGTTGATTTCGACGGTACCGACATAACGAACCTGAAGCGATCTCAGCTGCGGCAATTTCGCCGCAACATGCAGATTATTTTTCAGGACCCGATCTCTTCTCTTAATCCGCGATTGAGCATTGCGGGTATTATTACTGAGCCCATGAAGGTGCATGGCATCGGTGAGAACCAGGAGGAGCGGCTTGAAATCGCACGTGACCTGCTGGCGCAGGTGCAGATGGAAGAGGACGCTCTCTGGCGGTATCCCCATGAGTTCTCAGGCGGGCAACGGCAAAGAATTGGCATTGCCCGCGCGCTCTCTCTCGATCCCTCGTTTATTGTCTGTGATGAGATCACCAGCGCGCTCGATGTCTCGGTGCAGGCTGAGATTCTTCGCATGCTGCTGGAACTGCGTAGACAGCGTGGTCTGACACTGCTTTTTATTACCCATAACATCGGTGTCGTCGAGTATGTCAGTGATCAGACAGCGGTAATGTATCAGGGACAGATCATAGAACAGGGCAGGACAGAGGATATCGTCAACCGACCGGCACATGCCTATACCAAACAGTTGATAGCCGCGGTACCCCGGGTGCCGGTTTGATTGCCCAGGCGGGTATAAAAGCAAACCATTGAACGATCGACTACTCAGGGTTTCGGGACTCAATATCCAGCTGAAAAGGGCGGGTCAGTCCCTCAGCGTGGTCGATGATCTTGATCTGAATATTGCTCAGGGCGAGACAGTCGCGCTTTTGGGAGAGTCGGGTTGCGGTAAATCGATGACGGCACTGGCGATGATGGGATTGCTGCCGCCCGGCGGTACGGTGGCGCAGGGCAAGATTGAGTTCGAAGGGCGCGATCTCTGCAAACTTCCTGATCATGAGATACGCCGAATGTGTGGTGGCAGCATGGGCATGATCTTTCAGGAGCCGATGACCTCTCTTAATCCTGTTCTTAGAGTCGGAGTGCAGATTGCCGAGGCAGTACGCTTGCATGACAAGCCGCGGGAGGGAACGGAAAAGCGGGTTGTCGAGTTACTTTCGGCCGTGGGAATTCCGGATCCGGAAAAACGCGTAAAGGCTTATCCCCATCAACTATCCGGTGGTATGAAGCAACGGATTATGATTGCCATGGCGCTTGCAGGGCGGCCCCGGTTACTGATTGCAGATGAACCGACCACGGCTCTGGATGTGACAATCCAGGCACAAGTGCTCAAATTACTAAAAGACTTGCAGCGTGAGATGGGTATGGCAATCCTGCTCATTACCCACGATTTGGGGGTGGTGGCGGAGGCAGCAGATCGTCTCGCAGTGATGTATGCGGGTCAGATTGTAGAGACGTCCAATGCCAGAGACTTTTTTCGCCAGCCGAGACATCCCTACAGCCGGATGCTCTTGGAATCTCTGCCCGACAGTCAGCGGCGTGATGAGAAACTGGCTGTCATCAAGGGTGCGGTGCCCCCCTTGGATACCCTTTTTACCGGTTGCCGTTTCGTAGATCGATGCAATATGGGTGGTAGTCGCTGCAATCAGGCGATCCCACAATGGCAGAATCTGGATAGTGAATCTGGTGTGCGGTGTCTTCTCTACGGAGACAATTCCGAAGCTGTTTCCAAGCAGAATGAAAACGAGATGGCTCGCCATTCCTCACTGAATTCCACCCATGAAGAACTGCTGCTTGTTGAAGGCCTCGAAGTCCACTTCCCGATATACAAGGGAGTTTTGCGGCGAGTGGTCGGTCATCTCCGTGCTGTCGACGGGATCGACTTAACTTTGACAAAGGGGCGTACCCTGGCAATCGTGGGAGAGTCAGGTTGCGGTAAGACTACGACCGGTAAAGGTATTCTCCAGCTGATTCGTCCGACTAGCGGTCGGGTGCTGTTTGAATCCGAGGAGTTAACCCGGTTGAAGGGGGAAGCTCTGCGCCGCAAGCGTGCGGAGATGCAGATCATCTTCCAAGATCCGATGGCCTCGATGAATCCCAGATTGCGCGTGGGAAGTATTGTGGAAGAGGGTCTGCGTGCACAGAAGATCTATTCCAAAGCGCAGCGTGAACAACGCGTGACAGAATTGCTGAAACAAGTAGGACTCTCGGACGATGCGGTAAATCGTTATCCGCACGAGTTTTCCGGTGGGCAACGGCAACGCATATGTATTGCCAGGGCGCTGGCAATGAAGCCGAAGTTGATTGTCTGCGATGAGCCAACCAGTGCTTTGGATGTTTCGATACAGGCACAGATTCTCAACTTGCTGAAAGCGTTACAGCATTCGCTCAAACTCTCCTACCTGTTTATTACCCATAACATCTCAGTGGTGGCCTACCTGGCCGATGAAGTGGCTGTGATGTATCTCGGCCGCATTGTTGAACGGGGTAGAGTTGATGAAGTACTGGATTCTCCGTCGCATCCGTACACACGAGCGTTAATGTCTGCTGTACCGGTGGCTGATCCTGACCGGAAGCGTCATGTTATCCAATTGGAAGGAGATATGCCTTCACCATTGGAGCCACCTTGTGGGTGTCACTTTCATCCCCGTTGTCCTGACGCGACAGAACAGTGCATGAAAGACTACCCTCAAGAAAAGCCAATAAGTACATCGCATCGCGTCTGTTGTCACCATGCGGAAACAGTGAGGTGACGCTGTAGGTTCACAGGGCATACAAACCTCGATAAATTTCCACCCGCTTGGTAATCAGCCATAATTATGAATAAGAGAAGAGGAAACTAGAGAGCTATATGACCTACGTAAAACGTTTAGTGTTGGATATTCTTAAACCACACACACCCAACGTGCTTGAGTTTACCCGTCAGCTGGCCGAACAAGGCGATCTGAAAGTCAAACTCTCTGTGATAGAGATGGATGATAAGACAGAAACTTTGCAGGTTGTTATCGAAGGTGAGGATATCGATTTCGAGCGTGTCCAGCAGGCAATTACTGATAACGGCGCATCACTCCACAGTATTGATGAGGTGGAGATATTGGGTGAGCAGCCAGAGGCCGAGTAAGTATTAAGCAATGCTGTTTTCATTGAAATATGCAGAGGTATTGCATGGGGATTATTGAGCGGTTGCGATATTGGTCTCGCCTCGGTGGCTCGGATGATATCGCTCGCCGCTATTTTGTCGTCAATGGCTTTGACGGGGCCTTGACCATGCTGGGTCTGATTGCCGGTTTTCAGTTTTCAGGTACCGGAGATCTCAAGTTGATGATAAGCGGCTGTACCGGAGCGGCAGTTGCCTTGGGCATCAGTGGTGTGACCAGTGCCTACCTGAGTGAATCAGCAGAGCAGCGTCGCTCCCTATCCGAGCTGGAGGAGGCAATGATCAGTGATCTCTCCAACAGTGAACATGCAAATGCAGCTAAGGTATTGCCAGTCATGGTGGCGTTGACCAATGGTTTGGCGCCACTGCTGTTGTCAGTGATAATTATCACACCGCTTTGGTTGGCTCAGTCAGGTTTGTCATTACCACTTCCACCTTTGAGTCTTGCCATTATCCTGGCACTGATCTGTATTTTTTCATTGGGTGCTTTTCTCGGCAACATCGGGGCTACCTCGTGGCTTGTCAGCGGTGTAAAAACGCTGCTGATCGCAGTTGTAACGATGGCTTTAATCATGCTGCTCTAACTTACACACTATTAAGTAAGTCGGATCGAAACGTTCGTTTTTAAACAAGAAGATCAAATGCTGTGGGTGATCATGAATTAGTTCGAGAGGGTTTGTCCTTCCCGTTCGGCTTATCAAATGGCTGTTTTTCCAGGGATGACAAGAAGTGATGTGATAAAACTCACACCAAGGTAGGCCACAAGTGATCTTTCCCCAAGAGTTATAGTAATTATGCATCAACTCATAGGTTTGGTAGCAGATTTCTAATTAAGTTTATCCCCCGCCTTGACGACTAGTACTAAAGCGTATGATCCAAAATCTTACTTAGCTTCAAGGGGCAAAGTCATGAAAAAAGTCAGCATCCCGCTGTCCGTTCTCATTCTCATGTTTGTTGTTATTGGCGATGTTATGGCTGTGACAGCAAGCGAATATGCTGTTGTTATCAATCTCTCAGGACGGCAAAGGATGCTGACGCAAAAGATGTCCAAAGAGATGTTGTTGATTGCTAATAATGTGGATGCTGAAGCTAACAGGGCGAATCTTGCAAAGACCGCCAAGCTGTTCGATACCACATTGAAGGGATTGCGTGATGGCAGCGCCGATATGGGGTTGCCGGCCACTGAAGGAAGAGTGACATTGAAGCAGTTAGCCAAGATAGAAAAGCTGTGGAATGAATTTCATGGTTTGGTATCAGCCGTGGTTTCCGGTGGCGATGTCGACATCGCAAAGATTGCTGAACTCAATCTGCCACTGCTTAAGAATATGAATACAGCCGTACGCCTGTATGAGAAAGAGGCCAAGAAGGCAACAGGCAAGAGTGCAGGTATTGTCATTAACCTCGCTGGAAAACAACGGATGTTGACGCAAAAGATGTCGAAAGAGATGTCACTCGTCGCATTGGGTCATCAGGTGGATGACAATAAATCAAATCTTCGCAGTACGGCTTCGCTGTTTGATCGAACCCTGAAGGGACTGCTCGATGGTGATTCGGATTTAGAGCTTCCAGGCACAAAGGATGAGGCTATACGTACTCAACTGGGTGTTGTTGCAAAGCTATGGAAGAATTTTCAGCCCATCGTTGAGAGAGCTTCGAGCGTAGATGTAAAGGGCGTTGCAAAAGATGACCTCGTGCAAATGTCAAAACTCAATCTGCCACTGCTCAAGGAGATGAACAAGGCTGTCAAAATGTACGAACAACTAGAGCAGTAGTTGTCTCTATCTCTAAAAGTGGTGACTTAATATGTCAGTCTCATCCGGGTATGTCGCAATCGTCAGTATTTTTTTTGAGCGATTTAAGATTCGCACATTGGTATTCATGGGGATGGCATTTTTTATCTCCCTGATGCTATTCGCTACACTGTTCGCTCTCTATCAATTGGGGCGTACCACGGATGACCTTTCACAGGCAGCAGGACAGGCCGCAGATATTCGTGCTGTGGTGGAGGAGGTTGAACAGGATTCCAAGCTTGCCTCATCTTCAGCCTCCAAGCTCAGTGAGGATATGAATAATACGCTCATAAAAATGCTTAAAACCAACGTCTCCGATATGGGCATGATCCAATCGGCATTTGAGAAGATGGTGAAAAATCTCAATACGCTGATTGAAAGTGGGGAGGAAGATCCCACTATGTTGATGTTGGAAATTGAAGACATTTACGAGCAGTTGAGAAAAGAATCCCTGCCTCGTGTCCGCAGTATCGTCAGTGAATTCGAAAAGGCGGCAGTGGAAGGTGAACGTCAAGCAAAGGTGGCGGTTGAGTTGCAGTCGTTTGCTGAGACATTCAAGGAGAAATCCGTCAAAGCAGCTGGAGCATCTGAAGTCATTGAACAGGATTCTGCATCCTCAGTACTGAGAGCAGAAGAGGATATGCGACTGCTACTGATTATTATTGTTGTCTCAGTTATTTTTGTCTTCATCACCTCATTCAATACCTATCTTGTCATTAACCGGCCTATCTCACTGATGCGTGAGCGGATAAAAGATATTGCCGAGGGTGAGGGGGACCTGACCAAGCGGCTCAATGAAGATGCAAGCAATGAATTGGGTGAGCTTTCTCATTGGTTTAATGTGTTTATGGATAAATTGCAGGGGTTGGTGGGGAATGTCAAAGATTCAACTGCCAAGATGAGTGATGCGACTTCTCAGATGTTAGAGATGACAAAGGAGTCGAGCTCTGGTGTCCTCCATCAAAAAACCAAGACGGAAGGCATCGTACACGCCATACAAAATCTCTCAGTCACTGTCGACAGTGTTGCCGAGAGTGCCGCTGAGGCCGAGCAGGCGACAGGATCCGCTGAAAAAGAGTCCGTAAAGGGGAGTAAGGACCTTCGGATGACCATCAGCAGTATCACATCCCTGGCTGATGAGATAGATACGGCTGCCAGTATTATCAACGGTTTTCAAAAGGACAGTGAAGACATTGGTGGTGTACTCGATGTCATCAAGGGTATTGCAGAACAGACTAATCTCTTGGCGCTCAATGCGGCAATTGAAGCAGCGAGGGCCGGGGAGCAGGGCCGAGGGTTTGCTGTTGTTGCCGATGAAGTGAGAACGCTTGCAACGCGTACTCAGGAATCGACGCAAGAGATACAAGCCATTATCACAAGATTGCAATCCGGTGCGGAGCAGGCGGTTGATGCTATGAATTCAGGACGAACCCGTGGTCACGAAACGGCAGAGCAGGCGAAGCAGGCAGGTGTTTCTCTGGAATCCATAACGCAGGCTGTCGATCTCATATCAGAGATCAATTCCAAGATTGCTGGTGCTACGGATGATCAGCGACAGGTGGCTTCTGATGTGAATGAGGGGATAACCACCATTAGCCAGGTTTCAGAGCAGACGGCAAACAGGGCGGAGCAAACTGAACAGCAGGGACTTGTCGTATCCCAGCTGGCACAGGAGCTGCAAGCCTCGGTTAAGCAATTTAAAGTGTAGGAAAAGTTCACAGGAACAACATTTGAGCGGGTTGGCTGTCAGATGCCAACCCGCGTTGCATCAGGACATGTGTTGCCCACCGTTAATTGAGAAATCCGAACCTGTCACATAACCACAGTTATCGCTGCACAGGTAGGCAACGGCTTTGCCGATCTCCTCAGGGGCGCCTAAACGACCAACCGGTATCTGTTTAATAATCTTGTCCAATACCTCCTGCGGTATTTTGGCGACCATGGGGGTCAGTACATATCCGGGAGAGACCGTGTTGACTGTGACGCCCTTGGCTGCCACTTCCTGCGCGAGCGCCTTGGTGAATCCATGGATACCCGCTTTGGCGGCTGAATAGTTGCTCTGACCGAATTGGCCCTTCTGCGCATTCACTGACGAGATATTAACGATGCGACCGAAACCACTTTCGAGCATTGGATTAATCACGAGGCGGGTCATATGGAACATGCTGTCCAGATTGGCGCTCAGTACCTGATCCCACTGATCCCAAGTCATCTTCCGAAATGTTCCATCACGTGTAATGCCGGCATTGTTGATCAATATGTCAACTGTACCCTCGGCAATCTCCTCCACGTTCTTGACGCATGCCTCGCATGAGTCAGCATCAGTGACATCACCATAGGCGGCCAGCATTTTGTAACCGTCTTTTTCTTGCTCTGCCTGCCAAGCCTTGGCCTTGTCATGATTACCACCGGCATTGTAACCGGCGACCACTTTGATGCCGTCATCAGCCAAGGCACGGCAAATGGCAGTACCGATACCGCCCGTACCACCAGTCACCAGCGCAATCTTCTGGGTCATATTCTTACTCCTCATCTCTCTTTTGTTATCTAAGAAACTCAAACAGGGCAATTATCTGGTCCGCCTGTGTGAAACCCTGGGTAAGGCAACTGCGATGCCAAAGTAAGCACAGCGTGTTATTTAGTATTTGTGATGCAGAGTTTCCAGGTGAACATCTTTTTTCGTCAGATATCACCCCGAGGGGGTTCGCCCTCTAACAAGAATAGCCACGAACGCATTAAAAATCCCCATTAAATTTTGGTAATTTACCCATTTTCGATATGCTCTCCTCCGCTATGCGAATTACCATTCAGACGAAACTGTTTTTTAGCCATTTTGCCGCCATCATTCTGGTCTCCGGTAGTGTCGGTACCTATTTCTACCAGAGTGCTATTGATAATCTCACGCAGGCCCTCAGATCGAGGCTGCAGAACAGTGCGGCATTGGTCAGTCAAGGATTGGGTGAGGTTAAGCTGGATCAGGTGAGACATCCGGAGGATCGAATACTGCCGGTCTATAAACAGAGCGTCTCTTTGCTACAGGAATTTGTAAAAGCCAATCCAGATATTGCATTCATCTATGTCATGCGCCGAGAAGAGGAAAATGTCTCTTTTGTGCTTGATTCGGATTCGGATGATCCGGCAATGCCCGGTGAATTGTATCCGCACCACGTCCCTGCATTGATGGAAGGTTTTGTTCGTGCGTCAGTTGATGAAGAAATCACACAGGATCGTTGGGGTAGTTTTCTCTCCGGCTATTCACCCCTGGAGGCGGGGGATGGGGTCTATTTAGTCGGCATCGATATGTATGCCAATGAGGTCGAATCGAAGCTTAAGGAGATCCGTATCGCCGGTATGCTCTCCTTTGTACTCTCCCTGCTTCTTGCAATGATATTCAGTCGATATCTTAGTCTGAATTTCACTCAACGTATCGTTGCTTTGATGGATCGCTTCTCGACCATCGCGCCGGAACAGTTTGTGCAGCCTTCAACAAACAGCGGTGATGAGTTGAACCAGCTTGCGCAATCCTTCAACCAGATGGCGGAGCGTTTAGAGAGTAGCCGGAGTGAAATCGAGGTTAATCAGGAGGCGTTGCGTGATGCGCATGATGAGCTGGAGCAAAGGGTCAAAGCCAGGACATCAGAGCTGTTAAGAACCAACGAGCAGCTTCGAGACGAAATTGCCGAACGTACGCGTATGGAAATGAAGCTGGAGGAGATATCCAGAACTGATTACCTGACGGGTATTTTAAATCGGCGCGCCATCACACAACGTCTGGAGGCGCTGGCTGAAAGCGCGCTGAATGAAGATGATAGCTTCTGCATCATTTTGATCGACCTTGATCATTTTAAGGAGATCAATGACAGTTTTGGCCACGATGTGGGTGATCAGACACTCAAACATGCGGTAGAAAGACTACGAAATGGTGTTCGTGACAGCGACCTGTTGGGACGCTGGGGCGGTGAAGAGTTTTTGATCATGTCTCCACAGACCAGCCTGGATGAGGCAGAGGGTTTGGCTCAGAGACTGTGCCAAAGTCTCGCAGGCAGCCGCGTTGAAGCCGGCAATGAGTCTGTGAGTGTGACGGGTAGCTTTGGTGTCTCCAGATTCCGTCCCGGCAAGGATGATCTTGATACCTGCCTGAAGCGTACGGACGACGCACTCTATTCAGCTAAAACAAGGGGGCGGAACTGCATTGTCGTCTCTGACGCTGACTAGGTCTTCAATACATGGCAGCTTTCTAAATTCACGACTACACCCTAGGTAATATCAGGCTGATTCAGTCTTCCGGGTGAAGCGACGACCGATTATTTCAGTGTCCTAGAAAAATTATGGTTGATTCTGGATGGTTAATCGAAAATAATTCGAATATAGTTCATTCTGAGTGACGTCCCATGGATCGACTCGAAAAACGCCAACAGCGCGAGCAACATATTCTGGTCTGTGCCTGGAATATGGTTGCAGATGAGGGTTTTCTGGCGCTGAAGATTTCTGACCTGGCCAAGTCTGCGTCGGTTTCTGTCGGCACACTCTACGCACATTTTGAAAGCAAAGAGGATCTGATTATTGCCATGGCAGTGGAAGCCTGGCAGGCGAAGCTCGCCTATATTGAACAGGTGAACCGTTTAGATCTGGATGTGGTGGAAAGAGTGATAGCGATTCCGATAGCGCTCTATCTCTTCGACCGTGAGAATCCTGTTTACTTTGAAGCACAGCAATTGGCGGGGGTACCCTCGATCTGGCGCAAGGCCTCTCCCATGCGTCACCAGTCGATGCTTAATCTCTGTGGTGGCTTTGAAGCGCAGCTGATGCCTTTGGTGGAGTCGGCAGCCGATGCGGGTGGGCTTGATCTATCGCAGGAGCGCGAGAAAAATTTGGATGCCATAGAGTACAGTCAGATAGCGCTCGCTGTGGGTAATGCCTACATGAGTAATATTTTTCTACCGGAGAGTGAAAGGGATGAGATGCAACGAAGGCAACAGGAGAGTATGCCACGGCTAGTGATGGCGGCATTCAAAGGATTCGGTTTGCAGCAGGTGTCGCAACCCGAAATCTATCTTCGTCTGGTGAAACTATGTGAGGCGCTCTCTCCCCGTTGTGAGTTTCCAGCTTGTCATTAATTTTTAATCACCAGTCATTAGGCTGGTGTGTTATTACCAATACAGGAATCTACCCATGAAAGGTTTGCCGAACTGCCGGTCTTACGCATCTGTTGTGTTCTTTTCAGCGGGGCTTCTGTTGGCTGCCAGCCAAGCAATGGCTGCCGAGGGATTTGCACTGCCTGTGGAAACTGCAAAGGTTGAGCAGAGTGAGCTGGTCAACAGTGTGGCAGCTGTCGGTACATTGCGTGCCAACGAGTCGGTAGAGGTGCGTCCGGAAATCGAAGGGCGGGTAACGCAGATTAATTTTTCTGAGGGTAGCAGTGTTAAGCAGGGCCAGTTATTAATTGCCCTGGACGATTCTATTTATGCGGCAGAGCTCAAGCAGGCTGAAGCACGACTGGCACTGGGACGTTCTAACTTTAACCGTGCAACAACACTGAAAAAGCAGGGTTACGGCAGTGACCAGGAGCGTGACCAGACAGCGTCCGAACTGCAAGTCAATCAGGCTGAAGTTGTTCTCGCCAAAGCGCGCTTGGAGAAAACCCGGATCATGGCGCCTTTTGATGGCGTGGTGGGTTTGCGCAAAGTCAGCACGGGTGACTATCTGACCACCGGACAAGAGATCGTCAACTTGTTCGATCTGAGTCTGATGAAGGTCGACTTTCGACTGCCGGAAGCCACCCTGGCAGAGGTTGCAGAAGGACAAAAGATCGAAGTCCACCTGGATGCTTTTCCGGGTCAGGTTTTCAGTGGTGAGGTATATGCCATCGATCCCCAGATCGATCTGAATGGTCGTAGCCTGCTGGTAAGTGCCAGGGTTCCCAATCAAAGCGGTAAGCTGCTGGCTGGACAGTTTGCCCGAGTGACACTGATCCTCTCGCGCAAAGAGAATACCTTGTTCGTACCGGAGGCCGCCCTGGTGCCCCAGGGTAAACAGCAGTTTGTTTATCGGTTGCAGGAAGGCAAGGTCGTCTGGACCGAGGTGAAGACGGGAAAGCGGCAAGGGACCCGGGTAGAGATTATCCACGGTCTGTCTGCCGGTGATGAGGTAGTCACTGCTGGCCATCTAAAACTGCAGAACGGTATGGATGTCACACCCATGCCAGCAAAGGAATCCTGATGGTTATCACAGATACCAGTATTCGCCGCCCCGTCCTGGCGACGGTGCTTAACCTGCTGCTGATCCTTGTCGGTTTGATTTCCTACGATCGTCTGACAGTGCGTGAGTATCCGAATATCGATCTGCCTGTGGTGACCGTGGAGACCAGCTATCCGGGCGCCAGTGCCAGCATCATGGAGAGTCAAATCACCAGTACCCTAGAGGACTCCCTGGCCGGTATTGAGGGCATTGACTTCATGACCTCGATCAGCCGTTCCGAGGTGAGTCAGATCACCATCACTTTTAAGCTCGATCGTGATCCGGATATTGCCGCCAACGATGTGCGTGACAGGGTGGGCCGGGTGCGCGGTCAACTACCTGATGACGTGGAAGAACCGGTGGTGGCCAAGGTGGAGGCGGACGCCCAGCCGATTATCTGGATGGCGATGTCCAGTGATCGCCACAACAAGCTGGAGATCTCCGAGGTGGCCGATCAGGTGGTGCGTGATCAGTT
Organism: Candidatus Thiodiazotropha sp. (ex Myrtea sp. 'scaly one' KF741663); assembly: GCA_025655555.1. Taxonomy (GTDB): domain Bacteria; phylum Pseudomonadota; class Gammaproteobacteria; order Chromatiales; family Chromatiaceae; genus Thiodiazotropha. The sequence goes on from JAHXIQ010000004.1 coordinate 88,959, forward strand.
GCAGACCGTCAATGGTGTGGCAAGTGTGGAGATCTTTGGTGAGCGACGCTATGCCATGCGAATCTGGCTTGATCCTGTCCGCTTGGCTGCCTTCAACCTGACCACGCAGGATGTGGAAAATGCTTTGCGTGGGCAGAATCTGGAAGTTCCTTCCGGTCGTATTGAAAGCAGCGATCGCGAGTTCACCGTGTTGGCAGAGACCGATCTGAAAACCCCCCATGAGTTCAGCGAAATCATTCTGCGGGACATCGATGGCTACCTGGTCCGCCTGGGAGATGTGGCCAGAGTGGAGCTGGGACCTGAAGACGAGCGTGTGGTTACCCGATACAAAGGGGAAACCGCCGTCGCGTTGGGTGTGGTGAAGCAGTCTGTGGCGAACCCGCTGGAGATCTCACAGGGGATTAGTGAACTGCTACCGAGTCTGATTAAGACGCTTCCCGAAGGTATGACGATCGATGTGGCCTACGATTCGTCGGTCTTTATTCAGCGCTCTATTGAAGGAGTTTTTACGACTATCTTTGAGGCTGTTGCACTGGTCATTTTAGTGATCTTTCTGTTTCTGAGGTCGGTACGTGCAACGCTGATTCCCATGGTAACCATCCCGGTGTCGCTGATCGGTGTGTTCGCGATGATGTATGGTTTCGGTTACTCCATCAACGTGTTGACGTTGCTGGCCATGGTGCTGGCGGTCGGCTTGGTGGTGGATGATGCCATTGTGGTGCTGGAAAATATCCACCGCTATGTGGAGAAGGGACTGCATCCAATCAAGGCAGCGCTCAAGGGTAGCAGTGAGATCGCCTTTGCGGTCATCGCCATGACTCTGACGCTGGTGGCAGTCTTCGCACCCATCTCCTTTTCCCTTGGCCGCACAGGCAAGCTGTTTACGGAGTTTGCATTAACCCTGGCAGGTGCTGTGCTGGTCTCAGGTTTTACCGCTCTGACCCTGTCGACCATGATGTCTTCCAGGTTGTTACGGCATCAGGAACACCATAACTGGTTCTACAATTTAGGGGAAAAGGCCCTTGGGGGGTTAATCTCCGGTTATCAAAATTTGCTGGGTTTTACGCTCAGGATACGCTGGCTGATCCTGCTGTTGGCCTTGGGCGTGGGTGGGGGTAGTTATGTCTTGTTTAATGGCTTGCAATCTGAGTTGGCGCCCATAGAAGACCGCAGTTTCTTTATGACCTGGGGCATGGCGCCGCAGGGATCGACGGTGGACTATACCAATCGCTACTCGAAGCAGATGGAGGCCATCACCGGTACCGTGCCGGAGGTTAAGACCACGTTTACCGTGGTTGGTTTTCCGGTGGTTACCGAGACCTTGGCTTTCAGCAATCTGCAGTTTTGGGAGGATAGGGAGCGGGCGGCAAAAGATATTACCAATGAGTTGACGCCACAACTTTACGGCGGTGTCGCAGGCTTGATGGGCGTAGCGATCAACCCACCCTCACTGGGACAGAGCCCGATTAATAAAAATCTGGAAGTGGTCATACAGAGCACCGGCAGTTATCAGGAGCTGGATGATCTGGTGCAGAAGGTGATGGCCAGAGCGCGGGAGAACCAGTCGCTGATTTTTCTCGATAATGATCTGAAGCTCAACAAACCGGAACTGAAAGTCAGTGTCGATCGTGACAAAGCGGCGGTAACTGATGTGAACATTGATACCCTTGGTCGTACTTTGGAGACTATGCTGGGCGGTCGTAAGGTGACTCGTTTCAAACGTGGTTCCGAACAGTACGAGGTCATGGTGCAGGTGGAAAATGAGGTGCGGCGAGACCCCGGTGACTTGAACAATATCTACGTCCGCGGTCGAGGTGGAGAGATGGTCCAGCTATCCAATCTCGTGACACTGGAAGAGCGGGTGGCACCCAAGGAGTTGAACCATTTCGATAAGCTAAGGGCTGCGGTTATCTCCGCCAATTTAGCGCCGGGCTATAGTCTGGGGGAAGCGCTCAGTTTTATGGAACAGCAAGTGGATGAGGTTGCTGAGGGTAAGGTGCAGTTGCAGTACAAGGGTGAGTCACGTGAGTTCAGAGAGAGTGGCAATACTATGCTGTTTGCCTTCATTCTCGCATTGGGTTTCATCTATCTGGTATTGGCTGCCCAGTTCGAGAGTTTTGTCGACCCATTGATTATCCTGGTCAGCGTGCCGCTGGCCATCGGCGGCGCTCTGCTGGCACTCAAGCTGACCGGGGGTACGCTGAATATCTATAGCCAGATCGGCATGATCACCCTGGTTGGCCTGATTACAAAACATGGCATTCTTATCGTTGAGTTCGCCAATCAGATCCAGCGGCGCGGCAGCAGCAAACTGGATGCGGTCATTGAGGCTGCTTCACTGCGGCTGAGGCCGATTCTCATGACAACTGCCGCCATGGTGTTGGGTGCCGTCCCGTTGGCGTTGGCTGCAGGTGCCGGTGCCGAGGGTCGCCAACAGATTGGTTGGGTCATCGTGGGTGGTATGAGTCTGGGTACATTGTTCACCCTGTTCGTGGTGCCCGTTGTCTACAGTTTGATCGCCGGGACGCATAAGCCGATTGATGATGAGGGGAGGTCCTGACCGGGATGGCGATGCGGGTTATTGATTCTAAGCCGAGCGGATGCATGTTTTTATGACACAGGGCTTGTGGCGTCATTGCAGTCTTTGCCTCCTCGTTTCACAATTGACGCGAGTTATTGAAGAAGCGTGGGAGAGGGAATCTTGACGATCGATTGGCAAAAGACGCACGCTGCCATCTGGCGGTCACGCAAGGGATATCTGAGACCCATCGCGCACGTAGATACCGTCAGCTTCGATCAGCTGGTGGGAATAGAAGATCAAAAGACGGCTCTGGTGCGTAATACCGAGCGTTTTCTCAACGGCGTTGGGGCCAACAATGCGTTGTTATGGGGAAGTCGAGGGACCGGTAAGTCTTCACTGATCAAAGCAGTCCTGAATCACTACAAGGATAAGGGGCTGCGCCTGATCCAGGTGGACAGAAACGACCTGGTCGAACTGCCTGAGATCGTAGATGAGATCCGGGAGCTGTCTCTACACTTCATCGTCTTTTGTGACGATCTCACCTTTGAGAGCGGTGAGGCCTCCTACCGGGCATTGAAGAGTGTGCTGGATGGTTCTATCGAGGCGCCCCCCCGCAATGTCCTGATCTACGCCACCTCGAACCGTCGGCACTTGCTGCCTGAAACCATGGCGGAAAACCAGGAGGCTCGACTGGTCGGTGATGACCTGCATCTCGGCGATACCACTGAAGAGAAGCTTGCGCTGTCTGACCGATTCGGTCTCTGGTTATCGTTCTACCCAGTCAACTGGAAGCGCTATCTGGCGATTGTTGATAACTACTTCAAAGACTACGAGGGAGACCGTAAGGCGCTGCATGAGGCGGCTAAACACTTCGCCATGGCTCGTGGAGGTACCAAGAGCGGTCGTGCCGCGATGCAGTTTTTTAAGACATTCTCTGAATTTGACTGAGTAAGTAAAAGCCCGTTATCAGGCCCTAGAACTCTACGCCCTGTTCGGCATTTATACCTTTGTCGAATGCATGTTTGATTTTCTTCATTTCAGTCACGGTGTCAGCAATTTCAATGATCTCAGCGGGAGCGTCCCTGCCGGTGAGAATCAAGTGCATCCAGGAGGGTTTTTCATGCCGAATGAAATCGGCGATCTCCTTTCCATCAATCCATCCATAGCCACAGCAGTAGTTGATCTCGTCCAGGATCACAAGATCGTAATGATGTGAGCGGATCTTCTCCTGACACAAGGTCCAGATCTCACGGCTGGTAAGTCGATCCTGTTCCGGGTTGTTCGTGTCCCAGGTGAAACCGTCCCCCAGGGCATGCCATTCGATATTCTCGAAGCGGGTAGCGGCCTGTTGCTCACCCGTTTTCCATTGCCCCTTTATAAATTGAATGACCAGGACTTCCAGGCCCCAGCCAGCAGCACGGAATGCGACGCCGAATGCGCTGGATGATTTGCCTTTACCCGCTCCAGTGTGGACCAGCGTGAGGCCGTTTCTTTTTTCACGGTTTTTCACTGTGGGAACCAGATGATAGCGCTATTGCTGTTAGGCATTGAAAATAGTAATGCGAATCGTTATCATTAAGCATATATTATGGGATCTTGTCCCCATCGGATTGCAATTCTGGAGGCCGACTGTGTCATTTCCATCAAAACTTATCTATCTGTTGCTGTCACTATGCCTTTTGGCACCTACCCTGGCACTCGGGGCGGAAGAGGTCAATCTCTACTCCGCCCGTAAGGAGAAGTTGATCAAGCCATTGCTTGACCAGTTCACCGAGGAGACAGGGATTACCGTCAATCTGGTGACCGGCAAGGCTGATGCCCTGCTGCAGCGTCTACAGAGTGAGGGGCGGAATTCCCCGGCAGATTTGTTGATCACCACAGATGCAGGGCGTCTCCATCGTGCAAAGCAGGCAGGTGTGACACAGACGGTTGATTCGTCTGTATTGAACGAACTCGTTCCAGTTAGTTTTCGTGATCCGGAAGGTCACTGGTATGGTCTGTCATTGCGTGCGCGTCCCATTCTTTACGTGAAGGGTAAGGTCGAACCATCAACCCTGTCATCTTATGAGTCACTAGCCGACCCGAGGTGGAAGGGTAATATCTGTATCCGTTCATCGAACAATATCTACAATCAGTCACTGGTGGCCTCAATGATTGCGGCGAATGGCGTGGAAGCCACAGAGCAGTGGGCCAGTGCATTGGTGAAGAATTTTGCCCGTCCCCCCAAAGGTGGTGATCGAGACCAGATCAAGGCAGCGGCTGCCGGTATCTGCGATATCGCTATTGTGAATACCTATTATCTGGCAGGTATGTTGACCTCCAAGGATGCGGCACAGCGTGAGGCTGCAGAGAAGATGGCTGTCTACTGGCCGAATCAGCAGGGGCGTGGTGCCCACTTCAATATCAGTGGCGCCTCTGTGACGCTGGCGGCAAAAAACAGGAATAACGCCATCAGACTACTTGAGTACCTGGTCAGTAAAGATTCCCAGGCATGGTATGCAAAGACCAATGGTGAGTATCCCGTGCGCAGTGACGTGGAGCCTGGGGAACTGCTTAAATCCTGGGGCGAATTCAAGATGGATACCCTTAATATGGGCAGGCTTGGTGAATTAAACCCGGATGCGGTTCGTCTGATGGATCGAGCCGGTTGGAAGTAAAAGCTAGGTCTTAATAGGAGGCCACCACCCCTGCCTCCTTCCTGTGTGTGCGTTAGGCTTGGATATGCAAGAAGCCGTAGAGAAAACTATCAGCCCATCGGGTATCTCACTCCGTGTGAATGCCTGGGGTATCAGTGTGGTTGCGATTGCGTTGCTGCTGTCGGTTCCTGTGCTGCTGGTGCTCTCTTATCTCTTTGAGCCTGCCGGGGAGGTCTGGCGACACCTGGCAGATACCGTACTGCAGGATTACGTCACCAATTCACTCTTGTTGATGGTGGGTGTGGCGATCGGTGTCCTGATGTTGGGCGTGAGTACCGCCTGGCTCACCAGCATGTGCCAGTTTCCCGGACGCGCCCTGTTTGAATGGGCGTTACTGCTACCCATGGCGATTCCGGCCTATATCATCGCCTACACCTATACGGGTCTGTTCGATTTTGCCGGGCCCGTGCAGACCCTGCTGCGTGATTGGACTGGATGGTCCTATGGTGACTATTGGTTTCCGGAGATCCGTTCACTGGAGGGCGCAGCGTTGATGTTGTCGCTGGTGCTCTACCCTTATGTTTATCTGCTGACCCGTGCGGCCTTTCTCAGCCAATCGATCTGTGTACTGGATGTCAGCCGTACCCTGGGGAACGGTCCCTGGCGGACTTTTTTTTCAGTCGCCTTGCCGTTGGCCAGACCTGCCATTGTGGCGGGCTTGTCGCTGGCGCTGATGGAGACCCTGGCCGATTACGGTACTGTGCAATATTTCGGTGTTTCTACTTTCACCACGGGCATCTTCCGCACCTGGTTCGGGCTGAATAACGCCGCTGCCGCGGCGCAACTCTCAGCGTTGTTGTTATTGGTCGTCTTTGCGTTGATCATCATTGAGAAGGGTTCACGACGACACGCACGATATCACCACACAACACAGCGCCATCAAACGTTGACCCGCTTTCAGTTGAATTGGAAGCAGTCCTCAATGGCCTTTCTGATCTGCATGGGCGCGCTGTTCTTCGGTTTTCTCCTGCCGGCGGGCCAACTGCTCTGGTGGGCGTTGACGACCGCTGAAGAGAGCCTGGATGGCCGCTTTCTCAGTCTGATCACTCACAGCCTCCTGTTGGCGGGTGGGGCTTCACTGCTGGCCTTGCTGCTGGCGCTCTTTCTCAGCTACGGAAAACGCCTGTTTGGCAGCTGGCCGGTCCAGCTATCGGTCAGGGTAGCTGGTATGGGTTACGCTATTCCGGGAACGGTCATCGCAGTGGGAGTAGTGATACCCTTTGCTGCATTTGACAATGCCCTGGATGGTTGGGTGAGAGAGCAGTTCGGCTGGTCGACGGGGTTGCTGTTTAGTGGCACCTTGGTGGCTTTGTTGTTTGCCTATCTGGTTAGATTCCTGGCAGTCTCGTTGCAGACGGTGGAGGCCGGCTTAGGCAAGATACGCCCTACCATGGATGAGGTTGCCCGCTCGCTGGGCACCGGCTCCGGTGAGATCGTAAGTCGTGTCCACATCCCGATGCTTAAAGGCAGTCTGATGACAGCGCTGCTGTTGGTTTTTGTGGATGTCTTGAAAGAACTGCCTGCGACCCTGATACTGCGCCCCTTTAACTACAACACCCTGGCGGTGCGGGCCTATGAGCTGGCGTCGGATGAACGGCTGGCCGATGCCTCCTATGCCGCCCTGACGATTGTGCTGGTCGGTATCCTGCCCGTCGTGCTGTTGAGCCGTTCCATTACCCGGTCGCGTCATGCAGAAACAGCTTGAAGTCAAACATGCCAGCGTCAGCTACGGCAAACAAGAAGTGGTACGTGGGGTCAGCTTCGATCTGGAACAGGGTGATATCGGCTGTCTGCTCGGTCCCAGTGGTTGCGGCAAGACCAGTCTATTGCGTGCCATTGCCGGTTTCGAACCCCTGACGGGCGGTGAGATTCTGCTACATGGCAGATCGGTCTCCCGGCCCGGCGCCACCCTGGCACCCGAGAAGCGGCGGGTCGGCATGGTATTCCAGGATTTCGCACTCTATCCCCACCTGACTGTGGAGCAGAATGTTGCCTTCGGTCTGAGAGGACAGAGCGGTAAACAGCGACATGGCAGAGTCGAAGAGCTGTTGGATCTTGTGGGGTTGGCCGGTCTGCAGAAAAAGTATCCCCACCAACTCTCGGGGGGGCAGCAACAACGGGTGGCCTTGATTCGCGCCATGGCGCCACGGCCTGATATCCTGCTCCTGGATGAACCCTTCTCCGGCCTAGATGTGGAACTGCGAGAGCAATTGGCGAGAGAGGTGAGGGAGATTCTCAAGCGTGAGTCCGTGACTGCCATTCTGGTGACGCATGATCAGTTGGAGGCATTCGCCCTGGCTGATGCTATCGGTGTATTGGGAGAGGGTCGGCTACGGCAGTGGGATGCCGGCTACGATCTCTATCACACACCCCAGGATCGTTTTGTGGCTGACTTTATCGGGCAGGGAGCCATGATTCCCGGACGGGTACTGGCGGGGGGGCACGTAGAAACCGCACTGGGATCTTTCAAGGGTTTGTTCGTCAATGAGGTCAGTCAGGGGCAGGCGGTAGAGTTACTTCTACGTCCCGACGATATCATCCATGATGATGCCAGCAAATTTCAGTTGGAAGTGGTCGATAAGGTCTTTCAGGGTGCGGAGTATCTCTATACTTTGTTGCTGGACGACGGTAGCGAGATTCTCTGTCTTGTGCAGAGTCATCATGACCATGCGATTGGCGAAAAGATCGGTGTCAGGTTGCACATCGACCATCCGGTGGCCTATCCATTGGAAACTTAGAGACTGACGTTTGCTGATAGGAAATGCTTCCCTGCTTTTCCTCAACTGGCCCTAGCCAGATTTGTCTTTTTTACTGATTGTATTCGCAACTTTCTTGCGATTGAACTTGGCCGCGCAGGTTTGAATCCTTTTTGTCTTTAGCATCATGGTTTCAAAATACTGGTCGGGTCCATGGTCAGTCAGTTGTTCCTGATTGATCAGGTTGGGGCATGGGTTTGTTGGGACGCCGGCAACTTTAAGTAACTCACCGTCATGAGTTGATCCATTGTTTAGGTTCAGGATGAAACGGTTGTTGAAGTACTGGTCGAATTGAGCGGCTACAATTACCGGTATTGGCTCAAGGGAGGAGAAGCTGGATGCGATTTCATGGGTCATTGACTTGATTCGCTTGAGGAGCATGATCTCGTTATCCAAATAGCGCTCTGTATTATCCGGGTCGATGCGAACAAGTTTCGGTGTAATCTGCCTGACAGCCATGATGGCGAGCTTTGGGTCGCTCCAGAATTTCAAATCTCGTGAGATTTGGCGTGAATCGGCAATGCCGTCAAAATTCTTTTTTAAGAGCAGCGGAATCGTTCTGGACAGGGTCATGGACCGGCTTTCCAGCGGCGGTGTGTGATCCAGCATATCTGAGAGCGATGTTTCAAGGCCCGCCCCGATCCATATCACAAGGTCGGCAGTCAAAAGCTCACTTTTTTGAAATGGGTCCAGGGTGTCTGCGGTGTTGCTCTCATGATCATAAAGAAGAACAGGTTCGCCCACGCCGTGCATGATATTGGCCACCAGAGAGTGGATGGCAGGCAGACTGACGACGACGCGCGGTGCTGCGAAAACAGATTGCGTCATGAATAGGGCAAGTACTAGGGCCCCCACTTGTAGTTGCTTTATTTTGTACATGATCCTCATCCTCGGCATAGTGGTGTGCTATTTCTCTCATCAAGAGACATGCCAAGAATTTAATCCTGTAAAAACATGAGGATACAGTTTTAGGCGGATTGGGGAAATGTGCGAAATGAGCTATTTTTGGGGGAAATGACCACACTCCAGAGATATTTGTCTGGAGCAGTGCAGGAGCAATCTTCATCCGATAGGTCCAGCTGGCTACCTGCTGGTGTATCGATGAAAGGATAGAGTTGGGGCTTCAGCAATAGATGTTCAAGGTATTTTGCTGAAGCCCTTTAATTGGTCAGCAGGTGAAGAGACGATCGATAGCGTCCAGTCCCTCTTGTACGACACCATCCAGATCCTCTGGGTCGTCATCGTGTTCGTAGGCAAGCATGGAGTAGACTGCCAGGGATTTGAGTCCGAGGGCGATTTTCTCTACATCCGGCAGATTTAACTCCACCCCTTCTCTCAAACGGCAATCTTCACTCATTTGTGATACCTCAATACAGCCTATGCCACAGGGCTGATAGTTCATGAGGGCACAGAGGCTGTCAAAAAAATGCGGCATTCCATTGATGCAGGTCAATGGAAAGCGTTCTTGTCAGAGTGTCTGCTCGGTGACATCGACGTAGAGCTTAAGTCGTTGTCCTGGTTGCAGATATTTCCCATCAAGGGTGTTCCAGCGTTTCAGATCGGTAATGGAGACCTTGAAGCGCTGGGCAATGCGAGAGAGTGAATCGCCCTGCCTGACTTTGTAGTGCAGGGAGCTTTGTGTGCCGCTGGGCTGCAGGTCGAGTAGTGACAGTTTGGAAGACGGGGCTTTTTTAACCCAGATGACCAGCTTTTGACCGGTCTTGAGCGGGTCTCCCGGTGCCATGCCATTCCACTTGGCAAGCTTTTTATAACTGACGTTATGTCTTCTGGCTATGGTCCAGAGACTGTCGCCGGATTTAACCACATAGTGCTGCTTGCTGCCCTTTCGTGCTCTGTTCTGAATACTCGCTTTCCGCTGCTCTGCACTATAGACGTAGTGCTCGAACGCCTTGCTCGAGACGGGAATCAGCAGGTGTTTGCCTGCGCGAATGTTGTTGCCCTTGAGCTTGTTGACCTGACGCAGCAGCTTGGGGGTGGTGTTGTGTTTACGGGCAATGACACTGAGCGAGTCGCCGCTCTTGATCTTGTAACGCTTCCAAGTCAGGCGTTTTTCCGGTGGCAACGCGGTGAGTTTTTCCTTGAAGCCATCCACCTTATCGATGGGCAGATTAAGGCGATGGGGGCCATCCGGGTCAGTAGCCCAGCGGTTGAACCCGGCATTGAGCAGGTAGAGATCCTGTATGGGAAGATCAGCCATCTCGGCTGCCAGGGCAAGATCCAGTTGGGATTCTAAATCGACAGTCGTGAAGTACGGTTCGTCGGGAAAAGTTTGGATGACGGCACCGTGTTCCTCCGGATTGCGGAAGATCTCAGACAGTGCCAGCAGACGCGGTACGTAAGCACTGGTCTCATCCGGCAGTTTAAGGGACCAGAAATCGGTCGGCTTGCCACGCTTCTTGTTACGGCGGATTGCGCTTCGTACCGTGCCGCCCCCGGAGTTGTACGCCGCCAGCGCCAGTTCCCAGTCACCGTCGAACTGCTTGCTCAGCGCCTGCAGGTAGTCCAATGCGGCAAGGGTCGAGGAGACAACATCCCGCCTGCCGTCATACCACCAGTTTTGCTTAAGGCCGTAGATACGTCCCGTGGAGGGAATGAATTGCCACATACCGGCGGCTCGTCCATGAGAGTAGGCAAAAGGCCGAAATGCACTCTCCACCGCCGGAAGCAGAGCGATCTCAGCAGGCATGCCCCGCTTGTCGATCTCTTCCAGAATGAAGTGCAGGTAGGGTTCCGCTCGCGTCTGTATACGATCGATATAGCTCTGGTGATTGCGATACCAGTTGAGTTCCTGCAAGATCCGCTTGTCCTGGGACCAGGTGAGAGAGAAGCCCGCTACCATCCGTGACAAAAGGTCCTGCGGGGGGATTTCCATGGGTAGTTCATCGACCACCGTTTGCAGCTGCTCGGCCACAGACGGTATTTTATCGATACTCAGTTGCTCATCCGGTTGGGTGGGCTGGGTTTGAACCACCTGGGTGGTTGCCGGTGAGAGCGGTGCGTGCTCTACCAATGGCTGACTCTCCCCGCTGGGTAGTGACTGACAGGCAGTGAACAGACAGGCGAAGATGAGGTTCATAAAGAGTAGAGATAATTTGTGATACGGCATTTCAATAGCGTTGGTGGTTGTCGATAGACTGCGAATCGGAGGAAAATAGTATCAGAGCTGCGTATCATTTCCATCTTGTCATCTCCTGAAACGCAAAGGCTCTGAATGTTTTGTGATCCTGTACCCAAGTACTTTTGGGTCTCTACCAGTCATATCGGTTGCCACCCCAGATGTCTTTAATTATGAATACAAACAAGGACTTCAAACTGGGATGTTGCCAGCAAAAACAGCTCGAATCTTGGTTCGAGAGCCGTTTGGGACGCCATCTTCTAGATCAGGAGCAGGCCTGTCTGCAGGAAAAGGCCGCTGCGATCTTCGGCTACCATGTCATCCAAATCGGTTCACCAAGCCCACGATTTGACCTTTTGAAGCAGAGCCCGGCACGAAATCGCATCGTTTTGGATAGAGGGATCGGGCAGTTGGAGATCGATCTTTCAGCTGATCCACGATACCTGCCTCTGGCCAGTGACAGCATCGATGGCGTCATTCTTCCGCATACTTTGGATTTCTCCACAAATCCCCATCAATTAGTGAGAGAGGTGGAACGGGTGTTGATTCCGGAGGGTAAAGTGCTGCTGAGCGGATTCAACCCCTGGAGTCAGTGGGGCGTGGGTCGTCTGTTTCGAAGGCGTTCGGGGAATATGCCCTGGTGCAGTCATTTCTTCAGCTACCGGCGGGTACAGGACTGGTTCTCACTCCTGGGCTTTGATCTGGAATACGTGATCTATCTTAACTATCGTCCACCTTTTCACAATCAGGCGGTGATGCAGAAGCTGGCTTTCATGGAATCCCTCGGCAGGCGTGTCTGGCCGATGTTGGGAGGGGTTTATGTGATGCAGGCTGTGAAGAGAACGGTTACTGTGACACCGATTCGTACGAAGAAGTGGCGAGTCAAAAAACGGGTCCTGCCGGCAGCGGCGGAACCCACAGCGAGGAGTGGTAATAGGGTAAATGATGCAGTCGGTTGAAATATATAGTGATGGCGCTTGTAAAGGCAATCCAGGCCCCGGCGGTTGGGGGGTGCTATTGCGCTACGGCAAACATGAAAAGCAGCTTTACGGCGGTGAACGGGAGACGACCAACAACCGTATGGAATTGATGGCGGTAATCCAGGGGTTGCAAGGGCTTAAACGCAAGAGCCAGGTACGGGTGACTACCGATTCCCAGTATGTAAAGAACGGTATCACTCAGTGGATTCATAATTGGAAAAGAAACGGCTGGAAGACGGCAGCCAAGAAGCCGGTTAAAAATGCCGATCTCTGGCAGTTGCTCGATCTGGAAGTGGCAAAGCACGACGTCACCTGGCATTGGGTCAAGGGCCATTCGGGACATCCAGAGAACGAACTGGCGGATAGCCTGGCGAATAGGGGCATCGAGGAGATCGACGGATGATACGGCAGATCGTGCTCGACACGGAAACTACAGGACTAGAGCCGGAGCAGGGACATAGGATTATCGAGATCGGTTGTGTCGAGATGGTCGATAGGCGCCTGACAGGCAACAACTTTCATCAGTATCTGCAACCTGATCGGGAGATTGATGCCGGTGCGGTAGAGGTCCACGGCATCACCAATGAGTTTCTCATGGATAAACCCCATTTTGCCGATGTGGTAGTCGACTTCCTGGACTATGTTCGCGGTGCCGAACTGATCATCCACAATGCCCCGTTCGATGTCGGCTTTCTCAATCACGAACTGCTTCGGATGGGAGCCAATGACAAAGTGGGGGATCTCTGTGCTGTGACCGACACGCTGGTGATGGCCAAGAAGATGCACCCCGGTCAGAGAAACAGCCTGGATGCCCTCTGTAAGCGTTACGACATCGACAACTCTCACCGGGAGTTGCATGGTGCGTTGCTGGATGCCGAGATACTGGCAGATGTCTACCTGATGATGACAGGCGGGCAGACGGCGCTCAGGTTGGACGTGGGTGTCGGAGAGGGTGCCGGAGAGAATACCGCCGATGGTATCCGACGACTGCCGGCAGGGCGGCCACCATTAAAGGTTGTCAGTGCCAATCCTGAGGAATTGGCAGCACACGAGAATATTCTCGTTGGTATGGGAGCATCCTGTCTCTGGTCCAAGACAGACTAGCGCTCCGTCAAGTTGGTAAGGAAGTGTTAGACCCGTGACTGGTTGGATTTGATGCTGTCTGTACCCTGCACGATGTCGTAGAGCCGCGGCAGATCAAGCAGCTGTACGTGCTTGCGCTCTACCTGCAACAACCCTTCATCCTGAAATCGCGTAAAGAGTCGGCTCACTGTCTCTACCGCCAATCCGAGATAGTTACCGATCTCATGCCGCGACATGCTGAGGAAGAAGTCGCTTGGTGAAAAACCCCGTTGCTTGAAGCGTTCGGAGAAGCTTAGCAGGAAGGTGGCCAGGCGTTCCTCTGCGCTCTTTTTACCCAATAGGGTGAGCATCTCCGTCTCTTGGCCGATCTCCCGACTCAACAGGCGATACATCTGATGTTGCAGACTTGGCATCAGGCTACTCAGGGATTCGAGCTGGCTGAAGGGGACTTCGCAGACGGCTGTTGTCTCCAGAGCAACTGCGGAACAGTTGTGATGATTATCCTGGATAGCGTCGAGCCCGATCAGTTCTCCCGGCAGATGGAAGCCAAGTACTTGTTCACCACCATCTTCATTGGGGGTGTAGGTTTTAACGGAGCCGCTGGTGATGACGCGCAGACTATGGAACTTGTCGTTTCCTCGATAGAGGTGATCGCCCCGATGATAGGGCCGTCCACGTTTGATGATGGTGTCGAGCCGCTCAACATCTTCCGGACTTAGGCCCATGGGAAGGCATAGTGTGGAAAGACTGCAATTTTTGCAGGCGACCTTGATATTTTCGAACGAAACCACTTTTCGGTTAGTCAAGGAGAGGCTCCAGCATGATGGATCTGTTTGCCAACAGTGGGCTGACGGTCTATATCTTCCAGATAATATTGATCAGGATCAAGTCATTTAAAGTCTTTTGTAGCGTAATGCCTTATTAAGGGCAAAAAAAAGCCGACCCGTTGGGGTCGGCTTTCTTCGTCAGCTGGCTGCCTGGCTTATTGAGCAGGTGCAGCAGGTGCAGGTGCTTGAGGGGGTGCAGGATAGCCATAAGGGGCGCCATAAGGAGCGCCATAAGGAGCACCATAGCCGTAAGGTGCACCATAGCCTCCTCCGTAGGGGCCGTAGCCATAGCCGTCATAGCCACGGTAATAGTTGTTGCCACGACCATAACCGGAACCGGAACCCCGGCCGCTCATGCCGAAGCTGAAGTCGCCGGAGCCATCGCCAAAGCCATCGCCCCAACCATCATTGTTCCAGCCACGGTTACCACCGCCTGGACCCCACCATGCAGAGGCACTGGTTGAAAAGGCAACGAGAGCAGCGATGCTCAGTGCTTTTGAGAATTTAGTCATAGTTACTCCTCACTCTGAGTTAATTTTGTACAACTACACCATCTATTGAACAAAACAAGCGGTTGGTCAGGTTTCCCGTCAAATGAGACGAGAGCAGTACTCAGTTATTGAATTTTACTTAAGAGTCCAGCCGACCCTGGCCTACTTGGTTATGTAGTTATTTTGCGAAGAACGCTTCTCGATTATAGACCCTAAGTGCGGATAATCAACCGTTTATTCCGCTTGAAAAGTCTTCAAAGTGAGGTGCCGATTTGGCAGCTTCCCATTGAGGGAAGGAGGCGAATCTGGTACTGTTCACTCCCGTCCGTTTTCCCACTCTAGCCATCAGAAGTCTCATGACCAGATTCATATTTATAACGGGCGGTGTTGTCTCCTCTCTAGGTAAAGGCATCGCATCCGCCTCTCTTGCTGCCCTGCTTGAAGCCCGCGGCTTGAACGTCACCATGATCAAGCTGGATCCCTATATCAATGTGGATCCCGGCACCATGAGTCCCTTTCAGCATGGTGAGGTTTTCGTCACCGAAGACGGGACTGAAACCGACCTGGATCTGGGGCATTACGAGCGCTATATCCGCAGCACCATGGGGTGCAACAACAACTTCACGACCGGGCAGATATACGAGAGCGTGATCCGTAAGGAGCGTAAAGGAGAGTATCTCGGCGCTACGGTTCAGGTTATTCCGCATATCACCAACCAGATCAAAGAAAGCGTGATGCTCGGTGCAGGTGACAAAGATATCTGCCTGGTCGAGATCGGCGGTACGGTGGGTGATATCGAATCACTGCCGTTTCTGGAAGCGATTCGTCAGATGGGTGTCGAGATGGGGCATCAGCGAGCCATGTTCATGCATCTGACCTTGGTGCCCTACATCAAGGCCTCCGGTGAGATCAAAACCAAGCCGACCCAGCATTCGGTGAAAGAGTTGCGCTCCATCGGCATTCAGCCCGATATCCTTGTTTGCCGTTCTGAGCAACCGTTACCGGCAGCGGAACGGAAAAAGATCGCCCTGTTTACCAATGTGCCGGAACAGGCGGTTATCTCAGCAGTGGATGCCGATTCCATCTACCGCATTCCTGTTCTGCTGCATGCACAGGAGATGGACGAGCTGGTCAATCAGCAGTTTGGTCTCGACCTGCCGCCTGCAGATCTTTCAGAATGGGAGCACTTTCTGGATGGGCTCGATAATCTGAATCAAGAGGTCAAAATTGCCATGGTGGGCAAGTATGTCCATCTGACAGAGGCCTACAAATCCCTCTCTGAGGCGCTGATGCATGCCGGTGTGCATACCGGCAACCGGGTGGTGATTCACTATGTGGACTCGGAGCAACTGGAGAAAAGTGGTACCGAAATCCTGAGTGATATGGATGCCATCCTGGTGCCCGGTGGTTTTGGTAATCGTGGTGTCGAGGGCAAGATTGCCGCAGTTCGGTATGCCCGAGAGAACGGTATCCCTTATCTGGGAATCTGTCTTGGTATGCAGGTGGCGGTGATCGAATTTGCCCGCCATGTGGCGCAACTCGAAGGCGCCCACAGCACCGAGTTCGATCGCGGCACCCCCCATCCTGTCATCGGACTGATTACCGAGTGGCTGAATGCAGATGGCAAACTGGAGAAGCGCAGTGAGAACTCCGATATGGGCGGCACCATGCGCCTGGGTGGCCAGGAGTGTCAGCTACAGCCCAACAGTTTGACGAAAACGCTATACGATAAGGATGTGATCGTAGAACGCCATCGCCACCGTTATGAGTTCAATAACAGCTATCTGGATGACATTGTCACTGCAGGTATGAAGATTGCCGGTCGCTCAGTGGATGGCCGCTTGGTGGAGATCGTCGAGATCCCCGATCATCCCTGGTTCGTCGCCTGTCAGTTCCACCCGGAGTTCACCTCGACCCCACGATACGGTCATCCGCTCTTTTCCGGATTCATCGATGCGGCCAGAAAGCACAAGGATGCCAATACATGAGACTGTGTAATTTCGAGGTCGGTCTCGAACAACCGATTTTTCTCATTGCCGGCCCCTGTGTCATCGAGAGTGAGAGCCTGGCGCTGGAGACAGCGGGTCAGCTTAAGGCGTTGACGGATGAGCTCGGTATTCCCTTCATCTATAAATCCTCTTTCGATAAGGCCAACCGTTCCTCCGGCAGCAGCTTTCGCGGACCGGGCATGGAGCAGGGATTGCAGATTCTGCAGAAAGTCAAAGATCAGATCGGGGTGCCGGTACTGACAGATGTGCACGAGGATACGCCGATGGCCGAAGTGGCCGAAGTGGTGGACGTGCTGCAGACCCCCGCCTTTCTCTGTCGGCAGACAAACTTTATTCAGACCGTGGCCCGTCAGGGCAAGCCCGTGAATATCAAGAAGGGACAGTTCCTCGCCCCCTGGGACATGGGTAATGTGGTTGAGAAGGCGAGAGCGGTCGGTAACCAGCAGATTATGGTTTGCGAACGTGGTGTCTCTTTCGGCTACAACAATCTGGTCTCCGATATGCGTGCCCTGGCGGCCATGCGGGAGTCGGGTTGCCCAGTGGTATTCGATGCCACCCATTCGGTACAGTTGCCAGGCGGTCAGGGGAGTAGTTCAGGCGGGCAGCGGGAGTATGTGCCGGTGCTGGCGAGAGCTGCAGTGGCTGCGGGTATTGCCGGTCTCTTCATGGAGACCCATCCCGAGCCGGAAAAGGCCCTGAGCGACGGTCCCAATGCCTGGCCGATGCCTCGCATGCGCGCCTTGCTGGAAACCCTACTGATGATTGATAAGACAGTAAAAGACAGCGGTTTTATCGAGACGGAGTTATAAGTCATACGGGATGACTTCGGGTACCATTTTACGATCTGCATAGATTTTTCACTTTATATTATCTTTAACCCACAACAGAGCACGGAGATAAGATGTCCGAAATTGTTGACGTACGTGGACGAGAGATCCTCGATTCACGGGGTAATCCAACTATTGAAGCCGATGTATTCACTGCGGACGGGGCTATCGGCCGCGCCCTGGTGCCCTCAGGTGCATCCACAGGTTCCCGCGAGGCGCTTGAGCTGAGGGATGGGGACAAGTCCCGCTATCTCGGCAAAGGCGTACTGACAGCGGTATCCCATATAAATGGTCCATTGAAAGAGGCGTTGATCGGTCTGGAGGTCACTGACCAGGAAACAGTGGATCAGTGCATGCTGGATCTGGACGGTACGGAAAACAAAGCCAGCATGGGTGCCAATGCCTTGCTGGGTATCTCGCTGGCAACGGCTCACGCTGCAGCGCAAGAGCGGGCTCTGCCACTCTACCGTTACCTTTCCGCCGGTCCTTACCAACTGCCGGTGCCGATGATGAATATCATAAATGGCGGTGCTCATGCCGATAACAGTGTCGACCTGCAGGAGTTCATGATCCTGCCGGTGGGTGCTGGCTCGATCCGTGAAGCGGTGCGATATGGCGCTGAGGTTTTCCATGCGTTGCAGAGCGTGCTTAAGGGGCGCGGCATGGCAACGGCGGTGGGTGATGAGGGTGGCTTTGCCCCAAACCTGCCATCCAATGAAGCAGCCATTGAGGTAATCCTAGAAGCCATCACTAAAGCCGGTTTCAGTGCTGGTAGCGATATCTACCTGGGACTGGACGTTGCCAGCTCCGAATTTTATGAAGATGGTGTCTACAATCTGGCATCCGAAGGCCGTAAATTCAGTGCCGGGGAATTCGCCGACTACCTGGCAGCCTGGGTCGACCAGTATCCGATCATCACTATCGAGGATGGGATGGATGAGAGTGATTGGGCGGGCTGGAAACTCTTGACCGAGAAGCTCGGTGACCGGGTGCAGCTGGTGGGAGACGACCTGTTCGTGACCAACACCAAAATTCTGCAACGTGGCATCGACGAGAAGATCGCCAACTCCATCCTTATCAAGGTCAACCAGATCGGTACCCTGACTGAAACCCTGGCCGCCATCAATATGGCAAAAGAGGCCGGCTACAGTGCAGTGATCTCCCATCGTTCCGGCGAGACTGAGGATACGACGATTGCCGATCTGGTGGTGGCGACAGCGACCGGGCAGATCAAGACCGGTTCTCTCTCCCGTTCCGATCGTGTGGCCAAGTACAACCAATTGATGCGTATCGAAGATCAGCTCGGCGAAGATGCCGTCTATGCGGGCAAGGATGCCTTTCCCGTCGACTTTACATAGTCAAGGGAGGCGCTGAACAAGTCATGGGTGGTCATCTTGCGGCCAAAAACTTCCGCCTCTGCGTTATCAATCTTGGCAATAGTCCTGCTATTACCTGTGATTGACGCCCCGAAGGAAGTGCCCTTGGGGTGCGCCTTGAGGCGAAAGCTTTTGGCGCACAATCTGACTCACCCAGATTTACTCAGAGCTTCCCTAGACCGCCTCCTCCTATGTGGGGGAGGTGGGTCTGCCCCTTTCCCTTTCGCTTCGCTCTGTTTACGCTTGTTCCCATGCGTCTACTCATCACCATTCTGATTATTTTGCTGATCGTGCTGCAGTATCGCCTTTGGGTCGGTCCTGGCAGTCTGGCTGAGGTGAACAATCTCAAGCATGAGATCGGCGAGCTGGAGCAGGAACTGCTGGGCCTGCGGGAACGCAATCGCGCTCTGCAGGCTGAGGTCGAGGATCTGCGCAGCGGACAGTCAGCCATCGAGGAACGGGCGCGAAGCGAACTGGGTATGATCAAAGAGGGAGAGGTCTTCTATCAGGTCATACAGCCGCCGGAAGTGCCATCCGATGAGTGAATCATACTGGGCCGTCGTCCCCGCTGCGGGTGTTGGGCAGCGTATGGGGAGCAAAACACCGAAACAGTATCTCGACCTTTTGGGACGTCGGGTGATTGACCACACGCTGCAGCGATTGCTCGCTCATCCACTGATCGATAAGGCGTATGTGGCGCTGTCAGAAACAGACGCTTACTGGACGCAGACAGAGCACGCCAATGATGCTCGGGTTGTCAGGGTCTCCGGTGGTGATGAACGGTGTCATTCGGTACTCAATGCGTTACGGGCCATTGGACTGCAGGCGGATGCCGATGATTGGGTGCTGGTGCACGATGCGGCACGACCCTGTGTCGCTGAATTGGATCTCAACAGATTAGTCGAGACGCTTCAGCATCATGCTGTGGGTGGTTTGCTCGGTGTGCCAGTGCAGGACACCCTGAAACTGGTTTCCGATGACAAGCATGTCGTACAGACAGTGCAGAGAAGTGGGCTATGGCAGGCCTATACACCACAGATGTTTCGCCTGGGTTTGCTGACAGAGGCGCTGGAACAGGCGATCGAACAGGGTAAGTTGGTAACCGATGATGCCAGTGCGATCGAGCTGGCAGGTTATACCCCGGTGATGGTTGAAGGGCATGCGGGCAATATCAAGATTACCCGTCCGGCTGATCTACAGTTGGCTGCATTCTACCTCTCACAAAATCAGGCCCTAATCTGACTTGTACGGCAGGGCGGGCACCCTACACGTGCACTATGCAAACCGCAGGGTGTGGCCTTACCGCAACGAGCATCAGCGCAATAATATAATACCCACTAGTACTTAATCCTGGTTAAGCACCCGGTAGTGCCAACATCTCCTTGAGTTCGCGAATCCGTTCCTTGGCATTCTCCAGTACACCGAGCGAGTGACGCGGTGTCAGCTTGCCCAGCGCCAGTTTGTGGAAGGCCGGCACCAGATCAAGCCGGGGAAGGCTGCTCATCATTGGGGTACCCACATAGGCGTGCAGTTGGGCCACCACGACCAGATCGACATAGTCGGGTTCGTGGCTGATGTCTTCCATCCAATCCTCTGCATGCAATGCGGTCTGCACGAAGTAGTCGGGAAACTCCCATTTGCGCAGTACCATGGCGCCGACTTCTGCTTTCAGGTTTTCGATGACCTGATCTAGGAGTTCCGGGTTTTCGGCCAGCACCGGTTTGCTGCGGGCTGCACCAAGGATAGCCAGGGCGCCGATATCGTGTAACAGACCACAGAGGATTGCCTGATCGGGTTCCAAACCCGGTGTGACCCTGGCCAGTTCGTGGCAGATAGGCGCCACATAGCTGACGTGCTGCCAGAGCTTTGTCATGCGTGACTGTAGTGTATCGGAACGGCTATGGAACAGCTTTCCCAGGGCGAAACTGATGACCAGGTTGTGGGTCACACTACGCCCCAGCCGGGTGACGGCATCCGGTAAATTGTCGATCGTCTGTTTGCCTCGATAAGCGGCACTGTTCACCACACTGATAATGCGGGCTGCAATGGTGGGGTCGGCCTGTACGACCCTGGCAATGGCCTGGCTGTCAGAGTTTCGGTCATGTACGACCTTAGCGATCCGCAGGGCGATATCCGGCATGCTGGGCAACTCCAGCTTATCCTCCCGGATCGCTTCATGGAATTCCCAGTAAAGCGTGGCTTCCGGACCGCTGGAATCCATCAGTTCGATGGGCTGACTGGACCGTTTGTGAACCACCGGCGGTAGATTACGGATGGCGTCGAATAACTCCCTCGGCAAACAGAGGGTATCGATTGCCGTGGTGGCGACAATGGTGTCCTCACCCAGGGAAACCGCATTCAGGGGTGCTGAGTTTGCTTCGTCATCCCCACTACGCAGTGTTTGCTTGCCGCTACCCTGTGAGATTTTGACCTCGCCTTCGAGTAGAAAGTGGACCTCGCCATCACTCTCTCCAGGATGTGTGATCTCACTACCCGCATTGTGGTGCTCAACATGGGTCTGGCCGAGGATATACTCCAACACACGCTTGGGCAGGTTCCTGAAGAGAGAAAAGCTCTTGACTCTATTGGCGCTGACAGCAGTGACTCGTTGAATCATCTTTTCGGTTCTCAATGGGTGAACGGTATTCGACACAGATCAGGCGGCTCAGAACGCGGTTATCGCGTACAATTGGTCATCCGCCGATGATATGTCAGTTAATTATGGCCCTGGATTTATAGCGGCCTGCGACGCTGACTCTTTAAGCCCATGGAGATAGAAAAAGCATGCGAATTGGTCAAGGTTACGATGCACATCGGTTCGAGAAAGGTAAAGCACTGGTGCTGGGTGGTGTCGGCATACCTCACGATGAGGGGTTGCAGGCCCATTCGGACGGCGATGTCCTGATTCATGCGCTCTGTGATGCCCTGCTTGGTGCCGCCGGGCTGGGGGATATCGGTCGCCATTTTCCTGATAGCGACCAAGCCTATGCCGATATCGATAGCCGGATACTGTTGCGTCAGGTCATGGAAAGGTTGTATGCGGCCGGATGGCGGATCGGTAATATCGATCTCACAGCGGTTGCCCAGCGTCCCAAGCTCGCTCCCCATATCGATAACATGCGGGAGACCCTGGCGACCGATTTGAAGGTCGATCAGCAGCAGGTCAACATCAAGGCCACAACGACTGAAGGGATGGGTTTTACAGGCCGTGGTGAGGGTATAGCCGCCCATGCCGTTGTGCTGCTAACGGAGCATCCTGTTGATTGATAGTACATGGCAAACCCTGTCAGAGATGCCCCGAGCCTTTGGGGCATCTCTCGGTAGTGCGAAGATGCGGGTCTCCAGCGATGACTTCCAGGTTGATGAAGTGTTGGGTTTTGAACCGGATGGCGATGGAGAGCACCTGCTGGTACATGTTAAAAAGCGTGATACGAATACCCAATGGCTGGCAGGTCAACTGGCAAGGTTTGCTGGTATACCCGCTCGCGATATCAGTTATGCCGGCCTGAAAGATAGACATGCCGTAACCACCCAATGGTTTTCGTTACGTCTGGCAGGCAAGCCTGAACCCGATTGGTCGGGTTTTACCTCTGAGCAAGTGGAGCTCCTCGCGGTTCACAGACACCGGCGCAAACTGCGTCGGGGTGCGCTTCGGGGCAACCGTTTCCAGATCACCCTGCGGCATGTCGATGCAGAAAAAGGGCTGCTTGAAAAGCGTCTGGAACAGATGAGAGATTCCGGCATGCCCAACTATTTTGGCGAGCAGCGTTTTGGTCACGGCTATCAAAACCTGCATCGCTTCGCTGACCTGTTGGGTGACAGTCGGCGACGGGTCGATCGGCAACTGAGAGGGTTGTTGATCTCCGCTGTCCGTTCCCAACTCTTCAATCAAGTTCTCGCAGAGCGGATCAAGCGACAGATATGGGCGAGTCCTTTGCCCGGAGACTATTTTAAGCTGGACGGTAGCCGTTCTGGATTTAGGGACGATCCTGATGATGAGTGTTTGAGGGAACGCTGCTTGTCACAGGACATCCACCCAACCGGCCCGCTCTTTGGACGGGGAGCGCCCCAGGTTGAGGGAGATGTGGCATCTCTAGAACAGGAGATACTGGCACCATTTACGACATGGAGGGAGGGGCTGGAGCAACTTGGCCTGGAGCAGGAGCGCAGAGCCTTGCGGGTCAGACTCGATGATCTGCAATGGCAGTTCGGTGCTTCGGACACTTTGACGCTGACCTTTTTCCTCCCTGCAGGTACCTTTGCCACCGCACTGTTACGTGAGCTGATGGATATTTCTTCACCCGCTGTACGGTGAATACCCTGTTTTATACAGGTGGTAAAAGGTGTTTACACCGATAGGATTGGCTGTGTAAGTCAATGATCCCCTACACTGCTATCGTGGTATCTCCAACCATAGGCTGTGGAAATGAATGGTTCGCTTCGCCAGTTCTGCTGTGCTGTACAGAAAAACTGCCATATCTCCGATGCCAGGCACGGCACCGACTACGGTCTCTGTACCTATCTTTTAAAAATGCGCGAATTCTACCGCTGGGAGAACGGCCTGGATTACAACACTTCATTGACCAACGAGTCAGTGGGGGAGTGGCTGACAGCCAGAGAAGCCCTTTGGGAAAGCCTGAGCGAGGATGAGTTCGTACCCCTATCAATACAGGGCTTGGAGTTCGATCCCTTCGACGTAGAGCCTATCAACAGTGTTCTGGAATCCTTTGGGTTGGTCTATAGCGCAGGTTATGGACTGAAGAACAAGCCACTCTTTTTTCTCGGGCATCTGGAGCGCAGGGAGAATCCGGGCGGTGTCTCCGTTTGGGTTGCCGGGCGGGAGCTGGCGCGTGATCTGATGGCGCCCGCCGCCATGAGTCAGGGTGATCGTATCTATATTCGACAGGAGTCTTTCCGTCGGCTGCTGTGGGAGAAACTGGATAACTGGCGCTGGCATCGGCCGGACAACGCCCTCGGCAGGGCCTTCGCCTATTATGATTTTGAAGACGATCTGGAGAGCGCACTCGATCAAATGGTGGAGAAAGAGTTGGATGCCGTCATGCTGCATGAAAAGGGGGAGTATCTGGCAGGTCAAACGCTTGGCCAGCCATGGAATGATTTGTTGATCGCTCTCGGCCACTCTCCTGCAGAGCTGATGGCCAGGGCAGTGCGTGATCACTGGGCAGATTGCCAGGCGACTCTGCCGGCTTTGTTGGAAAGACGTGATGCAGCCTCAATACACTTCTATATTGGTGGGCTGAGTGGGATGAGAGAGGTGCTGTATCCCGGTCTCAAGTCGGCCTACGAGCGCTGGCATGAAAGTGGTGACTGGGCTTTGCTCTGCGACTATATCAGCGGAAGCGCCGCACATTGGTCATCCCTCGCCGGCAGATTATTGGATTTCCAGAAACTGCCTCCGGATCAGGCACAAGAGGAGATAAAACAAATGGTGGAAGCCAATATTCTCTAGGTGTCTACATCACGCCAAGGCCCATCACTGTCTCACCAGCTGGTAGGTTGGGCCGACGCAGGAGGCCCAACAACTCCATTTCCAATTTTCGATCCAGCCTCTGGAAAGGGTGCGGATTGTTGGGCCTCCTGCGTCGGCCCAACCTACACACTTTTTACATAGATCATTTATGCCAGCAATAGCCAAGATTGACAACGTAGCGGCGCAAGTTTTCTAGCTGCAAGATGACCATCCATGGCTTGTTTGGTGTATCCCTAAAGTGGAAGTTTTGTCTTATGTCTTGAAGGCAGTCCCTTCCGGTTCGCCGGTATTATCGATGACGACTTGCCGTATGCCTTTCATGCGGGAAAGGATATACCCCCCCATCATCATGGCAAGATTTTCGTTATCGGTCTCCAGAGCGGTCAAGAGTTTACCGGCCACAAGTTGGCAGCGTTGTTTGGGACTTGGGTTTTTCACCCACTTTTGGCCTATCTGCCAGCCCCGGTCCATGTCTTTGTCCATTTTGTCGAACGATTCTCCCATGCTGTCCAGATAGCCGTCAGGGATATCCAGGTCCATTGACCAGTCATCGATAATCAGATTTAGTTGCATGATAGGAAAACAGCTCGTCGATTCAAAAAACCACAATATGATCCGGTGACAGAGAGGCAAAATCAAGCATATGAAAGATCAGGAATTGCTCGCATTGGTGGAGTTGGGTGGCTACCCTAATTTCGTGCCGCTTTATCAGCGTTTGGGTTATCTCGTGGAAATGGTGAATTCGGTACGCAAAGCGCAGGCCTGGTTAAAGTCCCATCGGCCATCTGTCGTGGTGGCAGAGTTCTACGCTGATCCACAGTTTCGGGATCGCATCAGTAATCTGGAATCTCTACTGGCAACCCTGCAACGATATGATATTGAGGCTCAAGTGGTTGTGTTTATCGACAAGCCTTATCTTGAACATCTGGAAAAGGTAAAGACACGCTACGCCGTACACGCAGTGCTGAACTATCCGATTGATGAGGCAAGTCTGCAAAAGGTATTGGAACAACTTGGAGCGTCGTAACTATGTTGGTGGAGATTAACGATCTGTTGCAGCCGGCCCAGCTGAAAAAGATTGATGAGATTTTGTCCATGGCTGAATTCGTTGACGGCAAACTGACTGCCGGTAAGGCGGCAAGCCGGGTGAAGAACAATGAGGAACTCAAAGGTGAACCGCAGCAGATGCAGTTGCTGATCCGTATCCTCACCAGTGCCATGGCGCATAATTCGATCTTTCGTTCTGCCGTTTTGCCCTATCGCATGGCCGATCCTATCTTTGCCCGCTACCAGTCAGGTATGACGTACGGCGACCATGTGGACGATCCCTTGATGGGGCTCAGCGGTCAACGTTTTCGCAGTGATGTTTCAATGACGCTTTTTCTACGTGATCCGGAAACCTATCAAGGGGGAGAACTGGTAGTACGGACCACATTTGGGGAGAAGCGGGTCAAGCTGAAGGCCGG
This sequence comes from Candidatus Thiodiazotropha sp. (ex Myrtea sp. 'scaly one' KF741663), assembly GCA_025655555.1. Taxonomy (GTDB): domain Bacteria; phylum Pseudomonadota; class Gammaproteobacteria; order Chromatiales; family Chromatiaceae; genus Thiodiazotropha. Next base: position 114,618 of record JAHXIQ010000004.1, read on the forward strand.
CAGCGCCGTGATCTATCCCTCATCAAGCCTCCATCACGTGGCTGAAGTGACTGAGGGGGAACGGATGGTGGCACTGGCATGGATGCAGAGTTATGTGCGCGATCCGGCACAGCGGGAGCTGCTCTATGAACTGGATCTGGCGCGGGAGGATTTGCTGGCGTCGGCGCCTGGAGCGGAATCTACCGGACTGGTGGACAAGTCCTATGCGAATCTCTTGAGAATGTGGGGGGATGTGTAGATTGCGTTTGATGCGGTAGTGCCACACCCTACTGAGATAATGTAGGGTGTGGCACTGCTACACGATGGTAGATGACCGACTAACGGTCGGTACCCGTGTGGAATTAATAACCGCCCTTTCGCTTGGTCTCAGGTAAGCCTGCAACCTTACTGGCCTGTTTGGCAGGACCTTTTGGGAAGTGGATGTAGAGGGCTTTGGCGTCTACCTTGCCTTCGTCGGTCCAGACACCCTTGAAGTGTTTGACCATGTGGCGTTCATTCGGCTGGTTGCCGCCATTGTTTAAATATTCGTCACGCAGATAGTTGACGATTTCCCAAGCCTTTTCTGACAGGCTGACACCCTCAGCTTCGGCAATGGCCTTGGCCACATCTTCACTCCAATCGGCCTGATCGACCAGGTAGCCGTTGGCATCGGCCTCGATGGATTTACCGTTTACTTCATATGCCATTAGATCTCTCCTTTCAAACAAAAAAACAATCTGACAGGTCATTTCAGCCCGTCCGTTCAAGATTTATGCTCTTCTCGGCGCGGTATCTTATACAGTCTTGTGTGGAACAAACAAGCCAAACCCGCGGTTGCGCAGAGGACCCATACCGTGTTCTTGAAGGGTGACGGCATCATCCACGGAGAGTCCTGCAACCATCAGGCTAAGCGTTGTGAGTGGGCCTTCCGGAGTGGAAAAAGTCGTGCCTTTACCGCATAGCACCTTTTTGAATCGCAGATTGAGTGCCTGAAGAGATGCCACGGATGACTGTAAAAACGCGTCTTCGTCCTGACCTGTTTCAGTGACTACGTGACGGCAATAGAGCGTCGTTGTCATGCTGAGGCGTCGTGTGTGTGATTCGCCGATCTGCATTGGGCTACCGGCAATATCCAGCGTGACGCCGGTGAGTGCCGATGCATCATCGAGGCGTTCGTTGGGCAGGCGAAGTATCAGCGGCGTACGGCGGGAGAGATAGAGTGTCTCCTCTCCTTCACTGGGACGCTCCCAGCCATTACCGGAGTCGGCGCCATATATCAGGTGCAGGCCGCTTTGTTGCTCCTCGCTGAACCAGGGCAGTGCCGCTTGTATCGCTTCGGAGAGGGGCCAGGCATGGTCGACAGGGAGGGTGGGGCACTTGATCTTGAAGATCAGATCGACCACATTCTCAGGCACCACGTAATGCTCTTGATCTATGTCTTCCTGCCAGAACATCGTTGTCACCTTGATTACTGAACGTCCGCTGGAATCTTGGCTCGCAGGTCGTCGCGTTCGAACCACCAGCCATCTTCAACGATCACATCCAGCATCTTTGCCAACCGTGGCAGGAACTTGGCAGGGTCGTCCAATTCCATACGTTCGACCCAGAAATCGAAGATTTCCTGCTCCTCTACCTGACTGTGCCGTCTTGCGACCTGACCCAGTAGTTGATTGGTGAAAAATTTGAGCGATTCCCGGTCGGGACCCTTAGCCCGAATATCGACAATGTAGCAGGCTGTGACAGCAGCTACTGCGGCTCCATCAGAGTTGTCGGGGGTCTCGTCGACTAAATGCTGAAGCATCGCCACGCTGAGCTCAGGATCGATGGGGAAAGTTACTCCAAGCCAGATACCGTGGGCTAGCGCTCTGATAGCATCCGTCTGCTCCGACTGGTAGATAATGTCGCAAGCCTCAACTGCACGCAGCCAGAGCTCTTCGGCAAGGGCCTGATCGAGGATTGTCCTGGCAAGTTCCCATGCCTCCTGCTGCCGGTGCAGATCGAGCAGGATGTAGCCGGACTCCAGGCTGAGTTCGAGTCGCCTGTCGGTTGGGCTGCCTTCAGGTAGAGCGGACAATTCGTCACGCTTTTCATCCAGGCGGATCTCCAGCAGCTTGCTGGATTTAACCGCATCCTCAGAACACTCGTTGTCGCCAATGAAGGCTTCTGACTCTAGGTACTTCACAATGGTTTTCTCGTCTGTATGACTTCTCAGGTAAAGGTCGCTTCCAGGCGATCTTCCCAATTATCCGGGGTGTCATTGAAAGGGGGTTTGACGTCGATGCGGAAGAAGATCTCTGTTTTAGATCTCTCCTTCACAACCTCAAGCAATGCTTCGAAACTCTCTGTCTCTGGGTGTTGCATCATAATTTCACTCAAATAAAGCATGGCAGATAGTCCGATTATGGTTGGCGTAATGGCCGGGGCAAATACGCAGTAAATTGGTCAAGTATTACTATTGAACAACATGCGACAGTTTTGATCAAGTGCTTCGCTAGGTGGAGTTTATCGGTAAATCTGCCCCTAACAAAAGTGTGGGTATATTATGAATATTAGAAATGAATTAATAACTTTAACTATATGAATTTACGATATTAATTATAAAAATATTAGGAGAAAATGGACGAAAAATAACAAAAATATATCCCAAATGGGATAGTCATTAATATCTCTTTACCCCCCATTGGAAGGGTATTGGTCTGCATTAGGAAACCCTAAAATTTCGTGCCAGTAGAGACAGGCTCATCAGCCTGTTGCGGTTTCGGAATACAGGTCTTCAACCCGATTTTCCATGCCTTAGTATTTTGTGCAATGCACAGTTGGGGCAAGGAAGCAGACAAAGATCTGAATAAAACGACCATTGGGAGAAAGAGTGATGGCAAAACAGATGCATGATACCCCCATGCTTGACCAGCTGGAGAGTGGCCCTTGGCCCTCCTTTGTCACCGGCCTCAAGCGCCTCGCCAAAGACAACGACATGATGGTTGACCTGATGGGTCAGCTGGAGACCTCCTACGAGACCCGCAAAGGTTACTGGAAAGGTGGTACTGTCGGTGTCATCGGCTACGGTGGCGGTATCATTCCCCGCTTTACCGAACTGAAAAACGACGACGGTGAAGCACTGTTTCCCGCTGCTGCCGAGTTTCATACGCTGCGTATCATGCCGCCTCCGGGCATGCACTACGATACCAACACCATCCGTAAGATGTGTGATATCTGGGAAAAATATGGTTCAGGCCTGATTGCATTCCACGGTCAGTCCGGCGACATCATGTTCCAGGGCTGCACAACTGATAACGTCCAGCCTGCATTTGATGAGCTGAATGAAATGGGTTTTGATCTGGGTGGTGCGGGCCCGGCTGTACGTACCGGCATGTCATGCGTGGGTGCTGCCCGCTGCGAGAACTCCTGCTTCGATGAAGGCCGCACCATGCGTATGCTGGTGAACAACGCCCTTGACGATATGCACCGTCCGGCACTGCCTTATAAATTCAAGTATAAAGTATCCGGTTGCCCCAATGACTGCATGAACTCTGTGCAGCGCGCTGACCTGGCAACCATTGGTACTTGGCGTGATGACATGAAAGTTGACCAGGAAGAGGTCAAGAAGTTTGTCGCAGCACGCGGTCGTAAGTACACCATCGACAACGTCATCACTCGCTGCCCAACCAAGGCTTTGTCTCTTAATGATGATGATACCCTGACAGTAGACAACCCCTCCTGTGTACGTTGCATGCACTGCATCAATGTTATGAACAAGGCGCTGTCTCCTGGTGACGACAAGGGTGTCACCCTGCTGTGTGGCGGTAAGCGTACCCTGAAAATCGGTGATCTGCTGGGTACTGTGATCGTGCCTTTCCACAAGATGGAAACCGATGAGGATTTTGAGTGGCTGGAAGAACTGGCAACTGAGATCCTGGACTTTTTTGCTGAAAACGCGCTTGAGCACGAGCGTACCGGTGAGATGATCGAGCGTATCGGCTTGGTCAACTTTCTGGAAGGTGTCGGCTTGGAGATCGATCCGAATATGATCGAACGTCCGCGCATGAATCCTTACGTCCGTATGGATGGTTGGGACGAAGAAGCAACCAAGTGGGCTGAGCGGAAGGCTCAGTAATCCAGTTCTAGATATTCATGGGGGCAGCGGGTTCGCCCGGCTGCCCTTTAAAACGAATCAATTACCCTATTTTTTTGGAGGTAGGTATGTCGGAACCCCGTATGCCGATTGAGAGTGGCGTCCCAGAGATGGATGCTTACTTGCACCCAGTCCTGAAGAAAAACTACGGCCAGTGGGCCTGGCACGAACGTCCACGCCCCGGTGTTCTGCATCATGTGGCCAAGAGTGGCGATAGCATCTGGACAGTTCGCGCCGGTACACAGCGTCAGATGGATCTCTACACCATCCGTAAGCTGATGGATATTGCTGACGAATTTGCCGAAGGCTATGTCCGTTTCACCATTCGTTCCAATATTGAATACATGGTGAGCGAGGAGTCCAAGGTCCAACCGCTGATCGACAAACTGGAGTCCGAAGGCTTCCCGATCGGTGGTACGGGTAACTCGGTTTCCATGATCTCTCATACCCAGGGTTGGTTGCACTGCGATATTCCGGGTACTGATGCCTCCGGTGCTGTGAAGGCACTGATGGACGATCTGTATGACGAGTTCGTCAAAGAAGAGATGCCTAACCGTGTGCGTCTCACCACCTCCTGCTGCCAGATTAACTGTGGTGGTCAAGGTGACATCGCTATCAACATTCAGCACACCAAGCCACCCAAGATCGACCACACACAGGTTGCAAATGTGTGTGAGCGTCCCTCGGTTGTGGCCCGCTGCCCGGTTGCAGCTATCCGTCCTGCAATGGTTAACGGTAAGCCTTCCCTGGAAGTGGACGAGAAGAAATGCATCTGCTGCGGCGCCTGCTTTCCGCCTTGTCCACCAATGCAGATCAACGATCCGGAGCACTCGAAGTTCGCGATCTGGGTGGGTGGTAAGAACTCCAACGCCCGTTCAAAGCCGACCCTGCATAAGCTGGTAGCTGCCGGCGTGCCAAACAATCCTCCACGCTGGCCTGAAGTTTCTGCTGTCGTCAAGCAGATCCTCAGTGCTTACAAGGCAGATGCCAAGGATTGGGAGCGTATCGGTGAGTGGGCTGAGCGTATCGGTTGGCCTAAATTCTTTGAGAAGACTGGGCTGCCTTTTACCAAGTATCACATCGATAACTGGCGTGGTAGTCGTAACAACCTGAATTCCTCTGCACACATCCGTTTCTAAATAATTCGGACTAGGTAAAGGCAAATAACAGGAAGGTCTAACTGATGAAATTCGCTATTCAGGTAAATGAGGGTCCCTATCAGCATCAAGCGACGGACTCGGCATACCAGTTCACAAAGGCCGCGTTAGAAGCAGGGCATGAGATCATGCGTATCTTCTTCTACCACGATGGTGTCAACAACGGCACGAATCTGACCACGCCTCCACAGGATGATCGGAATGTCGTCAGCCGTTGGTCCGAACTGGGCAAGCAATACGATCTCGATATGGTGGTTTGCGTGGCAGCCGCACAGAGACGAGGTATCGTCGACGAAGGTGAGATGCAGCGCAACGGCAAGGACGCACAGAATATTGCCGAGGGCTTTCGTATCTCTGGACTGGGTCAGCTGATTGAAGCGGGCATCCAGTCGGAGCGTCTTGTGGTTTTCGGTGACTAAGCTTAGGGGTTGATGATGTCTGAACAGATTAAAAAATTCATGTACGTCAACCGTCGTGCGCCCTATGGCACTATCTATGCCTGGGAGTCGTTGGAAGTCGTATTAATTGGAGCAGCATTCGATCAGGATGTGAGCTTGGCTTTTATAGATGACGGTGTCTATCAGCTGATCAAAGGTCAGGATACTGCCGAGGTGGAGATGAAGAATTTCTCACCCACCTACCAGGCACTTGGAGATTATGACGTCACCAAGTTGTTTGTCGAAAAGGAGTCGCTGGAGGAGCGGGGGTTGACGCTGGAAGATCTGATGCCTCTGACATACGAAGACGAGGATGATGACTGGGCAGAGAAGGATTCCATCCGATTGGTAAGCCGCGCTGAATTGGCGGACATCATGGATGAGCAAGACGTCTTTTTCAGTTTCTAAGTCGGAGTTACGAGTATGAGTATCTTACACACCGTCAATAAATCACCCTTTGAGAAGTCTTCCATGGACAGCTGCCTGGCTTATGCCAATGAAGGCAGTGCGGTCCTGATGTACGAAGATGGAATCTATGGTGCGATCAAGGGCACTGCTGTTGCAGATAAAATTTCTGCATCCAGCGGCGTAAAATTTTACGTGCTTGGCCCGGATCTTAAGGCGCGAGGTGTCGCCGAAGATAAGGTCGTTGATGGCATCGAAATCGTGGACTACGCCAAGTTTGTCAGTCTCGCTGCAGAGAATGACAAAGTACAGGCCTGGGTCTGATTGTTTAACTGAATTACTTTCAACTCTATTGGGAGAGAAAATATGGCTATCGAAGCTAATGGTAAAACCTTCGAAACTGATGAAGAGGGTTACCTGACCAACCTGGCCGAATGGGAGCCTGCTGTTGCCGATGCAATGGCAGCAGAAGATGATCTGCCACTGACCGAAGAGCACTGGGAGATTCTCAACTTCCTGCGCGAGTACTATGAAGAGTACCAGATTGCTCCTGCAGTACGTGTCTTGACCAAGGCTGTTGGTAAAAGATTGGGTAAGGAAAAAGGTAACTCAAAATACCTCTATGCTCTGTTCCCCTACGGACCTGGTAAACAGGCGTGCCGTTTCGCCGGTCTGCCCAAGCCTACTGGCTGTATCTAAGTAATTGTGTTGTCGGTGGGTGGCCATTCGCCACCCACCGTACACCTGACTACTCATTGAGGAACGCAGGATTATGTCATCTGTCTACGCGTTGCTATTTATATTAGCGACCTTAGTGCTTGTTCTTGGTCTGGCAAGAAAGATTGTTCAGTACGCCAAGACACCTGCGCCATTAAAGATTCCGACAACGCCGGCACCCGTGACTCGATCCGGCGTGGTTATGCGGTTGTTTCGTGAAGTGGTTCTCTTCGAGAGCCTGTTCAAAAGCACCAAGTGGACCTGGATCTTCTCGTGGATGTTTCACATGGGTCTGTTCCTGGTATTGGCGCGCCATGTGCGCTATTTCATTGACCCGGTCTGGCTGCCTATCGAGCTCATACAGCCATTTGGCAAGTATGCGGCGTTTGCCATGATCGCTGGTCTGGCAGGATTGCTGATCCGAAGAATTTTCGTTGATCGCATCCGCTATATCTCTGCGCCCTCAGATTATCTATGGCTGCTCCTGCTGATTGTTATCGGTATGAGCGGTGCGATGATGACTTTTGTTATCCATACTGATGTGGTTGCCGTTAAGCAGTTTTTTACTGGATTCTGGACCTTCAGCGGTGGTGATCTGCCTATGGATCCGATTCTACTCGTACATCTGACCCTGGTTGCTGTGCTCATGCTTCTGCTTCCGTTCAGCAAACTGCTGCACATACCCGGTGTCTTTTTCAGCCCAACCCGTAATCAAGTGGACAATCCTCGTGAGAAAAGACATTTGGTTGAGTGGGCTAGAAAACTTGAAGACTCTTAAATTAATCGCTTGGCCGATGAGGGCTGCAAATGGCTGGAGCTGAATTTAAAACACCGGAACTGAGCGAGTTTATCGAGGTTCCCAAGCTGGTCGAAGGCACCATGGAGCACATCACTTGCTTTGTGGCCAAACCTGATCACCAGGAAGCACTGGGTTTCCCTGGCGAAAAGGTGGAGAACTGGAAAGAGGTCGCCATCGACAAGATGGGTGATCTGCTGAGCCGCTATCGCTCATTTCAGGTCTTCATGGATGCCTGCGTGAAATGTGGTTCTTGTACCGATAAATGTCACTATTTCCTTGGTACGCAGGATCCAAAAAATATGCCTGTGGGCAGGCAGGATCTGCTACGTAAGGTCTACCGCCGCTATTTCACCTTTGCGGGTAAATATTTTCCAAAGCTGGTAGGTGCAGAAGATCTAACGGAAGAGATCATCGATGACTGGTATAGCTATTTTCACCAGTGTTCACAGTGCCGCCGCTGTTCCGTCTTTTGTCCCTACGGTATCGATACCGCAGAGATCTCTATGGCTGCCAGAGAGATTCTCGACTCCATAGGTGTGGGGCAGAAGTACTGTAACGAGATTATCGGAAAGGTCCACAAGATCGGTAACAACCTAGGACTTCCCGGCCCCGCCATCGAAAACACCCTCGAAGGATTGGAAGAGGATGTCTACGACGAAACAGAAGTTGCGGTCAAATACCCGCTGGATGTCAAAGGTGCCGATATCCTCCTGGTCACACCTTCCGCAGATTTCTTTGCTGAACCCCATGTGGATGGCCTGATTGGATACGGCAAGGTATTTCACGAAGCGGGTGTCAGCTGGACGCTGAGTACGACGGCCTCTGAAGCCGGCAACTTCGGTATGTTCATCGGTAGCTACGAAAACATGCGGCGCGTGTCTCTGCGTATCAGACAGGCAGCCCTGGAGTTGGGTGTAAAGCGGATCGTTTTTGGCGAGTGTGGCCACGCTTGGCGCATTGCCTACAGCTTCCTGAATACGCTCGCAGGTCCATTCGATTTTCTAGATCCCGATTATCCGGTGCCGCAGCACATCTGCGAATACACCCTGAATGAGATTGAAAAAGGTACGCTGGAACTCGACAAATCAGAGAATGATGAAATGTCGATCACCTTCCATGACTCTTGCAATGTGGCGCGTGCCTCACGCATGGGTGATAAGCCAGGTGGCCAGTTCGAGATTCCTCGTAAGGTCATCAAGGCAGTGGTCAACAACTACCACGATATGGAATGGGACACCATCCATGAGCGTACTTACTGCTGCGGTGGTGGCGGTGGCATATTGACGGACGACCTGATGGAGGTTCGCGTCAAGGGCGCTAAACCACGCATGTCCGCCTTTAAGAACGTGATGGAAGAGAAGGGTGTTACCCATCTTGCAGCGATCTGCGCAATCTGCAAAAGCCAGTTTACAAAAGTTTTTCCCTACTACGGGATGGATATGTTCCAGATCGTTAGTGTTCATCAACTCGTCAGTAATGCGATCGTGATGAATAGGAAAACACCGCCGGAAGAAGCGCCAGGATATGGCGAAGATGACGACGAAGAATAGTATTCTAAAACTAGCGCAAACAATGATTCCTACCTTGAGTAGGACACGACCAAGACAAGTACCGAAAGGAGACTGAAAATGGCAACTCCTAGTGAAGAGATGAAAAAACCGATCACCTGGCGTCGATACGAAGAGGGTGATAATGAGTGGGATGATTGGGGTGATATGATCTTCAGTGAAGATACATCACACAAGTGCCCAACCTACATCAATCGTACACCGCCCTGTCAGGGCAGTTGCCCTTCCGGCCACGATATCCGCGGCTGGTTGGCTATCGTGCGTGAAGAGGAGAAGCCTTCCGAGGGTATGGATTGGCAGCAGTACGCGTTTGAGCGTGCGGTTGAAGCGAACCCCTTTCCTTCCATGATGGGGCGTGTTTGTCCTGCACCTTGCCAGGATGGCTGTAACCGAAATGAAGTCGAGGATTTCGTCGGTATCAACGCGGTTGAGCAGTACATCGGCGATATTGCCATAGAGAAGGGATATAAATTTACGCCCGGTGCTGACACTGGCAAGAAAGTCGCAGTCATTGGTGGTGGACCCGCCGGTATGGCCGCTGCCTTCCAGCTGCGTCGTATGGGACATGGCGTCACTGTATTTGAGAAAGATCCAGAGCTTGGCGGCATGATGCGTTACGGCATCCCCAACTATCGTATCCCGCGCGATAAATTGCAGGCAGAAATCCAACGTATCCTCGATATGGGCGTTGAGAGCAAGACCGGTGTTAAGGTGGGTGTGGATTTTCCTGTCGCAGATGTTGAGAAAGAGTACGACGCTATTCTTTGGGCATTGGGCTGTCAGACGGGACGCGGTCTTCCGGTTGACGGCTGGGAAGGTACACCCAACTGTGTTTCGGGTGTGGCATTTCTCAAAGCCTTCAACGAAGGCCGCATGAAGGTTACCGGTAATAAAGTTGTCTGTATCGGTGGTGGTGACACCTCTATCGACGTTATCTCCGTAGCGCGTCGTATCGGTTGTAATGATGCAGCCGGCAATCCTGAAGATGTGGTGCTTGATTCGAGTATCGATCAGGATGACTCACTGGCCACTTCGGCCAAACCTGCCGATGCAACGCTGACTTCACTCTTCACCAAGGACAAGATGTTCGCTGCCGAACACGAGATTCACGATGCCTTGCACGAGGGTTGCGAAATTCTGGACGGCGTGATGCCGCTGGAGGTGATCGTCGGTGCTGATGGTCGCGCCACCGGCCTCAAGGTCTGTGACTGCACGATGGACGGCATGACGCCGGTTCCCACAGAAGGTACCGAGCGTGTCCTCGATGCGGATATCATCGTCTCTGCCATTGGTCAGGGTGGTGACATGGAAGGTCTAGAGGACCTTGCCAACGACCGCAATCTGATGGATGCAGATAAGTTCTATCAGGTACCTGGCAAGGAAGGGCATTTCGTTGCAGGCGACATTGTTCGACCACATCTGTTGACTACAGCGATCGGCCAGGCCTCTATTGCCTGCGAAAGTATCGATTCATATCTCAACAAGAAAAATCTGGCCAAGCGTCCGAAGGTGGATGTGCATCACTTCGATCTGCTTCATAAGTTGCAGGAAGTCCACTTGGAGCCAGAAGCATTCGATAAAAACGAAAACGATCTGCGCGGCACTGCTTCAGCGAAATTCGCTGTGCATAACTACGAAGATCGTTCTCGCCATGAGGTCATTTCCGCGAATGAACTGTTCCTGGGCCACTTCTCGGATACGCCGCGCCTGCTGCGTTCAGAGGATGTTCCCTCGGCTGACGAAGTCCTGCATCACTTTAAGGAGCGTATGTCAGGCTTTAATCAGGAGCAGGTTCAGGAAGAAGCCAAGCGTTGCATGAGTTGTGGCATGTGTTTCGAATGCGACAACTGTATCATCTTCTGCCCGCAGGACGCCGTCTTCCGGGTTAAGAAAAATGAGTCGACCACGGGCCGTTATGTGGATACGGACTACAACAAGTGCATCGGTTGCCATGTCTGCACCGATGTCTGCCCGACTGGTTATATCCAGATGGGGTTGGGTGAATAGGAGCTGAGATGCGTAGTTCTCTCATCAGCAAAAGGTACTTCATTATTCTGCTGGCAGGATTGTTACTTTCCGCTATGTCGGCATTTGGTGAGAGTACCTTTGTAACCAAGGGGTCCAGGGCCGCTTCGCTCGATAGTTGCGTGGCGCCTACCAATGTCATGCGCAGAAATCATATGGATTTCCTCAAGCATGGTAGGGATGACACCGTATTAGACGGTGTTCGTGGATTGGAATACAGCCTTTCAGAGTGCATCGATTGCCACGCATCGACCGGCCAGTCCGGAAAGGCGATGCCAGTTGATGCGGAGGGTGAATTCTGTCAGGAATGCCATGGTTACGTTGCGGTGAGTCCCGCCTGCTTCCAGTGTCACAGAACCACGCCTGAGAAAAAGGGCAACAAGTATGGCTACCACAAAGACGAGTCATTCTTTGTAGAGTCCACGTCACAGCCAGCTGGTATACAGAGAGACTGATCATGAGCAAGAAGGGTGACCAGCCGAGTATGGAACGCAGGCAGTTTATTGGTGGAACCATCGCAGCTGCGGGTGCTGTAACGATTGCGCCAGGCGTGATTCTGCATGCCGTCGCTGACACAAATCAGCGGACTGAAGGTGCCAGTAGTGAACATCGCTGGGGCATGGTAATTGATGCCAACAAATGTGCCGACGGTTGCACTGCCTGTGTCGATGCCTGCAATAGTGAGCATGGCCTGACCGATCTGGGTAGACCAGAAACAGATGCGGCTTGGATTCGTACGGTAAAATTAAAAGATAAACAGACGGGAAATATCAGCAGACTGCCGGTCATGTGCCAGCATTGCGAGCATCCACCCTGTGTCGACGTCTGCCCGACAAATGCATCATTCAAACGTGCGGATGGTGTGGTGTTGGTTGATCGGCACCGCTGTATTGGTTGTCGTTACTGCATGATGGCCTGTCCTTATAAAGCCCGTTCTTTCATCCATGAGGCGCTGAGCGATCAGTCAGTGAGTGCGCCCAGGGGCAAAGGCTGTGTGGAATCTTGCACGCTCTGTGTTCACCGTATAGATGAAGGTGTCATGCAGACCGCCTGTCAGGAAGCCTGTGATAAAGATGGGCATGCTGCCATTCTGTTTGGTGACCTGAAGGATCCAAACAGCGAAATCAGTCAAGTGCTGAAAAAATACAACTCAGTACAGATACGCGGTGACCTCGAGTTAAACACCGGTGTCCGTTACCGCAACCTGTGATCTGTCGGGAGCTGGAAATAGATGAGTAAGATGTACTACAGAGAGCTCTACTGCGGCTCTCCGATACGTTTCTGGTCTGGATTGGCACTGCTTGGTGCTTTTATCGCTATAGGACTGGGATCCGCTTACTACATGGAACATAACGGGCACTGGGTGACAGGCATGTCAAACCAGATCGTCTGGGGACTCCCCCATGTGTTCGCCATCTTTTTGATTGTTGCCGCATCCGGTGCTCTCAACGTGGCTTCTATCGGTTCTGTCTTTGGTGGGCCGCTCTATAAGCCGCTTGGTCGCTACTCAGGTCTGTTGGCAATCGGCTTGTTGGCTGGTGGTCTGATGGTATTGGTACTCGATCTCGGCCGACCCGACCGCCTGATCGTGGCAATGACAGAGTATAATTTTAAATCGATCTTTGCCTGGAATGTGATTCTCTACTCCGGTTTCTTTGCCATCGTGGGTGTCTATCTCTGGACCATGATGGATCGAAGTGTCAGCAAGTTTAATCGTCCAGTTGGCTTTGCCGCTTTCTTCTGGCGTATCGCATTGACCACCGGTACAGGGTCTATCTTCGGTTTTCTGGTCGCTCGTGAAGCTTATGATGCTGCTATCATGGCACCAATGTTCGTCATTATGTCCTTCAGTTATGGATTGGCCTTCTTCATCATCACACTTATCACCGCTTATATTTGGGGTGATCGGGAAATCGGTGATTTACGCCTTACCCGACTGAAAAACCTGTTGGGCGTGTTTGTGGGAGCCGTACTCTACTTCACGCTTGCATATAACATCACCAACCTCTACATCACGCAGCATCATGGCATTGAGCGTTTTATTCTGCTTGATGGTGGTATCTATACGCAGATGTTTTGGTTAGGACAGATTCTTATTGGTAGTATTCTGCCGCTTTACCTGATCTATTCTCCGGCCTTCGAAAAGTCACGATGGGCTATCGCCGCTGCATCCATTGCCGTATTGATCGGTGGCTTCTTCCAGATTTATATCATTGTAATTGGTGGGCAGGCCTACCCAATGAATCTGTTCCCGGGCAAAGAAGTCGTGGAGAGTGGCTTTTTTGACGGTGTAGTCGCATCTTATACACCAACATTTCCCGAAGCTGCTTTAGGGGTTGCCGGTATCGCTGTCGCTCTGGCGATGGTTGCGGTGGGCGCACGCGTCTTCAAGGTTTTCCCTGAGACCCTGGAAGATCCAAATAGCTGAATTCGTACTGACACTGTATAAAAAGCTGAAAATCCACCATCGCTGTGCGGTGGTGGATTTTTTAGTTACGGGTTAGGATGCCTGTACGCCTCGAAGGTACAACCGTGTCCGCTATCTATATTTCCGCTGCACATAAATCATCTGGCAAGACCACAATTTCGATAGGTCTTGCCAGAGTATTGCGTGATCGAGGCATTGCTCTGCAGACTTTCAAGAAGGGGCCGGATTACATCGACCCACTCTGGCTCACGGCTGCTTCCGGCGATTCCTGTTTCAACCTCGATTTCTATACCCAGAGCAGAGAGGAGATAGCGACCTGTTTTACATCCCGTATGCAGGGGAAGGAAATGGCTCTCATAGAGGGTAATAAAGGACTCTATGACGGGATTGATATCGAGGGCTCCAACAGCAATGCGGCCATGGCGGCGTTTCTCTCCACGCCGGTTATCCTGGTGATTAACTGCCGTGGTATGACGCGTGGCATTGCACCCCTATTGTTGGGATATCAGGCTTTCGATGACCGGATAGATATCGCCGGCGTGATTCTCAACCAAATAGGTGGAAGCCGCCATGAGTCAAAACTGTGCGAGGTAGTCGAGTACTATACCGATATACCCGTATTGGGTGCCGTCCAGGCGGACGACAAGCTGCAGATCGATGAGCGCCATCTCGGACTGATGCCCAGTAATGAAGCCGAGAAATCTGAATCTATCATTAGCTATCTGGCTGATACCATTCGGCGCTCAGTGGATGTTGAGCAGGTCCTTAAAATTGCAGGAAAAGTACCGCTTCCTGCCCGGACACCCCCACAAAATACGCTGGATTCTTTCTCTCGTGAGACCGTGAGGATTGGTTATGCCAAGGATCGGGCCTTTGGTTTTTACTATCCTGATGACCTGGAGAGAATGCGTCGGCTGGGAGTCAGTATGATCCCTTTCGATACGTTAAATGATGCCTATCTTCCTGAAATAGATGGAATATTTCTTGGTGGCGGCTTCCCTGAGACTGCCATGGAAGCACTCGAGTCCAATCACGCCATGCAACAGGCAATCGCAAATTTTATTGAAATGGGTGGCCCGGTTTATGCTGAATGTGGTGGTCTCATGTACCTCACTCGGAGTCTGTCCTGGAAGGGGAAAAAATGTAGAATGACAGGGATTATTCCTGCGGATACGGTGATGCATGACAAACCCCAGGGTAGGGGGTATGTTCAGCTCAGGGACAGAGGGACGGGTCCATGGCCGACATCGTCCAATCCTTCGGCTGCGGGCATACTCAATGCCCATGAGTTTCACTACTCATCCCTTACCGGGTTGTCAGTTGACGAAGCTGACTTCGCCTATGAGGTCCTCAGGGGTACGGGTATCGATGGGAAGAATGACGGTTACGTCTACAAGAATTTATTGGCCAGTTATACGCATATGCGAAGTGTGGGTGGCAACGACTGGGTAGAACGCTTCATAAACCATGTTCGTTCGTGCAGACCGGCGCTATCAGGTAGAAAAAATAAGGTGACTGATGTTTAAGATAACACCTCGAGCAGCAGAACAGATTCAGCAGGCCGCCAAGCAGGGCGGTACGGAAGGCATGGCATTGCGCTTTGCAGCCCAACAGAAAGAGGATGGCAGCTTCGACTATCTCATGGGATTCGACGATGCCAAGGATGATGATATTCAGTTTGATTGTGAAGGGGTCAGTGTCATCATGGAGCCCGAACACTTCTCTCTGCTGGATGAGGCTACCATGGATTTCGCTGAACTGGATGATGGTGAAAACCAATTCATCTTTCTGAATCCGAAAGACAGCAACTACTCGCCCGCCAAAGAACCCATACAGTAAACAGGTTTCAATCAAACGTCCGGCACAGTTTCTCTTCCGTACGTTCATCTGAAGCCCTGCCATGACCATGGATCTATCCAGTGAAGATGCCCTACGCTTGAATGTCCTGTTGGCCAACAGTCCACAGGCCATTCGTATCGACGAGTCCTCCATGACGCTTTATGGCCTTTCCGAAAAGGGTGAGGCCAAGGTTTCGCTCAGTCCCAACTGCCGGGATGACCTCTATCTGAGAAAAGTTCGTGAGGTGCTTTCCGGTCACGTGCTGGGTTCTCCCGGGGGTTACCCCATCTATCTTAAACGCTGGAACCGTATGGGCCAGACCCGTGACGAGAGTCTGGAGCAGTTGCTGCTTCTGGGAGAGCCTGAGGCGGTAGTGGCGGTCACCGGCGCCAGGGGCCTGAGCGATGAGTTGGCAAGGCGTGCCTGGTGGACCCGGCAGGATCCGGACAATGCCCGGCGCATGCTCACCATTTCTGCCGTTGTCGAGGGAGAAATGGGGTCCGAACTGGCCCGGTTTCTTATCGAATACCTGCCCTTTGAGACAGAGCCTCAGTTGATCATAGAGAGCCTGCAGCTATCCCTACAACCCGGACTGCTCAGTGATGAGGAGCAGGCGGCACTCTGGAAACGGTGCCAGCGCAAGCCGACCTACTATCTGGGCTTTCTCAGCAGTATGCCTGATGCACTACCCGGTGCCTCCGAGGAAAAAAACCTGAGTAACATCGAGCGGGCTGAAGCCGAACAGCTGGTGCAAGCGGGTAACGTCTTCGCCAGCCAGTTTCTGAGGATCTGTAGTCCCGAGGGACAGTGCTTTCTCTCCACCGTATTGCAGGTGATGGAGAAGCCAGCCAATCAGGACGTGGTGACGGTGCTGCTGGGTATCCTGCGTGACTACTTCAGTCCGCTCAGACCGTCCGGCGATCCCGATCTTGATCTAGAGGCGTTGGCGGAACAGGTTCGGCAGAGCAATAATCTGCAACTCGTTGACAGCCTGAAAGCGCTGCCGGAAAAAGAGAAAGCGCTTCATTCGCTCTATCTTCTATCCGGCGTCGGTTATGGGATTGTCAGGCCCGTGTTCAGCAAAAGCGATGCCATTGGCAGCTTGATGCGAAAAAAGCTCGAGCCTGTTTTCGACCCACTGAGAGAAGTCATCAACGACCTGATCGGTTGAAACGCTTCAGGTCTCCCGCTTACCCCGGTGTCGCCCCTGATAGGCTGCCACTTGTTTGATAAGCAGCTGATAGGGCAGGTTCTCCAGACCCTTGAAAAGCTGCTTGGCCTGGCTGATCAATCCGTGGACATCTTCGACGCATTCAGGTGAGGAGTCACTCTCGGGATGGGTTGCCAGATAGAGCCCCCGCAATCCACCGACCTGCAGGCGCATCGCTTTGCCATGGGGCAGTACCTCCTTGTCGTTATTCGATTTCAAGGCAAAGCGTGCTTGCTTGCGCAAGTTCTCCAATAACTCAATGCACTGCTCCTGGGCTTCGTCGGAGATACAGTGCACCCCTTCGCGTTCCGCGATACAGATCTTTTTGGCCTGGGAGCAGCCGCAGTGACGTGAGAGCAGGCTTTTTTCGTAGACGCAGGAGCGCTCGTTGATCTCACGATAGGTTTTGCGGAAGGCGTCCTGATCCATCTTTACGACTCACCCTTGCTGATGAAGCGGTGGATGAGGCGTCGATCCTTCTTGTTTATCTTGCCCCGAATCGGCTTTGGATTCTGTAGGCGCTCCAGACGTCTGGCCTCGTTCATCTTCTCCCGCCGTTCCATGCTTTCAGGTGTCTCTTCATAGAAGCCGCGTGCCTCAACTGCCGGCCGGCGCTTGCTGGCAAGAATCCGTACTTCGATTTCGTACTCGGCCGCACCGGTGTGTATGCGCAAGTGTGAACCCACCTTGACCTCTTTACCCGGCTTGGTGCGCTGTCCGTTGAGATGAACCTTGCCACCGTTGATGGCCTCTGTTGCTATCTGCCGGGTCTTAAAGAAACGCGCGGCCCAGAGCCATTTATCCAGCCTGACCTTTTCCAACGCCACCGTCATGGTGTCTGGCTACTCCTCTTCGATTTCCAGTAGCTGGTTAAGTCGGCCCGACATCTCCAGGGAAGCCAGGTCGTCATAGCCGCCGACATGGAAGTCGTCGATGAAAATCTGTGGCACCGTATGGCGGTTACTGCGCTGCATCATCTCCTGCATGATCTCCTGATTGTGATCGATGCGAATCTCTTCAAAGGTGACGCCCTTGTTATCGAGCAGATATTTAGCACGCACGCAGTAGGGGCAGATAGCGGTGCTGTACATGACCACATGAGGCATAAAACATTCCTTCAAAAGACTATAGGCAGTCATTATTAGACTAACTGCTTGTAAACGATAAAAAAATATTATTCTCTGAATGAGAGCTATCCTAGCAGCAGAGTAGGTCAACTTCCACGTTGTCATCTCAAATTCAGCCAGATCTCAGGTCAACTGGAGGGTTTATTGCGTCGGCCATGGCGGCACTATTAGACTGGCGGCTTTCGGCATATCCGGCGATTCACACTCTACAAGGGTAACTTCATGCGAACTGACAATGCGAAGACCATCTATCTCAAGGATTATCTTCCTCCCGATTACCTGATCGAACATGTGGATCTTGCATTCGATCTGCGGGATGAGGTCACGCAAGTGGTCAGCCGTCTGCAGGTGAAAAAGAACCCGGCCAGCCAGCGGGACAATCCTCCCTTGTTGCTTGATGGCGAGGGATTGACGCTGATTGAACTGTCACTCGATGATCGTCGGTTGCAAGCTGATGCCTATCGATATGAGTCTGCCACACTGACCATCCCGGACGTGCCAGAGCGCTTCAGCCTGCTGACTCGGGTTGAGATCAGACCCCAGGAGAATACGGCACTGGAGGGTCTCTACCGATCCGGCAGCATGTATTGCACCCAGTGTGAAGCGGAGGGCTTCCGCCGCATCACCTTCTTCCCGGACCGTCCGGATATCATGTCGGGCTTCACTACCAGCATCACCGCCGACAAGACCCGCTACCCGGTGTTGCTCTCCAACGGCAACTGTACCGAGGAGGCCGATCTGCCAGACGGTCGTCACCAGGTGACCTGGCACGACCCTTTTCCCAAACCCTGCTATCTCTTCGCCCTGGTGGCGGGGGATCTGCGTTTTCAGCAGGACAGTTACACCACGCTATCGGGTCGCGAGGTGGACCTGCGCATCTATGTGGAGCCGGAGAACATCGACAAGTGCGATCATGCCATGCGTTCTCTCAAACACGCCATGGCCTGGGATGAACAGCAGTATGGCCGGGAGTATGATCTCGATATCTTCATGATCGTGGCGGTCAACGACTTCAATATGGGAGCGATGGAGAACAAGGGGCTGAATATCTTCAACTCCAAATATGTACTGGCGCGTCCCGATACCGCCACCGACCGGGATTTTCAGGGTATCGAAGGTGTCATCGCCCATGAGTACTTCCACAACTGGACCGGCAACCGGATTACCTGCCGAGACTGGTTCCAGTTGAGCCTGAAAGAGGGATTGACCGTCTTTCGTGACCAGGAGTTCTCTGCTGACATGGGCTCACGTGGTGTCAAACGAATCGAGGACGTGCGTCTGCTGCGGAGCCATCAGTTTGCCGAGGACGCCGGACCCATGGCCCATCCGGTCAGGCCTGACAGCTACATGGAGATCAACAACTTCTACACCGTGACCGTCTACGAGAAGGGCGCCGAGGTCGTGCGCATGCAAGCCAACTTGCTTGGCCCGGCGCACTATCGCAAGGCCACCGATCTCTACTTTGAGCGCCACGATGGCGATGCAGTCACCACCGAGGATTTCGTCAAATGCATGGAGGACGCCAGCCACCGTGACCTGAGCCAGTTCAGGCGTTGGTATGGGCAGGCGGGCACGCCCGAGATCCGGGTCGAGGCAGACTACGACGCTTCATCGAACCGCTATCATCTCGATTTCCATCAGAGTTGCCCAGCGACGCCGGGACAGTCCGAAAAACAGCCCTTCCATATCCCAGCAGCCATTGCCCTGCTCGATGAGGCAGGGCATGAACTGCCGCTGCAATTGGAAGGTGAGTCAGTGCCCACTAACACTCAGCGGGTATTGGAACTGACTGCGCCAGAACAGCGTTTCACCTTCACGGGTATCTCAAGCCAACCGGTTCCCTCCCTGCTGCGGGGCTTCTCCGCGCCGGTGAAACTCGACTTCGACTACAGCGACCGGGAGCTGATGTTCCTCATGGCCCGGGACACGGACGACTTCAACCGCTGGGATGCGGCAAACACCCTCTCCCAGCGTACCCTGCTGGATCTGGTTTCCAGCATCCAGGCAGGCAAGCCGCTCAGTATCGATATAGGTTATGTAGAAGCCTTCGCCAAGGCGTTGGACGATGAACAAGCGGATAAGGCCCTGCTCGCCGAGGTGTTGAGTCTGCCTGCGGAATCGACTCTGGGTGATCAGATGGCAGAGGTGGATGTGGAAGCGATCCACCAGGCCCGGGAGTGGCTCAAGCATGAGCTCGCCACGCGTCTGCGGGAGGACCTGTTGCGGGTCTACAGTACCCATTGCCAGCCCGGTGATTACGACATCGAACACACCTCCATGGCCAGGCGCAGTCTCAAGAACCTGGCGCTCAACCTGCTGATGCAGCTGAATGAGCCGGAGATCAACGCGCTCTGCATGAACCAGTTCCAGGCAGCGAACAATATGACCGATGTGATGGCCGCCCTCAGCGCACTGGCCAACACCGACTGTCCACAACGGGACGAAGCGCTGGCCGCCTTCGAGGCAAAATGGCGTGACGATCCCCTGGTCATGGACAAGTGGTTCTCGGTGCAGGCCAACGCCAAACTCCCCGGCACGCTGCAGCAGGTCAAGTCCCTGATGACCCATCCGGCATTCTCCCTGCGCAATCCCAACAAAGTACGCAGCCTGGTAGGCGTCTTCTGCAGTGCCAACCTGATTCATTTCCATGCGGCCGACGGCTCCGGTTATGCGTTTCTCACCGACCATGTATTGGCCCTAGATAGTCTCAACCCCCAGATCGCCGCTCGCATGCTGCGAATCATGAGCCGCTGGCGCCGTTACGATGCAAACCGGCAGGCATTGATGAAGGCCCAGTTTCAACGGGTGCTGGCAAAGTCCGATGTCTCCAAGGATGTTTTCGAGATTGCCAGTAAAAGTCTGGCAGAGACGACCACGGAATAACTGTGCACCCCGTAGGTTGGGCTGAGGCACGAAGCCCAACGTCGGAGCGTAAAAACGTTGGGCCTCGCTTCGCTCTGCACCAACCTACGATTGAGTATTAAAGATCCTGTAGGGTGCGGTCCAGCCGCACCATGCCGCTTTCCAATTCCTTCAGATAAAACGCTTGGGACATCATAGATTTGTCACATCCCTGCCGGTCAGTTAATCTCCTTAGCTTGGCTTGAAAGAGACAGTACATGGCACCACAACCCATTTCTTATCTGTTGCCGGAAGGGCTCGACCTCAAGAGTCTCAAAGAACAACTGGCAGAGACCAATACCCTGCACGAAGATGGCGCCGTCGAGGCGAGCCAGACCTTCTACGACAGTTTCGACTGGCGTGTTTGGCAGGCAGGCGGAGAGTTAGTTTGTGAGCAGAACCAGATCAACCGGCTCTGCTGGATCGACCGCAAGACCAGTGAATACCAGGCGTGTCTGGATATTCAGCAGGCACCGGACTTCCACGAAAACCTGCCCCAAGGGGAACTGCGTGACCAGCTCGCCAGAGTACTGGAGATGCGGGTCCTGCTGCCGCAGGTGAAGATCTCACAAAAGCTCCGCACCCTGCGGGTACTCGATGATGAAGAGAAGACCGTTGTCCGTATCGTGCTGCAGGAGAACCGCTTCGCTTCGCTGGACGGTAAAAAGAGCGGTGAGCTCGATGGTCGGGTGATGCTGAATCCGCTCAAAGGATATGACAAGGATTTTGACCGTCTACGATCCCAACTGGACGAATTAAAACTGATTGCCGCCGAACAGAGCCTCTACGAATATGCACTGATCGGCATCGGCACCAAGCCGGGAGACTACAGCTCCAAACTCAACTACCGGCTCGACCCGGATGCCCGATCTGACGCCACCGCGAAAAAGATCATGCTTAGTCTGCTGGATACGCTGGAAACCAATATCCCCGGCACCAAGGCCAATCTGGACAGTGAGTTTCTGCATGACCTGCGGGTCGCCACCCGTCGCACGCGATCAGCCATGAGCCAGATTAAAGGCGTCTTCGAGCCGAGTGAGTTGGAGACATTCAAACAGGGCTTTGGTTGGATCGGTCAGGTTACCGGCCCTACCCGCGATCTCGATGTCTACCTGCTGCAGTATGATGACTACCGGGCCAGCCTGCCCGAAGCGATACAAGGCGATCTCGATCCCTTCCACAGTTTTCTTGTCGAGCATCACAAACAGGCACAGCAAACGCTGGTCAAGAAACTCAACTCACCCCACTTCCGCAAGATCATCAAAACCTGGCGCGCCTGGCTCAAAGAGCCGGTGCCCAAGAAACCGACCGCACCCAATGCACAGCGCCCTATTGCCAGCCTGGCCGACCAGCGTATCCGCAAGCTTCACAACAAGGTGCTGAAGGATGGCCGCAGTATCAAAGCCGAATCACCGGCGGAGCGGCTGCATGACCTGCGCAAAGACTGCAAGAAACTGCGTTACCTGATGGAGTTCTTTCAAAGTCTCTATCCCAAGCCTGAGATTCGCCAACTGATTAAAGAGCTGAAGACCATGCTCGACAACCTGGGCGAGTTTCAGGACCTCCAGGTACAGGCGGAATCCCTGGAAGCCATCGGCAAGCAGATGATGGAAGAGGGTGCACCGGCCAGCGCGCTGATGGCTATGGGTATTCTGGTGGGGCAACTGCTCGAAATGCAGGTCCAGGCCAGAGAAGATTTCGCCGGCCTGTTTACCCGCTTCAGCAGCAATGAGAATCAGCAAGCCTTCAAACGGCTGTTCGGAGGTTAAAGATGCACATTCTTGGGGTCTACAACATCAAAGGCGGCGTCGGTAAAACCGCCACTGCGGTCAACCTTGCCTACCTGGCAGCCAGACAAGGCTACAGAACACTGATCTGGGATCTCGATCCCCAGGCGGCGGCCACCTTCTATTTTCGAATCAAACCGAAAGTAAGGGGCGGCAGCAGAAAACTGATCGCCGGCAAGGTAGACCTTGATGAAGTGGTTAAGGCGACCGACTTCGAAAACCTCGACATGCTGCCGGCAGATTTCTCCTACCGCAACATGGACCTGCGCCTGGAAGACGCCAAGAAGCCCACCAAGCAACTGCTCAAACTGCTGCGCCCGTTGTCCAAGGCCTACGACTACGTCTTCCTCGACTGTCCTCCCAGCATCTCTCTGGTATCAGAAAACATCTTCCGTGCCGCCGAAGGCCTGTTGCTGCCGCTGATCCCCACCACACTCTCCCTGCGTACCTATCAGCAACTGCTCGACTTCCTCGAAGGCCACCGCATCACCGGCCTGGAACTCATGCCCTTCTTCTCCATGGTCGACCGCCGCAAGCGCATGCACCTCGACGTCATGCGCGACCTGCCCGACCAGCGGGGTGAACTGCTCAAGGCACAGATCCCCTATGCCAGCGATGTGGAAAAGATGGGTATCCACCGCATGCCGGTCGAAGGCTTCGCCCCCAACAGCTTCGCCGCCAGCGCCTACCAGGCGTTGTGGATGGATGTGCAGGAGAGGTTGAAGGGCGGGTTTTAAATCGATTGCACTGCTTAAGCGTATAATCGTGCGTTCATTAGTCCATAAAATGAATCGCGCCTGAAGATGATTCAACACCGCCAAGCTATTTATTGACCCAAGAGTGAATTAAGACTGATTGCAAAATAAAAGAGGGCAGTGGCGAAGAACGACTTTGAGTATTTTCAATGTTCACCAATAATATTTACCAAAAGCAAAACGAATCAATGGGTTACATGGCTAATATCGGTATTTCAGATCGATTCTGTGACCCAAAAAGTCGACATTGACCGAAACAGATTCAACTCTTTAGGTGACCTCAATCAAAATCACCTTGGGTAACTATCTGTTAACCTACTGACAAGTAACGGAAAACCCCTCAGGCAGGATGCTAGCTGTCTCAATCAACCTGTACATCCTGCCCGTTTGGGCGACCCTTCCGGCTATGAGTGCATAGAGAGAACTTTATGCAAGATATCGCAATATCAGTGCGTGCAAGATAATACGCTGTTAGCTACAAAAACATAGAATACAAAAATGCTTACACTACAAGAAAATAGTCTTAACTGGTCACTGAATCATGCTCTAAATATTGGAGATACTGATGTGTTTCCTGCCCCATTTGAATATGAGGCGATCAAACATGACTGGGAAACTGTAAGAGCATATTTAGCGAATAAAAATGTACTAGAATGGGCAACTCGACCTGCTAGAACACTTTTATCTCCAAAAGCAAAATATGGCTTCAGAGCTATCACTCAGATTGATCCAATAGATTTTCTTATATATTCAGCTTTAATTTATGAAATAAAAGAAGATATAGAATCACGAAGAATACCTGTTACCAGCCAAGTTGTCTTCTCATATAGAGTAGAATCAAATGAAGACGGACAACTTTTCACACCTGAAATTGGATACAGATCATTTCTTGATAGATGCCGTGTAAAGTTAAACGAATACTCAAATAATTGTGTTGTAGCTAGTACTGATATATCTGACTTCTATTCTAGAATCTATCATCATAGACTCGAAAATGCTTTAAGAGCGGCAACCTCTAAAACATCTCATGTTAATGCAATTATGAAGATGTTATCAGGCTGGAATGGGACGGAAAGTTTCGGTATCCCGGTTGGTTGTGCACCATCTAGAATTCTTGCAGAAATCACACTATCAGATGTAGATGAAGCGTTATTGGCTAATGGAATTGATTTTATTCGTTTTAATGATGATTATCGAATCTTTGCAACAAATCAAAAACAAGGGTATCAACATATAGCCTTTCTCGCTGATACTCTATTTCGTAATCATGGACTTTCGTTACAACAACAAAAAACAACAGTGCTAGATGCTGACGCTTTTCAAGAAGAATATCTCGCAACACCACTTGATAGAGAAATGGACTCTTTACACGATAGATTTCAGGAATTTATTGAAGAGTTAGGATTAGAGAATTGGTACGAAGAAATAGATTATGATGACTTAACTGAAGATCAACAGGAATTCATTGATGCGCTTAATTTGGTAGAATTATTTAGAGAAGAAGCAGAATCTGAAGAACCAGATATACCCGTTATTAAATTTTGTTTACGAAGGCTTGGGCAGCTTGGTGATAATGGTGCTGTAGAAGATATTTTTAATAACTTAGAATCTATAACACCTGCATTTGTTGAAGTAGTGAAACATATTGGTAACTTGAGATATCTGAATGAACAAGAACGATCCAATCTTGGCGGGCGTTTACTAGATTTACTCAATGACTCTATTGTAAGTGAACTTTCATATCATAGAATGTGGATAATACATATATTTACTTTGTCTCGTGAATGGGATAATGAAAATCGTTTTGTAAATTTATACAATCAAGAGACAGACCAAGCTTGTAAGAGAAAACTAATATTAGCAATGGGAAGGTCTCAACAAATACACTGGTTTCAATCTCAATGGCGCACATTATTCGAGCATCCTCATTGGCAAAGACGAGCTGTACTTGCTGCATCAAGTTGTATGCCTACAGATGCTAGAAAACATTGGTACAGATCTATTGATCCACAATTAGATATTCTAGAACGAGCTATTATCCGTTGGGTAAAAGCTAATCCATACAGTGGCTAACAAAAAGCTCCAGCGGGCAATTCAAAGCGGCACTTATTTTGCAAAGAGCGCAAAAACGCGCCACTTTGAATTGCTGCTGAGCAAGGCGTAAGACCAGTTCTACAAATACAGATGAGTGAAGAACATAAAAATTCTGATGGGCTACCTCTTCGTATTTATCGATGCGCTGAAAGCGCTGAATACGCAAAGCGTGTAATGGCGCACAGAGATATCGAATACGCGTTACAGTGCTTAATACGCTTACGAGATTTGAGCAACTTAGGAGGCAACGATGACCTAGTCAGGGAGTCCCTATGGAGCTCCGCAATTGTAAGAGCATTTAGTGTTTTTGACGGCCAAAATGCTCTTTCTATGGATATACTTGATCAATTACCGGAAGGGGCAAAAGAAGCATACAAGTTTTTTCGGAACTATAGAAGCAAACACATTGCTCATAAGGTAAACCCAATTGATCAGATCAAGGCAGGTATTATCCTAAGTGAACCAAATTTGGGGAAAAAAGAAATACTAGGCGTTGGCAATCTTGCAATGAATGATGCTAGTTTTTCCGATCCCGAATTTGTTGATAGCCTGGGGAATTTCCTAGATGCACTTTTAAAGCAAATCGCGAAAGAAATACAACTGTGGAGTGATCAAGTACTAGAAGCAGCAAAGAAAGAAGATATAGATGAGCTTTATAAGCTACCACCGCTACGCGTTGTTGTACCAAGCAGTGGACATTTACATTAAAGAACCTAACAAACCCACCAAGCCGACGCAAAAAAGCAGCGCGTCTTATGGGAAGCGTTATGTTTAAGAAAGCTGAGTAACCGGTGTTTAATAGCATTGCCATATTTTGGTATGAATTCTTAGCGCAAGTAAATTTGCGTAAAGGAATAATTAAGAAATCTAATTACTGGCTTGAGCGAGCAGCCAACAAAGGAAGTTCAACCGCTCAATGCCGGTTAGCGCTGAGATACTACGAAGGAGAAGGTTTTCCTATAAATCATTCTAAAGCAGTAAAATTATTCTTATTAGCAGCAGAGCAGAATGATATGTATGGGGAGGCCAATTTGGGATCTGCTTACTATGAGGGTCGTGGAGTTTCTCAGAGTTTTGAAAATTCTATATATTGGTATAAACGGGCAGCTAATAGTGGTCATCCCGAATCAATGTATAACCTAGGTCTAATGTATGCTGATGGGTTGGGTACGATAGAAGATCGTACAAAAGCCATAGAATGGCTTAGTAAAGCTGCAAATGCTGGGGTCATTGAGGCGAAAGAGGCATTAACTAACAAGAAAGGAGTCGGTGACAAATGGTAATGATTGGCTTTTCTCACCGACCCCTTTTAATTTGATTAGCAAAAATTATAGAAATAATAATCTATGTATCATGAGTTGGTTAAAAAATTAGAGCTTGCTATTTGTGATATGTTGATGTCACAGAAGGAAAGTATTTTAGATAACCTAAGAAATGCAGACTTTGATTCTAAGTTCCAAGCCATCTCATTTGATGTTGTGTCTCACGATGAATTTACGCCGTTATCGATTACCTTTGGAACAAGGGCAGATAAGAATACATATATAAATACTGTTGCGGACTGGAAATATTATTATTTGTGTAGGTCTGATCAAATACAATCAGTTAATGTATCTAAAGCAATAGAAGCGGTTCTTGAATTTTGCTTCATTGACAATGAGAGGGATGTAGAGAAAGAGAACGTTGTTTTTTTTGCTGCCTCCCAGGCT
Organism: Candidatus Thiodiazotropha sp. (ex Myrtea sp. 'scaly one' KF741663); assembly: GCA_025655555.1. Taxonomy (GTDB): domain Bacteria; phylum Pseudomonadota; class Gammaproteobacteria; order Chromatiales; family Chromatiaceae; genus Thiodiazotropha. The sequence continues at coordinate 141,687 of JAHXIQ010000004.1, forward strand.
CTGTTATCGAAGAGTGTATGGGAACTATACAATAGTTGGCAGATATTGGTTTATGAGGAAAAGCGTTCATTGGCAGAACGTCAGGGAAAAAACCTAAATGCAATCAACTGGTATATAGAAGAAGCCTCAAGAAATATGCCATTACTACACTGTATTGTGACCGATGGTGATTTAACCGCCGAAGCCAACTATTGCGAAATGATTAGGGCTATTCGATTACTGAATGACCACACAGATGAAGTTATAGGTACAATAAAAACATAATAAACGGGTGGTGACAAAAGAAAATAATTAACCCTTGTCATAAGCTCCTTTAAATTACTAATTACATCGATATTTGCCACAAGTATAGGTTTGATTTAAGGGAATAAGTAACTGGAGAAATGGATATAATAATCAGTCTATTCCTTATAATTATTGGGATTGCATTGTTTTTGCTATCATTGGCAAAGCTTAAGGTAGTCAGGGCAATCGAGGATATCCCGACATCCAAGATAAGATCAGCTCATCAAGGATATGTTGAGATAAAGGGTAAAACCACACTTAATGGGCAAGGCCCTTTGTATGTGCCAAGACTCAAGGTTCCCTGTGTTTGGTATGATTACCAGATATTTCGCGAACATAATGAAGACTACGATAGCGAAGAAAAAGACAAAGAAAGCATTCGAGGTATATATTTGAAAGATGCTACAGGTATTTGTGTGTTACATGCGCATCTTGCACAAATCCACCCTAAAAATGTTATACAACAAGTCGAGGCAGGCGCCACGCATAGGATGTCGTGGATAGGCGTTGGAGAGTATGTATATGTACTTGGGTGGTTGAATACATTACATCCTGCGCCTAGAGTCTTTGATGTAATCACAAAAGAAACTGCTGAAAGAGATAAATTACGATATGGCCAGCTTACTGAACCACTTGCAACAATAACTAAACATCCTAATGGACAATACCCTTTTATTATAAGGGCAGATTACGAGCATAAAATACTAACTAAGCTTCGCAGGAACTCTATCTATTGGTTATTTGCGTCATTTGTCACAGGGGTGCTTGTCCCGATAATTATCGTATTATCCAATTTAGATAAATAAAAATTGATCAACTTTTGAAAGAAAGTATTGATATGGAATTGTCTCTTGGGTTTACAAAGTAATGAAAACAATACTTATAGTTATCGCAATTATTATCAGTTTATTGGTCCTTTCCCAGATGTTTTCAACTTCGCCTGTCAGTAGCGATGTAGTGCAGCTTGATGGGTCGGTGATTGATGATGACAGCGTGAAGTATCAAAGTTCTGAATCAGACAAGCCTTCATTGCTTGTTCAGATAATTGTTTCGTGGTGGTTGTATATTCTTTACTACGCCGTCGGAGTCGTATTTGCGGTGTTCATCTATCGTGATGCGAAAAAAGTGAAGAAGTTGGTGCTTAATATTGGGCCTGTCTGGTGGGGTGTTCTTGCTGTATACGAACCGCCACTTGGTGTGCTTGTCTATTGGATCCTTCACTATTCAAAACTGTCGGTAGAAAAGTCCTGATCCCTGGATAAAAGGAGTCGGTGATAAATGAAAATAAAAATGATTAATACTTGTCACCGACCCCTTTAATTCTTATGCATATACACCATGAGCCTTACTAAAGCAGAAACGAAGATAGGCAAAACAATCTATGCAGTAATCGTTATATTGTTTGCTGTTGGATTTCCCTTGTTTTTACTTAGAAGTTCAAATATTCGCGAGATCGAGATAAATGTTATTACTGTTTTTGTCTCGCTATTATATTTAGTGGCTGTAATTGGATTCGTCACATTAATATTTAATATTAATAGAGTTAGAATAAATGTTATGGAGCTAGACAATAAAACACAAGTTAAATTAAAGAAGTTATATTTGTTTATCATCATGTTAGTAGTAATAAATATAGTCTACATATCTTCTAAGCTGTTATTTGAATTGTGGAAGTAATTAATATGCTTAACCATGCGCTACAGTGGATGCTCGCATTTGCTCGCCCCACTGAGCCAGGCCGTTATGCGTAAAAAGCTATTCACAACGCTACTTGTGTTTTCAGCATTCTTTGCGTCTCTGTCAGTGGCAGAGGTAAAACAAATCGCTTCGTCAGATGGTGTGCTACTGGCAGATCAAAATCGTCCAGGCTTTGCTTTTTTAACGCCCAATGGTCGAACAAAAATTGAGGTCATCGATACGAACCAGGATCAAGTAGTGGATCTATTGCGTTACAGCATTTTTGATAGCACAGGTGCTGATTTACTTGAAGTTGAAGATCATGGTATTGATGGTATTCTGAACCAACGTTGGCACAAATCTCCGGTCAATCGGTTCGAGGTTTGGTATGAATCAAGTTGGTACTGGGTTCAAGGAAAAGGAGAAAAAATACATATCAAAACTCCAGGAGGGGAGGTACCTATACGCATCGAGCAAGGTCGTCTTGTACCAGCAGCGCACAATAAGTAGTTCCAGAAAGTAATAGGGGATAGACTACAAATAATACTCAGCAGCTGTAATCTCTAATAAATTATCTAAGTGTGCCTCACCCACGTCAGACTGGTTTGTATAGCATCTGGTTTACATCTCTCTTCACGACACAGCGACAGAAGGTAGGTTGCCTGGTGGCTTGTTGCCTGATGGAAGTCAGAGGGTCTCAAGCACTGTCTGAATAGGGTATGGGGAGAAATCTGGCGCTGACTGACGGCGCCTGCCCGAAATCTTCCAGGACCGACGCCGCCGTATCTATAGCGGTTTAACTGGCCGGTTTGTCATGTTTCCTCAGGTCTTCAGCCTTCTGGCCAGGCCAGGCAGCACCGTCTCTATAGAGGGCATCGTACTCGAAGTCAGCCTGCTTTTGAGTCCATACGGTAACGAATTTGTCACCCTGCTTGACGCGAAATATATCCACCTTGATGGAATTGAATCTGGGGTGCTTGGTTCCCTCCACCTGCACCGTATCCAGCACATAGCGGACCTTCACGTCCCGGCTCAGATTAGGCATGAAGAAATAATCCTTATCACCCGCCATGAGCACAAAATCCGTTTCCAGCGCCACATGGGGGTCAAGTTTGCCCACCGGACAAGTATGTCCTTGATGCGCGCACTCATGGCCATTGATCATGCCGGTGAAAGTCTCGGCACTGACAGAGAGTGGCAGGGCAAACAGAACCGCCATCGAGAGGGCGAGTTGTAACTGCTTGGGATATTTGATTTTCATAGTGTGTTCTCCTATTAGAGTATTGATTAGAATCCCCAGCCGGTCAGTTCAAGTAACCGGTTGCGTCTTAAATTAAACAGGAGAGAAATCAACAGCCGCTCACGATGGAAACACTAGAATAAAACGGATTCGTCACATAGCTGTCACGCACAGGGCAGGCGAAGCAGAAAACTGGAGGCGGGATACACCATGGAATAAAGGGGTCGGTGACAAATGATAATAATAAACTTTTGTCTTCGAGCCCCTTAAATTACAATACATTATCCAATGCATTTGGAAGATAAAAAATCAAGCGCAGAGACTTTTTACTACCTTGAATATATCGTTATCTGGGCAGATTTCGTGGTTCGCTTGACCTGCATGCCAAAAACCAAACCCCCATTTTCTGAATCGATGACGCTGCATGCGCCTCCGTGTTCTGAGTATTTGCAGTTGGGTTCATCCTCAGAGATGCTGAAGTAGCTGCGAAGCTGATCAATCTCTGCTCCGATATTGTAGTTTGTGCGGTCTAGCTTTTGACTGTATTCGGTAATACTGGTTAATCGTCCTTCTGTCCGGCCGAGGTTTATCTCAATAAACCACTTGGGATAGCCACTCGGTTTCAATGCACCTTCTTTTCTAAAAACAATTCCCGGTGTGGTCCAGTCGTCAAACCGGACAATGTTGCCGGCTTTGAAGCCATTTGAAGCGAGGTGGTCGAATGCCTGTTTTGGCGTCATGTTCAACGACACACCTTCAACAGATGCGGCCATGATCAGCCCGCGGTCACGAATGATCTCTGCGGCGGGCAAAGGCATCGCCATACACAGGAAAAAAAGCATCGTAAACAATATGCGGGAAGACAATGGTTTTACACGGTTTATCCAATTACCAAGTCTGTTCATAGCATTAACCTCAGACTGTTTATACTTTCTGAATAACAGGGGAGAGACCACAAATAATCCTCAGCAACTGCAATCATTATAGTAATAAACGGAGGTCTGTCCCCTGTTGCTATTGCACCAAGCTACCGTTCCTTGCCCGGGCCAATAGATAGGGAAGCTATACTAAGCCCGCCAAGGATTACTGCTAACCTGATGTATCACGCGCACTTTGAAACGACGGCCTTTGATGTTGTTCTCGGATAGAACCCGCAGCGCCTTCTTGCGTATGCTGTGGTCGACGGCGACATAGGCAACATGATCGAAGATGTCGATCTTTCCCACCATGGCTCCCGGCACTGCCTTATTGGCAGTGAGTGCGCCGAGTATGTCACCGGGGCGAACTTTCTCCTTGCGGCCGCCATCGATACAGAGTGTGACATTCGGTGCGGTGAGACTGAAGTCCTCGGGTAGATCGAGTCCACGAGGTTGCTCCAATTTAACCTTGTTCTCCAGGTAGGTCTCTATGGCATTGACGCGATTGACCTCGGAGGCGATGAACAGGCTCATTGCCATGCCCTTGTTGCCGGCCCGGCCGGTGCGGCCGATACGGTGGATGTAGATCTCCGGATCGCGTGGCAGTTCGTAGTTGATAACCGCTTCCAGTTCCTTGATGTCGAGACCGCGAGCGGCCACGTCGGTGGCTACCAGTACCGGGACACTGCCGTTGGCGAATCGTACCAGGACCAGGTCGCGATCCTTCTGCTCCAGATCCCCATGCAGCGCGAGCGCCTGGATACCCTTTTGCTGCAACTCCTCAGCGACTTCCTGGCACTGCAGTTTGGTATGACAGAACACTACCGTCGATACGGGTTTATACTGTGCCAGCAAGGCAGCCAGGGTCTGATTGCGTTTGCCCTTTGCGACTTCGTAGAAGTGTTGGGTGATCTTGAGATCGCTGTGATGCGAGTCGACGGTTACCTCAATCGGATTGCCTTGAAAGGCTTCGCTGAGTTCCCGGATGGTCTCGGGATAGGTGGCGGAGAATAGCAGGGTCTGTCGTTGCGGCGGGGTGGCGGAGAGGATCTCCGTCATATCGTCATGAAAGCCCATGTCGAGCATGCGGTCGGCCTCGTCGAGCACTACCGCGCGGACACTGCCCAGGGAGAGGGTGCCTTTACCCAGGTGTTTGAGAATACGTCCGGGTGTACCCACCACGATGTGGGCCCCATGTGCCAGTGAGCCGATTTGAGGCCCGAAGGGGTTACCCCCGCAGAGTGTGATGATCTTGGTATTGGCGCTGGTCCGCGCCAGACGCCTCAGCTCCTTGGCCACCTGGTCTGCCAGCTCGCGGGTGGGGCAGAGTACCAGTGCCTGTACCGCAAATGACTGCTGATTGAGAAGATTCAGCAGGCCAAGGCCGAAGGCCACGGTCTTGCCGCTACCGGTCTTGGCCCGGGCGATGAGATCCTGTCCGGCCAATACATGGGGCAGGCTTTCAGCCTGGATCGGTGTCATCTGCAGATAACCGAGTGTTTCAAGGTTACTCAGCAAGGCGGGGCTGAGCTTCAAGTGGGAGAAATTTGTCGTCACGGCGCGTTCTTCAAACTAGTGGGAGTGGCCGAGCTGTATCGGCGGTGGACGCTATGATACCAGCTTGAGTCACGCTTTCCCGCAAGCATTATTCAGCTCTGGAATTAAACGCTTGTGAGTGAATAATCGATAGAATACGTGTATGTCCACCATTCCAACGGGTTGCCCAATGAAAAACAGTATCGACATATCCACGGCTTTCAGCTTCAAGGGGGAGGTGCACACCCCTTCGGCCACCCTGGATCTCGACAGCCATATGGAGAGCAGCGGGTCACTGCCTCCTTTTCATGCTTTGCTTGCCAGCACCAACGATATAGACACCTACTCCTACCTTTATGAGGTAATGGAGATGGCGGCTGTCCAGTACAGCAATGCCAAAGGTATGGCCGCAGAGTTCCTTAAAGACGGCGCTTTCGACCAGGCTGGATTCGAGACGGCATGGAGAGAGAATAAGATCACTCAATTACTCCAGCCCATTGCACGAGACTATCTGGGGATCGATGATATCGATAACCATACCGACTTGAGAGCAGCTTTGTTGCAAGCCTACAAACTGGGTAGAGAAGCACAGTCCTGATGGCTTGCCGTAGACAGGCAGATATCGGGTTAATAAGCTGCCGGGTTAATCATCGTGCCGTTTGTATTGCGGGCTTACAGGAAGCCGGATGAGTTGCTGGCAGATCTTTGAGAGGTTTAGCCCTGTGGACTGAGACAGGCTCTCCATGCGGGATGTCAGATCCGAACCCGAAATAAACGCTCTCTTTGTGCATATCACGACAATATTTTTCTGTGCCTTCACATCGAGCAGCATGACCCATGGGAAGCATGTGCGTATCGATACCAATATATCGACCATCTCCGCTTCCGTCGTTGGCAGGCAGTTTAGTGCCAATACGCCTTTGCTATTGAGCGACCGGGCAACATCCTCAATAAAACCTTGATTGAGGATTGGATTGTCCGAAACCGTTTTTGAGTAGATGTCACAAACAATGATGTCGAATTTCTGGTTGTTCTCTGCGAGATATTTTTCCGCTGATGCCTGTATTACCGGATGGGTTGCGGGAAGGTGGAAGTGCTCCCTGGCAAGCTCAATGATATTGGAATCAATTTCGACTGAACACAATTTCATCTCTGGAAGTTGTGACAATATGAAACGCTCAATCGATCCCGAACCTAAACCAAGGTTGAGCAGACTGCCAGGATTGTCTATCAGTATCAGCGAGGAGAGCAGTGCCTGAGTATAATCAAGCACAGGATAGGCGGGCTCCTGCAGCAGCATGACAGACTGAATCGATCCGTCCTGAAATCGCATCCAGCGTAAGTTGTCTTGCTCAATAATAGAGATTGTCTGCAACTCGCTGGAAAGAGAGGCGAGCGTTTCTCCTTGGGTTTGCTGCAGCAGATCTATATCGATTTGTGGTGGCGCTATATCGAGCATGTGTGTCAAGGCGGCTTGGTAATGGTTAAGGCATCTCTGATTACTCTGCCACTGGTGAAAGCCTAAACTTCCCAGGGGCTGTCTTTGGTCAATGTAATGCCTCACCCAGCCGGTTTCGGTCCTGATCATATAATCCCGTGAGGACCGCATCACCCTCATCGCTGACGCGCAGTTCTCCAAAGCGTGCGTTGGCATAGGTCTCCCACTGGCCTTCCTGAAAAAAGTAGGCATCGCTGGCCAGTCGTACCGAATCGCCGCGCTTTCGAAAGCGGAGCAGGTGCTGGGTCTCTGTGAGTTGCTGTCCCTCGTAGAGGCTGACGAAACTGGCTTCTCCTGTCGGATCGCGATTCACAATGATATTTCCGTCATCAATCTGGGCGGATTTTGCAGCCTGTGCAACCTCCCTGGTCATGGCATATCGCAGCGCCATGTAGTCACCCTGCAAAAGTGAGCGTGGGTCACGCGGCGCGAGTCTTAGCAGCAGGGTGTCACCATTCTGGATGATGTCCTCTTTGATTATGATCTGGCTGTTGATGGTGAGGAGTAGTATTAGCGTCATAACAGCCATGATGACCAGACGGGTCTTGCCGGATAAGTCGACGATTGATTTAAGCATGATCAGCTCCCTGCGTCTCATGTGTCGGGATGATCTTGAGGATGATCCAGCGAGAGACCAATATGGCGATGCCGGTGGCGACCAGGGTGATCGATTTCGTCAATAGACTGACCTCAATGCCGTAGAAGAAGGCCGTCAGAAAAAGAACAAAAAAACCGATACCAGCGCCGGTGAATGTCGCTCTGCCGGCATGGGCGCCAAGTAGCGTAACGATAAGCCCAAGCAACAGTCCCGGTGCATACCAGGCGCAGGCGATAATGACGATCATCATGCCATACAGTAACGGTAGCGACTTTTTGTTTTCAGTGCCCGCAATAACTGGCCAGATCAATCTGCCGAGATAAATAAAAAGCAGACCCAATAGGATCGTTGAGATCCAGGGTCGGGGATAGAATAAAAAGTCAGCTTCCAGCTCCGGTAGTAAATACACGGTAGAGAGCAACAGAGTGCCAAAGGCACTCAGCATTAATCCGTTCATCAGAGGTTGCAGTAACTCGCCGTGCTTGCCTGTGATCAGTCTCGGCATTTGGATGTGCAACAGGATCAGGTTACCGGTGAGTGCGGGGCCGAGGAGAGGCACCAGTGCATTCATTTCCCAGACGTAGAACAGTGTGGTTAATGAGCCCGTAGCGAGAAGCACCATAATGACGCGATGGATGCGATCAGGAAAAAGAAAAAACAGGATTGTGCTCATCACCAGGGCGAAGCTGAGGAAGATCTCGAACTCTTCATATCCTGCGATATCTGCGAAGCCGTAGGCAACCAATGCCTGACCGGCCAGGCTGGATGCCAGTGCGCACTGAACCAGAAAGTCGCTGTCGGATCGTTGACGGACGAGGATTGCACAGACGATCAATGCCGTGCCGATGAAGATATAACCGCCATCAAACATCAGGGTAAAACTGGTAACGAACCCGATCAAGAGAAGGCTGGCGAGCCAGGCCCCGAAGCCCACCATCGTACGGATATACCAGGGTTGTGGTGTGGGCCTGTTTTCCAGGTATGCGACCGTGTCATCCTCAGCGCTCAGTAGATTCTCCGCCCGCAAGGTGTTCACGAGTTGGTTAAGGGTAACGTTTGACCCGCTCATGATCTTGTCTCCCAGCGCAGCGCAATCTGACGCAACCACCAGGCGGCACCCGCGACCTGGGCAATGACCAGGAGGGCGAGAAAGAGCAGGCTGCCAGAACCGGACATCATATGGCGGATGAAGAACGCAGTAATCACCATGATCACGCCGAGCAGGCTGCAGGTAAGGATGAACAAGTCATGCCGCCGGTACTGGTAGTAGTAGAGCGCGGCACCTGTTGCGATGAGTAGCAGAATGGGCGAGACCACACTCAATCTGGCCTGTTCTTCAAAACCGGCTGCGACGATAATGACCAGTGTCGGCAGGAGGACCGTACTCAAGGCGACAAACGCGATCACCCTGGGGAACAGCGTCCCCTGCATCCAGCTGATGTTGCGGTAGGCGCCGAACTCCCAGCTGAGGAGGGCGAGGACGTTCAATACAAAAAGGTAGCTGGCCAGTGTGGAATCCATCACTGTAGTGCCGAGCCATACCAACGGGCCGAGCAGTTGCGATAGCTGCCATATGCCGTCCGGCGGGTGCAGGACCTGTGTGTAGTACATGATCACTGTCAGATTCAGGAGGATTTGCAGCAGCATCCAGATACCTGTCTGCCTTCCTATGATCGCCCAGGGGAGTATCAGCAGCGCCCAGGTGAGAAACAGGCCATAGGGATCGGCGCCGGTCTGATAGACCTGACCGAACACCGCCAACAGGGTGCCGGTCAGAAATGCCGCTGTCAGCAGGCTGACCCTGCCGGCAATGGTGTCGAGGCCAAAGCGCCAGGCCAGTATCGCAGTGCCCGCCATACCACCCTCGATCAGGGCAAACTTTGTCATGTGACTGAGATCGGCCCAGTTCCAGGCAAAGAAGGCCGCAATACCAGCGACGATCAACAAGGCACCGAGGGCAATCAGGAAGTGATCGATGTGGCGCAACCAGCCGGTTTGGTCGGGTGCCAGACCTGCAAGTGTCATCGCCCGTCGATAGGCGGCTTCGCTTAGCTTCAGCTGTTGCGCCAGCTCCTGTAGATCCGTATAACCGGCGATGATCTCCTTATGCATAACAATTCCTCTACACCAAGGATCGATAGGTAGGGTGTGGCTCAGCCGCAGCAACTGCCATGGCTTTATGGTTTATTTATATCGAGTGTAACAAAGCAGGTGCTACTCCGTATAACATCAGTAGTTGTAACGCGCCTCAACTCGCTCTAGGTCGTCACGATCATCAAGTACTTGGTCTTCCAGTGCAGACAATTCGTGTTCTGTTTCTTCCAACTCGGCATTGAGGTCTTTGATCTCCGCCAGAAGCGCCTTGCGCTGTTTGCTGCTGATACCGTCGCTGACAATTTCAATTTCTGCATCCTCAATCCAGCTATTGAGTTCATCCAGTTTTTTCTGCTGTCTTTTTAGCATGCGTTCGCTGTTCCGCAGTTTGGATTTGGCGTTATAGACCTCAATCCCGTCAGACCATGCCTGCTCAAATTCACTGGCTAAAGGCGCTTTGCAGGCCCTGTTGAGCTTCTTGCCGGATTTACCCAATGCATAGCCGTTGCTGGGGATGCAGTACTCCTGCAGACCGGTCAGGCGACCCTGCTCGTAGCGTTCCATGTCCGGCGTAATGCCGTATTCTGAGCAAGCCTTGCGATGCTTGCCCAGATGGGAGAGTGCATACCCTTTTGCCCCGTCCTCATAACCGATGGCTTGCCAATCGGCAACCAGGCACTCCTCCTTATCCATGGAGGCGCAACCTGACAATGTAAAGATTGTTGTGGCAATAACAAATAATCGAATCATAGAAATTCCGGGTTTTATCAGCGTGATTATGGTTTGGCACGAGTAATGCCGTTTTACACTCCCAGGTTATCAAGTCGGCACACTCAATGTGTGCTTGAATCAATTGGGTTGAAAGATTGTCTATTGTCTCTGATAGTTAGGATGTGTTCACAGTTTCTGTCATTCGGCTCTACAGTATCCGGCTATTACAAGTCAGTCCCGGTTTTAGCCAGAGTCGATGTTTGACTATTCACTCAACATGGCCTCAACGACTGCGTTCCATCCTAAGGCCAGATTTGTCCGGTTGTAGCCGCCGCCTCCAAGGGCAATAAAACGCCCGTTACAGTACTCATCGGCAAGTCTGTTCAGCTGTCTGGCAGCGTAGGCGTGGGCGGCAGGCGTAAAAGCCATGTGTGTAATGGGGTCACCTTCAATGCTATCCGCACCGGCTTGAAGTATGATTAATTCAGGTTTTCCCTGCCGTATAAAATCCTCGACACTGGGCCAGACCTTGTGAAAGTGGGTGTCGTTGGCGAAAGGCGGGAGGGGAATGTTCAGTTTTGTTCCCTTGGCACTGCCTTTTCCGGTCTCTTCGATTGCGCCAGTGCCTGGATAGAGAAAACGTCCATCCTCATGGATGTCGGCAAAGATCAGGTCGGGATCTGATTCGAAAGCGTAGAAAACACCATCACCATGATGTGCGTCGATGTCTACATAGGCGATGCGTCTTATGCCATGATGAAGTCTTAAATTCTCGATGAGCACCCCTGCGTCATTGAATACGCAGAAACCAGCTGCAGAATCTCGCTTGGCATGGTGCAGACCGGCAATGGGAACAAAGACCTTTGGATGCTGACCGGTGAGGATGTTTTCAGCACCATTCAGTACTGATCCGGTTACGGTACAGGCAGCCTCGTAAACACCTTTGAAGGCTGGTGTATCTCCCGTATCCAGATATCCATGCCCGCTTTTAGACTGGGCTTTCACGCGATTTATATATTCTTGGGTGTGGAATGCGAGCAATGTTTGGTTACCACATGCCTGGGGGGTGGCAATATGGACTTTTTTATCTAAGCCTTGTTTAACCGTCTCGTCCCAGAAGGCTTGGATGCGGTCTGGACCAAATGGATGCCCGTCACCAAATCCATAACGGCTTAGTGCTTCACCAAAATAGACACTGACAGGACGTTCGCTCATGAAAGTGTTGGGTCCATGATAGGTGATAAGAATTTAAAAAAAATAGGATCTTGGTTCATTTGATTACTGTCAAAGCAAAACACAAGTCAATAATAGTTCTTATCCTGGGATTTTTCGAAAAGGACTTTGACTGTTTATTTTACTCATTTCCAAAGTATGGTTATTAAAACGAACTTACAGAATGCTGCGTTTCTCAGAAGTATAAATAACTGACAAAAAAAGCCCCGCATTGAGCGGGGCTGGTAGTGACAGTTGAATTACTGGCTAAGCACTCATCTTTTTCCTGCTCGCGAAACCAAGACCTGCAAGACCTGCGATCATGAGTAGAAGAGGTGAGGGCTCTGGTACTGAATTGACTGTCAGTGTTGATGTTTCAACTTCCATAATCCAGTTTGCCGGATCGATAATGACAGAAATACTGTTCCAACCAGTAAGAAGCCATGCGGGGTTTAAGTCGAATATTGAAGTGGTCAGCTCTGTCCGGGGAGCACCCAACGCGCCTGGACCTGGGTTAATACCGAATCCGCTATAATAAAATGGCTGTTGGTCCAGCTCTCCCAGTAAAACGCCGTTGAAAAATACCCGGTCATTTTCTCCGCCACCAGGTCCGGGAGCATCGACACCTTCTGCGACAATTGCTAGTGTGGCTGAAGCCTCAGGTGATTCTGATCCATCGTAATAGTGCTGCCAGTTGATTGTGGTTGATGTTCCTACTGTATACACATCAACCGCGTCGATGAATGTTGCATTGACGCTGAAGGGTAAGACTAAAAAACAAATCGTAGATAAAATTGATGAAAGTACTCTATTCATACAAGCCTCCATACATGTATTTACATAAGTAATCTCTTAAGACATCCTGTGATTACTGTTTTTTAATAAAGCAATAAATAGGCCGACATATTTAATATTCGATTAATCAATAAGATAGAAAATGTGTATTTGAGTGTGTCGTTGAAAGTGTAAAGTATATCGACAGAAAACTTGAAGCTATAGATCCCTCGTCAAGCATCAAAGTGAAACTAAATGTGGGGATATGTGTGAACCAGAGAAGTTGTCTGACGGCCGATATTTATAGGCGGATGTGGCGCTGCTTGTATCCATTTTCTTGAGTGGGATGCGATTGTGTAAACGGAGTGGATAGCAGTAGGTCATGGAGGCGGCAAACAAAGAAAAAAGAGTTGGCTTGCGAACTTTTTCTGGATTCGTTGTTGTCACCGCCTTCACCACGGCTGGACAATACAATGATTCAAATATGGATTCCCGGAATACTATTTAAATTAATCCACACATACTGAACTTCAGTCGATGGAAGGCAATTGCAGAAGAGCCGTATCCTTTACTCTCTTCCCTAGAGTTAGGATGCGGTCCGGTAGTATCTCAATCGTATAAAAATTGCGTCTTGAGATAAAGATGGGCCAGTGGTGAGTGTCTTTATAGGTAAAGACTATTGTTCACTGAGCATAGACAGATAGATTATTTACTCACTCACTGCCAGAGGCAAGCCTGGCTACAATTCCATGGAGTGCCACCTCAGCGTTTTCAAGTGTAACCGAGATCTCTTCCATGGTGTTTTGTCCTTGTTTGGCGCCGTCCAGGCATTTAACGATTCCCGCCACTAAATCCGACATAACCGTAAGGGCTTCGTCACCACCGGCAAGATGCACTTGAGTGACGGAATCTGTTATTTGGTCGTTAATGCTAGTTGGAAATGCCATTTATAAACTCCTCAATTATCAATATAAACATTCGTTATAGATCAAGAAACTGTCCCCTGATCCTGTGTAATAAATATATAAGACGGGAAACTTGTACAAGAAATGCATCCTTTAGGATTACCTGTTTTCAAGTTTACTTGTCATTGTGATCCTAAAGCAGGGCTTCAAAGGAATTGCCATAAAGGTATTTTTTATTGCATGTCTTTTCTTTGTTTACAGTGCTTACTACTTGGGTGGTAATGGGGGTGCGGTCTCATACATATAGACGCCATGGTCCGTCATGTAGCCATGCATATCTATAACGATACTGGTTTTGTGTCTCTTGCCCTCTCTGGCGCGGACGGCATCAAAAAAAGTCTTGCGCATTTTTCCGCCGCCAGCCGTATCCGGATCAATACTGAAGACAATATGCAAAGGTTCGTCCGGTTTACCCAGCGGATGGGCGAGAGCATGCACGCGTTCGTTGTGGATCGTGTAGACGAGAATCTCCATCTTGTCATGCAGATAAGGTAAACGAATGGAGAACCCAGACCCCAAAGCAATATAGCCAATGGATAGGAATATGACGGTGCCAAAAAGGTAACCGATAAAATGACGTTTTGTGTAAACAACCGTCAACACACCCCAGATGGCGACGATAAAGAGCAGCAGGTATTTGGCCGTCAGCGGATCGGTAAACATTGTGTCACTTCTCCAACCGTCTCAAAGTGCGGTGGAAAATTTCAAACGGCTCAAAGGATTTGCTTTCCTCTATCAGTTGCTTATCTCTCATCTCAAAAGAAATGACGCCTTTCTCTTGTCCGGGGTATTCCAAAGTCAGTTTATCTTCGTAGATCACGTGCATAAGGCGTCCTTCCCGACGCCGAATGGAGACGTTGACATCCACCGGAGTGCTTCCCAAGCCGTTATCGGTGTAATAGACAATGGAGAAGCGATAGCGCCCGTCCGGGATGCCGCGGGAGAAGATAAACTCATAATTGAGCCCGGAGAAATCCACATCGCGACCCAGGTCATCACGCACCAGGTTGAATATCTCGCCGTAGGGGGAGGCGTAGCCGACGTTTTCATTTTGGGGCGCACTGGCCCACAGGTCTATGTCAGCGGGGATATCCGGGTCCCAGGTAATCTCCGCAATCATGTCGCCTGCGGCCTTCTCGATCTCAGTCTGGACACTCTCCAGGCTGACCTTGATCAGGGGAATCAGCAGGACAACCAGGGTGAGCATCAGCAATGCCAACAGTATCAGCAGGTCACGAAAGACAATGGACATGCTGTCTTCGCGTGGTCGGCTCATGACCTACTCTTCCTCGGGTAGCGGCTCTTGTGATCTGGCAGGGCCGTAGAGCATATCCCGGATCTTGTTCATGGCCTCCATGATCATGGCTGCCGACAGGCCGATCATGGTGGTGTCGATGGCGAAGGAGACGGATTTCAGAAACTGACCGATCTCTGAGGAGAGGGTAGCGGCATCCTGCAGGTCCCTCACATCGATGCCTGCCAGCGCCATGGAGAAGCCCAGAACCGTACCCAGCATGCCCAGGCCGGTTGTCAGCCAGGACCAGAAGTGCGCATCGGTCATCCTCCCGCTAAAGGCAAAGGCTTCAACCAGCAAGACGACAGTTAGGATAATGCCGAAAAACCAAAGAGTTAGGGTGTTGCCGAGAATGCGGTCCAGATAGTCCAGACTGTAGAGAGTAAATATCAAAGCGCCTAGCGAGAGAAGAATGGCGAGTTCGAATAGCCTTGCCCAGGGCGCCTTGGGTTGTTGATCGTCCATCGTGGTGACTGCCTGCCAATAAAACGTCTATCGTACGCGGAGCGTGATACTAACCAAACTCCGTGTTGCTGATGTTTGCCTGTACTGCCTTATCTTACCGGTTGGGTACTCCACAAGAAATACCCACCTCAATCAACATTACCCCAGGATATCTAAGTACTATATATGCACTTATTTTGACAGTCCTGTTAGTAACAGTATTAGGATGGGTGTTTGCCTGGCAGGTGAATATGGTTGAATCAGTCGTATCCGACCGAATTGTGCTTCATCGATACCAGCTTGTCTTGTGACAGCGACATCAGCAGAACGGCGATCAGTTCGTGCATGATGATGGTGTGATGGTTGCCGGACTCCTGCATGTAGCGGCGTAACTCTTCGCGCACTTTGGCGACACCGGTAACATCGATAATGATATCGACTGCATCGCCGAGCCGGGCCAGACTCATGAAGTCATTGGTAGTCTGTACACCATGTTCCCGGGCCAACTGGATGCCTGGCATCTGATCGTTCAGGTCGGCAACACCAACCACCTCCACGAATGACGCAGCCAGCAGCTGGTGTAGCAGCGGAGTACCGGTTTCACCGGCACCAATAAGTATGATGCGAATCGTATCCATGTAGTCAATCTCCAAAACGCTTTCAAAAGTATGTGAATAGAAGATATCGACGCCACCCGATATAACTTTATAGTGATGAGGATTCTCTGTGGGTATGGATACCTCAAGCTGGTTATCTATCCCACTGAAAGCATTGGTAAAAAGAGATGTTTATGGTGCATACTATCCACCGCGCCGGTCTTGATGTCGACACGATAAATTGCCACGGCACAACCTTGGGCAGGCGCACCGGTGAAGCCATTGGTAAGTAGCGAAACCGTTGTGTCAGAGTCATAAATTTACTCTGGCCCCATTAACTTGTAACTTCAATTTCAGTGTTATCAGGATGAACATCATGATATTCAGGTCAATCCTCCTATTAATTGCTTTTTTCATGCCGGTCTCCTCAGCCATAGCCGGATTTGAAGAGGGTGAAGCTGCCAATCGCGAGGGAGACCGGGATACCGCCTTTGCCGAGTATCAGGCGGCGGCGATGGCTGGTGATGATCGTGCCTATGGAAAGCTTGGCAGTATGTATCTCTACGGTCTTGGCACCGAGCGTGACTACAGTATGGCTTATGTCTGGTTTGGTATGAGCAAGGAGTCCGGCGATAAATATGGTGAACGCTTCCAGGAGACAGCGGCGTCGGTGATGACTGCCGAGGAGGTTCGTCAGGCGGAGAAGCTGCTGAATGACTATCGCAAGCAACTCCCAAGCCCGGAAGATCAGGCCAAGTAAGTGCTATTGGGCCAGGCTTTATACCCCCGCTCACTTCCTGCAGATATTAAATAACTTGCGAGAAACCGCCGGTGTTTTTTTTGGCCGCAAGATGACTGCCCACAACTTGTTCGGTGCTTCATTAGGTGCTCTCTGCGTAATACCCAAACTAACAACAATTGACATAGGGTAAGGCAGACTTGGAATTCTTTTGTTAAACAAAGGAGGGGTCTGAAAAAAGTTGAGAAATAGGATTTACGATTTGCCTGTTCTGGTAAGGAAACAAAAGTCGTAACTCTCAATGAAACAACTTGAAGAGTATTTCCTGAGATCACCTCAAGCGGAGAAGCCGTTGTGAAAGATTTGGTTTGGAGCAATACACTAAGTGTCGAGGTCGATGAGATTGATGAAGACCATCGCAGATTGGTGGATCTATTTAATATTCTCGCCCATTCTGTCGCGGATGGGGATTCACCGGACTATCAAGAGGCGGTGTTGGAAGAACTGATAAGTTGTACCGTCTGGCACTTCAAGCATGAAGAGCGTTTGATGCTGAAGTATGCTTATGAAGAGTTAGCGGCGCACAAGACGGAACACCAGGACTTAATCAACAGCGCCTTAGGGCTGCAACAGAAGTTCCTTCAGGCAGGCAAACGAATCGAGAATGAAGACTTCGAGTTTCTTGAGCATTGGCTAACCGAGCATATCCTCGTTGCCGATATGAAGTTGGGCGCTTATCTTGCCGAAGTGATGTAGTCCAAACATTTGAATGGTTTTATAAAAAGGCTCGGTGACAATTGAAAATGTAATATTATCGTTTGTCACCATTCCTTTTGATTTACAGTTCTGTCTCTGGCTATCTCTCCTTACAGCAGAAAGAGACTTGCGGTAATTAATGATATTGTTGTCACTGCAAGGACAAGAATAATCCTTCCTAATGTTAAGCCGTATAAGCTACAGAACCAGGACAAAAAAGGAAGCCCGATAGCACCGTATTTCAGAAGTCTAACAACAATTTCAATATGCCTGCTGCCACCAAATAGCTGGGACAAAGCACAGAGAAAAAGTGTTGAAATCAACAATACTTCACATACAACAATCACCAATGTTAATTTCCAGAATGTTTTTTCTGTTCTTCTTTTATCGTTTGTTTTCGTGGCAATTGCTTCACTGAATTCAGTGTTTTGTGGTTGATCCATCGTAGCTCCCTCTAGCCAGTATATGATGCGAGTAGATAATATATGTGTGATCCAATCACTTGTTCTCTTGTCAAAGCCGGTTGGGATATGGAATTGATCACCGGGTTTGAGATCTGGAAAGGGTGTGTCAGAGTCCGTATGGTAGTAGATTTCTAGGTTCGGTATCATCCCAGAGTCCCTGTGTCCTCAAGCGCAACCAATGCTTCTCCAGTTTTAATGGCAAATGAGATTGCATATTCATTGACTGACATGTTGTCAATGCATACGGTTGTGCGATAGATGTAAATATATGGCACTCGTAATCGGTTACTCTTCCATGCCTTCAGCTCTCTGTAAAGCCAGTTTTCCTTTTTGAAACATAGTGAGGTGTCTCCATGACTGTGTAGTGGATTGAGAGGGCCAGAGAGCAACTAACTCTGACGCTGTTTAATTGGAAGCAATGCAGACAGAATCGTGAGCCTGGCTAATGAACCTTATTGAGTATCGAATCTCATTGTTGTGTCATAAGCAGCATGTAACTGAGTGATATTCCACACTTCAATACCAACCCGACTGTTTTCCCCTCTTTAAATCAACAACCTAACAATTGGCACGTAACCTGCTCAACTGCAACGGTCACAAAATATGGTTTTTTGTGCAGTCTTTGCAAACGAGTAACGGAGGTTTGTGTGTACCCTTTGTCTTCTATGCGCCAGCATGGCCTTTCCCATAAGAAGTCTGCCCTTTTCGGACTTTGCCTTGTCACTTTCACCCATCCGGTCATGAGCGCTGAGGATACACCGGTCATCAGTGTTACCGCACCAGGTATCGAGCAACATATCGACGATGTACAGGCCACTATCGAAGTCATCGATGAAGCGAAGATCAAAGCGCTCTCGGGCAGAAACCTCGCTCAGGTGCTGCAACAGGCCGCAGGCGTCTATGTGAAAAACAGCGGCAGCAGTTCCAGTGTGGTTATGCGGGGTTTTTCCGACGATCACGTGCTGTTACTGGTGGACGGCATGCGTCGAACCGGCAAGTACGGTTCCAGCGAACTCAACGGTATTCAGTTGGAGGACATCGAGCGCATCGAAATCGTCCGGGGACCCATGTCAGCCCTCTACGGCTCGGAGTCGATGGCGGGTGTGATCAATATCGTTACCAAAAAGCCCACTCAAGGCAGATCGGTGAACGCCACCTTCATCGGCGGTGCGGTGGACGGGGGAGGCAGGGAGACTGCCATCCTCAAGGGCAGTGCCAATTTCGCCGCTCAGGGCAAGCTGAGCAACCGTATCTCCTATGAGATCAGGGACAGAAATGAATACGAAAAGGAAGCGGATGCCATCACCGATAATCTGCGCGATGAGAATCGGGTGTTTCTCGCCTACAAGGGCAGCTATGCATTCTCAGATACAGCCAGTCTCAACTTCGGTGCTGAATACGCCAGTCAGGACGATGCGGGGGTCGACGATACCAACCGGGAGATTTTCGAGGAGGAGAAACGTCAAAACTACTTCGCCGAATACCGTCAGGAGATGGAACGTTCCTCTCTCAGCGTCAACCTCTCCTACGGCCACAGTGACGCCGACGTGGATCGTGGCACAGGCGAAACCGAGACCACCGACTATTCGCAGACTGAACTCAATAGCTATCTGACCCTGTTTCCGGGAGACAGCCACATCACTACCATCGGTCTCGGCGGTAACCACCAGTCCATCGACCTGACCGCATTGACCGCCAAGCCCGATCGGGACGTCTACTATCTGTTGTTGCAGGATCAATGGGAGTTGACGCCGCAGTTCTCCCTGATCCTGGGCGTGCGCCATGACGACTACAGCGATTTCGGTGATACCACCAACCCGCGGGCGACCCTCTCCTGGAAAGACGGCAGCTGGCATACCCGGCTTGGCTACGGCTCCGCCTTCAAGGCACCCAACTTTACCCACCTCTACGGCCACTTCTTCAGGGGGCCCTACGAGATTTCCGGCAACCCGGACCTGCAGCCCGAAACCTCCAAGACTCTGGAATTCGCTGTAGGCTATCGCATGCAGGCGGTTGACATGGAGCTTGTGCTGCACAAGTCGAGGCTCGAGGACATGATCACAAGCGTGACGGTTGGCAGCTTCCCGCCGCCGGTCGAGATTGAGTATGACAACGTTAACAAGGCCACGATCGAAGGTGCGGAGTTCACCCTGACGGCAGAGATCACAGAGCGGGTCTCTCTCAACGGATCGCTGGAGTATCTGGACAAGACCGATACCGAAACTGACGAGCGGTTGACCGACTATGCCAGACTCTCCGCCAAAATCGGCCTCAGCGCCGACTTCGGCGACAATACCCTCTATTTCAACTACCGAGCATTCGACGACTACTTCGCCAATGACGAGAACCGCGTGCCGGTCAATTCAAACTACTCGGTGCTCGACTTCAAGTTCTCCCACCGTCTGAGCCGTGAGCACGAACTCTTTTTCGGCGTCGACAACCTGAGTGACAAGGAGATCCCTTTTAACATGTCGACCTTCGGCTATCCGGACGACCCCGGCGGGCGCTATCTCTATGCCGGGTACTCCGGCAGGTTTTAAGCGGCCAGGCAAGGCAGCGACACTTTCCCCTTGGTCTTTCGCATCATCTGTGGTTTAGCGTGTCGGGTGGGGCAATGCCCCGCCATTAATTTGCTATTACTCTCAGATCTGTTTTTTCATAAGATCGGAGTGAAAGAAGGTTGAATAGAGCAACAGTTCAGAAGTAATCTTAATCGCGTGCCTTTCAAGTACTTCTCCCTTGGTCAACAACAGACTGAGATTTGTCATGCATCCCTTCTACACGGATAAAGGAATACAGGTAATGAAAGAAATAAAAATCAGCACGGATAGTGTGAAAGGACAATACGGTGCAGCGGTTTTGAAAAAGCTGTCGGGATTAGCCGTCTCTATCTTGCTTTTAATGTGGTTCAGTGGCGCAGTGCAGGCAGACGCAGCATGGCCTGGATCAGCCCTTTCCAAAGATGGCACGCCGATTTCGTACGAGATTCAAGGCAGTGGCCAGACAACGCTCGTGTTCATCCACGGTTGGAGTTGCGACGCCAGATATTGGCGCATGCAACGGCCTGTGTTCTCCAATAAATATCGGGTTGTCACCCTGGATCTTGCTGGCCATGGCCATTCGGGTTTGAACCGATCGCGTTATACGATGCGGGCGTTTGGAGAAGATGTACAGGTGGTGGTAGAGGCGACAGAGAGTGAACAGGTCATTCTCATCGGGCACTCCATGGGTGGGGCGGTCATCGCTGAGGCAGCGCGTCTTATGCCGAAGCGCGTCAAAGGGCTGATTGGCGTCGATACGCTGGGAAATATCGAATACCCACTGACCGCCGAGGAGTACGAGCAAATGGCGGCACCCTTGAAAGCGGACTTCAAAAATGGCAGTCGTCAGTTCGTAAAGCCAATGATTTTACCGGGTACCGATCCAGCACTCGAAGAGTGGATTCTCTCAGACATGGCTTCTGCGCCAAGTTCTGTCGCCCTGAGCGCCATGGAAGAGATGATGTCCCAGTACATCAGCGGAGAGGCAGCCAAGATATTTGAGGAGATCCCTGTTCCCGTTATCTCCGTGAATGCGGATTTGTGGCCCATCGACTATGAGGCCAACCGGCGTCATATGACCTCTTACGATGCCATTATTCTGAAAGGTGCGGACCATTTTCTGATGATGAATCGTCCGCTCGAGTTCAACTGGGCCTTGGAGCAGGCAATTCAGACGATTCTCGCGACGGTAGAAACTAACCCGGAGCAAGCCACGTCCAGTGAGTTGTCGAGTGATTAAGTGAGCCACGGAGGCGCACTAAAGGGGGCGGCTATAATTAAAGATTAAAAGGATTATCACTTGTCACTGACTCCTTAAGACTTCTGGAAAGTGAATAAATTGAGTGCTATTGGATGTAGCAGGTGTCACTTTTGATACCACCCAGGTTCATCTTGATCTGAACGGGTGTCTTATTGACCCCGTCCAGTTATCTTTACCTAAATCGCACAAAGGTAAGACCGCCTGCCACGTTGATTTAACGTGACAATATGCACGTGTCATGTGATAATGCGTGGTTGTATCCCGTTTAGTGCCTATATCCCAGGAGAACATGTGACTGAAACCGAAGCAGAGCTACAACTCAGAGTCTGGAAAGAACTCGCGATAAGCAAGCAGATGTTAATGATGGCGGCGACTGATGCCCTGAAGCTCGACAAAGATTGCACCACGGAAGAGCTCAAACTTGCACTCGAAGCAACTATCAAGCACTCCGCCAAAGCCGAACTCGAGCTGAGTCATGCCCAGGAGCAGGCCAAGCTTGCTGTCTCTGAGGTGGAACAGCATTTGGCAGATAGCCAAAAATCCCTGAAGGCCGTTGAAGCCGCACTCGCTGAGGCGCAAGCGAATGTGCAGCAACTTCAGCAGCAGCTCATCACCGACCGCACCAACCATGGACAGCAGCTGAAAAAGCTCAAGGAGCAACTGGCTGAGAAGGAGCGCGCAATCAAGGCTATCAGCACAACCCTGTCTGACACGCCAGAAAACGTTCTGAAGAAGCTAAAGGGGCTGAAAAAACAGAAGATGGACGAGTCTGTGGCCCGCAAAAAGGCAGAACAAACCCTCACCACCTTACGCAAGGAAAAGCAGAAACTTGAGCAGAGCCTGAAGGAGCTACAGGCAGCACAGGAAGAGCCTGAGGAAGAGATTGCCGCCTAGAGAGTAGCAATCCAGGGTGTAACACACGCTCTGTGCATAAAGCGGTATGTTGGAAAAGGGGGATGGAGTGATCCATCCCCCTTTTCTTTTTTTAGAACCGTAAATCGGTTAAAGGGTACTGACCACTTTTCCCGTGGCGTCTCTGTCTGGTGATCCATATCAGGAAGGGTGTCCTGCACGCAAACCGATTCAGACCAAGACAGGGATGTCACCTATGCCGTATCGTAAGTCTGTCTGGTCAGAGACAGTAACCCGACTGGGGTCGACACCATGCAAATGATCACTGTTGAAGAGCTGTTCGAACAGTACTCGCTGGATTACTTCAAGCAGGCTTCCACGTTTGGCGCCCTGTCGGAAACTACGCTGAGATGGTTGTTGAAGGAGGGCCGGATTGTCAGGTTGGAAACCGGGGAGCCACTGTTCGAGCCGAACCAACAGGGCAATAGCTTTTTCGTGATTCTCGAAGGTACGGTTGCTTACTACAAGCACCATGATGGGCAGTACGCATTCATACGAGACTACAGTCAGGGAGAGCAGATCGGATTTGTCAGTGTCGTCGCCCTGCACGATCGAGTGGGACGAGCGGTAGCGAAACAAGATGTTCTGGTATTGGAGATCGATTCAGAACTGTTCTATCGTTTACACAAAGAGATGCCGCGTGACTTCGGTCTCATGATGCTGAACCTCGCCAGAGAGATGGCGCGAACTATCCGCACAGTCGATAACGTCATCGTAGAGCTCAGCTCCCGCAATTTAGACTGAATGATAGAAGTGCTAAAAAGGCTGCTGTAGGGTAAAAAACAAGAGCTTATTATTTCTCACCGTCCCCTTTTTACTTTCGATAATTGGTATTCATTATGAATGACAATGGCCTTTACGATGATTTTCGAAATTCTCTTCTTCTGTTATTACAGGTGATAGATCAAATTAACGGCATGGATTTCGACGTGTATAACAACAGACGAACACGACTGTTGGTTCGTAGTTTAAAAACCCTCGAAAACAACAATCCGGATGATATCGTTCCTGTTTCTGATGAGATAATGAAAACAATTTATCGCTGGTACGATGGTGGGTTTAAGAATCATTCTAAAGACGAGGTAGAGAAGCAAGATGTTGCGATAGCTAATGTCTATAAAGCTGCTACACAATATCTAGCGAAATACGGTGATGAACATCAAAGACAAAAGGCTATTGATTATTTGAAGCAGCTATTATGAGCTGTCTCTATCTAACTTGGTAGATGATCTCTATGGGGGCGGTGACAATAGACGGTACATAAAGATTATCCTTTATCACCGACATCTTTGTGCTAGAGCATGAATTGAACAATTCAATTCGATTATTTCAGAATGGTTTCTTACCTGGCCCTGCGAAGTACCAGATGACCAGGCCGATCAGTGGCAGGAAAAAAACCACCAAAGACCAGATCAGTTTTTCAATACCCTTTGCCGAGCTCTGCACTATCATCACGATCGCATAGATAACCGCAATTAGAACAATGAGGCCAATGATGCCAGTGAATTCCATAGTAATCACCGATGATTGAGTTTAGGTACGCTATTCTAACTTAGGGATTAAACCTGAATCGTTAACAAATGTATCTTCGGTTCAGTTCTGGCGTTGTTGGTTAAGTAAGCGCCATTCAATTCTGGCCCCGTATCACTCAAACCTTCAAGCGCTAGAGGTAGATGCCAACCGGTAAAGCCCCAAGCCCGATTCATGTGGCAAAAATCCCGACTCCCGGAGCCCAACGGCCTCGAACACAAAGCAAAAGGCTCCAAAGTCGAAGCAAAAAGCTTCAGCCCTGGATGAAATTTGGACAATAACGCACCGAAAGACCTCCGGCGCCGGAGCCAATTGCCTCGTCGTTGAAGCAAAAGGCTTCAACATGGGATAAAAAAACGCCAATGATGGAGGCATAGAGCCTAAAGCGTCGGGAAATAAGCCACACGCATCGACCAAAAAACCGGGCGAGCGGCGCAAAAAGCAGCGCAGGTGTGTGAAAAAGGGTGGGGGGATCGGACATCTAGGCATGGGCCCGGCCGGCGGAAAGCGTCAGGCCTCGGTCGTGACCTCATCACGAGGATCGCAACGGAACTGATTGCTCATCAGCGTACGCAGCTCTCTGGGGTAATTTTACTCTGACCCCGTTTCAGATGTCCCGGTTTCTCAGACCCCTTTTTTGCTCTATTGAACTGCTATTATTGTTTCTGTTCGGATGTTTTCTTGGCTGTTCTGGCTAAAGTATCTGGGATCTCTATTCCGCTTGATTTCACTATGACGTCATTGATCAAAAGATCCCACTTTCTGTTGAAAGCAATCGGTATATCATTGGGTCTTGCGCCATTCAAGATGGCAATTGCCGCTTTACCCGCCCATACTCCATGTTCTTCAGGAACTTTTGTGAATCCCAGTATCGTATAGGGCAACATCCACCCATGATTAGTGGCGCTCAGCCTGCGAGTATGAGTGTGTACAAACTCTTTAATATCGGTATTGTCCCAGTCATTTATTCCAGAATTGCTTCCAATAATCAGAAAATCATGGTTTTGTGCGGCCTTGTATGCCTTCATCCAGTCTGAGGATGTGTTAACGAGGTGGCTTTTTAATATGATTTCAAAATCGTGTGCAGCAGTAGCAAAACGCTGTAAATTTTTTCTCTCTGTTAACGTATCTGCGCCTATATAAACTGCAGAATCAGCCCCGCCAAGAGTATTCACCACCTTGACTAAGAGTAGCCCTATGGGTGCGACTTCGACTATGCCGGTAGTGTTGGTGTATGGAAATTCATACTCTTCGATACTCCAGTTTATTCCGCAAAAAACAAAAGGTAAGGAAGCGTCTCTATAATGCGTGGCGATAACATACTTTGCTGCGTTGTCATCGGCGGTTATCACCACATCAGGTTGCCACTCATCAATTATGGCTTTTGCGCTCAGTGCTGCTTGCTTTATCGATGCCTCATCTTTGTGTCGTTTGGTGTCCATGTCAAACTGCTTGATTTCGCATTGACCTTGCAAAGTATTGCGAAGCCCAAGCTCTACACGATCGGACCATTCATAACCGGAATGGTAGGAAGAAATGAATAGACATTTGTTTGCAAGAGCAGAGTGGGAAAGACATAAAAACAAAGTAAATGATAGATAAGAGATAGTAGGTATAAGATTACGAGGTACCATTTAGAGAATATCCCCTTTTATGTTTATACCCATATGATAACTCATGTTCTGAAACCGGCTTAATACTCAAGCATGGCTTAGAATCTGAATTCTGAATGATGTCCCAGGAATAGCAGTACTCCGAGTAATCTGTGCGGCACCGGATTTGGCTTGTTATTTCCCATCGGGTTTCACCGCTGACTGCTGCTGAGCCTCCAGGCAACTATGCGATATACATCGGATCGGGCTGACATGAACCAGGTAGGCTTATACCGCCCAGGAGTGGTCAGCCTCTCAAGCTAATGCCTATCTTGACAGTCTAGAATCTCCCGTACAACTCCTTGCTGAAAATCCAGGCCTTGGGACGGCGCGAAAGCTTTCTGGGGTCAGAGTAAATTTACTCTGACCCGAATGGCATACTGTGTGTACTGTCTCGGCCCGATTCGGCGCGTCAGCACATAACGACCTTGGTGCCGGCGATCAGGTCGTGTACGCAGCGTCTGTCCTTGCGAAAAATGAACAACAGATTGATCAGCATCAGCAGTGAGCCAAGCAAAGGAATCATGGATACGATGGTGATCGGCAGGTAGCGCTTGCCCAGGAGTTGTGGGGCCCCTTTCAACTGATCATCCGTACCTGTGATTCTGATCTTAAGCAGCTTCTTGCCGACGGTCTGTCCATTCTTGTTCAGCAAGTAGTAGTGAATCAGGACAAAGCCTATGAAGCCGTAGACGCCGCCAGCAAGCATGTAGATCAGCGGAGCCTGCGCGCCGGCAGCAATGAAATCCCACATCCCGCTCAGTAACCAGAAAGGAACAGCGATGGCGATACCGATCAAGCCGTCGATCAAAGCGGCCAAAAACCGGGAACCGCGGGTGGCGAGCGTGACGGAGTCTTGCTCGTCGTTCTCCAGATTGGACAGGGGGGTTTCGTAGGGATTGCTCATGTTACACTCCTGTATCGTGTGTGGATGAGTCCGTATCAGTTGTCGAATTCACTATACCGTAGAAATGGTGGGTCGGGAAACGGAGAGCCTTCGTCACGATCTGACGCTCTGTGTAAAAATAAATCTGTCCCGGTTTACCGGTCACGATCTGACGCTCTGTGTAAAAATAAATCTGTCCCGGTTTACCGGTCCCGGTTTACCGTCACCCTTTTTTTATTCACCCTCAGCCTGCTGGTTGGACGGGCAGCGCTGTTTGTAAAAGTCGGGCAAACAATCCCGTTCCCATTTTATATTGATCGTTTCGAAATGGAGTCGCGCTGCATCGCACTGGCCTTCTGCAGTCAGGATTAAACCTTCCAGGGTATCGCGGCGTTTCTCCTGATGGTTGCTTGCGAGTTTTCCCATCAGCTTTCGTGCTGGCGCCGGCATGTCGGCCTCGACCAGGACCATGGCGGCATCGATCAGCTTTTCCTCCTCCTGCATCTGTTCGATATCCTCCTCTGTGATGGCGGGTGTGTCTGATCTAAGTGAGGGAAACCTCTGCATAGAAGGGATCTGCCGATCTTCGATCTCTATTGAGTACATAGGGTGGTGGGCAGGTGAAGAGGTCAGGATCCGGCCCGTACCGTCGAATGCGTGTACAACAACCTGGTACTCGTTGGTGCTCCCCTCTGCGGCGCTTGTAGTCTGGATCTGCGCGAGGGGCAGAGAAGTGGTGTCGGTGTTCATCCAATAGACGGGAGAGTATGTCGTGGTGGAGCCCTCTCGTTCGATATGCTGTAGCTGAATCTGATAGTTTGAAGCGTCGGCTACAGGGTGCCAGCTAATGTTGTCTTCAGAGAGACTTGCCGGCATGCCTTCCTGGTTGGGCCATTCGAGGGTGATCTGGTCCTGAATGTTGATCAACAGTTGCGGGTCGATTTGCGGCTCCGGCTTGGCGATCAAGGCGAGGCCGCCAGAGCCGTATTCGGGCCCTTCGTGGTAGAGCCTCTCTGTTAGTGTTGTGTAGACGCTGCCGGTGAGGGTGAACGACTGACCTGCGGGTTTGTTCGACCAGGTTTTGGTGTGGATTCTGTTCAAGCGCCAATCGCCTGCAGGCACTCTGAAAGTGAAGGTGCCATCGCTGTCTGTCGTGACTTCATCGGAGATGAACTGACCATTGAAGATCCCGGTCAGGGTGACACCTACGGCAGGGGTGCCGTTGTAATCCATCCGGCCAGAGAGAAAGGCGTCGCCTTTGGGAAGGGGCATGAGCGCCTCCTCAGACGTCCAGTCGAAGCTGTAGCGCACATTGTGCCAGAAGTGAGAGCCTGATCCGCTGAGGCTTCTGATCCAGCCGTTGTCTGACGGTACTATTGGTTGGCTCTCATCCCCGTCCTGACCCTCGGTCTCGCTTATCTGATTGCTGATTTTAAGATTGATTGAAGCGTATGTGGCCATATAACCACCAACAGGAAAAACGATCAGGATAGATAGTAAGCCGCCAATGATGGCGGGGAGAGTGAGGGTTGAACCTTCAGGCGGATGACCCGCGTCCAGATAGCTGACGATGGCGCTGACAAATGCGACGAGCCCCAGGCTGGTGACGATAGAGATAGGTAGCAGTTGTGGATAGTAGGTGACTTTTGAAAGCAGGAAGCCCCCCCCTGTGATCGACAGCAGCGGGTAAAGGAACAGATTGAGTAGCGAGGTGACAAGAAGCAGGCTGAAGAACAACAGGGCCTTGTCTGCACGCCGGTTCAGAATGTGGCCGCCGACGATAGTTAGCAGTGAGAGGAAGAATGCTGAAAGCTTGCGCATATCAAAGTCCGTTTGTGAGTTTTACGAATTATAGAGAATAACCTGGTAAGTTTAGATAACTTTACTCTGACGCCTTTTTTGTTTTGAAAAATTTATTCAAGTATGTAAGGCACATATGTAATCTCTTTATCCGGTTTAATTCTGTCAAATAATGACGTAATCTTTTTACCTTCAACGAAGCCAAGGTCGATTAAGTGTACAAGGATGTTTCTAGAAATGATTGATGTAAGGTCATTATCAATCTTAAGGATATGCTCGTCTTTTAATGAGGTAAAATCATCGCCATCGTAGTAACTGGCTATTGCTAGTATTTCTCTAAGGGCCTCTTCTGGTTCTTTATCGAGCCCATCGTTATTCTTTCCATATTCCCAGTCCTTAGTGACTCTATCTATGTCCTTTTGAGTTAAGCTGCCTCCAAATCTAGGCACTCTTTTAAAGCTTCTTGTGGTTGATGCGTCAGTGACTTCTGCAGCTTCTGTGTCTATTAAAACTACTTTGTAGGCGGCATAGAGAAACGTTCTGACGTCGGCAAGAACACCTTTTCCAGTAGGTGATCCCGGTCTTCCATACGTAATGTTGTCAGATACATTAGCAAAAACAAGGGCTACATAATCCAGATTATGGCTTTTACCCCACTTGGAAATACGAGAAATATCGCTCTCGGTTAACTTGTGCTTCCTATCTCTATTGGGTTCCCTGCTGACACTCTTGCGGAGTTTGTCAACATCAGGTTTGGGAGCATTTACGAGATTGACTTTTTTGCTTGCGCTTAAAATGGTATCGATTTGTCGTTCGATCGTCTGTTGGGTATCACTCGGTGATGGATAGATTCGATATTTGTTGTTAAATACGGTAAATCCAAGATATTCAACTTGAATTTCATCAGGGACCGATACAATAAATCCAACAGAAGGCCTTTCTCCATTTTCTATTTTAACTAGTTGTGACTTTGTTGCTACACAGCCATGCATCATAAAAGTCAAGAGTATAAAGAATGGTATGAGGGAATAGTTGTACTTCATGTATCGTGCTCCTTAGAAAAGCATCCGTCTTAATTAAAATTATGGTCTGTTTTAATGTGTATGGGATAGGCAAGAATATAAAATGATAGATATCAAACGGGGTCCCCTTTATTATTTGAGAATGTTAAAAAGTCGGTGAAAATATTAAATATTGCCATTTTACACCGATCCTTTTAATAGCTACCTTGAAACGGGAATGAAGATCGGTACTATTATTTTACATCCAGTGCAGACTGACTCGCCAGATTCGACCTCTGAAACACGTTCGCCTGTTGAATAGTTTTCAACCCACACTTTGATAGTTTTGCCTGATACTTCTCCGTTTAATCGGTAAACACCATTTCTTACGTGACTGAATGCAAGTGGGATCTTTGAAACAAAAGGACCGGATCGTTCGCCGCGATGAAAAGTAGCCTCTATCACGAGGATGTGCTCACCCTCATGTATCTTTGTGACGACTTCCGAATCATCATGATGATAATCAGCGACTTTTTCGGGATCAGTGTGCGATGTTAGTGAATAGACTCACATGTCGTCTACAGAATAAAGTTGATATTGATTCCAGGACTTGTTGCTAAATCTGATGTTGTATTTATAACTGTGGATAGTTGCGTAATTGTCTCCTTCAGGCTCTATATATCTGGGCTTCGTGAGCGTCTCGCAGCCGGAAAGTAGGATAACGGAAATAAGAACAAACAGATAAAGGTGTTGAGTCTGCATAAGGAACTGCCTTGTCATAAACAATCGAATCGAAAAAGATGGTTAATATTAGAAGCCTGTCTACTGTTTGGTTTTCAAGAGCATTATATTCTCATCGATACCTTAGATTTATGTGTTTTTATGAGGGGTGAGAATTACGAATGTAAAAGATTATCATTTGTCACCGACCCCTTTACTCCTTTCTTTACTCCACTTTTCGCTTTATCTAACTAACTCTGATGGAAGCATGCCAGCTTGTACTTTGACTATATGATCATGCTCTTTTGATAATCGATTTAATGTTGGTATGTCATACATTATTGCGGTTCTGCACTCGGAGAATTTATTATTAAAGCCGTTTATGGTGTTCATAATTCCCACATCGCATCTCATTGCAGTACATGAAGAAACAACAGAAGTATAGTTGCCGTGATTGTTTGCAAGGCAACGGTGGTTTTCCGGGTGTTGGTTAATTATTAATCCATCCCTACAGGAGTGTATATGGTTAAATTTTAGAAGTACTATTTTCCCGAGGTATATCCCTCTACCGTTAATAGCAATATGATTCGTTAGTCCAATATCAAAGTTGCCCTGCAAATTTATATAGTTTTTAGACGCGTTTAGCTCTATTTCCATAAAAATATCGCCAGGGCCATAGCGAAATGTTAGTTTGCAGCCTTTTTGTTCTATATCCCACATATGCGTTCCAATAACCATTTCGTTTTCTTCTATAACGAGAGATGGTTTTCCGATGTTATCAATGATGCGGCAATCAATTCTGTATGCTTCTCCCGGATATTTTTTCACGCTGAGATATGAACTGTTTCCAAACCTAAATACGTCACCACTATTTGCATGAAAGCCATCAATAACATTAGTTCCTAACGCTACAGTATCTGGCTCGATGAGTTGGGTATCACTAGCAGTAAATGGCAATGATTCACTGGCGCGTTTTTCCAAGTAACGCTTGGCTTGTGCTGCTGAGATGAGGTTCTTTGTTTTTTTGCTATGATGATTCGGACATAAACAAATTAGATTGTCTTCAGTATGTTCATGGACTTCTGCCCACTCTTTGATGTGGTCTAATTCATAAATCCAATGGCCACATACAACACAGCAGAATTTGCACTTTTGTCGAACTGCTCGCGCTATCGTGCGGGGAATATCTGTTCGGATTTGATGAGTCATAAACAACATCCTTTTTTAACAAGCCTGGTCGAAGAGCAATTGTTTCCAATAAAAATAGGGATCAGGCCCCGTTCAATTAAGACTCATAACGCTGCCAGCAGGGGGTGCCGAAACAAAGCGCAGCGACGTGTAGGCGGCCCCCTGCCTAGCTTGGTTATGCATGCCTTGCATTGGCAGTACTTATTCCGACAACTCAGAACATGCGTAGGGTACTTTAGTTTTTACAACCATTTTTATCGCAGGTAATTCTTTGCGATGAAGACACCCAATGGTCAGGATGTTTTTTTGTATCTACCCCACAGCCGGTGTGCCCGCCTTTTGTTCCTTGATGTACTACTCCTGTTGGTGTGTGTTTTACTGCCATATTGATTCCCTCCTTAGGGCTGTTGATGAATCTTTTTTTGCATGACGGGTGATTATATTGCTGGCTCTTATTATCGTGTTATGAAGCCGGCTTGAGTATTGGAATATGAAAAAATAACTCTGGAACGGTTTTCTGTAAAAAACGGGCTGATAACAAAAAAGAAAATCCGGGCGATGAGAGACAGCACCATCGCCCGCCTGCAGTGGCAGGTAGTGAGGAGAAAACGTAAGTTGTTAAATGTGCCGCAGGGTCCGGTTGTTGAAGCGGCTCATTTGTCCTGATAACTGCTCTTTCCATTGATCAATCGTCCGGGTCGTCAACTGGGTCCGTCCACAGGTGGGGCATTCGTATCTCGACTGTTCGGTCTGCCCGATCTTTTGCGACTCCAACCTGGCCATGAGAGAAGCGCAATGTGAACAATTCATGTTGTTTGCCTCCAGTAAAAGTTTTTACTGACTTAACTGAAATATCTTAATAGGGTGTGCCTGCTTCGCTCGGATCACTGGGGTCGTGAGCGAAGCGGGCACAGAAAACTCGAACTTTTAAAACTCAATACTCAAAACTATTCAATCAATCCCACTTCAGTGCGCCGCCGGTTTGATACTCGGTCACGCGTGTCTCAAAGAAGTTCTTCTCCTTGCGCAGGTTGGCTTGTTCGTCGAGCCAGGGCAGGGTCGCTTCTGCGCCGGGGAAGGGTTCATCAATGCCGAGCTGTTTGGCGCGGCGGTTGGCTGTGAAGCGGAACTGGCCGATGTGGTCCTCTTTGGAGTAACCCAGGATTGGGTCACGCATGATGTAACCGGCGTAGCCGATCTCGGCGGCTTCGGCTTCGTCCCACATGTCGCGCAGGGCCTGTTTGTCCAGGGTGAGGTTCTCTTCCTGGATGATCTGCTTGACCACGCGGATGCCGAAGGAGGCGTGCAGCACCTCGTCGCGCATGATGTATTGCAGTTGTTCGGCGGTGCCTTTCATGAGGCCGCGGCGCTGCAGGGCGAAGATGGGGCTGAAGCCGTTGTAGAACCAGCAGCCTTCGAAGATGGCGCCGAAGAAGATGTAGGCCATGACGAAGTTGTGCAGCTCGTCAGGATCGTGCAGGTCGATGTCGGCGCGCAAGATGGAGGAGAGGCGGCGGTTGGTGATCTGGATCTTCTTGTTGATCTCCGGTACCACCCGGTAACGGTTGTAGATCTCGCCCTGGTCGAGGCCGATGGTCTCGATGCAGTGCTGGTAGGTCCAGGTGTGCAGGGACTCTTCGTAGACCTGGCGCGCCTGGTAGATCTGCAGCTCGGGTGCGGACATCTTCTCCATCACCGCCAGGCCGATGTTGCGCATGGCCAGGATATCGGAGGTGGTGAGGTAGGAGAGCACGTTCTCGTAGACGTGGCGCTCTTCCAGGGTCAGTTTACGCTGGTAGTCGTGGACGTCCTGGGCCATGTTGATGTCGAGGGGCGTCCAGTGGTTCTTGTTGGCGTTGAGGAAGTACTCCCAGGCCCAGGGGTACTTGAAGGGCGCCAACTGGTTGATGTCGGTCATGCCGTTGATGACACGCTTGTCGTCCGGGTTGACCGGTTTGACGTCGGAGACGACGGGTTCTCCGATGGCGGTATCGCTCTGCAGGGCCTCGACGGCCTCGTCCATCACATGGGAGTAGTCGGCCGGTTTTTCTGCTACTGCGTGGGTGGCCTTGGCGGGTTCCGGCTTGGCGAGTGGATCGTCCCAGTTCAGCATTGTTGTTTTCCTCTCTCTTTATCT
Source organism: Candidatus Thiodiazotropha sp. (ex Myrtea sp. 'scaly one' KF741663) (assembly GCA_025655555.1). Classification (GTDB taxonomy): domain Bacteria; phylum Pseudomonadota; class Gammaproteobacteria; order Chromatiales; family Chromatiaceae; genus Thiodiazotropha. Next base: position 175,114 of record JAHXIQ010000004.1, read on the forward strand.
GTTGTCACTGTGGTGGTGGTTCGATGGACGTCTGCCTTATTGGCAGGCTTCACAGTCCGGGTCGAGGATGGAGCAGGCCTTGGGGGCTTCACTGCCGCTGGCATCGATCAGATCGACACTGCTGCCACTGCCGCCCTGTACTGAGGTCTTCTCCGCACCGGTGGCGCCGATGGAACGCAGGTAGTAGGTGGTCTTCAGTCCGCGCACCCAGGCCAGTTTGTAGAGGTTGTCCAGCATCTTGCCGGAGGGCTCGGCCATGTAGAGGTTGAGGGACTGGCCCTGGTCGATCCACTTCTGACGACGGGAACCGGCCTCCACCAGCCAGCGGGCGTCGATCTCGAAGGCGGTGGCGTAGACCGCCTTGATCTCATCCGGGATGCGGTCAATGGGCTGCAGGGAGCCGTCGTAGTATTTGAGATCGTTGATCATCACCTCGTCCCACAGGCCCAGCTTCTTCAGGTCGTGGACCATGTAGGGATTGACCACGGTGAACTCGCCGGAGAGGTTCGATTTGACGAACAGGTTCTGGTAGGTGGGCTCGATGGACTGGCTGACACCGCAGATGTTGGAGATGGTCGCGGTGGGGGCGATGGCCATGGTGTTGGAGTTGCGCATGCCCTGGATCTGGATCTTCTCGCGCAGGGCGTCCCAGTCGAGGGTCTGGCTCTCGTTCACCTGCAGGTAGTCGCCACGCTCCGCCTTGAGCAGCTTGAGGGAGTCGATGGGCAGGATGCCCTGACTCCACAAGGAACCCTCATAGGTGGAGTAACGGCCACGTTCCGCCGCCAGGTCGGAAGAGGCCTGGATGGCGTAGTAGCTGACGGCTTCCATGGAGCGGTCGGCGAAGTCCAGTGCCTCGTCAGAGGTGTAGGCGAGACGCTGTTTATAGAGTGCGTCCTGGAAACCCATGATGCCGAGGCCCACCGGCCGATGACGCAGGTTGGAGTGCCGCGCCTGGGGCACGCTGTAGAAGTTGTAGTCAATGACGTTGTCGAGCATGCGCATCGCCGTGGTCACGGTCTTCTGCAATTTCTCCAGGTCGAGGCCGTTTTCGGTGACGTGGGCGGTGAGGTTGACAGAGCCCAGGTTGCACACGGCGATCTCCTGCTCGTTGGTGTGCAGGGTGATCTCGGTACAGAGGTTGGAGCTGTGTACCACACCCATGTGCTGGTTGGTGTAGCGCAGGTTGCAGGGGTCCTTGAAGGTGATCCAGGGATGGCCGGTCTCGAACAGCAGGCCGAGCATCTTACGCCACAGATCATTCGCCTTGACCTTCTTGACCACATCCATCTCACCACGGGCCGCCTTCTCTTCATAGGCGACGTAGGCTTTTTCGAAGGCCTTGCCGGTGAGGTCGTGCAGGTCCGGGGTCTCGTTGGGAGAGAACAGGGTCCACTCTTTGTCTTCGGCCACCCGTTGCATGAACAGGTCGGGAATCCAGTTGGCGGTGTTCATGTCGTGGGTACGTCGACGCTCGTCACCGGTGTTCTTGCGCAGCTCGAGGAACTCCTCGATGTCCACGTGCCAGGTCTCCAGGTAGGCGCAGACCGCGCCCTTGCGCTTGCCGCCCTGGTTGACGGCTACTGCGGTGTCGTTAGCCACTTTGAGGAAAGGCACCACACCCTGGGACTTGCCGTTAGTGCCCTTGATGTGAGCGCCGAGGCCGCGCACCTGGGTCCAGTCGTTGCCCAGACCGCCGGCGAACTTGGAGAGCAGGGCGTTGTCTTTGATGCTGCTGTAGATGCCGTCCAGATCGTCAGCGACGGTGGTCAGGTAGCAGCTGGAGAGCTGTGGCCGCAGGGTGCCTGAGTTGAACAGGGTCGGTGTCGAACTCATGAAATCGAAGGAGGAGAGCAGATTGTAGAACTCAATGGCTCGCGCCTCCCGGTCGATCTCGTTGATCGCCAGTCCCATCGATACCCGCATGAAGAAGGCCTGGGGCATCTCGAAACGGGTGCCGCTCTCGCTGTGAATAAAGTAGCGGTCATAGAGGGTCTGCAGACCCAGATAGGTGAACTGCAGATCCCGTTCCGGTTTCATGGCGGCAATCAGTCGATCCAGGTCGTACTGACCGAGACGGCCGTCGAGCAGTTCCAGCTTCTCGGCCTGTTGGATGTAGCGTTTGAAGTAGCTGCCATAGCATTCAGCCATTTCCGCCTGGGTATTCACCCGGGTGTCGAGACTGAGAAAATCGAGGGCTTCGCGTCGCAGGATGTCGAGCAGCAGGCGGGCGGCAACCTGGGAGTAGTTGGGTTCCTGATCGATCAGGGTGCGGGCGCTCATCACCAGCGTCTGGGAGACGTCGGACTCTTTCACGCCGTCGAACAGGTTGCGGCAGGCATCCTGCAGGATGTGCGCGGCATCGACTTCGGCCAGGCCGTTGCATGCCTCGTTGACCAGTGCTTGTAGCCGTTCGATGTCGAGTGGGCGGGTGGTGCCGTCGGCCAGGGTGACATTGACCCGGTGTTCTTCAGGAATGCCTTCGATCTCGGCGCGCTTGGCGGCCTCTTCGGCGCGTTTCTGGTTCTGGCTTTCACGGTAGAGCACATAGGCGCGGGCCGCTTTGTGTTCACCGGAACGCATCAGGGAGAGCTCGACCTGATCCTGGATGTCCTCGATGTGGACGGTGTTGTTATCGCGACGGCTCAGCGCGCTGACCACCTGCTCGGTCAACTCCTTGACCATATTGTGGATGCGGCTGGAGGCGGCGGCGTTACCCCCTTCGACAGCCAGGAAGGCCTTGGTCATGGCCACATTGATCTTGCTGGGATCGAAGTGGGTGACCTTGCCGTTACGTCGGATGACCTGCAAGCCGTTGCTTGCCGTCTGGGGTGTTTCGCTGAGGCTGTCTGTCTCTTCGGGTGGCCGTGAAACTGCAACGGAAGCGTCGGTATTGGCTGCCTGAGTCGCCATTTCGTCTCCTAAATAATGTGTCGGGTAGGCCATGTCGCCAGGGGGCATTGGTGCCCGGACTACGATGGACTACTGGTGGTTATGTTTTTTACCGGCAGGAAGATTGTCATTGTGTGAATTCTTCCCCTGCCTGAAATCGGCATCCCGCATTGGGTGGTGATCCTGACGCCGCTCTCTTTCCTCTTGGCCGGTCGCTGCCGGCTCGGTGCGTTTGGCTGGTTGTGCAGGGGGATTCTTTGCCCGCTGTCTCGAACCAGTAAACACAATATATATCGTATTTGAGCGATGTCAACCACAATATGTTGTGCATGAAGCTGTGGAAAAGCATGTGAAAAATGTGTGTGTTCTGTGGATAACTTCTGGGTAGTTTTGTCAATTTCCCGCTAAATCATTGGCTTAGGGTACAGCCAATAAAATGGACGGTGTGGGCATAGGGCAGCTGCGGTTTTGTGGTGATTTGCTGGTTCTATAGAGCGTGCTGAAATTTGTCTTCTGGTGACTGACTCAGGCGGTGATTTATCGAGATTTTGGTGTCCACTCAGCTGCTTAGTACAGGAAAGGTATTGGCATAGGGCGGGAGATTGCGTATTGTTCAACCTGTCTTTAAAGACTGAAACATAATCAAAAGAGAAGATGAGGAGTTGCATCCATGCTTGTCAGTGAAATCATGTCACGCTCGCCCAAGACGGTGACACCGGATACCAAACTTTTAGAAGTGGTCTCGTTGATGTGCCTGTTCCGCTACAGCGGTCTGCCGGTGGAAGAGGATGGAAAGCTGATCGGGATTATCGCAGAGAAGGATGTGCTGCATCGCATGTTTCCCAAGCTTGAGGATTTCAAGGACGTGATGGCGGTCCCCGACTACGATGAAATGATGTATCAGTATAAGGATGTGGTGAATCTCAAGGTCTCGGATGTGATGACGCCCAATGTCATTACCGTTAGTTCCGACATGCATATTATGAAGGCGGCGACTATCATGGTGCGTCATAAGTTTCGCCGTATTCCCGTGGCTGATGGTGGCAGGCTGGTGGGTATGCTCAGCCTGGGTGACATTCACAAGGCGATCTTCCAGAGCAACCTCTCGCATAACATGCTCTAGTGTGGTGAGAGAGTGATCGGTCCTATGTGAGGCCGATAGAATCGAAAGAGAGCGGCGCAATGCGCCGCTTTTTTTATGTGGGTGGGTGTGGCCTTGCCACACCGAATACTCAGTTCTATAGGATCCGGGCAATAAAAACCCCCGAGTCCATCGGCCTCGGGGTTTTTGGTTTTACGTTTTGTCTGAGTCAGAATTCGCCGGTAGCCCCGGCCACCATCACATCGAGCATGGCCTGGTTGACCCGGATTGCGATCTCCGTGAGTTCCGGCGGCAGTAGCTCACTGTTGATCAGCATGTCGAGGTTCAGCATCATCAGCCAGAGTTTGCCGTCTTTGTCCTCCACCATGGCGATACGGCAGGGCATATAGGCGGCATAGATCGGATCGTGCAGAATCATCATGCGGGCGTCTTCCGGATTACAGAACTGGAAGATATCGAGATAGGGGGTTTTCAGGCCGCGGGCCTCCAGCTCTTTCGATACCTGTTGACGGGCAACGAACTTGAGGTTGATCTCAGTCGCGCGGGACATCAGTGCCTGCACAGCGTCATCTCTGGTGACACCGTCCTTGACGCTCATCTGCACAACGGTCTGCTTGATATCGGTAATATTGATTTCCGGTTGCTCCGCAGCTAGGGCGGAGGCGGTCAGGGCCAGGCTTAGCACCAATGCGAGTCCCAGTGCTTTAATCGATTTCATAGGGTTCTCCCGAGTTTTTGTCGGTTCATTCATTATTGTCTGTGAGTCCGTTTACTTTTTATTGCTGGGCGCCAGTGAAGAGACGTAGGCAAGCAGCGCTTCGATATCCCGGTCTGTCAGTTCGTCGAATGTCTCGTCCTCAGGATCGTCGTCGTGGATACGTTTATCCCACTGAAACATCTTGATCTGACGAAACAGATAGCGAGGGTACTGTAAAGCCAGCGCCGGAATGCCTTTGCGTGATTTACCCATACCGTTTTTCCGGTGGCAGGATTTACAGTCTCCCTCATAAAGCTCTCTGCCGCGAGTTGCATCGCCAGGCCACTCTGGGATTCTATTCAACACCGGGTTGATCTTTTCCAGATTGACGCTCTCGTAGTAGGCGGCGATATCGTCAATATCCTGTTCACTGATGGAGTGGAGAGAGGAAGTGATCACCATACGCGGGTTGATCCGCTCTTCATTGATATAGGCCTCGATCTGCTTGACCATGTAGCCGGCAGGCGTGCCGGCAAGACGCGGCGATGCTGGTCCGGGCGTGCCCTGGCCGTAGTGACCGTGGCAGAGTGCACAGCTTCTTGCCTGTTTCTGTCCGTTCTCCAGGTCGACTGCCTGTGCTGCGAGTGGAAAGGTGAGTAGGAGGGTTAATAATAGCCGTTTCATTTTTTTCATGGCTCCCGCATTTATCTGTGGTCGTTGTCGTTTTTACGAATATGTCTGACAGGTCAACGTCAACGTATTCGGCATGCTTGAAGATCCTCTGATTTATCGTGTTATTGGATCTCTCAAGTTGTTTGAGGTTTGTTGATCTCCTATGGGAAGTGGGGATGCCGGCTAGTTTTTTTTATTGCCGCGGAAACCCTGTTAGACGTGATGTTTTTTATCTTTTTTTATCCCTCTGCATTCTTGCAAAATGGTCATGATGTTTCAATTGTTCTGGGACTTTCCGATTAGTCGAATAATTCTTACAACTTTTTCAGAGCATTCATAAATACTTATTTGACGATTCATTATTGTGTGCAGTCATTTGGCTCGCTATATTAGGGAACAAGGCAGTCCATAACATAATCATAAATATTGGGTTGAGAACCCATCGACACGGACAGGGCTGGCGATAAGTTGGGCATATTTTGCCGTTCGGTTGTGAGCCGGTGAGTCTGTGTCGATATAACGACGAATCCTGGGAGTTTTAATGAGAAAGTCTATTCTGGCAGCCTCAATGCTTGGATTGATGTTGAGTGCTGGATCTTCCATTGCTGACTCACATGATGCAGCCATGCATGAATATGATGCGGCACTGAACCTTACCCCCAACCTTGAGAATGGAAAAAGAGTTTATCGTGTGTGTACGGTTTGTCACACACCGGAAGGCTGGGGGCTTGAGAGTGGTGCCTATCCTCAGGTGGCAGGTCAATTGAGAACGGTGATCATCAAACAGCTGGCGGATATTCGTGCAAGAAACCGCGATAACCCCACCATGGTGCCATTTACCTCTCCACAGCTATTGGGTGGCGCACAGGAGATCGCAGATGTTGCGGCTTATATTTCTCAGCTTCCCATGTCACCACGCAATGGAATTGGACCGGGCATCGATTTGGCCTGGGGAAAAAAACTCTATGAAGACAACTGCACAGAGTGTCATGGCGAGAATGGCGAGGGCCACCTGGAAGACCATATTCCAGCCGTCTATGGTCAGCACTATCGGTATCTGTTGAGACAGTTCGAGTGGATCAAGATGGAGCGGCGCAGGAACGCAGATAAAAAAATGGTGAAGCAGATCCATAACTTCACGCATCGGGATATCCGTGCCGTATTGGACTATGTTTCACGCATCAGGCCGCCTGCTGACAAACTGGCTGCTGAAGGTTGGCGAAATCCGGATTTTCCAAAATTTGCAAGGCCACCCCATCTACACTCCGGTGCGGGTTATACCATCGATCAGCGGCCTCAGAGACCGAGTCGACCCTGATATCACAACGCCGTAGACAATAAAAAAGCGGGGCGATGCCCCGCTTTTTTATTGTCGGCCTATCCTTGGCCGGTTGCTGGATTACATGAAAATATCATTCGTAATATTATCAAACCAGCTATAGGCGTACTGGACTTCACGTGCACGCATTTCAGGAGAAGCATCAGTTGGCGTCAGACCACCGGAGACCTTGGTAATCTTGGATCCATCCTGAGCCAGCTTGTAGACCGCAGCTACCGAGATACCCCAATCCTTGCCTATGATGGAGTAGCAAGTATTGACGTAAGCCGGTGTACCGGGCTCCTGGCCATTCAGCATAGCTGCCACACTGGCTGCACAGACCTTGGCTTCGGAGTTCGCAGCGTAGCCGGATTTCGGCATACCCTTGGCGATTGAAGCGTCACCGATCACATGGATGTTCTTGTGAATGGTGGATTCGAAGGTGTGCAGGTTGATCGGGCACCAGCCGCTGTCGTTGGTCAGACCGGCCGCGAAAGCGATCTTGCCAGCTTTCTGATTCGGAATGACGTTCAGCACATCAGCCTTGATGGTGTCATCGAAGCCTGTGGTTACGCTTCTGGAGCCGGCATCGACCTTAACCACGGCATTGTCGTTTGAGCCTTGAGCACTGCCGCGCCAATCGATCATGGAGTTGTCGGTCTCATAGCCGTAGAGCGCTTTCCAACCCTGGGTAAAGAGACCCATTTTGGAGAACTTAGGCTTGGAGTCCAGGATGATGATCTTGGATTTCGGCTTGTGCTGTTTCAGATAGTGAGCAATCTGAGAGGCACGCTCGTAAGGTCCGGGTGGGCAACGGAAAGGGTTGCCAGGTGCCGCGATGACCACGTTACCGCCATCCTTCATCGCCTCGAGCTGCTTGCGCAGGGTGACGGTCTGGGAACCAGCCTTCCAGGCATGGGGAATATCCTCGGCAACTTTGGCATCGTAGCCTTCAATGGTTTCCCATTTGAAGTCAACACCGGGAGCGACGATACAACGATCGTAGTTGAAGCTCTTACCGCCAGCTGTCTTCACAGTCTTGGCGCCGGCATCGATAGCGGTGACCACATCATGCACCACTTTCACACCATGTCCGCCGAGTCCGCTATAACCGAACTTGATGGAGTCGATGCTACGATCACCACCCAGTACCTCATTGGACAGATAGCAGGTGTAGTAGTGCTTGTTGGCCTCGATCAGGGTGACCTCAATGGTCGGATCGGCCATGCGCAGATATTTAGCTGCGGTTGCACCACCGGTACCACCACCGACGACCACGACCTTTTTGGAAGCGCCGAGGGCGATGTAGGGTGTGCCGATCATGCCGATGGCAGTTGCCGCACCCGCGCCTTTAACAAAACCTCTTCGGGTAATTTTCATATTTCTCATTCCCCCTTATTGTTTGCCTTGGGCGTAGAAGTTGAACAGTGCGTCGAAACCGGCATCGCCTTCTTTCTTAATCAAGGCGTTAACTTTCTTCTTCATCTTCTTGGTCATCTCGCGATCACCAGCCCTGTAATCGACCATAGAGTAATGAAGATAAGGTGTCAGCTGGCCCAACAGAACGCCGGAATCGTCTTCAGCAGAAGAGCCGCCGTCGGCATGACATTTTTCACAATACTTGTCATGTAGCTTGGCACCTTTCTTTGCCTTGTCTGCATCGAAGGATTGCTTGGCTACCACGAAGGGTTGCTTTGCGTAGAATTCACCCATGGCCTTGATTTCGTCATCGGTATAACCTTTGGCGATTCGGGTCATGATGGTGTTTTTGATTTCACCATTTTTGAAACCCAGCATGACCTCTTCGAAGTAGACAGCGGAGATACCGCCGATGCTAGGTGTGGCGGGACCGGAGCTGGCACCGTTGGTACCATGGCAGCCGGCACAAGTATTAGCCAGCATGCTGGCACTGGCGCCCGATAGCAGGGGCTTTTTGTCAGCAGCAAAAGCCACAGATGATGCGCTGATAATCAGTGCACCGATCAGGGCTCTCTTGAGATTGTTGTACGCCATGTTACCTCCTTTGGAATTTAAACAGGCTTACATTGAAATAACAGGGAATAAAATACGCCCTGTCACAATTACCGGAGCAGTTTTAAAAGGACTGTTCCTTTGCAATCAGCTCAGGTGGAGAGCTCCCTGTATCAATTAAAATTGATGTTTTGTAAGTGGCTTCCATCCACTCCACCCAAGCATTGCTCTTATTTCAGAAGGCTTAAGACCTTCTGTTGTTTTTTCTTCTCAGCGATGTCGGCTGCAGTATGCCCATCACTGTCTTTATCTGCTTTTTTTGCGCCATGCTGCAGCAGTAGCTGTACCATATGCGCTGAACCGTTGCGTGCCGCTTCCATTAGCGGTGTAACGCCGTCGGCATCGGCAAGGTTTACGTCAGCGCCGGCTTTGACCAGCTGTTCCGCGCTTTCGTATTCGCCTTGGCTGACTGACCAGATCAGGGCTGTAGCGCCGTCATCGTCTTGTGCATTGATGTCAGCACCCTGCTTCAGCAGTACCTCGATCACATCTACATGACCTTGATCGGCTGCCAGTATCAGGGCCGTTGAACCGTTTTTGTCTTTACTGTCGATTTCGGCATTGTGCTTGAGTAGCATTTCGCTGGCTGCTGGGTGATTTTTTTCCGCAGCCATCATGAGTGCATTTCTGCCGTGTTTGTCAGAAGCCTTGGGGTCGGCACCTTTAAACAGTAACTGTTCCACCATATCGGTGATGCCATAGCGGGATGCGATCATCAGGGCATCCCAGCCGGCTCTGGTTCGGTCATGCAGGTGGGCCCCTCTTTCGAGCAGCATAGCCGAGAGGGCCGGGTGACCGTTTTCTGCTGCAAAAGTCAGCGCTGTGCAGCCTGCAACCGTTCTTACATTGACGTCGGCGCCACGGTTCAGCAGCAGAACGACAGTTTCGAAGTTATCATTCTCGACCGCCATCATCAGCGGGTTTTTACCAAACTTGTTGGGGCTGTCGACAGGGACACCCTTGTCGAGCAGTTTTGTAACAGTCTCTACGTCACCAATACCTGCGGCAAGACGCAGGTCTTTTTCATCCTGTGAATTCCCCGCGTATGACGTCACGGTGAAAAGGAGGAGCAGGGCAGGGATGAGTCTGATTGTCTTCATCTAGTTTCTGTTATCGAAATTAACCATAGTATCTAATTTACCGATGCTGTCCGTTCTCTCAAACTACGACTGATCAGGGTCGTAGTCTTCTGGTTCGTCCGGCTCTTCATGAGCGATGCCTTTATGGCAATCGATACACGCTTGCCCCTCGTCCATTGCTTTCGGGTGGCGTTTGCGAGCACTTCGATCCTGTTCGCTCAGGTCCATGTTGGTAAACTCATGACAAGAGCGGCATTCACGTGAGTCTGAGGCTCGCATCTTCTCCCATACCCGGCTGGCCATGTCCCAGCGATGGGCTTCGTATTTCTCTTTGGTGTCGATGGTGCCGAGAATCTCGTGATAGACATCCTTGGCGGCCATGACTTTGGCAATCATTTTCGGAATAAAGGGCTTGGGTACATGACAATCAGAACAAGTGGCCTGTACACCTGAGGCATTCTTGTAATGCAGTGTCTCTTTGTACTCCTCCAGATTGATCTTCATGGTGTGGCAGGAGGTACAAAATTCCATCTCATTGGTATAAGCCAGCCCCATGTTCAGCAGACCGGCGGATATCATGCCGACCACGAAGATAATACCTGCCAGGATAATAGATATTTTACCCGTGGACCGGCCCTGCGCGCCCATCTTGAACATACTCCACCCTCAAATTCTCGCTTACGGAAAAGACCTGCTTTTCCGTATGGTCGTTGTATTGGCGTAGCCGTCAACTTCCTTTTCGATCGGTACTTTTTTCTTGACTCGCCGATGGTACGTCAAGTCGATAGTCAATGCAAAAAGACTATGTAAACAAATGCATATGACATTATTAGTAGGAACTAATTAAGACCTTGGTAGTGACGTTGTGATGGATAGTGATTGTTCAGGCAGGTCTGCGCTGACGGAGTTCAATTGTTTTTTAGGGATTATGTAGTTCTTAAACTGGGGTCCAGGCAGTGATCTGTACGACAGACTTGCCATACGTGCTGTGACTCGCCAAGTGTGGCGATAGCCTCTTCAATCCGTGCTTTCTCATTGTGGCTGGTCAAAGCGGGGTGAAGGGTGGTTCTGAGTTCATGAGGTATGCCGCTCTGCATGAGTAGCTGAGCGCTTTGCCATGCCAGATCACCACTACCGGGCATACCGGTCAGGGATTCATACTTCTCTGGGAGCGCCTTGATATCCAGACCCACCCAATCGAGCAAGGGTAAAATCGCCTGCAGGCGTTTGGGATAGATGCCCGCTGTGTGTAGACCGATCTTAAACCCCATGGCGCTGACCTCAGCGATCGCATCGGGTAGCGCACGTTGCTGGGTAGGCTCGCCGCCGCTGAAAACCACAGCATCCAGTAAACCCTGGCGGCGCTTAAGAAAATCCAGTATCTCCTGCCATGGGATGATTGCTTCAGCCTCACGGGGCAGAAGATCGCTGTTGTGGCAGTAACGGCATCGCAGCGGACACCCCTGGCAGAAGATGACCGCTGACAGACAGCCGGGATAGTCGACGGTGGTGATGGGCACCAGTCCGCCGACTTTTAGGGATCTCTGTGTCATAGGGCTGTATCAGGCGTTACCCATGTGTGCAGAATCCGATGATATTACCGATTCCTGAAAGCAGACACGTTCGGCGTGCTCAGACTGTTTGCCGGGATTGAAGGCGGAAACGGGCCGGTGGTAGCCCATTACCCGGGTCCAGATCTCACAGCGGGTGCGTTCTTCGTCTCTCAGTTCAATCGCTTTATGCATGATTCAATACCTCTTTCTGTTTCTGTTGGATTAATTCGTCGTCACACTTGGGGCAATACTCGTGCTCCCCATTGAGATAGCCGTGTACCGGGCAGATCGAGAAGGTTGGGGTGACCGTCAAATAGGGCACACGGAACTTCTCCAGGGAGCGTTTCACCAATTGCTTGCAAGCCTCGGTGCTACCGAGCTGTTCATTCATATAGAGATGCAGCACGGTGCCGCCGGTGTAGCGGCGTTGCAGAGGCTCCTGGTGGGTGAGCGCCTCGAAGGGATCGTCCGTGTAACCCACCGGCAGCTGTGAGGAGTTGGTGTAGTAGGGTTTCTCCGTGGTACCCGCCTGCAGAATATCGGGGTAGCGTTTGAGGTCCTCTTTGGCGAAACGGTAGGTGGTGCCTTCAGCCGGTGTTGCTTCCAGGTTGTAGAGGTTGCCGGTCTCTTCCTGGAACTCGACCATGCGTTGACGTATGTGGTCGAGGAAACGGCCGGCAAAGCCTGCTCCCCAATCTGAGGTGATGTCGAGTTCACCGCCACTGTAGTTGCGGATCATCTCGTTGATGCCGTTGACGCCGATGGTGGAGAAGTGGTTGCGCAGAGTGCCAAGGTAACGTTTTGTATAGGGAAACAGGCCGGCATCCATATGGCGCTGGATCACTTTGCGTTTGGTCTCCAGGCTGTTGCGTGCCAGCCGCAGCAGCTCATCGACCTTTGCCATTAGTGCAGCCTCATCCTCCCGGTAGAGATAACCGAGGCGTGCGCAGTTCAGTGTCACCACACCGAGGGAGCCGGTCTGCTCCGCCGAACCGAACAGGCCGTTGCCACGCTTGAGCAGCTCCCGCAGGTCGAGTTGCAGACGGCAGCACATGGAGCGGACCATGTTGGGACTGAGTTCCGAGTTGAGGAAGTTCTGGAAATAGGGCAGGCCGTACTTTGCGGTCATGGCAAAGAGCAGCTCGGCATTCTCGCTCTCCCAGGGGAAATCGGGCGTGATGTTGTAGGTTGGAATGGGGAAGGTGAAGACCCGGTCTTTGTCATCCCCGGCGGTCATCACTTCGATATAGGCCCGGTTGATCAGGTCCATCTCCGTCTGCAGATCGCCATAGCTGAAGGGCATCTCCTCACCGCCGACTATCGGGATCTGCTCACGCAGGTCCTCCGGACAGACCCAATCGAAGGTGAGGTTGGTGAAGGGAGTCTGGGTGCCCCAACGGGAGGGTACATTGAGGTTGTAGATCAGCTCCTGAATGTACTGACGGACCTGCTGGTAGTCGAGATTGTCCTTGCGTACAAAAGGGGCCATGTAAGTGTCGAAGGAGCTGAAGGCCTGGGCGCCGGCCCATTCGTTTTGCAGCGTGCCGAGAAAATTGACGATCTGCCCCACGGCGCTGGACATATGTTTCGGTGGTCCCGATTCGACCTTGCCGTGGACACCGTTGAGCCCTTCATGCAGCAGGGTGCGCAGTGACCAGCCGGCGCAATAACCGGCCAACATATCGAGGTCGTGGATATGGATGTCGCCCTGGCGATGGGCCTCGCCGATCTCCGGCGGGTAGACGTGACTGAGCCAGTAGTTGGCGATCATCTTGCCTGAAGTATTGAGGATCAGCCCACCCAGTGAGTAGCCCTGGTTGGCATTGGCGCTGACACGCCAGTCGGAACGCTCCAGGTATTCGCTTACCGAGGCGGAAACATCCAGCAGGGTACGGCGATCTTCACGCAGTTTTTTGTGCTGTTCACGATAGACGATATAGGCGCGGGCGGTCTTGAGATGGTTGGCGCTGATCAGTGCCTGCTCGACGATATCCTGTATTCGCTCGATCTCAGGCGCTCTCTCATTGTGGCCGACATGGGTCAGCACCTTCGTCACTTGCGAGGTGAGGAGTTTTGCTTCACTCTCATCGAACTCGCCTGTGGCCTGGCCCGCTTTGAGGATAGCGTTGCGGATTTTCCCGGCATCGAAATCGGCTTCGCTGCCGTCTCTTTTATGGACCTTGGTGGGTAGGCAAAAAGTCTGCTGCACGGCATGGGTTGGCATGGCCGGTGATCCTCGTGGTTATTTTATTTGAATCCACAAGATGTGGATGTGTCTATGAAGTAAAACACTATATATTGTGTTTTCAAGGTTAACTCTTGATCGAGATCAAGTGGTGGGCAAAACAATTTTTCTGAGGCTTCGAAAAACTTTCAATGGGTTACATTCGATAGTTAAGAAAAACGGTGATGGATGACTTGTAGAAAAGTGGAAATTTGGGGGAGGGAATCATTTCAGGGGTCGTGCTGGGTGTGGGAGTGCTGAAGGATGCTGTTGGGCCTCCTGCGTCGGCCCAACCTACTCGTTGAAAACACGCCAAGCCGTAGGTTGGCGCTGAGCCTTGCTAAGCCCAACAGTGTTGAGTGTGGAGGGTGTTAGCGGCCGTCGCCGACGAAGGGATTGCTGCGACGTTCCTCTCCGAAGGTGGATTCGGGGCCATGACCGGGGATGAAACGTACATCGTCTCCCAGCGGCCAGAGTTTCTGGCGAATAGAGCGGATCAGGGTATCGTGATCGCCGCGTGGGAAGTCGGTACGCCCGATGGAGCCTTTGAAGAGTACGTCTCCTACCTGGGCGAGGCGCTCACCGGGATGGAAGAAGATCAGATGCCCAGGTGTGTGTCCCGGACAGTGCAGCACTTCCAGAGATTCTTCTCCCACAGCGACGGTATCTCCCTCCTGCAACCAGCGGTCGGGTTGACAGATTCTTTCGTCACCAAAACCGAACATGGCTGCCTGTTGGGCCATACCGTCAAGCCAGAAGGCATCATCCGGGTGGGGTCCGTCGATGGGGATTTTCAAGTGTTCAGCCAGTTCAACAGCCCCGCCGGCATGATCCAGATGACCGTGGGTCAGCAGAATTCTTTCCGCTGTCAGGCCGATGGCATTCAGTTCAGCCATGATGATGGGATTGTCTCCACCGGGATCGATGATTGCCGCACGAAGGGTTTTTTCACACCAGAAAATGGTGCAGTTCTGTTCAAAAGGTGTGACGGGAACTATTTTGTATTTCATCAGGCGACTCGCTGTAACAGTGCTTCCAACTGCTTCTCAGTCTTTGCCCCCAGCGTTACATCGAGCACCCGATTGTCCTTCACCAGTATGGTGGTGGGTGTGGCGCGGATTTTAAAGGCTCTCGCTGCCTCGGGTTCGTCTCTTACGTCGATCTTGGTCACTCTATCGCTCTCCTGAGCCAGTCGGTCGATGATGGGGGTCATGCTGCGGCAGGGACCACAATTGGTACTATAGAAGTAGATCATGCGGTCTCCCGGTGATTTGTCCAGTACCCCGCTTTCGATTTCAGTACCCACCATCCGCCGGGCGGAGAGGTAGGTCAGCATCGGCATCAGGATGAGGAAGGCGGAGGCCGCCAGCAGGACGATCATTACCCAGGACATATCGAATTGTCTCCTGATGGTGTTTTGTGATGCGCCGGATACAACGGCTGCCTAGGGCCTGTTAACATTAATCCAATACGCCCCGAAGGAAGTGCCCTTGGGGTGAACCTGAAAAAGCGCCACTCGGCGTTGCTCGTCACTCATTTGGAATAACCAAACTTCTCTCCTCGTGCCTTGATTGGCGCTTTTTCAGGCTCAACAGGGCGCATTGGATTAATGTTAACAGGCCCTAAAAGAGACAATAGCAAACAGGTTGGCAGATGGAGCAGATGACGCTTTTCTTCGTGCTGGGTGGATTATTGATCCTTACCCTGATGCTGGCAAGCATTGCCCAGCGCTACCACGCTTATCTCGAGGAACGTCGCCGGCGTATCGAGCGCATTCTCCATCGGGTTGGTGAGATGGAAGGGCTATTGCATCAAATGAGCGGGCTGCCTGTCCCGGTAGAAGTTGAGCAGATTCTATACAAGGATATTCTCGCGCGTTTGAATGTGGTGAAAAGCGTTCATTCCCGCTACGAAGGTATCGACAGGATGATCGCTGATGCGGGGCGGGCGCTGTCTGCCTTAAAACCCCGTCCCCTCGACCGTAAACTGGATGAAAAGCAACTGGAGACGTTGATTCGTACTTTGGGTGAGGTGCTCTGGATTGCACAGGAACGACGTTTTGTGTCACCTGTCTCGGATGAGGAGCGAATGCAGTTGATGCAGATCATCGCCCTGCGACGAGCTGAATGTCTCAGCTATTTCCACCAACGTGAAGCCAATCGTATGAGAAGTGAAGGCCAGCTTCACCAGGCAGTATGGCACTGCAATCAGATTCGCACTTTTCTCAAGGAGAACGGGCCCGACAATGACCGGGTCAGGTCATGGTATCGGGATGCGGAGCAGATGCACCGGGAGATATCGCAGGAGATCAGCGGTCATTCTGATGAGTCATCCTCGGAGTAGCCATCCAGCGGTTCTGAGATCCGGTGGTTCTCATCCAACCAGTCTCCCAGGTCGATGAGTCGGCAGCGCTCGCTGCAGAAAGGGCGCCAGCGGGATGTGGGTAGCCAGGGGACCGGTTTGTTGCAGGTCGGGCAGGGGACAGAAGTGGCTTTGTTTTGAGTGGAATCTTTGGGGTTCATTTAACCAAAAGGAATTTTGAATTCTGAGTTATGAATTTCGGTGTTCACTTCGCTCACATCTTTGAAAAAAATGCTCTTCCGCTGCTGTTGTCGAGCAAAGCCTTATTGAAACACGGAGACTGTACAATCTAAATGCTGAAGCAAAGCGTTTTAGAAAATACAGGCAGTTAACAGGAAATCAATATCCCGGCTGACCTGTATCGGTCTACCGGTGTCCACCGTTTCGAGAAAGCGGATGTTAAAGCGGTTCTTGTTGCCGCTGATCTCAGTGAAAACTGTGGCTGTCCTGGGCAGGCCGACCCGGATCATCTGCGCCGGCGCCGAGTTATCCAGGGTCCGTTGAAAAAGGCCCTGTGGGGCTCGCTCCTGGGTAGGCAGGTTACTGTTCCTGACCAGATTGAGCAGCAGCACAACCGCCTCTCTGACGGGATGGAGCTCCTGCATCCACTCACTCATTTGGTCCTGGCGGACCTCATGTGGCTGGTTAAGCCAGTAGTGGTATTGCGGCAGGTCAAAGTTACAGCTGCCACCGGGAATGCTGTTGCGCTGCAAAATGGTGTTGAGAAATTCATTGCTGCGCAGGCGGCGGGCGATCTGGCCGTCCAGGCGATAGACCTGATGAATCGCCTGCTCCAGATCATCGAGCACCTGCCCCAGGGTCTGCATGTCCACGTCAGGTTGCTGACGGACACGCTCCAGATTGCTGGTGTGCCGTTCCAGCTCCTTGAGAATCTCGGTCTTGAGGTCAGAGCGGCCGAAAATGCTGATGATGCTTAACAGGCCTTCGATGGCTGAGCGGTTACTCCATGGGTCGGCTAACGGACGAAAGTGATCCACCTGCATGAACAGGTGTTCCAGTCGCAGAAAGGTGCGAATCCTTTCGTTCAAAGGATGTTCAAAATGAATAAGGTCAGCCACGGATGGTGTTTTCTGTACCGTTGAGATGCATGAGTTGCTCGGTATTATGTCAGGGCGTGGTCTTAACTGCTAACCATAGATCTCTGAGAAAGACACTTTTGCAACACGGTTTGCAGCATAAGGAGAAAGCATCTAATCACGCACACCAGGGTTGTGGCTGAAACTGTCCAGTATATGGACATAATTGACCCGTTCGAACTCACTGGGATCGGCTACCGCAATCTGGCTGACGCGGCCACGGATATCTTCTATCGATTCAAAGCCCTTCTCCTCCATCCAGGCCTCAACACCGGCAAGCACCGTAGTAATGGCGCTCGGTCCCTGTTCGAGCAGCAAACTGCAAAGATGTACCACATCGGCCCCCGCCAGCAGCAGTTTGATGGCATCCTCAGATGTGTGGATGCCGCCGGTAGCGCCCAGAGAGAGTGAGGTACGGCCGTGCAGGATGGCAATCCAGCGCATCGCCAGCAGCGCTTCTGCGGATGTGGAGGTGTGCAGACAGGCGCAGAGGCGCAGATTATCGATATTGATATCAGGCTGATAGAAGCGGTTGAACAGGGCGACACCGGCCGCACCGGCCATTTCCAACCGTTTCACCATGTTGGCCATGGAGCTAAAAGCGGGTGATAGCTTCATATTGATCGGTATCGATACCTGCTGTTTGAGTTGGGTGAGCAGTTCGATATAGCGCTGTTCGATTTCACTGCCGCTAATATCCGTATCTGCAGCAACCTGGTAGACATTCAGTTCCAGTGCATCGGCGCCCGCCTGCTCCATCTCTTCTGCATGGGAGATCCAACCGCCTGGCGTGGTGCCGTTGAGGCTGGCAATGACGGGTATGTCGAGGGATGCCTTCAGGTCGCGCAGATTCTCCAGATAGCGTTCCTGTCCGTTGGAAAAGTCGTAGTGATCGGGCAGGAAACTCTCGGCTTCGGCAAATCCGGTGTCCTGGTGGTGCAGAAAGCGCACCATGGTCTCTTCTTCTGCAGTGACCGCTTCTTCAAACAGGGAGTACATAATTATGGCGGCAGCACCGGCGTCTTCGAGACGCTTCGCATCTTCAATACTTCTCGACAAGGGTGATGCAGAGGGTACAAAGGGATTTTTCAGCTGCATACCTAGATACTGAGTGGTGAGGTCCATATCTCTTCTCTCTGATGTCTGAAGGAGCTAAGGCCTGTGCCGTAACGATCGAATTAGTGCAAACAGGCCCTAGTGCTAATTAAAGGGTATTTATCCCCAATCGCCAACCTGCATTCTGTCATATATAGGTTTCACCGTTAATCAGGGGGGGCTGTTACAAGCTGTTACAGTCATATACTCAGTGTCACAGGCGGATGTCGTAGGGCGTGCTAATGTGTAGAGGGAATTGAGAAGAGCAGACATGAATAGAGATCTCAAACAGGCACCCGGACCCTCGCGGGTTCTACTGGTGGAAGATGATGTGGAACTCGCGGAATTGGTTCGCGAGTATCTGCAACGCTACGAGTTCGAGGTGAGTCTGGAGCATCGTGGAGACACCGCATCAGATCGTGTGCGTGCCGAGGAGCCGGATATCCTGGTGCTCGATCTCAATCTGCCCGGTCGGGATGGACTGGATATCTGTAGAGACCTGCGTATGGACTATCACGGGCCGATAGTGATGTTTACTGCCAGAGATGAGGATGTCGATGAGATTGTCGGGCTTGAACTGGGGGCTGATGATTACCTGACCAAGCCGGTGGAACCCAGGGTGCTGCTGGCGAGGTTGAGATCTTTGTTGCGGCGTTATCATTCGGTTGAGCAGAATTCGTCAGAAGCCTCCAGTGATCTGCTTAGCTTTGGTCAGTTGAGTATCGATGCAAGTGCCCGTGCAGTGATCCTGAAGTCTCAGCTGATTGAACTCTCCACCGGTGAATTTGATCTGCTCTGGTTGTTGGCCAGCAGGGCTGGCAAGGTAGTGGATCGTGATAGCGCCCTGAAAACACTGCGTGGGTTTGGCTATGACGGTATGGATCGCTCGGTGGATATCGGTATATCCCGCTTGCGTCGTAAATTAGAGGATGACGCCAACCATCCCTATCGTATTAAAACCGTCCGGGGGCGAGGTTATCTGTTTGTCCCCGACGCCTGGGTCTGATTAATCATGGGTCGTCTATACATCACCTTGTACGGTGTTTTGTTCGTTACCTGCGGGCTGTTTATTGCTGGATTGGTCTGGCTGCCTGATGTGGCCTTGCGTGGTACGGTCCAGCGCTATTACGAAAGAGCATTGATCGGTGCTTACGATCTGGTGGAAGCACGCCTTGAGGAATACCCCCAGGCGCAGTGGGATGAGGTAATAGACAAACTCGCACCACATTTTCATTATGGGCTTGCACTCTATGGTCCAGAGGATCTGGACGGTCTGGCTATTGCCGCTTCAGAGCAGCTGCGGTTGAAACAGGATCGGTTGATATTTCAGGATGAGGGAGAACAGACCCGATTCTTCAAGCGGGTACTGGATGCCGACCGTTACCTGATGATGGTGTTGGGACCCAATCCTGAGCAGGAGGAAATTGATCAGGTAAAAGGGATTATCTATCTGATTGAGTCACGTTTTCTTGACAGTGACAGAGCAGATTGGCCAGATGTGCTCACCGAGCTGGGGCAGATTTTCGATATGCCGCTGGCCTTATTGTCTTTGGATGATGCTGCACTGCCAACAGAAAGGTTGGCTGACATCAAAGCCGGAAAAGCGATTGTGCTCGGATTGGAGAATCAGGAAGAGACCTATTTCAAGCGGCTGGGTGAATCTGATCAGGTGTTTCGTGCCGGTCCCTTCGAAGTGCCACCGATCCTACGCTATTTCAATATCTTTTTGCTGGTCTTACTGGCACTGTTGATTGCCTTGGCGGTGTACGTCTGGGTTCGTCCTGTTTGGCGTGATCTGAATCAGTTCGACCGGGGAGTCCGGCATTTCGGTACGGGTGATTTGGATACCCGCTTACTGGTCAACAAGCGGTCTGCATTAAGACCGCTGGCAGATACCTTTAATGCGATGGCAGAGCGTATGCAACGGTTAATCCATTCGCACAAGGAGTTGACCGGTGCAGTCTCTCATGAACTGCGGACTCCCATTGCCCGATTGCGGTTCAGAGTGGATATGCTGGAGGAGCCACTATCCAGTAGCGACTATCAACGTCATATTACAGCAATGCGTAAGGATATCGTTGAGTTGGAAGAGCTGGTCAACGAATCGCTCAGCTACTCACGGTTTGATCGTGAACGTCCGGATCTGGTGTTGGAAGCCGTGACACTGGATGAATGGTTGAGCATTTTGCTGATCGAACTGAATGACGAAATGTTGGCAGTGGAAGTCCAGCTTATTTCTTCACCGGATAGTAAACATAAGCAGGTGACACTGGATTCCAGACTAATGGGACGTGCGGTTAAAAACCTACTGCGCAATGCTCATCGACACGCCTCTAACCGAATTTTTTTGAGTGGCAGTTGTGTCGGTGGAGAGGTATTTATTGTTGTTGAGGATGATGGAACAGGTGTTCCTGAGGCGGACAGGGAGCGTATCTTCGAACCCTTTGCCAGGCTCGATGCCGCTCGGGATAGAGAGTCCGGTGGCGTTGGTTTGGGACTGGCTATCGTGAATCAGATCGTCCGGTGGCATCAGGGAAACGTGCGCGTGGAGACATCCCCGTTGGGTGGCGCCCGCTTTGTTATTACATGGCCGGTTACACAAAGCTGACAACTGTTACAGGCTGATACAATCCTATACAAGTGCACCACAGACGGGCGCTGTGTTCTCTCTTAATCTGGTGTCGTCATTTAACAAAATGGAGACGACACTATGTTACTCAAGCTCAATACTCGTACCTTCAAGACCGCTATACCCGCGCTGACATTAATTGCTGTGTTATCAGGTGCCTCTGAAGATGCGTCGGCAGGTGAGTGGAGTGTAGGCGCTAACGTCTTGGGTGGACGCAGTCCAATCGTAGGTGAAGGTGGCGTTACTGCCCTGTTCCCAGTGGTGGCTTATAAAGGTGAACGGTTTTACGCCAATCTGGGTAATCCGGGGATCTCACACTTCAACGGCCTGACTGACTTTGGTGGACTGGGTTTCAGCGTCATCAAGGGCGATCACTACACCATCGATCTGGTGGGAAAAATCCGTGCAATAGGGATCGATCCTGATGACAACGATAAATTAAACGGATTGCGTAAGCGCAAACCCGGTTTCGATGCCGGGATCAGTGCGCGCTGGGATATCGGTTACGGCGAGTTGAATGGACAGTTGCTGACCGATGTCAGTAACCGATCCAAGGGTCAGGAAGCCATTGTCAGTTATGCATACCCGATGACGTCGGGTAAATGGACGTTGCGCCCGGAAGTGGGCCTCAGCTGGCAAAGCAGTGATTTGACCGACTACTACTTCGGTGTGCAAAGCGATGAAGTGAGGGTTGATCGAGCGCTCTACCAGGGTAAATCCACCGTTACACCTTTTGCCGGGATCCAGGCTGAGTATGCCATGAGTCAGCAGATTCATCTGATCGGCGGCGTCGGTGTGGGGCGCTTTGGTGATGGTATCAGTGACAGCCCCCTTGTTGATCAACGCAATGTTGTCGGTGGTTTTGCCGGTCTCATCTATCACTTTTAAGTCATCCGAAATGAACCTACGTCGCGGCATGGTTGTTCTGACTGTTATTGCGTTGATTCTGGCCGGCGGATTTGCAGGGTATGTGGATCAGGCGCAGGAGGTTGAGACAGTTCCTGTTGAGCGAGGGGATCTTAAACTTGTGATCAGGGTAACTGGTGAAGTCATCAATGATCGTACCGTAACCCTCACCGCATTGGTGGATGGTCAGGTAAGCCAGGTTGCCACAGCTTTGGGTGAACGGGTTCAGACGGATCAGATACTGGCCTCTATGGATAACCGTGCCGCTGCCGCACGACAACAGCGTGCTCGAGCCTATTTACAGCAGGAGCAGGTACGTCGTCATGAAGAAGAGATGCGTTATCAGCGACTGGAGAAACTTTCAGTGAAAGCTGCGGTTTCCCAAGAACAATTGGAGCAAGCGAAGCTCAATTGGGAAGCTGCTACAGCTGCCTGGGAAGTGGCGAGAGCTGATCTGCGTCTTGCCGAAGTGGCCCAGGAGTGGCAACAGGTGCGCGCTCCGTTCGATGCGGTTGTGGTGGGAAAATCGACGGAAGTGGGGCAATGGGTGGAGGCGGGGACTCAGCTGTTTTCCCTGGTCGCCCTGGATCAATGGGAGATCGAAGCTCATGTGGATGCGGTGGACAGCGGACGCATAAAGCGGGGTCAACCCGTGGTCATTCGATGCGACGCTTTTCCCGAACGAACTTGGGAGTCGACCATCAACTGGATTGGTCCCAGTGTGGAGCGGGAGAAGGATAAGCGCCTCAACACCTTTCGGGTTCGGCTCGGCTTAGGTATTAATCCACCGTCACTGTTGCTTGGACAGCAAGTGGATTTAGAAATACTTGTCGATCGTCGCCAAGCGGTCTTAAAACTGCCGTTTGCAGCGCTAAAGGAGCAAGACGGTGATTTTCAAGTGGCGTTGATCGAGTCGGGACGACTGCGCTATCGACAAGTTGAGACCGGATTGGAGAGCGACACCCATGTGGAACTGTTGGCTGGTGTCAAAGAGGGATTGAAGGTGGTCCGACTCGATGGAGAGCATTTTGAGACGGGGCTCCTTGTGAAAGAAGGAGCACTGCCATGATTCAAATTGAAGGATTGTACAAATCCTACTGGCGATCCGGTGTTGAGTTGGCGGTTATTCGGGGTGTCGATCTGTTTGTCGCGGCTGGTGAGTTTGTCGCCATCATGGGCCCTTCCGGATCCGGCAAAAGCACACTGCTGAATATTATCGGTTGCCTCGATATTGCAGATCAGGGTCACTACCAATTGAGTGGGGAGAGAGTGGATCACAGCATCCCCCATAAGCTGGCCGAGCTACGTGCGCGTTATATCGGATTTATCTTCCAATCCTTCAATCTTATTCCAACCCGGACTTCACTCGATAATGTGGCGCTGCCGCTGCTCTATCAAGGGTTGTCACGATCAGCACGTAAAAGTCGTGCATTGAGCACCTTGCAACGTGTGGGTGTTGCTGACCGCTCGACACACCTGCCCAGTCAACTCTCCGGTGGCCAACAGCAGCGTGTGGCCATTGCCCGGGCGTTGGTCAACCAACCTCAGCTGCTGATCGCGGATGAACCAACAGGCGCATTGGACAGCCGCAACGGTGAACAGGTCATGAAGCTCTTTAAGGAATTGCATGAAGAGGGACATACCATAGTGATGGTCACCCATGATCCTGTCATCGGTGAGTGGGCGGATCGAGTGGTATCACTGCGTGATGGTGTGGTTGTGTAATGAACCGCTTCCGAATTTTTATTGAGTTATTAATAGAAGCGTTATTGGCACTCAAAGAAAACCGCTTGAGATCCCTGCTGAGCGTGATTGGGATCGCTATCGGTATTGCTGCAGTGATGACGGTGAGTGCTGTGAGTAGTGGCGGCAAAGCCTTTGTGTTGAAAGAGTTGGAAACTTTCGGGCTACGTTCGGTGTGGGTGTTTCGTGACTATGAAGACAAGGATCCCAATCGACGGGTGCGCGAGGGATCGGGTCTGGTGGAGCAGGATCTGCCTGTGTTGAGTGGTAACTGTTGCCCGGCTGTGCATCAACTCAGTCCGGTGACGTTGGCGGAAAACGATCCCATCATTCAATGGGGCAACCGTTACAGCAACGCTGCCATCAAAGGGGTAAATGCACGCTATTTGTCGATCAATAACGATCGATTGAAACTGGGACGTGGACTCAGGCAAGAGGATATCAGGGGACGTCGCCCCGTGGTCATTGTTGGTGAGACGGTCGGCAAGGATCTATTTCCGCAGATGGAAAATCCAGTAGGCAGTCATTTACGCATAGCGGGTCGTAAGTTCAGAGTGATCGGTGTCCTGCAATACAAAAGCAGGGATCTGCTTGCCAGCATCGGTTCAGAGGGAGGCGAGGATGCGAACAATCGCATCCTGCTGCCCTATACCCTGGTTCAGCAGATGAACGGGAACCGGGAGATCAGCTATCTGCAGGCGGAGGCGGTTTCCCTGAATCAGGCAGAGCGTGCCGTGGCACAACTGAAGCAGGTGTTGGAACGACGCCATCGTGGCGCCTATCAATATACTCAGGTGACGCTCGCCTCCTATCTCAAAACAGTGGATCGTATTCTCAGTGGCATTACAGCCATGGGTGTGGTGGCGGCTTCGACCTCGTTGCTAGTGGGCGGCATCGGTGTGGCGGGGATCATGAGTACTGCGGTTGTCGAACGCATCAGAGAGATCGGTGTGAGGATGGCCATTGGTGCCAACCGTCGACATATCCTGTTTCAGTTCCTGGCGGAAGCCGTACTGATCAGCGTGATGGGCGGTATTGCCGGTTTGGTGATCGGTCTCTTACTGGGTGGACTGCTGGATCTGGTAACCGGATTTCCACTGATACCCACAACCGGGGGTGTTCTCATCGGTTTGATCGTCTCTGTTTTGGTGGGATTGGCATCGGGGTATTACCCGGCACGTCGGGCGGCTGGTTTTTTACCGGTGGAGGCGTTAAGGCGTGATTAAGATTTTGAGTTATGAGTTTTGAATTGAATGAGTGTGAAGGGCGCCGGATCCAATAATTTAAGGATGGGACGAAAATGCGATTACTGAAAAGCATGATGATATTGCTGGTTTGCAGCTGTCTGGTGACGGCTTGTACCACACTACGTCACAGCCAGCGTATGGAGATCGATAATGGACAGATTGCGTATGCCACGCTTGGAGAGGGACCGTTGACGATTGTACTGGAAGCGGGTTTGGGTGACGGCATGGGGAGTTGGGACGGGATCTTTGAAGAGCTGTCATCGATTACAAAAGTCTTTGCCTACAGTCGGCCCGGTTATCTTCCCAGCAGCGCAACCAAGAAACCGCGTACACCGGAACAGATTGTGGATGACCTTCGTCTGCTATTGATGCGTTCAGGCACTCATCCGCCTTACCTGCTGGTGGGACACTCACTGGGAGGGCTCTATATGCTTAATTTTATCGAACGCTATCCTGATGAGGTGGCAGGTGCGGTACTCATAGATTCTCGTCATCCAATGATGACTCAAGCCTGTCATGAACAAGACCTTTCCAACTGTTCGCTTCCTACGGTGCTCTATGCTCTGCTGCCTTCCCATGTGCGTCGTGAATACGATGACGCGCAGCAATCATGGATGCCTGCTACCATCGGTGATACACCCCTGGTGGTAGTCAGCAGGGCGTCGGACGAGGGAATGGAATCAGACGCCCTTCAAGCACTGTGGATGGAAATGCAGACCGGACTATCTGAGCTGAGTGGCCGGAGTCAGCATCTGATTGCCGAGCATGCGGGGCATTATGTTCACAAACAGGAACCTGAGAGAGTGATCGAAGGTATCAACTGGGTAATCTCAGAATGGCATTCAGGACAAGCGAAAGCAAAAGCAGATATTTCTGTGTTAAGTAATAAGGATTGAGACCAGTAAAGTCACCCGGATTTAATGTATTCAATCTACTAAATACAAAGTTATTCGGTTACAGTCAATGCCTCATTCCCATGCAATCGAGAGGCTATGACATTTCAATTGCTGTTTCTATTTGGCGCAGGCTTTTTGGGTGGTGTTTTTAACTCAATTGCTGGTGGTGGTAGTTTTATCACCTTCCCGGCGCTGCTTTTTGTTGGTGTCACACCTATCAGTGCCAATGCGACCAACACCTTCGCCTCCTGTGCTGGGTACCTGAGTGGTGCTTATGCATTTCGAAAGGATTTATACGTTCACAAAGCAGCCTTGCCACGACTTGTATTTGTGAGTCTTATCGGTGGAGGTCTGGGTGCCTTGTTGTTACTGCAGACACCGGAATCTCTTTTTCGGGAAGCTATTCCCTGGTTGCTTCTATTTGCAACCGTTCTTTTTATCTTTGGTCGCGATATTAATCGCATACTAAGACAATTAGCATCCCATCACAGGCATGCTTCATCTGTTGGAAGTGTATTGTTGTTATTGATGTTGTTAGGGGTGTGTGTTTATGGTGGATTCTTCAATGCGGGTTTGGGGATCATTATTCTCAGCTATTTGGCGCTGGCGGGGTATTCCAATATCAATGAGATGAACGGCCTGAAACTGCTCGTTTCTTCTATTGTTTCACTGACTGCCATTGTTCTGTTTATCTACGATGGTGCGATAGCCTGGTATGAGGGTGTGGTTGTCTTGCTTGGGACTTTAGCCGGTGGTTATGTGGCCGCTCACTATTCCCGCCAACTCCCTCAAGCCTATGTCAGCGCCTTCGTCATTGTCGTCAGTAGCGGCATTACGATTTACTTCTTCTTCGATATATATGCTTGATAGTGCTGGTCAACAACTGACACAACACAACGCATATACTTACGAAAACTCAAAACTCAAAACTCAAAACTCAAAACTCAAAAGCTACCCTTCGCTCTCCCCCGAAGCCAATTTGGCCAGCTGTTCATAGAGCTGATAGCGGGTCTTGATCTGCTGCTGTGCCTGACGCATGAAGTGCTCAGATGCCTCTGGGTGAGTTCGTTCCAGTACACTGAAGCGGGTCTCCGTAGTGGCAAAATCCCGGTAGGGTATGGAGGGTTCCTTCGAATCCATCTTCAAGGGGTTCTCTCCCTTTTCACTGCGACGCGGGTCGTAGCGGAACAAGGGCCAGTGACCCGAGTCGACTGCCAGTTCCTGTTGCCTGATGTTGTTCGACAGGTCGACGCCATGGGCGATACAGGGGGAGTAGCAGATGATCAGAGAGGGACCGTCGTAAGACTCGGCTTCGAGAAAGATACGCAGGGTTTGTACATCCTTTGCGCCAAAGGCGACCTGGGCCACATAGACATTGCCATAGGCCATGGCCATCAATGCGATATCTTTTTTGTTGGTGGGCTTGCCGCCGGCTGAGAACTTGGCTACCGCACCCAATGGGGTGGCCTTGGAGGTCTGGCCACCGGTGTTGGAGTAGGTTTCGGTGTCGAGCAGCAGGATGTTGACGTTACGACCGGAAGCAAGCACATGATCAACGCCGCCGTATCCGATGTCGTAGGCCCAGCCATCGCCACCTACCAGCCAGACACTTTTCTTAGCCAGGGTGTCGGCGACTGCCAGCAGACTGCTGGCTTGGGGTGTCTCGATCTGACGCAGTTTCTCCTTCAGTGTTTTGATTCGCTCACGCTGTTCAAAGATGGCAGCCTCGCTGTGCTGACCGGCATTGAGTAGCGCCTCAGTCAATTCGCCGCCCAGCTGATCAGTCATCGCAGTAACCAGCTCTCTGGCATGGTTTCTCTGCTGGTCGATGGCGATCCGCATACCCAGGCCGAATTCAGCGTTGTCTTCGAACAGGGAGTTGGACCAGGTTGGGCCACGTCCTTCCGGGTTTGTGGTGTAGGGTGTGGTGGGCAGATTGCCGCCATAGATCGATGAGCAGCCGGTGGCATTGGCGATCAGCATACGGTCACCGAACAGTTGAGTGGCCAGTTTGATATAGGGGGTCTCACCACAGCCGACACAGGCACCGGAGAACTCAAACAGGGGCTGCATCACCATGGCGCCTTTGAGTGTCGTCTCCTTCAAGCGGGTGCGATCATACTCAGGCAGGCCGAGGAAATAGTCCCAATTGATGCGCTCCCGTTTGTGGTATTGCTCATCATCCACCATGTTGAGCGCTTTGCGTCGTGGATTCTTTTTATCCCTGATCGGACAGATTTCCACACAGAGACCGCAACCTGTGCAGTCATCCGGTGCCACCTGATAGCTGATGTGGGTGCCGGGTTCGAAATCCTTACCCCCTTTGACTTGGATATGTAGGAAGCTGTCCGGGGCGTTCTCGGTCAGGGCCTCGGGGAAGAGCTTGGAACGAATGGCGGCATGGGGGCAGACCAGTGGACACTTACCGCAATGGGTGCAGAGATCCATCTCCCACTTAGGTAGCTGCAAAGCGATGTTGCGCTTCTCGTAGGCAGTGGTGCCCAGGGGCCAGGTACCATCTGACGGCATCAGACTGACGGGAATATAGTCTCCCTTGCCGGCAATAATGAGTGAGGTGACCTGTTGAACAAAGGCGGGTGTGCTGTCAGGCACGACAGACTTATTCGGTTGTACTTCCCGTGTGATTGTCTGGGGCAGCGGAACCTGATGCAGACCGGCCAATGCGGCATCGATAGCGGCATAGTTGCGCTCCAACAGGCGGGCGCCTTTCCTGCCGTAGCTCTTTTTCACCGCATCCTTGATGAGTTCGATAGCCTTGTTCTGCTCCAGCAGGCCGGAAATGGCGAAGAAGCAGGTCTGCATGATGGTATTGATACGCCGGCCCATACCGGTTTCGTCTGCGATTTTATAGGCATCGATGATATAGAAACTCAATGCTTTCTCGATCATCTGCTGCTGCATCTCTCCCGGCAGGCTGTCCCAAACCTGTTCCGGTTGGGCGCTGGTATTGAGTAGAAACACGCCGCCCGGTTTCGCCTTGTCGAGCATCTCATAGCGGCCGAGAAAGATGGGCTGGTGACAGGCAACGAAGCTCGCTTCATCATCGTCGATCAGGTAGGTGCTGTTGATCGGATCGGGACCGAATCGCAGGTGAGAGACGGTCACAGCCCCAGATTTTTTTGAGTCGTACTGGAAATAGCCCTGGGCATGGTTTTCCGTCTGTTCACCGATGATCTTGATGGAGTTCTTATTGGCGGAAACCGTACCGTCGGCACCCAGGCCGTAGAAGAGACAGGCGGTGACTCCCTGGGTGGCGGCAGGTCGAAAACTGCTGTCCCAGGGCAGACTGGTCTTACTGAGGTCGTCGATAATGCCAACGGTGAAAGGGTTTTTGGGTGCTTCTTTGTTCAGCTCGTCGAAGATACCCTTTACCATCGCCGGGGTGAACTCCTTGGAGGAGAGTCCATAACGTCCGCCAACGATGCGTGGCAGATGGGTACGTCGACCGTCGTTGTAGGCCTGAGCAAAAGCCCCGAGCACATCCTTGTAGAGCGGTTCACCGTCGGCGCCCGGCTCCTTGGTGCGATCGAGTACGGCGATCTTTTGTACAGAATCGGGTACGGCTGCCAGCAACCCTTCGCTATCAAAGGGACGGAACAGGCGTACCTTGACCATGCCCAGCTTTTCGCCTGAGGCGACCAGATGCTCAACTGCCTCCTGGGCGGCGCCTATACCGGAGCCCATCAGCATGATCAATCGCTCCGGCTGCTCCGCGCCGATAGTTTCAAACAGGCTATAGTGCCGCCCGGTGAGGCGGGCGAACCGGTCCATGGCTGACTGCAATATCGCCGGTGCTTTGGCATAGAACGGGTTGACCGTTTCACGCCCCTGAAAATAGACATCCGGATTTTGTGAGGTGCCGCGGATCACCGGGTGGTCGGGAGAGAGCGCCCGCTCACGGTGGGCGGTGACCCTCTCCTCGTCGATCATCGCCCGGATGGCGTCATCCTCTGGCAGGTTGATCTTGTTGACCTCATGGGAGGTGCGAAAGCCATCGAAGAAATGGAGATAGGGTATGCGGCTCTCGAGCGTTGCTGCTTGTGAGATCAGGGCGAAGTCGGCCACCTCCTGCACGCTGGCGGAGCAGAGCATGGCGTAGCCGGTAGCGCGACAGGCCATCACGTCGCTGTGGTCGCCGAAAATAGAGAGGGCCTGAGCCGCCAGGGAGCGCGCCGAGACATGTAACACCGTCGGGGTCAGTTCACCGGCGATCTTGTACATATTGGGTATCATCAACAACAGGCCTTGAGAGGCAGTAAACGATGTGGAGAGCGAACCCGCCTGCAATGCCCCGTGCACGGCCCCGGCAGCACCTGCCTCACTTTGCATCTCGATTACATCAGGTACTGTGCCCCAGATATTCTTGATACCTTTGGCGGACCACTCATCGGACCACTCCCCCATGGGTGAGGCGGGAGTAATAGGATAGATGGCAATAACCTCGTTGGTAAGGTGTGCAATATGTGCGGCGGCTTCATTGCCGTCGATGGTGACCATTTTCTGAGACATATACTGAATTCCCGGTCGGTATGTGTGATCGTGGTTCTATGTTGTGACAAGGTATAGCAGGTATTTCACTGTGAATCGGCAGCTGACTTTTGATGGGTATCAAAATAGTTGCCGGTTTGTCTGTTTTGACACATAAATTTTTCTCTCCTTGGCTAGAATTAATCAGACGATGTCATTCAATGGGAGACATGGTCAATTCAGGTAACTGACGATTTACTCTACGCTTTATCCCATCGATGACCAAGTGACAGGCTCAAGGAAATGGTGTGAACTCTCAAGATCCACAGGTAGTCAGCCGGCGTCCGGGGTTCCTGACCAGGGATGCATTAGAAAAGCTTTTTATCGTTTTGTCACAACTGGGTTATCAGATACTCGGGCCTGTTGTCAGGGACGGCGCTATACAGTTCGATACGCTCAGTGCGGCGGATCAATTACCTCGTGGTGTCAGTAATGATCAGCAGCCTGGGCACTACCGGCTTGAACAGGGTGAGAATCAACGTCAGTTCGACTGGAACCATGGGCCACAGGGACTCAAACCCGTATGTTTTTCTCCGCGGGAGGTGCTTTGGGCGGAGCAGTCCAATCCGCCTGTCTTCAACCCGGTACCACCGAACATTGAACCGACTGCAGTCGTTGGAGTGAGGGCCTGCGATTTGGCTGCGCTTGCTATTCAGGATCGACACTTCCTGTCGGGGTCTGACCCGGATCCTCACTACCGGCAGCGGCGGGAGAGTCTGTTACTGATCGGTGTCGACTGTGCTCGATCGGCGGCTACCTGTTTCTGTGCCTCCACCGGTGACGGACCGGCGCTGGACGGAGGATACGATATCGGTATGGCGGAGTTGGATGAGGGGTTCCTCATCTGGCGGGAGAGTGACAAGGGCCGGACAGTCATCGATCAATTGGATCTGTTGCCTGCCAGCGATGCTCAGTTGGAGACCATGCTGCAATCAACAACACAAGCCTCGCTGGCCCAGCAACGCAACCTGCCCGATTGCGATGAGTTGTTGCTGCTCTACAAACGCCTTGAACACGCGCATTGGGATAACGTGGCGGAGCGCTGTCTCTCCTGCGGGAACTGCACTGCGGTCTGTCCGACTTGCTTCTGTTATGAGGCGTCACATGAGATGTCCCTGGATGGAGAGACAGCACAGATGGTTCGGCAGTGGGATTCCTGCTTCAGTGCCACTCATAGCAGTATGGGGCAATACCAGGTCAGGCCTACTGTCAAACAGCGCTACCGGCAGTGGCTGACTCATAAATTGGCAGGCTGGCAATCCCAGCAGGGACGTATCGGCTGTACCGGTTGTGGCAGGTGTATCGCCTGGTGTCCTGTCGGTATTGATCTGACTGCGGAGACAGTTGCTGTGCTGGAGGAGGGCAGTCTCGATGTTTGATCCCCATGTTCCGCATGTGGCGGTGATCGATCAGCGTGTGCAGGAATCACCCACCATTTTCACGTTGCGACTACAGTATGAAGATACCCGTGTGCAGGATGCCTTCGAGTTCGATCCGGGCCAGTTCAATATGGTGACCCTGTTCGGTATTGGCGAGATAGCTATTTCTATCGTCAATGATCCCCTCGATAGCCATTTCTTTGATCACACCATCCGCGTGGTCGGCCGGGTCTCTGAGGGGATGTCCAAACTGCAACCGGGAGATCACGTCGGTATTCGAGGTCCTTTCGGTCGCGGCTGGCCGATGGAGCAGATCAAAGGTCGGGATATCTTGTTAATTACCGGTGGGCTCGGTTGTGCACCGCTGGTGTCGGTCATCCGTTACCTGATGCGTCGGCGTGATGATTATGGCCGTATCTCCATCCTGCAGGGGGTAAAACATGCTGACGACCTGATCTGGAAGGAGCAATACAGTGTCTGGTCGGCTGAGAAGGATGTCCGGGTATTGTTGGCGGCGGATGTGGCTACCCAATCCTGGCAGGGTCAACAGGGTATGGTGACCGAGCTGATTGCTCAATTGCCTTTGCGGCCACAGCGTACCGTGGCACTGCTCTGTGGTCCCGAACTGATGATGCTGGCGGCGGTCGCCAATCTCAGGGAGAAAGGCGTACAGGATGGGGACATCTGGTTCAGCATGGAGCGGAATATGCAATGTGGTATCGGTCAATGCGGACACTGCCAGATCGGACCGAAAACCGTCTGTCAGGACGGCCCGGTTTTCTGCTATGACGAGCTGGCCGATTTTTTCGGTGCAAAGGGGTTCTGAGTTGCTGAGTTTTGAGTGAATCCATGCACCAGGCAGCAGCGTAAGTTTGAAATGATTGGGACTAAATGATGAGCAGGCAAAAACCAAAATTGGCTGTACATAAATTCAGCTCCTGCGATGGCTGCCAACTGGCACTACTGAATTTGGGAGAGCCTTTACTGCAATTGCCGACACTGGTGGATATTGTCCACTTTGCCGAGGCAGGGCCGAGTGATCCAACAGCCAAGGTCGATATTTCCCTGGTGGAGGGCAGTATCTCGACACCGGAGGATGTTCAGCGTATTCAACAAGTGAGAGAGAACAGTGAAATTCTGGTGACTGTCGGTGCCTGTGCGACAGCCGGTGGTGTCCAGGCGCTGGCAAATTTCGCGAATCGGAACGACTGGATGTCGGCTGTCTATACCGATCCTGATCAGATCGAGACGCTGCAGACATCAAACGCGATTGCTGAATACGTGAAGGTCGATTGGGAGCTGCAGGGCTGTCCGATCAACTCCAGGCAAGTAATCGGTCTGTTGCGTGATCTGCTCAGTGGTGTGAGACCCCGGGAGGAGTTGCAACCGGTCTGCATGGAGTGCAAACGCAAGGGACTGATCTGCACATTGGTCAGCCTGGGCGAACCTTGCATGGGACCGGTGACCCGCGCGGGATGTGGCGCCCTGTGTCCTGCGGCGGGCAGGGGATGTTACGGCTGCTACGGTCCGGCGGAACAGGTTAACGATGCTTCTCTGCTGCAACGCTTCAGCCAACTGGGACTCGACCGGCAGGCATTAGCCAGACGTTTCCATTTTATTGTCAACCAGGCGCCGGCTTTCAAGGCAGCAGGAGAGCGGTTAAAGAGTGGATCCCATGACCGCAACGCGTGACATTCATATCCATGTTCCTGTGCTGACCCGCGTCGAAGGTGAGGGTGCGCTGGAGCTGGATGTGGTCAATGGCGAGATCGAACGCCTGAATCTCCGTATCTTCGAACCGCCCCGGCTGTTTGAGAAATTTGTCGAAGGCTACGAATGCGATCAGGTGATCGATATGGTGGCGCGGATTTGCGGCATCTGCCCGGTGGCTTACCAGATGAGTGCGGTGCAGGCCTTCGAGCGTCTGTTCGGCTTTGAGCCACCCGACTGGTTGGTGGCCATGCGCCGGGTGATGTATTGCGGCGAATGGCTGCAGAGCCATGCGTTGCATATCCATCTATTGGCCGCGCCCGACTTTCTTGGTTTCGAATCGGCCATCGCCATGGCCCGGGACTATCCGGATGCTGTGAGAAGAGGGCTTAACCTACAGACACTCGGCAACGACCTGATTGCGTTGTTTGGTGGGCGCTCGGTACATCCGGTGGGTGTACGGGTGGGCGGATTCTATCGAGCACCCCGGGAGGAAGACGTTGCACCGGTCCTGCAACGCCTGCGTGATGCCTTGCCGGCAACAGAGGCATTGGTCAACTGGACCGCCGGACTCGAGTTTCCGCAAGATGAACAGGCCTTCATCAGCGTGGCGCTGAGCCATCCTAAGGAGTATGCCATCGGTCAGGGCAACCTGATCTCAGGTCAGGGACTGGAGACCGATATCAGTTTCTTTGATAGTTTTTTTCAGGAACATCAGTCACCCCATTCGACGGCGTTGCATGCCACACTGGACGGCAGGCCCTACCTGACCGGGCCCTTGGCGAGACTCAATCTCAATTTTCACCAGTTGCCCAAACCGGTGCGCCAGGTGATGGAGGGGTGCGGTATCCATTTTCCCAGCCATAATATGTTCCACAGTATCGTCGCTCGTGCCATCGAGCTTCACTTCGCTGTCTTTGAGGCGATACGTCTGCTGGAGAATTACGAGGTGCCGCAGGCATCCTATACCGTAGTGACACCCCAGGAGGGGAATGCCTTCGGTTGTACTGAGGCACCCAGGGGTTTTCTCTGGCATCGCTATGATGTGGATGAGAAAGGCATCGTACGTTATGCGCGCATCGTACCCCCGACCAGTCAGAATCAGGGGCGGATTGAGGAGGATATCCGCCAATCTCTGGAAAAGATGGGACTCGACTCGCCGGATGAAGCCATTCGCCTTCGGGCAGAGCAAGTGATTCGAAACTATGATCCCTGCATCTCCTGTGCAACCCATTTTCTCAAACTCAAACTCAATCGCCGATGACACGGGTGATCGGTGTCGGATCCCCCTTCGGTGCCGACCGGTTGGCCTGGCTGGCGGTCGATCATCTATCAACTCTGCAGCTGGCCGATTGTGAGCTGATCAAGCTGGATCGTCCCGGCAGTCAGCTGTTGAATCATTTCCACGATGGATCGAAAGTCATACTGATCGATGCCGTGGCGCTGGATGAGACACCGGGTGGGGTCAGTCTGCTGGCGCTTGCCGATCTGCAGCGGATTTCTACCTCCACTTCCAGTCACGGATTCGGTGTGGCACAGACTCTGGCTCTGGGAGCGGAGTTGGGCCAGATGCCACCAGATTTTTATCTTGTCGGCATCCACACCGGCATGGCGCTATCTGAGCTGCCATCACTCGACGTGAACGCGCTTGAGCACCTGGTACTTCCCCTGATCTGACCCATCAGATTTCACCCTGCTTGCCGATAAGGTCGGGAGAGGGGATGAATACCGGTTTATGTCGATAAAGCAGATTGGAAGATTTCAAGTGGGGAAGGTGCTTGGTTCAGGTAACCAGGGTACGGTCTATCTGTGTCACGACACCCAACTGGAGCGCCGGGTCGCCATCAAATTACTCAGTAACTCATTGCCGGAGACCTCCTTCCGGGATGAAGCGCGTACCATGAGCCGGCTGCAGCACCCCAATATTGTCTCCATTTATGAAGCGGGTCAGCACAAAGACACGCCCTATCTGGTCTTTGAATATGTCGAGGGTGAGCTGCTGTCGGAGATGATCGGCGGTAAACCGCTCGAATTACCTCAAGCGCTGACTATCTTCCAGGGCTTGCTGGAGGGGGTAGCCGAGGCGCATAAAACCGGCATTGTCCATCGGGACCTCAAGCCCGCGAATATCATTATCAATGCTGAACAGTTGCCGAAGATCATGGATTTCGGCATTGCCCGGTTACTGACAGAGGGGAGAGGTCCGGACCGTCAGCTGATCGGTACGCCCCGCTATCTGGCGCCTGAGTACATCCAACAAGGTGAAGTGGGGCCGCAAGCCGATGTCTTCGCCCTGGGTTTGATCCTCGATGAGATGCTGACCGGTATGCCGGTGTTCAGCGGCAATCAGCAGCAGGTGGTTATCGACGCCATCCTTAAACTCGATCCCATGCCCCCATCTCAGTTCAATAAAGTGGTGGATGAAAAGCTCGATCAGTTCATCCTCAAGGCACTGGAAAAGGACCCCGCCCTACGCTACAGCGACGCCGGGGAGATGCTGCAGGCTTTCAACACCATGCGCAATCCGGCTGCTGGAAAGATCAAACTGGAGGATGAGGCCAGCGGTACAGTGGAGTTCCTGCTGCGGCGAATGAAGCGCAAAAGTGATTTCCCTGCGCTCTCCAACTCGGTACGTAGCATCAATGCCATGACCTATGCCAGTGACAAGGATGTGAACCAGATGGCGGGTGTCATCGTCAAGGATTTCGCCCTCACCAATAAGATTCTGAAAGTGGTCAATTCTGCTTTCTATGGCCGTTTTTCGGGCAGTATCGGTACCGTATCACGAGCGGTGGTGGTGCTGGGTACGCAGGCAATCCGCTCACTGGCGGCTTCTTTGATATTTTTCGAGCATATCGAAAACAAGGAGCAGGCTGAAAAGCTGAGAGAGCTGGTGTCGACGGCCATGTTTCGCGCCACCCTGGCACATCGTGTTGCGGATGAGATCGATCAGTCGGAGTCTGAGGCCTACTTTCTGACAGGACTGTTGCAGGATCTGGGCCAGCTGCTGGTGGCCTTCTATCTCCCGGAAGAGTCGAAAGAGATCGAACGTTTGGCACAGGCAGAAGGCATGGAATCCGTTACGTCACAGCATAATGTGTTGGGAGTAAGTTACGAAAAAATCGGTATCGAGATCGCAAAACAATGGAACTTTCCCAAATCGTTGATCGATAGTCTGAAAGGGTGGCAGGGGGACCACAAACCGGTCAATCGGGTGGATAAGCGGCGTATGGTCACTGCCTTTGCCCATGAGGCAATGGAGACAATGGTGTCGGCGGGTCTCGATGATAAAGAGGCAATGGGTGTTCTGACAAAAAAATACGCAAAGGGCCTCAACCTCAGCCAGAAAAAAGTGACACATCTCACCCAACATGCGGTCAACGATTTTCAGGAGATGGCCAAGGTGCTCGCCACAGATATCTCACAGGATTTTGTGCAGAGCCTGACTTGCGCCACGGAAAAGCTGCAACCCAGAGAGCAGCAGGATGAGGCGAGAAAACAAGCAGTGGAAAAGGACGGCCTGGGTGAGACACAGATTCTCAATGGTGAAGGGACAGCTTCTCTTAAGCAGGAAACAGAAGTCATTCAGGCAAACGAGACACCGGCTGATGCCGAGAGCCTGTTGATGGACGGTCTACAGGAAGTGACAGGTATGCTGGTTGGCGAACATAGTGTCTCCGAGATTTTTAATGTAGTGCTGGAGACCATGTATCGTGCAGTGGGTTTCCATCGTGTAGTGCTTGCACTGCTCGATCGCAAGAGTGGCAGCATGGTAGGTCGACTCAGTTTCGGTGATGCGGACGAAGCCTTTGTCAAAAACTTTCGATTTGCTACCGCCTACAGTGTAGATGTCTTTCATGGTGCATTGAAAAATGCGGTGGATGTCTACATCGCCGATTCTACCGACACAAAAATCCAGGCGGATATTCCCGATTGGTACAAACAGATATCCAGTGCCGGTTCGTTTTTACTCTTTCCTCTGGTAATCAATAAGCGGCCTGTGGGCTTGATTTATGCTGATCATATGCAGCCACATGGCTTGGAAATCGACAAGAAGCGTCTCAATTTGTTGAAGTCACTGAGAAATCAAATTGTTCTGGCGGTAAGATAATGGGTGGCCAGGTTTTGAGTGACAGACAAGCAAATGATCGGGTGATGAGGGAAAACTGAAGATCATGAAGATCACGCAGGAAGGCGTACAACGCAAGCAGGTGCAACTGCTCTTTACACAGGGCAATATCGCTGTCCTAACGGGCTTGGGTGTTGCCGTGCTGACCGGCCTCTATTACTGGCGGGTTACCGATAATTTGCTGCTGGTGGGGTGGCTGGCAGCAGTGATGGTTCTCAGCTTTGTGAGGCTGATACTGTTTCGGCAATTTAATAAGCAGAATCCCGAACTGTTTCTGCCAGGAAGGTGGTTGCGCCAACACATGCTACTGACTTTTGTGAGTGGTATTGTCTGGAGCCTGTTGAGTCTGTTTTACGATCCTGCCTGGTCGAATACTGACCAAGTCGTGCTCTTCATGATTATTGCAGGACTGGCAGCCGGCAGTCTGTCTGCCTATGCGGTAGTACTGGAAGTTTATGTCTTGTTTCTGATTCCTCTGCTTTTGCCGCTGGAAGTCGGCCTGCTGTTGCGGGGAGACCATACCACTTCTTTTCTTGCCAGTTTCGTCTTGCTATTCGCCATCGGATTGCTAACCCTCGCCAGGAAGTTCAATCTACAGGTGGTCGATACCATACACGTCTCTCTGGCACAGCAGTTTCTGCAGGAAGAAGTGAGTGCGGGTTCACGTGAACTTAAGCTGGCACAGCATGCACTGCAAACCAGTGAGCATAAAATCGGCAAGATTTTGGAATCCTCGCTGGATGGGGTCTGGGAGTGGGATATTGCTAATGACCAGCTCTATCTTTCACCAAGATGGAAAGCGCAGGTCGGGTTCAATGATGATGAATTGTCGAGTTCTTTTCGTAGTTGGGTATCGCGCCTGCACCCGGATGAGCGGGACCGTGTCATCCAGAAAATTGAAGCCTATCGAGCGAAACCCTGGGGTAACTGGGAAGAAGAGTACAGACTGCGTCACAAAGACGGCAGTTATAAATGGATCCTGGCAAGGGCAACACCGACCTTTGATGTAAAGGACAGGCTGACAAAGCTGACGGGTGTGCATATTGATATCACTGAACGGATAACGGCAGAGGGTAGGGCTAAATTTCTTGCCTACCATGATTGGTTGACTGAATTACCGAACAGGCTGATGTTCAATGGTCGTGTTGATCATGCCATTATTCAGGCCAACCGATCGGGTCAGCGGTTGTGTATCCTGTTCTTCGATCTGGATCGATTCAAAAACATCAATGATAGTCTTGGGCATCCTGCCGGCGATCAGGTATTGAAAAAAGTATCCCAGCGTCTGATGAAGGCGGTGAGAGAGGGCGACACCCTGGCCCGGTTGGGTGGCGACGAGTTTGCTGTGTTGCTTGAGAATGTACCGCGCTCACACAGTATCGCCGTAGTAGCGGAGAAACTACTGGCCTGCTTCGAAAATCCTTTTGAGGAAGAGGGACATGAGTTCTACCTCAACGCCAGTATTGGTATTGCAGTCTATCCACGTGATGGGGAGTCGACGGCAGAGCTGTTGAAAAACGCCGATGCGGCTATGTACAAGGCAAAGAACAGTGGCCGTGGTGGATTTCAGTTTTACACCGAAGAACTGACTCACAATGCCTATCAGCACATCACTCTTGAGTCGGGTCTGCGGCAGGCGGTGGCGAAAAATCAGCTTCTGATCCACTACCAGCCCAAGATCAGTTTACAGACAAACAGAATTGTCGGCGTGGAGGCGCTTTTGAGGTGGCGCCATCCTGAAGCCGGCCTTATTTCACCGGATGAGTTTATCCCGATGGCGGAAGAATCGGGTCTGATCCGGGAGATCGGTGAGTGGGTGCTGGAGAAGGCCTGTCTCGACATGAAAGAATGGATAGAGAAGAAAATCGATTTTGGTCACATCGCAGTGAATCTGTCGGGGGTGCAGATACAGCACGAGGAATTTGTCGATTCGGTCAAGCGGATATTGGAATCAAAACAGCTGGATGCCCGTTTCCTGGAATTGGAGATCACGGAAAATGTTCTGATGCGGGATGTTGAGGCCTCTGCGCATTATCTGCAAGCGCTTCGCAGGCTTGGTGTCTCCATATCCATTGATGATTTCGGTACGGGTTACTCTTCGCTGGCGCATCTCTCACGCTTTCCGATCAATAAACTCAAGATAGACCGCAGCTTCATCAATAAGGTCTGTAAAGATTCTCAGAGTGCAGAGATCTCAAGAACCATCATAGGTCTGGGACACACGCTGGATATGCAAGTGGTGGCAGAGGGCATCGAGCAGCCTGAGCAACTGGTATTCCTTAAACAGGAAGGTTGTGATGAGGGGCAGGGCTTCTATATCTCCAAGCCACTGGCCCATGGCGACCTTGTTCGCTTTATTCAAAGCTACCAATCAGAAGAGCTGAATCAGACAATTTCTGAAGAGATCGTGTCAGAGTGTTCACCTCAGTTAGGATGATTCGCTTGAGGACTTACTCATCACGCTGTGAGTACTGAGTACCTGTTGTATAAATACCTGCCAGATAGCATCAGGCTCCCATACTGAAAGGATAGTATTTCGTGCCTCGGTGAAAGCCCAATCCTTCTCGATCACATGGAAAAGAGCCATGAACACGGAGACCCGCTTATTGGCGGCACAATGAATGAATGCCCGGCGTTCCCTCTGTATGTTAAAGATCCGGCAAAAGGCGTGAAACTGATCGATTTCAGGTGCCTCGAAGCTGACTGGCAGATGGATATAGTCGAGACCCCGGGATTCGATGATCGATTGTTCATCAGCAATGGCGTAGGGCGCATCCCCAAGCCCGAGATTGATCACCAGTTCGAAACCTGCCTGGCAGATGGCCTGCAACTCCCTCTCATCAGGTTGCCCACCAGTGGCAAGAGTGGGAGAGAGTTGT
The DNA here is from genome assembly GCA_025655555.1 of Candidatus Thiodiazotropha sp. (ex Myrtea sp. 'scaly one' KF741663). Classification (GTDB taxonomy): domain Bacteria; phylum Pseudomonadota; class Gammaproteobacteria; order Chromatiales; family Chromatiaceae; genus Thiodiazotropha. Next base: position 215,301 of record JAHXIQ010000004.1, read on the forward strand.
CTGAAATTGTAGATTGACTCAATCATTTGACAGCAATCTTCCTTGGCATGAGCAGCCCCGCTTTATGTACCTCGCCTGAGATAGCGGGCAATCCGTTCTTCGAGTTCGATCAGACTACTGATCGTGATTGTGGGCTCAACGCCCCAAGGATCGAACAGGGCTTCAGGGCTGCGCTGCAGCCAGGCGGCTTTCATACCGGCAGAGACCGCACCAATGACATCGAAGGGATTGCTTGACACCAGCCACGCCTCGCCGGCCGATGCGCCTGAGACTCTCAGAAAGTGGCAATAGACGGCGGGGTTTGGTTTGAATGACTTCAGATCATCAACACTCACCACACCAAGGAAAGTGTCGAGAATGCCAGCCGAGGAGAGTAGTGTGGTGACCGCATCGGCACTGCCGTTGGAAAAGGCAAAAAGACGATTCCCGCCGCCGCTCAGCAATGCCAGTCCCTCGCTGACATCCTCAAAAGGTGGCAGTATCCGGTATTCCGCCAGTAAAAGGTGCTTTTGCGCCTCTGTCAGTGGTGTTCGGTAATACTCACAAGTGTAGTTAAGCGCATCCTTGGTACAGACGGAAAAGCTCTCGTAATGCTGCATCAAACCCCGCCGAAATGCATACTCCAACTGCTTATCACGCCAGGTCTGGGAGAATGCCTCCGCCTTGTCGCCGACATGGGTGTGTAGGGCCTCAACCACTCCGTGGGTATTGATTAAAGTTCCGTAGACATCGAAAGCAAGGGTAACCGGCATGTTGTCGTTCTTCTGGTTATTGAGTGCGCAAACGTTCGCGATGGAGTTGCCTCAACAGTAGCACCAAGGCAGTGGTGTTGAAAGTCGAACACACAAGTTGCCAAGTCAGGTGGAACTTGATCTGTTGTCGTTTTGTAGTGTGAGCAGGGCTGAAAACAGCATATAAAATGGCAAACGCTGTTGGTTGAGGTGGCTATGGATTATTGTGCAGCTGTCTCTGCCGCACTTGACGTTGCACTGCCCCGGTTTTCTGCAGGAGGTTTTTTTCCTTGTCTGGAAAGCTTGCCTGCGCAGAGGGGAGGCCCCTTCATGGTAAACATGATCACATTCATTTTCTGCTGTGGTGCAAGGGCCTTATTGTATTTTTGTGTCGCAGCGGTGTCTTTCGCTGCGGTGGCGTAGAAGAAGTTGAATTCATCTTCATTGAACCGGATTAGTGCCTCTTTTCCCACGCATTCACAAAGCTCCGCTCCCATGTTGTTTCGTTGGTTATCTGAACAGGCTTTTTTGTACTGTTCCAGCGTGGCAGCTTCGATGGATCCGATGCAGCTCATTGCGAATAGAGTCATTTTGAGTGTAGAAAGTTTCATGATGTCTCCCCGGGAAAAATGATTGCTATCTCATAGATGTTTTTTATGTGCTGAATTCTGCGTGGTAACACTGAGAAATGTAGCACAGTATCAAGTGTGCTGAAGGGTGTTGTTGAATCGGGCAGGGTCGAGCTCTATATGTCTTTATGATGGGTTTCGGTATGTGGTGGCGTATCTATAAATGGGTAGAAGGAAAAGAGATCTCGAGACGCCTGTTCAATAGTAAGAATCCTCAACCGTCACCATATCTAATCAATGATGGCTAATGCCCTCACCCCGTTGATGATCGAGCAGAAAACTGATGCCGGTCAGTATTACACCGAATACAACTATGGCGAACAGCACGAGAAAAAAGGGATCCTCAGTAAATAGATAAAAGGTCATGAGGCAGAAGAGAAAAAATAGTCGTGCCAGCAAGGTGGTGCCATAGAGCTCCATGATCCGTCGCCGGATCACCTGCACCACGATAATTCCCAGACCGATCATGAACATGCCCAGTGCGCGTAACATGATGGCGGAGTAGTCTCCATTGGAGAGCATCAGCTCAGCGGAGAGCTTTGGCGCGGAGATGAGGGCAAGACCGCCCAGCCAAAGATAAGTGGCGAGATAGTAGAGACTGAGCCGTGTTGTGTTCATGCTGATCCCCCTTTGATATCTTTACCAAATCGCTGCACGATAACTTGGAAGAGATGATTGTCGATGCAGGATCAGGTGATACTTCTAGTATCAAAGATTAGCAGGATCTCTGAGATCTGTTGTCGGCGAAATCTGAAGCATTGAGCGATGCGTACACGCTGATGCGGTTTGATATAGTCGTAAAACAGTGCGACCTCGTCATCGCTATCGGTGATGCTCAGCAGTTTGTAGTTACTGGTTTCGGGGGGAGTGTTGCGTAAGCTTTGCAGATAATCCTCTGCCGAAGAGAACTGATGGAAGGGACCGTCGAGGATAAGATCAGCTGTGAATAGCCGGCTCAGCCCATCAATATCCCCAGCGCAGAAATAACGAAGATACTCCAGGGCTGTCTCTCTGTTGGTCATGGGCTTATTCATAGAAGCAGGTGAATTTCATCATCGGGGGGAAATCTTTCAGACAAGAACGAGCCGATGGATTTTGTGAAGAACAGGCGCAGGTTTGTTTCTCCGTTTCAGCCATGACGAAGGCTTTAGCTTCCGAATTGTCTCTGGCCTCTTTCCGCGTGATGCCAAAGCAGTAGCAGACGAGTGAATGGCCAGTCTTCTCTTTGACACCGACTATCGTGAGCAGTACCGATTTCTCTAACACGGATTCATCGAGTTCGAAGTAGATCACGACACCCCCGGGATCATCGCAGAAGTAGTAGGCCTGATCCTTCTCGTCCCAGCGCCAGGGTGATTTAATATGGTGCTTGATCGTTGATTGGGGCACTGAAGAATAATTATTTTCCAACTGCTTATCACGAGGTCAGGGAGAGAGTCTCCACCTTGTCGCCTATGTGGGTGTGTGAGGCTTTTCAGTTTGGTTTCATAAAACCCTGCTAGTTTAGCTGAAAACAGGGATAACTCCCCGCACCAACTCTTGAGTGATTGAAAAACTGTCAGATGACCACAGGAATACTTGCTTTGATCATATTGGGTGCGATTCTCACGCAGGTGGGTTTGGTAGTGCTGATTGGTTTTGTTCGACAACGGCATCAATACCTTGAATTGGAGAAACGGCAAAATCGTTTACAGAGTATCGATGATATCAATGATTTCACTCGGCGGTTAGATACACATCCCAATCAGGTAGATTCCACTTGGCAGGGGTTCAAGGCGTTTAAGGTGAAGCGCCGGGTCTATGAGGATAAGAACCATTCCATCTGTTCTTTTTACCTGGTGCCTATGGATCAGGTGGCACTGCCACCCTTCAAGCCTGGTCAATTCCTGACCTTCAAGCTTTCCATGGAGGATGCGGGAACGGGTGAGTCCAAAAGCCTGATCCGCTGTTACTCACTGTCGGATCGGCCCTATGCAGACCACTATCGGATATCCGTCAAGCGTGTGCCCGCGCCAGACGATCAACAGGATGCGCCGCCCGGACAAGCGTCGAATTTTTTGCACGATCAGGTGCAAGAGGGCGACCAGCTGATGGTCAAGGCCCCATCGGGACACTTCCACCTGGTCGAGGAGCCGCTGCTGCCTCTGGTGCTGATTGCAGGCGGTATAGGTATCACACCTATGCTGAGTATGCTCAACACTCTGTTGGAAAGTGGTGTTGAACGTGAGGTCTGGCTCTTCTATGGCGTTCGCAATAGCAGTGAACTGATTATGAAAGCGGATCTGAAAAAGCAGGCTGAGATGTATCAACATTTCCATCTCCATCTCTGCTACAGCCGTCCCGATGAGCAGGATGTGATGGGTATCGACTATCAACATGCCGGCAGAGTCGATGTGCCGTTGCTGCGGGAAACTCTCAAGCTGGGTCGATACCAGTTCTATGTCTGCGGTCCCAAAGCGATGATGGAGAGTATTGTCCCCGGGCTTGAAACCCTGGGCGTGGATGCTGGTGATATTCACTATGAATCGTTCGGTCCTGCATCGTTATTAAAAAATGAAAAGCCCAAGTCCGGGACGACGGATGCCCAGGTTGAAGCGATGAACGTCAATTTCACTGAGAGCGGCAAGCGGGTCGAGTGGGACCCGAATGCGTCCTCACTGTTGACGTTTGCCGAGACACAGGGCATCGAAGTGGAGTCTGGCTGCCGGGCAGGCAGCTGTGGTTCCTGTCAGACAGCCATCGAGTCGGGTGAGGTTGAATACAGTCAGGAACCGGATGCCGATATTGAGCCGGATCATTGTCTGTTATGTATCGCCATACCCAAGGGCGACCTGAAGCTGGCCCTGTAGAGGTACACCATGGAACGTTCACTCATCAGTAAAGAGATCCTGCCGTTTGTCTTCCTGTTCGGCTCATTGGTATTGACGACAGTTGTCGTTGATGCTCTGTTGCATCAGTGGGATCTTGTCTGGATCGGACGTTGGCTGGGCATACCGGGGACGCTCCTGATTCTGTTGTCATTTCTCTATTCACTGCGCAAGCGAAAAAAGATCAGTTTTGGCAAACCGAAGAATCTGCTGGCTCTGCATGAAACCCTGACCTGGGTTGGTGCGCTGATGATTCTGGTACACGCGGGCATTCACATCTACGCGATCCTCCCCTGGCTGGCATTGCTGGCCATGCTGGTCAATGTCATCAGTGGTATGACCGGAAAATACCTACTCGACCGTTCACGCAGGTTTCTGGCCGACAAAAAGGCACACTACCAGACGCAGGGGCTGAGTGACGAAGAAGTCGAGAAGCGGGTCTTCTGGGATGCCACAACCTTCGATGTGATGAAGAAGTGGCGCGTTGTTCACTTGCCGATCACACTGGCGTTTGTCGTATTGGGGCTTGCGCATATCCTGAGTATCTTTTTGTTTTGGCAGTGGCGATGAAAAACAACACTATCATGCTTATTGTGGCGGCCAACCTTGCCGTACTGATTTTGCTGGCAATAGCTGTGCCTCACCTGATGATCACGCCGGGTAAGCCGATCGAGGCCCATGCCGAGTTTGCAACGGACTGTTTTGCCTGCCATACATCATTCATAGGCAGCACGCCAGAGAAGTGTATCGCCTGCCACATGGTAGAAGAGATAGGTATCAAGACCACAAAGGGAGAGGTGATCGATAAGGAAAAAAAGAATGTCGCCTTTCACCAGAAACTTGTTGAGAACGATTGCGTAGCCTGTCACAGCGATCACAAGGGTGTGATGGCATTTCGGCCCATCAGCCGGTTTTCTCACGATTTGCTCGAACAACCTTTGCAGGAGCAGTGCGACAGTTGTCATCTCAATCCGGGAGATGCGCTGCATATGAAGATCGAAGGCAATTGTGCGCAGTGCCACAACCTGGAGAGCTGGACACCCGCCACCTTCGACCACGATGACTATTTTCGTTTCGACCGGCACCACGATACAGAATGTGAGACCTGCCATATCAGCAATGATTACGGCAACTACACCTGTTATGGCTGTCATGAACACTCTCGCTCAAATATCCGCGAAGAGCACTATGAGGAGGGTATCTATGAGTACGAAGTGTGTGTCGAGTGCCACCGCAGCGGAGATGAGGATGAGGCGGAACGAATCTGGCGATCAAAATATAGGGAAACAGGTCGCGCCGGACAATACAATCAGGAGCACTACAGGGAGAAAAGATACAAGCATCGTGACTATGACGATGATGATGACTGAGCGGCTGAAAAATACAAAATACGTTGTAATATTCAGCTTGATTTCACCTCACACCCCTAAGCTGTATACAGACGCAATCAGTCTGAAACCCTCAATAGAGTAAGTCTTTAGCGGGCGTTTGGTTTGAAAGATGAATGTCACACTTCAGCCATACATCCTGCAAGATCGACATCTGTTGGGATTCATGATCGTAGGATAGATCCTGGACCTTAGGAGGTGCGCTATGCACAAATACGATAACTTATTAAGAAACATCACAGTGATACTGTTCGTTATCATTATGGCGTCTCTTTTTGTGGGGGCGCTGGCGGGTGTGTTCGAATCACCCTTCCTGGCGATCTTTTGGTATCTCGCACTCATGGGTATCACGATGATGATACTGATGACAGCTGTGTTGGCTATTGTCTATGCAGTTGGATTTACGGTAAAGAGGTATCAGCGGATAATGAGTTTCAGGAGCGGAGAGGCTGCCGGACTGCCAACTGCTTGCAATGCGAGATATACGAATAATGGAATTTCTTCAAATTATATATTCCAGGATACGGTGAAATAATCGTGTTATTGGAAGGCATCGGCAAACAAAATTAACCAATCTCTAAACCCACTCCAGTCAGAAGTGGGTTTTTTTATGTAAGATATCAACACAACTCCTGGCGATTAAGTGATGCCTTTTCCATCGAAGATACACCAGGGCTATCTATTGGCTAGTCGTGGATTTGCTCGTAGAATCAGGTGAGTTTCATGAACGGGGAAAATCTTTCAGGCAGCAACGGCCGGAAGGGTTTCGTGAAGAACAGGCGCAGGTTTGTTTTTCCGTTTCATCCATGACGAAGTCCTTGGCTTCTAAATTATCTCTGGCTTCTTTCCATGTAATGCCAAAGCAGTAGCAGACGAGTGAATGATCGGTCCTCTCTTTGATGCCCACTGTTGTCCGCAGGGCTGATCTCTCTATCACGGAGTTATCGAGTCCAAAGTAGACCACGTCGCACTCGGGATCATCGCAAAAATAGTAGGCCTGACTCTTCCCTTCCCAGCGCCAGGGTGCTTTGATGTGGTGCTTGATCGTTGATGAGGGCACCGAAGTGTATATCTTTCCGTTCGTTGGACAGCGATGCTTATTAGGGAAGGCTCTATCAGAGCTAGAGCCGGAACAGCACTTGGACATGGACTTTGACTCCTCCAGAGGAAGTCTGACTGATTTACAGCTCGTCATTCCGGCGTATGCCTGAATGACGAGCTAAGCTGACCTCTCCTGGTTATTACGAATAGTGATGTGTATCTGTTACTTATTGGGTTAATGATAGTTCAAGAGATACCTAGAAGCCTGAAAGTTTCACCAGACTGATTCAGGCCCTTCTCACTGTTGGTTATGGAATGAGTCATCCAATATTAACACTCGTCTCCACAGGAACCCCCGTGCGTAAGGTCTGCAGATTCACGCAGCTGTGTTCCGCAGCAGCGATGAGCTTTTTCATAAGCTTGGGATCTGTCTGATCATCCGCTTGGATATCAATATGGCATTTCATTTGCTGGAAACCGACCTGTACTTTTCGGTCAACCATCAAAGTGCCACGCACATCAATCTTGGCTGCAACTACGACTTCAAGAGATTGAATCTTTACGCCCAGACGATCAGCAATGATTCGCAGTGTTGAGTCAAGACAGGCAGCAAGAGCCGCACAAAGCATATCACCTGGATTCGGTGCATCGTGGTAACCGCCTACGGCAGAGTGAATGCCGAAGTGTAACGGTACGCTGGTATCCGGCTTGCCGGGATGAACCGTGCCGTGGAATGGATCGGTATCCACACCCCCCGAAGTTCTTGCCTGATCATTGATAAGTGCCTCTTCAGGGTTAACCAGATATCGCTTTTGTAAAGGCGCCTGTCGATCGCGAACATTGAGTTGAGTTTGCGTGTTCATTATTCTAGCCTCAGTAATCTTGGTTTAGGTTTATTCAACCCGACTGTGAATTGGTACCACATCAGCCGAAATTGAATAGGCCTCAATTATTTGTGAATCAGGACCACTTGATCTCGACTTTGTGCTGAGTGAAGGCATCACGAGTGTGGTTCCTCAGGCGAATGAATTATCCCACCAGTTTCTTCTTGGTCGCCACAACCTCCAGATATTCGGAGGGGACTACCATGGTGCCGTCTTTAGCCTTATTAAACTTCCCAATCAGACTCAGCAGGTCAGTACTTAATTTTTCGCCTGTAGTCTCATCAAGTGCCTCGTAGGCCTTCAATACCGGACCGTAGTAGGTGGAAAACAGATCGAGCCAGTGCTGAGGTGATTGGTAGCGAAAGACAAACTTGCGTGGTTCAATATGCAGACTTGATGTCTGCGGCCCCAGGTTTTGTTGCAGAAACTCCTGTGTTCCCCAGGCAGCAGGAGAGTTGATGCCGGATGGTGGTGGTACGTACTGACCGACCGTCTTGAATAGCTGACCGATAAAGCCTGCCGGGGTCCAGTTTGCGAGACCGATTTTTCCACCCGGCTTGCAAACCCGAATCAACTCTGATGATGCTTGAGTCTGATTGGGTGTAAACATTACGCCAAATGTGGAAACCACATTATCGAAGCTGTTTTCAGGGAAAGGTAATGCCTCGGCATCCGCCTGCTGGTATTCGATCGCCAGTCCGTCGATCTCAGCCCGTTGCTGGGAGTGGTTCAACAGTGCCGGTATATAATCAGTGGAAACCACCTTGCAGAACCGCCGTGCGGCGGCCAAAGCCACGTTTCCATTGCCTCCAGCTACATCCAGGACGCTCTGACCGGCATGCAGATCCATGGCTTCGCACAACTGCTCGCCTGAGATCTGTAGCGTTACCCCAACGCGGCTGTAGTCACCTGAACGCCAGGCAATGTTTTGCTTGGTCTTGATCGCATCATAGTCGGGTATGGACTGCTGAGTCGTTTGAGCTGCACGAGTCATAATCTTCTCCAGGGTAATTAAATAAATGTACTGTTGTTGGTTTTGATCCAACTGGAGGTAATGCTAGAAAAGCCATGCGTACCCCGCTTGGGGAAGGGGTGGTGTTTTTATGGGGATTGTGTGTGGATCGTCAGGCGACCTTGTTGTTATGACTGAGTGGCTAGGGCTCGTAACTGCTTGCCCAGTTTGGTTGAAATCAGGGAATCGATCTCAAGTTCGGACAGGTCCGGTTTGATTCTGTAAGCGTCATTCAGTACCGTCAATGCGGTTTGGGTTTCTTTGCAGCACAGTAAAACAGCAGCATGCACGACCCGTGACAGATAGGTTCGATCATCCCGCTGGCAGGCAAGCTCGGCCTGGGCCCGTGCTGCATCCAGGTCATTGTTCTGCATCAGGGCCAGAGCCAACAGTGCTCCCCAGATCGAGAGTCGGCTGTCCAGTGGACTGATGTCGATGCCCCGAGCCAGGTGCTTGATGGCGAGCTTCAGTTGTCTGTCAATCAGATAGGCAGAGCCGAGAGCAGACCAGGCCTGGGCGTTCGCCGGGTTAAGCTCAATAGCGTGTTTGAGTATGGGTAGAGATCGATTGACCAGACCCAGATCCGCCAGTGCACAGCCGGCAAATCCAAGTACGGTTGAATCCATTTTTTCCAGTTGTAATGCACGCTCTGCAGCCTCGATGGCTTCTGCTTTTGTCTGCTCACGCTGGTTAAGCAGGCCTACCCGATGGCCCAACGCCAGAATCAGCGACAGATAAGCAGGGGCCAGTGCAAAAGCCGGATCCTGCTCCGAGCTTCTGCGCAACAGCGCAGCAGCTTCCTGGAAAGTATCCAGATGCCACCCTTTCAATGCTAAAATACCACTGGCCTCCAGATATAACTCCCGGGCACTGGATGATCCTTCATCGGTGCAGACGCTATGGTAAATAGCCCGGTTCAGCTGCGGTTCAAGCTTGGATAGGATATCGATGACAATTCCATCGATACCACCACTGATATCATTCATGGAATGCCCGAATTGTCCCGCCCACAAACGAAAGCCGGATTTTGCATTGATGAGTTGTATGTTTATGCGGATCTGGTCGTCCATTAACTGAACATTGCCCTCAAGCAGATAATCTATACCGGTCTCCTCATGGATCTGCCGGGCAGTTGGCATGATGTCGAGATGAGCATAATCGGATGCCTGTGCGCTTATTTGCAATAACGGGATGCGGGTGAGTATGGTCTCTAAATTGGTAACCACCCCCTCAGCAAAAATATTGATATCAGTGGTACCGAAAATACATTTAAGTGGTAATACTATTAATGACGGTTCAGTCTGTTTTGCCTGTTTGTGTGTTGATGGGGGTTTTGCTGTGAAAGATTGTGGCGGGTCTTGGCTAACATCTCCAATGAAACTAAAGCCACGCCCACGTACGGTCTTGATATAGAGTTGCTTATCCCCACTATCACCTAGTGCCTTGCGAACGGATTTGATACAGCCTGACACGGTGGCATCGGAGACAATTCGACCGCCCCACACAGCAGCCATAAGGTCATCTCGGCTGAATAGAGTATTAGGATTTTTTAGAAAGTGAACCAGAAGGTCGAATACCAGGGGCTCAACTTCGACCTTTACGCCATTTCTGCGTAATTCGTAGCGATCATTGTCAATTTCAATATTTGCAAACCTGAACATTACTGTAAGTACCTGTTTACTAGCGAACAATATTAGGTTTGGCCGCGGGATGGAGAGCCTTGTATGGTTTTTTCTTAATCTAAAGATAAAGGGTTTTATATTCGATTAAAGTAGATTATTTCTATGGTGCCAGTAAATTTTACAGTGACAGCTACATGAAATTTATATGGGTAATCCTCTGTAATGATGAGCTTTCATCGCAATTACGCTGTTTTTATGTCGATTTTTCAATGAAAGATTGATTACAAAAACATGAAAAGTGTCAGTAATATTTACACTTAATCTGAGTGGCTATATTTAAGTCGATCCTATCTCATTGAAGAATAAGTGCTTACAAATTATGGCATGAGCTTTGTATGATATTTGTTTGATGGCCGGAATTTTTTATTTCCGGCAGTTTGGTGGGGTTTCGTGGGAGGTGAGATGGCTGACTTGCAGAGTCAGGGCGTGAAAAGGATGTCTGGTATCGCTGCCTCATTAAAGCAGTAAGTGGCATGCTAAGAACTATCCTACCCAATTCATGGCTCATTTTGCTCTGTAACAGCTAATGTAAATGACTATTCCAAGCGACCTCAGCTGCTGAGATCTTATCAGGTATTCTGATTGGAAAGGTAACAGCTACTTTACAGATGTTGGAAGATCCTTTTTATGAAGTAGGTATTTCGTCATAATTTACACTTATTCGGAGAGAAGCAATGATCAAGATACCCAAAGGAATGGCGGCCATATTGCTTTTGGCAGGTTCTATGGCACTCATACCCGCCGCACAGGCTGTAGTCATTGATTTTGAATCGGCAATTATTGGAACAGATCAGACGGACAACTACTTTGAAGATGGATTCCGACTGTCATCTATTGTTGGTGACTATGATGTAAATCCTTCAGATCCGTTTATTGGAGATGGTCAGTATCTGGCGTTAGAGAGAACTGATGATCTTGATCAGAGTAAAGTCAGAATAGATATGTTTGGTGCCTTATTTGATTTTGAGAGTCTCGTATCTTCGAGCTTTGGTGGGCGCATTACATTTTCTGATGGTACGTCAGAGCTTTTTGGTGACTTTCCTACGCAACCAGTGACTGTGGCATTTTCCGGACATACGAATCTTACATGGATTGAATTGAGTTCAAGGAGCAACGACTTCTTGCGTGTTGATAATATCACGTTTTCTGTACCTGAGCCGTCAGCACTTGTTTTGATGGCGCTAGGCCTGACCTGTGTGGGCTTTGCTCGTCTTCGAAAGGCAGCTTAATAAACTATCCTGATCGATAGGGAGGCTTCGGCCTCCTTTTTTGATTGTTGATGGCGGCTGAACAAAGTGTGTTTTCACTAACCTAATGGCTGTTATTGTTTTATATGTAATCCTGCATTCATCGCATTAAATCAGTGCGAACCTTTTTTAGAAAAGTAATGTAGCGCTCATCGTCACTAACATCATCGAAAAAATCCCGCTTCAGCAAGTCGACTGTTTTGGGTTGAATAGGTCGGCTTCCGCTTACAATTTCACTGACTAAAGTGTTGGTCTCCGTCAGTAGTTGATTGTGATTTTGGTGGTGAGTTGAAAAGTCGGGATAGTTGTGCTGACACATGAACTTTTCCTCGAAAGCAAAATGATGACTTGTGAATTCGAGAAATGCTTTGAGCTTTTGGTGGAACGCATTTTTTTCTGAGGCTTTGCTGGAGAGAGTGGAAAGCTCCTGGATTAAAGAGGCCAAATGAATGTGTTGACGGTTAACTTCTTGTATGTGCCTATCCAGGTGTTTGGATAGGCTGCCATAGATCTCTTCCATGAAGCGTCGAGGATCGTAAGGCTTTAGGATTATTGCTTCAATTTGCGAGACGGGTAGCTGCTTGGGAATAGATGAGTTTTGAGAAGTGGTGAGAATGATTTTTGGTACATCACACCAACCACTCTTTTTCCCCAGCAGCTGAAGAAGTTGATTGCCCCCAATCCGGATTTGTCCACTCACTGGAAGGTCAATATCAATCACGACCAAATCGGGTGGCTCGCTCTCCTGGATTAAGTTCCATGCCTCAGTTCCGCACTCTGCAGCACTGACATGAAAGTTTTCAGGTGCAAGCATCAGGTTGATCAGTTGCGAGTCAATGCCCGGTGGTTCGATAAGGAGAATGGAAAAATGGACAGGCATTTCAAAACAACGTTGAGAGCAAAAAACAAAAAAGCGGACAGGAAGAATTTTGATATCTGAATATTATGAATACATCCTGGTCGTTGTATTTGAGTATACAGCTTAAATAAACGCGATTCCAAGAAATCAATCTGAACGTAAGAATCCTATTTGGATATTAAGCCACTATGACCAAAAAAGATGTCTATATTCTTTCCTGATCTCTCAATACCTTCACTTGAAACAGTGCATTTCTTTCTTCTTCCTCCAAAGCATTTTCAATAAAGCGAATCGTATTGCGGTAGCGGGGAATGATGTTGTAGCGCAAAGCATTCACTCGTTTTTGTGCCTTGCGCTGTTCGGCGATAAGGCGGCTGAGGCTCATGGAGACCTCCCCCATTTTCGACAGCAACAGGGCGGCTTCGGCAAAGTGCTGACGGGTTTCATCGAAACTGGGATCGGTGCCGAGCAGACCGACGGGATTCAGGGGCATCAATTCGCCGGTGACGGAAGGGTATTCAACACCCAGATTACGGCGGGGGAGTATCTTGAGGTCAAGCACCGGCTTGACGCCCAGTGCTGCCTGGTGCAGCGAGCGGCTGGTCATGCGTAGCTGCACCATGCTGAGCCAATGGTAGGCTTGCTTGATCGCATTGTGGGCTTTGTCTCGGATCTCCCGGTATTCACCGATGCGCTGGTAGACCAGCCGGGTCAGCAGTTCCCGCTTGCGTTCAAGCAGGCTATGTCCGTCCTCCAGGAACTGCAGCTGCCGTTTGAGGTTGAGCAGCGTGTTCTTGGTTGGAGCTGCTTTTAGCCTGGTGCCTGTCATTCGCCGCTCTGCCGGTGGTACTTGGCCATCTCGGTTTCGGTGACACGGGTGAGAGCTTGTGGCGGGAAGGATGAGAGAAGATTCCAGGCTAGATTGAGAGTCTCCTCAATGCTGCGGTCTTCATCTTCACCCTGGCGCACGAAGCGCTCTTCAAAGGCGTCGGCGAATTCCAGGTAACGGCGGTCACGGGCTGAGAGTTCGTCAGCACCGATGATGGAGGCCAGGTTACGTGTCTCCAGCGCCCGGGCGTAGAGGGCATAGAGCTGGTTGGAGACGTGGGGATGGTCTTCCCGGGTGAAGTCCTTGCCGATGCCGTCCTTCATCAGTCGTGAGAGCGAGGGTGAGATATGCACCGGCGGATAGATACCTTGGTTGTGCAGCTCACGACTCAATACGATCTGACCCTCGGTGATGTAGCCGGTGAGGTCTGGGATCGGATGGGTGATGTCATCGCTGGGCATACTCAGCACCGGCACCAGGGTGATGGAGCCGTGCCGGTCTTTGATACGGCCGGAACGCTCGTAGATCTCCGCCAGATCGGAGTAGAGATAACCCGGATAGCCTTTACGCGCCGGTACGTCACCTTTGGCGGTGGCCACTTCGCGTAGGGCCTCGGCGTAGTGTGTCATGTCGGTCATGACTACCAGCACGTGGCGATCGAGATCGAAAGCGAGGTACTCGGCGGCGGTAAGCGCCATGCGCGGCAAGGTGAGCCGTTCCACCGGCGGATCGTCAGCCATGTTGACAAACATCACCACGTTACCCAGTACGCCGGAGGAGGCAAACTCCTCCTGGAAGAAACGGGCATCCGCATAGGAGACACCCATGGCGGCGAAAACCACAGAGAAACGACTGTCGTCATCAGGCAACTTGGCCTGGCGTACGATCTGTGCGGCGAGACGGTTATGGGGCAGGCCGGAGGCGGAGAAGATCGGCAGCTTCTGACCGCGCACCAGGGAGTTGAGCCCGTCGATGGTGGAGACACCGGTTTGGATGAACTCTTTCGGATAGGTGCGGGCGGCGGGATTGAAAGGTGCTGCGTTGATGCTGCGCCGCAAGCTGGAGACGATGGGGGGACGGAAGTCCCGGGGCTCACCCAGGCCGCTGAAGACACGACCGAGGATCTCCGGCGAGAGGGCGATCTCCACCGGCTCGTCGAGAAAACGCACCCAAGTGTTTTCCATGTCGAGATCATCGGTCCCCTCGAAGACCTGGATCAGGACCTCTTCGTCGGAGCTGAGAATGACCTGGCCGTTGCGGGTATTTCCTTTCTGGTCACGGATGCGTACCCGGTCGCCAAAGGCGATGCTGGGTACATTGCTGACGGTTAGCAGACCACCGCGGGCGGCGGATGCGGTTCGGTACTCCTTGGCGCTCATGCTGTCTGCTCTCCCCGTTGTGCATATTCGGAATGGATGGCCTTGAAGTCCTGCAGTGCTTCTTCACGAAAGGCCTTGAGCTGGTCGATCTGGGAGGAGTCGTAGAGTTCCTTGCAACGACGCAGCCTGGCCAGTACTGGCATCTCCGAGAGTTCTTGTACCGGCACGCCGAGTTCGATCAGGGCGGCGCCTTCGTCATACACCGTGAGGATCAGATCGAGCAACATGAATTGCTTTTCGGGTGAGGAGAAGGTGTCCACCGGATCGAGGGCACTTTGCTGTAGCACGCCCTCTTTGATCAGCGTGGCGCCCTCCAGCACCCAGCGCTGGGCGGAGGAGAGGGCCTCGGGACCGACCAGGTTAACGATACGCGACAGCTCGGCATCCCGCGCCAGCATGGCCAGGGCCTGTCCACGGCGTTTTTCCCAGCCGCGGTCGATGTTCTCGTGCCACCATTCGGCGGCGGTGCCCACATCAGCGGAGAAACTGTCGACCCAATCGATGGCCGGATAGTGTCGGGCGTCGGCTAGTTCCTTGGAGAGCGCCCAGAAGGTCTGGATGATCTCTTTAGTGTGGCTGGTGACCGGCTCCGAGAAGTCACCGCCAGGTGGTGAGACGGCGCCGATGAGGGTGACCGAGCCTTTACCGCAATCCATGGTCTCGACCCTACCGGCACGCTCATAGAAGGCTGCCAGGCGGGAGGCAAGATATGCAGGATAGCCCTCTTCCACCGGCATCTGCCCCAGACGGCCGGAGACCTCGCGCAGGGCTTCGGCCCAACGGCTGGTGGAGTCGGCCAGCATCACCACGTCGAAGCCCTGGTCACGGTAGTATTCGGCGATGGTGATACCGACATAGATCGATGCCTCGCGCGCTACCACCGGCATATTGGAGGTATTGGCGATGAGCAGGGTGCGGTCCATCAGGGGACGGCCGGTGTAGGGATCCTTCAGTTTGGGAAAGCTGTCGAGTACGTCGACCAGTTCATTGCCGCGCTCGCCGCAACCTACATAGATCACGATATCCGCATTGGCCCAGCGGGCCACCTGATGCTGCACCACTGTTTTACCTGCACCGAAGGGGCCGGGCACGGCACACTTGCTCCCCTTCAGAAGAGGAAAAAAAGTATCGAGGATACGCTGTCCCGTGATCAATGGATCGATACCGTTGTCGCGACTCTGGTAGGGGCGGGGTTTTCGTACCGGCCAGCGGTGGAAGAGCTTCAGGTGATGGACGTGGCCGTGGCGGTCGCGCACCTGACCGATGGTCTCCTCCAGATTGTAATCGCCCTCCGGCGCCAGCTCGATCAGTTCACCCTCGATATCGGGTGGCACCATAATGCGGTGCTCCACGGTCTCGGTCTCCTGCACCGTGCCGATCCTGGCGCCGCCGATGATCGGCATGTTGGGTTCCAGGTTCTCGGTGGGGACGAAACGCCACAACTTCTCCCGGTCCAGAGGGTCCGGGCTGAGGCCGCGGGGAATCTGGTCGCCCGCTTTGAGAAACATCTCCTCCAGCGGACGTTGCACACCGTCGAAGATGCCGCCGATGAGTCCCGGGCCGA
This sequence comes from Candidatus Thiodiazotropha sp. (ex Myrtea sp. 'scaly one' KF741663), assembly GCA_025655555.1. Classification (GTDB taxonomy): domain Bacteria; phylum Pseudomonadota; class Gammaproteobacteria; order Chromatiales; family Chromatiaceae; genus Thiodiazotropha. The sequence goes on from JAHXIQ010000004.1 coordinate 231,413, forward strand.
GCTCCACCGATAGGGGGTGCCCCAAACCTTCTACAGGTTCCCCCGGTCGGACCATCTCGGTCGACTCGTAGATCTGCACGATGGCTTTGTCCCCCTCCAGGGCGATCACCTCGCCATAGAGTCCAAGGCTGCCGATGCGTACCTGCTCGCCGTTGTGCACACCGGGCAGCCGGATGGTGACAATGGGGCCGTTAATCTCGAGGATGGTGCCTTTTCTGCTTTCTTTATTGATCATTTGTATCCGCCTTAAAGCGTCTGTCCATCACCGATGGGAGGCAACAGCCGCTCGACCAATGCCTGATGAATATTTCGTTCCAGGCGGGAGAGCCTGCCTTCGAAGGTATGGTCTATCTGTACCCGGCTATCGGCGGTCGTCACCAGGCAGCCACCGACGGTTTCGATGCTCTTGTCGAGTAGCTCAAACTGTTTTCCGGGAACCAGGTCTGCCGTCAGCGCTTCCCACTGAGGTTTTAGTCTGGACAGGTCGTTGGCGTTGACAGAGACCTGTAACTTATTCTCTTCGATGTGTGCGGCAGCTTGTTTCAGTAGTGCTTGCAGAAAATCAAAGTAGCCATTCTCATCCTCCACCAGTACCTGCATGCGTCCCTGCAGACGGTCGATTACGATCTGGACCAGATTCCAGCGCATGTGGTCCATCTTGGCACGAAGCTTCAGTTCATCGGCCTGCACTTTGCGCAGATAGGCGCGATCGGCCAGAGATTTGGCCAGCAGGGTCTCTTTTTCTTCTTTGAGGTGTAGCTTTTCGCTGGCTTCACGCAGGATGTTTTTGCGTCCTGCCTCTGCTCGGTTTTGGCACTCCTCGGCCATCATTTCGGCTCTTTCGAGGATTGCTTTCTCCAGTGCTTCAACCTGATTCACTGTCTGTCTCCTAGGTCGATGGGTATCCGCATAGCGTTCACAGGATATTTATCCACCGGTCAATTTCTTAAGTTGTGCATCCAGCTCACATTGGAAGCTTTCGGGATCATGCAGTGAAGGGACTTCCGATAACACGATACGTCCGCCCTCACTGCGTATCTGGTCCAGCATCTTAGAACCCACATGGTTGACGGATTGTTCGATGATCAGCAGGGCCCGTTGTTTCTCTTTTTGTAGTTCAGAGAGCAACCGGTCCAACTGGTAACCATCGGGATCAGTCAGTGTTTCAAAACCGATCAGCCGGAAACCATCGGTCAACGCGGGACCGCCGATAAAGATATTTCTGACTGGATGGGCGGTGTCACTCATGGTGTTATCAGATCCTGTCCAGCAACAGAATACTCATGACCAGACCATAGATGGCGATACCTTCAGCCAGACCCAGGTAGATCAGTGTACGCCCGAAGATCTCCGGTTTTTCAGCCAGCACAGCCAGAGAGGCGGCGCCGATGGGCCCCACGGCAATGCCTGCGCCAATGGTACTCAAGGCAGTAGGTATACCAACGCCGATGATGCCGAGACCCAGCCCGATGGAAATCTCACCACCGCCGGTAGCCGCTTCAGTGGCAGCCATCACCTCGCCCATACCCATGAAGATCAGAGCGGCCTGCGCAACGACGAAGACAACCAGGTTGACGCCGATAGTTGGCTTGAACCAGGGCCTGGAAATCTTGGCCGGTTGCATCTCCATGACGATGCCGGTAATGATGATGCCGGCAATCCCCAGGGTCATTACAGCGATAAGCCAATACATAGCATGCTCCTCTTTTGATTAATTGTGAGTTTTGAATTATGAATTTTGAATTGTTGTGTGCGCTTCGCGCACTGTCTTTTAAACCTTGCTAAATCAGGTTGCGAGCATAGCGAGCACATCAATTCAAAATCCACAATTCAAAATTCATAATTACAAAGTCAGTGGTTTAAAGGCTTTTCCATCCCCCGAATAGAAACGCGAAAAGCCCTCATAAAATTCCAGACGCAAGACCTGGATGGCGACGATCAGTCCCTCCAGTACCAGAATAAAAACATTGCCCAATACGACGGTGATCCAGTGGCCGGTGTCACCCATCATGTTGGCGAGGGTGAAGACGGCAATCGCCAGTGCTACATGATTCAGACTGAAAGCCGCCACACGCAGAAATGAAAGTGTATTGGAGACATAGCCGGTAATGGCTTCGAAGGTCTCGATAAAGGCAACCAGGATACGCTCACCGATGGATGCCTCCTGCTCGATCAGTTTGTGGGCAAAGATGCCGATCAGTGTGAGAATCGTGAGGGTTGCCCAGAATCCACTGATACTACCCGTGCTGTAGAAGCTATAGCCGGTTCCCAGTAGACCCAGATAGAGCAGCAGCGACAACAAACCGTTATCTGCAAACAGAGCCCCCAGTCGATCGCCCTGAAGCAGGTGATTGATGATGTTCAGCAGGGTGACGATGGTGATGAATCCGATGCCCCATAACAGTGCCACCGTCAGCATATAGAGGGGATTGGTCAATGGGGCGATCCAGAGGGCGTGCAGCACATGTTCATAGCCAAAGATGCTGCCGTATAGAAAACCGAACAGGATGGATGAGAGCCCGGCGGCAATACCGAAAGCGGTGAATGTGCCCAGCTTGCGTCTCAGCAGCAGGGTGGCGCCGAGTATCACCGCACCATGGCCCACGTCGCCGAACATCATGCCGAACATGAGGATGTAGGTCAGGGCGAAGAGATGGGTCGGATTGACCTCCCCGTAGCGTGGCACGCCATATTGGGTCACCAGTGCGGAGAAGGGACTCAGCAGACGGTTATGGCGCATGACCGAGGGAACCAGCGGTCGCTCATCCGGTGTCGGATCCCGTGTCTCAATGACAAATGGGTTGGACAGCTTTTCGTGCAGACTGCGTTCGACCAGTGCGATGTCTTCGTTCGGCACCCAGCCCTGTAATCGTGAGAGGTCTCCCCGGTGGCGGGCAGCCTCGCCCAGGGCAACGTAGGGTGTTGCCAAGTGCACCGTATGTGCAGCCTGTTCCAGTTCCTGCCGGGACACCTTACCCCAGGCATGAATCGCTTCGGCAAGTTTTTGCGACTCCACTTCGACCGCGTCACGACGCTGATCCAATTGGGTTTTGGCTGCCTCGGGTTCTGCCTGCAGTTCCGGTGGTATATCGAGTGCGCGAAAACCGGCGGTATCGAGTACCGGTTTGAGTTTTGAAGTCTCTCTGTCTCCGGCACCGACAATCACCACATGGGTGTCGCTTTCGCTCTCCATGAAGGGAAACAGCAGGTAGCCGTCGAGTCCCAGGGCATCACTCAACTGATTCACCTGGGAGCGGGGCACCATACCGATGTGGGTTTCAAGAAAACCAGCACTTCCCTGTAGCTGTCCCAAGTCGATATTCAGGTTGCGAAAGTTCGCCAGTGAGCTCTCCAACTGATCGATATTACGGCGTTCCTCCAGGTGAATGCGGGAGGCCTCCTCGAATCCCGAGCAGGTCTCCCATGCAGTGCCTAGCCACTCATTCACCCTTTCAAGTTCTTCCTCATTGATGGGACCGGCTTCGTGGTTGTCCGATGTCAGCTCGAAATCCACTTGGGAGACAATCTTTTCAAGCCGGGTCCTGGCTTGGTTGTAGAGGTGTCTGAAGCTGTGTCCGGGCACCTCGGGCAATGCCTGCTCGGCATAGGGGCGGGGGTCGGGACTGAAGCAACTGAGTTCCGCCAGGATCAGAGAGGCACTGGGCAGGTCATCGGTCAGTACCTGAAGGCTGATATGTTTGATAGGCAAAGGACTAAACATGGAGACTCCCCATGTTTGATGCATGTGTTGTCACTGTCATTGCCGAGAGAGGATTTATGTGTTTCACACATTCACCCCGCTGCTGTCGGTAAGCGCATTGTCCGGTATCGCCTGATCGATTAATGCCGGGTCCATCTGCAGCAGCTTGCCCTGGATGATGGCATAGAGCCGCATCAGGTCCATGTCTCGCGCAATCATATAGGAGAGTGCTGAGACCACCGCGTCCTGGCTGTGTCGCATCAGTTTCTGAAGTTCATCCGAGACGTGGTGGTCGAGTCGTTGCCGCACCTGGGTGATATTGTTTGCCTCTCCCAGGATCTGACGTAAAGGAGCGGGCAGATGACCGATAATGGCTTGCAGGCCTTCCAGGTTCGCCAACTCCATCAGGGTGTCACGCTGAATACGCCCGCCAGCGGAGATCAGCAGATAGTAAGCCTCACTGGGTGAGAATCGGTAGACCAGCCGGTAGCGCAGCAGCCAGAGGATGTTCTGTCGGTCGATCATGATGCCGATCACTTTATGCAGACCGCGCTTATCGATGCTGTTGGCCATGTTGATGTGGCGTAGCATGCCGGTGTAATAGAGCCGGTCGATGGCCGCGTCGAGAGAAAAGCTTTCGTTCTGCTCCTCATAAACATGCCGGGCCTGTCTGGCAATCATGGCATAGGGCCCCTGGTCGAGCTGGCGCAGCATCTCCAGCACATTCTCGGCCTGCAGCAGGGACTCATGGGGCAGTCGGATGTTCTCCGGCAGGTCGTGCAGATTGTCCCGGATCTCCTCCATACCCAGATCATTGAGTTTGCCGCGGATTAACGTCTTGAGATTGTATAGTTCAAATTTTCTCGGCCAGTAGAGCATCAGACCCCGGGTGCGACCACTGAGGGGGCGTAGAAGAACGGAGAGCTCCGACATCATCCGATGCAACAGGGCCTGCTCTATCAGCCGACTCTTTTGGCGCGGTTCCAGGGTTTCTTCAATGATGGGTAACAGGTCGAATGCCTCAGCCAACTGATTGAGGGACATGGACTTGTAGCGTTCGACAGATTCAGGTGTGAGGAGCCGACCGGCGAAGATACCGACACGGGTTTTCAGATAGGCTTGGTCGCGGAGAGAACTCATCGCCTAGTGTGCCTCGCCATAGATTCTGTACCATTCAGCGGGCCTGGAAGGGGCTAGCCGGTAAGCATGCCTCGCAGGGAATGGCTCAGCCCTTTCCAAGAGGCATAACGCCGTACCCCAAGGGCACTTCCTTCGGGGCGTGGATGGCCCCTTCCTGGCCCGCCCGAAGGGAGCTACCCCAATACGCCAGTCCTGCGTTGCGGCGCTTGGAAAGGGCATGCCATTCCCTGCACGCCGCGCCTTGACCCGGCGTATTGGGGTGGCTCTGAATGGTACAGAATCTATGGCGAGGTACACTAATCTTCATCCGCCTTCGGATCGATCAGCACGGAGAAAGCCGCGTCGAGCGCGTCTTCCTCCCTGACTTCCGCATACTCACGCAGTTGTGCGTGACGCTCGTTAAATCGCTTTTTCAATTCGGCAATGGTCTGCTCGGCACGTGATTCAGACTTCTCCATGAAACTTTGGTGCAGTTCCGGGATGCGTGCTTCGAAGTGCTCCTCTTTCGTCTTCGCTTCGTGCAACGCCTCCTGAATCATGCGCTCACGGGTTTCTTCAGCCTTGCCGTGTATCTGCTGCGCTTTGGTTTCGGCATCGAGCAGTCGTTGTAGTGATTCTTCCATTTACCCCATTTCCCCCAGCCTATGCTTTGGTCGTTTGTTATCTCTGAGGACTCGCGCCTCAATCACAGTGGTTTTGTGATCAAAGCATCGACCTATAGTGTAGCCAATTTGGCCTGGCTGTGTATTAAACGAATCGGAGCGCCGGTTGAGCCAGATCATTGATCGTGAGGCTTGTTGATTGCCTCGATCAATATCAGCAGTATTGCTGCAGTAAACGGTTTGTTCAGACCTTACACTGTGGCTCAATGAAATCGGTATCTGCTGGGAGGAAGGATATCAATGCGTGTGAAATTTCGTTGAGTTGTGTCTGGTTGTAAGCCGTTTTCTGTTTAACACCCCAAACCACACCGGGCCAGCAAATATCATCTTCTCTACGGCCGACGATATGGACATGCATCTGGCGCACGATGTTGCCGATGGCTGCCATATTCAGTTTGTCCGGTGAGAATGTCTGTTGTACGAAACGGGAGAGAAGATTGATCTCTTCCAGCAGTTTCTGCTGTTGTGATGGTAAGAGCTCATGAATCTCAGTCACTTCAACCCTGGGCACCAGGATAAACCAGGGAAAGAGGGTGTTGTTCATCAACAGCAGACGACTGAAACTCAGTTCGGCCAAGATATGGCAGTCTTGTGATAAACGTTCATCCAGTACGAAGGTTTTGTCTTCATCAATTTGCACCATGTTGTTCTACCCGCCGCCTTCTCTTGGAATCAACTTGGGCTCTTTCCGCTTGTGCCCGACAGCTTCGAGTTTATCCAGATAGTTCTGCCAGAGTTCATCGCGATGTTTGCCCAGATTATAGAGGTACTGCCAGTCGTAGAGTCCGGAGTTGTGTCCATCGTTGAAATAGATTTTTACCGCGTATTGGCCGACCTGCTCGATCTGGGTAATGGTGACTTCCTCTTTATCCTTTTCCAGCTTTGCGGTAGCCGGGCTGTGGCCGCGGGTTTCGGCAGATGGGGAGTAGACCCGCAGATATTCACAGGGTAGAGAGAAGTGGGCGCCATCATCGAAGGCGATGTCGAGGAGACGGGATTGTTGATGTACCTGGATATTTACCGGGTGGGGTTTGTCGGACATCGGTTATCCTCCAGGGATTTTCCTGAGTGGTTGGATAAATATAGTTCCAGTATGTCGGTTTCTTCGACTCAGATGAAGCAGGTATTCATCATGGGTATTGAGGTTGATGCATACCGTTTCCAGTAGGGTGCGGCTTTGCCACACCAGTCGTTAGCTGGTTTGTGAAAGTGGCCACGTAATCTTTTTCTATCTCTTCATGCTCTGAAACCTTTTATTTCGCCCTTCTGGGCGAGTGGCTTTTCTTTTACGCCAAAAGAAAAGTCACCAAAAGAAAGGGCGCCCGATTGCCACGCCCCTGCGGGGACCGCTCCGATGCTCGATGAAACCGGCGGGCCTGAAACTCGCTACGCTCAAACAATCAGGCCCGCTTTTCCGGTTTCACCTGCGCTTCTCGCTCGTGGCAGAACGGGAGTCGGATGGTGCCGTCGTGTAGGGTGCGGCCCTGCTGTACTGATCGAAACAGAAAAGTTTGCATTCAATAGCGTTAATTTGCGGACTGTAATTTTCCAGCCTCCGGCCAACCGCCAGCATGTTTTACAACCAGATCAGCGAGCATGGCGATGTGGTCGGGCCGATCATTGAGGGCGGGGATATATGCATAGCTTTGACCGCCGGCTTCGAGAAAGTAGTCACGGTTCTCCTGGGCGATCTCTTCCAGGGTTTCCAGGCAGTCGGCGGAGAAGGCAGGGCAGACTACCTGAACATTCTCTATCCCTTCGGCACCCCACTGTTTCAAGGTTTCATCCGTGTAGGGTTTCATCCACTCCTGCGCGCCGAAACGGGATTGGAATGAGACCTGCCATTGGTCTTCGCTGAGGCCCAGGTTTTCGACAACGGCCTGGGCTGTGGCATGGCACTCGTCCGGGTAGGGATCGCCAGATTCATAGTAGTCCCGGGGGATGCCATGAAAAGAGAAAAGCAATTTGTTTGCTTCCCCCTGCTGTTGCCGGTACTCACGAATACTCTCACTGAGTGCAGCGATGTAGGCGGGCTCCTGATGGTAGCGATGGATGAAGCGAATCTCGGGTATCCAGCGCCAGCGCTGTAATTCATTGGTGATGGCGTCGAAGATGGAGGCGGTCGTGGTGGCGGAGTATTGCGGATAAAGGGGCAGTACCAGCAAGCGCTGCACATTCTGTTTACGCAGTTGCTCCAGTGCGTTGGGTATCGAAGGATTGCCGTAACGCATACCGAGGGCGAGGATGACATTGCCGCCCAGTCGCGATTTAACAGCCGCTTCCAGTGCAGCCCTCTGTTTCTGTGAGATGACCAGCAACGGAGAACCCTCGTCGGTCCAGACCGATCGATAGGCCTCGGCCGAACGCTTGGGCCTGACCCGCAAGACAATCCCATGCAGGATAATCATCCAGAGGAATCTGGGGATGGCGACGATGCGGGGATCGCTGAGGAACTCGGCCAGGTAACGACGAACTGCCGGTGTGGTGGGTTCGTCAGGCGTGCCCAGGTTCACCAGCAGTATGCCCAGCCCGCCATCGGGTTGTTTCAGCTGATCCGATTGTTTGATGTATTGCATAAATTCAATTCCGGTTGGCTGTGCGGATTTTTGCCTCTACGCGGGCGCTTTTCAACAGGTCGTCATTGTGTATTTGCGGATAGAGGCGCCAGAGCCGGTCCACAACCTCAGCCTGATTGACGGCCAGTTTCTCCAGACGGTCACGCGTGGTCTTGCTGAGATAGGGCAGCATGAGGAGTTGTGGCGCCTTCCAGTTGAGATAGTCATTGATCAGCGCAGACTCCTGATCGTCTTCCCATGACTCAGTCAGCGGGAGTTCAGGAAAAAAATCTGCATCCAATGGGAGATCATGGGTTTCGCAGGGGGTAGCACTCCCGTCTGGATGGCGATGGAACCAGCTGGATGGATGATGCTGCCCGGCACGTTCCCGCACTACAGCTTCCAGGACAGAGGCATGTACTCTCGGATTGTAGCCGTCGTCACACGGAAGTCCCTGTTCTGATAGATGGGGTGAAACGAAGGAGAAGTCACCGGGCTCGGCAGCAATCCATTTGGCTATTTCCCGCTGTTGTCTCTCTTTCTCACTACAGCAGCTCATGAGCAAAGCAATGGGTTGTTGTGTCTGTTCGTCCAGTAACCAGGATTCGTATACATCGGTTAGCGGGAAGGGGAGTTTGTCTTGCGCCCCACACAGACCTGCGATGAGTGCCTCGGCGGAAGCGATCATATCGGGAATGTTGAACAGGGGGTTGATCGGCACCTGCTTGAGACCGTGCTCCGGCGACCAGAGTCCGAAGGTGTAGAACTGCCGGCCACTGAACGGCATATTCGCCCAAAGCCCTTGGGGTTTATCGCTTAGCACCTGGATCTCCCAGACTGCCCCATTGCTGCTGAGTGCGCGTGCGGTGTCATTCTGGAATACCTGTAAAACACCGTTGAACGGATTCAGCCGTCGAATACTGAATGCGCTGTTCGAAACCTGTTCCATCATCACAGCTTACAGCAGCCCGCCCCCGAGGGGCAGAGTTGATCGGATGAGTCTTAATAGGCCCACTAATCCTACGTTCGTGCGCCTTGCTGCTGAGGCTTGTGAGTCCGGCTGATCGTTACCTTATTTACCGCATGGCCCACTAGTATTGTTCAATCACAGGTCGCAGACAGATCCCAGTATTTTGGGGAGTGGTATAACCGCGCCAGTTGAAGCTCCCGCTCAAGCTCCATCTCCCGTGGGAGGTGGTCACCAAAACGGGTGAACAACTCTTCCTGATCAATGGTTTCGTGGCGGGCGACTTCACGATCGATGTTCATGATTTCAAAAAAGTCGGCTTTCTTGAAATCCAGTCCCTCCCAGTTGAGGGATTTATGGGAGGGAACCCAGCCCAAGGGGCTCTCAACAGCGTGACCACTGCCGCTGCAACGGTCGACCACCCACTTGAGCACCCGCATGTTCTCGCTGAATCCCGGCCAGATGAAACGACCGTGTTCGTCTTTGCGAAACCAGTTCACACGGAATATCGCGGGTGGTGTGGCAACGTTTTTGCGTCCGATACGCAGCCAGTGCTTCAGATACTCCGCCATGTTGTAACCACAGAATGGCAACATAGCCATGGGATCGCGTCGCATGGCGGCCTGACCGATGGAGGCTGCGGTCGCCTCCGAGCCCATGGTCGCTGCCATATAGACGCCATGCTCCCAGTTGTAGCTCTGAAAGACTAACGGGAAGTTGTGACTGACACGCCCGCCAAACAGAAAAGCGGTGATCGGTACGCCGGCAGGATTCTCCCATTCGGGATCAATCGAAGGACAGGCAGCAGCGGGTGCTGTAAAACGCGCATTGGGGTGGGCCGCAGGGCGGCCACAGCCAATCGCCCAATCATCTCCGCGCCAGTCGATCAGATGCTCAGGGGGATCTTCAGTCAGTCCTTCCCACCATATATCGCCGTCATCCGTCAGGGCACAGTTGGTGAAGATGCTGTCTTTACCTACTGCAGCAAGGGCATTGGGATTGGATGACTCATTGGTGCCGGGGGCAACGCCGAACAGTCCGTACTCCGGGTTGATGGCGTAAAACTTACCGTCCTCAGGATTGGGTTTTATCCAGGCAATATCATCGCCAATCGTGGTGACCTTCCAGCCCTCGAAGCCTTTTGGCGATTTGAGCATGGCAAAATTGGTTTTTCCGCAGGCACTGGGGAAGGCCGCTGCGACAAAGATCTTCTTCTTCTCGGGGGATTCAACACCCATGATCAGCATGTGTTCGGCCAGCCAACCCTCATCCCTTCCCATCACCGAGGCGATACGCAGTGCAAAGCACTTTTTACCTAACAGGGCGTTACCGCCGTAACCACTGCCGAAGGACCAGATCTCCCGGGTCTCGGGGAAATGGGTAATGTACTTGTCCTCAATGTTGCCGGCACAAGGCCAGGGAATGTCCTCTTCCCCCGGCACCAAAGGTGCACCCACTGAGTGCACGCAGGGTACGAATTCACCCTCATCACCGAGCACATCGAGCGCCTCCTGCCCCATGCGGGTCATAATGCGCTGATTCACTGCCACATAGGGTGAGTCTGAGATTTCAATACCGATATGAGAGATATGAGAACCAAGGGGTCCCATGCTGAACGGGATCACATACATGGTCCTGCCCTGCATACAATCCTTGAACAATCCGTTAAGGATCGTTTTCATCTTTTTGGGATCCATCCAGTTGTTGGTTGGGCCGGCGTCTTCTTCTTTTTTTGAGCAGATATAGGTACGCTCCTCAACACGAGCCACATCACTCGGGTGGGAACGGGCGAGATAACTGTTGGGTCGTTTCTCCGGATTCAGGCGAATGAAGGTGCCGCTCTTTACCATCTCCTCACACAAGCGGTTGTACTCTTCCTGTGAACCATCGCACCAGTAGATCCGGTCCGGATTACACAGTTGGGCGATCTCATCAACCCAAGCCAAAAGTTTAGGATTGTTTGTCCGAACGGCGCCATCATGTTTTGTGGTCATGGTGAATGTTCACCTCTAATTATTCCGTTACATACGTGCATTTAGGGTTGAATACTGACTAACTCTCATGTTGTCCAGACAATAGGGTAAATCTGAACGGATACTGCGAGAACTCGCTTAGAAGTATATGAAACTCGATTGTAATGCGCTATTACGATCTAAGCAGGTGTTCTGGCAAATCAGATATTTGTCACGCTCTTTACGCGATCAGGCTATAAATGTCTGGGATAAGAGCCAAGTGGATTACCTTATTTACCGCATGGCTCACTAGTATAGGACACTACGCTAGGGTATCTATTAATCGATCTTCTGTGCTTGGATGATCAAGCTGTCTGTGGAAAATGAGCCTGGGAACTACAGTACCATGGTACGTTTTGGTATTGTTGAATTGTGCAGTTAAACAAAGCCACCACAATAGGTGCGGTTGATTGCCCTTTGGGATTTTTCGGCTGGGTTCGCCTCGCTGCCCCTTTTTGATCTAGAATGGCGCGGATCTTACCAGCCGACTAACCTGCTTCATGAATAAAGAAAAACGCCAGGCGATTTTTGAACGCCTGCAGGCAGCCGATTCCAATCCCACCACTGAACTCAACTACAAGACACCTTTTGAACTGTTGGTGGCGGTGGTGCTCTCTGCTCAATCGACAGATAAGGGCGTCAACAAGGCGACCGATCTGCTGTTTCCCGTGGCTAACACACCGGAAGCGATACTTGAGCTGGGTGTTGCCGGTTTGAAGACCTATATCAAGACTATCGGCCTGTTCAACAATAAAGCGAAGAACATCATCGAGACCTGCCGCATTCTGATCGAACAACATGGCAGCGAAGTGCCGGAGGACCGGGAGGCCCTTGAGTCACTACCCGGTGTCGGACGCAAGACCGCCAATGTGGTGCTGAATACCGCCTTCGGCCATCCCACCATGGCGGTGGATACACATATCTTCCGGGTTTCCAACCGGACCCGGCTGGCACCCGGCAAGACACCGCTGGAGGTGGAGAAGCGATTGTTGCGCTTCATCCCGTCGGAATATCTTCAGGATGCCCATCACTGGTTGATTCTGCATGGCCGCTATACCTGCATCGCCCGCAAGCCCAGATGCGGCAGTTGTGTGATTGAAGATCTCTGCGAATACAAGGAGAAGACGGAGTAGGGCACTGTTCACGATGTTTGCTATCTAGGGAAGCCCTGAACAAGCCGTAGGTTGGGCCTCCTTTGTCGGCCCAACCTACGAGTTGAATTCACCACGAATATGATAGACAACTACAAAGTTGTAGCCTTGTTTATCTCCCTTACACTAGTCCTCCCCCTGAGGGAGAGGGGATAAAAAAAGTAAATCTATTTTATTGCCAGGTTAATTGCAGGCCCTAACACGCTCACTCCAATCCCTTTGCCGGAGTAAGAAAGGCTACAATGTCATCGTGATGGAGAGAATAAACGACCGCTATCGGAGGAATATGGAGATGAAAACAATAATCTCGCTGTTGTCAGTATTTATCCTGTTTGCCGCCACCACGGCTGCGCAGGCGGATGGAGGACTGATCAATCTACACAGTCAATTCAATGTGCAAAAAACGGCCGACCGCTTTGTCGCAGCGGCAGAAAAGGCCGGGCTCAAGATTTTTGCCCGCATCGATCATGCTGCCGGTGCCGCCAAGGTGGAGAAATCTCTGCGCCCGACCCAGTTGATCATCTTCGGCAGCCCCAAGGTGGGAACCGCGCTGATGACCAGTGATCAGCGTGCCGGCATCGACCTGCCGCTCAAGGCGCTGGCCTGGCAGGATGCGGAAGGCAAGGTCTGGCTGAGCTATAACAGCCCCGACTACCTATTCAGCCGTTTCGGTATCGAAGATCGGGCGCCGGTGAAAAAGAAGGTCACCGGTGCATTGGGCAAGTTAGCCAAGGCCGCAACCCAACCCTGAGGATGTAATACGTCATGTTTGGTGGTGAACGAGATCAGATGCGCCAGGTCTTCTTTGAGGCTTGGCGCAAAGCCCAAGCCGGAGAGGCGATGGAACCCCTGGAGCAGATGGTTTCCAGTGTGGTGAAAACCCACCCGGAATACCATCGGCTGCTGAATGATGCGGATAAGGGATTAGCCAAGGAGTTTCTGCCGGAAGGTGGTGAGACCAACCCCTTTCTGCACATGGCGATGCACATCAGTCTGCTGGAGCAGATCTCGACCGATCGCCCACCGGGGATAAGCGAACTCAACAGACGACTCACTCAGCGTCTGGGCGATGCCCACGAAGCGGAGCATCAACTGATGGAGTGCCTGGGTCGAATGTTGTGGGAGGCCCAGTCCGAAAACCGCATGCCGGACGAAGCGGCCTATCTCGACTGTATCCGGCGACTGGTCAACTGATGCCCAAGGTCGACGCCACTAACTGTACACTCTGCCGGGTCATGCGGGGACTCGCTTTCGGCGGTATGGGTGCAGCCATCGGCGGTTACGGTTCCATGTTGTTCGGGGCCGATAAGAGTGATGCGGTTTACTATGCCTTGTTTGGCGCTATTGCGTTGACCGCGATCGTGCAGCGTAAACGCGATAAAAAAGACTCTTGAGCGATTAGCATCTATTCAAGCTGTGAATGGTACGGCCTTTCCGCACCATTCTTGATGCAGGATTGTGACTGTCAGAGGTAATACATGGCGCAGCTTAAACACTATCCCCCTATGATCGCCGGCGATGTGATCCCCAGTGGCACGATGGAGGTGTTGGCACCCTATGATCGTCAACCCATCGCCACGATCGATATGGTGGATGGGCAGGGTGTCGAGCAGGCACTGCATGTCGCCAGGGCATTGTTTGACGATCGGGACGGTTGGCTGCCGCAAGCCGAGCGTATCGAGATTCTCAAGCGGGCCGCTGCCATCATGGCGGAGCGGGCCGAGGAGATGGCGGTCGAGGCTGCGAGAGAAGGCGGCAAGCCACTGACAGATTCGCGGATCGAGGTGGCGCGCGCCATCGACGGCATGCATATCTGTATCGAGACCCTGCGTACCGATGCGGGAGATGAGATCCCCATGGGGGCCAATCCCGCTTCGCAAGGACGCTTGGCCTTCACCCATCGGGAGCCTATCGGCGTGGTGGTAGCGGTCAGTGCCTTCAACCATCCGCTCAATCTGACCGTACATCAGGTGGCGCCGGCGGTGGCCACCGGATGTACGGTTATCATCAAACCGGCGGAAGATACGCCGCTCTCCTGTATGCGCTTTATTGAGATCCTGCGGCAAGCCGGACTCCCGGCGGGCTGGGCGCAGGCCCTGATGAGTGTCGATCATGAGGTGGCGGGTAAACTGGTGACCGATCCGCGGGTCGATTTCTTCAGCTTCATCGGTAGCGCCAGGGTGGGCTGGTGGCTCCGTTCACAACTGGCGCCCGGCACCCGTTGCGCCCTGGAACATGGGGGCGTGGCGCCTGTTATCGTGGAGTCCGATGCCGATCTGACGGATGCACTGCCGCTTCTGGCCAAAGGGGCTTTCTATCATGCGGGCCAGGTCTGTGTGTCGGTCCAGCGGGTGTTTGTCCATAGCACCATTGCCCGGCAGGTGGCGGAAGGGCTCGCGGCCGAGGGTAGGAAGATGAGGGTCGGCGATCCCACGTCGGCCGAGACCGATATCGGTCCCTTGATCCGGCCGGGAGAGGTCGGACGAATACATGAGTGGGTGACAGAGGCCGTGTCCCAGGGCGCTGAACTGATTTGTGGCGGTGAACCCGTCTCTGAAACCTGTTACCCGGCAACAGTACTCTTCAATCCTCCAGCCGATGCCAAAGTGAGCACACAGGAGGTGTTTGGTCCCGTGGTGTGTGTCTATGCCTGCGACGATATGGATCAGGCGATCGACCAAGCTAATGCCTTACTCTACGCCTTCCAGACGGCTGTCTTCACCAACAACTTGCAACGTGCCCTGCGCGGTTACAAACGGCTTAATGCCTCCGCCGTGATGATCAATGACTTCACCGCCTTCCGGGTCGACTGGATGCCGTTTGCCGGTCTGCTTCACTCGGGCATGGGCGTGGGTGGTATTCCCCACACCATGCGCGACATGCAGGTGGAGAAAATGATGGTGATTCGATCACCCGAGCTTTAATCACTGAATAATGTGTAGGGAGCGGCCCTGCCGCACTGAGGCTTCCGGTATGCATAGGATAGGGGGAAGCAAGTGGGGTAAATAACCTGACCAACCCCTCAAATAATGAACTACACGGCTTATTGAATTGACCTGCCGGAAGAAATAGTTGAATTCTCGAAGCCTTTTTTGAACTTCGCTCAACTATTAGTTGGCCCGATGAAGCTCAGAATGGGAGTGTAAAAAACCCTGTGTAAATGGCAATCTGTAAACCTATAGGAAGGACAGAAGTCCATTAATCAACCCGTGAGTTCAGCTATTCCTGTCGTGAGTTTCATTAAAACTGGAAACGGTTTCATTGTTCCGGTAATCAGTTCCCGAAATAGAATCAATCATTTCCGAATGATCTGTTCAAGGTCAACTATTTGACCCGCCATGTCTTCTTTTTGAATGGCTTGGTCAAGTTTAGTTATCAATCTAGGGTGACAGAATAAAATGCGTTAACTCAGGATTGTGCATAGGTTGGACCCCCTTTGTCGGCCAAACCTGAAAAGATAGATAAAGACACGGATTAGGTTGAATCAGTATTGGAAAGCCGTTTGATTTCTATAAAATAAGAGATACAAAACTCTAGAGGTCAGCAAAAAAGTCATTATAGATATTATTTAGAATCAGCGTTCGTGATTGCTCAATAAAAGTAATTGAATAAGAAAGTGATAGGGATTCGCTAATGGATACCCAATACCAAGAAAAGAAAAAGGTCTTCGAGCCTAGGCTTGAAGACCTTATATATGAAGACGGCGTTAACTATCAGCTTTAACTGGGATTAAGACTTTTTACCAAAACGAAACATACCTAATCCTATTAAACCAGCCAGCATCAATGTTAGCGTGCCGGGTTCCGGTACGCCTGCCAGTACCAGACCATCCTCAAATCTAAAGCCAAAATTACTGGATGGATCACCAGATAGTGGTGTAAAGGCGTAGAGGGATCCTGTCAGGGAATAGATATGGTTATCATACAGTACAACACCATTGGCAGAATCCTGACTGAATGTGGTAGGCGCTAAATTCTCGACAGTCACACCCAGTGTTTCATCATATAGGATGAGTTGGACGGGCGCGTTACCCTCATAAGCTGCAAAGAGGTCCATTAATGAATTTCCGTCAGTTACCTGAAATCTTAGGTTGAGATCGGTCTCTGCAGAGGCGCTGCCCGTTGCCCCGTACTGGCTGGGTGCGGAGGTGCCTAAGTTCACAACAAAACGGTAAAAGCCAAAGAAGATGCCAGCATTGTTGCGAGCTGAATAATCTGTTGTATCAGCAAACTCCGTGCCTGGAATTGGGATCGTGGCAGATCTGTCGCCACTTAGGTCGTATCCACCGAAAACTGCTGATGGGAATAGTGCCCCAGAAAATGTATCTAGTGTCGTACCCGGGTTTGAAACTACGCCAGGATCATAGGTAACCTGCGCGAACGCATCAGTGTGGTCATAGAGAATATTTATGAATGAGGCGTTCGCTGTTTGAGAAAAACCAAAACTAATAATGATAAGGAGGGTATATAGTGATTTAGACATGATCAACTCTTCCCTATGTGATTGTCGGTGATGATATTTACGCAACATCTATTCCATAAATAAATTTTCCATAATAATCAAATCGTTCCCACAATCGCCATTTGATAACCAAATGGAGTTGTAATAAATACCGACAGTATTTAGGAGAGTTGGACATGTGACTATTACACGCTTATGGTTGGGATCGATTACAGGACGGATAATAGAATAAGGCGTTCCATCTATATGGCAGATGCCAATAAATTACATATTATTCTTTATTGTGAGTGCACGCTCTGCATGTGCTTGTGTAATAATTTCCGACACTCCTAACGTAGTGGCCACTTCTGCCACTTGCCTCGTGGGTCAATTTGAGCGTAGGTTGCAGAAATTAACTATTTAATGGTGCATGGCAATTAGTCGGAATTACTAGAGTACGACCATCGCCGGATGGGAGTTATAAGACGCTCTCTGACAAAGCTGATGGATGACACCTATTCATGGAATTTATAAGTTTCTGGATATCGCCTTTACTGCACTAGTGAGACAAATTCCACGCAATGTGTTGAGGTGCTCTAAAGAATAAGCGTTTCTACTTAACATATCTTCTATTTAGCTTCTGTGGTTTGATATTTCCATCTACTTCGAAATTCATTGTAACGGGATTGGTGTTGTGATCCTTTATCACTTCTGCGGCCGATTCAAAGTTATTGAAATAGTCTGTTGCTACGATACATTCGCCATTGTTACTTTGATGCCGCTTTGTGCGGCCGCTGAGGCGATATATGTCCATATGGTGTAAGGTCTCTGCGGGTGCATTGACTTACCCTGTTCTAAAAAAAATATTTGGTCAGTGATATCGACTCTCAGATAGTTTCGTTCGCGCCGGTCGAGATCGGCCAGCATCTTTAACGTATATTTTTTCACAACTCCCGTTACTACGCTGTTTTTCTTTTTGCTTTTCTCGATATTAAGAAAAGAGACGGTTTTCGGTTTTTCTTCACCGTTTATGGGTTCATAGATCTTATATCCGGGTATCTCAGCTTCGTTATCCATGGCGGCATGCCAGTTTCTTTCATAACCTTCCAGATTGGCGATCCGGCAATCCTCGTCTTTTAGCCATTCATCCATTAGTGAACCATAACCAAATACATAGTTCTCGGTAGCGCCGTCTTCAAAGTCCTCCCAGCCCTTCCATGACTGTGGTTTGCCTCCTGTGCTTAAAGGTATGTTACCTGGGGGGACGTTGATGGGTTTCTCCCGTCCCTGGCTGTACCAGCCGGATCTGTCGTCAATCGGCCACCAGAGAGATTCCATCAAATGCCCGTCAGAGTCATCTATGGTGCCCTCGATATTGATAACCAAAAATGATTTTGCTTGGGTGTTATCCTCGTTGAATTCGTCAAGAAAGGGATGACTCTGAACCTGCTTGAGTATCAGCTTACTTTCTGAGCTCTTTTCCATATCGAGATCATCTTTATCCAACGGTATCCGAATAGACAGCGGGACAAAGGGCAGGGCGATGGCCCAGGTCTTTGTCGACAGGTCAACGGTACGGTTAATTAATGACCAATCCCCTTCCCGGATCTTCGGGCGGCGTAGCTTGGCGATGAAGTTGAGGTTTAGCAGGGTCAACCGTGTGCCGTTGTAAAGCCGGCAGCGCAGCTCCCAACCGCCGCTCTTTTCCCAGTACTGCTTTTCCGGTGGATTTTCCAGGTCGCTTTCATTGGCGGGCGCCAGACAGAGGGTCGGCCTCATCACAAAGAGATCCTTGTGGGAAAGCAGTTTAACGACAATGACAGAGAGCAGCAGCGCGATGGCGATGGTTCGCAGGATATAGAGAATCAATAGTGCCCAGTCTCTCGATACATCCTGATAGAGGGCGTTACATGTGGGTGTGGACAGTGAGAAAAACTGATAGAGATTGCATTTTGTGAGTGTCAGAAACTGTATCCAGCCTTGCGCAGAGAAGTGCGTGAATTTCACGTTTTGCAGGAAGGCAATGGCGAAGCAGAATAGTGTTAACGTGAGCAGGGCAATTGCCGCCATCAGATAGCCGTTGCTCGAGACGATCCAGGTACTCCATTTTCTTTTGCTTGTTATATGCCTGTTGCCGAGCAAGCCTATGCCCCCCATGAGCAGGTATGACGGATGGGTGTGATATGTCTCTCTCCATATTAGGAGTCGGGCCTGGAAAATTCCACCAGTGTAGAAAATATGAGCGAAAAGAAAATATCCTGGCCAGCTATGAACCGGTTCCCGTCGCTCACACGTTCATACGGCCAGGTAATATAGGAGGGCTAATAAGTCCTAGTTGAAAAGCACACGTATCAATTCTTTTGAAGAGGCATCATTGGCTGCGGCAATCTGCTTTATCGACAAATTTGAATCCTTGGCGGTGAAATCGGCAGACTCGAATCTACAGTGCAGAGCATGCTAACCCATGCTCCGCACTGCCTCCTCCGATCTAAATTCATGGATCGATTCGCCGCTTCCGCACTAAGGGGCTTAGTGGTTTTTCATCTTGGCGGGTTTCATGTTGGTGATGCGGTACTGCTTGTCCCGCCCCATCTTGAGGGTAAAGTGCACCTCGTCTCCCGCCTTGAATGTGGAGAGGTCCACGCGCTTGGTCACCGGTAGATCCATGGTCATGCCGGGCCAGTTGAGTGCTGGGATGGGTTCATGGGTGAGATTGACGACTTTCTTCTCGGCATCTACCTTATGTACCGTTCCCATGCCTGTGGCTTCGTTGGCGCTACCGGTCATCTTCTCATGATCGTGCATGGAGTGATCTTCGTGACTGCCCGCTATGAGGGGTGTATTGATCAGCAGCCCTGCAATCACGAATGGGATGGCTTTCAAGTATGTTTTCATTTCGATATTCCTCTTAAGGTTGAGTGACTGGAACTTCATCAGTACGAATGGTGGAAGATGCGGTACCCGGCAGGTGCCGCG
Source organism: Candidatus Thiodiazotropha sp. (ex Myrtea sp. 'scaly one' KF741663) (assembly GCA_025655555.1). Taxonomy (GTDB): domain Bacteria; phylum Pseudomonadota; class Gammaproteobacteria; order Chromatiales; family Chromatiaceae; genus Thiodiazotropha. The sequence goes on from JAHXIQ010000004.1 coordinate 251,016, forward strand.
ACTCCCAGATGAGATAAATCACCGGAATCACGATGAGCGTCATTACCGTGGTGCTGATCATGCCGCCCACCATCGGTAATGCGATACGCCGCATGACATCCGAACCCGGCCCTTCGGTAAAGAAAATAGGCAGCAGTCCGGCGATGATGACCGAAACCGTCATCAGTTTGGGACGTACCCGAAGGGCAGCACCTGCCATGATGGCGGCAAACAGTGTTTTGCGGTCCACCGGCGGCAGAGCGCGCACCTGCTGGTCGATATAGAGCAGCATCACAACCGCCGTTTCAACGGCGATACCACCGAGCGCAATGAACCCGACGGCTACGGCGACGGAGAGGTTATAACCTGCAAGGTAGACGGACCAGAGACCGCCAACCAGCCCGAAGGGCAGAGCGGTCATCACCATCACGGTGCGGTCGGTGCGTCCGAAATGGATCATCAACAGCACCAGGATGATAGCGATAGCGGCAGGGATGGCGATCTTGAGTCGTGAGCGCGCTTCGATCATCTGTTCGTATTGACCTGACCAGGTGATGGCATATCCTGGCGGCAGGTCCACCTGTTCCGCGACCAGTCGCCGGGCCTCGTCCACATAGCCACCAATGTCCCGACCGTCGATATCCACAAAGACCCAGCCGGTCAGCCTGGCATCCTCCGATTTGACCATGGGTGGTCCCGGTGCGTATTCGATGGTGGCCAGCTCGCCGAGGGGGATATGCATACCGCCGGGTGTCGGCACCAATATATCCGAAAGGTCGTTTATCGATTCCCGAAAGGGGCGGTCGTAACGGAGCATGATGTTGTAGCGTTCACGCCCCTGCACACTCTCGGCGACTTTCATGCCCCCAAGCGCGGTCTGAATGATAGATTGAAACACCCCGAGATCGATGTTGCGTCGTGCCAACTCGTTCCGGTTGGGTGTGATCTCAAGGTACTTGCCACCGGTCACCCGGTCGGCAAAAGCGCTGCGGGTACCTGATACCTCTTTGACTGCACCCTCCACATCGAGCGCAATACGCCCGATTTCGTTGAGATCAGCACCGGAGATTTTGATCCCCACGGGTGTACGGATACCGGTAGAGATCATGTCCATGCGGATCTTGATGGGGTAACCCCAACTGTTTACCAGTCCCGGCAGTTTGACCTGTTGATCGAGCGTCTTGATCAATGCGTCGATATCGATACCTTCCCGCCATGTCTCCCGGGGTTTGAGACGCACCCAACTCTCAACCATGGAGATAGGGGCCGGGTCGGTGGCTGTGTCCGCCCGTCCCACCTTGCCGAAAACCTGGTCTACTTCAGGAACGGCCAGAATCAACCTGTTGGTTTGGGCCAGTATCTCCTTGGCCTTGGTGATGGAGACCCCCGGCAGTGTGGTAGGCATGTAGAGCAGTTCTCCCTCGTATAGCGCAGGCATGAATTCGGAACCCAGCTTGGAGAACGGATACCAGAGGCTGGCAATGCCGATGGCTGCGATCAAGAGGGTGAACCAGCGCAGTTTCATGGAAAATCTGAGTATGGGTTTATAGAGCGCCACGAAGAACCGGTTGAGCGGATTGGCCTCCTCGCGTCTTATTTTGCCGCGAATCAGCCACAGCATGAGAATAGGCACGAGAGTCACAGAGAGCACCGAGGCGAAGGCCATGGCATAGGTCTTGGTGTAGGCGAGGGGAGAAAACAACCGATAACTTTCACCGGTGAGTGCGAAGACCGGCAGGAAGGAGACGGTGATAATCAGCAGGCTGAAGAACAGGCCAGGCCCCACCTCTTTTGCCGATTGTAACAGAGCCGCATTGCGTGCCTTGCTACCCACCGAGTCGGGCATGTCGCTCAGTTTTCGATGAGCATTTTCCACCATCACGATGGAGGCATCCACCATGGCTCCGATGGCAATGGCTATCCCGCCCAGCGACATGATGTTGGCGGTGATGCCCTGTGAGGCCATTACCATAAAGGCACCCAGCACGCCGAGGGGCAGGGTGATAATTGCCACAAAAGCGGAACGCACATGCAGTAGAAAGATGAGGCAGACCAATGCCACCACAATGCCCTCCTCAATCAACTTGTGGTTGAGGTACTCCACTGCACCGCGAATCAGAGGTGCCCGGTCATAGACGGTTTGGATCTCGACGCCTTCGGGCAGACCGCTGCGCAGGGTGTCGAGTTTCTCTTCCACCGCTTCGATGACATTGAGGGCGTTTTCACCGGAACGCATCACAACGATTCCGCCCACCACTTCGCCTTCACCATTGAGTTCCACCACGCCCCGCCGCAGTTCGGGCCCCTCGATGACGCGCGCCACATCGGTGAGCAGGACCGGGGTGCCGTTTTTCGCCTGCACCACAACCTGTTGCAGATCCTCCAGGGAGGAGACATAGCCACGGGAGCGGATCATCAGTTCCGTTTCGGCCTGTTCCAGCACCCGGCCACCCACTTCCATGCTGGCTGCCTTGACGGCCTGGCGTACGCGTACCAGCGGTATATCGAACGCACGCAGACGGTTGGGGTCGATGAGTACCTGGTATTCACGTACGAATCCGCCCACCGAGGCCACTTCCGAGACACCGGGTACGGCAGCAAGCTCGAAGCGCAGGAACCAGTCCTGTAGCGCACGCAGATCGGCAAGATCGTGACGGCCGCTGCGATCCAGCAGAGCGTACTGATAGACCCAACCCACGCCAGTCGCATCCGGTCCCAGTCGCGGTGAGGCATTGTCCGGCAGATCCTTCTGTACCGTAGCCAATGCCTCCGACACACGGCTGCGTGCCCAGTAGTCGTCGACACCATCCTGGAAGATGACGTAGACGAAGCTGGTGCCGAACATGGAGAATCCCCGCACCGCCTCGGTTTTCGGCAGACCCAACAGGGTTGCCGAAAGGGGATAGGTCACCAGGTCCTCAACGATCTGCGGCGCCTGGCCGGGAAAATCCGTACGGATGATGACCTGGGTGTCGGACAGGTCGGGGATGGCATCCAGCGGTGTGCGATCCAATGCGAGAATGCCGGCAACAGCCAACGCAGCGGTAAAGATGAGCACAATCAGCTGATTCTGTACCGACCAGCCGATCACACGGGCGACAAAGGATCGGGAGGGATCATCGCCGACAATATCGTGGGTGTCATGCATGGCGGCACCCCGGGTCGTGGTGTAGTGACTTCACTGTAATAATGCTCCCTGTCCGGTGCCGTATGGGTTGAAGGCTTCTCCCGCCATCTGAATCCATAGCCGACCATCGGAAGCGTCCTGGTAGAGCTGCACGCCTTTTTCAAGATAGTGGTCGCGCCGTCCTGTGACTATCCAGGGCTGCAGCACAGTCACCAGTTGATGCAATGCCTGTTGTTGAGCACTCTCTGTACGTGCCTGCTGAGCCTGGGCGATGGCGCTTTCCGCACCATCCAGGATGGGGCCCAATCGGGTCTCCCCAAAGCCCGGCCACAACATCTCCCGGATATCCCTCGCAGGTTGCAACTGATTGGGAGAGACCTCGTAGCCATCCACCAGCGCCTCATGAAGATAGAGCGCGGCATCGATCAAATGATCAACCATGGCAATTTGGCTTTTGCTGAGTGACAAGTCTTCAAGTGACAGCTTGAGGCGTTGGAGCTTTTGAAACGATTCACGCAACGCGCTTTCCGAATCGATGAGAAACTGACCGGAAACCACGATACGCTCGGTACCCTCTATGCCTTCCACGACCTCGGTGAATCCGCCGCTGCTGAGACCGATACGTACCTTTCGCGGCTGAAAGCGTCCGTCACCGAGCGCGACAACCAGATAAGGGCCGTCGTTACCGATCAATAGTGCACTGTCCGGTACCGCCAGGCGGCGATCCATGCCCACCTCAAACAACACATCCGCATAGGCGCCGGGACGCAACTGGCCGTCCGTATTGTCCAGTTCCAAACGTACGGTACCTGTACGACTGGCCGATTCCACCGTGGGATGTATGTAGTCCACACGACTGTCGATCACTTGGCCGGGTAGATTCGGCAACACCACACGAACCGGTGTGTCGGCTGTCATGGCGGCCAGATCTTTCTCGGCCACCGCAGCATTGATCCAGACGGTAGCGTAGTCCTGGATCACCGCTAAGGTTTCACCGGGACGGACATAAGCGCCCTCTCTGACTCGCAGGTCGCTCACAGTGCCATTCGCTTCGGCGTAGAAGGGCACGTGCTCAATTACCTTTTTTTTGCTGCGCAATGACGTTAATAGTGAGTTAGAAACTCCAAGCGCTCCAAGGCGAACTGAGGCAGAGCGGATGCGCTTGGTACTCTCTTTTTCCAGTGCGCTGAGATAATCCCGCTGTGCAGCGATCAGGTCTGGGCTGAACAAGCGATAGAGCAGGTTACCCCGTTTCACTTCATCGCCCACTGCGGTTACCCCGAGTGATTCAATCCATCCGGCGACCCGGCTGGAGACTTCGCTGCGCAGTCTTTCATTCTCCGCAACCACGCCATAGGCGCGAATGCGGCTGCCGAACTGCGTGGTTTCGGCGCGACCGTAACGTACGCCCATGTTCTGTATGGTCTCGGGTGGGATGGTGACTACGGCACGTCCCACACTGTCTTTGCCTGCCTCAGCAGTTTTTGCACCGACATCCAGCGATACCAGGTCCATTCCACAGATAGGGCAACTTCCCATCTCTTCGGCAATGTAGTGAGGATGCATTGGGCAGGTATATTTTTGTCCTTCCTCAGATTGGGCGGGTATTGCCAAAAGCAGAGAAAGTACCAAGATAATTTTGGTGGTCAGTGGTATGCCATTCATTGGGATTCCTCCATCAGCAGGGTGTTGATGCGCGCTGCCGCTATCGTGCGTCGTGCATTTTCTCTGGCCATATCGAGCGCAGCATCCGCGCGTTGTATGGCTGGGCGGATAACAGATTCGAGGGTGCCTTCGCCTGATTCATAACGTCGTCGATTGGAGGCTTCCAGGTCGTGCAGTCGATCGCTGCGCTTTTGCATGGCATTCAGTAGTGCATCAGCGGTTCGGTAGTCGGCGAGTGCATTCTCGTAGGTGCCTCTCGCCTCACGCAGTTGACGATCACGCTGCGCCATCTTTGCGGTGACTGCTGCTTCAGCCGCATGCAATTTGGGTGTCTGATTGGAGCCGGCCCAGAGCGGCACGCTGGCTGTAAACTTCAGGGTAAACCAGTCGTCGCCGTCAAAGTTCTCTCCCGATTCCCGTTGCTGCCAGGCGGCACCGAAAGCGAAGTCGGGACTGAAGGCTGCCTGTTTCTCCTTCACCTGTGCTTGTGCCACTTCGAGTTTGCCCAGAGCGACTCGAACCGCTATCAGTTCACTGGGTTCTCCTGTCCATTGTCGTGGTGTGATTTGAGGCAGTTTCACACTATCTGGCACCCGGTCGATCAGTTGCCGTAACTCGGCTTGCCAACGCCTGTCCTTGCCTGCCAGTGCTAACTGTTTCTCTTCGATCTCTCCCCGCTGCACATCCAGTTCATCAAAGCGGCTATAGACAGCTTCGCCACCCTCCATCTCACCGCGGAGCCAGCGCTCCAGTTCCAGGAGCAGTGCAAGCTTTCTCTCAAGCACTGTCATCGATTCCGAGATGCTTTGACGTTCCGCCAGTGCTGTGATCAGGCGTTTCTTCAGACCGGCCAAGATCTGAATGCGTTCCAATTCTGCCAATGCCGCTCGTGCGAGGTGGGTGCTGCGCACAGCCTCCCTGCCCTTGATGTTGGGAATGGACTGTCTGATTTCGAGGCTGCGGCTGCTTGGCAGATAGCGATCAAAACTGGTCGGCTCATTGATCGGGACATTGTTGAGACCCAGGGTGATGTTGGGGTTTGGCAATCCCAGTGCGCCTTCGGCACTGACCTCCCATTGCCGGGTACCGGACACTGACATGAGGACAGAGGGGTGGCGCTGCAATTGATCCAGCATCGCCTGAAAGGCGGATAAGTCTTCAGTGGTTCCCGCCGTACTGTGACTGCCAAACAGAAGCAACAATATGGGTAGGTGAACCCGGTATTTGCACAGGCGTGCACGTGACAAAGTTGCCACGACAGAACAAAACATGGAGAAGCTCCCAATCAATAACCATCGGTCAGGGGCGAGCCACTGACGATCAAACCGGCTGTATAGGCCGGAACAGGGTTATACGGTGATCAGGTGTATGGGGGGGCGAAGTTCCACGGGCTGTTCCGGCCGAGGCGGAGCAGAATTGGATGTCGCAGGTACTAGCAGGATATGCGCGACATAGGCAGTGATACGGGGTGTGACAAACTGAACGGCAAAACCACAAAACACACAGCCCATCTCTTCACAGGCAGAGGGTGTGGCGTTATCCGCATCATGGCAATGGTGATGTTCATCGGTCATAGACATGGCAGATGTCATTGCACTGTTCTCATTACCATCTGGATATGACCACGACATTAATATCGGTGCCTGCAGAAGCAGCAGCGATAATAATAAGACACTGAAAAGAGGTCTTCGTGAGTTCATTATGACGCATAATGGATTAAATCCACTGGGAACGTCAATCGGTAATCTGCGGTTATGTGGGGCAGAGTATCAATATAATGCTTTTTGAGGATGCGCAATCTCCGTGCGGCCACTGGTTATGAGCTTATTTACCAATATTTCTAATGTCACTTAGCTCACCTTTCCCAGCTGGTTGAATATAAATTGCCTTTGGTTCTGGGTGAGTAGTCGAATATAAAACCACATGTGTTTCAGTGATTTGAATGCCATAACTTCCAGATTTTATATACACGCCACCTGGATAACGACCGGAAGTAGTATGCCAACCAGATCTATGTTCACGTAACCATTTATTGAGAAGCGCATGCTCTTCATCTTTTGGGGTAAGTCGTATTCTTTGCTCACTGTCGTTGCTAAGAAATAAATTCACTTCAGGCTCTGGCCAGAATTTCTGGAAATTGACTGCAACGCAGTGAAACCAATACAGGCTATATAATGAGAATCTCTCATTTTGTTATTTATAACGTATGAATAAGAGTTGTGAGTGAAGTATGTTGCGTAATTTCTTTGTTAGCATTTTGAATGAGGCTGTGATTCAAGGTACATTTCTCTAATATATAGATTGCCATTCTGCCTGCGCTCAATATCAAGATAAAAGCCGTAATCTATAAAACATCTAAGCAAAGAATGGCGATCAGCACGAATTCTTAAATACTTACCGTTTTTCTCGTATCGTGGATTCGAGAATTCACTCCGGTCTCCGGTCGATTTTGCTATTGGAAGTCCATAATGAAGAAGTGATTTCCATTGCGCACCGTTAACATGAACCAGTTTTTCTTGGCCAGTTGGATAGCGACGTAATGATCGAATGCGGCTGTCATCTGTAAATAGTTCGATAAATGCTGGATCATAGGCGGCATCTTGCGCTTGGTAATTATCAAAAAATCTTTTGCCTTCTTCAATGGATATTTGATCGGAGAAAGCTGATTGGCTCAGTAAGGATAAGACTAACATAACTCCTGCTTTATTCATTTTGTTTTTCCTGTTACTGCTAAAGAGTGTTCCAGTGAATGCAGTGAATTTGTGTAGTAAAAAAATTAGGATCGAATGCGTAACCTGCTGGGTGCATTTGACCGAACTTGATTTAGTATTTCATACGCATTATCTCGTTCAGTACGGTAATTCTCGTAAGTGCACTTACCTTGAGCTGCCCATAAACCATGTTCTGTAAATGAATACATTCGAGTAAGAAAATTTGGAAAATCATCTTTCATCAATGACTCCTTGCTCCGTGCTAAATCTCGTATCCTCACGAAATGATCATTAAGAATCGACCAATACATATCCTTGCTACCATAACCATCAGATAGTGGCTTTCTTTTGGGCATGAGCAAGTTCTCGATACAATGATTGAAATTATTAGATAACCCATGAAGTTCATCGGCTAATCCCTCTGTCGACTGTAACCGATTAGCCTTTGATTGCAAAAATATCTCGTCTTTACGTTTCTCCATGCTATTTCGACGAAGTATGTACTGGGCAATAAACCAGATGGCTATCCCAAGCAAAAGTATTGCAATAGGTGTAAAGCCTAATTCATTCAGATACTCAACAATATCTATCATTGCGGTCTTATTGCTTTTTGTTCTAGCATTATATTTTACTGCGTCTGCGCTACTAGTAATATTACCGAGTCAGCCTATGATGAGATACCTAATGGTATCTGGAATTATCTTATCTAATTCTACACATACGACCTCTTCAGGGCGGTCGTGGTAGCTATTGATCTGATATATGTCGTCAGATCTAGTCTCAGCGTCTACAATTATTTACCATTCTCTGTATCCAGTATCTGACAAATTAGCTTGCCTTGTGAAAGCCTGGCCGTCACATGCTCCCCATGTTTTACTTCCTTGTAGGAACGAACAATCCGTCCATCCTCTGAACGACTGACAATGGCATAACCACGGCCGAGTGTGTTGAGCGGGCTGAGTGTATGCAGGTCGCGGGCAAGCTGGCCGAGTCTGTTCCTTGCCTTTTCCAGCCGTTGCGTCATTGTGCGTTGAAGACGCTCGTTGAGTTGTTGTTGTGTGACAGCAAGTCTCTCCAGTCGACGTGTCGGTGACTGTCCTGCGAGGCGAGCCTGTAGCTGCTCCAGTCCGCGACTCTGTTGTAGAAGGCGTAAATGCATGCCCTGTCGCAGGCGTTGACCCAGTTCGTCGAGTCGTTGCGAGCTTTGCTGCAATCGTTGCATGGGATGTTGCTTATGCAGGCGTTTTTCCACTCCGGTGAACAGATCCCTCAACTGTTGCAGCTTGCGAGTTTGGTGTCGGTTGAGTCGTTGTGAAAGGAGCAACAGCCCTTGTCGCCACGCCTGTTGGTCTGGTGCTACCAGTTCAGCGGCAGCCGATGGGGTGGGCGCCCGTTGATCGGCGACGAAGTCGGCGATGGTGAAGTCGATCTCATGTCCTACACCACAGACCACGGGAATCTGCGAGTCGTGTATCGCCCTGGCCACGGCTTCGTCGTTGAAGGCCTGTAGATCTTCCAGTGAACCGCCGCCCCGACTGAGAATCAGCACATCGCACTCCCCGCGTTGGTTGGCCAGCTGGAGTTTACGGATGATCTGTCCGGGTGCCTCATCGCCTTGCACCTGTACCGGGTAGATGACGACCGGGATCGCTGGGAAACGGCGTTTCAGTACACTCAGCAGATCGCGTATCGCAGCTCCGCTTGGTGATGTGATGATGCCGATTTGTTTTGGTATGACGGGGAGTGATCTTTTTTTCTCAGTATCGAACAGGCCCTCTGTGGCGAGTTTTTCTTTGAGTTGCTCGAAGGCCAGTCGTAAAGCGCCCTCACCAGAGGGTTCCATATGCTCCACGATCAGCTGGAATTCACCACGCGCTTCGTAGAGGCTGATCCTCGCACGGACCAGGACTTGCTGGCCGTTCTCCGGACGAAAGCGCATCCGTTGTCGCTTCATGCGGAACATGGCGCAGCGGACCTGGGCAACCTCATCCTTCAGGCTGAAGTAGATATGGCCCGAGGCCGGTTGTGCCAGGTTGGAGATCTCTCCACTGATCCAGAGAAGCGGAAAGCTGCCTTCGAGTACGGCGCGGGTTTCACGTACCAGACGTGAAACGCTGTAGATATCCCGCTTGGGAGAGTTAGGCTCTATCATCGATGTCAGGACTGTTTGTTTAAATGGTTGATAAACTGGTCGGCCGGTTGTGGGCGAGCAAAATAGTAACCTTGAAACAGTCGACAACCATTGTCACGTAAAAAATTGAGTTGAGACTCGTTCTCTACACCGACGGCAACCACATGAATCTCCATTTGCTGCGCCAGCGAGATCAGGGTCTGTACCAGTTTGGCATCCTCGGGATTAGAAAGCATGCGACCCACTATGCTGCGATCGATCTTCAGTTCATGCAGTGCAAACTTTCTGAGGAAGGAGACAGATGCATAGTCGATACCGAATCTGTCAATGGAAAAGCGTACCCCCAGTTGTTGGAGATAGTCGATCTTGGTAGCAGCCTCTTCAAGATTGGAAGCCAGAGTTGCTTCGTGGATCTCCAGTGTGAGGCGTTGCGGGTTAAAGCCGGTCTCGTGGAGAATCCTCTCCAAGTTTTCGGTGAAGCCGGCCTGGTGAAAGAGCGCAGAATGAATATTCACAGAGATACCCTGTAGCGAGGGATGCGCTTCAATCCACGGTTTGCATCGGGTCAGCGCCTGAGTCAGTACCCAATTACATATTTCGAGAATCTGTCCTGACTCCTCTGCCACGTGAAGAAAATCTTTGGGCTCAACCGTGCCGTGGGTGGGATGGGACCATCTCAGAAGTACCTCTGCACTGAGCGTTCTGCCTTCACCGTCGACCATCGGCTGGAAGTAGAGATTTAACTCCTGATGAGAGATGGCATGGCGGAGATCATTCTGCAGTTGTAGCTGTACCTCCGCCGACTGCTGCATTTCCGGCAGAAAAAACCGGACGGTATTTCTGCCCGCTTCTTTAGCACGGTACATCGCGCTATCGGCATATTTGAGAATGTCGTCCGCATTCTCATCATCCATTGGGAAGATGACGATGCCCAGGCTTGGAGTAATGTGTAACTGGTTGCCTTGAATCGTATAGGGCTCAGAGAGAGCGGCTTGTATTTTCTTGGCGCCTGTGCGGGCTTGTTGCGCGGCGACTTGCGGGTCTCCGTCCAGCTCGGAAAAGAGTACCACGAATTCGTCACCGCCCAGTCTTGAGGCAGTATCTTCATCACGGATCTGTCCCTGCAGGCGTTTGGCCACTTCGATGAGTAGCAGGTCGCCGACAGTATGGCCAAGTGTATCGTTGATGGTTTTGAAGTGATCCAGGTCCATGAAAAAGACCGCGCCTTTGTGAGCATGCCGCCGGCAGCGTGCCTGGGCCTGTGTCAGGCGGTCGATCAAAAGACGTCGGTTCGGCAGATCTGTGAGTGAGTCGAAGGTGGCTCGGTGTTGCAGTTTTTCTGTCGCCCGCTTGCGCTCGATCTCCGCACTGATACGGGCGGCGATGATCTCCATGACATCTTTCCAATCGGACTCCATACGCAGGGGTTGGCGAGAGACTACCCAGACGACACCGATGGCCTCTCCTTTGATATTTCTGATCGGCACCCCGGCATAGCCTTCGATGTTCAGTACGATAAGGTCCTGGTCGCTGGGGAAGAGCTCCTGTACCCCTTCAGGGTAGAGGTGTGGACCTTGCATCACGACCTGATTACAAGGTGTGCCCCTGAGGTGATATTGAAAGTCCTCCACCACTTTGCCATCGACGATGGTGGAGAGCGCCACAATACGATTTTTCTCCACCACCTCACCGATATTGGCACCATCGGCATGGAACCAGTGGCAGAGTTCCCGCGCTGCTCTTTCGAAAAAATCCTCACCTGTGATGCCGACCATGCTTCGCATCAGCGTATGTAGCGTCTCCTCGGCGTGTTTGCGCTCCGTGATGTTCTCGTGGGTGCCGCAGGCGCGAAGGGGCTGATTGGTCGATGGGTCGTACTCGACCACGGCGCCAGCACCCTGGATCCAGACCCAGTGATTATCAGCATGGCGCAAGCGGAACTCCAGTGTGTAAGGTGTGCCTGCCTGAATATGTTCCCTGATAGCGGGCAGGGTAATCGGGGCATCGTCCGGGTGAATTCGCTCTTCAAAATCCGCTATTCCATGGGTCAGCGTGGATCTGTCCAGACCGAGCATTTCGATCCAGCGGTCGTTGACGGTAAGCTCGTCGGTTATCAGGTTCCAGTCCCAGAATCCGAGTGATGCTCCCTGTATGACTTGCGACAAGCGTTTCTCTGTCTGACGCTGATGGGTGACATCGAGCATAGAGACCGGTACCCGGTAGGATTCTTCTAATCTGTAGGAGATGGGAAAAAAGATGATGACCCGGATCGGCTGACGATCGAAAGTGAGTAGATCCAGTTCTCCGGTAAAAACCCGCTGCTTCTTACTTGCGGCCACCAGTGTTTGTTGAAAAACGCTGTAGGCAGAGGGTGTGAAGGCATGGGGTATCCAGCTCTGCAGCTCTTCCACTGTGTTCACTCCGAACAATCGGAGTGTGGCTGGATTGGCGCTTACGATGCGGATCTGTCTGACCCAGGTCCTCAGTTCATCAGGATGATCGTCGAAGTAGGTGTTGATATCGCGAATGCCGGTATGGATGAGTTGTTGCAACCGTTGCAATAACCGAGAGCTGTCACCCTCCCAAAAAGAGATGGCCACAGCATCGAAAAAACCTTTGTATCGCATCTCTTGATGGGACAGCTCCTGTGTTTGTTGCCGAATGCGCCAACGCATGACCTGTACCACTAAGAACAGGCCGAGTACAACCAGTAAAGAGAGGATGAAGGTTCTAAGTAACCAAGTCGGCTGCTCACTCTCCTCATGGCCATTACCAAATAGTTTTCTCAATTGTGTGTGATAGATGGACAGCTCGTCAGTTTTCATCCTGTGGAGATGGTGGTCGATACGCTCTTTGAGAATCTCCTTGTGTGGGGTTTCGTGGGAGATCGCGATACGGATGTCGGTCGGCATCAGTACGATTGGGCTGGGTAACGGTGTGTATCGGAGACCCTCGGTTGCACCAAAAAGGCGGTTGACCAGGCCGGCATCCACTTTGTTCCGGGCAGTGGCCATCAATACCTGTTCATACGAGGGGTATGTTTTAAGTTCACAATCGATATTGAAGGAGCGGCAGATCGCTGCGATACCGGGTTCGCCGGTGTAGTAGATATCGTCACTCAGCACGGCGATAGTCAGACCATCCAGATCCGGTATGGACTGGATCGGGGAATCCTCAGGCACAAAGACCTGCGCCCAGTTTGCGATCACTGTCTCATTAATGAAAAGGAACTGCTTCTCCCGCGTGTCATCGATGGCGATGGCAGGTAGGAGATCTATTTTGCCGGCCTCCAGGCGTGTCAGTTGATCGCTCCAGGTGCCACGAAGAAATTGAAGGTTCCAGTTTTCCTGCCCGGCAATAGCGCTCAGGATATCGATAAATAAGCCCCGTGGTGTGCCGGTAGGTCCGATGGAGACTAATGGTGGGTTGTGATAGATGCCGACTCGTACTGAGGTTTGAGACGGCCCGGCCTTAGTTCTGCCAATGCCATCTAGGAATAGGAAAAATAAGCAAAAAATCAGTAAGTTAATTGTTTTTTTCTGGATTTTCATGCAATTCCGTGCCAGCGAATTACCCTACACCTCATCACTTAGCATAGTCTTTTCACCGCTTGACGGCAGGGGTTATCAAGTGTTTTCTCGACATTTTTTGAGTCTTGTTTTGCAGAATCACCCCCATGGTCCAATGGGTTTTTTCCGGGTTCTTATGAGGGTATGGGGCTGAGCGCCGAATCTGGGGCTGTTGAATCGCTCTCTGCAGGTTTACCGTACAGGCTGCAAATCCTATAATGCCCGGCTATCTTCACCCCACCCCGGAATGAATGCTATGCGAGTAATCGAGGAAGCCCTCACATTTGACGATGTCCTGCTGGTGCCGGCCCACTCACAGGTGCTGCCCAAGGATGTCGATCTGAGTACCAAACTCACACGGGGGATCGATCTGAGTATTCCCCTGCTCTCCGCAGCTATGGATACCGTGACCGAATCACGATTCGCTATTGCCATCGCATTGGAAGGCGGCATCGGTATCGTGCACAAGAATATGACACCGGAGCAGCAGGCCGGTGAGGTCAGCCAGGTTAAGAAATATGAGAGTGGAGTGATTCGGGAGCCGATCACCGTCAGGCCAGACGTCAGTATCGGCGAGGTGATGGACCTGACCCGTTCACGCAATATCTCAGGTGTACCGGTTGTCGACGGCAAGGAGCTGGTCGGTATCGTCACCGGCCGAGACCTCCGGTTTGAACGCAAGATGGATGACCCTGTACGCAATATCATGACCCGTAAGGAAAACCTGGTTACCGTGAAAGAGGGCGCCAGCCGGGACGAGGTGATGCAATTGTTGCATAAACACCGCATCGAAAAAGTGTTGGTGGTGGATGATAATTTCGAACTGCGGGGGATGATCACCGCAAAGGATATCCAGAAGGCGAAAGACAATCCCAATGCCTGTCGCGACGAGCAGGAGCGTCTCCGCGTGGGGGCTGCCGTAGGGGTCGGTGCAGGGACCGAGGAACGGGTCGATGCCCTGGTCCAAGCGGGTGTGGACGTTATTGTGGTCGACACCGCCCACGGTCACTCACAGGGCGTGTTGGACCGGGTTGCCTGGGTAAAGAAAAATTATCCCGAGGTCCAGGTTATCGGCGGCAATATCGCCACTGGTGATGCGGCGCGGGATCTGGTCAAGGCGGGTGCCGATGCAGTGAAGGTGGGTATCGGACCGGGTTCGATCTGTACCACCCGTATTGTTGCCGGTGTGGGTGTTCCGCAGGTAACGGCGGTTACCAACGTGGCCCAGGCCCTGGAGGGGACGGGTGTACCGCTGATTGCCGATGGCGGCATTCGTTTCTCCGGCGATATCTCGAAGGTGCTGGCTGCTGGAGCGTACTCCGTGATGCTGGGCGGCATGTTCGCCGGTACGGATGAGGCGCCGGGTGAGGTGGAGATCTATCAGGGCCGCTCCTATAAGTCCTATCGGGGTATGGGTTCTCTGGGCGCCATGTCCGGTAAGGATGGCTCCAGCGACCGCTATTTTCAGGAGACCAGCGACAAGGATAAGCTGGTACCTGAGGGTATCGAGGGTCGCGTACCTTACAAAGGTACGGTGCAGAATATCATCTATCAATTAATCGGCGGCATCCGCTCCAGCATGGGTTACACAGGCTGTGCGACCATTGATGAGATGCGGTCCAAGACCCAGTTCGTACGGGTTACCGGTGCGGGAATGACGGAGTCCCACGTGCATGATGTAACGATCACCAAGGAAGCACCCAACTACCGGCGCGATTGATTTTTATGTCGGTCAAATATTTTCAAGGGGCATAGCGACTGGTTTCGCTTGCCCCTTCTGTTTTTTTGACGGGAAGTAACAAGTACATGTCTACCGATATCCATGCCCATCGAATCCTGATTCTCGATTTCGGCTCCCAGTATACGCAACTGATTGCGCGGCGGGTGCGTGAGGCGGGAGTCTACTGTGAGATTTTTCCCTACGACAATGCCGATGAGGGCTTCGAGGGGGAGAAACCGGCCGGCATCATCCTTTCGGGTGGACCGGAGACGGTCACCGCCGACGAAGCGCCAGCGGCGCCGGCCCAAGTGTTTGAGCTGGGTATCCCGGTTTTAGGTATCTGTTACGGCATGCAGACCATGGCAGCACAACTGGGTGGCTCGGTAACACCTTCGGATAAACACGAATACGGCTATGCCCAGGTCAGGGCTAGGGGGCACTCGAAGCTGTTGCGCGATATCGAGGATCACACCAGTCCGGAAGGCTATGGTCTGCTGGATGTCTGGATGAGTCATGGTGACCGGGTCGATACCTTGCCTCCTGGTTTTCAGGTGATGTGCGAGACAGAAAATGCGCCACTGGCGGGCATGGCGGATGAGAGCCGGAGCTATTACGGGCTGCAATTCCACCCGGAAGTGACCCACACGCGACAGGGCAAGCGCATTGTCGAGCGATTCCTGTTTGATATCTGTGGCTGTGAGGCACTGTGGACTGCCGGCCAGATCATCGATGACAGCATCCATCATGTCAGGGAACAGGTGGGTGAAGATAAAGTCGTACTGGGGCTTTCCGGTGGTGTCGACTCTTCAGTCGTGGCTGCCCTATTACATCGAGCAATCGGAGAGCAACTGACCTGTGTGTTTGTCGATAATGGTCTGTTGCGATTGCACGAGGGCGATCAGGTGATGGCAACTTTTGCTGAACACATGGGCGTCAAGGTGGTTCGCGTCAATGCCGAGGATCGTTTTCTTAAGGCGCTTAAAGGGATTGCAGACCCAGAACAGAAGCGCAAGATTATCGGCAACCTCTTCATCGACATTTTTGAAGAAGAGGCCAGCAAGTTGGAAGGCGTCTCTTACCTTGCACAGGGGACTATCTATCCTGACGTCATCGAGTCGGCCGGCGCAAAGTCCGGCAAGGCACATGTGATCAAGTCGCATCACAACGTGGGCGGATTGCCGGACTATATGAAACTTCGTCTCGTGGAACCATTGCGCGAACTGTTTAAAGATGAGGTACGCAAAATCGGTGTGGAGCTCGGCCTGCCCTACGAAATGGTCTATCGGCATCCTTTTCCTGGTCCCGGTCTCGGTGTGCGTATACTTGGTGAGGTTAATAAAACCTATGCGGATCTGCTACGCCAAGCGGATGATATTTATATCGAAGAGCTTCGAAAGAACGATCTCTATGATGAGGTCAGTCAGGCTTTTGCTGTATTCCTGCCTGTCAAATCAGTTGGTGTAGTGGGTGATGCGCGTTGTTATGAGTACGTGGTCTCGCTGAGAGCCGTCAAGACGGTCGATTTTATGACGGCCAAGTTTGCACACTTGCCATTTGAATTCCTTGAAGAGGTCTCGCGTAGAATTATCAATGAGGTAACCGGCATCTCACGGGTAGCCTACGATATCTCAAGTAAGCCGCCAGCCACGATTGAGTGGGAGTAACCGGAATTTCTAATCCATTGAAATATGAGAATAAAAACAATCCAATTGATAATATAATCTGCATCATCAATGGTATTTCTCATGGTATTTATTGCGCGCTATAACGCAAAAACCAGTGATACCATGACAGGTAGATTGATGCTGTCATGGTATCAGAGAGCTTGAACAGCCTGCGCTCTGGAGCAATCCGGAAACTAGTTATACCAGTACAGCTTCAAATTGCTTTACCTTATCCGTGCTGGCTGGTTCACCCGAGAATAAGATAGTATAGCTCATTGCCTTGTAGCTTTTTTCGCGCTTATTGAACATGCGCTGGAGCATGGGAAGACCGCAGTCAACGTAATCGTGAATCGTCACTTGCGTTTTACCGTCTGATTCCCGGTGAATCCTTCCCGCATATTGCGCCAGCGAGCCTTTCCAGGCGATGGGCATGGCAAGAAAAAGTGTATCCAGCCTGGGTAGGTCAAAACCCTCTCCCACATATTTTCCGGTGGCGACCACAACCTGAGCCGAATGCAAATGCTCTTCAACTCGCTTGCGTTCAGCGGCTTTCATAGCGCCTTTTAATATGATGGAATCAATACCGTTTTCTTTGAGAAGGTTGTTAATCATCTCGGCATGCTGGCGCCTTTCAGTGAGGACGATTGGGTGCCTGTTTTCATGAACACAATCAATCACATCTGACGTAATTTGCCGCGTTCGTGCTTCGTTTTCCATGATCCATCGGAAGGCTCTGTAATTCTTGGACGCTCTTCGGGCTGGGAAATATACAGTGGTGGCGTATCGTAGAACTGATGGACTTGAACTTCTTGTTCGAACCTTCCTTCACCTGAGCTTTTAACTTTGTGTCGAATGGGGCCGGCAGCCATAAAGATAATCTTCTGGTGGCCGTCCTGTCTTTCTGGAGTAGCAGTAAGGCCGAGCACATATTTCGCTCGAACTTCGTTCAATACCATCTCAAAGCGCGGTGCCGATACGTGGTGACATTCATCAACTATCACATGCCCATAGTCCTGAACAATGGGAGAGATGGTATTGTCTTTCTTGTTAATCAGGCTTTGATACGTCGCTATATCAATTATACCAGTGGGCTTTTTCTTTCCCCCGCGGGTGACGCCGATTTCCGCTTCCGGCAAAAACGAGCGCAGCCTTTCCTGCCATTGATCAAGCAGTTGGCGGCTATGTACCAGAATAAGCGTGTTTGCTTTGCGCTTGGCGATCATTCCGATAGCTGTCACGGTTTTTCCAAATACTGTAGGTGCATGTAGTATTCCTGCATCGTGTTTGCTCATTTCTTTTACGGCGGTCTGCTGATTTTTCCTCAAAGTTAATAATGGCTTGATGCCTGAAAGTTTAGTGCCCAACTCACGCATATCATCGATTTGAACGTCTATATTGTTCTCTTTCAATAACGTGAGAGCATCGTCCAAACACCCACGAGGCAATGCCAAGTAGCCACGTTCAATGCGTGCGCAAGAAATGAATCGCGGAATACCGTGGGTCGAAAAGCGAAGCGCCTGTGTTTTAAAGAAAACCGGATTCGAAAAGCTGGCTAGACGCCTTAATCTTGCTAAAAGGGCACTTGGCAGCGCCTTTACCTCAAAGTAGATGTGGTTGGCCAGCGTTATGCTTACCTGCTGAGGTGGGTTTTCCAGAACCAGGGGCCTGGGTTTGGCTGTTATCTCCCAGGGTGGCCGGGTATCAGTAACGTCCTGCTCTGAAATCAGGTTTCCGTTGGGAGAAATCTGCGAAAGAAGCTTATTTAGCTCAAGCCTGGAAAGTCTCTTTATCTGTGCGAGGTACTGCCATTGATCTTCAATGACATTCAATTCTTTATCGACAAATGAGCTATTGCCTGCTTGTCTGGCTTCGCGCTGTAGTGGTAATGCAATCAAGTTGCCGAATCCCCCCTCAGGCAGAATGTCCTGATTGGGGAACAATCTGTCATAGGAGTCGAAAGACAGGTTTGGATAAACCTCCATCGCTTTATCAAGGAGACTAAATCCCAGCAAGCGTGCTTCATTGGCGGGCACCTTGTCATCGAAAAATATCCATAAGTGCGCGCCATTCCCGGAGCGTGAAATCTCGACTGCGTGAGGCACGTCATATTCGGTACAAGCTCTGGACATCGCTTTTACTTCATCTTGCCAGTTCCCTTTGTCGAAGTCGGCGGCCAGCAAGTGGCAGGTGCTATCTTGGAGCAGGGGATACAGGCCAACAACCTGCTGTCCTGCCAAGTGGCGATAGATGACCTGATCGTTTAACTCGCTAAACTGGCGGTGAGTGCAGTCAAGGCATTTGATTCTCGGCTTGTTGCAGACACCCTGAACCCACTCGTTGTCACAGGCTACGGAATAGCCACTTCGGCCTCGCTGGTTCTGCCAACGATTGGCAAAAATATCTGTGCGGCCACGAAACAGGTTTCTGAAAATTGCTATCTTTTGTTCTGGAGAAAAGGAATCTGAAATGGGAGGTACTGGCTTCGATTTTTGCAGCTCTACTCTGAGCGCGATGAGCTGCTGCTTTTCCTGTTCAAGATCTGCCAGCCTCGAATCGATAGCGGAAATATCAAGAAATTTATCTCCATTGCGATATTGATCAGGCATGAGCTTGAGGTGGTTTGATCAGCGACTCAGCCGGAATACCCAAGCCTTCGTGGAGCTTCCAGATCATCTTCAAAGTCAGCGAACGCTTGTGATTAAGGATCTCGTAAACGCGATTACTTTTACCGATCATCGGCTCCAGGTCTTTTACGGTTAAGCCCTTGCGTTCCATTTCGAACTTGATCGCCTCAACAGGATCAGGCAAATCCATCGGGAAATGCTTGGCTTCATAAGCCTCAATAAGCGTGACCATAACATCCAGCTTTTCGCCTTCCGGGGTGTCTGGCCCAGCCATCATCAGGCTTTCAATTTCTTTTAATGCCGCGCGGTAGTCGGCATCAGTTTTAATCGGTTTGATGTCCATGGTTAATCCTCCGGCAGTTAAATGGTTTGCACATCAATCTTGTCGTACTGCATATGGGTGCCAATAAAGCGGATGTAGACAACCCGGTAGGTGTAGTTGATCCACACGACGAGTCGATATTTGTTCCCCGCGATATTGAACACCACTCGGCCATCTTTAAGGATGCTGGCATTCCCGAAGTCCTGCTTTACCTCGGCAGGTGAACTCCAGTCGGCACGCAAGGCATGACGATGCCAGGCCAAAGTTGGCTCCTTTGCATCCTGGTACTCCGGGCTCTCTTCCCAGAAGGCTTTCAGTGTCGACAGTGCGATGATTCTCATGTATTCGATATACTAGTCCCAAAATGGGACTTCAGCAACAACTTTTTGGTCATACGCAGATTTGGCTAACATCATCAACCTGTATATCCTCTTGAAAAAGTGTTTGAATGAGGCATTTTGTGCTTACGGATTTGTGGAAAAAATGAAACTTTTTGAAGAAATTTCTGAGCATGGTATTTTTCATGGCATTACCAATTAGCGGAAAAATTAGTCATTGAATATAAAAGACAAAAAAGGCTTATTTACAATCGAGTGGGAGTAAGATGAAGGCGGCGACGTAATGATTGACGGAACTCTCTTGTGACTCAGATTGAGGCCCATCAGGTCGACGTGGCCTTCATGCGGCGCGCACTTGAGCTGGCGGCGAATGCCTGGGAAGAAGGTGAAGTTCCAGTCGGCGCGGTGATTGTTTTGGATGGCGAAATTATTGGCCAAGGATGGAATCGACCGATTGCCAGCCACGATCCCACAGCACATGCCGAGATTATGGCGTTGCGAGAGGCAGCGGCAAAGATAGGTAACTATCGGCTTTGTAAGAGTACGCTCTATGCCACATTGGAGCCTTGTCCCATGTGTGCTGGCGCCATTGTGCATGCTCGGGTTGAACGTGTTGTTTATGCCGCTCCAGATCCTAAGGGTGGTGCTGCAGGCAGTGTTTTCGATCTACTCCCCACGGATGAACGATTCAATCACAGGGTCAGTGTAGACAATGGCGTGCTGGAGGAGGAGAGCAGCGTGTTACTAAAGAATTTTTTTCGTCATCGGCGTCAACAACAAAAAGAGGCGAGACAAACATCGTGAGTGCATACAAAAGGTGGCTTGGTCCGGTTCCTGCAATAATTCTGGTCGGCCTGGTGGGAGTGCAGCCTGTTTTAGCTGAACCTCAGTCACGCATGGATGCTTGTCTACTGAAGCAGATTCAAGTTGCCGACCCCGGAATGAGCGTGGGTGATCTGAAGGACCAATGCGAGATAGTGATGAGTGTCACGGAACCTGTGGTACTGGAAGAAAGTATCCCCGAGGCGCCGGTTGTGGTGGAAGAGTCACTGATCAGTCGACGTATGAAAGCAGAGAAGGCTACCCGCTACAATCCCTTCGTGTTGTCGCCACATAAGCAGAACTATGTCTTGCTGGCATCTTATAACGATACCCCCAACTACGAAATCTACAATATCCCGGCATCTGATTTCGACCGGGTCGAAATGAAGTTCCAGCTCAGTTTCAAGATACCTGTCATCGAAGGTCTTTTGGGTAGCGATGCTGATCTCTATATGGCCTATAGCAACCTCTCTTTCTGGCAGGCTTACAATCGAAAAATTTCCTCACCGTTTCGAGAGACCATTCATGAGCCTGAGATGTTTGTGATTGTGCCGAACGATTGGGAGATCGGGGGTTGGAGGAATTCCCTCTTTCAGATAGGAGCGGTTCATCAATCGAATGGGCAGGGGGGCTTTCTCTCCCGCAGCTGGAATCGTGTCTATGCTAATTTTCTATTTGAAAAAGACAGGTTTTTGGTCGGATTCAAACCTTGGCGCCGGATTAAAGAGAGTGACGATGACAACCCGGACATCACGGATTTCATGGGTCACTATGAGTTGACCGGAATCTATAAGAAAGGTGAGCACACATTCAGTCTGATGCTGCGCAATCTTTTTGATAGCCAGGACAGGGATACTTTTCAAGTGGATTGGAGCTTCCCGCTACACAAACGCTGGCGTGGTTATTTTCAATATTTCAATGGATATGGTGAAAGTCTGATTGATTACAATGCCGACACTAATCGTATCGGCTTTGGTGTGCAATTAACTGACTGGCTTTGAGAGGATTCCGGTAGCACTCAGAGTGCATCCGGGATGATTGACAAGGCATGGGTTTTCTTGCCGTTGTCTTCGCTGGATGCTGCCTGCTTTCGAAGTTGCCATCTCATCAGCTCATAGTAGCCCCGTATGTTGTCCACATAGTTAACGGGCTCATTGCCTCGAGCATAGCCGTGCTTGAGTGTTGAATTCCATTTTTTTAAGCTGAGTTTTGGCAGGTGTTTTTTAACGTCCGCCCACTTGTCAGGATCGCCGTCCAGATGTTCGGTCAGAATTCGAGCATCTTCCAGGTGTCCGAATCCTACATTGTAGCCTGCCAGCGTCAACCAGAGGCGATCGGGTTCCTGAATGCGTTCGGGTAATCGCTTCTCGATATAACGCAGATACTTTCCGCCACCGATGATGCTTTGTTGAGGATCCAGGCGGCTCTCTATCTTCATCTGCTTTGCACTGGCGAGGGTCAGCATCATGATACCCCTGACACCCGTAGGCGATTTGGCCTTTGGATTCCAGTGTGACTCCTGGTAACCGATCGCTGCCAACATGCGCCAATCAATACCAGTGATTTCTGCTGCCTCCTTAAAATAGTCTATATATTTGGGTAGGCGATTTTCGAAATGTTTGACGAAGGTTTTCAGTTCTACGAAATTGAGCCGGCCGATGTGTCCATAGTAGCGCTCGATCAACTGGTCGAGCGTGCCATCCTCGGCGATCCGGTCGAAGAATTCATTCATGGTGTTGAATAGGCTGGCGTCCTCTGCATGTGCCATGGCCCAGGCTAGAGACTGGGGTTCAGTTAAATCAAAAGCAACACCCAGGTTGGGCATGAAGCGCCGTGTAATGGCAAACTCATTGGAATCGGCGATGGTGTAATCGATCTGGCTGTTGTGAACCATCTGCATCAACTCGGCGCTTTCCAAATCGGAGCGACTCTCCCAAGTCAGGTCGGGATAGGATGGCTTCAGTCTTAGTAACTCCTCTTCATGACTGCTGCCGGCAAGAATCACCAGCTTACCGCCGATCAGATCCTCAATCTTGCGTGGGCGCCGCTTGCCCTGACGATAGATGATCTGTTGGGTGATCTCCTGATAGGCTGGACCGAAGCGAATCTCCGATACCCGGTCCGGTGTGACAGTCAAACCTGCGGCGGCAAGATGGGCGTCACCATTGATGACTCTGGGTAAGAGGTCATCAAAGCGCTTAGGTATGATGAAGTGAGGTTTTACGTCGAGTTCTTCGGCAAAGAGTTGTACTAAATCATATTCGAATCCGGTTAGTCCCTCGGGACCTTCATATAGTGTGGTGCCACTATTGCGGGTTACAACAATCAACTCACCGGCAGCTTTTATCCGATCAACCAAAGGCGGGGGAATACTACAGCCGATCAGCAGCACCAATCCTGCTGTAATCAGTGAACCCGTATGTAGTATTGACGAATGTCGTCCCATCTTGATCGTTTTATGCGGCCTTGTTTTTGATTATTCTTAAGACATTTTATTGCCGAATCCATTCCCGGTATAAAAATGAGGTACATTCTCCATTGCGTTGTGGCTTGTATGCAGGTGAATTCGTATAGAATAGTGTCACAAAGCTCGTTTGACGGACAAACCTTAATTACAGATGTTGTCTGACAATAGCATTGATTTTAGACAATCAGGAGCTGATTTGGCTGGATCAGGCTCCTGGCATGATGCAAAATGCCGTCTCGATCATTCTCTGATGTCCGGCTTGTTTGGGAAATCTCCTATCCCGGAGAGACCAGATAACCCATGAAAGGGTATCCGCTTTACTCAATGGAGAGGTGCCGGAGTGGCCGAACGGGCCTGACTCGAAATCAGGTGATCCCTTGCGGGATCCGAGGGTTCGAATCCCTCCTTCTCCGCCATTTGAACTGAATATCCTCGGCTATAGAAATCAATAAAAATCTTTTACGTGATTGATTGATCTTGCTTTCGTCCACAGACGTGATTTGGTTTGTCGGATTATTCAGTTGTCCAGATGTAAAGTTCCCCGTATGAATTTCGATGGTATGCCATCGCGCTGACTGACGAGAACAAGCGGAAAACGATTTTCAATCAAAAAACCGTGTCACTGTACAGATGGTTGCCAGCAGTAACACAGCGATCACTGGGTGAGAAAAGTGAGCATTCCAGTGAGGGTAGTCCTGCTGGATGATAGTGAGTCAGTGGCAAGAGGAGAGGAGGGATTGAGACGCTATTTGCTAATTTGATTGGTCGGGGTGAGAGGATTCGAACCTCCGGCCCCTGCCTCCCGAAGACAGTGCTCTACCAGGCTGAGCTACACCCCGAATCAGCGCTGAATCGGTCTAAGACAGACCGGCGCAGCGAGCGACAGATGGTAATGGAATTGCTGTGGTGATTCAATTGGTTCTGGCGACGGAGAAGTCTGCCAGGTCGGCCAGGGCTTGCCGATAGGGGGTGTCAGGCAGACAGGAGAGCGCCTGTTTGGCCAGCTCAACCTCGTTTCGGGCAATCTGCTGGGTGTAGGTGATGGCGTTGGTCTCTGCGATGGTCTGCATGACGAAGTCTATCTGGTCCAAACCTCCATTTTCGACAATATCCATCAGTCGTTGACGGTTCGGTTCACTGGATTTCTTCATGGCCTGAATCAGGGGGAGTGTGGGTTTTCCCTCGGCCAGGTCATCTCCGATATTCTTGCCGATCTCTTTATTGTTGGCGTCGTAGTCGAGTGAGTCATCGACCAATTGAAAGGCGATACCGAGATGTAGGCCGTAGTCGGCCAATGCTTGCTGTTGATCCTCAGGGATGCCGGTAATAACCCCTCCCAAGCGGGCTCCTGCCTCAAACAAGGTGGCGGTCTTTCGTTTGATGACCTCCATGTACTCCGTTTCACTGGTTTCGGGGTTATGTACGTTCAGCAACTGTAAAACCTCTCCCTCGGCGATACGGTTGGTCGCGTGGGAGAGAATATCCATAACCCGCATTTCACCCACATCCACCATCATTTCGAAGGAGCGGGAGTAGAGAAAATCGCCCACCAGTACGCTGGCCTCGTTGCCCCATACGGCATTGGCGGTTTCTCGATTTCTGCGTAGCTCGGAGCCGTCCACCACATCATCATGCAGCAGGGTAGCGGTATGGATGAATTCAATAATGGCAGCGAGATCGATGTGATGCGCTCCCTCATACCCACAGGCGCGGGCAGCCATCAGCACAATCATCGGACGCAATCGTTTGCCGCCGCTATGAACAATATAGGCACCGATCTGGTTGATCAGCACGACATCAGATTTCAGGCGCTGAATGATGAGATTGTCGACAGACGTCATGTCGTCGGCGATGAGTTGGCGAATAGTTGTTATATCCATGGAGCAGTATGACCGATAAAAAACTCCCGCATGCTAGGAGGGGGGGAGATGGGTGTCAAGGGATTCAGTCAGTTAGCGTGTCTTAATATCATGGAAAAACGGTCCCTTAACGCTGGCATTGGGGGCAATAGAAGCTGTTGCGTTGGCCGATGACTTGACTGCGAATGGTATCTCCGCATTGTGGGCAGTGTTCTCCGGAACGACCATAAACCTGAAGTGATTGGGCGAAATAGCCGGGGTTGCCGTCCTCCCGCTGAAAGTCACGCAGGGTTGTCCCCCCCTGTTCAATGGCGGCGCAGAGAACCGACTGTATCGCACTCGCCAGCATCTCGTAACGTGTTGCGGAAATACGATAACTGGCTCTCATGGGATGGATGCCGGCACGAAACAGCGCTTCGCTGGCGTAGATGTTGCCGACACCGACTACTACCCGGCTATCCATGATCATGTTTTTAATGGCGGTTCGGCGCCCTTTACCCGCTTGCTGAAGGTGGGTTCCGTTGAAGGATTCACTCAGGGGTTCTGGGCCCAGTGATGCGAGCAGGGGGTGCTGTTCCGGTTTTTCTCCGGTCCAGACGACAGCACCAAAACGCCTGGGATCACGCAGGCGCAGGCATTGACCGCCACTCAGTCTTAGGTCGAAGTGGTCATGTTTCTGAGGGGGGGTGTCAGCATTCAGGATACGCAAGCTGCCAGACATGCCCAGATGTATCAGCAGTGTGCCGTGATGGAAACCGATCAACAGGTACTTACCGCGCCGGCTGACACTGAGAATCTTGCGGCCTCTCAGGAGCGTGGGAAGTTCATGCGGAATTGGCCAGCGTAAACGTGGCTCGCGGATGATTACACCATTGATGCGCGCGTCCGTCAGGTGGGGTGCAATGCCCCGGCGCGTGGTCTCGACCTCGGGCAGCTCAGGCATCAGGGGGAGTCCAACCAGGCTTCCCGTGGAGCACGGAGGTGATGGTAAAAGCCGTCAGCAATCAGATGAATCTGATCGGCGTAGCGGACATACCGCCAACCGTTCACCGGGTCTGTGTTGCCAAACACGAGGGATTCTCCATTCAGTTTCATCATGATTGGCGGTGTTTCCAGTCCGAACGGATGTAGATCTGCCGGTGGGTCGAAACGCTCAAGGCTCGGCGTTTGACATAGCTGTAGCAGTTGCTGGATACGGGGTTGATTGGCGGGTTCGTTGCCTATACGCCAAGTATCTGTCTCTCTCTGAAGCAGGATGTGGCGGCCCGATAGGTCGCTGATCTCAATCCGGGTAATGCCTTCAGGCTGAAGATTTGTCAGCGATGGCAATCCACTGGACTGTTGAGAAAGCCAGACAAACAGGCCAAGGACGCATACGGTCAATAGCAGCACCAGGTTTATCCGCAGGCGTCTGTCCATGTGTTTAGGCTTTGTTGCGGTGCCAGGTCATCAGGAGGCCTGTGAGGAGCAGAGAGAGCGGGAGTACAATCAATGATCCCAGTCCGATGATACCTATGGCCATTTTGGATAGATGCAGTTCCTGATCGTCTACAGCTGCAGCCGGGATGCCGATCATCTTATCGTCACCTGACAGCCATCTGACCAGGGCGAGGCCCAGATCGAGATTCCCGGCATTAGTGATAAAGCTGTTCGAGATAAAATCACTATCACCAATGACCTGGATTCGCTGTTCACCCGTTTCTGTTTGGCGAGTCAGGGCATAACCTATGGTCAGGGGTCCGGGTTCTTCCCCATCGAACGGGTCTCGCATGATCTCACCGGTCAGTGATCCAGTCTCATTCCAACTGCGTTCCAGCGTTTGCAACAGGGCAGTCGCTTCCCATGAAGATGGCATCGGTGCTCTCAGTGCTGCGGCCTGAGGAAACAGGGTGAGTAGTTTAAAATCAGTGACAGCAGGATGCTCGGGATAAGCAGGGACCAGCGCCACGGCTGGGTTGTCGATGCCCAGCTCCTGTACATTGGCGTCCACAATGGTGCCAGGCAACTGTGCGACGCCGGTCAGTGTCTCGATTAGCGAGGTGGCCACTGCGTTCTCTGGATCACTCAGTAGCAGGAGATTGCCGCCTTGTGAAAGATAATCCTGCAAACGTTCAATCTCCCCGTCGAGTAACGGGCGTGTGGGTGAAGCAATGACCAATAGTGCGGTATTGTCAGGTGGTGTCGGTGTGGTGGCCAGGTCCAGGCCAACGACCTTGTAACCCTGTTGGCTGATCGATTTGCCGAAGTCGCCCAAATCGTGGTTTGCCACACCCAACAGGTCTCGTTCACCGTGACCGCCAAGGCTGGCTATCCAGCGGGCTTGGGACTGTCCCAGACGTAGGATGGCATTGCTGAAACGCTCCTCATCGAGCTGCTGCAGCCGCTCTTCCCGGTCCTGGTATTTCAGCAGGATTTCCCCAGAGAGGCTGATGCCCTGGCGGCGGGCTTCATCAGGTTGTCTCAATGGGTCGACAAAGTTGAGTGTGATGTCGTGCTTCACCTGCTGATAGCGGGCCACGAAACGCCGGATACGCTCACGCAGGGTAGCGTTCTCCGGCGTATAGGCAGTCACCTCAACAGGCCCAGGCGTGCGAGTCAGGATATCGATGCTGATCGGGTTAAGACTGTTGGCGCCATGTCGGGTCCAGTCCCACTGTTGTGAAAATCGTCCGCTCAACCAGGCCAGGAGAACCAGCATGACGACCATCAAGAGATGGAAGATCAGTATATTGAATCGTTTCGACAGTCTTGCCACTATCCACACCTTCGCTGATCGAGCCGCTGGTATGACAGGCCGAGAAAGAACAGCATCAACAGCAGGAAATAGGCGATGTCGCCACTATGCACCAACCCCATCTGCAGATTCAGATAGTGGGAGGGCCAGGCAAGCCAGTGCAGAAAACCACCGCTTGCTGTGTGCTGATCCAGCAGCGAGAGCAGTAGCGACAGGCCATAAGCACCGGCAGCGGCAACAGCGGGGTTTTCGCTGAGGATAGAAAGATAGAGTCCGATGGCGGTGTAGAGCACACTCAGCAGTATTAGTCCCAGGGTGGCTGCGGCGATCAGTCCCAGGTCGAGTGTGGTGCCGGTTGTGAGTGTCAGGCTGAGGCCCGCCGGCATCAGGACAAATGGGAGTTGAAGCAGCAGAATGCCAAAAAATTTCCCCAACAGGATATCGCTGACGGAGATGGCGCTACTGCTCAACAGTGTATAGGTGCCGCTGCGAAAGGCCTCGCTGAAGACGCGCATGGTCAGGATGGGTGTGATGATAAACAACACCACTGCAGCCAGGCCAAAGAGTTGCAGGCCGAGATGGTGAGTCAGACCCAATATACGGTCGCCGGTCTGCATGCCGACGAAGGCCTCCAGGGTGCCGAGAAACTGCCAGCTCAGCAGACAGAGGCTGACAGCCAGCATAACCCACGCCAGTGGGGTTCGCATGACTCTTTTCCACTCTACCCAGGCCAGTCGCCGGATCATGATTCGCCTCCGGTGGTGGCTTGCAGGTAGCGTTGTTCAAGGCTGAGTGTTTCGGGGGTCAGCTCGATCAATCCCCAGCCCTTTTCAAGGATCAACCGCGATAGCTCGCTGGGGTTGGCACCCGTCTTTAGGGTCACACGGAAATAATCGGTATGCAGGTGTTCCACCGAAGTGACCGGTGAGAGTGCTGCGATCAGTACTTCATCCGGGTCCTGTTCCAGTCCGATACGATAGCAGGGAGATGCCGGTGTGGAGAGATCGCCTGAATAGACGGTTCTGCCATCCTGCAGTATGACAACCCGATTACAGGTAGCCTGAATCTCAGGCAGGATATGACTGGAGAGGATCACGCCTCTGGTCTCTGCCAACGACCGGATCAACTCCCTCACCTGGCGGATCTGTGCCGGATCGAGACCATCCGTGGGTTCGTCGAGAATCACCACCTGCGGATCATGGATGATCGCCTGCGCCAAGCCGACCCGCTGTTGATACCCCTTGGAGAGTTTTCGGATCAAGCGGGAACCCACCGACTCGAGTCCACACTGCTGCTTGCTTTGCAGTCGTGCGGTCTTGCATGCGGAACGATCCATACCCCGCAGGTAGGCGCAATCGGTCAGATATTCATCCACCGTCTGGTCGTGGTGGAGTGGTGGCCGCTCCGGCAGGAAGCCGATCCTGCGTTTGCATGGCAGCGGTTGCTGCAGCAGGTCATCCCCACCGATCTCGACAGTACCGCCAGAGGGGGCCAGATCGCCGCATAGCATACGCATGATGGTCGACTTTCCAGCGCCGTTGGGCCCCAGCAGTCCCAGGATGTCACCGGTGCTCAGCTGCAAATCGAGTGGCTCGACCACGAGTCTGCTGTGGAAACTGCGCTGGAGCTGTTTTGCATTGAGAAGGGTGGACATCGGCTGCAAGATACAGGAAACCGGTGTTGTTGAAAAAGCCATTGAATCCGGTTGCTAAACATATCACCCTTGCGTCTGGGTTCAAGCGATTCATCCACTAGGGCCTGTTAACACTAATTTGATTGCCACTGTTGCACCTGAAAAAGCGCCAATCAAGGCACATCCCAAGGGCACTTCCTTCGGGGCGCAACCCGGAGGGCCAAGGCCATTTTTTTGCCCAGCGACGTTATCAGTCGCTTATGTAGACCGGCTACACTGCGCTCCGTCTGCCTTGCTGGACAAAAAAATGGTCATGGCAGTGACGATCAAATTAGTGTTAACAGGCCCTAAAATAAATTTCAAAGATATGGTTGACGAAAAGAGAGACCTGATCGGTATCGATACGGGAGGCACTTTTACCGATTTCGTGCTGTTTCGATCGCAGGGCATCACCATCCATAAGGTGCTATCGACCCCCAAGGCACCGGAAGCTGCCATCTTGCAGGGCATTCGAGAGCTGAATCTCGACCCCGCCCGCTTGACAGTGATTCACGGCTCTACAGTAGCGACCAACGCCGCTCTGGAATCGAAAGGCGTACGCACACTCTATATCGGTAACCGGGGCCTGGGAGATCTGCTCACTATCGGCAGGCAGGCGCGGCGCGAACTCTATAACCTGGAGCCGGCTGAGGTTCGACCGCCGGTATCCCGTGCCGATTGCCTGGAGACCGGGGGCAGACTTGGTCCGGCAGGTGAGGTACTTGAACCCTTGAGTCAAGCAGCATTGGAAAAGCTGGTGCAACAGGTGGAGGCGTCCGGAGCAGAGTCTGTGGCAATCAACCTGCTCTACAGTTTTCTTGATGATAGCTTCGAGCGAATGATCGAGACGGCGATGCCGCAGGGGATGTTTGTCTCCCGCTCCTCTAGCGTGTTGCCAGCCAGTGGTGAATATGAGCGGGGCATCGCCACTTGGCTGAATAGCTGGGTGGGTCCGCTGGTGGCCGGATATATCGAACGTCTACGTGATGGACTGCCGGAGGCAAGGGTGTCTGTCATGCAGAGCTCCGGTGAGGCTATCGATGCCGTTCAGGCTTCACGTCAGGCAGTGCGTATGTTGCTCTCAGGACCGGCTGGTGGCCTGGTAGGTGCAGGGTTTACTGCCGAAGTCTCGGGACGCCGACAGCTCCTCACCTTCGATATGGGGGGAACCTCTTCCGACGTGGCGCTGATCGATGGTGCACCTCGGTTGACCCGGGAGGGTCATATTGGCCCCTGGCCGGTGGCAGTGCCAATGGTTGATATGCATACCATCGGTGCGGGAGGTGGTTCCATCGCCTCTCTTGATGACGGGGGTATGTTGCAGGTGGGTCCGGCTTCTGCCGGTGCCGATCCCGGTCCGGCCTGCTACGGTCTTGGTGGTAGTTTACCTACTGTGACCGACGCTAATCTGGTTCTCGGTCGGTTAAGACCAGGTGCTTTCCTCGGTGGACGCATGCACCTTGATACCCGTGCGGCATCACAGGCGATAGGCAGTCTGGCCAAGGCGATGGATCTTACTCTCGAAGCTGCAGCGGCAGGTATCATCCGTGTCGCCAACGAGCATATGGCCCGTGCCCTGCGGGTGATTTCGGTGCAGCGGGGTATCGATCCCAGAAGCTATACCCTGGTCTCCTTTGGTGGGGCGGGTGGGCTGCATGTCTGTGCACTGGCCGATGCGCTGGGTGTGAAAGAGGCGATGGTGCCGGTACATGCCGGCGTGCTCTCTGCGTTGGGTATGCTGGCGACACGGCCGGGTCGACAGTTGGTACATACCCGACCGGGCTTGCTGAGTGAGTGTGAGGACAAAGGTCTCACTACTGAGCTGGAGGCACTGGCAGAAGAGGGTGTGGAGGCCTTGTCGGAGGAGGGTATCGTTCAGTCTGACATTAGCAGGGAGTATTCCCTGGATCTGCGCTATCTCGGTCAGTCCTATACGCTGAATGTCCCCTGGAACAGTTGCCGACAGGCAATTGAGGATTTTCATGGCCAGCATGAAGCCCGCTATGGACATCGTATGCAGGCACCTGTGGAGCTGGTCAATCTCAGGGTGGCTTTGAAAGGGC
Source organism: Candidatus Thiodiazotropha sp. (ex Myrtea sp. 'scaly one' KF741663) (assembly GCA_025655555.1). Lineage (GTDB taxonomy): Bacteria > Pseudomonadota > Gammaproteobacteria > Chromatiales > Chromatiaceae > Thiodiazotropha. The sequence continues at coordinate 282,483 of JAHXIQ010000004.1, forward strand.
CGCAGTTGGCTGTCACGCTACCTCGTCTGAGCCAAGCTGGTGGTGCACAGGTAGTCGAGTGGTTGAACTTGGTAGGAATCGAGCAACAGGTCCCGCGTTATGAGCGTTCAAAGCTGGCTGTCGGTCAGCAGATCCTGGGACCTGCCCTGATTACTGAAATGGCTTCCACCACTTGGTTGGCGGAGGGTTGGAACTCGATCCTGGATGAGGCGGGCAATCTTATCCTGAGCCGTCAGCTGTCGTAGTGCCAGATGACAATGCTAAGTATCTTGCAACGATTGCTGATCCTGAAAGGCCTGCTCACTGGCAGCAAGGTATAGCTGATAGATTTCATCCCGATCGACACCAGGGAAATCGATCAGATGCCACTCTCCGGCCTCTACCTGTCGTGCGCAATGCAAGGCCTTACCTGAGATACCTTCACCCATCAGCAATGCTGCATTGATTTGATCGGAGAGGGAGAGCTCCTGGACGATCTCTGGCATGGGTTTGCTGAGCAGTAGGTCGAGAATGGAGAGCAGACCCACAGTGAAGCCGGTATCATCCTGTGGGTTCGCGCGTTCAACCAAGCGTTCACAGAGATGGGCGCGGACCAGGGCCATGAGATAGTGGTCTTGAGGGCGGTTTTTCAATCCTGTCATGACCAAGAGATTGGCCCAGGCGCGAATGCGTCTGAGTCCCATCATAACGACAGCCTGTCCAATGGACGCTATCTTGCGCGGCATACCGACTGCGGCGGAGTTGATATAACGCAGCGTCTTGTAACTGAGGCCCGCATCCTGCCCGATCAGGGTCTCTATCTCGTGGATGCTGGCATCGGGTCGGTTTAGTTCGGTCAGCAGTCGCAGAACAACCATCTGGTTCTCTTCCAGGCGTTTGCCGCCGACCAATTCAGGACGGGAAAAGTAGAAACCCTGAAAGTAGTCGAATCCCATCTCGTGTAGCGCAGTGTACATCTCGTGGGTCTCAACTTTTTCAGCCACCAGTTTGAGATTGTGCTGGCGTAGTTTTGGCAGGCCGGTGCGGATCTGATCAAGGCTGAGAGCGGGTATCTCCAGCTTGATGATATGCACCCAGGGCAGCAGGGGGTCCCAGATCGGGTCAAACACGTAATCGTCGAGTGCCAGCTGAATGCCCATTTTCGATAGGCAGGCTACCCGTTCGACCAGCGATTCATCTACCGGGATGTCTTCCAGCAACTCCATCACAACACGATCTTTTTGCTGCACGAGCGGGTGATCGCAGGCGATCAGGTTTCTTGTCAGGTTGATGAAGATGCGTGAATCGCCGGCGATCCGTTCCAGGCCGATCTCTATGAAGGTGTTGAGGAGGACCTCGGAAGTGGCGCCATCGCCGTCCAGCAGTGCTTTGAGACCAGCATTGTCCGAATCGGCTGAGCGGAATAGCAATTCATAGGCAAAAAGTTTGCCTTTTCGGTCGTAAATAGCCTGCCTGCCAAGGTAGATGTCCTTCATGTTTATGCTTCTTGTGATGATGCCTGTGCCTGCGGCTATTCATTCGTGGTTAGCGGCAATCAGAAAGAATTGTTGAAGCCAGATAAATGCAGAAACAAAAAACCCGCCTTTCGGCGGGTTTTCCAGGGATGCTCTGAAGGAGATCTATTTGATCTTTGATTCCTTATACATCACATGTTTGCGAACCTTCGGGTCAAACTTCTTGATTTCCATCTTACCTGGCTGATTCCGTTTGTTTTTGGTGGTGGTGTAGAAGTGTCCAGTACCGGCGCTGGAGACGAGTTTGATTTTATCACGCATGGCTCAGTACTCCTGAATTAGACTTTTTCGCCGCGGGCGCGCATCTCGGCCAGGACGGTATCTATGCCCTTCTTATCGATAATGCGCATACCTTTAGATGTTAGACGCAGACGCACCCAACGGTTTTCGCTCTCGACCCAGAACCTGTGACTATGCAGGTTGGGGAGAAAACGGCGTTTGGTTTTATTGTGCGCATGGGAAACGTTGTTTCCCGAGACCGGGCGCTTGCCGGTTACCTGGCAGACTTTTGACATGGTCAAAACCTCAAAAAAATGTGATCCCTGGGGGCGAAAGGCGCGTATTTATATCAGAGTGGGCCCGTTGAGGCAAGTTGAGGTTGCCTGGAATGTGTCTAAATCATCCCCCTTTCAGCCAGGGAGACCGGCTCGCCCTCACCGATCACGATGTGGTCGAGTACACGGATATCCACCAATGCCAGGGCCTGTTTCAGGTGTGCGGTGATTTGTCGATCCGCCTGACTCGGCTCGGCAACACCTGAAGGGTGATTGTGGGCAAGGATCAAGGCGGCGGCATTATGCTCCAGTGAGCGTTTGACGACCTCTCTGGGATGGACGCTAGCGCCGTCGATGGTGCCACGGAATAGCTCCTCGAAACAGATTACCCGGTGTCTGTTGTCGAGAAAGAGACAGGAGAAGACTTCATGAGGGTAGTGCATGAGTTTTGCCTGAAGATAGCGGCGGGTCTCCTGGGGGCTGGAAAGGGTGTCAGTCTGTATGAGCTGTTCCTGTAGATAGCGACGCGACATTTCGAGAACAGCCTGTAGCTGGGCGAACTTTGCCAGCCCCAGTCCACGTCCCTGGCAGAAGCGTTGCTGGTCTGCGGCCAGAAGCTGCCTCAGGCCACCGAACTCATTCAGCAGACTACGTGCCAGATCGACCGCCGTCTGACCTGCAACCCCGGTGCGCAGGAATATGGCCAGTAGTTCCGCATCCGAGAGTGAAGCGGTACCGCGTTGCAGTAACTTTTCTCTAGGTCGTTCTTCAATGGGCCAGTCAGTAATCGGCATGCAAGACCTCCTTGTCCTGTGTGGTTGAGGGCTCATGCTACCCTGGATTTTCTAAGATGACGATAACGGAATATGAAGTCGAAAATGGGACAGAGACACCAAGCGGTAAAATTGTTGTGACGGACGTGATATGTATTAATAAATATCTTTTCAATCAAATGGATATAGGCGGACTGTCGTTGATAGCAACCAATCCTTGCTGATGTAATTATCACTGGTGACTCACCATATTTGAGTTATGTTTGGTTATCAGTCATCTTGTGGTCTTTTCTTGAATAACCTGTTGTCCCGGTGAATTGATACCTGTTTTTTCTCTACCGGAATTTCCGCTGGGACAGAAATGCAGGCATTCCTGTATAACGTAATTTATTGAACAGAATCAGCCGCATGGGTTACTCTGACGCATTGCACCATTGGACTCGACATGTTTTATGTCCTCACTCGACAATAAAAAGATCCTTTTAGGGGTCACCGGCGGCATTGCAGCCTATAAGAGCGCAGTATTATTGCGGGCATTGCAAGCGGCCGGAGCGGAAGTGAGAGTTGTGATGACCTCGGCCGCACAGGCCTTCGTGACCCCCCTGACTTTTCAGGCCCTCTCCGGTCACCCTGTCTACACTGAATTGCTTGACCCGGGACAGGAAGCGTCCATGGATCACATCAGCCTCGCACGTTGGGCTGATTTTATCCTGGTGGCGCCGGCGACAGCAGACTTTATCGCTCGTGTCGCCAACGGCCATGCCAATGATCTGCTCTCCACGCTCTGCCTCGCTGCCACAGTTCCCATCGCCTTGGCACCTGCCATGAATCAAGGCATGTGGCTGAATGCTGCGACGCAGGGAAATATTGAAACAGTCAGTGGTTATGGCCATCAACTCTGGGGGCCGGATGAAGGAGATCAGGCCTGCGGTGAGACTGGACCGGGGCGTATGCTCGAGCCGGAAGCTTTACTGGCAAAGGTCATGGATTTCTTTGCACCCGGTCCCCTTCAAGATATTTCCGTGCTGTTGACTGCCGGCGGTACGCAAGAACCGATTGATCCCGTTCGCTTCGTGGGTAACCGAAGCTCCGGTAGGATGGGATATGCCCTGGTGAAGGCAATGCGCGACCTTGGCGCCGAGGTGACTCTGATCAGCGGTCCGGTGTCCCTTCTACCGCCGACCGGTATCGAGTTTCACTCCATCCAGACCGCTCAGGAGATGTATGCTGAGGTGATGGCGAGAGCATCGGATTGCGATATTTTTATCGCTGTGGCTGCGGTGGCTGACTATCGTCCGGGCGAGGTGGCAAAAGAAAAGATTAAAAAGCGTAATGATTCACTGAGTCTCGAATTGGTGCGCAATCCCGATATACTTGCCGATGTGTCGGCACTTGATGATGCACCCTTCACAGTGGGCTTCGCAGCTGAGACGGAGCAGGTGGAAGCCTATGCAGAGGCGAAGCGGCTGGCAAAGGGTGTGGATATGATAGCTGCGAATCAGGTAGGAACCTCCGAGGGCGGCTTTGAAAGTGACCGCAATGCACTGACTCTGCTCTGGGAAGGCGGTCGCGAATCTCTACCCATGATGAAAAAGACACAGCTGGCTCGGCAACTTGCTGATCGAATCAAGAAGCACTATCTCAAGGTGGAGAATGCCAGGAATGAGAACTGATTATTAAACGCCACATTGATAGGATGGGGGCAAGGGCATCGGTGGGATGTAGCTTTCCAGCCATGCTGGAACCGCCAGCCACCATTTTTCTGCTGTGTGTACGATAAAATGCAAGCCGAAAGGTAAGTGGTGAAGATATACATTAAGATGGGCTCGGGATTATGTGGAGGCCTAATCCCAAGCACTATATATCGACTGTAATAGGGCCAGTTAACAGGCCCTAATTGAAAAGAATAAGAATAAATGATCCATGCGCCAGCCAATAGGCTGGCTGATGAACCATCGGGGAAGAATATGGGATTGACTAAAAGCACAGGCGGGACAGATAAAAAGCCGCTTGGTGGTCGTGGTGTTCGCGGATACTGGTTGATTGGTGTTTTAGGGTTGCTGTTGCTGACATTGATGGCCGCTGCGGCGATCTACGTTCAGTCAGAAGCAGCCTCCACGTCTCGGATGAAGCGGCAGACCCAAGCAGCTGCGCAGGCAGTAGCCAACCATGTGGAAGTGCTCAACCAGCAGCGACGGGAGTTGATAAAGGAACTGGCGCTGCAGCCTCAACTGGTCAGCCTGCTTGAAACGGGTGATGTTTCTGCACTGCGCGATGAACAGGATAGATTGACGCGTTTGGTGCCTGATGCACAACAGATCAGACTCCTGCCCGCCGGAACCAGCGAACCGGATACTGAGCTGGCGCCCAACATGAGTTACGCTTCTTTGCAGATGCTGCGCCAGGCTGAGACTCGGGATGGTGCCCTGCCTGCCGAAGCCCATCAGTTCAATACGGTACATCAACATATTGCTATTGCTGCAGGTATTCGCACTGCCCCCGGTGAACCCGCGCTGGGCGTGCTTCATGCGGCATTCCCTCTGGCTGGACTGCAGCAATTGCTGGATTCGGTCGATGACTATGCAGGCCGGGTAGAACTGCAACAGATTATTCCCAATAAGGCGCCTTTCGTGATCGCGAGCAAAGGACCGGTGGTCCAGGGTGGTTCGCCTGACCGTGTATTACCTATTCACGGCAGCTTATGGCAGCTTGCCTATTGGGGAGGCACGAGTGTCAGTCTGAATGTAATGGATATATTGATGCTGACCGGGCCGGGTCTTCTGGTCTTTTTGCTGGCCAATGCATTGTTGTTTTTGCTGTCGCAACAGATGATCAAGGCGCTTAAAAAGGATCAGCATGCCATCCTGACCCTGTTCGAGGCGCTCACGGCTGGTAGGCCACCTAAGTCACAGCCAGCGAAGTTAGGTGATCTACAACCGACGTTTGATGTGCTGGAGCACCTGATCAAGGAGTTCCGTGCCACTCAGGCTGGGAAGGCCAAAGGCCGAGCCACAGGTGGTATCACTGTAGATGAACAATTACCTGAAGTGGTCGATCAATCTTCTGTCAGTCTCAGCGATCCTGTGGATATTTCACCGACCATTTTTCGTGCATACGATATCCGGGGTGTGGTGGGGGAGACTCTCACAGAAGAAGTGGTTGCTCGGTTGGGGCAAGGTATTGGCAGTGAAGTGTTCGATAAGGGGTATCAGTCGGTGCTTGTGGCGAGGGATGCGCGCAATTCCAGTGACAGCCTGCAAAGCGCACTGATACAGGGCCTTAAGGCCAGTGGCCGGGATGTTATCGATATCGGTCTGGTACCGACTCCGATGCTGAATTATGCGATTCATGAGCACAATATCGAGTGTGGTGTCATCATTACGGGGAGCCATAACCCGCCACAATATAACGGACTTAAGGTGGTTATCGGCGGGGAGAGTCCTTCCCGCGAAGGTATCCAGGAATTGCGGCGCCGCATCGATGCAAGCCAGCTTCTCCAGGGAGAGGGTTCGTTTGATTCGATGGATGTTGTTTCCGATTATATCGAACGCATTGTCTCCGATATTCGTCTAGGCCAACCCTTAAAAGTCGTTATAGACTGTGGGAATGCAGCCGCATCTGTCGTCGCGCCCGAGCTCTATCGCCAGCTGGGATGTGAAGTGATCGAGCTCTTTTGTACGGTAGATGGCAACTTTCCCAACCACCATCCGGATCCTGGTGACCCAAAAAATATGCAAGCCCTGCAGCAGGCGGTTGTGGAACATCAGGCAGCATTAGGTCTGGCGTTCGATGGCGATGGGGACCGCCTGGGTGTCGTCGATTCGTCAGGTAAACTGATTTGGCCGGATCGTCTGCTGATGTATCTGGCAACCGATGTGCTCAGCCGAGAACCGGGCGGCGACATCATCTACGATGTGAAATGCAGCAGGCATCTGGCAAATATTATTCTCTCCAATGGTGGCCGGCCGCTGATGTGGAAGAGTGGACATTCCAGCCTTAAGAGTAAGATGAAAGAGACCCATGCCTTGCTGGCGGGTGAGTTCAGTGGCCACATAATGTTCTCCGAGCGTTGGTATGGCTTCGATGACGGGCTCTATGCCGGGGCGAGGCTGCTGGAGATTCTTTCCCTCGACTATCGCACCAGTGCAGAGGTGTTTGCAGAACTCCCTGAAGGGCTTGCTACGCCGGAGTATGCCCTGCGCTTGGAAGAGGGCAAGGCACAGGAAGTGATGAAAGCTGTCGATCAATTACCGGACCTGCCTGGCGCTCGCCTGGTCAAAATAGACGGGTTGCGTGCAGAATTTGAACAGGGATGGGGTCTGATTCGCGCGTCGAACACAACACCGGCACTGCTCTTCCGTTTCGAATCCGATAGCGAGGAGGGGCTGGCACGGGTACAGTCGATATTCAGGGACCTGCTGGCTGATGTGGCGCCAGATCTGACTGCGCCATTCTAGTGGGTATAGCCGATTTCGTTCACTGTTGTAAATCATAAGCAAGATGAGTCTATCCAAAGAACAGGCGCAGAATGTCGCCGATGTATTAACCTCCGCCTTACCCTATATTCAGCGATTCAGCGGTAAAACAATCGTCATCAAGTATGGTGGAAATGCCATGGTCGACGACGACCTGAAAAGTAGCTTCGCCATGGATGTGGTGTTGATGAAACTGGTGGGAATCAATCCCGTCGTGGTGCACGGTGGTGGACCTCAGATTGCCAGTTTACTGCAGCGGTTGGGCAAGGATTCCGAGTTTGTTCAAGGTATGCGGGTGACCGACAGCGAGACCATGGATGTGGTCGAGATGGTGCTTGGAGGCTTGGTCAATAAGGATATTGTCAACCTGATCAATCGTGCCGGTGGGTCTGCGGTTGGCCTTACCGGCAAAGACGGTGATCTGATACATGCCAGAAAAATGGTTATTACTCGTCAGGGGCCGGAGCTGGAGGCCTCTGAAATCATCGATATCGGTCATGTAGGTGAGGTGGAGAGTATCGATGTCAGTGTGGTTAATATGCTGGTGAAGGGGAATTTTATTCCAGTCATAGCTCCCATTGGCGTCGGTAAGGATGGACACTCTTACAATATCAACGCCGATCTGGTGGCAGGCAAAGTGGCCGAAGTGGTGCAGGCGGAGAAATTGATACTGCTGACCAATACCCGTGGTTTGCTGGACAAGGATGGAGGATTGCTGACCGGGCTATCAGCCGAGCGTGTTGATGAGCTGATTGAGAACGGCACCATTCACGGTGGCATGTTGCCGAAAATTGCGACTGCACTGGAGGCGGTCAAAGCCGGCGTGGGTACTTCTCATATTATTGATGGTCGGGTGCCTCATGCTGTTCTGCTTGAACTTTTCACGGATGAAGGTGTGGGTACATTGATCCGGCGCCGTTAATGAATCAGCCGAAAACACCACGCCGCCAGTTAATACTCGAGGCATTAGCCCGTGAACTGGAGGAGAATCCGGGAGATCGCATCACCACTGCCTCCTTGAGTCGGGCTGTTGGGGTATCCGAGGCAGCCCTCTACCGCCACTTTGCCAGTAAGGCGAAGATGTTCGAGGGACTGATCGATTTTGCCGAGGAGAGTATTTTCGCGCGCATCAACCAAATTTTGAAAGAGCCTCTGGATGCACGACAGCGCTGCGGGCAATTACTCTATCTGTTGCTGGCTTTTTCCGAGAGAAATCCAGGTATAACGCGGGTGCTGCTTGGCGATGCACTGGTCGGTGAGACCGAACGGCTAATGGTAAGAGTGGGTCAGTTTTTTACCCGCTTGGAGACTCAGCTGAAGCAGATTCTGCGGGAAGGTGAGATGCGCGGTGAAGCGTCGTCAGGGGTTGAAGCCAATGTGGCGGCCAATCTCATGATCGCCTCGGCGGAAGGCCTGATGCATCAGTACCTGCGCAGTCGCTTCGAGATGCCGCCCCTGGCGCAGTGGGATGCCCAGTGGCAGGTATTGGAAAACAGTTTTTTTACCCGTTAGGCGAGGCGATCTCCAAGCCAGTTGGTGTTTGAGGTGCTTGAGAGTCGCCACCCAATGCGGCCTGGAATCCCTCTTTGATACGCACGACTTTTTCACCCCGGGCACAAAGTGCAACACCTTGATTGGTCCCCTTGCATTGCAGATCCATGAAAATCAGGGTTTGGCTGGTTTTCTTGTCCCGGATGCGTGAGACGGTGATGCTGATATCGTCATTCTCTGCCGGTGCTCTGGTCATGAGTATGTTCTCACCCTCCATACTGACCGGCATGGTGCTGTTTTTCCTCAGATAGGCTTTTGCATTGAGCCAGGCCTGATCGCAATTCTTGCTTTCACCGCAGTTGTAGACATTCAAAAGAGCATCAATGTAAGATTGCTTCGCTTCCTGAGTCGGATCGTTGGTCTGTGCCAGCTTTTTTAGCTCCCGGAAACGTTTCAGATCCGTTGCAAACGATTGACGAATCCTGTTTTTTTCCCGTTCACGATCAACTATGGACTGATAGGAGTCTTTGAGTGCCTGTCTTTTGGTCTCAATATCATTCAGATACCGGACAGAGACGGCTTGTCCACTCAGTTCGAGCTCCGCGGCATTTTGCTGCATCACTTCGAGTGTATTTTTCAATCGCTTGATGTTCGACTCAGTGACGCGGATATAGGTGTCGACCGCCTGGATCTGGCCGTCTCTAGCCATCTGGATGTCGTCCACTGTGCGGAAGGTGCGCAGCAATACACGATCCTCAGCCCGCTGTTTCTCCGCCAGACGCTCCTGTTCGCGGCGCAGTCTTGCTTCTTCCGCCTCTTGTCTGATCTGTTCCGGTGTTTTTGCCGCCTCAACATTATCGACGGTAATACCGCGTCCATCGAGGTGGGAGCGTGCACGTCTGGTATCGCTGGGTGGTAGCTTATCTGAGTAGTGGGTGTGACCTTCGTCGTCCACCCATTTGTAGAGTTTACCCGCATGTCCGCTCATCGGCAGACAGGCAATAACCATAAATGCGGCAAGTAGGTGTCTAAAAGACATAAAACTGCGTCTCGGGGCTAGATCGGTTCTGATGGTAAACATGGATTATACTGCGTGCCTCTGGAATTAAGATACTCACTTTGTGGAACAGTTCACCCTTTTTATAATCTCTCTGCTGGCCAATCTGTTTTCCGCCTTCTCAGGTGGAGGGGCGGGGTTGGTGCAGCTACCGGCCCTGATTTTTCTCGGTCTACCCTTCGGTGTGGCATTGGCGACCCATAAGATTGCCTCTGTAGCTTTAGGTATCGGCGCCACCGTCAGACACTTGAGGGAAGGGGGGTTGGAGCGCCAGTTTGTCATTTTTATGTTGTTGGCCGGTGTGCCCGGGGTGGTGATTGGCGCCAGTCTGATTCTGCAGGTGCCCGATCGCGTCGCTGAGGTGGCACTTGGCCTGCTGACATTGGGACTGGGTATCTATTCGATCTTGAGTCCCTCCCTGGGGCAGGTCTACCTACCCACACATCGCAGCCGACAGGGATTTGCAGCAGGCGGTGTGGGCTTGTTTCTCATTGGCCTGCTCAATGGATCTCTCACCTCGGGTACCGGCCTGTTTGTCACGCTCTGGCTGGTTCGCTGGTTCGGGCTCGATTATCGCCGGGCAGTAGCCCATACGCTGGTGATGGTTGGCGTTTTTTGGAATGGTAGTGGTGCTGTCACTCTGGGACTGCTGGGTGAGGTGAAGTGGGCTTGGTTGCCGGTGCTTTTGGCCGGTTCCCTATTGGGCGGGTACCTGGGAGCCCATCTCTCAATTGTCAAAGGTAATCGTTGGATCAAGCGGGGGTTCGAAGTGGTGACCCTGGTGGTGGGCAGCAAGCTGATTCTTGGCTGAGTGCTACCCACTAGATGCGACAAGCCGTTGTTCAGACGCCGTAGGTCTCGCGATAGGCGCGGATCCGCTGCAGGGCGTTACCCGAGTCCTCCTTCTCCTCCAGATACTCAACCAGTTGCTCGAGACGGACTATAGCGGTGACCGGCATGCCGTAGTCGCTCTCGACCTCCTGGATTGCCGAGCGCTCACCCTGGCCCCGTTCCTGTCGATCCAATGCAATCACCACACCAGCAGGTGTGGCCTGCAGGTCCTTGATGATGTCGACGGATTCGCGTACGGAGGTACCGGCGGAGATGACGTCGTCGATGATCAGTACCCGGCCTTCCAACTGATGTCCGACGATAATACCGCCTTCACCGTGATCTTTGGCTTCTTTTCGATTGAAGGCATAGGGGATATCGATGTTGTGATGATCGTAAAGTGCCGCTGCAGTGGCCGCAGCCAGGGGAATGCCTTTGTAGGCTGGTCCATAGAGTACGTCGAATTCGATCCCAGCATCGACAATGGCCTGTGCGTAATAACGCCCCAGGCGGGCTAGGCTGGCCCCTGTGTTGAAGAGACCGGCATTGAAGAAATAGGGGCTGATACGACCCGACTTGAGTGTGAACTCGCCGAAGCGAAGTACGCCCACATCGAGGGCAAAGTCGAGAAAATCGCGTTGATAGTCCTGCATGATTGATATCCTGTCAGAAAAAATTTACGCATTGTAACCTTTATTGGGATAAGGCTTATATAATCACGCATCTGTTTATTTTTTTAAGCACCGTCCGGTTTCGTAGCGTATCCTCTCGGTTGCTGTCACTATGAGCATCCGATGATCCCGCCCAGATCGATAATTTCTATAGCTATCACACTATTCAGCCGACGTATGCTCATCACCCTGGTGATGGGATTCGCCAGCGGGTTGCCTCTGCTCTTAACCGGATCGGTGCTGCAGGCCTGGATGATTGATGAGGGGGTGGATCTCACCACCATTGGCCTGTTTGCCATGGTTGGGCTTCCATACACACTGAAATTTCTGTGGGCGCCGATGCTCGATCGCTACACACCATTGCTGCTAGGAAGGCGACGCGGTTGGTTGCTGATTGCGCAGATTTGCCTGATTCTCTCTATTCTGCTGCTTTCTTTGAGCAGGCCGGCGGAGAGTGTGATTGGGGTTGGAGTTGCGGCGTTACTGCTGACTTTTTTTTCGGCCACCCAGGATGTAGTCATAGATGCCTATCGAAGGGAGTCACTTGCCGATAGTGAATTGGGTCTGGGTGCTTCTCTTTATGTTAATGGTTATCGGGTAGGGATGTTGCTGGCATCGGGTGGAGGTTTGATATTGGCAGATATCATAAGCTTCAGTCAGGTCTATCAAGTCATGGCGGTCATCATGCTTGTGGGTGTGTTGACGACAATTTTCGCCCCCGAGCCTGAGGATCCGGCAGGTAGACCTAGGAGCCTGCGTGAGGCTGTTATCGATCCGTTTCTCGAATATTTCAATCGCCAGGATGCCTTACTGATACTTTTTTTTATCCTGCTCTACAAGGTGGGTGACACGATGGCGAGCCATATGTCTACGCCATTTTATCTCGATATCGGTTTTTCCAAATCTGAAATTGGCACAGTGGTCAAACTGTTTGGCTTTTGGGCGACGATTGCGGGGGGCTTCATCGGTGGCCTTTTGTTACTGCGTATCGGAATCTATAAGGGGCTTTGGATATTTGGAGTGTTGCAGGGATTGTCTACGGTAGGGTTTGCTCTGTTGGCCATTCTCGGTCATAACTTGGGTGGTTTGGCCGCAGTCATTATCTTCGAGAATTTAAGCAGCGGGATGGGTACAGCTGCCTATGTGGCATTTATGGCAAGTCTGACTAACAAGCGGTTTACAGCTACCCAGTATGCACTGCTGTCGAGCTTTATGGGAATACCCCGAGTGATTGTGGCCTCGCCTACAGGGCTTATGGCCGATACCATGGGTTGGGTGTCGTTTTTTATCTTCTGTGCCTTGATTGCGCTTCCAGGTCTTTTATTGTTGCGTTGGCTGCAAAACCGGGGGTTGGATCAATGTCTGCAGAAACGCAGTGAAGGGGGAGTGGCCTGATGCAGGCAGAGTTCGGGTATGTGAGCGCCTTTGTCGTCGGCCTCTTAGGCGGGGCGCATTGTGTCGGTATGTGTGGGGGGATCGTCGGCGCCCTGGCCTTTGGTCTGCCAGAAAAGATTCGCCACCATTTTCCCAGCACGCTGCCCTATCAACTGGGTTATAACTTGGGGCGGATTACCAGCTATGTGGTTGCCGGGGGTGTCATGGGCGGCTTGGGTATGCTGCTGACGCAGATCATGCCGATCTATGTGGCACAACGGGCGCTGTTGGTCATTGCAGCCGTCTTTATGATCCTGCTGGGTCTCTACCTCGGTGGCTGGTGGATGGGGCTGGCGCGTATTGAGAAACTGGGTGGGCGTTTGTGGACTCGTATAGAGCCATTTGCCCGTAGACTGTTGCCAGTACGGACACCGGCACAGGCTTGGAAGCTTGGGTTGGTATGGGGCTGGATTCCCTGTGGGCTGGTTTACAGCATGCTGGTCTGGACCGTCTCGGCCGGCAGTGTCATGAAGGGCGCCGGACTAATGCTTGCCTTCGGCTTAGGTACGTTGCCGAATCTTTTTGCCATGGGAATGGTGGCGGGCAGTTTGGCGCGCTGGTCAAAAAACATCCGCGTCAGGCGTATAGCGGGTCTTTTGGTGATCGCATTTGGCTTGTATACCCTGTCGCATGTGTTTTGAATATCATGCGACAGGGTTTCGGGTGGTGTAAAAGGGCTATTAGTTGTCGATAAAGAACTGCTGACTCAGCTTGGCGGTGTAGAAACGGGTCTCCCCTCTGGGCTGTACCTGCAGTTCAAAATTAAGCGTCTCCTGATCGGCAATACGAAATTCGCCAATGTAATAGACGGCATCACCCTCTTCAACCTTGCGCATCGGGATGCTGATCAACTGCCCGCGGATATTCGTGGCTTTTGCCATGACCACGCCATTGCTTGGCTTCCCAGTTGTGCCCTCTTCGGTCTTTATGATACTGACGTTCAGCAGGCCGCGGTATTTGCTGCGCTGGATGGCGTATTGTTTGGCAACTGAAGGGTCGAGGGATGCCGTGGAGATGGCGTTGTGATGAATCGCATAGCCTGGGATGGTAGTACTGTTTTCTGCCCATGCTGGGATGACAATCAGTGTCATAAGCAGCAGGAGGAGGATTGTTTTAGTTATCGTCATATAGCGCTCCTTTGGATGTCGGTCTTTTTGACCAATCTTGTGCTTGGAGTGTAGACGATCATCACCCGGCGGTGAAGCCGGGTGATCAGGAGACATTAGTTGCTGTTCAAGAGGCGTTCTGCTTGACCAGTTTGGGTTTTGGCCGCTCAGCCTGGTGTAGTGGGCGGTTATTGTTGATGCGATTGGCCATGTTGCGCAGTGCGGTCAGTTGTCTTGCCAGCTCGGTATACTGTTCTTGCAGCTCAAGGATACGGTACTGCAGGGTGTTACGTGATTGACCGATTTTCTGCAGATTATTCAGCCGCTTCTCCATCATCTCCTTGTGGTCCTTGATTTGCATCACAAGGGGCTCGAGGGTGTTGCTCAGCCAGCCGTCTATCTCGTCGTCGGCATGACTGAATATCTCGCGTGCCCGTTCAACCAGGGCTGAGAAGAAGCGTTTGACCACGAAGTTCTGTTCCATCATGGCGGTCACAGGGCTATTGCGGAAAACCTCGGCCTCCTGATGCAGTAACTCAAGTTCAACCCGGTATTTGACGATCGAGAACATCTTCGGCTGCACCACAGCAAAACCATGTTCGTTTTGAAACTTGCGGTAGATGGAACGGATCAGTTTTCTTGTCTGCTCACTTTGGGTAACCACATTAAGCATGACACGGCGTATCTCCTCGAAGAGGTTCTTCATGGAGGTCTTCATGCCGCTGGTGGTCCAACTGTTGGTCATCTCCTTTCTGCAACGGTCGATGATGTCGTTGAGCGATTCCAAATTGAGAGTCTGACTCAGTTGGTCAGCCTGCAGCTTGAGTTGTTTGCGGCTCTGCTGGAAGCTCTCCACATCCCGCAGATACTGGGCCTGTTCTGTGCGCGTCTTCTCCATCAGATTGGTGATGACATCGTCACTTTTATCGCTCAACTCCTCCAACTCTTCCAATTGGCGCTTGGTGTCGTTGAGCTTGCCAGACAGTATGCTGCGGCTGTTGTCGAGCATCTGCCCAACATCAGCGCCGACAGTCTCGAGAATAATCTGCTGTTTTATACCGAGGACATCCTGGCCCAGATAATTTTCAAGGTCGAGCAGTCCGCTCTTCTCCAGCAGTTGGTCATCGGTTTTGATCTTGGCCAACAGACCTTTTTGTGCAGAGACCGGAAAGACTGAACGGGATTCAATGCCCAACAGACCGGCAGTGGAGGTTTGTTGATTGTAAATGGCGTCATGTACATCTTCGGTTTCACGCAGATCATCCCACAGGGTATCGATCTTATTCAGGACCACCATCAGACCTCGTTGCCGTCCGCTTTGGAAGCCCTTGATGTGGTGTTGCCAGATTTCCATATCGCTGCGGGTGACACCGGTGTCAGCGCCGAGTACGAATAGTACGGCCTGTGCAGCTGGCAGCATGTTTAGCGTCAGCTCGGGCTCAGTACCCAAGGCATTGAGGCCTGGGGTGTCGAGGATGGTCAGGCCTTTTTTCAGTAAGTGATGCGGGAAGCTGATCAGGGCATGTCGCCACTTGGGGATCTCAATCATCTCCGGCGGCTGTGACTGATGAGGGTGCAGGTCAGGGCTATAAAGTCCCAGGTGCTTGGCTTCTTCGAGGGTCACACTTTTGGTCTGGATGACTTCGCTCAAGGCCGCCTGCATCTGCTCCACAGAGTCAGTTTCCAAGGGGTAGTGAACCCATTGCTTGGTGTCCTTGCGTAATTTTGTCAGGCTGATGTCCTGCAATCGGGTCTCGATCGGCAGAAGCCTCACATAGGCCTCGTCCCGTTTGTCGTCGTAGAAGATCTCAGTCGGGCACATGGTTGTGCGCCCTGCATCTGACGGTAGTAGACGACGGCCAAAGTCGGCAAAAAAGATTCCGTTGATCAGTTCGGTCTTGCCGCGGGAGAATTCTGCGACAAAGGCGATGGTCAGCTTGTCGCTTCTGAGCGCTTCAAGGGTATGTTCAATACGCTGTTGGGTGTCCCCGGAAGACATGTCGTTCTCTTCCAGCCAGGGACCATACTCCTCGATCGTGTTGATGACATCCATCTTCCACTGTTCGTAGGCTTGCAGCTGTTCTTGAAATCGTACTTTGTCCATACCCTTTTCCCGTGATTCCCCTGACAGAACAGGCCGTTACTCACAACACACAGCCTATTGGCAAATGATACGCGAGGCGTGGCCTAATACCAAACCCGGTGAAAAAACCGGGTCATTCAATCTCCCGGAAATATCGGCAGCTGTGTTGGGGACTTTAGCCGCAGGCATTTACTTCGGGAGTGGGGACCGGATTCAAGAATTACCCTTGTACGGGGCAGACCGAAGGTCTTGGCAATGAATTTCAGCAGATGGGTGTTGGCTCTGCCATCCACCGGGGGGGCGGTCAGTGTAACCTTATATTCTTTATCGCCATAAGGGCCGACTAGCGCATCTTTACTGGCTTTGGGTTGCACGCGCAGGTGCAAAATCAGGTCATCACCCTCCCAGCGGTGCCAGGTCATAGAAAAGGGGTGCTGCCGAACGGGCTGCCAGTGAGTGCCTTAAGGGGGGGCAAAAGGAGCATTTTTAATAGTACCAGCCCGATCATCACTAGCATGGGTGAAAGATCAAGGCCTCCCATGGGTGGTAACAGCTTCTGTGCAGGACGCATGACCGGCCCGGTAAGGCTGTAGAGCAATGCTGTTGCCGGGTTGTAACTGCCAGGATTGATCCAGCTGAGAATCACTTGGATCAAAATGGCAAAAAGGAAGATATTGATCGCCAGTTCCACCAACTCCGGTATGGCCCAGACCAGCGGGCCGAGTAGGTTTACGGCATTTCCTGAGATGCTGAGCACCAGCAGGAGTTCGATGGCCTTGAGCAGCCAAGCGAGGATCACAGAAGCGAGATCAATGCCGCCGAGGCCAGGAATAAACCGGCGCAAGATCTTAAGCGGCGGATTGGTTGCCTTGACCAGAAACTGGGAGATGGGGTTGAAAAAATCGGCATGAACAAGCTGTAACAGAAATCTTAACAGCACCGCCAGTATGTAGAGGCCAAACAGGGTCTGTACCAGAAAAATCATTGGATTGGCGAGGTAGCTTCCGCTCATGGCAATCGGTGTCCCAGCATGTTGGAGAGTTCCTGAGAGCGTGTTTGTGCACCGCGCAAAGCTTTTGCGAACAACTCTCTGAGCTTGCCCTCTTCCAGAATGTCCAGTGCTCGCTCCGTCGTGCCGCCGGGTGAGGTGACTTTTTCTCGAAGGGTGGCGGGTGAGTCGCTGCTCTCCATTGCCATGCGGGATGCGCCCAGTGCGGTCTGGAGAACCAGCAGGCGAGCCGTCTCATTGTCGAGTCCCATCTCAATGGCGGCAGCTTCCATCGCCTCCATGATGAGAAAAAAATAGGCTGGCCCACTGCCGGAAACCGCCGTGACCGCATCCATCTGCGTCTCGTCATCCACCCAGCGGGTGAGGCCGACTGCGCGCAGGATGTTTTCTGCCATATCCCGTTGCTCATCGGTGACGCCGGGACCGGCATGCAGCCCGGTTGCGCCCGATTGGATCATTGCCGGTGTATTGGGCATGCTGCGAACCAGCGTCACATCACCGCCAAGCCAGTCGCGTAAAATCGTCTCCTGTACGCCCGCTGCGATGGAGATGACCAAAGGCTGGGTTTTCTGCAGGGTCTCCGCCAAACCCCGGGCTACGCTTTCCAGGACTTGCGGTTTGACGGCCAGGACGATGATGCCTGCATCTTCGATGGCCTTTGCATTATCGGGCTCGGTATGAATCCCAAACCGGGCTGCCATCAGAGCCAGTTTTTCGCTGTCCAGATCACTGACTGTGATTAATTGGCTGTCGTAGCCATCGGCTATCAGACCGGCGATCAGGCTGGTGGCCATATTGCCGCCGCCGACGAATGTGAGTTTGCTGCTTGTCATCGTTGTCTTTATTTCTATCGATGCTTGGTTTGAAGTTAGTGATTATACCCACGTGGGCCGAAAATTGCGGTGCCGATTCGAATGATCGTGGCGCCCTCGGTAATGGCGGCCTCCAGATCATTCGACATGCCCATGGATAGGGTCTCAAGGGGTAGTTGTGGACTGGATAGGCGGTCACGTAAGCTGCGAAGCAGCCGGAAAGGGTGGGCCATATCTGAATCTCCCTCAGCAGGTGCCGGAATCGTCATCAATCCGCGTATCTGTAGGTTTGGTAGGGATGCGTAGTCCATCAGAAGTGAGGATAGAGATTCAGGGCTGTGGCCATCCTTGCTGGTTTCTCCACTGGTATTGACCTGTAGGCAAATATTGAGTGGGGGCAGGTGTGGCGGACGCTGTTCACTGAGCCGTCTGGCGTGTTTGAGGCTGGCTACACTGTGTATCCAATCAAAGTGTTCTGCGATGGAGCGGGTTTTGTTGCTCTGAATGCGGCCAATGAAATGCCACTCCAGAGGGAGATCGCGCAGTTGTTTGATTTTTTCCTCCGCTTCCTGCAGATAATTCTCACCGAACCGGAACTGACCCAACGCTGCCAGTCCACGAATCTCATCTGCGGTTCGGGTTTTACTCACTGCTAACAGATGAGTATTGGACTTCCGGCCACAGGCTGCCTCGGCCTGTCGGACGCGCTTTAGCAAGGCCTGATAGCGCTGTCCGAGCAGATCATTGGTGGGTATTTCGGGATCGATCACGTCTGAAATAAAAAAAATTGCCGTTGGAACAGATTTTTTGTTACCTGCCTAGTATATTACTTCCTAGCCATGTAGGGCGCTAACGAGGTCGGCTTAGTCTGGTTAACTTTGCTATGCCGGCTCAACCTATGGCCGTGTGCCTACTAAACTTATCAGGCATTGGGTCGATATGACTAGAGATAAGTTGCATCAGTTTCATCATGGGGGAATGAATGGATATCGCTGAATTACTTGCTTTCAGTGTGAAGCACAATGCCTCGGACCTGCATCTCTCGGCAGGATTGCCGCCGATGATCCGTGTGGATGGTGACATCCGTCGAATCAATGTGCCGGCATTGGAACATAAAGTGGTGCATGCCCTGGTGTATGACATCATGAACGATAAACAGCGCAAGGACTTTGAGGAATTTCTCGAGACAGATTTCTCCTTCGAGATTCCTGGCCTGGCACGTTTTCGTGTTAATGCCTTCAATCAGGCTCGCGGCGCATCGGCGGTATTTCGTACCATCCCTTCCAAAGTGTTGACCCTGGAGGACCTTGGTTGTCCTCAGACCTTCAGGGATATCGTGGATGTTCCCCGTGGCCTGGTACTGGTGACTGGGCCAACTGGTTCGGGTAAGTCGACCACCCTGGCTGCCATGATGGATTACAAGAATGACAACGACTACTCACATATCCTCACCATTGAGGATCCCATCGAGTTCGTACACGCCAGTAAGAAATGTTTGATCAACCAGCGCGAGGTACACCGAGACACCCTGGGATTCGCCGAGGCGTTGCGTTCCGCCTTGCGTGAGGATCCGGACATCATCCTGGTGGGTGAGTTGCGTGACCTGGAGACCATCCGTCTGGCATTGACTGCGGCGGAAACCGGACATCTGGTTTTCGGTACGCTACATACCAGTTCTGCGGCGAAGACCATCGACCGAATTATCGATGTATTTCCCGCTGGTGAGAAATCGATGGTACGTTCCATGTTGTCAGAGTCTCTGCGGTCGGTTATCGCGCAGACACTGCTGAAGAAGATCGGTGGTGGTCGAATCGCTGCCTGGGAGATCATGGTAGGTACGCCGGCTATCCGTAATCTGATCAGGGAAGATAAGGTGGCGCAGATGTATTCCGCCATCCAGACAGGTCAGGCTCACGGTATGCAGACGATGGATCAGGCGCTAAAAGAACTCGTACAGAAAGGCATTGTCAGCCGTCTGGACGCCAAGGCAAAGGCGCAGAACAAAGAGCAGATGTAGCGAATCTGTACGGTGAGCAGGATATCTACGAAAGATAAAGAATGACGAAGAGGATTTAACTATGGAACTGGGTCCGCTGCTGTCCATGATGGTCAAGAACAAAGCGTCCGATCTCTTCATTACGGCCGGTCGTGAGCCGTCCATGAAGGTGGACGGTAAGATACACCCGGTCAACAAAACGGTGTTTACGGCCAAGCAGACGAAGTCGTTGGCTTATAGCATCATGACAGATACCCAGCAGCGGGAATTTGATGAGACCAAAGAGTGTAACTTCGCCATCAGCGCCAAGGGTATCGGTCGATTTCGTGTCAGCGCTTTTATCCAGCGCGATGCGGTGGGTATGGTTCTGCGACGTATAGAGAATCGCATACCCACCCTCGAATCACTCTTTCTGCCCCCAATTTTGCAGGATCTCTCCATGACCAAGCGCGGTTTGGTCATTTTTGTGGGTGCTACAGGCACCGGTAAATCAACCTCCCTGGCGTCCATGATTGGCTATCGCAATACCCGGGGTGATGGCCACATTATCAGTATTGAAGATCCCATTGAGTACATTCACGATCACAACAGCTGTATCATTACCCAGCGTGAGGTGGGTATAGATACCGACTCTTATGAAGTGGCGCTGAAGAATACACTGCGGCAGGCACCGGATGTGATCCTGATCGGTGAGATCCGAACCCGCCAAACCATGGAGCACGCCATTTCGTTTGCCGAGACGGGGCATCTCTGTCTCTCGACCCTGCACGCGAACAATGCCAACCAGGCACTGGATCGCATCATTCACTTCTTTCCCGAAGATGCCAGGGATCAGATTTTTATGGATCTTTCACTCAATCTGAAAGCGATCGTCGCCCAACAGCTGATACCTAAGGCAGATGGGACAGGTCGCCGTGCCGCAATCGAAGTCATGCTGAACACGCCGTTGGCGGCAGAGTTGATCAGAAAAGGCGAGATCCACAAACTGAAAGAGTTGATGAAGCGTTCAACGGAACACGGCATGATCACCTTCGATCAGCACCTCTATCAGCTCTATGAAGAAGGGGTCATCAGCTATGAGAATGCACTGGCCTATGCTGATTCAACCAATGATGTCCGCTTGATGATCAAGCTGGGTGCCAGTCGCGCCAAGGATGCCCTGGTGGATGGTCTCGATGGGATTACGCTGATGGACGGTAAATAAAGCGGGGTACCAGAACCCCGCCAATAGAGACCGAGTTAGCAGGCGCTCCTGATCACTGCCAGAAGCGCGCTTTTTCTCGATTCACTGTCAGTTAGACTGGTTATCCACCCAAATACTTCTGCGCCATCTGGTACTGCTTTTCCGCCTCATTGGCGACGCCGCCCTCATCATTGAGGATCATTTCGCAGTTTTTTGCCATGCGGGCCTGCATGGCTGCTTTCCAGGCATTGTTTCCTTTTACACCTGTTTGATCTTCAGGTGCGAGGCTCGCAGCGGCTGCTGCGGCAACGAAATGTTCTGCCTGGGCCGCCCAGTCCGCATCACTGCCACAAGCCGTGTAGCTCTGTGTTGCGAAGGCTTTGACCGATTTATACGATTCTTCCAAAGCCTGGGGAGTCGTACCTGCATCGGCCGCCGCTTCCAGCGCTCTTCCTATTCTTGGATCATTACTGAGGTGGCCGACACTGGCAACGAATAGGCCGCCCAGCTCCCTTTGTTGTGAGAGTGTGAGCGTGTTCAGTGCTTCCCGCAGTCCTTGGTCGTTCGTAATTTGTGCGGTCATAGAGGATTCCTCCCGGCCTGCCTTCACAGGATTTTCGTGGACTTATGTGTTTGTAAATCATAAACCGCCTTTGTGCCGAGGCTATGATGTAGGTCAGTTATTCAGAAGATTCTAATGTTTGGGGGGATTGAGTGTCCTTACTCCGTATATTGACTCAGAAGGGTGATAATCTCTGCATGCTTCATCTCTTTTGCCCAGTCGAGTGCGCTTTTGCCATCAAAGTCCTGAGCTGTGGCATCAGCCTGGGCGCTGATCAGTTGTCTGATTGTAGCGGTATGACCGAGTTTCGCAGACCAGATCATTGCAGTGAAGCCGCCGGTTTGTTCAACCAGATCAGGGCTGGCGCCTGCGTTGATGAGCAGATCGATGATCTCAGCATGGTTATTAGAGGCGGCTAACATGAGCGCTGAGTAGCCACCCTTGTCCACCAGATTGACGTCAGCATTGGCTTGGATCAGTTGAAGAACTGCTTGTGTATGGCCGTTGAGTGCTGCCTTCATCAAAGGTGTCCAGAGACAAGCGTCTCTGATATCAACAGCTGAATTTTCTGCGGTCAGCCGCTGAATCGTTGGTAGATCACCGTTTTCGGCCGCTGTCAGTAGGGGAGGGTCTTGTTGGTCAGCTGTTTCCGGTTCTGCTGTGCACGCGGCTAGGGTGAGAAAAAGGGAGAGAAACAGCCAGACGCTGTGATGAAATACACAGGAGTTCATAATGATCGAGACTTTTGAGAGGAGGGGGTATTGTCAAAAGTCTGATCCGGCGCAGCAATGCGCATTCTCAATCGTGGAGTTATTTGTCAGGGCTTTTTCTGGGGCCTGGGAAGTGATGAGGGAAAGGCGTGATGTTTGAGTCTCCATCAATCTCTATGATCTTGCCCGGACCATGCTCGTTCTTTTCCACCTCGTCGATACGAATGACGGAATGAATCGGGATACGTGTGCGATGGACACCGGAGAACTCCTCTTTAAGCTTTTCCGCAGAGGGATCTACTAACAGTGACCCGCTCTCCTGGAAGATCAGATCTTCGACCTCCACAAAGCCATAGAGCTCACCTTGTCGCACCATACGGGCGAAGATCTCATAGACCTTCCCCTGGTTGAGAAACACGATCTTGAAAATACGCATAGGCAAACCGGTTTTGACGTTTGGTTAATCAGATTAATGATGAACCTGATGGAACTCCCGTTCCGGGCTCCCTCTATTCTCACAGTCACAATATCATTTGAGTTGTGGCCGTGAGGCAGAAAAAATGGAGCCGATGGGCGGAATTGAACCGCCGACCTACTGATTACGAATCAGTTGCTCTACCGACTGAGCTACATCGGCTGGAAGGCGGCAATTATAGTCGCCTAGTTGATGTTGGGTCTAGCCGGTTTAGTCTCTGTGGGCGTCAAGCGCGTAAGGTGTTGACGGGAGAATCGGTTCTCTACCCAGGACCAGGTCACTCATCAGGCGGGCCGAGGCGGGGCCAAGCACTACGCCGTTTCGAAAATGACCGGCATTGAGATAGAGTCCCTCAATACCGGGAACAGGGCCAATGTAGGGTATGCCGCTGGGTGAGCCGGGACGCAGGCCGGCCCAGTGATGTTCGATTTTGGCCTCTCTGAGTAGTGGAAAATGCGCTAAGGCGTAGTCCTTCAAAGCCTCTTTAGCAGCTTGCGTAGTGGTCTTGTCAAAGCCTCTATGCTCAAGGGTGCTGCCAACCAGAACCCTTCCGTCACGTCGTGGGATAACGTATCGATCCTGATGCAGGACGATGCGCGAAATGACCCCGGGCTGTGAACGGAAAAGAATCATCTGTCCCAGCACCGGCTCGATTTCAGGACGAGTGACAAAATCCTTGAGCAGATCACCCGTCCAGGCGCCCGCGCAGACGATCACCTGCTTTGTGGCTATGTTACCGGAATCCGTCTCTAAGCCTTGTATGCGACCGTCTCTAGCCAATAATTTGGAAACACGGCAGTTCTCGCGAATCTCAACCCGCTTTTCTATGGCGCCGTAGGCAGCCTTGACCAGCCTGGGATTGCGTACCTGTGCAACCTCGGGCATCCAGATTGCCTTATTTGCTGTTGTAGTGAGCGCCGGTTCACAGTCGCCGATAGCGGTTTTCTCTAGATTAGTCAGTGATTGCTGAGTGGCCTTTCCCCAGGTGAGGGCTTGCTCGTTGTCTTCCGGTTCAACAATGAGAAGGCCGTTCCTGGTATATTCCGGATCGATATCGCTCTCTCTATAGAGAGCTGCCATCAGCTCAGGATAGTAGTGTTGCCCCCAACTGGCCAATGCTGTGATTGAGGGATCGTACCGCCAGGGGTAGAGGGGAGAAATGATGCCGCCACCTGCCCAGGATGACTCCCGTCCAACCCGGTTTTGTTCCAGCAGAGTGACCTGCTTGCCGGCCATAGCCAATTCTCTGGCTGTAAGCATGCCGATGAGGCCGCCACCGATAACAAAGATTTCAGACATCGAGAAAGTTAATCGAGTGATGGTTGATGGAGTTCACAATTATGATTGGAAAAGACGTGGTTTGTATACCATAGAGCTAGGTTTTGAATGTAGCTAAGCTTCATTTTTAACAGCTTTGGACGATAAGAATCAAAATCGTTTGATAGCCATTCATCGGCGTTTAGGTACTGTTTATCATCTTGGCCTGTATATACATATCAACTTTCTGCTATAGAGAGAGACATGAAAAAGATTTCCGGAATGACACTTATCGAGCTAATGGTGACCTTGGCCGTGGGGATTCTCATACTGTCCATTGGCGTACCTTCGTTTATGAGTATGATGTCAAGTAATCAGGCTGCTGGCTATTCCAATGATCTTGTTAGTGCATTACGCCTGGCGCGTAGTGAAGCGGTGAAGAGGAGTATAGTCGTTTCTGTTTGCTCTAGAAATAAAACTCCTGGAAGTGTTGCTTGTGATCCTGGTGCTGGGTGGGCATATGGCTGGCTCGTATTCACTGATGATGGCACTTCTCCTTCCAATGGGGACTTCGATTCTGGGTCGGAGACACTTCTCAGAAGTTGGGAAATTCCCGAAAATGATGGAGACCGCATCACCTTTAGTGGGGGCACACCCGGTAATATAGGTTTCATAGCTACCGGTGCCAACACACAAGATGCTGATATCCAGTTATCGTTCAAGAAAACTGATTGTCATGGTATGCAGGCGAGACGGATAACAGTCTCAAGAATGGGTAGGGCTTCATTTGATAATGTGAGCTGTTTGTGAGGAGTGTCGATGGTGTTTTTTCAGAGAAATAGCCGGGGTTTAAAAGTCTATTCTCGTTCTATGGGGTTCACCTTGATGGAAGTGCTGGTCACTGTTGTGATCCTCTCTATTGGACTTCTAGGCGTGGCTGGTCTCCAGATGAGTTCACTTAGAGGTAATCAGACAGCAATGGAAGCCTCTCTCGCTGTATCTTTGTTGATGGAAGGCGCTGATCGAGTGAGAGCCAATCGGCCAGGTGTTCGCAATCCAAATACAGGTAGAGCAACCGGTGATGCTTATGATTATATCAGTGCGCCAGGTACTGATCCGGGGTGCATTAGTTCGGGATGCAGTGTAGCTCAGATTGCACAAACAGATGCATTTCAGTGGGTTTCAAAAATACAGCAGCAATTACCCAGTGGTGTTGGTGTGATTTGCAGGGACAGTACACCTAGCGATGGTTTGGGTGGATCAGATACAGTTGCATGGAACGATGAATGTGATATTGACCGAACCGCAGATATTTTCGCAGTAAAAGTTGCATGGGATCACGACAGGGATTCCACAACACCCTTTTTGGTATACAGAATGAGCCTCGTTCCATGAAAGGAAAAAATAACATTACTTATAGTAGTGGGTTAACCCTAGTTGAGCTCATGATAGGGCTTGTGCTTAGTTTGATGATTCTCGGTGGTGCGGTATCGATATTCATGAGTAGCAAGGAGAGTTTTCGACTTGAAGAAGATCTTTCTGTCCTACAGGAGAGCTTCCGCTTTATTGCAGACAAAATTAATAAAGATATCAGTATGGTGGGTTACTCCGGTTGTGCTATGCCCTATGTGAATAATACGCCAACTGTTGATGTTTATGTCAATGGACTCGGTGTAACAGATGTTATTCAAGGTACAGAGGGGGGTGCGGGTCCTGATTCAATCACCGTCAGCTACGCTCTGCCTGGGACAGGAATACCTGTTGTTGAGGGCGCAGCATCTCGTGCAGACCCTTTGCGAGTTACACAGAATTCAACACTATATCAACAACTCGCAGATAACTTTGATACATCTAAAACACCTACACCACAGCCAATTACTGTATTAGTCGGTAATTGTGATCGCGCAAATATCTTTCTGGTGAGCGGGGTGGCTAATACTACAAGTGCTAATTTTCCCACTGCTGGAGAAATCTTCCATTGGGATGCCTATGACCCTGGTCATCCAGATGATGTTGATGGGCAGGCAGCGGTTAGCATTGCCGGAGTTGAAAATTCTAGTGGAGAGTTGAGTGAGCGTTACGGCGCCATTGGGGAAGAGACTTCATTCGTTTATGGTGTTGGTAGTGTTACTTATGAAATAGCGACGGTTTCTGGAGTGACAGGTCTCTACGAATCTCGGAATGGTGGCACGCGGCAACTTCTCTTCGACAATGTCACCGATATGCAAGTTCTGTATGGTATAGATTCCCCGGCAGCAGATGATGGAAATGCGGATCGTTATGTAAGCTGGTCAGGTGGACTGCGTTTATCCGACATTACGAGCTTAAAAATCTTGTTAACGATGGTGATTAGTCAAGTTGGTACTAATGACGTGACTCAAGATTTTGAGTTCACAGTGAAGTTGCGCAATATGGGGCTGGATGCATGAGATTCTATTGTTCCCAATCAAAAGTTAAAGACCAAAGCGGTATTAGGAAGGGGCTTGGCAGTAAACAGCGTGGGGCTGTCATGATTGTAGCTCTGATGTTGTTGTTAGTGATGACTGTGCTTGCTATATCGGGAATTGGAAATTCAACACTTGAACAACAAATGTCCGGTAACTATTTTCGTTCTTCGTCAGCATTTCAGTCGGCAGAATATGGTTTACGGGTTGCTGAGGAATGGGTGGTCATTACAGTGCCAACTGGCGCATGGCAAACATGGTTTCAAACGGCAGGTGGTCCTGATGGCCTTTATACTACACAAGACCTCACGCCTACGAATTCAACCGAAGTTTGCCGAGGTGATATCGATTGTTCTTTTAATCCTAACGATGAGAGTGCATGGTGCGCCGGTGCTTCATGTGCATTACCTAAGGGATTTATCACGCTAGGTGACGATATTCTGGGAAATGGAAATATTCTGCCGCAGTTGGATATTTTGCCGGACGCTCTTAACGCGCAGGAGCAGGCACTCCAGCCACGGCTTATTATCGAATATATAGGACCGGTAGGAGCCGATGCGCCAATTCAAATTGGTGTGCCGCCAATGCCCGCACCTCGGCAGGGGTTTCGTATAACAGTTATTGGATGGGGGCAGGATAGAACTTCTCATCATGTCCTGCAAAGTCACGTATCCATACCTCTTTGAGTGTCAAAGAGGAGGTAAGCATGAACGACGGAAATAGAATGATCAGTCAATCACAAAACAACAGTACTTTGGTGAAAAGTTGCAAATACTTTTTACTGGGTATATTGGCTTCACCAATAGGACTGCTACAGTCTGCACCTGGTCCGTTATCTCAGCTACCATTATTTCTTGCCAAACCGGTTCAACCCAATATTTTCTTCATGCTTGATGATTCTGGAAGTATGGACTGGGAAGTAATGCGTCGTAATGACGGTGGTGGCTCTGGTGATCTTGACTTTACTCCGAATGATACTACCGAGAATCTGGAGCTCTGCGCGGGTTATAACGCACTGGCTTACGATCCCTCAGCAACCTATACACCATGGTTTGGTGAAGATAGAAATGGAGCTTTATTCACAGATTCCATACCAAGTAGTGCGAGGGTGAATCCTTATACAGCTGGTAGTAGCACGGGATCATGTGATAGTAGTGGAGATGTCAATAATGACAATGGCGTTACCTGTGATCTCATCAATGGTTTTGGTGGCAATGGCGCATTTTATTATAATTGGAATGATGCTGATGCTGATGGCCTCTATGATACTGGGGAGTGCCCGACTGATAATGCCAGCCGGGTTTTTGTTAGTACACTATCTGCACAACAACAAACTAACTTCGCAAACTGGTTCAGCTACTTTCGCAAACGTGAGTATGTGATGAAACGTGCTGTGAGTCAGGTGATTGAGCAGTCAAGGCAACGTATTGGTATCGGAACTATCAATCGTAATAACCATATTACGAAAGGAACTGAGGTAGGAACACAAGTCAAAGATATCGATGATATTTCATTACCGATTGATGCAACTGCTGCTACGAATAAAGATACCCTGCTCGATAATCTTTTAGGTGTTAACTCATCTAGTGGGACACCACTTCGGTTAGGTTTGCAGAACACTGGCCGATATTTCATGAACCAGATGAGTAATAGTGCTCTCTTTGGATATACGCCATCCGCACAAGCGGATAGTGCTGCTGGGCATTCTCCAATACTGAATGAGACCCTTGGTGGAACATGCCAGCAAAATTTTGCAATTGTCATGTCCGATGGTTTTTGGAACGGGGGCGATCCCTCAGTAGGAAATACAGATATTGATGGAGCGGGTAGCGATTTTGACGGGCAATCATATTCAGATACGGTTCCGAATACTTTAGCTGATGTTGCGATGCATTATTATGAGACAGACCTTGTGGCTCTTGCTGATGAAGTTCCTACTGTCAGAATACCAGTCGCACTAAATGATCAAACAGAATGTAATAATGTTATTTCAGGTGAAGAAAACCTACATCCGAATTGTTACGATACAAATACTGAACAACATCTTGTGACATTTACAGTCGCATTTGGTGTCAGGGGCTCAATACCTGAAACAGATGGCCTGGGCAACCCATGCTTACCGCCATCTCGATCTACAGGGGTGGTTGCAGATAATTGGCCGGCATTATGCAATGCGGCACTGGGCGCTGGTTGGCCAACTCCTGCTGCTAATACGAATAGAACCGTGGACGATATGATGCATGCAGCATGGAACGGGCGCGGTTTATTTCTTAGCGCTAAAGATCCCGAGCAGTTGATACTCCGTCTTCAGCAAGCTATAGACGACATTTCATCAAGAAATCCAGTGGCTGCCACCGCTGTAGCGGTTGACACATTCAACATACTCAGTGGCGGTAATGTGGTTCAGGGTAAATTCGATTCAAGCTACTGGAGCGGTGAGCTATACAGTTATGGCATTACTGGTGGGGTGGTCGACACCGTGCCAACGTGGAAAGCGCATGACTTACTGGATTCTCGGGCGTATAACACGAGATTTGCAGTGACTTATAGCGGCTCTCAGGGAATCCCATTTGAATTTCCTGCAGATTACACAGATTCAAGTGACTTTGGTTCTACTGAGGTAAGCATTGAACAAGTCAGAGATCTGTTACATGATGCCCCCTTCCCCATTACAACAACAGATGCTACGGAAATAATCGCCAATCAGGCTTATGGAGTAAGCTTAGTTAATTATTTGTTGGGTGATCACTCAAGCGAAGGAAAGAATGTTGGCGATTTTCGATATCGTGGAACCCATAGATTAGGTGATATTTCACATTCATCACCAGTATATGTTGGTGACCCTGATCCCAGTTTGTTTCTAAGTACCTCGTATCAGAGTTGGGCAAATAATTTGACCCCGACGGGTGCCAAAGGCAGAAGAAAAATGATCTATGTCGGCGCCAATGATGGAGGACTCCATGCATTTGATGCAATAACAGGCGAAGAAGTATTTGTCTACTTTCCCAGAGCTGTATTCAGTGACGACAGCCGAAACGGTCTTCATTGGTTAGCAGATCAGGCTTATGAGCATCGTTATTACGTAGATGGTGAGTCGGTCGTAGCCGAGGTATATATTGATACTGGTGATGGAGGTGGTCTTCGTTGGCGTACGATTCTTGTTGGTACTTTACGTGGAGGCGGACGGTCAATCTTTGCAATTGATATCAGTGATCCATCTGAGTTCAATACTGAAGCTGGTGTGGCCAGCAATATCTTATGGGAATTCACGCATGACGACCTAGGTTACACTTACGGTAAGCCAACAATAGCTCAGTTAAACAATGGGCGTTGGGCTGTGATATTAGGCAACGGCTACAACCCCGGTCCTAGTTCCGATGGGAAGGCAAAGTTATTCATAAAGTACTTGGATAATGCTACAGACGTTGAGATTTTACCTGATCCAGCTGCCACAAGTCCTATACCCGGTACAATTGTGGGAGGTGATTGCCTCGCGATCAGTAGTGATTGTAACGGATTGTCTTCTCCTGCCGTTGTAGATCTTGGTGCTGATAGTGTCGCTGACAGAATTTATGCTGGTGATGTAATGGGAAATCTGTGGGTGTTTGATATTTCTAGTACGCTACCCGCATCGTGGGGGTTGGCATATGGGTCGAATCCCTTATTTCAAGCAAGGTCAGCTTTAAACGTAGCGCAACCTATTACGAGCCAGCCCATGGTTGTTCTTCACCCGACTGAGAGACATAGCAAGACCAGCCCGAACACCATGGTCTTTATTGGTACTGGCCAATACATTGCAGAAAATGACCCGGTTAATACTGGTGATAACACTTTTTACGGTATTTGGGATAGTGGGTCTGCAATTACAGTTGGTAGAGGGTCGGCACTAATCGAGCAGACGGTTAATGCTGATACGCTTAGTGGGTTTGATGTGAGATTGCTGACAAACAATCCTGTTGATTATACAACGAACCGGGGCTGGTATTTTGATCTTCCAGATAGCGGTGAACGCGTGATAGTAAATCCAATTGTATTTGGTGATCTCGTTGTCTACACGACCATGGCTCCAGAGTCGAATTTATGTAGTTCATCGGCGGGTTACAGCTGGCTTATGGTGCATAATTTGATTGACGGCACTGAACCTGATTTCGTTTCAATTGATGTGAATAACGATGGAGATTTTGACTCTGATGATCAAGTTGGTGACGAAAATGTTGCTGGTATAAGATCGGGCTCACTATATTGGCAGCCGACCTTGGTTAAGTCAGGTGTTGGTGCTATTGGTACTTTGCTTGTTCCTGCAGAGGACCTAGATACTTATACCTTACAAGGAAATCGGGGTGTGGGTACACGTTCATCCTGGGGACGTTTTTGGTCGGATTAAAAATATTGAGCAAGGTTCTCGAGGTGTTGATATGAAAACAGAGAGTCATAAACAAAAATATTACATGAATACTGTTCTATATAGAGTACTCATGGTAGGAGTTTTATTGATCTCATTTCAGGTGTCTTCAGAAGAGTTTGACTCTCTGGGTGATGGGGTTTTGTTAAACGTAGAGTCGGAGTCGGTTACAGGGCAGTTCGATGGCATGAATATGAAAACCAATCAGATCTGGGTTGATGATATGGTTTATCTACTAAGTCGGCCTGTAAATGTTGTAGGTACCCCGACAAAACTTGGACTATTATCTGATATCAAACAAGGTGAAGCTGTAACATTGAAATTGAAATATAACAACAAAACGCCTTCACAGCCCTATGTTATTAAAATTGAGCGTCATTAAGTTAAGATGAGGTGATGCAGTGAGAAAAAGTGATTCTGGCGTAACGCTGATTGAGCTGATGGTCACTCTTGCAATACTGGCTATTTTGGTAACTATCGGATATCCGCTATATACGGATATGCTAGAAAAGTCAAGGCGTTCAGATGCAAGAGCTGGTTTGTCAAAGCTTGCAATGGCACAAGAAAAATATGCTGCGCTGTTTGGTACATATGCAGACACCATTGTGCAGTTAAATTTTGGCCCAGATGGACTAAACGATGACAGCAACGATGTGTTCTTTCATCGCGAGGCTGTGGCAGGGATTAGTGCAGACAATTATACCTTCGCACTAGTTACAGATGGTGTAGCTACAACAATGGATTTTACATTTTCTGCTACGGAAGGGGTGGCACAAGCAAGTGATGACTGTAGTGGGTACTCAATAGATCAAACAGGTCTGAAATCTGCAAATTATGAAGGTGCTGCTGATGTGGATGGAAAGTGTTGGTAATTGATGTTATTTATCTACAGTTTATGATTTATTGATCCCGTTCTGTTATTTCACAAATAACAAAAATATCAATAGATATGTATTCTTTAACTATAATAGTCTAATTCAAATTATAAGCAGTGTGTGCTTGGTTTTATTAAGACAATTCAGCTTGTTTCCTATGTCAGTTTTTCTTAGATACATAGCAAAGAACTATCCTTCTTAATGAATGCCTGTTTATGCAAAATATTTTTCATATTCATGCTGTGAAATAGGCAAGGCTATAAGTTACTCTTTGTGATTGTTCTTTTTTACTGAACTACTACAGGTAATTAAGCTTAGGGTAATATTTAACCGATTTGCTTCGTAGCAGTTGATAATTCCTTTGGTAGCGAAAAAACGACTTCCTCACGTTTGCCTCTGCTTTCTATTGCTTCCTTAGCTCCCTTTGACTTGAGATGGTCAATCACGTTTTCTACCAGTATTTCTGGTGCTGAGGCACCAGCAGTCACCCCTACTGTCTTAGTACCAAATAACCACTGTTCTTTTATGTCCTCCGCACCATCAATAAGGTAAGCGGTTGTGCCGTGTTTTATAGCAATTTCTTTCAGTCGATTTGAGTTGGAACTGTTGGGCGAGCCAACGACTAAAACTAAATCACATTGTCGAGCCAGGTCTTTCACGGCATCCTGTCTATTCTGTGTCGCATAACATATATCTTTTTTCTTAGGCCCTGTGATATTCGGAAATCGAGTGCGTAATGCTTCGATGACCTCTTCCGTATCATCGATTGATAATGTGGTTTGAGTAACATATGCAATATTTTGGGGTGAGTCGATTTCGAGTTTTTCTACATCTTCTTTGGTAACTACAAGGTGGATATGAGAGGTGTCTTGATTCCTTGTGCACTGCCCCATAGTCCCTTCAACTTCAGGATGTCCGCGGTGGCCGATGAGTATCACTTCATAACCATCTCGACAGCGACGGGCTACTTCAAGGTGGACTTTGGTGACTAGTGGGCAGGTTGCATCGAATACCCTCAGTTCCCGTTTTGCAGCTTCTTGTCTTACCGATTGGGAAACGCCGTGGGCGCTGAATATGACGGTGTTTCCATCAGGTACGTCGTCGAGTTCATCGACAAAAATGGCACCTCTTTGACGTAGACTCTCGACCACAAATCGATTGTGTACCACTTCATGCCGAACATAGATCGGCGCACCCAGTTGCTCCAGTGCACGCTCGACAATTTCTATAGCCCGGTCGACACCGGCGCAAAAACCTCGTGGATTGGCAAGCAGGATCTGTTTCATGAATTTACTCGGGTGGATCTACATCCAGTATTGTGGTTTTGAAGAAAAAAGTCTTGCCACTCAGAGGGTGATTGAAATCAAGTTGAATCTGTGTGGGTTCTATCTCTACGATGCGGCCTGCTATCTCCTCGCCATTTGATGTGGTAAATCCGATTATCTGATCAACACGTAATTTCATTTGATCTGAAAACGTCTCACGATCCATCCATTGCAGATTATCGTCGTCAATAGGGCCATACACCTCATTTCCAATTACCTCCCAGCTCTGTTCATCACCTGTATTCAGGCCAAGAAGTAAACTCTCCAGCGATGCTTCCATGACCCCATCTCCAAGCGTGAACGATAAAGGCTCATCTTCATAAGTTGAGATGACTTCTGTGCCGTCCTCCAGTGTCATGGATAAATGCAGCAGCACCCGGCTACCAGGATTAATCCGGTTTCGGTTATTGGGCATGGCTGTTATACATGGGTTTCAGATTCTACTTGTAGCAATAAAGGCAACTCAAGACTGTGTGACTGGGCGTGTTCAAGTGCCCTGGCAAGGCGAGCAGGAGCGCTGCGGCCCATGCATTTGTGGTCAGGATCTCCATCAAAGGCCTTGGTCATACTCTGGATCAGAACGGACGGGTCGAGAGAGATACCTGTGAGCATCTCCTGAAGGCGAACGACTTCCTCTGCCACCTCAGTGGCAAACGTGCGGTGGTCTCGCCATAGTTCACCGACTGTCCCCCCGGTACGCAGGCCTGCAATGTTGGTGGTAAGTATATAGAGATTCTTGACTACCAGTTCATTGAGTAACTCACTTTTAGAAGTCAGTACTCTGCTGGATATAGACACGGCATCTAACGCCTGAGCGACCAGATGAGCCTGTGGTCCATGGACGGGTGAAGGAATTATCACTTTCGCATCCATGCCGGGTTTCTTTTCGAACCAGATGGAGATGACCGTGGGATCCGGCACACCTCGCCAGTCATTGGGTAGCAGCTCATTCTGTAGTAGACAGAGCTTTGATTTCCATGTCTCCGGGATGCCGTTCAATACCGCCTGCAGGTCATTCTCTCCAACTGCAACCACCACCAGCTGAGGGTGCTTAATCCTTGCAGTAATCTCGTTCATGTCCGTTTTTCGTGTAATCGGATGCACGCTGTAACCCAGGCGTAGAAAGCCACGGGCAAAGACACCACCGATTTCACCAACGCCAATCAGTACAATCTCTTTTTCTGCCATATTTCATAAAATCGTTTGAGGAATGATGAGTGCATCATAGCGGATCTGCTGCAAAATCCTAAGCATGTGGATGCGTGGAAAAGACCCGCTGGAAAGTATGAGAAATTCTAAGATAGACAAGGCCACAAGCATGCTTGCGTGGAAGCAACGAGTATCATCCGCGCAAGAAGCGATGGTATTCGGTTGTTGATTGTTAGGACAGACCCGACTTCTTACTCTGGACAGCAACCATGCGAGTAGTAATCAGTTAAAAACTTCCTGGGAGAAAAAGAGAAACCCCAGGGAGACAACCAACACAGCGACGGCTGCATACTGGACCAGAATACAGATGCCCGGCAAGTCATTACACACCTTGCTGAAGCGGCAGAGTTTACAGTTCTTCATACCTTTACCTCTCAAACTGCGGAGGTCGTCCATACATACCTAACGGGTAGATGCGACCTGAACTGTGATAGATACCGTCCATGGGTCATAAAGAGTGAGCGCACCTTAAACAGTAAGTCGTAGTGACTTGATGACGCCAGTGTTCCAGCCATTATCCTCGCATAGAATAGGGAAGGGAGACAGAAGTTTTCTGTAAAATACGTCCTGTATATTTCTAAGTCTATGGTTTAGAAAGACTTTTATGTCATGGCGGATCGTTATACCATGACGCTTTTCCAGCCTGTCTAATGGAGACGAAAGATGTTGATTGAAGGCCCACTCAAGATCGGTGTATTGGATGATCCTGAGCAGCCCGGACGTGAGCTGCATATCGATTTTACGACCGAGTTTCAGATGCTGGGACAGCAGGATCAATCAGAGACCTTCACCCGTTATCTCGGTGATCTCCAACAAGGTATTGTCTCGCTGCCTGAAGATGATCCCAACCGAGCTGGGATGCTGGTCGTCCAGCAGATTACCGAACAGCTTCTACCCCATGTGGCAAATGGGGATTTGGAATTGAGTGATACCATCATCGTGGAGATGGGCCGGGACCATTCCAGTGATTCCCTGATGAGTCTGCTGAATTCATGACAAATCCTGCCTATATCGTTGAAGGTACTGTCGATAATTTTGACCACCTGGTACTGGAAAATTCCAAACGCGGATTGGTGCTGGTGGATTTCTGGGCGCCATGGGTGGGTCCGTCTCTCAAGCAACGTGAGATTCTGATAGATCTCGCAGAAAGTTATCAGGGCAGGTTTCTGTTGGTTTCCGTCAATACCGACGACCAGAAGCCTTTGGCGGAACGATTCGGTGTCCGCAGCCTGCCATCATTCAAGCTTTTCCGTCATGGAGAGCTGGTGGCTGAGTATCACGGTGTACAACCGGAGGCGGACTATCCCCGTATCGTCGAGTCGTATGTGGAGAAGCCATTGGACGAGACCAGCCGGCAGGCCATCGCGACCTGGCAGGCAGGGGATCCCAACGCGGCATTGCAGTTGCTGGCTGAGGCGGCTGTGAGTGAGCCGACGCAGTTGGCGTATCCTGCCCTGATGACGAAAATTCTTATGCGACAGGAGCGTTTCCCTGAAGCTCACACTCTACTCAGTGCGTTACCTCTAGAGGCACAGGATTCGGTTGAGATACGTAACCTGCTGGCACACCTTGATTTTATTGTGACTGCAAAGGCTGTCGGCGAACGGGAACTACTGCAACAGCAACTCGATTCGACACCAGAGGATCCCGAACTGCAGTACGCACTGGCAGCCCTCTCACTCATGAGCGATGATATCCAGACCGCTCTCGATCTGTTGCTTAAGCTGGCCAGGAGTCAACCGGGTTACCGCAACGGCATCGCTCGCAAGGGTATGCAAGCCGTACTGGATCAGCTGGATGCACAGGATGAACAGGTGGCGCACTATCGGCGAGAGCTCTATCGCCTGAATTATTGAATACGATGTCAGATACCCCTCCACATATTGGTTTTGTCAGTCTGGGTTGCCCGAAAAACCTGGTCGATTCCGAACGTATTCTCAGTCGCTTAAGGGCTGAGGGATATGAGCTTTCCGCTACCTATGAGGGTGCAGACCTGGTGGTGGTCAACACTTGTGGTTTTATCGATGCCGCAGTCGAAGAATCCTTGGACGCCATTGGTGAGGCGCTGCAGGAGAATGGCCGGGTCATCGTGACCGGCTGCCTTGGCGTGGATGAGGTGCGTATTCGTGAGGCGCATCCCCAAGTGCTGTCGGTCACCGGTCCCCACGCCTACGAGGCGGTGATGGAGGCGGTACATGCCCAGCTGCCGGCGCCACACGATCCCTTTACCAGCCTGCTGCCACCGGAAGGTATCAAACTGACCCCGAGACACTTTGCCTATCTGAAAATCTCCGAGGGCTGCAATCACAGTTGCAGCTTCTGCATCATCCCGGACCTGCGCGGACCACTGGTCAGTCGTCCCATTGGTGAAGTCATGCAGGAGGCAGGGCGTCTGGTGGAATCCGGCGTCAGAGAGTTGCTGGTGGTCTCGCAGGATACCAGCGCCTATGGTGTCGACCTTAAGTACCGCCCTGATTTCTGGCAGGGACGGCCGCTACAAACCCGTATCCGTGAGCTGGCTGCGGCCTTGGGTGAGTTACCCGCCTGGATACGTCTGCACTACGTCTATCCCTATCCCCATGTGGATGATCTGATCCCGCTGATGGCCGAAGGCTTGATTCTGCCCTATCTCGACATGCCCCTGCAGCACGGCAATCAGCGCGTACTGCAATCGATGAAACGTCCTGCCGCAACTGAAAAGGTGCTTTCACGTATTGCCCACTGGCGCATTCAATGTCCTGAGCTGACGCTGCGCAGTACCTTCATTGTGGGTTTTCCGGGAGAGACGGAAGCGGAGTTCGAAGAGTTGCTCAATTTTCTGCGTGAGGCGCAACTCGACCGGGTCGGCTGCTTTGCCTACTCACCCGTAGAGGGCGCCCAGGCCAATGCACTACCCGATGCGGTGCCGGATGAGGTCAAAGAGGAGCGGCGCGCCCGCTTCATGCAGGTGCAGACCGAGATCAGTCGTCAGCGGCTACAGGCGAAGATCGGCAGTGAAGCCATCGTTCTGGTGGATGAGGTCAAGGAGAAACAGGTGGTGGCGCGCAGTTCGGCGGATGCCCCGGAGATCGATGGCCGGGTCTTCATACCAGGCGCCTGGGAGTTGGAACCGGGAGACTTTGTCCGTGTGCGGATAACCGGTGCCACAGCCCACGATCTGCAAGCCGAGCCGCTGGAAACGGATGAGGAGTAGTTTGGTGATTTCGGCGCATCCCTGCGCCGGCCAACCCGTTGCGTGAACGCAGGACAGCCTTAGGAAAAGGCGGTACCGCTGCTTTTACCAAGCTTTTTCAGAATCATTGCCAGTGGGCAGAAGCCGGTAAAGGCGGACTGCAGCAGGTTGATTCCCACAAAAGCCGTGAAATAGAGCCAATAGGGATGATGGAACTGGGAGAGCACCACACTCAAAAGAATGGCGAAACCGGCGAAGGCCAGGACAATACGGTCGATATTCATGGATTTGCCTCTAAGCTAGTAGTTGTAGATCCTTAGAAAAAACACCCCGAGAGGTGTGAGGGATCGCCTGAAAACTACCCACGATCACTAAGTGGCCGACATATTAGCACTATCTAATATATAGTCAAGGATAGCCCCACCCATGACAATGACGCCAGAAGCCCCGACATCCCAGCTCAGCTGGCTACGTCGACTGATGGCGTCACCTGTCGGTTTTCCCCATGGCGTTGATCGGATCAAACATATCGAGACCCATATCTCGCATCTGCTGTTGGTCGGAGATTTCGCCTATAAGATCAAGAAGCCCATCGATCTGGGATTTCTCGATTTTTCGTCATTGGAGAAGCGCCGCATCTGCTGTGAAGAGGAGTTGCGGCTCAACAGCCGTTTGGCGCCGGATCTCTATTTGGCGGTGATCGCTATTCATGGAACACCCGAGGAGCCGACGTTAAAACAAGAGGGGAAGGTGCTGGAGTATGCCGTCAAGATGCGACGCTTCCGTCAGCAGGATCTGTTAAACGTAAACTTGCCGGTCAGGGATGAAATACTGAGCCTGGCAAAACAGATCGCCACATTTCATCTAGAGGCTCTTCCGGCACCCAAGGGATCCGATTTTGGAACACCCGAGTCGGTCCTGCTGCCGATGGAGGAAAACTTTCAGCTGATTCGCAGTCAGCGACATCCATTGCTGGAGATCGAGCGACTGGACGCACTGCAGGTCTGGACCGAAGAGTTCGTGGCGGTCTCGACCGATCAGTTATGGGAGCGAAGGGATGGTGGGAATATCAGGGAGTGCCATGGCGATCTGCATCTTGGCAACATCACCCGGTTTGAAAACAGGCTGACGCCTTTCGATGGTATTGAATTCAATCCGGGCCTGCGCTGGATCGACACCCTGAGTGATCTCGCTTTTCTATTGATGGATCTGCAGCACCAAGGAATGAGTGATCTGTCCGACCTGTTACTCAATACCTATCTGGAACTGACGGGAGATTACCCCGCACTTCCCCTGCTACGCTTCTATCTACTTTATCGAGCCATGGTAAGGGCCAAGGTTTGCGCCATAAGATTTCGTCAGCCCGACCTGAACCGAGAAGAGGCGGCTGAAGTGCTGGAAACCTACCGACGCTACCTCACGCTGGCAGAGTCGGTGATTCGCCATCCGTCCGCTGTGCTATTGATCACCCATGGTGTTTCCGGTTCCGGCAAGAGTCATATCAGCGGTTGGTTTGCAGAACAACTGATGGCGATTCGCATACGGTCGGATGTGGAGCGAAAACGTCTGTTTCCTGAGGATATGCTCATGCAGGGTCATGGGAACTCGCAACGCTATAGCGAGAAGGCGACTGAGATCACCTATGTACACCTCGAAGGTATGGCAAGGTCAATGTTGCAGGCTAATTTCTCCGTGATCGTAGATGCTACATTTCTCAAGCAGCAGCAGCGTCAGGCCTTTTTCGATCTGGCGGCAGAGCTGCAGACGCCTTTTCTCATCCTCGACTGCCAGGCATCTGAATCGGTTCTACAATCCCGGGTGAATCAGAGGGCTGAATCGGGAAGTGATGCCTCAGAGGCAGATATTGAGATATTGGTTCAACAACAGCGACAGCAGGAAACCTTGTCCGAGAGAGAGCGGCAACAACGTCTCTGTATCGATAGCGAAGATTTTCCCCATCCTGGATTGATCGCCACGGCGTTACAACGTCTACTGAGATAGTATGTACTTAGTTTTTTGTTATCGATTCGGAGTCCTAACCCCATGCGTTTTCCACAGGTAAAGACCGGCCAGCGGTTCACCTATCAAGGTATGCAATACACCAAGACCGGCCCATTGACCGCCAGTGAAGAGGGCTCGGGTGAACAGCGAATGATCATGCGCTCCGCCGAAGTCGCACTGCTTGATGTTACAGGTAAACCGGAGAAATCAACCAGGCAGCAATACACCCGGTCTGAGCTGGAGGCTGAGATTCAACGTTTTAAGACAAGTCTCGCCAGTGGTGTCAAGGCAGCGGCAGAGGATGATGGAACGCTGCAACTCGAACAAGTATTGGCATTGATCGAATGTACAGAGGTTAACGATTAGAACGACGAGGCTTTTATACAGAATGAGGGAGTGACAGCGAGTAGAGAGATTAATCTGTCATCTTTGTGCCTTGCATGCATGTCATATCAATTTATATGACAAGATAGATAATAATAATTATCAGTTGCTTGTTTTGAGTAACCTAACTAACTGTTTGAGGCTCGATAGATTGTCTCTTCCACAACCATCATCTCCATCTGTTTCCCTTAGGTAGTCGTTGATTCGTGTTTGTGCGGTGTTCGAGAGAAACCATCCCAGGGGTGGGTCTTGTTCTTTCCCGTTGCTATGGCACATACGCAGATGGAAAAAGCGCTGATCCTTGTTGTCTGTCTGTCGTCTTTTTACCCACTCCCGAAGTCTAGCTGCAGCCTCAATGCCACGGCCGTTGCGGGTGGTGGCGTAGGTATGCAGGGTGCTGAGGGTTTCGTAAGCGAAACCGAGGGGCTTATTGCCGGGAAACGCGGCAAATGATTTTGGCAGGGTGGGATCGCTGCTGATAAGGATGACATAAGGTCTCAGCGGCATGCCCCATTTCTCCTGCCAGAGTTTCTCGGCAAACACTGCCAGTTCCAATGCCGTCTCCGCACCAAAGTTTTCAAACAGGCCGCCATCCTGCAATCGTTGCCATGAAAGTTGCTTGTTATCGACAGGGTTCCACCCGCCGGGCGGGCTGATCATGGGGAAGCGTGCACTGTTGTGTGCAGCTGTCGAGAGTCTCATATCTGCGCCGAGTGTTGTGAGCAGGTCTTTATAGAGGATCTGGTTTCCCCGCGGTGGTGCGAGCGCCTCTGTGCTTAGTGAGGCGGCGACAATGCGACGGCCGTTTTCTGACCAGGTGGCGTTGAGGAATAATGCAGGCCAGGGTTGACCGTCGAGCGCTACGGTGTCGATGAAAGAACTCTCCAGAGTGATCCGGCTTTCGCTCATGAAGTCATTGAATCCGTACTCAAGTCCCTTTTCAAAAATCTCAGCCCGATCCCCGAACAACGGTAGCGGCATCAATCGCTGCAGGGCATCTTTGTAGAGCAGACCGGCGGCGACGGGACCCAGATAGTCTTTGCCAAGGATCTGTTGTATGAGACTGGTGATCTCCTGCTGACGATTGGCGGCGACGGCGTGGTAGACGGTGGCGCCGACCGAACCGCCGGAGACGCCACTGATAGCGAACAGGTGGTCTTTGAGCCTGCCTTCAGAGTCATCGTGCAGTCGACCGAGAAGGGTGCCGGTCCAATAGGCTGCACGGATGCCACCACCCGCAGTCGCTACCAGAATAAAGGGCTCACATTGGGTCGTATCGCAGTGCGCATCATGCCAGTCAATTAGCGCCTTCTCCAAAGAGGGGCGCTGGTCAGGCTTGTGACCATCCAGGACTCGGATCTCGTGATTGTCGTTCCAGAAGCTGAAGCCGATGATGAGAATGGCCGAGAAGATGACAATAGGAAAGCCTTTACGACTGGCGAGGTAAGTGACATAACTGGTGAGGGGCAGAACGGTGGCACCCCACAACATCAAGAGCAGCAGGGTATCGAGGTGTCTCCCCATGCTGAGGGGGCCGAGCATACCCCAAGCAAAAAGTGCAAGACCCAGGACAAACGTGGCGGCAGCAATCTTACCTCTTATCTCGCCAAGGGCCTGGTAGATGTTCTCCCTTGGCGGCCGCTCGTCTTTTTCACCGATCTTATCGGCCCAGGCCCAGTGGGTTTTTGCTGCCTGCGGCCGTACCTTGCGGGCGATCCAACGGCCCAGGTCACGCCTGTAGGTAACGGCAAGATAGAACAGGATCCCTTCTATCCCCATGAGATAGCTGACTGGGTGCCAATCGGTAGCGATGCCCATATTGAGGGTCACGACAGCGAAGGCCAGCACGCCGAACAGTCGTGGGAGTTGCTTTCGATAAGGTGTGAGTTGTTTCCAGCTCGCTAACGCATAGGGGAATT
Source organism: Candidatus Thiodiazotropha sp. (ex Myrtea sp. 'scaly one' KF741663) (assembly GCA_025655555.1). Taxonomy (GTDB): domain Bacteria; phylum Pseudomonadota; class Gammaproteobacteria; order Chromatiales; family Chromatiaceae; genus Thiodiazotropha. The sequence continues at coordinate 324,147 of JAHXIQ010000004.1, forward strand.
TAATGTCGAGCAGAACGCGGGCCCAGAGCCAGAGACTGGTGGCCCAGAGCAGCGTGCTGCCGAACAGGCTGAGGTATTTGAGGCCGCCATCCTCCACCATGCCTCGTAGCAAATCGTGTCCCTGTGCAACGCTGAGCAGTATGGTTGTCGCCAGCAGCAGAATGACATTCATGCGGGTGAGGTTGAGTGCCCAGCCGAGGGTTCGGAGGTGAAGGATCAGAGGCGTTCCGTTATCCATTCTTCTTGTCTCCTTGTCGGCAAGAATCTGCTGCTGTTTGTAAAAAAGTAAACCGCAATGGGGGGGCAATCAATAGAAGTGTGAATATGTCACAAGTAATCTGGCTTGAAAGGCAGTTGTCTGGGACTGCACGGCTCGGCTGTGCCATTCACTGACTCCGTTCTATTTAACTTCCCCCTGTCGATGACAGGAGACCCTCATCCCAATAAGGCCGGTCGCCGAACTGCTGTTTGAGAAACTCAACCAGTGCACGTACACGGGTCGGCACGAAACGGCGGGAGGGATAGACTGCATAGGCGGTAGCACCGGGTATTTGATAGTCGGTCAATATCGGCTTCAGATGACCTTCCCTGATGGCCCGATAGGCAATAAAGGTCGGGGAGAGACAGATCCCCAGTCCGGCCGTCGCCGCCTCCAATATCAAGTCCCCATTGTTCACCACCAGGCGAGGCTTCATGTTGACCGTATGGACCTTGCCGGTGCTGTCGGTCATGCGCCACTTCTGCGGCTCCGGCAGGTTGCTGTAGCAGAGTCCCTGGTGTTGGCTCAAATCCTCCGGCGTCTCCGGGGTGCCGTGGGTCGCGAGGTAGTCGGGACTGGCGACGACGGTCGACCGGATCGGCGCCAGGGGCAGGGCGATCATGCTGGAGCTCTCCAGGCGGCCGATACGCAGGGCCAGGTCGACCCCCTCCTGAATCAGGTCGACCTGTCCGTCGTTCATATCCATATCGAGGATGACGCCGGGGTGGGTCTGCATGAAGTCGTTGAGCAGGGGTTTCAGATGGAGCAGGCCGAAGGTGAGGGGGGTGGCAATGCGGATGCGGCCGCTCAGAGCCCGCTGACCGCTGGAGACCGACTGCTCCGCCTCTGCCAGATCCTCCAGCAGCTGCAGGGCGCGGGGATAGAACTCCCGACCGGCGTCGGTGAGGGAGAGCTTGCGGGTAGTCCGCTGCAGCAGCCGGGCCCCCAGGTACTCCTCCAGCTCTGAGACCCGGCGGCTGACTACCGATTTTCCGACCCCCAGGCGCTCTGCCCCTGCGCTGAACTGGCCCGCTTCCACCACGGCGACAAAGCTTTCGAGGCTGTCGAGTCGATCCATTGTTCTATTTTCCGCAACAGTATTTCTCAAATAGTGGTCTTTATCTTCTAAATCTGCAACCTAAACTAGTCAGTAATTGACAAAAACAGTGCGTTATTGAACGCGGAGGCTGTGATGAATAGCGAAGTCAAAACTTTGAGAACTGTGAAACGGCTGGTGCGAGGACAGGAGACTGCCGACGGCGATGGCGTGCGCCTGACCCGGGTGATCGGCACCCACCAGCTGCTGCAGCTCGACCCCTTTCTGTTGCTGGACGATTTCCGCTCAGACAATCCTGATGATTACATCGGTGGCTTTCCGCCCCATCCCCACCGTGGCTTCGAGACGGTCACCTATCTGCTGGCCGGACAGGTGGAGCACCGGGACAACGCCGGCCATGCCGGTGTACTGAAGGCGGGTGGTGTGCAGTGGATGACCGCCGGGCGCGGGGTGGTCCACTCTGAGATGCCGATGCAGGAGAACGGCCTGCTGGCCGGGTTTCAGCTCTGGGTCAATCTGCCCGCAGCGCAAAAGATGATAAAGCCCCACTACCAGGAGTTTGACCAAGCCTCGATTCCCCAAGAAGTGCGGGATGACGACGTAGTGGTACGAGTGATCGCGGGAGAGACCTCCCTCGGCACCCGGGGACCGGTGGTCGATCTGGCGACCCCGGTGACCTACCTGGACATTACGCTCCCAGCCGGGCGCAGTTTCAGCGAATCCCTGCCTGACGGTTACAACACCTTTGTCTATCTTATTGAAGGTGAGGTCACTATCGATGATGGCACCCTGACGGCACAGTCGCTGGCGGAGCTGGGCGAAGGGGAGGCAGTGGAAATCACTGCAGCTTCGTCGAGCCGTCTGCTGCTGGTGGCGGGTGAGCCCCTCAACGAACCCATCGCCCGCCGCGGTCCCTTCGTGATGAACAACGAGGCGGAGCTGACGCAGGCCTTTGAGGACTATCAAGCAGGACGCTTCTGATGCGCATAAGGAATGACGGGGAACACTACGGCGCCATCGCCATCGGCCTCCATTGGCTGGTGGCGCTGACCGTCTTCAGCCAGTTTGGCCTGGGCCTCTGGATGCGTAGCCTTGGTTACTACGACGCCTGGTACCAGTTGGGTCCCTGGTGGCACAAAGGGATCGGTGTGATGCTCCTACTGGCGATGCTGCTAAGGCTGGTCTGGCGGCTGACCAACCCGAGACCGGCCCACCTCGAGACCCATAAACCCTATGAACGACTGGCTGCGAGCCTCACTCACAGCACGCTCTACCTGCTGCTTTTTCTCATCACCCTGAGCGGCTATCTGATCTCCACAGCGGACGGTCGCGCACTGGAGGTGTTCGACTGGTTCTCTATTCCGGCGACCATCAGCGGTATCGACAAGCAGGAGGACATTGCCGGTGAGGTCCATTTCTACCTGGCCTGGAGCGTGATCGTCCTCGCCGGTGTTCATGCCCTGGCAGCTATCAAACACCACTTTATCGACCATGACCGGACCCTGAAGCGCATGCTGGGGCGGTCGTGATCAGAGACAAGCAACTTTTGAACAGAGAGACACGACAATGAGGAGATCCAACCCATGACCACAGTAGCGATTGTTTATCACAGCGGTTTCGGCCACACCAAACTGCAGGCGGAAGCAGTGAGAGATGGTGCGGCAAAGGTGGAGGGTGTCGAAGCCATGCTGCTCACCGCCGAAGAGGCGGGAGTCCAGCTCGACCGCCTCGACAGCGCCGACGCCATCATCTTCGGCAGCCCAACCTATATGGGCAGCATGTCGGCGGAGATGAAGAAGTTCCTCGAGACCGCCGCCGCCAAGTGGTTCACCCAGTCCTGGAAAGACAAGGTGGCCGGCGCCTTCACCAACTCCAGCTCCTACTCCGGGGACAAGCTCAACACCCTGATGGGGTTGGTGATCAATGCCATGCAGCAGGGGATGATCTATGTGGGGCTGGGGATGATGCCCGCTGCCAGCGACCCCGATGCCATGAATCACATCCAGGGCCCGGGGCCGGAGGTACTGAACCGGATCGGCTCCTATACAGGACCCATGGCAGCCAGCTTCCAGGTCGATCCGGGGGATGCCCCCTCCAGCGGTGACATCGCCACTGCCGAGGCCTATGGCACCCGTGTCGCCACCATTACCCAACAGCTTGTGCGGGGACGCACGAGCGATTAATTCAACAATGATAATCAGGAGAGAGGATCATGAAACGCTATTTTATACCCATGCTTATGGCCGGAATCTTCACCGTGACCGGTGTACAGGCCGAGCAGTATGCTATCGATACCAAAGGGGCCCACGCCTTTATCCAGTTCCGCATCAAGCACCTGGGCTACAGTTGGCTCTTCGGCCGCTTCAATCAGTTCGGCGGCCAATTCACCTATGACGAAAAGAACCCTTCAGCGGCAAAGATCAAAGTCGATATCGATCCTGCCAGCGTCGATAGCAACCATGCTGAGCGGGACAAGCACCTGCGCAGCGATGAGTTCCTGCATGTGTCGAAATTCCCCAAGGCGGGTTTTGTCTCTACCTCCTATGAAGAGTCGGCGGACGGCAAAGGCGTACTGAAAGGCAACCTGACCCTGCGTGGTGTCACCAAGCCGGTGGTGATTCAGACCGAGAAGATCGGCCACGGCAAGGATCCCTGGGGCGGCTACCGCCGCGGCTTCTTCGGCACCACGGAGATCGCCCTCGCCGACTACGACATCCCCTTCGATCTGGGACCGGCGGCCCGCAAGGTACAGCTGGAACTCTCTGTGGAGGGGATACGCCAATAAGCAACATCTTTCATCAAAGTCTTCCCCCTTTTACGGCGTCTTCCAGGCGCCGTTTTTTTTGGGGTAATCAAGGTTCCCACAGCCAGACGACTAAGTGAACGAATCTTACTTCTTATGGACTTATATCAATTCGCAGTTTTAAATAATAACCGCAATTTAATTACGCAGCGAGGTAAGTCCACTCGCTGCCCCATAAATAATTCATTCGGTGATCAATTGTCTCTTGTGGCTTTCGGTCTGTTGTTGAGACGGCTCATAACATACTCAATCTGTGTATCAGTCAACTCATTGAAATCAGCACCTTATTGGAAAATACTGCCTGATGTATTGTAAGCGTTTCTGCATTTTTTTTAATAAGTTTGGTGGGGTGTCGTAAAGCTACGAGAGGCATGCAGGCAGTACACGCCAGATGGTGTGTACAGAAGATATTTGTAATCTATACTGGCTCTCTAATCACCTGAACGGCAGCCTGAATTATCAGTTGGCAATCAGTGCCCGCCTTGTGTGATTCCTCACTAATCATTCTGCGCCATTGTTTTGCGCCAGGACGCCCATGAAACAGCCCCAGAATGTGGCGAGTGATCCGGTTAAGGGGTGTTCCCTGTGCCAGTTCCTTTTCCACATAGGGAATGAGTGCTTCGACGATCTGATGCCGATCCATTACTGGTTGTGTCACACCGAAGATCAATTGATCAGCATCTGCCAGTATCCAAGGGTTATGGTAAGCCTCACGACCGATCATGACGCCATCCACCCATTGAAGTTGCTGTTGCGCTTGTTCAAGGCTGGTGATGCCGCCGTTGATAATGAATTCGAGTTGTGGGAAGTCCTGCTTGAGCCGGTGGACCGTTTCGTAGGAGAGTGGTGGGATCTCCCGGTTCTCCTTGGGGCTGAGTCCCTGTAGCCAGGCCTTGCGTGCGTGGACGATGAAGGTGTTGCAACCCGCTTGGGAGATAGTGCCGATAAAATCACACAGTTCGGCATAGCTGTCTCGATCATCTACACCAATGCGGTGTTTGACAGTGATGTCGATGTCGACACGCTCTTTCATTGCTTTGACGCAGTCGGCGACCAGTTGTGGTGTCATCATCAGGCAGGCTCCGAAGCGGCCTGACTGGACTTTGTCAGAGGGACAGCCTACGTTGAGGTTGATCTCGTCGTAGCCCCATGCCTCACCAAGTTTCCCACACTCGGCCAACTCCTTGGGGTCACTGCCTCCCAACTGCAGTGCAACGGGATGTTCACTGGGATCGAAATCGAGAAACCTTTCGCGGTTGCCATGTAATATGGCGCCAGTGGTCACCATCTCTGTATAGAGTACGGCATGCTTGGAAATCAGGCGCAAAAAGTAGCGACAATAGCGGTCTGTCCAATCCAGCATTGGCGCTACTGAGAGGCGGCGATCAATGATATTTGATTGGGATTCTTTCGAATGTTGCATGCAATTTCACGGGGCAACCTGTTCACTGGACTGGGATTATAGGTGGTAGTCCTCAATTCCGATATAGATTTTCTAAACAGATCTTCAAGTGAGTGAAAATACTTTATTTGCTTGCCTAGATGCTACAAGGGTTTGTGTTACGACTTCTTCATTGATGTAGGTTCTATCAGAAGTGGCAGGCAAGGTGATGAAGGTTGTGACTAGGTGTTAAAGGCTGTTTTCGGTCACTTCAGTGAGTGTTTTTTACTACTGACATTCATTGGTCAATGATTATCAGTATCTGACAGCCACTGGGACAGTTTCTCCTCCAACTCATTCTTTGCATAGGGTTTACTCAGGTAGTCATCCATACCGGCGGTGAGACAAAGTTCTTTGTCACCTTCCAGAGCGTTCGCAGTCAAGGCAATGATCGGTAATCGATGTCGACCCTCTGATTTCTCTTTTTCCCGCCACAAACGGGTTGCCTCATAACCATCAAGTTCAGGCATCTGGCAATCCATCAGCACCAGGTCATACTCGTTCTCAGAAAGGAGTTGCAAGGCGATTTTTCCATCCTGCGCCAGAGCGGTATCCATGCCTAACTCCTCAAGCATCGTTTGACAAACCTCCTGGTTAATCGGGTTGTCTTCCACCAATAGGACATTTCCTTCCAGCCTTCTTGATAGTGTTTGCCTCTCAGTCGGGTTGGTATCATGATTGATCAAATCAATCAGTTGTTTTCTGTCCTCGGTTAACCACTGCTCGGTTTGAGAGATAGCATGCGCTAGAGGCATGCTGAAGCTGACAGTGGTACCGATGCCCTGTTCACTCCTCATCTCCATATTAGAGCCCATTAGTTCAATAATGCGTTGGGAGATGATTAATCCAAGTCCCGTGCCACCATATTTCTTGGTTGTCGAGCTGTCAGCTTGTGAGAAGGGGTGAAACAGTCGGTTCATCGCATCGGACTCGATACCGATACCGGTGTCTTTTATGATAAACCTAATATGATCAGCTGACCGGCTCAGGCAAATTTCCACTTCGCCCTGGTGGGTGAATTTAACTGCATTCCCAACCAGGTTTACCAAAACCTGTCGCACCCTGACTGGATCACCTTTGATGATTCTGGGGATGTCGCCAATGGTGGAAAAGTACAGTTGCAGAGATTTTTTCTCTATCTGTGAGGAGAAGAGTGTAGCGACCTCTTCGATCAGCAGGGGTAGATCCAACGCCTCGGACTCGAGAACAAACTGACCGGCCTCGATCTTTGAGAAATCGAGGATGTTATTGATTAACATCAGCAGTGACTTGGCAGAACCTCTGGCAGCTTTCAGGTAACGACGCCGTTGCTGATCCAGGCCACTATCGGAGACAAGCTCCAGCATCCCCATCACGCCATTCATGGGGGTGCGGATTTCATGGCTCATATTGGCAAGAAACGCTGATTTTTCCCTGGCAGCCGATTCTGCCTGATCCCTTGCCTGTTCCAGCTCCTGGGCTCGGATTTCAGCAAGTTGAGTATGTGCCATGGCATCCCAAAATTCCCGATGCCAATACCTTACCTGAGCCAGCATGTATGCCAGAAAAGCCAGTGAGGCAAACAGCATGGCATAGCCTTGTATGGTCATTATGGCTGCACAAGCAAGTGAAATAGGGACCAGCATGGCAATCAGGGTGGCTTGACCTATTCCTCTGCGCACGCAAAAACTGGCCATGATGCCGGTTGTGATGCCGGCACTAAAAAAGAGTGTCTCCACTGCCGGCCAGCCTACTTTATAGAATATGACCAACCCAGCAACGAAGATGCCCCAAATACCCGCATTAACGATGACGCTGGATGCTAGAACCCGGAAGCCTACTGATGCGGAATCGGGCGCAATCCGCTCAACCCGATAACTTGAAATGACTCGGATGAGTCCGGATAGGAAAATCAGGCATGTGAAGATGATGAGGTAACGGGGATGATCTGTGAATACATCGGTTGTCAGTCCGACCACCAGTATGGCAATAAAATAGATATAGGCGCCAGGTTTGGAACGCCGCGCCATTTCCCTGTTGGCATGATGTTCCATTTGTAACAACCTATCCGTACCCAGCTCTGCAATACGATCACTGGTAAAGTGGGAAGGACTTTTTTGAATCTTTGACATGTTGAATCGCCTACATTAACTACATAGGTCAGTCAGGCTTGTATTCACTGAATTACGCATAATTTTTTACAGCTATCACGCTAGCAGTGTCTCATTAAGGGATAAGGATGTTCTACAAATGAACAAATAATATTACTTAGTATCAATTGGTTATGACGATTCTCAATAGAATTGACGGGATAGAAATAATTCAAACCAATAGCTTGTCACTGTACAGATGAGTCACTACCCATCTCCTTGTTAGCGGCAGTAGGTTGTAGATCATTTAGTGGTATTTTCAATTTACACCTACTGTCCGCTGTGATTTCTGTGGAACTCGCAGGATAGTGAGGTGTAGGAGAACCAACGCTAACGTGGTAACGCTTGAGTGAGTGATGACATGGGGAGGGGGATTGTTGGGCCTCCTTCGTCGACCCAACCTACAGGCTTGAGAATGAACATTAACGTGGCAGCAACGAAAATATCCTGATCTATCAGCGTATGAAACACTGAGTCTGGTGGTGAACACAATTGAGATGGGGGCCGGTTAATACGGGATTAACCGGCACTGTTTCATTTACAGGCAGTTATTCTCTCCATTGGCTGAAGACATAGCCGCTGCTCTTCTGTTGCTGGTGACAGCCGTGACAGGAGAGTCCGTTATCGTTGACTAAGCGCTTTACTCGACTGTTGCCAGACCAACCCTCGTAGCCCCAACCATCGGTCTTGGGAAAACGGGTGCTGTCTTTCACCATCACACCAACCAATACACGCTCACCTTCTACAGAAGCACCACCGGAGTCTTTGCTTTGTAGTTGATCGAAGACAAAAATTGAACCATCTCGATATTGACGGCTATTTAATCCCTCTAAGGCCAATCGGTTTGCGTAGACATGGTGTGTACCAAGAAATGGATTTTCGAGAGGGTGGCCTTTATGGATCGTCATGGATTTTACATGCGCCCAGAGCCTGTACCCATCCGGGTAGTCGATAAGATCCCCGGCCAACAATGTGGCGGTGGGCGAAAATAAAAGGAAAAATAGAGTCAGTACGGTGGAATATTTCATGATGTTGCCTCCGGATATGCTTGACTATGACTGATAGAGGTTTCCATCTCTTCAGTCTGCTGCTGTATCGACTTTTTACTGAGAGGATCTGTCATTCGTGATCCATATATATCTATGTGATGACAAAAGATATAAAAGTATCGAGTCGAAACATAAAGAGAGTTAAGCACCTGTGATCAGTGCTGTCAAGAAAGTATCGACACGAAACAAAAGTACTGCTATATTTGATGGAGACAGGTATCACTTTTCGAGGTGCGCGTGAGTCTCAAACAGGTACACAACACACTGGAAAGGCTCTGCAATCTGCTACGTGTAGAGGCGCGTGAACAAGGCGCTGGAGGTGGACTGCTACCGGTCCAGCTTGAGGCGTTGCACTATCTGTTTCAGTGCAACCGATATTCTGACACTGTGCAAGGTGTCACCGAGTATCTCGGTCAGACCAAAGGTACTGTATCTCAAACGTTGAAAGTGCTTGAAAATCGAGGACTTATTACAAGGCACCCGGATTCAAGCGATCGCCGACTCGTACATTTTAGACCCTCACGGAGTGGCCGAAGGCAGTTGGCGCATGCGGTCCCTGCACGCTTTCTTTCTGCGGCATTGGAAACAAAATCTGCAACGGAGACACAGCAGCTGGCGGATGATCTAATAGAACTGCTTCGAACCGCGCAAGAAACGAGGGCGATGAAAACCTTTGGCGCCTGTAAGACTTGCCGTTTCAATGAGCGGGTAGCGTCAAGATTCCGATGTGGCCTGACCGGAGAGTCACTGTCAAAGCCGGATACAGAGAAGATCTGCAGGGAACACCAGTATCCTGAAGCCTGTTAACACGAATTTAATCGTCACTGTTGTGCCTGAAAAAATATACTAGTAGGCCTCGTAAGCCCCTAAACTACAGATCGCTGGGTGGAATACTCAGGCAGGGTTTCAGGATTCATCCCACTCCAAATGCAATCAATCAGTTCATCGTAGTAATTTGTCAGCGGTTCCTTGATGACACCGTCGAGGCGTAGATGGATCATGCGGATAGCCCCACCAAACACAGTGGCAGCCGCTATCCAGGGTTCTCCCTGGCGAATTTCGCCGGCCTGTATTCCTTGTTGCACGATATTTCGCATGGCCTTAAAGGGGCTTGAACTGCAGATCGGCGGTTCGTCAGGCAGGAACTCCCGATGTTTCGCATGCAGCATGTAGGAGATGATATTTCGCCTTGTCTCCGTGTATTCGAACAGCAGTGCGATGATTTTATTGCAGCGTTCCCGGCTGGTCAGATCTTCAGAAATGACCTCATCGATCATCTCCTCAAACTCTTTCATCAGATGGTAATAGAGCGCCTTTGCGATGCCCTCCTTGCCGCCGAAGTGGTTGTAAATAGAGCCAATGCTCACATTGGCGGATTTTTGTACGTCATGTACCGACACATTGTGAAACCCCCTCTCCACGAATAGGTCGAGGGCCGCAGTCAGGATGCGGCAATCGACGGGTTCCTTTTCCGGCGTGCTCTTCTTCAGATACGGCATGGGGGCTCCTAAAGCGGGTGATCAATGGCTTGAGATTATACATAGCATAGTAAAAAATTTGACAAGAATGAACATTCGTTCTACTTTTTTTCTACCAGTGAGCAAAAATCACCTTTGGAGGAGATAACGATGAGGCTATTCAAATACAAGCCCGCAAAACCCGCTGTTATGGCATCTGCCATCGCATTCACCATGACCCTGTTTGGTGCGGTACTACCCGCTCAGGCCGATGAGACATGCCAGTCGCCGTATATGGCGAAAATCACCGGACAGGAGGATTTTGTCTATGTCTGGACCCTCGGTGTCGAGGGGCTGGGTGACGGACAAGATAAATTGGTGACCGTCGACGTCAACCCGAAATCGAGCCACTACGGCAAAGTCGTAGATTCTCTGTCGGTCGGGGGGCGTAATGAGGCACACCACTCAGGATTTACCGATGACAGGAAGTATCTGTGGGCAGGTGGACTCGATACCAACAAGCTCTTCATCTTTGATGTCGCGACAAATCCGGCAAAGCCGACGCTGCATAAAGTCGTCACAGACTTCGTCGAGAAGAGCGGTGGCGTGGTGGGGCCTCACACTACCTATGCACTGCCGGGAAGAATCATGATTACCGGTCTTTCCAACAATAAAGACCATGGGGGACGCACAGCGTTGGTGGAGTACACCAACGAGGGTGAATATGTGGCAACTCACTGGATGCCGACCGACCAGAATCTGCAGGGCGCCGAAAAAGCGGGTAAGTATGCGGATGGTTACAACTATGACGTGCGCGTGTTGCCACGCAGAAATGTGATGCTGACATCATCGTTCACCGGCTGGTCCAACTACATGATGGACTTCGGCAAGATGTTGCAGGACAAGGAGGCGATGAAGCGCTTCGGTAATACGGTGGTGTTGTGGGATCTGCACAGCAAGAAACCGAAAAAGGTCTTCGATGTCCCCGGTGCGCCTTTGGAGATACGTTGCGCCTGGCAGCCCAATAACAACTGGTGTATTACCTCCACTGCGCTGACATCCAAACTGCATCTGATCTACGAAGATGATAATGGCGTGTGGCAGGCCAAGGCAGTGGCGGATATCGGTGATCCCTCCAAGGTGCCGCTGCCCGTGGATATCTCCATCAGCTCTGATGATAGCCGCCTCTGGGTCAATACCTTCATGGACGGTAAGACCCGTCTGTTCGACATGACCGATCCTCACAACCCCAAGCAGGTTTATGAAAAGGTCATCGGACGCCAAGTCAATATGGCCTCTTCAAGTTGGGATAGCACGCGTATCTACTATACTTCCTCGTTGCTGGCCAACTGGGACAAGAAGGGTGAAGACAACGAGCAGTACCTAAAGAGCTTTGTCTGGGATGGAGAGAAGCTGGTTGAGCAGTTCGCGATCGACTTCAATAAGGAGAAACTCGGTCGGGCTCACCAGATGCGCTTTGGCGCCTACTCACTCTATGGTGCGGTCAGGCCCGAGAACAGTGCAGTCTCAGTGGCTAATCTGGAACCTATCAACAAGTAACAAACTGCAACTCCGGATATCGAATCGACATCCGGAGTTGCAACCCCGGTATAGCCTTAGACCGGGGTCGATGGATCCGGAGTGCTTATGCGTGACTTGCTGGTTCGGTGCCTTTTTCTTTTAACTGTGCTGGTCCCGGTCGTATCAGCCGATACGCCCAGCCTAATCGTTGACTCGGCTCCGGGATATGGTGAGCTGGGCTATGAGTTACCCGACATCGGTAGCTACAACCTGCCATCACTGGGGCAGGCGACAGACGGTATGGTGCTGGATACACAGGGAAGAAAGCAGCATCTCTTTAATCTCTTTGGCAGTGACTATGTACTGCTGGCATTTATCTACAGTACCTGTAGCGATGTGAACGGCTGTCCGTTGACATCTCATGTGTTTTATAAAATCAAATCTGCGATGAAGCAGGATCAGGCACTGGCGGGTAACTTAAAGCTGATCAGTTTGAGCTTCGATCCTGAGATCGATACGCCTGAGGTGATGACGCTGTATAGCAATAATTTTCGCTACGCAGGCAATGCGGGTGATTGGCGATTTATCACAACGGCATCACAAACAGACTTAAATCCGATTCTCGCAGCCTACAACCAGGATATTCAGCGTGAGGTGGATAGCGAAGGTAACCCGCTGGTTGGCTATAGCCATGTATTGAGAGTTTTTCTCATTGATCCTGAAAAGCAGATACGCAATATTTACAGTGTCGATTTTCTTCATCACGATCTCATTATCAACGATGTAAAGACATTGCTGAAACAGAGTGAAGATCAAGTAACGAATATCAAAACCGTAGCGAATACCCCCCAGGCATCGAAACTATCTGTGCCTGGTGACGATAAGCGGGGCTATGAGCAGTCGACATATAAAACAAACTCGCTGGCACTGGAGTTAAGGCAGGGAAAAGCTGCAGATCTGATTTCTAATGCAATGAATCCGCCATTGGGATTACCTTCGGTACCTGTACCGGAAAATAATCCGTTGAGCAGGGAGAAAATCGAGCTTGGCAGAAAACTGTTTTTCGATCGCAGGCTTTCCCTTAACGATACCTTTTCATGTGCCATGTGCCATGTGCCGGAACAGGGATTTACCAGTAATGAACTCGCCATGGCAGTCGGTATCGAGGGGCGCAGTGTGAGACGTAACTCGCCGACTATCTACAACACAGCCTATGCACAGTTGCTGTTTCATGATGGGCGTGAGGAGAATCTCGAGCAGCAAGTTTGGGGACCGCTCCTGGCAAGAAATGAGATGGCCAACCCGTCTGTTGGATATGTCTTGAGCAAGATTCGCCAGATCGACGATTATCAAGGGATGTTCGAGGCTGCCTTCGACGGTAGAAGTGTCAGTATGGAAACACTGGGAATGGCCCTCGCCAGCTATCAACGGACATTGGTTTCCGCAGATTCGGCTTTCGATCGATGGTATTTCAGTGGCAAAACCGATTCAATTTCCGAAGCCGCTCATCGGGGGTTTAAACTTTTTACCGGTAAAGCCGGATGCTCCTCATGCCATACCCTGGGGGAGAAGTCGGCACTGTTTACCGATAATCAGTTACACAATACCGGTGTCGGTTATCTCGAATCGATGGGTATTTTTCCTGAGAAGCAAACGGTTCAGATTGCACCAGGTATTACTATCGATGTGGATCGCTCTGTTATTGAACGTGTGGGTGAGAAGCCGCCGAACGACGTGGGACGGTACGAAGTCACGCAAAACCCCTATGACCGCTGGAAATATAAGACACCAAGTCTGCGTAATGTGGCATTAACTGCACCCTATATGCACAACGGTTCGCTGAGCACGCTCAGTGATGTGGTTGATTTTTACGATGCTGGCGGTGTGCCCAATGAGTTACAGGATCCGCTTGTAAGGCCTCTGAATCTCAGCAAAATAGAGAAAGAGGATCTGGTGAGTTTCCTGATATCGCTAACAGGTAGTAATGTCGATGCCTTAGTCGCGGATGCTTTTGACGCTCCAATTGGTGATATCGGCAAGGGTGACCCGAGCTGGGTACATGGTACTGAGGTAGAGGTCCGCTGAATGGAGAGATGGCAAACTAAAACGTTAGCTTCCCTGTTGCTCTTCTCGATTTGGATAGGTGCCTGCTATGCACGGGCAGCAGATCTGGGCGGCGATTTCATGTTAACCGATCAGCGTGGGGATGACTTCAAACTGGAGCAGCTACGGGGCAAGGTGGTGTTGCTCTTTTTCGGCTATACCTACTGTCCCGATATCTGTCCCACTGAGCTGTCGAATCTGGCGTCTGTCCTGAATGCACTGGATGAGCGGGAAGAGGAAGTTCGCGGTGTGTTTATTTCATTGGATCCTGAACGGGATACGCCAGAAGTGTTGTTGAACTACACACGCTATTTCAATGAAAATCTACTGGGCCTGACAGGCTCTCAATCTGAGATTGCCAGGGTGGCACAACAGTATCAGGTTAAGTTCAAACGTCATGAGTTAGCGGATAGTCGCTACACACTGGATCATTCCGCCAATCTTTATGTCATAGACCGGACTGGACAACTCACGACGGTAGTCCCTTATGGTTTCCCACCTGAGCATGTTTTGAACGTGGTTAAAGATCTGCTCGATAACGGGGGCTGAGTACTGTTCATGAAAGGTGTCAATCCAGAGAACGGTCCTGCGTATCAAGATGATGACAGAGAAGTGGATCTCCATGCCGATATGACAATGGTGGTGCATGTCGATACAACAAGCATGGAGTGGGCGGCTTCTCCTGCTCAGGGTGTTGCACGTAAGCGGTTGGAATTAATCGGTGATGCTGAACCTCAATTGACGACGCTGGTACGCTTCCAACCTGGCAGTTGCTTTTCTGAGCATACCCATGATGGGGGTGAAGAGTTCCTTGTACTTGAAGGCGTCTTTTCTGACGAGACCGGGGACTATGGTCCGGGGAGTTATATCCGCAATCCACCCGGTACAAGGCATGCGCCTTTCACCGACAAAGGCTGCACTATTCTGGTTAAGCTGAGACAGTTTCAATCTGGTGATCAGCGACAGTGTGTTACAGACAGCCAGGGCTATGAGACAAACGCATGGTCAACACTAACCCAAGGTATTGCATCCCTCCTGTTGCATGAGTACGGGGATGAGAAGATATCCCTATTGCGAATGGAGACTGATACCTCTCTACCCAAAGCACTCTATCCTCACGGATTGGAGTTTTATGTCATTGAGGGGGAGTTGTTGGTCGGTGAAGTCATCGCTGTTCAGGGTTATTGGTTGAGGCTACCGCCTGACGTTGGACTGGAGGTAAAAAGCCGGAAGAAATGCCTCTGTTACCTCAAACAGGGTCCCATTGGGCGTTACCGGGATAAATAACGCCGGCAATTGACAAAAATGAACATTCATTCTATTGTTTGTTGCATATATTGTTTTGCCATGAGGGACGTTTAATCAATGGGGTGAGGCGTGGTGACTACGGTGAGAGCGCTGTTCTTTTTATGTTGATGCAGAAAAAAATCCCATACCCGGTCATCGTCGGGCTGTTGCTCCTCATGTTGATAGTCTCGTGGCAGGTCTGCGCCAGAGACAGGATGACCCCCATCCCAAGGCCGGCACCAGTACCGCCGTTTCATCTGCGGGATCTGAATGAGACTTTTCACCATCTTTCCGATTACAGAGGCAGGGTGGTTATCGTCAATTTCTGGGCGAGCTGGTGTGGACCCTGTCGTGAAGAGTTGCCGTCATTGAATCGTGCCTGGGCAGCTCTGAAAGAGGAGGGCATTGCCATGCTGGCTATCAACGTGGGTGAGGACAAAGAGGCGGTTGAAGCATTCATCGAGGATTATCCTATCGACTTTCCTGTACTTCAGGACAGTCATGGAAATATCAGTCAACGCTGGCGAGTGAGGGGATTGCCTGCCACTTTTGTGATTAATCAGAGAGGTGAGGCAGTTTACCAGGTCATTGGTGATCGCGAATGGGATGACAGTGCACTGTTACAACAGGTGAGAGAACTACAGAAAGTAGTAGTAAGACATGGACCCTAAAACAACATGGGTGATTGGTATATATGCTAATGATCGAATATAGAGACCTGGGTTGGTGGTATTGGTTGGTGACTGCTGTATTGCTAACGCTGGGGGTGTTTGGAGTCGGTGAGGCGTTTTTGTGGGCCATCGCTCTGACGCTGGTACAGCTTATTCATTTTGCTTTGCGGGAAGGGAGTGTGAAAGCCTTTCCGGTACAAGTACGGTTCTGGTATTTGATGTTGCTTCTACTGGCACTGCCACAGCCGCTGCAACTGATTTTCTGGATCCCGACTATCGGTACTTGGGCGCAGTTGATCTTTGGTTACTGCACCATGGCCAGACTGGTCTCACTCTTTCCCTGGAACAGAGAAGAAATAATGAGCTGGCAACTGATACAACGAACTTTTTTCTCTCCACCTGTGCGGGGGAATATCTTGCAGGGATTACCACCTGTTACGAGGGTGTGAGGCTGTTCCGGCAAAGCATTAGATATACATTCTGAGTAAAAAATGTAGTACCGATAATCATTGGTCTGGGTGTGATGGCGCACGTCTCATGCTGGACTGTTAATCAAAAAATAATCGACAGAAACTGATTGGAGAAAACGACATGAAGGCAAAAGCCGCAGTAGCCTGGGAGCCAAAGAAACCCCTTTCCATAGAGACTATTGACGTGGAAGGACCCAAGGAGGGCGAAGTCCTTCTGAAGGTGATCGCGTCCGGTGTCTGCCACACTGATGCTTTTACTCTTTCCGGCGATGATCCGGAGGGTGCATTCCCCTGTGTACTGGGGCATGAAGGGGGGTGTGAGGTCGTTGAATGCGGTCCCGGTGTGAAAGATCTGAAGCCGGGCGACCATGTCATACCACTCTATATCCCTGAATGTGGCGAGTGTGAGTATTGCCAATCGACCAAGACCAATCTTTGCCAATCTATTGCAGGCACCGTGTGGACCGGCTACATGCCGGATAGCACCCGTCGTTTCTCAATGAATGGCAAACCGATTTATCACTACATGGGTTGCTCAACTTTCTCTGAATATACCGTTGTGCCGGAGATTGCATTGGCCAAAGTGAACAAGGCGGCGCCGCTGGATAAGGTCTGTCTGCTGGGCTGTGGTGTGACCACCGGCATCGGTGCAGTACTCAATACGGCTAAAGTGGAACCTGGCGCCACTGTCGCGGTCTTTGGTTTGGGCGGTATCGGTTTGTCATGCATTCAGGGTGCGGTGATGGCCAAGGCCTCCCGCATCATTGCTGTGGATATCAATCCCGACAAATGGGAGATCGCCAAGGCGTTAGGCGCCACAGATTTTGTTAACCCCAAGGCTCTCCCCGGCAGTGTCACTGAGGCGATTACCGAGATGACCAACGGCGGTGTCGACTACTCCTTCGAGTGTATCGGCAACATTCACGTCATGCGTGAGGCGCTCGAATGCTGCCACATGGGCTGGGGCGTCTCCACCATCATCGGTGTTGCCGGTGCGGGACAGGAGATCAGTACCCGCCCATTCCAGCTGGTGACCGGCCGCACCTGGAAAGGTACTGCCTTTGGTGGTGTCAAAGGGCGTAGCGAGTTGCCGGGTTATGTGGACCGTTATCTGAACGGTGAAATCGAACTCGACTCCATGGTTACCCACACCATGCCGCTGGAGGATATTAACCGGGCCTTCGACCTGATGCATAGCGGTGAGAGCATTCGCTCAGTAATCATTTTCTGAGTGAGACCTATGAAACAGATAGAAAGCATCAAAGAGTTCGGCGGCTTGCTCAACCGCTATGAGCACAGTTCAGCGGTCTGCCATTGCACCATGACATTTTCTGTCTATCTGCCGCCCAAGGCAGAGACGGAAAAGGTCCCGGCGGTTTACTGGCTCTCCGGGTTGACCTGTACCGATGACAATGTACGCACCAAGGCTGGTGCGCAGCGTTATGCTGCAGAACTGGGTATCGCCCTGATCATGCCGGACACCAGTCCCCGTGGTGACGAGGTGGCGGACGAATCCGAGCGTTATGACTTGGGCAAGGGTGCCGGATTCTATGTCAATGCCACCCAGGCACCTTGGGCTGCACACTACCAGATGTATGATTACGTAACCCGGGAACTACCCGCGTTGGTTGAGGCGGTGTTGCCGTTGGTTCCCGGACTGAAATCTATTACGGGCCACTCTATGGGTGGACATGGTGCATTGGTTTGTGCACTCAAAGAGACAGGTGCCTATCGATCCGTATCCGCTTTTTCACCTATCTGCCATCCCTCGGTCTGTGGTTGGGGTGAGGGCTGCTTCAGTACCTATCTCGGTAGCGACCGGGAAACCTGGAAGGCTTATGACGCCACTGAATTGGTCAAGGCAGGCGCTGCTGAGATTCCACTGCTGATCGATCAGGGCACAAACGACGAGTTTCTGGCCGAACAACTCTATCCGCAGGACCTGCAAACGGCCTGTGAAGCGCGGGGATTTCCGCTCACGCTGCGTCGGCAGGAAGGATACGACCACAGTTATCACTTCATTGCCACGTTTATTGGTGAGCATCTGGCTTATCACGCGAAAGCACTGTCGGATTGATCCTCATATACCGCAAGCTCCCTTCAGGTCCTCATGATGGCTGTCCTCCATAGCCATAGAGGGCCATTTTTTTGAGGCGAGTGGCACATGATCCTGTTGCCGGTGATTTGTATGGGTCCATGTGAAGACGATAATTATTTTGAAAGAAAAGAGGTATTGAAATGAAATTCACCTATAGGGTTTTCTGGTTTGTATTGGTGATAATGGGCGCAATGACGTTTCTGCCTGCGTCGGCAGATGAGGCGATTAATGACGCTGCTGCACTAAATGGTGTCAAAGCCACAAAAAGTGTTTTTCTGATCGATTTTACCAACCCGAGAAAAACAGCCTTTTACATGGATATCATCCGTGGGACTCATGATGGTTTGGTTAATCAGGGCGTATCGCCAAATATGGTATTGGTGTTTATCGGCCAAACAGTTAAATATCTCTCCACTGAACCCGATGAACTTTTAGCCATGGAGTATGAGCAGGAGTTGAAGTCGATTGCCGAATCGGCAAAGGCACTCAAACAGCGTGGGGTTCGAATGGAGGTTTGTGCCGTCGCAACGAAGGTGTTTGAGGTGGAGAATGCCAAGGTATTACCCGAAATGGATGTGGTTGGCGACGGTTTTATCTCTCTTATCGGTTGGCAGACACAAGGTCATAAGCTGGTGCCGATTTTTTAGTGTAATGGGTTCCGGTCGATAAAAGTGCCGGGTTAAAAACACTGACTTGAAGCGCAGACACAGGGTTCACAACCAAAGTAGGGCCGGTCGTTCGTTATCTTTGTTTCATGATCACCATATAGTCCCTCACTTTGACATTCTAAATGTCGTTGCTGACGGAACGACTGCCTTGTGAGCGCTTTGTAGTATTCAAAACGGGCCTGGCTCAGACTGCGTGACAGGTAGTGGTCATGATGTGATGCTGAGCGCAGCTGGATAAATCCGCTGAAACTCTCTCTCTGCTCACGCATGCCGCTGAGAAGTCTAGCGGATGGTGTCAGTTCGGGCTCGCTTAAATATCGTTGGTAGTGCTTTAGTGCGTTGAGATATTGGTTTGTATTGTGTGCCTTATCCAGGAGTTCTGCTACCGGCTGCATCTGATCGAAAATCTGATTGCCCCATTCGCGAAGGCTGACCTCAATCCCATTATTATTCAGCTTTAATCCGGATGATCTACCGAAATAGGCTGTCTGGTTCAGGTTATGTCGATTGATATCAGCACTTGAAGGATCGCTGTACGGGCTT
Organism: Candidatus Thiodiazotropha sp. (ex Myrtea sp. 'scaly one' KF741663); assembly: GCA_025655555.1. Classification (GTDB taxonomy): domain Bacteria; phylum Pseudomonadota; class Gammaproteobacteria; order Chromatiales; family Chromatiaceae; genus Thiodiazotropha. The sequence continues at coordinate 343,703 of JAHXIQ010000004.1, forward strand.
TCGCTAATCAGACAGAAATGAGTGAAGACTTCGAGAAAATGTAATTGAGCAATTTCCACCCCGGTGGGTGTGAATGGATTGACATCAATTGAGCGGAGTTCAAGATAACGTATGCCTCTTTGTTGCAGCGCCTCAAGTGGAGACTCACCGGAGAGCGGGATCTGCTTGGGACGAACGCTGGTATAGAACTCATTTTCGATCTGCAGCAGATGGGTATTGAGTTGCTGGTGAATGCCGTCGATGACAACCCCGATCTCTTCATAAGCCGGATGGGACTTTTTAAGAATACCCTGCATGGTCGAGAGGTAACCATCGAGCGAGTTGCAGTCGATGTTCATCTGACGACCGGTCTGCAATCGGTTGGTATATCCCATATCACCCATACGCAGCGATGTAGCATAGGGCGCGTAGTAGGTCTCTTCGTCGAATCGCTCGAGTCTTTCGCCGGCGCCGGTAAAACTGCGGTCGGTGGTAGGTGAGGCGCCAAAAAGATAGAGCAGCAGCCAGTCATAACGTTGGACATTTCGTAGTGTGTGCATATAGCCGTCGGCAATGAACAACTGAATCTCTCTGTTATCACCTGAAAGCTTTTGCAGTACAGGCCACAGGTCATCGGAGAAGGAGTGGTTGAAGTGAATGCCTGCGATGACCTGCATCATCTTGCCGTAGCGATGCGCAAGACCCCGGCGATAGACCTGTTTTGACATGCCTGAATCTGAGTGCCCGTAGTTTGCAATTGGGATCTGGTCAGCATTCTCGACGATACAGGGCATACTGGCGGACCAGACCATCTCGTCAGCCAGGTTCTGATGGACGAAGGTTTCGGTCTCGGTCAGAGAGTGGAGGGCATCCTCTGCGCAGAGAACGGGCGGGGTAATCAGTTCAAGCAGGGCTTCGGAAAAGTCAGTGGTAATACTCGGGTGTGTCAGGGCAGACCCCAGGGCATAGGGATGCGATGCACCGGAGAGCACGCCATTACGACTGACACGCAGGCCCTCTTTTTCCAGGCCGATCTTTGAACCGGTGAAGCAATCTACCGGAATCTGGTGGGTGATCGAGGCCATAGTGGTCATTATGTTGCTCCGGTCAGCGGTTACTCGGCGGTCTGTTGATGTCCCAAAATGACAGAGTAATTACTTATTAATCAATTCATTAGATGTTTTTTTCTTGTATTGAACAGGGGCGATGAAAATCCTCATTCAGTGTGTAGTTGATAATAGAATGAATGTTCATTATATTCAAGTCCATGCTGGGAGAACATTGCCATGCACTCAACCTGCAACAGCCTTACGCGTAAGAAAACCGGCGAAATGCAGACAATAAGAACAGACAAAGTGCTCGGGTTTTGATTCCATGACTCAGATTATTCTCTGGGTTGTACGCACGGATAGCTGAAACGGATCCAGAAAGAACCGAGACCTAGGGCCTGTTAACACACCAAACGCAGTGGGAAGAGGGTATGTCTAAGAATATTCGTATCTTGAGTCGACATCTGGGATTGCAGGACAATCTTTTTCATGCGGTTGGCCAGGCCGTATCCAAGGATCGTGCTGAAACTGAGAGGGCCATGGGGAATCTGGCACACAAGGCCAAGCTCTCGGCCTCGGTGGTAACAGGTACGGCAAGTTTTTATGACTTTCTCAATGAAGAGACGAAACAGAGTGAACTGCTTGTCTGTCAGGGCACTGCCTGCCTGGTAAACGGTTCAGCCGCGGCGACTGCTGCGCGTCATTCGGGCGCGGGCAAGGCGATGTGCTGTGGACTCTGTTATCAGGGATCGGCCCTGATGAAGCATGACACCGATGGGAACCTGCAGGGTTATCATCAGAGTGAGTCCGTATTGAGTCAGCCGGAGATGCCGGTTTATACCCTCTCTCCTTCGGCGATACTGACGGGGCCTGTTACCTCCGTAGAGAGGTTGTATGACTTGGCGCTTGAGGGGCAGGAGCGGATTCACCATGAGTTGGCACAATCCAATCTGCGTGGGCGCGGCGGCGCCGGTTTCGGTTTTGCCTTCAAGTGCAAGACGACTGCAGAGGCTGATGGTGCAGAGAAATATATTGTCTGCAATGGAGACGAGGGAGATCCGGGCGCCTTCTCAGATCGCTATCTGTTGGAACAGCAACCGCATAAAGTGATGGCGGGGATGTATGCGGCGGGTTTGGCTACCGGTGCCAGGATCGGGGTGCTCTATGTCCGTTATGAATATCCTGAAGCAATCCGCAGGATCAAGCGTGCCATCGCTGAGTTTGAATCGTTGCCGACTGATATCAGCGGCAAGTTCTCATTTCATGTGATCGAGGGTGCCGGGTCTTATGTCTGCGGAGAGGAGACAGCGCTCCTCAGCTCCATCGAGGGTCAGCGGCCGGAGGTGCGCGTGCGGCCGCCCTATCCGGCAGTAGAGGGTCTTTGGGGCAAGCCGACCCTGCTGTCCAACGTAGAGACCTTTGCCAACATTCCCTGGATACTCGAGCATGGCGGAGAAGCCTTTGCCGCCATCGGCACTGGAGAGAGCAAGGGGACCAAACTGATCTCACTGGATAGTCAATTTCATCATCCCGGACTCTATGAAGTTGATTTTGGCTACGCCTTTGAGGAGTTGATCTACAAGGATGCCGGGGGATTTAACCGTGATGTCAAAGCCCTGCAGGTTGGGGGACCGCTCGGTTCCATCCTGCCGGTTGATGCGATCTCAGGTCTTAGCATTGACTTCGAATCTTTTCAGCAAGCCGGTTTCGCATTGGGACATGCGGGAATGATTGCCATACCGGCGCCGTTTCCCATGATCGACTTCATGCGCCATATCTTCGAATACATGGCGGACGAATCCTGCGGTAAGTGCACCCCCTGCCGGCTGGGCACTGCCAAAGGCAGCCGTATGCTGCATCAGGCAACAAAGGATCATCCCGTGGACAGGCGTCTATTCGACGAGCTGCTCGAACTGTTGGAAGTGGGCTCACTATGCGCATTGGGCGGCGGTGTACCTTTGCCGATGCGCAATGCATTGACCCATTTTCAGCAAGAGCTTGCGGCTTACTTCAGTCTGGAGGGAGCGGAGTAATGAGTCAGATAACGATCAATGGGACCACCTATCCGACTATAGAGGGTGAGACCCTTTACGAATCTGTCAGCCGTCACCTTGGGCCGGATGAGATTCCCGTACTCTGTCATGATCCAGCACTAGAACCTTTTGGCGCATGCCGGATCTGCCTCGTCGAGGTGTCACGAAAAGCGGGAGAAAAGGGGCGTCTGATGGCGTCCTGCCATACGCCGGCCTCTGGTGATCTGCATGTAACCACGCGAAGCGATCGCCTGATGCGTGCACGCAAAGGTATTCTCGAGTTGCTGGTGAGTAATTATCCTGCCGATAAAATGAAACCGGCGGCAGGTGAAAACCCCACGCCCTTTCAGAAACTGCTGCATGAGTACGGGATTGAGCACAGTCGATATCCGCAGATAGAAGAACCGGGAGAAGCTGCCAAGCCCCACCCCTATCTGCGCTTCGATCCCGCTGAATGTATCCACTGCTATCGTTGCATTCGCGCTTGCGATGAAATACAGGGGCAGTTTGTGCTGTCGATGGCGAATCGCGGTATGAAAAGCCACATTATCCAGGGACAGGCGGGGGACTTCGGTGAAGCGGGATGTGTCTCCTGCGGACGTTGTGTTCAGACCTGTCCCACCAATGCCCTCAGCGATCGCTACCGGGCCAAGACATTGCAGGCTGACAAGACGGTACCCACTGTCTGCACCTACTGTGGTGTGGGTTGCAACCTGGAGGTGAAGGTTAAGGCTGGTAGCGTGGCGGCTATCAGCGCCGTGGAGGGAGCTGAAGTCAACCAAGGGCATACCTGTCTCAAAGGACGCTACGCTTTTGAGTATGTCCACCACCCCGATCGGCTCACCAGCCCCATGATCCGCCGTGACGGAGAACTGGTAGAGGTCGGCTGGGATGAGGCGCTCGACTTCATCGCCGAACGTCTCGAGCGCATCAAACAGGAACATGGCGCCGATGCCATTGCCGGCATCTCTTCGGCACGCTGCACCAATGAAGAGAATTACTTGATGCAGAAGTTCATGCGGAGCGTGATCGGCAACAACAATATCGACGGCTGTGCACGGGTCTGCCACTCACCCACTGCCTACGGCATGCGGCAGGTCTATGGAACCGGTGCGGCGACCAACTCCATCGATGAAATTCCGCTGGCCGACTGCCTGCTGGTGTTTGGGGCCAATCCCACTGAGGCTCACCCGGTTACCGGGGCCAGGCTGAAACAGGCGGCTATTAAGGGTGCGAAGCTGATCATCGTTGACCCGCGCCGTTCTGAATTATCGAAATACGCCGCCTGTCATCTGCAGCCAAGACCCGGTAGCAATGTGGCCCTGCTCAACATGCTATGCCGTTATCTGATTGCGCTGGATTACGTGGACCAGGCGTTTGTCGACAGCCGGACCGAGGGCTTTGATGCGTTCAAGGTGCAGGTGATGGCACAGGATCTCGATCGCCTGGAGCAGATAACGGGTGTTGCCCGTACCGATGTGGAACAGGCAGCACATATTTATGGCCGTGCCCAGCGTGCGATGGCCTTTCATGGTTTGGGTATCACAGAACACTATCAGGGCAGCCGGGCAATCATGATGCTTGCCGATCTGATTATGATGACCGGTAATATCGGTCGCCCCGGTACTGGTATGAACCCTCTGCGTGGGCAGAACAACGTACAGGGAGCGGTGGACATGGGTGTTCAACCCGACCTGGGTGCCGGCTACCTCGACTACAAACAACCGGAGATTAAGGCGCACTTTGAACAAATCTACGGTACAGAGATACCGACACAGCCAGGATTAAAGATACCGCAGATGTTTGGCGCAGCCCGGGAAGGAAAGCTCAAGGCCCTGTGGATCATGGGCGAGGATATCCTGCAGACCGATCCCAACTCCTGCGAGGTTAAATATTCCCTCAGTCTGCTCGATCTGCTGATCGTGCAGGAGCTCTTCATGACAGAGACCTGCAGCATGGCCGATGTCATCCTGCCGGCTGCCTCATTCCTGGAGAAGAGTGGTACCTTCACCAATGGGGAGCGGCGTATCCAGCGAGTCAATGCAGCCATTGACCCATTGCCAGGTACTCGTCCGGACGGAGAGATTGTCAGTAACATCATGCAGCGTATGGGTTATCCGCAGGGTTCTTATGATCCGCCGAAGTTGCTTCAGGAGATTGCGCAGGTGGTGCCTTTCTTTGCCGGTGTGACTTGGGAGAATCTTGAAGGGGATGGCAAGCAGTGGCCCGTGGCGCCAGATGGTACCGACACGCAAATCCTACATCAGGAGGGTTTCAAGCTGCGCAAAGGCCAGTTCCGGTTTTTCGAATTTCAAGAGACCCCCGAAATTGAAGAAAATGCCGCATCCTATCCCTACATTCTCACCACCAGTCGCTGCCTGGAACACTATAATTGCGGCAGTATGACCCGCCGCACACCCAATGTGGAACTGGTTGATCACGATGTGTTACTGATTAATCCTCAGGATGCCGAACGGGAAGGTATCGATGAGGGGGGGCGTGTAGAGATCTCCTCATCCAACGGGACCACCCATCTACAGGTGAGGATCAGTGATGAGGTGAAACCGGGAATACTCTTTACCACCTTCCACTTTCCAGAAATCGCTATCAACCACCTTACCAGCGGTATCTTCGATCAGGAGAGCATGACGCCGGAGTATAAGGTTGTAGCGGTGCGTTTGGCGCCAGCTTGATTGTATTTCATATTTTTGCATGCAAATTTGCGAGACTTCGTAGGGTTGAATCTCGCGCGCCGATTACTAACGTATAAAGTAAGAGGAGAACCGAAACAGGACCTGTGAAAAATGCTTGGAGGGGATCATGCCCACTGTAAGCAGCAGAGAACTGCAACCTGAACGACGACGAGAGTCCAGCCCGCCAAAGGCTTTGGTGGAATTGATGGCGCCAGCTGATGTTCGCTTCGATGGTGACCGCCCCTGGGACATACAAGTGCACGATGACGAACTCTATCAGCGGGTTTTTACCTCAGGTTCACTCGGCCTTGGTGAGGCCTATATGGATGGACTCTGGGACACTGCGCAGATGGATGTGCTTTTCTACCGGTTTATGCGAGCGGGTACGGATGAAAGACTGGCCGGGTGGTTCAAGCTGAGACTGCTGGGTGAGATGTTGCGCCGTTATCTGTTCAATCAGCAATCGGTCAGTCGGGCATTCCAGGTTGGTAAGCAACACTACGATATCGGCAACGATATCTTTGAGGCCATGCTCGATAGCAGTATGAGTTACTCCTGTGGTTATTGGGAACACGCCGAGAATCTGGAACAGGCGCAGCAGCACAAACTCGATCTGATCTGCCGCAAACTGCAATTGAAATCCGGTGAAAAGTTATTGGAAATCGGTTGCGGCTGGGGTGGACTGATGCAGCATGCCGCTGAAAACTATGGGGTTGAAGTGGTTGGTCTGACAGTTTCCAAAGAGCAACAGAAACTGGCTCAGGCACGTTGTGAGGGACTGCCGGTGAAGGTTGATCTCATGGACTATCGTGAGGCTACCGGTCATTACGACAAGGCGGTCTCAGTGGGCATGTTTGAACATGTGGGCGAAAAAAACTATCGCACCTACTTCGAAACCGTCAACCGGTTGTTATCGGATGATGGCCTTTTTCTGCTACATACGATCGGTAGCCGCAGGACAACCAAAGCACTGGACCCATGGATTGAAAAATATATCTTTCCCAACGGAAAACTGCCCTCTGCCAGAGAGATCACCCAGGCACTGGAAGGCTGTTTTCTGATTGAGGACTGGCATAATTTTGGACAGGATTATGACCGTACGCTGATGGCCTGGTGGCAGAATTTCGATCGGGCCTGGCCCAAGCTGGAAAGCCGCTACGGCAGGCGTTTTTATCGTATGTGGAAATACTATCTGCACACTTGTGCAGGCTTCTTTCGCAGTCGCCAGGGTCATCTATGGCAGTTGGTACTCACCAAGCGAAGTTACCCCAATACTTATCGCTCGATTAGAACAGTGATATGAGAAAGTGTCCATCAACATCCGGTGGGTAGAGCCCCACACTACGATATCCTTCTTGTAGGTTACAGCCTTGCCACACCATCAGCATTCCGACAGGCACCCCATAATCTCTCACTGCACTACACCAGTGGTGGTGATAGAGAATGGTCTGCTTCCTCCCGCAGTAAAGGGTTGTCCGGTGATTGTTGAAAGTACACCCGTAGACTCGTCGATGGTGTAGGCGGAGATGTCGTTTGACGACCAGTTGGCCACATAGACGAATTGGCCAGTGGGATCGATGGTAATGGATTGAGGATCGACGCCTGTCGAAAAAGTCGAACCAGGGGTGAGCTCACCCGTACTTACATCGATAGAGTAAACTCGGACATTGTTTGAAGTCAGGTTTGCTACGTAAACAAACTGACCCAGAGGATCGACAGCAACGGAAATGGGTCCGCTTCCAGCCGGGTAGGGTGAACCGGTAAGTTCCGTGAGTGCCCCCGTGCTTGCATTGATTTCAAAAGCCGAGACAAAAAATCCACCATTAATAAAGGAAGTATTCGCGACATACGCGAAGCGGCCTGTAGGATCAATATCGATAGAAACGGGTCCATTACCGGCAGGGACTGTTAAACCGATCGCAGAGAGAGCTCCTGTACTGGGATCGATAGAGTAGGCGGAAACATCATCCGAGATAAGATTGGTTGCGTAAGCGAAACGACCGGTGGGATCGACTGTGATACTGCCCGGATTATCTCCTGCAACAAAGGGTGAGCCCGTAAGTAGAGTCAGTGCTCCTGAACTTGAGTCGATGCTGAATGCCGAGATGACATCGGTTGAGATTGCAACATAGGCGAAACGTCCGGATGGGTCGATAGTGATTGATTGAGGGCCGGTTTGGTTAGTCTCTATATCAAAAGGTGATCCACTGAATTCAGTCAGTGCTCCGGTGCCTGAATTGATGCGATAGGCCGAGATGTTATCAGTGCTCCGGTTGGCCACGTAGGCGAATCGTCCGGTGGGGTCCACGACTACTGAACTAGGTGTGCCTGCTGTAGCCGTTGGAGTGCCGATGGGACTGAGCGCACCATTGCTCGCGTCGATGAGATAGGCCGAAACATCAATGGATGCTTCGTTTGCCACGTAGGCAAACCTGGGTGTAACGGTAGCCTCCACAAGGTCAGAGAGATAGGCAACAGCGCTCGGGGCGCTTCGGGCAGAGAGGGTGCGTGTATCTGTCAGTTCACCGCTGGTCTGATCGATGGTGAAGACATTGACACTGTTGTCACCACTGTTGGTGATACTGATGAACTGGCCGGTGATATCGATGGCGACCGATTCCGGCAGGTTCCCGAGCGGACAGTTCTGTGTGGCGCCGCTGCAGTTGATCTGGAGCAGCGTACCATCGGTCTGAATCTCAAATACCGATACGGTACCTGATGCCTCCCGGCTGATCATGTAGAGCCACTGCCCGCTGGCATCCATTGCCAGTGCGTGTGGCGTCCCGCCAGTGGGGAGTACACTACCGTTTGCCACCAACAGTCCCGCCGCATCGATACTGAACACGCCTAGGTTGCCCGAAGTTTGATTGGCGACGTAGGCGTATTGGCCATCCGGGGTGATGGCCATATCCATGGCACCGGTGCCGCCGGATACAATGGGTGAACCGGCTGCTTCCAGCAGGGTACCATCTGACGTGTTGATATCGTAAACACCCACGTCACTACTGCCATCATGTACCACATAAAGTACATCTTTATCGGGATGGACACGAATCTGGGTAGGCCCGCTACTGCCGCTCAAGGTCACATCGATGGGGGCTTGGACGATTCCTAATGCACTCAGCGCACCGGATGGGTCCTTGGCGTGTACGCTGATGGTATCAATGTTGTGATTGGCCACGTAGGCGTAGCGCCCGGTTGATTCAAAGGCAAGGGAGACAGGTGTACCGTTGGTAAAACAGTTATCAGTAGCGCCAGTATCGAGATTGCAGTCAGCCAGGTTGAGTTCGCCGCTCAAACTGTCGATGGTAAGGAGCGAGATGTCGGTTGAGTTGGCATTGGTGGTGTAGGCAAACAGTCCGCTGGGGTCGATGGTTAAAGATGTCGGGCCGTCGCCTGTCAGGGTGTAGCCGTGATGGATCAGTTGACCGGTTGTGTTATTGGCAATAAACACGGAGATGGTATCGTCACCGGTATTCGCCACGTAGGCAAACCGGGCCACCGGAACCGGTGCCGGACCTGGTGGTGGGGTTACGCCACCACTACCTCCGCCACCGCATCCGGTGAGTGAGAGCAAAAAGAGCGATAACAGAGTCAATATTGGGGTGTTTAGCGGTCCGGTCAATCTGATAGGGTTCAGCATCTTGTCATCCGAAAGAGTCGCAGTATAAAAAAAGGGCTGGGAAGGGTTTGAGTCGAGCAGCATGATAAGCTGCACATGTTTTATTTTTTACGCCATCCTAGCCAGACAGGCATTGTACCATTTTGCTGTACGCCGCTAAGGTCAAGTATCCTGTCTGTGATTGTGCTGCGAATTATAGACCAAGCTGCCGCTGGAATCAGACGGTATTTCCGCTAAATGGGGATTCGAATCACACACTTAAGGAATTCTTAAGAAAGTGCTTTGAGTCCTGCAGGTGGTTGATTCATATGTGATGTGTCAGTGATATCCGGTTTACGCTAACTGTCTTAGCCGGCGGTCGGACTGAATTATTGAGGTGAGGTGTATTTCATTAAGAACTGAACCGCTGGTATCGGTTTACAGAAAAGATAACCCTGTGCTTCCTGACATCCTTTTTCTCTGAGGAAGTCTACTTGTAAATCGGTCTCGACACCTTCAGCAATCACTGACAGCTCAAGTGCCTTGCTCAATGCAATGACCGCTTCACAAATAGCCATGTCATTACTGTCGGTGGGAATGTCACGCACAAATGACTGATCAATCTTTAACTTGTGAATCGGTAATAATTTAAGATAACTCATCGAAGAGTATCCGGTGCCGAAATCATCGATGGAAAGGCTTAGACCCAGCCCTCGTAATGCCTCAAGTTGCGCAATGGCGTTAGCCGTATTCTGCATAATGAAACTCTCGGTGAGTTCCAGTTCCAGCTTGTCCGCAGGGAGTCCCGTACGTTCAAGAATTTGTTCGACCTTTTCAACGAAGTTGCTGTGCTGGAGCTGTGGTCGAGCAACATTCACAGCGATCCTTCCAAAGTCGAAACCTTTCTCCAGCCATGCTTTACCTTGCCAGCAGGCACGTTCCAGCACCCAGGCGCCGATATCGTGTATCAGACCATTCTCTTCCGCCAGTGGAATAAATTTCACAGGGGATATTTCGCCTAGCTCCGGATGATGCCAACGGATCAGTGATTCGACGCCGATAAGTTTGTAGCTATCGAGTTGAAACTGTGGCTGATAGACGAGATGAAATTCATTGCGCGCCAATGCCATTCTCAGGGCATTTTCTATGACAACCCGTTCGAAGGCGCTACTGGTCATCTCCTGGGTGTAGAATTGGTAGGTGTTTCGACCTTCATTTTTTGCGCGATACATGGCGGTATCAGCGTTACGCAATAGTGAAGTGACACTTTCACCATTGGCTGGGTAGAGGCTGATGCCGATACTGGCTGTGATGTGGATTTCGTGTCCATCAAGCCGGAAGGGATCAGTGAATACTGCCATAATCTTTTCTACGGCGACCGCAGTGTTATCTGCACTGCTTATATCTTCCAGCAGTACGACAAATTCATCACCGCTGATTCTCGCAACCGTATCATCGAGCCGCATGCACTCTTGGATTCTGTTGGCTAACTGTTGCAATAACTCATCACCGGCTTTGTGTCCCAGGCTATCGTTGATGCTCTTGAACCGGTCAAGATCGATAAAAAGAATCGCAAAGACGGACTGATTTCTCCGGGCGTGTTTGATAGCTTGCTCCAATCGGGAATTAAAGAGCAGCCGATTGGGAAGATCTGTGAGCGGGTCGTGGTGAGCCAGATGATCGAGCTCTTGTTCGGAGCGTTTAATAGATGTGATATCAGAAAAAACCGCCACGTAATTAGCGATACTTCCATGCTTATCGTAGATGGTGCTGATGTTGAGCCATTCAGGATAAACAACACCGTTTTTTCGACGATTCCAGATCTCTCCACGCCAGTGTCCGTGGCTAATCAACGCCTGCCACATCTCCTGATAAAAGCTGTCATCATGTTTGCCGGAATTGAGCATTTTTGGTGTGTGACCGATAACTTCTTCTCGGCTATAACCGGTAATCTCTACAAAGGCGTTGTTCACATCCAGGATGATATTCTTGGCATCTGTGATCATGACGCCTTCCAGCGTGCTCTCGAATACCGTAGCGGATTGTTGCAGTCTTTTCTCCGTAATACGCCGTTCTATGGCGATACTGGCAATCTGGGCCATGCTTTCAATGAGACGAATCTCATCCAGGTTGGGAGTGGTTGTTTCGTCGTGATAGAGCGTAAAGGTACCCAATACCTCTCCGCTTGAGTCAAAAATCGGCTCTGCCCAACAGGCGGCAAAATCGTACTTTCTTCCCAGGTGACGATAATCTTTCCAAAGGGAATCAGACTGCACATCTGAAACGATCACCCTTTGTCCTTTATAAGCAGCCGTACCACAGGAACCCACCGCCGGACCAATTTCCAGTCCATCAATCAGCGTGTTGTAGTCCTCCGGCAGGCTCGGTGCTGCCCCCAGTCGAAGCTTATTCCCGTCCAATAGCAGGATCGAGCCTTTTGAATCACTGGCCTGGTGTTCAGCAAGGTGAATGATTTTTAACAGAATCTGATCCAAGGGCGCTGTACCCAGCGATATCAGTTCCAGAATGCCTTTCTGCTCAGTTTGCAGCCATTCAGCCTCCTTTCTGACATGCACCTCATCACTTAAAGCAGTATTTTTTTTCTGTAGCGCTATGGTGCTTTGTTTGATGAGATCTTCCCGCTGGTCGATCTCCTGGCTGAGTTCATCGATGAGTGACTGATTCTGCTTCTGTAGCCTGATGGCGTTGAGGATATGACGATTCGAATTACGTGTAAAAAGCGTAATCATTAAAAGATAAATGACAAGAGCAATGGTGAGCCAGTTATAGGTACTGTTTTGGTGTAAGACAAAGGTGATTCCGAGCATGAAAGCCTGGGGATAGGTATAGACATAAAAGGCCGGCATAGAGACTGAGAGAATGGCAACGGCCGCACCGATAATGCCGAAGGCCAGCATGGAGAGTGCGACTGAGACGATCTGGTCGTCTGCGAAATAGATGAGCGGGTAGATCATGCTCCAGGAGATACCCACCAATGCCGAGCCGAAGATGTAGTGATTCATCCATTGGGAAGGCGACATTCTCAAAGGTTCTTTTTTTCTTCGGTACCAAAGCGTCAATCGATATAGCGCAGTGATGTAGAGTGATGCAACCCAGTAGACCGCCAGGTTGGAATCCGTTTTTTCATAGAGGATCAGGTAGAAGATAGCTGCGATGACAAAGACTGTCGTGTTCGAGATTGGCGCCTGCATATACAGGATGCGGGCCTGTTCGTCGGTGGTGTCGGACTGGTCTGTTATCTGACTGGATTGCACTGACGAACTTCTATTCTTGGTCATACAATTAATCGCCAATACAATCGCTGGGATGAACCGGTGACATGATTTCTAAAGCTAATGAATAGCCAGGATCACTCTATAGTTAAAGATAGAAGAGTATAGTGCTTTACACTAATAGATATACGCCTATTTTCGTGAGATTAATCAATTTCGGCATGTGTAATTTTCTATTTCATGCTTTTTATTCAGAAAGAACAAACAGTATCAAGTGAGAACCGGTTTTTATTACAAATGCATGTTTCTTCTATGTGAATAGGTGATATCTGGCCGTGCTGGTTACCTGATGGGGGATCCCGAAATACTACGACAGTAGCGCAACGCTCTTCACTTGTGCATAGAGATGCATTCCCTCTCGAATCCCCATGCCAAGGGCCGATCGGCGTGTAATACGTGAAAGCAGTGTTTGACCATCATCCATTTCAAGTCGCACCAACATTTGGGTTTGGCTGATGTCATGAGTATCGATCACTTTTGCAGGCAGAATATTAATGATGCTGGTATCCGAATGGGCCCTGAGGGACAAACTGACATCGCGCGCCTGAATCTGTACCCTGGCTCGCCTGCCGACGGGCAAGTCTTCGCGGGCAACCGCAATACGTCCCCCATGGGTGGAGATCCAGGTCAGATGATAAGTGTGATCGTGGGAAGAGACCGTGCCCTCCAGTAAGGAGGCAGCATCGTCATAGCCGGCCAGTGGGAGATCGAGGCGGGTGAGTATGGTGGCGGCGTCTCCCTTGGCGATGACCTTGCCTTGCTCTAACACAACCATCCGGTCGGCGAGCCGCGCCACCTCGTTGGGATCGTGGGAGACATAGAGCGAGGGGATGGTGAACTCATCGTGCAGGCTCTCCAGATAGGGCAGGATGGTTTGCTTGGCACCGTGATCCAGTGCAGACAGCGGTTCATCCATCAGCAGGAGCCGGGGGCTGGTGAGCAGGGCGCGTGCAATGGCGATACGCTGACGTTCGCCGCCTGAGAGGCTCTGTGTGGTTCTCTGCAGGAGTGTGCCGATACCCAGCAGTTCGACCACATCATGGAAGGGTATTTGACGTTCCTGCTCAGGCACGCGCCGCCAGCCATATTCCAGATTACGGCGTACTGAGAGATGGGGGAATAGACTGGCTTCCTGGAAAACATAACCCAGGGGACGCCGGTGAGCGGGTCGGAATCGATTCTCATCCTGCCAGACCTCATCATTCACACGCACAAGACCCTGTGGGGTTTTTACCAAACCTGCCACAGCCCGCAATACACTGGTTTTTCCCGATCCTGAACGACCAAAGAGTGCCGTAACCCCCCGTGCCGGTGTCTCGAAAGAGACGTCCAGATTGAAATCACCCAGTTGGCTTTGCAGACTGATTTCGATACTGCTCATGGTTGATGATTCCGGTTGAGCCGGCCGTTCAGCAGATAGAGGGCCAGCAACACAACGAAGGAAAAGGCCAGCAGACCGGCAGCGAGGAGATGCGCCTGACCGTATTCCAGTGTCTCTACATGATCGTAAATCGCCACCGAAAGCACTTTGGTGACACCGGGAATATTGCCGCCGATCATCAGCACCACACCGAACTCACCGATGGTATGTGCGAATGAGAGCACGGCTGCCGTGAGGAAACCCGGGCGGGCCAGGGGAATGACCACCGTCATGAAACGATCCCAGGGCGAGGCACGTAGCGTGGCTGCGACCTCCACGGGACGTTGGCCGAGGGACTGGAAGGCATTATGCAAGGGTTGCACCACAAAGGGCATGGAGTAGATGACTGATGCCACCACCAGACCCCCGAAAGTGAAAGGCAGAGTGCCAAGTCCAAGGGATTGGGTCAGGCGACCGACGGGCCCCTCCGGACCAAGCATGATCAATAAATAGAAACCCAGCACCGTGGGCGGCAGAACCAGGGGCAGTGCTACGACTGCCGAGATGATCTGCTTGTACCAGTTAGTCGAGCGCGCCAGCCACCAGGCGATAGGCGTGCCGATTACCAGCAGTATGAGTGTGGAGACCCCGGCCAGTTTGAGCGTCAGCCAAACGGGTTGCCAGTCGAAAATCATGCTGTGTTCCATAAATTAAGGTGTTGCCTGCTTATCCGGGGGGTGGTTCGTTCTGAATTCAACAATAATAAGTCAGGCCTTAACTCTATGCGGTTCGTCAGCGTTATTCCACGCCATAGCCTAATTCCCTGATCTTTTTCCGGGCGGCTTCGCTCTTGAGGAAGGCAAGAAAGGCATGGGCTGCCGGATTGGATTCACCCTTTTTCAGTAACACGGCTGCCTGGTCAATCGGGGTGTAGTAGTGCAGGGGTATCTCCCAGATTGAACCACTTTTACCCCGCCATGACTTGATCTGTGAATAGGCAACGAATCCGGCCTTGGCATTACCGGTAGCGACAAACTGAAAAGTCTGTGCGATGGATTCGCCACGTACCAGCTTTGGTTCGAGTCTGGAAAACAGACCCAAATGTGTCATCACCTGACGGGCCGCCAAGCCATAGGGGGCGGTTTTGGCGTTACCCGCGGCGAGGTGTTTGAACTTGCCGCTTTTCAGATAGTCCTCACCTGAATCGAACAGCCCGGTTGTCTTGCTCCAGAGCGCCAGTTTCCCCCTGGCATAGATGAAGCGGCTGCCTGGCACGGCCAGACCTTCCGCTTCGGCCTTGATGGGGCGCTGGGTGTCAGCCGCCAGAAAGACCTCGAAGGGAGCGCCATGCTCGATCTGTGAATAGAGTTTGCCGGTGGAGCCATAGCTGATGCGAGTGGTGTGTCCGGTGGCTTTTTCGAAAAGGGGAGCGATCTGGCGAGTGGCATCGGTGAAGTTGGCTGCCACGGCAATCACGACCTCAGCAGCCGTTACCTGACTGCTGAGTAACATGAGGCACAGCAGGGTAATGCCATCAATAAGCCTGGCAGGCTTCCTTACAATCTGTCGGCAGCGAGTGCTATATCGCATTCTGCTCATTCGTTTCATAAACCGTATTGTCACATACTTTGTATTTTGATCGTTTTCTGTTCGCAAGACTTGCTCATCGAGAGAGAAAACATAGGCACATTCTCCTGACAGCAATTACGTTGCCAAGTGCCCTTGCGAGCTGGAGCATCTATATTGTGATCATAAGCACCGGATGGAATTGTTTTGTATCAAACAGTTGTTGGTTTTCCTGCATAGATCGTAAGCAGCTTGAGGAGGTATTGAGTTCGTAGGTTGGGCCTCCTGCATCGGCCCAACCTACGAGATCACCCAGAGTGTATTAGTGCTTCCCTAAGATATGGCCCACCAGTGGCCGGTCTTACCCGCCAGCCACTGTATTCATATCAGTAGAGCCTTAAAAAACCAGGAATCAGCCAGGGGTCACCCAGGGTGACGGTAATGTGGTTGATCAGCAATAGCAGAAAGCCTACGACGATCATGGCATAGCCGTAGAGCCTGAAAACATCCGGGGAGATGTTCATCATGTGCAGATCCTCTTGCGCGTAACAGTACGATTTAAAGTACTAGCATCCTAAGCGGAGTATATACAGAGGATATGTGTGGGGTAATTGGTACTACCCCGCCCGGGCAGAAGGGATTATTCCTCTGCCATGCCCGGATAGGTGGGCGGATACAGTCATGGCCAGATGCTTCAGAGCGGCTTGATAAAAACCTTTGAGTTTCGCCGGTAGTTGTAGAGCTCGCGTTTACGCATCGGCAGATCCTTCAGGTCTCCCTGTACAAATCCATGCTCTCGAAACCAGTGTGCTGTCTGTGTGGTGAGAATGAAGAGCTTTTCAATACCTTGGGCCTTGGCAGACTTCTCCATGTGATCGAGCAGCCGTTCACCCCGGTCTCCCCCCCGGTAATCAGGATGCACCACAACACAGGCCAGTTCAGCCATAGACTCCTGGGAATAGGGGTAGAGCGC
Source organism: Candidatus Thiodiazotropha sp. (ex Myrtea sp. 'scaly one' KF741663) (assembly GCA_025655555.1). Classification (GTDB taxonomy): domain Bacteria; phylum Pseudomonadota; class Gammaproteobacteria; order Chromatiales; family Chromatiaceae; genus Thiodiazotropha. The sequence continues at coordinate 360,250 of JAHXIQ010000004.1, forward strand.
CGCGCAGGCGATGACCATGCCATCCCGCTCCATCAGGGTGAAGCAGTTGATCTCCGTCTCCAATAGCTCCCGTGAGCGACGCACCAGCATGCCTTCCTCTTCAAGCGGTTCGATCAACTCCAGCAGACCACCCACGTCATCGATTTGTGCGATGCGGGTCTCCTCATAAGGTTCGGCGGTGATCAGGGTGCCGATACCGTCCCGGGTGAAGAGTTCTTTCAGCAGGGCGCCGTCCAGTTTGCGGTCGATCAGGTGGACACGCTTGACGCCACTGCGACAGGCGGTGAGTGCGGCGTTAAGATTTTGTACCAGATCCTCCGGTAGCTGTTTGCGCCGTGCCAGCAGCGTATCAACCGCCTTTGGCACCATGTTGGGGATGAGCCGGTTACGGGAATCTGTTACCCCCTTCGCCTCTACCAGGTTGATCAGTTTGTCGGCACCCAGAGCAATGGCCACTGAAGCAGCTACATCGGCGGCACTCAGATTGAACACCTCACCGGTGGGGGAGTAACCCAGGGGTGGCACCAGCGCAATGGCGCCGCTCGCCAGTCGTTGTTCAATGCCCGCGGCATCGACACGGCGTACCTCACCGGTATGGCAGTAGTCGATGCCGTCCCTGACGCCAATGGGACGAGCGGTGACGAAATTACCCGAAGCAACACGGATGCGCGCTCCCGCCATGGGAGAGTTGGCCAGCCCCATGGAGAGCAGGGCCTCAACCTCTACACGTACGGTACCGGCCGCCTCCTTGACACAGGTGAGGGCAGTGTCATCGGTAACTCGTAGACCATTGATATATTGCATCTCCACACCACGGGTATTGAGTTTCTCCTCAATCTGCGGGCGTGCACCATGCACCAGTACCAGCCGGATGCCGATGCCGTGCAGCAGGGCGATGTCGTGGACCAGGTTGGCGAACTGCTCGTCTGCAACAGCTTCACCACCGAAAGCGATGACAAAGGTGCGATTCCTATGTGCATGGATATAGGGTGACGAGCCGCGAAACCAGTCGACAAAGTTATCCGGGATTCTGTTTGTGCGCTTGCTCATGTAAATATACTTAACTGTTTGGTTCTAAACAGAATTGCTTGACCAGAGACTGTATCAGGTTGATCGCCGGTTGGATATGTTCCAAGGGTAGATACTCATCGGGTTGGTGGGCCTGATCGATATTGCCTGGACCACAGATCACCGTCTGCATGCCGAGATCGTTGAGATAGGGACCTTCGGTACCGAAGGCAACTGTCCCCGCCGGTGAGCCGGTGAGTTGCTCCATGGTCTGGATGATGGCGGCATCACGTGGGGTTTCCATCGCGGGAATACCATCGAAAACCGGCACCAGTTCCCACTGTAGACCGCTGGAAGCTAACAGCACGCCGAGCCGCTCACCCAGTTCGTTGCGTAGATCATTAATGCGCATACCGGGCAGTGGACGTAGATCGAACTGCAGTTCGCACTGGCCGCAAATACGGTTGGGATTGTCGCCGCCGTGGATATGGCCCAGATTGAGTGTCGGTACCGCAATCTCGAAAGCGGGGTTTTGATAACGCTTTTGTAGATCTTGACGCCAGCGTATGACCTCGCCGAGTACCAGGTGCATGCCGTCCAGGGCGTTGATGCCCAGATCGGGGTTGCTGGAGTGACCCGCCTTGCCGGTAAGGCGAATCGACTCCATGGAGATACCCTTGTGCATGTGGATAGGTTTGAGGCTGGTAGGCTCGCCGATCACCGCATGCCGTCCCAGCTGGCGATGCAGATCGCTCAGTGACTTGGCACCGCACATACTGCTCTCCTCGTCTGCGGTAGCGAGAATCACCAGTGGCTGTTTCAGCTGATCCAAAGGGAGTTCGCGTATCGCTTCGATGACCACAGCGAAGAAGCCTTTCATGTCAGCCGTACCCATACCATGGAGACGACCGTCCCTTTCGGTGACTTGGAGCGGATCGCTGGCCCATTTTTCGGCATCGAAGGGGACCGTATCGGTATGGCCGGAGAGCACCAGACCCTGATCCCCGCTACCTGCTGTGGCGATGAGATTAGACTTGCCGGGGTGGCCGGGGATATCGAGAGTTTCGGTACTAAAGCCCAAAGAGGAGAACCAGCCGTCGAGCAGTTCGATGACATTGGCATTGCCCATATCCCAAGCGGGATTGACGCTGCTGACAGAGGGAGCGGCAATGAGTGCGTGTAGCATGTCGCGGAAAGCGGGTGTTTTCATGGGATGATTCTGTGATGATGTGGCTTCATTCGCAATAAGTATTTTTCAGAGCAAAGACAAGGGTTATGTAACTGGCTCAATTCTGTCGATGCTTGAAAAAAGCCCAGGTCTTTGCTTTGTTTAAGACACCCAAGGGGCTTTTCCCAATACTATGGACCAGACTGTATGCGTCTCTACATCAGGCACCCGTCGGATGTGCCTATCGACTTCCAATTGGGTGGTCGGGCCGACACAAGGCGGGAACATCTGAGCAACTACAGTGATGGTGGGCTTTGCTTCGTGGCCAGCCAATGGGTTGAACCTGGCCTGGAGATTCATTTCGCCATACCCATCACGCCGCCCCAGTTCCACGCCACCGGTGTGGTGGTCTGGTGCAGGCGGGAAGGTGAGGAGTATCAGGTAGGTGTCAAATTCACTGAGGAAGAGACCGCTTATGCAGTACGCATGGTGGAGCAACTTTGCTATATCGAGCACTATCGGCAGAGTGTCAGAGAGACCGAGGGTCGTCAGTTGAGTGGTGAAGAGGCCGCACTCGAATGGATCGATAAATACGCCGATCACTTCCCGAATTGAGATGAACGATTCTCCTCTGCATGTTTCTAATGATGAAGCTTTTTGCTCTCAAGACTCAGTAAAGATGTGAACAATGATGATAGATTGTCTGGGAATCAATGATGAGAAGGGTTTCAGTCTATTTTCTATGTATGCTGCACGAAATGGGGAAGGCGGATGGTTAGTGCTGGGATAGTGCCGCTTTTATGTGGTTTGCTGATTGCCTCCTCAACGGCGCTGGCGGCGGATATTATCTCAGCTAAACGCCTGAGTCCTGATCTTGCGCTGGAAATGGTTAAAGCTTCTGTTGAGTCCTGCCGGGCTGATGGCTATCAGGTAACAGCCGTGGTAGTGGCAAGCGATGGTGCGGAGGTTGCCCTGATGCGTGATGTGCACGCCAGTCGTTTTACTATCCAGATTGCCCGTGAGAAGGCCAATGCGGTGATTCTCTCCGGGATAGCGTCAGGTGCATTTCGAGATAATCGGCGCGATATCCAACAGGAGATGAATCATGTGGATGGCGTACTGGTATTGCAGGGAGGTCTGCCGATAGAGGCTGGGGGCTATCAGTTAGGCGCAATCGGTGTCAGTGGTGCGCCGGGTGGCGACCGGGATGAGGCCTGTGCCCGTAAAGCACTCAATAAATATCAAGAGCGTCTGGAATTTGCTGAGTAGCCTGTACTATAGAGATACCTATGCGCGCTGATCTGATGAAAAGACACTACACACTGGGAGAGGAGATCGCTCATGCCGTTTCCCACGGGATCGGTATCCTGCTCAGTATTGCCGGTCTCACGGTCCTGGTGGCGTTCTCTTCTCTCTATGGTGATGCTTGGCACATTACCAGTAGTAGCATCTACGGTGCTACGCTGGTCCTGCTCTACACCGCCTCGACGCTCTATCACGGTATTCCACAGTCCAAGGGGAAGCAGGTGCTTCAGCGGCTCGATCACGCCGCTATCTTTCTATTGATTGCGGGTACCTACACACCGTTTACGCTGGTCAACTTGAGAGGTGGCTGGGGCTGGACACTATTCGGGTTGGTGTGGGGTGTGGCGATCGTCGGCATCGTGCTGGAAGTGGCGATCAAAAAGCGTATCAAATGGCTTTCGATCTCTCTCTATCTGGGTTTGGGCTGGCTGGTGTTGATTGCTATCGAACCCTTACTCGACTCAGTGGCAACCGGTGGGCTGATATTGTTGCTGGCCGGCGGGCTATTCTATTCTTTGGGCGTGATCTTCTATGTGTGGAAGCGGCTTGCCTATCACCACGCGGTATGGCATCTATTTGTTCTGGCAGGCAGTGTGCTCCACTTCTTTGCGGTTTTCTTTTATGTCTTGCCTCCTGCCACAGGTTGAAATCTGAGTTTTTCTTATTTCATGAAAACTGCGGCAGCAATCGAAGCGATGCCCAGTATAAAGAAGAGTGCAGAAGAGGATTTCCACATGGTGTAGTTCAAGGTTTGCGCATTCTTATTGTGTAATAAGATGGCGAGCACCCCGGCAGTGATGAATATGCCGCCGGCCACGTAGGCAATGACCTGAAGATATTCGATTTTGACTTTGGTTGATCCCTGAACGCCACCTCCAATGGTTTCAAATTTGTTTGCCAGTGCCGGTTCACAAAAGAGAATCATCAAGAATAAAGTCCATGTGAGCAGGGTGATTGTTTGGCGAATGTTTATTTTCATGACTGCACTGATATCCCTAAAAAATGAATGCGTGGGCACTCAAAAAAGATGGTAGTCTGCCATCAGAAATAAATTCTTAATCACTAAGTCTTGCAGCTACATATAGACAATATAACTTAAATATCCTTGTTTTTTAATAATTCATCGGAGGATCAGATTATGTACAGTTTCTCAGTTCGTCTGGAAGGTGGTATAGGTGCTATCGAATCACGAGTGGTAGAGGCGTTGCAGGCAGAAGGTTTCGGTATCATGACCGAAATTGATGTGCAGGCGACCTTAAAGGCGAAACTGGGTGTGGAAAAGCGTCCTTACAAGATCCTTGGCGCCTGTAACCCTGCACTGGCCAATCAGGCTATCGAAGCCGAACCCGATATCGGCCTGCTGTTACCCTGTAATGTCGTGTTGCGGGAAGAGGAAGACGGCACTATCACTGTTGCCTTCATGGATCCCGTGGCAGTTTTGCAGTTGGTTGAGCAACCTGGAGTCGCGGAATTGGCCCGGGAAGTGAGACAACGATTGGAGCGGGTGCGTCAGGCTATCGAAGCATAGAAAATCTTGCTGCCGTGTTGGGATAACCAGATTAACGATCAGCTTTTCTTCTTCTTGCCTTGCCGGGCCCATATCCAAAATGCTTTTTGAAAGCCTTGGCGAAGGCTGCTTCTGACTCATAACCGGACAGGTTGGCAACTTGTGATACGGAGTCATTTGTCGTCATGAAACGCTCGTTCGCCAGTGTCATACGCCAGCGGGCGAGGTACTGCATCGGTGAAGTTGCTACCAGATTGCTGAAGTGGGCGGAGAAGGCGGATCGAGACATACCTGCACTCTTTGCCAGTTTGTCGACTGTCCAGTTGCCGGCGGGGTCTTCGTGTATCTTGCTCAGGGCCTTACCGAGTTTGGCGTCTGCAAGTGCGGCAATGAAGCCTTGACCTTGATTCTTTGTCAGATGATTTCTGATGACATGAATAAAGAGAATCTCCGACAGTTTATCGATCACCAGATCGCCACCCATCTGGGCCGCTTCCACCTCATAGACCAGAAAGTGACCTAAGGTATCCGACAGGGGCACGCTGGTGCTCCCTTCTTCTCGAACGATCATGAACTCGGGCATGGCCTCGATGAGCGGGTTCCAGCTCTGGCGTTCAAAATCGAAGTAGCCACAGATCAACGTTACGCCAGGTCCACCCTCACTTTGGTCCGGTACCTGATTACGTGGAAAACGCGCATCAGGTGGTTGCTGATTGTTGGAAATGGTGTGTTGTGCGTCATGGGGAAAGACGATCAGGTCGCCACCCGCCAATGCAATGGGTTCCACTTCATCCGGCATATGCAGCCAGCAACCGCCTCTGGCCACCATATGGAATGTGGCCCGTCGCTCACCGGAGGTATCCACCGCCCAGTCCCCGCGAAAGCAAGCATGCAGGAAGACGGTTGCCCTGAGGTGCAGGGTACGGAGTATTTCACTTAAGACATCCATTGTTAGAATATAGGCTATATCTGGATGAATGGACATAAAGAAAGGATAAATCATCATAGTTCATCCATGATCGGTGGGCGAAAATAACATCCGTAGCCAAACAAAACGGAGAACGTCATGCAAAAAGTTGAGATCTATACACAACCCCAATGTTCCTTCTGTAGCCATGCCAAGGCATTGCTGGATTCGAGAGAGATTGCCTACGAGGAGTACAACGTCGCCACTGACCAAGGTGTGCTTTCTGAGATGTTGAATCGCACCGGGGGCAGGACACTCCCCCAAATTGTCATCAATAACCAGGCTATCGGTGGCTTTGATGACCTGCGTCAGTTGGATAACGAGGGACGTTTATCGCCCCTGCTCGATACCGGCTCATCGGCACAGTGATCTTGAGGAGACGAATATGAAACGTAATACACTATTTAGCCTGATAGCCGTGCTCGGCTTGAACGCAATCATTTCGACACAATCTGTGGCGGCACTTCCGGTACCCGGTTTCAAAATTGATCCGGCACGCACGGCAGTGGTCATTACCGATCCACAAAATGACTTTCTGAGTCCAGATGGGGTGACCTGGGGTGTGGTGGGTAAGAGTGTCACCAAGAACAATACGGTGAATAATCTCGAAGCACTGATGAAGGCGGCAAAGCAGAATGACCTGCCGCTGTTTATTTCACCACACTACTATTACCCCCATGACCATGGTTGGCAGTTTGAAGGGGCACTGGAAAAATTGATGCATAAGATAGGTATGTTCGACAGGTCCCATCCACTAGAGACAAAAGGTTTTGAGGGATCGGGTGCCGACTGGCTGGCTCGCTACAAGCCTTATATCGATGATGGCGCCACTGTGGTGACATCACCGCATAAGGTGTACGGGCCGGAGAGTAATGACCTGGTGTTGCAACTGCGCAAGCGGGGTATCGATAAGGTTATTCTGGCGGGAATGTCGGCAAATCTATGCACAGAATCACATATGCGAGAACTGCTGGAACAAGGTTTTGAAGTTGCCGTTGTTTCCGATGCTACAGCCGCTGCTCAAATTGAGGAGGGTGACGGATATGAGGCCGCACTGGTCAATTTTCGCTTCATGGCCAATGCTGTGTGGGATACCCGAAAAACAGTTGAGGCCATTCAGGCATCCAATCGGCATGCAGTAAGGAACTGATTGGGCCTGTTTAATCTGTAAGAAGTATTTGGTATTCAATTAGATTTGATATGGCCGGGCAGATTGCCCGGCCATGTTCGTTATGGTGATTTAATCGGTCACCTCAACACCACGCCAAAAGGCAATATATCCTTTTATTTCTGCGGCAGCTTCCTTTGGCGAGGGGTAGTACCAGGCGGCATCACTATTCTCCTCACTGCCGACACGAACCGTGTAGTAGTTGGCGGTGCCTTTCCATGGGCAAACAGAAGTTGTCTCACTTTCGATGAAAAAATCCCTATTGATAGAGAAAGGAGGGAAGTAGTGGTTACCTTCAATCACAATAGTCTGGTTGCTGTCAGCCAGAACTTGACCGTGCCAGATAGCTCTCATGAAAAGATACCTCGCTTGATGCAGAGCAAAGGGAAGCATGAAAATTATAGCTGACCATATCGAGGCTTGCTCAGGGTGCTTAGGGCCTGTTAACACTAATTTAATCGTCACTGCCAAGACCATTTTTTTGTCCAGCAAGGCAGAAGGAGCGCCGTGTAGCCGGCCTACATAAGTGACTGATAACGCCGCTGGGCGAAAAAACGGCCTTGGCGCTTTTTCAGGTGCAACATTGACAATCAAATTAGTGTTAACAGGCCCTGGTGAGATGCCCAGCGTCAACAGCGATGGAGTAGAGCGTATACCTATCAGGCCAGAGGTAGCCCGTTGCTACCTCAGAAATAGACGATGGATAAGGTTTTTTATATATGACCAGCCATATGGCTGGTCAATAGATAAACCATAAGGAAATTATGCAAAGATGAGAAAGAGAAGGGCGGGTTATATTACATGCCCTTTTTCATCATGCCTTCTTCCTTCTTCATCTCCATGTGATCCATCTTGTCATCCATTTTCATTTTCATATCGCCTTTCATGGATCCCATCTCACCCTCTTTCATCATGTTGTGAGATTTATCCATCTCCATTGCCTTATCGGATTTATCCATCATTTTATCTTCACCCATCATCGAGTGACTGTCGGCACTGGCAACGCTCCACATCGCGAATAAGGCTGAAAACAGCATTCCTTTCAATAGGTTGGAAACTTGCATAGACATATCTGATTCTCCCGAATGTAGTCTGTTTTATTCGAAGCCGCTAACGTTAGTGACTTCATGATCAATTAAACGGGAGAAACGTCCTGTGTGAGTCACGTAATTATCACAAATTCATAACTAGGTAAGCTCCAGGCAGGTCATGGATGGGCATCAGGCGGTGAAAATTTCACTCTCAATTTGACTTGCCCAGACCTCTTCAGTGCTTCCATCAACCTAAGGCCAGCTGTTTCTGTAGATATGGGATGAATTTATCAGGATCGATATGGAAGTGATTGAAAACCACTTTGCCAGATGGGTCGATGATGATGGCCCAGGGAGTGCCTCCGGTTCGGTAGTCCCGCATGGTACGTGGATGAGGATCAGTTTTTGGGTCCCCTGGATCATGCCCCATTATGATGGGAAGCTCATACTGCAACTGAATCTCTCGTACACTCTCTTGCGTATTCGTGGTGAATCCCTCGAACACGGTTTGAATGGCGAGTACCTCTACCCGTTCATCGGCCTGGAATGCATCTGCTACCTTCTTCAGGGCAGGAAAGCCGTGTTTATGGCAGCCGGGACACCATTTCTGAAAACATTTTATATAGACCCATTTTTCCTTCAGCTGCTGCTGGTCGAACTGGGTAGGTTGTCCATTGGCATCTATCCAATAGTCTACTGATAGTGGTGGGGCTTGCTTTCCTTTTATCCCATACTTATCAGCAGTGCTGGCCAACAGTCCAGGAGCGACTCCGACGAGGGGAAGAAAAGACATTGTTACCAATGAGGTTTTGCGTAAAAAACCTCTCCGAGAAAGGTTGGTGTATTTCATGACAATTCCCACTCAAGACTTGTTTATCAATAGATTAACGGCACAATGACGCATGCTGTCCTGGCAACGCATAAATATAAATACTTCGCTAGATCCTATTCGGATTCAAATAGTCTTACTTCTCGAATAGATAAGGTTAGATTGTGGGAGAACGTGGAAGTGCCCTTGAGATTGACTGCCCAGCAGTCTGGCTTGATCTGATGTTGATTCTTTGCCCTCAATGCCGAGAGTCTTATAATTTGGCAAAGTCAGGCGGACGGGTATCTGGATATGAGCTCATCTACTCTTGATCCAATGGGGCCTCATCCTGATCGTAGGCGGTTTGATACTCTGAGGGCAGGTTGATGGGGCGATAACCCGTGTCCTTGGCGACTCTTTCGGTGACAGAATGGTGAATGAGTGCACCATCGGGTATCAGGCGCGGTTCACATTTCGGGAGATAGAATCCCAGTAGACGCTTTCTCTCAGGCCACTCGTTATATTTTACCTGTCTGGGAAGATACTCCAGGAGTCGCCAGCCCGGGTTCATGGAATTGTTCAGGCTTGCGGTGACATCGGGTGCCGTATAGCTGCGTTTACTGCCTTTTCTCGGTTTACCCAACACGATGTGATTGAACAGTGCCTGGTTGAAATGCAGCCCATGGGGTTCTGCTTCACTCAACATCCACTTCAACGCGAATTTGGCAGGTGCGCTTTTCTCTTCCGAGTAGCCGCCGCCAATGTCAGCATGGCTGCCTGCAAACCATACCTGTTTGATATCCTGTTGCTTATTCTCCTTCTCGTTGAAGGGGTTCGGTTTGTAATCTTGTGGTTCAGACCAGTGGTTAATGCGAAACATCCTTCTTTTTTCATCAATGGCTATTGCCTGGCGTAACACTTCGACATTGGGGTTGGTCTTTGTATAGGGAAGTGTTTGTTGGTGAATGCCAACCAGGAGGTCTGCGCGTGGCACCAGTACGGAACTGACGGTATCCCAGACCCCCAGATACTTTATCGGTGCAACTTGTGCACGGGTTACCTGGCGAAATCCCCAGGCGATCTTGAAGTCTTTGTGTCGACTCGACTGCTTATATGCCTTGTAGGCGTAGCTGCACAAATTGATCTGATGAGGCCAGAGCAGGCCCATGAGATGTATGAGACCGGCAAGTACCCTGACGGTATAGGCGCCACGACTGAATCCAAACAGGAAGATCCTATCATCCGGCCGATAGTGTTCGACAAGAAATCGATAGGTATCAAGGACATTTTTATCAAGGCCCGATCCGGTAGCGAGGCTGAAGACCTGTCTGGCTTCTTGGGTATAGTGAAACCAGGCGTTTTGAGTGCCGATGGTGCCGATGCCTGGGTCATAGAAAACAGTCTGCTTCTCGTTCTTCTCCAGCAAACGATAGAGTTTCAGTACATTGGAGGAATCGGCTTCAATCTCATTACCGGTACCATCGCAGCAGATCACTATATTTTTGGACATGGCAACCTCCGTGTTTTTCGCTGTGGATTGGAACAAAAAAACTGTCAACTTAGGCAAGATTACCAGAGAGCAGTCTATTCGTGTTGATATTTCGAGCAATTAAAGTCAAAAAAACGGGTTTGATTTTATTGGGTGGTTGCTTGGTTTTTCATCTGTGTGTGGGCCCTAGGCAAGGGTCAGAAAGCTCCAGTATGAAGTGGATGGTTATGACGACATGCTTGTAACTGATAGTGGGAAACCACTGCACTTGGAAGCGGGTAGGAGAGCCAGAGCCCTGCTCTATGTTAAGATATCCCATGAACGGCTGTCGAAAGAGATCTCTCCGTTAAAGTTCCGTATCGTGAATATCTCCCGAGAGTCTCCAGCTATCGAGGTTCAAAGCGCCTTTATGGCGCCTCGAACATGACACGATGAGGTCGCTTGATCCGTACCCAATGAACACATCATCCACCGAATCCCTGTCTGTAGCACTCGACACTGAAACAGCTGTTCACGGTCGAGTTCCCGGAAACAGTGGCATCTGGGTGGGCATATTCTGTGTACTGGTTGAATTTCTTCTCTTATTCATCGTCTATTTCATCGCAAAAGCACATAATCCAGAGGCTTTTACTACCGGCCCGGACAAACTTCTCACTTTAGCCGGCACCACCATCACCATTTTATTGCTCACCAGCGGCTACTGTATGGTGAAAGCAGTGAGCGCCATTCGCAGTGATCAGCGCAAAGCCTCACTACGCTGGATTATCATGGCAACACTCCTGGGCTTCGGCTATCCCATTGTGAAGTATTTTGAAATTCGCTGGAATGTCGCCCACGGCATTCACGGAGAGACCGGGGTTTTTTATACGGTCTACTACTATTTGACACTGACTCACCTGGTCCATGTCAGTTGGGGCCTGCTGGGATTGATCTGGATTGCTATGCGTACTGGAGTAGGCGCCTATTCATCACATAATTACAGTGGCCTGGAAGCGGCAGCACTCTATTGGCATACCACTGATGTTATCTGGCTTGTCATTTTCTCTTTCTTCTACATTCTGAGATAACTGGCCAATTATGATCGGACATACTGAAAGAATCTGGTTGCTGTTGATCGGTCTCACTTTTTTTGGGGCATTGATCGGAGAGAGTGGTCAGGCCGGTTGGCTACTCACATTGACGGTAGCCATCCTCATAGCCTTAAAAGGCAGTATTGTGATTGATCAGTATATGGAAATGCATTCAGCCAATCAGCGTATACGAGACGTTCTGCGCTCGTTCATTCTACTGATACCGGTTCTGGTGATTTTCTTCCATAGCTGGGGTGAGGACATACGACGATTGACCACCCTCGATTGAATTAAGCCAAAACGGTATCGAGAAACCACTTTTCAAGCTGGTTCAAGAAAGAACAAGTTGTTTTCTAATACTTGACGCATAGCTGCAATCAATGAGAGCGCGTCCCGCGAGTCTTGCTCCAGTTGCATGCCTCCTTCGTTCTGTTGGGTTTTCAACTCGAATCGCTCGCAGCAGTTGAAAATACCTGAACACGCCAGATTGTGTTGTCAGGTCAAAAACTGGTCACAATGCCATAATCTGAATAAGCTCGCTGCTGGTGAGTACATGGCAATAGATCATGTTGATAATCTCCAGCTCGCTTCTATGCAAATCCTCCGTTCCAGCGGCGCAGCAATCCTCTACCACAATGACATTGAAACTTTCGTCAGCAAGACTTCTGACTGTGGATGAGACACATTGATCGGTAAAGATGCCGCTCATCACGACATTCTTTACCCCCATGTTGTTTAGTATGAGTCTGAGATTGGTACCGGTCAGGGCGCTGTCGGTGGTTTTCGTTAGCACAATTTCATCATGTTTCGGCGCCAGCTCGGGTACGATCTGAGAATCCTCCCGGTCCTTAGGTAGAAGGAGATAGTTCCACCCCGGTTTCTTCTGGCTCAGTGAGCGATCCCGACCATCCTCAAGCTGGCAGGCGATACGTGCATGAAGGACATCCATACCATTTCGGCGGAAGCGGTCCTGTAGATCGGCAGTGGTGGGTATGACGACTTCCTGCATGCGCTCCTGAAAAGGTGCCCAGCGAGCCTGCTCAGCAGGATCGTCGGCAGGTTTCAGATAAGTATTCTGAACATCTATTGTCAACATGACAGTCTCGTCATGGTGCAATTCCAGGTCGGCAGGTTCAGGTGCGCCTTGATAATAGAAGGATCGATATGCCTGTTTCCAATTCATGACTTCTCCGTCATATGAGCATGTGTGATGGTGAGCAGAAAATTTCTGCTTCTCAGGGCTGAGTCTGTTTAATTTTCCGTCTTGCCAAAATCGTCCGGCACCCCTTCGATGGTTAAGGATAACCAATAACGCTCAAACCGATCCCATAAGCGCTCTTCAGGCAAATCGGTATGGCTGACGGGAAATTCCATCATTTCTCGCGGCCCGGCAAGATGATTGGCGATAGCATAGACGGTTTTGGCCGGTACCACGTCATCCTTCAACCCGAGGCCTACCACTGTCGGACAGTGAACCTCATCAGCGAAATTTACCGGATCAAAATAGCGCATCACCAGCATGACATCATCCAGGCGGTCAGTGTGGTGTGCCAGATAGCGGTTGATCTCCGCACCGGAACCGGACTTGACGAAGATATACCGGCCCTCAGTCCAACCGAATGTGGGTACGCCGACGGCCAGCAGATCAGCAGTGCTCAGTACTGAAGCGGACTTCAGGGCCAATGCGCCGGCAAAACTGACACCCTGGAATGTACGGTGGTTAGTGCGGTGGCCCAGTAACTGCTCTGCGACGTGTGCCCCCTGAATATAGTCGCAAACAGCCGCCCGGATGACCGAACTTTCCGGTGATTGAATACCGGTCAGGACCCAGCCCCAACGGGATGGGTTTTCCAGTGCCTCTTGTGAGCGGCCAAACCCCCGGATATCCACACCCAAGCAGTTGGCACCGGCCGCCGCCCAGGCCCAGCGTGGTAGACATTGACCGCCATAGCCGTGACTGTGGACGATAAGCGGGCGCTCTTTCTCATCCTGCCATCGGGTTAAAAGGCCTGTGACGCGAACGCCCTCCCAGGAGCGAAACGAGATGACTTCAAAGAGCAGATGCGGATACTGCTCCGACTTTTCCTGTGTGATGACCTTGGGATCAGGGTCGATGGTGTCCAGTAACGCGAGGGTTTCCTGCCAAAAAGTATCGAAGTCTTTTGGTTTGGTGTGTTCCGGTTTAAACAGTCGCCGCATATTTCTACTATAGATAATAGGGGGGAGGGTTAACAGGCTCTTATACGCCGCAAGGCTCACAAGGCATAAGGGCAAAGACAATGATCGAAACAACAGATCTGACGGCAATCGATTTTTTTCAAGGTATCGACGCCAATGCCCTGGCACATCTTGCCGAGGGGGCAGAGGTGCGTGAACTGGCACAGGGTGAAATTCTGCTGCATCAGCATGATCGGGCAATTGCCCTGTTCTTTTTGTTGAGTGGCAAAGTGCAGTTTCTGATTCATGTGGCGGGTATGGATGATCTGCTTGTCGGCACCGACAGAGAGGCGGGTGCCTTGATCGGTTGGTCGGTCTTTCGTGCACCGTACCGTCACACGCTGACCGTTCGATGTGAGACACCCTGCCGCTTTTTACGTCTGCCGCGTACGGTTTTTTCAAGTCTGTTTGAGTGTGATCCTGCCGTGGGAGAAAAGATATTGCGTCGGGTGGCAGAAGTACTGGCACGACGATTGGCCTATAACAGGGATCGTCTGATTGCTTCCAGCGGTACAGAAGGTGATCCGCTGGTGGAACCTGCCAAATTACCGCTGCCGACGTCTCCGGGTCTTACATTCGATAGTGAAACATTGGGCAGTGACCAGGAGACGGCATTTAGATTTTTGCGTCATGCCACTTTTTTTGAAGAGATGTCGGATGAGCATCTGCGGTCCTTGTTGGGTTTAGGACACATGGTCAGAGTGGAAGGGGGTACGACGCTGTTCCAGCAGGATGAGCAGGCAGAAGGATTCTATCTGCTGGTCAGTGGTCGGATCGAACTTTGGTACTGCGGGAGCGATGATAAGGTCTGTTTCTTTCTTAACAGCCTGGAAAATCCAGGACAGGCACTCGGTTGGTCAGCAATCGTCAAGCCAAGTCGATACCAGGTCTCTGCCATTGCCATCGGCCCAGTCTGTGTCTGGTTATTTCCGGGTGATGCGCTAAAGGTTTTGTGTCGCCGCGATCCGGTTTTGGGTATGCAGATGATGGAGCGGATCATCTGGCTGATCGGTAATCGGCTTCGTGTGGCACGCACCCAGATGATCGCCAAACGTTACCAGAAAGAGACACTGGCAGTCTGTGCCTTATTGGAGCAGAACGCCGATGTGCTGCATGTGACATCACCCCTACATAAAATTCCCTATCTGTTGGAAAACCGCCTTACCCTGTCCGATGCTTTCGGCACCCTGGAGTTGATCCGCAACCATGGTGAGGACGAGACGGAAAAGAACCTCGCCGGGCTTGCGCTGGATATCCTCGAGAAGGTCCATGCCGAACTCCATTTCTATCAGGGCCTGCAACGCATCTATGAGAGTGTAGCCAATGCACCGCATGCTGAGTCACCACAACAGGTGAGACGTCACTGTATGGAAAAGTTTCAGGCACTGTTTAACCAGACGGCATTCAGAATTACCGGACAAGAAAACTTACCTGACCGGCCTGGACAGATATTCATCATGAACCATCTGGAAAACCATGCCGATAATTTACTGCCAAATGACTTTCGCTTGACCCTGGATACCCACTTCGTCTCCAGTATGGTGATTTACCCAAAGTATGGTGAGGCGCCTGTCAGAGTCGTGCGTAAGCCCGATTTGGACTGGTACGGTTTTCAACAATACTTCGACAGACTCGATTATCTCTATGTTTATCCCGGTGAGGTGGATGAGGAGGATCGTGATCAGCATCTGACTCGGGAAGAGCGTAACCGGCGCTTTATGGACCAGGCCGGGGAGAGGTTGCGGCAAGGTGAGAATATTATCGTATGCCCAGAGGGAAGATGCTACTACACGGAGGAGTCACCTGGGGATTTTAAAGGCGGTGCTTTTCGGTTGGCGCTCAATGTTGATCCGGAGCCGCTAATTGTACCCATAGCAGTGGCAAATTTTGATAAGCGTCTGACCCATACGTGCACATCCGCCATTGTTTTTCCTGCCTTCAAACTCTCTGATAATTTGAGTGACAGGAGTGATCCACAGGCGTTATACAAATTTCTGGACGAACTCAACCAGCAGTATAGATTATATGTAAAACAGGCGATCGAACTGGCACAAGCGTGCATGCATGAAATGAGTTAGTTGCAATAAAGTGCTTGAGAGACGCTATATCATAAACAATATGCAAGAGACTGCAATGCCGTGGTGCTTACTCACTATGACGGCTCTCGCACTAAGCGGGTAGACGTCGTGCAGTCTATTTTCGCCATAAAATGCTTTCTCGTACGGTGCAGGCGGCTCATTACCGTTCCGATCGGGATATCTAATGCTTTACCGACATCGCAGTAGGTAAGTTCCTCAAGATCAACCAGCGAAATCACCTGACGCTCTTTCATAGGCAAAGTCGCAACAACATGTCTTACTCGTGCAACCAACTCCAGCTCCTGGCATTGGGCTGACGGTCCGAAGTCATGAGACGGTAACTGGTCATCGAGTGTGTCGTAAAGCAACTTTTTCTGCTGTAAGTATAGATACCATTTGTTGCTCAGAATAGTGTATAGCCAGGCGAACACCTTGTTGTGATCCCGCAACTGTCTCCTGGACCAGATCATCAGCCAACGATTTCATCGTTACACCAGGCAAGCGCCAACCGATACAGCCGCTCACGCGAAGCTGCAATGTAATCTCTCAGCGACATTCTTGTAGTCATGAAAGAGAACTATTGGATCGCTGGGTTAATAGAAACGTTGGATCAGTGTTCTATTCCCTAACTATCTATACCTGCCAAAACCACAAATAGATTCAGGTTTCGATCAATCCCACTGAGGCCAGTGAGTATGTGTTAACAGGCCCTAGTACGTGAACGCATGAATCAACGGAAGTCGAATCCACTGAGATGAATGCCGCGTATCCACTTAAACAAGAACAATTGTTCCCGGAGGAGAGAATGAAGAGATTCACTGTGAAGCTCATCAAGACCGGCATTGCCGCTGGGCTGACGCTGCTTACGGGGGGACTTGCCGCCCATGACCTCGATGAGGCGGGCATGCATGTCTGTATTGAGGGCAATTATATGATGGCCAATGCCATGAATGCCCCCTTCGCAGATGCCAATGGACCGGGTCAAGTCATAGAAATGAATATATTCACGGGCACTCCTGGCCTGACGGTCAATAATCCATTCAGTGCACTCAACGCGGGTACCGATATCTGTCCCGATGATTTCGACTGCCCCGGACCCTGGAAGCCGACCGGGGTACTCTCAGGAGGGCTCAACGGCCATGCCTTTATCACCAGTGCCGGTCAGCAGGGCTTGACGGAATTACACCGGGACGGCACACCCATCCGTACTGTCTCATACAAGTCGTTGATGGATAATCCTGACGGACCTGAGGGGTATGGCACAGTACCGCGTCCCCTGGGCAGTCAGATGATGCCTAACGGCAATATCATCCAGGCGATCTGTGATGCCAATTTCTTTAATGCTTCCAATTCAGATCGCTCAGCAGATGCCGCGACCGGGCTTGAGGCAGATATGTACTTCCCGCCGGTAAGCAGTACGGATGAACGTGCCGGTAACAGCCGCCTGTTGGTGATCGATCAACAGACACTGGAAGTGATCGACGAATATAGCCGTCCCGCCCGTGGTAAACCTGGACACGATTTGTGGGGCTGCTTCGCCGGCATCATGTTTGATGATCGCGGTATGTACGTCAGCACTTTCCATGGTGGTGCCGTATTGGTCATCGACTGGATGGCGGGTGTGGATAAACAGAGCCGTGGTGTGGGCTCAAATGGTAATAAGCGATTCCGGCATGAAGACCGTGAGGACTTTGAACTCGATAAGAGACGAAATCGTGCCAAGGTGATCGATGTGATTGACTTCCGCCTGGGCAAGGATGATGACGACCCTGCGAGGCGTGATTCCCTGCGTGCTATCTCCTTTGATGAGAGCGGCAATATCTATGCAACGGACCGCCAACGCTCACGCGACTGTCTGCGCGGTGAGATTCCGGGTACCCCAAACGGCTGTAACCCCGGTGTGTTTCGCCAGCGGGTGAATATTGCATCGTTCGATGGGTACAACGATGACGATCTTCGTCGTAGTGTTGCCCTCGATCCCGGTGTCAATGTCATTGCAGGGATACGTACCAACCGGATGTCCGGCCCCGGCTGTGAATACGTTAAGGCCAATGCGGTTCTCTTCGCTACAGAATACAACTTCTATGGTTACGAAATTGAGGAAGACCTGTGTGATGTGGAGACGGTACTGGTGGCAGCCTCAGCCATGAATCCTGGAGAGATCCACAGTCCCGGGGGATGTGTCGGTGGGAATCCTGCCAATGCCTGCTTCAAGCCGGGTGGCGGCGTGGTTGAGTATCTAACACATCCCAACTGGACCGATGGCGGACCCGGCTGGGGTGGGGCTGGCTGCAGCGGTGATCCGAGCGACGCTGCCGGAAATCTGGGTTGCGCGAGACCGATTGCGAGCTTTCCCTATCGTAATCCGGATAACGGTCCTGAGATCGGTGTCGATCCCCGTATGCTGATGGTCATTCACGAGGCGTTTGTACAGTAACCCGGATCGGCGTGCCAGCGTAACGAGTTGGTCGGTGACGGTATGACAATCGCCGGCCCACTCTATGAGACCTGTATTCAGCTGACTATCAGGTCATGGGTCAATATATATTTGGTAAATGGCATGAAAACGCAGTACTCACTTTTGTTATGTGCTTCAGTGACGGTTCTCGGTGGTCTGCCATTCGTGCATGGCAGTGAGACTTCTACAGATATTTCATCATCATCCGCGCAGGATGGTTTGAAAATTCCCTGGGGTAAGGTGACCGAACACGGGTTATTTAACAGCCTCGATAAAGGGCGTGTGGTGGCAGATGTACAGAGCAACACCGGTAAGATGATACGCGGTGTGAAAGTTGAATTTGCAAAGCCGGCCACACATATCCCTTTACGTAAAGGTACCTACTTCGGATATAGGTATTGGTTGAAACTTCCTCCAGATCAATATCGGCCGAAATTGACCCGTCGTCTGATTCACCCTGAGATGCATTTGCCTGATGGCACCCAGGTCAATCGATCCGAAAGAACTATCACCAGAAAAGCAACGCATGGAATTGTCACGGCACTCGATGTCTATGCCTTGAGCGAAGTCTATGAACTGGTCGAGGGAGAATGGGTCTTCCAGATCTGGTTCGATGACAAGATGCTTGCGAGTCAACGTTTTATTACCTATTGGCCGGAAGCGGAGGAGAAGAATATATCAGAGTAAAGATGCTAAAAGTTATTTTTTGCCACGATTCGGGAATAGCTGATACGAGCAGTATCGGCAATTCAAAGATTACGCAGATCAGATTCAAAATATAAAAAAATCTGCATGTAAGAGGAGATAGGAACGATGAGCATGACTGTAAAAGCGAGGCCGATTCTATGCTTGTTCGGCGCTTTGTCTATGCTGCCGCTCAGTGCGTCGGCATTTAACTTTAAAGATGTTATCGGAGGCGATGTCGAGTTCAGCCTTGGTGGTTACGCCAAGTTAAGTGCAATGTGGACTGATACCGACAGCGGTACATTGGCCGGTGGTGCTGGTAGTACCGGGCGGACCTTCTACTTACCCTCGTCTATTCCTACAGGAGGTACTGGCGGAGATCAGGTATTTGATATGACTGCCCGTGAGTCCCGTATCAATTTCAAGGCGAAGACAAATAGTGGGCCTCATTCATTGGGTGTTGTTTTGGAGATGGACTTTCTGACCACAGGATTTGGTAATGAGATTGTCAGTAACAGTTTTTCACCGCGCCTGAGACACTATTTTCTGACCTATGACAATTGGCTGTTCGGCCAGACTTGGTCCACCTTCATGGATACGGCGGCCTTGCCCGATGCACTCGATTTTCTGGGTGCGCCCGAGGGTACTGTGTTCATCCGACAGCCGATGATTCGATATAGCAGGAATGGCTTTCAGATTGCATTGGAGAATCCTGAGACATTTACCGATGTTGGTCTAAATGACGATAATTCTGTACCGGATCTGGCAGCAAACTACACTATGAAGACGAATTGGGGCCATCTTAGATTCAATGGCCTGCTTCGTGAGTTGAAATACGATGACGGTACCCAAGAGGACTCGGCCAGTGGTTGGGGTTTAGGCGTCAGCGGTAAGGTGAAGGTGTTTGATAAAGACGATGTCAGATTCGCCGTGAATTATGGTGACGGCATGGGACGCTATACCAGTTTAGGCGTGGTGCGTGATGCGGTTATTGATCCGGTGAGCGGCGATCTCGATGCAGTGGAATCGGTGGCGGGTTTTGTTGCGTATCGTCATATGTGGAACAGAAAATGGCGTTCAAACCTGATCTACAGCATGGTTGATGTGGATAATCCTGCCTCTGCGCCTGGCAGCTTGAACGAAAGCGCAAGCAGTATACAGGTCAATCTGATGTATACGCCGGTTAAGCAACTGACCCTGGGTGTTATGTATCTGCAGGGTGAGCTTGAAAAAGTGAATGGAGATGAAGGTGAGCTTGACCGGATACAGTTCGCAGCCAAGTATTCATTCTGAGGTTTTGCCGTACAGCTTGAATCGTTATTGTCAATTTTTACAAGAAGGCCCCGTAATGAATTTACGGGGCCTCTTTCCAGTGATGTTGCGAGGGAGATAATAATGAATAGGGCCATGCTTTCACTTTTGCTTGTCGTGTTGTCAGTTCAGGGTCATGCCGGTCAACTGATGATTGATGATGTATTCGAGATTCTGTCTGTGGATGGGCAGGAGAGTGAAGGATCACTGCTGAAACACGTGGACCGCGTTGAATTAAGCGAAGGCAGCCACGAAATTACTCTGCGCTATAAGGACCTTGCCGTTGATCCGGATCTTGGTTATGAAGCGGTGGTCGTCTCCCAGCCTTTCTCTATATCAGTTAATACCGTGGCAGGTGCCGTCTATCAGATCGAACCGGATAAATCCGCTGTACGGAATAAACATGCATA
The DNA here is from genome assembly GCA_025655555.1 of Candidatus Thiodiazotropha sp. (ex Myrtea sp. 'scaly one' KF741663). Lineage (GTDB taxonomy): Bacteria > Pseudomonadota > Gammaproteobacteria > Chromatiales > Chromatiaceae > Thiodiazotropha. The sequence goes on from JAHXIQ010000004.1 coordinate 380,929, forward strand.
TGCGGCGAATCCTGTTGTAACAATTCGATCGCCTGGGGGTATGAGAGAGGTATTGGTCAATAAGGATTTGTCGACAAAGCCTGCCAGTAAGGGGAGATATGGAGAATCTGCGACCCCTCAAACATCATCTGAGAAGCAAAAGATTTCTTCATTTTCCAAGGAAAATGAAGCTGATATACAGGAAAGACAATCTGAACCGGGTGAAAGGCTGAGACACTGGTGGGGTAAGGCCGATAGAAAAACACGACAGTTATTCATGGGTTGGGTAGTCGGCAATGAATAGGTTTTCTGTATTGGGTTTAGAATCGGGTGAGTGATGTTTGCTTCAGTCTTTTTTGGAAATAATTCAACTAAATAAGTACAAAATCAAAGCTTGCAGAAAACGTGGCTCCATTTTTATTTGAGGGTATGAAATCAGCTACTGCCAATGGCCTCAGTTCCACTGGGATTCGCTGGAATAGGAAGTCCTCTGCATTGCGGGGGTCGTCAGCGATATAGATCTGGGTGACGAAAGGCCTCATACCCTGACGGAAAACTGCTGCATGGATATGCGGCGTTCTACCTGGATAGGATACGGGGCGGATGGTACGGAATCGGTAGCGTCCCTTTTGGTCAGTCAAAGTATGGCCGAATCCCTGGAAATTTGGATCCATAGGGATTGTCTGGTTGTCACCGGAATGGCGATATCGGCCATTGGCATCGCATTGCCATATTTCGATTCGAACGCTATCTAGGGGATTCCCACCTGCGTCAAGCACCTGCCCGGAAAGGTCGGTGATCTCTCCTGCAGCAATACCCGCTATGCCTGGAATATGCGTCAGGTCGCTATCCTTATCAGGCAGTGGAAGGTCGGGATAGAATGGCCCAGCAGTCTGGCGGGGGGTGAGCAGCCGTCCAGCGCCCCATGCCGGTAGAGACAATAGGCCTATGCCGGTACCAATAAAAAGATGTCGCCTTGTCTTGTCTATTTGTTCATTCATACGCCATCTCACTGATCTCACAGACAAATAATCCGACATCACCTGCTAGGGTTTGTTCATATAATAGATAACTGTGTTTATATACTTGTATGCCTTGGTAACTTGTCAATAACTGTGAATCCCTGACAATCTGCAGGACAAAGTAAGGGTTGTAAATTATGATGTTATTCAGGTAAATAGCACATGGTTTGGGTGGCTTAACGCTAAGCTTGATAACCTGAACGCAGTAGGAATACAAACAGAGACTGGGCTAAGAAATGAAGAATCTTCTGCTTGTTTTGTTAATTGTTTTAAATGGATTGACCGGTTGTGCAGTCAACCCGGTCACGGGAAAGAATCAGTTGAGCCTGGTTTCCGAAGCGCAGGAATTGGAAATTGGCAGAAAAAACTACACCCCCTTGCGTCAGTCTCAGGGAGGGGATTATGTGGTGGATAAGGCGCTGACGGCTTATGTAAGTGAGGTGGGGCAAAAACTGGCAGCTGTCAGCGACCGCAAGCTTCCCTACGAATTCAAAGTGCTTAACAGCTCTGTGCCCAATGCCTGGGCACTTCCTGGCGGTAAGATATCCCTCAACAGGGGTTTACTGACAGAACTGGAGAGTGAAGCGGAGCTGGCGGCCGTGCTGGGGCATGAGATCACCCATGCTGCAGCGAAGCATACGGCTAGCAGTATGTCTCGCGGGATGCTGATTCAGGGTGCGGTATTGGCGACGGTTGTCGGTACGCAGGATAAAGACTATGCACAGCTGGCGACGCTTGGTGCAGGCATTGGTGCGCAATTGGTGACCCAAAAATATGGGCGGGATGCAGAGCGAGAGTCAGATTTCTATGGTATGAAATATATGTCGAAGGCTGGTTATGACCCACAAGGTGCGGTCGATTTGCAAAAGACATTCGTACGGCTCTCTGAGGGGAAAAACCAGGATTGGCTCAGTGGTCTCTTCGCCAGTCATCCCCCCTCACAGGAGCGGGTTGAGAATAACCTTGCGACGGTTGCTACCCTGCCTCAAGGCGGTACGCGTGGTGAGCGCCGGTTCAAGCAAAAGACCGCGCATATTAAGCGCACAAAGCCAGCCTACGATGCCTATGATGAGGGACGCAAGGCATTAAAGGATAACGATTCAGGCTTGGCGAGGTCCTTAGCGAAAAAAGCAATACGTCTAGAACCCAACGAAGGGCACTTCCACGCGTTGCTGGGTGATGTGGAAGAAAAAAATAACCGCCATAAGACAGCTAAGCGGCATTATGACAAAGCAATAAAGCTGAATGATGAATTTTTTTACTACTATCTGATGCGAGGCCAGGTTAATGAGACCTTAAAGGCCTCTGCGGCTGCCAAGCGGGATCTGGAAAAAAGTGTACAGTTACTGCCTACTGCGAATGCTTACACTTCACTTGGCAACATTGCAAAACGTGAAGGTGATTTGAAGCGTGCCAAGACTTACTACACGAAAGCTGCATCAAACAAGTCAAAGCAGGGAAAGTTAGCCTATCGTTCTCTGATGGAACTCGATTTGTCAGATAATCCTCAAAATTACATAAAACTACAGACGGGGCTGGATAATGATGGCAGACTGAAAGCTGCATTGTCTAATCCAACACCAAGCAATGTCAGAGATGTGGTAGTAACGGTTCAATATCGTGATACCAATGGAAGGGTACGGAAAGTCAATCGTTCCTATAAAGGAAAACTGGCAGCAGGAAAAAAACGAATTGTCGATCTTGGATTTGCAAAGCTCACCAAAGATCAGCTATCAAATATAAAAGCTAGTATTACTGGTGCGCGACTTGCTGAATAGTTAAATCAGCAGTTGATGACTGAATGATTGCCTGAGTTAGGGCCTGTTAACACTAATCCAATGCGCCCTCTTGAGCCTGAAAAAGCACCAATCAAGGCGCACCCTAAGGGCACTTCCTTCGGGGCGTATTGGATTGGTGTTAACAGGCCCTAAATTGAACATATCTTCGATAATACTTATTACAATAGATGAAATAAAAAACAGAGAATACATTTAATATGGCTGATACAAAGACTGAAACCATTATCGATGAGCCTACAGCCCCCGTTGAGTCTGTTCTTACCGAAGGTATGGAGGAGCTGGTCGAGAAGATAGATGTACCAGTTCAGCTTGAGCCCTTTGTTGCGATGTTTGGAAATCAACCTTGGATTAAAGGATTGCTGGTACTCTTCATCTTCCTCGTTCTGGCGAAAGTTGTTGAGTGGGTGGTGATACCCCTGATCAGACGCCTCACTGCTCGTACATCAACGCATATTGATGATCTGATTGTGACTCATATCCGCAACCCCATGTTTTGGACAATAGCTTTGATTGGGGCCTTGGTTGCAGCCGCTGTCTCTGGTGTAGATGCAGAGTCTCGCAGTGCTATGACTTCTTTTGTTATTTCGGTGCTTATTTTTCTTTGGATGTTATTTGCCGTTCGTGCATCCAAGTTAATACTATCGGCTGCCAGCCAATATGCTAAGCCAAAAGCCTTGGTAAGACCGCAAACATTGCCCTTGTTCACCAATCTGATAGCAATCGCGATTATCGTTTTTGCTGTCTATTTCATTTTTCAGTCATGGCATGTGGATATGACAGCCTGGTTAGCATCCGCCGGTATCGCAGGTATCGCAATCGGTTTTGCCGCCAAAGATACATTGGCAAATCTGTTCTCAGGTGTTTTTATCATGGCCGACTCTCCGTACAAGATAGGTGACTATGTGGTGCTTGATGACGGGGGTGGTCTGCGTGGTAAGGTGACTCATATCGGAATACGGAGTACGAGGTTGCTGACCCGAGATGACGTAGAGGTAACTATACCAAATTCCATTATGGGTAATTCAAAGGTGGTCAACGAATCCGGTGGCCCCCATTTAAAATATCGCATCAGGGTTGCTGTCGGTGTGGCCTACGGTTCAGATATCGATCAAGTTCGAGAAGTGCTGATGTCGGTTGCCAATGAGTCTGATGCTGTGTGTGCTGAGCCGGAAGCTCGTGTACGCTTTCGTACTTTCGGTGCTTCTTCGCTCGATTTCGAACTGCTTTGCTGGGTAAATAATCCAGAGCTGCGCGGTCGCGTATTGGATGCGCTGAATACTGCTATCTACAAGAGATTCCTCAAAGAAGGCATAGAGATCCCATTCTCCAAGCAGGACCTCTATATTAAGGAGTTGCCTGGGGCAGAATAGCAGACGTTCCCTTTTCTGCTAGGGCCAGTTAACACTGATCCAATCCGCCCTGCTGGAGTTGTTTTTGTGCCCAGCAAGGCAGAATGAGCGTGGTGTAGCTCGGCTACATGAGCTAATGATAACACCGCTGGGTGCGAAAACAGCGCCAGCCCTTCGGGTTGCGCCCCGAAGGAAGTGCCCTTGGGGTGCGCCTTGATTGGCGCTTTTTCAGGCTCAACAGGGCATATTGGATTAGTGTTAACAGGCCCTAAGAGCGGCTATTGGTATTTTTCACATACTTCTTGTAAGGGCAACTATACCCAGGCTATTTGCACTCTCCTATAGAGCCCTCTGCGCAGATTCTTCCGTCAGTCCATACTGCGTTGTCAAATTTGGCCTTGATCAGTATGGCGCGATGTAAATTTGCACCTCGTAGATCAGCGCCACTGAGATCAGCATCAAACAGACTGGCGCCAGTAAGGTTGGCAAACATCAAATTAGAATTCCGCAGATTCACGCCGTGTAGATGAGCATACTCAAGGTTGCTTAGCATTAGGTTTGTCTCGTTGAGATTTGCCAGTTGAAAAATCGACCAAGAAAAATTAGCCCTTTCAAAATTGGACCGATCAAGTCGGGCAGATGCTAAAGAAGATTCATGCATATCAACACCTGGCGCATCCACATCAATCAATATGGCCCAGGAGCATTGTGCTTCCGGCTCGAGTTTACAGACAGTATTTACATAGGCGGATTCGGTGATGTTTTCAGTCCAGGCCAGCGCCGGTAAATGCCAGGAGCCTATTAAAAATAAGATAAGGATTTGATTGAAAAAAGTACGCTTCAATTGACGCATGTTGTCGCTCCCTGGTGTTGAATTAGATATCGCGTATCTACTGCAGGGTCGCGATAGTGTCGACCTATCACTAGGTCCTGACTCTATGTTTTATCGTAGAACAATAATTTTCGTTGATCTATGACAATTAGCGTTCCCTTCTACAGATGATTGGAAATATTGAGTTCTGGAAATGGTGAGGATATAGATGCTTAGTGCGCGACATCACTACCATATTTTAATACCCGCTTTTAAAGAATGTTAACAAACACTTGGTAAATCTTATGTATTAATAACAACCTATACAATCAAGGGGTTATTTTATGAAAAAACACTACAGGATCTTTCTCGTTTCCATGACAGGTGTTCTGTTTCTGACTCTCTCAGGTTGCGCTCAGGTTGGCAGTGAACGCTGGTGCAATAATATGAAAGATAAGGCAAAAGCTGACTGGACCGCAGGTGAAGCCGCAGATTTTGCAAAACATTGTATTTTAAAATAGAGGTTCACTCATGGATTTAACATCACTTCTGATCTTTCTCGCGATCGGTGCGGTCGCAGGCTGGTTGGCTGGTAACTTAATGAGAGGGGGCGGTTTCGGACTGCTGGTGAATATCCTCGTCGGTATAGTCGGTGCTGTGGTTGGTGGCTGGGTTTTCGGAATACTGGGTATTTCCGTAAATGGACTGATTGGGTCCCTTATTACAGCTGTGGCTGGTGCTGCGCTATTACTGCTTATCGTAGGATTAATAAAAAAATAAGGGCTATCAGTAGCTCTTTTTTACAGTAACCCCCTCCTGTGGGGGTTACTGTCAATCAAATAATTCCCACGATCAAACGCTAATACATGTAATGATTATGTAATCATAGCTGGTGTATTCAACCGGTTTGAATTGCTAGTCAGCTCTTGTTGAAATCAGGCGTTACTGAAATATTTACCTGGCTGTAGTGATCATACTTCAATGACTGTATGACACACTGGGGTGAGAGCGGACGGATAAGATGTGTACTTTAGCTATTTTTAATATTGGTTTTATGATCTAACGTCAGGACAGATTCTGTATGCTATCTTGAATGATGATGGATATTAGGTTACCTAGGAAATCCCAGAATAATTGATTTTATTGAGAGAACATCAGAGCAAGAGTGTTCTATAGTTCAAGGTACAACAATCTAGATTCCGTTTTGTGATTGGAGTAAATCTTAAGCATATAATTTAGTGCCAATGGCATGATTATGCTTGATGGCGGAGAAATTATTCAGGGAAAAGGGTTGAGTGGACGGCAGAAATCTCGTCTTGAAATGGTCTTATCACCATTTTAGGGTGCTATCCCTAGTGGTTGGGATACTTGTGGCCAGTACAAGTATGGCAGAGTCACTGATCCTTGGTATTCATCCTTATCGGCCACACGCAGAGCTGATCGAGATGTTTTCTCCATTAGCACAATATCTCACTCAAGAGACCGGTCAGACTGTCGAAGTGCGAGTCGGTGAATCATACGAGTCTCATTTCAAAGCAATACTACAGGGCAAGGTTGATTTCGCATTTCTGGGTCCTGCAATATATGTGAAGTTAACTCGTGAGAATGAGGTTCCTCATCTACTTGCCAGACTGGAAATCAACGGACGTCCTACTTTCACTGGTAGAATTATTAGTAGAGAAGGCAGCGGGGTTGAGACGCTAGAAGATCTAAGGCATACCCACTTTGCATTTGGCAGCCTATCCTCCACAATGAGCCATCTGGTACCCAGGCAGATGCTTTATGAGGCAGGAATAGATGTGACTGATTTCGCAGGACACCAGTTCTACAGTAATCATAATAATGTTGCGCTGGCCATACTTGCAGGTGATGCAGATGCCGGCGCGGTAAAAGAAGCAGTCTACGAAAAGTATCGACCTCTTGGGATTGTATCAATCGCTACCACGCCAGAGATTTCTGAACATCTTTTTATCGCACCGATCGGGACAGACCCAGCTAAGGTAGTAAGACTACGTCATCATCTTCTAAGCCTGACAGCTGAAAATCCAATAACCAGGCAGGTGCTGGGTCCTATCAAGAGGACAGCTACTGCACTGGTTAAAGTAGAGAGTGATGATTACCTTGAATTGAGGAAAATTCTCGCAGCATTGAGAGACCGAGGTGTGATCGAATGAATCGGAAGTGGCATCTTCCAACCCTGACATGGGTGGTGTTGGCTACCATAATCTTCACGCTTATTCTTTCTGCAGCTATGGGCCTCGTTATCAGACATGAGCACCAAGGGCATCTAGAATTTACCAAGAATTTGGCTGATGGACAAATGGAAGCCATAGGGTTAATCACGGAAATTGAACTCCAGAAGGGTAGCTATGACACGTTAAACACAGTGTTTAATCAATGGGCTGGTGAGAACAATGAAATCGATGAGATTACTCTAATCTCAAAAAATGGGTTTGTGATCGCCAGCTATGGTCCAATCAACCCTTCGGAGCGCCGTTATATTATCCGTAAAGAGATCCCATACTCTTACCGCGGACGCGCTAATCTCATGCTGGCGCAGAGTCTGGAAGGTGCCTATATGCGCACTCAGCATCTGGGACTGGAAATGCTTGCTGTTATTGCGGTGCTGTCAGGTGGTTTTTTTCTCCTCACCCATCTTTTCCTCTCTCGGCGACATGAGGCAAGACTCCTGTCGCTTGCTGTTATAGAGCTGCGTGAATCAGAGTCGCACAATCTACGGCTTGCAGCGTATCCGCAGGAAAATCCTAATCCTATTATTGCATTTGATTTGGATGGAAAGATGACGTTTAAGAATCCGGCATGTTCCATGCTGATGCGACGACTTAATGAAGTCGATATCAGAGCGATTCTTCCTGACGAGCATAAGAAATTCATCACTAGAATTCGTGATGGAGAGAACCAGCTTTTCACAGAGAAGCTAGTTGGAAGGATTCATCTACTTGCGCACTATCAAATGATTGATGTGGCAAATGAGATCTATGTCTATATCCAGGATATCACGGCACAACGTCGCGCAGAGAGCGAATTAAGGAAGGAGCGTAATCAGGCGCGTACCACTTTAGGCTCTATTGGAGATGGTGTTATTTCTGTGAATAGGGACGTAGCGATTACTTATCTGAATACTTCAGCTGAGAAACTCTGCAGGCTGGAATCGCGCGAAGTGCTGGGAAAAAGCTTCTCAGAGGTGATCACCCTCATTGACGAGGATGAAGGCGGGTCGATTGACGCTCAGATTATATCATGTCTGGGAAAAACTGCTGGAGAAGCAATCAACAAACAGGCGTCATTAGTGCTGCCAGACGGTGAGCAATTAAATGTAGATGTTACGGCGACCAGTATCATAAGCCAAGATGATGAAATGCGTGGTGTGGTTATTGTATTGCGCGATGTGACGCGGGAAAAGCGGCTACAGGGAGAGCTTCATCGACAAGCGAAACATGACAGTCTAACCGATCTGATGAACAGAAGTGCATTCGAATCGCACTTGGAAAATGCTCTTGAGTCAGCGCGTAGTAGAGATCATGAACATATTCTCTGTTTTATGGATCTGGATCAATTTAAAGTGGTCAATGATACATGTGGCCACGTTGCCGGTGATGAGCTGTTACGACAGTTGGCCGTTGTGATGCGAAAGCACTTCCGAGGCAGTGACGTGCTTGCGCGTATTGGGGGAGATGAGTTCAGTGCGATTTTAATTGACTGCCCAATGGATCGGGCAATAGAGCGTATCGACTCATTGCGTGGTGAAGTGCAAGAGCACATATTCAATTGGGAGAATCATAGTTTTCGAATCACTTTAAGTATCGGTGTGGTACCGATTGATCAATACAGTGAAAGTACGGCTCGACTGATGAGCACTGCTGATGCTGCCTGTTACACAGCGAAGGACAGTGGTCGTAACTGTATTAATGTTTATGAAAGGGATGGTGCTTCGACAAAACTCAGGCTTGGCGAGATGCAGTGGGTTGCACGTATTAACAGCGCATTAGAAGATGATCGTTTGACACTTTATGCACAGCCAATAGTTGAGTTAAATCGCAGTGAAGCCGGTATCGTTGCCCTCGAGATCCTGGTTAGAATGAGAGGTACTGATAATGAACTGATACCACCGGGTGCTTTTTTGCCGGCAGCAGAGCGCTATGATCTGATAGAGCGCATCGACCACTGGGTGATTGAGAAAGTCATGTGTGAGCTGTCTGCGTGTCAGGGTGCAACCCCAGACTGCTTTATCAATTTATCCGGCGCAACACTCAGTCGTAATCATATTGCCCCCTACTTGAAGCGGATGTTTGAAAAGTACAGTGTCAATCCTTCACAATTGACTTTTGAAGTGACTGAAACAGTCGCCATCCAAAACCTCTCCAGTGCAATTCAAATGATTCATGAGCTGCGAGCCATTGGCTGCCGTTTTGCTTTGGATGATTTTGGTTCTGGGCTCTCATCCTTCGGTTATTTGAAAAATTTACCACTGGACTTTGTGAAGATTGATGGCATGTTTGTTAAAGATATGCATGTTGATCCACTGGATCGCAGCATGGTGGAAGCAATACATACCGTAGCTTCTACCATGAAACTGACAACGATAGCAGAATTTGTTGAGAACGATGAGGTCAAGGAGGAACTTCGGATAATAGGTATTGACCTGGGACAGGGTTATGGTATCGCTCACCCCAAACCATTTACTGAATACATCTCTGGCGAAAATGGCAGTAATGTGATCTGGCTACGAACCTGATTCAATCAGGCTACGCTGTCATCTTCAATAACAAAAACACCTTATTTGATGTGCCTTTATTGAAACTGATACCAGTAACTAGAATTCCACCTAAGGCAGTTACGAAGCCCGGTATTATTTCTTTTACTTAAACTCCGCGATTGGAATCCTTTTTTTCTCCTCCTGCGTATATATCTGTGACGGGAGCAGCTCAGGCAGTATCAAGAGAAATCTCTCGGTCAGACGTTGTATTCCTAACTATTACTAATATATGGAGGAGGGTATCTTTATGAAAACCCGATCTTTTCGATGGATCAAACTCACGCTGCCTTTGTCTGCGCTTTTTGCGTTTCCATTATGGGTCAATGCTGAGACGATCACTGGAACAATCAATGGTCATGAGTGTGCTCATAGTGGCGTTTCTTGTCCTGCAGCGAGATTGGATCCACATATTTCTCTTGAGTCTGACTTTGTCTTGATGGTGGGTGAGGGAGATTATGTCTTCATGCCTAACTTATCGAGGGATATCAAGGTTAGATATGTGTTAGACACAGTACAGATTGAGGGTAAGAAACACCCACGATTCAATTCAATCAATGTTGATATTTTCAGAGTAAAAAAAGGTGGCAAATTTGTCACGGTGTGGACTCAGAAGCAGGCGGATTTCGAGTATCAGGCACTTTACAGAGATGGTTTGGCATGGCCTGGTCAGCAGGTTGAATCCATGAACAAGCACGATAGATAAGCAGAGTAGACTGTATGTTACTCGAGGTTGGGTTCCGCAGTGTCGAACCCAACTTTTTCCTATGGAGTCTGTATGATTGGCAAGCCCATTATTTTTATTCTTCTTATCCTGTTTTCTACAGCAGCAGTTTCGACAGGGTTGGGGCTTCGTTCCTATAACGATCCCAAGTTGGCGACTGACTTCTCGCTGTCAGATCTGGCTGGGCAATTGCATCAGAGATCGGATTATGCGAACAAGCCTTACATTGTTAGTTTTTGGGCTACCTGGTGTGTTCCCTGCATCAAGGAGATGCCCTACCTCCAGCGGGCAGCTGAGCTTTTGAATAAAGACGGTATCACGGTCCTCACGGTCAATAGTGGCGAAGTAAGGGAAAAGATCGATAGCTTTCTCAAGCGACGTCCCATTAAGCTGCCGATCCTTTTGGATGAGCGTGCCGTCATGATCGAGCAGTGGCGGGTGCTTGCGCTGCCAACCTCCTACTTAGTGAATGCAGATGGCTTGGTTGTCGCCCGCGTAGTTGGTGGTCTGGATTGGGATAAGCCATCTGTCTTGACGCAGGTGAGAACACTCATATTAACGCCTCATAGTGAGTAATGCGTGCAATCAAGGCTCAGATGAGGTGTTACCGGTCTTTACAGATTTACCCTGTATTTTTATCAGTCAATTCTGATGTGGATAATGACCCTTTTACTCAAGAGTATTGAAAGGGGCAGGTGGATTAAAGTAGCATAACGCCTTGATTATTAACCACCTCGTCAATAAATCACCTTCAAGGTGCTCGCCTGTTCAGTTAGATTGTTAGTTGCACCTCAACAATCACAGAGTTTGGCCGACTAATAGGGCAGGGTATCTGCTTTGAACGGGGGGTGCCTGAGATCTGGCATCGATGATAGTAATCGATATAATTATCTTGACTGATTTAGCACTGAAAACAGTGACATAAGAACGAAAAGTAGGGCTTGAGATGTGTGGCGATAAAGACGATCTGATCCGGCAGGCGATACCAAGCGGCGTCATGCTCAATGCTTATCCGGATAGTATTGGAGGCAAGCTATCTGACATTGTCTCATTACTGAAACGGCCGGAGCTTAAAGAGGCGTTCTCCCTCTTCTACATTCTCCCGACATTTTTCAATAGCGATCTTGACCGTGGGTTCTCCATTATCGACTACGGTCTCAATGATGAGCTTGTTTCAGCAGTGGATCTGGATGAGTTGCACAAGCTGGGTATCACTTTCAAATTCGATCTCATACTGAATCATCTGTCAGTAGCTTCACCACAGTTCAAAGACATGCTGGAGAAGGGGGATGAGTCTGAATACAAACATTTTTTTGTTGATTGGAACGCATTCTGGCATGCTCACGGTGAGCTAGGTGAAGATGGATATATCATTCCAAAAGAAGATTATCTGGATAAGTTGTTCATGCGTAAACCTGGTTTGCCGATTTTGAATGTGGGCTTTCCAGACGGTTCCCAACGACCTTATTGGAATACGTTCTATCAGCAGGTCAGCTATACAGCGATTGCCCCACAGGACCTGACCGGTATTCAGGGTGTAACTCATGAGGGGGCTGTGGCTATTGCTGCTATGGTTAACGACAACCTAAAGGCGGAGGCAGATCTACAGACGATGGATCTGGACGGCTATGCCGGTTACCGAAGTGAAATTCTCTCGGTAATCAAGAAAAAGCGCCGATATCTTGGCCAGATGGACCTGAATCCGGAATCGGAGAAAGTTTGGGCGTTTTATGAAGAGACACTGAAAAAATTAAAGCACTACGGCGCTAAGATCATTCGATTGGATGCCTTTGCCTACCTGCATAAAAAACCGGGTGAGAAGAACTTTTTCAACAAACCGGGGACCTGGAAGTATCTGGAACGACTGAAGCAGATTGCCAAGCGGTATGAGTTGACTATCTTTCCTGAAATCCACTCAGAATACGGCACCCACATTCATGAAGAGGTAGCAGGGAAGGGTTATCCAATTTACGATTTTTTCTTTCCAGGGCTGGTCATAGATGCTTTGGAAAGGGGGACTAACGAGCACCTGCTTGCCTGGATCTCAGAAATTACCCAGAAAGACTTGCAGACCATCAATATGTTGGGCTGTCACGATGGGATTCCCGTACTGGATTTGAAGGGGGCGACGGTTGAGGGAGGTTATCGGGAGGGATTACTGGATGATGATCAGATCGATACGGTTGTCGATCGCGTTATTGAGCGGGGCGGCAGGGTCAAGAATCTCTATGGTGCAGACGGTAAGAAGATCTCATACTACCAGGTCAATGCCACCTTCTTCAGCGCATTGGGAGAGGATGAGCAGAAGCTCAGGCTGGCACGGGCGATTCAGTTGTTCATGCCTGGCATTCCCCAGGTGTGGTATCTCGATCTGTTTGCCGGCAAGAATGACTATGAGGCCGCTGACAAGGGTGGTACGGCCGGTCATAAGGAGATTAACCGCACCAACCTCAATCTCAGCGATATCGAGACAGGGTTGAAACAATCGGTGGTGCAGGATCAAATCGAGATGCTTCGTTTGCGCAATACCTCCCCCGCCTTTTTGGGACAACTGAGGGTTGAAACCTCGGACTCAAATTGCCTGGAATTAAGCTGGCAGAATGAAAACTGCCGTGCGATTCTGCGGGCAGATCTGCAAAGCTGTCATTTCACGATTGAGCATAACCGGGGTGATGAGTCGCTCATGCTGTCGTATTAGTGTTAGCAGGCCTACCAGTATCTCCACCAGGTCTCGGTAATTCTTCGCGCATACCATCGCCTATGGCCTACTTGTAGAAGGGTCTTCATCCAAACGTGCATTGATCCGGGCTCAAGCGATACAATGTGCCCCCTCTATCTCACCCGGTCCTGGTATTTGTGACTGCACTTTCTATCAACAATCTCCGCAAGACCTATCGCAACGGCTTTGTGGCCCTGAAAGGGATCAACATGACGGTGGAAGCAGGGGATTTCTATGCCCTGCTGGGACCCAATGGGGCGGGTAAATCGACGGTGATCAGCGTCATCGCTTCATTGATCACCAAGTCATCCGGGCAGGTCTCTATCTATGGCCATGATCTGGACTCGGAACGGGAGACGGCCAAACGTCTCATCGGCCTAGTGCCCCAGGAGTTCAACTTCAATATGTGGGAGCCTGTGGAGGAGATCCTGCTCAATCAGGCCGGGTATTATGGTATCCCGCGCAAACTTGCCTATGAGCGCGCTGAGACCTATTTGAAGCAGCTCAATCTATGGGACAAGCGGCAGAGTCAGGCTCGCTGGTTATCCGGTGGCATGAAGCGACGATTGATGATTGCCCGGGCCTTGGTGCACCAGCCGCAACTCTTGATTCTCGATGAACCGACTGCAGGGGTTGATATCGAGATTCGTCGCTCCATGTGGAAATTCCTTCGTGAGATCAATCAACAGGGTACGACAATCATTCTGACAACGCACTATCTTGAAGAGGCCGAGAGTCTCTGCAGGAATATCGCCATCATCGATCATGGTCAAATTATCGAACAAACCAGCATGGCAAAATTGTTGAGTCAGTTAAATACAGAAATCTTCGTGCTTAATCTTGATCAGCCGCTTGAGGTTGTACCCCATGTGCCGGGATATACCGTTAGTCTTCAGGATGGGCGGACGCTAGAGATTGAAGTATTGCGTGAGCAATCGATGAATGATCTTTTTTCTCAACTCTCGCAACAGGGTATTTCGGTAGTCAGTATGCGCAATAAGCAGAACCGACTGGAACAGCTATTCATCGATCTTGTGGGGCGCTCGAGCGGGAGTGTCTCATCGTGAATTTCTGGCGGGTGTACCGGATCGCATTTCAGACTATTGTCACGAAGGAGATACTGCGCTTTATGCGCATCTGGGTGCAGACCATACTGCCACCGGCAATCACCACAACGCTCTACTTTGTCATCTTCGGCAAGTTGATTGGTGAACGGATTGGCGAAATGGAGGGGTACAGCTACATCGACTTCATCGTGCCGGGTCTGATTCTCATGGCCGTGATTCAGAACTCCTATGCCAATGTTGTATCATCCTTTTTCAGTACCAAGTTGCAACACTATATCGAGGAGCTGTTGATTGCCCCCGTGCCAAACTGGGTGATTCTGAGTGGCTATGTCGTGGGTGGGGTTACACGGGGTACACTGGTCGGTGTCGTAGTGACGATAATCTCCCTGTTCTTTACAGATCTGCAGATCAATAGCTACAGCATCACACTACTTGTCTTTGTCCTCACTTCTATCCTGTTCGCACTGGCTGGATTTATTAATGCAGTGTATGCCCAAAGTTTTGATGATATTTCTATCGTTCCCACCTTCGTGTTGACGCCATTGACCTACCTGGGAGGTGTCTTCTATTCAATTAGCTTGCTGCCGTCTTTCTGGCAGAATGTTTCTTTGATCAATCCGGTTCTCTACATGGTAAACGCATTCCGTTTCGGCATTCTGGGAGTATCGGATATCGATCTGGTTGTTGCTTTGGGGATTATTCTCGTATTCATTGTGCTACTCACCCTATTCAGCCTCTCCCTGCTGTCACGAGGGGTTGGGATTAAAAACTGATTGGTGGCGAATGTCAGTTCACTGATGCGTGTAAATTATCTTTAAGGCGTAGAGTGAGGTTCGATTAACCCGGCATGCAAGTAGATTGAGCTCAGGACTCCGAGCATACCCTTGTCCTGCGTTGTGGCCCTTGCCAAGGGAATGACCATTGGCATGAACCGCGATGGATCAAGGTATGCTTGAATACGCTATCAGCACTGCTCCCAGGGCAAACCGTGAAATCGCCAACCACCGCTGGT
This sequence comes from Candidatus Thiodiazotropha sp. (ex Myrtea sp. 'scaly one' KF741663), assembly GCA_025655555.1. GTDB lineage: Bacteria > Pseudomonadota > Gammaproteobacteria > Chromatiales > Chromatiaceae > Thiodiazotropha. The sequence continues at coordinate 396,185 of JAHXIQ010000004.1, forward strand.
ACTGCGCTGATGATTATCGTCCAGCTCACCTTCAAAGCCTTCATCGATGTGGTAGACGCGGATAAATCCTGACTCCAGCAACGCCTTGCCTGCCTCGAGTGAACGTTTACCGCTGCGGCAGATTAAAATCACCGGCGCACATCCTTCATCGATGGTGCAGACTGTGCCACCAAGCAGGAGTTTCCTGATATCTGTAACGAAATGGGGATTGACGGTCCATTCAGGTTCGTCGATCCAGGGTATATGTACAGCACCTTTAGGATGTCCGACGAACAGGAACTCCATACTCGAACGGATATCGACCAATACGGTACGCGGGTCATCATCCATCATCTGTAAGGCCTGTTGTGGGGTCATGCTATGGGGGTGTTTATCATCACTCATCGGGTTACGCTCGTATCGGTTGTTGTCTTTTCCTTCATGTTAGATGGTCTAGGGATGATTACAAAGAAATCCAGACGCTATGATTTCCATGGTTAGATCTGAAAAAGGGATATGTAGAAAGATTCATCAGTCTTGTGATATCCGGTGACGATGTCTTCTTACACCGACAGAGACAAGGTAGAATCACGCCATGTTGATCCGATTCCTTATTTCGCTGTGGCGCCGATTGGGCTTTTTGCCTCTCTCCTGGCTGCATGCCATCGGACGAACGCTGGGTCTTTTCTATGATTGGTTTCCCAATCGGGAACGACATGCGACCCAGGTGAATCTTGAGCTCTGCTATCCGGGGCTTTCCCCACAGGACAGAAGAACCTTGCGACGTACTATCCTGCAGCAGATTGGCTGCAGTCTGATGGAACTGCCCTATATCTGGTTTCGTCCCATGGATGAGGTTTCAAGTCTGGTTCGAGAAGTCAGTGGCGCATCGTTACTGGAGAGGGATCCTGGGCAGGGCCTGATCTTGCTGCTGCCGCACTTAGGGTGTTGGGAGGTGCTTGGCCTGACTTTGCCGCCCAGTGAAAAGATCACCTCTCTCTATCGTCCACCGAGGGAGTCCCAACTGGAGGATCTGGTCAAGCAGGCCCGGGAGCGCAACGGTTCCACACTGGTGTCGACTGATACCCTGGGAGTCAAGCAGATCTATCTGGCGTTACAGTCGGGGGGCACCACCTGTATTCTGCCCGACCAGCAGCCTAAATCAGCCCGGGCATCGGTATTCGCACCATTTTTCGGTATACCGGCATTGACCATGTTGCTGATCAACCGTCTGGCGAGAAAGACCGGGGCAAGGGTAATCTACGGCTATGCCGAGCGGCTGCCTAAAGGGCGGGGATATCATGTTCGCTACTATCCTGCGCCTCCCGGCATCGATGATGAAGATCCGCAGGTTGCCGCAGCTGCACTGAATCAGGGGCTTGAGACGGTGATCAGACATCAGCCGGAGCAGTATCAATGGTCGTACAAGCGGTTTCACGATCAGCCTGACGGGAAACTCTCTCCCTACTATTAACCTGATTGGCCTTATCGCCCTTAACCATCAGATATTCAGAATTAAAGTGCTATTCCTCTTCGCCGCTAACGGTTAGTGACGATCCATTCGGTGATCGCCCTATCTGTATGGGATGAATTGAGGATGTTGAAAGGAAAGTGCCTGTCGCTGTTGTTACTGATTTTTCTTCTACTGCCCTTTGCGACTACGCCATTTGCTGCGGTAGAGGAGCGTGCAGATGTGCGTATCCTGATCGATGTCTCAGGCAGCATGAAGCAGAATGATCCCAAGAACCTGCGGCGTCCCGCATTGCGCCTGCTGGTGGGGCTTCTGCCACCTTCCACCCGTGCCGGTGTCTGGACCTTCGGTCAGTACGTTAATATGCAGATTCCGCTGGGACAGGTTGATCAGGCGTGGAAATCGAAGGCACGCAGGAGCTCCAAATCGATCGGCTCACCGGGTCAGTACACCAATATCGAGGATGCACTCAAACGCGCCACTGAGGACTGGGAGGGCCCATCCAAGGGATTCAAGCGTAGCGTGATTCTGCTGACCGACGGTATGGTCGACATCTCCAAAGATAAGACGAAAAACGCGGCATCACGTAAACGAATACTGCAAAAAATTCTGCCCAAACTTCAGGCACGAAATGCGTCTGTTCACACCATCGCCCTATCGAAAAATGCAGACCATAAGCTGATGCGGGAATTGGCAGACGCTACTGGTGGCTGGTATGAACAGGTGGAAAACGCGGATCAGTTGCAGAGAGTCTTTCTGCGTATCTTCGAAAAGGTGGGTAAGCCGGATGCCGTGCCGCTGAAAGACAATAAATTCACTATCGATGATTCCATTACCGAGGCTACAGTGTTGGTATTCCACAAGCCGGATGCCGAACCTACAGAGGTGATAAAACCTGATGGCAAGACGTTTAACGCCGGGAGTACACCGGCCAATGTAGAGTGGCATCGGGACCAGGGCTACGACATGCTGACGATTGCAGACCCTGCCTCCGGAGAGTGGCGCATTCGTGCAGAGATGGATCCGGACAATCGTGTCATGGTGGTGACTGATTTGAAAATGAAGGCCACTGAGTTACCGAACCGCCTGATCCATGGTCAGGTCGTGCCCTTCGAGGTTAGCTTTACCGACCACGGCAAGCTGATTCGTAAAGAGGCGTTCCTGAAAGTTGTAGAGGTCTCCACGACTCAGAAGGATGTGAACGGTGAGCATGAGCCCAGGCCACTATTGGACGACGGGAGCAGAGATGACGAGACAGCTCATGATGGTCGTTTCACCATGCAGTTCGGAGGTGAGTCGCTCAATGGGGGTCTCGGTGAACTGGTGATCAATGCAAAAGGACGTACCTTCGTACGTGAAAAACGTCTTACATTTGAGGTTGTACCACCGGTAGTACTGCAAGCGGTGCCAACAGAAAGTGGTGAAACATTGGCGTTGAGTCTGGCGGCGGACGAGACGCTCGTCGATCCTCAAAGTCTGCAGATGCAGGCCTGGTTGGAGGATGCCGACGGAGAGCAGGTTGAGCTCACACTACTGGAGACAGCGCCAGGCAGTTATCAGTCAGAGATTGATTTGATGGGTTTTTCTGGACCTCGCAGAATTAGTTTAAAGGCAACGGCGAAATCTCTGACCGGTGAGCAATTGACCTATCTTGATGATCCGATTGAAGTGGAGGGTATGCGCATTGCGCCGCCAGAACCAGTGGCTGCACCCGAGCCACCGCCTGAAAGCGCTCCCGAACCAGAACCAGAGCCAGAACCTGCGCCGGTGCCCGAACCTGAACCTGCTGCAGAGGTGGAAGAGGAGAGTAGTTGGGTAAGCTCCGCTATCTTGTTTGTTGTGGTCAATCTATTGGTCGTGCTGATAGCGGGTGGCGCATTCTGGTGGATACGTAAGCGAAATCAGCGCAGCATGGTCAGTCTTGTCGAGGAACCTGCAGAGCAGGCTGAGGCCGGTAAAAAGGAGAGTGGCCAATGATTGAGCTTAGCCAATTAACGGTACTGATCACCGGCGAAGTTCTGGTCGGTCTGCTGGTACTCTGTGGTGTATTGGTACTCTTTGCCCTGTTGAGAAAAGGGCGCATACGGAAAGCGGCACAACATTTGGCGGAGCGTGTGCAGGGCGATAAGCCCCAACGATCCGAACGATTGAAAGCTTTGCTGGCCAGTCACTATGGTTATGAGGGGAGTGAGCTGGAGCAGACTTTACACAATATCACCCAGGCTGAGATGCGGCTCTACCAGAATATCATTAACGGTTTTCTCAAGGATGATCAGGTCTTCTTGCAGCAGGTCGATGTGGATGTGGAGAACCTGGTGCTCTCTTATCAAATGTTGAAGACACCGGATGGGACTGTAGCTGAGGCACCACAAAGCCATGATGATGCTGAAAGTGAAGAAGAGTTGCAGCACTTGAGAGAGGAGAATGAGCGCCTCTCGGATGAGTTGAAGGTCACCATGGATACCATGGGGCGAATGCTCAATGAATACTCAACTATGTTCGCTGGTGGTGCTGATAATACCTTTGAAAAAGTAGCGCCTGAACCAGCACCGATACCGGACTCGGCTGTTGCAGATAGTGACGTTTCAATCGAGGTTGGTGAGTCTGCTGCCGAATTAACTGAGCCTCCAATAGCGGCTGACGCTACTGTTGAAATCAGCGAGCCGGTCACTACCGATGTAGAACCGCAGGAGAGTGCGGTTGATATTGATATCCCTGATTTTGAGGTAGGTGATGTAGTAGTGAATGATACTGTAGGGGATGAGATGGATTCATCCGATGCTGACGAAGAGTCAGCAAACGCTGTGGATGAGGAGGTCTCCGAGATCATCGATGAGGTGATGGGGATTGCAGATGAGATGACCCAGGAAGAACTTGTGGAGTCTGTCAGTGAAGATTCTGCAGCGCCTGCTGAGTCTCTGATGGATGAGGTCGCTCAGGTGGATATCGATATTCCAGAAATAGAGAGCAATCCATTGGAATCACAGGAAGGAGGGGAGGGGTCACTTGAAGATGAGTGGGCCAAGCTTCTGGAGGAAGATGCCGCATCACACGATGAGAAAAAAGAAGGGCAGTAAGGAAAACTGTCACGCTTTAAGCGGTTGTTTCTGCAGTTCCGTACCTGCATCCTTTTCGGACCGGCCCACATGTCACATTGGCGATATGGTACTGACTTGATTGAGTTGAAATCAATTTTCCACTCGCGTTATCGCTGATGCGACATGTGGGTTTACTGAGTTTTTACCTTATTCACCACGTGACACACTCAGGCCCTGTCAAATGAATAGGTTTACGTCTGCTTTAAGTGCACGAGGCAAAAAACTTGCCGCACCGACCCACTCTTCAATCTCGGGAATAAACGCCTCTTTACCGTAATCAAACAGGTCCACTGTCATTTGGCAGGCAACGAGTTTGACCTCGGCCTCAACACACATCTCGCGCAGTTGGTCGATACGTGCAATACCCTTGTTGTCCATGGTCTTTTTCATCATGCCCGTCGCCATAGATTCAAACCCTGGTACCAAAGTCATCACCGATGTTGGCATTGGAATCTCCTTACCTTTGAGCCATGCAGGCCCTTCAGGCAATTTCATCGGCATGGCTGGGTTGCCCAATGGGCTTACCTTTAGATCCAGTTCCTGTTTCAACAGGTTTAACCCATAAAAGGTAAAGAATATGGAGACATCCCATCCCAGTGCCGCTGCCGTTGAGGCGAGGATAAAGGGAGGATATGCCATATCCAGGGTTCCCTTTGTGGCAATAATCGTCATTGACGGAATGTGAGCGGCTTCGCGCTCAGCCATCTTCTCGTCAAACCGCTGATTAAACCAGGTATCTAGATCTTTGGCCGAGATATCGACCCGTGGTGCTGTACTGCTCATGATACGACTCCTTATGGGATCAAGCCTTGCGGATTCTGAAAAAGAAACCATCTTCATGCGCTTCGCTGGAAACCATTTCGTTTCCGGTCTGGCTGCAGAACGAATCCAGGTCTTTAACAGAGCCGGGATCGGTTGCGGTGACTTCCAGAATCTCACCGGATGCCAATGCAGCAATGGCTTTCTTGGTTCTCAGGATCGGTAGGGGACAGTTCAGTCCCCTTGCGTCCAGGGTGTGCTTGGTTTCATTCATCGCGTTTCTCCTTCTACAGTTAAGCGGTCTTATTCCCGCAGAGATGACCGGTCGGTCAATTGTAAGATGAAAAAAATAGCCCTCAGTTCGGATGCCTCAGTTCTATACGGATACTTTTAATTGCAGGACCCAGGATTCTTACCACCTCGGGATCATTGCGTGTCTTAGCGAGTAGAATAACGCCTTCCAGGTAGGCCAGCATTGCCGTGGCAGTTGCTGCCGTGTCGAGGGGCGGCATCTCACCCAGCTCCACTGCCTGCTCCAGAGCTTTGTGGAAACTGGCACTGGCCTTATCGAAAACAGCATTCAGTCTGGCCCGGAGGACTTCATCCCGGGTACTGACTTCGAGGGCCAGATTGCCGAACAGACATCCGGGCATACGACCCTCAGCACTCTTGGCTGCTTTCTGCCAGTAGTAGATGGCATCGACCATATAGTCGAGACGCTCAATAGGGGGCAGTGCTTCATCGAAGGCCTCAGCGACGAAGCCTTGTGCCCAGTCATCGGACATGTCGTCAATGACCGCCATGGCCAGATCCTGCTTAGACGGAAAGAAGTGATAAAAGCTGCCTTTCTGTACGTTTGCCAGGGTACAGATCTCCTTAATGCCTACATCGGCATAGCTGCGTCCATGAAACAGTTCACGCGCAGTGGCTAATATTCGATCTTTTGTGTCGGCATTTATACTCATGTGGCCAGTATATTAGACCGGTCGGTCAAGTCAAGGGTTTTGTCAGATTGACCGGATAGGATGTTTTGATTCCAATGAAAGGTGTTATTCAATCTACTTACAGGCGAGTGACCTGTTTGTACTGATTAGATTGCCGCATTTATATCCAGCAAGGCAGAAGGCGTACTGTGTTGCCGCTCAAGATCAGCGACGACTGATGGCAGCGCCGAGTGTAATGGTCTTTGTGCTTTGAATGGTACATAAAGGCACCGCTCAGCATTGCTTGTCACTTATTCAGGGCAAAAAAAAGGACGCCAATTGGCGTCCTACGGGTTTTCTAAAAAACCAGCCGATGACTGGTTTTTATTATTATTTAATTTTACCAGTCTTGCTGTCGCCTTTGCCTGTGTTATCGGTCCAGGACAATTCAATCTCATCACCCTTGGCGCCACCGGTGAATTTGAAGGAGATGTAGGGATTTTTCGAGACACCACCGCTCCACTCAGCAGTCATTACAGTAGCACCTTTGTGCTTGCAGACGACTTCCTGAATGAAGTGTGCGGGAATCATTTTTCCAGTCTTTTTGTCTTTACGACTGCCTGTTTCCATCGGGTGGGAAATCAGCGCTTTTACGGTGGTTTCTCCACCCTTTTCTTTGGCACGGATCTTAATCGAGTTAGCCATTATGTTTTCCTCTTGAATCTTTAAGTGCTTGTGATCAGTTAGTTACCGGTTTAACGGATTAACCGCCACAGCCACCGATGGTGACCTTAACCTCTTTCTTGGCGCTGTAGAGCTTGCCGCCTGCCTTCACGACAGCAACTACGTCGCCAGTCTTGCCCATTTTGATACGGGTGGAGGCGAAACCAGAGGCGCCCTTGCCCAACATGAAGTTGGCGACCAGGGGTACTGGGTTGTTGGAAGCGATGAGTGTGATCGACTCCGCGCCAGCAAGGGTGGTAGTGATAGTGACCGGCACCACTGCACCGTTTTCGGCAATGTCGGGGGCCTTAACGTTGATATCACCAGACTCTGCAACTTCGGAGCTGCCCAGTAACTCGTTTAGTGCGTTAGGCAGTTCTTTGGCTTCAAAGGCGGCCTTGTTCCAGGCAGCCAGAATTTCCTGAGGTGCAAGCAGACCAGCGCCGGCTGCTACACCGACCGCGCTTGCGGCGATTGATCTTTTTAGAAAGATCCTGCGTTTCATTTCAGTGCTCATTCATTCTCTCCAGACTGAGAAAGGTTAGTGACATTTGAGGTCGTAAATGAAACTGAGCCGGTTGGTCAATTTCATTCCCTGCAGGCAAGAAATAGGCAGCTTTTCGCAAGACCTTGATTCCAAACATGCGGGGTGGCGTGCATTCATAAAATTATGTGGCCGATTTTTACCGTATTGATTCCATGCACTGTTGCAGGCCGGGGCCATACAACGATGCTGTGTTAGAACAACACAAAACCGAAAAAGTTGCGGTCGTCTCGGCGATTCCTCCTATGGAATATTTTTATATTCAGCTCATGCTGATCTGTAATTATTATCATCGATCCTATGCGGGCACGCTTATGTACCTATACAGGTAGGTCGTAAGAATACCGAAACAGTCAGCGATAGCAAGTAAAAAATTGTCTATTTATTAGTAATTTGTGATTTATTTGCATGCCACCAGCACTGCCGGCTTGGGTTTGTTGTGTTGTGACTTGGGGTTTACCTGAATGCCTGGGAATCCAGGCAGAGCCAAAAACAGGATTGATGAATTTCCATCCTATATCCAGAGTCAGTTAACAGTTAGTTGTTGGCCTCTGTCATCGGTATTTTATCCCTTGTCCTTCTTCTCCTCTTGCTTGGCGGCATCCTTCAACTTACTCAGTCTTGATTCGATTCGTGATGTCTGGTGAAAATCCTTTTTATCAACTTGCCTTAGCGCAATTTCCAACTGTTGGATGGCAGCTCGTAGACGCCCTTCCGTCACATACGCCTCCGCCAGCAGGCGATGTGATTCAGCCTGGTTGCCTGACAATTCCTCCACCTTACTGATGAGTCGGTAGAGTCTGGTGCTGTTGGCTCTCAAGCTAATCGCGTGGGCCACCACAGTGCGGGCTTCATCGTAGCGTTTGGCGTCGGTCAGCGCTTCAATATAAGCCACGGAAAGGGCGTGGTTTTGGGGCATCAACTGGTAGTGAGTGTCGAGGATTTTCAGTGCTTTTTGAGGATTGCCGAGCAAGCGGGTGATCTCTGCCGAGGCGAGTACATACTCCATCTGCTGGGGACGCTGTCTGAGCAGGTTCTCTATGATCAGGGCGGATTTCTTATATTGATGGTCGGCGATGAGAGCCAGTGCATGGCCGTATTGGTGGGCTTCCTCATTCAGATGACGCCCTTCATCCAGTCCACTGGAGAAGTGTTTGACTGCTGCTTTGGGTTCCTTGAATTGTGCAACCCTCAAAGTCTCACGGGTCAGGTAGTAACGAAGGCTGCCGGGATACTGTCGATAGTTGTAGTTTTCAGCCCGTCCGAGGGCATCTGCAACACGGTTAGTGGTAACCGGGTGAGTCCTTAATATTTCGGGTATGCCGGATTCATAGAGCCTGCTGGCATGTGTCAGGCGTTCGAAAAAGACCGGCATGGCGCGGGGATCGAATTCGGCTTCGGCAAGTATCTGAATACCAACCGTATCGGCCTCCTCCTCGTTGCTGCGGGTAAAATTGATCTGCTCCTGGATAGCGCTGGCCTGGGCGCCGGTTGCCATGGCGATGCCCGCATCCGGAGAGCCTGCAACACCAACCAGGATAGATGCGAGAATCAGTGCTGCGGTCTTGCCGCTCATACGGTTGGCGGCATCGAAGGCGCGTAACAGGTGCTTTTGTGTGACATGGGCGATTTCGTGCGCCACCACTGAGGCGAGTTCGCTCTCGCTCTGGGTGGCCAGGATCAGGCCGCTATAGATGCCGATGTAGCCACCAGGTCCGGCAAAGGCGTTTATGCTGGGATCTTCAAGAACAAAGAAGGTGTAGTCCTGGCCGTTTGCGTCGCTCTGCTTAAGGAGCCGATTGCCGAGGTCCTGAATGTACTCCTCAATGAGCGGGTCATCCAAAACAGTGGTGCTCTTTTTGACGCTTAGCATGAACTCCCTGCCAAGCCGTTTCTCATCGGATGGTGTCAGGTATTGATCTGAGGGAGAACCGAGTTCAGGCAGGTTGATCTCCTCTGCTGTGGCGTTGAAAGCCGTTACCGTCAACAGGCAGGCTGTCAGCAGAAGGCGCATGGATTTGAGACGGTACTGCAGGGATTTCATGTTTCTAAATGATCATTTATCAACGCGTTAGTTCCTGACAAATCTGGTTGTTTGAGGAGAGGAACGCATCCAGCTTTGTGTAGTCTATACGTTTGCATTAATCTACGTTGCCTTTTTAAAAGGGCTAAATGACCCATCAACTAGCATTTTTCATGGAGAAGTATTTGATGAAAGCGCGCACTACCGTTTTTCTCGCCTGTTTTATCACTGCCGGTTCCTGTCTGGCAGATGAAAGCATGAAGGTTCATATCGAAGAGGGCAAGGGGGTGATCAAGGCATTCTTTGGTGATCTCAAAGGTGAGTTGGTCAAAGGCATGAAGACCCAGGGCCCTGTCGCTACCATCGGTACATGCAATACAGTAGCTCCCAATCTGGCAGAAGCGCACTCGCAAATGAGTGGTTGGCAAGTCGGAAGAACCAGTCTGAAGGCACGCAACTCCAACAACAAGCCCGATGCATGGGAGATGGCGGTTTTGAATGAGTTTGAGACACGGAAAGCAGCAGGTGAAGATCCGATGAAGCTGCTCAAAGCTGAGGTGGTGGATGAGGATGGACGCCAGGTTTTCCGCATGATGAAAGCGATTCCGACAGCCGAAGTCTGTACTAAATGCCATGGTGCTGAACTCGCAGAGCCGGTATCTGCGAAGTTGGACGAACTCTATCCTGAGGATCAGGCTCGAGGTTATAAGGTTGGCGATCTGCGTGGTGCGTTTACGCTGAAGAAGCCCCTGTAATCGAGCGCCTGGTCTTTCGATCTGGCAAGATATTCACAATAACGCAATGTGCGCAGAGAAACGCGAAGGTCGCAAAGGCAGATTAACTGGTCGCCTTTGCGTTTTCTGGGTTTCTCTGCGTACTTTGCGTTATGAATCGTCCTTATCACAACTGTCCGTCTTGCTAGAGACTTAACCCATTAATTCAATTGAATCCGCTGTCCCCAAGGCGTTTTCTCCTTGCCTTTCACCAACCAAATGACCGGATACGGGGGAGCCTGTTTGGGAAAAGCCCCCTCTGCATCAGTAAAGTAGACCAGTAGATCGGGACTCACTCCCTGGTCTGTCACCCACTCGAAAACAGGCTCGAAGCTGGTGCCGCCACCGCCGGTGATCTTTGCCGGTAGTTCAAACTCCTCCCAGGCCTCATAGACCCAGGGTGCTCCCTCGGCGATGGAAGAATCGCAGGCCAGCAAGGTTACACGTGCCCGCATCTGTCCTTTGAGGGCATTGATCTCCGCCAGGAATTCGCCCATCTCCTGATCCTGGATCGAGCCGCTGGTGTCCAGCACCACCACCAGCTCGACCTGATTGCTGCGCAGACTGGGCAGGATGAACTCTCCTTCACGCCGGGAGGGACGCATATAGCTGAAGTCGTCTCGTGCGACGGCTGTCATGTAACGTGCCAACAATAGTCGCCAGGGGAGTTGGGGTTGCAGCAGATGGTCGACCATGCGTGCCATGGCGCCGTCCAGTTTTCCCACCTGCATTGCCTGTTGGGCGGCACCGGCCATTCGCTGCTGCCACTGGATGTTGAGGGTCTCCGCCTCATCGGGTGAGAGAGGCGGTGGTTGTGAAGCGGCAGACCCGGCGCCACTCTGCTGGTTTTCGCTTTCATCCCCTTCGTTGTCGGTCTCGCTCGGTTGATCTTTCGGCGACATCTCCTTTTCTGTCTTGCCGCTACCGGTACCTTTGCTGTTCTCTTCATCGTAGACATGGTTATCGAGCGGCTCTTCGTCATTCTTCTCATCCAGACAGGGATAGATCTCCTCTGCGGTCATGCCATCAAACTGGGGTAAGTGAAGAGAACCAGGGGGTGGTTTCAGGCCATCGCCTATGAGCAACGGATTAATGGCGTAGTCGCAGGCCATGTCCCAATGCAGTTTTCTGCGGTGCTGTCGCCGGGCGAAGTGGGATAGAGCGCAGTGCAGTGCCTCATGAGCCAGCATGAACTGGGTCTCGTCCAGACTGAGCTGATCGATAAACTCGGGGTTGAAGTAAAACTTGCGCGCATCGGTGGCGGTGGCGGGGCACCAATCAGGATTGGCCGCCTCCATGTGCAGTCGCATCACCAGGGCGCCGAGAAACGGCTTGTCCAGGATCAGCTTGGTGCGGGCCGCCGACAGCTTGGTTTCGATCTGTTCCAGGTCCATTTTATAGTCCGCGAATGAACACTAGTGAACGCAAATGAAGAGTAATAAATTTACTCGTACAGCATGACATCTGAGATGGCCTGTGCCCAATCACCGAATTGGGGAACACTGAAAATTGCCTCACCGATGGCGCGGTGCATATCGGAAACCAGCATCACCCCCATCTCACGCTGAGGGAACTGGCGGGCATAGTCGAGGATTCGGCCGTGTACTTCTGCACCATCACCTGCTTCGTGAGCACGGATGGCGCGACCCACCAGGGCTGCGGCCACTGCGTATTGCAGATCGATCTCTTCCGGCGTGGGCACTTCGGCTCCCGCAAGAATGGCATCCAGATCGGGCATCTTGTCCAGACTGTTGACGAAGGCATTCAACTCTACGCCCGCCGCCGGACCCACGCAGGCCTGCAGGGCGCCCTGCAGAAGCTGTGGAAAATCATCGAATTTCTGCAGCGCTCGGTGGGCAAACTCCCAGGAGCGTGGGGAGGGGAATGCCACCGGATTGTGTGCCGGGTCGAAGTCGAACAGCAGTTCCGGGCGGAAGCGCAAAAAGGCAATGATGCGTTCGTCGATGTTGTTTCTGTAGGCCCAGGCCACCCAGTCGTCCAGGTTTGTCTCCACATCGAAATGTGAGAAGCGATTGGCCAGCGGCGCCGGCATGCTGTAAGTGACACCCCGGTCCCCCTGCCGATTACCGGCAGCGAAAATCGCCCAGCCATCGGGGACCTGGTACTCGCCCAGACGTCGGTCGAGAATAAGCTGATAGGCGGCTGCCGAAACAGTGGGTGGTGCCGAGGTGATCTCATCCAGGAACAGGATACCCTCATCACCATGACGCTTGGTGTCCGGTAAGAGTGAGGGTATGGCCCATTCAACGGTGCCATTCGTGCGGAAGGGGATGCCGCGAAGGTCACTGGGCTCCATTTGAGAGAGGCGGATGTCGATCACCGGTGCCTGGTGTGTCTCCGCAACCTGCCGAACCATATCCGATTTTCCAACACCAGGTGGACCCCAGAGCATTACCGGGGTGTGGTGGCCGGCGCGGGTACTGATGAACTCCTGTTCCAGGATGGTGAGCAACTGAATGGGACGCATGGTCGTTTCCTAATCGAATAAATTTCTGACCGCGCGGGCCAACTGCTTGTAGACATCGGGGCCGTCCACATCCATCACCTGGTCGATGACCCAGCGGTTTTCATGCTCCTCCTGATCCATCACCTGCTGGATCTCATAGCCGAGATGACGCAGGAAGGGGTAACTGGGACCCTCATCTGTAAAGTTGAATTCGGCGTAGTCACCGGAACGCTGGTTGAACAGAGCAATGAAAGTGTTGGCATGATCACCGGGGCCGAGTAGATCGCTAGCATTATCCCTGTAGTGGTCGGCCAGCTTCATCACGAGAGCGGTAATCACTGCGACTCGGGCTTCGTTATCCAGCATGTTGTGAATCAGCCGGTCGGCGATTTGAGCCTCATAGGCGAGATATTCCGCGATAACTGCCAGTCGTTGACTGTCGTCCCGGTAGACAAAGTTTTTGCCGTGGAGGGTGATGGCCTTGTCCAAAGCGATGCGCCAGGCAATGAAAGCGATAGCGCCGCCGATCTCGTCGGGGGAACGAGCCGAGTCCTCGTCGTGCCACTGACTCTTGATTCTAATAGCCACAATATCTCTCCTTATTAGGTCACCATCAGCCGATATCTCAGCACCTCGTTAAGTGATGGCAGGTTGTCAACAAATCGTTCAGGGGAATTGCTGCCGGTTGGTGATAGACCTTCTACTGCAATAATAATAACCTAGCATTTTACTAGGTATAGGCTGGAATTCAATGACCCTGTTGTTAAAACGGGGTTACTCTCTCATTCCGCTTTAAAGGGGCCCAGGTATCCTGTACTGGCCGGTCCTTCAGACGGATGCTGAATCGTACACATGAGATATCCCCAACCATTGATGTCCGGGTAGTAGTAGCTGCCGGTGACTTCAGCCCCCAATGGGGCAGTGAGAAGTCGGGTTAGTTGACCGCTATTGATCTCATATGCCCAGAGCATGTTATTGATATGTCCCTGGCTGGAGTCCTCGGCAATGATTAACGTGTCATGGCCGTCAAGGAAGGTCAGATTGTCCGGATTGGCGATATGCGCTGTGGAACAAAAGTTTTCCAGATCATCATCTGCCGTCTCTCCTCTAAGCGCCACGCTCATCTCTGTCGCGACATACGCGGGGTTTAGAGATAGCACATAAACCGCACCACAGGGCATGAAGGGCAGGCGGATATGGTTGGGACCGCCCTGGTCGAATCGGATATCGGCTGATCCCCGATGTCTTTGGTCTTCCATGCCCTTGTCGATGGTGGTGATGGCAACGTAGAGCTGACGTGTTGAAGGGTTGAATGCGAGTCCCTCCATTTTACGAAATTCCGTAGTGGCACCACGCAGGGCTGCATAGCGGCGGCTTTCAAGACGGGAAGCGAGTTGGTCCATGCCGGGTAAAATCTTCAGGCATTCGAGACCGAAACGGGTATTAACGCTGGAGAAGCTGCTGGGGCAGGTGCCATCCTCTGCCGGAGCTTTCTGCGTGAACAGATCGCTAAACATCGGCTTTTTTGCCATAGCGCTTTTAATCTTGCTCTCGTCGGCGTGACCCAGGGAGATCCATTCAATTCGGGCACTGCCACCATGGGAGTCATCTATCTGATGCCAGCGGGTGGCATAGAGTGTGCCGCTGGAGAGGTCATCCGGATGATCGGCGACAAAGCGGAAGAGGGCGGTGTTGTGGGCGTCGTCGGTGATATAGACGGTACGCCGGTCAGGCATCACCAGCCCCACCTCATGAGAGAGGCGTCCCATGGCGAAGCGCTTGTCGATCTGCGTCTGCTGAAACCCTTCAACACGGATTTCGATCTGCCAGCCGTAGTCATAGGGATAGAGTGACTGTGGGCTACCGTCGATATAGGACGCCATGTACTGATAGTAGCGGTCAATCTTGCCGGTCTTGGGGTCGCGACCGGCGGCATTTGGCTCATACTCCTCGGTAGCAAGATGGGTTTGCCAGGGCGTGGTGCTGCCCGCACAGTGGTTCCATCCCCCATTCACGGATGAGAGATCCAGTGGCCGTGTCCGCTGGACCATGAGTTGACCATTGTTCGAGTCCTGTGTCAGTTGGGAGAGATACATGGCACCGGGAATCTCCTCAAACTGGGTCAGCATGAAGAGCGCGTCATCGACTTGGAGCAGGGAGGAGTAATCATTCTTCTGGGAGATGCGGGCTGTGCCATCGGCCTTGTGGATTAGATTGCCTTGATGGTCGTGCAGCAGGCCGAAGATCTGATCTGCCCGGCGTTCGCCGCTGCGGATCAGTGAATGATACCCCAGAGGGTGTTTTGTGCCTTTGTGTCGGTAGGCCTGACTGCCGCGAATGCTTGAGGCCTCATCGGATGACTCAGGCAGGGTGACGGGCTCGAAAGTCAATCCGTGGGCCGGGCATGTCAGGATAACGAGCAGGAGTGTGGGGAGGATTCTGTTCATTTTCTTTTGCTTTTGTTGGGATTGCGCAACAGTACGTAGGCTGCTCCGGTTCCCCCATCATGGCGGGGTGCAGAGGTAAAGGCGAGCACTTCTTCCCGTTGCCTCAGCCAGAGATTGAGCTTTTGTTTGAGTACCGGTTGCCGACCCTCTGAACCGTAGCCCTTGCCGTGGATGATACGGGCGCATCGGATTCCCCGTTGGTTACAGGCTGCCAGAAACCGGTTGAGATCTTCCCGTGCGTAGCGCACGGTCAGCCCATGCAGATCGAGCTCAGCGCCAATCTCCAGATAGCCTCTGCGCAGATCGTGCATGACCCGTTGTTGTATCCCCGGTCGTGCAAAGTAGAGCTCCTCACCTGTCTCTATCTCCTGTTCGGAATAGAGATCGCTCTCCGTCTCGTCCTCACCACCTACGGGCAGGTTCAGGGGTCTCGGTGGCAGACGGCGCCGGTAGGGCTCGCTACGGCGTTCCTCTAGCGGGCTGACATCCTTGAATGTCTCCCGGAAGAGTCGATTATCACCGGATTTGTCTTTCTCTTTACTCATGTAGGTCGTGATTTATAACGGGTAGATCTGCATGTTAGGAGCTGTCTGGCGGAATCTCAATCTCCTGGCTGTGTGGGTGGCCATTTCAAAGGTGTGAAGGCCTCTCAATTCCAGTATATTGTGCCTCCGTATGAAGATCCTTCTGAGCAACGACGATGGTTACCAGGCGCCAGGCCTGCTGGCGCTGGCTAATGCCCTCTCCACGATCGCTGATATCGTGGTTGTGGCGCCGGATCAGGATCGCAGTGGTGCCAGTAACTCACTCACACTGGTCAACCCTCTGCGTGCGCGCACCATGGAGAATGGCTTTATCCGGGTAGACGGCACACCGACCGATTGCGTTCACCTGGCCATCACCGGATTACTCGATGAGGATCCCGATCTGGTGGTCTCCGGTATCAATGCGGGCCCCAACATGGGTGATGATGTGCTCTACTCGGGTACCGTGGCAGCGGCCACCGAGGGACGCTTTCTCGGCCTGCCGGCCATTGCTATCTCGATGAATGCGCATGAACCCGAACATATCGAAACGGGAGCACGTGTCGCCCTTGAGCTGGTACAGCGTCTGTCCCGCTGCCCGCTGACGGAAAATGTCATTCTTAATGTCAATGTACCCGACATCCCTTATGAGGCGTTGCAAGGCTTTCGTTCGACACGTCTGGGGCATCGTCATAAAGCCGAACCGGTGGTGAAGACCACTGACCCGCGAGGCAAGACTATCTATTGGGTGGGGCCGGCCGGTGCTGAACAGGATGCCGGACCCGGTACCGACTTCCATACCGTCCGAGAAGGTTTTGTCTCGGTGACGCCGCTACAGGTGGATCTGACCCGGCACAATGCGCTGAGTATCGTGGAAGACTGGCTGATTCGATGATCATTCGGCCAGAGCATCAGGGTATCGGTATGACCTCGCAACGCACGCGGGAACGTCTGATCCAGCGACTACGCGAAAAGGGTATCCGTGATATCTCCGTGCTTGAAGCCATGCGGAATATGCCGCGGCACATCTTCGTGGATGAGGCGTTGGCCAGCCGGGCCTATGAAGACACCGCCTTACCGATCGGCCACGGTCAGACCATATCACAGCCCTACACGGTGGCACGCATGACTGAGGCACTGATGCAGGGAGCGACACCAGAGACGGTCTTGGAGATCGGTACCGGTTCCGGATTTCAGTGCGCCATCCTGGCAAAATTGGTCCGGCGTGTGTACAGCGTCGAACGCATAGAGGCCTTGCTGGATTTGGCACGGACTCGGTTCAGGGAACTTGGCATACGAAATATCCGTCTCAAACACAGTGACGGGGGGATCGGTTGGCCGGAATATGGCCCATTCGATGGCATATTGGTGACTGCAGCGCCGACCGGATTGCCTCAGCAGCTACTGGAACAGCTAGCGGTTGGCGGCAGGCTCATCCTGCCATTGCAGAAAAGACAAGGGCAAGTGATGTTGAGGATTACCAGAACCGTGGATGGTTATCAGCAGGAACAGTTGGAGTCAGCCAACTTCGTGCCGCTGCAGGGAGGCACTATCTGATGCGGCTCTTCTCCTCTCTATATAGTCGAGCGATGCGTTGGTCACGCCACCCGCATGCGCCGCGCTATCTCGCCGGGCTGAGTTTCGCCGAATCCTCTTTTTTCCCCATCCCTCCCGATGTGATGTTGGCACCCATGAGTCTGGCCTCGCCCAATCGTGCCTGGCATTTTGCCGCACTGACAACTTTGGCATCGGTCCTCGGTGGTCTGCTGGGGTATGTGATCGGCGTCTTCGCCTTCGATCTGATCGAGCCTTATCTGCATGAGTGGGGTTACTGGCAGGCCTATCTCAAGGCCCAGGGTTGGTTTGAAGCTTGGGGATTCTGGGCGATTTTTCTGGCAGGCTTTTCGCCAATCCCTTACAAAATTTTTACTATCACCGCTGGCGTGATATCAATGGCGCTTCTTCCCTTCCTGTTGGCTTCAGCCATTGGCCGGGGCGCCCGTTTCTTTCTGGTAGCCGGATTGATGGCCTTGGGTGGGGAGCGGATGGAGAAGGCCTTACATCGCTATGTCGATCTCCTTGGCTGGTTATTGGTGGTTGTCTTCGGTCTGGCAGTTGTGTTTCTCAAATCTTCATAGGAGATGGGGTATCAATTTGTGGGGCGGTAATTTTAAATTGATCATCAGAGTGTTTGGATTTTTTCTTCTTTCCAGCCTCTTGTTGAGCAGCCTCGGATGCAGTTCAAGGGGGAGTGCTCCCGTCTACTCCCGCTCTGAAACTGATTCACCGCCCAGGGTGTCGACCAGGCAAGCTTCGCGTCCTCCTCTCTATGCCCGTAGTTACTACTTGGTTCAGAAGGGGGATACGCTCTACTCAATCGCCTGGCGACAAAATCTGCCCTATCAGCAACTGGCGTGGTGGAACGGGATACGTCCACCGGCTTACCAGATTTTCCCTGGCCAACGGTTACGACTCAAGCCACCGGAGCCCAGTCAGCGAGCAACGAAAAAACCGGGACAAGCGTCTACATCTGTACCCCGGACAAACAGCCCACCTCCACCTACAACGTCCGCGAAAACGACGACTCGACCTGCCAAGAAACCTCCCTTTCAGCAGGGCCAATCCTCCGTCAAACCCAAACCCGAGAAACGGCTTAAGTTAACCTGGGGTTGGCCGACCAAAGGTAGAGTAGTACAGACCTTTTCGCGTGGAGACGCTACCCGTAAAGGGGTATGGATTGAAGGGGCAATGGGGCAACCTGTCACAGCATCTGAAGCTGGCAGGGTGGTTTATGCTGGCAATGGACTGGTGGGGTATGGCAACCTTGTCATCATCAAGCACGATCAGTCTTACTTGAGTGCCTACGGTTACAACAGTAAGTTAGTGGTTAGTGAAGGCGATACAGTGAAGCGCGGTGAAGTCGTGGCACGGATGGGTTCACCTAACAGCGGCAGCCAACCCGTGCTTCATTTTGAGATCAGGCGACAA
This sequence comes from Candidatus Thiodiazotropha sp. (ex Myrtea sp. 'scaly one' KF741663), assembly GCA_025655555.1. Classification (GTDB taxonomy): domain Bacteria; phylum Pseudomonadota; class Gammaproteobacteria; order Chromatiales; family Chromatiaceae; genus Thiodiazotropha. Next base: position 414,904 of record JAHXIQ010000004.1, read on the forward strand.
GGTAAGCCGGTTAATCCCTTGCCTTTGTTGCCTCGCAGATAAAAAAAGAGATTTAGTCAGGCGGTATCGAAGTTATCGGGATGCGTGTCGAACTCCGGCATGTGTCTACCTTGGGAGTGGAGTGTAATGAGTAAGCGTTCCGTTGAGACGGATGATAGTACCGATAGCCCGGTGATTGACGAAGATGCTGTCCTCGCTGAAAAGGGTGAAGACAGTGAGGAAGTGGAAGTTGTCACTGAACCGCCGGAAACTACCGAAGAAGTCCTGAAATTTAAACCCCCGGAGCCTGCTGATGCGCAGATGGACGCTACTCGACTCTACCTGAATGAGATCGGCATCTCGAAACTCCTGACAGCTGAAGAAGAGGTCTACTTTTCCCGCCTGGCGCAAAAGGGTGACCAGGCAGCCAGGCAGCGAATGATTGAGAGTAATCTTCGCCTGGTGGTAAAGATTGCCAGGCGCTATATGAACCGGGGGTTGGCCCTGCTGGATCTCATTGAGGAGGGTAATCTTGGGTTGATCAGGGCCGTTGAGAAGTTTGACCCCGAGCGGGGTTTTCGCTTTTCGACCTATGCCACCTGGTGGATCCGCCAGACCATCGAGCGGGCGATCATGAACCAGACCCGCACCATCCGCCTGCCTATCCATGTGGTCAAGGAGATCAACGTCTATCTTCGTGCAGCGCGGAAACTGGCTCAATCCCTCGATCACGAACCCAGTTCAGAAGAGATTGCAGATCTGCTCGACAGGCCGATCGATGAGGTAAAGCGCATGCTTGGGCTGAATGAGCGTGTGACCTCGGTGGATACCCCTTTTGGCAAGGATGCTGACAAACCGCTGCTAGACACTATTGCAGACGAAAAGAGTCACGATCCCACGGTGGATATCCAGAATGATGGATTGAACGCCAATCTTGATCGCTGGCTGGGCAAGCTGAACGACAAACAACGCGAAGTGGTTGAGCGGCGTTTCGGCCTGCATGGTTACGAAAACTCAACCCTGGAGCAAGTTGCCAACGAGTTAGGCGTCACAAGGGAGCGTGTGCGACAGATCCAGATGGATGCACTGAGACGCCTCAGGGATATTTTGGAGCGGGATGGTTTTTCCGTCGAATCGATCTTCAAATGAACGAAGAAAATATCTACCGTATCTGTAGTGATACGGAAATGCCGCAATCAGAGGAAGTCGAATGCTGCGATTGTGGCCTCGATCCCATGTGCCAGGTTCTCGACTATGCGGAAGCGGGTAGTGGCGTACCCGAAGGTATTCTGATGAGGCGGCAGCGTGTAGTCATGGGAGAGATGCTGTTCAAGTCCGGCCAGCCCTGTGATTACATCTATGCCGTCAAGTCTGGTTCTTTCAAGGCTGTAATTAATGAACCTGGAGACGGGGAACGGGTCGTTGGGTTCTATTTCGCCGGCGAATTGATTGGTGCCGAAGGTATGGCTGAACGCCGCTACTCATGCGGCGTACGTGCACTGGAATCGGGCCAGGTGTGCCAGTTGCAACTGGGACGGCTGATTGAATCGGGTCGACCGCTGGAAACGATTCAGAAAGCCCTTATCGAGATGCTTGGCAAGGAAGTGGCGCTGAATCACCTTGTGACCTCCTCACTGGTGCGGCAGAGCGCCGAGCAGCGAATGGCCGCTTTTCTGTTGTCGCTTTCGGAGAGATTAAAAAGCCGAGGTTTCTCACCAGCGAGTGTTACGCTACGAATGTCCCGTAGTGATATCGGCAGCTATCTGGGTCTTGCCCGGGAAACCGTCAGCAGATTATTGACGAAATTCCAAAATGAAGGCCTGATCCGGCTTCGAAAAAAACAGCTTCAACTGATCGATCGAGCCAGCCTGAATGAGATAGCTTTTGCCAGTTGAGCAGATGTTCTGAGGAGCAACTGCTTAATATCTGCAAGTTAGGTGTAAGATCTTTTTTCTATAAAGTCACGTCAGTAAAAGGGTCGAATTCCGCCATTGATTCATTACCGTGCTGTTTGCGTACAGACCGTTTGTTTTGGTAATGATTCTCATCCCAGTTTCTTGACCATTTTTCTTGGTTACTGGAAGAGCGCTTTTAAGTTGTATTTCTTGTAAAACAAGTGCGCTTTCTTGCATTTCGTTGATCTATGTCAATTGAGTTAATGAGCCTATAAATTGCATTGAGTTTCAATGCGTTATCTAGGCGTATGTAGTGTCATTTTCCCTGAATTTCGTATTGACATCTGCATCGATAAAGAGTGATATATGTCACGCTCAAATGCGTCATATGGCGCACTTGGGTTTTGTGAGACGTTTTTGTCGAGCAAGAAAAATTTGGGTACTTCAATAATCTGTTTTTAATTAAGGGGGGTTCATGGACGCCGCAGCCGAGCAGAAATACAACTTCGATGTTGTACGCTGGTTTACCGTCATGGCCACTGTCTACTTAGTCGTAGGCGCGTTAGTGGGTGTAATCATTGCCGCACAACTGGCATGGCCGATTGTAAATTTAGATATTCCATATATTACTTTCGGGCGTCTTCGCCCGCTTCATACCAATGCGGTTATCTTCGCCTTCGGCGGGTGCGCATTGATGGCAACATCCTACTACAGTGTTCAACGCACATGTGGCGTCCGGTTGTGGAGCGATAAGCTCGCCTGGTTTGTCTTCTTGGGTTGGAATCTGATCATCGTATCAGCTGTCGTGACTCTACCTCTTGGTCTGACCTCCGCGAAGGAGTATTCCGAGCTGGAATGGCCGATTGATTTGTTGATCGCTGTCGTTTGGTTGGCTTATTCGTTCAACTTTATAATGACATTGGCAACACGTAAGTCCTCTCACATCTATGTCTCGAACTGGTTTTTCCTGGGCATGATGGTGATGATTACCTATCTTCACGTGGTCAACAGCCTTGCAATCCCGGTGGATCTGTTCAAGTCCTACTCCCTCTTCTCTGGTGTTCAGGATGCCATGGTACAGTGGTGGTGGGGTCATAACGCGGTAGGTTTCTACCTGACTGCGGGCTTCCTCGGTATCATGTACTACTTCGTGCCTAAGCAGGCAGGTCGTCCGGTCTACTCTTACCGTCTGTCCGTCATCCATTTCTGGGCGCTGATGTTCGGTTATGTCTGGCTGGGGGCTCACCATCTGCAATACACCGCACTGCCGGATTGGACAGGCTCTTTGGGCGCCGCTGTCTCCCTGGCTATGATCATCCCTTCATGGGGTGGTGCCGTGAACGGTATGATGACCCTGTCTGGTGCTTGGGATAAGCTGCGCACCGACTACGTCCTGCGTTTCATGATCATGTCCCTGGCCTTCTACGCCATGTCCACCTTTGAAGGTCCGGTCATGTCACTGAAGACCGTTAATGCGCTCTCCCATTACACTGACTGGACTGTCGGTCACGTGCACTCCGGTGCCTTGGGTTGGGTAGCCATGGTTGCTATCGGCGCCATCTACCATCTGATGAAGCATACCTTCCACACCGAGATGTGGTCTCAGAAACTGATCAATGCTCACTTCTGGACAGCCACCATCGGTGCGGTCATCTACGTCGTCGCCATGTGGGTCTCCGGCATCATGCAGGGCCTGATGTGGCGCGCATATGATGAGTACGGCACTCTGGCCTATACCTTCGCTGAGTCTGTTGAAGCCATGCATCCCTACTACGCCATGCGTACTGTAGGTGGCGCTATCTTCCTGCTTGGTGCAGTTCTGATGCTCGTCAACGTGCTGATGACTGTGAAGAAGGCAGCAGGTGAAGGCAGTCTTCAGCAAGCTCGCACCGCTGCGGCTAGCGCATAATTCAAAGGGGGTTTCGCAAAATGGCGAATGAAAACCAATCTGTAAGCCTTCAGGAGAAGATGGAGAAAAACATCTGGCTGCTCCTGATTATTTTGGCATTGTCTCTGTCTGTGGGCGGTCTGGTTGAGATCGTACCGCTTTTCACGATCAAGAGTACGATGGAGCACAACGCAGCACCTGAACTTATCTGGCAACGCCAGCCAGGTCAGACGCTGAATGACCACAAGCCTGGTGATGGTATGCGTCCGTATACCGCACTGGAACTTGCCGGTCGGGACATTTATCAGAGAGAAGGTTGTTATACCTGTCACTCTCAGATGGTTCGTCCCTTCCGTGATGAGAAGGAACGTTACGGTCACTACTCACTGGCTTCCGAGTCCATGTATGACCATCCTTTTCAGTGGGGCTCCAAGCGTACCGGTCCTGACTTCGCCCGTCTGGGTGGCAAGTACTCTGATGACTGGCATCGCAAGCATCTGCGTGCACCGCGTTCGGTGGTGCCTGAGTCTGTCATGCCCAACTATCCCTGGCTGAAAGATAACTCGGTCGAGGGCAAGGATATGGCGAGACGTTTCTCGGTCATGCAACTCATGGGTGTACCTTACACTGCTGAGGATATTGCCAGTGCAAATGCTGAACTGGCTGGCAAGACCGAAGAGGATGCGATGGTAGCGTACCTGCAAGTACTGGGCACCATGGCCAAGCTTGACGAAAACAAGGTCTATCGTGAGTAGTTTGAAAGAGTACTTTCATACTGACTGGGGGGCGATGACCACCAATGACTGGATCGGTCTAACGATGACGGTGGTCGCCTTCTTGCTCATGATAGTCGTGTATTTCTACGCACTACGTCCAAAAAACAGGGATAAGCTAGAGAAAAATCGCTTTATCCCGATGGATGACGATGCAACTGATAGCGGAGATAAAAATGGCGGATAACAATCCTTTTCCGGGTGAAAACAATACCGGACATATATGGGACGATAACATCCGGGAGCTCAGCAACCCCCCACCACGGTGGTGGATGATAGCTTTCTGGGCTTCTGTAATCTGGTGGATTGCCTATGGTGTGCTCTATCCCATGTGGCCCACCCTTGATGGGAACACAAAAGGTGTCATGGGCTGGTCCCAGATGCAGGAGTATAAGCAGGGTGTCGATGAGGTCACGGCTGTCCGTGCTCAGTACGAAACTCAGATTGAAGGCCTGAGCGCCAGCGAGATTTTGGCAATGCCAGGTCTTTCAGACTATACGGTCGCCTCTGCCAAGGTACTATTTGGTGATAACTGCGCACCTTGTCATGGCGGCGGTGGTCAGGGTGGCCCCGGATACCCTGTCTTGGCTGACGACGACTGGCTGTACGGTGGTAACATCGACAATATCCAGCAGACCGTCACCATGGGTCGTAAAGGCATCATGACCGCTCACGGTAAGATCCTTTCCGATACGGAGATCGACAGCCTGGCGAAAGCGATTGAAGCAGGTAATCCTTCTTCCGATCCTAACTTCACCCAGAAGGGCTGTATCGCCTGTCATGGGATGGACGGTAAGGGTATGGCGGTACTGGGTTCTGCTAACCTGACGGATGGGATTTACCGTTTCATGCCTGCTGATGGCGAGACCCTGTTGGATAGCATCAAAAACACCATTAAGTATGGTGTCAATGATGTCACCGAACCGAAGACTCGTGAGGCTGTGATGCCGGCTTTTGGTGATAGATTGTCAAAAGACGATATCAAGAAGCTTGCGGTTTATGTTCATAAGTTTGGTGGTGGACAGTAAAACCTTCACTAATTCGAACGAGCATTTTTTCCATCTGTACTGTGTGAGGCCGAGTGCCTCACACGGATTAAATAAAAGGGGATTGCTATGAACGGAGATGCAGTATTTTGGGGTTCCATCATCACCGTCGTGATAAGTGTTGTTATCATTATATTTCTTGGCTTTAAAGTTAAGAATCTAATTAAGAGCGACGCCGAGAAGCACGGTAACCAATAGACTTTTTTGATCTATTGAAGAAGGGGGGTTAAAACCCCCCTTTTTTTATGTGTGATATTTTCTGTGTATGACGTGTTGAAACTAAGGTATTTCCAATGGTTTAAGTATGTTGAATGACACTAAGTTATTGATAAAACGCATTGGCCAGGGAGTGCTTGAGTATATATGATTATCCTAATCTACGACCCCCTGATCTAACAGGAGAAAGACCGTTGAGTGAGACAAAGAATGTGGCATCCCGGCAGCAATCCGTGGATGACCTCTATGAAGAGTCGGTACATTGGCACTTGAACACGGGTGATGAGACCATTCATGCAAAACGCATGGGTGGCTACTGGCGTAATATCAAGTGGCTGGCTGCTTCAAGTTGGATCATTTTCTTTGTGGGTCCCTATTTTCAATGGGATGGCAGGCAAGCCGTACTTTTCGATATCCCTAATCGACAGTTTCATATTCTGGGTGTCACGATCTTACCCCAAGATTTCTGGATGCTCTCCCTCGCACTACTTTTTTTAGCATTGTTGCTTGCCGTGGTCACAGCGCTGGCGGGACGCATCTACTGCGGCTTCTTCTGTTTTCAGACCATATGGACGGATGCCTTCACTTGGTTGGAGGAAAAATTAGAAGGAAGTCCACAGAAAAGGCGTAAGCTGGAGAAAGCCTCTCTTGACTTCAGAAAGGTTAGAATCAAGACGACGAAGCATCTGCTTTGGTTGGCGATATCGGTACTGACCGGTATCAGTTTTGTTGCCTGGTTTTATGGCGCTTTTGAGATCTGGCGTGATTTTTTCACCCTAAAAGCCAGTCCGGTCGCCTACGGATTTATCGCTATGTTCACAGCGGGCACATATGTGTTGGCGGGTTTCATGCGCGAGCAGGCCTGTTTTTGGCTTTGTCCCTATGCCCGTATTCAGGGGGTCATGATTGACCAAACTACAATTGTGCCTACCTATGACTACCATCGTGGTGAGCCTCGTGGACGGATCAAGAAGGGCGTGTCCGAAGAGGAACGGACAACGGGTGATTGTGTGGACTGTAAACAGTGCATAGCGGTCTGTCCTACCGGGGTGGATATCCGTCATGGACAGCAGGAGGGGTGTATCATGTGTGCACTCTGCATTGATGCCTGTGACGAGGTTATGGAGAAGATTGGGCGCCCAACAGGGCTGATTCGATTCGAGTCATTCGAGTCGATGGAAGCCAACAAAAAGCCTCAACCGCTCTACAAACGTCCTCGGGTCTGGGTCTACTCTGCCATTATGTCTTTGGCACTGGTGGGTATCGCTTACGGACTGACTTCACTGGCGCCACTGGAACTGAAGGTGATACATGCCCGTCAGCCATTATTTGTACTGCAGAGTGACGGTAGCATTCAGAATAAATATACCCTGAAGATTCTCAATAAAATGGGTGAAGATATTCAGGCAACTATCAGTGCCACCGGGCCGGAAGGGCTGATTCTTGTCGATGCGGATCAGGTGACAACCGCCCGCCACGGAAAGGTGACGCCGAGAACTGTCTTCGTCAAGGTGCCGAAACAGAATCTCACGCAGGAGACAACTCCAATTGTGTTTACCGTGCAGGGTGAATACAACAATCAGGTGCTATCAGGTGATCGAAAGAGCGTGTTTATCGGTCCACGCCTATAGCAATCTGTTGTATCATAGACAACTCACTCGGGAGGGTGGACTGTTATGTCCGCCCTTCGTCGTTAAAGATTATTTATAACTGGCAATTATGACAGAGAAAAAATCAGCTTGGCGGAGCCCGTGGGTTATCGGCTGGATCCTGATGGTGGTTATCTTCTTCACCATGAATATGATCATGATCTACCTGGCGCAGAGTGGTAGTCCTGGTCTGGTGGTGGATGACTTTTATGATCGCGGGCAGGATTACGAGAAGAACATGCTCAAACGTCAGGCAAGGAATCCCGGTTGGCAGATGAAGATCGAGCTGCCGAAAAAATTCGGTGTTGACGAACCGGTTATATGCCGGTTTTCCGTGCTCGATAAAGCAGGCAATGCTATTGATCCCGACAGCGTTACTTTCTATGCTTACCGGCCTTCAGATGCTAAGCAAGACTTTTCTGTTCCGATGCAGAAAGTGGGAGCCGGCCTCTACGAAGCTGAGGTTAGTTTTCCGTTGTTGGGCGTATGGGATATGCTTGTCAGCGTCACGAATGGTGAGGATGAGTACAACACACCGAAACGGATCAGTGTCGGTATCGATTTGATTCCCTGAGTCACGATGTGTCTGAATTGAATTCAGCGCAGACCTGTTTTCACTGCAGCCTGCCGGTACCTCCGCACGAAGAGGTTGAGGCTGAGATCGAAGGCGAAATGCAGCAATTTTGTTGCACCGGCTGTAAAGCGGTTTGCCAAGCTATTTTTTCAGCAGGCCTTGAAGGTTTCTATCAGCGCACACCTGAGGATGCCTGTCTCGCACCCCCACCAGAAATCCCCAAAGAACTGGCACTCTATGACCTTGACGAAGTGCAGGAGGAGTTCGTTGGTGGTCTGGAAGAGGAGCGGGATATTCATCTGCTTATCGAAGGCATTCACTGCGCGGCTTGTGTTTGGCTCATCGAACATACGCTGAATGCCATGCCCGGTGTGGTTACGGCGCAAGTCAATCTTTCCGGTAAAAGGCTTCATGTTAAGTGGCATAACGGACGTCTCCCGTTATCACAAATCATTCAACGGTTGGGACAGATCGGCTATGCCGCTGTTCCTTATGATCCCGAGGTGGCCGAGGGTGCACTGAAAAAGCAGAATCGCCATCTGCTCTATCGCATGGCATTCGCTGCATTCGGCATGATGAATCTGATGTGGATCTCCATTGCCCTCTATGCCGGCGCCAGTCAGGGTGAGTTCCGTAGTCTCTTCCATTGGGTGGGTTTTGCACTGGCGACACCTGTGTTGCTCTATTCCGGTTATCCTTTCTATAAAGGCGCCTGGTCGGGCTTGAAGAATTTTCACCTGGGGATGGATCTGCCGATTGCGATCGGTGCCTCGATCACCTATCTCTATTCCGTTTACGTGACCCTGACCGGCAGCGTGGTGGGGGAAGTCTATTACGATACCGTCGTCAATTTTCTTTTCGTCATTCTGGTCGGTCGTTATCTTGAAGCGATGTCCAAGCGCCAGGCTGTTGCTGCGACGCAAAGGTTGCTCGATCTTCAACCGAGGGTTGCCACGCTTTTTCAAGATGGCGGAGAGAAGATGGTGCCTATTCGAGCCGTCAACATAGGGGATATCGTACTGGTCAAGCCGGGAGAACGAATCCCTATCGATGGACTCATTATCGAAGGTCGTGGCAGCGTTGATGAGTCGATGCTGACTGGTGAATCTCTGCCTGCAAACAAAGGGCCGGGTGACGAAGTCTCTGCAGGTACGATCAACAGTCATGGTGCCCTGCAGATCGAAGTGAAAGGCTCACTGAAGAATACTGCCCTTGGCCGCATCATCGGTCTGGTCGAGGAGGCTCAGGGCTCGAAAGCGCCGATCCAGTGTCTGGCAGACCAGATTGTACCCTGGTTTGTAGCCGCTACTCTGGGATTGGCGACAGTGACCTTTCTCTATTGGGTTGGCAGTTCGTTGGAAGTGGCACTATTGGCTGCAACCTCCGTGTTGATTATCACCTGCCCATGCGCATTTGGCCTGGCGACACCCATGTCTATCGCAGTGGCCTCCGGGCTTGGCGCTAAATACGGCATCTTGGTCAAGAACGGTGAGGTGCTGGAAACGCTCTCTTCCATCAATCATGTGATTTTCGACAAGACGGGAACCCTGACTGAAGGGGGTATGTCTGTCGTTGGTATCTACACGGAAGCTCATGTGTGGGAAGGGTATAAAGAAGATGATGCGACTGAAGAAGTCCGCTCACTTATGATGAAGCTGGCTGCGGTGGAGCGCTTTGCGGAACATCCAACCGCTCAGGCCGTGCTCGATTGGGTAGCGTCCCAGTCACTGGACCAGCACGGGCTGAAAGCAAAGAATTTCGAATACAGACCGGGGCAGGGTGTCAGTGCTACGGTGGATGGCGAGGAGATTTTTGTAGGTAACCCAAGTCTGCTGACTCACCATAACATCAATGCTTCAGAAACATTCAAGACACTGGCCGCTACGCTGGATAATCGGGGTGTGGGTTCGATTCGAGTGGCCGTGGATGGCAGGGAGGTTGCATTACTGGCAGTCGAAGACAGAATTCGCCCAGATGCCAAAGAGTTGATCGATGCACTTAAAGCCGAGGGGTTAAGTCTGACACTACTCAGTGGTGATAGACAGGACGCCGCCGAGGCAATCGCCCAGCGGCTAGGCGGTATGAATGTAATTGCCGAGGTGTTGCCTGAAGAGAAAGATCAGGTAGTGCAACAATTACAGGCCAAAGGAGAGCGGGTTGCTATGGTGGGTGACGGTGTGAACGATGCGCCGGCCCTGGTACGTGCCGATGTGGGAATTGCCATGGGTTCGGGAACTGATGTCTCGATCGCCAGTGCCGATATTGTTCTGATGAGTGGTGAGCTGGAGAAAGTACGCCTTGCCATCGGCCTCTCCCGACGTACGCTGAGTACAATTCGACAAAATATAGGCATTTCAATTACCTACAATATCATTATGGTGCCCTTGGCCATGTCGGCGATCGTCACTCCACTGGTAGCAGCGATCTCGATGCCGATGAGTTCACTGGCAGTGATCGGTAATTCAGCCAGAATCCGCACCCTGTTCAAAGGTGTTAAGATAAAGTCATGAGTTGTCGCGACGGAGTTGAATGATGGACGTTATCTATGGCTTGATACCCGGCATGATCCTATTGGGGCTGGCTGCAGTAGGTGTGTTGTTCTGGGCAGCCCGTAGTGGTCAATTCGACGATCTTGAGGGAGAGGCGCACCGTATCCTGATGGATGACGACCTGCGGCCCGCTAAAAAGAAAAAGCCCAAGCAGCGGATGCCCGATGCGGAAGATCAAGAGTAGCCATTCATCCCTGTTGCTTAAGCGTCTCTTCGTACTGCCTGTTGTTCTCTTCAATGCGGTTGGTGAGTGGTTCGATCTCACTCAGTGGCATGTATTGAATTAACTCTTTTCCATCTGGATTGAGGCCGATACTGATGCCATTCTCTGTGTAGATCCAGTGTGTGACGCCAGTTTCTGTCTCAGTGATCTTTTCCGCCGGTTGGCCGAAACGGCTGGTCACCAACTCTTCATCCAGATTGGCATAAGGTATGTAGTTGATCAGTTTGATCGGCAGGTCGGTGGCCAGAGCGTGGTCCTCACTACTGAGTTCCACTTTGTGAGTGGACTGGCTGGTACGGCTGATACGGCTGCCACGGTCATAGAGGCGTGACAGTAGTTCACTGTCTGCATCCAGTACCAGAATGAAGTCGGCTCTGAGTCCGCTCAGAAAGACACGCTCGAAATACGCCTCCAGCGCAGGATTACCGTTATGATCAATGAAAAGATTGAGTTCACCCTGCATCTGAAATACCTGTCTGGCATCGTTCAGCGAACTCGTCCCCAGGGTTAAGTCGAATACCTCCAGTGCACCTTGAGGGGTCAGGTGTGTCTCCCAGGGGAGTTTGGGATCGCTGTCCACCTGACGCCCGCCAGGCAGTAGAATGGCAAGTGCGATAGCGACCAGGGAGAGGGACAAAACCCAGAAGATGATCTTTTTTTCCATTGGAATAACTTTCCGGTATTGATAATTGACGAGGTACACTAACGAATCGGTCCCGCGATGTCTTGCTGCCAATGCGAATTGAGTACTGAGTGGGCATCCATCCGTTGTGTCAGCATGACCAGAGGAGATTCTACAATGGGAAGCAGTCTTTGGTTCATAACAATTCTCAAAGAACAGCCCTGGATTGGGCTGTTAGGGCCTGTTAACACTAATCCAATAGGTTCTGCTGGGACTGTTTTTGTACCCAGCAAGGCAGAATGAGCGATGTGTAGTCACTCTACATAAGCGAATGATAACGCCGCTGGGTGCAAAAACAGCCCCAGCCCTTCGGGTTACGCCTGAAAAAGCGCCACTCGGCGTTGCACGTCGTTCATTTGGAATAACCAAACTTCTCTCCTCGCGCCCCAAAGGAAGTGCCCTTGGGGTGCGCCTTGATTGGCGCTTTTTCAGGCGCAACAGAACCTATTGGATTAGTGTTAACGGGCCCTAGCAGGCATCTTATTGTTTTCACTTCTCTTTTGGTTTAAAAAGTGGCTGGTCAAGCGGCTCCTGACGGAACAGGATGAAAGCTGATTGTTGCTTTTCTGGACAGGGATAGCGACGGCTTATTATCAGGGATGCATTTCAACCGCTCCGATGGTAGCCTCCCACGCTGTGACTTTATTTTATAGGCAGGGTGGGCTGCACAGATGAAATTCGAAATCTCTGATGACCTGACACGCAAGGCCAAAATTCCCCACGATATTTTTCTGACCAATCTGATCGGTAACCACATCCTCTGGTTTGTCGCTGCGTTGGGATTGGTGCGCTCCTACTGGCAGCCCCTGGCGTTAGTGCCCATCGTCTCCCTTTGTCTGCTCATTTATACGCTCTGGCGCGCTAAGCAGTCCAGGCAGAAGGATCCCTGGTATGTCATGGTGCATTGGCAGATTGCCGCTGAGAGGAGCCGCTTCTTCATCTATATGTTATTGGCGGCGTTGACCGTCGCACTGCTCGGCTGGATCGGTTATTCCTATCTGGGGATGATGAAGGTTGCTGTGATGGCATTGGTCGGCGGCGTCAGCATACTGCCAATCATGGTGACGGTGCTTGTCCTGATCCTGATGGAGTCCGATGCCCTGCATCAGGCTACGCTGCATAAACTGAGTCAGCGGGTGGTTGATAAATATCCTCTGCCCGATGATGTGGTTGTACTGGATGACGAAGACTCGCATCAACAGGATGTTTCTGCAGAGGCTGAGGTTAAATCATAAACAGAGCGGCTGCGACCCGACGACCCTCCGCCATCAGGATGTTATAGGTTCGGCAGGCAGCGGCCGTATCCATAACCTCAAGGCCTATACGGCGCTGCATCAGTGGCTGGGTCAGGGAGGGGTGGGGAAACTGCTGCTGTCCGCCTGTGCCGAGCAGAACGATCTCCGGGCTTAGATCCGCCAGTAACTCGAAATCATCGCTTGCCAGCTCTTCTATGGCCGAAGGTGACCAATCACTGATGATCCGGTCTGGCATGATGATCAGGCTCTTTCGGTAAGCCACCTGATTGATGATGACCTCTCCCGCGGCATAGCGCTGAATAGCCTGTCCATCACTGGTATTGTCGAGAACAAATTTCATCTCTCGACCTTACCTCATTCGTGTTTTTGAAAAAAGCGCCAGAATACTTGTATTTAATTGATCTTTAGCAGTCTGTCGGTTAACTTTAGATCCTTTGGGTCAAGCAAAAAGTCGAGGTTCCAGTGTCCACGCCAGAGATGGAAGAATTCCGCAGAATCAAGCGGTTACCACCTTACGTTTTCGCCATAGTCAATGAGCTTAAGGCGGCAGCGCGAGCGCGTGGCGAGGATATTATCGATTTTGGCATGGGGAATCCCGATCAGCCGACACCACAACACATCGTAGATAAGCTTTGTGAGGTGGCGAATCGCAAGGACACCCACCGCTATTCCATGTCCAAGGGTATCCCTCGGCTCAGACGAGCCATGAGCAGTTGGTACAAAAAGCGCTACGATGTGGACCTGGATCCAGAGACTCAGGTGATCGCCACCATTGGCTCGAAAGAGGGTCTCGCGCATCTCGCTTTGGCTTGTATGGGACCCGGCGATTCCGTGTTGGTGCCAAATCCTGCTTATCCCATCCACCCCTATGGTTTCATCATCTCGGGTGCTGATGTGCGGCATGTACCCATGGTGCCGGGGGTCGATTTTTTTGAAGAACTGGTCAAGACGATCAAGGACTCATGGCCTCGTCCCAAGATGTTGGTACTCAATTTCCCCGGCAACCCGACGACACAATGTGTCGAGCTCGATTTCTTCGAAAAAGTGGTGGAGATTGCAAAAGAGTACAATGTCTGGGTCGTGCACGATCTGGCCTATGCCGATATTGTTTTCGATGGCTATGTAGCGCCGTCGATTTTGCAGGTGCCGGGTGCCGATGAGATCGCTGTTGAGTTTTTCTCACTTTCCAAAAGTTACAACATGCCGGGCTGGCGTGTCGGGTTTATGGCGGGTAATAAAACGCTTGTTGCGGCCTTGGCAAGAATAAAATCCTATCTGGATTATGGTACGTTCACACCCATTCAGGTGGCGGCCATTGCAGCCCTGGAAGGGCCGCAGGATGTGGTGCATGAAATTAGGGATATGTACCAGAGCCGTCGCGACGTACTATGCGATGGGCTAAATAATATCGGTTGGCATGTGGAGCGCCCCAAGGCGACCATGTTTGTCTGGGCACCGATACCTGAAGCCTATCGGTCAATGGGCTCTCTTGAGTTTTCCAAGAAGCTGTTACAAGAAGCCAAGGTGGCTGTCTCGCCAGGCGTTGGATTTGGCGAACATGGAGATGATCATGTCCGTTTCGGCCTGATCGAGAATGAGCATCGAACCCGTCAGGCGGTTCGCGGTATCCGCGATATGTTCCGTCGTGATGGGCTAGTCAATAACTGAACAAATATAGAATTAATCGCAGGAGATAGTATCTTGAATCCAGTCAAAGTGGGTCTGTTGGGACTGGGGACCGTGGGCGGCGGCACCTTGAAGGTATTGACCCGAAATGCCGATGAGATTGCCCGCAGGGCAGGGAGAGGGATCAGGATCAGCCATGCTGCAGCGAAAGCCTTTGACCCGGAACTGCTACGCGGTGTCGATGATATAGAGGTTACCGAGGATGCCTTCGATGTGGTGAATAACCCTGAAGTGGAGATCGTCATCGAATTGATAGGCGGCTATTCACCAGCTCGCGAATTGGTTTTAAAGGCCATCGAGAATGGAAAACATGTGGTGACTGCCAACAAGGCGCTGATTGCCCTGCATGGCAACGAGATCTTCGCCGCTGCCCAGGAAAAGGGTGTGACGGTCGCCTTCGAGGCAGCCGTGGCAGGTGGCATACCGATCATCAAAGCCGTACGTGAAGGGCTGTCGGCGAATCGTATCGAATGGATTGCCGGCATTATCAACGGTACGGGTAATTTCATTCTCACCGAGATGCGTGACAAGGGGCGCGATTTCGCTGACGTGCTGAAGGAAGCTCAGGCGCTGGGCTATGCGGAGGTCGATCCGACCTTCGATGTGGAGGGTATCGATGCCGCCCACAAGCTGACGATTCTTGCCTCTATCGCGTTTGGTATTCCCTTGCAGTTCGATAAGACCTATACGGAAGGCATTACGAAGATTGAACCGCAGGATGTGGAATATGCTGCCCAGTTTGGCTACCGCATCAAGCATCTCGGCATTACGCGGAGAACCGATCGGGGGATTGAGCTGAGAGTACATCCGACTATGATTCCTCATCGTCGATTGATCGCCAATGTGGATGGGGTCATGAATGCTGTGCTGATCAAAGGCGATGCAGTCGGACCGACACTCTACTACGGCGCAGGTGCGGGTTCCGAGCCGACCGCATCCGCTGTGGTGGCCGATGTGGTCGATGTGGTTAGAGCGCTGACATCGGATCCGGAAAACCGGGTACCTCATTTGGCTTTCCAGCCCGGTGAGCTGGTCGATCTGCCTATTCTGCCTATTGATGAGGTAGAGACGGCTTTCTACCTGCGGATGCAGGTGGAAGACAAGCCTGGCGTGGTCGCAAGGATCGCTGGGATTCTGGCAGACTCAGGTATCAGTATCGAGGCGATCCAACAGAAGGAACCCGCCGAGGGTGAAACCACCGTCCCCCTCGTGATGCTGACTCAAAAAGTACTGGGTCAACAGCTTGACCAGGCAATTGCTGCCATTGAGCAGTTGGAGAGTGTCTCAGGCCAAGTCATGCTGATCCGGGTCGAGCGACTCGACGGTTGAAGAGATAACAAAGCAGCAATTATTAATGATTCTGAGCAGCTGCCGCTAACCCCTGTTAGGTATTTCGTGTGGCGGTTCAAAGAAAGAAGGTTTTCAGAGGTTACTAACATGACGTTTCGCCCCCGTTACACTGGTTTGATTGATAAATACCGTGATCGTCTTCCGGTACATGACGATACGCGCATCATCAGCCTCGGAGAAGGCAATACACCACTGATACGTCTGCAGAATATTCCCCGGGAACTGGGCAAGGATGTTGACATTTATGTCAAATATGAAGGCTTGAATCCCACAGGTTCATTCAAGGATCGTGGTATGACCATGGCGGTAACCAAGGCTGTCGAAGCCGGGAGTAAGGCCATTATCTGCGCCTCTACTGGTAATACTTCGGCAGCAGCAGCTGCCTACGCCGCGAGAGCAGGTATCACGGCTTTCGTCCTTATCCCTGATGGTAAGATCGCGATGGGTAAGATGGCGCAGGCTATGATGTATGGCGCGGTCACTATTCAGATCAAGGGGAATTTTGATGACGGCATGCAACTGGTCAAGGAAGTGGCCGAACATGCTCCTGTCACAATTGTAAATTCCATCAATCCCTATCGTCTGCAGGGTCAGAAGACGGCTGCTTTTGAGATTATCGAAGAGCTGGGTCACGCGCCTGATTACCACTGCCTGCCAGTCGGTAATGCGGGTAATGTCACAGCCCACTGGATTGGGTACTGTGAATACTCCTGTTCATCTGGCGACCATGTGACCGAGGCCTGTGCGTATTGCGGTGGAAAATGTAAATTTGCCGGCGGTGCCATAACTGGCAAGCGTCCTAAAATGGTTGGCTACCAGGCAGCTGGATCTGCACCTTTCATGCGGGGAGGCCCTGTCAAAGAACCCGAGACAGTGGCGACGGCAATTCGGATTGGTAATCCGCAGTCCTGGGACCAGGCATGGAAAGTTCAGAAAGAGTCTGGTGGTTGGTTCGACGAATGTACAGATGAGTTGATATTAGCTGCGCAAAAGCTGCTTGCCGAAAGAGAGGGTATCTTCTGTGAGCCGGCATCAGCTACCTCGCTGGCAGGTGCCATGCGGGATATTCAGTCAGGTAAGATACCAGAAGGCTCAAGTATCGTCTGTACGCTGACGGGGAATGGTTTGAAAGATCCCGATACTGCAATTAAACAATCTACATCACCCGTAGTTAGTATTGATGCTGAACTGGATGCTGTTAAGCGAGCTATTTTTGAAAACACGATAATCTAGCTACTTCATGAAGAGAGAAGCTGTCGTGGTGAAAGCAACGAAAGTGGTACCTCTCTGATTCACTATATGAAGATCGATGTTTGCAGAAATAAAGAAATTGTAAATATTGATGTCAACGAAAATCTTAGTATATGCACTATGTGAATTAGACGCTAACATTAGACCCGGATCAAAAAATGTTGGTGGGCCTAGCGCACATTAGCCTGTTGACTCTTCAGTTATTCATATCGCTTGTACCATTGGGTGTATCCACTTGAGCTAGATAGAAATGATTTCGATAGTTCACATATATCTGTCTATGCTGGTTTACAAGTAGATGTAGCGCTTAACAAAGAATGATTCTACAAATGTATATGCCCCACACTTTTGTAAGAGTGGTTTGATATGGAATTTTCATGCCGATTATTTATTAACTCATGACATCAGATAAAGCAAATAAAACTAAAGACACGTCAGGAAGAGACAGGATTGTAAAAAATGTCTTTACCAGTTGGGGTAGTCACTTGGTTTTGGTTATTGTCGGCTTTATTATGCCTCGAATGATCGATACTCACTTAGGAAAAAATTCGTTGGGTATCTGGGATATGAGTTGGTCATTCGTAAATTATTTATCGCTTTCTGGAATGGGGGTGGGATCTTCCGTTAATCGGTATGTAGCTAAGTACTATTCTGGGAATGACTTTCAGAGTTTAAATAAAGCCGTATCATCAGTTGCAGCCATACAGGTTGTTATAGCTTTTATAGTGGTGACTGGCACGGGAATGCTTGTCCTGTTCCTGCCTAATTATCTGATTGATTGGAATAATGATGAGGTGTCTCAAGCAATATCAGTAATCGGACTTCTTGGTTTAAGCTTAGCCGTCCAGATGTTTTTCGATTCTTTTCGAGGTGTGATTACTGGTTTACATCGCTGGGATCTTCATAATGGATTAAATGCATCAGCAAGTTTGTTAGCTGCTGTTCTTATGATTGTTTCACTCACTTTCGGAAATTCATTGGTCAGTCTTGCTGTTATTTACTTGATTGTTACTAGTGTTACAGAATTAATTCGGGTTTACCTCGCATTTTCAGTTTGTCGAAAACTTGACTTAAAAGTTAAATATATCAGTAAGTTTCATATAAAGAAAATGCTGAAGTTCGGCTTAAAATCAATTGTTGCAGGTGCATCACCTCTTGTGGTTTTACAAACCATCAACATCTCATTGGCCAGTAGTCTTGGTGCAGGTGCGCTTGCGGTATTTATGCGGCCAGTTGCGCTGGTAAGGCATGTTGAAACGTTCTTAAACAAGTTTTCTCATGTCTTGACACCGACAGTAGGCTCATTAATGGGTATCGGAAAAGACGAAGAGATTAAAGATTTTCTTATTCAAACAACAAAATATTCCGTATCTATAACGCTTCCGATGGTGCTGATATTAGCAATACTTGGTGATCATATTCTAAACGTATGGATGGGTCCGGATTATGCTAATAGTACAGTAATAAGTGTCCTTGCCTTGGGCTCATTTTTTTCGATATCTCAAAGTTCAGTGTTAAGGGTTCTGATGGGAATGAATATGCATGGAAGAGTTGCAGTTTTTACATTTATCCTCTCAATAATGCTGCTTATTGCGGGTGTAATGATTAATAATCATTTTGGTTGGACGTTGGTAAATGCGGCTATCTTAACTGTGTCAATACTAACCATAACGCGTGGATTCATTATTCCAATGTATACATGTAGAAAAATAGGGATATCGTATCTACATTATTTTAGTAAATCGTTCGGTTACCCGCTATTCGGCGGGTTGGTTATTTTATTGTGGCTATTTTTTAGTAGATGGCTTGGTGCGGATAATTCTTTACAGGTATTGCTTGTTGGGTTGTTAGGAACAGCGGTAATTTACCCAATTATTTTCTGGTCTTACATAAAACCCGCATTTGAAGCGAGAAAGGCGAGAAAGGCGAGAAAGGCGAGGAAAGCTATCGAATATAATCAAGAGTTGTGATTTAGTATATCTTTGTAAACGCGATATGTTTTTTTGGCAACAACATCTGGATGAAATCTTTCTAGAGCAATACATCTCGATGTGTCGCGCATACTATTCATAAGTTTTGTATCAGTAATGATCTGCTTGATACGGCGGGCGATGTCGGATACGTCATGTGGATTAACTAAAAAACCACTTTCCCCATCTTTAACCATGTAAGGCATTCCACACATATTTGAGGTAACAACAGGTATACCTGCAGCCATTGCTTCCTCAATCCCCATTGGTGAGTTTTCTTCAAGGGAAACAAGAGCAAAAATTGTTGCTTGGGATAACTCATCTTGAATTTCATTGCTATTAATTCGACCAAGCAGTTTTACCTTATTTTCGAGTTTCTTTTCCTTGATTGTTTTTGCGACTATTTCTCCGTACTCATGATTAGAAACAGAGCCGGCGAGTCGTAGTTCCACGTCATGCCCATCACTGGAAAGCCTTTCTATTGCATTAATCAAATTAAGAGTATTTTTTCTAGGCGAAATAACGGCAGCACTAAAAATAATATTTTTGTTTGCAGCGTTTTCGATGCCAAAAAATCTACTAGAGATTGGGTTGTCAATATCGTGAATTACTGATTTCGAAACCTGTGAAACTTTTTCACGAACATAAGGGCTTATTGAAATAATATGTGGTTGATCCGACCAGCCCTGATGCTCAATTTGTTTCCATATTTTTGAGCGTATCCATGGCAGATTCTTCTGAGATAACAACGTGTCACCATGAATGAATCCATGAACGGTGAACACTCGAGGATAGTCTAGCTTGCTCACCATTAATCCATATGTATCGTGAGCATGAATTATGTCGGGATTCAGATCTGAAATATAAGAACTTATAGTATCTCTACCGCTGAATAGCGCATTAATGAGCTCATTCTTAGCGGTTCTTGGTAATCTGTGTATTGTTGAGCCAAGCCATTCATAATGTCTGGGGCTAGTAATGCCTTTATCCAATGTGATTACGTGCACATCAAGTTGACTGATTTCAGAAAGGCTTTTCACCAGGTTTACACTTACAGCCTCTACCCCGCCATACGGATACTCTGGATCTGCAGGGAATTGCGTGACGATAGCTAGCTTGATTGGTTTGTTTGTAATCATTTATTTATTCGGTTTCATTTTCGAAGATTTCAAGAAAATTATTCATTGCATTGTTTGTTGAGTGATTTGCTAAATAGTATTCCCTGGCACGATTAGACATCGACTTCCAGATGCCTTCGTTGTCTCGCAATAAAATAAAGGCATTAATAAATTCCTCCGTGCTTTTTACATTGATACCAATATCGTTGTTAGTTATCACAGTGTCTGGATTGATCGTAGATACAACAGGTAAACAATAACTCCAGGCTTCAAGAAAAGTGTTAGGGAATCCCTCGTATAAAGAAGTATTACAAAAGGCAGAGACAGCGCTGTAACGTTTGTTTAATTGTTCTCTATTTAGTTTTCCATGAAGGATGACATTACTTATAGCGCTCGCTCTGTCAAGAATGTTCCTGGCATATTCAAGTTCCTGATCTGCACCGCCAGCAATTTCAAATATAATTCCATCGAGTGACTCTGCTATGTCAAGAAGGACCTCGACACGTTTTACAGATGCAATTCTTCCGACCCATAAAACATGAAACTTACCATCCTGTAAATGTTTGGGTTGTATGAGATTATCCATTGGTCCTGGGCAGGGCATTGGTAGGACTTCCGAGTTTAGGGAAAAACCCAATCGTAGAGAATTCTGTTGAGATTTTGTTTGGCAAATTATCCTATTAGCATTCTTGAGCCCATACTTATATAGGACTTTTTCACGATAAGTACGTAAGGACGGAAGATTGATGTCACAATCAGGATCACTTGCAACTGAGTAAATAAACTTTCTGTTGTTTAGTCTACACCAGAGCGCGACTTGGCCAGTGACATACTCTGCGCAGTTTTGGTAATAGACATCTGCGTTGGCTTTTTTAAGTGATCTTATAAGTGAATGCCATCTCGGGTAAAAAAAACGTATTCCAGGTATGCCGTCATCTCTTCTACAAAGTTTAATAACTGTTACATTGTCTATGATTTCATCATTTAAATCGTTCTCATTCCATGTGATGATTGAAACTTTGTGTTTAGTGTTGTTGGCAAGCCATTTTGCTAAAAGTGCCGTTTGGCGCTCTACACCACCTATATGTCCTGATTCACTGTTAGTCATTGCACCATAAGCAAAGTTCGCCACAATACAAATGCTAGCCATTATTGTTACCCGATGAATAATAATTAAATTTAGGTTTTGTCTGTAAAGGTTTCAATATTCCATCGTGCTTAGACCATAAGATGTCATTTTCGATGGGTATATCATGAGCCTTATTTTCTGATGCAATCTTTTCAAACTTTGACCTCTGTACATAAAGTCTTAGCAGCAAGCCAATGATGCACCACATGCCAACAGCACCTTCACGGGGGTAAAAAGTTTGGCTGCCAAAGCCAGATATAAGAAGCGCTAATATTAATGCAGTTCCCGCGCCACCAATCACGACAAAATTTCTGTTTCTAGTGTCCTTGAGTAGTGAAAAGCTATACGAAAGAAGTGTAATGTAAAAAATCATTACAGGTATGAATCCTACAAAACCATTATCCATCAACCATTGAAGATACATATTATGAGGATGTGGAAATGCCTCTTGAAACGAGGTCCATAGGTAACTGGTTAAACCTTCTCGAATCATAGCCTCTTTTCCGTATCCAATGAAAGGTCTCTGTTGGATCTTATCTATGACAAAAGGCCATGCAATCGTTCTCCCAGATGTAACTGTATATAAATCTACATTACTATTTTCGTTAATGAGGCCCTCTTCCAATAGTGCTTGGTTTCTACTGTCTGAAGTTGATTCACTGAAACCCATGAGGAGTCTGTCACGCGCCGCTGGTAGAATGAGTACGATTATAAAAACGACAAGCGGCCCGTAAATTAGAAATTTTCTCCATTTGAGCACTGAGAAAACAAAACCAATAGCAGCCCATGTGGCGTACCCAGTTCTACCACCGCTGAGTGCAAGTGCAAAAAGAATCACCATGCAAATAATATAAATGTACTTATTTTTTGATTTGTCATCTGATAATTCACTCAGAGAAAATATTGCCCAAAAGGCGCCTGCAAACATCATGGCAAGGTTAACCCTATGATAACCAACATTGTCTGAAAGAAGCTTTCGAGCTAAATACTCTAATCGATCAGCATCTGTAAGTGCGCCAATTGGCATTGCCTTGATGGTCAGGAGGGCGAGAAAAAAATAGATAAGTAGTGCAGATGAAAGTCCCCAAATGAACCTTTTTTGGCTATTACAACCGTAAAAAAGCAGAAGGCCAGGTACAATCCATTTTAGGACATTAATTACATGTTCAGAAAAAAGGCCTAAAAACGATGGTGGGTCCTCACCTCTTAGTAAATTCCATTCAATAATCTCACCGATATCTCCAGACATTCTGAAATAGGCGATAAGACAAAAAGATATATATATTAGTAAAACTGACCTTATATATCCTGGAAAATCCCATTCAGTATTTTCAATCGCTCTATTGCGAAATACAAAACCCATCAACACAAATAGAAAAAAAATATTCCAAGGATTTAAACCTTGAATGCCCAGCATCGACTTAGGAATATCAGGATGTTCAATAATAGATACAAATACAATGAGTACGCAGAGAGATTTATACCAGTCTTTAAATGAATACAGACAAAAGAATGTAAGAAATAGACTGAGTAAAGTAAGCCTTATCATTGTAGAGGAACTTTTTTAATCTTTAATTACGTATCGTAGATATATGCGGTAACATTATAGAGTAAAAATTTTTGATTACACTTAACGCTTTGATAATTAAAGAAAATAGTTTAATCATGTAGGTGGTAAGGTAGAATTTTAATCTTTCGCCTTACAATATAACAAAAAACACTTGTCTGAGGTCGATTTTTCGAGGAAATATTCTCCAAGTCACTGGTAGAATAGGTGTATTGGTTGAATATAGTATTGTTTACAATTTCACATGTTCCAATTTTTTGTGCGCCTACGGTATTGGCCTATAGGGTCTATTCCTATCAGCGTTAATGGCTTTACAAAATTACAAGAACAGAAGAGTCGGAATGTAACTACATATCTCGAATAGAATCGTTAAAGATCTCGTACCTCGAACAGTGAGGCAGTGTGGACCGCTACAGAACTTGATTTATTGATTGGTTATCGAATGTGCTCCACTCAAAAGAAACATTGTTGCTATCGCACTGGTTATAGTTCAAATCAGAAGAGCTCCTAAAGCTTGGAGTAACAATCATTATATTGCCTACACTACGGTATTAATGCGAACTTGTTGTCTGGCGACATGAAGGTTATAGGGTGAGTAGGTTCAATAATACTCATGACAGGAGTGAGGAGTCAGCCGGAATGTCCTACGAGGGTTCTAAAGAGGGCGCGTGAAGATGCATGTGCTAAGAATTATATAATTATTGAATTACTTAAATTCTTCATCTTCTCATGATATATAACGACGTTGAGAGTAATCATTCAAACAAGACAACTTCCATAGGGTGAGCGTTTGCTCATATATTAATGGCTGAAATATGCCATAAAAACAGTATGTTACGATGTAATTGTGGGTGGTTTGTCCCAGGATAAATAGAAAGGGAATTTAATTCATGAATGATTTCACCGACGGTGTGACCTAGCCAGTAAATATTTTGGATCCATTAGTTATGAACGTCGTATTAAGGAAATATCCCTATCCATATCACGCGGTATTTGCGATCTGCAGTGACTTAGATGAGACGCCCAGCGAGAAAATCTATTTTGAGACTGTCCGCTACCTCAATACACGAGATAGCACAATATTTGGTAAAGGCCTTGGATTGGAAGTTGGGAATACAATCTACTTCCATATGCCTGAGGGGCAGTTTTCCTATTGGAACTGCTCAGATAATGGCAGAGAGGACATTCGGTCACTAATTAAATCCGGCCATATCGACTGTTTGCATTCTTTTGGAGATGAGGCAGATACCAGACAGAAAATAGAGGCATGCTGGGATGAACTGTCTTCACATGACTGCTTGATCAAGGTTTGGATCGATCATGCACAAGCAGCTTCGAATCTCGATTCGGATATTATGTGCGGAAAAGGTGCAGTCAAAGGATCTGAGGTTTATCATACCGATATAACATTTTCTGAAAGCGGGATTGAGTATGTCTGGAAGGGTAGGGTAACCAGTGTAATTGCTCAGAACGCAAAAAGATCTCTGGTGGGGCTGTTTAATGCATCTCATCCTTTAAAATCTTTCAAAACAATTTTAACAGAATTAGTAAAAGGTCTGCTTGGTAGCTTTAATAATAAGAAATATAAAATGCATGGAGATAATAGAATTTTACGCAAAACATGCCTTCACGATGGGACTGAAACTAAAGAGTTTATGAGGTCGAATCCAAGTTGGGCCGGTGTTTCTGCGCATGAAAAAGGGAGGGATGTCGGAAATGTAATATCAATGGATATGTTGAATCGATTAATTGCAATGAAAGGCTGCTCTATTCTATATACGCATCTTGGAAAAGTATCATCTCTTCAAGAGCCATTTGGAGAAAAATCATTGCAGGCATTCGAGATGGTTGCTGAGAAATATAGAAATAAGGAAATACTGGTTCTTTCAACTAGGAGATTGTTAGATTACATGAATGCTTACGAGTCAGTTGAATATGAAACGTCTGTGCAGAATGGACGTGTTACAATCAAAATACTTACTGACAAAATATCACTGGAGCAACTCTCTGGATTGACTTGGTATGTAGAAGATCCTGAGAAAGTGGATGTCTATTATAATAGGGTAAAGATTGAGAGAGTGGTTAGAAATCCTGAAGACGAAAATAAGAGAAAAAGTATCTCTATTCCATTAGACAGACTAAATTTTCCAGAAATAAATAACTAAACAAAAATTGTAACAACTCCAATGTTTAAAATAGTATTTACTAGATATTTACTGCGCATGTTTGTATTGATTTACTACGTAATACTAAAAGGGATCAGCTGGTTACCAATAAAAAGAAAAGAACCCAGAAAGAAACTAAATATTCTCGTTACTGGAACATTTTATTCAGATAATTGGCTTGTCACTCATTTAAAGCCACTAGCGATGTCGGATGAGGTTGCTGCTGTGCAAATGGTTTCCGTACGAAAAGTGCCGGAGTTAGAAAATGTTATAGCAATATATCCATCAAAAAATATGCAAAAGTACCTAGGCGAAGTGCCTTCAAGATTACTTCTCTTTGCCTGGATTGCCATGCGTGAAAAGCCTGATATTATCGCCGGATTTCATTTGCTACTAAACGGTCTTGTGGCAATTCTAATGGCAAAAACAATAGGAACGCGATCTCTCTATATCTGTGGTGGCGGACCACGTGAGGTTATAGGCGGAGGTTATAATACAGAGAGTAAAATATTTAATAAGCTCAAGACTCCAGATGACTTTATCGAATCTATGTTAATAAAGTCTGTCAATAATGCGAGTATTATTGTTTCTATGGGGACAGGTGCTGTTGATTATTTTAAATCACGCGGTGTTAAGCAACAATTCGAGATAGTGCCCGGTGGGTTTGATGAAACACATTTTTCACCAGGCAATCTAACGAAAGAATACGATCTTATTTTAATTGGCAGGCTGTCTAAGGTGAAGCGCGTGGATATTTTTCTTCGTGCGATAGAGATTGCCAGTAAACAGATTGAAAATATAAGTGCAGTGATAGTGGGTGATGGCCCGGACTACGAAAAGTTAAACAAACTATCAAGTGATTTAGGGCTTGATCAACAAGTTAATTTTGTTGGGTGGCAGTCAAATGTGGCCCAATGGCTCCAACAATCAAAAGTATTTGTATTGACGTCCGAGTCAGAAGGTTTATCGCAGGCCTTGATACAAGCAATGATGGTAGGTTTGCCAGCTGTGGTCACAAATATTGGCGATCTGTCAGACCTTGTTGTAAATAATAACAATGGATACCTTATAGATAATCTAGATCCAAAAAACTTCGCAGAAGTATTTGTTGAGATTATAAATAATAATTCTACATACAATACGTATAGTGACAATGCTTATAGTGCAACAAGAAAATATAGCTACACGAATGTATCAAAGCAGTGGAATAATATTCTAAACGAACAATCAGAGTGACTGATGTAAGTGCTGGATATTAATAAACCTCAAATGCACCAATGTCAGGCTTGTTTCCTTGGTACTTGAAAGTAATGCCCTGGCCAGAATCCCAGCTGGTATTTTTGTCTACGGTTATTTGATTGTTTGAATAATTGACTGAAATAATTCTAAGCGTTTCTGAACTACTCTCTAACTGTATAAGGTCACCAAGTTCTTCGTTGATGCCAAAACCATCATAAAAGTAACCTGCATTGTCAACAGTTATAACAGTGCCTGATCCGGTGTTGGTTGTTGTCGTGAGAAAGCTTCCTGCATCTATCATTGCGCTATCAGGTCTAAGAGAAAAGTCATTGGTTGATTCTGACTTGAATCCAGGGTCACGCTCCAGGTTGTCAACAAAAAAGCCCGGATAATTAACTTCGTACCATGACAGTGAATCACCTGAACCACCCCATGCACCTATTACGTTATCTGGGATGGTGCCAGATGATAGGTTGTTATTAATTAGTTTAAAGCCTTCAAGTCCGCTTCGATACATGAATTGATAAGGATCTGTCCCACTGCATTCAACATTCTTGTAAAGTAAATTATTGACAAAAATATTATCAATGTAATGAGAAGAGGATGGATTGGATGTAGAAATACCGCCGCAGTGATTGTTGACGAAAGTGTTATGGTAAATTCTGTTATGTTTGTTGTATAGGGCCTCGGGACTGTAATTCTGCATGCCAATACCAACGTTATTATCGAAAAACACGTTAAATCGAATAATGCCGTTCTGCCCGGCATATTGAATACCATTACCTCCTGATGGGCTGTAATAGGTGGAAGTTTTAGCAAAGACATTCTTCTCTATCACATTGTACTTGGTGGCATCATGAATGAAATATTCGTGGTTAAATCCAACGTCATCACAATCATATACTTCACCGATCTTCTGAGCAGAGTTATGGAAGTAGTTATCTCTTAGAACGTTTTTGTTACCGCATTTAATCGTCCAGAGCGCATGATCTGCATTGGTTAGGGTATTGCCAGAAATTAGATTGTTGTCAGATTTGATTAGGGAGATATTATCTTGCGTGCTGCCATCAATAATATTGTCAATGACTTTGTTAAAGGTGGCTTCCTGAAAGAATAGGCCTGTTTTAGAGCTGCCACCTGAATCGTGAGCACCACTGAAAACATTATTTCGGATAATATTGTGGTGAGAATTCACTGCGTACATCCAGCGATTGACGTTGGCTATCTCTAGTCCTTCCAGCACAAGGTAATTTCTGTCAGTAATAACAATTGCCGGAGATAAGGAAGTTCCTGAAATTATCACCTTCTCCCCATTATGATTTTTAAAGGTAATCGGCGAGGATGCACTTCCCGAGTTTTGAGGGGCCAGCTGCTCATTGTAAGTACCCACACGTATAGCTACGGTATCACCAGCGATAGCTGACGAGGCAGCGCTACTTAATGATTTATAAGCTTCTTGGTTGCCACTGCCGCAACTTCTAGAGGATTCGCTGTAGTCTGAGCAGTAGTTGGAACCTATGGACGAATCCACGAATATTTCATCTGTGGGATTCGTGACTTCATCTGTCACGGAAATCTCAAAGGCACCTAATGAGCTGGTTTCGTGAGTATCAGTAACACTGATAAGAATATTACTGTAGGTTCCAGTGTCCCCTGTACCAGGTATACCTGTCAGACTGCCGGTGCTGGTATTGAAATTGGCCCAAGATGGCAAATTAGTTACGGAAAACGAGATATCATCCCCGTCTGGATCATCCGCGATCGGAGTGAAGCTGTATGAGGCATCTACGACGACTGCATTTAAGGGCTGGCCACTGATAGTTGGTGACCGATTTACGTCGTTAACTGTGATGGAAAAGGCAGGTACTGAATCAGATGCTGAGCCGTCTGATACACTGATCAGAATATTATTGTATGTCCCGGCACTATCATAGTCCGGTATCCCTGAAAGTACGCCGGTGTTTGTGTCAAAGCTGGCCCACACCGGTAGGTTGTCAGCAGAAAAGACAAGACTGTCACCGTCGGGATCTGTGACATCCGGTATAAAGCTATATGCACTGACTTCTTCAACAGAAGATGCAGGTGTGCCACTGATGCTGGGTGACCGGTTGTTGTTCAGCACAGTTATAGAGAAGGGTGGTAATGACGTGCTCGCTGTGCCGTCACTCACACTAATCACTATATTGCTGTAGATCCCAGAATCTGAATAACCCGGGGTTCCGGTCAAGCTCCCATCTGCCACATTGAAGGTACACCAGTTCGGTATATTACTCACACTGAACAATAGATTGTCTGCATCAGGGTCGCTGGCTATAGGCGTGAAACTGTAACCGGATAATTCTGAGACACTGCTCGAAGGTGTTCCAGAAATTGTCGGTGAATGGTTGGTATCACTAACAATAATGCTGAAGGCAGCAAGAGATGCACTATTTTCCCCATCCGACACACTAATCTGGATATTGTTATAGGTACCAACGTCACCACTATCCGGTGTACCAGAGAGCATCCCGTTAGCACTGTTGAAATTGGCCCAGGCAGGAAGAGTGCTGATCGAAAAAGAAAGACTATCTCCGTCCGGGTCACTGGCTGTCGGTGTGAAACTGTATGGGATGCCTATTGTTGCCCCGGTATCTGGTGAGCCCTGAATCTGCGGTGAGTGATTCGATGAATCGGTGCTGTATTTAACACTGAGTAACGGAGCATTACCCGGATCCCCTTCATAGGAAACAGCGGTACGGACGCCTGTGCCTGTGATTACGAGTACTAAATGATTCCTGGGATTCCAGCCAGGTCGATTTACAATCTCTTGTATCAATCCGCTTAGATTGCTGCTGGTCTGAGCTGCGAGACTTTCACCGATATTGTGCCAGGGAGTGGGGGACCAGGTTGAAGTAGCAACAGATGATGTTCTTCCGGAGATACTACCGTTCGCAGTAGAGAAGGCAGCTGCGTCATCGCTTGCTTCAGCCCAAATCACCAGATTAGTTTCCTCGAGGGTTACCTCGTCCACTGTAAATCGGAGGTTGGCCTCAGTAACTATTGCGCTTTTTGGTACGTTTAGAGAGAAACGAAGGCCAATAAGCTGATTGTTGCTGTCATTGACCAATTCCAGATCACTGCTATCAACATACATTACGCTGTCAGCAGACTCTTCTACATCATCCATACCTGTGCTGATTTGAGAGATGACATTTTGCACATCCGAGTGATTCACGACCTCAATGGAAAACGGTAAAAGAGTGGTTGTTTGGGAGTTGTCTGAGACTGCAATGGTAATATTTGCGTGGGTACCAACATCATTGATACCGGGGGTTCCACTGAGCATACCGTTGCTGGGATCAAATGAGACCCAGTTAGGCTTGTTTTGGATACTGAATGTCAGGCTATCCCCATCAAGATCGGCTGCAAGGGGAGTAAAGACATATTCAACCCCTGTTTCTATGCTTGTTCTTGGTACGCCGCTGATGTCTGGTGCACGGTTCGCCGTATTTGCACTGTTGCTTTCCTCAGTAGCACCACCGCACGCGCTGAGTAAAAGCGCTGACAGAAGGGTGAGGATGATTATTGATGTGGGTTTCATTGCGGTTGGCCTGATGCGAATCTGTTTCCTGCACAAACAGAGTAGCGGCCAACCCTGATGAAGGTGGAAGAAGTGGTTCACGTTTTGCTGATGCCCCACAGCACAATTGAGTGGATTTGCTGAGGACTATGAACGGACTCACATATTCCAGAGAATGAGGTCTGTCCGGGCAATATCTATTCGTATTGCATTATTCCCCATCCTTGACGAAGAGAAAGGTTACATCCTCATCATTCAATTGAAGTTTGTGTTATCTCTTTCGTGGTGAGTGGTTTGCGTCAGAATTCCCGTTCGGATAGTTGGCAGATATACATTACCGGAAAGTCATGGATAAATGCAGCATGGTTTTGTTTTTACAGGAAATATCAGCATCAATGTCCAGGGGATTAATATCAATCCTGGAGCTGATGGCTCAAAAGTATAGAATTGCAACCGAAAGATTGGTAACTTTATTCGGTATGTGTATGGATGTGCGGCATTTTTTGCTTTCATACTGATGTTTGTAAATCAATATTTCCCGCGGTTACAGTCACGAGAGATAAGAACATAAGGTGTAAAGATTCCAGCGGAAAGTGTGAAATGAATGGAAAGCTGTGTGCCTGTTTCAGTGATACTGATCCAGACACCAATCCAGCCTCATTTTTACACTACGTTGACGGTCTATCGCGATCGCGGTACCAAGGCAGCTATATTAAGGTTGTACCTCGTAGGTGATAATTTAGCAGAATTGCTAGACACAATAGATAGGGCTGTAATTTATGGATAGCAATATAAAGCATCTATTACTCAAGACACTTTATTATTCAGGGTTCATAAGGGTCTGGAGTTCTCTGAATAAAAATAAAATTACCATCTTAACTTTGCATGGTGTTATGGATGCTGAGCTTGAGTCTGAGTGGGAGCCCCTTCGCCCAAGAACTTCCAGAAAGCTCTTTGATGATACGTTGAGTATGGCAGCCAGATATTTCGATTTTGTCTCATTGGATGAGGCGATTGGTATGTTAAAGGGGGTTACCCCCCTCAAGTCGAATAGCTGCGTAGTCACCTTCGATGATGGGCAGTTGAATAACTTAGCTGTGGCATGGCCGATACTAAAAAAACATAAAATACCTGTGGTATTTTATCCGACTACAGGTGCTTTGGATAAAGGTGAACCTTATTGGTTTGATCGACTGGATTTTGCTATCCAGCAACCCGGTCTGGATGGTTTGGAGGTCAACGTTGGCCACTCACAGATTAGGATTGATCAGTCTTCCAGACAGAAGTTGGCTGGATCACTTTCCAAACTGACAAAATCTCTCAAACTGAAGGATCAATCCGATTCTGATTTCCAGCGCGAGGTAAATGGCATTATTGGAGACTTTGAGAACAAGAGTGGTAAAAGTATCAATGATGTGACGAGTAGTGATCTCTGGTCATCGCCGATGTCATGGGATGATATTGTACAGTGCTCCACGATCGATGGTATTACTATCGGGAGCCATACGGTGAATCACGTGCGTTTGCCCTTCGTTGGTAAGGGTGATTTAGCCTCTGAACTGACCGAGTCAAAGAGTGCACTGGAAGAGAGGATGAAGCTGTCTTGCATCCACTTTTGCTATCCAAATGGGGATTGGGACGAACACTCTGCTAGAGTGGTAGAAAATGCTGGTTACGAGAGTGCAGTTACGACGGATGTTGGTTGGAATGAAGTCGGGGATAATCTCTATACCTTGAAGCGATACTCGTTTCCTGTAGGTGGCACAGCACTGAAAGCGCTATTTTCTATCACTGGTATTCTTCATTTTATGAGTGGTATTAGGAAGGGCTGATCATCTGCTGTATCAGCCGGTATTGTGACGATAGTAATTCCATATTCCTATCTTAGGGTTTTCTGGACAGTGTATGTTTTGCACAAAGTCTAGCGGGAATTGATGAGATTTTAAGGAGTCTGGCACTGGCGAATCTGTGCCAACCATCGTTAAGAATGATACTCCCATCACGTGCACGGTTTACGGATATCTCATCCAAAAGATCCAGCTTATTATCTATCTTTCCTTCATCATAAAGCTGGTGGTTACTCTTATACCCATCTCGCTTGATCGTGAAATACAGATGGTCACACTTTTCGAATCGCTGTTTCAGTTTTTCGACACTGTCATATTCACCACGAAAGGGCACGCCCTTCTTGATCGATTCGAGAGCAAAATTGAAAAATGGGGTACTCTTCCAAGGCTCTCCATTAAGAAAATGCTGGATGTATGATTGGTACAGTAGATGCGATTCAACAGGAATGACCTGCTGATCCCAGTCGCCGTCCTCATATCCGCCAAGGAACTTTTTTGGTGGGAATTGGCTTTCTGGCTTTTGGCCATATTCTATGGCGCAAGGGTCGATGAGTATGACCTCGTTGATGCTGCCTCGTGATATGGCATTGAGATATTGCCACTTGAGCTTTCTATAGATGGCTTTAGGCCATGCCGACAGGCGATTCGTGTGTCCACGCTGAGAAGATGTCATTCTTTTGTGCTTCAATTTAGTGGGCTTTTACGGTTTCCTCTCGCTTTCAATTGGTTGGAAGCTAGCCCAGCAATACAAGAGACTTGTGACCCTACCCATAGTCATGCTGAAAAGCCAGCTATTCGAGTGGACAGAAATATGCAAAAGACAGTAAGGCATTGCTACGCAAAGCGTTCTCTACGAGCGTTCTTGATATCAAAATGGAGAAAGCCAGACTTTATTCTTTAGGGCAGACATACGAATCGAATCTGCCATGCAAGAAGGGCCGGCTAGTATGAACAGGGTCAGCAATTATAGGCTTTTTAGCCTCGGTGAGCGGCGAAGTGGAATGGATACTAACTC
Organism: Candidatus Thiodiazotropha sp. (ex Myrtea sp. 'scaly one' KF741663); assembly: GCA_025655555.1. Taxonomy (GTDB): domain Bacteria; phylum Pseudomonadota; class Gammaproteobacteria; order Chromatiales; family Chromatiaceae; genus Thiodiazotropha. The sequence goes on from JAHXIQ010000004.1 coordinate 447,530, forward strand.
AGTTGAATCAGGATAATTTGAGAGTACCCACTTTCCGTTCCGTCAATATCGTAGGCGGAGACAGCGAAGTAGTAACTACCTGCAGGTAGGTTGCTGACCGTGTAGTTGGTGATGGTGTCATCACTGAGGTCGACCAGAGCAGACAGGTTGTTGCTGGTCGTTCCCATATAAACCTTGTAACCCGCCAGATCGGCAAGAGAAAGATAGCTGCCATCTGCTCGTGTGCTGGGGGCAGTCCAGGAGAGGTTGATGGAGTCTTTTGTGCTGACGGCTTGGGAAGCTGTCGGGTTCGTACTGGATGCCGATCCGTTCGTGCCGCATGCTGCGAGTAGGGATGTGAACATCAATACTACTGCAATGTAGAAGATTCTGTGCATGGGAGCGGCTTCTCCAAATCAAAAATGGTTACATGTCAACTAGGTCCATATTGGCTTCTTTGGCGTGTCCCATCCTTGAGTGCTCGCGAGGTTTAGGGCTTGTTCCCAATGGCAACCTGATGAAGCAGACGGCAGTCTACCGGCTTATCGTGGGAAATGGATACCCGAATTAACGAAAATGTGATTTTCGTCAACTCATCAGGCCTAAAGCCCTACTCTCCTACTCGGACATTCTCTCTGTAACGGCCTGTTTCAGGCACTCAAGTTGAGTTTCATCGAGGATTGGATTGTTTTCCCGGTCAGTGATGAAAAAGATATCTTCAACCTCTGCGCCGAGTGTTGTGATCTTGGCGTGTTGCAGTCGGATCTGACAGCTGGCGAAGGCCTGCCCAACATCGGAGAGAAGTCCTGGCCTGTCCAGGGCGATCAATCTCATGGCTGTCCGCTGCAGGTTCGGCTCCTGGGTGAAGTAGATCTGGGTTGGGGTATCAAAGTGCTTGTGTCTTCTGGGAAGGCTGCGGGTGACATTGAGGGGTTGGTCCCCCTCCTGGATCAGTCCCTCTCTCAACATCTCGATGATCTCATCCCTGCGTTGCCCAGCTTCAACCGGGCTGCCGTCTTGCTCCAAAACCAGAAAAGAGTTGAGTGAGAAACCTGCGGAGGTACTCATGACACGGGCGTTGACAATGGAGAGTGCGAGCTGGTCGAGCCGGGTGGTGATGACCGCAAACAGGTTATCCCGATCGATGCCGTAGAAGAGTACCTCAGTGCCGCCCCGCTTGGCTGTCTGACGTATCTTGAGCAGAGGCAGCTCATGTGCGGGTGTTGCCAGGATCGACTCGGTATGACGTTGGATCGCATTCGGTGAGTGGGTGAGGAAGTACTCATGGTTGAAGGTGCTCCAGAGCCCCTGTATTGCCTCGCCCCGGAGATTTGTAGACTGCTGTAGATTCCACATGGCGGCTTCCTGCTTCTCTTTTACCAGCTCTTCTTGAGCCAGTGGGTTCTCAAGACCCCGCAAGAGAGCGCGTCTGGTGGCAATGTAGAGATCACGCAGCAAAGAGTCCTTCCAGGAGTTCCAGGCGGCCGGGTTGGTGGCCCGGCTGTCGGCAAAGGTTAGCAGGTAGAGATAGGAGAGGCGGTTGATGTCGCCAACCAGTGCGGCAAATGCCTGGACCACATCCGGGTCGGTGATGTCTTTGCGTTGTGCCGTCATGGACATGACCAGATGGTTGCGCACCAGCCAGCTCACAAGATGGCTATCGTATTCGCTCAGGTGGTGTTGATGGCAGAATGTAAACGCATCGATGGCGCCCAGTTCGGAGTGATTGCCTCCCCGGCCTTTGGCGATATCGTGAAACAGGGCGGCCAGGTAGATCAATTCCTCCTTGGGCAGCGTATTCATCAGCTGTGTGCAGAAGGGGTGTTCCTCCGCATAGACCGGCACTGTCAGTCTGCGTAGGTTGCGCATGACCATCAGGGTATGCTCATCCACTGTATAGACATGAAAAAGGTCGTACTGCATGAGGCCGACGATACCTTCGAAGGCAGGAATATAGGCGGCCAATACCCCATAAACGTTCATGCGACGCATGGCGCGGGTGATCCCAATGGGTTGGCGCAGAATCTCCATAAAAAGACGCTGGGCACGAATATCCTGACGAAATTGCTCATCCATAAGGTAGGTATGGCTGCGTATCAGGCGGATTGTGCTTGCTCTTACTCCCTTGAGCTTGGGATTTTCCTGCAGGATGAGGAAGAGTTCTAGCAGTGCGGTGGGGGTTTCTTCAAAGACCTGATCGTGGGTGACTTCCAGAAAGTTGCTGCGGCTTTGGAATCGCTGGTTAATTGCTGTTGGATCACCAAGTTCATCTTTCAGAAGGATCTTCTCCTGGAAATGCTGTAGCAGCATCTCATTGAGCCGGCTCAGTTCCATCACGGTGCGGTAGTAGTCCCGCATGAAGCACTCGACAGCCAGATTGGCATAGTCGTTGTCATAACCCAGTTGGGATGCGAGCGTTCGTTGATGGTCGAAGAGCAGCCGGTCGTCGTGTTTTTCATTCAGCAGGTGGAGGGCAAAGCGCACCCGCCATAAATGGTTCTGACCGTCAATCAGGGTTTTGTGCTCGGCTTCAGTGAGGAATCCGTGAACCACCAAATCGTGGAGATTTTTAATTCTGAAGTGGCGTTTTGCGACCCATCCGATGGTCTGAATATCTCTAAGTCCCCCGGGACTCTCCTTGATGTTGGGTTCAAGGTTGCTGATGCTGTTGTCATGTTTGGCGTGGCGTTGTATCTGCTCTTGCCATTTTGCTTCGAAGAAGTCATGACTGTTCCACATGTGGTCAGACCCGGTAGCCTCCAACATGGTCTCAAAAAGAGGTCTGGACCCGGCCAGATGACGGGACTCGACAAGATTGGTGATAACGGTGATGTCCTGTGATGCCGCCTGTACGCAGTCATCGATGGTACGTACGCTATGCCCGACATCCAGGCCGATATCCCAGAGCAAAGTCAGCAACTGCTCAAGGCGGTTTTTGAAGGCGTCGAAGTTCTCCTCACTGCTGAGCAGGATCAGGAGATCAATATCGGAGCGGGGATGCAGTTCTCCCCGACCGTAACCACCGACGGCCACCAGTGCTGCTTCTGTTGAGTCTGCAAATTGTTGTTGCCAGGCCCGCTTGAGTATCTCATCAACCAGACTGGCCCGTTCAGTGACGAGCTGACTGGTAGGAATTAACCCGGTAGCAAAGCGCTCCTTGAGTGTTTCTGTGTAGTGTTTCAGGTAGGTTTTGCATGGCTGGATCGGAGAGGTGCCAGGCGTAAATGCCTCGTTGAGCGCAGCGTTATCGATCATCTTGGAGGTCCAGGCAGCCTAAGAAATGAGATGCGTTTCTTCTTTGCGCAAGGTCAGTACTTCATAAGCGTCGTCGGTGACCAACAATGTATGCTCATACTGGGCGGAGAGGCTGCGATCTTTAGTGACCACTGTCCAGCCATCGGGCTTGAGTTTGACTTGCTGCTTGCCTGCATTGACCATCGGCTCGATGGTAAAGCACATGCCGGGCTGCAGGACCAGGCCGGTACCTGGCGTGCCGTAATGGAGTATCTGCGGATCCTCGTGAAACTCTCGCCCGATACCGTGCCCGCAATACTCCCTGACGACGGAATAGTGATGCGCTTCCACAAAGGTCTGGATGGCGTGGCCAATGTCGCCCAGCCTGCAGCCCGGTTTTACCTGTTCGATACCGATCCAGAGCGCTTTTTGAGTCACATCCATCAGACGATTCGCCAGGATGGAGGGCTGACCGACAACGAACATTTTACTGGTGTCGCCGTGATAACCGTCTTTGATAACAGTGATGTCAATGTTGACAATATCCCCTTTTTTCAGTGACTTCTCAGTGGGGATGCCGTGGCAGACGACCTGATTGACCGAGGTGCAGATGGATTTGGGAAAACCACGGTAGTTGAGTGGCGCCGGAATGGCTTTTTGTACGTTGACAATATGGTCGTGACAGATGCGATCGAGCTCCAGCGTGGTGATGCCGGCCACGACATGAGGCTCGATAATCTCCAGCACTTCGGCTGCCAGGCGGCCGGCAATGCGCATTTTTTCGATCTCATCTGCAGTTTTTATTGTGGCGCTCATGTGAAATCGCTTGAAATTCCGGGAGGTTGAAGGGTTTGGAGGGTGATAAGCGTTTGTCGCATCAAGCTGCTTATGGTATAAAACGCCCCGCTGAATCGCAATCGGTTCAGAAATTCAAAGCCACCGTACGAACAGGGTTTGTCGGCGGCAAAATACACACACATATCGGCACGTGGGCCCGGGTGCCTTCGCTAGAAGGTCGGACCATGGGATATGTGGAGGTTAAAACCCGATACAATCAGGAGTCACTCATGAGTGAAGTATCTATGCGCCAGATGCTAGAGGCTGGCGTGCATTTCGGACATCAGACCCGTTACTGGAATCCCAAGATGGGTTCCTACATCTTCGGTCATCGCAACAAGATTCACATCGTCAATCTGGAGAAGACCCTCCCGCTGTTCAAGGAAGCCATGAATTTCATTGGCTCTCTTTCTGCCAATGGCGGCAAAGTGCTGTTTGTGGGTACCAAGCGAGCTGCACAGACAGCAATCCGTGAAGAGGCAGAACGTTGTGGCATGCCTTTCGTCAACCATCGCTGGTTGGGTGGCATGCTGACCAACTTCAAGACCATCAAACAGTCTATCAAGCGCCTGAAGGAGCTTGAATCAATGTTTGAGGATGGCAGTGTCGAGCAGCGTTTCAATAAAAAAGAGGCTCTGGGGTTGAGTCGCGAACTCGAAAAGCTCGAGCGCAGCCTGGGCGGCATCAAGAACATGAATGGCTTGCCCGATGCCTTGTTTATTATCGATGTGGGTCATGAGAAAAACGGCGTAGCAGAAGCCCGCAAACTGGGTATTCCTGTCATTGGTGTGGTAGATACCAATAATGAGCCTGACGATATCGATTACGTAATTCCAGGGAATGACGATGCCATTCGCGCCATCCAGCTCTATGTACAGGGCGCTTCGGCAGCCATTCTTGAGGGTCGGGCCAGTGCAGCCCAGACCGTCGGTGGCGGCACGGGTGAGGAGTTTGTTGAGGTAGCGGAAGACGCTTCCTGATCGGCTCGTCTTGAATATCTAAGAGTAAAGAGTGGGCCGGACATCGGTATCATACTGAATCCGGCCTTTCCCGTTTACAGATTGAGAAACACAGAAGGTAATTAGTCATGGCGATTACAGCCGCTCTGGTGAAGGAACTGCGCGAGCGTACCGGCGCAGGTATGATGGAGTGCAAGAAGGCACTGGTTGAGACCGATGGCGATATCAATGTCGCGATCGAAAATATGCGTAAATCAGGCCAGGCCAAAGCTGCCAAGAAGGCAGGCCGCATTGCCGCGGAAGGTGTGATTGTGCTCAGTTTCAATACTGACAGCAGCCAGGCCTCCATGGTTGAGGTCAATTGCGAAACCGATTTTGTCGGCAAGGATGACAATTTCACCTCCTTTGCAGGGGCCGTAGCAGACCGGGTTCTGGCCGGTGGTGCCGATGATGTCCCCGCATTGATGGAGTTGTCTCTGCATGAGGGTGAAGATACCACTGTCAATCAGGCACGTGAGGCACTGATCTCCAAGCTTGGCGAGAATATGAATGTGCGCCGTTTTGCCCGTTTCGAGGCCAATGGCGGCAAGCTCATCAGTTACCGTCATGGTGTCAGAATCGGTGTGGTGCTGGAGCTGGAAGGTGGTGATGATGAGTTGGGCAAGGATCTGGCGATGCACATTGCAGCAACCAATCCGGTCTGTCTCTCCGAAGAGGAGATGCCGCAGGACCTGCTCGATAAAGAGCGTGAGATCGTTACTGCGCAGGCCAAGGAGAGTGGCAAGCCGGATAACATCATCGAGAAGATGGTGGATGGCCGTATGCGTAAGTTCCTGGCTGAGAACACCTTGCTGGGACAGGCTTTCGTGAAGGATCCGGACACCACAGTGGCCAAGCTGCTTAAAAGTCGGGATGCCAAGCTGGCCCAGTACAAGCGATTCGAGGTTGGCGAAGGTATCGAGAAGAAGCAAGAGAACTTCGCTGAGGAAGTCATGGCTCAGGCGAAGATGTAACTCGTATGGCCAGGGAAGGCCGTGAAAACTGATCCTACGACAACAAGACCTTATTCTCACGACCGTTTATAATCACGCAAAACCCATAACACCAGAGAATCTCAGTCAATGACCCAACTGATCGGCCAACGCATCCTGCTCAAACTCAGCGGCGAGGCATTGATGGGTGATGACGACTTCGGTATCAATCCCGAGATTCTCCAGCGGGTGGCCGGAGAGATCCGTGACCTGGTGAGCGCGGGTATACAGATAGGCTTGGTTATCGGTGGCGGCAATATCTTTCGTGGTGCCGGATTGGCTCAGGGCGGTTTCGATCGGGTGCGCGGCGATCACATGGGCATGCTGGCGACAGTGATGAATTCCCTCGCCATGCAGGATGCCCTCGACCGTATTGAGGTGTCTTCCATCGTGATGTCTGCGCTGGAGATGCCGGATGTCTGTGATCGATTTACGGCGCGGGATGCGCGTCGACTGCTGTCAGAGGGGAAAGTCGTCATTCTGGCGGCGGGTACCGGTAATCCCTACTTTACAACCGACTCGGCAGCCAGTCTCCGCGCTGTCGAAATCAATGCCGATCTGATGATCAAAGCGACCAAAGTCAATGGCGTCTATTCTGCGGATCCAGTGAAAGATCCTCAAGCGGTCTTCTATCCGACGCTTACCTACGACAGGGTATTGGCGGAAAACCTGCAGGTGATGGATGCAACGGCCATCGTGCTGTGCAGGGATAATGGCATGCCGTTGCGTATTATGAATGTTAATGATCCGGGTGCTCTCATGCGTTTGGTGCGTGGTGAGGCCATCGGTTCTCTGGTGGAAAAGGGCGACTGAGATGATCGACGATATCAAAACCGACGCGGCGACCCGTATGGGTAAGAGTGTGGAATCCCTGGTGCATGAGTTGGCCAAGGTGCGTACAGGCAGGGCACACGCCAGTCTATTGGATCACATCCGTGTGGATTATTACGGTTCCGAGGTGCCTCTCAGTCAGGTAGCGAATATCAATACCGAAGATGCCCGCACCCTGACTGTCACGCCTTGGGAAAAGACCATGGTGGCGCCAATAGAAAAAGCGATCATGACCTCTGATCTCGGCCTCAATCCCATGAGTGCGGGTACCGTGATTCGCGTACCCATGCCGGCACTGACCGAGGAGCGGCGCAAGGATCTCATTCGTGTGGTACGACATGAGGCCGAAGGTGCGAAAGTGGCTGTGCGTAATATTCGGCGGGATGCCAATCACGATCTCAAGGAACTGGTCAAAGACAAGGTGATCTCAGAAGATGACGAGCGTCGCGGTCAGGAGATCATTCAGAATCTGACCGATCAGCATATCAAGGAGATCGATGAGGTGCTGGGTGAGAAAGAGAAGGACCTGATGGAGATCTGATCTTCAGGTTCACTGTGATCACTTCATTCACACACCATCATTCAACATGACACACGGGAAGTCTCAGGAACCCGAATCGGATGACACGAGACTGCCGCGACATATTGCGGTGATCATGGACGGTAATGGCCGTTGGGCGAAGCGGAGAGGCTTGCCACGTTATGCCGGCCATCCAGTTGGTGTAGAAGCAGTACGCCGGATTGTGGAGGCCTGTGTGGATCGCGGTATCTCCGTCCTCACCCTGTTTGCCTTCAGCAGCGAGAACTGGCGTCGTCCTCAGAAAGAGGTCAGCCTGATCATGGATCTCTTCATCCGTTCACTCAAAAAAGAAGCGCGCAGACTACATCGAAATGGTGTCAGATTGCGAGTGATCGGAGATCGTGCCGCATTTTCCGACAAGCTGCAGCGCCAGATTGGTGAAGTCGAGGCACTGACTGCTGAGAACTCAGGGCTTGTGCTGCAAGTTGCTGCCAATTACGGGGGGCGCTGGGATATCACACAAGCAGCCAGACAGATGGCTGAGAAAGTGCAGGCCGGCGAGATAGACCCTGAGCAGATCGACGAGTCGATGCTTGAAGATGCACTCTCTTTTGCCGATCTAGACGAGCCTGATCTCTTTATACGTACCGGTGGAGAGAAGCGCATCAGCAACTTTCTGCTATGGCAATGCGCCTATACCGAGCTCTATTTTACCGATATTCTCTGGCCGGATTTTGACGGCGCTGCGCTGGATGCCGCGCTGACGGACTTCACCAACAGGCAGCGACGTTTCGGCCGCACCGGTGAGCAGGTCCAGGACCAGGCTGAGGCATCCTGAAGCTGCCATGTTGAAGCAGCGCGTTATCACAGCACTTATCCTGGCGCCACTGGTTATTACCACGGTGTGGCTACTGCCGACTGACATCGTAGCGCTCTTGTTGGCGCTGGTGGTTGGTTTCGGTGCAAGGGAGTGGGCAATGCTGAGTGGTATCTCCCAAAAGGCCGGTCAATGGCTCTATACCCTGTTCGTACTCCTGGTGATGCTTTGTGTCTATCTCTTTCTGCCTCCAGCCTGGGTTTTTGGGGTGATTGGACTCAGTGTGCTGTGGTGGCTGTTGGCACTTTATCGTCTGAGTCGCTATCAAGGTGAGGGCGAACGCCCAGGTTTTGAACCGTTGCGCGTGCTTGAAGGACTCGTGGTATTGGTGCCGGCCTGGTTATCACTGGTCGTCATTCACCGGACCCCGGAGAATGGTCCGATACTGCTGCTGTTTCTTCTGATTCTGATCTGGAGCGCGGACGTGGGTGCATACTTCGCAGGTCATCGCTGGGGTAAAAACAAGCTGGCACCCCAAGTAAGCCCCGGCAAGACACGAGAGGGAGTTTACGGGGCGATGGCCAGTGCGCTCTTGTGTGGACTGTTTCTGGTTTGGTGGTTTGATACAAGGCTCTATCAGGCGCCACTGATTTTGATGTTGTGCCTGGTGACTATGTTGTTCTCTGTGGTCGGTGATCTATTCGAGAGCCTGTTGAAAAGGCGGCAAGGGATGAAAGACAGTGGCATGTTGCTGCCGGGACATGGCGGAATGTTGGATAGGATCGACAGTCTGACCGCAGCGGCCCCTGTTTTTCTGCTGGGTCTGATGCTATTCGGAGAGGCCGGATGAAAGGGATCACCGTACTGGGTTCCACCGGTTCCATCGGTGTCAGTACCCTGGATGTCATTGCCCGCCATCCCGATAAATATCGGGTCGAGGCGCTCACTGCCAACAGTGATGTGGATGGGTTGCTTGAGCAGTGCCAGCGGTTCAGACCCAAAGTGGCTGTTATGGCCGACGAGCAGTCGGGTCGGCACCTGGCCAAGGCCTTAAGCGAAAAAGGTATTCCCACAGAGGTGCTTTGTGGTCTGCGTGGCCTTGAGACAGCTGCCGCCATGCCTGATGCAGACTATGTGATGGCAGCCATCGTCGGCGCCGCCGGTCTGCTACCGGCCCTCGCCGCGGTACGTGCGGGTAAACGCGTGCTGCTGGCCAATAAAGAGGCACTGGTGGTCGCCGGGCGGCTGTTCATGCAGGAGGCTGAAGCCCATGGGGCGGAAATCCTGCCTATCGACAGCGAACATAACGCGGTTTTCCAATGCATGCCATCGGATGGGGGCCGCGATCTTGAGGTGCGTGGAGTCAAGCGTATTCTGCTGACGGCATCGGGTGGCCCCTTCCGAACAACACCTATGACGGCGTTAAAATCGGTGACACCAGACCAGGCCTGTGCTCACCCAAATTGGGAGATGGGACGTAAGATCTCGGTGGATTCCGCCACCATGATGAACAAGGGGCTGGAAGTGATCGAGGCCCATTGGCTGTTTCATGCCGAGCCTGAGAAGATTCAGGTCGTTTTGCATCCACAGAGTGTGATCCACTCCATGGTGGAGTACATTGATGGTTCGGTACTTGCCCAGTTGGGGAATCCCGATATGCGGACTCCCATCGCCCATGCCCTGGCCTGGCCGGATCGTATTGAATCCGGCGTGGGGAGCCTCGATCTGTTCCAGGTCGCCCAGCTCGATTTCGAGGCGCCTGACCTGCAGCGCTTTCCCTGCTTGCGTCTGGCGTTTGAAGCGATCGAAGCGGGAGGCACGGCACCGGCGATTCTCAATGCCGCCAACGAGGTGGCTGTAGCTGCCTTTCTCGCTGAACGACTTCGGTTTACGGATATCTCAGTGGTGGTGGACGAGACTTTGCAACGGTTGCCGACAGGTAAGGTTGATAGCCTCGATGGACTGCTGAGAATCGATGCAGAGACCCGTGGTGTCGCGGAACAAGTGGCCCTGAGCAGGGTCTGAAAAAGGGTTAACCGGAAATATTCTGATTCTATGGACGCGCTACTCTTCAAGCTTCTCTTTTTTATTGTTGCTCTGGCAATACTCATTGCTGTGCATGAGTTCGGTCATTTCTGGGTGGCCCGTAAGCTGGGTGTCAAAGTGCTGCGTTTCTCCATCGGATTTGGTCGTCCACTCTGGAAGCGGGTGGGCAAGGTGGATGGTACGGAGTTTGTTATCGCGGCTATACCGTTGGGCGGCTACGTTAAAATGCTTGACGAGCGGGAGGCCCCGGTTGAACCTGAAGAGCAGGCACGTGCCTTCAATCGTCAGTCCCTGCCGGTACGCAGCGCCATTGTGGTGGCCGGCCCTCTATTCAATTTTATCTTCGCCATCTTTGCCTTCTGGCTGATCTTCGTCACTGGTGACACCGGCTTCAAGCCCCTGGTGGGGGACGTGGCTGAAGCGTCCCGCGCCGAACAGGTTGGTTTTCAGCCGGGAGATGAAATTCTATCGGTATCAGGAAAGCCGACTCCCTCCTGGGAACTTGTGATCTATGAGCTACTGGGTCGCTCGCTGGTTGAGCCGACCCTGTCGATTCATGTGCGTACAAAAGAGGGTGATGAGCGCCACTACTCTCTGCAGACTGAAGGACTCCAGGAGTTGGCGGAGGAAGGGCAGATCCTGAAGGGTCTCGGTTTGTCGCCGGCCCGTCTTATTCTTCCTCCGGTTATCGATGAGATTCTTGCGGGCGAACCAGCTGATCGTGCCGGTCTTCAGTCTGGTGATCGGATCATCTCAGTCGATGGCGAAGCGGTTGAGAATTGGAATCAGTGGGTGGAGTATGTGCGTGCCCGTCCCGAACAGTCCCTGCAAATGGAGGTTGAGCGCGCCTCTCAGATACTGACACTCAGCCTGACCCCCGCATCGAGGAAAGAGGGCGATAAGACCATTGGGCGTGTGGGTGCAGGTCCCAATGTGCCTGAAGACCTCAGGGAGAGCTACCGATCGGTGGTCCGCTACGGACCGGTCGAGGCGGTTGGCCGGTCCATGGCAAAAACCTGGGATTACTCAATCCTAATGCTCCGGATGCTGGGCAAGATGATAGTCGGTGAGGTGTCGGTCAAGAATCTCAGTGGCCCCATCTCTATCGCTGACTACGCAGGGAAATCAGCCAGCCACGGGATGGTCTATTTCCTCAAGTTCCTGGCTGTCGTCAGTATCAGCCTCGGTGTGCTTAATCTTTTACCGATTCCTGTCCTTGATGGGGGCCACCTCTTCTTCTTCCTGATTGAGGCGGTCAAAGGGTCTCCCCTCTCGGAACACTTTATGGAGCAGGGTCAGAAGATGGGTATGTTAATTCTCCTGGCCATCATGGGGCTTGCGATTTTTATCGATCTGAATCGCTATCTCGGTTAGTTGTTCTGTACCCTCAAGGGCGAAGATCCCTTATACTTACGCGCTGTGTTGTCCTCCGGTAAGGCTGGGCATGACGGATTCTGAGCAACCAAAAACAAATTCAGCAATAAAATAGTAATCACCATATGTCTTCACGCGTTCGTCTTCCTGCCGCTCTCCTGTTGCTGTTTCTGGGGTTGGTGGTATCACAAGTCAGGGCGTTCCAGGTGGAGGATATCCGGGTGGAGGGCCTACAGCGCATCTCCGCCGGCACCGTATTCAACTATCTGCCGGTGAAAACCGGGGATGAGGTCAATGCGGGCAATACTGCACAAATTATCCGTACCCTGTTCAAAACAGGTTTCTTCCAGGATGTTCGCCTGGAACGGGATGGTGATGTTCTCATTGTCTTTGTCCGTGAACGTCCCGCCATTGCAGAAATCAATATCAGCGGTAACAAAGATCTGGAAACCGATCAGCTGCTGGCCGGTCTGAAAGATATCGGCCTGGCGGAAGGCCGCGTCTTTAAGCGCGCCTTGCTGGAGAAGGTGGAGCAGGAACTGAACCGCCAATACTTTTCCCGTGGCAAGTACGGGGTAAGGATTGAATCAACGGTCACACCTCTTGAGCGTAATCGGGTCGGTATTGAAATCGAGATCTCCGAAGGGCTCACTGCCCGGATTAAAAAAATAAATCTGATCGGAAATCATACCTTTGATGATGATGAGCTATTGGATGAATTTGAACTGGGGATCCCCGCTTGGTACGCCATCTTCTCGAGCAAGGATAAATACTCCAAGCAGGCGCTGGGCGGGGATCTTGAAACCTTGCGTTCCTTCTATCTGGATCGGGGATATATCGATTTCAAGATAGCGTCGACCCAGGTATCGATCACACCTGATAAAAAAGATATTTATATTACTGTCGCGATTGACGAGGGAGAGGTATTCACCCTCAACGATATCAAATTAGCAGGTGATCTGGAGCTGCCTCATGAAGAGCTGTTCCCACTCATTCATCTGAGGCGTGGGGAAGTATTCTCACGTAAGAAGGTGAGTGCCAGCGCAGACGGACTCAACAGTAAGTATTCGGATGCGGGTTATGCCTTCGCCAATGTGAACAGTATTCCCGACATTGACCGTGAGAATCGTACTGTCGGGATTACCTTTTTCGTCGATCCTGGCAAGCGGGTCTATGTTCGTTACGTCAACTTCAGCGGTAATGCCTCTACCCGTGACGAGGTCCTGCGGCGGGAGATGCGGCAGATGGAATCGGCCTGGTTCTCTGGTGAAAAGACAAAACTCTCCCGTGACAGACTGCAGCGTCTTGGTTATTTCAGCGACGTCAGTGTTGAGACCCCGGCAGTGCCGGGCAGCACCGATCTGGTGGATGTCAACGTTGATGTCACTGAGAGCGCTTCAGGCAGTCTGAGTGCGGGCGTCGGTTTCTCACAAACCCAGGGTATTATCCTCAATGCCAGTATCACGCAGGATAACTTCCTGGGCAGTGGCAAGCGTGTCAGTGCGGGTTTTGATACCAGTGATGCGACCAAGAAACTGAGCATTGCCTACACCAATCCCTACTACACCATCGACGGTGTGAGCCGGGGTATTGAGATGAGTTACCGCCAGACCGATTTTGCGGAACTCAATATCTCCAGCTTCTCCACAGATGTGGGCAGGCTGGGCGTCAACTACGGTATCCCCCTGACTGAATTCGATCGGCTGCGCTTCGGTGTCGCTTATGAGGATACGACCTTCTTTCTCGGTTCGTCTCCCTCACAGGAGATTATCGATTTCGAGGCGGCCAATGGTGACCATTTCAGGGATCTGGAGCTGACAGGCAGCTGGGTCCGTGATACCCGGGATCGGGCGATCTTCCCCAACCGGGGCGGGCGCCAGGTTCTCGCTCTTGAAGCCAATACCCCCGGCAGCGATCTGCAGTACTATCGTATGACCTATCGACATACCCGTTACTTTCCGCTGACCGGCGCGTTGACCCTCATGCTAAATGGTGAACTGGGCTATGGTGACGGCTTTGGTGAGGATGAGGCACTGCCCTTTTTCCGTAACTTCTATGCTGGTGGCATCGGTACGGTAAGGGGGTTCGAGGAGAATACCCTGGGGCCGAAAGATTCACAGAATGATGCTTTGGGAGCAAATGCCAAAGTTATTGGTCAAATGGAACTGGCATTTCCGGTATTCGGTGAAGATTTCAAGGATACTGTACGTGCCGGCCTGTTTCTCGACGCGGGCAATGTCTTTGACGTCGAGGCGGGGGAGAACATCGAGTGGGATCGGATTAGAGTATCGACCGGTCTAATGTTATCTTGGTTCTCGCCCGTTGGTGCACTCTCCTTCAGTCTGGGTTATCCCATTGTTGAGGAGGAGGGTGATTCATCCGAGAAATTCCAGTTTAGAATTGGTGGCGGTTTCTAGCCACAGTAGGAGTGAGTGAGTGAAACATCTAAAAACGCATCTCTTTTTATTGCCCGTACTGCTATTCCTTTCCAGTGCAACTTTCGCTGAGGAGTATCGGATCGCGTTCGTCAATGCCACTAAGGTGTTCGAAGAGTCAACTCAGTACAAAGCCGCAAGAGATCGCCTGCAGACGGAGTTTTCACGTCGTGAGAAGGAGCTGCTTTCAAGCCAGAAACAGCTCAAGCAGTTGGAAGAGAAACTCCAGCGAGACGGCTCCGTCATGAGTGAGTCGGAAGTGAAGCGACTGGAGCGGGACATTCTCAACCGTAGCCGCAAGCTCAAGAATGCTCAGACCGAGTTTCGTGAGGACCTCAATCTGCGTCAGAACGAGGAGTTCAAAAAGCTCCGCCAGCAGGTGCGTGAAGTGATCCAGGAAGTCGGTAAGGCGGAGAAGATCGATCTGATCGTTTCGGATGGCGTGGTTTACTTCAGCAAGAAAATTGATATCTCAGACCTGGTGCTGGAAAAGCTCAAGCAGATTAAGGCTGAGTAGCACCGAGGTCTACGGGCTTGGTCATGCAACTGGGGGAACTCGCTCGGACGGTGGGAGCCGAGTTGCGGGGTGATGCCGAGGTGATGATCTCCGGGGTTGGCACCCTGCAGAATGCCAAGCCTGGACAACTGAGTTTTCTCAGCAATCCCAGCTATAACCGGTATCTTAAAACCACCCGAGCCTCAGCCGTCTTTGTTGCACCGGAGCAGGCCGAGGCATGCCCGGTCACAGCACTGGTTTCGGATAATCCTTACCTGAGCTATGCTCGTGCCGCAGCACTGCTGTTTCCGGCACCAGCCATCGACCCTGGCATTCACGAGAGTGCAGTAGTGGCCGAAACCGCTGTGGTGGACGCGACTGCTCATGTGGGTGCCTGTGCCGTGATTGGTGATGGCGCCACCATCGGTGCCGCTGTCATCATCGGGCCTGGTTGTGTGGTCGAGGCGGGTTGCCTGGTCGGTGAGCAGAGCCGCTTAGTGGCTCGCGTCACCCTTTGTCGCGATACGATCGTTGGTCGACGATGCCTGATTCATCCCGGCGCAGTGCTGGGTGCGGACGGTTTCGGTTTAGCCAATGATGAAGGCCGATGGGAAAAGGTTCCCCAGCTGGGACGGGTTCGTGTCGGGGATGATGTGGAGATCGGTGCCAACACCACCATTGACCGGGGTGCGCTTGAAGACACAGTTCTTCATGATGGGGTCAAGCTTGATAACCTGATCCAGATCGCTCATAACGTGGAGATCGGCGAGCATACCGCCATGGCGGGTTGCTCTGCGGTGGCCGGCTCGACAAAAATAGGCAGCCATTGTACTGTCGGCGGGCTGGCTGGCGTGGTAGGACATCTTACGATCGGCGATAATGTCCATTTCTCGGCAGCGACCCTGGTCACACGATCTTTCGAAAAGCCGGGCTACTATAGTGGCGGTCTGCCGGCCATGGGAAATGGCGAGTGGCGTAAGCTGGTTGCCAGGCTGCGTCGTCTCGAAGAGATGCAGAGGGAATTGAAGACCCTGAAGCAGAAAATCGGGGTGCTGGAAGGAAAACAGGACAAATGATGAGATTCAGATACTGGAGAGTGGTTTGATCGCGATGGACATCAATAAGGTGCTGAGCTTGCTGCCGCACCGCTATCCCTTCCTGTTAATCGATCGAGTGGTCGAATTTGAGAAGGATGCCCGCCTGCAGGCGTTGAAGAATGTGACCTATAACGAACCCTTTTTCAACGGACACTTTCCGGTCCAACCGGTGATGCCGGGTGTGTTGATTGTCGAAGCCATGGCGCAGGCCACTGGGCTGCTGGCCATGGAGTCAAATCCAGAGACGGTCAACGAAACCACTATCTATCTCTTCGTCGGCATCGATAAGGCCCGCTTCAAGCAGCAGGTGGAACCAGGTGACCAACTGATCATCGACGTGGAGCAGAACAAGATGAAACGCGGAATCGGCTTCTTTACCTGCTCGGCTACCGTTGATGGCCGTACGGTGGCCACTGCCGAGATCATGTGTACAGCCAGGGAGATAGGAAGCTGATCGATCCGCGAGCAGTCATCGATCCTACTGCAGAGTTGGAAGAGGGGGTCTCTGTAGGACCCTTTTCCGTCATTGGCGCGGGAGTAAAAATTGGCAGTGGAACCACCATTGGTCCCCACGTGGTGATCAATGGCCCGACTCATATCGGCCGGGACAATCGCATCTATCAGTTTGCCTCGGTTGGTGAAGATCCGCAGGATAAGAAGTACGCTGGCGAGCCTACTATGCTGGAGATCGGTGATCGCAACGTGATTCGCGAATGTGCCACCCTGCATCGGGGCACGGTGCAGGATCAGAGTATTACCCGCATCGGCAGTGACAATCTTTTCATGGCCTATATTCATGTGGCTCACGATTGCATCATCGGTGACCATATTATTCTTGCCAATGGGGCCTCGTTGGGTGGTCACGTTCAGATCGGTGATCATGCCATTCTCGGTGGTTTTACCATGGTGCATCAGTTCGGACGTGTTGGTGCGCATAGCTTCTGTGGCATGGGCTCGGCGGTCAATATGGACCTGCCACCATTCGTTACGGTCTCCGGTCAGCCGGCAAAACCCCATGGCATCAACAGTGAAGGATTGAGACGTCGCGGTTTTAATGCAGAAGATATCCAGCAGATTAAGCGGGCATATAAGTTGATCTACAAATCCAAGCTCAGGCTGGAAGAGGCTCGTGTGGAGATTGGTGGGATGCTGGAGCAGATACCTGCCCTTAAAATCCTGCATGACTTTCTGGCAGAGAGCGGGCGGGGAATCCTGCGTTAATTCACAGTGTGGCTCAGCCGCACTCGTAGAATCTTATGCGTTCATCTCCGTCGGATACGTGGTAGATGGGCAGGCGATAACAGCAGATGAACAGCGAAGACAATCCCATCCGCATCGGTATCCTGGCCAATGAGGTTTCCGGAGACCAGTTGGCCGCTGCACTGATAGAAGCCTTGCAAAACAGGTATCCCCAAATCCAATTCGAAGGTATGACCGGTCCCCTGATGGATGCTGCCGGTTGTCGTTCCCTGGCCAAAATGGACCCGGTGATGGGACTCACCGAGATCCTCAAGCACCTGCCACATCTGCTGACAACGCGCAGACGACTGGCTGACCATTTTGAGCGAGAGAGACCCGACCTGGTCATCGGTGTCGATGCTCCCGATTTTATGTTGGCCCTCGAGCGGCGCCTCAAATCCGCTGGGATTACGACGGCTCACTTTGTCTGTCCCAGTGTGTGGGCTTGGCGTCAGGACAGGGCAAAAAAATTCAGACATACCGTCGACCTGATGCTTTGTATCTTCGATTTCGAGGTCGATTTCTTGCGTGGCTATCAGGTCAATGCCGCCTATGTGGGACATCCGCTGGCAGATCAGATCCCCTTGCAAGCGCCGGATGCCGCTGCTATTCGGGTATCGCTTGGTCTTAATCCACAGCGTCCGGTTGTGGCACTGCTGCCCGGAAGTCGAATGAGTGAGGTTGGCCGTCTGGCTGATGATTTTCTGAAAACGGCTGGCTGGTGTCACCAGCAAAGACCCGAGTTGCAGTTTGTCTCGCCCATGGTGAATGAGCGGGTCAAGCAGGCTTTTCAGGCTCGTATGCAGGCACTCGTACCTGATCTCGATATCACCCTGTTGGACGGACAGTCCAGAGAGGCTATCGGGGCAGCTGATCTGGTACTGACTGCCTCCGGCACAGCAACCCTGGAGACCCTGTTGCTAAAGCGGCCGATGGTGGTGGGCTACCGCCTCTCACCACTGAGCCACTGGCTGATTCGTACCTTCAATCTATTGAAAATACCCCATGTAGCCATCGCCAATCTCCTGGCTGATCAGCCGCTGGCGCCAGAATTCCTCCAGGACGCATGCAGGCCGGAAATGCTCGGCCCGGCACTCCTCGATCTGCTGGATGATACTGAAAAACGCAGGGAGATCGCCGCCCACTATCAGGAGATTCATCAACGCCTGCGCTGCAATGCAGCAGATAAGGCGGCTGACGCGGTCCTGGCACTCATTAGGAAAACACAATGACAACACCAGACATCATGCACGCCACTATTCATATCGCCGGGGTCGACGAGGTTGGCCGCGGTCCCCTGGCCGGGCCGGTTGTGGCGGCAGCTGTAATCCTTCATCCTGACCGGCCTATCGAGGGTTTGGCTGATTCCAAGAAGTTGAGCGAAAAACGGCGTGAGGCCCTCGACCTTCAGATCCGTGAATATGCACACTGCTGGGCCCTGGGTCGAGCCGAGCCTGATGAAATCGACCGTATCAACATCCTGCAAGCCAGCCTGCTGGCCATGCAGCGTGCAGTGGCCGGTTTGACCGCCGAACCGCAACTGGCACTGGTGGATGGCAACCGCGCACCGCAACTCTCCTGCAGCGTCAAGACTATCGTTGGTGGTGATAGCAGCGAACCGGCGATCAGCGCAGCCTCGATTATCGCCAAAGTAGCAAGAGACAGGGAGATGGTCGAGCTGGATGGACGCTACCCCGGTTACGGCTTGGCGAAACACAAAGGCTATCCCACCAAACAGCATATCGAAGCCCTACAGGTGCTGGGGGTGACAGAGATTCACCGTCGCTCATTCGGTCCTGTGCGGCGGGTATTGGATAATTGTGAATTTTAAATGTTGAATTTTTAATTGTTTACGTGTGCTACGCAGGTTTTTTTAATGCCGGAATAAACATGAGCGAAGCGAGCTAATGAAATCAAAATTCAACATTTAAAAATTCATAATTAACTCCCCAGCGCGTAGGTTGGGCCTCCTGTGTCGGTCCAACCTACGTTTGTTAGAGAAATCATCGAATTATCGGTACAGTTATCTGTTTCAAGCATTTGTTGCTATCGGATGAAAACCGGGCTCATGTTTTGACCCCGTTTCAGGGTAGAATCTCTCCCCATGGAAGCTACCTTCGTTCATCTCCGTGTCCACTCCGAATATTCCCTGGTGGATGGCCTGGTACGGGTCAAACCCCTGGTCAAACAAGTGGCGGAGAGCGGCATGCCCGCGGTGGCGCTGACCGATCAGTCCAACCTCTTCGCACTGGTGCGTTTCTATCAGGCGGCACTGGCCGCCGGGGTCAAGCCCATCGCCGGAGTGGATGCCTGGATCCGCAATCCCGAGGATGCCAATAAACCCTTTCGCCTGGTGCTGTTGGTGCAGAACCAGGTGGGCTACAAGAACCTGACCCGTCTGGTATCACGTAGCTATCGCGAAGGGCAGCATCTGGGTCGACCGCTGATGGAGCGGGAATGGTTAGTGGACAATACCGACGGGTTGATCGCGCTCTCCGCCGGTCGTTACGGCGATGTGGGCCATGCCCTGCTGGCAGGCAATGCGGCAGAGGCGGAGAAGCTACTGGGTGAATGGCTGGCGATGTTCGGTGATCGCTACTATCTGGAACTGCATCGTACCGGTCGACCTGACGAGGAACGTTGCCTGCACGAGACCGTTACCCTGGCGGCTGACTACGGGGTGCCGGTGGTGGCGACCAACGACGTGCATTTTCTCAAGGCTGAGGATTTTGATGCCCACGAGGTCCGGGTCTGTATCCACGAGGGACGTACTATCGATGACCCTCGGCGACCCAAGCACTACAGCGAACAACAATATCTGCGCACGCCGGAAGAGATGCAGGCGCTTTTCTCCGACATTCCTGAGGCGCTGCAGAACAGTGTCGAGATCGCCAAGCGCTGCACCATTGAGTTGACCCTGGGGGAAAACTTCCTGCCCGACTTTCCCATCCCCGAGGGGATGACCATTGAGGAGTTCCTCGCCGCCGAGTCACGCAAGGGACTGGAGTGGCGGTTGGCTCGTATCCTCGATACCGAAGCTGCTGATTTCGCAGAACAGCGCAAGGTCTACGACGAGCGCCTGCAGATAGAACTCGATGTGATCAACAGCATGGGATTTCCCGGCTACTTCCTGATCGTGGCTGACTTCATCCAGTGGGCCAAGGATAACGATATCCCGGTTGGACCGGGGCGTGGCTCCGGTGCCGGCTCCCTGGTGGCCTACGCCCTTAAGATCACCGATCTCGATCCCATCGAGCATGAACTGCTGTTCGAGCGTTTCCTCAATCCGGAGCGTGTCTCCATGCCCGACTTCGATGTCGACTTCTGCATGGATAAGCGTGACCAGGTGATCGATTACGTCGCCCGCCGTTATGGGCGCGACTCGGTCTCGCAGATCATTACCTACGGTTCCATGGCGGCCAAAGCGGTGGTGCGCGACGTGGGTCGGGTGCTCGGTCATCCTTATGGCTTCACCGACCGGGTTGCCAAGATGATCCCCTTCGAGATCGGCATGACCCTCGATAAGGCGCTGGAGGAGAGTGACGATCTCAAGGATGCCTATCGCAACGACGAAGAGGTAAACGAACTCATCGAGATGGCCAAGAAGTTGGAAGGCTGTGCTCGCAACGCCGGCAAGCACGCCGGTGGCGTGGTCATCTCTCCCGGTCTGCTGACCGACTTTACGCCGCTCTACTGCGAGGCCAACGGCGAAGGGCTGGTGACCCAGTTCGACAAGGACGATGTGGAGAAGGTGGGCCTGGTCAAATTCGACTTCCTCGGCCTGCGTACCCTGACCATCGTTGACTGGGCACTCAAGGCGGTCAATGCCGAGCGGGAAAAAGCAGGCCAGGCGCCGATCGATATCAATGTCATTCCGATGGATGACGAGGCCTCGTTCAGGCTGCTGAAAAGTGCTGCGACCACGGCAGTATTTCAGTTGGAATCCCGTGGCATGAAGGAGTTGGTCAAGAAACTCCAGCCAGACTGTTTCGACGACATCACCGCCCTGGTGGCCCTGTTCCGCCCCGGACCGCTGCAGTCCGGCATGGTGGACGATTTCATCAACCGCAAACACGGTCGCGCTCAGGTGGCCTACCCTCATCCTGAACTGGAACCGATCCTCAAACCCACCTACGGTGTCATTCTCTACCAGGAGCAGGTCATGCAGATCGCCCAGGTGCTGGCGGGTTACTCCCTCGGCGGCGCTGACCTGTTGCGCCGTGCCATGGGCAAGAAGAAGCCGGAAGAGATGGCCAAACAGGGCGAGATTTTTCGCAAAGGTGCGGTGGAAAGGGGAGTGGAAGAGGAGACCGCCCGCTACATCTTCGACCTGATGGAGAAGTTCGCCGGTTACGGCTTCAATAAGTCTCACTCAGCCGCTTATGCCCTGGTCTCTTATCAGACCATGTGGCTCAAGGCCCACTACCCGGCACCCTTCATGGCGGCGGTCTGCTCGGCGGATATGGACAACACCGACAAGGTGGTGCCGCTGATCGACGAGTGTCGCCGCATGAAGCTCAAAGTGGAGCCGCCCCAGGTCAACCTCTCCGAATACAAGTTCACCGCGGTCGACGATAAAACCGTGGTCTACGGATTGGGCGCCATCAAAGGAGTGGGGGAGTCGGCCATCGAGTCGATCATTCATGAGCGGAACACCAACGGCCCCTATGATGATATCTTCGGCTTCTGTCGCCGTATCGACTTGCGTAAAGTTAACCGCCGGGTGTTGGAGTCACTGGTCCGTGCCGGCGCACTGGATGGCCTGGGCAAGAATCGTGCGACCCTCATGCAGCAGTTGCCGCTGGCACTGAAGCTGGCTGAACAGCACAATGCCATGCAGGAGGTGGGTCAGAACGACCTGTTCGGTATGGGTGACCCGCAACCCACCGAGGCGAGCCATGCTCAGGTGATTCCCGATGACATCGAAGAGTGGGAGGAGCAACAGCGACTGACGGCGGAGAAAGAGACGCTCGGTCTCTATCTCACCGGCCACCCCATTGATCGTTATGCGGATGAACTGGGAAAGGTTACCTCAAGCCGTATCGGTGATCTCAGTCTCGACAGCAATGGTGCACCGGGGCAACGCCGAAGAGGTGTGCCCGTGGTGGTGGCGGGTCTGGTGGTGACCGCTACCCATCGGCAGACCCAACGGGGTCGCATGGGCACGGTGTTGCTGGACGACCGCAGCGGTCGTATCGAATGCACCCTGTTCAGCGACGCCTATGAAACACACCGGGAGTTGGTCTCCGCAGACAAGATCCTGGTCGTCTCGGGCGGCCTAAATTACGATGAGTTCCGTGGCGGCCTGAGTATCCGCATCGACAATGTTCTTACCTTCGAACAGGCCCGTGCCCACTATGCGGGCCTGCTAAACGTCAGGGTGAAACTCAACGGCCTCGATGCCTCGGGTTTCCGGGAACAGCTACAGCATATACTCAGCCCCTTCCGTGGCGGTACCACCGGCATCCGTCTCCATTACCAAACAGCCGAGGCCAGCGGCGACATCCTGTTGGGGCAAGAGTGGCAGGTCAATCCTACCGACGAGCTATTGCGTCGACTGGAAAAATTGACCGGTGCGGATTCGGTAAAGGTCGACTATCGGAAAAGAGCGTCCTGAATCATTGGCCCAGATAGACAACTGCCCAACCTACAGGCTGAGAAAATTGGTTCATAGTTCGTACATTCACAGGTGCAATAGGTTGATATGAGAGAAAGAACGTTATCAGTATTCGAACGGTATCTGACTCTCTGGGTTCTGTTTTGTATTGCTGGCGGTATAGCCCTGGGGAAACTGGCGCCAGCCATTGCTACGACGTTGAATGATATATCTATTTACCAGGTATCGATCCCTATTGCTGTCTGCCTGTTTTTTATGATGTATCCCATCATGGTCAAAATAGATTTCACTCAAGTCATCCAATCAGCAAAAACACCCAAACCAGTTTTGTTAACACTATTTATAAACTGGATCATCAAGCCATTTAGTATGTTTGCGATCGCCTACTTTTTCCTAGGCTACCTGTTCAGAGATTTCCTGCCAGGCACGGAAGTACTGACCAATGGTGAAGAAGTTGAGCTATGGCGCAGTTATATTGCCGGAACCATCTTGCTTGGCATAGCACCCTGTACTGCGATGGTACTGATGTGGGGTTATCTGGCTGAGGGTAATGATGGGCTCACGTTGGTTATGGTGGCCATCAACTCACTACTCATGCTGTTTCTTTACGGGCCATTGGGTAGTTTGCTGTTGAATGTGAATGCCATGCCCGTGCCTTGGGAAACGATGCTGCTTTCTGTCTCCGTCTATGTGGCATTGCCTTTGGTTGCCGGCTATTTTTCAAGAAACTGGATC
Source organism: Candidatus Thiodiazotropha sp. (ex Myrtea sp. 'scaly one' KF741663) (assembly GCA_025655555.1). Taxonomy (GTDB): domain Bacteria; phylum Pseudomonadota; class Gammaproteobacteria; order Chromatiales; family Chromatiaceae; genus Thiodiazotropha. The sequence goes on from JAHXIQ010000004.1 coordinate 470,777, forward strand.
ATAAAATACAAGGGTATTGCTTGGTTTAATGAAAAGTTTTTGCACTGGCTGACGCCTGTCAGTATTACTGCACTACTGGTAACTCTGGTGCTTCTGTTTTCCTTCAAGGGTGGGGTTATTCTTGATAACCCACTCACGATCCTGTGGATTGCCATCCCGCTTCTCATACAAACCGTATTTATTTTCACGCTTAGTTACTTCGTTTTTTCAAGATGGTTAAAGCTTTCTTATCAGGATGCTGCGCCGGCATCCTTGATTGGTGCTTCTAATCATTTTGAGGTAGCAATAGCAACTGCTGTGATCCTGTTTGGCTTGTCCTCCGGGGCTGCGCTGGCTACGGTGGTTGGTGTTTTAATTGAAGTGCCTTTGATGCTTATGCTTGTTTCTTTATGCAAACACACCTGTTATCTATTCGATGATTGCCATTTGGTTCGTGAGTCGGGCTGATATGGGTGGCACAACACCGTATTGATGACCATATCAATGTAAGCATTAACAAAGATCTGGATATCAGCCCTCCTTAGTAGGTGACTGCAACAAGGTAAATGTTAACAGTTGTTTCTGATGTATAGGACACACCAACCGATGGTGATATATTTTCGTGGGGCTTGATTCATCACAAATCAGCATTCTGTCCGGTTGTTTTCCAGTGAACATTATGAAAAAAATAATACTGCTTATCCTGCTCTCCTTTAGTACCAGCCTATATGCCACAAATGGTTACTTTTCTCATGGCATCGGGACCAAGAGCAAAGGCATGGCAGGTGCTGGTGTGGCACTGCCCGAAGATGCATCGAGTGGGGCGCTGAACCCGGCCAATCTGTCGTTGGTGGGTTCCCGCTTGGATTTTGGAGGTTCGCTCTTCCTGCCCGAACGGGGCTTCCGGGCGAACGACGATGCGACTGGCCCTGTTCAGATCGCTCCCAATGAATACGAGAGCAAAAACAGCTTTTTTCTGATTCCCCAATTCGCCTATAGCCGACAGATCGATGAGGTCAGTTCAATCGGACTTGCGGCTGTCCTCAATGGGCTCAATACGGAATACGACGAGGCCATCTTCAGATATTTCCAACGACCGGGTTGGGAAGCTACAGCCCCCACGGGTGTCGATCTTTACCAGCTTATGCTGCATGTTCCCTATTCATACAAAGCCACAGAGAAGCTGTCATTGGGCGTTGCGCCAGTCTTGGCTATGCAGGCGTTCCGGGCACGGGGTCTTAAGCCCTTTGGTGCAGTCTCATTCTATCCGGACCAGGTCACCGATAACGGATTCGATTACTCCTATGGCATGGGGTTAAGTCTTGGTCTCAACTATCAGCCTACTGATCAGATTGCCTTCGGGCTGGGTGTCCAGTCCAGAATGGCGATGACCGAGTTCGATGACTACCGTGGTCTGTTTGCAGAGCAGGGGGATTTCGACATACCTGCTTCGTTCCAAGTGGGTGTCGCCATTCAGGCCACGGACGAACTGTCTTTTGCTCTCGACTATCAGCGCATCTACTACAGCAACATCGCGGCTGTCGGCAATCCGAACAATATACCGCTGATGATGCCGATACTGGGTGCTGACGACGGGATCGGTGGCGGGTGGGAAGATGCAAAGATACTTAAAGCCGGTATCCGCTGGCAGTACGATCAAGTCACGGTATTGCGCGCAGGCTATAGCCACAGCAACCAGATCATTCCCCCAAACCAGGCCTTGCTGAACATACTTGCACCTGCGGTGGGAAGGGATCATTTCTCCGTCGGCCTCACAAGGCAACTGAATAGCGGACATGAACTCACACTGTCGCTCACACACTCACCCCGCGAAGAAGTGAAAGGTACCAACCCCAATACCAGCGGTCAGACCGGTACGCTCTATATGGAACAGACGGAGCTGGAGATCACCTATGGCTGGCGCTTCTAGGTTTATCTGCCACCAAGGATAGAGAGCAATCGATCATTCCCACACCTTCCCTTGATATATTTATCAACTCGTAGGTTGGGCCGACGAAGAAGGCCCAACATCTCCATTACAAACTTTTCGAACCAGCCACAGGAAAGCGTGTAGGTTGGGCCTCCTACGTCGGCCCAACCTACACGCTAACCCTTAAATAGCCATGACCCATATTTTTATTCATCCTAACTACGGGGCGGTGAAAGTGAGCACTGGCCACGTTCCGGATTCGGTTCCACATGTTTATGGACATGTTGTTCCAGTTGGTCGGCGCCACCGATATAGTTGCCATCGAGCCAGATCTGCGGCACGGTGACCGGGGTCTTCGGACCTATTAGCGGTTTGACCCGCCCAAGCATCTCGTAGAGTGCCCGTGGAATGGAAACGACATCGTGATAGGTATAGGGGATTCCTGCATCTTCCAGATAACCTTTGGCGCGTTTGCAGTGGGGACAGGTATCTTTGCCGAACAAGTGGTTGCCGCTGATCGCATGTTTCTTGACCGATGCCTCGATAACCGCCTGTGTCAGTACACCGCGATTTAAGGCGTGTCCCTGGCTGATCACCCGATCTTCTACCATGACGATCGGCGCATGCCAGCCGCCCCGCCTCAATGGACGCCACCACCAGGTCAGCCAGTCAAGTATTTCCAACTTGATCGGAATACCTTCCAGTTCATGGAGAAACGTGTCTTCCAGAACATCTTTGGTCAGCGAGCATTCACCACAGGGGATTTTAACTTTGAACGGTCCCCAGTTTCCTGCCCAGCGGTAGAGGGTGATGTGCACCGGTTCCATAACTAACCTCTGTTATTGATATCATCACAGCCCTCCATTCGGAGTTAATAGCTCACAGCCACCCTAGTGGAGAACAGTTCCAGGTATTCTGAATAGCCTTCCGATTCCATCTGCGCTTTGGGCACAAACCGCATGGCTGCAGAATTCATACAATATCGCAGACCTGTCGGAGCCGGACCATCGTCAAAGAGATGGCCGAGATGTGAGTCGCCGATACGGCTACGGATCTCAGTACGCACACCAAACAGCTTCCAATCCTCTCTCTCCGTCACCACCTCTGGTTCAATGGGTTTGGTGAAACTGGGCCAACCAGTACCCGATCTGTATTTATCGCTAGACGAGAAAAGAGGTTCACCTGTCACTACGTCGACGTAGATCCCTTCCCGCTTTTCATTCCAGTAGGCATTATTGAAAGGTGACTCTGTACCATCCTCCTGAGTCACCCGGTATTGTAGTGGGGTCAGTATATCCCTGATAACTTCCTCGGATGGTTTGCTGTAGTGGACTTTCTTCCTACCTGATTCGGCCTCTTCAACAGGCTCATCACGGAATTGGGTGTAGTCCACATAACGCTCATCTCCCCAGTGCTTATCGACGAACTGATAACGGCCGGAGTTGTATGTATAGAATTTATACCGGACCGGATTTTTCTTGTAGTAATCCTGGTGCTTCTTCTCCGCCTTGTAGAATTTCGTGAACGGCACAATCTCAATGGTTACCGGTTTCTTATAGCGTCCCGAGGCAGCCAGTTCATCGCGGGAACGTTCCGCAATCTTTTTCTGTTCGGTATTGTGATAAAAGATGGCGGGTCGGTATGGCGTGCCGCGGTCGTAGAACTGCCCCTGGGAATCGGTGGGATCCATCATTCGCCACAGGCCCTGAATCAAGCCTGAGTAGCTGATGATATCGGGATCGTAATAGACCTGCACAGCCTCGGTATGCCCGGTTCCTCCTCTTGCGACTTTCCGGTAGGTCGGGTTTTCGTCCGTACCGCCGCTATAGCCGGAAACGGCCTCTTTGACCCCAGGTAGTTTTTCAAATCCGGACTCGACACACCAGAAACAGCCGCCGGCAAAAGTCGCGACCGACAATCCTGGCGGTATCTCTTCTGATAATTCCACCCGCTCAGACACCGAATTGGTGCAACCGGACAACAAAGCTATCATCCCCAGCAGGCCGCTCCACAGAGTAAATTTCATCGTACTATCCTCAAAATATCCATTAAGTTAGGTGTAAATATGAATAGTAAAGTTCACCGGCCTATCACGAGAAAATCACAATTTCATCGTTGGAAAAGAATGAGACAAGAGACTTACGTTACCATTTGATACGCGCAGATAACGCATTAATTTAATTAGGGAAATAGTGCTGATGCTTCTATTATTTCAAAAGATGTACCGGGACACACTGAAACTCACCCCCCTCCAGATCGGATCAGTTCGGTTGAATTCCTGTAGTCTACTCGGCGATCTGCGCTCTTCCACTGTGAATTCTGCGGAGAATAGGTTTTGAGACATGGTATGACTTCTTGTCTCTATTCTTGATCGCTTTCCATGACCGCAAACTATTGGAATAACCACGTTGTCATGACTGTCTGCTGACTGTCATTGACCTGCAATTGGGATAATTGGTCTGGATAGTGATTTGCCTATATAATCCCCTCCGCTTATTTATAAGCTTGACTCATAGTCTGTAACGGGCAGATGCCCTCGTTGTTAGTTTATCCAAAGGAAGGAGCGATCTATGCGAACTCTCGTACCATTCACCCTATTGTCTGCCTGCTGTGTTCTGGCAGCTTGTTCCACCGCCCCGAAAATCGCACAAGAGAAAACCGTCGAAACGGCTAAAGAAGTCCTCCGTTTTGGCGGGCAGTACGATGTCGACCACAATCAACTACAGTTGACCATCAATGACGATCCCGTCATGCGTGGGAGCTTTCCCCCTTATACGCCGGTGCAGAATCTGAATGCCGACTACAAGGGTATGAAGGTCAGCAGCAGGTGCTATTTTGGCTCTGTACTGAGTAGTGAGGGCGGTGTCTTCGGACGGGTTGCTGGCGCCATTAAGGCGGCAAAAGCGAAGTCTGGTGACAAGTGTGAGATTTTTATTGACGGAAAGTCGGTTGAGAATCTTTACTTCTAATTATTTCGTTTGAAATGTCTCTCTGTCCCAAGGATCTGCCAAGGGGCAGAGAGTCTTTTGCACAACAGGAAAGCATCCTTCAACCGGTGGATACCGCTGTTTGGGTCCTATGCAGATCACACGCGTTTGGCATTACCCTGGCCTGTAAATTTCAGTGACATCTGGTGCAACGTCATGCGGCGATTGCTGCAATTTTCCGTAATGAAGCTTAGAATTCCCTGACACACACCATTGGTGAACCTGCAAGAGGGATATTAGCAATGACAACTACGATCGTGATACTGGTCATTATTCTGGGTGTCATCGGATTTGGCGTCGGCATGTACAACAAGCTCATCGCCGGGCGTAACCGCTTTCAAAACGCCTTTGCCCAGATCGATGTTCAACTCACCCGTCGGCACGACCTGATCCCCAATCTGGTAGAGACGGCCAAGGGCTATATGAAACATGAGAAGGAGACCCTGGAAGCCGTTATCGAGGCGCGCAACCGTGCGGTCAGCGGTCTGCAACAGGCGGCCAAAGATCCTTCCAACCCTGAAGCGATGAAGCAGCTCGCTGAAGCGGAGCAGGGACTTAGCGGCGCACTGGGACGCCTGTTTGCCCTGGCTGAGGCCTACCCCGATCTCAAGGCCAATGAGAATATGATGCAGCTCTCCGAAGAGCTCGTCAGTACCGAAAACAAGGTGGCATTTTCCCGCCAGGCCTATAACGACTCGGTGATGCAGTACAACATCGACCGTGAATCCTTTCCAAGTAATCTGATCTCCAGCTGGTTCCGTTTTGAAGCAGCACAGTTGCTTGAGATCGAGGACGAAGTCAAACGCGAGGTGCCCAAGGTCTCGTTCAGCTAGAGCCTGATAACACCCGTGAATTTTTTCGAGCATCAGGACGAAGCCAAACGCAACACCCGGAAACTGGTGTTGCTGTTTATGCTTGCGGTAATCGCCATCATCATTGCCATTGATGCTGTGCTGCTGTTCCTGTTTGGCAGTGTGCTCAGCGAGCCAATGGTTTCTGCCCCCAATACACTTGCTGGTCTTATCTCGGCCAACAGTTCCGTGTTGCTGTTTGGCGCGGGAGGCACAGGTACCGTGATTGGCCTGGCCAGTCTCTATCGAAACGCCAGCCTGAAAGATGGTGGGGGTTCTGTGGCCAGACAGATGGGTGGTGTCCCTGTGGAGGCCGATCCGAAGGATCCGCTGCGCCAGCGGTTGCGTAATGTGGTGGAAGAGATCGCTATCGCCTCCGGTGTCCCGGTACCTGAGATCTATATTCTGGAGCAGGAAGCCGGCATCAATGCCTTTGCCGCCGGCTTTTCACCCAGCGATGCGGCTGTAGCGGTCACGCGGGGCACGCTGGAGAGCCTGAATCGTGAGGAACTGCAAGGTGTCATCGCCCATGAGTTCAGCCATATCTTCAATGGCGACATGCGGCTCAATATCCGCTTGATGGGGGCGCTGTTCGGGATTCTGATATTAGCCATTGCCGGACGGCGGATTCTCTCGGGTATGCGCTTCTCTTCCCGTTCAAAAAATAACGGCGGCAATGCGATCATGCTGTTCGCCGTTGCCCTCATGGCAATCGGTTACATCGGTCTGTTTTTCGCCCGCTGGATCAAGGCAGCCGTCTCCCGGCAACGGGAGTACCTGGCCGATGCCTCTGCCGTGCAGTTTACCCGCAATCCACAGGGCATTGCCGGTGCACTGAAAAAGATCGCAGTCCACAGCCAAGGCGCGGTGCTGGAGAAAGACAGCGAAGAGGTTGCTCACATGCTGTTCGGTCAGGGCAGCAGTGCCGCCATGCTTGCGACCCACCCACCGATCGTCGAACGTATCCAACGCATAGAACCCGGGTTCAGGGAAGAGGAGTTGGATGATATTGCCAAACGCCTCAGTCGCCGTACACGTCGCGAGGCTGAGCAGGAGCAGCGTGAATCGAAGCAGTCTTCCCGGCGTGCGCCTTTCGATCCACGCAATATTATAGAAGGCATCGGACAACCCGACTGGGAACGTATTGTCGCCGCCGCAGCGATAGCCGCCGCACTCCCCGTCAGCCTGGTTTCCGCAGCCCGCTCCACTGAGTGGGCGCCTGAGTTGTTACTCTGTGTGCTGCTGGACGATGACGAAACAATCCGCGATCAACAGCTTTTCACCATCAGCAAAAAACTTGGCGCAGAGAGTGAAACACAAGTGCGTTATCTGCTGACGTCCGCGATGCCGATCCTCCCAGAGCAACGCCTACCGCTTTTGGAGATCGCTTTCTCAGCCCTTAAACGTCGACCCGGTGAATTTATCCACCGCATGCTGGAAACGGTGACTGACATCGTGCACCTGGATGGCAAAGTCGAAGTCTTTGAATTTCTACTGGCAAAGGTAATCAGCCTGCACCTGACTGATGCAAAGAACCCCTCACAAAGCCGCACGGGTGGCCGCTACCTGCTGACGGACCTGGCACAGTCGGTACAAGATGTGATTGCCATCCTGGCAGATCATGGCCATAGCGATATGACTTTGGTGGAAAAAAGCTACCAAGCAGGCATCAAAAGCATAGGTTTTGAGCAGGCTCCAATGCAGCTACCTGCCGACTGGCCAAGCGCATTGGACAAAGCACTGAGCAATTTGGATCTACTTAAGATAAAAGAGAAAGAGCGTCTCATCACAGCACTGGTAGAGACAATCCTCAGCGACACCCATGTTGCCACTCAAGAGTTGGAACTGCTGCGGGCCATAGGATCGGCACTCCATGTGCCACTACCGTTACTGAGTCAGGATACTCCTGCTTCAAGCGGATAGGTGTTATTCATAGCACTGATGTGAGGTTGATAGAGAGCCGGCGATGCCAAATCCTTCAAAAGGTGGGCACTGTTTATGGAATGCTATCTATTGAATGGAAAAGGAGAACTACTAAATGGATGATGCATCAAAAACTTACGATAAATCTGTAAGAAAAATACTTGACTATCCTTTTTGGATTACACACATATCATGGGTAATCGGATGGATCTTAATGCCATCAATCTATTCCGTGATTTTATATGCAACAGCTGTTGTTGCCGCATTTTTATATATTGTTAGCATAGGTAAATTTGCAAAAGAAATCGGAAAAAACCCGATGCTATGGAGTATGTTGACGCTACTGTTTTCTCCACTAGGTATTTGGTTTTCTTACCTCTATTCATTTACTATCGTAAATGAGGAAGGCCAGTAATTCCTGTCAGGTGATTTAAAAAGTAAAAAAACAGGTCAGAGAGCAATGAATCCTGATTCTGCAAACAATCGTTCTCCAGCCCTTCTTCACTCACGGTCTTTATGGGTCTAGGCTTGGCCTCACCATTCCACTTTGTTCCTGCGGTACCCTAAAACTATTTAGCACGCCTTAGGGTTTGATAGCATTCATTCGATTATCACGGAAAACGGCCATTTTTATACGGCAAGGTATAAAGGGTGCCGTGTAGCTGGTTTTCCAGAGGGAGGGGGTGGTATCAGGCCACATTTTATCCCGGCCAGCTTGATAGATATTAGTGTTCTATGTTCAAATGCATGCGCTATATAGGCCGGTTGGTCCAAGATTTTCGTCTTAATGGAGAAGTGCAGGAATGGAATCGTCTTGTGTATTCATCTTCTTATCAACGATTTTTCATCCGCTGCGTAGTAGTAAAGCGTTCGCTTTGCTTCTTTACTGATACGACTCCGAATAAGATCTCTGTGGGAGAGATGTCCTCTCCTCTTAGTGAGAAATAGCAATGGACTGTCAATTGGAGTACACGGATGAATTCTCTCAGCGTATTGAAAAGGACTATTCATACAGCGGCAGTAACCTTGGTGGTATTGCTCATTGGCCAAGGTGAGACGCAAGCAGTACAGGGACTTCTCAGGCAAAGCACGCCTCCGGCTGATATCGGGATTGGGTACGTACCATCCGGTATAGGTGCACCGATAGCATGTGCTCTGACTGTTGGCAACCCCGTCAATATCACCAACGGAAACAAATACCAGCGAGAAGAAGATCTGGTTGGATTGCCGGGAGCCTTGCCCGTGTCATTCGTCCGTTACTACAACAGCCGCGCTGAAGCACGTGGACCGCTTGGTGTGGGTTGGCGACACAACTACCATTATCAGCTAGGTATTGCGGGTGACCGCATTATCGTATTGCAGGGCGACGGCCGCCTGCTTTACTTTGATCCAACTGAAGATGTCATCGATGGGAAGCGTCTGTACAGAGGGCGGTTGGCCAAAGACGGGAAGTTGCTTGCCAATTCCATTGGTTATGAATGGCGCCTGCACGATGGCAAGGTGCTGAGATTCACCAAAGACGGCCATTTGTTCGATATCCGTTGGCAAGGCAGCAGGATTCTACTGCACCGGGATCGGGATGGAAGGCTGTTACAAGTCAGCGACTCGCAGGACCGCCGCATCAGATTTGGTTACGATAAGCGAGGACGGATCATATCCATCATGGACCCTGGGGAACGGCACACCCGCTATGTCTATGACGACAATAATAATCTTCACAAAATCATCCGCCCGGATGAAGCGGCACGCACCTATCACTACGAAGACAAGAGGGATGTCCATAATCTCACAGGCATCACTGATGAACGGGGAGTTCGCTTTGCCACCTGGGCCTATGATGATGAGGACAGGGCCATACTCAGCACTCACTCGGATGGGGTTGGAGAGATTCGTATTCAATATGGGGAAGGCCATCGGCTGGTGACTGATGCACTAGGTCAAGTTCTGACCTATACGATTGAGAAAGTGGCTGGAACCCCTGTTATCAGTCGGGTCGAAGGTAGTGGTGGAGAAGGCTGTGCAGCGGATGGTGTGCAATACCGATACAACGATCATCTGCAGTTGGTATCGAAGACGGAATCCAACGGACTGACCCGGCACTATACCTATGATGAAAGCGGTCGTCTGATCCAGATTGCTGAAAGCGCAGCAGCACAAACAGACGCAGCAGGAGCGGTGCGTCTCATAGCCAAATATGCCTACCGTGATGATGAGTCTTGGCCAAGTCTGATTACAGAGCCATCAGTCGCACCTGACAAGACCCACCAATGGTGGTTGAGCCACAACGACCAGGGCAGAATCAGTGAGGTGTTGGAAGTAGGCTACACCCCGGATTTTGAGGGTGACTATCTGGAAATGGTGCGCACGACCCGCTTTACCTACAAAAACGGCAACCTGGTGACTACAGATGGCCCACAGGCTGGTGATAAGGACTTGGTTCGTTACCATTACGACAGTAATGGACGCTTCACTCACAGTGATAGTGGTCTGACATCGGGCGACCGGATCGAGACATTCGATGCTTATGGTCACCCCAGTCGTCTTTTGGACGGACGCGGTCAGTCGACCAGCCTTGAATATGATGATAGAGGGCGCCTGATCAACCTCGCTACGCAAGCACAAGGGAGTTCTTCCCTGAATGTCAGTTTGGAATACGACGCAGTGGGACATATCACTGCAGTTGAGGGACCTAACGGTCGGGTGAGTGCAGAGTATGACCCGGCGGGGCGCCCCATATCTGTCACTTTCCCTGACGGCAGTCGTCGCCAATGGCATTGGGATGCCAAAGGCAGGCTGCTGACACGGGAATCTCATGACAAGCAAGGTCAGCGGCTGGTTGAGCAGAAAAATCAATATGACCTGTCCGGCCGACTCATCGCCAGTACAAACGAAGAAGAAGAGGGTTACCAATACCGCTACGATCCCGTAGGCAGGTTGCAAAAACTCATCAATCCGTTGGGGCAAGCCACCGGCTACCGCTACGATGCCTGGGGCCGAATGACCGACATCATCCGTGGTGAGGGTGAGGATCAGGCGGTAACGGAAAGCCGGAGCTACGATACCCATGGTGTTCTCATTAGCCATACTGACGGGCGAGGCAATACCAGCACTCAGCGCTATGATGACTTCGGCCACCGTCTGTGGCGAAACACACCCGATGGTGGGATGGTCATGTACCGCTACGATGATGCAGGCCGGGTCAAGGTGCGAGTCGATGAAAGCGGCATCATCCACCGATTCGATTATGATGAACATGGTCGCCTCATCGGTATCGGTGGCTTCGACCAACCGGCGACAACCCACTTTCACTACACTGGCGATGGCAAGCCGCAAACCCTCGACGGGCTCCGGCAACAGACACGCTATACCTACGACCCAACTGGCCGCATCACTGAACAAGCCATCACCCTGAAGGACCCGGACCAGACTTACAAGCTGACTTACCAACACGACGAGCGAGGCAGAATGATCAAAAAGCGTCTGCCCGGTGGTGAGACCCTGCTATACCAATATCAGGGAGAAGAGACCATCCCATCCCAAATCCTGCTCGACGGTTGGCTGCAAGACACGCCCATCATCGGAGGACTGGAACGAGATGCCCAAGGCCGGCTCCTAGGTATCAGCCACGGTAATGGTCAACAGAGCCGTTACAGCTACGATCGAAAAGGACGGTTGCAGCACCTCGAAATTCCGGCGGGTGATACTGACTATCGTCACGATCCGCTCCACCGACTCATCGAACAGCGCCAGGATGAAACGGTGCAACACTATCGCTATGACAGTCTGGGCCGGCTCAGTCAGGCTGAAGGGCCAGAGGGCATACGCCACTACACCTACGACACTGCCGGCAATCGCACCCACATACAACAACCAAACCTGACAGCCGACTACCGATACGCCAAAGAGAGCAACCGCTTGCTACAGGTCGGTAAACAGACCTTCACTTATGATGCCACCGGCCGCCCCTTGACCCGTGGTGCATTGCGCTACGAATATAACGCCGGTGGCAGACCAGTCGCTGTCCACCACAATGACCGACTCATCGCCGAATACGCCTACAACAGCGAAGGCGAACGTATCCAAAAGACTGACCACACACAGACGCCGGCAAAGACCACCCACTACCTCTACGAAAACAAACAACTGATCGCAGAACTCGACGCAAAAGGGGAAGTGATCAAACAATACCTCTACCTGTCTGGCAGACCGTTCGCCATGCTTCAGGACGGTACCCTCTACGCCATCCATACCGACTGGCGTCATGCGCCGGTCAGCATAACCGGTCCAGATGGAAACATAGTCTGGCAGGCCGACTACAGCCCCTTCGGCCAAGCCGAAGTGGAGAGCGACCCGGACGGCAACGGCGAACACCTGCAATTCAACCTGCGCCTGCCCGGCCAATACCACGATGCCGAGACTAGCACCGCCTACAACCTCTACCGGGACTACGATCCACAAAGCGGCCGCTACCTCACCAGCGACCCCCTGGGAGCGACTGCTGGCCTCAATACCTACGCCTATGTGGACAATGACCCCCTCAACCGCATCGACCCGCTGGGACTCTACGGTAAAGAGATCCACTACTACATGACCTACTTCCTGGCAATGGCAGCGGGGGTGCCGCAAGAGACTGCCCTCCGGATCGCCAATGCGGCACAGGGTATTGACGACAATCCACTGACGACGCCTAATCCTTTCATAAGTGGCAATTGGTCACGCCTTAAAGAAGCCCTGCAGTCCTATCACTTCACCGCCGACTACAATGATACGAACCACGGCGATGGTAGCGCCGACCCCGCTACCCGGTTCGAGAACCCCACCAGCGATCAGCTGTCGAGGCTCTACAAATCGGCGATGCTGACCGACCGGGCCTGCATCAGCAGCAGCGCCTCGGCAGCGGACATCAAATCGCAGCTCTATGGCGAATACCTCCACGCATTGGCGGATACCTACTCCCATCGTCAGGCAAACAACGTGCCCTATGACCCCAGCAAAATAACCGGGCATCTCTTCGCAGCCCCAACGATGTTCTATCCCGACCATACCTACAACAGCTATGGCACCCATATGGAGTACGACATTCTGGAAGATGACTACGTCACCCGCACCGACGCATGGCGCTACAACGAAGCTCGCACACTGGAGATGGAGCGGCATATGTTCGAGAGGATCAGGGAAGACTACGCGGCGGAGATCGCTGCCAATCCCAAGGCGAAGAACATCACCTGGGAAGACCTGGCGGGAAATGGTGATTTCAACATTGGCGTAAAAGGCGATCCTCTCTATCAAGCTGCCACCTGGCCTGGCGGCAATGCACCACCCATGCAGAAATTTAATATGGAGCAAAATGAGGCAAAGAAAATAGAGGGACTGAATAAACACTTAAAAGCACTCGGATTTGATGAAATCCCAACTCCCAATAAGGGCAATATGATCGAACAACGCGAACAGGCGTTGGAAGGGTTTGCTGATGGGGATTCGACGTTCCCTGGGGTGATGCTGCCTAATGAACCCTACTGATGATAGACGTGGAGATCGACAGATGAACGGATGGTTCAAGGGAGTGGTGGGCCTGTGGGTGATGACGGTTTGGTTAAGCCTCTCGGGCTGCGCCACCACCAGTGGCGTGAGTCTGCCGTCACCCGTGGGATCGCCCCATAGTGGCTGGGTGGTGGATGCCGATACTGGGGAGCCGGTCGCCGGTGTTTTTGTGATGCGCTATACCAAGGGGAGTAAATACCCATTTGATATAGAGGTAAGTACAATCGAGTGTCACCACAACCAAATGACCATCACAGATAGGGATGGCTACTATGAATTACCGGCTTACACACCTGGCTTGTCTTACCGCAATGCAGAATGGATTGTGAGTTATAAGCCGGGCTACACGATTGATCCTAGCATAGGAGCGGGAATGTATAGCTTAGAAAAAAATAACCTTGAAGATAGAGCTATGCTATCTGTTGACTTTATACATAGAGATAACCAGCGCCCTTGGTATAGATCAGGTGATATTTCATATCTTAACTATTGCTTACCCCCAACGATCAAGGATTATCCCCTTGCCATTGCAGTTTATGGCGAGCTTGAAAAGCTTCGTCAGATGGAGAATGCACACCCGGTCAAAGATCGCAAAATGGCCCAGAGGATTAAGCACTCCATGGAAAGTTCTATAGAAAGGTATTGTCTCGATCGCGTCATGCCGAGAGAAATTTCTCGTTCACCAGACACTACACAGCAGATTTCCTGTGATCTTTCGCGTATACCTGTTGAGTGGAAGGACGCCACACAGAGATTCCTGGCCAAGGCCGAGACAAGCTCGGGCATGCGCCCGCCCCAGGGCCAGACATGCAGCACCAATTTTTGGGAAAGGCGCTCGGCAGAACGCTTTAAGGATAATGGCGATGGTACGGTAAGCGACAGCAAGACAGGACTGATGTGGAAACGTTGTTCTGAAGGTCAGATAGGTCCTGACTGCGTGGGTAAGGCGGAAGATAAGCCCTTGCAAGAAGCAAAGATGGATGCACAGAAATCAACCTTTGCTGGCCATGATGATTGGCGCTTACCTAGCACCTATGAGCTTCAGTCGTTGCTGGTCAAGCCTTGTTATGGACCCTCTATCGATACACGCCTCTTTCCCAGTACGCCAAATTGGTATTACTGGGCATCTTCCTCGCCCCCTCGGAGTGGATCGCAAGATCTTGTCGAATTTGGTTATGGAACGGTTGATATGTCATCTTTCGGTTACCACTACTCGCGATTAGTGCGTGGTCCTCGTTTTCTGTCAGAGGAGGAGAAGCAGCAAGCCTATCATCTAAGACAAGCGGAGCTTCGTATGCAGGCACTTGTCAAGGCAGGCAAGGGGCCTGTGAGCGATGAGACTGCCAAACGTTTTGCAGACGCTCTGTCGGCAGTCGTCTACAAGTCCCTCCAGGAGAGTGCGGCAAGCAATCCGAAAGGAGAAGAGGCCAGACATCTTGCTAAAGTGGAGGCCAAGACAAGGAAGGTATATAAGAAGGATTTTCGGGCCTGGATGAGCAATTGCATAAAACGTCAGATCACCCCAGGAGCAGGTCACACCCAGCAGGATCTTGATCGAGCACGTCAGTTGGCATGGAAGGCCTTCGGCAGACAACTAACCGAGCAGGAGGCAGCGGAGATAAAGACGTCTCTGGAAGGATACGACATGGAAAAGGGTCGTGGTGGCACGCTGTTCTCTCGGATGCTTAGCAGTTGCAAGATGCAAGCCGATGCAGACTATTAGAGTTTAGAATTTGCTTGAGTTTAGACCCAGGGGGATTGGAGAGGGATTCAGCTGGGAGAGGACAACGCTTAGGACACGCTTGTAAAGGTCCCCTCTACAGCATGATCTTGAGTGATACTGCCAAAGGAACCCTATTGACAATGGAAATGAGGATACATGGATGAATCTAAGCTACATGAGCAGAGTGGGTTTGGCGACGATACTGCCGGCTTGGCTTGTTCTGGCAGGTTGCGCCAGCACCACCGATGGAGTGAATATTTCGACACCTGCGGGATCATCCCACCATAGTGGAGCGCTTGCCAAGGCGGGCAAGGCAAACGTCAGCGGTGAGACCACCAGGCAGTTTGCAGAAGCGCTGTCGGCAGTCGTGTACAAGTCGCTTCAAGAGAGTGCGGCAAGCAACCCGGGAAGTGGAGAGGCCAGACATCTTGTTACAGCTGAAGCCTGGAGCAAGCAGGCCTTTAAGATGGATTACCAAACCCGGATGAGTAAATGTATAGAACATAAGATCACCTCAGGAGGAGATTACACCCAGCAGGATCTGGATCGTGCACGGATGCTGGCGTGGATGACCTTCGGCAAGCAACCGACCGAACAGGATGTGGCTGAGATGGAGATGTCTCTGGAAGGATACAACATGGAAAAAGATCGTGGTGGCGTACTGTTCTCCCTGGTATTACACAGTTGCATTATGCAGGCCGATGCAGGCTATAGGCAATAGCGGGTGCTTGTAGCTAAATCTCGTAACGGGTATGGAAAGCTGCTTTGATTGAGCGGCTCCTTGGGTCGTTTAGTAAAGAGATCCAGGACTACATGACCTACTTTCTGGCAATGGCAGCGGGGGTGCCAAAAGAGACGGCCCTGGTCATCGCGCTGGCCGATCAATACATCGACGAGAACCCCCTGACCATACCCATCTGGCCGACGGCCCTGGCCGCCTACCACTTCACCCAGCCTCGGGAGAGTACACCTGGTGATCCACTCACAAGTTTCAAGGACCCCAGGTCACCACAACTCACCAACCTCTACAACGCCGCCCTGCTCTTCGACCGGGCCTGTCCGGTGAATCGGCAACCACCGGGCATGATAAAGGCGCAACTCTATGGAGAATACCTGCACGCTTACGCCGACACCTACTCGCACCGTGATGAAAACAACAACCCCTATGGTGTGTGGAGCAGTGGCTATGGACATGCGGTCGACGGGACACTTCCGGACCGCACATACAACTTTGTTCATACCTATCACGACATAGGTCTGGATGAAGAGGTAAATATAGATTGGCTTTACCAGGAAGTCAGAACCCTGGAAGCGGAGAAGCAGATATTTTACCAACTGCGGGAGGATTTTAGGGCGGAGATAGAGGCAAATCGAAAGCTTGCTGGAGGACTTCTTGTTGGTACATACGATGAGGAAACTGATGTTCTTTGGAAGAAACTGGCCGGAGACGGCAATGCAGATATTGGTGTTGCAGGTCGTCCGGGTTACGAGGTGGCAAAAGGTACTACGGGGGTTGTACAGAAGTTCAACAAGCAAAATAGTTTGAAGAAAAAGAAGAATATACTGAATAAGTGGCTCAAGGATAAAGGTGGCAGCCTACCAATACCTTACGTGGTCGCTAATAATTCAAAAGAGAAGCCCATTCCTGATCACGACAAGGTAAAAAAACAAGGATCAACAAACCGCAACACCTATCTTGAAGGTTTTGAGCCGGGGGATCTGGAGGGTGTTCTATTGCCACCACCGAGTACACCGGTTTTTGAGACGCCCTGAGGTTTCGGAGAGCAATAAAAACATGAGGAAGAAACAGATGAGAAAAAACAGTCCACATAAATCAATAGGTTGGATTTTAAGTCTCTGTTTCGTAGGTTTGATAACAGGCTGTGTAGGTATGAACGCCAACACGCTCAAGCCAATGCCGAGAGGGGAGGTGGTTGATGAAGAGACCGGGAAACCGATATCTGGCGCTTATGTATTGGTGCAGTATATCGGAGATAGTGGCGCTATTATGATAGCAGACCCTGGCGCACTGCCGAGCGATGAGTGTTATGGATCGCTGGTGGCGAAGACTGACGAGGCGGGCCGATTTGATTTTTCCTCGCAGGGCAGAAAAAAGCCGGTGTCGATGAAATTCCCAAAAAACCAGCGTATGGAGATCACAGCCTATAAGCCTGGATACACGATGGAGGACTCTGAGGGATATCAAAGTTATTTGGATCGAGAACTTATAATGGTGAGGTTTGAACCTGTCAGCATTGGAAAAGTAAGGCTGGAGATGACGCCGCAGGAGAAGAGCAGGTTTGAGGAGCGGCATGAGTACTTACTGGATGTCATTAGGGATCGTAGTTGTGATGGCTATAGTGCTGATAATTGGGAGATGGAGTATGCGATGCTTGAAGAGGCAAAGCAAAGTGCCGGGACGCTTGATGAGTGGGGGTATACTTATGCTTTATGTAACCGCATTAACCAATACAATGAAGATGAGAATCTAGGCCATACGGTATTGGACTGTAGTGTTTACAATGAAAATATTACAAGAATAAAGAGAGAGCATTTTGAGCGTACGATTACGGATATAGAAAACATAGATTGGAGCGGTTTACCAAAACTGGAATTAATTGAATTTAAATTTGTCGGTGATTTGGAAAGACATACGGCCGCCTACAGCCTCTCTCCACCCTTACATGAAATAAATGCAACCATTGCGATGAAGTTGCTCAAGCGATTGTGCACGGCAGGTTCGAAGAAGATAGAGAAAGGTAGTATTTGCATTCTCAATGAAAAAGGTGGCGGTCAATGGAATGAAGAGAGATGGGAAGCTTGCGACATACAATATGGGCGACTATGGCCCAGTGATGAAAGTAGGTTGTTGCTTCGTATTGATGGAGTAATGAAGCAGGTGTTGTCACTGAGCCCTGGTTGGTGTGATCGTTGATGATTTCTGCCATTAGTGCAAAATGACCGCCCCCCGTCTGAGAGGTAGCCCAGCCCACAATACAGGTAACCACCTCATCGCCGAATACGCCTACAACAGCGAAGGCGAGCGCATTAAAAAGACCAACCACACACAGACGCCGGCAAAGACCACCCACTACCTCTACGAAAACAAACAACTGATCGCAGAACTCGACGCAAAAGGGGAAGTGATCAAACAATACCTCTACCTGTCTGGCAGACCGTTCGCCATGCTTCAGGACGGTACCCTCTACGCCATCCATACCGACTGGCGTCATGCACCGGTCAGCATAACCGGCCCGGATGGAAACATAGTCTGGCAGGCCGACTACAGCCCCTTCGGCCAGGCCGAAGTGGAGAGCGACCCGGATGGCAACGGTGAACACCTGCAATTCAACCTGCGCCTGCCCGGCCAATACCACGATGTAGAGACCGGCACCGCCTACAACCTCTACCGGGACTACGATCCACAAAGCGGCCGCTACCTCACCAGCGATCCCCTGGGTGCAGTTGCCGGCCTCAACACCTACGCCTACGTGGACAATGACCCCCTCAACCGCATCGACCCGCTGGGACTCTACGGTAAAGAGATCCACTACTACATGACCTACTTCCTCGCGGTCACGGCAGGCGTGCCAAAGGAGACCGCCCTAGTCATCGCGCTGGCCGATCAATACATCGACGAGAACCCCCTGACCATACCCATTTGGCCGACAGCCCTGGCCGCCTACCACTTCACCCAGCCTCGTGAGACTACACCTGGTGATCCACTCACAAGTTTCAAGGACCCCAGGTCACCACAACTCACCAACCTCTACAACGCCGCCATGCTCTTCGACCGGGCCTGTCCGGTGAATCGGCAACCGCCAGGCATGATAAAGGCACAACTCTATGGAGAATACCTGCACGCCTACGCCGACACCTACTCGCACCGGGACGAAGACAACAACCCCTATGGCGTGTGGAGCAGTGGCTATGGACATGCGGTCGATGGGACACTTCCGGACCGCACATACAACTTTGTTCATACCTATCACGACATAGGTCTGGATGAAGAGGTAAATATAGATTGGCTTTACCAGGAAGTCAGAACCCTGGAAGCGGAGAAGCAGATATTTTACCAACTGCGGGAGGATTTTAGGGTGGAGATAGAGGCACAGAGAGCTAAGCCATTTACCACAGAAGAATACCAGGCAGAAAGTGATGATCTCTGGAAGAAGCTGGCCGGAGACGGCAATGCGGATATTGGTGTTGCAGGTCGTCCGGGTTACGAGGTGGCAAAAGGAACTACGGGGGTTGTGCAGAAATTCAACAAGGAGAAAGACAAGAAAGAAAAACGTAAAATTTTGAATGACTGGCTTACGCAACAGGGCCCCAGTTTGCCGATACCTTATGTGGTAGATGAAAATTCAAATGAGAAGCCTATTCAAGCGCATGAAGACGTGAAAAGTCAGGGATCGACGAACCGTAACACATATCTTGAAGGTTTTGAGCCAGGGGATCTGGAGGGTGTTCTATTGCCACCACCAAGTACACCGGTTTTTGAGATACCCTGAGGTGCTGTAAAGCCATGAAATATGAGGAAGTGACAGATGGGTAATAGCAGTCAGTATCACTTAATTGGATGTATTATGAGGCTCTGTCTCATGGGCCTGATAACAGGCTGTGTAGGCATGAATGTCAACACACTCAAACCAATGCCGAGAGGTGTGGTGGTTGATGAGGAAACCGGCAAGCCCATTTCAGGTGCCTATGTGCTGGTGAGATATATTGGTGATAGTGGAGTTGTACTGTCTCCAGATCCTGGCTCGCTGCCGAGTGATGAGTGTTATGGATCGCTGGTGGTGAAGACTGACGAGGCGGGCCGATTTGATTTTTCCTCGCAGGGTAGAAAAAAGCCGGTGTCGCTGAAACTACCGAGAAACCAGCGTATGGAGATCACGGCATACAAGCCTGGCTATACCATGGAAACAACAGAGGGTCGGATAACAAGAAGATACGAGGTCGTTGGTATCGGCTCGACAAGGTTGGAAATGACGCCGCAAGAGAAAAGCAAATTTGAGACGCGGAACGGGTATTTATCAGATCTTACCTACGATAGCACTTGCGACGGTGGTTATGGCATCGACAACTGGAAGATGGAGCGAGCAGTGCTTGAGGAAGTTGAGCAAAGCGCAAAGTCTCTCGGTGAGTGGAGTTACACACGCTCACTATGCAAGCTCATCAATATGCGTAACGAATATCAGAATCTCGGCCATACGGTATTGGACTGTAGTGTTTATGCCAAGAAAATCAAAAAATTTGAGGATGAGAATGCTGAGCGATTCAACGAGTACGTTGAGAAGCTTAAGCAGCTTGTGAAAAACATCACTTGGGATGATAGCACCAGATTGGAATTGATGGAGTACAAGCCAATATCCACGAAGCAGACTACCATCGCATTTTACATGAGCAATCTTAGTAAAAAATCACTTGATACCAAAGACTTTAGGAAACTGATGGAAAGAGTTTGTCAAGTCGGATTGCCACTAGAAACCAGTTTCATTTGTTTCACCGGCAAGAATGATCCATCGATTTGGCATGAGAGAACGAGTGAGCGTTGTTATGCGCAATACCGTCCAATCCTTAGAAATATTCTGATTCAGAAAGGTGACTACGCAGGAACAGAAAATCGCCTTGAAGAGGGCTGGTGTAAGAAATGAAGAAATCGAAATATCTCATACATATGCATGCTGGTAGATCACAAACCACGCTGAGAATGCTTGCTGCTACTTTACTGTTGTGGTCTAGCATTGCTGTGGCGATACAATATGAATACAAACATCCTGCATGGGACGGTGCAGACCCCGAGCACGATTATACAGATCTGTTTACATCCCCAGGTGACTACTCAAATCTACGCACAAAGAGATGGAAGCCTTTGTAAGGAAGATTCTGAAACTACCAATTACTGGTCATTATTTTGAAAAGGGTGGAGTTAAGCATATTGCAGGTAAAGTGGAGTATCTAGTTGCGCTGAGTTCGGAAGATGTACCTGATGAAAGATACGCTATTGCATTGCCAACGATACTTCTTCAAGTATCTAGGATTCCCTTATGTCGGCAATATTTGATTGATAATTTTAAAAATATCAAATATCAAAAATTTCAATATCTTCTTGCGCAAGAGACGACTCGACACGGGGGATATACAGATGAAATCAAAGATTATTTCATAAAAACCAAGGCTTCCGGTGAATACATAGGGTATCTTTGTGAAGGGCTTGGTAAATACACACAAGATTGTCTGGAGGGATTACGTAGAGAGCATAAAAACCAAAAATGTTAATAGTAGCGCCGACCCCACTACCCGGTTCGAGAACCCCTCCAGCGATCAGCTGTCGAGGCTCTACAAATCGGCAATGCTGACCGACCGGGCCTGCATCAGCAGCAGCGCCTCGGCAGCGGACATCAAATCGCAGCTCTACGGCGAATACCTCCACGCATTGGCGGATACCTACTCCCATCGTCAGGCAAACAACGCGCCCTATATCCTCCTCTACCACATCTACCCGCCGTGACTCTATGGTAAAGAGATCCGCTACAACACGACCTACTTATCCACTAAGTCTGCTAATTATTTTTTTAGCTAATTGAAATTTGTTGTGCACATAATATGATGAGTCATATGCGCAATTTGAATAGCATTCCGCATTACAGATTTTCAAGTTCTTTTTCATCTGTTTTCTGGTTTTCTTTATACTATTGGTGTCTAGTTCCAGGAAGTTGATATCCATCTCATCCATTTTTTTTGTACAGCTTCTGATCTTCCCATTTGGTGCAATATTAATCCAGCCATATCGTGTGGGGTAGTTACATTCCCAGAATCTCTCCCTATTCAAAAAACGGAATATATTTTCAAAATACGAATCCGGATCAATGATTGGGTAGCCTGTATTTATTTTTAATAAGAGGTAGTTGATGATTTCCTGTAATTTTTCCTTATCTTGATGTGAAAAATATATGTCCTTATTGGATGGATTTATTTTGTCAACTGGTGGAACCGCGTAGCCGATCGAAATTTGTGTATTATTGTATTTAGCAAAGTTAATGAGTTTTTTTTTCTCATCAAAATTGTCTTTATATAATACTGCATTGAGCCGGTAGTGCATGCCATACATTTTTTTTGCATCATGTAGAGCTCCAATTAGTTCACGACGTATTAGGTTAGGGTCTTAGGAAGCAAATTGCATGCTAATATGCATTTGCGCCCATGTATTACAGTAAAAACAGGTACTATAAATATTCTAAAATCAGCGAA
>JAHXIQ010000005.1 GCA_025655555.1 Candidatus Thiodiazotropha sp. (ex Myrtea sp. 'scaly one' KF741663)
ATTCAATCATCGAAAGGCTGATATCTATAAACTTCTACTTAGCATGCTAAGAAAACACCCAATTTAGGTAAATCTGCTTCCTAAGACCCTAGGTTATTCTTTTTTGACACCGAAGATATCTTCAAGCCATCGGTAGATATATTTAAATAATCAAGTCCCGATTCTGCCAGCATTGTTATTGACTCTCGGTTAAGTAACGTGCCATTCGTTGTCATATCTGATAGTACGTTTTTCTCTGTACATGCAGCAATGGCCTCGTAGATTCCATCCCACAGCATAGGCTCACCACCAAGAATAGTGATCAAACCAACGTCGAGCCTGATGGCTTTGTCGAGATAGTTGCGAAATGCAACCAAGCTCATTTCATCGGAGGAATCGTCTTTTTGCCAACAGTATGCACAATTAAGATTGCATCTGTCCGTTGGAATAATCCGGACAAAGTTTACTGAGTTGAATAGGCTGCCCTTGAGATGAGATTTTAGAAGTGTGGTGTATTTAAGTGATTTCCGTATGAAGTGTTTTCTATCCATGTTTCCTGCCTTAATGGGTTTTTAAAAAAGTGTCCAGAATTACTATATTGAGTGAAGTTGAATGGTATATCACCTCTAATAGATTGATTAATATGAAGTATATATAGATATTTGTTGCTGTATCGTGGAGGTATCGCTGATTGATATGATAGCAAAGCGACGGTTTTCATACTCGGTTCAAAGTGCTAATATCAGACGACAAATGGAATTTTATATATAAAGAGCATGGAAGTTCTCCCCTCTACTATATCGACTCTGATTATAATTACTGCCTTCGTTTTCGGCATCCTGACCTTTTCTTTGGGGGGGCGTTTTATTATACGTGGGTTGTCTGTCTATCGTAGTCATTTCGTCAAGAATATGGGCAAGGATCTACGAGCCAGCTTCTTGAATACAGATCCTCTTGTTCTGTTTATTGCAACACTTGTTCTCACATTCTCACTCGCTGTTCTTGGTTTATTTGCAGTTGGTCCAGTCGGTGTTGTTTTTGGAATTATTACGGGTGTTCTATCACCCCGATTCACACTCTCTTTTTTAAAAAAACGTCGTATTGATAAGTTTTTATATCAGTTTCCTGATGCATTGATGACATTGGCAGCTGCAATGAGGGCAGGTGCGAGCCTGCCAAAAGGACTGGAGCATTTAGCATTGCGTCAACCGGCTCCGTTATCACAGGAATTCTCTCTTGTGGTTGCTGAGCATCGTGTTGGTCGCGATCTTTCTGAAGCATTAGATGAGTTATGTAGGCGTATTCCGCGGCAGGAATTGGAACTGTTTACTGCAGCGGTTGGTATATCCCGTGGAGTCGGTGGCAATTTGGCGGATACACTGGATTCACTGGCTAAGACATTAAGTGAAAAAATGCATATAGAAGGAAAAATCTCGGCTTTGACGGCATCTGGCCGGGCGCAAGGGTGGGTTATAAGTCTTTTGCCAGTGGCGGTAGGCGCTGTATTGTATAAACAACAGCCAGAAGCGATGAGGCTGCTTTTCACTGAGATATATGGCTGGGTCGTACTTGCTGTCATAGCCTGCATGATGATGTTGGCAGTCTATATGATACGGAAAATTGTAAATATCGATGTTTAATAGTTTTTATGGAATTCTGGCAATAGTACTTGCTTCAATTTGTGCAGGGGCCTTTGTCTCCGTTCCTGTTATGTTGGCGAGAAAAGGGAGGGAAAAGAATAATGATGAGTGGCGAGACCGTCCACCTGGGTTTATTCGTCTTCTTCGCCCGATGGTCCGTCTCTATACGCATCGTATCGAGATGTCTATGGATTCACAAAAACGCGATATGGTATTGGGTCGCCTTACTGAAGCTGGCTATGGTTATGTACTTTCACCAGAAGAGTTTGTAGTGATGCGCCGTTTAGGTTTGCTGATAGCAGTATTCTTGGTCGTCTACATTCTATTAATAATTGGAATAACCAGCTCATTTGCTATCGTGTTCAGTCTTGTATTAGTTCCCTTGGGCTTCTTTTATCCCGATATCTGGCTGAGGGATGTTATTGAGAAAAGAAAAACGAGAATAGATAAAGACTTTCCTTTTTTTCTTGAGGTCATTGTTTTGGCAATGAATGCAGGTTTGACATTTAACAGTGCGATAAAACAAGCAGTACAAAGAATACCTGATGGTCCATTAAAGCAGGAATTTGTTCGCTTTTTAAGAGAGACCAGGACAGGATTAAGTCGCAAAGAGGCTTTGGAGAGACT
The DNA here is from genome assembly GCA_025655555.1 of Candidatus Thiodiazotropha sp. (ex Myrtea sp. 'scaly one' KF741663). Lineage (GTDB taxonomy): Bacteria > Pseudomonadota > Gammaproteobacteria > Chromatiales > Chromatiaceae > Thiodiazotropha. Next base: position 2,247 of record JAHXIQ010000005.1, read on the forward strand.
CTCTTCTCGTATCAATATGTCGTCAATCAGTAATTTTACAGCAACGCTTATTCAGGCGGCGGAAACGGGAGGATCAATTAGTGCAGTGCTGGTCGAGCAGGCTAAGCAGAGACGACAGGAGCGTTTTATTAGGGCTGAAAAAAAGGCGAACAAAGCGCCTGTAAAACTGCTAGGTCCACTTTTGGGTCTGTTATTCCCTATCACGTTTATCATCATAGGATTTCCTTTGGTTATTAAGTTTATTGACGCTGGCATCCATAAAGTATTTATTAATGGATAGAGTCACCGTGTTGATTATTCGTAGAGACACTGATGAAAAAAAAGTATTAAGTCGAGTAGGATATGCAAAAACCTTTACCCAGCGACTACGAGGGCTTATAGGGAGGAAGCATCTAGCCGACGATGAGGGACTGCTTTTTGAATCAGGAGGTAGCATACATACAATTGGGATGAAAATATCAATTGATGTAATATTTCTTGACAAAGACGGTTATATATTGACGGTAAAAGATAGCGTTAGGCCATTTAGATTCTGTATTGCACCAAAAAAAACGAGATATGTGCTTGAGTCATCAAGCGGTATGGCTATATGCCATGGGGTTAAGTCAGGTCAACGATTACAATGGATGATAGAATCTTCAGAATGAACAGGAAGAGCTATACACTGTTTTTATTAATCATTGTGGTATTACTTACCTCTTGCACCTCCGTAGGCTCTAATAAAATAAATAGTATATCCATGAGTGATGTATGGGTTGATGCAAATAGAGCTTATATGGCACAAAAGTGGAATGACGCTCAATCTTTATATGAAAAGCTGACAGAAGCATTTCCCTCTGATTCTGAGGCACATTTCAGATTAGGTGTTTCTGCCTATCGTCAGGGTAATGCAGAGCTTGCTGAAAAGAGTTTCTCCCATGTTGTTAATCTGGAACCTAACAATTCAAAAGCCATGTACAATTTGGCTGTTTTACAGATATCAAGTGCATACAGCTTACTCAAGAAGTGTGCAATAAACGCATCCAGTGATGTAGAACGAGAAAAATATCTTGAAATGATAAAAAACATAGAAACTATCAAGTAATAAAACTTATCTATTTGTTACTTCGCTCTACTCTATAATAATCAAGGAAATATTATAAATAGAGAGCAAATGACATAATGCCTCGAATGGCACAACACGAGATTATCCATAAATGGCCGGTATTCTTACGGCATTATTACTTCTTTTAACTTTACCCCCATTCGAATATTCGATATTCGCATATATCGCTTTTCTGCCATATTTTATTTATTCCATATCCAAATCATTAAGATATGCAGTAATAGATGCAGGAGTTATTGGGTTTTTCATCGGGACATATGTCTACTTTGGTTCTCTTTTTGAGAGTCCAATACTCTATATTGCCTGTATTGTAATTGTCGTTGTCACGTTTGCAGCATTAGGATGGATGACGGCAAAAGTAAAAATATTGGATGGACAATGGTCATCGTTAAAGATAGGTGTTATATGGGCATCAGCAGAAATCATTCTCAATGAGATTGGCTTGCCATTTGCATTTACTGTGTCACTTGTAAATCATATTGAAATTATTCAAGTAGCTTCAATAATAGGTTCCCCTGGAGCAACCCTATTGCTTGTTTCACTACAAGCAAAGTTGGCCAAAGAAATTAATTTAGAATGTGTGTCTATTCAATTCAATCATATCTCAAGACAGTTGATATTATTTGTGAGTTTAATTGCAGTATGGGTAATGAGTGGATATTGTTTGGAACAATTTCAAGCGCAAAAATCAGTAATGGATGTTGTTGCAGTGCAAACATCATTAGAGCCAGAAACACTTGATCTTGTTGGTCTTCCTGGAAGTATCGAATTAGTTGTTCATGAAATTACAACGCTAATAAATGAGATTAACAGGAATACTGAAAAAAAAGACCTCGTTATATGGCCTGAATCGATCATTCCGGGATTACCAATCCAGATACCAAACGACATAATACAGGAGATACAAAGCCTGAAGCGACACCAGATTATGCATGCATATGATCTTGATAAAAAAGGAGAAACGGTTAGTGCAGGATGGCAAATAGATACAGATGGCGAAATTGTAAGAAGTCAGTATAAGCAAACCCCAGTGCTTTTTGTGGAAGAATATAAAGTAGCAGAAAATTTTGCTATGCCAGTAGAAGTAGATGGTAAACGTGTGGGTGTATTAATCTGTTCGGATTCAGCTTTTACAAAACATTACTTCGACCTGTATAAGAATGGTGCAGATTTTGTTGCTGTTGTCACGAATGATGCCTATGCAGGACCCTCAATACTCTCACATATGCACTTGGCGCTTGATCAAGTACGAGTGGTTGAATCCGGGTTGGGGATTGTAAGATCGGCAAATGGTGGGCCATCTGCAATTATTAGTCCGTCAGGTCGAGTAAGTAAAATATATGAGAATTATCAATCCGGTTTGGTTGTGGGAAATGTTAAGAGAGTAGAGCATGGAACGTTGTATTACATCATGTTTCCATACTTGTCACTTGTTTATCTAGTGAGTTTTGCAATTCTGATTTACCAGGTATTAATAAAGAAGCCAAAACTACCATATAAGAAGTCGCTGGATTCAGTGCCGATTTACTCACTACTAATCACTACGGTATTACTATCAGTTATACTGATTACTATGCAATACATAACAATAAAATCACAATACGAAAAATCGGTAATAGTAAAAGCAACACACCCTCCAGTGAAGAAAAATGTCTCTGTAATAGAATTTATAGCTAGGGATATGGGTCTGTTGAAAAAAAGCCTGACATTACATGACGTATCTAAGTGGGATGCACTCCATGAACTTGAGAAACTAGGGGTCGGGGTACTCAATAGTACCCCTTCGGCGGGTGTTAAATACAAGCACGTATATGGTATCGCCTCCTCTGGTCGTGGAGATATAGTTCTATTGCAGGATGATGGGAATAAAGCACTCTTTTATGCAGCGGAAACAGGTAAGCTTTATCGCACATCAACCAAAAAATTAGCGCGTCAGATTGATAGCTCTATTACGTGGGTTGGCGTAAGTGTAAAGAAATCCGACAAATAGAGATGATAAAAAAACTGTGATGAAGGTCTCGGAACTGCGTCTCACTTTTCTGTGATCATCCAGATAGGAAGAACAATTTTCAAGATTCATGGAGGATCTCATGTCTAAACTTCTATCTTCTAAAAATTCCAAATTCCGTCAATTCGGCCAGGGAATGTCGGAGTACATTATCGTTACGGCTCTGATTGCAGTGGCTGCAATCGGTGTATTTGCAGCATTCGGTGATGTTTTGTCAAATCAGACAGCGGCGATGGCTAAAGAGATCTCAGGTGAAGATGGCAGTGCCAGAGTCACAGCAGCGAAAGCTGATTCCGCTCGTGCTGAAGGTTACGGTTCTCAGTCGGATACATTGGGCACCTATAATACTCAGAACATAGACGATTAGTACCGGTAGGTTCGAGACTCCCTGCAACTTAATTAAATAAGTTCCGTGCCTTGGTAATTCTTTTGCCTTGGCACCGGTACTCTCATTGCAAACAACGGACGTGATATGCAGATAAGCAGCCTGGTAAGGAACCGGGGACAGGTACTGCCAATTGCTGTGGTGGGCCTCGTGATCGGTTGTACTGTACTCCTCCTGATGTACAACTCCGGTCAGAAGATCACTGACAAAACTGTTGTCGCGAATGCAGCCGATGCGTCGGCCTATAGCGCAGGTATCTGGACAGCCCGGCATCTCAACTTTATGGCTTATACCAATAGAGCCATGATTGCCAATCATGTGGGGACGGGACATTTCATCAGCTATGTTGGCTGGATTCGCTATATTGAAAATTCACTGGATAGCTTAGAAAAAATTGCTGGATGGATCCCTTATGTTGGGGCAGCTATTCGCGTTGCTGAGACTTATGCCGAGCGATTAGCTGATATCAACGAAGAAACTGCACCTATTGTAACTCAGGGAATAGATTTACTTAATGGTATTTACTCTGCTGCTCAGGTGGAGGCGCAAGCGGGGCTTACCTATTTTCGCTTAAACAAGATCATGGAGGAAACCGCTCGGGTCTACGATCCGGATATCAAGGTCAACGAAATCAGCGGTATGTCCGCTCTCCCTCTGGCAGTTCGTGCCACGCTCACTGGTAGGATTGCTGCTCAGCGTGCGCAGATCCCCACCTTTGTAGAGAGCTTTGAACCGGGGTCTGATGATGAGGGAGAGATCAGTGCTCTTGTCACGAGGAGTTATGGCTCATCCCAACGATGGATTGCTGGCAATCGAGGCTGGAAAGAAAACTTCTTGGTTGTAAAGATCCATAAAACTGGTTCCACGACGCATACTGATGATGAGTTGACCGACTGGGAATCCACAGACAGGCTCAGTTTTGCCACACTGGAGTGGGATGGTTGGGATTGGTCGACGCTAGCCAAGGGTAAGGCAACAGCCAGGGAATTTCACGATGATTATCGTGGAATTCGCCGCTACTACAATCTCAGTGAAGATGACTCAGGCAAAGATGAAGGTCTCTATATCACTGTATATGCAACAAAACGCCAGGAGCAGACGCGCACAGAAAACCTTTTGCCCCTATCACGCACGGATGAGCAGGCAGCATCTCCCCTTAATGCGTCCTCCACAGCATTAGTCGCTTTCACTCAACCTATTAAGAACTTCGGTACCAGTCGGGAGGAGTATGGCAGTCTCTACAACCCATTTTGGGAACCCAGGTTGGTCAATCGCCCAAATGTAGCGGGGTTCTGAAGGTGTTATTCTCATCAGTATTATTTCGTTCTCTGTTGGTAGGGGTTCTTTTTTTCTACTGGACTACAGCGTCTCACGCTATCAGTTGTGAATCAGGGCAGGAACCTGTCCTTAAAATCAAATATAAAGCAAGTGATCACCTTCCATGTCTGGATCCAAAGAAGCATGGTTTCCTCGCTTCGACCCCGTGGGGAATTGATAGAAAGGTTCTCTATCAAACACGTAATAAAAAGAAGAAAGAACTATTTGGCGAGTGTGTATTGGGAGGATTTCCAATCAAAAAAAATGGTGAGCCAACTTTTACCAACGAGCCTCTACACCGTATTTTGATTAGAACGGAAAAGCAGGCATATCAGGTAAATGTCATTAAAAAGAATGGGTCGGTTCGCTTTATATCAGGAAAAGACTCTACGACGCATGAGGATTTTGAGATCTCATTGATGTATGACGACCTTGATTCATTATTCGATATGCCAAAAATACCAGAAACCATGCAAGTATTGCCTGGTTATTCCTGCACATTTTTGCCACCAATGATTGGCGACCCTGTTGATATGAGACTTTGTGTTGCTGAGATCGATACAATCCGGGCTGTTTTATACAGTGAACGTAACAGCATTTCATCAAACGATCCAGAGCAAGACAAAGATTGGTATAAAGCAGAGAGTGTTGAGTGGATCTGCGCCGGTCCTGAACTATTTGAGCCTCCATCTGGTATCAAGCTGAAACGGTTGGGAATGCCATGATAAGTGAGAAGGGCTCTGCGACCGTTGAGACTCTCGTGGCAGCACTGGTAGCGATTCCACTGTTTATTGCTGTTCCTCTGTTGGGTAAACAACTGGATGCCAAGCATAAAACCAGCATGGCGGCTCGCTATGCAGCCTGGGAGCGTACAGTCTGGTCTGATCCTGGCAGCAGTTGGCGTAATGGCGAGCGCAGCAAGAGTGATGCAGACATCAGCCTGGAGATTAATGATCGCTTTTATGGACATAGGAGTGCTGTACTTGTGGATGAGAGCCGCTCAAGAAGTGAAGGAATCACGAGTGAGCCTTTATGGAGAGATCGATCGAACCGGTCTCTGTTGTCTAATGCCGGCGAGGGTCTTCCGGGTATCGGAACTGTCGACGAGGGTGCGGCTTCCACTAGCCATGGAGTTATGGTGACCAAGTTGGCCGGTACGGGGATCTCAACAATACTTCCAGACAGTCTCGACAAATCCATCGGCCTCAATACTGGCAACTATGTAACGACACATGTAGAGCTACCTTGGGAGGCGGAGTATCCCAAGGAGATCAGGGTAAATTCAACACTTTCCGCCGATGCTGCAATTCTTAGCGATGCTTGGTCACCAAGCGATGAGGAGCGTTTTAGTCGTCGTGTGGATGGTTTGACTGTCGATGAAGAGATATCTCTACTTGAGGCCTTTGGTACAAAGACATTTGGAGCCCTCTATCCCTACCGTGAAGGTAAATATGGGCAGGATCCAGATTTGGAACCGATTAGCTCGGTCGTGCCATCGAGATTCATCAAGGATTCCGACCGATAGATGGAGCGTCAGGTATCACCGATGACATCTCATGATGGAAGATGAAGAGTGGCAGAGGACAATAGTCTTAGTAGGACAATTTGTTCTCTTATTGGTGTTTTTCTGGCCACGCTCACTCCCGGCGGCTGATCCTGTCGATGAGTTCAATCAACGTTTCCCCGTCAATATGCCGCACATTGAAGGGCCACCAGGAGCATCTACTGCCTGGATAGCCAAGAGGATGCTGCGTGATGGTTTGCCCATGAGTATCCGAGCGTTTAAGACGAAGAGTGGTATAGATGAGGTGATGGGTCACTACAGCCATGAGTGGCGAAAACGGGCGCTATCACCGAGGGAAAACCGTCAAGGCAAAAGGCAAAGAATCCTGGGTGTCCTGGATGGAGATTACTACATGACGATACAAGCTTTCCCGACATCACAGGGAAGTGAGGGTTTTATCGTCGTTACAGCTGATCCCGCAAAGATGTTACCAGATAGAAAAACCAGTTTCCCATTACCTGGAAGTCTAAGGATAGTGAGGAAAGATGAGTATCTTGATGGTGAGATAGCGGCTGAAACTTTGACAGCTGTCAGCGACCGATCCCAGCGTAATGAAATTGGTGAGATATCCAGGCACCTGCGTACAAATGGTTGGGCAGAGGTCTCTGGGCCATTTGACGGCAGTTCACTTAATGTGCAGGTTTTGGAATTTCAAAAGAGTTCACAACTAGTACAGGTTACCGTCAGTTCTGACAAGTCATTGGAGCAGACCACCGTACTGCTTCACTGGAGGAAAAATTGATGTCTACAGATAAACAGATGATGCAACAAAGAGGGTCAGTAATGGCTGAATATGTCGCAGTTATTACAGGTTTTCTTGCCTTTGTGACGATGCTTCCACTGATTCTGTCTCTAATCAGGGAATACTATTCAGAATTCTCCTGGGCACTCGTCCTACCATTCTGAGTGACGAAAAATGCAAATACCAAAAGCAACAATTATCCTGCTTGTGGGTGCATTGGCATCCGGTGCCGGTGCGGCCTATTTTACGAATACATATATAGAGGACACTGTTGATAAACACATTGCAAAAATAGATGCACAGTATGAGCCTGTATCGGTAATCGTCGCTAGCAGGGATTTAATGCCAGGAGAGCTACTGTCTGGTGCAACAGCTTCATTGCGTGATGTGCCTGGTGGGTTTGTGCATAAAGATGCTTTGCGGAGAAATGACTTTGATAGCGCTAAGGGGTATGCACTTGCTCATCCGGTAAATTCTGGGGAACCAATTCTTCATTCTCACCTATCCAGACAGCGTGGTGGGAAATTTGCCACCTTGATCGATGAGGGAATGCGGGCGTTAACTCTTCGGGTTGATGATATCTCCTCAGTTGCCGGTATGCTTGCACCAAACGATAAGGTTGATGTCATGCTAACCATCAAGGAAAAAAAGAAAAAAGTGACGCTTCCCCTATTGCAGGATGTCCTGGTTATGGCAACAGGACACCAGACAAACGAGTTATATGGAGAAGAGCCAAGTAAGTCATTCAGTACGGTTACTGTTCTTCTGTGGCCGAAGGATGCAGCAAAGGTTATTCATGCACAGGAAGCTGGTAGTCTGACATTTATTCTAAGAGGCATTGATGCGCCAGGAAATATCGAAAATGTCAAGGTCACACGATCTACGCTCCTTGGAAAGAAACCTGGATCCTCGCGCAGAGGCGTACATATAATTATTGGAGGTTGATCTTAAGTGGATCCAAAAATAAACAGTAAAACAATAACTAAGATTTCTCTATTTATAGTGTTATTACTATTAACTATCCCCAATATTCAGGCAGGGAATGAATTCAAGCATGTTTTGTATGTCCCTGCCGGACAAACGATAACTATTACAGCACCCGGGATAAAGCGGGTGTCAGTGGGGAATGGAAAGATTGCCGATGTCAAAGTGTTGTCTGATACTCAAGAGGTACTGGTCATTGCTAAAGAGGCCGGCGTGACAGATCTCCGGGTCTGGTTTCGTTCTGGATCGTCGGATAGATACCTCCTTCAAGTTGATGGAATCTCCGCAGGTCCAACCTACGAAGAGGTTAACAGACTGTTGGGAAGTATAGACGGCATCACGGTTGATAAAATCAGAAATACGTATTTGATTGATGGACAGGCCAGATCTATTTCTGACAAAAAAAGAGTTGAGGCAATTGCTGAACAGTATCCGAATCTAGTCTCACTTGTCAGAGGCCCGACGGTGGAGCGTGCACAGACAGTATTTCTTAAAGCGAGATTGTTGGAGGTCAGGAAAAGCGCACTGAAAAAGATCGGTATTGATTGGGCTGACGTGCTTGATGGGCCAATATTTTCAGTCTTGGCAGATTACAACACCAACGATATTTTCCGCTCGACTATCGCTCCTGGGACAGGACTAGCCCCACTGGGTAGTGATGTGGGTACTAACTATTTTTTTGGTATGTCTTCTGGATTGTCATCAGTGATTAACATCTTAATGAACGATGGTGATGCTCGTATGCTCGCTGAACCGACACTTTCTTGCATTAGCGGTGGTCAGGCAAATTTCCTTGCTGGTGGTGAGGTGCCTATCCCGCTGGTTGATAGTGATGGACAGATGAGTGTTGAGTTTAAGCAATTTGGAATTCTATTGAATATATCACCTGTCGCTGACGGGGAAGGTTTTATTCAGACTTCAGTGGAGGTGGAGGTCAGTGCTATAGATCCTTCCATACAGGTTCTTGGTATTCCAGGATTTTCTACCCGAAGAGCGCAGACTCAAATGAATGTTCAGGCAGGTGAAACGATGGCGATAGCCGGCTTGGTAAGTCACGAGGACGCAAAGAATGTGGACAAACTCCCGGGATTGGGACAGATACCTATCGTTGGGGAGCTGTTTAAGTCGAGGGAGTTTATCTCTAAGGAGACAGAACTTGTTGTATTGGTGACCCCTCAATTAATAGCTTCTGGAGGCCAGCTCTTAAAACAGCAAATCAACCGGTATGACGAGATAAATAATGCCGCCAAAAACAACCTGAAATTCGATATCCTTGACTAATCATGTTTGATATTGAAATCAATGTTCCTGGTAGAAAATCTGAAACCCGTAGTCTCGAATTAGGCAGGTATTCTGTGGGAAAAGGTCTAACCAGCGATATTCGGATCCGAGATAAGGCGGCCAATCGTATTCACGCAGAATTGGTCATTGAGCCTGATGAGTATGTGATCAGGGATGCTTCGGGTAAGGCTGGGATTAACGTTCGAGGGGTCCAGGTTTCAGCCTATGGACCCTTGAAGGAGGGTGATGAGCTCAGTATCGGTCGAAGTACTATACGAATTGTGAAGAATGGTTTTTTGGAATGCAAGAGCGGTATGAACGTGGTGAGTAAAAATACACGGCTATATGATGCTGACTCCGAAATGCCTGTGGATAGTAATAAGAATGATGAAGATCACAAGGATCACTCCTCTACGACTCAACTAAAAAAAGAGATACAGCAAAAGGTACTAGTAGATCTTGATCTCTATAAACGTTCACTCATGGATTCATTTGACACCGACCGATTACGTGAAGAGGCAGCTCAATCTGCACGTAAGCTGATAGATCAAGGTGATGTGGAAGTGCCCGCCCATATCGACAACGAACAGTTGTTGAAAGAGGTTGTTGCCGAGGCAATTGGCCTGGGTCCGCTGGAGCCTTATCTTGAAGATGAAACAATTTCAGAAATCATGGTCAACGGACCACGCAAGATCTTTCTCGAAAGACAGGGTCGTGTAGAAAAATCACCGACCCAGTTCACTTCCGTCGAATCACTCATGAGCATCATCGAGCGAATCGTGGCTCCCATTGGGAGACGTGTTGACGAAGGCTCACCAATGGTTGATGCCAGACTATCAGACGGATCCCGAGTCAATGCCATCATCCCCCCTTTATCCCTGGTTGGACCCGTACTGACTATACGGAAATTTTCCAAACAACGATTCAGTCTGGACCGTCTGGTCGAATTCGATTCCTTGAGTCCGGCGATGGCAGAATTCCTCAAAATCTGTGTCAGACACCACAAGAGTATTGTTGTCAGCGGTGGTACCGGCTCAGGCAAGACCACCTTCCTCAACGCACTCTCAGAACATATTCCCCCTGACGAGCGAATCGTCACCATCGAAGATGCCGCCGAGCTGCAACTCGGACAGGACCACGTGGTCTCACTGGAGAGCCGACCGGCCAACGTGGAAGGGCGTGGTCTGATCGCCATACGTGACCTGGTCCGAAATGCACTGCGTATGCGTCCAGACAGAATTGTGGTTGGAGAGTGTCGTGGTGGTGAAGCCCTGGATATGCTTCAGGCCATGAATACCGGTCATGAAGGTTCGCTCACAACGGCTCACGCAAACACCCCTAGGGACCTGCTTTCTCGTCTCGAAGTCATGGTGTTGATGTCCGGTATGGATATGCCAGTAAGGGTTATCCGGGAGCAGATCGCCTCAGCTGTTGATATCGTCGTTCAGCAGACCCGCTCTAGGGATGGACGTCGTCGGGTCACTTCCATTGTCGAACTGGATGGCATGGAAGGGGATATCATCCTGATGCAGAAGCTTTTCGAGTTTAAACAGAGTGGTGTTGGATCTAGTGGAGAGATCCTGGGGGAATACCGGGGACTTGGCGATGTTCCAAGTTTTTACGACGAACTCGATGCATCAGGTTACGCACCTGACCGAAGTATTTTTCGTGCAGCTGACAGCTTTGAGGGTGAGATGGAGGAGAGCTGGGCCGGCTGAAAGGCTGGCATATTTTCTGGTTGAGAATGGACAGCCATCAAGGGAGTGAACCATGTATTCTATCCGCCGGGCATTTTACTGCCCATTATCTACCGGATCAGCTCTGGTCGAGACCCTGATCGCACTACCCGTATTGCTGTTGCTAGTGATGGGTGCAGTGCAATGGGGTCTGATCTATCAGGCCAAAGCAACACTCAACCACGCTGCCTTCCAAGGTGCCCGTCTAGGTGCATTGGAACACGCGACAGAGAGTGCGATCCGCAGAGGTTTGGCGCGTGGCTTGCTGCCACTCTACTCTCCTGATTCCAGCTACAGCGGTGCTCTCAGAACCTTCCACGGTAAGGTCATGCCGGACCTGCTGACATCAGCCCGTATTCGTATCCTTAATCCCACCCGCGAAGCCTTCGACGACTTTGGTCAAACTGTGAAAGGACGTCGTGAACTACCCAACGAGCGGCTCTACCGGGCTTCCACCACCATTGGTGCCAAAAGTGTTGTCAATCTGCAGGACGCGAACCTGCTGAAGGTAGAGGTGACCTATGGCTACCCACTGCATACCCCCTTCGTCGGGCCCCTGATCAGTACCCTTGGTTTTCGGTTGCCAGGTCTGACTGCCTTTGAGCGGGCGCAGTATGCGGTGGGCCGGATCCCTATTGTCAGTACCGCAATGGTACGGATGCAGTCAAGGGCACATCGCAATGGTGTGATGATCAGCTTGGCTGGCGAACCGGAATTACCTCGTAGCACTACCGGACCCGACCCGGATCCTGTCGGTAGTGGAGACGATCCGGGAAACGGTGGTGAAGATGACCCGGGAGATCGCAGCGGCGATGGTTCCGGAGATGGCAGCGGCGATGGTGGAGATGAAGGCCTAGGAGACGGTACTGATGATGGTTTTGGCGATGGCGGTGACGATGGCTCAGAAGGCGGTGGTGAAGATGACTTGCCCCCTATCTCAGGTGACCCAGGAGATGGCACACCTCCGTGCAGTACACCGGTAAGTTTTACAGGCACTACCACTGGTTTGACCAGTGTCTGAGTAGACAACCCCGCCAGCATCACTAACGGTAATAAATACCAGCGTGAGGACGACCTTGTCGGCCTGCCGGGAGATTTGCCTGTGGTCTTTGTGCGCGACTACAATAACCGCAGCAAATTTTTTAGTCCTTTGGGTTTCGGCTGACGCCATAGTTGCCAGATTAACATCAGTGACCATGATGAGTGTATCGACATGCTTCAATTCGACGGCTACTTGCTGCGCTTTGACTTCAGCGGTTCTGCTCACACTGATATACCTATTTATGACTCAGACTGAACAACATTAACCACATGAAACACCAACTAGTAATTTCAATTGTCCTGATATTATTTTCACACCTCATTGAGGTTGACGAATTACAAGCCGGCGAGACGACACCAGGCATTTATATCGAACGTGTAGTCGATCGCAGTCGTGCTCTCGTGCCTGGTTTGAAGGCACAATACAAAATCTGTGCTGATCAGCGTCTACTGTATAAAAAATTGTTTGAGCAGGGTGGAGTGGGATGGGAGGCTGTCAAGCAAAGTCTTCCCAAGGGTTACAATGTGAGAGCCGTAACTGCAGGTGAGCCCGACTGGGAAAAGGAAGATGTTGGCAGGCAAATCGAAAAAGAGTACTTCTATGGTGAAAAATATGCGCTCTATCAGCATACAAGAAGGTACGAGATTTCAGAGGTAGCGCGATGTGCTTTGATTGAACGCGAGGATCAGAAAATTAACCTTGATAACGGTACAGAGCGCTATCTTATTACCCTGAAAGATAAACGAAAGCTGCAAGCAGTGCCTGGTGTGGGTCAAATTCCCTTGGCCCAGGAATTTGAAAGTCATAAAGTCAGTCGCATGCCAAGTGCCAAGAGGATTCGAAACAAGAATGACGAAGTGCTGGACGAAATTAGCAAGGATGAAAAAATCGCCAGACTTTTGAGTTTGCTTTATGCGGATACGACGAGTAAACGTCCACCTGGTGTCGGTGTGTCATTTGATCCTAAGGTGGCAGATAATCTGAGAGAGGCAATGGGTTACGAGGAGAGCAATGTCTCTCCGGTCGTGGTGCCAAGAGCCAATGATGAGCATTTCGTTGCCGGACAACCCTGCGATATTATATCCGCTAAGAACATGCGAAGCCGTCTTTGGTATTGGGATAAAATGCACTACTATCCAGCAACGGTCGAAAGACCCATTTTACTCAAAACCGAATTAACCAAAAAAAATAAGGAAGTTGTCGGATCAAAAGAGGCAACAAAATTCAGTGTATTGAAGGATATTGATAATTCTGTCTTCGAATTGGATCCGAGTCTGCGTTAGTTAATAGGGTACGGACCGGCCACACTATCTATGGATATCACTAGATAGCCTTCAGCCTGCAGCTTGGCAAAGCTGACTCCCAGTGATTAAAGGGCCGGAGTTCAGTCACTCCGGCCCGGTCAATAATGATCAGTTAAGTTGGCAACCGGTACCGGAGAAGATGCCTGAGTTTCCGTCCATGTCACTCCAGGTACCGTTCACTGTACCGGTGGTTTTATTCAGCGTGCCGGTAATGGTGGCATCGACTACGCTGCCGTCCATGATCTGTGCAGACAGTGTGGTGCCGCTAAGGGTGCCGGTGAAGGGTGCGGATTCACCCACGGTGCCATCGGTTGCATACACCGTATAGGCGACACCCGAGACGTTGTCTGAGCTATCAACGTCGAAAGTGAATAGGCCATAGGATAATACGAGTCCTCCTGTGGTAGTGAAGCTGCCCGTAAATCGATGCTCGGCGTCTACTGCTCCACCGACTCTGCTGCCAGAGAATGTGCCTGACTCACCGGTGAATGAGAGATCCCAGGTGCCGGCAATCTGGCTGGGTCCGGTGAATTGTCCGCTAAAGGTGGCGCCGGATGATACATCGCCGCTGATGAAGGTGGCGCTCTGATCGAAACTGACTGCCGTGGTACCGCTCAGGCTCAGCAGGCCATCAAAAGCACTGTAGGCAAATCCAGAGAGCAGTCCAGTGGAGGCATCCACCAGGACGCCGAAGGGACCGCTGTCATCACCGGTGAAGGTGCCAGCATAGGCGCCGGCGCGAACACAAAGCAGGGTGGATTCGAGGTGAGTCTGAGCTGTGGCGCTGTCCGGCAGTGCATGGCTGGTGCCATCGGCAGTTGCTGCATCAGAGATGATCGATGCCAGTGCTGTGGGCAGATCTGCGGTGGTGAAGTCCACGGCTGACCAGGTATCAGCAACGGTTTGTACGGCAGGTGAGATCGTGATGCCGTTGCTGGGGTCGCCATCGGTATCGAGCATCAGCAGGAAGCGGACCAGGTTCAAAACCTCTGTGGAGGTGCTGGTGCCACCGGCTACCAGGTCGATGGGTGTGATGACCGATTTACCCGTGGCGCTACCCAGGGTGACGTTACCCAGGTTGAACCCCACCGGCTGGCCGACCTCGTAGGTGAAGCTGCCATCCGTACCTGTGGTGCCGCTTTGGGCGCCAGAGGCGAATGTGACGCCTGAGACGTTGGTATCTTTTAGCACGCCGGTCGCCGTTGTCGTCGCGGCTGTGCCACCACCGCCGCCACCACAGGCTGTGAGTACAAAAAGCACGAAGAGCGTGAAAAGGGGCAATAGAAACTGCTGCATCCTGATGATCATGATTCTCCTCCCGAGATTCCCGAAATTATTGTTGCTCCCTTAAGGGGAGTCTAATGAGACGTATTATTATTTGATGGCCCTGTTGCTTGACCACCAACAGTCTGAGTGTAGACCATGGCCCCGGAGCGTAGGATTGAATATTTTAAAGCATAAATGATGGATTATTTTTCGATTTCAGGAAAACCGGTCGAAAAGTTTTCGCTTTTCTTGCCGCACATTAAGGAAAATTCTCGCTATTGGTGGGAATATTATACAAGGGGTGTGTGAGATGTTTTTTAGTGTGCGGAGCTGTCATGGAAGATAAGCCCAAATATCAGATCAACGCGGATATCGTGGTACAGGCAGACCAATGCAATGCCTGTCATCGTTGTCTGAAAGATCCCACATTCGAGCTTTGCCGGGTCGACAATGTCGCGGCGGGTGGTGAGGTGCTTTTTGTATCTGCCGATCAGTGCCGTGACTGTGGTTATCAGATACCTTTTGGCGAGGGTCTGGTGTGTGGTTGTCCGGTGCGCAAAGCGATACAGAAAAAATACAGTATTTGATTTCCGGGTCGGCTGGCTGGTGTGACTGCCGTAGCTATGGGTGGTCAGCCGAGGTACGATTTTTGTGGCTTTCCCAGAATCTGTAAAAAACCCGATTATTCCTCCTCCTGAGCCGATTACAGGCCCTAGCTAACTGGGCTGACAATCCTCGTATGGACGAGGGTGTCAACTCAATCCTGGTTATTAATAGATTATAAATTCAGCGCCTCAGATTTCAGGCTTGCTTGCTTTCCGGTGGCGGGTATTATCGTTCGGGATCAGACGCAGGCTGAATTAGCTCCTGTCTACACTGAGTGCATACCAGACTGTCCTAACGATTTTGATTCGGGTATATTTCGCGCATGGATCTGAACTTTCTTGAATTCGAACAACCAATTGCCGAACTCGAAGCGAAAATCGAGGAGCTGCGGCTTGTCGGCAGTGATAATGAAATTAACATTCAGGACGAGATCGCCCGTCTGGAGAGCAAGTGCCAGACGCTGACCGAATCGATCTTCTCCAATCTCAAGCCCTGGGATATCTCCCAGCTCTCCCGCCATCCGCAGCGGCCCTATCTGCTCGACTACATCAACCGGATTTTTGATGAATTCCACGAGTTGCATGGTGATCGGGCCTTTGCCGATGATCATGCGATTATCGGCGGTGTGGGCCGGCTGGAAGGGCGTCCGGTGATGATTATCGGTCACCAGAAGGGGCGGGATACCAAGGATAAGCTGCATCGCAACTTCGGCATGCCCCGTCCGGAAGGCTATCGCAAGGCACTGCGCCTGATGGAGATGGCGGAACGCTTTAAAATGCCAATCCTCACCTTTATTGATACCCCTGGCGCCTATCCTGGTGTCGGGGCCGAGGAACGTGGGCAGAGCGAGGCCATCGCACGTAATCTCAAGGTGATGTCCGGTCTGCGAACCCCCATCATCTGTACTGTGATCGGTGAGGGTGGCTCCGGCGGCGCACTGGCCATCGGCGTGGGTGACCGGGTCATGATGTTGCAGTACAGCACCTATTCGGTGATCTCTCCCGAGGGTTGTGCCTCAATTCTCTGGAAAAGTGCTGAGAAGGCGCCACTGGCCGCCGAAGCGATGGCGATCACCTCTGATCGGCTGAAAGAGCTGGATCTTATCGACGAGATTGTGGCCGAGCCCCTGGGTGGCGCCCACCGGGATATCGAGACCATGGCGAAGAATCTCAAGCATGCGCTGCGTGAGGGTCTGGATAATGTCACCAGCATGGCCATCGACAAGCTGCTGGATGCCCGCTATCAGCGACTTATGCAGTATGGGCAGTTCTCCGGGGACTGATCCGCTTCCTGGCTGCCGGGAACATCCATGACGCTCACCGCCCACCGGCTGCTCGAGAACCTCAAGCAGCTGCCTCCTACCGACCATGCCCATGTCGCTTTCAGCGGTGGGCTCGACTCCTGTGTATTGCTGCATCTGCTGGTGTCGATCCGGCATGAGCTGCCGTGGACGCTGCAGGCGATCCATGTACACCATGGCCTACAGGCGGAGGCAGATCGCTGGCAAGCCCATTGCGAGACAGTCTGTGCGACGTACGATATTCCTCTCACCACCCTTAGCCTGAAGCTCAATCTGACAGCAGGCGAGAGCCTGGAGGCGGCTGCCCGGGAAGCCCGCTATGGGGCTATAGCCGAACAGATGGGATCAGGGGATCTGCTGTTGACCGCACAGCACCGGGACGATCAGGCGGAGACGCTGCTGCTGCAGCTGCTGCGAGGCAGCGGGCCGGCAGGACTCGCGGCGATGCCGGCAATCAGCCGCTTTGATCCAGGTTGGTTGGTGCGTCCGCTGCTTGATATTAGTCGGGACGCCCTTGAGGCTTATGCAGCACATCATCAGCTCGACTGGCAGGATGACCCTTCGAACAAGGACCTGCGCTTTGACCGAAACTTCATCCGGCATGAGGTGATGCCGCTGTTGAAGTCACGCTGGCCGGCAGCCTCAACGACACTCTCCCGGGCTGCCCGCTTTAGTGGCGAGTTACTGAATTTGGCGAACGAAGAGGCGGCATCGGATCTGGCCGCTGTCAGGCAACAAGACGAGTCGGGGATTTTGATCCCGGCGCTTCAGGCATTGAGCTCCGTTCGTCAACGCAATCTGCTGAGACACTGGCTTCTCATATCGGGCGTGCCGACGCCCCATTCAAAAAAATTGGCACGTATCGAGCGAGAGGTCGTGAATGGGCGGCCTGATACCAATCCCCTGGTGGCCTGGGGTGGATGGCAGATTCGCCGCTTCCGGGATGTGCTTTTACTGGATCGTGTGACGACGGATGAGGCAGTACCGGCAATGCTGAACTGGGATGATAAGCGGGAGCTGCAGCTGCCGGCTGGATTGGGACGACTGTTCACCGAGCCGGGTGAGGGTGGTATCAGTGTGGATCGCTGGTCAGAAGCCCGGGTCGAAGTCCGCTTCCGTAGCGGCGGTGAGCGCTGTCTGCCCGCCGGGCAGGCCCATCACCGCCCCTTGAAAAAGCTCTTTCAGGAGTGGGGTGTGCCTCCCTGGGAGCGGTCCCGGCTGCCGCTGATCTATCTGGATGGTGAATTGGCTGCGATTCCCGAACGTCTTGTCTGCCAGCCATTTGCCGCCCTCCCAGGTGAACCCTCGATACGGGTCCGCTGGGCTGCTCAATAGTCTATCCGACGATAGCACTCCCCATTTCTCTCCCCCCTGTCCCGTCTGCTGGTGAAATCAGATGCACTGCCTTGCGTGGTGTCGTCAAGTGAATATGTCACACCTGGGGTATGTGCCCCTTCATATCCCTTGAGCGCCTGAAAGTGGAATCCTGTACCCAAGCACAGAACAACCAGGCCGGGGATAGAGAAAAATGAACACGCAATCACCAGAGATAACGACAGAACCCCCAGTATTGGAGACTTTAATTCAGACACGAAGTGTATTCCTGGATCATCTCCTCGTGGGGCAGATCGCACCAGGGGAAGCCCTGAGGAATACCGCCGGCCACGCAGAGGTCACCTACTGGGAAGAGTTGCTCTGTGCCGTGATCAATCCTGATGCCGGACGACTGATGGCGGTGGTGGATATCCATCAGCCAAGTGGATACAGCGGCCTGCTTCGCCGTCATGGTTCTATCGAATATGTCAGGTTTTTTATCGATTGGGGAGCGGGCGAGGGATATGAGTCTGTGAGCCTCACACACTTTAAAGTCAGTGATCTCCCGCCTGATACGGAAAATCATCAGTATCCTATTCGTCAGACAGTCTCTGTCAGGTTTGATGAGAACAGGTACTGGGGTTGTGTGCTGGATGGCATACAGCCGAAAGTGCGTGCCGTGCTGTCGTGGAACCAGGTGCCGGAGATTCATCCGTCATTTACGCCTTTGTTCGGTAATGCGGTCGAGTCACGGATTTGTGTCAGGTCTGAGGAGGAGATGAAACTGCTGTTCGGACAATTCTCCAAGGCGGGAAGGAAGCAACCGGCAGGTGCGTTGGGGCAGGAGAGCTATCGCTCATCGCAATTGTCTTCACCCAATACCAACATGATTTTGTAACAGTTTCGATTTGGTCTGGTCTGACAGGGTCAGGCTAGCCATAGGCACAGGGATGTGCCATCTGTTTCTGTCGCCGTTGGCGATTGAGCATGACGGGAAGGCACCATCTTTCCGTATCCCGGTTCTGGGTCGTGCCAGGGAAGGCGTGATTCAGATTTCTTTTATCAAGAAGGGATTCAACGCCATGCCAGGGATGGCCGGCAGGGCGGTTCAGTCATCTCGATATACCATCGTCATCGTCCCCGCATAGTCATAGACATCATCTGTGACAAGTGAAAAAAGTCACAGATTCGCAGTGGCACATTCGATGCCGAGAATTTCTCAGGAATGAAAACATATACCCATGGCAGGTAATGCTGCTTATCACCGCAGGGATGCATGAGCGAGATGAGTGATGCGGGGGTGGAGATATGTTGACAAATCATTCGGTAAAGGTACGTGACTATGATCTTGGCAGTCGTGCGCCGAGTTACTTTTTCTCGACATCGAATGCCACTTCTGGGTTGACCGAAACCCAAAGTGAGGCCGGTCGGTTATTTGGTGAAATTCATCATGGTTGGGACAACCTTCTGCGCTGTGGTGCAAAACGTCGCTTTGATATTGTCATGAGCCTGTTGATCCTGCTTCCTGCGCTCCCTGTGATGTTGCTGGTCATGTCGGCAATCTGGTTGAGTACCTTCGGAAGGGAACCCGTGTTCTACCATCAGCAGCGTATTGGGCTGAATGGGGCCTCTATCGAAATGATCAAATTCCGCAGTATGCGAATTGATGCAGAGTCCGATGGGGTGATGACGGCTGCCGTGCATGACAGGAGAATAACCCGTATTGGCAGATTTATCCGCAAGAGTAGAATCGATGAGCTTCCTCAGTTGTTTAATGTCCTGCGGGGTGAGATGAGTCTGGTTGGACCCCGACCGGAGAGACCTGAGTTTGTCTCGCAGTATGACCGGCAGATTGAGGGTTATGCCCTCAGGCATTCGGTCAAGCCGGGTATTACCGGCTGGGCACAAGTGAGCTACCGTTATGGGGAGACGCTTGAAGATGCGGCGGTTAAACTCTTCTATGACCTGAACTACATCAGAAAGGGTTGTTTAAGGCTCGATCTGGAGATACTTCTGTGGACGATTCCCGTTGTTTTGACGGGGCGTGGGGCTAGGTAGCTCTGAGAAGAGTTTGTAAGGAGCGGTGTCAGATTGTTATCTCTGACACCGCTCAAGTTCGGTTCAACTAAGATTAGATGGTTACTTGTATATATCAGAATTGTAAATTATATGGTGGATCGCAGAAGTCGTATCGATGGCTTCCAGCCCAAATGCTGATACAGAATGATCCCTCTCTTGCCGTGACTTTATAGGTCTCTTCAAAGAGTATTTTTCCTTTTCCCACCGGATCACATTCTTTAAGGGAAGTTGATTCTGCTTTTTTCTGCTGTCGCACATCCGGGTCTATACAAGGCTCGATACGTGCGCCATCATTCAATGCAATGATTGAGTTAGCGTAACCCTTGTTCAAGGTGATGGCGACTTGTGCCTGGTCTTGTGAAATTATTCGAGAGGTCTTGTACTGAGCACAACCAGATAGAAGTAATGATGCAATTCCGATTGTTATTAAAAGTAGTTTCCACGATTTCATGATAATTATCCTCAGATTTTTTGATTGCTTTGTCGGAGTCTAACCCCTGCATTCTTCACTCGATCCTCTTGGGTTACTGATTCAAGAGGATCTTATCTACTTAACAACAGTATGTGAATCTCCTTTGCTTGTATCCCATTCAATCCATTCGTTAAAAACAGGTTGTTAAAACCAGAGATGCAGATTCGCAAACACTGACCGTTCAGGATAGTACGGCGATGTTTGTGGAGTGCCGGTTCCGGGGTGAATGCTTTGATAGTTAAAGTCTTTA
This sequence comes from Candidatus Thiodiazotropha sp. (ex Myrtea sp. 'scaly one' KF741663), assembly GCA_025655555.1. GTDB lineage: Bacteria > Pseudomonadota > Gammaproteobacteria > Chromatiales > Chromatiaceae > Thiodiazotropha. The sequence goes on from JAHXIQ010000005.1 coordinate 23,002, forward strand.
TCGAAGAGGTTGTGAACTTTAAGTTCAATGATACCGGTTCTCTTCGGAAGTCTCATGCCTACAGACACATTACTAATCAAAAAAGAGTCATCTTTAGTTTGTATACCAGTTGTTGGTAGAACGCTGGATATTTCTTGAGAAACATGGGTGGTTTCGAAACTTCCGAATATGCCTGCTGGATAGTGATATTTTACCTGCAGCGAAAATGATTGAGTATTTAGTTCTGCTGGCCTGTCGAAGTTTACCTCGCCATCTGTGTAATCTCGTTCAAAATCTTCATATATGTAACGGCCTGTCAGAGCAAAATAATTTGTGAAAGACCAGCTAAGGTAGGCTTCGTGACGCAGTTCCTCGTGATCTTCCTCAGGTGTTGAGCTGGATGAAACAAAGTCAGTGGCGGTTCTCCCTGTCAGCTCGATCCCGCCGTATAGTTTTTTACTCAACTGGCTGTCGATTGCTGCTCCATAGCGCCAAGCCTTGGTTCCTAAAATATCGTCAAGTAACTGATTGAAGCCAGCGACTTGCGTCGGATAGAGAGTTTGGCTATTGACTACTACACCTCTTAGGGTTTTAAAAGCAGCGAGTCTAATCCTCGATGTACTGGAGATGTCCCATAACAGACCAAGTTTTGGATTAAGTTGCTGCTTATCGATTGATGCTCCATCATCTAAATCCGCATAGTCTAATCCTACAATAGCTGTTCCATTCGACCAGGGGAGATTTGCATATGCATAGGCAGACTTTTGATTGATTGTATCGTTAGTATGGATTATTTGTTCAATATCCGGTAATCCGGGAAAGGGACTGCTAATGATTATTTTTGTAGTGAGCATCTCCTTTGATTTGGCTTTGCCAAGCCCCGTAAGGATATCTATCGATTCACCTCGGTAAATGTACTGCGCTTCATATTGTTTCTCATCTGTTCTTAGATCTAACGACGTAGTACCTTGACTAGTTTTGTCTGTCAGATCCTGTTGTATAATTGAGAGTAAATATGTGTTGTTCAAGTTCGGTGAATAGTTGATCCCAAACCTGGAACTATCTGATTCTATATCCCTTCGGGTCAGTGTCGAAAAGAGATTGGGATCGAACCGCAGTCTCAAATCACCAAACTCTCCCTCTTTACGTTTGATTTCACCCTGTATGCTGAGACTGTCGTTTATTTGATATTGTCCAAAGAGATTTTTTATTGTCTGGTCACTGTCATTGTTTTCACGAAATCCGTCGCTGCTCTCAGTGAAGTAACCGGCGCTTAGCATGCCACGGTTAGCAAAGGCCCCGGCAGTGACTTCGCTGCCTCGGGTGTTGTTGCTGCCAATGAGGCCGCTGGCAAGGAAAGCAAGACGTGGGCGATCAAAGAGTGGATTGTATTCATTGAACCCGGCAATCGAAGGACCGCTTCCTTGGAATGCAAGTAGGTCGGTTTCACTGGCGCTGGGGCTGACCGGTGAGACAATTTTTGGTTGCAGTAGCTGTGCTTGTAGCAATTCACTGACGCGGGCAATTTCATGACGCGGTTCATCCGCATAGCTATCGGATAAAAACCGATGTGCCGAAGCATTAGCCGGATCTGTCGCAAGAGAGTTCCAACTCTCATTCAGGGCAAGACGACGGAAACCCACGTCATCATAGATACGTGCCAGGCTGGCGTTCCGGGCTGCCTGATCTTCATCCAGCAGCAGTCGTGAGCGATAGACGGCACGGTTGTCGTTCAGGTCGATGGCTGTTTGCAGGTCTTCGAGTGATTCCAGGGGACGATTTTCTGTCTGTTTCAGGATGGCATCGTAGAACCAGGCGGTGGGATCCCGGCTATCGAACTGCTTGGCCAGTTGGAATTGGGTTGACGCTTCCTCTGCCCGCTTCTCTTCGAAGTAGGCCTTGCCCAGATAGCTGCGGATGAGGGCGTTGCCCGGGTCAAGGCTGGCGGCTGTCTCCAGCTGTTGTCGTCCCTGTTCCAGATCGCCCTGACGGATCATGACCAATCCCAAGCCAAGCCGAGGCATCGGGGCAGCCTGATCGAGCCTTATGGCCTGCTCAAAGGCTTGGTGAGCCGCAGTCAGATCGAGACGTAGGAGCTTGGCGAAGCCAAAAGTGCTCTGGGTCAGTGATAGATCGGGGGCCAGTGAAACAGCCCTTTGGGCAGCCTTGGAGGATTCTGATGTCTGGCGGAACATCAGATGTATCTGGGCCAGTCGTGACCAGGCCAGGGGATTGTCCGTTTCGGCAGTGACAGCTTGTTTTGCCGCATCCAAGGCATCTTCGAGCTGGAAATTGGCCTGGTGAGCGTAGGAGAGGGCGAGATGACCTGATGCTGCTTGCGCGTTGCTTTCCACCGCCTGTCTTGCCAGTTCCATTGCTGCCTGTTTGTTGTTTTGCACAGTTTCGATGATCGAGGCAAGCGCCAGGGCGTCGCTGTTATCGGATTGTCGCTTGATGGCTGCGTCGAGATCGTTACGGGCAGATTCGACTTGTCCAACTGTCAGGCTGAGTGAGGCGCGGTAGATCAACAAGGTTGGGGACTGAGAGACAGAGGCTTCATCCGGTAACGCAGCAAAAGCACCAGCCAGATCACCCTGATGATAGGCATCAAGGGATCTGTTTAGGTCCTGTTGGTTGTTATCCCCGCTAAAATCGATGACCGGAGGATAGTAGAGCGCCCACTGAACAGCGTCTTGAGGTTTGACGTTGGTTTCAATGACAGGCGCCTGGTCCCGTTGGGATACGGCGACCTGACCATCATTCAGAATGATTTCACCAAGGTCGTTGTGTGCACGAACCTGACCTTCAATGACTGAGACTGTTGAACTTCGTTGTTGCGTCTCAACGGTGAATTCGGTGCCTTCTATGGATGCATTGACATAAGGTGTTTTGACCTGGAACGATTGTCTGACCCGGCTGATGAAATGCGCCGCACCCTTCAGCAGATCGAGCCAGGATGCGCCATCCTCTGCAGGGGCGTTGATGGTGACGCTGGTGTGTTCGTCCAGTCGTAGCAGGGTCTCGTTGTGCAGTGTCAGACCGGCGCGGCTGTTGGCGCCGAGTCTCAGTCGGTCACCGGGGCAGAAATGGTCGCCCTGATGAACGCTTTTCCATGCTTTGGTATTGCTGGGTAGGACTTCCACCCGGCCCTGCACGGAGACAGCTTGCGCCACATCGCATTCAGCGGCTGTAGCGATCATCCCCCAAAAGAGCAGGGGCAGAGCGATCAGTGAGTACGATTTGGTATAAACGGGCAATCTGGAAAACATAATCTCTCGTAGCCCCGGCACTAACCCATTCGGTTTATGCTTTTTGTTGTCTATGCAAGTTTAGGCGTTTATTTCACCTTGTGGGCTACGAGTACCATATTTTCTCTTTACTCACAAGTGGTTGCTGACGATAGCGGGTCCTGTTTGGCATGTCATCCCAGTGGGTTTTTACGGCTGCTTCTGCGCTCCCGGTATTGTTGGATGTAGTAGATGCAGGGACCGTCATCAGGATGATCCTGCAGGATGGCCTCGAATTTATCGCAGGCAGTCGCTTTGTCGCCCTGATGCCAATAGGCAAGCGCTTGGGCAAAACTGATATGAAGCGCTCTCATCTCTGGTGTGACCGTGACATCGCTCGCAGCTACCTCAAGTAGTGTGATTGGCTGTTGTCTGCCCGGAACGGGAAAGTCTCCCAGCTCCCGGGTCACAATGCCCTGTAAGCCGGTTGCCGCCTCCCTCGAAGCGAGTATGGCAGTGCCAAGCAGCTTGTTGAGATTCTCGATACGGGAGGCGGTGTTGACCATATCCCCCACTGCCCGGTATTCGAAGTGATCGATGGCGCCCACATGACCCATGACCAGCTTGCCTGCATGGAGACCGATCCGGGTAAAGAGTTTCGGCTCGAAGTCTGCGTGTTCCAATGCCAGGTTGATGTCGAGGGCAGCTTCACAAGCCTTTTGCGCCAGGCTCTGATCTGGTGTTGTGGATGGCCAGATCGCCAGCATGGCGTCTCCCACGACATCGGACACCACGCCCCCCCTCGACCTGACGGGGGTGAAAAGGATTTCATAATAGCGGTTGAGGAAGACCTGCAGGGTTTGTGGCTCCATCGTTTCCGCCAACTTGGTGTATTGCTGGGCGTCGGAGGCCAGGCAGACGCCGAAGGCTGCTTCACTCTGCTGCATGGCTTGATCTTTATCCTGAGCCAGACGGTCTATGACGTCATTGGGCAGGTAGTAGCCGAACAGTTCGCGTAGTTGTTCGCGGCTGATTCGCATCTGCCGGTAGTGCCAGGTGAGTGAGAGGATCAGCGCCAGGGGTGTCTGCAGAGCCAGGGGTACGAACCAGGGTAGCCACAGGTTGTATTGCTCGAACAGATGATAGACCAGCATTAGATAGAGTGCGGCAGTGCATAGGCCGAGCAGGATGCCTATTGTGCCGGGCAGGTATCGGAACAGCAGCACAATGGCGAAGCTGTAAAAGACCAATAGCAGGATCAGGCTGCCTGGCGAAAGGGGTATAAGGGTCTCTCTTTGTAGCAGGTTGGCAAAGGCAGTGGCCGCGATTTCAACACCACTCAGATCCAGGCCGTTTTCCTGAGTAAAGACGGTGTAAAAGCCGTCTTTCTGTCTGGGTTGATAGGCTCCGGCATAGCCGACGAATACAACCTTGTCCTCGAACCGGTGTAACGCTTCGGGGTCGGCCAAGAGCAGTTCCTGGTAAGGAACGGTCGGGATGCTGCCCGGTGGACCATAGAAGTTCAGATAGGGATAGCTATCCCCGACATAGAGTTGTAAAAGTGCTGTGAGCCCCTGCAACTGAGAAGATGTGAATTCTGTTGGTGGGTCTGTCTGCAGGATCTTTAGCAGGCGGCTACCTATCTTTTGATCACTGCGTATATGTTTGAAGATATCTTCTATGTCCGTGTCGGTGGGTAGCAGTCCGGCATTGATGAGTAGCTGTTTGATATGCCGTCCTTCAGGATCAACATGATGTTGCAGCGCCACTGCAGGGAGCGAGGGCATCTCATCGTTACCGTTGAAAGTCCAAAAGCGGCTCACTCTTACCGGAATTTTAGGCAGTACAAATGGCGCCAGACCGGCAGCACTCGCTGAAAGGGTATCAAGAGGTGGGAGAAGTTTTTCAATATGAAGGGTTTCTACACCTGATTCCACCGCTTGTTGCTGTAGATAAGCCACCAGAAGAACATTGCCGGCACTATCTATGGCATCAGCTAGACGGTTGTCCATTTCAGGGATGCCAGGTTTTTTGAAGAAGATATCCATGGCGACTACCCCGGCTCCCGCCTCTGTCAGGCGGTTGATCAGGTCGGCATGGAGGGAGCGTGGCCAATCGGGTATCTCCTCTCCCAAGCCGAGTTGAGCTGCGGTCTCGCCATTGATGGAAACGATCACGACGTCTTGCGGAGGTGGGTGGTGACCCCGTACCTGGAACAGCAGGCCGAGTCCGATCGCCTCTTCCCAGTCCGAAGTGCCGGGTGAAAAGCTGATAGCGATACCCAGGATACTGATCAATAACCCCAGGCCCAGGGAGGATAAACCCCTTCTTTTTGTCACGATGTTTCCGTTGTGTGGTTAAAAGGGGGTTAGAGGTAGTGTGATTTATTCCCGCTAACTCTAGGCAGTTTTTTCTAATTGATTGTATATAATAAGTTTATGCTTGAGAACATCTCTATCTTCGCCTCTATGGATGCCGCCGATCATGCTTTGATTGAGCAGTACATGGTCAAACGGGTCTTTCCGAGGCATACCATCATCCTCTCTGAAGGGGATAGTAGTGATTCGCTCTACCTGATACTTGATGGCAAGGTAAAGGTATTTCTCAACGATGAGAATGGCAAGGAGGCGATTCTCAACTATCAGACTGCGGGCGAGTACTTCGGCGAACTCTCCCTGATCGATGACTCTGAACGTTCCGCATCGATTATGACGGTGGAGAAATCCACCATGGCCGTGATGTCTAAACAGGCCTTTCATCAGGTTCTGAAGAAAAATCCCGACATTGCCATCCATCTGCTCAAGGATCTTGCGCATCGGGTCAGGTCGTTGACGGAAGAGGTGAAGAGTCTGGCCCTGTGCGATGTCTACGGGCGACTCAGTAAAACCCTGCAGGGTATGGCTATCGAACAGGATGGCAAGATGGTCATTGAAGAGTCATTCACCCAGCAGGAACTGGCCAACCGCATCGGTGCCTCGCGGGAGATGGTCTGCCGCATCTTCAAAGATCTGGTTAAGGGTGGGTATATCTCCTCTGGTCAGCATCAAACGATCATTAATAAACGATTACCCTTACGCTATTGATGTCTGCTTGAAAACGTAGTTTCAACCGGTCAATGCAGTGCATTGAACATCCGGTTCCGATAACTTTTCACCAGATCACCCTGACCGCCTAATAGCTCAAAGATACGCAACATGTCCTTGCGTGCGGCATCGTCACCATAGTCACGATTCTTTTGTAACAGGGTCAACAGCAACTCAAGTGCACCTTCATAATCGTTCTGCATGATCTTGTGGGTGGCGAGCTGGTGCAGTGCTTCGCTGTCAGCCGGATTCTCCTTCAGACGCTGCTCAAGGCTTTCCACCGGAGGGTTGTCTGCGGTGGAGCGGTCGAACTGAATACGCGCCAGCATGGCGGCGACCTCAGGGTTCTCCTGCTCCTCTTTAGGCAGTGCCTGGAGTTGTTGCTCTGCTTCATCCAGCTTGCCGATGGCGGCCAGGTAGCGGGCATTGGCCAACATGACTTTCGGACTACCAGGATCCATCTCGGCAGCCTGCTGGATCAAACTGCCTGCCCCGTCGGCATCACCCTGTATCAAGAGCTGATCCGCCTGGGCCAGCAGACCGTCCGACTCGCGGGGGATATGTTTATCGATGAAGCTACGGATCTCCGGTTCCGGCAGGGCACCCAGAAATTCATCCACCATCTGGCCATTAAGGAAGAGTTTGACGCAGGGAATGCTTTTGATGCCGAAATGGGTTGCCAGCTGTTGTTGCTCTTCGGTATTGACCTTGGCGAGGATGAATTTGCCCTGATACTCATCGGCCAATTTGGCCAATGTGGGCATCAATGATTTGCACGGGTTGCACCACTCAGCCCAAAAATCGACCAGGACCGGTCGGCTCATGGAGGTCTCAAGTACCACCTGTTGAAAGTTCTCGGCCGTAACATCGATCATGAAGGGGGAGTCAGCCATCTTTGAGAGCTCCAGAGAGAAGTTGTGAATCCGGGCGGCCATTATACTGAAACTCAGGCAGAAAGCGGGGCTTGAAATGGTGGCTCCATTACCCCATCTGATGAGGGAAGGTTCTAGGGCCTGTTAACACTAATCCAATACGCCCCGAAGGAAGTGCCCTTGGGGTACGCCCTGCTGGAGTTGTTTTTGTGCCCAGCAAGGCAGAATGAGCGTGGTGTAGCCGGCTACATGAGCGAATGATAACGCCGCTGGGTGCAAAAACAGCCCCAGCCCTTCAGGCTCAACAGGGCGCATTGGATTAGTGTTAACAGGCCCTAACAGGAAATCGATTCATGAGTGAAGCACAACATATCGTCTGTCCACACTGCGATGGGATCAATCGTGTACCGTCAGATCGGCTGGCCGACGGTGCGAAATGCGGAAAATGTCATCGGCCACTGTTTAGCGGCCAACCCTTGGAATTGGATGAAGCACGGTTCACAAAGCATGCGCAGAAAAGTGACATTCCCCTGTTAGTCGATTTCTGGGCCTCCTGGTGCGGGCCTTGTCGTATGATGGCCCCGGCATTTGAGCAGGCAGCGGCACAGCTTGAACCCACTGTGCGCCTGGTCAAGGTGAATACCGAGGAAGCTCAGCAGCTGGGTGCCCGTTTCGGCATTCGCAGCATACCCACCCTGATGCTGATGCGAGGCGGGCATGAGATTGCCCGGCAAGCTGGCGCCATGGATACGGCCGGTATTGTGAACTGGGTCAGGGGTCATCTGACCAGTTGATTTAGTTACAGCTACACTCGGCGAACGACTGATTGCAGTTAGCTTGCAACACCTTATCCTGAGAGTCCCCCCCGAGTGCTGATATTTTGTATTGATTCGGATAGACAGCCTGTATGCGCATCAGTAGAATATGCGCCTATCTGATGGTTGTGCCGACTTGCTCGTATTCGACAGCAACCTATTTTGAATTCTCTGGGGCAGGCTACTTGTGGCCTGCCCCTTTTTGCACGCCCGTAATGGAGAGATTCTTGAGAAAACCAGCAGTTCTGGTCCTGGAAGATGGTAGCCAATTTCACGGTGAGGCCATCGGTGCAGAGGGACAAGCTGTCGGTGAGGTGGTTTTCAATACCGCCATGACCGGCTATCAGGAAATATTGACCGATCCTTCCTACAGCCAACAGATTGTCACGCTGACCTATCCTCATATCGGTAACACCGGGGTTAACCTGGAAGATGAGGAGTCGGGTTGCATCCATGCCGCAGGCCTGGTCATCAAGGACCTCCCGCTGATCACCAGTAACTGGCGCTCAGAGACCTCTCTCGAAGACTATCTGACACGCAATGGGATTGTCGCGATCGCGGGTATCGATACCCGTCGCCTGACTCGAATCCTGCGTGAGAAAGGTGCTCAAAACGGCTGTATCGTTGCGGGTGATCGTCTCGATGAACAGCAAGCACTGGCGCATGCCAAGAACTTCCCCGGGCTCAAGGGCATGGATCTGGCAAAATCAGTGACAACCCAATCTCCTTACGATTGGTCGCAAGGCAGTTGGTCTCTCGAAAAGGGACTGCCGGAGCCGCTAGACACAGGGGATGAGAACCTGCCGTACCATGTTGTGGCCTACGACTATGGGGTCAAGCGCAATATTCTGCGTATGCTCACTGATCGCGGTTGTCGTATTACCGTCGTACCGGCACAGATGCCGGCCGATGAGGTGCTGGCTATGCAGCCTGACGGCATCTTTCTGTCCAATGGGCCGGGTGATCCAGAACCCTGCGGTTATGCCATCGAGGCGATTTCCCAAATTGTCGATACGGGTCTCCCTGTCTTTGGCATCTGTCTCGGTCACCAACTGTTGGCGTTAGCCTCAGGCGCCAAGACAGAAAAAATGAAGTTCGGCCACCATGGCGCCAACCATCCGGTGCAACATCTGGAGAGTGGCACCGTGATGATCAGTAGTCAGAACCACGGTTTCGCAGTCGATGAGAAATCATTGCCCGATACCTTGAGGGCCACGCATCGCTCTCTGTTTGATGGCACGCTACAAGGTATTCATCGCACGGATAAACCGGCATTTAGTTTCCAGGGGCATCCGGAAGCGAGCCCCGGTCCGCATGATGTGGCGCCTGTTTTTGATCACTTCATCGAGTTGATGAAAAAGGCCTGAGCCCTAGGGCCTGTTAACAGGCCCTAAGTAAACACCAGTCACCGAAAATACATGCGAGAGATACGACACGGATTTCGCAGGGGATTATCGGTGGTGTCCATGAGGAAGGTAGTGAATTAGGCCCGGCTTTTTAGAGCTGAAGACAAATTCCAGGTTGATGTACGAGCATTAAGTTCAAGCGATCGGTCATCTGGAATCGGTGGGGTTGAATGTGTCGCAACTGATTTATTTCAAACGGCACGATGATCCATTTTTATCTATAGCGGAAATTTGCGGTGATTTTCGTTTATTTGCAGCTAATCTGAAACAACGGTTGTTAAATGCCAAAACGTACTGACATACAAAGCATCATGATCATAGGCGCCGGTCCGATTGTCATCGGACAGGCGTGTGAATTCGACTACTCTGGCGCACAGGCCTGTAAGGCGTTGCGGGAGGAAGGGTTCCGGGTCATTCTGGTCAACTCCAATCCAGCCACCATCATGACCGATCCGGACATGGCGGATGCGATCTATATCGAACCGATTACCTGGCAGACCCTGGAGCGGATCATCGAGAAAGAGCGCCCGGATGCGCTGCTGCCTACCATGGGCGGTCAGACTGCGCTCAACTCAGCCCTCGACCTGGTGCGTGAGGGTGTATTGGAAAAATACGGTGTGGAGATGGTTGGCGCCTCTCGAGAGGCTATCGACAAGGCAGAGGACCGGGATCTGTTTCGTCAGGCAATGCGTAAGATTGGTCTGGATATGCCCAGGTCAGCCATTGCTCACAGCATGGAGGAGGCTCAGCAGGTACAGGTGCAGATCGGTTACCCCACCATCATCCGTCCCTCCTTCACTATGGGCGGCAGCGGCGGCGGTATCGCCTATAACCCGGAAGAGTTTGTCGAGATCTGTGAGCGCGGCCTCGACCTGTCGCCGACCAACGAGTTGCTGATCGAAGAGTCGATCCTCGGCTGGAAAGAGTACGAGATGGAGGTGGTGCGGGACCGCAAGGACAACTGCATTATTATCTGCTCCATCGAGAACTTCGATCCCATGGGTGTGCATACCGGTGATTCCATTACTGTCGCACCGGCGCAGACGCTGACCGATAAAGAGTATCAGATCATGCGTAATGCCTCGCTGGAGGTATTGCGTGAGATCGGCGTGGAGACCGGCGGCTCCAATGTCCAGTTTGCCATCAACCCGGAAAACGGACGTATGATCATCATCGAGATGAATCCACGCGTCTCCCGTTCCTCGGCCCTTGCCTCGAAGGCAACCGGTTTTCCTATCGCCAAGGTGGCGGCCAAGCTGGCCGTGGGATATACACTGGATGAGTTGCAGAATGAGATAACCGGCGGTGCCACACCGGCATCGTTTGAACCCAGTATCGATTATGTGGTTACCAAGGTACCGCGTTTCGCTTTTGAGAAGTTCCCGCTTGCTGACGATCGCTTGACCACACAGATGAAATCGGTGGGTGAGGTGATGGCTATCGGCCGTACCTTTCAGGAATCTCTCCAGAAGGCCCTGCGGGGACTCGAAACCGGCATGTATGGTCTCAACGAGATTCTGGATCTGTCGGATGAGGATGTGCGCGATACCCTGGTCAGGGAGATTCGTCTGCCTGGGCCGGAACGCATCTGGTATGTGGCGGAGTGCTTCCGCTTCGGCATGAGTCTGGAAGAGATTCACGAGATCTGCTCCATTGACCCTTGGTTTTTGGTACAGATTGAGGAGCTGGTCAATATCGAGCGAGAGATTTCCGGACAGGGACTGGAAGGGCTGGATAGCCAGCGCCTGCGTTTTCTGAAGCGCAAAGGCTTTGCCGACAGGCGGATAGCCGAACTGGTGGATACCGATGAATCGAAAGTCCGGCAGCTTCGCCATGAGGCCGATATTCGGCCGGTTTACAAGCGGGTGGACACATGCGCTGCTGAGTTCGCCACCAGTACCGCCTATATGTACTCCACTTATGACGAAGAGTGTGAGGCTGAGCCCACTGAGCGTAAGAAGATCATGGTGCTGGGCGGCGGTCCTAACCGGATAGGCCAGGGTATCGAGTTTGATTACTGCTGCGTGCACGCTGCTTTTGCCATGCGTGATGACGGTTACGAAACTATCATGGTCAACTGTAATCCGGAGACTGTCTCCACCGACTATGACACATCGGACCGTCTCTATTTCGAGCCGCTCACACTTGAGGATGTACTTGAAGTCATTCAAAAGGAGTCGCCGGTGGGGATTATCGTCCAGTATGGCGGTCAGACACCGCTGAAGCTGGCGCGTGATCTTGAAGCGGCAGGCGCGCCAATCATTGGTACCAGTCCCGATTCGATCGATCTCGCAGAAGATCGTGAACGCTTTCAGCAGCTTGTCGAGAAACTCAACCTCAAGCAGCCACCGAACAGGACCGCACGAGATCCCGAAAGTGCGGTGCGCCTTGCCGAGGAGATTGGATATCCGCTGGTCGTGCGTCCTTCCTATGTATTGGGAGGGAGAGCTATGGAGATCGTCTACCAAGAGAACGAACTGCGCCGTTACATGCGCGAAGCGGTCAGTGTTTCCAACGACTCACCGGTGCTGCTCGATCGCTTTCTGGATGACGCCATTGAGGTGGACATTGACGCCATCTGCGATGGTAAGGATGTGCTCATTGGCGGCATCATGGAACATATCGAACAAGCAGGTGTTCATTCTGGCGACTCTGCCTGTTCACTACCGCCTTATACCCTGTCGGCTGCGGTTCAGGATCGCATGCGAGAACAGATGCGGAAAATGGCTCTGGAGCTGAAAGTGGTTGGGTTGATGAATGCCCAGTTTGCCATCAAGGACAATCAGATCTACCTGTTGGAGGTTAACCCCCGCGCCTCGCGAACCGTACCCTTTGTCTCCAAGGCGACCGGTGTGCAGCTGGCTAAAGTGGCTGCGCGTTGCATGGCTGGTACCAGTCTAAAAGCGCAGGGGATCACAAAAGAGGTGATTCCCGAGAACTATTTTGTCAAAGAGGCGGTCTTTCCCTTCGTGAAGTTCCCCGGTGTGGATACGGTTTTGGGACCGGAGATGAAATCCACGGGGGAAGTGATGGGTGTCGGCAGGTCCTTTGGCGAGGCCTATAATAAATCGATTCTGGGAGCGGGCTCTCAGTTGCCACAGGGTGGCCGTGCACTGATTAGTGTTCGACCTGCGGACCAGGCAAGGGCGGTCCAGGTCGCTCATGATCTACTTGAGCTGGGATTTACTTTGAGTGCGACAGGTGGGACTTGCAAAACGATCGTCGCTGCAGGGCTGGCGTGTAGCCGGATCAATAAGGTGATGGAAGGACGTCCGCATATTGTCGATTCTATAAAGAACAATGAAATAAACTTCATCGTCAACACTACTGAGGGCGCCAAGGCCATTGCGGACTCTGCAGAGATCCGACGTGCGGCTTTACAACACAAGGTCAGTTACACTACGACGATTTCCGGCGCAGAGGCCACCTGCTTGGCACTGAAGCAGCTTGATGAGCTGAGCGTCAATCGATTGCAGGATCTGCACGACTGAAACATGGATTTAGAGGAATCATGCGATGAGTAAGGTACCACTGACGGCTAGAGGTGCTGCTAAATTGCAGGAGGAGCTCACGCAGCTGAAAAGTGTTGAGCGTCCGAAAGTGATCAAGGCCATTGCCGAGGCGCGTGAACACGGTGACTTGAAAGAGAATGCCGAATACCATGCAGCCCGTGAGCAGCAGAGTTTCATTGAGGGGCGTATCAAAGATATCGAGGGCAAGTTATCTCACGCCCAGGTTATCGATGTAACCCAACTCGATGCAGGTGGCAAAGTTGTCTTCGGTGCTACTGTCATGGTGTTGGAGCTGGATAACGATGCTGAATTTACTTATCAGATCGTGGGTGACGACGAGGCAGACATCAAGAATAACCTGATTTCCATCAGTTCACCTATCGCCCGAGCCCTGATTGGTAAGCAAGAAGGGGATGATGTCTTCCTTGCGACTCCGGGTGGGGCGCGGGAATTTGAAATCCTCGAAGTACGGTACGAATAACCCTATATCTAAATCATACGACGATTCGGTTTTTCTTTTTCTTTGGATTGGCGCGATAGAAGATGGCCACCCGTCCGATAATCTGCACCAGTGAGGCGGAGAGTTGCTCGACGATCTGTTGGCTGAGCGTCACCCGGTCGGTCTTGTCGGCACCTGCTAGTTTGACTTTGATCAGTTCGTGAATGTCGAGGGTCGAGTCGATCTCGTTGAGTACGCTCTCACTCAATCCGTGCTGGCCGACAATGACCACGGGTTTTAGTGGGTGAGCCAGTTTTTTTAGCTCTCGGATCTGTGCAGATGTCAGTGACATGGTGGTTACCGGTTATAACAGGGGAGGCGGATTCTATCCCTTTTGGTGCCGTAGTGAAACGGTTGCCCTGAGCGGCAAGAGGTTAGATGGAAACGTGAAACGTAGCAAAAGCAGCCGTCAGTGGCTGGATAGACACTTTAACGATGACTATGTGAAAAAGGCCCAACAGGCCGGTTACCGCTCCCGTGCGGCTTTTAAATTGTTGGAAATCCAGGAAAAGGACAGGGTTATCAAGCCAGGGATGCGAATCGTCGATCTTGGTGCAGCCCCGGGAGGGTGGAGTCAGATCGCCAGAGGTCTTGTTGGTGAGAAGGGACAGGTGCTAGCGCTGGACATCTTGCCTATGGACCCTATTGCGGGTGTGGATATTATTGAGGGGGATTTTCGTGAGGATGAGCCCTTGGCGCAACTGAGGAATCTCCTTGGTGAAAAGCCTGTAGACCTTGTAATTTCCGACATGGCGCCCAATGTTACGGGTATGGCAAGTGTTGATCAGCCACGTGCCATGTATCTTTGTGAACTGGCACTGGATTTTGCCCGTGAGTGCTTGAAACCGGGTGGCGGATTTGTCATCAAGGTTTTTCAGGGTGCCGGGTTCGATGAGTACATTAAGTCTGTCAGACAATCCTTCGGCCGGGTGGTAAGCCGCAAGCCGGCTTCATCACGCCCGAAAAGCCGTGAGATCTATCTGGTAGCAGGGAACTTTAAGATATAGTACCGTACCAATCAGTTAATCCGGTAAATCAGTGAGTTGCAATACCGTCACAACCAGATGACAGGATTCTCTGGGTGACCTGTGGTGACTGTCTGCTGTCACCGAGCTGTCAAGAGCAGCTAAACTGATACGGTACATGGTCCCGTTATACAGCGGGAAAAAATACGAGGTTTAGGCTTTGAATGATATGGCAAAAAATCTGATTCTCTGGGTGGTAATCGCCATCGTCCTGATGACGGTCTTCAATAATTTTTCATCCACCCAGCCCAAGGCGCAGATGAAACCCTATTCCGAATTCATCGGCGATGTGAAGTCGGGACAGGTCAAGGAAGTGAACATCAGCGGCAATGGGCACGATATCGACGGTACCCTGACTTCGGGACAGCGTTTCTCCACCTATAGTCCGGGCGACGATGAGCTGGTGAATGATCTGCTTGAGAACAATGTGGAGATCATGGCTACCCCGCCTGAGAAGCCCTCCCTGTTGATGAACATTCTCATCAACTGGTTTCCGCTGTTTGTACTCATCGGCCTTTGGATCTTCTTCATGCGCCAGATGCAGGGTGGTGGCGCAGGCCGCGGTGCCATGTCGTTTGGCAAGAGCAAGGCTCGCTTGCTGAGTGAAGATCAGGTCAAGGTGACCTTCAATGATGTAGCCGGTGTGGAAGAGGCCAAGGAGGAGGTCTCCGAAATAGTCGATTTCCTGCGTGATCCCTCCAAATTCCAGAAACTGGGTGGAAAGATACCCAAGGGTGTATTGATGGTGGGGTCTCCCGGTACGGGTAAAACCCTGCTCGCCAAGGCCATCGCTGGTGAGGCAAAAGTGCCCTTCTTTACGATCTCCGGATCGGATTTTGTTGAGATGTTTGTGGGTGTGGGCGCCTCCCGTGTGCGGGATATGTTCGAACAGGCGAAGAAACATGCACCTTGCATCATCTTCATCGATGAGATCGATGCGGTAGGTCGCCATCGTGGTGCAGGACTTGGGGGTGGTCATGACGAGCGTGAGCAGACCCTCAATCAATTGCTGGTGGAGATGGACGGCTTCGAGGGTAATGAGGGCGTTATCGTTATCGCCGCCACGAACCGCCCGGATGTGCTGGACCCCGCACTGTTACGCCCCGGCCGTTTTGACCGCCAGGTGGTCGTGCCGTTACCCGATGTACGTGGCCGTGAGCAGATTCTCAAGGTTCATCTGCGCAAGGTGGCAGCATCTGAGGACGTTAAGGCCAGTATCATCGCTCGTGGTACACCAGGCTTCTCCGGTGCTGATCTGGCCAATCTGGTGAACGAAGCGGCGCTATTTGCCGCACGCGCCAACAAGGCCCTGGTCAGCATGGAGGAGATGGAGAAGGCCAAGGACAAGATCATGATGGGCACGGAACGTCGTACCATGGTGATGAGCGAGGACGAGAAAAAGCTGACTGCCTATCACGAGTCAGGACACGCGATTGTCGGACGACTGGTGCCGTCTCACGATCCGGTCTACAAGGTAAGCATCATTCCCCGTGGTCGGG
Source organism: Candidatus Thiodiazotropha sp. (ex Myrtea sp. 'scaly one' KF741663) (assembly GCA_025655555.1). Lineage (GTDB taxonomy): Bacteria > Pseudomonadota > Gammaproteobacteria > Chromatiales > Chromatiaceae > Thiodiazotropha. Next base: position 38,919 of record JAHXIQ010000005.1, read on the forward strand.
CCCTGGGTGTGACCATGTTTCTGCCAGAAGCCGATCGCTACAGCTACAGCAAAGAGCACCTGGAGAGCCAGATCTCGAGCCTGTTCGGCGGACGTATCGCCGAGGAATTGGTCTTCGGCATCGATAAGGTAACGACTGGCGCCTCCAACGATATCAAACGTGCGACCGAACTCGCTCGAAATATGGTCACCAAGTGGGGTCTGTCTGAACGCCTGGGTCCGTTGATGTATAGCGAGGAAGAGGAGGAGGTCTTTCTGGGCCGCTCCGTGACTCAGCACAAAAACGTATCAGATGACACGGCTCATACGATTGATGAAGAGATTCGCAGTTTTATTGATCGGAACTATGAGCGCGCCAATACCATCCTCAACGAAAACGTCGAAAAGCTCCACGTGATGGCGGATGCACTGATGAAGTACGAGACTATCGATACCGATCAGATCAACGACATCATGGAAGGTAAGCCCCCGCGGCCGCCAAAGGATTGGGTGGACGACTCGGACGATGATGCCAAGCCTTCCGGTGAATCCCCTGCGTCGGATGACGTATCGGGTACTATCGGCGGGCCCGCAGGCCAGCACTGATCTCTTCCCGCCTCCTTTGATCCTCGACTGCGGCGGGAGGTCCATTGACCTGGGGTTACCCCAGGTCATGGGTATTTTAAATCTAACCCCCGATTCTTTCTCCGATGGTGGCCGTTTTCTGGCTAGGGATGCGGCCCTGAGTCATGCCCGGCAGATGGTGTCTGAGGGAGCTGCCATCATTGATATCGGGGGGGAGTCCACCCGGCCTGGTGCCCAGTCTGTCACCACTGAACAGGAACTCGAACGGGTGATCCCCGTTATCGAGGCATTGGCAGGGGAAGTCCCTGTTCCCATCTCTATCGATACCAGTAAGCCGGAGGTTATGAAAGAAGCAGTCTCCGCAGGTGCTGGAATGCTGAATGATGTTCTGGCGCTACGTGCTCCTGGTGCGGTAGCGGCAGCTGCTGAGGCGGATGTACCTATCTGCCTTATGCATATGCAGGGCGAACCCCGTACTATGCAGAATGCCCCAGCGTACTCAGATGTTGTGAAAGAGGTTAGAGATTTTCTCTTGGAGCGTCGTGAAGTCTGTATAAAAGCGGGTATTCCCCACAACCGCATCCTGTTCGATCCAGGCTTTGGGTTCGGGAAATCGCTACAGCATAACCTTGCATTGCTGAAAGATTTACCGACATTTGTCTCCACTGGTGCACCCATATTGGTGGGTATCTCAAGAAAGTCGATGATTGGGTCGCTACTAGGAGATGCGCCGGTGAATGAGCGCGTCTTTGGCAGCATCGCCGCAGCAGTACTTGCGGTAAACTCAGGCGCCGCTATCATCAGGGCGCATGATGTGCGCGCCACGGTTGAGGCATTGAAGGTGGTGTCAGCAGTGAGATCTGCCGAATAATAAGAGGATATATCTTTGAGTCGTAAGTATTTTGGTACAGATGGCGTACGGGGCCGCTTTGGCGATGGACCTATCACCCCCGAGTTCGTCTTGAAATTGGGCTGGGCGGCAGGTCGTGTTTTGGGGAATGTGAAAAAGAGCCGGGTTCTGATCGGTAAGGACACGCGCATTTCTGGATATCTGCTTGAGTCCGCGTTGGAAGCGGGACTGACCGCAGCCGGTGTCAATATCACTTTGCTGGGCCCCATGCCGACCCCCAGTGTCGCCTACCTGACACGGACGCTGCACGCCCAGGCAGGTATTGTGATCAGTGCATCCCATAATCCCTATCAGGACAATGGCATCAAGTTCTTCTCGGCCGATGGACTGAAGCTGCCTGATGAGGTGGAGAGTGCCATTGAAGCCGAAATGGACAAACCATTAGTCACGGTCGATTCAGCCAATCTTGGCCGGGCTGAGAAGATGGCGGCTGAGGGACGTTATATCGAATTCTGCAAGAGCACGATTCCACTGCAAACCCGTTTCCACGGGATGAAGATTGTTGTGGATTGTTCCAACGGTGCAACCTATAACATCGCGCCCTATGTTTTCGATGAGATGGGTGCCGATGTGATCGCTATTGGCAACGAACCCAATGGCTTCAATATCAACGACGGAGTGGGCTCGACCTATCCGGAGTATCTCAAGAAGGCTGTTTTGGAGCATGGCGCCGACCTCGGTGTTGCGCTGGATGGAGATGGTGATCGTCTGATCATGGTCGATGATCAGGGTAACGAGGTGGATGGGGACGAGATACTCTATATCATCGCCTGCTCCCGAATGCGGGTAGGTGATCTCAAGGGCGCAGTGGTAGGCACGGTGATGAGTAATCTGGGCCTGGAAAACGCACTGCGTGAGCACGGTGTAGTATTTGAGCGGACTAATGTGGGCGATCGCTACATCATGGAACGTCTGTCGAAAAAAGGCTGGGTGCTCGGTGGGGAACAATCCGGGCATATCATCTGTCTCGATCGCACTACCACCGGTGACGGCATCGTTTCGGCCCTCCAGGTGTTAGCTGAAGTACATGCCACAGGGCGTTCGTTGCGTGAGTTGAAAGCCGGTATGAGCAAATATCCCCAGCTGCTGACCAACATTAAACTGGAAAGCAAAACAGCAGCAGATATCATGCAATCCGATGCGGTGAAGAAGGCAGTACGCGAGGCGGAAGTGGAGATGGGCAGTTCAGGCCGGGTGCTCCTTCGCCCATCGGGTACCGAGCCGCTGATTCGCATCATGGTCGAGAGTAGCGACGAGTCTCATGTGGAGCGGTTTTCAAATGGGATCGCTGCTGTCGTGAAGGAAATTGTGGCTGCAGAGTAGGTTTTGCTGAAAAAAGCCTCGCCTCCCACCATGGGTCAGCGACGCATTCCGAAGCGATGAGGATTGATTTCAAGCGCATTGGCCGTTAAGCTACCGCGCTTTCTTCGATCGCAGGAGTGATGGCATGCGTAGACCACTGGTAGCCGGCAACTGGAAAATGAACGGTTCTCTCGAGAGCGTCCGTAGTCTATTGGATGGCATCAAGCATGGTATTGGCGAGGTTAAGCATGCCGATGTGGCAGTCTGCCCTCCCTTTGTCCTCATACCTGAGACGGAAAAGCTGCTGGCAGGTAGCGTGATCGGCTGGGGCGGTCAGGATCTCTCGACAGAGTCACCCGGTGCCTATACCGGTGAAGTGGCGGCCTCAATGCTGAATGATTTTGGATGCAAGTATGTCATCGTCGGTCATTCCGAGCGCCGGATCTATCACGCAGAGAGTGATGAACTGGTAGCTAAGAAATATACAGCGGCCCAGGCGGCTGGATTGGTGCCGATCCTCTGTGTGGGAGAGACCCTCGAAGAGCGGGAAGCTGGTGTCACTGAGCAAGTCGTTGCTCGTCAGCTCGATGCCTTGATCAATCTTGCGGGTGTCGAGTCGTTGACCGATGGCGTGATTGCCTATGAGCCGGTTTGGGCTATCGGTACCGGCAAGACCGCAACCCCGGAACAGGCACAGGATGTTCACGCGTTCATTCGTGGTCGTGTAGCCGCAAAGAGTGCGCAAGTGGCTGATGGTGTGCGTATTCTCTACGGTGGATCCATGAAGCCGGATAACGCCAAAGAGCTGATAGGCAAACCCGATATTGATGGTGGCCTGATCGGTGGTGCATCTCTCAAGGCTGAAGACTTTCTTGGGATCTGCACCGCAGCCAATTGAATCTGAAAGGCAAACAGTTAAATGCAGACAATTTTAATCGTATTTCATCTCTTTCTGGCCATTGGCCTGGTTGGGTTGATTCTGATACAGCATGGCAAGGGCGCCGACATGGGCGCTGCTTTCGGTAGTGGTGCTTCTGGCACCGTATTCGGCTCAAAGGGTTCCGCTTCTTTTCTGACGCGACTTACCGCGGGACTGGCTACGCTCTTCTTCATCACGAGTATGGTGATGGCCTATTTCGCTTCACAGCGTGATGGCGGCGTCGATGTCTTGGAAGGTTTTCAGCAACCACCGGCGGTTGAGGTCGAGGCCCAGCCACAAACCGATATCCCGCCAGTGCCTGTTAACACGGATATACCACCTGTTTCCATTGAGGCAGATGAGACACCGGCACCGGCTGAATCTACTGATTTACCGGTAGTGCCTGATGCCGCAATGGATATCCAGACTGAACAGCCGGATGAAGCTCAAGCGGAAAACACCGCTCCCGCTGCAGTGAAGGAGTAGGTGCTCAGAGAATAGATTGCCGATGTGGTGGAATTGGTAGACACGCTATCTTGAGGGGGTAGTGGCGTAAGCCGTGCCGGTTCAAATCCGGCCATCGGCACCAACACAAAGCGGTATTGCTTCCATGTGAGGCAATACCGTTTTTTTATGTCCGTAAAAGTTATATAACTGTATGAATTTACAGTAAATATTACTTTCGCTCCCACTTGACACGATCAGTCGCCAGAGGATAGACTGCGTGCCTTCCCTGAAGATTCGCTTATAAACATAACGATTAACGACGCAAGGGGGCAGCATACTGATGCTCGAAAACTATTTGCCCATCCTGATTTTCTTGGTAGTGGCCTTCGTATTGGGAGGCGTTGTAATCGGTCTTGGTTTTCTATTGGGTACCCGCAAGCCGGATGACGAGAAACTCTCACCCTACGAGTGTGGTTTCGAGGCCTTTGAGAATTCGCGTATGAAGTTCGATGTACGCTACTACCTGGTCGCCATTCTCTTCATTATCTTCGATCTGGAAATCGCATTTTTATTCCCTTGGGCCGTCGTGCTGGATGAGATCGGCATGGTTGGGTTCCTCGCCATGATGCTGTTCCTTGGCATACTGGTCATTGGCTTCATTTATGAGTGGAAGAAGGGAGCGCTGGAGTGGGAGTGATCATGCGTGCCGCTTTAGAGAGCACCGCATTGCTGGTGCGTAGGTATCAGCAGATGAGTTTTTTCCAGATGACAACGCCTGTGGAGGTAGCTAGTGGGCATTGAAGGCATCATGGAGCAAGGTTTCTTTACTACCTCTGCCGACAAACTGATCAACTGGGCGCGTACCGGTTCCATGTGGCCGATGACCTTCGGTCTTGCTTGTTGTGCAGTGGAGATGATGCATGCCGCGGCAGCACGCTACGACATGGATCGATTCGGTATCATCTTCCGTCCAAGCCCGAGACAATCCGACGTGATGATTGTGGCAGGCACCCTGGTGAACAAGATGGCGCCCGCTCTGCGCAAAGTTTATGACCAGATGGCAGAGCCCCGTTGGGTGATTTCCATGGGGTCCTGTGCCAACGGCGGTGGCTACTACCACTACTCTTATGCCGTGGTCAGGGGTTGTGACCGGATCGTCCCCGTCGATATTTATGTGCCCGGCTGTCCACCGACAGCGGAGGCGCTTCTCTATGGCGTACTGCAATTGCAGGACAAAATACGCCGAACCAGCACCATCGCTCGATAGATTGGAGAGTACATGAGCAACGGTTCGCATAAGGGCATGCAGGAAAGACTTGAGCAACTGGCGGAAGCACTGGCATCCGGTTTTTCAGATATCGGTTGCAGTCTGGAACAGGTCTGTGGAGAGATCACGCTTGTGGTGCCGCGGGAACATCTCATTGCAGTGGCAACCCGCTTACGTGATGAGTCGCAGTTTGGTTTCGAGGAGCTGATCGACGTTTGTGGCGTCGATTATGGCGACTATGGGAATACCGAGTGGCAGACAGATGCAGCGCCCGACACAGGTTTTGGTCGTGGGGTCGAGGTGATCGGGCAGTTGGAAGCGATGGAAGAGAATCGCTTTGCCGCCGTCTATCATCTGCTTTCCATCAGTAACAATATTCGTTTGCGGCTAAGGGTTTTCGTCGATACGTCAGCACCGATCGTCGCTTCTGTTGTGCCGATATGGGAAGGTGCCAACTGGTTTGAAAGAGAGGCCTTCGACCTCTACGGTATCCTGTTTGATGGACACCCGGATCTGCGGCGTATTCTGACCGATTATGGTTTTATCGGTCATCCTTTCCGTAAAGACTTCCCGCTGATCGGCCAGGTAGAGATGCGCTACGACCCACAACTTGGCAGGGTGGTCTACGAACCGGTGAGTATTGATCCGCGCACCCTGGTGCCACGCGTGATCCGTGATGATAACCGTTATCTGGCTGAAGATAACGAAACCCAGGACGCCGGCGATGCCTGAAATCCGTAACTACACACTGAACTTCGGTCCTCAACATCCAGCGGCCCATGGTGTGCTGCGCCTGGTGCTGGAGATGGATGGTGAGGTGATTGAACGGGCCGATCCTCATATCGGACTGCTGCACCGGGCAACCGAGAAGCTGGCCGAGAGCAAGCCCTATAATCAGAGCATCCCCTACATGGACCGTCTCGACTATGTGTCGATGATGTGTAACGAACATGGATATGTGCGGGCGATCGAGAAGCTGCTGGGAATCGAGGCGCCGGTTCGTGCGCAATATATCCGCACCATGTTCGATGAGATCACCCGCATCCTCAATCATTTGATGTGGCTGGGTACCCATGCACTCGATGTGGGCGCCATGACGGTCTTTCTCTACGCCTTCCGCGAGCGGGAAGATTTGATGGACTGCTACGAAGCGGTTTCGGGCGCACGCATGCATGCGGCTTACTATCGTCCGGGTGGTGTCTATAGAGACCTGCCAGATAGGATGCCGCAGTATCAGGCCAACCAATGGGTTACCGGTCGTGACGTGTCGAGCCGAAATGAAACCCGCCAAGGTTCCTTGCTCGACTTCATCGAGGATTTCACCAACCGCTTCCCCAATCTGGTAGATGAGTACGAAACACTGCTGACCGACAACCGTATCTGGAAACAGCGCACGGTTGGTATCGCTGTGGTTTCACCGGAGCGGGCCATGCAGTTGGGTTTTACCGGGCCCATGTTGCGCGGTTCCGGTGTCGAGTGGGATCTGCGTAAGAAGCAGTCCTATGCGGCCTACGACAAGGTTGATTTTGACATTCCCGTCGGCAAAGAGGGTGATTGCTACGATCGCTATCTGGTGCGTATCGAAGAAATGCGTCAGTCAAACAGCATTATCAAGCAATGCATCGAGTGGTTGCGCAACAATCCCGGTCCTGTGGTGCTGGATGACTACAAGGTTGCCGTGCCTTCCCGCGGGGAGATGAAAGATGACATGGAGAGCCTGATCCACCATTTCAAGCTCTTCACAGAAGGTTACTGTCCTCCCGTGGGGGAGGCCTATGCCGCCGTCGAGGCGCCGAAAGGGGAGTTCGGCTGCTACATTGTCTCTGATGGCGCCAACAAACCCTACCGACTGAAGATTCGCGCACCGGGATTCCCACATCTTGCCGCCATGGACGAGATGGTCAAGGGTCACATGCTGGCAGACGTAGTGGCGGTGATCGGCACCATGGATGTGGTATTCGGCGAGATCGACCGTTAGAGCAATGATTGAATGAGTACATCAGTAGTGAAAGACGTTACAGAGCTCTTCAACCCTGAAGTCAGGGCGGAGATCGACCGTTGGGTTGCCAAGTATCCACCGGAATGGAAACAGTCCGCAGTCATGGCCGCCTTGAGAATTGTTCAGGATGATAATGGCGGTTGGCTGACCACCGATCTGATGAACGATGTGGCGGCCTATCTGGATATGCCGGCAATCGCCGTCTACGAGGTGGCCACCTTTTACTCAATGTATGAGTTGAAGCCCGTCGGCAAACACAAAGTCTGTGTCTGCACCAATGTCTCCTGCATGATCAACAATGCCGACACTATCGTTGAGCACCTGGAAAAGCGGCTCGGCATTACTTTTGGTGAAGTCACTGAGGATGGCAGGTTCTCCCTCAAGGAAGTGGAGTGTCTGGGCGCATGCGGTGGCGCACCGATGATGCAGATTGGAAAACAGTATTACGAAAACCTGACCCCGGAGATCGTTGATGCGATCCTCGAGGGCCTGGAGTAAATCCCATGGCTAACGAAGTCTGTCTGCGAACCCTGGATCTGGAACGTCCCTGGCTGCTGGAACAGTACCAGAGCCGTGGTGGCTATGAGATGCTGAAAAAGGTACTCACTGAGAAGACCCCGCCGGACGAGATCATCGAAGAGGTGAAAAAATCCGGATTGCGTGGGCGTGGCGGCGCAGGTTTTCCTACCGGTCTAAAGTGGAGTTTCATCTCCCGCAATGCACCCGGCCAAAAGTTTGTGGTGTGTAATTCCGATGAGGGTGAGCCCGGTACCTTCAAAGATCGTGACATTATTCGATATAACCCCCATCAGCTGATCGAAGGGATGATACTTGCCGGTTACGCCATCGGTGCGACCCGGGGTTACAACTATATCCGCGGAGAATTCTGGGAACCCTACGAGCGATTCGAACATGCGCTGGAGGAAGCCCGGGAGGCAGGCTACCTGGGTGAAAATCTGCTCGGTTCCGGTTTTGATTTTGAACTGCACAGCCACCTCGGGGCAGGGGCCTATATCTGCGGTGAAGAGACGGCGCTGCTGGAGTCTATCGAAGGCAAAAAGGGGCAACCCCGCTACAAGCCGCCATTTCCTGCGCACTTCGGACTCTACGGTTGTCCGACGATTATCAACAATACGGAATCCCTCGCCTCCATCCCCATGATCCTGGAAAAGGGCGGTGAGTGGTTCTCGGATATTGGCGTGAAGAATAGTGGTGGTTCCAAGCTCTTCTCCATCTCAGGCAACATCAATAATCCAGGAGTCTTCGAGATTCCCATGGGTACCCCGTTTTCCAAACTGCTTGAGATGGCCGGTGGTATGAAGGATGGCCGCGAGATCAAGGCAGTCATTCCCGGTGGGTCCTCCGCACCTGTAATCCCTGGGGATCAGATGATGGAGCTGACCATGGACTACGATGCCATCGCCGGTGCGGGTTCCATGCTTGGGTCCGGTGCCGTTGTGGTTTTGGATGACACCAACTGCATGGTCAAGGTGTTGGATCGCATGTCCTACTTCTACCACGAGGAGTCCTGTGGGCAGTGCACGCCTTGCCGGGAGGGGACAGGTTGGCTCTACCGGGTCGTACACCGCATCGAAACAGGCCAGGGCAGACAGGAAGACCTGGACCTGCTGGATGACGTGGCTGGCAAGATCAGCGGCAAGACCATCTGCGCTCTGGGTGACGCGGCTGCCATGCCGGTACAAGGTATGTTGCGCCACTTTCGCGATGAGTTTCAGTATCACATCGACCACAAACGTTGCATGGTCGGGGCCGGCTGAGGTTAAGAGAGACAGATTACGACGATGACAGATACCACAGTCACCATTGAAGTAAACGGCCGCGAACTGCAGGCGAAACCTGGCACGATGCTGATCGAGGTTACCGATGCGGCAGGGATTCGTATCCCACGTTTTTGCTATCACAAAAAACTTTCCATCTCAGCCAACTGCCGTATGTGTCTGGTCGAGGTGGAGAAGGTGCCTAAACCGCTGCCGGCCTGCGCGACACCGGTTACCGACGGCATGAAGGTTTACACACGCTCTCCCAGAGCGTTGGCTGCACAGAAGGGAACCATGGAGTTCCTGCTTATCAACCATCCGCTGGATTGTCCGATCTGTGACCAGGGTGGGGAGTGCGAATTGCAGGATGTTGCCATGGGCTACGGCAACGATGTCTCCCGCTATACCGAAGGCAAGCGTGTAGTGGCCGACAAGAATATCGGCCCTCTGATCTCCACTGATATGACGCGCTGCATCCACTGTACCCGCTGCGTACGCTTTGGGCAGGAGATCGCCGGCATTCGGGAAATGGGTGCTACCGGTCGTGGTGAGCACATGACCATCGGCACTTATATAGAGAAAAGTATCGATTCGGAACTCTCCGGTAATATCATCGATCTCTGTCCGGTGGGGGCATTGACCTCCAAGCCGTTCCGTTTCAGTGCCCGTGCCTGGGAGCTGACCCAAGTTGAAGGCATCGCACCACACGATAGTGTTGGTTCCAATATTAATCTTCACCTGCGTGGCAATAAGGTCATGCGAGTGCATCCGCGGGATAACGAGGCGATCAACGAGAGCTGGATCTCCGATCGGGACCGCTACAGCTATGAAGGTCTCTACGCGGAAGACCGCCTAACCGTGCCCATGATCAAGAAGGATGGCGAGTGGCATGAGGCAGGTTGGGAGATGGCCTTGGAGATGGCCGCCGCTGGTCTTCAGGAGATTGGGGATGGTGATCAGATAGCTGCATTGCTCTCTCCCTCTGCGACCCTGGAAGAGCTCTATCTGGCGCAGAAACTGATGCGCGGGCTTGGCAGTAATCATATCGACAGTCGTCTGCGCCAAGGTGATTTCCGACTGGACGAGACGGCCAGTACAGTCTCCTGGTTGGGCATGAAAATCAGCCAGATCGAGAGCCTGAATGCCGCACTCGTGGTGGGTGGCAATCTGCGCAAAGAGCAGCCTATGCTGGCACATCGGTTGCGTAAGGCGGCCTTGACCGGTGCGGATCTACACTACATCAACCCGCTGCTGCTGGAACTGAATCATGAGGCCTCCCAGACGGTCTGCACACCTGCAGGATTGCTGGATCAACTGGCGGCCGTTGCCAAGTCTGCTGGTGTTGCAGCCAAGGGTGCCATCGAAGAAGTCATCAAGTCTGCAAAAACTGATGAGTCCTCAAGCACCACTGCCGATGCACTCAAACAAGCAGAATCTGCCGCTGTGATACTGGGTGGCCTGGCCCAGTCCCATCCTGATTATGCTCTGCTCTGTCTCGTGGCATCGGCCCTGGCCGAAGCAACGGGATCGAACCTGATGGTGATACCTACTGGAGCGAACAGTACAGGTGCTCAGATGGCTGGCGCAGTTCCTTACTTACAGGCTGGTGGTAAGCCTGCACAGGCCAAGGGACTGGATGCGCTGAAGCTGCTGAAGATGCCCCGTAAGGGATATCTGCTGATGGGTGTTGAGCCCGGACTCGATTTTTGGAGTGGAGCGCTCTCCATGAGTGCCCTGCAAAGTGCGGATATCGTGGTTGCACTGACGGCCTATCGCAGCCCAGAGCTTGAGGCTTGCGCCGATATTCTCTTACCTATGGCGCTATTCGCCGAGACATCCGGTACGTACATCAATGCGCAGGGAGACTGGCAGCAGAGCCGCGGTGCTGTAAGACCTCAGGGTGAGTCACGGCCAGGTTGGAAAATCCTTCGCGTGCTGGGAAATTTGCTTGATTTAGAGGGGTTTGACTATACGGATTCGATACAGATATCAGAGGAGCTCTCCGCTGTCTGTTCGGACAATGTACTGGAAAACAGCTTCTCGTTGTCGTCTCCGATTGAGCGGCAACTCAAAACGGATGGCTTGCAACGAGGTGGTGATACGCCGCTGCATGCGATTGATCCTCTGGTACGAAGAGCCGCTGCGTTACAGCAGACACAAGACGCAGGCAGTGCAGTGATTCGGCTCCATCCCACCGAGGCTCAACGGCTCGGGTTGGCTTCGGAGGAGCTGGCGTCAGTGAAACAGAACGGCTACCAGGCGAATCTGCCATTGGAGCTTGATGAATCCATCCCTGAGGGCTGCGTCTGGATATCGACGGGACTGGCAGCAACCGCCACCTTGGGACAGCCCTTTGGTGAAGTGACCGTGGAGAAGGCGTAACCGATGGAATTCTTTATCAGCCTCTGGGAAGCGCTTCCCGCTGAACTGCAATATCTGATCTGGACCCTGATCAAGATTATCGTAATCGTCGCACCGATGATGCTGGCGGTGGCTTATTTTACTTATGCAGAACGCAAGATCATCGGCTACATGCAGGTGCGGATCGGTCCTAACCGGGTAGGCCCCAAAGGTTGGCTGCAGCCGATCGCAGATGCGGTCAAGCTGATGTTCAAAGAGATCGTCATTCCGACCAACGCCAATAAGGTGCTGTTCCTCATCGCACCTGCGATCACGCTTGGCCCGGCGCTGGCGGCTTGGGCGGTATTTCCTTTTGATGAGGAGCTTGTGTTGGCCGATATCAATGCCGGCTTGCTCTATATCCTGGCGCTTACCTCTGTGGGCGTCTATGGCGTGATCATCGCCGGTTGGGCTTCCAATTCCAAATACGCCTTTCTCGGTGCCATGCGCTCTGCTGCCCAGATCGTGGCCTACGAGATTGCCATGGGTTTTGCGCTGGTGGGCGTACTGGTTGCCGCCGGCAGCTTGAATCTCGGTGACATTATCAAGGCCCAGCAAGGTGGACTTTTCTCCTGGCTCTGGTTGCCGTTGCTGCCACTTTTCGGTGTCTATGTCATCTCAGGTGTAGCAGAGACGAATCGTGCGCCGTTTGACGTGGCTGAGGGTGAGTCAGAGATCGTGGCTGGTTTTCACGTTGAGTATTCCGGTATGCTCTTTGCCGTTTTCTTCCTGGCTGAATATGCCAACATGATCCTGATCTCGGCCCTGACTGCGGTGATGTTTCTGGGTGGCTGGCTTTCCCCTTTTCAGGGTTGGCCGGTATTGGGTCCCCTGTTTGATTGGGTGCCGGGTTTCGTCTGGCTGGTGATCAAGACGGCCATCTTCATGTTTCTCTTTCTCTGGCTGCGCGCCACTTTTCCACGTTATCGCTATGATCAGATCATGCGGCTGGGGTGGAAGGTGTTTATTCCGATTACCATCGTCTGGATTGCGGTCGTAGGTCTCGCAGTGGTCTATCAACTACCCTGGTGGTTCGACTGAGGAGGTCTCACATGAAAGTGTTATCGAACTATTTCAAGAGCCTTTTCCTGCTGGAGCTGTTCCGTGGTCTCAGTGTGACCGGGCGCTACCTGTTCAAGAAAAAATTCACCGTCATGTATCCGGAAGAGAAGGCGCCGGTATCTCCTCGGTTCAGGGGGCTGCATGCACTTCGCCGCTACCCCAATGGTGAGGAACGCTGTATTGCCTGCAAGCTTTGCGAGGCGACCTGCCCGGCATTGGCCATTACCATCGAGGCCGAACCCAGGGATGACGGTTCGCGCCGTACTACCCGATACGACATTGACCTCTTTAAGTGTATCTACTGCGGCTATTGCCAGGAGGCCTGCCCGGTCGATGCCATCGTCGAAACCCGTGTCTACGAATATCACTTCGAACAGCGGGGAGACAATGTGATGACAAAACAGGATTTGCTGACTGTCGGTGACAAACATGAGGCACAGATTGCTGCTGATATAGAGGCGCAGTCCAAATACCGCTAGGTTAAACGGTTGTATAGAAACAGGAACAATTGATGACACTTGAAAAGTTGATCTTCTACGTGCTGGCCGCAGTGGTGATCCTGGCGGCGATGATGGTTGTGACACGGCGCAATCCAGTACACTCTGCCTTGTTTCTGATCCTCGCTTTTGTTGCCTGTAGTGGAATTTGGATGCTTGCTGAAGCAGAGTTTTTGGCCATTGTCCTGGTTTTGGTTTATGTGGGTGCAGTCATGGTGCTGTTCCTGTTTGTGCTGATGATGCTTGATATCGATCTTGCTGTACTCAGGGCGGGGTTTATCAAGATGCTACCGCTGGGTGTTGTCATGGCCGTTGCTATGGCGGCGGAGTTGATTCTGGTCGTTCGTGCAGAAAATTTCGGTCTCGATAAGTATGCCGCGCCGGCCAGGCATGCCGCCGACTACAGCAACACCGAGGAGATCGGTAGCGTCCTCTATACCGTCTATATGTACCCTTTTGAGATTGCTGCAGTGATATTGCTTGTCGCTATTATCGCGGCAATCGGTCTGACCATGCGTAAGCGTCCCGATACCAAGTATCTCGATCCGACCAACCAGGTGTTGGTAAAACGTGACGACCGTGTTCGCATGGTCTCCATGGATGCCGAGAAAGGATGACACAGATATGATTGCACTCTCTGACTACCTCATCCTCGGCGCCATACTTTTTGCCATCAGTATTGCGGGCATCTTCATCAACCGTAAGAACGTTATCGTGTTGTTGATGTGTGTGGAGTTGATGCTGCTGGCGGTGAATATCAACTTTGTCGCTTTTTCCCACTTTCTGGGAGATATCGCTGGGCAGGTTTTCGTATTCTTTATCCTCACTGTGGCGGCGGCAGAAGCCGCTATCGGACTGGCCATTCTGGTGGTGCTGTTCCGCAGCAAACAGAGTATCAATGTTGAGGACATGGATGCGTTGAAGGGTTAGTCATACTGCCCGCAAGATGAATGTGAATAAACGCAAATAATCAAGTAGCGAGAGATATGGAAAATATCTATCTGACAATCGTACTGGTGCCTCTGATCGGGGCCATCATTGCCGGTTTTTTCGGTGGCACTATCGGGCGCAAAGGTGCCCATTGGGTGGCCAGCGGCGGTGTGGGTATTTCGGCTTTGCTTTCGCTATTCGTTCTGAAGCGTTTCATGTTCGATGGTGAGGCGATCTTCAATGGCCCGGTCTATACCTGGATGGTGAGTGATGGCCTCCATATGGAAGTGGGTTTTCTGGTCGATCAGTTGACCGCCGTGATGATCAGCGTGGTCACCTTTGTCTCTTTCTGTGTGCATATCTATACCATCGGTTACATGGCTGATGATGAGCACAACTGGCCCAAGACCAGTCTGGCAGGACGCAACAGCTATCAACGCTTCTTTAGTTACATTTCGCTATTCACCTTCTCGATGCTGATGTTGGTCATGGCCAACAATTTCATGCAGCTGTTTTTCGGTTGGGAGGCGGTCGGATTGGTCTCCTACCTGTTGATCGGATTCTGGTCGGTACGTCCGACAGCAATCTTCGCCAATCTGAAGGCCTTTCTGGTCAACCGGGTGGGCGACTTCGGTTTTATCCTGGGCATCGCTGCAATTGCCATGTATACCAACAGTCTTGACTATGCCGAAGTGTTCGCCAAGGCGCCTGGCTTGGCCGATACCCAGATCCAGATCTGGGGCGACAGCAGTTGGTCGCTGATGTCGGTGATCGGCATCCTACTGTTCATCGGTGCGATGGGTAAGTCAGCGCAGGTACCGTTGCATGTGTGGCTGCCGGATTCGATGGAAGGCCCGACGCCGATTTCGGCCCTGATCCATGCCGCCACCATGGTCACAGCCGGTATCTTCATGGTGGCGCGCATGTCACCCCTGTATGAGCTGTCGGAGACCGCCCTCAGCTTTGTGTTGATTATCGGTGCCACCACTGCCTTTTTTACCGGCCTGATCGGTATCGTACAGAATGACATCAAACGGGTAGTCGCCTATTCCACCCTCTCTCAGTTGGGTTACATGATGGTTGCCCTGGGCGCCTCCGCCTATGCCGCCGGTATCTTCCATCTGATGACCCATGCCTTTTTCAAGGCGTTGCTATTCCTGGCCGCCGGTTCGGTCATTATCGGCATGCATCACGATCAGGATATCCGCAACATGGGTGGTATTCGCAAGTACATGCCCATCACCTATTGGACCTCATTGGTTGGTTCCCTGGCACTGATCGGTTTTCCCGGCTTTTCAGGCTTCTTCTCCAAGGACGCCATCATCGAGGCGGTTCATCACTCCTCGATTACCGGTTCCGGTTATGCCTATGTGCTGGTCGTGGCCGGTGTCTTTGTCACAGCACTGTATAGCTTCCGCATGTTCTTCCTGGTCTTCCACGGGGAGGGGCCACGGGATGAACACGCCAAGGCACATCTGCACGAAACGCCCAAGGTGGTGACCGTGCCGCTGATACTGCTGGCTATTCCTTCTGTTTTTCTCGGCTATCTCACCATCGAACCGATGCTGTTTGGCGATTGGTTCAATGGCGTCCTTCACGTCCTACCCGAGCATGACACCCTGGGTGCCATCGGTGAAGGTTTCCATGGTGCCGGTGGCTTTATCCTGCATGGCATGATGGGGGCGCCTTTCTACCTGGCTATGGGTGGTCTGTTTGTTGCCTGGTTTATCTATATGAAGAACCCAGCCATTGCAGACAAGATCAAAAGCACCCTCTCACCGGTCTACAATCTGCTGGACAAGAAATACTGGTTTGACGAGGTCTACCAGGCTGTCTTCGCAACCGGTAGCCGTGGCTTGGGTAAATTTCTCTGGCTGGCGGGAGACCGGGGGCTGATCGATGGTCTGGCGGTTAACGGCTCTGCGCACTCCGTCGGTTGGTTGGCCGCTGTGGTACGCCATGTACAGACCGGTTATCTCTATCACTACGCTATTGCCATGATCCTGGGTCTGCTGTTGCTGCTGACCTGGTTTGTGTTTGTTTAAAGGAGTTCCAGTGTACCTCGTCATAGATTCTGTACCATTCAGAGCCACCCCAGAGCGCCAGTTCAAGGCGTGGCTCGCAGGGAATGGCAAGCCCTTTTCAAGGGCCACAACACAGAACTGGCGCTTTGGGGTGGCTCCCTTTGGGCGAACCAGGAAGGGGCCATCTGCGGCGTTATGCCTCTTGACAAGGACTCGGCCATTGCCTGCGAGGCATGCCTTACAGCTAGCCCCTTCCTGGCTCGCTGAATGGCACAGAATCTACGACGAGGTACACTAGCATGATTGCCGATTGGCCCATCCTAAGTCTTACGGTCTGGCTACCGATCATCGGTGGTTTCATGGTGCTCGCCAGTGGAGACCGTGAGGCGAACGCAACCAAATGGACCGCTCTGACCATTGCCGTCCTGACCTTCATCGTCAGTCTGCCGCTCTGGTTCGCCTTTGACAGTGCCACGGCACAGATGCAGTTTGTCGAGCGGGTGCCCTGGGTGCCTGCCTTCAACGTTGAGTACTACATGGGCATCGACGGCATCTCCATGCCACTGATCATCCTCACTACTTTTATCACCCCACTGGTGGTGATAGCCGGCTGGGAGGTGATCAAGTTTCGCCCCTCTCAATACATGGCGGCATTCCTCATCATGGAAGGGGTGATGGTCGGTGTCTTCTCGGCACTCGACGCGATGCTCTTCTATGTCTTCTGGGAAGCGATGCTGATTCCGATGTTCCTGATTATCGGCGTCTGGGGCGGGGCGAATCGAGTCTACGCCACGATCAAGTTCTTCCTCTATACCTTCTTCGGCTCGGTGTTCATGTTGGTTGCCTTGATCTACATGTATTTCCAGTCTGGCAGCTTCGATATCCTCGGTTTTCATACCCTCAAGCTGGGACTGACCGAGCAGATTCTGATTTTTATCGCCTTCCTCATGGCATTTGCGGTCAAGGTACCGATGTGGCCGGTACATACCTGGTTGCCTGACGCTCACGTTGAGGCACCCACCGGCGGTTCGGTCATCCTGGCGGCCATCATGCTGAAGATCGGTGGGTACGGATTCCTGCGTTTCAGTCTGCCCATCACGCCAGACGCCAGCCATACCCTGGACTGGCTGATCATCGGCATGTCCCTGATTGCTGTAGTCTACATCGGTTTTGTGGCACTGATTCAACAGGATATGAAGAAGCTGATCGCCTATTCTTCGATCGCTCATATGGGCTTTGTCACTCTGGGTTTCTTCATCATCTTCATCATCAACCAGAACAATGCAGGCAGTGGAGCGGCGCTGGGTGTGCAGGGTGGCATGGTGCAGATGGTCTCTCATGGTTTTATCTCTGCAGCCCTGTTCCTCTGTGTCGGTGTGCTCTACGATCGACTGCACAGTCGTCAGATCAATGATTACGGCGGGGTGGTAAATACCATGCCGATCTTTGCAGCATTCATGGTCTTTTTTGCCATGGCCAATGCAGGCCTGCCCGGCACCTCTGGTTTTGTCGGTGAGTTCATGGTCATCCTGGCCAGTTTCCGTGCTGATTTCTGGTACGCATTCCTGGCTGCCACCACCCTGATTATTGGTGCTGCCTACACCCTGTGGATGGTTAAGCGGGTTATTTTTGGTGAAGTCACCAACGAGGGTGTGGCAACCCTGAAGGACATGAATAATCGTGAATTTATTGTGCTGGGCACCCTGGCAGCAGCCGTTCTGCTACTGGGCCTGTGGCCAGCACCCCTGGTTGAGGTGATGGATGCCTCCGTCAATAACCTGCTGCAGCACATTTCTGTGTCGAAGCTTTAACTGACGGAGCCGATTCGGTAGCGTACAAATGCAATTCGATTCAACACAATTGATCCCGGTACTGCCGGAAATCTCCCTCCTGACCCTGGCCTGTGTGGTCTTGGTGGTCGATCTGTTCATCCGTGAGGAGCAGCGTATCATCAGCTATGGCATCAGCCAGGTGGGCCTGATCCTGACCTTGCTGATCACCATTCTTGTCTCTCAGCCTACGACCCAGATCCTGTTCGATGGCAGCTATATCCGGGATCCGATGAGTGATCTATTGAAGGTAGGCATCCTGCTCATTACCTTTCTTGCATTCCTCTATGCCAAGGACTACCTGCGTGACCGGGGTCTGTTTAAGGGTGAGTTCTATACCCTTGGGTTGTTTGCCGTTCTGGGTATGATGATCATGACCTCCGCCAACAGCTTCCTCACCATCTATCTGGGGTTGGAACTGCTGGCACTCTGTCTCTACGCCCTGGTGGCTTTCAACCGAAATTCACCCCAGGGTGCCGAGGCGGCGATGAAATACTTCGTCCTGGGAGCCCTTGCTTCCGGCATGCTGTTGTATGGTATCTCCATGATCTACGGCGCCACCGGCACGCTGCGTTTCGACGAGCTGGCTCAGGTGGTGGATAAGGGTGACATGAACCAGCTGGTGATGATCTTTGGCGTCGTCTTCCTGGTCATCGGCCTGGCCTTCAAGCTGGGTGCTGTCCCATTCCATATGTGGGTACCGGATGTCTATCATGGCGCCCCAACTGCAGTGACCCTGTTTATCGGCAGCGCACCCAAGATAGCCGCCTTTGCCCTGGCCATGCGGTTGTTGGTGGATGGACTGGCCGATCTTCACGGTGGTTGGGAGGGATGGCAGGGTATGTTGATCATACTCGCCGTGCTCTCCATGGGCATCGGTAACCTGATCGCCATTGCCCAGACCAACATCAAACGTATGCTGGCCTACTCAACCATCTCTCATGTAGGTTTTATCCTGCTGGGTATCCTGGCAGGTACCAAAGAGGGCTATACCGCCGCTATGTTCTACACCCTGGTCTATGCTTTGATGTCGGCCGGTGGTTTTGGTGTGGTCATTGCCCTTAGTCGAAAGGGCTTCGAAGCGGAGAACCTGGATGACTTCAAGGGACTCAATCAGCGTAATCCCTGGTTTGCCGGCATGATGCTACTGTTGATGTTCTCCATGGCGGGTGTGCCGCCCACAGTTGGCTTTTTCGCTAAGTTATTTGTCCTAGATGCTGTGGTCTCTGTGGATCTGACCTGGCTGGCCCTGGTCGGTGTCTTCTTCTCCATTATCGGCGCCTTCTACTATATACGTGTCATTAAAATCATGTATTTCGACCAGCCGACAGATGAGTCACCACTGACGGTCGGTATGGACACCCAGGTAGTACTGTCTCTGAATGGGTTGGCAATGCTGTTTCTTGGCCTTTTTCCGGCAGGTTTACTCTCCCTTTGCAGCAGTGCCATCGGTAACTGATCTTTTTTACCTATGGGTCTTGTCTTCCGGTTAGCAGACAGGTAGTATTCCCCCTCCTTGATGCGGGGTGGAGCAGTCTGGTAGCTCGTCGGGCTCATAACCCGAAGGTCGTTGGTTCAAATCCAGCCCCCGCTACCAATCAAAAAACAGCAAAGCCAATCACTTAGCGGTGATTGGCTTTTTTGTTGTTGTCTTCAAAAAAACCTCTGTGTCTATAAAGGATTCTAAGTTAAGAATTTTTATCAGAATTGACCTTCGGTATCTGTGCCCAATGTAACCTTTGGGTTTTGGATCTCATGGAAAAATTTCCTGTAGTGCTTCTACCCAGTGCTCTTAAATTTTGTCTTATGGATGTATCCGCCAGATGTGATATCGGTAATGCGTCGAAACGAAATATATACCGAACATGCTCTTTAACTTCGGCTAAAAAAAGGGAAATTATTACTTTGAAAATATTGGCCGCGAAGCACGCCCTAGGTCTGCCGGAGATGCAAGTAGACATCGGCTATGATACTTGTGGTGCAAGCTATTGAAATAGATAGTGCTGTCAAGCAGGACCTCTATCGCCCAAGTTCTCTTCACTAGTTCTGTCGAAGATGTATTCCACACCTTTGTTCTCCAAACAGCGTACAAATAATTCTTGGGCGCAAAAATGCCCCGATTCGAATTGTCATGCAATGCTGGGACAGTGAACTACCGTTAAACTTGGTGGACCAGGTAGTTGAAGGCGGCCAGTGCAGCCTTGGCCCCATCCGCTGCAGCAATGACCACCTGTTTTTCGCGACCGTCGTTGACGTCGCCGGCGGCGAACACGCCGCGCATTCCGGTCTCCAGTTCGCGGTCCACGTGGATCTCGCCACGTTGGTTGGCCTCCAACAGATCCAGTGCATAGTCGGAACTTGCCGCCAGTCCGATCTCGATAAACACGCCGTCCAGGTCGAGACGATGCTCGTTGCCGTCGGCCCGGTTAACCAGAGTAAGACCGGTCACCCGCTCATCACCGTGGATCTCATGTGGATCGAAGCCCCTGAGTACCTCTACAGAGGAAGCGTTGACTTTGTCCTGGAGAATGTCGTCGCCCGACCACGTCCCGCGTGAAACCAGCGTCACCTGCGAAGCCATGCCGGTCATCTCGATCGCCGCCTCCAGGGCTGAGTTGCCACCGCCAATGATGGCGACGCGCCTGCCCTTGAACAGGGGGCCGTCACAGGTTGCACAGTAGACGACGCCTTTGCCCGCTAGGGCCTTCTCTCCAGGGATATCGAGCTTACGCTTTTCGGCGCCACTGGCGAGGATAGCGGTGCGGCCGTGGATCTCCTTGCCCGAGGCGGTGGTGACGATGCGGCATCGATCCTTCACCGACAACCCGGTGACCCGCTCGCCGATCAGCTTGGTGATGCCGTAATTGTCCGCATGCTCCTCGAACTGGGTCACCAATGCAGGCCCGGCTACCGAGGCCATACCCGGGTAGTTCTCCACTTCGGCAGTGGTGCCGAGTTGACCGCCGATATCGAGGCTGACAACGGCCACGGACAGGTTCTTGCGCGCTGCGTAGAGTGCAGCGGACAGCCCCGCCGGTCCGGCGCCGACGATGACCACATCGAAGACCTGTTGCAACTCGGTCGTTTCGGCGATGCCCAGCTTGCGATCCAGTTCGCCAGTGGCGTTGATCTGTGCCAGATCGTCATAGCCACCGATGGACTCGTCGTTGATGAATATCTGAGGTACTGTCTGGCGTTGCGAGCGTTCGACCATCTCCCTTTCCAGCGCCTCTTCATGCGTGGTGTCGATCTCCTTGTAGTCCAGGCCCTTCGACTTCAGCAGGGCCTTGGCCTTGTTGCAGTAGGGGCACCAGGATTTGGAATAGATCTCTATGTTGTTCATCGGACTCTCTGCTCCTTCTCGGATTGTTGTTGGTAGTCGAGACACCGTTCGCTCTGCCTGGGTCTCCATTGCATTGCTGCCCGCCGCGCCAGTAGCGCGGCCAGTATGAACCCCCCCATTCTCAATCGGGGATTTTTTTCAGTGCCACTGCGTTCATGCAGTAGCGCAGGCCGCTTGGCGTGGGGCCGTCCGGAAAAACATGTCCCAGGTGCGCACCGCAGGTATTGCAGGTGGTCTCCACCCGCTGCATGCTGTGGGAGTCGTCACCGTGATAGGCGATGGCGTTCTCTTGCACGGGCTGGCTGAAAGAGGGCCAACCGGTCCCTGAGTCGAACTTCTGTTGTGCATCGAACAGCAGGGTGTCACAGCACACGCAGGCGTATCGGCCCGGCTCGAACAGGCCACACATCTGCGAGCTGAAGGCTCGCTCCGTTCCCTTCTGCCGGGTAACGCTGAACGCCTCCGGGGTCAGCTGTTCACGCCATTCCGCATCGGTTTTCTCCACCTTGCGGTCGGGCGCCGGGTTGCCTTGGTTTGCGAATTGGATGACTTCTCGCCAGGTCAACATCTGCTTGATCTCCTTCTATGTTGAGTTCGATGGCATTCCAGGGATGCCGGTGAGGATTTTTGTGCCGGTCGGATAACAGATAGCGCGCCATACCATCAGCTCAGATTTCAGTGCCGAGCATCAGTCGTCCACCAATATCTCCATTGCCCCGTGATTCACTGGGCACCGCTCAAGGTAGGATAGGCATGAATATAGACCAGATCGGTTTCCTGGGCGGGGATGTGGCAGCTCAGGCAGTCGGCCTGATAGTCCTTTGATGCGTTGACCTCGGGGGCGTCCGTCTTGAATAGAGCCCAGCCCCAGCCGTCACCCCAGGTCGGGTTGCCGGAAAAGCGTCCCTTGGCATCCTTTACCATCACGAACCACTGTTTGATCCGTGTGCTGGCTGAATGGACGCCTTTCCCGGTGGTGTAATCAGCGCTATCGGATGCTCGCAACTCCTTGACCAGTGTGGCGCCGTCGGGGAACTTACCGGTCGTACGGTAAGCGCTTGCAGACTCCGCCTCCGTATAGACGTCGTGGAAACCGCTGGCGTCACCCTCAGGTACGAACCAGGAGCCGAGATGAACCATCCGAAGGCGAAAATCCTGGGGCAGGCTTATATTACCTTCCGTGTTGACGTAGGGTGAGAAGGTTTCTGCGTTGGATGCACCAGCGGGTGCAATCAGGGCGAGTCCAAGAATGAAAGCAAAAGGGAATTTGTTTGAGTTGATCATAGTGATGCCTTGTGAATAGAGATTAACGGGTTAGATATGATTCTGAGTCGGCTATAGAAGTAGACAACCCATCCGGGTCTGTACCGGTGCATAAAGCCACCGGCAGGAGACCGCCGCGGGCAGACTTAACGTCCGGCCGTACCATCCGCAGCCCGTAATACCGGGTAGTATTGGGTGAAGACCCAGTCCGTTTTGGCGCTTGCCTGGTGGCAAGCGTTGCAGGCTTCAGCCGGGAAGGCGTTCGCGGTCGACTTCAGCATGCCATGCTGCGGATCGGTAAAGCTGAAGTATGCCCAGTTTCCGGGTTCATTCGGGAAATGCTTGGCGCTCTTGATCGTAGCCTCCAGTCCTATGAAATCACCCATGAAGTAGCCTTTTCCACTCACTGCCTGCTTGGATCCAACACTCACCAGCTCCTTAACCAGAATGGTGCCGTCACGGAATTTGCCGGTCTTTTTCCAATGATCAAAGCTTTTCGGATCAATGTAGACCGCGTGGAATTCTGGAAAGGGCGCCTTACCATCATTCATGTCATTCGGGGTGACGGGTGTACCGACATAGATCCATTCCCGATAATTCTGGGGTTGTTTCAGGGTGCCGTCGTCGCTGATCTCGAATGCCATGTCTGCCTGGGCCAGTGTCGAAGCGGCAAGTAGGAGAGGGAAGAATAGTCGTGTCATAGTCGTCATTTGGTGTGCTCCGTTGATTGATCAAACCCTCGGCTTATCTCTCTGTAACCGAGGTGTGGCACAAGATTAGACACAGTCCATCGGATAAACTATGCTTTTTAGTCCATGATTATTAGTTAATCGTCCAGAATGGTGCTATGAATAATCAGATTCCCGACGACGCTCTCACACGACTGCTGGACCGCATGCAGATTGAAGCGCAACTCTTCAAACACCGTGACTATTGTGGTTCCTGGGCCATCGACACCTCGGGTAGCGGGCTGGTGCCGTTTCATCTTATTGAAAGAGGTATGGGTTGGTTACACATCGAAGGCCAGCCGCCCCAGCACCTGCAGGCTGGGGACTTTGTGCTTTTTCCAAGAGACCTCCCGCACGTCGTAACCAGTGAAGCGACACCGCCGAATCCGGACATCATCAATGTCGAGGAGGTCGGCACGAAGGATGAAAATTTTGCCAGCATCCTCTGCGGTTTCTATGCTTTCCGTAGCAGAGCGGTAACGCCACTACTCAACGACTTGCCGCAACTTGTTCTGATCAAGGAGGCACGCAGCAATCCCTCGACGGCCGCAATCGGCTTTGTCATCGACGCCGCGCTCATGGAGCTGGATCACGACTACCCGGGAAGAAACACGGCGCTTCGTGACCTGGCGCGACTGCTGTTTCTCAATGTGTTGAGAGATCGCATTGCCCGGGGTCTCTCGACGCATTTTCTGGCTGCGCTCGGGGACCCCCAGATCGGCAGGGCCTTGACCGCGATTCATACTGACTTCTCTCGAACCCTCAGTCTGGATGTCTTGGCCCGGCTGGCAGGTATGAGCCGGTCCTCTTTTTCCGATAAGTTCCATGCCCTGGTCGGTATTACCCCGGCGAAATATTTAACGAACTGGCGCATGCAGGAGGCGGTTTTTCTGCTTGAGACTACAGACTTGAGCGTGGAACAGATCGCCGATGCCTGCGGCTATAACTCCCCCATTGCTTTCCGCAAGGCGTTCAAGTCCACCACCGGCACAACACCCAGGCAGGTGCGTATAGGTAGTAGAAAAAAGCAATAAAGGCGTGATTTTTACATCAGCCAATGCCCCGCCTGGGGCAGGTCATGTCTCTTCTGAGTCTAAGATTGATCCTAATGGTCTGTATATAAACAATAAAAGACGTATAAATCATCGGACTCATAACCAGTGGTGGATGGCTTTTTGTATTGCCACCGTGTATCTGGCGAAAGAGTCAGATACGCCGTAAGTGTTTACACCGCTTCAATGTACTCATGCAGAGTAACCGGTGTGGTTGCACAAACCTCAAAGGTGGGCCGTCGCACTTTACACATCCGACATCTGACCTTTATCACATCAACTCAAGAAATCTCACTAGCCAATGAGACCTACTCCCCTTTTCCTACCCCCAAGCTGCGGTAGTCTTACTAACCAGGCCATAGATATTAATACACTCAGCCGTCGTGTGTTTGCTCACGGCAAGGCATCAAAACGCCGCTGTAGCACTCCTACAACAAGTTTTGATAACGCAGTCCGTGAGCAAACACACGACGGCCTGTCGTTAAATATCATAAGGATAGGGGCTACAAGCGTGACTCAGCTCGGTGTTGCAGCTCTTGACAAGGGATGGGCCATTGCTGGCGAGCTGCGCCTTGATCTGAGCCACGCTTGTAGCCCTGAGTGTATAAATATCTATGGCCTGGTAGTAAGTGTTCACCGTGCCCCATATGGGCACACTATCGACAGCCCCAGACCTGATAGTCAAGGAGGAGTTCAACGATGTTCGATCGAAACAAACGAGACACCAATGATGAAAATGGCGCTTCCCCCGCCTTTGAAGCAAGGGAGCCCATTGAAAAACATAAACCCCAAACCCGTGCGCGAGAGGCGGCGGTCATCGGTCCATCTATCCAGATCAACGGCGATCTGAGTGGTGAAGAAGACCTGATCATCCAGGGTAAGGTGAATGGCACGATACAGCTCAGCGAGAAGAGCCTAACCGTGGGTAAGCAGGGCCAGGTGGACGCAAACGTACTTGCATATAGCGTCATCGTCGAGGGTAAGGTGAACGGCGATCTCTACGGTTCTGAGCGCGTCTCCATTCGTAAGACAGGCAATGTCCATGGCAATATTGTCTCGCCCAAGGTGAGCCTTGAAGAGGGCTGCAGCTTCAAGGGTAGCATCGATATGGATCAAGAGGTGATCAACAAAGCGTTCGGCAAATCAGGCATGCCTTCCTCAGTCAGCAAGCCTGAGCTCTCGACCACGAAACCCAAGACCACAGAGGCCGATAAACAGCCTAAGTCCGAAAAATTGGCAACGGGTAGTGATGCGGTCAAAAGTGGCTCCACGGGTTGAACGAAGAGAGTAGCGTGGAGATCGTATGCCGACGAGCCGTTGGATTCAGGTTCGCAGTAGCTGTATTCCGAAACTAGGGCCTGTTAACACTAATCCAATACGCCCTGTTGAGCCTGAAAAAGCACCAATCAAGGCACGAGGAGAGAAGTTTGGTTATTCCAAATGAGCGACGAGCAACGCCGAGTGGCGCTTTTTCAGGCTCAACCCGAAGGGCTGGGGCTGTTTTTACGCCCAGCGGCGTTATCATTCGCTCATGTAGCCGGGCTACACCACACTCATTCTGCCTTGCTGGGCGTAAAAACAGCTCCAGCAGGGTGTATTGGATTAGTGTTAGCAGGCCCTAGTATGATGACACTCGTCTCTTCGGCCTCTTTCAAGCAATCGACTTCGCACGGTTGCGACGAACCGTTCTCTTCTCCATTATTTCGCGAGGTGGCGGCACAGTTTGACGACACCACGCGCCATGTGATTCTCGAGTTGGGGTCGGCCAGCTCGGGTATCTTGGCGTTGTTGCAAGGCAAACGTTGTCGTCTCCTGGTGGCCAATGCAGCTCACACGTTGAGTGCGCTCAACGAAGAATCGCAGGATGCGGAATCTCTCTCACAAGTGGTGTCAACACTGATTTTCGATGCCGGCACGGAGAAGGTCGACACGGTACTGTGCTGGGACTTGCTCAACTATCTTAGCCTGCCGTTAATGAAAATCTTCACCTCGCGTCTGGCCACCATCATGGCTCCCGGGGGTAGGGTGCATGCCTATATTCACTCGGCGGATGCCACAATGCCTCAATATCCACAGCGTTATTCCCTTCAGGGAGATGATCATGTACTGCGTATAAATCGTGATCCTGATGTACGCAAGACGCCACGTTATAGCTTCGGAGATCTGGAGAAGCATGCAGTTGGTCTACACGTAGATCGTTCGATGTTACTGCGTAACGGCATACAGGAGTATTTGCTACGCGCGAAACAGGAATGAGCTGAGTGAGATCAAGCTGGATTGTTGAAACGGGCTGGTTAAGTCGTACCGTGTTGGCGCAATAGGGAAGTGTATGGCGCTGCTAAGTGATTTGTCAGATTATTATAAAATGACAGTTGATTTGTGGTTGGGGTTAATAGTGCAACGGTAAAGTTTGTCTGGAAGTGGTTTATACTATTTATGGTGAAGTGCGTTTACATACCAGTAGCGTGTGACCAATCCCGATATTGTCTTGATCTTCCACTAATGCCAGGCCTGCCTGTTGCACAATTCTGAGCAGTTCTTTTGAGTGGTACATACGGCTGGAACCATTGGCAAAGCAGGTGAAGTAAAGGGAGGTACAGTTGAGGCTGTAGGCTGCAGCTTCATACATTTGTCGGTCCCAGAACAGTTCCAGAATATAGAGTCGGGTGTCTGGCCCCATCACATTGGCGGTTTTTCTTAGGATGGTGAGTATTTCATCCTCTGCAAAGCAGTCGAGAAACTGGCTCATCCAGATTGCATCGGCACCTTCGGGTAGCATCTGTGCAGGGTCGAGCATATCTACACTGATTCCCTTGATGCGGTCACTCATTCCTTCTGTTGCAACGTGTTCACGCATCACCGCTAACTGAATCGGCAGATCAAGCACTCTGATCTGCACATCCGCATCGTAGTGTGTGCATTGAATCGCCCATTTACCGGTATTGCCACCGATATCGAGCAGGAGTTTCGGTTTGTGTTCAAACACCTTAGGCAAAGCTTCGCTGAAGGCTTTGTCAGAGTAGAAGTGGTCGAAGTTGAACCAGCTGCTCTTGGCTGGCTCGGGTAGGCTGGAGAGGTAGGGATAGAGCGTATCACCATCTCCATATTCACTCATACCCATAGGTCTACCGGTTTTTACCGATTCCTTCAACAGGCTCAGACCCTGGTAACAGAAGTCTCGGGTAAACTCTAGATTAACCTGGGTCATCTTGTCGTGGAGAATGAACTGCGCGGTTTTGGTCAGGTGATAAAGTTCGTCCTTAAGGTAAACCAAGCCGATGCTGAGTCCCGCATCCAGCAGTACCTTGATTCCATAGTGGGAGAGACCAGTCTGCTGATGCAGTTCTTCCACGCGAAGACAGTTCTGGGGGCTCTGATCGATAGCCATTAGAATACCCAGATCCTGCAAGGCTATCGTTGCTTGAAATGTGAAGGGCGCAAAGGCAATGCGCTGGGCATCAGAAACCGCTTCCAGGGCAGTTTTCTTGTCGTCTGTGTAGAAATTGCTCATAAGATCCGTCACTGCTTTGATAGTGCTTGATTTAACCGATCCAGTCTACCTAGCACCTAGGGAGGGATTCAAGCAGCTCTGATGTCTTGTTTGTTGAAAAAAGCGGCTGGACTAGTGAAATAGCTCCACTAACCCTAGGGATAGAGAACCTAGATTGAACCAACTAGCACAGCAAGTAGATTGAGTCAGCAATCAGTGTATTTATCTCATTGATAGTCACTGTAGAGCATGTATTGTGGAGGGACGGTCAGCTGAACAGGAAGGTGTGAGATATATAGCTCTTGAGTGAAGATGCTTTTAGACAATCGGCTCATATTTCTCTCTTTACATCGAATAGCTCATGCTATTTTGGCAGTGTTATCTGGCAAAACCATTTCAAGAGAGTGGTATTGATGGCTGCTGATCTCCTCTGCGAGTACTGTTGTTCAGGATATTCTGGCCTCCTCAATATATTATTCACTTTCACTATAAAGTTGTTGCTGTGAACTGCCGATACAATACAAGTTAAAAGGTCTGTACGAATCTCTGCGAAAACGGCATTGATAGCCACATCGGATAAGGTGGCGGTGCAAAGGAGTTTTGATCTCTATGCCCCATGATATCACACAGCAGCAGATGAGCGGCATTAGAGTGCTGTTGGTAGATGGCGATCCCGATAGCGCAGAGGAGACGGCACAACTGCTTCTGCAGATGGATTCTCAGCTCGGCATCGAGTACAAGACGGTAGAACTGCTGGCAGATGCGCTTACTGAGATCGCTCAGTCCCACTATGACCTCATCTTGCTGGATACCGGACTTGCGGATATGCCGTCACCGACAGCCATCCGGTCCCTGAGAGATGCTTTCTCTTATGCGCCGATCATTGCCACTTTAAAATACGACGACCCAGAGCTGGCCGCCATGTGGGTGGATGAGGGTGCGGATGAGTGTCTCTTCATGGGGGTGGTGAATGAGAGGGTACTCAATCGTGTCGTGCAGTATGCGGTTAAGCGCTACCATACCTACAGTAAACTGCACCAGCAAAGCCGGACACATCATGTTCTCAATACGCTGTTAAGCCTCTCATTACAGGAATTGCCCTTCGAGGGGTTGCTGAAGGAGTGCCTGGAGGTCATTCTCTCAGCGCCGTTAACGGAAATGCTGCATCAAGGTGCAATATTTGTGACAGAGAATGGGGACCAGCATCTTAAAATGCTGGCTCATTCAAATCTTGATCAACAGATTGTTGGGCTTTGTCAGACTGTGGCTTTTGGTCACTGCCTCTGTGGTTGTGCCGCTCAAAGTGGAGAATTACAGTTTGCAGATTGTGTTGATGATCGTCATGACAATCGGGTAGATGGGATGCAGCCCCATGGCCACTACAACGTACCCATTATTTCCAAAGGAAAAGTGTTGGGTGTACTGGCGCTCTATCTCAAAGAGGATCATGTACGAAACCAGGAAGAAGAGACATTTCTGCGCGGCGTAGCCGATACGCTGGCCGGTATTATCGAGCGGGCACGAACCAGTGATCAGTTGGCACTGGCCCACGAGCAGAATAGCCGCCTGCTAACTTCGTTGACCTCCATTCTTATCGGGGTTGATAACCAAGACAGGATCAGCCACTGGAATGAACAGGCCACGCAAACTTTTGGCGTGGCAGCTGAACATGTGCTTAGTGAGCCGATTGCTTCCACTCCTGTCGGTTGGGACTGGGCACAGGTTTCATGCAGCATTATGGAATGTCTGAAAGACTATAAGAAGAATGATCGTTTTGAGGTGCGCTTTAAACTGGAGAATGGAACCCAGCGCCTGCTTTCAATCTACGCTACTCCTTTCATGGATGAGAGTGAAGATCGCAGTGGCTATCTGTTGATCGCTGATGATGTCACTGAGCAGAAGCAAGCTGAATCAGAACTGCAACAGATGCAGAAGCTACAGTCGATTGGTCAGCTGGCAGCTGGTATTGCCCACGAGATTAATACGCCGATTCAGTATGTCGGTGACAATGTGCGTTTCTTGCGTGACGCGTTTGAGGACATTGCAGATATCGTCAACTATGAACATGAAGTTGTTGAAGCGGCACGCAGCAGTCGTGTACCAGTGGAACTTATCGATCAACTGGATAATAAGATCGAAGAGGTGGATCTGGAGTACCTACAGGAGGAGGTGCCCAATGCGATCCAACAGACCCTCGACGGTGTGGAGCGTGTCGCCACCATCGTACGGGCAATGAAAGAGTTCTCCCATCCCGGCTCGGAAGAGAAGACGCTGACTGATATCAACAAGGCAGTCGAAAGCACCGTGACCGTGGCCAGAAATGTCTGGAAATACCATGCGGAGATGCAGCTGGAGCTCGATCCCTCTCTGCCTCAGGCCCGCTGTATACCCGGACCGGTTAACGAGGTCATACTGAATATTATTGTCAACGCCGCTCATGCAATTTCCGACAGGGTCGGAGATAGTGACGATTTGGGACTTATCTGTATTAAAACCGGTTGCGAGGACAATTGGGTGGTGATCCGTATCTCCGATAGTGGGACAGGGATACCCGAAGATGCGCGGGAACATGTTTTCGATCCTTTCTTTACCACCAAGGACGTTGGTCAGGGAACAGGCCAGGGACTCTCGTTGAGTCACCGGATCATTGTTGAGCAACACGATGGAGACCTCAGTTTTGAGACTGAGATGGGTGTTGGCACAACTTTTATCGTCAAGCTGCCCCTGCAGGAGGAGATAGCTTGAACGATTCATCCATAAAAAAAAGAATTCTGTTCGTCGACGATGAGCAGAATGTACTCTCCGGACTTCGGCGTTCCCTAAGAAGTCAGCGAAAAGAATGGGATATGGAGTTTGTCGGGAGCGGTCAAGATGCACTGGCAAAGGCTGATGAAAGCCATTTCGATGCTGTGGTCACCGACATGCGTATGCCGGGCATGGATGGGGCAGAGTTACTGAATCGTTTGGCTGAGAACCATCCGCACGTGGTTCGTGTGGTACTTTCCGGACAATCTGACCAGGAATCGGTAATGAAGACGGTGGGCCCTGCCCACCAATATCTCAATAAGCCATGTGATGCCGATATTCTATCAATGACGTTGATACGTGCGTTTTCACTGCGAGATCTGTTGGGAGAAGAGCGCCTCAAATCACTGGTTTCCGGCATGCGTACGCTACCAAGCCTACCGGCCATCTATGGTGAATTGATGAAAGTAATTCAGGATCCGAATGCCTCTGTTGCTGATGTGGGGAGACTGATTGCCAAAGACCCGGCCATGACCATCAAAATACTGCAGCTGGTCAACTCGGCATTTTTTGGTCTCGGTCGTCACGTCTCAAACCCGGTGGATGCGGCTTCGCTGCTGGGACTTGAGATACTTAAGCCTTTGGCGTTATCGATCGGTATTTTCAAACAGTTTGAAGCGGACAAGCTGGCGATAAAAGAATTTTCATTGGATACGCTCTGGTCGCATAGCACCCATGTTGGCTCAATTGCCAAGCAGATAGCCAAAGCAGAGGGAATGGGGTCGCCCGCAGTCGAGGACAGTCTGCTTGCCGGTATGCTGCACGATATTGGCAAGCTGATACTGGTACTTAATCTACCTGCTGGCTTTAAGCGATTACTGGAGGCGAGGTGCAACACCCTAAATGACTGTGTTATCACTGAGAAAGAAATCTTCGGTGCCACACATGGAGCAGTGGGTGCTTATCTACTGGGTTTATGGGGATTGCCCGAGTCTGTCGTGGAGGCGGTAGCGTTGCACAATCAGCCAGCATTACAAGGCGAGAAAGTTTTTAGCGTGCTCAGTGTTGTACACACGGCCAACGCCCTGGTACATGCCACAGATGAGGGGGCGGAGCTCGAAAATATGCTGGACCTTAATTATCTCAATTCAATCGGGGTGGCGGGCAGAGTTGAAGCTTGGAAGGATCTTGCCAGTGAATCCGATATGAACGCTACTTGAAGGTCAGGGCGGCATATGCGGTTATCTAAGAGTTGACTGGAGAGAAAATCCAGCAACGTATTGCCAGGTAGATAGGATAATCACTGTCTGAATTGCTCATTTGAAATCAATACCGGCTTTGTTCTGGGTTTTTAGTCAATGAGCCAGGCCAGCTTTTACTGAAACACCATACGACGAATATCCTGGCTCAGGAAAAAAATCCTGAGATTATCAAATCACGTTGCGCCTGGATGAATTGGGCGGCTTATTGTGAAACTGTGTTTACTCATTAGGTAAATCGCTGTCTGCAACACCACACTCATTTTGTTAACATGGAATATGAGGTCTGCAAAATTATCTGCTGATTGTAGCTAGTTCTTTCAGTATGGCAGCCTCTGCTTTCTATCTCTGTCCAGTGTTAGTTGTTGTTTCAACGATTGGTCAGGTGTATCTGCGCAGACAGGGGAAATCTGTCAAGACTTCAAAGGGATCAGTCTGGGGGCTATCACTATGTATATCTGCCTAATAAGTATCCATGGACTTATTCGGGGCCATGAGCTGGAATTGGGAAGGGATGCCGATACGGGAGGACAGACCAAATATATTGTCGATCTTGCCCGTGCGCTGGCTGATCGTGAGGACGTTACACAAGTCGATCTTGTTACGAGGCGCGTGGTTGATCCGAATATCAGTGATGATTATGCCGTTGCACAGGAAATTTTATCTGAGAAGGCAAGAATAGTCCGAATCGACGCAGGCCCTGAGGTCTATTTGCCGAAAGAAGAACTGTGGGACTACCTGGACAGCTTTATGGATAATCTGCTCAACTGGCAAAATGAGCAGCCACAAATGCCAGATATTATTCACAGTCATTATGCAGATGCAGGCTATGTCGGCGTAAGACTTT
The DNA here is from genome assembly GCA_025655555.1 of Candidatus Thiodiazotropha sp. (ex Myrtea sp. 'scaly one' KF741663). Taxonomy (GTDB): domain Bacteria; phylum Pseudomonadota; class Gammaproteobacteria; order Chromatiales; family Chromatiaceae; genus Thiodiazotropha. Next base: position 71,573 of record JAHXIQ010000005.1, read on the forward strand.
CCCATCTACTCGGGCTGCCACTGGTTTATACGGGACATTCACTGGGTCGGGACAAAAGACAACGATTGCTCGCTAAGGGATTAACCCGTGATGAGATCAACCAACGCTATAATATTGCTCGCCGAATCGATGCAGAGGAGGAGGTGCTGGCCAACGCTGACCTGGTGATCACCAGTACCCACAACGAGATTGAGGAGCAGTATGGTCTTTACAATTACTACCAGCCTGACCGGATGGCCGTAGTACCACCAGGTACCAACCTAACTCAGTTTCATCCACCAAAAAAAGCCAAGGAAAAGTTCAGGTTTCGCAAATCTCTCGATCAGTTTCTCACTAATTCAAACAAGCCGATCATTCTTGCCCTTTCACGCGCTGACGAAAGAAAGAATATCCAGACATTGCTCGAGGCCTATGGTGAGTCGAGTCAGCTACAAAAGGCTGCGAACCTGGTCATTATCGCGGGCAACCGTGATGACATCAGAGAGATGGAGAGTGGTCCGCAATCGGTGATGACGGATATTTTGTTGCTGATCGATCTGTACGATCTTTATGGGCATGTGGCTGTTCCCAAGCGTCATCTTGCCGGTGAGGTGCCAGAGATTTATCGAATTGCTGCCCAGTCGAAAGGGATCTTTATCAATCCAGCGCTGACGGAGCCCTTCGGCCTTACTTTGCTCGAAGCTGCCGCCAGTGGCCTGCCTCTGGTAGCAACGGAAAACGGTGGACCAGTCGATATCATCGGCAACTGCAATAACGGTTTGTTGGTGGACCCGCTTGATAAAGAAGGGATAAGCCGCAGTTTGCTGAAAATTCTGCACGACCATGATCAATGGGAGACCTTTTCAAGAAACGGTCTTGTTGGCGTAAGAAAACACTACTCCTGGCAGGCCCACGCCACGAAATATCTGGATAAGCTGTCTCCGTTACCGGCGAAGCATGAAAAGACACCGATGTCTCCGCCGAAACATGTAAAGCATCGCTCGCGTGACCGTGCCATCTTCACCGATCTGGATCAGAATCTGTTGGGTAACCCAAAAGGTTTGAGGCAGTTTATCGAGGTGGTGAGAAAGAATCGTAAATGTGCCACCTTCGGTATTGCCACCGGCAGGCGTCTTGATGCGGCGTTGTCGATTCTGAAAAAATATGCCATACCGATTCCTGATGTCTTGATCAGCAGCCTGGGCACCAAGATTCACTATTCCCAGGATCTGACGGAAGATGATTTTTGGACTGAGCATATAGACCACCTTTGGCAACCCAAGCGAGTCAGGCGAGTGATGTCCGATTTGCCTGGGATCAAGCCGCAGGGGAGGAAAGAGCAAAGCTTTTTTAAGATCGCATACCACTATGATCCAAATAAAGCGCCATCAGTCGATGAGATCAACGGTCTCCTGCACAAGCATGAACTGACCTGTAACGTGATTCACGCCTTTGGGCAGTATCTTGATATCCTGCCATCCAGGGCTTCCAAAGGGCAGGCATTACGCTATGTCGCGCAACGCTGGGAAACACCGATGGAACATATACTGGTAGCGGGGGGTTCAGGGGCTGATGAGGATATGATGCGCGGCAATACGCTGGCTGTCGTGGTGGCCAACCGGCATCATGAGGAGCTTTCTCACATGGTCGATCATGATCGTATCTACTTTGCCAGCCAGTCCCATGCACTGGGAATACTGGAAGCGATCGATCACTACGATTTCTTTAATACTTGCGAGGTGCCGGTTCCCCATGAATAACCGATTACTGCTCTGCACAGATCTCGACCGGACACTGATCCCCAATGGTCCACAGCCAGAGTCACCTGATGCCCGGTCCGTCTTCCACCAGCTTTGTGCAGCCGAAAGTCTTGTTCTGGTCTATGTCAGTGGGCGACACCGCGCCCTGGTACAAGAGGCGATAGACACTCACGAACTGCCGCAACCCGACTATGTGGTGGGGGATGTCGGTACTACCATCTACCGTGTCGATAGTGCCGATGACTGGCGCCACCTTGCTGAGTGGGATGAGCAGATAGGGGCGGATTGGGCCGGTAAATCCCATGCAGATCTAAGTCGAATGTTTGCCGACTTGAGTGCGCTTAAGTTGCAGGAAGATGCCAAGCAGAACCACTACAAACTCAGTTACTACGTTTCGCTCGACACTGACCGGCAATCAGTCGACGAGATAATGCGGCAGCGTCTGCAGACAGAGCAGGTCGATGCAACGATGGTTTGGAGTGTGGATGAGCCTGCAGGTATTGGGCTTTTGGATGTTTTACCCGCCAGGGCTACAAAATTACATGCTGTCGAATTTCTCATGGAGACTTTGGGTTTCTCCTTAACCAACACGGTGTTTTCTGGAGACAGTGGTAATGACATGCAGGTATTGGCAAGCCGGGTTCCTGCAATATTGGTCAACAATGCGCAGCCTGAGGTAAGACAGGAGGCCCTGGATGCGGTGTCGGAGAATATGAATCGTGACTCTCTCTATCTGGCCAAAGGGGGCTTTATGCAGATGAATGGCAACTACAGTGCTGGCATCCTTGAGGGTATTGCTCATTATCATCCGGTCCTGATTGAGAAATTGCTTAACATGAAGGCAGTGCCGGAGTGACCTCGATGGAGGGCGTGACTGTTTTTGGTGAGGTACTTTTTGACTGCTTTCCCACAGGCGAGAAAGTTCTGGGAGGTGCACCATTCAACGTGGCATGGCATCTCCAGGCCTTTGCTCAGTGCCCAAGGTTTATCAGTTGTGTCGGTAAGGATGCCAGTGGCGATACGATTCGCAGGGCCATGCAGGGGTGGGGTATGGACACCAACCTGTTGCAGACGCATGCTTCGAAAAAGACGGGGGAAGTACAGATTACCCTTCAGGATGGTGAACCGACATACGATATCGTCGATCAGGTCGCCTATGATTACATCGATGCCTCAAGTCTTGCCGATGCCCCACATGGCGTGCTCTACCATGGCTCTCTGGCGCTCAGGCATGAGGTGTCTCGCCAAGCGTTGGAAAAACTCAAGTCTCAGCACCCCTCTGCCGTCTTTATGGATGTGAATCTACGCGAGCCCTGGTGGCAACGCGATCTCCTGCTGGCTTGGGTGGACGGGGCAGACTGGGTTAAATTGAATGAAGCTGAGTTTTCTCTACTGCATGGTGGCGCGTCAGACCCAAAGTCGGCGGCTGAGGCCTTTTTGCAACAGCATCACCTGAGTGGCCTGATTGTGACTCGGGGAGCGCAGGGTGCGATGGCAGTGATGCCTGGTCAACCACCAGTCGAAGTGGCCCCGGTAAAGGCGCTCGAGGTGGTTGATACGGTGGGAGCGGGAGATGCCCTTTCGTCTGTCCTGTTGCTGGGGTTGAATTTGGCATGGCCCATCAGGCAGACCCTGGAGCGAGCGCAAGGTTTTGCCTCAGCCCTGGTGGGGAGGCGTGGTGCCACGGTGGAGGATATTGGCTTCTATCGGCCTTTTATCGACGCCTGGAAACTCTAGGGCCTGTTAACACTAATCCAATACGCCCTGTTGAGCCTGAAAAAGCGCCAATCAAGGCGCGAGGAGAGAAGTTTGGTTGTTCCAAATGAGCGACGAGCAACGCCGAGTGGCGCTTTTTCAGGCTCAACCCGAAGGGCTGGGGCTGTTTTTGCACCCAGCAGCGTTATCATTCGCTCATGTAGCCGGGCTACACTACGCTCATTCTGCCTTGCTGGGCACAAAAACAGCTCCAGCAGGGCGTACCCCAAGGGCACTTCCTTCGGGGCGTATTGGATTAGTGGTAACAGGCCCTAGACAAGGCTTATTAAACCGGCAACCTAATATGTACGAACAGGTCTCCCATTCTCTGCTCAACCGTATTCTCGATGAGCTGAAGCCGGATCTTCAGAATCGGGATCTGCGCCATTTCTATACCCGGCTCGGCGCCAATTTCTACGCGATTTATACCCTTTTTTACCATCTTTACGGTCAACGGGAAGATTTCAAAGCACAGATTGTCAATCTGGTCGAAGTGATGGCGACCCGCTACGTACAACGCCACGCAAAACTAAGGCACCTCGATGAGGAGAGAGAGACTGACCACAACTGGTTCCTCAGCCAGGAGTGGGTCGGTATGGCACTCTATGCAGACGGTTTCGCCGGCAATCTGGAAGGAGTGAGGTCGAAACTTGCCTATCTGCAAGAACTGGGCGTCAATATGTTACACGTGATGCCGGTGCTGGTCTGTCCCGAAGGCGCCAGTGACGGCGGTTATGCGGTTAGTGATTTTCGCAATGTGGATCCCCGGGTCGGTTCATTGGATGACATCAATGAACTGGCAGTGGCCACACACAAGCGCAGTATGTTGCTGACGCTGGATATGGTGGTCAACCACACCTCCGATGAACATGAATGGGTGCAGCGCGCCCGCTCCGGCGAACAGAAATATCAGGACTATTTCTATATCTTCGATAACCGGGATGTCCCGGATATGTTCGAAGAGAGCATGCCGGAGATCTTTCCCGAGACTTCGCCGGGTAATTTTACCTGGGACGAGGCGATGCAGAAATGGGTGATGACTGTCTTCAACTCCTATCAGTGGGATCTCAACTACAGCAATCCGGCAGTCTTTATCGAGATGATCGACAACATCCTGTTCTGGGCCAATCAGGGTGGGGATATCATACGACTCGATGCGGTGGCCTTTCTATGGAAGAAAATAGGGACCAATTGCCAGAACCTGCGCGAGTCTCATCTGATTCTGCAGATGATGAAAGATTGCTGCCAGGTGACAGCACCCGGCGTGCTGTTTATCGCAGAGGCGATAGTTGCACCGGTAGAGATCATTAAGTATTTCGGCGAGGATGCGGTGATCGCCAAGGAGTGCGAGATCGCCTATAACGCCACCTACATGGCACTGCTGTGGGATGCGGTAGCCACCAAGAACACACAGTTGCTGCGTAAGGGTATCCAACATCTGCCGACCAAGCTGGACCGGGCAACCTGGCTCAACTATGTACGTTGCCATGATGATATCGGGCTGGGTTTTGATGACTCAGCTATCATTGCAGCCGGCTACCAACCGATTGCCCACCGCCGGTTCTTGGTGGATTTCTTCACCGGGCAGTATGAAGGTTCCGATGCCCGTGGGCAGCCTTTCGGTGTCAATCTGAAAACGGGTGATGCCCGCATATCCGGTTCGCTGGCTTCCTTGGTCGGGCTGGAGGTGGCCCTGGAAGAGGGTGACGAAAAGGCTATTGACCAGTCTGTGAAATTGATCCTCCTGATGCACAGCATGATCTGTTCATTCGGCGGCATTCCACTGCTCTATTATGGTGATGAGATCGGCACGTTGAACGATTGCCAGTTCCTCGAGGATGAAAACAAGGCTGGTGACAATCGCTGGATGCACCGCCCAACCATCGATTGGGAAAGGGCGGAGCTGAGACATAAGCACGGCACGCCGGAACAGCGCATCTTCGACGGGCTGAAAAAGATGATCGATGTACGCAAAGGGATTAGCGCCTTTGCCGATTTCAACAATCGTGAGTTGACCGATGTGGGCAATCCCCATCTCTTCGTCTTCTGGCGCACCAATCCCATGCTGCCGAACGGCTCCGTCCTGGTGGTGGCAAACTTCGATGACTCACCGCAATACATGGAACTGAGCGCCTTGGGCAATCGCGGCATGTTCGGCTACGGCAACTTGCACGATCTCTATTCCGGCGAGTCTCCCAGGCTGTTCAAAGATCAGCTGGTGGTTCCACCCTACCATTTCTACTGGCTTACCGATCAGCGGCCGGATGTGGGCTTTGACCGTTAATCCGGCTATCTATTTCCCACGAACCTCTCGTGAGAGTTTTGTGACATTTGTGTGATTCCCTTGCCATCCTGGGATGGTGTTATCTAGTTTGAGAGTAGTGAATGGGCGAGAGCAAATGATTCTGTCAACCATCCTCCATGCAATCTATCATTTCAGTTGAATTAACGAAGTGCGGTGAATAAGCAGACCATGCGACGAAAAATACTCATTGTTGAAGACGAACCGGATATTGCCCGTTTGGTACAGACCCATCTGGCGGATAATGGCTACGATGCAGATATCGCCAGTAACGGGGCGTCCGCCATGCGCCTGTTCAAACAAGGTGGCTACCGGTTGGTGGTACTGGATCTGATGCTGCCCGATACGGATGGTCTCAGCCTCTGCCGCCGGATGCGGGAAACCGGTGACTATGTGGCGATTCTTATGCTTACCGCCAAGTCAACGGAATTGGACCGCGTACTGGGGCTGGAGATGGGTGCAGATGATTACCTCACCAAGCCTTTCAGTGTGCCCGAGCTGCTGGCACGGATTAAGGCGCTTTTCCGACGCATGGAGGCATTAAAGAGTAGTGCCGAGACACCGGTCGTTGAAGAGACTATTGAGTACGATGGACTTGCTATCGATGTTGCGCGCCGAAGTGTCCGTATCGAAGGCAAACCGATAGAACTCACCGCCCGTGAATTTGATCTTTTGCTCTTCTTTGTACGGCATCCTGGACGGGTATTCAGCCGGGTTCAACTCCTCGATCAGGTTTGGGGTTATAACCATGATGGCTATGAACACACCGTCAATTCACATATCAACCGCCTGCGGGCGAAGATCGAACAGAACCCGGCGGATCCCCGGTATGTGCTGACGGTCTGGGGTGTCGGCTACAAATTCAGCGAGGAAGGCTGAATGCTGCATACACTTTATGCCAGACTCTCTCTTGCTTTGGTCGGACTCTTCCTGGTGACCGGACTGGTCTATACACTGATCACCAACTCGATGACTGAACGGTATTTGCAGGAGATTACTCAGCACTTCAATCGTGATCTGGCCCAGCGTATTGTCGCTGACCGGCAGTTGGTGATCGACGGTGAGATGAACGATAAGGCATTGAAGTCCACCTTCAGTGCCTATATGGACATCAATCCCAGTATCGAGATCTACTTGCTGGATAAAAGCGGAAGGATCCTCGCCTTTTCAGCAGATCCGGGTAAGGTCAAGCGACAGCATGTCGATCTGACACCGATAAAAGCCTTTCTCCGTGGCGAGGGGTTTCCCCTGCTGGGAGATGATCCTCGCTCCCACGAAAGACGTAAGGCCTTCTCTGCCACGGCGGTGCCAGCCGGAGACATGCCGGCAGGTTATCTCTATGTTGTGTTACGCGGAGAAGAGTACGACAGTGCCGAACAGGCGGTACAAGAGAGCTATGTGCTCAATCTCAGTGCCAGTGCCGTCGCCATCAGTCTGGGGTTCGGCCTGCTGACAGGTCTGTTGTTATTTCATTGGCTGACACGGCGGCTACAACGCCTATCCAGTGTGATGTCCGATTTTCAGCAGAATGATTTCACTCGTCATGAACAGTTCATCCGAAAGCCGACACAGGCTGATGAAGTCGACCGCTTGGGGGCGACATTCGACGAAATGGCTGCGCGTATCATCGAGCAGTGGGGGCAGTTGAAGGAGCAGGACCGGTTGCGACGGGAGTTGGTAGCGCAGGTCTCTCATGACCTGCGTACACCGTTGGCGGTGCTGCACGGTTATCTTGAGACGCTCAACATGCAGGAGACTGACCTGAGCCCGCAACGGCAACAAGAGTACCTGGCCATAGCCCTGCGGCAGAGTGATCGCCTCAAACAGATGGTGGAAGACCTCTTCGAGCTGGCGCAACTGGAGGCGAGAGAGACCCGCCCGGTCTGTGAGCCAATGGCTATCGCTGAACTGGTGCAGGATGTGTTGCAGAAATTTCAGTTACCTGCACAACAGGCGCAAGTGAGCCTTGAGTGGCAGCCACCGGAGACGCAGCTCTTTGTGCAGGCGGACTTTGCCTTGACGGAACGGGTACTCAACAATCTGATCTCCAATGCACTGGATCATATCCAAACAGGCGGCAAGATCCGGCTTCAAATCACCCAGCAAACGTCGCATGTCATGGTGACGGTAAGTGATGACGGCAAGGGCATACCGGAAGACGATTTACCGCATATCTTTGAGCCTTTCTATCGCAGTCAGACATCATCTGGCGGTAGTGGACATGCCGGTCTCGGGCTTGCCATTGCCCGCCGTATGGTTGAACTGCAGGGTGGCCGGATCAAGGTGGAAAACAATCCATCTGGTGGTGCAAAGTTTGCTTTTACCCTGCCTCTCGTTCAGTTGTGATCGCTTTGTGATATTTGAGTGAACGATTGGTGATCCTGAGGGATTACACTGCTCTCAAATGCTGTGGGACAAGGATGAGACCAGCGTTAAAAAACAGCAGAAATCGTAGGGTGAATATCACGCTCATTTTTCTGTCTCACTGAGTTACAGCGTGGAGAAGCAGATGAAACGAAGAAGCATGATTCAATTATTGGGTGTCGCGGTGCTTGCGCCGGTCATCGGGCAATCGGTATTTGCCAGACAGGATGAGAAAATGATGCAGCTTGAAAAGCTCAAACTGAGCGAGGCTGAATGGCGTGAACGCCTCACATCCGCACAATTCAATATTCTGCGGGAGGAGGGCACAGAACGTCCCGGTTCCAGCCCATTGCTGAACGAAAAGCGTGAAGGCACCTTCGTCTGTGTCGCCTGTGATCATCCTCTGTTCGATGCCAGTATGAAGTATGAGAGCGGCACCGGTTGGCCCAGTTTTTTCGATACCTTACAGAGCGCCTTCGAGACCAAGCGGGACTTCAAGCTGATTTGGCCGCGTACTGAGTATCACTGTGCCAAATGCGGCGGGCATCATGGGCATATTTTTGAGGATGGTCCCAAACCCACAGGGCTTCGCTACTGCAACAACGGCGTCGCGCTGAAGTTTGTGCCCGTTGAGACATGAAGTCGTTGAAAAGGCTGTGGCTTGGATGTTGGGTTATGTGGCTGACTTCCTCCGCCATGGCAGCCGAACCACTGCGCTTTGAAAGCCCGACTGAGCAGGTCAATGTCATCGAGCTTTTTACCTCTCACGGTTGCAGCAGTTGTCCACCGGCTGATGCCTGGTTGAGCCGTTTCACTGACAACCCCGATCTCTGGCGCCAGGTGGTGCCGCTGGCCTTCCATGTGGACTATTGGGACTATCTCGGTTGGCAGGATCGCTTTGCCTCTTCGTCTTTCAGTCAGCGTCAGCGGGATTACCGTCAGACGGGTGGACTGGGTTCGGTCTATACGCCCGGCGTTTTGGTGAATGGTGAAGAGTGGCGTGGCTGGTACCGGGGACGTGCCTTGCCGTCGGCGAGCTCAGAAGTAGTGGGTCGTCTGACCCTGAGTGTTGAACCGGACCGACATGCCGTGATTGAGTTTTCCCCTGAGCAGGATCGGGCCACGGCAGGTCTTCGGGCCAATCTGGCTGTTCTCGGCATTGGTATCAAGAGCGATATCGGTGCGGGTGAGAACCGGGGTCGATCTCTGGAAGAGGATTTTATTGTGCTTGGCCATGTCGCCACATCAAGCTTGACTGCCCAAAATACCTGGAAGTTGGCGTGGCCGAGTCTCAAGCAAAACTCCGCCACACGCTATGCAGTGGTTGCCTGGCTTAGCCAGGATGATAATCCTGCTCCGCTTCAGGCTACAGGAGGCTGGCTGCCGTAAAGCAACAGTGTAACCGCACGGCTTGCCTGCCAATTGCGTAGATTGGGCTGTTGTGCTATCCTTCGCGCCGATCAGCGGTTGAGGCTAAGGCAACCGGTTCGCGCCGGGCAAGTCTCCTGCGGCGAATTATAATAAAACCCCGATAGCGGGGTTTTTTTGTTTTCGGAACTTGCATCAAGTCAGGCGCTGTTTCGAGGACACATGATGGGCCGAGTGCCCATTTTTTATTGGGTGAATGCATGCGGTCTGCACCGGAAAAACTGAACTCGCTCGTCAGGCAGGAAGTAGAGCTGCTGGGCTATGAGCTGGTAGGTATCGAAATGGTATCGCAGGGTAAGGGTGGAATCCTGCTGCGAATCTATATCGATCATGCGGATGGCATTACCCTGGATGATTGCGTTGAGGTCAGCCATCAAGTGAGTGGCGTACTCGATGTCGAGGATCCGATTAAAGAGAATTATCGGCTTGAGGTCTCCTCGCCGGGCCTGGACAGGCCGCTGTTTGAATTGGCGCATTTTGAGCGCTACAAAGGCAGCAAGGTGCGGGTCAAGACACAGTCGAAGATCGAAAACCGCCATCGCTTTACCGGCGTGTTGGGTGGCGTGGAAGAGAATCAGGTTTTAATTGAAGAAGATGGGACCCTTTACCGAATTCCGATCGAACTGATCGATTCAGCGCGGGTGGTACCTGAATTTTGAATTGGGAAATAGCTGATGAGTAAAGAGATACTGCTGGTCGTAGATGCGGTCTCCAATGAGAAGGACGTAGGAAAAACGATCATCTTCGAGGCGATCGAGGCTGCGTTGGCCTCCGCCACGCGGAAACGTAATGGGGACGATATCCTGGTGCGTGTCGCCATTGATCGCACTACAGGAGACTACGATACTTTCCGTCGCTGGGAAGTGGTCGAAGCCTATGCCGAAGATGAACCTGATGCGCCGCTGCGTCAGATTATCCTTGAGGCTGCTCGTGAGGAAAATCCCGATATTGAAATCGGTGAGTATATTGAGGAGCCCATCGAGTCTATTGAATTCGGTCGCATAGCTGCACAGGCAGCCAAGCAGGTCATCGTACAGAAAGTGCGCGAGGCGGAGCGGGCCAAGGTCGTCGAAGCGTTTAGTGGACGCGAGGGTGAACTGGTCACTGGTGTTGTCAAGCGCATCGATCGCGGCAATGTGTTTCTTGATCTGGGTGGCAATGCGGAAGCCTTTATCGGCCGTGAACACATGATTCCCAAGGAGTCGGTACGGGTTGGTGATCGTTTGCGCGGTTACCTCTATGAAGTCCGTTCCGAGCCTCGTGGTCCCCAGCTTTTTATCAGTCGGGCCATGCCTGAGTTGCTGATGGAACTCTTCAAGCTGGAAGTGCCGGAAGTGGGTGAGGGTCTCATCGATATCCGTGGCGCTGCCCGCGATCCTGGCCTGCGTGCGAAGATCGCAGTCAAAGCATTGGATCAGCGTATCGATCCGGTAGGTGCCTGCGTCGGTATGCGCGGCTCCCGCGTGCAGGCAGTCTCCAATGAACTCAATGGGGAGAGAGTCGACATCATTCTCTGGAATGACAATCCGGCACAATATGTGATCAACGCGATGTCGCCAGCGGACGTGGTCTCTATCGTGGTGGACGAAGACACCCATGCGATGGATGTGGCCGTCAGCGAAGAGAATCTTTCCCAGGCCATCGGACGAGGTGGACAAAATGTCCGGCTAGCCAGTCAGTTGACCGGCTGGGAACTCAATGTCATGGATGAGACACAAGCCTCTGAAAAGAATGAAAATGAGGCGCGAAGCTTCATGGAATCCTTCATGGAACAACTGGACGTGGATGAGGATGTGGCCGCGATTCTGGTGCAGGAGGGTTTCACTACCGTTGATGAAGTGGCCTATGTACCCCTTGAGGAACTGGTAGCGATCGATGAGTTCGATGAGGACCTGGTGGATGAATTGCGCAACCGGGCCAAGGATTTTCTGCTGACTCGTGCGATCGCAAACGAAGAGGCGTTCCGTGAGCCGGCAGAAGACCTGCTGACGATGGATGGTATGGATAAGGATCTTGCTTTTGTCCTGGCGGGCAAGGGCGTGGTGACCATGGAAGACCTTGCTGAACAGTCCATCGATGATTTGATGGAGATAGATGACATGGATGAGGAGCGGGCCGGCAAGCTGATTATGACAGCCCGTGCGCCCTGGTTTGAAGAGGCGGAGTAGACATCCCGCATCACATGACCGGTATCTAACCGGCCAGGATTGAGACACAGTGGATAAGGCAAACTCGAGAGGCCTGATGTATGAGTGAAGTAACGGTTGCACAACTTGCAAAAGTCGTCGGCATTCCTGCCGATCGGTTGATGGAACAGTTGGCTGATGCCGGGATCCAGGCCAAAGAACCCGAGGACAAGATCTCCGACGAGGAGAAGAGCAAGCTGTTACAGCACTTGCGAGAGAGTCATGGCAAGAAAAAAACTGCCGCTATCTCGTCACCCAGCAAAGTGACCTTGCGCCGCAAGACCGTCAGCGAACTCCGTCAGCCCACTGGGTCAGGCCGCAGTACGCTCAATAGGTCTGCGCCGGCTGCATCAAAAACCGTCAGTGTTGAAGTCCGCAAGAAGCGCACCTATGTCAAGCGTGCCGCAGTCGAGTCCGACGAGACGAAGGTAAAGGATGCCGAAGAGGCGCGTAAAGCGCTCGACGAGCAGGCCAAACAGAAAGCTGAAGTCGAGGCTGAAGTCGAGGCGCGCAAGGCTGCCGAATCGGCCAAGAGAGCTGAGGAAGAGGCTGCCAAAAAAGCGGCTGAGGAAGAGGCGAAACTCAAGGCCGAAGAAGAGGCCAAGCGCAAAGCCGAGGAAGAAGCAGCCGCAAAGGCACAGCCAGTGGAGGCGCCGGCTGAGAAACCTGCGCCCAAGCAAGAGGCCGGTCGTCAACGTAAGGGCCGCAAAGAGAAGGAAGCCAAAAGTGGTGACCGCTTTGAGCGCAAAGAACTGCATGTCTCTCAGGAACTGCGTGGTCGACGCAAGAAAAAACCCACCAAGCGCAGGTCTGCATCCCAGTCTTCAGGCGATTCGCAACACGGTTTTCAGAAACCAACCACACCTGTCGTGCATGAAGTGAAAGTGCCCGAGAGTATCACTGTGGCTGACTTGGCTCAGCGTATGAGCATCAAGGCTGCCGAGGTGATTAAGGTGCTGATGAAAATGGGCATGATGGTGACCATTAACCAACCCCTGGATCGTGATACTGCCGTACTGGTGGTTGAAGAGATGGGGCATGTCCCAGTGGATTATAAAGATGAAGATGCTGAAGCTGATCTGCTGAGTACAGAAGATCAGGCGCAGGCCGAGGGTGAAATGGTTACCCGTCCGCCTGTGGTGACAATCATGGGTCATGTTGACCATGGCAAGACTTCACTACTCGATTATATTCGTGCCAGTCGCGTGGCGGCCGGTGAGGCGGGAGGCATCACCCAACATATTGGTGCCTACCATGTGGACACTGACAAGGGCACCGTCTCCTTTCTCGATACCCCCGGACATGCGGCCTTTACCGCCATGCGTGCACGTGGTGCCAAGGTGACCGATATCGTGATCCTGGTGGTGGCGGCGGACGACGGCGTCATGCCACAGACGAAAGAGGCGATTCAACACGCCAAGGCCAGTGGCGTGCCATTAATCGTGGCGATCAACAAGATTGATAAAGAGGATGCCAACCCGGACCGGGTGATCCAGGAGCTTTCTCAGGAAGAGGTGATTCCTGAGGATTGGGGCGGCGATACCATGTTTGTCCAGGTCTCGGCAAAAACCGGTGCGGGGATCGACAGTCTGCTCGACGCTATCCTGTTGCAGTCTGAAGTGCTGGAGCTCAAAGCGGTCGAAACAGGTCCGGCAACCGGCTCCATCGTGGAGTCATCCCTCGATAAGGGACGGGGTCCTGTGGCCACGGTACTGGTACAGTCAGGCACCCTCAATCGGGGCGACATGATTGTCTCGGGACAGGAGTTTGGACGCGTACGTGCCATGTTTGATGAAAATGGCCGCTCTATCAAGACTGCGGGTCCTTCTATCCCTGTGGTGGTGCTGGGTCTCTCCGCAACACCGGAGGCGGGCGACGATGTGCGTGCTGTGAGTGATGAGCGGCGTGCCCGGGAAGTTGCCGAACTGCGTCGTGACAAACAGCGCGATACCCGCCTGGCCGCCCAGAAGGCCACCAAGCTTGAAGAGATGTTCACTCAGATGGCAGAGGGTGAGGTGCAAAATCTCAATGTCATCGTCAAGGCGGATGTACAAGGTAGTGTCGAAGCACTGAAGGAATCGTTGGTCAATATCTCAACCGACGAAGTCAAAGTACGAGTGGTGGCTTCCGGCGTTGGCGGTATTAACGAATCCGATGCCAATTTAGCAGTCACCTCCAATGCCATCATCATCGGTTTTAATGTCCGTGCCGATGCCGGCTCCCGCCGAGTGGTGGAGGAGCAGGGTCTCGATATGCGCTACTACAGCATCATCTACGAAGTTATCGATGATGTGAAAATGGCGATTTCAGGCATGCTCTCACCGGAGATTCGTGAAGAGATCATCGGCCTCGCCGAAGTACGTGATGTTTTCCGTAACTCCAAGCTGGGCGCCATCGCGGGTTGTATGGTGGTCGAAGGTACGGTCAAACGGAATAACCCGATTCGCGTACTGCGCGACAATGTGGTGATCTACGAAGGCACACTGGAATCGCTGCGCCGCTTTAAGGATGACGTTAACGAGGTGAAGAGCGGTACTGAGTGTGGTATCGGTGTGAAGAATTACAACGATGTGGAGCCGGGCGATCAGATAGAAGTCTTCGAACGCTCAGAAATTGCTCGAACGGTTTAACGCCTCAACGTCATTCACACGATATGTCGAGAGATTTTAAAAGAACCGATCGGGTCGGTGCCGAGATACAGCGGGAACTGGCTGAATTGATCCGTGAAGAGGTCAAGGATCCTGCGCTCGGTATGGTTACCCTGCAGGAAGTCCGGGTTGTGCGGGATTTCTCCCAGGCCAAAGTCTATTTCACGACGATGGCGGGGCAGTCGACCCATAAGGAGGTGGCCAAGGACCTGAATCAGGTCTCGGGTCATCTGCGTTGGCTGCTGGGGCAGCGTATGAAACTGCGGACTGTGCCCAAGCTGATCTTCGTGTATGACACCTCGGTGGAAGAGGGTGAGCATTTGGCATCACTGATTGATCAGGCGGTTACAGTCAAAAGCTCGGACCCGGACTGAGCCTCAATTCATTCAAATTTTCATTTAGAGTAAAAGCATGGGACGTCGTCGCAACAGAGGGCGCAATATCAGTGGTGTATTGCTGCTCGACAAGCCAATTGGCATGACCTCGAACAAGGCGCTGCAGGAGGTTAAATTCCTCTACAAAGCAGCCAAGGCAGGGCATACCGGCAGCCTGGACCCACTGGCAACGGGCTTGCTTCCTATCTGTTTCGGTGAAGCGACTAAGTTATCTGCATTCCTGCTTGATGCCGATAAGCACTATCGTGTCCGGGTTAAACTCGGTGAGACTACCACTACCGCCGATGCGGAAGGCGATCTGTTGGAAACAATCGATCCGAGCGGTGTCAGTGAGGATGATGTCCAAGAGGTGCTCAGGGAATTCCTCGGTGAACAGCAGCAACTGCCTCCCATGTATTCCGCCATCAAGCATCAGGGTGAGCGGCTCTACAAACTGGCTCGCCAGGGTCTTGAGGTGGAGCGGGAACCCAGAACCATCCACATTCATGCTCTGGAGCTGCTGAGTTTCGGTCTGCCTGAGTTTGAGCTCAATGTTCATTGCTCAAAGGGTACCTATGTACGCACCCTGGCAGAGGATATCGGCAAGCGTCTGGGCTGTGGTGCCCATGTCAGTGGCTTGCGCCGGACCGGAGTCGGTCCCTATGACGATCAGTCCATGCTGACGCTGGAGCAGGTACAGGCTGCCTTTGCCGACAAGCGTTTTGAAGAGATGGATGCGTGGATGTTGCCGTTGGAGAGTGCCCTGGCGGAATGGCCGGAGGTCAATTTGAGCCCTGATGCTGCTTTTTATATGCAGCAGGGGCAGCCGATCCTGGTACCCAATGCACCGACCAGTGGTTGGGTGCGTCTCTACGCCAATCAGAGCGATTTTCTCGGCGTCGGGCAGATTCTCGATGACGGACGGGTGGCGCCGAAACGCCTGATGCAGGTAACGAATTGAATTGCTGACGAATTCCCTTTTCAAAAGGGTAATTTTCAGTTGCTGAGAACGAACAGAACGCGCATACTACGCCGTCTTTCGGGTACTACCTGAAACCATAGATTTTTAACTGGTCCGGCCAGCCTGAACTCATTGTTGGGTTGGTCTTCGAAGTGGCCTTTGATGAAGACGCAACCCATAGGAGAACGTCATGACAATGAGTGCAGCAGATAAGAAATCCGTCGTTGAGGAGTACCAGCGTGCGCCTGGCGACACCGGCTCCCCTGAAGTACAAGTGGCTTTGATGACCAGCCGCATCACCCAGTTGACCGACCACTTTAAAGACCATAAGCAGGATCACCACTCCCGCCAGGGTCTTGTGCGTTTGGTTAACTCTCGCCGCAAGTTGCTTGACTACCTGAAAAAGAAAGATCAGCAGCGTTATCGCGATCTTATCGCGCGCCTTGGTCTGCGCCGCTAAATCACTTAATCAATCATCAGAATCCCAAGGATTAAACAGTGACTTTGATAAAGAAAGAATTCCAGTGGGGAGACAATAAGGTCTCTATCGAAACGGGTGAAATCGCAAGGCAGGCGGATGGCGCCGTAATGGTCAACATGGACGATACCGTGGTCCAGGTGACCGTGGTCGAAGCCAAAAGTAGTGTGGCGCGCGATTTTTTTCCGCTGACAGTGGACTATCAGGAAAAGACCTATGCTGCCGGTACGATCCCCGGTGGTTTTTTTCGCCGGGAGGGACGTCCCAGCGAGAAAGAGATTCTCACCTGTCGTCTTATCGACCGGCCCATTCGCCCGCTTTTCCCCAAAGGCTTCACCAGTGAGGTTCAAATTATCATCACTGTGATGTCTTTGAATCCGGCAGTGGATCCTGAGATTCCATCACTGATCGGCACCTCTGCGGCATTGGCTATCTCCGGCCTGCCGTTCCAAGGGCCTATTGGTGCCGCTCGCGTCGGCTATAAGGATGGTGAATATATTCTGAATGCCTCTAGCACCGGTCTGAGTGCTGATACCGATCTGGATTTGATAGTGGCCGGTACTGAAGATGCCGTGTTGATGGTCGAGTCTGAGGCCGATCAGCTCTCCGAGGAGATTATGCTGGGTGCTGTGCTGTTTGGTCATGAGCAATCCAAGGTAGCCATCCAGGCCATCAATGAACTGGCGGCTGAGGTGAATAAGGCGTCTGCTGAGTTCGCCGCTCCGGAGGAAGATAAGGAACTGACAGCTGCAGTGGAGGCGGAAGCCGCTCAGGGTATTGGTGATGCCTACTCTATTGCCAATAAACTGGATCGCTACGCGGCTGCGGATACCGCAGTTGCGACTGCCATCGAAAAGCTGTGTGCAGCAGAAGAGGGCAGTGAGCCACGCTGGAGCGCGGATCAGGTCAAGGGCGCCCTGGAGAAGCTGAAAAAGCGTACTGTACGTGGACGCATACTGGATGGCGAGCCTCGTATTGATGGCCGTGATACCCGGACTGTTCGTCCTATCAGCGTACGTACCGGTGTTCTTCCAAGGACCCATGGTTCTGCCCTGTTTACCCGTGGCGAGACACAGGCGCTGGTGGTTACCACGCTGGGTACCGAACGTGATTCACAGATCATCGATGCACTTGAGGGTTCGCACCGTGAGCACTTCATGCTGCACTACAATTTCCCTCCCTTTTGTGTTGGCGAAACCGGCCGTGTGGGTAGTCCGAAACGTCGCGAGATTGGTCATGGCCGTTTGGCCAAACGCGGTGTGCTGGCTTGTATGCCAACCATCGGAGAGTTTCCCTATGCGATCCGTGTGGTCTCCGAGATCACCGAGTCCAACGGTTCCTCATCCATGGCTTCCGTGTGTGGTACCAGCCTGGCGTTAATGGATGCAGGTGTACCGGTAAAATCTCCGGTTGCGGGCGTTGCCATGGGCTTGATCAAAGAGGGCGATAAGTTCGCAGTACTCACCGATATCATGGGCGACGAGGATCACCTCGGCGACATGGACTTCAAGGTGGCCGGTACCGCTAACGGCATCAATGCCCTGCAGATGGATATCAAGATCAATGGCATCACCAAGGAGATTATGGAAATCGCCCTGGATCAGGCCAAAGAGGGCCGTATGCATATCCTGGGTGAAATGAACAAGGTCATCAATTCCCATCGTGAGGAAATGTCCGAGCACGCACCCCGTATCATCGAGTTCAAGATTCATCCCGACAAGATCCGTGATGTCATCGGTAAGGGCGGTGTTACCATCCGCTCAATCACCGAAGAGACCGGCGCTACGGTCGATATCACTGATGACGGTGTCGTTAAGATCTTCTCTGTCGATAAGTCCGCTGGTGAAGATGCTCGCAAGCGTGTCGAACTCATCACCGCAGACGTGGAAGTGGGTACTATCTATGAGGGCAAGGTTGCCAAACTGATGGATTTTGGCGCTTTCGTCACCATCCTGCCCGGTAAGGACGGCTTGGTGCATATCTCACAGATCTCCAACGAACGCGTGGAAAAGGTCAGCGACAAGCTATCCGAAGGCGATACCATTAAGGTCAAGGTGCTGGAAGTTGATAAGCAGGGACGTATCCGGCTCAGTATGAAGGCTGTGGACGAGGCCTGATGCTATTTGGCAAAGAGTAAAAAAAGGGGCCATCGGCCCCTTTTTTTGTTTATGTCGCAGGGGCTCGATTTCGAAATGCCATTGATGCGCCATAGTGACTAATTCTGAAAAGATCTGTTAGGCTATCCTATCTAGCGGAGTCCCCTTTTACGGTGCTGCATTTGTAGATTCTCGTTAAAATCCAGCTTCTCGACTGTGATGCGCAAGTTTAATGCGATTTCGAGAACAACAGGAATAAAAATAGTGCCTTATGGCATTAGCATGGAAGCAGAATATGAGGTATTTCAACAAGACAGTCTTATTCAGTGTCGTTCTCTGTGTTGTCTCCTTGTTTCTTTTCATGGCTTTTGCGTCGTTTAACCATGAACCGAACTGGCATATAGAAGAGAATGCCGTTGCTTCGCAATCATATCCTTTAGCCGGTTTTTGGAAGCATAAAGACTGCGAAGACCCTTGGGGATGGGCAATAGGACCTGCTGCCGCAGGTCTTTATTATGTCTCTTTCTGTGGTCCAGGCGGTTGTTTCGAAATGGGTGCTTATCGCCCAAACTCCCGCATCATCGATGATCCCAACTATCGGCTTATCGATACAAACACACTCATGTTTTATTCGGAAAATGAGTGGTCAACTCAGGTCAGGTGTTCCGGACGATAGCGATCCCTGCCTCCTCGCGTAGATGGATTCAATCAAGCCAAATCTACTCCTTCAGATGAAGGATAAAGAATGCGGTTAGGTTGAATCAGTGAACGACTTAGTTTCAGCTTGCCGATAGCGCTTACCATCAGTAACCTAATAGTGGATTACTAATTGTTATAAATGCGTGACGCCAGACAGACATTCGTGTTTTACGCTCTACAAAAGACGTGAGAATATTTTCATGAGGAGGGGGCGTGTCGAGCGTGGATAATAAGACAGCTGAAGAAAAAAATATTAGAAATCAACAGCTAACAGAGCTGTTGGCGGCTTGTGCCCTGAACGACCAGAAAGCTTTTGCCCGCCTTTATCAGATGACATCAGCGAATCTGTATGGTGTTGTGCTGCGTATACTGAATAGAGAAGCGTGGGCGGAGGACTGCCTGCAGGAGGCTTTTGTCAAAATCTGGAACAATGCGGATCGCTACCGGCCTTACCTGGCGGCACCGATGACCTGGATGATGACAATAGCCCGAAATCAGGCGCTTGATCAACTGCGCCGACGTCGGCGTGAGGTGATGGAATCCGATGGACATACGTTTCGCGAAGAGGTTGACAAAGATCCGTTGCCGCTGGAAAACCTAACGCAGAGTGATGAGGGATTACGCCTCAAAGCATGTCTGGATCAGTTGAAGGAGAAGCAGCGGCAAATGATTGCCATGGCCTATTTTAAAGGCCTTACGCATGATGAGCTTGCGAATCAGACAGATACGCCCTTGGGTACCGTCAAGACATGGATTCGTCGTGGTCTGGAGCAGCTCAGGAGGTGTCTGGAGCCATGATGAAAGATAGTGAAAACCAAGATAGCAACATCCATGCTGGTGAGTACGTACTGGGTACGCTGCAGGGTGTAGAACTTGCCGAATTTGAGCAGCGGCTGCTGGATGATATGCAGTTGCAGGCTGAAGTCGATGCTTGGGAGAGTCGGTTAGGCCCGTTGATGGAGAGCGTGGAGCCGGTGCGGCCTCCGGCGTCTGTCTGGCAGAAACTGGAGCAACGTACCTCGTCAAATAATACAGTAGTGTCTCCAGCATCTGGACTCTGGAGTAATTTGCAGTTCTGGCGTGCGCTCGGCATGGTAGCAGCAACTGTCGTGCTGGGTCTTGCTTTAACGCTGTTTACCACGCGTCAGGTAGATCTGGGTATGGACAGCATGATGGTGGTGCTAAACGATCAATCTGCAGCCGGGTGGATTGTTGCAGCCCAGCGCAACCAAGGTTACCTCAACGTAAAGGCGGTGGAGCCCTCCATTTTACCCACTGGCAAGGTCTGCCAGCTTTGGATGGAGGATGAGGATGGGAATTTATTTCCTTTAGGTGTTCTTCCGCACAGTGGTGACAAGGAGTTGGCGATGCCCGTTAAGCACGCTACCAATCAGCGTTTTATGGTTTCCATCGAGGAAGAGGACCGTCTGCCGACCAAAAAGCCAAGCCAAGATATCGTTTTTGAAGGCCACTTGACGGAAATCTGATTTTTTTCGATTTCTTCCAAAATTGACTAAATCTTGTCCATAGTCAATTCCCAAATGTTATGATTCAGTATACTGCTGCCGACCGGTTCTGAACCCGGCAGGCAGCTATTGTGCATGGGTTGATAGGATGGCTGCCCGACTCGAGAGGACTATTTGAGGTCATCTTCTCAGCTTTTCCTATCCTGATGCCAGAGCCTGAAAACAGGACTCGGTGGAAAGGTCACCTTAGCTTGAGACGGTATGACGGGTCCTTAGGCTGTAACTGAATGTGAGCTTGCCAGTGCAAAAACTCATGGAGATCATACCTGGGTTGGATTCCTACCGGGGACGGTATGCTTACTTGTCGCTACTTGCCGTCATTGCACTCATGGCGATTGCCTATATTGGCTGGAGTCACGTCAGTAAAACAAGCCACTCCCAGATTCAAGCGATCAGCCAACGGTCCCACACAGCCGGGTTGCTACTGGACATACAGACTCAGCTTAATCGGCTGGAAAATCACCTGCATCGTCTCCTGCTTGATCCCAGCTTAGGGGATACCCAGGAAGCGAACACAATGCTTGGTGAGTTGGACGCAAGACTTCATTCGCTATCCAACTCCCTACAGGATGTATCACCCAGGCAGGCCAGTCTGGCATCAAGCCTGCTGGCTGATTGTAAAGCGTTGAATCGAGAAGTGACACAACTCGTCGAGATTCGTAAAGAAGCCGAACGCTGGTTCCCTGCCATGCGGTTGATGCAGGATGAAATGTACCCAAGTCATAAGTTACTACTTGGAGAGCTGCAGGAACTTCTGCATGAGATGGAGGCAGGGGTGACTACGGAGACAACCCTGGAGGCAATTACACTGATTCGCGGCCTGCAAAGCGACTGGCTCAGTATGGTCGAGGAGATGCATCACTTCGTGACTTACCGCTTCGGTGTCATCGTTGGCGATTCACAATTCGATGTGCCTGATTATCGTTCCAATATCGACTACTTCTCACAACAGGTTCTCACGAAAATCGATGCATTGCGACTTCACTATAGCAAGGGGGCAATCGATTCAGCAAAAATAGAGTATATCGATCGCTTAATGGCGCATGCGAGCACCTGGATCAGCGCCAGTGAACAGGTCTTTATTGCTATGGAGAAAAAGGTCTGGCGGCATGACATGCAGTTGATGCGTGAGTCGATCACTCCGATAATGGTCCGCATGCGTGAGCGCTTTTCTCTGATAGATCTTCGCTTGGACAATGATTCAGTATCGGATATTACACAGCTGACACAGACAGCCAAGCAATTATCAGAATCGATACTGAGTATTGCTGTCATGGGAATCCTGATGATTCTTGCCGCCTATCTCTATATCAACAGAAACCTGCTTCAGCCGATTGCCCAAACGGCGTATGCGTTAAAGGAAGAGGCGAGGGGAGCGGTAGATATCAAGCCACCGCCGGCAGATCTGCGGGAAACGCGGGATCTCGTGGATGCATTCAATGAAATGCGTAGACAGGTCCACCAACGTCAACGCTATCTGGACCATATCGCACACCACGATGCGCTCACACAGCTTCCGAACCGTGTTCTATTTCGCGATCGGCTCGAACATGCCCTTGCCATCGCTTTGCGAGGTGAAACTCAGGTCGGCCTGATGTTTCTCGATCTTGATCAATTCAAACAGGTCAATGACAGTCTCGGTCATCTGGTTGGTGATGAGTTGTTGCAGACGGTGGCAGAGCGACTGATTTCCCTGGTTCGCAGTTCGGATACTGTTGCACGACTGGGGGGGGATGAGTTCGCGATACTTGTAGAGGGACTTACCACTCGGGAAGATATGTCGTTGCTGGCCAAGAAGATTTTGCGGGTCGTTGAGCAACCGATGATGCTGGCAGATCAGGAGTTGCGGATATCGGTCTCGATTGGTATCGCAACAGCTCCGCATGATGATGTTTCTGCTGAATACTTAATTAGGGACGCAGATGCCGCGATGTATGAAGCCAAGCGGCAAGGCAGGGCAGCCTTTTGTTTCTTTAGCGATGATCTGACTTCAAAAGCCTCGGAAAGCTTGCAGCGCGAGAGCCAGGTAAGGCAGGCTGCAGAGAAAGATGAATATATTTTCCATTTTCAACCTGTCGTTGACAGCCAGACTGGGGAGCTGTTTTGCTTCGAAGCGTTGATGCGCTGGCAACATCCGACCCGGGGCACGCTTCATCCCATAGATTTTCTCTCCGTATTGGATGAGACCGGCGTCATTGGTAGCGTGATTGACCCGCTTTTAGAGCAGGCGATCACCTTTCAGCGTGAGCAGTATCTGCAACGGGGAGAAAAGATTGCCATCGCCATCAATCTGTCTGTCAGATTACTAAACGCTCCAACATTTCGCCGGCAGCTTTTGGAAAGAATGATTGCAGGAGACTTTTATTCAAACAGCCTGATACTTGAGATTACGGAAGATATTCTGATGCAGGATTTGGCTGAAGCAGAAGTCTTTCTGCAGCAGTTAAAAACACTGGGTGCACGGATTGCACTGGATGATTTTGGCACAGGACAGGCATCTTTGAGCCACCTCCGCCAATTCCCCTTCGATTTTCTCAAGATCGATCGTGAGTTTATCCGCAATGCAGATGCTGATTCAAATGATGCCAGTGTTGTACTGGCGATGATCCAATTGGCCCATGCTCTTGGCATTAAAGTGATCGCCGAGGGTGTAGAAACCGAGTCTCAACTGACTTTTTTACAGGAGCTGAGTTGTGATTACATACAGGGATATCTGATCGGTGTACCCAGCCATGCCAATCACCGGGTGGAACTGACTCAACTCACACCTCTATTCGAGCGATGATCGGTTAATCTGCGTGAATTCAGGATTTCTGGGGTGACGGGTTATGACCTACCCGGCGAGTGAACTTGAAAATCAAGCGTGGTGGTAAACATACCGACTTGAAATCAACAGCTTGTGTATCGCTCATAGGACAATTGTTTTATCCAAAACCTTGACACATGGAGCAAAGTGACTTAGATTTCGCGCTCCACTCTGCATGTGGGTCAAAAACGACACATTTACAGAGTGCTGTCCCCATCGTCTAGAGGCCTAGGACACTGGCCTTTCACGCCGGTAACAGGGGTTCGACTCCCCTTGGGGACGCCAATATAATCAAAGGGTTACGTTAACACGTAACCCTTTTTTTATGTCTTTGCTTGGGACGCTTTTTCTACCCGTGGAAAATATCAAGGCAGAATCCTATAGTTTCATGGCAACAAAATAGAGCTTCCTCTGGTGCGCCGGTTTTCCAGTTCGTCATGTGCATGGCGCGCTTCACTCAGCGCATATTCCCGATGGATACTAATTCGTATTTTTCCTTGGCTACACATCGTGAAAAGTGACTCCGCACTTTTTCTCAGTTGAGAGGCTGTCTTCACATAATCGAGTAGTGTTGGGCGCGTGATGAAGAGTGAACCCTTTTGGCTCAGTTCTGTGATGTCGAAGGGAGGTACCTTCCCTGATGATTGTCCAAAGGAGACCAGCAGACCCCTCGGTGCGAGACATGCCAGGGATGCCTGAAAGGTGTCGTGACCCACTGAGTCGTAGACAACCGGCACCCCCATTCCCTGTGTGATCTCCTGGACACGTTGTGGAATATCCTCCTCCTGGTAGTTGATGACGTGCTTGCATCCGAGTTCCCTGGCTATGGCTGCCTTCTCCTCACTACCGACGGTGCCGATGACGGTAGCACCGATGGCAGATGCCCACTGACAGAGTATCTGGCCGACACCACCCGATGCGGCATGGATGATTAGGGTTTCTCCAGCTTTGACGGGGTAGGTTCTACATAGCAGGTATTCAGCCGTCATACCCTTTAATAAAATAGCGGCAGCCTCTTTATCGTTGATCTCCTGAGGTATCTTCACCAACCGTTCGGCCGGAAAGTTTCTTGCATCTGCATACGCGCCCAATGGGCCACCCGCATAGGCCACCCGGTCACCGACAGAGAAACCGCTGACCGCTTCACCGATCGATTCGATAACACCTGCAGCCTCTACACCAGGTATAAACGGCAGGGAAGGGGGAGGGTAGAGACCGGTGCGATAGTAGACGTCGATAAAGTTGAGGCCGATGGCCTGGTGACGGATACGTACCTCTCCGGGGCCAGGATCAGGAAGCAGGATACTTTCGTATCTCAAGTGATCGCTGTCGCCATGCTGCCGAACCAGGATTGCCTTGGTCATGGGTATCTCCGCTGATAAAAAAAGAGTGAATCAGATAAAGGTTACGCCACGAAGCGTAAAGTAACTAGCGGTTGAAAGTACCGCATCAAAAGCGCCGACTCAGCGCATTGATTATCGAGTCTTGAGTTGTTAACGGCAACGTTGATGATTAAGTGTAGACAGAGAGACTGTAGGCCAAAAGCGTAAGCCTAAGTGATTGAGTCCCGAAAATGATATCGTAGAAGTTGGCTGACGGTTTCCTTATGCCGGTAAGCAACATCAACATCCGCACTACTGAGCAGTGGGTGTTGGCACTTCCGGGATCCTCGAACTTGGCATGCAGTTAAAGCTACTTTATGAACGTGGGAGATCCTAACAGTTCTTTCAAGGAAGAAAGTATCGGCCAGCGTATACATAAAGGCGACCGAGATGATTGTTAGGAAGTCAGATCGACCATAGTACTCTGAGTACGGGAGAGCCGTATACATGGGGAAGGGTCGTAGGTAAAGCCACCCTCGGAGGGGAAACGTTGATGGGAACAGCAGAATCCCAGACAGATACGATTACAAAACTGAAGAGGATAGCTTGGCTATCTTCACGGGACAAAGCTCGTCAATTTGACTGCGTAATGCATCATTTTAATGAGTCGTCCCTTGAGGACTGTTTTCACCAGCAGGATGGAAAGAAAGCGGTGGGAATGGATGGTGTTACTAAAATGCAATACGCGAAACACCTGAACCAAAACCTTAAATCACTGATACTGCGGATGCGCCGAATGGCCTATCGACCAGGAGCAGTACGTAAAGTACTGATTCCGAAGGAAGGTAGTCCAGGGAAAACGCGACCACTGGGTATCAGCAATTTTGAGGACAAATTAGTTCAGAAGATGACGCAGCGTGTCCTGGAAAGTATCTATGATCCTGTATTCCTGGACTGTTCCTATGGGTTCAGACCGGGCCGCAGTTGTCACGATGCGATCAAGGCACTTCATCAATACCTATTTGGACACAAAGTCTCGATGGTGATTGATATCGATCTAAAGAGCTATTTTGATACCATTGACCATCAATTGCTGGAAGACATGCTGAGAAACAAAATCAACGATGAACGTTTTATGCGTTACATCAATCGTATGTTTCGAGCAGGTGTACTTTCTGAGGGAGAGTTATCTGTTAGCGAGGAAGGGGTTCCGCAGGGAAGTATCTGTAGCCCTATCCTTTCCAACATCTTCGCCCATTATGTGATTGATGAGTGGTTTCAAGATGTGGTAAAGCAATGCTGTCGAGGAGAAGTGGAACTCTTCCGCTACTGTGATGACGCGGTGATTGCCTGCCAATATGAGGGAGATGCACAGCGCATAGTTCACGCACTGGCAAAACGTCTGGCGAAATACAAATTGCAGCTCAACGAGGATAAAACCCGTTGTGTGCGCTTCTCCCAAAGAGAAGTCTCGCAAGGCGTAAGGCAAGAGACGTTCGACTTTTTGGGCTTTACTTTCTATCTTGGGCGGTCCCGTAAGGGACATTACATTCCCATGGTAAAAAGCAGCGGTAAACGCCTGCGAGTGAAGCTTAAGAGAGTCAGTGAATGGGCTAGAGGCGCGAGGCACAAATACAAGTCGATGGAGCTGTGGCGGATATTCTGCGCTAAATTGCGCGGTCATATTCAATACTACGGCGTATCCTTCAACATGAGGTATGTAACTCGTTTCCTTGAAGCGGCAAAACGCATTCTCTTCAAATGGCTCAACCGACGAAGTGACCGGAGGTCATTCAATTGGGAGCAGTTTAACTTGTTCTTACAAGCCAATCCGCTGCCAGTGGCCAAAGTACACCATGCATTATTTTAGTGCCATAGACCAGGTGAATGGATTTATCGTGAGCCCAGTGCGGGAAATCTGCACGCTGGGATCTAACGAGGGAGAAGTCCGGGTGACCGGCTTCTCTACTCTGTGTCCAGGTTGATTCTTTCCAGGAATACTACGAAATACATCAATCTAAACAAAATAGATCAAAGAGATTCAGCGCCGTCATGGAAAGTAAAAGCATCACCGCACTATAGATGCCGTTCCATTTCAGACTGTCGAGTCCCTGTTGTCGATATCTGCCTTGCATGGAGAGATTGATACCGGAATAGGGGCTGCTTGCGACACCAATGGCCCAGGCCGAAAGAAACGTCATCGCAAGCAGTGTTCCATTCGGATTAAGCGGCGCCAGCAGTGTGCCTAGAGCAGCGATATTGATTACGGGATGTACGCCCAGAATGGAAGTGAAAACCATGAAAAAAAGCACAAGGGATGCCTCAATGCCGCCAAACGAGGAAAAGGGGAGCCATCCGCCAAATGCAGCAAATACTGCATTTAAACCAGCCGCCATCACACCGGCAGCGAGGAACAGGCTCAACTCATTCTGCATGCCGGGCAGATCTACAGTTATATGATTTTGAATGCGAGTTAAAGGGTGCTTGAAGCGAATAAATAACACCAACAAGGACAAGGCGGGCGCCAGCAGGCAGATGATTCCCAATATATGCCAGTCCGATTTCCATTGATGCAGCAACAGTACACCCAAGGCCAGAAGAGCGGGCAGTGTGAGTGCAGAAATATGCATGGGATAACCCGTGAAGTTATCGCTGCGCTGACAACCCAGTGCGGTCATCAGTAAGGCAAACGCTGCCAGTGGCATACCCATTAGCCAGATCTGGGGGAGACTGGCGCCCGGTGCGTATGTCAGCGCAGCCGCCATAGCGGCAAAGAAGGGAGACCAAAAGGCGGCTGCGGAAAACCCTCGTGTAAGGATCACGGTTTGTGTCTGGCTAAGGCGCCCCAGTCGGCTGATCCTGTCACCCATGATGAAGACCGATGAGAGGTTAATGACAGCGCCAAAGAGATGCACGCCGATGAGAGTTGACCAGACTGCTCGTCGTCCTGATGGCAGCACCTCTTCAGCTTCCGTATCCGGACGGGTGATGAGCCGCAGAAAACTGACAGCAGCCAGCATGCCCAATAGCAATGCGTTTCCCGATAGGATCATCTGCCAGTCAACTGAAACCTGTTGTATGAGTCCCCAGGCAATTCCAATAAGGCCGACCATGAACAGAATAAAGACTTGGCGTTGGGTCTGTAGCGAGATATCCGGCATCAGTAATAGACCGGCGCTCCAAGTAAGAAGACCAATTGCCGTTTTAGGAAAACCGGGAAAAAGGGTATGGGCTACGGCGGCAATGATCGCTACGGAAAGCAACCATCCCGCAATAGCTCGACGGTAGTTCACAGGATGAAGACCAGGGCAAAGGGGATGATGGCCAAGCTTGCGAGATTGCCGAAGGCCACCATGGATGCGACCTCATTCGATGATCGGTGGAATCTCTCAGCCAGGAGAAAATTCATGACGGCAGGCGGCAAGATGGAAAAGAGTAGCAGGATCTTACGCATCTCTTCAGATGGTTGTAGCAAGAGAATGGCTGCCGCAGCACTGATAATACCTGTTGCCGGGCAGAGTATGGCACCGGTCAGGCCGGCTTTCCAATGGCTGATATCAACATGGATCAGGCGTACTCCGAGGGCTACCAGCATGAGCGGTATGGCGACCTGGGAGAGCATTTCGAGTCCCGGTAAGAGTAGGGCGGGTGTGTGCCAGTCGGCGATGTGGGCGGCTATGCCGGCCAGCGTTGATAGAAAAACCGGATTCTTCAAGAGCTGTATAGGATCAAGACGTCCACTGACCAGCCAGATACCCAAGCTAAAGTGGAGGCTGGTTGAGATCACAAATGCGACAACTGCAAAAGGTAACATCTCATCACCGAATGCGAGAGCTGCCAAAGGTAGTCCCAGGTTACCCGAGTTGTTGAACATCATGGGTGGTAACAACACCCGTGACGGGAATTTTAACAAGTGGGCCAATGGCCAGGCTAAAACGCCAGAACCCAGCACAATGATGGTGGCTCCCCAGGCAATGGATTGCCATTCGGGGGAATCCGGTATCTTCTCTGACAATACATAGAAGAGCAGGGCCGGCACGAAGAGATTCATATTGATGCGGTTGGCCGAGTCCATATCGCTGCCATTGAGCCGCCCATAGAGATAACCGACCAAGGCGATACCAAACACCGGCAAGGTGACTTGGAGTATTTGGCTAAACATTAAGCGTGTGTGATTCTTTTTTAGTGAAGGTATCTGGGATGAAACTCGCTTCGTGCTATCTATTCACTGTCACGTTTTTTTAATCGATATGCCAGTTGTGGCCGGGTCATGCCGAGCAGCCTGGCGGCCTGACTGAGATTGCCGTTTGCTTTATCGACTGCAGATTCCAGCATCAGTGTTTCCACTGCTTCAAGGCTGCCGGATTGGTCCAGTACCTGATCTACAAGAGAGTCGAGCGGTATCCCTTCCGAAGTGGTGGATGGAAATGTGGATGGTGTGTCCTTGCTCATGTTAAGACAAGGAAAGAGGTCCTTCAGATCGATAGCATCACCATTGGCAACAATGATAACACCACGCTCAATCATATTTTCCAGTTCACGTATGTTGCCAGGCCAGTTGTATTCAACCAGTGATTGCAGTGCGCGTTCAGTAATACCACTGACACGCTTTCCATGCCTTGCCGTGTACTTCTCGAGGAAACGTTCTACCAGCAATTCGATGTCATCCTTGCGCTCTCTCAGGGGTGGGATGATGACCGGATAAATGTTGAGTCGATAGTAAAGATCGGAACGGAAACGTCCTGCAGCAACTGCATCCTGTAGATCGACATTTGTGGCAGCGATGACTCGCACGTCAACTTTACGCGTTCTGGTATCACCGACACGCTCTATCTCACCTTCCTGCAAAACGCGCAGTAATTTCACTTGGGCATTCATTGAGAGTTCACCGACTTCATCGAGGAAGAGGGTGCCGCCATGTGCACGTTCAAAGCGGCCGGGACGTGATTGCAATGCCCCGGTGTATGCACCTTTCTCCACACCGAACAGCTCCGACTCGATAAGTTCCTCCGGAATGGTCGTACAGTTGATAGCGACGAAAGGACTCTTTGCTTGTGGGCTAATACTATGCAGGGCGCGGGCGAACATCTCTTTACCGACACCTGTCTCACCCAATAGCAAAACGGTGACGTGGCTTTCAGCTACCTTACGTAGCATGTCGCAGGCTTCTATGAATGCCTGTGAGGCCCCGACCATATCGCCGATACCCGTATCTTCCTGCAAAGAATCACGCAAGTGGCTGACTTCATCTTGTAAAGCAAGGAGCTGTTCCGCCATCGGGTCGGGTCGATAATGGCGTCGCTCTTCGTCAACATCATCCCAGTCTTCAATGGGTTTGCCGATAATGCGGCAGTGGCGGTCTCCCTTGGCCTTGCACTCCACCTCCCGGTAGGCAATGAATCGGCCCATGATTTCACTGGTGTAACCGGATGCGTAACCGATCTGTGTCCAGCAAACAGGCTCGGGATGTATGCCGAAAAGTTTCAAGTGCTCTGAGGCCTCATGGGAGTTTTCCCAGAGAAATTCACCATAGAAGTGACGTTGACGGATATCGATATCGATCTTGATCGGCTTAACGTGTACCACACCTTCCAGCGTATGCAGGCGAGGCCCCATCATGAGCAGATCCTCGTCATTGGATTCAGGCAACAGTTTACGGGCGAGTTCCGCATCTTTGGCGCCGGATGCATATCCCATCCGGGTCAGTACGCCTCGTGCCCGGTCGAGTCCGAGCGTGTCCATGAGTTCCTTTCGAAGTGCCCCCATGGCATGTGTGTGCATTAATACCATGCGATGGTCGTTCAGCAGTATTTTTCCTGCATCGAATGTCAGATGTAGATTTCGGTCTTCCGTAGGAAGACCGGAGATACTTAATTGAGACGACATGTTTACTCCATCCCACACGTCTGTGATGCGGGAAAAAAAGAATTCAGTACAAAAAATCGTCCATGAAGAGGAGCATGATCTTGGAAAATTTTATTAGTAGAGATCCTGGGGATCCGACCATGCGTACCCTTTTTATAGTGCGAACTGAATTTTTAATCAAATAATAAATTTATGGGTAATGAGACCGGTTGTTTGTGAATTTGATCCGACTGATCCTGGATAATTTGCTGCTGCATCATAAAACCCTGCCTTTGCATGTCTTATTTAATCAAATTTTCCAAATGATCAAGCTGATTTGATTGTATCGTGAATTCTGGTCTATTTATCGCTACAGGCTTTTCGTAAAAATTACATATATATCAATAAGATAATGTTTTTGGCATCCATTCTGCATTGGTTTTGAGAGCAAAAGACAGAGGAGCCCATCTAGAGGCTTCCGCTTAATGAACTGGAGGATGCTATGCGGGAGTATGTCCCGAAAATCGGTCAGGTTTATATCAGAGTCACCGGTGAGCGGCTTGGGAAATTTGTTGAGTTCGAGTTTTCCATTGATGACGAAGATCTGACCGTTGAACTGATTCTTCCGCACGACGCATTCAAAATCTTCTGCGATAAGCATCAAGCAAGATTAATCCATCGTCCCGAAGAGATCGGGCATGAAGTTAACAGCGACAGGCGTCCCGGTCTTTACGGTAGAACGTCTCACTAGTGGCATAAAGCGTCAGATACCCCTGGAGGAAAAAGCAGCGATGAGTATCGATATTAAAACAATGAATGTGGAGCCCAAGCGCCAGACCTTTGCGCATGTGGCGCGACGCCTGGGCTCGGACACCACCGCCTCCCGCTATGAGGAAGGGGTCTACGATCTGCAGGCCACGACCCACTTTCACTATCGCCCGATCTGGGGTCCGGAGTATTGGACTTTTGATGAAGGCCGCACGGCGATAAAGATGAAGGACTGGTATGTGTTCAAGGACCCGCGTCAGTTCTATTACGGCACCTACACGGTTACCCGGGCCAATATGCATCAAACCACGGATCGGAATTTTGCCTTCGAAGAGAAGCGCAACATGCTGGCTAATATCGATGAAGAGTGGCGTGAAATGATCGTCAAATATCTGATCCCGCTACGCCACTATGAGTGGGGCGCAAACATGAATGCCTGCGCCGTCAGCGATGCCGGATACGGTGCCGCCCTGACCTCAGCGATGATCTTCACCACCGGAGACCGGTTGGGTATTGCCCAGATTCTCTCACGTATCGGCATCGCACTCAGTGAGGGTGATGGGGAACTGTTGGACCAGGCTAAACAAGAATGGATGGAGGCCGATGCCTGGCAGGGTGTGCGCAAAGCGATTGAAGACAGCCTGGTGGTAAAAGACTGGTTTGAAATATTGCTGGCCCAGTTCCTTGTCATGGATGGCATGGTCTATCCCCTGGTCTACAACCATTTCGATACGGAAGGCCAAAAACACGGTGCCGCCGCACTCTCCATCTTGTGCGAGTTCATGGTCGATTGGAGTGCCGAGCATAACCGCTGGGTGGATGCGGTGGTGAAGGCTGCCGTGAAGGAGTCGGATGAGAACCGTGCCCTGCTTTCCGACTGGTATGGCAAGTGGCGGAACATCATGAGAGAAGCGCTGCAACCACAGGCTGCGATGGTGCTCGGTGATGGCGGCGAAGCCGTACTCAACGAAGTCTGTGAACAACTTGATGCCCGGGCCAGCAAGCTCGGCCTGACCCTGTAAGGAGGCCGACATGGCCGGAATGGTATCCATAACCCTGCAAAACAATGAAGAGGCTCGTCCCGTGATCGAGTCCATTCTGCATGACAACCCCAACGCCAACGCCAACTACATGCCCGGTGCGGTCAAGATCGACTGCCCGGAACGACTGGTGGTCAAGGCAGAGTCGGTATCCGAGCGTATCGGCCGCGACTGGGACCCACAGGAGATCCATCTCACCATCGTATCCATGGGCGGTAGCCTGGATGAGGATGATGAAGAACTGGTGCTCTCCTGGGGCGCGTAATACTGGAGGAGAAATCGACATGACACCCCCACGCAAGAAAAAGATGAACCTGAAACAGCGTTATGCGCTGATGACCCGCGGTTTGGACTGGGAGACCAGCTACCAAAAAATGGATGATGTATTTCCCTACGATACCTTCGAGGGTATCAAGATCACCGACTGGTCCAAGTGGGAAGATCCTTTCCGTCTGACCATGGATGCCTATTGGAAATACCAGGGTGAAAAAGAGCGTAAGCTCTATGCGGTACTCGACTCCTTTGCCCAGAACAATGGTCAACTGGGTATTTCCGACGCCCGCTATGTCAACGCCATCAAGCTGTTTCTCACCGGCGTGACGCCCTTGGAGTATCAGGCGCATCGCCACTTCTCCCATCTGGGACGGCACATTCGCGGGGTAGGCCCACGGGTTGCGGCCCAGATGCAGTCCCTGGATGAGCTACGCCATGCCCAGACCCAGATTCACACCATCAGCCACTACAACAAGTTCTTTGATGGCTTCTCCGAGTTTCCACACATGCATGACCGGGTCTGGTATCTGTCAGTACCCAAATCATTTTTTGACGATGCCTGCAGTGCCGGTCCTTTCGAGTTCTTTACAGCGATCTCATTTGCCTTCGAATATGTGCTGACCAATCTGTTGTTTGTCCCCTTTATGTCCGGTGCTGCCTATAACGGGGATCTGGCGACGGTGACATTCGGTTTCTCTGCCCAGTCAGACGAAGCGCGCCACATGACGCTCGGCATCGAGGTTATCAAGTTCATGCTGGAGCAACACCCGGATAATCTGCCGATTGTGCAGAAGTGGGTGGATAAGTGGTTCTGGCGTGGCCATAAGGTGTTGGGACTGGTCGCCATGATGATGGATTACATGCTGCCGAAACGGGTCATGTCTTGGAAGGAGGCGTGGGAGATCTACTTTACTGAAGCCGGTGGAGCGCTGTTTGAAGATCTCTCCCGCTATGGTCTGCGGGTACCCAAGTATGCCGATATCGCCACTGAAGAGGCGGAACATATCTCCCATCAGAACTGGGCGATCTTCTACCAGTACACCCAGGCGGCTGGATTTCATACATGGATTCCAGGTGATGACGAGTTGGACTGGCTATCTGAAAAATACCCTAATACCTTCGATAAATACTACCGCCCCCGCTTCGAGATGTGGCGCGAGATGGAGGCCAAGGGTGAGCGTTTCTACAACAACGCGCTGCCACAGCTCTGCCAGACCTGTCAGATCCCAATGGGTTATACCGAACCAGGCGATCCGACCAAGATAGGATTCCGCAGCAGCATCTATAAAGATGAACGGTATCACTTCTGCTCCCAGGGCTGTAAGGACATCTTTGACGATGAGCCTGAGAAATTTTCCCAGGCCTGGCTGCCGGTACACCAGATCTTTCAGGGTAACTGCGGTGGCGCCGATTTGAGTGATGTTCTCAAGTGGTACCACATGGATCAAGGGATCGACAATATGGACTACACCGGTTCGCCGGATCAGAAGCAGTGGGATGCCTGGCAGGCGGCCCGTAAGAAAGTGGCGGGTTAAAACAGATCACTGAATAGCACTTTGCCATCGTGATTCAGATGGCAGGGTGGTGACCAAAAGATTGAGAGAGAGGAGATGACTATGGCTGTTGTTGCACTCAAGCCCGGCTATGCGGATGCCGTCGAGATCCGTGACAGGAAAGAGAATTTTCATGGCAATCAGGTGGTGTACCTTCACTGGGAGGAGCACCTGAGTTTCTGCGCGGCAACGGCATTCCCGCTGCCCCCTGAGATGCCGTTCGGTGCATTGACCGAGAAACTGATACCGCAATTCTATGGTATGCATCCCGATTTTAAGTCACTCGACTGGAACAGTGTCGAGTGGAAGATCGACGGTGAACCGGCAACGCCCGACATGAGCAAGAGTCTGGCGGAAAACGGGGTCGGTCATAAAAGCCTGGTTTGTTTCCGTACCCCTGGCCTTAATGGCTACAAGGGTTCCTGCTCATAAACACAAGAGTCATCCGGGTTAAAAGCCTGGAGTTATTAAACGAAAAGTTGTCGCCTCACAGTGAGGCGGTGACCATAGGAGGATTGACTGATGGCAATAAAAGGCGTTTTACGTCCGGGACATATCTCTCTGCGTGTGCTGGATTTGGATGAGGCACTGGTTCACTACAAAGATCGGTTAGGATTGGTCGAGACCGATCGTGACGGTCAGGGGCGGGTCTATTTGAAAGGTTGGGATGAGCAGGATTGGTTTTCAGTCGTGCTGCGAGAGGCAGATACAACCGGCATGGACTTTATGGGTTTCAAGGTCGACAGTGCAGAGACGATGGATGAGCTTGAGGGAAAGCTGAAAGCTTTTGGTTGTAACGTAGAACGCATCCCTGCCAATGAATTGAACCACTGTGGTGAGCGAGTACGTTTTGACTCGCCGACAGGGCACAATTTTGAGCTCTATGCCGATAAGGATGTCAAGGGTACCGATATGGGACGGCTGAACCCGGATCCCTGGCCGGAAGATCTGAAAGGTATGCAGGTACAGCGCTTCGATCATTGCCTGCTCTATGGTGACGACCTGGATGGCAGTGTCAAAATGTTCAAGGAGGTGCTGGGTTTCAGTGAATCGGAAAAAGTGGTCGATGGAGACCTGCAACTGGCTTCCTTCCTGACCTGTGGCATGAAGGCCCATGACCTGGCCCTAATCCGTCATGCTGAGAAAGGCAAACTACATCATGCCTCATTCCTGCTGGGGTCCTGGGAAGAGGTATTAAGGGCAGCCGACATTATCGGTAAGCACAAGATGTCCATCGATATCGGCCCCACTCGTCACGGCATCACTAGAGGTAGGACCATCTACTTCTTTGATCCCTCAGGAAACCGCAATGAGGTTTTTCATGGCTCCTATGACTGGTATCCTGATCATGAACCCATTACCTGGACTGCCGATGAGTTGGGTGGTGCAATCTTCTATCACGACCAGAAACTTAATGAGCGCTTCCTTTCTGTAGTGACTTAAGCGTTATTAGTGTTAACAGGCCCTAGATCAGACTGAATAAAAGAAGCCCCGTTATCGGGGCTTTTTTTATTGCCTGCCCGTGACTCTGGTGAGGTATCCATTATCCCGTGATGGGAATGCATCGGTATCACTACGTCGGACCGGATTGGCAAAGCGGAAAAGTGAGGCCGAGAGCATTATGAGCATCAAGGGTATGATGATGAAGGTGCCTATCAAGGCCAGTAGCATAACCATTGCACTCAGTAGACCGAACAGAGCGACAGGTGGGAATGTAGAAAAGGCTAGGGTGGCGAACCCCATGGCAAGAGCAAATGCAGTGGTGATAATGGGTGTGGACTCCTGCTGAATGGCTTTTGACAGGGGGCTCAATTCTGACGAACACTCTCTCATCAAACGACGATAACGCACCATAAAATGCATCGTGTGATCTACGCATATACCCAGAGCAATAGCAGCGACCATGACAGTACCCGTATCCAGTGGAATGTTGAAGAGTCCCATCACACCAAAGAGGATGGTAATGGGAAAGAGATTTGCCGCCACTGCAATCAGGCCAATTCTGACATCTGAGAGCAACATAGAGACGAGTAGAAAGATAACAGTCAACATGAGGGCCAGTGAACGTGTTTGACCTTTAGCCATATAGTCGACAGCCTGACTATTAAGATAACTACTGCCTGTCACTGTGACGTCAAGGCGCGGGTCCATTGAGATATTGGCATATCTTTTAATTTCAGCAACAGCCTTATTGAGCTGCTTGGAATCATTGAGAGAATGCCTGACGAAAACCCTGGCTTGGCTGTAGTCCTCTGATACGAATGTTGTGGCATTGGCATGACCGAGCAATGACATATAACTGCTGATAACCTCATCATTGTCAGGTAGATAGATCCTGCCTGAATATTCATCATCGATACCGCTATGTATCACGCCAATGTAGTCAGCAAAGGAGAAGCTTTTATCGAATAGCCCGGTGCTTTTCAGGTATCGTTGTAACTTGAGAAGCTGTTGCAGTTTGTCTACCTGCAGAAAACTATCTTTTTCTCCACTGACGACAATCGCAAGTGTCTGTATGCCGGCCAGGTGCTTTTTGATCAGATTGGCCTGATAGGGTAGAGGCGAAGCAGGCTCGAAATAGTCCATGACGTTGTTATTGATATCTATCCGAGTCGCCCAATAGCCACCTATCGACAATGCCATAACCAGGCAGAGTAAAGATGTCCGCGGGTATTTCAAGATCAGTTTGAAAATCTGCCCAGATGTGACAATGAATAGGTGACCATCCGTTGTGGTACGAGCCACGCTAGAATGTGCAAACAATTGCAGGTATGCGGGTACCAGTGTGACGGTAATGATGAAATTTAGTAACAGACCGGTTGCGGTAATCAATGCAAACTGCTGCAGCAGATCGATCCGGTTTAACGAAATTGAGAGAAATCCCAAACAAGTGGTGATAGATGTGAGCAGGACGGCAGTTCCCATATGATTGGCCATATAACGGTTAGCGTCCATTTGGCGCAGTCCTTTGTCGATACCGCGCTGGTACTCTGAGATAAGATGGATGTCCTCAGTGGATCCAACAATGATCAAAAGTGCGGGGACGATTGATGTTATGACATTGACAGGGATTGCCAAGACCGCCATTACACTCAGTGTCCAGGTCACACTCAAGCCTGCGGTCAGAAGAGGGATCAATGCTGCATTCACGTATCTGAGGACAATGCCGAGTGTCAACAAAAGCACCAGCAGGGCGATAGGCAGTATTTTTTTCTGATCATTACGGATCTGTTGTGAAATGCTCGACCTGATGGATAGATCGCCAAGGTGAAACACTGTACGAAGATGCTGCTGTAGGGGGGCAATGGCTTCATCCAGTTCAGTAGCCACGCTTTCATCAAAACCCCGTTGGTATTCCGACAAGTCAAGATAGACGTTGATGGCCATTACTGTGCCGTCTCTGGAGAGGAGATTCCGCTCAACCAGTGGATTCATCAGTGCAGCATCAATCAGCGTCCTTGCTGCTTCTCGGCTTTCCGGAACTGGCTTCAGATAGGGGTTACTGTAGACGTAACCAGACTCAGTGCGTAGATATCTCATCGAAAAAAGGCTTGATGTATGAGATACCTGAGGAATTGTCTCTATTTTCCGTACGACCCTCGCTATCTCAGTGAGATTCTTTGGTTCCAAAAGGTACTCATCTTCCAGATAGATGACGGTGACATTTTCGCTGCCGAAAGTCTCAGTCGTTTGTTCGTAGAGTGCCAGAGCCTCGGGATTTTTAACCAACATCCCTTCTGCAGTGATCTCGATTCGAAGATCGGGTAGGCGGGTGAGTGCAACGATGGTGGTAAGACCAAGCAACACGATGATTTGCCATGGATAGCGTGCGGCAGTGCTGATAACCCATTTCATCGGTATAAATTCCTGCTCCGCTGATTAAACGTCGTCTATGAAATGAGTCTTTCATGGGTGGAATTTTCTTCCTATGGCGTTGTTTGCAGGTGATTTGTGACTTATTCACGGCATTTATCGGGGACAAGCGCTGGCTACCCACATTTTTTTGCTGGACAACCACCCAGTTCAGCAGGTGTGAAATGATGCAGGCTGCACCAGGAAAAAACTGAAAAAATCCATAATCTGGCCTACTATCATTAGAATGAGAATAAATCCCGGATGGGAGTTTTCTTCCTTATAAACAGGGCCTTATATCAGCAGGGATCTTATGATTGATTGACCTGTCCACATTTTGCTGAATATGAAATGAACGCTAGGGCCATAGGTCGATACGCTATCTGCGTTTTACTGATACTCTTCTGCTGCGCTGCCCATGGTGAAATCACACCTGACGGTAAGCGAGTGCTTCTGCTCTACTCCTATCATCCGGGTTTCCCGACTTCACAACGAATTCTGGCTGGCATCCGTTCCATATTCAGTTCCGGACATCGCCTGATCGACATCGAGTATATGGACACGAAGAGGCTCTATAACGAAGAGAGTCTTGAAAACTTTCATCAACAGTTATCCTACAAACTGGTGAACCGTGATCCATATGATCTGGTTATTACTGCCGACGACAATGCATTGGACTATGTTCTCGGTCTGGGTAAAAACTTATTCGGGAAAACGGACAAGGTTTTTCTGGGTGTCAATGATATCCAGAAAGCAGTATCACTGGATGCGCGGCCGGATGTGACGGGTGTTGTTGAGGTGCCTTCCTTTCAAGAGACCATCGATCTGGTTAAAACGATTTTCCCACAGCGGAAAAGGGCCTACATTCTGGTAGATGGCACACCCAGTGGACAGAGTGATTTGCGATCAATTCAAGAAGTCGTTGAAGGGGAGAAGGCACTCCGTTTTGAGACCATTTCTCTAGAAGATATCAACTGGCAGACATTCACGAATCAACTCAGTGCAATTGATCAGGATGGAGTGATCTTTCTGATTTCCGCCTACAGGGATGTAGATGAGACCCCCATGACTTTTGAAGAGAGCCTTCAAATAATAAGGAACGCTACTGATCTGCCAATTTTTCACTTTTGGCGACACGGCATGGGGAAAGGGATCCTGGGTGGCGTAATAATTGATCACTATGCTCAAGGGAGAGAGGCGGCCGTGTTGGCGGCACAGATACTGGATGGCTCATCTGCTTCCACCCCTCCGATCACCCGACTAAGCCCGAATGTGACAACTTTAGATTATAACCTGCTGATGTCATACGGCGTGGACCAAACCCGGTTGCCTGATGAAGTTGATTGGGTCAATTTACCAGAAAATAAGTCCAATCCTTATCGGACATATTTTCTCTACACACTGGTGGGACTGGGCTCACTGCTAATGGTTCTATCTGTGTTAATACCATTGTTAAGAAAATATTGGCAGCTCACCCGGAAGATTACGAAAAGTGAACAACAATACCGAACCATTGTTGAGAATAGTCATGACGGTATCTGGCAGATAGATAGTGAAGGCAGAACAACCTTTGTCAATCAGACTCTGGCCAATATGTTCGGCTACAGCATAGAGGAGATGCAGGGCAAATCAATGTACGACTTTATGGATGAAACGGCCATCCGGATTGCACAAAACAATCTGCAGCGTAGAAGCAGCGGTATTGCCGAGTCCCATGATTTCAAGTTTCAGCACAAGGACGGTCACGATGTCTGGACCCGGATGAATACCAGTCCCATCAATGATAGTGGGGATAGGTTTATCGGCGCCCTTGCTATGGTGAGCGATATTACAGAGGTGCGCAGGGAAAGTCTGCGCTTGAAAGAGAGTGAGGAGAAATTCAATCAATTGACCCATGCCATTCGCGAGGTCTTCTGGTTAGGGTCGCCGGATTGGCAAGAGGTCTACTATGTCAGCCCGGGTTATGAGTCGGTTTGGGGCAGAAGTTGTCAGACTCTGTATGAGGATGCAACCAGCTGGATGAAAGCCCTCCCCCATGAAGACCTGTTAAAGGTGGAGGTGTTTCTTGCGGAGCAAGGCCGGGTTCCCTGGGAGGAGTTGCATTTTCCTGAATACCGCGTAGTCAGGCCTGACGGAGAGATATGTTGGATTGATGCCAAGGCATTTGCCATTTTTGACGAAAGTGGAAAGTTACATCGAGTGGCTGGCGTCGCTGAAGACGTCACCGGGCGAAAGAATAAGGAGTTGGAACTCAGTCATCGCCTGGATCTTGAAAAACTGATTACCAATCAGGCATCGCTCCTGCTGGAAGCCAGTGTCGACGAGCTCGATCAACAACTTGAGGGATTGCTGCAGAAGGTGGCTCTCTTTTCAGCCAGTGACCGTGCCTATATCTTTCAATTCGACAGTACATTTCGCTCTATGTCGAATACTCATGAATGGTGTGCAGAGGGGGTCAGTGCACAGAAACAAAAACTTCAGCGGTTATCTCTGTCTGAATTTCAATACATGCTGGGGCTGTTTGCAGAAGATAAACCACTGTTCATTCAGACCTTGGACGATCTACCAACGGAAGCCAGTGAGTTTAAACAGCATCTGGAGGAGCAACAAATAACATCACTGCTGGCGATGCCGATACACATCGATCATATGCTGTCTGGCTTTATCGGTTTTGACGCTGTTTCAAGTTCATCTAAGTGGCAACAGGGGGATGTCCTATTGCTACGGGCATTCTCTGATGTACTCGCCAGTGCCATCAAGCGACATCGTATCGAGGCTGCTCTGCGGGATTCCCGGCGTACCATGCGGACCCTGCTGGATAACCTGCCGGGTGCTGCCTACCGCTGCCGGAACGACAAACAGTGGAGCATGCTCTTTCTCAGTGATGGCATCACCGATATCACAGGTTATGAACCCTCGGAGCTAGTGAATAATCGGCTGCTCAGTTATGCGGACATGATCCATCCAGATGACAGGGAAGGGGTGGAGAAACTGGTATTGGGTGCCATCTCACAGGGCAAGTTATTTGAAGTCGAGTATAGAATCCTCGATCGTTGGCGTCGGGAGCACTGGATGTGGGAGAGGGGTGAATTGGTGGCCTCTGGGGAAGGTGCACCCCAGATAGAGGGCTTTATTTCAGATATTACTGATCGTAAACGAGTAGAGCGTGCACTGCAGATGAGTGAAGACTATCTGCGGCTGATCATGAATTCAACTGCAGAGGCGATTTACGGATTGGATGAACATGGGCATTGCACCAGTATCAATCGGGCAGGCTTGGAACAATTGGGATATGAAAATGAGAGTGAACTGATTGGTAAGAATATGCATCTGATGATCCATCATTCACATCCCGACGGATCACCCTACCCGATCGATGATTGCCCGATATTCCAGGCATTTCATCAGCGTGAACAGATCCATTTGGAAAGTGAGGTCTTCTGGCGTAAAGACAACAGCAATTTTCCTGCAGAGTATTGGTCATATCCTCTTATTGAGAAAGGAATCAGTAAGGGTGCCGTGGTCACCTTTATCGATATTACTGAACGAAAATTCAATGAAGAGGTGATGGAGTCAAGAGTAAAGTTGCTCGATTACACTCAGGGACATGATGTACATGACCTTCTGGTCTTTGCCCTTGATGAGGCTTGCAGTAAGACAGGCAGTCAGATCGGTTTTTGTCATTTTCTCGAGGCGGATCAAAAAACACTTACCCTGCAAGCCTGGTCGAGCCGAACCACAAAAGAGTTTTGCCAAGCTGCAGGGGATGGACTGCACTATGATCTGGACGAAGCGGGTGTTTGGGCAGATGCAGTAAGAGAGAGGCGTCCAGTCATACATAATGACTACGAATCCTTACCCCATAAGCAGGGATTACCGGAGGGTCATGCACCAGTAAGCTGTGAAGTCTGTGTGCCGGTCTTCAGACATAATAAGATCGTTGCCATCATGGGTGTGGGTAATAGAAGTCTGCAGAACTATGGTGATTATGACGTACAGAAGGTGAGCCGTATTGCCGACCTTACCTGGGATATCGTTGAAAACAAATTGATCGAAGGGCAGCTGGAACAGCACCGAAAGCAACTCAGCACAATCCTAGATACGGTGACTGAAGGCGTTGCTCTCTGGGATGAATGGGCCAGGTTGGGCTATGCCAATTCCAGTTTTTTCACATTAATGGATCTACCCGTGGATCTTTGGGATAGAGAGGCTGGTGTTGGAAAAACTTTCAGTGAGTTTGTGCCGGCAACATCACCGCTTATAGAATTCGAAGCATCTCTGACCAAGTTGCTAAAACATGGGAAGTCCGTCGAAAATCTTCCTTTGGAGATTGAAAGGAGAGGGCGGGAACCACGCTGGATCAGGGTGACGATACATGCATTGTACGATAGCAAGAGTGGCCATATCTCTGGTGCGGTGTCGACTATGGTCGATATCACAGAGCAAAAAACCCATGAGCATCAATTGGTGCAACTGGCACATTTTGACAATCTGACCCAGTTACCCAATCGACTGTTGGCCCTTGATCGTTTGCATCAGATGATCGCCCGTTCCAGGCGAACCGGAGAGTTGATGGCCGTCTGCTATCTAGATCTGGATGGGTTCAAGGCGGTGAATGATTCACTTGGCCATGAAGCGGGTGATGAGCTGTTGAAGGAAACAGCGAATCGG
Organism: Candidatus Thiodiazotropha sp. (ex Myrtea sp. 'scaly one' KF741663); assembly: GCA_025655555.1. Classification (GTDB taxonomy): domain Bacteria; phylum Pseudomonadota; class Gammaproteobacteria; order Chromatiales; family Chromatiaceae; genus Thiodiazotropha. The sequence goes on from JAHXIQ010000005.1 coordinate 114,258, forward strand.
TTGGTGATGACAGTTCGTAATGGTGACACAGTATCCCGCCTGGGAGGGGACGAGTTTTTGTTGCTGTTGGCTGATATGAAAGACCAGCAGGAAACCCAAATTATTTTAGAGCGTATTTTGGCAGTGGCAGCGAAGCCCTACACCGTTGTGGGATCTGTCCAATCCACGGTAACCGCCAGTCTAGGTGTTACGCTGTTTCCGAATGACAATTCCGAACCAGATGCATTGGTACATCATGCCGACCAGGCCATGTACATGGCCAAGGAGTCTGGCAAAAACTGTTATCAATTCTTTAACAAAGATTTTGAACGTCGGATACGAGCCCAGGAAGAGACGATGACAGAGATCGTCAAGGGCATTGATAGTGGTCAGTTGATCGTGCACTACCAGCCAGTGATCGATTGCAGGGAAGGGCGAGTGATCGCTGCAGAAGCACTGATTCGATGGGATCATCCGGTCCTGGGTCTGCTTGAGCCCGCGGAGTTCCTTCCCCTGATAAACCGAAATGCGGTCATGCTTTCTATCAGTGAGCGTGTAATTGAGCAGGCGGTTACCCTTATCGGCCGTTTGGAGGCTGAGGGATTGGCACTATCCGTCAGCGTCAATCTGTTTCCTGAACAGAGCTACGATCCCAGCTTTTTAGTTGTGCTTCGCAAGCAGCTGGTACAACTCAGTCAGCAACAACGATCTCATTTGCTGGTCGAATTGCCCGAGCATGTTGTGGCATCCCACTACAAACAGGCCGAAGAATTTATCAATGAATGTCTTAATATGGGGGTCGAGTGCGTATTGGATGATTTTGGTGTTGGGGATACATCCATTCAACAGCTCTCGGGACTACCTGTCAGGTACATCAAGATCGATCGTACATTGACCCAAAAAATGCTGTCCAATGAGCGTAAATTAGCCATGATTAAAAGTATTATCAGCATGGCGAATGCTTTTAATAGAGTGGTTATTGTTCAGGGTGTTGAAGAAGAGCGTCAGATGGCCACTTTGCTCACATTCGGGTGTAGCCGGATGCAGGGATATCTCTTTTCCGAAGCATTGCCCTTGGATGAGTTCAGTCAATGGTTTAAATCAACGGTTGACTCACCTGATTGGCTGCAGCGCTTTACAACCTCTTAGAGGAGAATCGGATGATCGTCACGAATAATGATTTTATCCCCTTTGTCTGGAGTGACCGGATGTCGACGGGCGTTGAGGTGATCGACACTCAGCATCAGAATCTCCTGAATATGGTCAACGATGCCTATAACAGCCTTAGCGAGACCACGAGCCAAATGACATTCCAACGCATTACAAAAGAGTTGCTGAGCTATGCGATCTACCACTTTCAGACGGAAGAGTCTCTGATGAAGGAATACGGGTATGTGGAGGAGCGACCGGATGAAGCGGAATTACATATCAAAGAGCATCGTGATTTTTCAGCGAAGGTCGTTGCCGTTAGAAAAACGCTGAACTCAGGCGATCATCAGGAGATCATCCCGATTCTGGAATTTCTGAAAAACTGGATTACCACACATACTCAGGACGTGGATCTGAAGTTAGGGAAATTTATACAGGAAAAAGAGGCTCGGTGAGCACCACTTTATGCAATCTCTTTTTTCTGTAAAGACTCCTCCCGCAAAACCCGCTGGGTGATTTCGGCAGTTCTGAGAATATGATGTTCAATCGCATCACATGCGCGTTTTTTATCCCGTGCCAGGGCGGTGTTCCTTAGCTCTTCATGCTCTTGATGCAGGTCTCGGGGGATTTCTGTGCTGAGTGCAATATTCCTATAGCGTTTGTGCTGGTCGTACAGAATACCGTAAAAACGGCGTAGCCACTTCGATGTGCAACCGGCAATCAGCGCCTCGTGAAAATCGTGATTCCGCATTTCCCATTCTGCCGGGTCTCTTTCCTCAGACTCCTCCACCTTCTCTAGCTGATAGAAGCTAGCCACGATCTGTGACTCCCACTCATCACCGCCATGCTCGATGCTCTGACAGAGTGCCTGTTTCTCAAGCAGGATACGTAATCGGGTAATGTCCTCCAGGTCCTCTTCCGACATCGGTGCGACCCGAAAGCCCCTTTGCCCCTCAGCCGTGACAAATCCATCTGCTGCAAGGCGGCTCAAGGCCTCGCGTAGAGGGCTTGCACCCACACCATATTCGGTACGTAAGTGTTCGATTCTTAACTTTTCATCCGGTTGCAACACGCCGTGGATGATGTCAGACCTGAGTTTCAGATAGGCCTGGTCGGAGAGGGTCTTGGCCCCATTCTGTTCAGTCGAAGTCTTAGCCATAGCTGCATTTCCGGTTAATTATCAAACGCATATCTTGCTGCTCACACTAGCTGATATTAATAAGACCAACAGTGACTTTTATCAATATTCTAGGCGTTCATGGGATATTTGCAAAAATATCGATATAAAACTTGCAAATCGATAAAATATCGCTATTCTTCCATTTATCGATATTTTGGAGCGCAGCTATGTCTTATCAACTCACCATTGAGCCGACAGGTGATGAGGTTGAGGTCGAAGAGGGTCAAAACATGCTTGATGCCTGTCTGCGTGCCGGTATCTGGATGCCTCACGCCTGTTGTCACGGTCTTTGTGGTACCTGCAAGGTGGAGGTGCTTGAGGGCGATGTGGACGTGGGCGATGCCTCCAGTTTTGCGCTGATGGATATGGAGAGAGATGAAGGCAAGGTATTGGCTTGCTGCGCCACCCTTGAGTCGGACACGGTCATCGAAGCGGATATCGACGAAGAACCCGATGCACGCATTATTCCGGTGAGAGATTTTGAGGCTGAGATCGTACGCCTGGAAAACCTGACTCATGATGTGAAGGGGGTCTGGCTGAAACTGGACGGTGAGGGTATCGACTTCCAAGCCGGTCAATACATCAACTTCCATGTGCCGGGTGTCGATGTACCGCGGGCCTTCTCCCTGGCGAACAAACCTTCCGATCCTCATCTCATTGAATTGCACATCCGCCTGGTACCTGACGGCGAAGCCACGCCAATCATCCATAACGATCTGAAACCCGGTGACCGGGTAAACATCACAGGTCCTTATGGGCGATTCTTTGTGCGTAAGTCCCGTACAGAACCGATGATTTTCATTGCGGGTGGCACCGGTCTCTCCAGCCCGAAATCGATGATTCTCGATCTGCTGGAAACAGGTTGCACCACCCCCATTACATTGCTGCATGGCGTAAGGGCTAAAAAGGATCTCTACGATGACGATACGTTCGGATCCTTGGCAGAAAAACACAGCAACTTCACCTACATCCCGGTGCTTTCCCAGATGGATGATGACGATGAGTGGAGCGGAGAGACAGGCTTTGTCCATGAGGCGGCGCTACGCCATTTCAACAGCCTCTTCTCGGGTAACACGGCCTACTTATGTGGTCCGCCAGTGATGATAGAAGCGGCTATTCGTGCCCTGATGCAGGGGCGCTTGTTTGAAAAGGATATCTTCACCGAGCGTTTTCTCACTAAAGGTGAAGAGAATCGAAAGCGCAGTCCGGTTTTCAAGAGACTCTGACGATGACGGTCCGTTTTGAAATCTATGTGGAAGACAAAGATGCGCACTTCCAATGTGCCGAAGAGCAGCGATTGTTGCATGCCATGCAGGCCCAGGGCCTTGGTTCCATTCCTGTCGGTTGCAAAGGCGGAGGCTGTGGTATCTGCCGGGTGCAGATCACTCAGGGAGAGTATGAAACACGCAAGATGAGCCGTGCTCATGTCACGGTGGAGGATGAGCAGCGTGGTATTGCGCTCTCATGTCGAGTCGTTCCAAAGAGCAATCTTTCCCTTCGCTTGGCCCCCAGGTCAGCGGAAGAGGAGAGCGAGAGTGCAGCATAGCGCTCCGTAATAAAACCAAACGCACACTATCAACGAATACGGGGCATATCCCGGTAGGAGGAATTCATGGCTGTAACGAGTGACGATCATGCTGTTCGGTTTATCCAGATCACACTGGGGGATGTAGGCATCTCTCGTGATCAAGTGAGTATCGACGGCTTTGAAGAGACCGGCTGTCAGGACAATGCCAGGCATTTCATGAAGAGCTGGAGTGAGTTTGATCGCTGTGGCGAGGTGTTGCCAGGCAATGAGCGTAACAACTGAGACATGAGCGGATTGACCGTCAACGAATCGAGTCTTCATTGGCAGTACGCCATGCAGGCCGTGACTGCAGCCAGCCAGCATGCCGAGGGTATCGGGGTGGTGATCAATGCGGCCGTTGTCGATCGGGGTGGCAACCTGCTTGCATTTCAACGACAGAACGGTGCGCCACTTCACGCCATATCGATTGCCATCGATAAGGCCTACAGCGCGGTGAGCTTTGGTTTTTCAACAGCTGACTGGCTTTCACTCATCGGTGATCAGCCACCGTTGAGAGAAGGTTTGGTTCAACGTGATCGCCTGGTGATCTTTGGTGGTGGATTGCCGATCCGTATCGATGGCGAGCTGGTCGGTGCGATTGGTGTTTCGGGCGCATCGGAAACAGAAGACGAGGCGTGTGCCCGCGCCGGTATTGAAGCGATCGGCTTATCGGCCTGAAAACACAGACTCCCGTAGTGAACAACGGGAATTCATAGGACATTGGCGTACATACGGTGAACAGAATGAGAGAAGTGAAACACTTCATCAATGGTGAGTTTGTCGGTTCTGCATCAGGCAAGCTGTTTGACAATATCAACCCGGCTACCGGGCAGAAAATCGGTATTGTGCATGAAGCGGGCGCACCTGAAGTTGATGCTGCGGTTATTGCTGCACAAGCTGCTTTGCAGGGTGATTGGGGAAAGATGCCATTGGCGGAACGTGCTGATCTGTTGCACAAACTGGCGGATGGCATCACCGCCCGCTTCGATGAGTTTCTGCAAGCCGAGTGCCTCGATACCGGCAAACCGCAAAAACTTGCCTGTCATATCGATATCCCCCGCGGTGCCGCCAATTTCAAGGTGTTTGCCGATGTGGTGAAGAATGTCCCCACTGAGAGCTTTATGCTCGATACGCCGGATGGGGCGGGTGCACTCAATTATTCACTGCGTAAGCCCAAGGGTGTGATTGCTGTGATCAGTCCTTGGAATTTACCGTTGCTACTGATGACCTGGAAGGTCGGACCGGCGCTCGCCTGTGGCAATACGGTGGTGGTCAAGCCCTCGGAGGAGACACCTTTCACCACAGCCCTGCTGGGTGAAGTGATGAACGAAGTCGGCATCCCGAAAGGTGTCTATAACGTGATTCACGGTTTTGGTCCGAACTCCGCCGGTGAGTTTCTGACAAGGCACAAGGGGGTGGACGGCATCACCTTTACCGGTGAGACCGGTACCGGTAGTGCGATCATGAAGGCTGCCGCGGATGACATCACCGATATCTCATTTGAGCTGGGGGGTAAAAATCCAGCCATCGTGTTCGCCGACTGCGACATGGACAAGGCCATCGAAGGTACCTTGCGCTCCGCATTCGCCAACTGTGGCCAGGTCTGTTTGGGCACTGAAAGGGTCTATGTGGAACGACCTGTTTATGAAGCGTTTGTCAGTCGTCTCAAGGCCGGTACCGAAAATCTGAAATTGGGTAAGTGGGACGATCCGGAAACCGACATGGGGCCGCTGATCAGTCAGGAACATCGCGACAAGGTGCTCTCCTACTATCAGAAAGCGGTGGATGAGGGGGCCACCGTAGTAACCGGTGGCGGAACCCCCGAAATGTCGGCTGACCTGGCACAAGGTGCCTGGGTAGAACCCACCATCTGGACAGGCCTGTCGGATGATGCCGCCTGCGTCCGTGAAGAGATCTTCGGTCCCTGCTGCCATATCCGTCCCTTCGACAGTGAAGAAGAGGCTATTGAGTTAGCCAACAGCACCGAGTATGGACTGGCAACCGCCATCTGGACTGAAAATGTCTCCAGAGCCCATCGGGTTGCAGGCAGGATCGACGCGGGCATTGTCTGGGTCAACTCCTGGTTCCTGCGCGATCTACGTACCCCCTTTGGCGGTGCCAAGCAGTCCGGTATCGGGCGCGAGGGGGGTGTCCATTCCCTGGAGTTCTACACCGAACTGAAAAACATCTGTATCAAGCTTTGAGGAGTTATCGATGCTCAATGAACAACGCATCAAAGATCTGGGGGATGAACTCTTCAATGCCCTGGTCAATCGCCAAATGGTCGATCCGCTGACCGATCGGGAGCCGGAGATCACCATCGAGGATGCTTACCACATCTCGCTGCAGATGGTCACCCGACGGGTTGAACAGGGCGAGACCATCATCGGCAAAAAGATAGGGGTCACATCCAAGGCCGTGCAGAACATGCTGAATGTCTATCAGCCCGATTTCGGTTATCTCACCGATCAGATGGTGTATGGCAATGGCGATGAAATGCCGATCAACGAAAAGCTCATTCAACCCAAAGCCGAAGGTGAAATTGCCTTCATGCTGAAGCGGGATCTGATAGGTCCGGGTATCAGTAATGCGGATGTATTGCGTGCCACCGAGGCTGTTATTCCCTGCTTCGAGATCGTCGATTCACGGGTACGGGACTGGAAGATCAAGATTCAGGACACGGTGGCGGACAATGCCTCCTGTGGTCTCTTCGTGCTGGGTGACAGAGCGGTCGATCCCCGCAAAGTCGATCTGGCGACGACGGGCATGGTGGTCGAGAAAAACGGTGAGCTACTGTCCACCGGTGCCGGTGCCGCCGCACTCGGATCTCCGGTGAATTGTGTCGCCTGGCTGGCCAATACATTAGGTCAGTTCGGAATTTCACTGAAGGCGGGCGAAGTCATCCTGTCCGGTTCCCTGGTGCCCTTGGAGCCCGTAGTGGCCGGTGATTTCATGCGAGTGGATATCGGCGGTATCGGATCTGCTTCTGTCCGCTTCACCTGATAGCCAACAGAGGTTTTGCCATGAGTCGTCTTGCCCCACTGCCAATCGAACATGCACCTGAACTACAGGAGCGGTTTGCCTTCTTCGAGAAAACCCTGGGATTTGTGCCCAACAGTCTGCTGACTATGCAACGCAAGCCCAAACTGGTTGATGCCTTCATTCAGTTCAGTGCGCAGGTCTATGACCCGAATGGGGAGGTGGATCTTGGCTTTAAGCGTTTGGTGGCGAATGTGGCGAGTAGTGCTGCAGGGTGCCAGTACTGTCGTGCGCACACAGCGGTCAGTGCCAAGCGCCACGGTATCGCTATCGAGAAGCTGGAAGATCTCTGGAACTACCGCAACAGCGAGCACTACAGCGAAGCGGAGTGTGTGGCCCTGGACTTTGCTCTGGCGGCTGCCTCCCAGCCCAATGATGTGACCGATGAATTATTTGAAAACCTACGCCTGCACTGGAGTGAAGCAGCGATCGTGGAAATCCTGGCTGTGATCGGCCTGTTCGGATTCTTCAATCGCTGGAATGACAGCCTGGCGACGCCGCTGGAGGCGGAGCCGTTGGAAACCGCCCAGACGCATCTGGCAAAAAGCGGTTGGAAAGCGGGCAAGCATGCCGGTTAGTACCCGCAAAAAATATAACGCAAAGCACACTATGAAACGCAAAGAACACAAAGACATTAGAACAAATAATCAAATGGCTCAGCGCACATTGCGTTTCTCTGCGTGCTTCGCGTCATTAACTTTTACTTCTGGGTGGAGACTAACTCCAGCCTGTTAGCACACGACTGACACCGATAAGTCAACGAGGAAACGACCAATGAGCAAGATAAACGCAGCCCTGATCGGCTCCGGCAATATCGGAACCGATCTGCTCTACAAGGCACTGCGCAGTGACTGGATCAATCCGGTCTGGATGGTGGGTATTGATGCCGACTCCGAAGGTCTGGCACGAGCACGTAAGCTGGGTTTGAAGACCACCCACGAAGGTGTGGACGGCATGGTGCCGCATATGCGGGAGGACAAGGTTCAGATCTGCTTCGATGCCACCTCTGCCTATGTACATGGCGAGAATAATCGCAAGGTGCAGGAGCAGGGATCGATCATGATCGATCTGACACCTGCGGCAGTGGGTCCTTTCTGTGTGCCTCCGGTCAACCTGAAGGATCATGTCGGTAAGCGTGAGCTGAACGTCAACATGGTGACCTGCGGCGGTCAGGCCACCATCCCTATGGTGGCGGCAGTGAGCCGGGTTCAACCGGTCAGTTATGGCGAGATTGTGGCCACCGTATCCTCCAAGTCGGCGGGTCCCGGTACCCGTAAGAACATCGATGAGTTCACCCAGACCACTGCTGGTGCGGTGGAGAAAGTGGGGGGCGCCAAGCAGGGTAAGGCGATCATTATCCTCAACCCGGCTGAGCCACCCTTGATGATGCGCGATACCGTTCATTGCATTACAGAAGATGAACCCGACCAGGCGGCCATTACCCAGTCGATTCAGGAGATGATCCAGGAGGTGCAGAAGTATGTACCGGGATATCGCCTGAAGAACGGCCCGGTCTTTGATGGCAACCGGGTAACCGTATTCATGGAGGTGGAAGGCCTCGGCGATTATCTGCCGAAGTATGCCGGCAATCTGGACATCATGACCGCCGCTGGCCTGCGTACGGCTGAGATGTTTGCGGAAGAGATTATAAACGGCACGCTGGTTCTGCAACCGGAAGTGGCTTGAGGAGTTCCCCATGAATCTGAACGGAAAGAAAATCACCATCCACGACATGAGCCTGCGTGACGGCATGCATGCCAAACGCCATCAAATCTCACTGGAGCAGATGATCTCAGTCGCCTCCGGGTTGGATGCGGCGGGTGTACCCATGATCGAAGTCACCCACGGTGACGGTCTTGCGGGCGCCTCGGTGAACTATGGTTTTCCGGCGCACACGGATGAGGAGTATCTGCGTGCCGTACGGCCCCATGTGAAGAATGCCAAGATCTCCGCACTGCTGCTGCCGGGTATAGGTACGGTGCCGGAGCTGGAGATGGCCGCCGATTGCGGTGTGGATACCATTCGCGTGGCGACCCATTGCACCGAGGCAGACGTGTCGGAGCAACACATCACCAAATCCCGTGAGCTGGGTCTGGATACGGTGGGATTCCTGATGATGGCTCACATGGTGGGGCCGGAAAAACTCATCGAACAGGCCAGGCTGATGGAAGGCTATGGCGCCAACTGTATCTATGTGACCGATTCTGCAGGGTACATGCTGCCTGACGATGTGACCCTGCGCCTGAAGGCCGTACGCGAAGCCCTCCAACCGGAAACCGAACTGGGCTTTCACGGCCATCACAATCTCTCATTGGGTGTGATCAATTCACTGGCTGCCGTCGAGGCGGGCGCCAACCGTATCGACGGTTCAGCCGCCGGTATGGGCGCCGGCGCCGGCAACACGCCACTCGAAGTCTTTGTCGCAGTGACAGAGCGGATGGGGGTGGAGACCGGTGTCGATCTGTTCAAGTTGATGGATGTGGCTGAGGATTTGGTTGTGCCCATGCTCGATCAACCGATCCGGGTCGACCGGGATGCGCTCACCCTCGGTTATGCCGGTGTCTACTCCTCCTTCCTGCTGTTCGCCAAGCGGGCACAGCAACGCTATGGCGTCTCCTCCCGTGATGTGTTGGTGGAGCTGGGTAGGCGCGGCATGATCGGTGGTCAGGAGGATATGATCGAGGATGTGGCGATGGAGATGGCCAAGGCGCAGGGAGTACTGCAATGAGCACCTTGAGCAACGCACAGATTGAAGAGCTGGCGGAGTATCTGGAGACCGCAGAGCTGGAGGCAAAAGACGCAACCAAGATCACCGACCGTTTCCCCGATATGGACTTCGACGATGCCTATGACATCCAGTTTGAGATCCGTCGCCGCAAGGAGGCTCGCGGCAATAAGATCATCGGACTCAAGGTTGGCCTGACTTCCCGCGCCAAGATGAAACAGATGGGGGTCGAAACCCCGGTTTATGGTTTTCTGGCCGACTACTTCGATCGCCCGGATGGGGGCGAGATCGAGACCGATCAGTTGATCCATCCCAAGGTGGAGGCTGAGTTGGCCTTTGTCACCAAGGCGCCCCTCAAGGGTCCGGGTTGTCACATCGGCAACGTCCTGGCGGCGACCGATTTCGTGATACCGGCAGTTGAGATCATTGACTCCCGTTATGAAAATTTTCGCTTTGATCTTATCAGTGTGATCGCTGATAACGCATCCTCGTCCCGTTTCGTGCTGGGTGGCCAGATGGCGGACCCGGCGGATGTGGATATGCGAACCCTCGGTGTGGTGATGGAGAAGAATGGTCAGATCGTCGAACTGGGCGCGGGGGCAGCCGTGCTGGGACATCCGGCTGCCAGTGTTGCGCTGCTTGCCAATATGTTGGGCGAGCGTGGCGAAGAGATACCCGCAGGCACTTTGATTCTTACCGGCGGAATTACCGCTGCAGTCGCTATGGAAAAAGGTGACAGCCTGAACGTGCGCTACCAAGGGTTAGGTAGTGTCGGCATGCGGTTTGTCTGAAGTCCCGGCAGGCTAAGTAGAGATGCAGGTTTGTACAAATAACGCGTAGATACAGCAGGTGTGACCGGGATTGTCTCATCTCAATAACAGTGATGACAGGGTGGATAGACGCGGTATCGAAAAGCTATACCCGCCCGGAGGATTAGAGGGATGAATGCCATAAAATTGTTGTGTCGCCAGAACCAAAAGCGGGTATTACCTGTCCTGTTGATGGCGGTTGCACTGACCGGTTTAACCGCATGCGAAGCGCCCCTGGATCTGACCCAGGTGGAACGTGAGCTTAAACTGCCGCTGCATCGTTTCGATCAGTTAAAGGCTGCAGCAAGCAGTCAAAAGCAGGCTGTGGCTGTTGGGGATTTCGGTACTGTACTGATCAGCGAGGATCGCGGTGAAAGCTGGCGGCGAATCGAGCTTCCGACCCAATCCTCGCTCATCTCTGTCACTGCGTGCGAGGATGGTCGTTTTGCTGCAATCGATACCGTACGCAATGTCTGGCTCTCTGATCAGCAGGGCGACCATTGGCAGGCAAGCCAATTGCCGACTCAGGAGAGCCCGATGGCAATCGAGTGCGACCCCATGGGGCGACTCTGGGTGACGGCCAGTTTCAGCACGCTGATTCACAGTGATGAAAACAAACAGAACTGGCAGGAGATCTCACAACAGGAAGACATGCAGTTCACCACCATCCAGTGGTTCGATCGGGAGCATGCGGTTGTCACGGGTGAATTCGGATCACTCTATTTTACTTCAGATAGCGGTACGAGTTGGGAGCGGGGCAATGATATTCCAAATGAGTTCTACCCCATGGCTGCCTGGTTTCGTAACCAGAATGAAGGTTGGGTCGCGGGACTCAGCGGAACCATTCTTTATACCCAAGATCACGGTGAGACCTGGAACAAGCAGGCTTCAGTCAGCAAAGCACCCATCTATAATTTGGTTCCCCATGGTGACCGTCTCTATGCAGCAGGTGATAGCGGCACCTTGCTACGTTTGAACGGTGATCGTTGGGAACGTGTTCCTGAAACGCCACGTCTTTTCTCCTATCTGATTACCGCATTGCCACAAGGTGATGACCGATTGCTGGTGATGGGCGGGCGCGGAACGATCAGTCCCATTGCGCTCTCTTCAGAGGGAGGTGTCCAATGACCATGCACGCCTTTTCTCATTGGCTGAAGAATATTGATGATCTGGTATTCAAGTATCCCAAGATCTTCCTCTCCGTGATTGCCGCATTGACGCTCTTCTTTGCGATTCAAGTACCCAACGTGAAGATGTATTCGGACTTTGCCGATCTGCTGCCCCAGGAGCATGAGTACATTCAACTGCACAACTCCATTCGTGACACCTTCGGTGGTGCGAATAACGTAGTCATGGCAGTGGTGGTCGAGCAGGGTGATATTTTCAATGCCAGCACCTTGGCGCGTATTCATCGCATTACCCAGGCCGTGGATAATGTCAGCGGGGTCAACCATAACTTGCTGGCGAGCCTGACCCACCGTACCTCACGAAAGGTGTGGCTTACGGATACCGGTGATGTGAATTCACAACCCTACTACGATCCGCTCAAAGATCAATGGACAGAGACGGAGTTGTCAAAGTTGCGTGATGATGTGATGGCCAATCCCCGGGTCTTCGGCCTGTTGGTTTCACCTGATCTGAAGGCAGCCTTGATCAAGGCGCAATTCAATGAAGGGCAGCTGAATTATGCTGAGATCTTTACCCAGCTTCAGGATATTCGCGACAAGGAATTCATTGAGGGTGTGCAGATCTATGCCACAGGGCAGCCGATGTTATGGGGTTGGGTCTACAGCTACCTGGATCAGTTGTTCATAATTTTCAGCACAACCGTCGGAATCATGCTGTTCCTTTTGATCATCTATTTTCGTCGTGCTTACGGCATCCTGCTTCCCATGTTTGGCATCACAATTTCAGCCATCTGGGGATTGGGTATCCTGTCACTGCTTGACTACAATCTGGACCCGCTAACCCTGGTGATTCCATTCCTGATCTCTGCGCGGGCGATGTCTCACGCCATTCAGTTGGTGCAGCGTTTCTACGGTGAACTGGAAGAGGTGAATGATTCACGTGAGGCGGCACACCGAACTTTTGATTCTCTTTTCAGGCCGGGTAGTTTGGGTATCGTCTCCGATGCTATCGGCTTGTTGTTGATTGCGCTGGGTTCTGTACCGATCAATGTGAAATTGGGTATCTATGCTTCGCTCTGGGCAGTCTGTGTCGTCTTTACCGTTTTGATTGCTGTTCCACTGATGCTCTCCCTGTTGCCAAAACCGAAAGCGGCTGCCAAGCGACCTGCTGCTGAAGACGCCCTGTTCGGTAAGGTGGCTGCGCTTGTAGCCAACCGACAGGGGGGCATGATCGTGCTGGGTATGGCGGGTCTTATTTTAGTCGTGGGTGCACAACTGAGCAGCCGGGTACAGATCGGGGAGTCTGAGCCGGGATCGCCGATCCTCTATCTGGATCACGACTATAACGTCTCCTCCAAAGTGATCAATGAGCGTTTCCCCGGATCAGAGGAGCTCTATATTGTTGCCAGAACCGATGAAAAGGGGGGCATGAAGCGCCCGGAAGTACTGCGGGCCATTGAAGATTTCCAAAATCATATGTTGATCGATCCTGAACTGGGGGGTGTGAAAGCTGTACCCGATTTGGTGAAGCAGGTGAATCGAATTTTTCATTCCGACGATCCGCGCTGGGCCATCATTCCGGATACTGAAGCTTATGTGGGTGGGCTGATGTTTGCCTATATGGCTTCAAGTCCTGTTCCTGGGGCACTCAAAGAGTTTGTCGATACCGATGATCAGGTGGCCAATATTGTCTTTTTCTACAAAGACCATCAGGCCAAGACGATCCGACGTGCGATTCATCTCGCCAAAGAGTGGATCAATGATCCGGCCAATCAGGTGCAGGGTCTTCACATTGAGTTGGCGGGTGGACTGGTGGGCGTTACTGCCGCGATGAATGAGTCGGCCTATGAAAGCAACATGCTGATCATTCCACTGGTGTTGGCACTGATCTTTGTATTCGTGACCTGGTTCTACATGTCCCTGCATGCCGGTTTCATTATGTTCCTGGCCATGATGTTCTGTACCACTGCGACCTATGCCTACATGGGTTTGGCTGGAATCGGTATCAACGTCAATACGGTACCTATTATCGCGGTCGGTATTGGTGTGGGTATCGACTACTCAATCTACATCATGGACCGTATCCGAGAAGAGACTGCCAAGGCGGCGGGTGATTTGGGTCATGCGGTACTGCATGCCATTGCTACGACAGGCAAGGCGATCGGATTTACCGCCGCCTGTTTGATTGGCGGTGTCATTATGTGGGTCTTCATCTCCGACCTGCGCTTCCAAGCAGATGCTGCCATGTTGCTGGTTGTGATGCTGATTTTGAATGCGTTGGCAGCCATGTTCCTGGTGCCTTCCTGGGTCATGATCTTCCGTCCGAGCTTTATCGGTAGCGCCCGTTATGATGAAGATGGTGTGCTTTATTCCACCAAGGCGGAAGCTGCATGAACTCAGATTCAGGGTGAACGAATATCGAGCGATATTCAGTTTTCTCTAAGCAATAAATCGTACAAAAAATGATCCCTCCTTTGTTAGCCGGAACGCTGTTCCGGCTATTTTTTTACCGGAAAAAAATTATCGAAATAAATCCACATGATCATTTGGTTAAATAAAATATCGATATTTTTACTATATCCTGAATAATTTCAGCCCGCTCTTAAAATAAGTCATTAATATCAATAAGTTATGTTTTGGCACGGCTGCTGCATATATAGGGTGTGGTTACTTTTTTTCAGCATGAGGAGGAGGCTAGGATGTTCCTAGACATAAAGAAACAACAACCGGGGAGGAAGCGTCCGGTCATTCATGCGGCACTGTTACCCGCCACTTTGGCGGTTATCTTTTGTGGTGATCAGGCAGCAGCCTACACCTCGGACGATGGCAGTCTGCAGCTCAACGGATTTGTCGAGAACGCCACCTATACTCGCCGTCATGTCGGACTGAGTAAGATGCGTAACACGGCGCAGATAGAGGGTTCCAAGGATTATGGGGCACAGGGACCTTTTTCCAATGTCAGTTTTGTCGGTACCTTCCGCGCGACTTATGACGCGGTCTACGATCTGAATGACGATCAGTTTGGTAACAAAGCCGGCGGCCCGATCAATATGGAATCGGTTGGTGGTTCCGGCACGAGTGCCTGGGGCGCATCGGATATCTCGACCGGCGTGTTGGGCTTCGGCTTTGACACGACACAGAACCCCAACGAAGGTTTGGTCAATCTCGGCAGTGCGCTGCATGAAACCGAAGGTGGCGTTGGCATGGGTGTGCCGGTTCGTCCCTGTGACAAGGATTCCCGCGGTTGTATCGACGACTACCTCGATTTTGACGAGAACGAACTGAAGTATCCCGAGTTCAACGACCGTCTCGACTTCCTGCGTGAGGCCTATCTTGATGCCACCATGCCCACGGAGAGTGGTGCCACCTGGAACTTTCGCCTCGGCAGACAGCAGGTTGTCTGGGGACGCACCGATCTGTTTCGTGTCTTGGATGTCATCAATCCTGTCGACTTCTCACGCCATAACATCTACGACGAACTGGAGGATATCCGTATCCCCATGTGGATGGCGACCGGTGAGTATCGTATGGGTGCGACCGAGACTTTTGATGATCTGAATATGCAGTTTGTCTGGAACTTCGACAAGTTCCGTCCGAGTAACCTGGGGCAGGGCGGATCTCCCTACGCCATTCTCGATGCGGGCAGCTTCTTCCGTGCCATGAAAAACTGCTGGGATAACGGCTGTTCGGTATCGAACTTTGCCGGCGGTGCGCTTTCCACCGATTTCCCAAAGCATGTTATTGGTATCCGGGATGTTCATCTGCCTGATTGGTCGCTCAGCAACTCGCAATTCGGGGTCAAGATGGAAGGTGATTATCGGGGATTGGGTTTCTCGCTGAATGCATTGACCTACCGTTCGCAGTTACCTTCCCTGCGTGCCGTGGTGGATACTGCAGACAATCCCTTTACTCCGGCCATCGAATCGCAGCAATATGATTATCTGATCGCATTCGATATGCATTTCCCGCGGGTGAATCTGATTGGTGGTTCGCTGGATTTCTATGTGGATGACATCAAGTCGGTATTTCGTGTTGAGACGGCTTATACGCAAGGTGAAGAGTTTGCCAATACGCTTAAGCCAGAACTCTATTCCGAGTCGGATGTTTTTCGTTATGTAGTGGGTTGGGATCGTCCCACCTTCATTCCATTCCTGAACGAGCGCCGGGCATTTCTGCTCTCCGCCCAGCTTTTTGGTCAATACCTGGTTGATCATGAACGCCAGGATGTGAATGGCATCGAAGCGGGTATTCCGGATTGGGAACTCAACCATATCGGTACCTTTCTCATGAAAGGCTGGTACAAGAATGACCGGGTAAGCCCGCAAATCATTCTGGCGCATGACTTCAAAGCACATGCCAGTACCATCGCACCCTCCGTCGACTGGCTCATCAGCGACAATCTGAGACTCACTGTGGGTGCCAATATCAAGGTGGGTGACGGTGCCCAGGAGTTTGACGACTGTCGCGCGTGTAATCCTTTCCCACCTTTCACCGGAACAGGAAGCCCGGGTGACCTGGCCCTGCGTAATCTGGCGGGATTCGAACCGCTTGGCAGATTCCGCTCAGGGCCTATCGGCATGGCTCAGGCCGAAGATGAATTTCAGGTCACACTGCGTTATCGCTTCTAAGTATTCAAATGGAGGATTTTACAATGCGTTTGCTTAATACAACGCTGGTGGCAGGTCTTTTGATTGCCGCTACGCTACCCGCTCATTCTGCGACAAATGAGGATGTGGACAACAGTTTCTATCCTTACAGCAAAGGTGTGCCAACCCATGAAGGCGTGAAAGCCGGGTTGGTCATCGATCAATCGAACGTGGATAAATACAAGGATGTCATCGATCCGGCCATGCTCGAGTTCATCAGTCAGGGCTGGACAAAAATCACCGTGGGCGAGACCACATCATTCGATCTGCACCCCAACTATGTTCAGGCGACAAGAGATGGCATCGGCAAGGTGAAGTTGGGTGAAAAATCGGGAGAGATAGAGGGTTTTGTCGCAGGTCGTCCCTTTCCTGAAGAGCCATCAATGGATGATCCACGCGCCGGTGAGAAGTTGGCCTGGAACTATAAGTATGGTTATAACTGGGGTGACAATGCCGCCATCTATCCGTTTTACTGGAAGTATAAGGATATGAACTCCGGCAAGCTGGAGCGGACAATCAAGTTCAATTTCCATTTCCTCAATTTCAAGCATCGCGTTAATCAGGAGCCGCTGCCTGAAATCACACCGAATCCGGCCGGGCTCTTCCGGGCGATCTATGTGCAGGCATTGGAGCCTTTTGACGTCAAAGATACCCAGTTATTGATCCACCGTTACGAGAATGATCTCAAGCGTGACAATGCCTGGCTCTATCTCGGCTTTCAGCGCCGTGTACGCCGCTTGGCATCGGGGCAGGTGACGGATGCCTTTCTGGGTTCCGATGTCATGATCGAGGATTTCGAAGGGTATAACGGCCGCATCAATGATATGGAGTGGACCTTCAAAGGGGCCAGGAATATCCTGGTGCCGTTCTATCATCACAATGATCTGACGCTTTCCGAAGAGCATAAAGAGAAGGACGGTTATCAGTTTGTTGAGATGGGGGATAAGGGTAATTGCTTTCCTCAGATCACGTGGCAGCTACGCAAGGTTTTTGAACTGGAAAACAAACCGAAAGATGCCAATCATCCGATCAGCAAGCGCGTCCACTATATCGATGCTCAGACCTTTACCATTCCTCGTACGTTGACTTACGATCGTAAGGGGGATTTGTGGAAGAGCTGGCAGATTGGTCAGGCACATCCCGATCACCACCTGCCGAAGAACAAAGGTACTGGTGTAGCGGTGGATGATTCATTTACCATGATCGATGTACAAGCCATGCATTGTACTACGGGACAGTTCAAAGGACAGGTTGATCCGTCACTGAATCCGTCGAATAAGTTTACCGTACAAAATCTCAGAGCTTCCGGTCGTTGATACCGTGCCCTCGTCTGGCGGCTGATTGCCGCCAGACGTTTTTTGGGAGTTTTGGAAAACGCCTACTAAACTGAAATGCCATATCGGCATTTGTGCTTTCCCAAACTTCTAACGCTTGTGTTGCAGACACGCAAGGAATCTACCGATGGTTGAGCCGGTCGACGTCTATGTCTATTTTAATTTCCGCAGTCCCTACTGTTACCTCGCCACAAAAACGATGTGGCGGATATTCGATGATTATCACACCCGTTTAGTCTGGCGTCCGCTGGGTGGTTGGGATGGACGATCGCCACCAGAAGTTGCTCTCAAGAAACTGCCAATTGCCAGACAGGACATGGCGCGCTTTGCACGTCGTCTGGGTATTCCCGTTAATCCACCACCAAAAACCACAGACCCTACTTTTGCAGGCGCCGGTTCCCTGTTGGCAGAAGAGAAAGGTGTGCTACGTCCCTATATTATCGAGGTGATGCGCAAGGAGTGGGCAGAAGGTGCGGACATCGGCCAGCTTGATGTTTTATTGGATGTGGGTGAGCAGGTCGGTCTGGATCGAGATGAACTGGCGGCTGCCGCCAACGATCAGGCTCGACAGGCCCAGTTGGAGACCAACTGGCGAGAGGCTGATGAGAAGGGTGCGATTGGCGTACCGACGTTTGTTGTCGGTGAGGAGATTTTCTGGGGTCAGGACCGCATTGATTTTGTTTTGGAGCATCTGCAGGCGCTGAGACTTTCCCGCCTATGACTTCACCTGCCATACTCTACGACAAGGCGGAGTGCCCATTCTGCTGGCGTGTGCGTATGGCATTGCATCGTTGTCAGGTTGTGTATGAAAAGCGCGACTTTGAAACCCATGAGCAGGAGTGGACCCGCCTGACACCTGGCGGCACGGTGCCTGTACTTCGCCTGCATGGCTTGGTCATGCATGATTCTTCTGTCATGCTGGAATATCTCAACGATGCCTTTGGTGCACTTTTGCCGTTGTCACCGGAGAAGCGAGCCCAAGCCCGTACTAGCGCAATCTATGCCGATACCTCGGTGGGGAGACCGGTCAGGGATCTTGTCTTTCAGCGACGGGATAGAGTACCTTCCGAGCGGGATGAAGCGGTGATTGCAAGCGCCATGCAGCGGTGGCATGAAGCCATGTCCTATCTCGATAACGCTTTAGGGGATAGGGATTTTTTTATCGAAGGAGTGGGCATTACAGATTATATTCTGGCAAGCCGCTTCGGGTTGGCCCTGGCTTACGGTATGCCTTCTCCCCGATCACCCAGGTTAGGTGAGTGGTTTGAGCGTATGGTTGGCCGTCCGGAGTTCACGGATACTGCGCCTGAAATTGTCATACAGAAACTAGATCGAGGCTGGCTGTCATGAATGAAACAGCGCAGACATCCGATTCGACGAATGTCGATGGCGATCCCCCTGTCACCGTCCTGGTTACCCGCAAGCCTAAACCAGGTAAAGAGGCTGAGTTCGAAGACTATATTACCGGTATCACCCAGGCTGCCATGCAGCATCCGGGACATATGGGCACCAATGTTTTTCGACCGACAAAACCCGATGGTGCCTATCGGATCGTTTTTAAATTCGATCGCCGCAGTCATCTCGAACAATGGGAGCGTTCCGCTGAGCGAGCCGAGTGGCGAGAGATAGCGGAAAGCGTCAGTCAACCGAGGGAGATACAGACCATCACAGGCCTCGAAGCCTGGTTTACCCTGCCGGATTGCGCTATCAACGTGCATCCGCCGAAGTATAAAATGGCCTTTCTTGTCTGGTTGGGTGTTTTTAGTCTGGTCACGTTACTGAGCTATCTCATCGGGCCGTTGATGAGTGAATGGCCGCTAGTGGCTCGTACCTTTACATTGACAGTGATTGTCGTGCCCACATTGACCTATTTTATTCTCCCCCTTCTCACAAGAATTTTTTCGGGTTGGCTCTATCCCAAATAGTATTCAGCACTGCCCCTGTCTTTAACAAAAAAAAGCAACCGGCACTCAAGACTGGAAAGATTTTCTTTTGTTTGCAATTTCAGGCGGTTCCTGTTGCCTGTTCAATCTCCAAAATATTGACCGAGACATCTCATGGACGCATTATGGGTGGATGTTTCCAGTCGTTCCGGGTAAACGATCATGCCTGGTATCATCCGGCGGCGAATTTCACGGAGATGAGAAGAATGAAGAATGCACAGGGTTTTATCTTTCTGGTCTTGCTGACCGCGCTGGTTGCCGGCTGTACAACCGCACCGATGCTATCCGAACGGCAGGTCATTACAGAATATGATGAGGTTGCCGCGCTCAACTCCCGGTTGAAGGATGATAAATCCAATGGACTCTACGATTTGGCCCCAAGCGGCTTTGCGGCTGCGGAGGCTAAGTTGACTGAGGCGATCTCTCTGGGCCGTACCAAGCGAGACGACAGGGTCATCGCTTTGGTGAAGGAGGCGAACACGATCGTCGACAAGGCTGAATCTGATGCCGCCACGACAAAAAATCTCATGAGAGAAGTCCTGGATGCGAGAGAGATGGCGATCGCCGCCGGTGCCGATACCTTGTATCAGGAGCAGTTCGGTGTGCTGGACAATAAGCTGCGCAAGGCGGCCCAAAAAGTTGAGGATGGCGATCAGGAGGGTGCAAAAAAATGGCGTCCTGAGATGATACAGGGCTACGCGGAAGTGGAATTGGAAGCGCTCAAGCAGGATGCCACGGAACAGGCGCACCGGGATATCACCGATGCTGTGCAGAAGGAAGCTGATGATTTTGCACCCAAGACACTCAAGCTGGCTCGAGAGGAGCTTGCACTTGCCGTGGCGGTTCTTGAAACCAACCGGACACAGCGGCAGAAGGCTCGCGGTCACGCCAAACGCTCCAGCGAGCTGGCCATGCAGAGTGTAGAGATCACCGACATGATCAAGGATTTCGAACGTCGCGATTTCAGCATGGAGGAGATTGTGCTCTGGTATCAGAAACAACTTATCCTGATCAATGAGCCCTCGGGTGAGGCGCTACCGCTGTATTTACCCAATCACGAGGTAGTCGTTACCCTGCGCGACAAACTGGCCACCTATGCCGAGATGCAACAGTCTGAAATGGCGACCCGCATGGATCTGCAAAGCCGTCTTGAGGCCGTTGAGAGGGAAAATCGTGAGGCACAGGCACGCTATGCCAAGATTCAGAATCTCTTTGGTCCGTCCGAGGCCAATGTCTACCGGCAGGGTCATAATGTCCTGCTTGAGCTGCATGCCTTCAATTTCCCAAGCGGGCAGAGCGAGATTCAATCGGAAAACTTTGCCTTACTGGACAAGATCGTGACGGCTATCCATTCCTTTCCCAACCCCAGCGTGGTGGTTTCCGGACATACCGATTCGGTGGGTGGCTTCAGTGTCAATCAAAATTTATCGCAACGGCGGGCCGAGACAGTGGCTTCCTTTCTCGAGAAGGTGGGTGGCTTTGACAAGACTCGTCTTACCGCCATCGGTTACGGGGAGTCACGTCCGGTTGCCAGCAATGAGACGGCTGTCGGTCGGAACACCAATCGCCGCATCGAAGTGCTCATTATCAACGAGTGATGTCGGTTGGCTATCGACTGAGCGATGGTCTGGCCATAGCCAGATTTTTACTCCTGCAGCTTTTCTCTTGTTTCTTGGGTATGGCTTGATCCCGGACAAGCGATAATTTTTCAGCCTGTCCTATGATTAGTCTCAAATGAAAAGAAACCTGAGACAAGCATGAGTGACTCATCGAAACAGGCAACCAGCCAGAGCTATTCCGTAGCCATTACCGGTTCAGGTGGCAGTGGTGCGGTGACAACCGGACGCATACTGCTCGAAGCGGCTGCCCAGTGCGGTTTTCAGGGCTTGATGACGCGTTCCGCCGGACCACAGATCCGTGGTGGAGAATCTGCGGCGATGGTTCGCTTCAGCCAGGACCCTGTGGAGTGCATGGGCGACGAGTACGATCTGCTGGTCGGACTCGACTGGCGTAATATCGAACGTTTTGCCGATGAGCTGCCACTCTCCGACAAGAGTCTGATCCTGTCGGACCCCGCTGCGGGAGAGGTGCCTGCACTGTTGCGTAGCAACGGTGCGGATATTCTTGAGGTGCCATTTAAAAAGTTCGCCTCCGGACTGCCGGGGGGGCGCCTCAATATGGTTGCCCTGGGTGCCACGGCACTGGTCTGTGGGCTGGATCTCAAAGCGTTGGAAACCAGTGTCAAAGCCATATTGGGAAACAAAGGGGAGGGGATTGTTGAGACCGCACTGCTGGCGGTCAGGCTGGGTTATAATCACGATCACCGGCCTCGGATTACACTGGAAGCTCCCGGGAAATCTGCAGATCATTGGAGCATCACCGGTAATCAGGCCTGTGGGGTGGGTGCCCTGAGAGGAGGTACGCGTTTCGTCGCTGCCTACCCCATCACGCCGGCCAGTGAGATATTGGAGTGGCTCGCCCCAAGGCTGGAGAAGCTCGGCGGTTCTTTGTTGCAGGCTGAGGACGAACTGGCTTCGATCAATATGATCATTGGCGCTTCCTTCGGTGGCGTGCCCTCACTGACAGCGACGTCCGGCCCCGGTCTTAGCCTGATGGTCGAAGGATTGGGACTCGCCCTGGTCAGCGAGACACCGGTAACAGTGGTGAATGTCATGCGAGGCGGTCCCTCCACCGGTATCCCCACCAAGTCCGAGCAGTCTGATCTGAACATTGCTATTTACGGCCTGCATGGTGATGCGCCGCACTTGGTGCTGGCGCCGCTCTCGATTCGGGATTGCGTCTTCACCACCCAGTGGGCGGTGCAACTTGCTGAACACCTGCAGACTGTGGCCCTGGTGCTCTCTGATCAGTCACTGGGACAGTCCCAGGCGATTATCAAAGCCCCACCGCAGCGTGAACTCTCTCTTGCGCGTAAAGTGGAAGCTACCCCTGATGCGGAATATCAACGCTACGCCATCACCCCGGATAACGTTTCAGCCATGAGCCTTCCCGGTACTGCCGGGGGTATGTATACCGCTGACGGCTTGGAACATAACCCCCGGGGAACGCCATCCAGCATGGCAGTGGATCATCGCACCCAACTGAACAAGCGTCTGCATAAGCTGGAGGATTTCGACTTCGGTGAGGATTGGGCAGATGTGGAAGGGGATGGCAGACAGTGCATCATCACCTGGGGATCTTCCACCGGTGCGGTGAAGGAAGTGGCCGGTTGGCTATTGGCGCAGGGAAGTTCGATCAAGATTATTTCAATTCGTTTACTGGCGCCTTTACAGCATGATCGGCTGAAAGATCTATTGAAGGATATGGAAAAGGTTTTGGTTGTGGAACAGAATCATGCAGGGCAGCTTTTCCATTATCTGCATGCGGAGGGCGTGTTGCCCGTTTCGGCTGAATCATTGGCTCAGCCCGGACCCCTTCCCCTGAGGCCGGGACGAATTCTACGTGCCCTGGGTGGCGGTGGTTGATGAGGAGATAATCGATGACAGTTCCCGCGCTCAAGGCAAAAGATTACAAATCAGGTATCAAGGCGGTCTGGTGTCCAGGTTGCGGCCATTTCGCCGTACTCTCCGCGCTGACCAAGGCGATGGCGCACCTTGGACTGGTGAAGGAAGAGGTGGCAGTAGTCTCAGGTATCGGCTGTTCATCCCGCTTGCCGGCCTATATCGATACCTACGGGTTTCACGGTATTCATGGGCGGGCACTGGCGGCGGCCTCGGGTCTCAAGGCGGCGCGACCCGATCTGACGGTCATCGCGGCGGGTGGGGACGGGGATGGCTTCTCCATTGGCGGCAACCACTTTCTGCATGCCTGTCGGCGTAACATGAACATGGCCTACATCGTTATGGACAATGAGGTCTACGGTATGACCAAGGGGCAGGCCTCTCCGACCACGCTGCCAGACTGGAGTAACAGCAAGATGACGCCCCATGGTACCGGCATCCCGAGCTTCAATCCTGCCGCCATTGCACTGGCTGCAGGGGCGGGTTTCATCGCCCGCGGCTTTTCGGGTGAGCCCTCCGAGCTGACTCGATTGCTGGTAGAGGCCATTGAACATCCCGGATTTGCATTTGTGCAGGTATTGAGTGGATGTGTCACCTACCGGCCCGATCAGAAACTGTGGAAGGAGGAGGTTCATCCCTCAGAAAGTGATCTGCCGACAGATGATCCGGTCAAGGCAGCACAGATCATCCAGGCTGGTGACGGCAAGGCGACAGGTGTCATCTATGCCAAGCAGTTTCCTGTCTGGCAACCGGAAAACAGAACGGACTCAAAGTTAAATACCATTGAGAAGGAGTTCCTGCTATGAGCGAAGCTGAAACCGTGACTATCGAATCTGTGGAAGAGTTTCTAGTGCATGCCATGGAACTCGAAGAGGCTTCTTACGAGCACTATGAGGAACTGGCGGATACCATGGAGGTGCACAACAATTTGGAAGTGGCAGAACTCTTCCGTAAGCTGGCGAACTACAGCCGGCTGCATGCTGAGGAAGTTCATCAACGTGCGGCAAATCTGGCTTTACCTACAATCACCCCCTGGGACTTTAAGTGGAAATGCCCATCGGCACCCGAGGCCTTCTGTATGGATGATGCGGACTATCTCATGAGTAGTACAAAGGCCATGGAAATTGCACTGTTCAACGAGATCCGTGGCCGGGATTTTTATCAGCAGGTCGCAGATAACTCATCAAGTGAAGCGGTGAAGAAGTTGGCGATTGAAATGGTAGAAGAGGAAAACTGGCATGTTGAGATGTTACGGGAATGGCAGGCCAGTATGCAGGAGGAGCAGCCCCAGGAGGATCTAGACCCTCCCAATATGCCGGAATAGTCTATTGACGACAGTTATACCCGGAACTCACTTTGCTTGTGTCCCGGGCACCCTGGCCTAGCTCAAAATTATATTTGGATGATAAAAAGTACGACCCTACCACTTAAGGGTAGGGTGACTACTCCTTTTGCGTATGGAATGTAATGGTATTGCCATTTAGGACTTTCATTCTCTTCAAAAATGTATTTCAATCTTGTTATGGAAAAGGGAAAGCACTATTTTCCCACTATGGAGCATTGTGATATTGAAGGTTTTTTACACGGACGAAAAAGGGGGGTGTGGCTTAAGTAATTCTTAAGCTTGGCTTGCTAAGTTACTACCTATAGTGGGGTATATCGATTCAGTCCCAGCAAGTCAGCCAGAACGTGTAATTTTATCAGGTAACGTAGAGATCCAGCCATGTTTAACTATCTGGAAAAAAAGAGCGAGAAAAGAATTTTCTACAGTTATCTGCATCGATTCGGGCTGACGTGGGAGGACTTGAATCCCAGGGTCTCCCGTCTGATCCTCAATGCAATCTATGATCAGGCGCAAGCAACTTCGCATAAATTCGGCGAGCCGTTGGAGACTGTTTCCGGGAACATCATCAGTGCTGCTGCATGGGGAACAATCTACTGCCTCATGGGCTCAGATCAGATGTTGAAAATGGAGCCCGGATATAGAGATATTGTCGATGAGGTGGAATGGGAGCTGATGATCTCCTGTGAGAAAGAGGACGCGGGGAGTAATATCTACTGTCGAGTTTTTTCTATCCTCTATGAGAATGGTCATTGCCACCCTAGTGTTTCTACTTTACTCAAAGCCTGTATGCACCAGGCACCCAGTACGCAGAGTTTTGAAGCTGGTAATTGCTCTGTTCTTTGATGTCCACCATCAATGGTTAAGTGACGCTAATTCCTAGAGCCTGTTAACACTAATCTGATCACCACTGCCAATTAAATGAGTGTTAACGGGCCATAATTGTTTTGGCATTAATTTCCTCTTAAGTAACATTTGCTAGGATCTTCTAGGGTTATTTCACTACTTCAGTGATTTATCCAGATGAGAAGATTGGCGATGTTCTCCATAGGCTGAGGCTATTCACGGGAGGGGAAAGGATGTTTGGATACCTGGAAAGACAGAGCGAAAAGCGGCTCTATTTCAGCTATTTGATCAAATACGGACTGACCCAGGATGACTTGGGGGAGCCTGCTACTCAATCGATTTTATCCCAGGTCTACGAGAATTCACAAAAACTTTCCAAAAGGTTTCATGAGCCTGTAACGCGTATCTCACGAAGCGTTGTCGTTTCTGCTGCCTGGGCCTCAATTTATGCACTCCTGGGTCCGCGAAAGCTCGTCGAAATTGACCCTGATCATCAAGAATTCGTCGACGAGATCGAGACTGAGCTAGTGTGTGCAGGTCAGGGCGTGTCTGAAACATTCAATGTCTATCAACATGTATTTCAAACGCTCCTGCATCACGATCGCTGTCATCATGAGGTTGCCGAAATACTAAACAGATATAGTATGTTCTCTGTTCAGAGCAGGCCTAAATCTGGTCAGCATAACTTAGCTTATCACTCATGAGTTGCTTCCTCTTAAGGAAGCGCTAAACAAGACTGGATGAGTCAAATACTTACACATGAAGACGTCAATCACAGGTATTTTGCGGACTATTGCCAATACTGATAGCACAGAGACGGAATTTTTTTCTACAAAATGAATGGCTATTAGAAATCAGATTGAAAATAAAAGCGGTGGACACTTTCATCTGCTGTAACGGCCTCTACGGCAATAGTGGAAACTTCTGGTGATGGTAGGTTGATATCACCACCATATCCCGCCATATTAGACATCTGCATCGATATCAGTCTGACCTTCTTGGGTGCATTTTTCGTTGCTGTTTTCGCCCATGCATGAACCATGGCATGATCTGTATCTTTACCTGTATCGGTATTCATGAGAGACAACATGACATGATGGGTTGCGACTATCCCATATGTTTTGAGGGCAGCTTGTGATTTTTTATCATATGGCATGATTTCCAGAGTGGCCTGTATGTTGCCATTCTTCTGGCTTCCCAAAGTATGCATATGGCCATGCCCATGAGAATCATCACTTTTCTTCACTCCTTCGGATTGATGCATGCCTTGTTGATCATGACCAATGTCACCAGCGGTTGCAGTTGTAACCATGGCGGTGAATAGACCCAGTAAGAGTAATTCTTGGTAGTGTTTCATAGCACTCTCTCTGCTCTCTCGGGTTAATATAAGGCTATATAATAACTGGATTATTTAAGGCAGTAACTTTCTCCGCTTCACTAAAAGCACGATGGCCGGCATGATAAAAAGTGATAAGAGTGGTGCTGTAATCATGCCACCGATAACCGGGGCTGCAATTCGCTGCATCACTTCCGATCCTGTGCCATCGCTTAACATTATGGGCATCAGACCTAGCACGACAACCAATACAGTCATGGCCTTAGGGCGAACTCTCAGCGCTGCGCCTTCAATGATGGATGTCTTTAAATCTTGTCGGTTATTGAGGTTTCCGGCATCTTTATACTGTGCGATCGCATTATTGAGGTAGATCAGCATGACAACGCCAAATTCGGTGGCTATACCTGCGAGTGCTATGAAGCCTACTGCGACGGCTACCGACATGTTATAGCCCATTGCCAGCACGAACCAGAAGCCGCCTATCAGCGCAAACGGAATACTCAGCATAACAATGGCAGCCTCGGAAAAGCGTCTGAAAATAAGGTAGAGGAGGCCGAAAATAATGATAACCAGCATGGGTATCAACTGCATCAGTTTCTCCTTCGCTCGCAGCATATACTCATACTGTCCGGTCCAGGTGATTGAATAGCCAGTTGGTAATTTGATGGCTTTGCTCAGGGTTTCCTGGCCCTTTGCGATGTAACTGCCTATATCCGCATCTTTGATGTCGATGAATGTCCACCCATTGAGGCGAGCGTTCTCTGTTTTTATGAGAGGAGGGCCGTCTACAACATGTACACTGGCCACTTGGGATAGGGGTATCTGCGCACCGGATGGCGTGACGATCGGTAGTTCACTCAGTTTTTTAATATCATCCCGTTGTTCTCGCGGGAATCGAATATTGATGGGATAGCGTTCGGGGCCTTCAATTGTCTCACCGATGTTGATGCCACCGACAGCAGCGCTGACCATCAGATTGATATCATCAATATTGATGCCCAGGCGAGCCGCCTCCAATCTATTGGGCACTATTTCGATGTATCGGCCTGCAACGACTCTGTCGGAAAAAGCGGAGCGGGTTTCCGGTATGCTGGAGAGAGCCTTTTCTATCTCTCTTCCAATCTGCTCGATAGTATCGAGATCAGGTCCTGAGACTTTGATGCCGATGGGGGTTTTGATGCCTGTGGAAAGCATGTCAATTCGGGTTTTTATCGGCATGAGCCAGGCATTAGTCAGGCCGGGGAATTGTACCGTCCTGTCGAGTTCTGAAATGATATCTTCCAATGAGAGTCCATCACGCCAGGATGATTTGGGTTTCAGTTGAATGATGGTCTCTATCATAGTCAACGGCGCAGGATCGGTGGCTGTATCTGCCCGGCCGATTTTCCCAAAAACCCTTTCCACCTCTGGAATTGTTGTTATTAAACGATCAGTCTGTTGCAACAACTCCTGTGCCTTGCCTATGGATAGCCCTGGTAGGGTGGTTGGCATATACATCAGATCGCCTTCAAAGAGGTCTGGCATAAATTCAGAACCGAGGCCTCGTCCCATGCTGCGAAGGAAGGGTGTACCGGAGAATCTATCGTTCCAGCCATTCCTCAAGTGCTGTTGGCCGTCTTCAATTGTCTCAATCAAATATCGACTGCTGTCGATACCGCCGGCAGCAGTCATTTTCAATGGCCACTTCAAAGGCTCAAGTATGCCGCCAACACCATACAAGGGAATCAGCAGTGTGAGGACGAGTAGTAATGCAATGAGTAGGGACAACCGGGGTAGCAGTAAGACACTTTTTAGAAGAGGCCGGTAGATGCCAATCAGGAACCAGGTCAGTGGATTGGCATTTTCTGCCGGAATACGGCCCTTCAAGAGATATCCCATGAGTACCGGTACCAGTGTGACGGCAAGTCCGGCAGAGGCTGCCATGGCATAGGTTTTGGTATATACCAGTGGACCGAACAGCTTGCCCTCCTGTCCTTCCAATGCCAGCACAGGCAGGAAACTCAAGGTAATGATCAGCAGGGAATAGAAGAGCGCCGGACCAACCTGTTGTGCAGCCTGTAGAATAACCCCCCAATGTTCCTCACGGGATAATCGACTGCCAGCTTCTTCCAAACGGCGGTGGGCATTTTCGATCATTACAATTGCGGCATCGACCATGGTGCCGATCGCAATAGCAATGCCACCGAGTGACATAATGTTCGCGTCGATTCCCTGCTGCCGCATAATAATGAAGGCGATCAGTATGCCCAAGGGTAGTGTTATCACGGCAACTATCGCGGAACGTATATGAAAAAGGAAGAGTAGGCAGACGGCAGCAACGACGAAGAATTCTTGCACAAGTTTTTCACTGAGATTATCTACGCTCTCAGCGATAAGAGATGAGCGATCATAAGTCTCAACAACTTCCACGCCTTCAGGCAGGCCGGATTTTAGATTTTCTAGCTTGGCTTTTACGAGCTGGATGGTTTTCAGTGCATTTTCACCATGGCGCATTACAACAATACCGCCTGTAACCTCACCCATGCCATCAAGATCAGCGACAGCACGCCGCATTTCCGGGCCGGTCTGGATATGGGCAATATCCTGTAACAGTATCGGGACACTGTCATCGGTCAGATCAATGGGGATATGGCCAATATCCTGTTCTGATTTCAGGTAGCCTCGTGTGCGCACCATGAGTTCTGCCTCACCCTGTTCAATAACAGAGCCGCCTACCTCATAGTTGGCACGCTTCACAGCATTGATAACTTGAGATAGAGGAATGCCTAATGCACGCATCTTTTGCGGACTGAGAACGATCTGGTATTGCTTGATCATGCCGCCGACGCTGGCAATCTCTGCCACCCCTGACACACTCTGCAGTTCAAATTTTAAAAACCAATCCTGAATAGATCTCAGCTGGGAAATATCGTGTTTATTCTGCGTGTCTACCAATGCGTAACTGTAGATCCAGCCAACACCAGAGGCGTCGGGTCCCAGCTTAGGTTGAACGTCGCTTGGTAGCTCTGCACTTGCCTGATTGAGGTACTCCAGTACTCTGCTGCGAGCCCAATAGATATCAGTGCCATCCTCGAAAATGACGTAGATATAGGAATCTCCGAAAAAAGAGTAACCCCGGACAGCTTTTGCACCAGGTACCGACAGCATAGTCGTGGTGATCGGATATGTAATCTGGTCCTCGACAACCTGAGGGGATTGACCCGGGTAACCGGTTTGAATAATGACCTGAACGTCTGAGAGATCAGGCAAGGCGTCCAAGGGGATTTCACGTATGGCGTTCCATCCCCAGATACCGATGATAAGACTGGAGAGTAGTACCAATACGCGGTTTTCAATAGACCAGCGTATCAACAGTGTGGGCATCTGTCCTACTCCGACATACGCAGGAGGCTGCTTTGAATATTCGATTCGGAATCAATCAGGAACTGACCGGAGACCACCACCTCATCACCCTCAGTTATGCCGGAGAGAATTTCAACATTGTCACTGCCCCAGATACCGGTTTGTACTTCCACCGGCTGGAAGTGACCCTTGCCCAGGGATTTGACGATGATTTCACGCTCTCCTGTCAAAATAATCGATTCGCGGGGTACGCTGACGATATTTTCTTTTGCGGCACCCTGTGAGAGATCCACTTGCACAAACATATTCAATAACAGAGCTTCATCAGGGTTGGGTACCTCGATACGAGCACGTAACGTACGGGTTTTTGGATCAACTTCCGGGTAAATAAATTCCACTTCTCCGGTCCACGCTCTGCCGGGAATGACCGGTGTCGTGATTGTGACCTGCTGGCCCTTCCTGATCCAGGGCGCCTGATGTTCAAAGATATCTACCATTACCCAGACTTCGCTGAGATCGACAATGGTGAACATGGACTGGTAAGGCTCTACATAGCTCCCTTCATTGACATTCAGCTCTGTGATGAGGCCGCCTTGAGGTGCCATGATCTGTACGGTATTGAGAACTTTTCTGCTTTTTTCTATCCGCATAACGTCCATAGGAGAGACGTTCAGCAATCTCAAAGTATTTCTGAGTGCATCGACTTTGGCATCCAGTTCCCCTTTGCGTGATGGATCGAACGTGACCATATCCAACTCTTCAAGCGCAGTTATGAAATCGAGCTGTGCCTGGTTGATCCAGGGAGAGTAGAAATCGAGCAACTCCTCTTTTCTCTCCACACGATCTCCCTCTGAGCTTGGGTAGAGTCTTTCAACCCAGCCTCCCGTCCTGGGATGTATATTGAGAATTCCCTCGTCGTCTGCGGCAACAATACCCTGTGTTTTGATTTCCTTGCCGAGTGAGTCACGCTTGGCGGTGATGGTGCGTATTCCCATATTTTGTATCACCGCCGTGTTGAGAAAGACCTGTGGGTTTTGCTCGGATTTAAGCACAGATGTTTTGGGCACGAGATCCATGCCGCAGATGGGGCATGATCCAGGCTCCTCACCGATAATCTGTGGATGCATTGGACAAATAAAGGTCGTACTGACTCCACTCTCTGACACTGAAGCGGCAGGTATTATTTTTTCAACAAGATTCATGCCGCAGATGGGGCAGGTGGCGTCTGCTTCATGACTCACGATCTGCGGATGCATGGGACAAACATAGTTTGAGCCATGTTGTGAATGGTCATGAGAGGTGTGCGTCTGCACATCGCCTAAGTTATCTAAAGGTGCAGATTGAAGTCGTTTTGCAACTGAGAAGTTCTCATCTTCAACACGATGCCTAGTGTGATCGGAAACTTGATGCGGAAGCTGTTTGGATTCCCAAAACCGTTTAGGTTTTGCTTTCATAGGCATCTGTATTTCCTGATGTATTGCACTGTGTTCACTGGCACTGTGTGAGTTCGCCAGATGTTCAGTTTTCATGGAATGCCGCTGTTGTGTTTTACCATCTGGATTCTTTGTTGCATCATGCTCCTGATGAGGGATATCGCTGTCATGTTCACTCGTACTTTCAGCAGCTTGTTGTCTAACCAGAAACATGCCGCATTGTGAACACCTGCCAGGTTCATGGCTTGTCTCTTGCGGGTGCATAGGGCAGACATATAGCGCGGTTTGCGGCTCATGCTCATGAAGAGAATGCTCCATAGCTTCGTTATTTGGCTGCTTAACTAAAAACATACCGCAAACTGAGCACCTGCCGGGTTCATGGCTGACTTCAAATGGGTGCATAGGGCAGGCATATTGAGGTGACTGCTGTATGTCCGCCACGATAGCCATTTCGACAGATTGGTCGGAAGACTTGGCGCTATGTTGGTGATCTGCATGATCGGCAGCGATGGCATTGCCGAAAATACTTACGAAGCAGTTAAATAAAAGCAGGGAAAGCCAACATTTGATTGTGCCGCGTGGAATATAGCTACACAAAGTTATGGCCTGATACCTGAATAGAGGGTGGTACATAGGAAGTCACGTCCTATCAGTTGGTCTTATTCGATTGCCAGTAAATCCACATCAAAAATCAAAGAGCTGTGGGGTGGAATTCTGGGTGGTGCGCCTTTCTCGCCATAGGCCAGGTCGGACGGTATAAACAGTTGCCAGCGAGCACCCTGCTTCATTAATTGCAGTGCTTCTGTCCAGCCTTTGATGACTCGATTGACCTGAAAACTGGCAGGTTTTCCACGCCCATATGAACTGTCGAATTCAGTGCCGTC
Source organism: Candidatus Thiodiazotropha sp. (ex Myrtea sp. 'scaly one' KF741663) (assembly GCA_025655555.1). Taxonomy (GTDB): domain Bacteria; phylum Pseudomonadota; class Gammaproteobacteria; order Chromatiales; family Chromatiaceae; genus Thiodiazotropha. Next base: position 146,460 of record JAHXIQ010000005.1, read on the forward strand.
GATCAGTTTTCCAGTGTAGTGGACCAGGACCTTATCGGTTGAAAGGGGACTCTTGCCGCGACCGGCTTCGAGAATGCGATACTGCAAACCGCTTTCAGTTGTGACAATGCCGGTTTTTTTTCCGTTTTCAGTGTGGAAGTTTTTACGCTTCTCGCTTTGCTCACGTAGAAGTGCTTCTTTCTTTTTTCTTTTTTGCTCTGCCAGACGCTTACCGAGATCGGCCATGACCTGTCGCATCTGCGCATTCGTCATTTGGCCTTCATTACCCTTCATCGCATCACGAATGCCTTGCATGATGGCATCGGAGCGGATCTCAATATCCTGATACTTAAAGTCACTGCCGATTTGATATCCGACGCTATAGTTTATCTTTGCCGTATCATCAGTGAGGGGTGTCTGATCCTCAGCCATGGCAGGAGATGCAGCAATCAAAATGGTGATAAGTGAAGCGGATGCTATCTTCATTCATTTTGTTCCTTTGTGTCGTTCAAGGGCGTATTCACCCTATCTATATCTAAGTCGGAGATGTATTGTCATGGGCTGATGGAAAACCTCTGAACGGCTATCTAACTCATAGTATCAAGGTTTCATCCGGGAGGAAAAAAATGATAGGAAATTTAAGAAATTACTACCCCAAAAACGACCGTGTTTGTATTTGATTTTTATCCTATCCGGAACTGGATAAGGCGTACAAATAGGGTGTAGTAGGTATACGGTAATGCGTGGAGTGTGTATATCGTTGTGTTCACGACATCAGACAAACGAAGTCGTTGATTCAGTATTCAATTCAGTGTATTGAAGTGTACGATTCACTAAAAAGAAGATGCTGGGATGTTCGGAGAGAAATGATGTTTAATCTATTAAATAAATCTGTCATAGCATTAGGTTTGTGCGTTATAGGTACGGCTCACGCTGACTCCATTCTGAAGTACGAAAAGGTGGGATCAAGTGGCGACAAGCAGACGATTACTGTTTCGATTACCGGCCGATGGCTGAGAATCGATAACGAGGGAAAAGAGAAGCCTGACTATACGCTTATGGATACCGGTCGGTTGATCATGTTTGAAGTGGATGATGACGCAAAGCGTTACACTGCCACCCGGATGAACAAGGCCTATTGGCCCGATATGCTCCCGCCAAAGTTGATGCCTGTGCAGGAAAAAGCGACTGTTTCCGGTATTCGCTGCCAAAAGGTACATGAGATGGGAACAAAGGCACCCAAAGCTGAGCATTGTATGACAGCCGGTGTTCAACTCGGTCTGAATGCCCGGGAGACAATTACCCTGTCACGGCTCTTGATGGTTACCCGAAAGATGGGTTGGGACTGGAATGGTGTTTCAACGCCGGATGAACGCCAAGTCTCGGTTCAAAGCCGTTCTCTCGACGGCAATATGAGTTTGACTTTTAAGTCGGTAGAGCACAAAGCGATACCGGATAATCGGGTTAAAATTCCAGATACCTATAAACAGAACTGGGCTGATCAGAAAAAGCCTGCAAAGTAAGTCACAGAATCCTTCTGATAATGCACGGGCCGTTTTTGTAGTTAGGTTAGGCAATTCGTGTGAATATTGATGGAGGCGTGGTTATCTCAACACGCTTCCATTAATCAAGAATCTATTTTGTCTCCATATTCTTCGCCTCGGAAGCAGTCGCTTGTGGCTGTTTTCTGTTCTGCTCCAGAATTTCGAGTAATTTTACTTCAATGATAACGGTTTCATATCCAAGTGGACCTCGTCTTCCATAAGCCTGATCTGAAGGCAGATAGAGTTCCCATTTTGCACCAGGTTGCATCATTTTCAGGGCTTCTGAAAAACCGGGGATGAGCTTGTTGACCTGGTAAATTTGTGTCCCACCCTTTTTAAATGAACCATCAAAAACATGGCCGTTCAGGCGTTTTGAAGTGTAGTCGATTTTAACTTTATCAATGGCCTTTGGCATGGGTCCGCTGCCGGGTGTGATGATCTTGTACTGCAGACCGCTCGGCGTGGTCGTGACACCTGTCTTTGTCTTGTTGGCTTCCAGAAATTCACGTCCCAGCTGGCGTTTGTTTTTAATCTCTGCCTGTCGCTTCTGCATCCTCGCTATCGCTTTTGACTCCATCTCCTGGGTGATGTTTTTTTTCAGATCTCTCAGCCGCTGGTTCATTTCCCTGGGATCAAGCTGCGGCTGTTTTCTCTCATTGCCGTCATGTATGCCCTGCTTGAGTGACCGTTGGTCCAGTTGAACCTGCTGCTTTTTGAAATCGACGCCAATCTGATGACCAATGGCATAGTTGATGCGATCTGACTCATCGACAAGCTTGGCCGGTTCATCGGAAAAGACTGCACCTGATAGAAGTCCCATGACAGTGATGGCGGATAGCTGCATTCGCATGATGTGGATTTCCCTCAATCCTAATCGTTATCGTTGCAATAGGATCTTAACAAAAGATGAAATTCCGTGGAAAAAAAAGGGCTGCCCGAAGGCAGCCCCGATTCGAGTGTTTACCGATTGTTGTTTTATAAAGCTGGGAACAACTTGTCCGGGCAGACGCCGCCGTCTGCTTGGGATCCACCGACACAGAAGGGCACCATCATCTCGTTGTCTTCATGCTCAACGATGTGGCAATGCCAGACGTATAGACCGGGGATGTCGAACTCAGCCTGGATGGATGTGATCTCACCCGGATAGGTGATTACGGTATCCTTCCAACCATCTTCCCATGCTTCCTTACCATTAGGTGTAGGCACTGTGGGGCTGGGTCCGCCAGTCAGATCAGTACGGCCATTCACCTTATATTTCACCAGATGCACATGGATTGGATGGGCATCAGCGGTGATGTTTTTGATGTTCCAGACTTCAGTAGCATTGAGGTCCGGGTTGGTTACGATCGGATCAGACCAGAGCGTGACTGAATCCACGCCGGCTGCATCGGTGGTACCTAGGACTGCGGCCTTGGGACCGAAAGGTGCAGCGGTCGGTGTCGGACAGACACCGGCAACAGGGATCTCAGGTAGCTGGACCTGATTGCCGGTTGCATCCACATCGAAGCAGGTCAGAGCAGATTCCTCTTCGATCAGCACCAGGTCACGATTACCAGTGGCTGGTGGGGTGGCGTTACCATCCACGGGACCCAGGAGCAGATCCCAGGGTGATGTGGCGGCGGTATCTGCGTTCTGCAGCTGACCTTTTGGACTACGCTGCTCATCACTGGGGCTGGTGCCAAGCAGTGCGGTATTGACCACAAACTGCATGACCTGACCGGTGGTGTCCGGATCTGCTGGCGGATCGCCGGCAATCGTACCACCGAAAGGTGAATCAGGCGCTGTGTTGATCATCCGTATCACAGTCCCGTTAGGCAGGCCTCGAAAGTCAATAATAGTATCAGAGCGCTCAGCCGGTCCCATCAGCATTGCCTGCCCCGCCATTTGAGCCGTTTCACCGACTATCAACCGGTTATTGACCTCCATGTATGGCGCCTGCTCGAATGCCCAGGCTTGTGGGTTGTAGTTGAGCTGTGTGGCAAAGCCGGTACGAACCGCTGTGACCTTAGGCAGCATGGCCTGATCGGTACCGATCTGATACATGTAGAGCTCATTGACCGGTTGCTGATCCGATTGCCAGGGACCCTTATAGCCGCCGTTGTTACTATTGATCTCACGGTACCAGATGTTCTTCTGCACAGTTGTCTGATTCCCGGTGACAGGATCAACAATCGGCAGTGAGAGGTTGAGGAAACGAGAGTTGGTGCCGTTCAACAAGCGTAAGCGATACAGAGAAGGTGCCACTTCCAGTTGCGGCCAGGTTGTACCGTTAACCACCATGGTGTTGAAGAAGGCTTCCGGGTTCCAGATAGGTGCGATGTCGGAGACCTTGTCCTGGGCGTTGTTGCCGGCGAACTTGATTTGCAATTCAGGTTCACCTGGGAACTGCGCATTCGCTGTCCCGCCAGTACCTTTTACATTCAGACCTTCAAAGAAAGCCCGATTGCCTGGATACCAGAGAGAACCGTCATCGTTGAAGGCACGATCCTGGATAACGACAGGGATCTCACGATATTTCTCACGAGAACCACCAAGCTCTGCCGGGAAGTTGGTGGTAACCAGATCCTCACCTGCGACAGGTGCGGGACCAGGCAGGTTACCAGACTGCATACCAGACTCGCTATTCACACCTGCTTCATCGCGGATCAGCCAGAAACCAGCTGGACCAGCATAGACATTCACGCGGGTCATGCCGAGTGCATGATCGTGATACCAGAGTGTGGTGGAGGGCTGATCGTTCAGATACTCAAAGACACCGACACCGGCGCCAATGTTGGTATCCAGCGCGCCATCACGATCTGTCAGGAGGTTGGCGATGGTGCCTTCACAGACATATTCACCAGCGCCAGGTTTGCGGACAGGATCTCCGGTTACGCCATCACGAGGCACACAAGCAACGTTCGATGCATTGGGCAGCCACCAGCCTTCGGTGTAACCATCGCTGCTGGGACCGGTATGGGCACCATGCACATGCGTGACGATAGGAACCGGGCCGCGGTAGGGCTTTTGGCTCTGGCCATGACAGTCGGTTCGTAATTCACCTTTGTCACAGCGTGCCTTAGGGTTCGCCCAATGCAGGGTTTGATCCACTGGCAGCAGATGGGGGATGAATTTACAGTCGTTGGCTCTTTCTGTACCAATGTTGCCACCGACTGCACGGCAGCGATCAGGACGCCGTACCAACTGGTTCATCCAGTCTACTGTGACGTTGGTATCCTTGACTGCCTCAATGGTGTAAGCCGGATAGTTGAATTGGGAATTGGGGGCAGGTGCTACGTTTCGACCACCACCCAATGTTCGTGAGTCAGGGCGCGGATCTGTTGCCGGGCCATAACTCCAAACAGTTGTTGGCGGAAATGCATCGGTTCTGCCGTTGACGGTATTCCAGATACCGCCTGGTAAAATCTGTTGTTTGAATTGGCGCATGCCAATATCGTAATCATCCAGCGTACCGGTATTGTTCATGACCGGTGGGATGACCAAAGGTGTGACATATTTTGGGATGGTCAGTGGATCAAGGGTGCCACCGTCGAGGGGTACAGCTTGTGCACCCGTCGCGGAAAAGGCCCCCAGGATCACCGCATAGGTGAGTCGTTTGAGCTTCAGATTTTTCATTATTCCTTCTCCCCAGAGATTAGAAGGTCTTCAATTAACGTTTGTCGAAACAAACCGGTTAAATGAAACCATCCATAATTTGCCGCATCCCTTAGGCGATGATTCGTGCCTTCAAACTATGAATACATTTCATGTATTTTTTCCGCACAAAACCAAGCCACTCAGGTTGAGTGAACGAGCGTCTGTATTGGAAATGGCAGTAGTTGTCTGCCGGGAACGGCCAATGCCCCCCCATGAATCCGGGAAAAGAGAGTTTGACGAGTTTCTTCTTGAATCCCTGCTATTCTTCAACCGATCAGGTGACTACCAACCCCGTTGACCTGATCTTCACAACAGAACCCGATGCATTCCCTGCAAATACGCTTTCTCCAGATTCGCACTCATTTTATGTGAGTCATATCACACAAAAAATGGGAATCAATACCCAAAATTAACTACTGCCATACCCTACCAAACAGTAGTAGTACTTTTGTTCCTACTAGGTAAAACCCTAGTATTCATAGTGAGTTGACTGGGTGTAATTTTTTGATTTTAAAAGCAGAGACAGAAAAGGTAATGTGATAATTCCAGGACATCACCAGGGTTACTTGCAGGCCTGCACTGTGGTTAGTTTTGCAGTCTATCAGGCATAAAATCAGATTTTTCTAATCACGGCGAGAGGGGGATTGTTCAAGAGAGACCAACTGGCGGCCATGCCGGCGATACCGACTCCCAAAGCGCCGCCAAGGATTGCAACGACCCACATCCAGTAGTTGGGTTGCCAGGCCAGTTCGAAAACCGCCGTCGCCAGCGCATAACTGATCACACTTGCCAATCCTGCTGAGATGATGCCCGCCAACCCGCCGAGTAGAGTGAACTCCAACATCACGGAGAGCAACAGGCGCCGTCTACTGAGACCGAGCGTACGCAAAATAGCAGCTTCCTGGATGCGCAATTCACGGCTGGCCTGTATCCCGGCATAGAGTACGATGACGCCCGCCACAAGGGTAAGGAGAAAAACCGATTCGACTGCCATCACACCACGGTCCATGATGGCTCGTACCTGCTGCATCAGGGCACTCACGTCCAGAGCGGTGATGCTCGGGTACTGCTGGATCAGCTGGTGCAGCAGTGGGCGTTTCTCTTTGGGTAGATAGAAACTGGTGATGTAGCTGGCGGGTTGCCCTGCCATGAGCCCCGGTGTGCCCACGACAAAGAAGTTCACGTTAAAAGAGTCCCACTGGACTGAGCGCAGGTTGGTGACAACACCCTTGATCTCTTGCCCCGCCACTTCGAAGACAAGTTCTGCATCCATTGGGATACCCAGGGTTTCGGCCAGTCCTTCCTCAACCGAAAACCAGGGCTTGTCGTACTGCTCCGGTGACCACCAGCGTCCGCTGACGATCTTGTTATCGCTCTGCATCTCGTTGGCCAGGCTGAGGTTGAAATCCCGGTTTGCCAACCGCTGGGCACGGGGTGAGGCGTAGCTGTCGGTAGAGACAGCTTGGTCGTTAATACGAATCAGCCGCCCACGGATCATGGGGAATGGGCCATCGCTTTCGATCCCGCCCGCATGAAGTATTTGCCTGACACCGTCCACTTCATGGGGTTGAATATTGATCAGAAACTGGTTTGGACTCTCTGCTGGCAGGGCGTTCCGCCAGTTGTCCAACAGATCGACTCGCACCATGGCAAGAATCAACAGCACAGTGATGCCGAGTCCGAATCCGGTCAGTTGCACACTGGTAGTGGCTGGATTGCGCGAGAGACTGGCAAGGCCATATCGCCATGATCCGGCCGAACGGGTACGCAACGGTTTGAGCAGTGTGACAAGCAGGCGTGAGACCAGCAACAGCACCACCAGTCCACCCAATAAGCCGCTAATCAGTTGGAAGGCTAACTTGTCGTCACCAATCTGCCAGATCAGCAGTATACCCAAGGAGGCCAGGGCAGCTGCGATGGAGAGCTGGTAACCGACAGACGGTGCACCCAGGTGGCGTCGGAAAACCCTGAGTGGCGGCACCCGGCTGAGCCGTAGGACTGAGGGTAGGGAGAAACCAAGCAGCACCAGGATGCCAGTACCCAGTCCGGAGAAGAGTGGCCATGGGGTAGGGGATGGAATCTGTTGAGTGAACCAGTGCCCAACCAGACCTATCAACAGGCTTTGTAACAGGAGACCGATCAGCGTGCCCGCCAGGCTGGCGATCAGGCCGAGACTCAACAGGCGCAAAAAGAATATTTGGCCCACCTGACGCTGGCTGGCGCCGAGGCAGCGCATCAGTGCACTGGTGTCCGCCTGGCGTTCAACAAAGCGCCGACTGGAAAGGGCGACAGCTACCACGCAGAGTAGAATTGCTGTGGCAGCTGTGAGATGCAGGAAACGTCCCCCTCTGTCCAATGCAAGGCGTAACTCCGGTCGTGCACCCCGTATGTCTTCGATTTGAATATTCTTCAGATCCTGGTTTTTAATCCAGGATCGGTAACCTTCAAGAGCAGACGCTTCCCCGGCCAGTAACAGTCGATAGCGTACGCGGCTGGCCGGTCCGAGCAGTCCTGTTGCCGCCAGGTCCGAGCGATTGATCATAACCCGGGGTGCAAGTTGGAAGAGGTTAGAGGCCCGATCAGGCTCGTAAGTGATGATCCGGCTGACTTGAAACTGCAATTGTCCCAGCTTGATGACGTCGCCGATATCCAGTCCCAGCAGAGGCAATAATCGCTCTTCCAGCCAGATTTTACCTGGTAGTGGGATATCTTGCGTTGGCAGATCCTCCCCGGTGGTGGATTCCCTGATGAGGAGACGACCACGCAGGGGGTAGGTTTGTGTCACGGCCTTGACCTGCACCAGTTGAGTATTCCCGTCATTGAGTATGACGCTGGGGAATCCAACGGTCTGTGCGCTTCTTAGTCGTCTTTGATCGGCTGCCTGCAGTAGTTTCTCATTAAAAGGCTGGCTACTGTCGAGTCTCAGGTCAGCGGCCAGTACCTCGGCTGCTTGGCTTTGCATGGCGCGCTCGATCCGGTCGGTGAAAAAGCCCACTGAGGTGACTGAGGCCACAGCGATGACCAGAGCGGTTACCAGGAGACGAAGTTCGCCGGCACGCCAATCTCGGCGCAGAAGCTTGAGGGCCAATGACCAGGCTTTCATCGGTTTGAGTCCAGCCTGCCATCCTTAAGATGGAGCCGCCGATCACAACGCCGCGCAAGCATTTCATCGTGGGTCACCAGGATCAGTACAGTGCCGTTTTTCTCTTGTAAATCAAACAGCATTTCCGCCACCCGCTCTCCCGTATGCGAGTCAAGATTTGCTGTGGGCTCATCGGCGAATAGTACCTTTGGGTCTGGCGCAAAGGCCCGGGCGATGGCAACTCTCTGTTGTTCGCCGCCGGAAAGCTGGGAAGGGTAGTGGTGTAGTCGTTCAGACAAACCTGCCTGAGCCAGGGCGGTCTTTGCTGCCTCATCCGGTGACGGGTGATTGGCCAGTTCCAGGGGTAGCATGACATTCTCCAATGCCGTCATGCCGGAGAGCAGTTGAAAGGATTGAAAAACGAATCCGACCTTGCCCGCCCGCAAGGCGGCCCTGCCATCTTCATTCAGGGTGTGAAGTGGCGTGCCGAAGAGACAGGCTTCCCCCGCAGAGGCCTCGTCGAGCCCGGCCAGTAAACCCAGCAGGGTTGATTTTCCCGATCCCGAGGCACCGAGAATGGCCACAGCCTCACCCCCTTCTACCTTGAGATCCACCTGTTGCAGGATATCCAGCCGTCCTTCGCTGGTGTCGACGAACTTCGTCAGACCACTTGCGGTCACAGGGTGTTGAAGTGAAGATGTCTGTAACATGAAAAGAATCCTACTTTATTGGCTATTATCGATATCCATGCCGGTGCTGGGTTCACCCACATTGCTGGTGGTGGGTGACAGCCTCAGTGCCGGTTATGGCGTTGCCGCAGACCGGCGTTGGGTCACCCAGCTGACAGATAGACTACGCACCCGATGCCATTCTGTCGAAGTGATCAATGCCAGTGTCAGTGGCGATACCAGTAGTGGCGGCGTGACACGCCTGGTTCCTCTGCTTCAGCGCCACAAGCCAGATCTGGTGATCGTCGAACTGGGCGGGAATGACGGCCTGCGCGGCATCAACACCAGAACCATGCGAGACAATCTTTTGCGGATGGTTCGGCTCTCTCAGGAGAGTGGTGCCGGTGTGCTGCTGCTCGGTGTCAAATTGCCGGCCAATTACGGTCCTGATTTCGTGAAGGCCTTCCATCAAGTCTACTTTGATGTTGCCGAGGCAGCATCAGTTCCCCTGCTGCCGTTTTTTCTTGAGGGTGTCGCATTGAATCCAACGCTGATGCAGGCTGACGGTATCCATCCCAATGACGAGGCACAGCTGATCCTGTTGGAGAATGTCTGGTCACTGCTGGAAACGATGCCGGATGATCAGCTGCTGGGATTCCGCTGTCTTAAGCATGGTTTGCAAATAAATGCGAATAGCCACTAATCGTTCCAGGCCCTGTTAAGAAATACAATTATCGGTATAATCCCCGGCTTCTATGGCGGTTGGTATCGGTCCCCCCGCAACGTGAAGCTGTGAACCCCGTCAGGCCCGGAAGGGAGCAGCGGCAGCAGCGGAGTCGTGTGCCGGGGTGTGGCTGGTGCCGACTGCCACCCTCAATTCCGTCAAATCCTCGTGACCTGCCATAGGGTGGTTCCGGTTCTCCGTCCAATCCGCTAGGCTTGGGCTATATGTCCGAAATCACTGACATCCTTGGATAGACGGGAACCCAATCTGTCGAAAAAATGGCTGGTTACCCTGGTGGTAGCCGGGCTCTACGGTATTGTTCTCTGGCAGGTTTCCCAACTGGTACGTGAGCGGACGCTGGATGAGTTTAATACGGCGGGGCAACGCCAGCTCAATATTTACGTTACCCATCTAAAGGGACAGCTGGAGAAGTATGAGTTTCTCCCTGAACTGCTCTCCACCAATGCCCGGCTGGTTGAGCTCCTCAGACGGCCGGGTGATCGGCAACGCATCGATGCCCTAAACCGCTATCTTGAGATTATCAATACCATCGCGAATGCCTCCGATACCTATCTGATGGATCGTGAGGGGTTGACGATCGCCGCCAGTAACTGGCAGTCGGAAAAACCCTTTATCGGTAGGAATTTCAGTTATCGCCCCTATTTCCAACAGGCGATGCTGGGTCACTTGGGCCGTTACTATGCCCTGGGTACCACATCGGGTAAGCGGGGTTACTACTTCGCTTATCCCGTCAGGCAGATGGATGAAATACTCGGTGCGGTAGTGATTAAGGTTGATTTGACCACACTGGAGCAGCAGTGGCGGGGACGCCAGGAGGAGGTGGTCGTAACTGATCCCGAGGGGGTGATCTTTATTACCACACGGCCGGACTGGCGCTTCCGCAGTATCTATCCGCTTTCCGAGAGTGACCAGGAGCGTATCGATAAGAGTCGCCGCTACTCTGGGGCCAGCGTAGAACCCCTGAATATCCGTCAACGTACGGCCTTGAGTGGCGACAGTCGGCTGATGACCTTGGGTCCCATGCGCGGGATGGATCATCTGTCAGGGGATGAAGCGTATCTGGTGCAGCAAGTACAAATGCCGGAGGCCGGTTGGCGTGTCCACCTGATGACGCCGCTTCAACAGGTACAGCGTCGTGTCGGCTGGTCCCTGATGATCACGACCTTTGCTTTTGCGGTACTGGTATTGCTGGGGCTTTTTTTACAGCAACGCCAACGTCGTCGTCGGGAGCGGGTCAGATACGAAGCGCAGGCCAATCTCTCCCTAAGAGAGGCCAGGGATCGTCTCGAACAACGGGTAGAGGAGCGTACCGTGGATCTGCGCCAAGAGATGGCGGAGCGGCGTCGCATGGAGCTTGCGCTGAGACAGACCCGTGATGAGTTGATTCAGGCGGCAAAGTTGGCAATGTTGGGGCAGATGTCGGCCAGTATCAGCCATGAAATCAACCAGCCGCTGGCCGCGATTCGTTCCTATACCGATAATGCCAAGCAGTTCCTGCAGCAAGACCGTTGTGACGATGTGGCATGGAATCTCGATCAAATTGGCGAGTTGATCGACAGCATGACTCAGATCAGCTCACAACTGAAACTCTTTGCGCGCAAGACCGATGGACAGCGCAGTCCTGTCTCATTGCACAATGTAATAGAAGCCAGTAAGCGTATCTTGCTGCCTCGATTGAGTCGAACAGGCACCGAAGTGCGTGTGCAATCGCTGAGAGATGATATCGAGGTGATGGCTGACCCGGTGCGGCTGGAGCAGGTATTGGTAAATCTGATTGGTAATGCGGTCAATGCCATGGAGAAGCAGACGGAACGCTGGGTATCGATCGGTATCGAGTATAAAAATGAACAGCTGCGTCTGACCATTCATGACAATGGTCCCGGTATCTCCGAGGAACATTTGAAGCGAATCTTCGATCCCTTCTTTACCACCCGGGAGACCGGTTTGGGATTGGGGCTCTCCATCTCCCAACATATTATCGAGAGCATGGGTGGTACACTGATGGCCAGAAACAGCGAGCAGGGTGGTGCGCTTTTCAGTTTGCAGTTGCCGCTGGCGGATAGGGTCTGATACATGCCTCAAAAACTACCGATCATTTTCATCGATGATGAGAAACATATCCGTATTGCCAATGCACAAACACTGGAATTGGCTGGCTACCAGGTACACGCCATGGATGGTGCTGAGTCGGCACTACACCTGCTGAGTCATGACTGGCCGGGGGTTGTGGTGTCCGATATCAAAATGCCGGGTATGGATGGTATGGAGTTTCTGCAGCAGGCCCGAGCTATCGATCACGATTTGCCCGTCATCCTCATTACCGGTCATGGGGATATCGCAATGGCGGTCAAGGCGATTCGTGAGGGGGCCTACGATTTTATCGAAAAACCCTTTGCGGCTGAGCAGTTGGTGGAGACCGTCAAACGGGCATTGGATAAGCGGGCGCTGACGCTGGAAAACCGCTGTCTACGATTGGAGTTAGAAGCACAGAGTGCACCGGGACCCCGTATTATCGGACGTACCCCGGCAATGCAGGGATTGCGCACCACCATCTCCCAGGTTGCCGATACCGATGCGGATGTGCTCATCTTCGGTGAAACAGGTACCGGTAAAGAGCTGGTGGCACGCTCACTACACGAACATAGCCGACGACAGGCACACAATTTTGTCGCCGTCAATTGCGGTGCTGTACCGGAGAATCTGATCGAAAGCGAACTCTTCGGCCATGAACCCGGTGCCTTTACCGGCGCCACGGGACGGCGGGTTGGGCGTTTTGAGCACGCCAACCAGGGCACACTTTTCCTCGATGAGATCGAAAGTATGCCTATGCCAGTACAGATTCATCTTCTTCGTGTGCTGCAAGAGCGGGCTGTGGAGCGCCTGGGCTCCAATGACTTGGTGCCACTCAACCTGCGTGTGGTGGCGGCCACCAAAGTTGATCTGAAAGAGGCGGGGGAGAGGGGCGAGTTTCGTGAAGATCTCTATTATCGACTCAACGTAGTCACTGTCGAGATCCCCCCTCTGCGAGAGAGGCGGGAGGATATACCTCTCCTGTTCCACCATTTTCTGTTATTGGCGGGTGCACGCTATGAAAGGGAAGCACCACTACCCAATGCCGACCAGATGCGTGTGCTACTGACCCACGCATGGCCAGGCAATGTACGGGAGCTACGCAATATCGCGGAGCGCTACGTGCTGCTGGGGGAGAATGTCGCTTATGACTTGGAACAACTGATGCGGGGTAGTGCCGCAGAAACTGCTATCACCTTGCCGCAGCAGGTGGACTGCTTCGAGAAGAGCCTGATCAAACAGCAGCTGGAATTACAGAAAGGGAGCCTGAAAAAAACCATGGAGGTGCTGGGGATTCCACGCAAGACACTCTACGACAAGATGAGAAAGTACGGTCTCGACAAGAGCCACTATAAGTAAAACTCAACAGTGGAAATTAAAATAGTGTTAACAGGCCCACTATGAGGTGGCTTGTTGTTGGTAGCGCTGCTTGTAGCCGTTGTATTCCTTAATCAAGCGGTCAACGGAAGCCGACTCGAAAGGCTGTAATCCTCTCAAGCTCATACGCTTGGCGCCACGACCAACGACCTCACCGTTTTCCACAAAGTGGAAATCAAGTCGCACGATACCCTTCTTGCCCTGTACCTCGATGGCCGAGCCTGCAGGTTCCAGGGTCGGGTTGTGTAGTTCGAGATGGTCAAGATGGATTTCCATACTTTGGTAGATCACCAATGGACGGGCAGGATTGATCATGACACCCTGCTCAGACATGAGCGGAACCAGAATATGGGGAAAGGTCTTGCCGGAAAAAGCGACATAACCGGTAGCCAGGTTATGGATTAGGTCAGTGTCAGCAGTCATCTCGCCATCCCGTTCGATGGTGAGGTAGCATTTACCGCTGTCATCTGAAATATCGATCTTTTTATCATCTGTCTTAGGAAAGATGACAGCATTGTCGCTGACCATGCCGGAGAAAGTGAAGCACATGTGCTGACTGAGTCCAAAGTGGTTCAGTGCAACGGAGAAGAGTAGATCCCCCGGTACACAAAACATCTTCGCGTTGGCATCATGCAGCGGGTTATAGTCGTTCGCAATCTCCTTCGCGAAACGGCTCGACTGCTCTCGGCTAAAGAGAATCTTGTCGTTATTCTGTGTATAAAAGTCGGCCACCAGCATGCTTTTTTCCATGGGAATCATCATTCAAATAAGCACGCAATCATAGCAGGTGTATGGGGTGAGATAAAAGTTGAGTGGGAGGTCTGTGCGCGCGGTCTCAAAGAGAGAGCGGGCAACGAAACATAAGTTGGGATAGTATGAGATGCCTTGTTTACAGGTCCTTTTAAGAGATTTGTGGCGGACTTTTGATCGTAAGGCGTCAGCCATGAATTGTTCAGAGATTCCTTAAGCATGAATCGACTTCACAATGTACGCAGTCACAAATCGAAATGGAATTGATCACCAGTAACACGTTCTATGGGCTTTTTAGGCATGGCTTACAGTGGCTCGCTAATCTGCGTCGTGCAAAGCAGGCAAGAATCGAGGAGTCGGTCCAGGCACTGAGGCAGGTGATTATCGCTGCCAGGGAAACAGCGGTCTCTCTGCGTCAACTCAAGGAAACCGGACAACAGGACCACACCGTCGAACGCCATCTTACCGTGCTGTGGACCAAGCTGGGTTTTGCACTGCAGGACCTGGGACTCGAAAAGCTCGCCAAGCGGAGTCAGATAACCGGTGCCCATTGGGCCGACCCCTCGCGTTTCGATGAAGCCTTTCTCGATAAGGCAGATATCAGCTTGGAGCGGATGGAGCAGTTGGCACGCCAACTGCTCTCAGAAATTGAGCATTGACTCACTCCATCAGGAGGCTTCTGGTAACGCTTTTCAATATGAGACACTACACTTAGTCTAAGGCCCGTTAGCAGGCCTGAATAAACGGCAAATGAAGCAGAGAGTGGATTGTGAATTCACCAGATAATCAAACGACCCAGGCAAAATTTTCTGTCGGTGAAATAGTACACCATCGGCTATTTAACTACCGTGGTGTGATTGTTGACGCTGATCCGAACTTTATGCTTTCCGATGAGTGGTATGAACAGGTTGCTCGATCCCGTCCACCCAGGGATCAGCCCTGGTACCGCGTGTTGGTGCATAACAGTAATGACGAAACCTATGTAGCCGAACGCAATCTGACCCATGATTCCAGTAGCGAGCCGATTGCACATCCCTTGATCAATACATTTTTTACCGCTTTTGACGGGGGTCGATATGTGACAGGACAGAAGGTTAATTAAAATCGCCAGATGATGAAAAACAATGCAGTAGCCACAAAGATAGTCTTCCTCCTTGTTGTACTGATGGGCCTCTATTTTGGTCTTTTCAATGAGGAAGATACTAGAGAGACGCCGAGTCGGGAAGGACAGCTACAAAGTACGAATGGTAACAGTCTTCTGGAAAAGGCAATCAGACAAAAGATCAGCGATCTCCAGGTGATGGCGGTTGGTAGAGTCATCAGAGTATTGCCGGACGATCGCGAGGGTAGCCGTCATCAACGATTTATCATCAGGATCCGCTCGGGAGAAACGCTATTGGTGGCACATAATATCGATCTGGCTCCGCGGGTGAAAGGGATTGCTGTGAATGATGAAGTGGAGTTCTTCGGAGAGTATGAATGGAATGATAAGGGGGGCGTCATCCACTGGACGCATGAAGATCCTCAAGGGCGTCACCCTGATGGTTGGATTCAGCATAAAGGGCAGCGCTACCAGTGATCCCGACAGCCCCGGATTAATAACAACAGGAGGCTTGCCATGAAGCTTAAGGATATGTCGTTATTCGATGCCCATTTCCATATCATCGATCCGCGATTTCCCTTGGTAGAGAACCAGGGATACCTGCCATTGCCATTCACTTGCGACGACTATCTCGAACGTATGAGTGACCTGCCGCTGAAGGGTGGGGTGGTGGTGTCGGGGTCTTTTCAGGCCTTCGATCAGAACTATCTCCTGGCGGCTCTCGAAACATTGGGCCCTGGCTTTGTGGGGGTCTCTCAATTGCCGGCTTCGGTGGACGACGACATGCTTCAGCAGTTGGATGATGCAGGGGTTAGAGGTGTGCGCTTCAATCTTTACCGGGGTGGTTCAGAGGTGCTGGCGAAACTGGAGAACTTTGCGCATCATATTTATGAACGGTTGAATTGGCATGTGGAACTCTATACCGATGCACCGATTATCGATCGATACTACACCATGCTCAGCGAATTGCCGGCAGTCAGTATCGATCACCTGGCGCTATCCAGACAGGCTTCAGATCGCCTGCTCGGACTGGTCGAGCAGGGAGTGAAGGTAAAGGCCAGTGGCTTCGGACGCCTGGAATCGAATCCTATTCCCCTGTTGCGGGAGATCTTCGCAGCGAATCCTGACAGTCTGATGTTCGGTTCCGACCTGCCATCGACTCGCGCCCCCAGACCATTTGCTGTTAGGGATTTGGAACGTATTGGTGAGGCACTCTGTGAAAATGGCGTCAAGCGTGTGTTTTTTGAAAATGCCAGACACTTCTACCGTTTGCCCTAGTGTGCCTCAGTATCTGTAAGATAACGCATTTGCCATGCTGATCTTGCCTGAAGAAACCAAATTGGATGTAGTAGTGATCAAGCCTTAATGATGCTGGCACCATTCCGCTACTCTTTTATCGGCTGTGACGATTGACTCATCAGAGTGCCTATGAACCGTAACGAAGAGACAGTGGTTGAAACGCTCATGATTCCTGTGAAGCAGGCCAGAGTCTTGCGATGGCTCCTGATGCTGTCCACGCTAGTGTTGGCACTTGGCTATTTCATGCCCATGTTGACACTGACGAAATTCGTCTTTATCGCTAACTCTTTTTCCATTGTCACCGGGTTGGTGGAGCTCTATGCAAGAGGGCAATGGCTTGTGCTGTTTGCCGTAGGGATTTTCAGTGTGCTCCTGCCCCTGATCAAGATAGGACTGCTGTTTATGTTGTTACACCATCGCGAGGTGAGGTCAGCGCATTTTGCTCGGCTTCTCAAGATGATGCATGACTATGGTCGATGGGCGATGCTCGATGTGATGGTGGTGGCGGTGATGATCGTAACGGTCAAACTGGGCGTGGTGGCTGAGGTCGAGATTCATCCCGGCCTTTATCTTTTCGGTTTGGCCGTTTTGCTGATTATGTATATCACCCACCGGGTTGTCAGCTATACACATGAGATAGACGAATGACACCTGCTGTGGCGATGGCTAAAAAATCAGGTATTTTCTTCAAGACACATCAATACTCCCATGATCCCAGTCATGAGTCCTATGGTGAGGAGGCGGCTGAAAAACTGGCAGTTGATCCCGCTCGTGTTTTCAAAACACTGGTAGTGAGTTTGGATCAGCAAAGTCTGGCCGTGGCGGTAGTACCTGTTACCGGACGCTTGGACATGAAAGCTGTGGCCAGAATCTTGAAGCAGAAAAAGGTGGGAATGGCTGAAGCCGATGTAGTGCAACGCGCCACAGGGTATGTGTTGGGCGGTGTCAGTCCTCTGGGTCAGAAACGCAGGCTGCCGACTCTGATCGATGATTCCGCCAGGAATTTCGAGACGATCTACGTCAGCGCCGGGAGACGAGGGCTGGAATTGGAGCTACCGGCAGATGACTTGGGACGTCTGGTCGGGGCGCATTTTGGAACAATAGCTAGGGCCAGTTGATACAATTTGATCTTCACTGTTTTGCTATGCACCGCCACGCTGATTGATGAACTGGGCCGTAATACTGTCCATCGTGTTTACATGCATCTCAAACCACTCAGGCCAGGATTCAAAGAGGAATGCCACCAAGGGTTCCACTGAGTGGCTCTCCAGCCAGGTCTTATGCAGTTCATCGAGTAGTGCCAACATTCTTTCATGTTCACTGCTGTGTACCGGGTAGGCAGGAAATCCGTACTCCAGCATGAGTTCGTTCTCTCGCTTAAAATGGAGTCGCGTATGTTCCACCCAAGCGGCGGTTTCAGCTGAAATCGCTTTCTCGTCAGCTTCTCCTTCCATGGCCTTTGTCAGCAACGTCCCGAGCCGGTTGACCATCTCAAGTTCCTCCCTGTGGGTTTCGTTCATCGATTCCAGAGCAACCAGGGGAATGGATGACGGGTCTGGGAGCGGGCGTAGGTTGTCAATCATGGGAGGCTATCTGTGGTTGGAAAAATGGAAGAGGGAACATACTGCATACCCATAATGGAGTATATGATTAAAATCAATTTCCAGACACTAAAATGCCACGATAACCATTTTTTTGGTATGCCTATGAAGGGGTATATACCATGAGAAAAGAATGGATATTCACCGATTAAAATGTCTTCGGCCGCCCTGTTTGATTTCAACACTGGGAATAGGAATCTGTCGACTAAAATACTCAAGCAGACTGCCAACATGTCGATACAATAAAGAGATGGAAGGTCGGCTTTCTTGGTGCTGGCAGGATAGGCCTATCTCAGATCAGCCATGGAAATATCTGTTTTCGTAAATAGCCTCAACGCAAAATCAAAGCAAAAATGACAGAGGTTGATGGAATTAATAATGACAACTTCGATTGATAATGCAGAATTAAAAAATGACGTCTCCATCATTGAGCAGAAACGTCAGATCCTTGAAAAAGTCGTAGATATCACCCGTGCCATCGAAAGCATGCAGGAGAGCCTGAATGCGGTGCTGGTACTCGGTGTCGCATCGAAGGATCTACCCGAGGATGCTTTGAGTCTCTATAGCTCCCTGAGTGGCAGCCTGCGCAATCTGCCGGTCAACAAAGTCAAGGAGTATTACAGCAATCTTGAGATCCTGGTAAAAAAGCAGCTCAACAAGATACTTGGCTATTCCGGTGTCGATTTTTCTGAAAGTGATGATGTTGAGTTCATTACCCTGTCCAGCGATTCGGATGAAGAAGATCCTTTGGAATTGCTGGGATCATTTAAACGGACAGCGCAAACAGCTGTTTCACTGCGGGTTTTGCTGAGAAAACGGGGTGTGCAGACACCGGGCTCGGCAATACCCGTCACGCCAGAGGTAATCAAACAGCACCTGAGCCATCTGGACGAGCAGGAGAATACACAGCGCGGCAAGATCAAAACGAAAATAGAAGAGATGAAGCAGGAGATCGGCAGAATGATCGATAATCCGGCTTATCCTGATGCCATGAAGTCGATGCTCAAGGATGTAGTGGATAATCTCGATAAGGACCTGGTGCAGCTGGCCCGT
Organism: Candidatus Thiodiazotropha sp. (ex Myrtea sp. 'scaly one' KF741663); assembly: GCA_025655555.1. Classification (GTDB taxonomy): domain Bacteria; phylum Pseudomonadota; class Gammaproteobacteria; order Chromatiales; family Chromatiaceae; genus Thiodiazotropha. The sequence continues at coordinate 165,366 of JAHXIQ010000005.1, forward strand.
GGTGCTTCGATCGAGCGGTTGAGCTTCGTAGCCGATGCGGAAGAGATTGTCTCGGTCGATGATCAGGCACTCGAGGTTGAAGAGATTGTCATCGATTCTGTGGCTGCGACGCCCGAGCCCGTGGGTTTCTCCCAGACAGCGGCTCGCTGGCTCAACAGTCCCTGGGATGTCGGTTGGGATGATATTCAAAAAGAGCGTCCGTAAAGGACGTTCTCTATACTGTACCTGTCAAGAATTACCATTGACTGAATAAGGTTTAACCTGTTTCTGGCAGTCACACCCCGTTGACTTTTTTTACCTGCCTGCTGATGTCATCAGCGAAATAGCATCAGAAGTGGTTAAAATCCCCGCTTTGAAATCTAGAAGCTGGCGGAAATCCACCCATTTCATTCTGTTGCTCACTAGCATTAATACTCAACGATACCGATAAGGTAAGCCTCTCCACCCATTTCAGTCGGGTTGGCCCTTTTATTGCACTTGATAAAAAAGTCCGAACATTTCGGATGAAAACAACATCGTATTTCCATACGGAGGATTACCATGCGTAAATTGATTTTTGCAGTGGCATTGGCCGCGAGTCTCATCGCCGGTCCCCTAACCGCTGCACCCATCGTCATTAAGTTTTCACACGTGGTGGCGGAGAACACCCCAAAAGGTCAGATGGCCAATAAGTTCAAGGATCTTATTGCGGAACGCCTGGGTGATAAGGTGGTGGTAGAGGTCTACCCCAACTCTCAACTGTTCGGAGACAATAAAGTTCTGCAGGCCATGCTGCTGGGTGACGTACAGATGGCAGCACCTTCTCTCTCCAAATTTGAGAGCTTTACCCGCAAACTTCAGCTCTACGATCTGCCTTTCCTGTTTAAAGACATGGAAGCGGTTGAGCGTTTTCAGAACAGTGCTGCCGGTCAGGAGCTGCTCAATTCCCTGAAGAAAAAAGGTCTGGTGGGTCTGGGTTATATCCACAATGGTTTGAAACAACTCTCGTCCAGTCAGCCGATACGTGTGCCTGCTGATGCCTCCGGTCTGAAATTTCGCATCATGACCTCTGATGTCTTGGCAGCACAGTTTGAGGCAGTTAAAGCCACGCCGTTGAAGAAACCTTTCTCTGAGGTCTTCACACTGTTGCAGACCAGAGCTATCGATGGACAGGAGAATACCTGGTCTAACATCTACTCCAAGAAGTTCTTCGAGGTGCAGCCCTATATCACTGAATCCAACCATGGTTTGTTGGACTACATGGTTGTGACCTCCACAGAATTCTGGATGGATCTGCCGGATGCTCTCCGCCCTGAGGTGAAGAAGGCGTTGGATGACGCCATTATTTTTGGTAACCAGGTGGCAGCCCAGAAGGCAATCGATGACCGTCAACGTATTGCCGACTCCGGCCGCAGCAAGATCGCAACACTCTCTCCCGAAGAGCGTGCTCAATGGGTTGAGGTCATGAAACCGGTATGGCAGCAGTTTGAACATGAGATCGGCAAAGAGCTGATCGATGCGGCCTATAATGCCAACAATATGTAAGTAAGCTGAGACGCTACACCGTCTAAACACTTTGCCCCCCGATAGCCGGACGTGCTGTCGGGGAGTGAGTGCTGAAAATATAGACCTGGACAGGTATGACGCCGAATCCGGGCAGTCCGCAAACAAACGGGCCATCAGAGGAGAATATCGATGTTTTTGCGTATGCTGAACAAAGCAGAGGAGAGCATTATCTCACTGCTACTGGTGACGATGACCCTGCTGGTATTCGTCGAAGTTGTAATGCGTTTCGTATTCAATAGCGGATTTCTCTGGGCGCAGGAGTTGACCCTGCATATCTCAGCCTGGTTCGTGCTTTTCGGTATCTCCTATGGCCTCAAGGTCGGTGCGCATATCGGAGTAGATGCGTTTATAAAATTACTATCCCCCACCGCTCAACGGGTTCTTTCCAGCGTTGCAGTGCTTTGCTCGTTGGCTTACTGCGGGCTCTTTATCTATGGCTCATGGATCTATCTCAGCAAGATGAAGAAGATCCAGATCGAACTGGAGGACATTCCGGTAGAGCTCTGGATTGCCCATAGCATCCTTGTCATTGGTCTGGTGTTTTTCTCCATACGTCTGTTGCAGCTCCTGTGGCACATTGCCAAGGGAGACACAACCGGCTTCAGTCACACCAATGAGGCAGAGGAGAGTATGCATCTCGCGGAGGAGCTGGCAGGGGAACAAGTGACATTTGGGGAGAAAAAATAATGACAACAGCAACCCTATTTATCCTGCTATTTGGCTGCATGCTGATCGGTATGCCGATCGCCATTGCGCTGGGATTTTCAAGCATCGTCACCATTCTGTTGTTTTCCAACGATTCACTTGCCTCCATTGCACTCAAACTTTTTGAGGCATTGTCAGAACACTACACGCTGCTGGCGATCCCATTCTTTATTCTCTCGTCCTCATTTCTATCTACAGGCGGTGTGGCAAAACGGCTGATCCGTTTCGCTGTCGACTGTGTGGGTCACATCAAGGGCGGATTGGCCATGGCCTCCGTTATGGCCTGTATGCTGTTTGCCGCGGTATCCGGTTCATCACCTGCGACAGTGGCAGCCATCGGTACGATCGTGATTGCAGGTATGGTCCGTTCCGGTTACCCGGAGAGTTTCGCTGCCGGCGTCATCACCAATGCCGGTACACTGGGTATCCTGATTCCGCCTTCTATCGTTATGTTGGTCTATTCAGCAGCAACTGAGGTATCAGCGGCAAAAATGTTCATGGCCGGATTTATTCCCGGCATCATGATGGGGCTACTCCTGATGCTGGCTATCTATGTTGTCGCTCGCATTAAGCATCTGCCTTCTCAGCCCTGGCCCGGTATTAGAGAGATCCTGAGTTCCGGTTTCAGTGCCTCTGGCGGATTGATGCTGATCGTCATCGTACTGGGCTCTATCTATGGCGGTATTGCCAGCCCCACGGAGGCGGCAGCGGTTTCTGCAGTCTATGCATTTCTGGTTTCGGTTTTTGGTTACCGGGATATGGGGCCATTGAAAAAAATGCCATGGCGGCATGAAGGTGAAAATCCGATCACTATGGTTTCGCGTAACCTTGGACAATCTGTTATGGCGTTTCCCCGAGCGCTTGCCGATGAGGAGATTCGGCACACGGTACTGGATGCCGCGAAGGTGAGTATCATGCTGCTCTTCATCATTGCTAATGCGATGCTGTTTGCCCATGTGCTGACCACTGAGCGTATTCCCCACGTGATCGCAGACACTATCGTTAATTGGGGACTCGAGCCCTGGATGTTTCTGATCGTGATGAACCTGCTGCTGTTGGCTGCGGGTAACTTCATGGAGCCATCGGCTATTCTATTGATCATGGCGCCGATTCTGTTTCCCATCGCGACACAGCTGGGTATAGATCCGATCCATCTCGGCATCATTATGGTAGTCAACATGGAGATCGGCATGCTGACACCGCCGGTTGGACTCAATCTCTTCGTGACTGCCGGTATTACGGGTAACTCTATCGGCTGGGTCATCAAGGCGGTCTTGCCATGGCTGACACTGTTGCTGCTGTTCCTGATTATCATTACCTATGTTCCGCAGGTGTCGCTGTTCCTGCCGGAGTATCTTGACCAGTTACAAGGCTACAAGTGAGGCACACCAAAGTGACTACCATCCCCGAGATCAAAACCATTCTCTACGCCACCGACCTGGGCCGGCATATGCGTCCGGTGTTTCGTCACGCCATCAGTATGGCCCAGCACCTTAATGCAAAGATCGTCATGTTACATGTGGTGGAACCCCTCGGCAGTACCGGTGAAGCGGTACTCTCCGCTTACCTGCCTAATAAAAAAGTGGAAAAACTTGAGCGAGACGGTATGAAGAAGATTCTCAAGCAAATGAAGACGAGGCTTGAGGAGTTCTGTCACGATGAGATGGAACTGTGTGATAAAAAAAGTTCGATGGTCAAGGATATCGTGGTAACTACCGGGAGACCTGCCGATCGTATTCCCCAGGAGGCGGAGAAGTACCAGGCAGATATGATCGTGATGGGCAGTTCGAGCGAAGGATTTATTGCTCACGGCCTGCTGGGCTCCACTGCGCGTCACGTGACCCAGGTCAGCCATCTACCGGTCTTGTTGGTACCGAATCGCAACCATTGATTAAGCCAAAATTAAGATCATTAAATATCATTATTCGTGATATAAAATAATGATTCATTATTTCACATTATTTTTGGCTCTCAACATACTGATCCGCTAACTAGGGCCTGCTAACACTAATCCAATACGCCCTGTTGAGCCTGAAAAAGCGCCAATCAAGGCGCGAGGAGAGAAGTTTGGTTATTCCAAATGAGCGACGAGCAACGCCGAGTGGCACTTTTTCAGGCGCACCCCAAGGGCTGGGGCTGTTTTTGCACCCAGCGGCGTTATCATTCGCTCATGTAGCCGGGCTACACCACGCTCATTCTGCCTTGCTGGGCACAAAAACAGCTCCAGCAGGGCGGATTGGATTAGTGTTAGCAGGCCCTAACAAACAAAGCTGGGGAAAACGATTGATTGATGGGATTAAACAGGTAGCAATGCATCATGTCTGAAGAGTTGAGACGAGCGGCGCTCGACTACCATCTCTACCCCAAGCCGGGAAAGCTGGAGATCAAGGCCACCAAGCCAATGGCCAACCAGCGTGACCTGGCACTAGCCTATTCACCAGGTGTGGCTGCGGCGTGCGAAATGATCGAAGAAGATCCCCGCACGGCAGCAGATTATACCGCACGGGGCAATCTGGTAGCAGTCATCACCAACGGTACAGCGGTGCTCGGTTTAGGCGCCATCGGCAGCCTTGCCTCAAAGCCGGTGATGGAAGGTAAGGCAGTACTCTTCAAGCAGTTTGCGGATATCGATGTGTTCGATATCGAGGTCGAAGAGCGGGATCCGGAAAAATTCATCGAGACAGTGGCCCGGCTTGAACCCAGCTTCGGCGGCATCAATCTCGAGGATATCAAAGCGCCTGAGTGCTTCATCATCGAGAAAGCGCTGAAAGCGCGCATGAACATACCGGTATTTCACGACGATCAGCACGGTACGGCGATCGTCGTCTGTGCGGCTATCCTCAACGGCTTGAAGGTGGTTGGCAAAGAGATCGGTGAAGTCAGGCTGGTGACTGCCGGCGCGGGAGCCGCAGCACTGGCTTGTATCGGTCTGCTGGTCGACATGGGATTGAAGAAGGAGAATATCATCGTCACCGACATCGCCGGTGTGGTCTATCAGGGCCGAGCCGGAGAGATGGATCCCTACAAGGCCGAGTATGCAGTGGATACCGAGCTGCGTACCCTGCAGGAGGCCCTGTCGGGCGCCGATGTCTTTCTCGGTCTTTCTGCTGCCGGTGTGCTGAAAGCGGAATGGTTGCCAGCAATGGCAGAGAATCCCTTGATTATGGCACTGGCCAACCCGGTACCCGAGATCCTGCCGGAAGAGGCCAAAGCCGTACGGCCGGATGCCATTATGGCGACAGGGCGTACCGATTATCCCAACCAGGTCAATAATGTCCTCTGTTTCCCTTTCCTGTTTCGCGGTGCGCTAGACGTAGGCGCCACCGAGATCAATAGTGCGATGAAGGTGGCCTGCGTACGCGCCATCGCTGAAATGGCCGAGGCGGAGTCATCCGATGTGGTGCGATCCGCCTATGGTGGCCAACAGTTGCAGTTCGGTCCCGAGTATCTGATTCCCAAGCCCTTCGATCCCCGGCTGATGGAGAAAGTCCCCTATGCCGTGGCGGTAGCCGCCATGGAGTCAGGTGTGGCGACACGCCCCCTGAGTGATCTGAAGGCTTACCAAGACCGCTTACAGCATCGGGTTTTTCGGACCAGCCTGACCATGCGGCCGATTTTCGAGAAGGCGCATCAGGAGTTGCGCCGGGTCGTCTATGCGGAAGGGCAGCAGGAAAAAGTGCTGGAGGTGGCTCAACAGGTCGTGGACCAGGCCATTGCCAGGCCTGTCCTCATCGGTCGTCGAGATATCATTCATCAACGCATCGAGACCCTCGGACTGCGTCTGCAGGAAACGGTCGATTATGAACTGGTCGATCCCCTCGATAACCCCCAATTAGACCGCTACACTCAGGCCTTCTTCGAACGGGTGCAACGGAAAGGTTACTCTCCCAAGGAGGCCCGCAGCTATATCGCACGTAATTCAACGGCCCTTGCTTCAGTGATGCTGGCGTTGGGTGATGTGGATGCCATGATCTGCGGCACTGTGGGACGCTACTGCAACCATCTTCAGTTGGTTGAAGATATTGTTGGTACAGAAGGTGGGGTGGAAAAGCTTACTTCCATGAATGCGCTGGTGCTCCACTCTGGCACGTTGTTTATTGCCGATACGTATGTGCAGGTCGAGCCGACCGCAGAGGAGTTGGCGGAGATTGTCGCACTTTGTGCGGAAGAGGTGCTCTGGTTCGGTATCGAGCCTAAAGTAGCGCTGCTTTCACACTCCAATTTTGGTAGTCACGATTCCCCGTCAGCAAAAAAAATGCACAATGCTCTACAGTTAGTGAGAGCGCGTATGCCGGATCTCGAGGTTGAAGGCGAGATGCACGCCGACCTGGCCCTCTCCGAGGAGTTACGCAAGACAAGGTTTCCCAACTCCCGGTTACAGGGTCGGGCGAATCTTTTAGTCATGCCTAACCAGGATGCGGCGAATATTGCCTTTAATATGCTGAAGATGCTGGGTGAAGGTGTTGCCATCGGACCGATTCTGATCGGTGCCGCCAAATCGGCGCATGTGGTCACGCCAACCATTACAGTGAGGGGTCTGCTCAACATGACCGCACTGGCCTCGGTGAGAGCCAGTTGTCAGATGAAGCAGGATTGAGGGTAGAATCCAGGAGACTGTCTGCACAATCAGGATCTTTTCGTTGTCAGGCGGTGAGACAATCAATTAACGAGTTGGAACCTAATGCGATGATAACTACGAAATCGAGACCGGTCTTTCTCAATCTGATGAAGATAAGGCTGCCTGTTGCCGGGGTGATGTCGATCATTCATCGTGCCACGGGTGTGGTGATGGTGGTCGCCATTCCGCTGCTGGTCTATCTACTTGATCTCTCACTCTCAGGTGAAGCCGGCTTTGCCGATACCGCATCCCTGTTTGGCAATGGACTGATCCAGTTGGTGCTCTTCCTCTTTTTGTGGGGGTTGATGCACCATCTGCTCGCCGGTATCCGTTACCTGTTGATCGACATTGATATCGGTGTGGAGAAACCGCTTTTTCGCCAGACTGCCTGGGGTGTGATCGTAGCAGCGCCCGTGTTGGCCTTGATCCTGATGGGAGGTCTCTCATGAGCCGGCAAGCAAGCGGTCTGCGGGCCTGGTTTCTGCAACGAGCCACCGCCATCTATCTGATGCTGTTTATTCTTTATGTGCTGCAACACATGATCTTTCATGCGCCTGCTGATCATGCCGCCTGGCAGGCATGGGTTGCACACCCACTGGTCTCACTGGGGGGGTTGCTGTTTTTTGCCTCACTCCTGCTACATGCCTGGGTCGGTATCCGCGATGTGATTATCGACTATGTTCATCCCACCACTATTCGTGTCTCTGTCTTGACAGTGATCGGATTCGTCCTGGTGGGCTGTGCGGCATGGGTACTTCAGATCATCATCCTGGCGCAAATCGCCTGATATCAAAGGGTCAACATTCATGGCACTGGAAAAGCAACGTTTCGATACCCTGATTCTCGGCGCCGGTGGTGCCGGGTTGAATGCAGCCCTGCAGTTGGCCAACGCCAATCTCAAGGTGGCAGTGGTCTCCAAGGTATTTCCCACCCGTTCGCATACGGTTGCGGCACAGGGTGGCGTGAATGCCGCGCTGGCCAATGTGTTGCCGGACAACTGGCACTGGCATATGTTCGATACGGTCAAGGGTTCCGACTATCTGGGCGATCAGGACGCCATCGAGTATATGTGCCGGGAGGCCATCCCGACTGTCTATGAACTCGAGCACAACGGTGTTCCTTTTTCACGGCTCGATAACGGTAAAATCTACCAGCGTGCCTTCGGCGGACAGAGTCAGAACTTCGGCGGTGATCAGGCGGCACGTACCTGTGCTGCAGCAGACCGTACCGGTCATGCAATCCTGCATACCCTCTATCAGCAGAACATCCGTGCCAAGACCCACTTTTTTGACGAGTACTTTGCAGCTGATCTGATACAGGATCAGGAGGGGATCATCCTCGGTGCCCTGGTGCTCGATATCGCCACTGGCGAGCCCCTGCTGATCGAGGCGAAGACCACACTGCTGGCCACTGGCGGCTGCGGTCAGGTCTTCCGCACCACAAGTAACGCCCATATCAATACCGGCGATGGCAAGGCGATGATCCTGCGTGCGGGACTGCCATTGATGGATATGGAATTCTTTCAGTTCCATCCCACAGGTATCGCCGGTAAGGGGATGCTGATCACCGAAGGTGTGCGTGGCGAAGGAGGCTATCTGATCAACAAGGATGGTGAACGCTTCATGGAGAAGTACGCACCCAACGCAAAAGATCTGGCCAGCCGGGACGTGGTAGCCCGTTCCATCGTTACCGAAGTCCGTGAGGGACGTGGCTGCGGACCCGAAGCGGATCATGTCATGCTCAAGGTAAACCACCTCGATGAGGCCGTGATCGCAAAAAGGCTGCCGGGTATACGTGAAAGTTCCAAGATCTTCGCCGGTGTCGATCCGGTCAAGGATCCGATCCCCGTCTTTCCCACCGCCCACTATGTCATGGGGGGTATCCCCACCGACCGTTTTGGCCGCGTGATGCCGACTTCAGATGACGATGGCGATCACCTGCCCGGTCTCTATGCTGCCGGTGAGTGTGCCTGCGCCTCGGTGCATGGGGCCAACCGGCTGGGCGGTAACTCGTTGCTCGATATCCTGGTCTTCGGGCGTCTCGCCGGCAAGAACATCATCGACTACGTTAAAGACAATCCCAGCCATCGCCCGCTCGATGAGGCGAACGTCGAGTGGGCCATGGGCCGTCTTGGCAGGTGGGATACCAAGGGTGACGGCATCACTGTCAGCGATTTGCGCAAGGAGTTCCGCAAGACCATGGAGGATCACGCTGGTGTATTCCGTGTCGAGGATATGATGCAGGAGGGTGTTGAGAAGGTGAGGGCGATCCGTGAGAAGCTTGCTGATGTCCGCCTGACAGACTACTCCAATACGTTTAACACCAATCGTACCGAAGCGCTGGAATTGGAGAACATGATCGATGTGGGTCTTTCAATTGCAACCTCGGCTCTGCATCGTAAGGAGAGCCGTGGCGCCCACTCGCGTCCCGATTATCCGAAGCGGGATGATGCCGAGTGGATGAAGCATACCCTCTATTGGCAGGAGGGCGACAGGCTTGATTACAAGGGTGTGCGGTCACAGCCATTGACGGTGGAGAGTTTTCCGCCGAAAGAAAGGGTTTATTAATTTTGAATTGTGATTTTTTAATTTTGAATTGATTGTGTGTGATGCACACGGTTGGATTTTGAAGCGAAGTGTAGCTGTTCCTCTAGTAAAGATTTGAACGAAGCGAACACCGAAATTCAAAATTTATAATTCAAAATTCAAAATTTCCAAATCTGCAGAGGATTTGAAATGAAATTCAGCGTTTACCGTTACAATCCGGAAACCGACAACGAGCCCTATATGCAGGCGTTTGATATCGAGGCTCGTCAGGGCATGATGTTGCGTGATGCGCTGATGGCTATACAGGAGCAGGATGAGTCTTTCACTTTTCGTCACTCCTGCGGTGAGGGCGTTTGTGGTTCCGACGGGGTAAACGTGAATGGCAGCAACAAGCTTGCCTGTATCACCCCCCTATCTGAATTGAAGGAGACAGTTGAGGTCAGGCCCTTTCCCGGTCGCCCTGTGATCCGTGATCTGGTAGTCGACATGAGCCAGTTCTATGCCCAGTACAAACAGGTTGATCCCTGGTTGATTCGCAAGGAACCCTTGCCGGAGCAGGAGATTTTGCAGTCTCCTGAGGAGCGGGACAAACTCGACGGTCTCTATGAATGCATCATGTGTGGATGCTGTTCCACATCCTGTCCCTCTTTCTGGTGGAACCCGGACAAATTTCTCGGCCCTCAAGCACTTCTCAGCGCCTGCCGCTTTCTGGCAGACAGCCGCGATCAAGCCAGTGAGGAGCGCCTTAACAGTTTGGAAGGACCTTATAAACTATTTCGCTGCCACACCATCATGAATTGTGTGGAGGCCTGTCCGAAAGGACTCAACCCGACCAAGGCTATCGGTCACATCAAGGCAATCATGCTCAAGGATGCCATTTGATACCTGCCAGGTATTGAGGAGTTCTACCGATGATGATTCCTGAAAGTGAGCTGAAGAATATCGAGAGACTCCGCTGGCAATGTCGTCGCGGCATGCTTGAATTGGATGTGCTGTTGGAGGCATTTCTCGATCAGCACTATGAAATGCTCAGTCCCCGTTTGCAACGGCACTTCCTGCAGCTGCTTGAATTCCCCGATCCGGTTATTCATTCATGGTGCGTGGGGGGAGAAAACCCGGACGATGAAGAATTCGTGGAGTTGGTTGACTCGATTCGCGCCACCAGCGTGGCTTGATTATCCAGCTTTTTTATACATCGTTCACTTATAAAACGAACAGCATTTTATTTATAAAGCTAAAGGTGCGGCAGTGCCGCACCCTACAAGCTCGATATTGAGTATCCCTTCTTCTTTGGAGATGACAGCTGGGGTGTGTGTCTCAACTGCCCTATCGGCCCTGACTCATGGTGTCGAGATCCATTAATAGATCCACCAGATCGACTGAAAGCTTAAACATTTTAGTCATTGCCTGTTCCATGCCTTCGATATCGCCGTCAGCCTTTCGCTTAAGCGCCAGATGGCTGGTGCTATGGAATTCTTCATGGGGTTCGATCAGGGAATCAAAGATGGCTCGTGCCTCACTGCTGATGGCGTCAGCCTGTGCCGGACCTTCAGTGTCCAACCACTGCCCCAGTTTACAGGTGTGATGGTCGGTACCCTGAAAATCTCCTTTGTCTGCCAATGTTGCTTTAATTTTGCCAAGATATTGAACGTGATCGTTCATGCGTCTGAGAAAAAATGCGCTCTCACTCATAGTAAAAACCTCTAAGACATTCACTGTCACAGGTCGAATAAAGTCCCGGGTTGTTGGAGTTTCAAAGCCGGGTTGTTTGTATCAGGGTTTAGTCTTTTATATCAATTTTTTGATGCTCTCTGCGGCCCTTTTGACATCGAGGAAGATCAAACCCAATTTAGCGTTCGTTTTAGCCAGTACTGTTACCACAGCTTCCGTACCGGCGTGAGCCATCAGTACATAACCGCTGTTGCCTTTAACAAGTACCTGTTCCAGATCTCCTCGAGCCAGTTCTTGTGAGGTGCGATCGCCCAGTGAGAGCATGGCGGCACTCATAGCGCCGACCCTGTCTTCATCGAGGCTTTGCGGTAATTGAGAGGCCATAATCAAGCCATCGGTGGAGATCACGGCTGAGGCCTCGATATCCGCCGAGGTGCCGTTGAGTTCACTGAGTATGGAATTAAGCATGTCTGCACGCATGATGATGTCTCCTGGTGTGTGGTATGAATATCAGTTGTGGTAGGCGCCGGCGAGGTTGTTGAATAGTTTCCTGCTCATTCCGGTGATAGCTAAAAAACGGTCCAACTCCGCCGAGAGAGATGAGATTTGATAAGATTGCTGCATGATCAGCAGGGAAAAACCCATTACGGCATTTATGGCACTGAGCAGGTCAGCGGCACGTTCGGGTTCTCCGGGATAAGTTTTACTGACCAGCGTGATGAGTTCATTGGCGATTAAGCTCATGCCGCCGGACATGAACTCTACCGGCAGATGCACTTTTACATGCACCTGGCCCACTTGGTACATTGATTGGGCATAAGTCTCGTCAAAGGGGCCTGTAAAAAGACCTTCAAGCCATTTGAGATGTGTCTGCTTTAGCGAGTCTAGACGTCCATCTATAAAAGGCGCTGTCTTGTCGATGCTTTGCAAAGTAGCGTAGAAGCCTTCAGTGACATCCGGCAGTGCAGGTTTCAGGGTCGTGCCGGCTTCTGCAAGCAGGATTTCGTGTTCCTTTGTCAGCCCGGTAAAACTTTTGGCATATCGGGTGAGTTCCGTAAAATCGAGCTCTTCCATTCTTTCTTCTCCTTGTGTGTCCGACTGGTTGCTCTTGCCGTAACAGATTTTCTTTTTTGCTATCTGGTGGTTTTACGTCAGCTATCCTCAAATACCTTTGTTCGAATATCGGGTGTACAAAGCCCAGACTATTGAGGAGAAGGCGGGTTGATTCAGTTGTGGAACGCCCTGAATGATGAGGACAAAGCGGTGCTCATCGATAAACAGGGGCCAAAAACCCACACTGCTGTTACCCGCCGCATCTATCAGTCCCCAGGCGTTGGTGGTAAGTCGCAGGTTATGCCGGGTCAGGTTGTAGTGGCGTGCATCGAGAGAAGCGATGTCGGCACTAAGGGCGGAGAGTTCCACTGCAGCCTCATGGGTGAACCCCGCTACTGCCACGTAGAAGCCGTGACTGTCTGCAAGTAGTGCTTTGCCGCTTGCGGAAAGGGGCGGTAACAGTTCTGGAAGTATTGTCTCCAGTGCGCCGGGTGGGGTTGTTCGTGCTTCTGTATAACCTTCAATCCAATCTTGATTCTGTATATGGAATAGGGTCTCTTGCGCACTCTCACCAGTCAGGCCACTCCATGTCTCCAGCGCTTTTTGAGTCAGCAGTGGGCTGGTCTCCTCACGCAGCAGCGCACAGAGTAAGTTGCGAGTGGGGTCTTTCTCTTGATGAGAGACGGCGTGATAGGCACCACCTGGGGTCGGTAAGACATAGTGATTGTCAATGAGTCGGTAGTCAGCCATCTCAACCTCCCAGTCCCGGGTCTAGGGAGTAGAGTAGGGCTTCAACCAGTAGTGACACATCTCGCTTCTCCCTCGCATCCACATCGAAAATAGGAATCTTTGCACCACTGTTCTCCAGTTGCAGGTGGTAGTCTTCGATGGTAGGTGTCCCGGACAGGTCCATCTGTGTAACGCCGATCACTACCTTGCTGGATGCGATGAACTCATGAAAGGCGTCAAGAAAGAAGTGCATGTCCCGAAAAGGGTCTTGCCTGGTATTGTTCAGTAGCAGCACCAGACCTATGCCTCCCTGGGTGAGAATCTCCCACATGAAGTTGAAGCGCTCCTGCCCTGGCGTTCCGTATAGATGGATCCGCTCACTCTCATCAAGCTTGATCTGACCGTAATCCATGGCGACGGTGGTGCCCGGCTTTTGATTCTTGGCCATATCGGTGGCCTGCTCATCCGTGGTGACTGGATCGATATCGCTGACGGCTCCGATGGCGGTGGTTTTACCAGCACCTACCGGGCCGCTGAATATGATTTTGAAGTCGTTCATTTGTTTTTTTGTCCTCTCAGGCGATCCAGTAGGCGACCCAATATCCCCCGCTGGCCGGATTGCGCTATCGCCGGTGGTACGAGCAGGGTGTCAACAGCACGACGAGTCTCTCCAGCCAGTTGTAATGCTTTGGCTGCACTATAGAAGGCGAATACATAACGTTGAGGGATATCAAGGGATGTGGCCGTATCTGCCAGGGAGCGGGGTTGATCGGCCCAGGTGGCGGCTATGGCAAGGGCGTGTGGCGTGACCACCAACCGGGTGAAATTCGGCCAGCGGCGCAGATAGATCGGCTGCAGGATGTTGGTGTCATCCGGCACACGTCCTCGAGAGGCCCAGAGGGCGATCTTCCAGAAGAAGGCGGCGATCGGGTACTCTTGGACTACTGGCTCCGGTGAATCCTCTGAATCGAACAGACGTAGAGACACCTCAAGGGTGGTGTCCGGCATGGTGCAGAAGGGGCGCAGGTGTCTCTCTTCACTATAGACACGGACTGTTCGTGTTTTTGCCATCAAGTGAATGGTGGGCCATGGTCCCGTGACATCAACATTCTGATTGTGTCTCACCGCATGATTCAGTGCCTGCTGAAGATGCCCCTGCAGATAGTGGTTTGGGTTGTAATGGATTTTCGCCATCTGTACCGGATCCATCGGGTCGATGTCCTTTGCAGTGCCGACGAATGTCTTTTCCGCAGCTTCACTCATGAGGGATGCGGCCCGGCTTGCTTTCGGGGACGCCTGAGGCGGTTTGTCATGGGTTACTGGTTCATTAGTGACCGGTGTCTCTGCATAGGGAGTGATTGTTTCGGAAGGTGGTTGGTCCTCATCCTCAGTGGTGACCAATAGGTGGCGGCGCTGCTTTTCGATTGCCATGATAAGCAGCTTTACCGGGATCGGTTTCTGCACGAAAACGGTAAGGGGATCAGATAACTCCCGGTTTTTAAGTGAGACCAGAATCAGAGGAATTTCCGGATGTCGCTGGCGAAACTCTTCCCACAAGCGCTCTCCACCGAATACATCAAGATCAAGAATACAGATCTCCGATGACTCCTCCTCCACCAGCACATAGCGGTTGTTGCATTTGCTGCTGAACAGCATGCGCAGTGCATTGCGTTGACGCTGATCCATACCGATTGCACCAAGACAAACAGGGGGAGGGGTGGGTGAGGTCATGCTTGATTTTGCCCTTCTTTCAGGTGGGTCAGTAGTGCTTGCCATTCGGCCTGGGCAGGATTTTCCAATCCCTGCAGGCGCTGCCACATGGCAGTGACGGGCGCGAGTTGTCTGAGGTGGCGGTATATCTCCAGCAGGGCGTGATGTAACGCTTCACACCCGGGGGTTGCCAACAGGGCCGTCTCCAGGGTCTCCTGTGCCAGTTCAACCTGTCCGTACTCCAACTGTTGCTGGGCGGTTGTCAAAGGATCGGTCTCATCTGCTGATGCCAAAGCCATTTTCTCGATCAACAGCGTGTTGCCGGTAATGCCACTGGAGAGTATCGAGTTGTCTGCCTGCAGCGACTTCAATAGAACGTTCACATCTCCCTGTAGCAGGTTATTCGCAAGCAGATTCAGATCGCGGGGTTTCAGCAGTGATTTGCTGAGGGCCAGCATGCGTCTACGCAGCGCAAAGCCCTTCTCTTTCAAGACCAGAAAGAGATCGAGCAGCGCTCCCAGGACATGCTTGTCCTTCGTCTCTACGTAGAGTTCGATTCGTGCCACATGCGATCGGAGTGCTTCCGGTTTGCGGGCTATCTCCTGGGCATAGTGGGCTTTCAGCTTTATGAGCCAGCTTGCCGCATTACTACGGTATCTTTTCAGGTCCGTGCTTAGGAATGCAGGTTCAAGCTGTGGATCATCGCTATGGGGGGAGGCTGCGGTACCTGTGTGGAGAACCAGTGACTGCTGCGAGTGGTATGCGGTCCGTGCCATTGTCTATCCTTCTGGTATGAAAACCTTCAGGTGGAGTTTTTATATCTCTTTACCTGAATCTGGCGCACCCTGGTGATATTTTTTCGCGGGATGATTGAAACGCGACCATTCCCGGCTTTCTGTATTTAGGGTTTCACCTTTAGTTATTCATATCGTCAGATTGAAGTGATTCTGAAGGGATTCTATTTCGTAGGAATTTGCTTAAATTGACGGCAGTGATTCCACCTGGAATTCGGGGTAAACTGCCATCCTTCACTCAGCAGATAACGAAACCGGTATATGTCCTACCAGGTATTAGCCCGTAAATGGCGCCCGCAGCTGTTCAGCCAGCTGGTGGGGCAGGAGCATGTCGTCAAGGCGTTGACCAATGCGTTGGACAACGAGCGGCTGCATCACGCTTATCTGTTTACCGGTACCCGGGGGGTCGGTAAGACCACATTGGCGAGAATCTTTGCCAAATCTCTCAATTGCGAGCAGGGTATCAGCGCCACACCCTGTGGAGTTTGTGATGCCTGCCGTGAGATCGATGAGGGGCGCTTCGTCGACCTGCTGGAAGTGGATGCGGCCTCCCGCACCAAGGTGGATCAGACCCGTGAACTGTTGGATAACGTCCCCTATGCCCCCGTACGCGGTCGCTACAAAGTTTATCTAATTGATGAAGTTCACATGTTTTCTGCCAGTAGTTTCAATGCTTTGCTGAAGACACTTGAGGAACCGCCTCCGCATGTAAAATTCATCCTTGCCACCACAGATCCGCAGAAAGTTCCGGTGACGGTGCTCTCCCGCTGTTTGCAGTTCAATCTCAAGCGGCTCAGTCGCGAGCAGATCGGGCAGCAACTGAGACACATTCTGGAGCAGGAAAAGATTCTCTTCGATGATGAATCTCTCTCGCTCTTGGCCAGAGGCGCAGATGGCAGTATGCGTGATGGACTGAGTCTGCTCGATCAGGCTATTGCCTTCGGCGCCGGTGAAGTGAAAGGGGCAGAGGTGCGCACCATGATCGGCACAGTGGGGGCCGACCAGATCTATGGTCTGCTGGATGCCCTGATGAATCAGAATGGTGCTGAGTTATTACAGGGTGTTGCTGAGATGACCCAAAGGGCCACCGACTTCACCTCAGCGACTCAGGAATTGTTGGCCATGCTGCATCAGATTGCCCTGATGCAAACGGTGCCGGGGATAGCACCGGATGAAGCCTTCGACGCAACACGCCTGCAACACTTTGCCGATGGGCTGACGCCGGAAGATATACAGCTTTTCTACCAGATCGGATTAACCGGCCAGAAAGAGCTCCATCTGGCACCGGACCCACGTAGCGGATTCGAGATGCTGCTGCTGCGGATGCTGGCTTTTCGTCCGGCAGAGAGCGCCGGGGCATCTGGTGGTGCAGGCAGTGCGCAAACCCGGCGTGTGGGCGGTGCAGCAGCCCCAAGCCCTTCACAGCCAAAGCAGACGGCTACTCAGGTAGATCCGACCCATCAGTCTGCGAAAGCGAAAGCACCGGTGGCTGACAAACGTCCAGCGCAGGCCGCAGCCATCAAGAAGGCCGATCCCGCTCAATGGGACAGCTTCGTCGCTGGTTTGAAGCTGGGCGGTATTGCCAGTCAGTTGGCCCACCACTCGGTCTACGAGAGCTGGGATGGGGAGACCCTCTGTCTTAAGCTCGATACTTCACACCGACACCTTCGTGTAGGGCAAGCGGAATCCCGCCTGCAGGAAGGCATCAGTAGTCAGTTGGGCAGAGCGGTCAAACTGAAAATTACTGAGGCGGTGCCTGAGGCTGAAACCCCCGCCATGCGCCAAGACAGGGAGCAGCAGGAACGTCAGCGGGAGGCACAGGCCTCGATGAGCAGTGATCCCCTGGTCAAGGAGATGGAGGAGCACTTCTCAGCCAAGCTAGTGTCCGATTCGGTACGGCCGACGGACTGAGTTGCTGAAGGTGCGCATGGCGGGTATATGAATCATCTCCATCAGCACATAAAACTTAATCTATTGAATAGACATTGAGGAAAAATCCATGAAAGGCGGTATAGGCAATCTGATGAAACAGGCCCAGAAGATGCAGGCCGAAATGCAGGAGACACAGGAGCGTCTTGCCCAGGAAGAGGTTACCGGTGAGTCCGGTGGCGGTCTGGTAAAGGTCATCATGAACGGAAAACATGAAGTGCGCCGGGTGGAGATCGACGATTCATTGGTGGGTGATGACAAAGAGATGCTTGAGGATCTGGTCGCCGCTGCGGTTAACGATGCCGCACAGCGGGTCGGTCAGAAGATGCAGGAGAGCATGTCAGGACTCACTGAGGGACTGGGACTGCCACCGGGTATGAAACTTCCCTTCTGAGTTTTTCGACTGTGAGTAACCCACCACTACTGCAGCAATTGATCACCGCCCTGCGATGTCTGCCCGGTGTTGGGGCCAAGAGCGCCCAACGTATGGCATACCATCTGTTGGAGCGCGACAGGGATGGTGGACGGCATCTGGCTGGGATGCTGTCAGAATCCATGGATAGAATCGGTCACTGCACCCGTTGCCGTACCCTCAGTGAGACAGAGTTATGCAACCTCTGTGACAATCCCCATAGGGACCCCTCGATACTTTGTATTGTGGAGACGCCGGCTGACCTGATGATCATCGAACAGGCCATTGACTACCGGGGCGGTTACTTTGTACTCGGTGGGCGACTTTCTCCGCTGGATGGTATCGGGCCTCGGGAGATCGGCCTGGAACAGTTGGATCAAAGATTCGCTGAAGGTGTGGTCAGAGAGATCATCCTCGCTACCAATCCCACGGTAGAGGGTGAGGCAACGGCACAATACATCCACGATATGGCAAGAGCCAGAGGGATCAAAACGACGCGTATCGCACAGGGAGTGCCCATGGGCGGTGAGCTGGAGTATGTGGATGGCGCCACATTGGCTCACGCCTTTCATGAAAGATCGGAAATATAGCTAATAATTAAAATTAGTGTTAACAGGCCCTAGGAGGAGATCCGATGAGCGACTGCCTTTTCTGTAAATTCATCAGTGGCGAGATCAAGCCGGATACTGTTTATGAAGACGATGAGGTTCTCGCCTTCCGGGATATCAATCCCCAGGCGCCGACCCACATTCTGGTTGTCCCCAAACACCATATTGCCACATTGAACGATCTCCAGCTGAAAGATGATGCGTTGATCGGCAAGCTCTATCTGGCGGCTCAAAAGATTGCCAAACAGGAAGGTATTGACGAAGCTGGCTACCGTACGGTGATCAACTGCAACGAACAGGCAGGGCAGACAGTATTCCATATTCACCTGCACCTGTTGGGTGGGCGCAGCATGACATGGCCGCCGGGTTAATCGGAATCCTGTCTCAACTCATTCATCAGGCGGGCATGGGCGGCTTTCAGTGTTTTCACCGTGTCCCTGGTGGCATCGAGATTGCTTTCTCGTCCTTGAATTCCGAGCGTGCTGCAGAGGGTTTGGATCTCCTCTGCACCGAATGCCGCGCTGCTTGATTCCAGGCCATGAACCGCACCATCCAAGTTTTCGGTATTGCCGCTCTCGATAGCGTCACTGATGAGATGGATCAAATTGGATGAGGTTTCACGATAGATCTCAATCATACGTGACCGGATTTCGGGGTTATCTGAGTTTTGATTTAGGCGGGCTTTGTTATTGATCTGTTGCCTCAGCGGAGCAACTTCCTCGACAAAGGCATTGCCGTTATTCAATACGCTATGATCAGTATGGGGTGATTTAGGCTGCGGCTCCTGCGAAAGCCATTTTCGCAATATCCGCGCCAGAGAATTACGTGTCACTGGTTTGCCCAGGTAGTCATCCATACCGGCCTCAAGACACTTCTCCTGATCACCTTCCAGCACGTTGGCAGTCAGAGCGATGATTTTAATATGCTTAGACTCGTGCTCGTTATCACGAATCGACCGAGTTGCCTGAAAGCCATCCATTTCAGGCATGTTGATATCCATAAATACCAGGTCGAATTTATGACTCTTCAATAAGCTGAGTGTCTCCTTTCCATTCGCCGCCAACGTTACCTCACAGTTAAAAGACCGGAGCATCTCGTCGATGACTGCCTGATTGACCAGGTTATCCTCGGCAACCAGCAGCCGAGGCGATTCGTTAAAAATGAGATCTGGATACTGGTTATTAAGAGTGTGTGATTCAGATGATTTATCTCTCTCCTTTTGATCTGCCGGATGTCGAGGTTGGTCAACCATTCGCTGAATGGTCTCATTGAGTTCGCTCAGGCGTACAGGTTTTACCAGACAGGCACCGATACCGCTGTTTTGTAATGGGCTTATATTTGATGCCATTACTTGTGAGTTCAACATGATCAGTTGTGGAGATCCTAGTGAAGGGCTTTGCCGGATCTCCTTCACGAGGGCCATTCCTGCCATGTCTGAAAGAAATCTTTCGGTAATAATAATTTCGATGGGTTTGCCTTTTGAAGCAGTTTGCCGAAGTTCTTCCAGGGCTTCATTTCCATCAATAGCCGTTTTGACGATATACCCGAGATCTTTAAGCGATTGGCTGAGTACGTCACCGATTCGTCGGTTGCCTTCGACAAGGAGGAGACGCTGCCGGCTAGAGACGACATGAACAACCGGTTTGTCTGCATCTGCCTGTTCAGCCAGGCCGAAACTAGCGGTAAACCAAAATAGGGAACCCTTATCAGGCTCAGATTCAAGGCCTATCTCGCCCCCCATCAGTTGGGCCAGCTGTTTTGATATGGCGAGGCCTAGTCCGGTGCCACCAAATCGGCGACTGGTTGAGCTGTCTGCTTGGGAAAAGACATCGAAGATATGCTGCTTCATCGTTTGTGAAATACCGATACCACTGTCTTCAATCTCAAACCTCAATGTGATGCTGGCAGAAGACTTTATCCATGGTAGAACGCGAACGATGACTTCGCCATGATGGGTGAATTTTATGGCGTTACCAATCAGGTTAACCAGAATCTGTCGGATTCGTTGATCGTCACCACTCAGCTGCTGAGGGAGGCTCTGTGGACAGTAGGCGATCAGATCCAAGCCTTTGTCACGTGCTTGTCCACCAAGTAGTTGGATGACTTCCTCCAACAGGTTATTCAGGTTGAAGGGTTTATTAAGAAGTTCCGTTTTACCTGCCTCGATCTTTGAGAAATCGAGGATGTCATTGATGATGGTCAGCAGAGACCGCCCGGCGCTGTGGGCGGTTGTTGCAAAGCGTTTCTGCCGCTCATCCAATTCCGTATTCAACAAGAGTTCTGTCATACCCAACACCCCATTCATGGGGGTACGTATCTCATGACTCATAGTGGCGAGAAATTGTGACTTTGCAAGGTTTGCAGCCTCTGCCTCATCCTTAGCTATCTGCAATTCCCGAAGTGTTGTCGCAAGTTTTTGATCGCGGCTCTGTATCTGATGCAACATGGTATTGAAACCTTGAGTCAAGATGCCCAATTCGTCATCACTCACGGATTTTGCTCGTATACTGTAGTCTCCGCTTTTTGACACTTCATGCATACTAGAGGTCAGTAGATTGATCGGTGTGGTGATCAGTCGTTGCAATCTGGCAGCCAACAGATAGGCTAGAAAAAAGGCAAAGATCAGTACCACGCCCGCAATTATAATTTGCCGATGTGTGCTGGATCGTAAGACGGTCAGGTCTTGTTTGATATCAATATAACCCAGTCTCTTGTCATTGAATCTGATCTCATGTAGCAGGTTCAGATGGTTTTCGTGAAACCGGTAGCGAGTCTGGTTGTTGTAGATATCTTCACTCATAAACCAATGATCAGTATTCTCTTCGAGTTCACTCAATAATTCTTGATGATTTTGGTTGGTACTTTTGTAGGTCGCAAAGATGGAACCGTCTGCATTGAGTATTTTTGCAAAAGCCACTGTCTTTTCAGTGCTTAGAGTGAAGAGTATCTCTTCAGCGGTAACTGGGTCACGAAACACCAGGGTGGCAGAAGCATCGACTCCCAATACCCGTGCCAGAGTGGCTGTGGATGCCACCATGGATTCCCGTTTAGCGACAAACTCTGAGACCACAAAGGCAAGGGAGGCCAGAGAAAGCACCGCAATGCTGGTCACTAATGCGATAGTGATGACCTTTATACGGATCGGCCAATGATGGAAGTCGATGTCTATCATTGGCCAGGCATCTCCCTATCAGGAGGAATACGCTTTGCTAGACGCAGCAGCTTAGAACTGACCTTCAGCTCTCCCTGCTCTATGGCATCCATACTGATGAGTAGATCGATCTTTCTCTTTTTTTGCAAAAGACAGATAGTGCCCCCAGAGGGAATAAACGAGCTGTCGTCACTGACTGTTAGGACTGACTCCGTCGCTAGTTTCTGCATGATTTCAGCAGGGTATCCGTCTTCCTCTTGATGAATGAAGAGAATGTGGCAAGCCGATAATCGTGATTTATCCATGAGTTCCAAGACTTGTACTTTTCTGCCTTTAATCATCTCGTTGGCGACTACAGCTTTGAGACTGGTATTGATACTGCTCTCTCCCAGTAAACAATAGTTGAAGGGGCTGTCCTTCGTTTGAAAGGATTTGTCCGGCCAGGCAATGTAGTTAGCGAAGTTGTAGAGAAATACAGCTTTGAGCTCATGTTCGGCAGCTGTTTCCGACAGCGCAGTATCCACAGGCAAATAGAACAATAGCGCAAGCAGGACAAACGGCCTGATCAAAGACCGCCTCCTCTCTACACTTTTTGTTCGTGTTGTAGGCATCGACAGGTACTCAGAATTTCAACTTCAGTTGCAGTAGAAAACTGCGTTCGGACTGGGTGGACTGCAGGCCGAGGGGGCCTGAAAAGCCAGAAAACTCTAAAAACTCAGCGTGCTCATTTTTCAGCAGGTTTTGTAGAGACAGGCTAAGATCAAGATCCTTATCAACATGCCAACCAAGTCTCATGTCGAGGCGGGTATAGCTGTCTATGTTGGAATTCGGGATTTTGCTCAGATAGTAGACTGAGGTATCAAACTCCAGTTCATGGGGTAGATCAAGTAACGAACGTATTTGGGTCTGATGTTCAGGTGTAGTATCTGAGCTTAGCGCGGATGTGGTATCACTACTGTCACTATCTGTTTTCAGGTTAACCTTGAGCCAGGCATGGGATGCCTTGATTCGCCAGTTATCGCTTACCTCCCAACTGGTAGCCAGTTCAAAACCGTAACTCTTACCGCTCATGCGGTTATCAAGTTCGATTTGAGTGCCGCCAGGTGAGGGAGGGCCTGCCAGTTCGAATGTTGAGAGGTCGTCGTAATCGTTGTAAAAGGCAGCAATATCGAGAGATAATCCTGAGCTTGCCTGGGTTCGATAGCCCAACTCATAGGCAAGAAGTTTTTCTGTCTTAAATGTCTCATTACCCGATACTGAGACGGGACCGACCTGGATGTTGACATCAGTTTCGATGCGGGAGGGTGTGCGTACAGCGCGTGACACAGCGCCCCAGAAAGAGTTGCTGCCATCAGGTGTCCAGGTCATTCGTACGCTGGGTTGAAACTCGTTGCCGGTATAGTCGTTATGCTCATATTTGGTTCCCAGAATCAGGTGCCAACGATCCGTCGTCAGGGTGATGTCATCCTGCACAAAGGCGCTAATGATACTGTCTCTGTTCTGTGGATGATTGAAGTTGAGCGCTGAAGTCGAGGGAGAGTCGATATCATCCTGTGTCGATCGGTAACCGGCACCCCAGATGATGGCATGCTTTTCACTAAGTAGAAAGTCGTGTTGAAACTCTAGGTCATAGGTATCCCGTCGCTCGGTTAACGTAGCATTTTTTCGCTTAGTTCTGTCGTAATAAAACTGCAGACTAAAATTGCTCCTGGAAGAGAAACTGTGGTTCCAGCGTGTCAGTAGATTGCCACCGGAGGTATCTGCCTGATCCTCATTGATAGTGCCAACAGGGGGAGGGAAGGGAATGAAGTTATTCTGTCCTGCAACGCCACGATAGAAATCACCCTGTAGTGTAAGATTGTCTCGCTCAGTGAGTTGACTGTCTGTTCTAAAGCCAAGACGCTTTCCCTTCCAGTCATCTTCTGCATCACTCCCATCAAAAAAGACACCGCTATCCCGTCGTAAGCCTTTTACATAAATTCTGTAAGCAACATCAGTTGCAGTTTTTCCGCTATAGCGTAGCATCCCTGATCCCGGTTCTTCACTGCCACTTGCCAGTGAGATCAGTCCTCCTTGTGTTTGTTGTGCCGATTTAGTGATGATGTTGATAATGCCATTGACCGCATTGGCGCCCCATAAGGTTGCGCCTGGTCCGCGGATCACTTCAATGCGTTCAATATCTTCCAGGACAGTGTCCTGCACATCCCAATAGACACCGGAGTAGAGCGGTGTGTAGAGACTGCGGCCATCCATTAAAACCAGCAGTTTGTTGGCATACCGACCATTAAATCCACGTGCGCTGATGGCCCATTTGTTGGCATCGATTTGCGCTACATGCATCCCCGGTACCATGCGCAGTAGCTCAGGAATCTGAGTCATACCTGAACGACGGATATCTTCCTGTGTGATTACATAGATGGCACTTGCTGCATCGGAGAGTATCTGCTCTTTTCGCGAGACAGAGGTGACCGTCACGTCCAGTAGTTCATCCAGGCTCAGATGTTTTAGTCTGTACAGCTCATCAGGGTTCTGACCGATGTCTGCTGAGACGGACAGGCTGGTAAACATCAGCACGACCAACAGAAATGGTAGATTGATAAGAGAACAATTTGTGCGTCTTATTACATCGTGGTCGGTGGATGTAGGTTTGTTCAGGAAAACAGTCTTCATCATTTACTCATGTCATGGATTTAAACGATCGGTATTCTAGTCAATCCATTCGCGCTGGTTCAGTCAGGTGCCGACATTGTTAACTTTTACCGGTTGTGGTATCTGGTTTGCACTCGAGCAGGCGTTCGAAGTCGTCTGCACATACCGGGGGGCTAAACAGGTATCCTTGATAGAAATCGCAATCATGTTGTTGTAAAAAGTAGTGCTGCTCGACGGTCTCTACTCCCTCTGCGAGTACGCTCAAGCCGAGATTATTAGCCATCGAGATTATTGTGGCGGTAATCTCCATGTCTTCTTTTTTGTAGGGTATCTCATCGACGAAGCTTTTATCGATCTTGAGTTCATCCAGAGGCAAGCGCTGTAGATAGGCCAGTGAGGAATAACCGGTACCAAAGTCATCGATTGAGAGGTGGATTCCCTTGTCGCGCAGTTGGCTGAGAGTGACCACTGCATCGTTTTCACGTTCCATCAGTGCGCTCTCGGTCACTTCCAGGGAGAGCTGTCCGGCCGGATAACCGGTTTGCTCTAATATGTGGGCAATTTTTTTAACAAGACCACTCTGCCTCAGTTGATGGACAGAAAGGTTGACTGCCAAAGAGAGTGGTGGGAAGTCACGCTTCAACCAAGCCCTGCCTTGAATACATACTTTACGTAGCACCCACTCTCCCAGGCGATTGATCAATCCTGTCTCTTCCGCAACAGGAATGAACTGACTCGGTGTGATATTGCCGTGTACAGGGTCTTGCCAGCGTAGTAGCGCCTCGGCCCCAACTATCCGCCCACTGTGAATGTCGAGTTGTGGCTGATAGAAGACAGAGAGCTTCTCTTCTGCCAGTGCATGACGCAGATTGTTATGTATCTCGATACGTTGGCGTGCCGCCTGCGTCAGTTCTTCAGAGAAATAGCGAAAGCAGCCCCGTCCCTCATTCTTTGCCTGGTAAAGTGCAGTATCTGCATGCTGCAGGAGAATTTCCGCGCTATCCCCGTGGTCAGGATAGAGGCTGATGCCGATGCTGGTGCCGATCTGTAACTCCAATCCGTCAGAAAGTTGCCAGGGGTCATTGAGCGCTTGGATGATCTCGCTGGCCAGGATGGCCGCATCACCTGGATTGTCCAATCCTTGCATCAATACGGCGAACTCATCACCGCCGAGACGGGTGACCAAATCGCTTTCTCGAAGTCGGTTACTGAGCCGCCCGGCAACTTGTTGCAGTAGCTGATCACCAATCAGATGACCGTAACTGTCGTTGATATCTTTGAAACGATCGAGGTCCAGTACCAGTAGCGCCATCATTTCATGCTTGCGAGATGCGGCTTTCAAGCCATATTCCAACTGCGACATCAGCAGTCGCCGGTTGGCCAGGCGGGTCAGGGGATCGTGATGAGCGAGGTACTCAAGTTTGGCCTCGGTCTGTTTAAGCTGGCTGATATCGGAGAAGACACCAACATAGTATTGCAACTCATCCTGCTCTCCACGGACACTGCTGATGCTTAGCAATTCGGGAAAGATCTCACCATTTTTACGGCGATTCCAGATCTCACCCTGCCAATGCCCGGTTGATTTGATACTGCTCCAAAGCTTGTCGTAGTAGAGGTGATCATGTTTGCCTGATTGGAGCAGTTTGGGAGGTTTGCCCAGTACTTCTGATTCGGTATAGCCGGTCAGTTCGGTAAATGCATGATTTACCATGCAGATAATGCCATCACTATCAGTCACCATCACACCTTCACGGGTGTTCTCAAAAAGTGTCGCATAGAGACGTTGACGTGCCATCTGCTTGTCTCGCATCGTCATGTCTCTGGCAACTATCAGGGAGTAATCCTGCTCTTCATGACGAAGATATTTGGCATTGACCTCGACCGGGATGAGTGAGGCGTTATGTTTGCGATGTGACGTGCGAAGCGTCAGGCTGCCCTCTTTTTTTAAGCGGGTCTGAATCTGTTTCCATTTCTCTATATCGTCGGTACCTGCCGATAATTCCCAAGCCATCATGCTGCGTAACTCATCTCGACTGTAGCCCAGCATCTCACAGGCCCGATCATTGATTTCGATAATGCGCCCGCTATCAGCCTCAATGATATAGATGGCATCGTCAATCTGTTCGATCAGACTTAAGAGGAATGCTTTCTGCTGTGTCTCTTGCAGGACATTGCGCGTAATCAGTAAATCACGATTAGTGCGCGCCAGGGTCTCGTGAAGATATTCCACATAGCGCCCTTGTAGCGCTTTGACGATATCGTGTCGGGTGATGAGTCCTGCAAGCTTACCTTCGAAATGGGTAACGACCAGGCGCCGGATACCCTGTTTTTCCATCAATCGAGCGGCCTCCTGCATTGGTAGATCTGCTTGACAGGAGATGACAGGCGTTTGCATCACAGTGTCGATGGTAATCTCATCGCTTTGGTTCAGCGTCCGGGCAAGATGGACAATGTCACGCTCTGTGAGCATGCCCACAGGGTATTGGTTTTCACAGATCACCACACAACTGATATGACGCTGGGCCATCAGTCGTACTGCCTTGACCAAAGATGCAGACGGCTCCAGCGTGACAACTTCCCGGGACATGGTGGAGTCAACAGTCTTCAATTCGACCAGATACTCCATGCCCATATGGTGTAGGAAATCCGCCTCACTGACTAAGCCCGCGAGGCTGCCTTCATTATCGACAACCAGTAAGTGCCGGTAGGACTTCTCTGTCATCATGCGATAAGCATCGTGGAAGTCCAGATCAGTTCGTGCTGTGAGAGGAGGGGTGCTCATGACGTCCTTCATACAGAGATCACTCACTACTCCCTTATTCGCCATGACTCGTAGTGCATCCTGTTCGGTAAAAATGCCCAGGGGCCGTCTCTTATCATCAGTCGCTACGATACAACTGATCTGGCATCGCTCCATGTGAGCTAAAACCTCCGACACTTTGGTATATACGGAGGTTGTCTCTACCTTGGCCGTCAGGATCTCATTGAGTGATAGTCTTGTCATAGGTATTGCCTGAGACTCATGATGTTTCCACTGCAATCTCTGGCTTAGGTTTCAACCAGCATTCAAGAACCTTGATGACCTGTCTGATTTCATAAGGCTTGCCAATAAAATCGTCCATGCCTGCTGCTTTGCAGCGCTCCTGGTCCTCAAGGGTGACAAATGCAGTACAGGCAATGATCGGTAGGTGTGATCCATCTCCGATGGCTTGTTCCCACTGGCGGATTCGGTTGGCTGTTTGATAGCCGTCGAGAATCGGCATCTCACAGTCGAGCAGCAATAGATCAAACGGCTCGGACTGTAGGCGGTCAAGTGCTTCCAGGCCATTTTCAACGACCTGGTACTGGCAGCCAATGGTATCGAGCAAGGCTGTGGCAAGCTCAATATTGATTGGATTGTCTTCCGCCAGTAATATTTTACCGGCCACTTGAGGGATAGATCCCGTCTCCACGGGTACAGATGGAGCCGAGTCAATTGTCTTATCCATTGTCAGCTTGAAAGGGAGTTCGAACCAGAAAGTTGTACCGCTCTCATTGTCAGAAAAAAGACCGATTTCACCCTTCATCAGGTCGATCAGTTCTTTACTAATGGTCAGCCCCAGTCCATGCCCATTGCTTTCTTGATTGTGCTCATTCGATGCCTGAGAAAAGTAGTCAAAAATAGAACGACTCTCTCCTTGTGGAATGCCTTGGCCGGTATCTTCGATTTCAAATCGGATACGATAGCCATCCTGGTCCATCGTATCTTTTTGTATTGCACGAAACGTTACATGACCCTGTGCCGTGAACTTGATGGCATTGCCAATCAGATTGATCAGAACCTGCCGCAGACGGGTATTGTCTCCAATGATATTGGAGGAAATTTGACTGTCGACGTGGTATTCAACACATAGGCCCTTGGTTTCACCTTGGGAGAGAAATAGCTGATATAACTCCTCCATTAGCGCACGCAGGTCAAATGTGTTTTCTGTTATTTGCATCTTGCCTGCTTCGATTTTTGATAAATCGAGAAGCTCATTGATTAACTCCAAAAGGGATTTTCCAGAGCCCTGGATAATCTCTGCATAGCGTTTTTGTGTTCGCCCGAGTTTACTATTGAGCAACAGCTCCGTCATCCCCAACACGCCGTTCATCGGTGTTCTGATTTCGTGAGACATCTTGGCAAGAAATTGTGATTTGGCTCGATTAGCAGATTCAGCAATCTCTTTCGCCCGAGTCAGTTCTTGGGTTTTTTCCTCAACCAACTCCTCCAGATTATTGCGATGCCGCTCCAGTTCAGATTGGATGTTGGATCGATCATTGATCTCATTTTTGAGTCCCTGGTTGAGACGTTTCATCTCATCGGAGGCCTGCTGTAGTCGATCGATAAGACCAATATTCTCGTATCTCAGTAAAAGACTGTCGATAATGGAGCGATGAGTATTTCGTGCGATCATCATCATCATCAAGGTGTAGGCCAGGACACCGAGAAGCAGCCCTGCGGGGAAATCCAGGTCGATAAACAGATAGCGCAAAGCCAAGGCAATCGGCGCGGGCAGGCTGTAAGCGTACACAGTGGGCATGTGAACTGCCAACACACCACTACCGGCGGCAATGACACCTGAGATGACAATAATGATGAAGGCTTGGTTGGTGATATCTTGCGGATAGAGCGGCAGCAAGAGCATGGCCCAGCCAATGCCTGTCATACCGGTGGCCAGGGTGTAGAGGCGCATCCAGCCCGGATGCTCAGAGGGTAACCATCTTTTACGTCGACGCTGTAGGATCAGCAGCAGGCGTAGCCCGACAGTGGTCAGCATATAGGCGAACCAGATGGCAGTTGCCTGAGGATTACTGTTCCAGAGAATAGCAGCCACTACAGCTGAGATGACAGTTACAGTCAGATTGGCGGGAATGCCGTTCTTGTACATCAGGTCGAGCTGTTGCGGTTGTATCACGCTCAGCCTGTTATCGTTGATGCTGTGTTCTGACATAAAAAGAGACTCAAAACCGGGTTTTCTCTACAGTGTTTATCGGATTCACCATGGGTATTTACAATCTAACAGTTTCCTCATCGAGTTGGAGTCAGTACTGCCTTACAGTCCACTGGAGAGAGTGGTGATCTCTTCCTGGTGATCGGCGTATTTCAAAGCAATCTGCAGGAACTCCTCGGAGCAGGATTCGAAGGCATCCACGATATCGGGGTCAAACTGTGTACCCCTGCCTTGCAAGATGATTTCAACAGCTTTGGAATGTGGGAATGGCGGTTTGTAGACCCGTTTACTAATCAGAGCGTCATAGACATCGGCAACCGCCATCAATCGACCACAGATTGGGATGGCTTTCCCGGCGATACCGTGTGGATAGCCAGTACCATCCCAGTTTTCATGGTGAAACTCAGCGATCTCTCTGGCCAGGCTGAGGAAGGAGTTACCACCCATTTTTCTCTCTGCAATCATCAATGTGTTGCTGCCAAACAGGGTGTGCTGTTTCATCATTACGAACTCTTGTTCAGTCAGGCTTGCCGGCTTGCACAGAATGCTGTCGCTGATGCCAACCTTCCCGATATCGTGCAGGGGGGCACAAAGATAGAGTAACCGGATGGTCTCCTTGTCGAGATAGTCTCGGAATCGGGGATGATCTTTCAGCGACTCAGCCAGCAATTTCATATAGTTTTGCGTACGTTTGATGTGGCCGCCAGTTTCCGGATCGCGGTACTCTGCCAGCGCACCCATGGCTTCGACAGTGGCTTCTTGTGTCAGCATCAATTCGTGAGTGCGTTCATGCACCAGGTCTTCCAAATGGTCCCGGTGGCGCTTGAGTTCGAGCTGGTTGTGTACGCGCGCCTGGACCAGCACCGGTTTGAAAGGTTTAGTAATATAGTCCACGGCACCTAGTGCAAGTCCCTTCTCCTCATCACCGGTATCCGACAGGGCGGTGATAAAGATGACTGGGATATGGGCAGTGTTGGTATTGGCCATCAACTGTGAGCAGGTTTCGTAGCCATCCATTTCCGGCATCATAATATCCAAAAGGATCAGGTCGGGTGGTGGTGTTTCCTGGGCAATAGTTAGTGCCCTGATACCATTCTTTGCAGCACGTACATGATAGGTTGGCCGAAGTGTGCTGCTGAGGACTTCGATGTTGCCAGGCGTATCGTCAACGATGAGGATCGTCGGTTTTTTATCAGACGAATTCATTCTTTATTATCCTCTGTAACCCTTGTCTTTTGCTTGATATCCAGAGCAAAAGACAAATCCTTCAACTCTTTGAGCGCCAGAGGGAAGTTGTATTCCTCCACGGCCATGTTCAGTCCCATCCAGGCATCCTTGAGTGGTGAACCTTCCAGCTGCTGACTCAGTGTCTCCATAATGTCGATGACGGCGGTATCATCATTTTCCAGTAAATGCCTGAGTTGTTCCAAAATCGGTACCAGGGTTTTTTTATCCGGCATCTGATTGGCATGGCTTGTTGTTGATTCCCCATGTGTGTACTTGAGTAAATCAAGCACAGGTATGAGATGAGCCTCTACGGTAGGCAATTCACCCAGCAGCTGTTGCCTGGGCATTTCACTGCGGCATGAGGTTTCAAGCTTCAGTGCCGCCTGCTGCAGATCAAGTGCGCCGATACTCCCGGCCGAACTCTTCAGCGAGTGGACGTGACGTGTGGCGCTGGTCTCGTCATTACTCTCCAGCGCGCTTAGAAAACGTTGTGGGAAGTCTGCTTCAGAGGTGAGGAACCGTTTCAGGATACGGTCGTAAAGCGCTTGATTTCCATTGCAGACTGTTAATCCGGCTTTCCTGTCGATGACTTCTTTTGGATGTGTAGAATCACGGGTTTGTGTCGTCTGTGCAACATCGTCGTGTGTATGGGAGAGATACTCAAACAGTTTAGTGTATAGCTCGTTGACTTTTATCGGCTTCGCAATATGATCGTTCATCCCGACTTCAATCGACATCTTACGGTCGCCTGACATGGCATTGGCTGTCATTGCGATAATCGGCAGCTTGTCAGATGTCAGTCTCATTTGGTTGCGGATAATCCGGGTGGCAGTGTAGCCGTCCATGATCGGCATTTGTACATCCATCAGGACAGCATCAACGGTTTCTGATTCCAGTTGCTTCACTGCCTCTTCACCGTTGTTCGCAAGAGAGACCTCTATCTCGAGGTTTTTCAATAGCTCCCATGCCACTTCCCGGTTTAGCGCGTTGTCTTCAACCAATAAAACCTTTGCTCCCTTGAGGCGTTGCAGGTCGGCCTGGTTCACCGTAGGGGGGGTTATGTGTCTTGGTGCTCCAGTTGCTGGACCATTGGTCAAATGGCTGATGCCATCCAGCAGCGAGGATGGGCTGAGGGGTTTCTCGAGAATCTGGTCTGGTTGAACGGTTCTACATGCTTCCTTCAATCCGTCTGCCTCGTAAGCCGTAAGCATGACTACTTTGGGTCTATGGGTCAGGACCGGTTCCTGATGAATTGCTTCCAGGACCTCGATGCCGTCCATGCCGGGCATTTTCCAGTCGAGCAGGACGATACCGAAGGGATTGTCTTGTGCCTGGGCTTTTAGCAGTTCGATCAGTGCTGCGCCGCCACTGGCACAGGTTTTGGTATGGAATCCGATCGACTCCAGCAACTTCTGGTGAATCAGGCGTGCATTGTAGTTGTCATCGACCACAAGCGCGGGCATATCAAGAATGGCTTTTGGTGCTGTCTGTTGCCCGGTGAGGGCGGAAGCATCCTTATCCAGGGTGAGGGTAAAGTGGAAACGACTCCCTTCACCCAGTGTGCTTTCAACCTGGATCTCTCCGCCCATGGCCTGTACGTATCGTTGTGATATGGCCAGGCCCAGTCCGCTGCCTCCATAGTGGCGGGTAGTGGAGCTGTCTGCCTGGGTAAAGGCCTGAAAGAGGTTCTTGAGTTGCTCGGCTTCGATACCGATGCCGGTGTCAGCGACGGAGAAGTCCAATCTTACCCGTTCGTCATGTTGACTCAACTGCTCCACCCGGATGACGATCTCACCCTGGTCGGTAAACTTGACGGCATTGCCTCCCAGGTTGACCAGAGCCTGCTGGAGTTTGAACGGATCACCGAGCAGGTATGGTGGGATTTTCGGATCGATGTCGTAGATGATCTCCAGTTTTTTTTCAGCGGCTTTCTGGCTGATCAGATTATTCAGGTTGTCGAAGATGGATTCTAGGGAGAACTTCGTCTGTTCCAACTCGACGTCGCCCGCCTCTATCTTGGAGAAATCGAGAACATCGTTGATGATTGTCAGCAGCATTTGTGAAGATTGACGAACCTTCTCAATATATCGCCGTTGTTTGGCGTCCATATTGTTTGAGAGTAGGGCAAGATGGGTCATGCCGATAATGGAATTCATCGGGGTTCGCAGTTCGTGGCTCATGGCGGCGAGGAATTCGGATTTTGCCTGGTTTGCCTGCTCGGCACGGCGTGCGGTATCCGCCAGCTCCTGAGTACGGTCCCTCACTTTTTGCTCCAACTCCTGATTGAGCTTGGCAAGCTTCTTTCTGGATCCTTCGATCGCCAGCATGCTCTCATCGGCCTCGTCAGATCGACACTGTAGATTGCTCACCATTTGATTAATGCCGTGGGCCAGTGGTTTGAACTCTTGCTGAGAGACTTCAGGTATTCGGTAGGTGAGATCGCCGCTGGAAAATGCAGTGATCCCAAGCTGGAGTTGTTTGACAGGTCTTGAGATCGCGCGGGAGACACCAATCTGTGTGGTCAGGGTGATCAAAATGCCGATGGCGCTGATCAGGAAGAAGAGTCTGCGTTTTTCCTGGATCTGCAGTTCTGCCACACGCTGTTGCTGTTTGAAATGGTCATTGATGAGCGATTGGGCCTTTTCCAGGTTTTCAATCAGACTGACTTTTACCGGCGCCAATTGCTGCAGAATGGTCAGCATATAAGAGGCGGAGGGATCCATCATCTTGTGTTCAGTCTGGTATAAATGGATCGCTGAGCGGAACTGCTTGAGGTTTGTCGCTACGTCTTTCAATGCTGATTTGATATTGGTATGAGCAGGATGTTCGTTCTGATCTGCTGCTACGGCATTGTCGGAAAACAGGGTGGACAAGGCTTCCAGATCGGCTTGCACCTGTTGCAGAGGGGATGAGATCTCTTCGAACTGCAGACTTTTTGATTCACTTTCACTGACCAGCTGAGCCTCCAACTCG
Source organism: Candidatus Thiodiazotropha sp. (ex Myrtea sp. 'scaly one' KF741663) (assembly GCA_025655555.1). Taxonomy (GTDB): domain Bacteria; phylum Pseudomonadota; class Gammaproteobacteria; order Chromatiales; family Chromatiaceae; genus Thiodiazotropha. Next base: position 198,659 of record JAHXIQ010000005.1, read on the forward strand.
ATCAGCAGTCGTTGCAGCACTGATCGGGTTGCCTCCGGCAGTATCTCCAGGGTTGTCTGTAAGCTATGGGTCAGCGCCAGTTGTTGCTGGAGTACCCCGCCTTTCTGCCCGGTATCCATCCTGGTTTCATGGTTTGTCACTGCCTCAAGCAGTAAGTGAAAAGCCTTATCGATCGCCTGGGGTGGCGTATCGTCCATTCTCTTTAGCCGCTGGCCGAAATTTTGTAAAATGCGATCACTGCTGGCAGCCTCAAGTCCCGATTGTTGGGTGTAGAGTTGGAAGTCTCTCTCGCCGCGGGTGATCGCAGCGGTGATGAGGGTGATGTGGTGTTGGGAGATAACACGAATCTCGCTCATCACTTGATGGTTTTCATGCAGCTCATCAATGAGATCCTGACCGAGATAGATGACGACCAGCAGAGAGATCAACAGCCCCACTGTACTGAGGCGGAAGAGCGCCTTAATCGAAGGTGACGTCATGTCCCACTTCACCGCGTTACCTCAAGAATCAGTCGTTCACCAATCTCCCCACTGCCAAACAGCGGTACCTCAAGCCTGGGATCGGACCCGCGACCGGCAATCTCGTAGCGGGAGACACCGAACTGGTAGGACTTCCCGACCTTAAAGGCGATGTCATCGGCGTGTTCGGTATCCAGTTTGCGGGCAAACTCTATCTGCCAGACGCCTTGCTTCCATAGACCTTTGGCACGGATATCTGCCCGGCTGCCTTCCGGTTGCTTAATGACATAGGCCTGTTTGTGGTCTCCTGTATATTCCAGCAGCATCTGGTTGTGATAGGCGGCTTTTCCACTGTCTCCACGCCGCAGCAGATAAAATCTGCCCCCATCCTTCGACAGCAAGGGCATGGCTCTTTTGGCTTTGTTCTCTGAGTAGAGTTGATATTTGTCGTCTGCGTAGCCTGCAGGATCGGTGCGTACCGACTTCCAATACCAGATGTCCGCTTTGTAAGGGGTGGTGGCGCTGAGACTCAAATCGGCATCCTGCGGAGTGATGGCCCATTTCAGCACCAGTGTGTCCTCACGCTGGAAGCCTTGACCGTAGAGTTTAGTCTCAGCATTCCACACCAGAGGTTTGTGTTGACGGTTCTCTGTGGAATCGGGGAAAACAGCCAGCAGATAGATGTTTTCACCGTCATGGCAGGCGCGTAGCGCGATATCGATATCCGCGACGGTATCTCTCGTCAACAGTGGGGGGATGCCGGACCAGGCATCATCGTTTGCCAGCCCATCGATAACGGGAGGGTGTGACACCATTGGAGCCTGAAGTGTTTGTTCAGCCAACAAAGGCTGACAAAGCAGCAGCAGAAGTAAAAACTTCAAGTGCATAGTGGGTCGTTTTCCCCATTTTTATCCCTGAATCCATCGGGAGAATTAGCGGCAGTTGTGGCTATACCTTTATTTGTGAAATGTGAAATTTAGGAATAAATCATCACTCCAGTCCGTAGTTGGAAGGTGATACAGTTTGCGGACTTGGCATTTAGTGCTTTTTATTCCTGTACGAAGCAGAAACCCACATGATTCCCCCCGATGACGGGGAAAACCTACTCGACGTTGAGTATTCAATTGCCGATGCCGGGTGACAATACACATTGATTTGGCTTTGCCACTTGGCCGACGGCCCAAGAGCGTCGCCGACAGCCTTATCCGATGGTCATGGGTTGCGACTCATGCGGGCTCAGCGTTATTCACTTTGACCCCGTAGCTGCTCGGCGATACCGGAGATTGAGGACGCTGGATTCGGTAGGTTGCAAAAACAGTCGCTATCGGCCATTGGGCGGTAGCAGACTGACGTTATTGTCAGTCTGTGAAATCATCAGGGTGCGTAGCTCATCACTACTCATTGGCATACCAAGCAGATAACCCTGAGCAAACTGACAGCCAAGTGAGCGGATAAACTGTTCTTGCTGCTGTGTTTCAATACCCTCAGCGACCACCTCCATGTCCATGCTCGTAGCAAGTTGCGCCATGTTATGCAAGATGGCATCCGCAGCCTTGTCTGTGTGGATCTCATTGATAAAGCTGCGATCGATCTTCAATGTTTTCGCCGGAAATTGGCGCAAGTAAGCCATCGAGGAATATCCGGTGCCAAAATCGTCAATGGCCAGATGAATGCCTCGACTGCGTAACTGTTGAAGTAGTATTTGGGTGTGCTCTGAGTTTTCCAGTAGTGCCGATTCAGTGAGTTCCAGTTCAAGCTCACCATCAAGGATGCAGTATTCAGCAATATTCCTGGTGACGATATGAATCAGGTCCTGACGACCGAAGAGCGAGGCGGAAATATTGATGGCTAGCTTACCTGGATTTAAACCCTCAGTGCGCCATTCCCGGTACTGGCGGCAAGCTGATTCCAAAACCCAGATGTCTACTTTTTCAATCAGCCCGCTTGTCTCGGCAATGGGAATAAAGGCATTGGGTTGCAGCAATCCCTCTTCAGGGTGATTCCAGCGCACCAATGCCTCGATACCGGCAAGTTTGTTACTCTGTACATTCCACTGCGGCTGGTAGTGGACAGTCAGTTGACCGTCTTCGATAGCGCTGCGAAGCTCGTTTTCTATCTGTAACTGACGCTGCACGCGTTGATTGATTTCCGGTGAGTGGAAAAGAAATTCATCCTTGTGGTTGGATTTTGCTTCGAGCATTGCATGATCGGCATTGATCAGAAGTTCATCCCCGCTTTTCCCATCCTGAGGATAGATGGCAATACCGATACTGGCGGTAAGAAATACGGTGTTTCCATTGAAAACGAATGGATCAGACAACTCCTGAAGTATTGAGCGCGACACTTTTTTCGCTGCATTCATTGCCCCTGTCATGCTGTCGATATCCGATAAGATGACAGTAAATTCATCACCGGCAAGACGAGAGACCGAGTCATCTTCACGCACATGCTTTTGCAAGCGCTCGGCGGTGTGCTTAAGTACCTGATCACCTGAGATATGTCCGAGGCGATCGTTTACCGCCTTGAATTTATCCAGGTCTATATAAAGCAATACCACGTGTGCTGACTTACGATGGGCATGGGCCAGCGCCTGATCCAGACGATCCTTAAACAAGGTGCGATTGGGCAGCCCGGTCAAGCTGTCGAAATGGGCGAGATAGTTCAGTTCGGTATGGGTTTTTTGGATTTCTACATTCGCCTGTTCAATGGCTGAAACGTGTGCCAGTCGTTGTTTTTCATGTCGGTATAAAACATAAGCGATAACCATAGAGATACTGATCGAGAGGCTGATGAGCAACAAAGCCATCTTGCGGAAATTCTTCAGATCCCTGTCGATTAAATGTTTCAACAGCCTTTCAACATGCTCGGCCTTGCCCATGAAGTCATTAAATATCCGGTCAAACGCCTGATCGATATCTGAGCCTGGGGGGGATGACTGACGATTGAGGTAACGTTGGTAAGCGACCTGATCGAATTCATGTAGTGCAGCACGTACGGATTCGATATGCAGCCGCATGTCAGTATCCGTTAATGGAAAGAATACGCCCTTACTGTTAGTGCCGCCCTCCAGCATGGCCAATGCATACCAATCGGCTTGTTCGAGATACTCCCAGACCCTATCAATATCCTCATGACTATCGCCGGAGAGAATTTCCTCAAACCAGAGATGCCCCTGTGTTGCATTGAGTTTTATTTCATTTGCGGCATCGATCAGCGGTGAATGCCGTGTTGCCATGCGCTCACCGGTATAGAGCAGAAATATTGTGGTGGTCAGTGAAACCGACATGGCCAGGAGAAAGCCCATTAGCAAGTGGTTGAAGTGTAACTTGCTCGAAACCATTTTCCGTGTCCCGGGTATCCAGTTAAAGGCGGTGGCTCACCTTCACCGATGAGTAGAAGCGGATTGCCAAAGTACAAAAAGTCCTTGAAACAGGCTTCAGAGCCTATTTGAGAATGGTTCTTAAATCAAGTAGGTATAAACAGTATCTCTAACTTGCGCGATTACCTCATTCGCAACCTAACCACTATAATATTTGATTGCTCGGCACTCTTAATTGATACGGTGGATGGAAAGCTGATCCACTGAATTATTTATTGAGCTTCAGTCCCTAAATTAGGCACTCGACGACTCTCAGGATGAACCAGGCGACTCATCTTCTAACCCCGGCTCAAAAAATTATCAGGTTGATTTCCAGGTATTCCTCAGTGACGGGGAAAATCTACTCGACGTTGAGTAAACGATTGTCGTTGCTGAGTAAAATTGACCCGGCGGCCAGCAAAATAATATCTCTGTTCATTAAAATCCACTCAGCGTTGACTGAATTTTAGTCAATCACGAGTCTCGGGGACCCGGTGTCGAGCATAATCATCTCGGCATTGACTCATTTATATACAATGACGTGTCTCAGAGACTCGATGTCGAGTAAAAACATCCCGGTGCCGGGAAAAAAGATCTCAATGCCCGGTTTCAATTACGCGTTGATTTAACTTTGCCCCTCAGCCACCTATCGAATAGTGCAGGCAGCCACATCCGATGGTTATAGGCTGCGACTCATGGATCCCCTCAATTTTCTAGCCAGCTGATAGCTGGTGGCTTAAGACGCTTTTTTGAAATATCAGTTTATTAAACACCTGAACCTTATTTTCCAAATATATTTTTTTACATTATCGTTGCCATGATCAGCGGATTTATTCGCCCAGTAAAGGGCTTTATCGCAATTCTTATCTACATCGTCACCATTAAAGTACATTGTTGATAATAAATATTGTGCCTTTGGGTTTCCTTGCTCGGCTGATTTTGTTAGCCACATAACAGCCTTTGGAATATCTTTAGGAATGGAAGTGCCGTTTTTGTATAGATTGCCTAAATAGTACTGGGCACTAACTAGCCCTCCATCAGCTGCTTCATGCAGCCAATAAAGTGCTTTTTCAATGTTTTTGTCTGTGCCTCGACCGTCAAAATACATTGCTGCCAAGTTATTTTTAGCTTCTAATAAACCACTTGAAGCAGAACTTTTATAGAATTTAAATGCTTTTTCAAAATCTTTTTTTGTTCCAAGGCCTTGTTCATATAATAAACCAAGCATGTATTTCGCTTCAGGGATATCAGAGTGACTAGCCATCTTTAGCCAGTCGATGCCTTCTTTATAGTTTTTCTTTAATACCTTAATACGACCATAATTATAAGCAGCTAAGGGATCACCGTCAGTCGCTCTATCTTTTAATTCAACCTCTGAAGTCTCTTCTGATCCATAGGAGGATGCTGCTACAACAAGCAATAATCCAAGTAGCATTATAAATAATGATTTTAAAATGGCTTTATTCATTATATGTTTCTACTACCTAAATATAGGACATTCCGGCGAACGAGAGTGAGTAACATGATTTTCTTGTTAACTGCATTACGTGAAATATGCGTATGCCACTAACCCTGCCACCCAAGGCCCGAGCCAGAGAGAAATAAAGCCCATGAAGAGTAAAGCGCCTTCAACTCCTCTCGTATGTGTTAAGTACCATGGAAAAGCTACTGGCCAAAATATGTATATTAAGAAACCAAAATCGAAAGGTTTATAAACACCTTTTTTATCTGCATCTTTCTGAGCCCACAGAATGGTCACAATGATAAATACAAAGCTCCATACTGATTGGGTAGCGTCAGATACCACCTTACCTTGTAGATTTAGCAGTACTTCAAGAATACCCATACATGCAGCAAGAAGCATTAAGGTGTACAGGTATATATGTTGGATTCCTTTCATATCTCGTACAGCTGACAGTGGATTATCTTAAATGCACTGATATTGGAATAAACAGCAGACGCAGATAATGCAATATATAGCGCGGGGTTAAAGAAAGGTGACACTCTTTTGCTTCCATTCACGTTGTTGAATTTTTATTTGTGCTTCTCTATCCAATGAGCCACAAGACGGTGTAACTGTCCACCTGTCCTCTATACCCCAATATCAAGATACGATCTGGCCAGTTTCTGTAGAGCAATGACATAAGCTGCAGTACGAAAGTCTTCGATCTCCGGTTTGCGGCTGCGGATGTCGATGATCTCCTGCATGGCCTGACGCATGCTGTCGTCGAGGCCGGAACGGACCAGGTCGAGTTCGTCGGCGCCGCGGGAGAGGTTGTCACTGATCCATTCCGGGACTTTACGGCCGGTGGTCTCTTCCAGCGCCTTGATGACATGGCGTCCTCTGGCTTCGTCGAGGCGCCGTTCGATACGGCCGAAGCGCATGTGGCTGAGGTTGCGGATCCATTCGAAATAGGAGACCACCACACCACCGGCATTGACGTAGGCATCGGGCAGGATGGTGATCCCCCGGTTACGCAGGATGCGGTCGGCTTCGAAAGTGATGGGACCGTTGGCGGCTTCCGCGATGAGTTTGGCGCGGATGTTGGGGGCGTTGCTCTCGGTGATCACCCCCTCGATAGCGGCTGGGATAAGAATGTCGCACTCCAACTCCAGGGCGCTGGCACTGTCCTCGATGAACTCACCGCCGGCAAATCCTTTCAAGCCGCCATGAGAACAACGGTGGTAGTAGGCCTCTTCCACATGGACACCGTCAGGATTGTAGACGGCACCATCGTGCTCGACGATGGCGATGATCTTGGCGCCGTCTTCTTCGGTGAGAAACTTGGCAGCGTGATAGCCAACATTGCCGAGGCCCTGGATGATGATGTTTTTACCTTCCAGATCGCCATCCAGGCCGCAGGCGTTGAGTTCCTCTTTATGTCGGAAGAACTCCTGCAGGGCGTATTGGACACCACGCCCGGTGGCCTCGGTGCGGCCGTTGACGCCACCGTGGGCGACTGGCTTGCCGGTGACGCAGGCGAGGGCGTTGACGTCCTCCGGGTAGAGGTGTTTGTAGGTATCGGCGATCCAGGCCATTTCGCGCTGACCGGTACCCATGTCGGGCGCCGGTACGTTGGTGGCGGGGTTCAAGAATCCGGCGGCTGCCAGCTCACGGGCAAAGCGCCGGGTAATCCGTTTCAGTTCATCGCGGGAGTAGTTGTCAGGATTGATGTAGAGCCCGCCCTTGGAGCCGCCGAAGGGGACATCGACTATGGCGCACTTATAGGTCATCAGTGCGGCCAGGGCTTCTACCTCCTGCTGATCTACCGATTCCGAGTAGCGCAGTCCTCCCTTGGCGGGGAGGCGGTGGATGCTGTGGACTGCGCGCCAGCCGGTGAACAGTTCGACTTTGCCGCGGATCTCTACCGGGAAGCTGACCTGCAACACCGAGGTACAACATTTGATCGCGTTGGCGATGCCGGGGTCCAGATCCATCAGTGTGAGTGCCCGGTCGACCATGTGATCGACACTTTGTCTGAACGTCAGACCTGAGGTTACTTCAGCCATGGTTTCTCACTTCTTGTTGTGGCTCACTACGTTGTCTGATCCAGCATGGAATCACTATCAAGTGTAGCCGATTCAGCGGCTTATCATTCAGATGTTGGATTGTCCCTGTTCGATGCCAGCAATGCCTGGAGGGTTTTCATGGGATCGTTCTCCTGCTGCTGCCGGATCTTTTCCAGTGGTGTCCAGGATCTGTCGCTCTCGAGCCGGAAGCTGCCGATGAATTGATTGGGCGGCTTACCATGCCAGTCGTCCGGCGAGAGCAGGGAGAGAATCGGTTCCTGCCGCTGATTCTGGTAGAGGTGGTAGACCTGCCCCGGCTTCTTCTGAAAGTTGCAGCGGGCGCGATGAAGCTGTTGATCCCGCTGGGTCTGCTGCAGGATCTCCCGGGCCTGCGCCTGCAGTTGTTTCACCTGTTGTGCGATCACTTGAAGTTGTGCACCGGCCCGGTTGGCGAGCATCTCATCCGCTTCGGCGATCTCGCGAGCGAGATCGACCAGACCAAAGGCGGGGGCCAGTCGGCTGACCGGATAGGGTGAGCTCTGGTCGCCGGTTTTGTTGATGGGCGTGTCGTCTTGATTCATGGCTATTGCTGCAGGGTGCGGCCACCGTCGACAGAGAGGATCTGTCCGGTGATATAGGGCGCATCCCGTAACAGGAACAGCAGGGTGTTGGCGATATCCTCCGGCGTACCGGGTCGTTTCAGCGCAGTGCGGTCGAGGATCTCCTCACGGGCGGCATCGCTCAAGCCCTGTTCCGGCCAGAGGATGGCGCCGGGTGCGATGCCGTTGACACGGATATCGGGTCCCAGTTCGCGGGCCAGGGACTTCACCAGCATGGCATTACCCGCCTTGGCAATGGAGTAGATGGGGTGATTCTTCAGCGGTCGTTCCGCATGGATATCGATCAGGTTGATGATAGCGCCATTGTGTTCCCGCAATGCGGGGGCTGCGGCCTGTGAAAGAAAAAATGGGGCCTTGAGATTACTGCCAATCAGGTCATTCCAATCATTTTCGGTGGCAGTCTCTACAGGGGTTGGATAGAAACTGGAGGCATTGTTAACCAGGAGATCGAGGCGTCCGCTAAACTCAATCGCAACATCGATCATTTGCTGATAGCAACGGCTGTCGTGCAGATCTGCCTGGACCAGGCCGACAGAGGAGGCCCGGCGGTTTTCCAATTCTTCCTGCAACGCCTGAGCGGGTGTTGCCGAGTGGCGATAGTGGATCAGGATATCCATGCCCTCGGCGTGCAGCAGGCGCGCAATGGCCGCACCGATACGGTGTGCTGCTCCGGTGATCAGGGCACATTTGCCATTCAGCTTGTGCTCTTCGTTTGTCACGCTGGTAACTCCGTGTTTGTCTCTTTTCGTATCTGGACTGGTTGGCTGACGATAGTGATAGTACTTCTGCCGACTGGCCGCTTATCAATCATGTAATAGGGAACCATTGCTACCTGCGATGTCCCAAACACTAGGGTAGAATGCACGCCTTTGCGGATAGTGACATCGATGTTTAACAGAATGTCCCTTCAGGTCGTTCTACTATCGATACCGATCCTTCCACCTACTCTAACGGATTCAAATAGGTTTCTGAACTCATGCCCGACTGTTTAAGCCCGACGCCTTCACCTTCAGTGAAAAACCTACCGCCACCAGATGACATGGCACAGGCGGTCAGTGACCGGCTACTGAAACAGGTCAAGCGGGCTATCGACCAGTCAGAGACGGGTATCCCCTTCGACCGCTTCATGGAGATGGCGCTCTACGCCCCCGGCCTGGGCTACTATGTGGCCGGCAGCCGTAAGTTTGGCGAGGATGGGGATTTCATTACTTCACCTGAGGTGTCACCTCTGTTTGCTCAGTGCCTGGCCAGACAGGCACAGCAGGTTCTGGATGGCTTGGGGCAGGGCGATATTCTGGAGTTCGGTGCGGGTTCCGGCATTTTGGCTGCTGACATGTTGGCTGAACTGGAGCGACTGGACAGCCTGCCCGGATGTTATGCCATTCTTGAAATCAGCCCGGAACTGCAGGCTCGGCAGCGGGAGACGATCGAGCAGCGGGTGCCCCACCTGCTGACGCGGGTCGAATGGTTGCAAACACTGCCGACGGCATTCAGTGGTTTCGTTATTGCCAATGAGCTACTGGATGCCATGCCGGTGAACCGTTTTCGCTTGGGTGAGGACGGTATCGAAGAGTCTTTTGTGGTGTATGACGATGCAGGATTGAAAGAGCGATTCGGTGAGCCTGAGACACCGGGTCTGAGGGAGGCGGTCGAGTCTGCCATTGGTTCCCAGGAAGAGATGTCCGAGGGCTATATCTCGGAGATTAATCTGCGTCAGGCCTCCTGGCTTCGTGCCCTGGCCGATTCCATACGAAGCGGCGTGGTGATATTGATCGATTACGGCTACTGCGCCAGGGAGTATTTTCATACCCAGCGCAACCGGGGCACCTTGATGTGCCACTATCGTCATCGGGCGCATACCGATCCCTTCCGCTGGGTGGGCCTGCAGGATATCACCAGTCATGTGGACTTTACCGCGGCGGCCAGAGTCGGCCTGGAAGCGGGATTCCATCTGGGCGGCTATACCACCCAGGCCCATTTTCTCCTGGCCAACGGGCTCGATACCCTGCTGGCGGATTCGGATCCCGGTGATGTGGCCAAGCACATGGCATTGGTGCAGGGTGTGAAGCGGCTGACACTGCCCTCGGAGATGGGGGAGCGCTTCAAGGTCCTCGGTTTGATCAAGGGCATTGAGATGAATCTGCAGGGATTCGGTTTGCGGGATTTCTGCGAACGACTTTAATGGAAAAATAATTTAACCCCATTCTGCGCTTTCCTGCGTTCTCCTGAATACCAAGCACATTCAGGAGTAAAAACCATGTCATCTTTATACAGCCTTTTTCGATTTGTGGTGGCCGCCTTGCTGTCAGCCATTCTTGCCGCCTGTGGTACAGCCGTAGACACTGGCAACGCCGGTCCTGTTGAGCAGAGCACAGGCAGCAGTGTGGTCGCCAAGCCAAAAGTAGAACTCGAGGAGCTGGACAGCCTGGCTGCCTCAGAGAGACGGGCCGAGGCGCCCATGGCTGCCGTCATGCGGCATAAACAGGCATTTGATATGACGGCTATCCGCCAGCCATCGGCCGGGGTAAACCGGGAGAACTACGCCAATATCAAGGACAACGGCGTCAAGGCCGTGGCTGAACAGCCTGTCTCAACCTTCAGTATCGATGTGGACAGTGGCGCTTATGCACTGGTAAGACGTTTTCTCAATCAGGGGAATTTGCCGCCCAAGGACGCAGTGCGGGCGGAGGAGTTGATCAACTATTTCAGCTACGACTATCCGGTTCCCCAAGCGGGGAAGCAGCCATTCTCTGTCTCCACTGAAGTTGCCCGTACACCCTGGAACCGGAATAGTCTGTTGGTTCATGTGGGGATTCAGGGCTATGTGCCCCAGCGGGAGGTCAGGCCTGCCAGCAATCTGGTGTTTCTGATGGATGTATCGGGTTCCATGAATGCGCCGGATAAGTTGCCTCTGCTCAAGTCAGCTTTCAAGCTTTTGGTCAAACAGCTGGATGAGAACGACAGCGTCTCTTTGGTGGTCTATGCAGGCGCTTCCGGTGTGGTGCTGGAGCCGACACCCGGTGATCAGCAGGGTAAGATCATGGCGGCACTGGCGCGCCTGACCGCGGGTGGATCGACACATGGATCAGCGGGAATCCAGCTTGCTTACGCCATGGCGGAGCAGGCTAAGGTTGAAGGTGGAATCAACCGGGTGATTCTGGCCACCGACGGTGATTTCAATGTGGGTACGGTGAATCATGAGCAGTTGATGGATCTGATCGAAGAGAAGCGCGAACAGGGCATCACGCTGACTACCCTGGGGTTCGGACAGGGTAACTACAACGACCATCTGATGGAGCAGTTGGCCGACAAGGGCAACGGCAACTATGCCTATATCGATACCATCAACGAGGCGCAGAAGGTGTTGGTGGATGAGCTGGATGCGACGCTGGAAGTGATCGCCAAGGATGTGAAGATACAGATTGAATGGAATCCCGCCGTGGTCACTGAGTACCGTCTGATCGGCTATGAAAACCGCCTGCTGGCACGTGAGGATTTCAATAACGATAAAGTCGATGCGGGCGATATCGGTGCCGGTCATACGGTAACTGCGCTCTACGAGATCGTCCTGGCGGGAGGTAAGGGGCAGCGTCTCGAACCTCTGCGCTATACATCCGGTAGCAAGGTATCCGGCAAACAGAATGAGATTGCCCATCTGCGTCTGCGGTATAAGGCACCTGACGGAGATCGCTCGAAGCTGATCGAAGCACCGATTCTCACTCGTTCCATCGAGGAAAATCTGGCCAAGGCGAGTGACGACTTCCGTTTCAGCGCTTCGGTAGCAGCATTTGCCCAGTTATTGCGGGGTGGGCGCTATACTGAGTCGTTCGGTTATTCGGATGTGACAAGCCTCGCTCAGGGATCCCGTGGCAATGATCCTTATGGCTATCGGGGCGAGTTCCTGCGCCTGGTCAATTTGGCGTCAAGTTTGGGTGGATAGTCAAATTTAGGATTTGGTTTACATTCATGACAAGGTGTAGGTTGGGCCTCCTTTATCGGCCCAACCTACAAGATGAGGAGACAAGAGAAGTGGATGGGATGAGTGATGAGGCGCTCTTCAACCTTTATCGCAAGGGCGATGCGTCGGCCTTTGAGGTGCTTTATCAGCGCTATCGTCAATCTCTCTATCTCTTTCTTCTCAGAACCTGCGATTCACCTGCGGATGCGGATGAGCTCTACCAGGATGCCTGGTCCCGGATTATTACTGCGACCAAACCGTTTGGTGAGGGCTCGTTCAAGGCTTATGTTTTTCGTATTGCACGCAATCTGCAGATTGACCGGTTTCGGCGTGCACACCTGAAGCCTGTCAGTGATGATGAGGCGATGCAGCAGGTATCCGACCCTGCACCGACACCCGATGTCAGGGCCAATGATCTGGATTGTACGGAACGTATGAAGCGACAATTGGCCAGCTTGCCCAAAGAGCAATCGGAGGCATTTCTGCTCAAGGAGGAGGGGGGCTTCACGCTGGAGCAGATCGCGGAGATGGTCAGTGTCGGACGTGAGACGATCAAGAGTCGCCTGCGTTATGCTCTGAAACAGTTGCGTAAAATGCTGGAGGATTGTCTGTGACACAGCAAGATCAACAGCGAAACCCGACCGATGATCGGCAGCTCAGTGAGCTCTACCGTGCTTCGCGTAACGAGCAGCCAGCAGCTGAACTGGATAAGGCGATTCTGGCTCAGGCACATGCGCAAGCAAGAAGTCGGCGACGGCGTTGGATGCTCCCGCTCTCTACCGCAGCGGTTATTTTGCTGGGGACCTCGCTGACACTGACACTGGTGCAACCGCCGGTAAGCACGCAGCTACCGGATGAAAAGACCGATGTAATGTCCGAAGCGCTGGAGGAGATGACACCCAAGGCCAGCTCGCCGCCCGCGGCGGCTCCGGCCATGAAACGCCAGGCAGTGGCCCCTGCGGGAGAGCCGCCTGTCTTGGAACTGCAAAGCGCCATGCCATCCCGTGCCGAAATGGATAAGGATGTTTTGGCTCCGATGGAGAGACGGGCCAGTGAGAAGAAGCGGGAAAACTCCAGTTTCGGTCAAGCGATGGCTGAGAAAGAGGCGATAGAAGTCCTCCGAACGCCAGAAGCATGGATCAATGACATGCATTTACTGCTGAGAGACGGGGAGGTTGACGCATTGGAGCAGGAACTGGCGGCTTTCCGCGAGCACTATCCCGATACACCTTTGCCGCCAGAGCTAGAGGTGATAAGGAAGCGTCCTAAGTGATCTATTGATCCGGATCTGGGGTGGCCGTCTCTATCGCCTCTTCGATATAGAACAGCAGAAAGTCGATAGTGTTGATACCGAGAATACGCTCTGCCGACTCTTTGCCATTGGTGTCGAGAAACACCAGGGTTGGCGTGACAAATACGCCATAACGGTCAGCAAATATAGAGGCGGCTTCACGCTTGCCCTGAAAATTGGTGATCATCTCGCCCGGATCGATCATCACTTCACGCATAACGACCTGATTCTCGTATTCGCCGCTGAGCTGCATCGGATCGAGGACTTCGGTTTTCATCAACTCACAGAATTCACAGTGGTATTGTGAGAACATCAGCATGATGGGTGATTGCTGTTGCTTCGCTTTGTCAGCAAGCTCTCTGAGGTTGTCGGCGAGGGGAATACTGGCGTATTCCGCTTGCAGGCTGCCAAAGCAGGCAAGTCCAAGGAGGGCGAGGGTAAAACGGGTAAAAAGCTGGCGCAAACCTTGTGATGCGTGGCGCATTTGTCAGGACCTTTTCAGTTCATCCGCGTGGCACATTTGCCATGACGGGAGGCGGATGGAGGGTCCATCTCCAGTGATCTCTATTCCAGGGCTTCCAGTGAACTGACCAGCGAAGCGTTAAGCAGTTCCCGGTACTCAGGTGCTGAATTATAACCCACGATAGGTTCGGACAGGAGTCTGCCGTCTGCATCCAGGATCAATAGGGTAGGCGTGGCGTAGACGTCATAACGACGCTTGAACTGGCGGCTGCGGATGGCATCGCCATCGAAATCGATGATTTTACCTCCGGCATTGATGTCGAATTCCCGGATCAGGATGTTTTGATCGCCGGATGTATCCTGCGAAAGCGGGTCGATGATCTCTTCTTTCAGCCTGACGCAGTAGCTGCAGCTGTCCGCGCTGAAGACCACTAGAATGGGACTCTGATGCAGTCGGGCAATCTGAGCCACGCTGGACCAATCTATGGCAGAAGCGGGGGGCTCGGCAGGTGTGGATAGGGAAAAAAGAATCAGAACAACGAAAATCAGGGACTGCTTCAACATAGCAACAACTTCAGCTATTGGAATGAAAACAGTATATCAAAATATACTTATATATCCATAAACAAACGTAAAATCATAGGTGTTTAGATCGTTTTTTGGCTGACTTTGTGATCAGGTTCTTGTTGTGAACTCGCGACGATAACGGTCCAGGCGGCCTCGGTAGCCAGCTTGAGCCAGATAATGGGGCACAACGCTCTCAATGGCTTGCGGCTGTATACCGAGTTTTTCGAAGCCATTTCCCTCGCAGACACTATCCGTCTGCAATGAGAGATAGTTGTCCATTGAGAAGGGGCGGCCTGGCAGATGTCCCAGCAGGCGGGCCTGCATTTTAGACAATCCATTGCCCAGAGGCAGAATAAATCGACGCAAGCCTAGTGTCTTTGCCGTAAACGAAACCAACTCCTGCAGGGTGTAGACTGAAGGGCCGCATAGGTCGTAGTGCGCGTCCACAGTTTTGTCGTCGGTCAGACATCGGGCGAATGCCTCGGCCACGTCCTCTACCCAGACCGGGGCGAAACGGCTCTTGGGACAGGCCAGGGGAAAGAAAACCGGAGAGAGTTTCAACAGCGCAGCAAAGCGGTTGAAAAAGCTGTCTCCACGACCGAATATCACCGAAGGACGAATACTGGTGACATTCAGTGCTGTCCCGCCATGGGTATGAGCGCGGTTTTCCCCCTCACCCTTGCTACGAAGGTATTCGCTGGTACCTCTGGCGGCATCTGCATGTAATGCGCTCATGTGGAGCAGCCTGCCGACACGGGCTTTGATGGCCGCTTCGACGATGGTATCGACCAGCTCCGTATGAATTTTCCTGAAAGTGTCGCGTTTGCCGGATTCGTTGAGTATGCCGATTAGGTTAATCACCGCATCACAACCCTCAAACTGACCGGCGAGATAATCTGCATCCATAGACTGGGACTTAATGAGTTCCATGCCAGGATTGATCTGGAGATTGGCATGTCGCTGGGGATGTCGCGTTAGGACACGGCAACGGATACCCCGTTTTGCCAGGTTGGCGATCAGGTGCTGTCCAACGAATCCACTTCCACCTAGAATACAGACCCTGTTCATAATATTTGTAATCCACCATAGTCGTTTATCTACTCGGCGAAATTCTGAACGTGAATAGCTCCACTGACAATAGCTAAATGATATCTGCCCTGTCTGCAATGCAATTTTCTTACCCTATGGTCCGCAGGGAGCGCCCAGGCGTTAACGCTCCGTGACATCATTAGTTAGTACATTCTCCATTGAGGCGATACTGCTGTTTCTTCTGCTCGGCAGCGTGGTCGGCCTGATTGCTGGGTTGTTCGGTGTTGGCGGGGGGTTAGTCATCGTACCGGCGCTGGTCTGGGGGCTGCCACTGATTGGTGTGAGCGGGAACCACAATATGCATCTGGCCGTGGGTACTTCCCTGGCAACCATTGTCATTACCTCGATTTCGTCGATTTACGCACACCATAAGCGGGGTGGTGTGATCTGGCACGAGTTCTGGCGACTGACGCCGGGCATCCTGCTGGGGGCGTGGTTGGGAGGAGTGGTGGCCGGTATGCTCGATGGCCTGGTGCTTCAGCGTATTTTTGGCCTCTTTGCAATCTCAGTAGGACTACGCATGTTCTTTACCGGCAATCTCGAGGATACGGTTCGTGAGGTGAGTCAGATAGTCAGGCTGCTTGCCGGCTTGGTGATCGGTTTGATCTCAGCCATCGTCGGTATCGGCGGAGGGTCGATGACCGTACCCTTTCTGCATGCCACAGGTATCGAGATGAAACGGGCGGTGGCCACATCGAGTGCCTGTGGGTTGCCCATCGCCTTATCCGGTACTGCCAGTTTCGTTGTTGCAGGCTGGGGTATGGAACAGCTGCCGTCGGGTAGCAGTGGGTTCGTTTATTGGCCAGTTGCGTTGATCATTATTGTCACCAGTTCACTACTGGCGCCGGTGGGGGCTTCGTTGGCCCATCGCCTGCCAGGTGCGCTACTGAAGCGTATCTTCTCCATCTTCCTGCTGGGGATAGGCGTCAAGTTGCTGATTGGTTGAGGGGGCGTTCGAAAAAAGGTTGTAGGGCGGAATCGGTATGGGTAGCTGCTTGAAGAGTATGATAGAACCCGATTCGCTGCGCAGGATCATACGTCCATCGTCCAGCAGATAATCAAACTCCATGATGCGTCCCGATTGGGGGTCGAGCATGGCGAGTCTGTCCCCAGAAATCTCGAATCGACCATCACGATAGGTCTCTGCACTCGCATAGATACGAAAGTGTCCGTACATGACCAGTACGATCTCACCATTCTGTCCCAACCAGATACCATCTACCGCTGAATAGGTTTGTATGGGGTCGGGAATAGCAGGTGAGTATGGTGTTGGTCCCTGAAGTGGGAATCCCCCCGCTCCAGGTACGGGGGATTGCAAGGGAAGTCCACCCGGCCATCCACTGCCAGGATTCATACCTCCCGGTACACCATAGGGGCTCATGGGATAACCCCTTTGGCCAGAAAAGCCGCTATATGGCCTGTAACTGTTTCCAAATGACCAGTTACCTTTACTTTTGAACTCATGGGCCAGATCACCCATGGTATCCATCATGGCGATCATCGCTCTGCTCATGATGCGGGAAGGGGTCTCTGCCGAAGATGTTTCCATGCCGAAAAGCAGGCAGAACAGGACAAACAAAGTCGAGAAGCGGTTGTGAAATCTTGTAAAAAACCAGCTCATGATCAATCTACTAGGTGACATGTTCATCTTGTGACAAGCAGAAAATACAATCATAGCCGATGTGGGTAACAACAATCGACTCTTGCCAGACGCATGTAATGGTGGTTAGCTTTACAAAGTGAACGAAAGGGGTTGAAGCTTAGCAGGTTTTTCCTGGTTTGAGGTTTCAGTTCAATAAACCAACAGATGGATGATAAAAATGGTTTCCGGAGGGGGGTACATGAGTTCTCAAAAAGAGAGAACCGAGGAACGCAGAACAACAACACAGGATCTCATTGATAAGCTTTTGGCCGAGCGCCAGGAGGTGCTGGTGCTGTTCTGCAGTGTGGCTGGTTTGGAGCCCTATCGTCGCTCCGAATCCCTCGATAAATTACTGCAGACGTTTTGCCAGGTACTCATTGACTACACGGCATTCGGTCATTTCGAGGTCTTTGGCCGTATCAGCAGCGGCAATGAGCGTCGTAGTGGTGTGGTTCGGGTGGCTGAGGAGATCTATCCCGATTTCGTCTTGGCGAGTGAAACAGCCGTCGCTTTCAACGACAAATACGATCTTTCTGATCATGCTCTGGAATTGGATCATTTGCCGGAGGATCTCTCCCGCCTGGGAGAAGAACTGGCTGTACGCGTCGAGCTGGAGGACCAACTCCTGGCAAGCATGCTCGCGAGATAGAACCTCGGATGCTACAGGTGCGTCCAGTGCCTGTACATACGATTCCGGCAGCTATGTGTCGTACATAATTACCAAACGCCGTTCACATTTCTATATTCCGGTGATTCGAATTCTGCAATAGGACTTTTCCAGAGCATTGCTCATCAACTATGCTTGTTTGATGTAAGTGACTGAAGCACATTGCACTTTAAGTATACTGTTCTGCATGTTCTAGAATATCGGCTGACATAGGATGATGCTGATGTGATCTGTTTCTGTCATGTATTCAGCAACGAATAAGAGGATTGGCAAGCTGCTAAATCGTACACCGGAAGTCGAAGAGTTCCTGCTGCCACTACGTAGTTGTGTGGCGCCGCAGGTCCGTTTGAATCAATTTCAGATCGGCATCGATAACCAGCATATCGATGTGGCGTTGAGTCATAAATTCCGCCAAGTACTCTCCGAGTTGACGGATAAGATCGTCAATGAAGATCTGGTCAAGCACGGTTGGGCCAAGATGGGCAAGCCGCCATCGAATCATGATTTCGACGGGCTGAGGGAAGTCTATCGGGATATCATGCGGGGAGCACTCGAGCAGGTGCACGAAAACGAGGCGCTCAAGGACCTGCTTCAATTACTGCATTTGGTTTTACTGAAGATGTTGTTGGAGTCACCGGCTGAGGCTGTCAATCGATTGCGCAGCAAATTGCAGCAGGATGCCGATTCGCCAGCGGGTATGGACAATGGCCGATCCCTGGAGCTTCACGAACGTATCGCCAATCTGGCAAGACTTGAGCCCGGTATTCGATATCGGGCACTGCGTAGACTATTCAAGATAGTCATGCGTCTCGAGTCCAAAGAACTGAGGAAGTTGAGAAAGTCGGTGGTGGGACGCTCCTGGACCGTACCGAAACAGGTTTTATTTAACCCTCTGTTGCATCTGCCCGATCTCACGAGTGAAGAGTTCATCATCAACCACTATCCATTGTTGTGTGTGGATCGTGTAGATGAGAACTATTTTGCACTGACAAATCGGATTATTACTGAGATCTTTCAAGGCTATCTGCCTGTTTTTACAAAGGCGGTGGAAAAGGCAGATGCGAAGGCGACGGGTCAGACAGCAACACAGCCATTTCAGATTAGAAACAGGGAATTACATAGTGGATTTTCTGAGTTTCTTCAGGGGCAGCGCCTGCTCGAACGAAGCCTGAATGAGGAGGAGTTCAAATCCATCGATGTCTCATGGCTCGATGTGCCGGCCAATATCGAGATCCTGATGCGTAGACCTTCACAGGATGGCGGTTGGTTTTCCCGAAATACCTCGCAGAATGTGAGTCCGTGGCAGAACCCGGAGTGTGACAAGTTACAGCAGAAGCTACAGTCCGAGCTCTATAAGCGTTTGGAGCGGGAGGGTATCACCCGGCGGGCTATTGCCTCTTATCGTGCGCCGAGACTCTATCGTCAGTTGAAAGGACAACTACCGCTTAAGGAAGTCTATCTCTACCTTGCTGATCAGCTGCCTAGAAAGGCATTGAGCAAGCGTTTGGCGTCAACCCCTGACAAAGGCGCCTCGGCATTCAAGGCACTGGATGTGGTGTTGAGTTATATCCGCAAAATGCCTAGCGCCAAACAGCAGGACTATGTGTCTCGTTATCTCAAGGACTTCCTGACATTTCGCAGAGATCTCAAACTGGCCTATTACAGCTACCAGCAAATGAGCCGTCTGCGGGTCTTACAAGATGCAGAAAGTATCAAACTCTCCCGCGATAACGGTTCGCTGTACGAATTTCGTCTGGGTAGTGACCAGGAAACTGGAGACCAGAAGGTCAAGGCACATGTAGTGCTCAAGGCAGATGTACGAGGCTCGACAGAGATTACTCGGCAACTGGTTGAGAAGCGGCTCAATCCAGCTACCCATTTCAGTATGAATTTCTTCGGTCCCATCACCAAATTGCTGGACCGTTTCGGTGCGCAAAAGGTTTTTGTGGAGGGGGATGCATTGATTCTCACTGTGTTGGAGACAGGAGGTGTCTCTACACAGGCGATGACAGTGGCGAATGCTTGTGGCTTGGCGCGAAAGATGCTGTTAGTCATGGAGGCGCAAAATAGCCAGAACCGAGCCTATGATCTGCCTAAACTGGAGCTGGGGCTGGGGATTGCTTTTTGTGACGACACGCCGGCATATCTCTATGATGAAAAAAGAAAAATCATGATTTCTCCAGCTATTAATCAGGCAGACCGGCTGTCCTCCTGCTCAGCTGAATTACGCAAGGACACCAGTTGGCGTAGAAGCCAACGCCATCGTGTGGAAGTTATGCAGCTGGAAAATCAACAGCCTGCTGATCGTGGTAAGCGTTTACGTTATAACGTCAATGGAATAGAACTTGATCCCCCCGCCTTCGAAAAACTGAAATCGGAAATGGTCCTGCACAAGGTAAAATTGCGTAGCCGTTCCGGCGAAACGCACTACTATCATGTTGGCCGCTTCATGGATCGGTTGGGCTCATCCCACTGGCTCGTGGTCAGGGAAGCTAAGCTTAAAGTCTGGCAAAGCGGTCAATTATCAGATGATGGTGATACTGAGCACTTCTTCTACGAGGTTGTCACCAATACCGATCTTGTGGGAAGGGTGAAAGAGAAGTTGGGCAAAGGGCGGAGCAGCAAGCGGGATCAATCTGCTGAAACTGCAGGCCTGACCTGATCAGACACCGGAAATCGCCGTATCGACACTACCACTCTCCGCTTTTTGTCCCTCTATGGGCTGTAGCCAGGAAGATGAGGATCGGCTGGGGTCGAGTCCTAATCGGTAGTTGTAGATTACCGTATAGGCCAGGACCCGTTTGAGGTATTCACGGGTCTCTCGAAAAGGTACGGTTTCGATCCAGATATCGGCTGCTTGCGTCTTTTCCGGCAGCCATCGCTGGACCCGCCAGGGACCGGCATTATAGGCCGCAGTAGCCAACACCGGGTTCTCCTGTAGTTGGCGGTAGATTTTGTTCAGATAGCTCGTTCCCAACTTGATGTTAACTTCAGGCAGGTAGAGATCCTCTGGAAATTGGATGGATTCGCTCAATTCACTGGCGACGGCTTTGGCAGTTTTCGGCATCAATTGCATCAGGCCACGGGCGCCTACACTGGATTTTGCATCAGTCATGAATGCGCTTTCCTGCCGTAATATGGCATAGACCCATGCTTTGTCGATTCCATGACCCTGGGCAAGCGTGGCGATAGCTTCCTGGTGAGCAAGGGGAAAGCGTAACTCCAAGTCGTTCCATTGGCGCAAGCGGGCCAAGGTGATGATGACTTGAGAGGGCCAATGCCATTTTTCTGCAAGCCGGACAGCCGCGCTCAACTGAGGATTGTTTTTTTCTCCAAGTGCCAGATTCCATTCACGCCGAGCTTGCAGGGATCTCCCAAGTAGATGCAGCTCGTGGGCGCGTAGTAGCCCCGGTAGTTGTTCCAACTGTTCTACCAGGGCGACATCAACCTCTAACTTTTCGTGTACTAGGTTGGGACTGTAGCCAAGTCGTTGAGCGGCCAGGAAGCCGTAATAACTGCGGTCGCTAGAGAGGGTTTTCAGGATCGCTTCGCCTTCGCTGTTCTGACCCAGATTGATCAGTGCTCTGGCTCGCCAGTAACGCCAGCGGTTACTGTCTTGCTCCTGCTTAGGGATGCCATCGAGGGTGAGAAGCAAACTTTTCCAGTCATTGTTCTGTAGCGCGAACTGGATTTGCTTATCGGAGAGAGTGCTATCCAGATGCAGGTATTTTTTAGGTAATAGACCGGTGATCTGTTGACTCTTCAGGTTTGTGTCCTGTCTCGATATCTGTCCCATCAGGCTGCGGGCAACCTGCAGGTGCTGAAAGTCTGAGAAGTCGATCGTATGAGTCAGGCGTTGCCAGGCGTTAAAAGCCTTGTCGATATCCGTCCAGGCCAGCCGTCTGACTGTTTGGACTGCCATCTCATCGAGCATCGGGTGATCCATGTCGATCAACTGAGTCCAACGTGACGGATCTCCATGGAGTGTCAGCCAACGGTCTGCCCATTGCACTTCATCCGCGCTCAAGAACCGCTTGACGTATCGGGCCAGGCGGGTTTGCCCGGCCTTCATGGCTAGCTGGAATCGTTGCCAGACAAGGCTCTGGTCCAAGTGACCGGCGGCTATCCATGTGTTCAGGACAGGATCGCATGCTTTGGGACGGGAATGGCCGCTCAACCAGATGGGTGCGACCGACTCAAAAGCAAGCTCCCGCTTCCCCGTTTTTATCAATGCCTGCAGATGCTGGCACTGGCGGCTGATGCTTCCCCCTGGTTGGTGGAAGTGCAGATAACTGAGCCAGAGTCGCTCTTCAGCAAGCAACACTAACCAGTGATCGAGTAGTTGCTTCTGCAGCGGTGTGTCTTGCAGAAGTTTGAGTGCTTTTCTGATGTTTGCGGATGTCTGATTTTTCAGACTATGGAGAGTCTCCTGATAGACCAGGTAGGGAAAGAGCGGGTAGTCCGAGAGCGATGCTTTGAGGTTTTGATATTCTTCGCTGTCGTTTGCCGTTAAGGCCTCTTCTGCCGCTAGGAACTGCATGCGCTGCTGGGTGAAGTCGAGCGTCTCATGCGCAGTCTCCGTGCTCAGTGCTTGTGGCGATAGGCTCAGATTTGCCAGCAGAGCAAGGAGTAGAAAAGGATACCGTATTTTCATCATAGGACTGGTAGGTGCCTTTTTGTGGATTGTCAGGACTCTGCCTGAATACTAGCACTTGTCCGTCTGCTTTGAAGTCTATTGAGAGATGAGTTTATGCGTTATGCTGCTAGTGGGTCGGGCTCTGATCGTTAACCTATTTGCTGCATGGCCCACTAGGACCTATTAACATTAAATTTAATTGAATATCTGCAGATCCCATGAGAAGCAAAAGGGAGTTCGGCGAGTCATGAATGTTATAACATTTTTTCAGTTCGAAACATGACTGAGAAGCGCACCGATTCTGCGGCTCGTCATCTGGAGCGCTTCCCGCCTTTTCAATTGCTTGGTATCCGTGTATTGGAACTGGATGAGAATTGGCGAAGGGTACGTATTCTGCTCCCATTGAACGCGGATAATCGCAATCCGGGCGGGTCTATGTTTGGTGGTAGTATCGCCTCGTTGGCCGATCCGATCCCAGCGTTGGCATGTCATGGCAGTTTCCCCCAATTTGCGGTTTGGACGCGGGAGCTGCAGGTCGACTTCCGCTCCCCGGGTCTTAGTGATCTCGAGTTGCGCTTTGAGTTAACCGAAGCTGCGGTCGGTACGATCGCCGAGGAGCTGACAAAACGTGGCCGCAGCACGCCAAGCTTTGAGTTTGGCTTCTACGATCAGGAGGGCAGTCTGGTGGCCTGGGTAAAAAACCGGGTAGCATTGCGTCCCCAGGGCGCTTCTACCAGAACTGTAGGTGCCGTACCTCGCAAGAGATGATGTAACGAGACTATCGAGAGAGATGTGATGAATGACAGAGATGAGAATGTCGATTTTGAGTTGAGCAGCGGAATAGCCGCTTTTGAGGGAAAGAACTTCACCCGAGCCGCCTCACTGCTCTCCCCACTGGCAGAGAGTGGTCACCCGGAAGCACAGTATCGTATGGCGATAATGGCGCAGGGAGGGTTGAGCATGGTGGTCAATGAACTGATGGCCTATAAGTTCATGAAGGCGGCTGCCGAAGCAGGACATCCCATGGCGCAGCATGGTTTAGGATTTATGTACCTGGAAGGTGAGTGTGTCGATCAGAATCTGACAAAAGCCGTTGAGTGGTTCAAGCAGGCTGCGGAACAGGGGCTGGCTGGCTCTCAGACAACCCTCGCAATGCTCTATGAGGAGGGCAGGGGTGTGGAGAAAGATCCTGAGGAGGCCAAGCGTTGGTACAAGAAAGCAGGTTTCTGACTTAAGCTTAAATCCTTTTAAGTGCTTACAGGTTCGACCAGAGGTTGTCGAAGTCGGTTTCTCCACCTGATTCATCTTGTGACTCGTCACCATCCGCTATCTCGCCCTGGTCCAGATAAGCAAACTGGAATTGAGAGACAGCACCGCTTGCCTCCAGCAGTCTGGTCAGCTTGATTTCACGCAGATTCTCGCCTTCGTTCACGATCAGTTCATGACCGAGCTTGAACGGGTACGAGGAACAGATGAAGCTGGTGGGTTGTCCGGAAGTGCCGACTTCGGGCAGTAACAGGCACTCCTGAGGTTCATCCTTTTTGTTGCTCTCCAGTCTGGCGTTTACGGCCATGGCGTTGGGTGCGACCATTTGTACGCCTACCTGGAGACAGTCGTCTCGTGTTCTGCGCATCCAGCGCACCATACCAACACCAAACTGGTTGGCCGACATGGCAGATTGCACGCCAATCAGCTCTCCCACCTGAATTTTTGGTATTTGTTCACCTTTCCAGTCCAGGCAGTATCCCCCTGCACTCTCATTGATGGTCTTTAGGATATTTGTGGCCGGCTCCTCCAGCTTTGTGGTTTCGCTTTCCCAGATTTGGGAGCTCGGCTCTATGGCATCAAAATCCCGCGAGTTGGGGCCAAATTCCTCAAAGTCTCCACGTCTCGGATTATAGTTGTCCGCTTCCATGGGCATGAGGGAAAAGTGGGGGGATATCTTTGGGTTATTACCTTCTGCAAAGGCCGTTTCAATCCAGGTGCCGTCGTCGATTTCCTTCTCTTCTTCACGCCCCACGTCACCACCGAAAGTGATCAGCTTGTGAATGGATCGCAGGCCGACGGCGATCCTTAGTTCAAAATTGAGCTTGGTGCGTACAAACGCCCTTTTTTGGGCCTTTGACCAGAGCTTGATCAACTGTCTGACGAGGCTCTTATCCAGCGCATTAATTCCCCAGAGTTGGGCGCCTTCCTGTTGCTCGGCAAACTGTCCGCGCAGTTTGACGATCAGTTGAGAGGCGTCCAGTTTTAACAGGTACTTGTAATCGGCATCACCCTCAATGGTTTCATGGGTCGGCGCCAGGTCGGTGTCCTGGCGAACGACGATGGAAGCCTCTTCGGGAGCATCTTCATAGGTGTGGAAATCGACAAGATGGCTCCATTCGAGCAGTGTATCGAAGACCAGGACATTATCCTTTTGGCGCATCTTATAGGGGGATGCCAGAGAGAAAAGCACACAACGCCGGTAGGCCTCATCTATGCTGGAACTTTTCCCGTGAGATTCCAGTGGGTCGGTTACATCGACGGTTTCAAGACCATACCGGGCGGCAAGCCTGTGAAGGACATGCAGTTCCCGCCAAATACGCTTTGGATAGGGATCGTAGACGAGTACAGAGAGTAGGATCACTCTTGAGAGATAACTCAGGCAACGATGGATAGCCTGAACCAGGAGTTTTCTATCAGGCTTACCCTGGTTTTCTAATAGAAGATCGACGATGACCGCCTTATAAGCAGTTGCCAGCCCACTGTGGAGTTCCCTGTTTAAGACGGCGATCTTATAGGCCTTGTCGCTTAGTGGAAAACCATTGTCTAAATAGTGCTTATTCAGATTGGTGGCGATGTAGCTGAGTGGATCGCGAAAATATTCAGCACTCAACAGGCGGCGTTTGGCTGGGACAAGCGTGCGATTGAATGTCCTCAGGGCCTGGAATATCTGTCGTGAAGTCTCACCGATGTTGGCGATCGGTAGTTGTTCTACCCAAGCGTTTAATTCCTTATCGCTCAGAAAGAAGGGGCTACCCTTTGGGGGCAGCTGCTCGGGAACGCGTAGACCGATACGATTGGTTACCATGTTACAGACACTTTCAATTATTACTCACACCTTATGTCACAGAATAGTCACTATCAGGTTATCATCCAACATAGAAGATGCCTGAGTGCCTTGTCCCGAAACAGTCGGATACGCAGTGGTTTTCTCTCTGAAGAAATGGAAGCAGAAATAACAAATCGACGATCCATGTCCCTTGTGTGTAGATAGAGGCGCCCTGGCTGGCGTGAAGCTTGCTCTGAGGTAACCGCACTGCCAGTCAGGTGCCAACCAATTGTCCACATCCCTGAACTTTACCAACCAACATAAAACTGTTAACTGAGTCACAAAATACCGACTTTGAACCAATATGTAAATTTCATAATGCCTGGCCGGCAAATTCCACAGATTTTTAAAGTATATACTAAAAACGATGCTAATCGACTGATAAGGAAAAGATTTTTTCAGTCAACTCTTGGTAGGCTTGTGGTATCCCTCGATGTCAGCCATCAATAGCTGAATCAACTCAGTCATTTTATTCCCTGGAATCAGAAGAAAAGTTATTGAAATCGGGTGGTTGTGTTCGAGTGGATAGTCTGGCAGTTTGTCATTATGAGTATCAAATTGGTCAGTTTCGTCCTCTGCCCTTTCGTTCAGCGAGCCGTCATTATCTTGCGGGAGAAGGGAGTACCCCATGATATCGAATATATTGAGCTGGATGATCCGCCTGAGTGGTTCAGACAACTTTCACCCTTGGGTAAGGTGCCCCTGCTGCTGGTGGACGAAGGGGTGCTGTTCGAGTCTTCGGTGATCCTCGATTATCTCGATGAGGTCAATCCACCGAGGCTGCACCCAGGTGATCCTTTGCGCAGAGCTCAGCACAAGTCCTGGATCGAGTTCGGTTCTGGCCTGCTGATGCTGCAGCACGGAATTGCGATGGCGGAAAATGAGTCCCTGTTCTACGAAAAGCTCGGCGAATTGAATAAGAATCTAGAGCGGCTGCTGCCACCGTTGCGTCAAAGCCTGTTTGGTGACAAGGAACACTTCTCCCTGGTGGATATGGCCTACGCACCTTTTTTTATGCGGCAATCTATTCTGGCGACACGCCGTCCTGAAATCACTTCAAGCCAATCAGCAGAGATATTGGACTGGGCTCATACCCTGCTTGCCAGACCCTGTGTCGAGTCTTCCGTAGTGCCTGATTTCTCCACAAGGTATATGGCTTTCTTGCAGGGCAAGGGCTCCTGGTTGGCAGGTAAAACGGGGTGATGAAAAACTTAGGGCCTTCTAATAGGCCCTAAGCATGTGCTGATCGGAGCGCCATTCCGCGCGATGCGAGCGGCGGGTCAACAATCCAGGCTGGATGAATCAAGCGTCAGTTCGACACGTTTTTCCCTGTTATGAAGTTGACTGGCCCGCTAATGTGTTGGATTTGAGGCCTCGGCTACCAATTGACTGACAATCTCGAACATACGACTGTAAGTGCCGGCCAAGCTACCGCTGGTTTTATATTTGCCGTCGATCCCAATTGCAGGAACCCCGTCCAGACCGTATCGCTGACCCAGTTTACGCGCTTGTTGGACCTTGACGTAGACACCAAACGAGTTCCAGGCATCGCTGAATTTTTGTCTGTCGACACCATTTTCAACGGCGAAATCAATCAGGGAGTTCTTGTCGAATAACTTGCGTTTTTTAACATGCATGGCTTCGAACAGAGGTTCGTGTAGTTGATCTGTGACACCTAGTGCCTCGGCCGCGTAGTAGAACTGGGCATGAACCGTCCAACTGGCATTCAATGGGGAGGGAACCCGTTTAAAAACAACGTTTTCAGGCTTATTTTTGAGCCAGGTCTCCAGAGCGGGTTCCATGCTGTAGCAGTGTGGGCAGCCGTACCAGAAGAATTCAACGACTTCCACCTTGCCGTCAGGAACAGATGTGGCGATGGGTGGATCGATCGGATCCCAACCTTCGCCCCACTCAGCGTAAACGGTGGACATTGAAAGCAGCAGTACAGGTATCAGTAAGCGTTTAATCCAGGGCATTTTTATTCCTTATACGGGAAAGTGAGTATCATAACAGGCAATCCTATTGAATCTTGTTAGAAATTTGAATAGTGCTATGGTTCCCGGTACCTTATGGCTTCATGAGTGAATTCTAATAAAGCCAAGTGTCGGCACGCGGTATTCGATCATGCGAAACAAACAGATTGAACATTGTATTGAAGTCCTTTGCCAGAAGGGATGTCAGTCGGTCAGAGACGATATCCGCTTGCTTGAGCAGGGGGTGGTGTTGCCCGAATTGTCTGTACTGGATGATCTGGCACGACTCAAGGTATTGAAGGAGCTTCGTGCAATTATGGCGGTTTACGGAGACAGTTGTCCCGTTAGCGTGTCGAGTCAGATATTGAGAGGCAAACGAGGACATGGCGGGAACTCCTAAGAAAAAAGCGCGGCTCGGGGACATTGTCTACAGGGCGCCATCAAAAATTCATGGAAATGGTCTTTTTGCAAAAGTAGGTATTGGCAAGGGTGAATATATCGGTACCTATGAAGGGCCTTACGCCAAGCGTGACGGTACCTACGTTCTCTGGGTATTCGAGGAGGGGGAGTCCCCTGTGGGGCGCAGCGGAAGAAACCTTTTGCGATACCTAAACCACCATGATGAGGGAAATGCAGAGTTTGACGGTTTTGACCTCTTTGCCCTTCAAGACATTGAGCCTCACCATGAGATTACCTTTGATTATGGAGGCTGGGAAGAGGAGTGATTCCCGGCTCGTCCTAGGGATTGAGCGGTAATAGATGCTCTTCCTCACATTCTCGCGGCAGTTCTTGTGTATAAGGTATTTTGAGTGTGTCGGGATCAAACTCAGCCCATCCACTCTCTTCCCCAGGACTGTATAGGGTCTTCTCCAGGGCCAATATCACTGCTGATAACTCAGCATCACATCTGCCAGCCAGTCGGGTAAGATTCTTCGGAGGATTCTCTGGCCATTGCGCTTGGCCCCATTTTAGCCATGACTCCCGAGCAGCGGGAGCGTTGGCGTGTTGATAGGCCCTTTTTAATGCTTCTATAGCTTCTGCCAGCTCCTGCTGAACCAGGGAGGGTGGTGCTGTCTCCGGCTGAGAGGATTTGGCGGGTGATGTTTTATTTTTGCGATGTGTGTACCACCAGGCCAGCAAGGTGGCAAGCCATGCGGCTCCCAATAACCAAACCAACCAAGACCGATTGCCGTTGTCAGCGGCCAGTGGAGTACCGTCCAATAGCTCTCCAACTGGTTGTGGCGCTATCTCACTGGTGGGCGTATCGACGGTGTCTTGAAATGTGTCGATGGGGGCAGTAGCTGCTGGGTTGGCCATGACATCCAACTCAATGGCGGGGAGTCGTGAGGTTTCCTGCTTGTCTAACTCAGTGTTCCACCAAGCTACCTCAATGGGTGGCAGCGTATAGCGCCCGGCCTGAGTCGGTATCAGCGTGATGACATGCTGCCGGCTGCTGCTGATGCCTGATTTGCGTGGGGTGTCAGTGAGTTGCGGACGCTCTTCGTAAGGCTTGATGCCTTCAGGGACTTCCTGAGTTATCGAAGGCAATTGAGAAGCCATCAGACCGTCGGCAATCAGCATGATGCGACGGGTGAGGGGTTTGCCCGCAGTGACCGGTGATTGGCTATCGAGCCCTGCATCTTCCAGTATCAGATGCTTCGCTGGCAGCCATTGGCTGCCGGTAAAGGTAGTGGGAATTGGAGATATCTCTAGGGAAACAGGTTCAGACACAGTTCTGACTGGGCGACTGACTTGCCGCCTTTGTCTGAATGGGTCATCTAACAGGCTGAATATGGAACTGCTGCCTGTGCGACCACGAAAAGATACGGGGGCAATCTCGAGCCGGCCGGCCTGGTAGGCAAAGAGCCCATAGGTTCGCTCCAAAACACGATAAACTTCTCCATCCTTTTCAGTGGTGTATTGAGATTCGTCGAGTAATTCGATGCGTGTGTCACTGAGTGAGGGGACAGGGTCATCCAAATGCTCCCCTCGTACACTGGCCTGCTGGAAGAGTTTCAGTGTCAGAATGACCTCTTCTTCGGGGTAAGCTTTGGCTTTGTTCAGACTGAGTTCCACCCAGGCCAGTTGTTGGTTGGCATCCTGCTCAATGGGCTGGTCGGTGACATCGAGTGTCAGCGGTTCGGTCTGCTGATCACCAAACGGAATCGCTGGAATGGTCAGTGTGCCTGACTGCTTAGGTAGCAGCGTCAGTACCAGAGATCGTTTCGATGACATCTTGCCGTTGATGATGGAGATGCTTTGCTGCGTGGCCCGTTCGAGGATCTCAAAGTCATTTTCCAATACTGTCAGGTCTGGAGGGTCCGTCTGTTCCCCCTCCATTTCGAGGGTCAGTCTGACCGGTTGCTCCTGATTTATTACCTGGCTCGATAATCTGGCTGAAACACCTGCATGGGCCGGTATGGTTAAAACCAGCAACATGATGAGCAGGTATCTAATAGGTGATCTGTCGAATGTGGTCTGTAGTTTCATTGGGCTGATGCAGGTTGGGTCCAATGATCTGTTAGTGTTTCGCTTGGTTTCACTGACCTATTCCTTCCGGGGCAGTATAATGAGCAACCTGTTAGATTGGGCTTGAAGCCATAAGTTTCCAGAGGATTCCCCTCTATTTTGGCGCTCATGTCGGTATTGGTCCAGCATCATGGGCTACACCTCTCCCACAACATGCGGCAAGGTCATCCGTGAAGATAGTACAGAGAGAGTCGGCGTTCGGTGCAGACAGTTTTTCAATGGGCATTCATCCTGTCCTGCAACGTATCTATGCGTCCAGAGGGATATGCAATGAAGATGAACTGGACCTCTCCCTGGCGCACCTGTTGCCGGTGAGTCGTCTGAAGGGGGTTGAGGCCGCTGCAGAGCTGCTGATTGAGACCCTGAAACAGGGTCAGCCCATACTAATCGTCGGTGACTACGACGCGGATGGAGCAACCAGCACGGCATTGGCGATTCTGGCCCTCAACGCCTTTGGTGCAAAAGACGTTTCATACATCGTCCCCAACCGCTTCGAGTTTGGTTACGGCTTGTCACCAGAGATCGTCGAGCTGGCTGCAGCGAGGGAGCCGGGACTGATTATCACTGTCGATAACGGTATCTCCAGTCACTCCGGGGTTGAGCGGGCCAACGAGCTGGGGATACCCGTGTTGGTGACGGATCATCATCTGCCTGCTGAAACCTTGCCTGCTGCCGCTGCCATCGTCAATCCGAGCCAGCCGGGGGATGATTTCCCCAGTAAAAATCTTGCAGGTGTCGGGGTGATTTTTTATCTCATGGCAGCACTCAACAATTGTCTGAAATCTGCTGGATGGTTTGAACAGCAGGCGTTGGCGTCACCCAATGTGGCTGACTGGCTCGACCTGGTGGCGCTGGGTACTGTTACCGATCTGGTGCCGTTGGACAGAAACAACCGGATACTGGTGTCCCAAGGATTGAAACGAATCCGTGCCGGTTGTTGCCGCCCCGGTATCCGTGCACTGCTCGAGGTGGCCAAGCGCCCTTTGTCACGCGTGGTGGCATCGGACATTGGATTTGCCATTGGTCCCCGACTCAATGCCGCTGGCCGGTTGGAGGATATGGGGGTGGGCATCGAATGCCTGCTGACGGAGTCGCTGACAGTTGCACTTGAGATGGCAGCTATGCTGGATGAATTGAATCGTTCCAGGCGTACCATTGAGCAGGAGATGCGGTTTCAGGCAGAGCGCATTCTAGAGCGGCTTCATGAGATGAGTGAGGGTGAACTGCCAGCCGGACTCTGTCTTTATGATGGTAGTTGGCATCAGGGTGTGGTCGGCATATTGGCCTCACGTATCAAGGACCAGTATCATCGGCCGGTGATAGCTTTCGCCGATGGTGGAGAGGGGGTCCTGAAGGGTTCTGCCCGTTCAATCAAAGGTCTGCATATGCGGGATCTGCTGGACCGTATCGCAACCCTTCACCCGGGAATGTTAAAGCGTTTCGGTGGTCACGCCATGGCTGCGGGGGTAACCCTCGATACCGGCTCTTTTCAAACCTTCAAGACGGCATTTGAGCAGGAGGTCGAGAACATGATCGACCCTGGCATGCTGCAAGGTCTGCTGTTGACAGATGGTGAACTCAGAGTCGATGAGTTGAGCTTGGAAATGGCTCAATTACTGAGAGATGGTGGGCCTTGGGGGCAGGCTTTTCCGGAGCCGCTGTTCGAGGGAGAGTTCCGTCTGCAACATCAGCGTGTCGTGGGGGAGAGTCACCTCAAGTTAAAGCTGTCTGCAGGCCCGGGTGAGGAAACCATAGAGGGCATTGCCTTTAACCAGCCGGCATTACCGGAGAATACCCAGGCGGTGAAACTCGCCTATCGTCTCGACGTCAACGAGTTTCGCGGCCTGAAACAAGCACAACTGATTGTGGAGTACATCCAATCGAACCGCTAGACGACAATTTTGAAGAGGACGAGGGACCCAGTAAAAGCCAGCTCAAACGGGACATGGTGGCGCTGCAGAAACTCGGCGAGCGTCTGACCCAGATACCGGCCTCCCAATTGGCGAGAATGTCCTTGAGTGAAGAGATGCAGGCGGCACTGAAGGAGTCCGCTCGGATTAAATCCCATAATGCACTGCGTCGTCACTATCGACGATTGGGTAAGCTGCTGAGGAACGAAGAGCTGGAACCGATCCAGCAGGTCATCGATGAAATTGATGGTAAGCATCAGGCTGGTGTGGCCCATTTTCATATGCTGGAACGCTGGCGGGATCGACTGATAGACGGAGAAAGTGGTGATTTTGGTGAATTCCTGGACAACTACCCCAATGCCGACCGGCAGCACCTGCGCCATCTGATCCAGGCTGTCCACCGGGAGCGTGAAAAAGAGCAACCACCGGCGGCTTTTCGCAAGCTTTTTAAATATCTGCGGGAAGTGAGTGGGATCTGATTTGTGGCGTTTAACTGAATTCAGCTCGTAGGTTAGGCCGACGAAGGAGGCCCAACAACGCATCCTTCCACATAAGACTCATTTGATAGTAACAATGGTGATGTCGGGCCTCCTTCGTCGGCCCAACCTACGGTTTGTCTTATGCGGTGCGAGACCTGGTTTCGCCAAGTGTGATATCCCTTTGATGGGTGATCACTGGATGGCGGGACTGACCGGTATTTGTCTTTGTGCCGGAACTTTTTTCAAAGACCAGTGTTCAATAGCCCAAGTCCAGAACTCGCTCAGATCGGCAGGTTTTTCCGTAGGCAACGGCTGTCTGAGAAACGCAAGGGCCTGTAGCAGGCTGTCTATGGGTTGTCTGGAATCCACTGGTGCATCTTGGTACTGCTTGCTGAGTTTGCGGCCCTGGGGATCGACGGCCAGGGGAAGATGAGCGTAGTCGGGTTTTGGCAATGTCAGGAGTTGTTGAAGGTAGCGCTGTCGAGGTGTCGACATCAGCAGGTCTGCACCCCGCACAACCTGATTGATACCCTGCCAGCCATCGTCCACCACTACGGCCAGCTGATAGGCATGAAAGCCATCGCTGCGGCGTATGATGAAATCACCGAGTTCCCGGCCGGGGTTCTGCTGAATAGGACCCTGAACCTGGTCTGTACAGATGATCTCCTCGTGCCGTGTCAGTAGCCGGATACTGTGTGTATCCCTGTATTTTTTCAGGTTGTTGCGGCATGTGCCTGGATAGATCGGGCCTTCTTCGCCCATCTGTGCGATTTGGGCAATCTCCTTACGGCTGCAACAGCACGCGTAAGCAAGGCCCATCTGGATCAGGGTTTGTAGTGCCGTCTCATAGGCCTCGGTGCGCTGAGATTGGTAGACGACAGGGCCGTCCCAGGAGAATCCGAAGTCATCGAGGGTTTGAAGAATCTGATCGGAGGCGCCTTTGATTTCCCGGGTGTGATCGAGATCCTCCATGCGCAGCAGCCATTCTCCCTGATGGCTGCGGGCATCAAGGTAGCTGCCCAGTGCGGCTACAAGTGAGCCGAAGTGGAGTGGCCCGGTAGGGGAGGGAGCGAAACGACCCCGATAGGCCGTTACCCTGCCGCTTTTTTCGCTCATGCCGAAACGCAAAAAACCGGCGCAAGCCGGTTTTTGTTGCGAAGGTGTCGGCCGGAGTCAGCCCATCTGCTTTTCGCGGATCTCATCCAGGGTCTTGCAGTCGATGCAAAGCGAAGCCGTTGGGCGCGCTTCTAGACGGCGGATGCCGATCTCCACCCCACAGGAGTCACAAAAGCCATAATCACGGCTGTCGATCTTTTCCAGCGTCGAGTCGATCTTTTTGATCAGTTTACGTTCCCGATCACGGGTACGAAGCTCGAGACTGAACTCGGATTCCTGGGTAGCACGATCATTCGGATCAGGGAAGTTCGCGGCCTCATCCTGCATATGGTGGACGGTGCGGTCGACTTCCTCCATGAGATTGGCTTTCCAGGCCTGCAGGATGGCACGGAAGTGGTCTTCCTGCTTCTCATTCATGTACTCTTCGCCCTTCTTGGGCTCATAGGGTTCGATGCCGAAGGCTGCTGAACCCTGCTGTGCTTTGGCTTTCTTTTGGGCCATTCAAGATACCTCTTCAGTGAAGGCGCCTATCTATACCAGAAAGGGAAGAGCGAAACAACAGATGAGGCCCCTCACTGCCAACTGCTTTCCCATACAGAATCATGGTCTAAATCGGCTATTTTAAATAGGTTGAAATCCCTGTCCCGATTGATCTACAGGGCTTTACTCGCCCTGTTTATCGGCGGGAGGGATGAAAGCTGAATAGCCTTTGGTTAAGCTGGCACAAAATAACGACTTTGGAAGGAAATATGACGCAATTATCAGCATTGATCTTTGATGTGGACGGCACCCTGGCGGATACCGAGCGGGATGGCCACCGGGTAGCCTTCAATCGGGCTTTTACCGATGCCGGACTCGATTGGGACTGGTCGGCACAACTCTACGGGAAGTTGTTGGCGGTCACCGGAGGGAAAGAGCGAATCCGCCACTATCTCGATAACTATAATCAGAATTTCCAGCGACCAGACGATCTGGATGGTTTCATTGCCGGATTGCATGCCAGCAAGACGGAACACTACACCCGTATGCTCTCCGAGGGGTTGATTCCCATGCGAAATGGGGTGAAACGACTGCTTCAGGAAGCCAGGGATGTGGGATTGCGTCTGGCCATTGCCACCACGACCACACCAGCCAATGTCAGTGCACTCCTGCAGCATAGTCTGGCACCCGATGCGGAATCCTGGTTTGAGGTCATCGCTGCCGGCGATATCGTCCCAGCCAAGAAGCCGGCGCCGGATATCTATGAGTGGGCAATGCAACAGATGGCGCTGTCTCCTGAAAACTGCCTCGCCATCGAAGACTCCCATAATGGGGTGCAGTCGGCATTGCGGGCAGATATCCATTCAATTCTGGTAACCACCAACGGTTATACAGTGAATGATGATTTTAACGGCGCAACGCTGGTTGTGGATCAGATGGGAGAGCCGGATGAATCATTTCAGTTGCAGTCGGGGCAGGCCAACGGCCACAACTTCGTCAATCTTTCCCTGCTGAGGGATCTGCATGGGAGTATCCAGGCGTGAGCCATGTCGCCAAGCGGATGCAGCGCATTGCACCTTTTTACGTGATGGATCTGTTGGCGCAGGCAAGAAAGCTGGAGGCAGAGGGACGTTCCATTATCCACATGGAGATCGGTGAGCCTGATTTCGATACGCCGGCACCGATTATTGCTGCAGGACAGCGGGCTCTGGCATCCGGCCAGACTCACTATACGCCGGCAAGAGGGCTTCCGGCGCTTCGCCAGTCAATTGCCGGTTTTTACCGAGAACGCTACGCAACACCCATAGATCCTGATCGAATCATCGTGACGCCGGGTGCTTCCGGAGCCTTGCAACTGGTATTGAGTGTGCTGGTCAATCCTGGAGAATCGGTATTGATGGCCGATCCCGGTTACCCGTGCAATCGCCATTTTGTGGAACTGGTAGAAGGCAAGCCTGTATCGATACCTGTCGGTCCTGAGACGGGCTATCAGCTGACGGCAGAGATGGTGGAGGCGGCTTGGCGGGAGGATACCAAGGCGGTCTTGATCGCCTCACCTTCCAATCCTACCGGTACACTGGTCTCCGATGGGGAGATGCAGCGTCTACACGATACCGTGCAACGCCTTGGCGGTGTGCTTATTGTAGATGAGATCTACCAGGGGCTGGTCTATGGCCAAGCAGGGGGCACCGCGCTTCGCTTCGCTGATGATCTATTTGTGGTCAACAGCTTCTCTAAATTTTTTGGTATGACCGGCTGGCGGCTTGGCTGGCTGGTGGCGCCGCAGAATTATATCGACCCGCTTGACCGGTTGGCACAGAACATCTTCCTCTCCGCGCCTACGCTTTCACAGTTCGCTGCCTTGAGCGCCTTTACGCCAGAGGTGATGGAGATTCTTGAACAACGCAGGCAGGCCTTCGAGGCGCGGCGCGATTTTTTATTGCCGGCCCTGCGTGATTTGGGATTCTCCATACCCGTGACGCCTCAGGGTGCCTTTTATCTCTATGCGGGTTGCGAAAATATGTGTGATGACAGTCATGCCCTGGCAAAAGAGCTGCTGGAGCAGGCCGGTGTGGCGGTGACGCCAGGCTTGGATTTTGGCGCTCACCGGCCCGAGGCCCATCTGCGATTTGCCTATACCACCGATTTGGAAAAGCTTTCGGAGGGCGTGGAGCGCATTCGGCGTTTCATCTCCATGGCAGGATAGGTCTGGAGATTCTGAGGTTAAGCATCGGCGCAGATGGGCCGCACTATTGCCTGCCCGGGAAACGGCGGATCCGGCTAATCCGCCATACCCTGTAGGCGCTCCCGCCAGAATACAGTGGCACCCGCTACAGCTGCCGGCATGGCGAGAAAATTGAGCAACGGCACCATCATCATCAGTGTCAGACTGCCGCCGAAGGCAAGCGC
This sequence comes from Candidatus Thiodiazotropha sp. (ex Myrtea sp. 'scaly one' KF741663), assembly GCA_025655555.1. Taxonomy (GTDB): domain Bacteria; phylum Pseudomonadota; class Gammaproteobacteria; order Chromatiales; family Chromatiaceae; genus Thiodiazotropha. Next base: position 234,907 of record JAHXIQ010000005.1, read on the forward strand.
TGTGAGACGGGACTGTTTAAGGCGTTGATGTTGTGCCTTGAATGTCAGCTTATGGTTGGCCATCGGGAAGTCAGCATACTCCAGGGCCAGGAACCAGGCGCTGAAAGCGATCCAAAGGAAGGGCGCGACCAGATTGATCCCAGGTATGATGAAAAGGATCAATAGGGGAATGGCGCGCAACAGAAAATAACTCATCTTTCGCACTTCAGAGAGCAGGGAAGGCGCGACATCCTTCATTACCTGTTTGACCCCGCTGGGTTGCTGCGGTAAATCACCCCCGAGATAGCGCTCGACTTTTTCCGCCAGCAGACCATTGAAGGGGGCTGCGATGAGATTGGCGATGACGGTAAAGGTGTAGAAAATGATCAGTACCAGTGCGATGGCAAATAGAGGCCAGAGCAGCCAGCGCAGCCAGGAGAGCCAACTCTCGTCTGAAGGCAGGAAACGATCCATCAGCCCCTCGAACTGATCGAGTCCGAGCCAGACCAGCAGGCTGAAGACGACGATATTTACTGTCAACGGAATCAGTACAAAGGGCCGCAGTCCCGGTTTTGTGATCAGGCTCAGGCCGCGAATCAGATAGCCGGCCCCGTCGAGGGGAGTGTTTGCCATGGCGAAATCCTTGCTCAAAAGTGCGGCATTTTAGCAGACTTCATAGTGAGAAGATGGGGGTGTGGTATAACCCCATCCGAAGATTCCTTTCGGTGTAAGAGACCATTGAAATAGTGCTAACAGGCCCAAACATAGGAGGCCCAGAGGTGATGCTTGATCGGATTTGAGTCGATGACCGGGTTGTTTTTCACCGCAGTCATTCTTGCGCTGGTACCCGGACCGGACAATATCTTTGTCTTGACTCAGTCAGTTATATTGGGACGCTGGGCCGGTCTGATGGCTACCTTGGGTTTCTCTACAGGACTCATCTTCCATACCCTTGCCGTCACCCTCGGGGTGGCAGCCATCTTCCAGACATCTGAAGTGGCCTTTACCTTGCTGAAGTTCTGTGGTGCGGCTTATCTTCTCTACCTGGCATGGCGTTTTTTGCAACCCTCTGCAATCGCGGCTGGTCAGTCAGACACGGCTCGACCCAGGCCCTGGTTGCTCTATCGCCGGGGCGTTATCATGAACGTCACCAATCCGAAGGTATCGCTTTTTTTCCTGGCATTCCTGCCACAGTTTACCGATCCCCAGGCTGGTTCAGTAGTCTGGCAGATGATCGTCTTCGGCCTGTTGTTTATCATCGCCACACTCCTGGTCTTTGGTGGATTGGCCCTGCTGGCAGGGGCAATCAGTCCCTGGCTGACCCAAAAGCCTGAGCGGATGCGAGTCATCAATCGGGTGGCTGCGCTGATTTTCGTGGTCCTGGCGATCAGGCTTATATTGGCGCAACCGTTCTGAGCGGGAAGGCTGCCGTTTGTTTCGGGTGGAGTCTTTCCGCCCCTTGATTTGGAAGTGATTTAACATGAAATATGTCGGTGCCCACGTCAGTGCTTCTGGTGGTGTTCAGAACGCGCCTCTCAATGCCCAAGCTATTGGCGCCAGGGCCTTTGCCCTATTCACCAAGAACCAGCGTCAATGGCGCGCAAAACCCCTGACCATGGAATCCATAGAGGCTTTCCGGGAAAATCTGCAAGCAGCAGATATCAATACCCGTCATGTGCTGCCCCACGATAGCTATCTGATCAACTTGGGACACCCGGAGCCAGAAGGGCTGGAGAAATCCCGCAATGCCTTTCTCGAAGAGATGCAGCGTTGTGAACAGCTGGGTCTGTCGCTGCTGAATTTCCATCCCGGTGCGACCCTGAGAAAGATTGACGAAACGAAGAGCCTACGGTTGGTGGCTGATTCGATCAATTGGGTGTTGGAACAGACCGAGGGTGTTACCGCAGTGATCGAAAATACCGCCGGGCAGGGCAGTACGCTGGGTTATTGCTTCGAACACCTGGCGGAGATTATTGATAGCGTGGAGGATAAATCCCGTGTTGGGGTTTGTCTGGACACCTGTCATACGTTCGTTTCCGGTTACGATCTGCGAACGGCGGAGGCGTGTGACGAGACCTTCTCACAGTTTGAGACGACGGTGGGTTTTGGTTATCTACGGGGCATGCATCTCAATGACAGCAAGCCTGATCTTGGTGCGCGGGTCGATCGCCATCACAGTCTCGGTCAGGGCAAACTGGGGTGGGATGTCTTCCGTTACATCATGCGGGATGATCGGTTCGATGATATCCCCATGGTGCTGGAAACCATTGATGAGACGCTTTGGGCGGAAGAGATTCAAGCGCTCTATGGGTTCCAGTGAGTTTTTCATGTAGATTTTCTGTGTCACACATGGATATTGCCGAGAGGCTCCACCTCACTTAGACTGTGACCCGCGAAATAAGGAATAACACGCCGGTAAGTATCATGTCTCTATTGGATGATCTCAAAAAGGAAGCAGACGAGCTCAAAGCGGCAGAAGATGTCGATGAAACGCAGGCACGGCTCGATGCTGATTATCGCAAGAGAGTCAGACCAGCCATGCTGGCAATTCTCCACTACCTTTCGGAACTCACCGACCAGCTCAAACTGGTTGATCCCGATGTGCGTCAGGACTATACCCTGCCGGGGTTCGGCTTGGTCAAGGGACTGCATCAGGATGGCTACGTGGTGAATGCGGACAGTACCGAGAATACCAAGACCATTCGGCTCCGCTTCAGTTGTAAGGATGAGCGAGAGAGAGAGTTCTCAGTCAAACCAAAGTCGGAAGCGGATGAGACCCGGGATTTTCTCGAATCTCAAACTATGCGCTATGCCGAATGGCCAATCAGAGATCCCCAACAAGGTGTGATCGGTCTCAACTTCCAGTTGACCGTCAAGGTGGATATTAACTTCATCTTCAAGGTGGACATGGAACAGGGAGCCATCACGTTATTAGTCTCGAACTTTCACGATTTCAAAGTGGAAAAGAGTGTAGTGCAACCCGAGCGGATCGACGATGCCTGGCTGGATAATCTGGGGAACTACCTGTTGCGCCGGAGACGCAATCTCTATGAGTTGGAGATCGACGACAGCGACAAAGCGGCTATCCGTCAACAGCTCGAAGCGGCCAAGCTTCAGCGCGAGGCCGAACTGGAAGCGGCAATTCAGAGAGAGCGGGAAGAGCAGGAAGAAGCGCAGCGTAATTCCTTGCTTGGCAAGCTGAAATCCTTTGCCAGACCTGGAGAGTAGTGAAATTCGTTCCAGTCCGATCCCTGAACTTCCTGCATCACGACTGTTTTTCGGAATTTGTCGGGCCGAATAGTCGACCCTGAGAGGAAAATTCGGAATTGCTTGACACTTTTTCAGGCACAAGGGTGGCAATCAATTAGTGTTAACAGGCCTTAGACAATTTCTCTCCATTCTTGGATTTCAAGTACACTGACCCCTTGGTCCGCTCCTTGGTCCGCTCTTGGTCCCTTGGTCTGTTTTATTGGGGGGAAGCTCAGTGTGAACCTCCCCCCTTTTGATGCTATGAGTCTTTATTTAGTATCAGGAACCACCTGAGAGACGCCAATAGCCGCCTACCTGACTTGCTGGAATATCCGGCCCGACACTGCCTTTACCCCAGTAGTGATCATTGTAGTTGGACAGATTACCATTGCTGATAACCCCCATGGTCGCCCAGATAACCTGTGCAGGCTGATCATCAATTGACGCTTGAGCCCAGGCCTGGCGTACTGTCATTGGGTTGTTCCTCAGCATATAGTTGGCAAATATCCCTCCATGTTGCGAGCTGTGATAGGAGACAGTATCGAAACTGTTGATTTGGTGAAGACGATCAAAGGCAGATCCCCATCTTTCCCACCACCAATCGCCTCCTGATTCAGACGCCAGTACAAGACAGGTAAAGAGGCTGATCCACTCTACATTACGATTACCCCATAACGCATCGCTGTTTGATAAAAATGTATCATCATTTGAGCTACATCCAGAGAAACTGAACCCGCCTGGAGATCCATGCCCTTGCCAGTAGGCCATATCCACATCATCAACCCAATCCTGGTCATCGCCTGAAAAACTGGGGTCCTTCCAATCCTGCTCCCATGCGTTGGCATCCAGCCAGCTAAATTGAACCGCCACGCCATCCAAGATCATTCGGTCATTGAAGCTTGCGATATTCGTTGCGGTATGGGGCAACCCTGAACAGGGTCCTGTTCCCTCGCTACCAACATCCCTACGATTAAATGCTGCGTGTGCATCACGAATAATGCCGAGATTAATATCGAAATCGAACATCCCAAGAAACTTGCTTCTATATTTTTGCTCTGTGGGGTCAATCTGAGCCGGTTTGGCATCTACAGCGGCGGGTACAAAATAGATCTGACTCGCCACACCTTCGGCATCCACTGCTTCGCATCGAATGCTTGGCTCTAGAATCTCGATTCGTTCTGACATGGGTGGTGCAAAATATGCGAGGCTAGGGGTGATATCCCGAGCAAGCTCTTTTTTGAACGTCGTTGTCCAGGTTGCGCAGCGGTTCCTGGCTTCATTCTCATCTACGACCAGAACCTTACCCGCCTCCTTTAGGCTTCTGAATGCATAACTGAGCTGGGTGACATTGCCGTCGCCCCCAAAAGCGGCTCGTATGTTAGCACCCGGGCCTTCGAGCGATACATCGTTCAATCTGAATTGCAGCGATACAGCTGTATCTATCGGCTGATCCGCAATCACCTTACCTTTGGATGAGATCGCCTCGAACCGGCTATGACTGGTAAGCGGTACAGCCCCAGACGGCAATAATCTCGTTTCTCTTAGAACACCGGAAAACTTAGCCGTAGCACTTTTTACATCTAATACTTTAATTTTCTCTATGGCCTTATAGTCGAAACCCTCATAGATAATCCCACCCTCATCCTCGCTGTCGCGGGGATACTCTGGTGCCTCCGCTTTCATAGGCAGCGATAGAAACGTATTGATATCGGAGAAATGGGCGGCACCATATTGATCCAGTTCAAGCGCTTTTATATTGAGCGCTTTCGCTAACACGTCTACCTGATCTTTTGATATTCCATGCTTGGTTACCTTGTAGACCGGTAATGCTTCAGGAAAATCACTTTGCTTTTTCACCACCTTAGTTGTACTTACCGTGCTGATCTCTCTTGCTTCGGCCTGGACTATACCCATTGATGAAACAATGGGAACAAGTGCCGTCATCCCTATCCTTTTGAGTAACAAATTCATGCTGATCTCCATATAAATAAATGAACGTTGCGTCAAACTCTCCTGTCTGACGGTTGCAATCATAAAGATCAACTCATACTTGTCGGTGTGTACTTTTTCGCTTCAGCGATGGTAATAGTTCACAGCTTAGGGTGCAGAAAATCGCTAGAAAACTGGGACAGGTTTATTTTTCAGTCGTGATCGAAGAACCACCCACCAACAACGGGATACAGGGTGACGTAGGATCAAATGGAAGTAATTGGGGACAGAAGTAATTGGAAGTAATTGGGGACAGACCACGGTTTACTAATCGTATACCCGGCAATTATTTCCAGTACCATCTGTAGTGAATATTGGTTTCCGGTGTCTGTCTGTTTCAGCGGAAGCAGCAACCATATTCTGTCTTGTAAGGGGCAGTTGTTTCCAATAACCTCTACTAGGGCCTGTTAACACTAATCCAATGCGCCCTGTTGAGCCTGAAAAAGCGCCAATCAAGGCGTGAGGAGAGAAGTTTGGTTGTTCCAAATGAGCGACGAGCAACGCCGAGTGGCGCTTTTTCAGGCTTAACCCGAAGGGCTGGGGCTGTTTTTGCACCCAGCGGCGTTATCATTCGCTCATGTAGCCGGGCTACACCACGCTCATTCTGTCTTGCTGGGTACAAAAACAGCTCCAGCAGGGTGCATTGGATTAGTGTTAACAGGCCCTAGATGAAGCGCTCAAGGCTAGTTTTCAGGCATGTCGGACAGTTATTGCTCATCATGCTGCTGCTTCCCGTACTATCGCCATCATGGGCCGACGAGGAGGTCCGAATCGGCGTGCTGAGTCATCGTGGCGATGTGGTCACCCGTGCCATGTGGGGCCCCACTGCCGACTATCTCTCAGCCATCATCCCAGGACACCGATTTACCATCCGGCCGTTGAAGTTCGATGAAGTGAATCCTGTGGTCGATGCCGGTGAAGTGGATTTCGTGCTGGTCAATCCGGGTATCTACGTCAATCTGGAGGTGAAGTATCGTGTCTCGCGTATCGCCACTCTCTACAACCGACGTAACGATGTACCCTACAAAATCTTCGGTGGGGTAATTTTTACCCGCAAGGATCACCCGGAGATCAACACGCTGGAGGATCTGAGAGACCACAGTTTTATGGCGGTCTACTCGACTTCTTTGGGTGGATTCCAGATGGCCATGCGTGAAATGCTCGATAGCGGTATCGATCCCTATCGGGATCTCAAGTCCCTTGAGTTCGGTGGTATTCACGATCTGGTGGTGATGTCCGTTTTGCAGGGTGAGGTGGATGTGGGCACCGTGCGTACGGATATTCTGGAGCGTATGGCCTCTGCCGGCACGATCGATATTAATGATTTCCACATCATCAACCCGAGGCAGGAACCGGAGTTCCCTTTCGCCCTCAGTACCCGGCTCTATCCTGAGTGGCCCTTCAGTAAGGTGGCGCACACGGCAGACACCTTGGCGCAGCAGGTGGCGGTGGCGTTGTTGCAGATGCCCCACGACCATACGGCAGCGCTGGCAGGGAAGTATGCGGGCTGGACCATCCCACTCGATTATCAGCCGGTACACGATCTGTTTCTGGAGTTGAAACTGCCGCCCTATCAGAATCTCGGCAAGTTCACCCTCTCCGATGCCATTGATCGTTATCGCTATTGGCTCATGGGTGGTCTGCTGGTGCTGCTGTTCATGCTCTTTATGACGTTCTGGGTGATGCGACTCAATCAGGAACTGCACAAGGCCAAGAACCGGTTGGAGCAGCAACATGAACTGATTCTCGATTCTGTGGCCGATGGTATTTATGGGGTTGATCTGCGTGGGCGCTCGACCTTTTTCAACAGAGCTGCGGAGCGCATCACGGGTTGGGCGGCCGATGAGGTCATTGGGTTCAATCAGCATGAAATCCTCCACCATACACATGCCGACGGTTCTCCCCATCGGGCTGAAGAGTGTCCGGTCTATCAGACGTTTCGTGACAGTCAGGCGAGGTATATCTCGGATGATGTCTTCTGGCGCAAGGACGGCAACAGCTTTCCCGTGGAGTACAGCAGTACGCCTATCTGGGATGAAAACGGTAAGACCGTGGGTAGCGTGGTGGTGTTTCGCGATACCACCCGGCGCAAGAAGGCGGAAGAGGATTCGCGTCAGCATCAGGTGGAGCTCGCCCGTGTCGGGCGGCTGAGTACCTTGGGTGAGATGGCCTCAGGTATCGCTCATGAACTGAATCAGCCACTGACAGCGATATCCACCAATGCCCAGGCGAGTATTCGCTTGCTGGAGTCCAATAGCTCAAATCTTGATGTGTGTATCGATGTGATGGAGCGCATCGCAGGCCAGGCAGATCGGGCGGGGGAGATCATTCGGCAACTGCGGCGGTTTGTCAGGAAGGAGCCACTGGAACGCGCTGAGGTTAATATCAACAATTTGGTGAATGCGGTTGTGGTACTGATCAGACCGGAGATCAGGCGTGCTAACGTCACCCTCGAGCTCGTACTTGATCGGGATCTCCCGAAGATCTCGGTACAGCCGATACAGATCGAACAGGTGATACTCAATCTGGCTCGGAATGCCATAGAGGCCCTGCAGGAGAATCAACAGGATGAGCGTAAGCTGAGCATCCATACCCGTCGGGTCGGTGAGCAGCGGATCGAAGTATGGGTCAGAGATAACGGACCAGGCATCAAGCCTGAAGTGGCCGACACGCTATTTGATCCCTTCGTTACCAGCAAATCCCAGGGTATGGGGCTTGGGCTCTCCATCAGTCACGGGATCATTGGCGCTCACGGTGGTAAACTGGTAGTCAATTCCGCCTATCAAGAAGGCGCCGAGTTCACCTTTTATCTACCCTTATTGGAGGCCAGCTGAGCATGGATCAGACGACACCGACGGTCTTTGTCGTGGATGATGACGAAGAGGTGCGTAATGCACTGAAATTACTGCTCGAGTCGGTTGGGCTGCCTGTGATCTGTTATGCCTCGGCACTCGACTATCTGGAAAAATTCGACGAGCGTCTGCCGGGGTGTCTGGTGGTGGATATTCGTATGCCCGGCATGAGTGGGCTCGATATGCAGGAGAAGCTGGCTGAAAATCCGATCCACCCGCCGGTCATCATCATCACCGGTCATGGTGATGTGCCGATGGCAGTTCGCGCCGTGCAGGCGGGGGCGGTGGACTTTATCGAAAAACCGTTTCGCGACCAGATCCTGCTCGACAGTGTGCATCGTGCGATCGAGATGGATGCGGAGCGGCGGGGTGAGGCTTCGCGTCAGTCAGAGATCCACGAGCATCTCAGCCAGCTCACACCGAGAGAGCGCGAAGTGCTGGACCTGGTCATCGGTGGTATGCGCAATAAGAATATCTCGGAAAAGCTGGGTATCACGCTGTCTACCGTGGAGGCGCATCGTTCCCGGGTCATGGAGAAGATGCAGGCGGATTCACTCTCCCATCTCATGCGTATGATGCTTACCCTTGAACAGGATTATGGAAAACCATAATTTACTGTCCAGTATCTCGGAATTTTAAATCACAACAGTAGGTTACATAATAAAGCCTCCCCGATAGAAGCCCGGAGCAGGTGGTTGGGGATGACTTGTTGGCCTCTGTAATCGGTATCGAGGATGAGGCACTGAACAGGGCCGGCTGGATGGTGGGAGAGGTAGTTGATTAAGACAGGCACCTTCCCGCAATACAGCCGGCCATTTTTTTCAGTGGCAGCGACTGGAGTCGGGATGTCCGTGAAACACCTCGGCTAACAGGGTGATTCCGCTTCCATCCACTCTTATACTGATGAGCCACGAGTGCCGTTGGTGGGCATGAAGCCTGACGATAGGCAAACTGTATTCAGTACGCCAATAAACAACTGCATCTATAAGGCGTGCATTTAATAAGAAACAGCATCCATATACCGGAGGATGAGAGACAATGAGTATTTCGCGACGTGAATTTCTTCGCCTGATGGGGCTCGCCGGCGCGGCCGGTATGATGCCTGCATCGGTCTTTGCTGCAGCACGCCAGCCTGCCGATCTCTATGAGGTTCCCAAGTTCGGTAATGTTTCTCTGTTACACATAACCGATACCCACGCCCAGCTCAATCCGATCTATTTTCGCGAGCCCAATGTCAACCTGGGTCTCGACTACGCCTTCAATAAAGCGCCCCATCTGGTGGGTGATAATCTGCTAAAACATTTTGGTATTGAATCGGGCGGCATCGAATCCCATGCTTTTACTTACCTCGATTTCGATAACGCCGCTGGTAAGTATGGCAAGGTTGGTGGTTTCTCACACTTGAAGACACTGGTGCAGCGTCTCCGTGATGACCGCGGTCCGGGTAACAGTCTGCTGCTCGACGGTGGCGACACCTGGCAGGGTTCAGGTACTGCCTATTGGACCCGTGGCAAAGACATGGTCGGTGCCTGCAATAAGCTGGGTGTGGATGTGATGACCGGTCACTGGGAGTTTACCTATCTTGACGAAGAGGTGATCTCCAATGTGGCTGACTTCAAAGGGGACTTCGTGGCGCAGAACGTGATGGTGCGGGAAGAAGCCCTGTTCGATTACAAGTTTCCTGATTTCGATGGTTTTGATGAAGACAGCGGAAATGCCTTCAAGCCCTACGTGATGAAGAATGTGGGCGGCGCCCGGGTGGCGGTTATTGGTCAGGCCTTCCCCTACACGCCGATCGCCAATCCACAACGCTTTATTCCAGACTGGACCTTCGGTATTCAGGACGAGTTGATGCAGGGTGTGGTGGATACTGTGCGTGAAAACGAAAAGCCGGATGTGGTTGTGGTGCTCTCCCACAACGGTATGGACGTGGACTTGAAGATGGCATCACGGGTCTCCGGTATCGACGTGATCTTTGGTGGCCATACCCACGACGGCATGCCTGCGCCTACCGTTGTGAAGAATGCCGGCGGTAAGACGCTGGTCACCAACGCCGGTTCCAACGGCAAGTTCCTCGGTGTCATGGATCTTGATGTGAAAGGTGGCAAAGTACGTGATTTCCGCTACCGTCTGCTGCCGATATTCTCTAACCTGCTACCGGCAGACAAGGAGATGCAGAGCTATATCGATGGGGTGCGTGCACCTTATCAGGACAAGCTCAACGAGGAGTTGGCAGTGGCCGAGGAGACCCTCTATCGCCGTGGTAACTTTAACGGTACCTTCGATCAAGTGATCTGTGATGCTCTGACCACCGTCAACGATGCGCAGATCTCTCTCTCACCCGGATTCCGCTGGGGCACCACTGTGCTGCCGGGGCAGAAGATCACTATGGATAACGTCATGGATCAGACCTGTATCACCTATCCCGAAACCTACCGCCGGGAGATGAAGGGCAGTGAGATCAAGGCCATCCTCGAGGATGTCTGTGACAATCTCTTCAACAAAGACCCCTACTACCAGCAGGGTGGCGATATGGTGCGGGTAGGCGGATTGGACTACGTCTGTGAACCCGGTTCGAGCTTCGGTAAGCGTATTACCAACATGACGCTGGATGACGGTACCAAGATCGATGCCAACAAAAACTATGTTGTTTCCGGTTGGGCTACTGTTGGTTCCAAAGCACCGGGAGAGCCAATCTGGGATACCGTGGCAACTTACCTGAGAGACCAGAAAACAGTGAAGATTAAAAAACTCAACACACCCAAGTTGGTTGGTGTGGATGACAATCCTGGGATTTCTGGTTATCAGTCTTAAAATAAAAAATTGATACAAGATAATAGAAGCACCCGAAAGGGTGCTTTTTTATTGCCTGTATAGAAAACGGTTTTTTTTTCAAAACCCATGAATTGCGAAACGGACTAACTGAGAAGGGCGAAAGGCAAGTTGCTAACCAAATAACAGTATGGAAGTGCAGATGATTTCTTCTACTAATGATAGATGTCCGTCTCTCACGAAAAACTACTTTATTGGATCTATGTGGATGGTGAAAACAATACGTAATCTGTAAAGCTAGTGAACACTAAACTGACAGATTGAAAATTTAGTTTCGATGTCACCTGACAGTAGCCACTGTGACCCATGCGAGAACGGACATAAAAAGAATCAGTTTCGACGCCCGCTACGCGACCGAAGCGGGCGTTAAGGCGAATCTCAGTACTTCCGGATAGCGGACATTAACGCTTAAATATGGGGCGATGGAGCGGTAGCGACAGCGTCCCAGCGAACGATAGTGAGCGACATGATTTTCTTGTTATGTGCTTGATTCAATACCTTCTACCTCTATTTCGTAAACTAATACAGCGTTTGATGGTATTTTGCCGGGGACACCTTTTTCACCATACCCAAGATGAGGACTGAGTTTCACCTTACGCTTTCCTCCAACTTTCATGCCCTCGATAGAATACTCTATACCTGGTATTACATTGCGTGCCCCTAAAACAACTTCGCAGGTAAACTCACTCTGAATTATTTCACCTTTATTTAGCCAACCATTTAACAGTACTTTTACACTGTCACCTTTTTTAGTCTCAACACCAGAGCCTTCAGTTTCTGAGATCAATTTGATACCAGGCTTAAGTGTCATATTGTTCTTTTACACATAACAGCTTTATTAACGAGACCCCTTGTCTCAATGGTATGGACTCCTCCCCTTTAAACGAGAGGCCCGTTAAAGTGGAAGGTCACCACAACCTAAAGGAGCCCATACCATGGATAATACTACCACCATCACGATAGATCTTGCCAAAGACATCTTTCAGATCGCCGTCTTCAATAAATACGGTAAATCCCTGACAAATAAATCCATAAGCCCGAAGAAGATCAGGCAATTTGTCACCAACCACCCCGAGGCAGTGATCTATATGGAAGCCTGCGGCTCGGCACACTACTGGGGGCGTCAATTCAAACAGCTGGGCCACGAGGTAAAGTTGATACCGCCACATATTGTTGCCCGCTACCGCAATGGCAATAAAAATGACAAGAATGATGCCTTTGCGATCTATGAAGCGGCAAAGAATCCCAACATCTATTTCGTCACCATTCGAACGCTTGAGCAGCAAGACCTGGCCACACAGCACAAATTACGCGCCGGCTATATCAAACAGCGCACGCAACTGGGTAATCGTATCCGGGGATTTGCCCTGGAGTATGGCGTCAAGTTCCCCAAAGGGATTCAGCACCTACGCAAAAAGGTCCCCGCCGCGCTGGAGGATGCAGAGAACGAGTTAACCGTGGTGGCTCGGGCCTGTTTGAGACAGTTGCTTGATCAACTCATTTTACTCGATGAGGTGATTAAAGCGGCAACCGAGACCTTAGTGAATCAGGCCAAGCAGATCGATGCCTGTGTCCGACTTGAAAAGATACCCGGTGTCGGGTGGCTGGTGGCCAGTATGTTGTATGCGCGTCTGGGTGATGGCAGCGCATTCCGGCGTGGACGTGATGCCAGTGCAAGCCTTGGGTTGGTGCCCGCACATGCCGGCAGTGGAGAAAAAAACAGGTTGGGCAAGATCACAAAGCGCGGAGATCGCTATCTACGTTGCCTGGTGGTCCACGGTGCTCGCTCAACGCTTCACCGTGTGGGTAATAAGAGCGATGGTTTGAGCGCCTGGATTCGTCAACAACAACTCACCAAACATGCCAACAATACGGCAGTCGCATTGGCCAACAAGATCGTGAGAATGGCATGGTCGATCTTAAGAACCGGTGAAGCGTATCGGGCGCCTGTCGCTCAGTAGCCCAGCTTTCACGCTTAACCGACTGCTGTAAGCCAGGTGAGAGTAGCTGTGTGAATGGAGAATGACAAAATAGTCAGACCAGATAAAACCTGAGTATAACGATGGCGCTTGACGTCACTGTCTCGAGAAGGAATCTGGTTAACGGTGGATTAAACCGTTCCGGTCAGGGGTCGCCCCCCATAGTAAAGACCGGATATACGTGAACTAACCTATTTGTTTTTCTTCGTCAGTACAGTTGCTCAACTGGAGGAGTCCATATACGCCATACATTTTTTAACAAAACCTCTATATAACACTTTAAATGACTTATAATCAACAAGTTAGCTTCCTCCTGCCTCGTTATGATTCACAGAAAGTCGTGACAGAGGCAAACTGTGCATTATTAGGGGTAACTAATGGGGTTATCCTAAGTAGTTGGTGGCGTTCAGTGAGTATATCTGCTTTCAGGGTACGGCTCGTTTTCACCCAGATGACTCGTTCGGTCCGAGATTGTAGAACAACAGACACTGTATAGAGCTTGTACAGTTACCCGCTATCGGTCTCAAAGCGGTCATAGGGTGTCAAATTGCAGAAATAAAATAGTAGACATATTTCCCAAAAAGCTATAAAAATCGCTGGCCAACGGCTAGATCAAATATTGAGGCAACCGTCGGCTTCTGTGAGTTTAACTATTTCAGGAGTTTATGATGAAAGTTGCCGTCATTTACAACAGAGAATCTCAAAAAGTTATCAATCTTTTTGGCCAACCAAATCGCGAAAAATATGGATTGGCTGCCATCAGGCGTATTACAAATTCACTCAAGAAAGGTGGGCATCAAGTTCAGGCTTTTGAAGGTGATAAAGACCTGATCGATAATTTAGAAGAATTCATGCCGCGAACACTAGTCGGTGAACGCCCTGGTATGGCCTTCAATTTGTCATACGGCATTCAAGGACAGGCCCGTTACACCCATGTGCCCGGTATTCTTGAAATGGTTGGTGTGCCTTATGTGGGTTCAGGGCCATTAGCACACTCGCTTGCCCTGGATAAGGTTGTGGCGAAAATGCTGTTCGTTCAAAACGGTGTACCTACGCCAGCCTTTGCGGTTCTTGATGCATCAGGCTTTGAAATGCCGAAACTGGATTTTCCACTTATCGTGAAGCCAAAGAATGAGGCAGTTTCTTTTGGAATTCGTATAGTCAATAGCGAAGAAGAATTACGAGAGGCTTCAGATGTTATTTTCAAGGAATTTGAACAGCCGGTTTTGGTCGAGCAGTTTGTAGAAGGAAGGGAAATCAATATTGGTCTGCTGGGCAACGGTTCAACGCTCGAAACTTTCCAGCCCGCTGAACTGACTTTTGGAGAATGCGGTCCACAAATATATACCGAAGAAGATAAACGCCGTACTTCAGGGCGTGAAGTTGGTGTGGTCTGTCCCGCAAATCTGGATGCTGAGATAGCCAGCAAAGCGCAAGAAATTGCCCGTAAGGCCTTTATTGTATTGGGGTGCTATGACTGTGCACGCGTTGATATCCGCATGGACAAAGATGGAAATCTGTATGTGCTTGAGGTGAATAGTCTTCCAAGCCTGGGTGAACATGGTTCATACGTAGCAGCCGCAGATGCAATGGGACTGAATTTTGCTGCATTGGTCAACCGTCTTGTTGAAGTTGCGTCTTCCCGTTACTTTGGTACGCCTAATCCACCGGAACTGGTTAAGGCGAGGAAAACTCCGGAAGAAAAGGTTTTCGCGTATTTAACTGAACGTCGTGATCAGTTGGAAAAACGTATTGAACAATGGGTTGGTATATCCAGTCATAGCAATGATGTAGTAGGGATTCGCCAAGCTGCCAGACAAGTCACGAATATGATGAAAGAGATGGGGCTGCAATTAAACGAACCCCTGACAGATTCGCCACATATTTGGACATGGGAAACCGATAAAGGGCTTAAAAACGGAACACTGATTATTTGCCATGTTGATGTGCCCTATAACTCTTCCATGGGTGGTGAGCATTTTCATCGTGACCCCGAGTGGCTGTATGGTGAAGGCATCGGAGCTTCCAGAGCGCCGCTGGTACAATTGGAGTTTGCTTTACGGGCATTGCAGCGTGCAAGAAAACTGAAAATGGTCCCTTTGGGGGTAATGGTTTATGCTGATGAAGGACGTGACTGTGATGAAAGTGCAGAATTTATTACCAAGGCCACTGCTGAAGCCAAGGAAGTGCTTGTATTAAGACCTGGGAATATTAATGACACCGTTGTAACCGGACGCAGAGGACAGCGTCGATACAAAGCCTATTTCCAGGGAAAGCCAAGAAAATTGGGGCAAGCTGAAAAACAGCCTGAGGTTATGCTAAAAGCTGTAAGTGCGTTAGAAGATATTTCCCAACTATCAAACAGGAAGGAAAGACTGGCGGTCTCTGCAGTAGATATACAGGCAGAAGCATACCCTCGATTGTTGCCGCATCGGGTTACCGCAACTATACAGGCGTCTTTCCCTAATGGCAGGGCGGCCGATCAGCTTGAACAAAAAATTACAGATCGGTTAAAGCAAACGAAAGCCGAGCTTGCTCTCCTTTCTGACAGGCGTTCGATGCCCACTCGAAAAATCAATAATACTTTGCTCAAAAGACTCAAAGAACAAGCTGAAAACTGGGATATACCGATTAATACAGATACCAGTCTGTGGCCATCAGTTGCTGGACTGGTACCTCCTCAAGTCCCCGTAGTCTGTGGTATGGGGCCTATGGCGCAAGGGCTTTATACGGGTCAGGAAGCTGTATCAAGGATTAGCCTGGTACAACGTACACTATTATTGGCTGAGTATTTGTTATCTCAATCAAACTAGGAAATATTGATGTTATTGATTATTGATAACCAGAGCCAATATCTGCGCCAGTTTAAACGGCACTATCTGGATGACCTGGATATACCCCATTTGATTGTTGAACATAATGAGCATATCGATTTTTCAAGATTGCCCGAAATCAGTGGGCTTATTATTTCTGGAGGCAAGGGCAATCCATACGAACCGCTCAATCTCACTGCAAACTATGTCGCCTTGATGAATCTGAATGTTCCAACAATCGGCTTCTGCCTGGGGCATGAGATTATCGGCGTAGCCTGGCAGGCAAAAGTAAAACGGCTGGTTGACTATCAAAGCAAAAAAGAGCGGATCTTAATCGATGCTCCTGAAGATCCGATATTTGATGGATTGGGTAAACATGAATTCATGATTCAGAAAAAGCATCGTTATCATTTGCCTTCATTACCAAAAGACTTTGTGAAGCTGGCACATTCAGCAGTTTGTAATGTTGAAATTATTCGCCACAAAGACAAGCCAATCTACGGTTTTCAAGGGCATCCGGAAGTTTCTGGAATCGATGGCCTGAAAATCATGAGCAATTTTATCAGGCTGTGTGGTCTGGAAATAAAGTGAATAAGGTTCAGACTTTTTTATCATTGCCTAATGCAGATCCCGCAGAGGCAGATGTGTTGATTTTGCCGGTTCCACATGAAAAAACGGTGACCTATAACCAGGGTACGCGCAACGGACCTGATGCAATTCTGGCTGCTAGCGATCAGCTCGAATTTTACGAGGAAGATAAAAACTGGGCACCGACGCGTTTTATGAAACTGGCCGTTTTAGACCCCGTTGAAACTGATGACAGGCAAACACCGGCAGGCTTTCATGAACAATTGCATGGTAGGGTAAAAGATTTAAACAATGACGCTCTGCTTATTGCGCTCGGAGGGGAACACTCAATTACACCTGACATGGTGTTTGCACACATGCCTGAAGGCGGCACGATCGTACAAATCGATGCGCACGCCGACTACCGCGAAAGCTATCACGGCTCAATCTATAATCATGCCTGCCCGATGTATCGCATTCGTAAGCAGGGGTATGCACTCATACAAATCGGCATTCGCTCTCTTAATAGCAATGAAGCGCAAGCTCTTGTCGAAGATGATGGCATCACGACTTATTTTGACAGGCAATTGCAACACCCTGAACAATGGCATGCACTGTTGTCACAACTGAATTCACTACAAGGGAATGTCTGGCTGACTATTGATATGGACGGCTTTGATCCAGCTGCCATACCCGGGGTTGGTACGCCGCAACCCGGCGGCCTTAGCTGGCACCAGGGCCTCGACATTCTTGAAACCCTCACAGATAACAATGCCATCAGGCTTCGTGGTGTCGATATTGTTGAACTTATCCCCGACCCAAGCAGTGTGTCGGATATGATGGCAGCCAAACTGGTGCAAAAGTGTATTTCATACTGGGGTAAAGCACAGGGCTTCGATCAACGCGAAGCCATCGGGTCACAGGCGGGTGTTGAAGATGAGTGATAAAGTCTGGCAGCCCAAAGATGCAGAAGCACTCTACCAGACCGAGGGCTGGAGTAACGGCTATTTCAGCGTTAATGACCACGGTCATCTTGAAGCGATTGCTGATGGCTTCAATGGCATCGACCTGATGCAGCTTTGCAATGAACTGGCAGAAAAGAATATCCACCCACCCATGCTGCTGCGTTTTTCAGACATTCTTAAAAGTCGCATGGAGCAAATTTACCGACGCTTTGAAATTGCCCGTGAAGAGGCAGATTATGAAGGCGAATACTTCGGTGTCTATCCGGTCAAGGTCAATCAGCAATATCAGGTTGTTGAAGAAATCATTGAATTTGGTGCTTATTACAACTGGGGACTTGAAGCAGGCTCCAAACCTGAGTTGCACGCCACGCTTGCCATGCTGGATGATACAAAACGTCTTATCATCTGCAACGGCTACAAAGACAGGGAATACATCGAACTTGCCATGATAGGCTGCAAGATGGGCAAACGTGTGTTTGTCGTGATAGAGAAACCGCAGGAACTCGACCTGATTCTCGCCTCGGCGCAACGACTGGATGTAAAACCGCTGATCGGTTTACGCTGCAAACTTGCCACCACAAGTAACGGCCGCTGGGATGACTCCGGTGGTGACATGTCCAAGTTCGGCCTGTCTGCGTCAGAATTGCTTGATGCGATAAATAAGCTGTCTAAATCGGGTTATCTCGATTCACTGCGGTTACTGCATTTTCATATTGGCAGCCAGGTGCCTGAAATCCGTACTATCAAGGAAGCCATGCAGGAAGTTGCCCGCTATTTTGTTGAAGCACTCCACCTTGGTGCTCCGATTGAATTTATCGATGTCGGCGGTGGGCTTGGCGTCAATTATGACGGTAGCATTTCCAATAGCATTTCATCCGTTGATTACAGTCTGCAGGAATATGCCAACGATATCGTCTGGACCATGAAGCATGTTTGCGAACAGGAAGGCTTGCAGCATCCGCATATTATCTCAGAATCAGGCCGCGCACTGGTCGCACACCACTCAGTACTGATCGTTGATGTGCTAGCCGTTACCTGTCCTACCGGGCAGGGCGATGAAGCTACCGAAATTCTTAGCGGACTCAGCAGCGAACAACAGCAAGTGCGTCAAATGCAGGATACGCTGAATATGCTGGACGAAAACACGGCTCGTGAGGCTGTCCATGATGCCATGGCGGTTCGTGCCGACATCAACAAACTGTTCAGCTTGGGGCATGCCTCACTGACAGACCGTGCAGCAGCCGACCGCCTGTACTGGCAAATAGTTTCACGACTGCTGCAAATGTTAAGCGAAGAAGAAATAGAACAGATAGCACCTGATCTGCCACTACAGGCAGCAGATCGCTATTTCTGTAATTTCTCTGTATTCCAGTCTTTACCCGACGCCTGGGCAATCAACCAGGTGTTTCCTGTGATGCCCATACATCGCTTGAATGAAAAGCCGGAACGTCAGGGCATTCTTGTAGACATCACTTGTGACTCAGACGGAAAATTACAACAGTTTCCATTGCAGGAAGGTACGCGCCCGACACTGCCTTTGCATCAGCTCAATAATGGTGACAAATATCTCATTGGCATTTTCCTCACCGGCGCCTATCAAGAGATACTTGGTGATCTGCACAACCTGTTTGGTGATACGCACGCCATACATATCCGCATGGATGGTGATAGCTATGAGCTAGAGCAGGTGCTGGAAGGTGAGTCTGTCGCCGATGTGCTCGACTACGTGCAATTTCATGAGACCGTGCTGATAGACCGCATGCGCCGACAGATGCAGCAGGCTCGCAACAACCAGAAACTCAGCGCACGTGAAGCCAATGCATTTTTACGTTTTTATCAGCTGGGGCTTAAAGGTTATACCTATCTTGAAGAAGATATTCCATTGCCATAAGCAGCGCTAGCCCAGGCGGCTACGGTAATCCTCATAGCCAAACTGGCGTTTTACTTCAACGTGGCCATCAGCATATTGGACGGCAAGAGCAGGATGTTGCACACCATTGAACATGGTGGTCTTGACCATGGTGTAGTGAATCATGTCTTCAAAAATCAGCTGGTCGCCAACTTTCAGCGGCTTGTCAAAAGCATATTTACCAATTACATCACCGGCCAGACAGGTCAAGCCTCCAAGCATATAGGTGTGTGGCTTTGAGCCAGGCAAACCCGCGTTTCGCATATCAGGACGATAAGGCATTTCCAGGACATCCGGCATGTGCGCTGTTGCCGACGTATCCAATATGGCGATATCCATGCCACCACGTTTAACCAGATCCAGCACAGTGGAAACCAGTGCACCAGTCTGCCAGGCTACCGCTCCTCCCGGCTCCAGCACTACATCAAGATACGGATGACGCTGGTGAAATCCGCTTAGTGCATTCACAAGCAGATCTATGTCATAGCCTTTGCGTGTCATTAAATGACCGCCACCAAAGTTGACCCATTGGAGGCCGTCAAGCAAATGACCAAATTTATCTTCAACAGCAGCAATTAATCTTTCTGATGACTCAGCATCATTTTCACACAATGCATGTACATGAAGTCCTTCGATACCTTCTGGCAAGGTATCCAGCTCTTCGCGCGGGATACCGAGACGGGATTGAGGAAATGCCGGGTTATACAACGCTGTTTCAACCTCGTTGACCCCGGGGTTAACACGCAGACCTGACGAGACACCGGCCTTGGCCGATCTTGTCGAAAACTTCTGCCACTGGCTTAAAGAGTTAAATGAGATACGGTCAGACAATGTAAGCAGAGCACCAAACTCTGCGTCAGTATAAGCAGGTGCATAGGTATGCACATGGCCACCGAACTCTTCCTTGGCAAGCCGTGCTTCATTCAATGAACTGGCTGAACAGCCGGACAGGTATTCAGACACAATAGGAAATACAGACCAGTTGGCAAAACCTTTAAGCGCGAGAATCACTGTAACTCCCGCACGCTGTTCCACCTGCTGTATCAGTTCAAGGTTTTTCCTGAGCAAATTCTCTTCAATCAAAAAGCACGGCGATGGCAGTTGTTTTGGCTTGGCTTTCATGTTGCCACTCATGCTTCTGGCAAGGTATCCACGTCAATATCACATTCAATATCGTGCCAGGGCAAACCATAGCGATTCAGATCACCCATAAACGGATCGGGATCAAATTGCTCCATGTTCCACACGCCCGACTGTTTCCATTTCCCTTCCAGCATCATCTTGGCACCGATCATAGCCGGTACGCCAGTGGTATAGGAAACACCCTGTGCCTGCGTTTCGCGGTAACAGGCTTCATGGTCACTGACATTATAGATGTAACGCGAAACCGGTTTGCCGCCTTTGCTGCCTTTTATGAGACAGCCGATATTGGTCTTGCCCTTGGTACGTGGTCCCAGTGAAGCCGGGTCAGGTAACAATGCCTTGAGGAATTGCAGCGGCACAATCTGCTGGCCGTTGAATTCAATCGGTTCGATTCCATCAAGACCGATATTCTGTATGACTTCAAGATGCTTGAGATAACTCTCACCGAAGGTCATCCAGAAGCGCATACGCTGGATACCAGGAATATGCTTGGTGAGTGATTCCATTTCCTCGTGATAGAGCAGGAACATCTTGCGTGGACCGATTTCCGGAAAGTTAAATACACGAGAGAGCTCCATTGGTTGGGTTTCCACCCAGTCACCGTTCTGCCAGTAACGACCATTGGCAGTCACTTCACGGATATTGATTTCAGGATTGAAATTGGTCGCAAACGGATAGCCGTGATCACCCGCATTACAGTCCATAATGTCTACGGTATCAATCTTGTCGAAATGATGCTTGAGCGCATAAGCGATATAGACATTAGTGACACCGGGATCAAAACCAGAACCCAGCAATGCCGTTAGACCGACATCTTTGAATTTATCATGATAAGCCCACTGCCACTTGTATTCAAACTTGGCTTCATCAAGCGGTTCGTAATTGGCGGTATCCAGATAATCAATACCTGTTTCAAGGCAGGCATCCATAATGGTCAGATCCTGGTACGGCAGTGCAACATTGATCACCATTTTGGGCTGAACCTTGTTAATCAGTTCAACCAGTTCAGGAACTGAATCAGCATCAACTCGTGCCGTCTTCACCTTGTCTCCACCAATTTCTGCGGCTATCTGATCGCACTTTGATAATGTCCGGCTTGCCAGCCATATGTCAGAAAAAACTTCAGGAAGTTGAGCGCATTTGTGTGTAACAACACGCCCTACGCCACCGGCACCGATAATCAGTACTCTGCTCATTTTTGTCATCTCAATAAAGTGGAAAAACGGAGCATTTTTATCACCAGAATGGCCAAATGTCTCCAATTATTTTTTACCTGTGAAAAACCAAAAAACATGAAGAAAAGTATGTATATCTGACCGGAATAGATGTACAGCAGTCAGTCAAAGTCTTCCTTAGCGACTCTCTTGATGACGGCTACTGGCCGTTTCCTGCAGGCACAATGGGTCTTGTATTAGGCCTGCTTTATGGAAGTACCCTGGTAGTCTCTGTCTCCACTGCCAGATGAAATCTGACCCTTTTTTAATAAATGTGAGATCAAGTCTATTTTTCTACACAGAGTGAAAAGGCAATCGAGTCAATCCAGCAGGATAAAGAGTTGATCTAGCACCGACTCTACTTTGTCCTGACCGGCGCCGGTGACGAGCAATACCCTAAGTCCCCAGATGGTCGTCATGATAAACGTCGCGAGGGTACGTGGGTTTTTATCTATTGCTAACTCTCCATTATTTTGCGCTGACGCCAAGGCATTGCGAAAAACGCTTTCTATGAGATCGAAGTAGTGATTGACCCGCTCACGTACCATTGCATTGTGCCGAGAAGCGTCAAGAACCGTATTGACCAGAAAGCAACTCCGTTCCGATTTGGGTTTTTTTACGTTGGTTGCCAGCTGTCTGAATAACTCTCGAATGCCCTCCAGTGGGGTTTCCGCTGAATTAACTGTCTGGGTTATTTCCTCGACACTTCGCTTCCCATAGTGATCGAGTGTGGCCAGGAACAGGCCCTGCTTGGACTCGAAAGCTGCATAAATACTGCCTGGGTTTAACTGAGTGGTTTGAGTCAGCGTGGCGACACTTGTCGAGCAATAACCCTGATCCCAGAATGCCTGCATGGCTCTTTCAAGCACCAGATCCCGATCAAACTTTGCTGGTCGTGACATTGTCTCTCCTCTTTTACTATTCAACAGTTTAGCTTTATTGAGTGATTGTTCAAATAAAACTTGAACGATCACTCAAGATAAACTAGTGTTCTTGAGTAATCATTCAATTAAGATGGGAGAGTAGACATGGGTGTACTTTCAGACGCTATCGATGCCTATAACAGCGAGAAGATCAAACAGATTCCCACCGAAACCCTTGAGATCATGGCCCAGGCGACAAGCGACCTGAAAGCCAGTGGAATCGAAGACCGGGCGCTAAAAGCCGGCAGTCGGATGCCTGAGTTCGAATTGCCGAATCAGTATGGAGAGCTGCGCAGGGTCTCCGAATATCTGAAGAACTCACCTGTTGTATTAAATATCTACCGTGGGGGTTGGTGTCCCTATTGCAATATGGAGATGAAGGCACTGCATGATGCCCTACCGATGATAGAAGCGGCCGGTGCGAGGTTGGTCGGTATGGCGCCGGAAACAGCTGACAAAGCGGAACTCACCTCACTTCACCACGAATTGCAAATCGATATTCTCAGCGATAAAGGCAATCTGGTCGCAGACCGGCTCGGGTTGGTCTACGAACTGCCAGAGGTGTTGCGTCCTATTTATCAGGGGTTGGGTATCGATATCCCGGCATATAACGGTGATATCAGTTTTACATTGCCAGTGCCAGCAACCTATATCATTCGGCAGGATGGAATCATCGCTTATGCTTTTATCAACGCGGACTATACCCAACGCATGGAGCCATCGGAGATCATCTCACAAGTTGGCTTACTCGAACATGCAGCTTGATTTATATTTTCTGCTGATCAAGTTTTCTGAAAATCAGAGAAAAATGATCTCTGATACGGGATTTTCTAGTTGGGTAATAAGCAAGTGAATTGTCGGCATAAGTCAGGGAGTTTCTGCCAGCTTCAGGGATACTGAAAAGCTGACCTTAGAAAAATAGGGCTATACTCTCGGCAAAGTTCCCAATATGTTTGGAGGCAATCCTGTTTAGTAAAGGCGTGTTTCTTGATGTGGCCTCAGTTGATCGTGGTGATATCACCTGGTCACCCCTTAAAGCTTTTTCCCATCAGTGGATGTGGCATGAGGTCACCACACCCCAACAGACATTGGAACGGGTCATCGATGCCGATCTGGTGATCAGTAACAAAGTGGTGCTGGATCGCCCCCTGTTGGAAGCCTGTAGAGATCTGAAACTTATCTGTATCGCGGCAACAGGTACTAACAATGTGGACCTGGAAGCAGCTAATGAATTGGGTATAGCCGTAACGAACGTGACCGGCTATGCCACCGCCTCGGTGGTACAGCACGTATTCTCTTTAATCCTCTCACTGGTTACCCGACAGCTGCAATATCAGCAAGCAGTTGCCCGAGGTGACTGGCAGCACGCAACCCAATTTTGCCTCTTGAACTATCCCATCTGGGAACTATCGGGAAAGTGCCTGGGTATCGTGGGCTACGGCGAGCTGGGCAGGGCGGTTGCCCAGGTGGCTGAGGTCTTCGCCATGAAAGTCCTGGTGGCGCAACGTCCGGATGGTGTGCCGGAATCCGGTCGTGTAATGTTGGATGAACTGTTGCCGCAGGTGGATGTGCTCAGCCTGCATGTGCCACTGGCAAAAAATACCCACAACCTGATAGGCGCTCGTGAACTGGATTTGATGAAGTCCCACGCGCTACTGATCAATACGGCGCGCGGTGGTATTGTGGATGAATCTGCCTTGGCAGATGCACTGGTCAAAGGTGACTTGGGAGGCGCAGGTGTGGACGTGCTTTCAACGGAGCCACCGACAGACGATAATCCGTTGCTGAATCCCAATGTACCGAACTTGATTGTAACGCCCCATATCGCCTGGGCCAGTCTGCAAGCAAGGCAGCGGTTGGTTGATAGTGTGGCAGCGAATATACAGGCCTTTCAGGCAGGGGAGTTTCGTAATCGCGTTACGTGATTGTTAATAGATGCCGCAAGCGACGTTACTTAGGGACTTTTTTCTCTTTCTCAGGCTGAGCGGATTCCTTTTGGAGTCTTGTGTGTTCGGGGTAATAGCGTGACACCATGGCGAACAAGCCTGTCGTCACGATCATTAGGAGCGTGAAGAAGGCATAGTAGTCCGCTCCCTGTAGCGTGCCGGTTCCCTCGATGGCGAAATTAACCGCACTTGTGAAGAGGTTGCCGAGTGCAATGGACATCATGAAAAAGGCCATGACGAAGGACTTCATCCGATTTGGTGCTTGGGTGTATGAGAATTCCAAACAAGTAATAGAGACCATCACCTCGCCACTGGTCAATACCAGGTAGGCAAGCAGCTGCCAGACGATGGATGGTTGATGGCCGCTGTCGATCAGATGCTGTGCCCAGCCGGAGATGGCAAAGGCGAGGGCCGCCAGCAACATGCCATAACCGATCTTACGCAGGGCGGTCAATCGCCATCTCCGCTGGATGGCAGGATAGACGAAATAGGAAAAGGTCGGCACAAGCAGCATCACCAGCAGGGGATTAGCCGCCTGGATCTGTGCCGGCAGGATCTCCACCCCAAACAATTGTCGATTCATGGATTGGGCCTGGAGTACCCAGGCGGAACCTGTCTGATCAAACAGAGACCAGAAGACGGCGACGAAGAGGTAGAGTCCGAGCAGCCGTGCCAGGGTCAGCAAACCGTCGCTGCTGAATGTCTCGCGAACGAATGACCACCCACCTGGCGGTATGTGTACAAAGCGTCGTCGTCCGGTCCAGAAGACGAGTGTTGCTACCACCATCAGAACACCCGGAACACCGAAGGCCCAGGCGGGTCCGACCTGTTGCAACAACCAGGGGGTGGCCAGGGTCGAGGCGAAAGCCCCAAAGTTGACTGCGAAGTAGAACCAGCCGAAGGCTCGTGGCAAGAGATGGGCGTTGCTGCGCCCGAACTGATCCCCCACATGGGCGGAGACGCAGGGCTTGATGCCGCCGGAGCCCATTGCTATAAGGCCGAGGCCGAGTAACAGGCCGAGGCGGGTATGGTCCAGGGCTAGGGCGAAATGGCCAAGGCAGTAGACGAGAGAGAGAAGGATGATTGTGCGGTACTTACCTAACAGACCGTCGGAGACCAGGGCGCCGAGTAACGGTGTGATGTAGACGGCTGAGACGAAGAGATGGAACCATCCCTTGGCCTCCTCCTCGCTCATTGGATTGGGGGCGCCGCTGTTGTCGAGTAGATACTGTGTCATGAAGACCACCAGTACTGCCCGCATGCCATAGAAGCTGAAGCGTTCGGCCGCTTCATTACCGATAATGTAGGGGATGCCCGCCGGTATTCGCCGTGAGGGTAAAGGTGCGTGTAAATAATCAGTCATGTGAAAGACGTACTTTGAATCAGGTATTGTTGTTAACAACTGGGCCGATGATTCACAATCATCTCCCGCCACAATATCATCCCAACTAAGGCTCGTGTAACATCGCCTCTCCTGGAGAGATGATTAAATATGATGCTGCCAATAATTTTATCCGCTGATTTCTTCCCGAAAGATTCTACAACCAGAGTATGGAAATGACGGAAGAGACCTCTCCCAACCAGGCATTTGCCTCTCTCACGCCGGATACGATGCTGGACGCCATCGAATCGACGGGAGTGGCGTGCAATGGTCAGTTTCTCGCGCTCAACAGCTACGAAAACCGCGTTTATCAGGTTGGTATCGAAGAGGAAGCCCCCCTGGTTGCCAAGTTTTATCGCCCCAACCGGTGGAGCGATGAGGCGATTATCGAAGAGCATCTATTTACACAGGCATTGGCGGAGGAAGAGATTCCCGTTATTGCTCCCTTGGCAGATGACCATGGTCACACCCTGAGGTACTACGAATCAGTTCGCTTTGCGCTTTATCCCTGTCGGGGTGGACGAGCACCGGAGCTGGATAACCCTGACCAACTGGAGCAGTTGGGACGATTTATTGGACGCATTCATATGTTGGGAGCAGTTCGGCCTTTTAAGCATCGTCCACAAGTAGACATCGAAAGCTATCTGGTGCTGCCCAGCAATTTTCTGTTGGAGCATGGGTTTATTCCTGCTCATCTGATCGATGCATATGAGAGTCTGATTCGGGATCTCAAAGATAGGGTGGAGGCGTGTTACGCCAGAGCAGGATCGATAACAAATCTGCGACTGCACGGTGATTTTCACCCGGGTAATATTCTCTGGCGTGATGACGGACCACAGATTGTCGATTTTGATGATGCGCGTACAGGGCCGGCAATGCAGGATTTATGGATGTTCCTTTCCGGTGATCGGCCCTACATGACCGCGAGACTGGCCGACTTGCTCGATGGCTATACGCGCTTCTGCGATTTCAATCCATCAGAGCTGCATCTGCTGGAAGCCCTGCGCACCCTGCGTCTGGTTCACTATGCCGGGTGGCTGGCGAAACGCTGGGATGACCCAGCCTTTCCCCAGGCATTTCCCTGGTTCGACTCCCTCAATTTTTGGGAAGAGCATATCCTAACCCTTCGGGAACAATTGGCAAAAATGGATGAGCCGCCACTGGTCTGGTCCTGAACCGCTTATGATTCGCGATTCTGGATGACGCTATACTATTCCTAAACAAAGGATGCTTATGATAGAAAGCGGACTGCCGAATCCCCATACTCTAGCCGTTCTGGCACTGACTGTTGTTGCGCTGATTCTGTTCAGCCGCGAAAAGATACCATTGGAGACCTCTTCTCTGCTGGTATTGGCGGTACTCGCCATTGGGTTTGAGATCTTTCCTTTTCAAGGTGAGCTCGGACAGGTCAGATCGATAGACTTTTTTCGGGGGTTTGGTCATGAGGCCTTGATTGCTGTTTGTGCGCTTATGGTGGCAGGACATGGCCTGGTGCGCTCAGGCGCACTTGAGCCGGTCGGCCGGACATTAGCCAAACTATGGAGTATCAGTCCCAGTATCTCTTTCTTAATGACATTAGTGATAGCTGGCGTTCTCAGTGCCTTTATCAACAATACGCCCATTGTCATTCTACTGCTGCCGATTTTAGTCAGCGTCTCTCTGCAAACCCAATCCAACGCCTCCTCACTACTCATGCCAATGGGCTTTGCCACACTGATTGGCGGGATGAGTACAACCATCGGGACATCAACCAATCTGCTGGTTATCGGTGTTGCGGCCGATATGGGATTGCGCAAGATGGAGATGTTCGACTTCATCGTTCCAGCCTTGATCGCCAATGGCATTGGATTAATTTATCTTTGGCTGGTTGCGCCCCGAATACTGCCAAAAAGAGACTTGGTGATGGCAGATACATCTCCGAGAGTTTTTACTGCCCATCTGGTCATCCAAGAGGAGAGTCAGGCAGCCGGCATGAAATTGTCTGATGCGATTGCACTCACTCACAATCTAATGAATGTAGAAGGCATTCGTCGCAGTGAAACCACCTATATCATGCCGTTGCCGGATGCAGTGATCAATCCGGGTGATAGATTGCTCGTGCATGATACACCGGCAAATCTCAAAACATTCGAGCAGCTGCTCGGCGCCACACTCTACTCTGCGGGCGATGAGGTCAGTGAGGATCACCCACTGCAGGCAGAGGATCAGCAACTGGCGGAAGCGATTGTCTTCCGGGGATCACCGCTGCAGAACAGAACACTGAACGAGATCCGTTTTGCCGATAGCTATCAACTGGTTGTACTGGCGATTCACCGGGCAAACGAGCGCATCAAATCCATGCCGCAGGGATTAGGCAATCTGAATTTGAGAATCGGTGATGTGCTGTTGGTGCAGGGCAAACGTGACAACATCAATGAACTCAAGCAGCAGTCTATTGTTATGGTATTGGACTCTACCACCGATCTTCCGCATACCAAGAAGGCACCCTACTCACTGGCCATTATGTTCGGCATTATTCTAATGGCTGCCTTAGGTGTCTTGCCAATTGCTGTGAGTGCTACCGGTGGTGTGTTGTTAATGTTGTTTTGTGGCTGTCTTTCATGGCGTGATGTGAGTCGTGCATTGAACGCGCAGGTGATCTTGATTATCGTAGCAAGTCTGGCGTTGGGGAATGCCCTGCTTATGACGGGTGGCAGCGAATTTCTTGCGCATACTTTTGTCAATGTGACAGACGGCGCTTCACCATCAATCATTATCAGCAGTTTGATTTTGTTGATGGCGATCCTGACGAATGTAGTCTCCAATAATGCGGCTGCTGTCATAGGCACGCCTGTCGCCATTGGTATTGCGAATACACTACAGCTTCCTGCTGAACCTTTTGTGCTTGCAGTTTTATTTGGTGCCAATATGAGCTATGCCACTCCCATGGCGTACCAAACCAACCTATTGGTTATGAGCGCTGGTAACTATAAGTTTGCCGATTTTATGCGAGTTGGTTTGCCGCTTATTCTTATTATGTGGCTGGCCTATAGTTGGATATTGCCGGTTTTGTATGCGACGCACCCTACCTGATCTACGTTTATGTAAGAAGATGATCATGTGAATCTGTTGCAGAGAGATTCACGACTCCAGCTAAGGAGACTCAACGGTCTCATATCGGATCTCTATGATCCAGTAGGTGGTTTCCCCTCCCGGTGTCGCAACTTTTACTTCTTCGTCACAAGTCCGTTTAATGACGGCTCGTGCAAGGGGGGAGTCCATGCTGATGTAACCCGGCTGGTGGTCAATCTCATCAGGACCGACGATGCGATACTCAGAGACACTACCATCCTCCTGTTCCAGTTTGACCCAGGCGGCAAAGAATACCTGTTCCTGGTTTGTTGGAGGCTGACTGACCACAGTCAGAGCCGGTATGCGCTTTTGCAGATAACGGATTCTGGCATCGATCTCCCGTAACTCTTTTTTGCGATAGATATATTCTGCATTTTCTGATCTGTCTCCCTCGGCAGCAGCTGCAGAGAGGGCTATTGTGACATCCCTGCGGCGAATCCAGAGTGCCTTCTCCTCCTCCTTCAGTCGCTCATACCCATAGTCGGTTATGTAGGGTGATTTCGGAGGGGCTGGTGGGCGATAGCGTCCCATGGTTTACTCTTCGATATAATGGCCAATGGCCGGAAAATGATGAGATGTGATTATCGACTTTACCGTACATGATATCCAGATAGAATGTTTGATAAGCGAATAGTTAACACTATTTATCCCGCATTTGATTCATGGATTAAAGTAAATACAGCGATGCTATGTTGTTCAGATGAAGTTCTCGAATAGCTATGCACGTTTAGGTGATATTTTCTATGAAGCCGTCCTGCCTGAGCCAGTAAAAGACCCGAACACATTTCTCTGGAACAGTAACCTGGCCAATGAGTTGTTGCTTTCGGATAACCTGACTTTATCCACAGATGAGATGGCTCAAGCACTTTCCGGAAATACAATTCTGTCAGGTTCTGAACCCATCGCTTTAGCTTATGCCGGTCATCAATTTGGTAACTTTGTGCCACAACTTGGAGACGGCAGGGCGCATCTTTTGGGTGAGGTTATTGATCGTTCCGGTATCAGGAAAGACATCCAGCTCAAAGGCTCAGGTCAGACTGGATTCTCCCGCAATGGAGATGGTCGATATGCCTTGGGACCTGCTATACGGGAATTTATCATGGGTGAGGCCATGCACGCCTTAAGTATTCCTACAACGCGCAGTCTGGCCGTTACTACCACGGGAGAAATGGTTTATCGTGAGACACCACAACCGGGTGCAGTACTGACACGCATTGCTGCCAGTCACTTGCGTGTAGGTACCTTTGAGTATTTTGCTGCCAGACAAAATCACCAGGCTATTGAACAGCTTTGTGATTACGCCATCACCCGTCACTATCCTGCGCTTCAGGCATGTCATCATGAACGATTTATTTTGTTTTTCGATGCCGTCATGGAGCGACAGATTGACTTAGTGATTGAGTGGATGCGTGTAGGGTTTATTCACGGCGTGATGAACACGGATAACACAGCCATCTCGGGTGAGACCATCGATTATGGCCCTTGCGCCATGATGGGGGTCTACAACCCGAAAACTGTATTCAGTTCAATTGATCGACAGGGACGATATGCTTTTGGCAACCAGCCAGCAATTGCACAGTGGAACATGGCGCGCTTTGTTGAAACCTTATTGCCGCTGATCGATAAAGATGAGGAAGCGGCCATCGATATCGCCCGTTCACACCTCGACAACTTCAAAAGACTGTTCGAAGAGCGATATCTAAAAATGATGGGTAGAAAACTCGGAATCACCAAACTGCTCCCGTCAGATCATAAGCTGATATTCGGGTTGCTGGATCAACTGGAACAAAAGCAGCTCGATTATACAGACAGCTTTGATCGACTGACCCGGTCTCTCTCATCCCAATCGACGGAAGTCCAAGTCAGAGATGAGTTGGGCGACTGGTACACAGATTGGCGGCAGCGTATCGATGATCAACAGGTTATGGGTACCGATGGGCAGGCACTGATGAGAAATGCCAACCCAGTGGTTATTCCTCGGAATTACCATATGGAGAAGGTTATCCAGACTTGTCTGGAGAGTAGTGATGCCGCTGCCGCAGATGCTTTTCTTGAAGTTTTGATATCGCCTTATGCTTCAACCAATAAAACGCTGCAATACCAGATTGTGCCTGATGACGCTGACGTGGGGTATCAGACATTTTGCGGTACCTGAATCAGACAGCGGCAACCAGGTTTATTTGGAGAATGGGTTTAGTGTTATTAGGTTGACTGAGTACTAGCTGATTGGCTACGGATGCTGCCCGGTGATACGCCAAGTACTCGCTTGAATGCTCTGCAGAATGCCGCCTCGGATTGATAGCCCATGCGGTCAGCCAGCAGCGAAATCGGTTCTGCGTTTTCCAGAAGTTTTGCGCGGGCCAGCTGCATGCGCCACTGGGTGAGATAGCGCATCACCGAATCGCCTACCAGGTCGGTGAATCTTGCGGAAAACCCAGAACGTGACATGCCGACCTCTTTGGCTAATGAAGCGACAGACCAAGCCTTTTCAGGTTCGCGGTGGATTGCAGCGAGTGCCTTGCCCACGTGTCTGTCTCGCAAGGCCGCCAGCCAGCCCTGGTTGGCTTCGGGCGAAGCATCCAGCCAGGAGCGGATCGCCTGAATGATAAGAATATCGGCCAGATGGGTGATGACTGTCTCTCCCCCTGGCCGCAGCTCTTTGGCCTCCTGGGCGATAAAGCGTAAGGTACTGTGCAACCAGCTTCCCTCTTCATCGGCCCAGGTGTCGATCAGTAGGACTTTGGGGAGGTGTCCGATGAGTTGTTGACCAGCAACATGATCGAAGCGTACGACGCCACAAGTCAGGTGGGTCAGTTCGCCATCGCCCCCGTGACGCATGATCTCGTAGCGGTCGCTGACCCGTTCGACTGGTATGTCGAAGAGGGGCAGTGTCTTATCGGTGGGCTGACTGCGGATGATATGTCCATTGCCGTGTGGCACCAGAGCCAAGCTGCCTTGCCGGAGACAGTGAGGTGTTTCGCCTTCTACCTCCAACCAGCACTCTCCAGCTGTTACCACATGAAACATCATGCGCCCTTCGAACGGTGGCAGCTCCACCCCCCAGGGAGCGGTCAATTCGGAACGACAGTAGAAGGTACCGTTAAGCCTTAGCAGATGCAGGGCTTCACCGAGGGGGTCGGTTAAATCTGGAATCGTTGTGTTGCTCCGCTGTTTCATGGGTGTCACCTTGCCGCAGATTCTGATTGGTCATCCATCTTTATGGACGATCTGCAAATAAATATAGACTAAGTGTGATTGTGAGTCTTCATTTTCTTGCCTAATCTAAATTTACGGAAGCCAGTTCGTATCCAATCTCAATCTTTAACCGGCAGAGGAAACTGACATCATGAACCCTTCACCTATTCTCATCATTAGTAAAAACGGTAAAGTCGGCCACCGGGTCGACGAACGACTGCAGGCTCTGGGACACGCCACCCGTGGTGTATCCAGATCCACAACCCCATCATTCGACTGGACGCGACCTGAGACATGGCGATCCGCTATGGAAGGTGCACGTAGCGCCTATGTCGCCTATCAACCCGACCTGGCAGTTCCCCAGGCAGAATCTGATATCAGCGCCTTTGTGGAGATTGCACGCGAGGTTGGATTGGAGCATATAGTTTTGCTCTCGGGGCGAGGTGAGGCGGGTGCGAAACGGGCGGAAGATATCGTTAAGTCCAGCGGTCTCTCATGGAATATTGTCAGGGCCAGCTGGTTTTTCCAGAATTTCAGTGAAAGCTTCATGCTGGATGGGATTCTGGCGGGTGAGCTGATTTTGCCTGCGGGAGACACCCTTGAGCCTTTCATCGATGTGGATGACATCGCAGACGTCGCAGTGGCCGCTTTAACCCAGCCCGGGTATCGCAACAGACTGTTTGAAGTTTCGGGGCCACGCGCCATGACTTTCGGTCAGTGCATGGCAGAGATCTCCGAAGCCCTGGGCCGCCCTGTGAAATATACCCAAGTACCCGTCGATGCTTACATTAACGCCTTGAACGAACAAGGCGTGCCGGATGAGATGCAGTGGTTATTGAGAGAGCTCTTTACCGTTGTTCTCGATGGCAGGAACAGTCAGGTGATGTCCGGCGTTGAGGAGGTGCTGGGAAGGCCGGCGACAGATTTCAAGACTTATATACAGAAGGTGATCGGGACAGGGGTCTGGACGGCTGAGTCGCTGCAGGAAACTGCGTAACGTTCTCCCAGATCGTGGAGTGTTTGTATAGACCGCTGCTATCTGCAGCGGTCTGGTCTAGGATGCAACCTGAAGTATACATAGGCTCGTCTTGATCACTCGTTTATGTCAAGACTCTACAGGCAAACCCTCCAATATCCACTCCGGAAACCCGCCTGACAGGTGTCGGGCGCTAATGCCTCGGTAATGATTGATATTTATGTCAATGTATAGTTGTTTAACAACTTCCCTGATGCTTGATGTTTCTCACGGCTCAGCACGACTTGTAACGGGTATCACATAAGAAATTTCTGATAAAAAACTATCTATGAAATCAGTCCCAGATGAATATCCAGTAAAGGAGATCCATCACTGGTCAGCCTGTTTTTCGACGATCTGAATAATCTCTAAGGGACAGATTTTCTGGTTTCCACATACTCTGTGATCAGCAACAAAGTTGAGTGCGGAAGATAATCGCTGGCGAACTGAATTGGGTGGGAGGACGGGGTGATGCTCATCATCTTCCCAATCCATTAGCTCAACTTGGTGGTGCTCTGGAGAGACAACACAATGCAGTCGAGCAGTACCCGATATTCCATCTTTATCGGAGCAGATGGGTACTTTTACATCAAAACCGCCGCTGCCGTCATTCGAGACGCATTGACAATGCTCACACTTAACAATGCAGCCATCCTTTTTAAGGCTCATGTGGCACCTATATTCGTATTCTCAACAACCCACTGTCATACTATCAGATAGTTGAGCAGGCTGTATCTGTTTGTCTCTTTCCCTTCGAAAGCAAGAGATGAAATATTTTCTTGTCGTTTGCAATCTAAGAATACCACGATAGCTGTCCACTGTAAGAGGAGATGTCGATGTCCCGTATCACCATCAGCCTGATTCTATTGTTGATATCCGGCTTGTCCATAGCAGGCGAAATCCTGCCGTCTCCTAAAAAGATCTCAGATCATACATGGGCCTGGATCGGTCCGTATGGCCCCCCTACCAAGGAGAATAACGGCTTTCGCATGAATCTTGGATTTGTTGTCGGTGATGATGCCGTTGCGGTGATCGATACGGGATATGGGGAAGCGATGGCAGAGAGTATGCTCGCCCATATTCGGGCGGTTACTGACCGCCCTGTTAAATATGCGATTAATACCAATTCCCAGGCACATCGGATTATGGGGAACCCAACGTTTCGGCGTAATGGCGCAGAGATCGTCACCGCAGCCGGTGCACTTCCACGCATCGCAGCCGAAGGTCAGTCATTTGCCTCAACAGTCGAGAGTGTGCTTGGACTTGAATCGGGTAGTGTTGTGATCCCAGCTACTCCCGCCGTTGTCGTCAGTGAAGAGACTTCACTGGATTTAGGTAACATTATATTACGGGTCATCCCAGTTGGAGATGCTCATACCCCCGGCAGTCTTGTGGTTGTGGTGGACGCCAATGTCTTAGTCTTCGCCGGTGATGTGCTCTACCGTGGCCGCATGCTTTCCATTCTCTCTAAAAGTCATGTCCAAGGTTGGATTGATGCATACGAAAAGCTGAGGCAATTCGGTGATGCCCAGTTTGTACCGGGACACGGTGAGCCTGGTCAGTTGTCAGCCTTCGATCACTCTACACACAACTACCTGACAGCACTTAAGGCGCATATGGATCTCGCTGTGGAAGAGGGCAGAGACTTGCAAGATGCCATTGGTTCCTTTGATCAAACGGCTTGGGAAACGCTTGCTGATTTCGCTATGCTGTCCGGTCGTAATGCCCATCAGGCCTATTTACAGAGCGAAGCAGCGGCCTTCGAGTAAAGAACCGACTTCGGTACATAGGCTATGAGATTTTTTTGTAACCTATACTTTTTGTAACGTTTCACCAAAAAGTAATAAATATAGCTGGTAAATACTGAATTCTTGTTCAGAGTGAGTCTGTGTGTGTTTAGTACCAAGATCACAATCATAAGGGTTGGTGCAATGGTTAGTAGTTAATGGATTAAAGCGCCTTTCAGCGTCGGTCCACTGTTGATTTGATGCGTTGACAGATTGGGAGAGAAGACGATGGATTACCTCGAAATCGTATTTGATCACTACAACGAAAACCGCCAACAAGCACGCGATCAGTTTAATCTGCCGGCGTGGCTAACCCGTTTTTGGATTGATAGCAAATGGAAAAATGCCGATGAGCACACAGAGATTGATCCCAATCTGAGTTCAGTTGTCATAGAAATGCGTTATGCGCATGAGGGCGGACGCTGTTATCAGATACGTGAGTATTGTGTATACGATCAAAAGATCACCATCCGTACAGGGACCCTTTGTCTGTTTCTTCGTGTCGATGTCAACGGGTTGCGCCAGGCTGAGCAGTTTGCCATCCGGTTTCTCTACGACGCAACACTGAACGCACTTGCCAATTACCATAATCCTACCTCAGGTGTCGTTGCGGGTTTGGTGGATATTGGTCTGATGGCTGCTGAGTCGGTTATACTACCTGTTCTTGGTGACATTTTCTCAGCTGCCGACATGGCTGAACTACTTGGCTCAATACAGGAAATCACCGATAAGGTTGAAGCGCGACTGCGTGAGATTCGACGTCTCATCGGGCTAGATGGTAGCAAGCTTGCGGAATATCCTAATGTGAGGCATCCGTATCGCTGGGAGTCTGTCAAATCTTTCTCTTCTGTCGAGATCGTTGAGGTTGAATGTGCAGACTGGATTCTTGAAATCCCGGAAGGGGAGGTGATTCGTATTCCGGAGCATGATGAACGCCTCTACCCGACAATACCGCTTAGTGATGATCTGGACCGTAGCTTTAGAAGTCTGCGAGAACGAGGTTTCCCGGCGGGAGCGGACGCTGTAGGATCGCTGCGCCAGGCCAAGCAGTTGGTTAACAGTTTACGTGCTGAGCAGGAACAGCAGCGAAAGCGTTAGCTGGGTGATTACTATCGGTCTGTATTATTAGCGCATTGGTTCAATTATACTCAAATTCGGTAAGTCCTTAGTCAGACATATTCATATCAACAGTTGATATGCCGATAGTGTTCTGCTACTTTTTTCTACACATCGAACCAATTAAGACTGGAGGGTAGACATGTTTGTAGTCAACACCTTCCGGGCAGTGAGCTGCTAATCAGCTCCGAATAACCCTTCTGCCCGGTTTTTGAGCCGGGGCACATGCCCCAAGATATCGTTTTATTGAGACGCGTAATAGGCGTCAGGGGTTCTTATGTCTACAACAAATTCACTCTCCCGATTGGGATGGTCACCCTTTTTTCAACAGCAACTCTCCCTGGAAGCATGGGAGGCATTCACCATGGGCCGCGTCTTTGGACGGCATCGATCGATGATCGATGTTGCAACAGAGCAAGGCAACCAAAGCCTGCCGATCACTGCAGGTATGCCGGATCTGACCGTCGGTGATTGGGTCGTGCTCGACAGTGAAGGACGGTTTCACCAAGCGCTTGAGCGGTTATCCCTATTCTCACGTAAAGCACCGGGCACCAAGGTGGTAGCGCAACTCATCGCCGCCAATGTGGATACATTGTTTGTGGTGAGTTCGCTTAATGAGGATTTTAATCTGAATCGCATCGAGCGCTACCTGGCCTTGTCTGCTGAAGCCGGTGTTGAATCTGTGGTGGTACTGACAAAGGCGGATCTCTGTGATGATCCCACTGTCTATATCAGCCAGGTTCAGTCACTGGATCCGTTGCTGAGTGTCGAGGTGGTCAATGGACTCGATGCGGATAGTGTCAATTGTTTGGAGCCTTGGTGCCGCACCGGTAAAACCGTTGCGCTGCTCGGCTCTTCCGGCGTCGGCAAGTCGACCCTGGTGAATACGCTGTTGGGTAATTCGGTACAGGCCACAGCATCGATTCGGCAAGATGACGGCAAGGGTCGACACACAACTACAATGCGTTCGCTTCACTTCATGCCCGCCGGCGGCATATTGCTGGATACGCCGGGTATGCGGGAATTACAGCTGTTCGATTGCGAACAGGGTGTAAAGGAGACCTTTGCCGATATCAACAAGCTGGCCAAGAGCTGCCGGTTTTCGGATTGCCATCATGACAATGAGCCAGGCTGTGCAGTGCAGGCAGCTATCGAAGCGGGCAGCCTGGAGGCACGTCGCTTGGTGAGTTATCTCAAGTTGATGCGTGAGCAGGCGTTGAACAGTGCCAGCCTGGCGGAGAAACGCGCCAGGGATCGGGAGCTTGGCCGATTTTATCGTTCAACACAGAAAGCATCACGGAAGCTGAAAAAAGGTTGTTAACTCCGTCTGCCACTGTTTAGTGCACGGGGTCAGAGTCAATTGACTCTGACCCCTTTAAGTTAGGATGGTCGGTGGGGAAAGGGGTGCTGATATCCGATTGCCTTCACGATACAGATCGTATTATTGGTATCCCGCTTCCTGACGTGAGTGCTTCAGCATGCCAAGCAGGGCAGTGGTCACTGGCATACCGGGTCAGAAATCACTAACCGTATCCAGCTACTCATTTATTATGTCACTATAGATCTCATGAATCGTAAAGGTGCTTCCATTACCTCCCCATTGCTAGATGCCCGGGGATTGGTGAAGAGTTTTGCTTCAAGGCGTGTTGTGGATGGTGTGGATCTGCAGTGTCGCTCAGGTGAAATCCTGGGCATGCTGGGTGCAAACGGTGCAGGCAAAACCACCACACTGCGCATGTGCTACGGTTTTCTGCAGCCTGAGGCAGGTGAGATTCATATCGATGGTATTGACCGTGTCAGCGATCCGGATCGTGCGAATCGCCTGATCGGAGTCTGCACCCAGGACGATACCTTCGACACCGACTTCACTGTTCGTGACAATCTCCTACGGTTTGCACACTATTTTCGTCCGCGCCCGACTGACATGGAGAACAGGGTGGGGCAGCTGTTGACTCGCTTTGATCTGGCCCGATACGCGGACGCAAAGCCCGACACCCTGTCCGGTGGCTATCGACGCCGGTTGATGATAGCCAGAGCCCTGGTGCACCAACCGAAGGTGCTGTTTCTCGACGAGCCGACCACGGGACTCGACCCCCAGGCTCGCATGTCGGTGTGGGAGTTGGTCGATGGCCTGCGTCAGGAAGGCCTGGCCATTGTCCTGACCACCCACTATATGGATGAAGCGGAGCGGTTGTCGGACAATCTGATGGTACTGAAGGACGGGCAGGTGGTCTCAGGCGGTGCACCGCGTACGGTGTTGGGTGATCTGGTGGGTGAGCATGTGATCGTGCTCGATGCCAACATCCCGCAAGCCGGGGCGGTACAGCAGTGGCTGCGAGAGGAAGGTATCGGTGAGCCGACCCGTATCCTTAACACTTGGCAGATCGCCCTCGATGGGCCGGGGTTGGCCCACTTCTCAGCCGTCTTCGGTGAGCTACGTTTTGAGGTGCGGCCGCCGAACCTGGACGACCTCTTTCTCCAACTGTCGGACAAGGACTCATGAGACACTACCGTGCCGTGGCCGCCTGGCAGAGCTGGGCCGTGTTGAATCGCCATATGACGGTCTATCTGCGCAACTGGCACACCGCAGCGCTGCCACCGATCTTTGAACCGGTCATCCTGCTGCTTGTATTCGGTGTCGGCCTGGGCAGTAACATCCCCGCCTTCGACTGGCAGTCGCAGAACGTCTCCTACCTGGCCTATCTTGCACCTGGCATCCTGGCCTATACCGTGTTTATGACCGCGTTCTTTCAGGCACTCTTCGCCGCTTATATCCGGATGCACTATCAAAAGACCTGGGACGGTCAGTTGACCACACAGGTGAGACTGGAACATGTGGTCTGGGGTGAGGCGCTTTGGTCCGCAACGCTGGGACTGGCCTATGCCATCATCGTGATGTTCGTGCTTGTTGGTTTCTCAATTGCCGGCTGGCTGGATTTTCACTGGAGCGGTGTGATCGTGATGTTGCCATTACTCTTTCTTGCGGGTGTTGCCTTTGCCGCCTTGGGTCTGCTGTTTACAGCAATTGTCCCGACCATCGATCATATGAACATTCCGTTTTATCTTGTGATCATGCCCTTGGGTTTCGCCAGCAGTACCTATTTCCCCCTCGAAAGCGACGCCCTCCTGGCGCAAGCATGGCTCGTGATCAATCCTCTGCACCATTTGGCAGAGGGCATCCGCTTGTTGCTGTTGTCAGGTATCTGGAGTTTTCATTTGCTGGCGGCATTGATGCTGTTCGGTTTGATGATCCTTATTCTTTTACCCGTCGATCTTCGGCTCCTGCGACGCCGGGTACTGGGAGAGCGATAGAGATTGCTCGGATTGGCTGGCAAGCGCTCTGAACGAGGTGGGTAGGGTGCGGCATTGCCGCACCATCACTAAATGAAACCATAGGCCGGTATGAAGCAGGATTTTGTCAGAAAGCGCATCTTCAGACAAAAAAAAGAATATCTTGAACCTATGTGATTCTAGTCCTCTAAATGATACTTCCGTTTCTTATCATCTGCCTTGTGAATGACGGCCTGTGTCGCAACAAAATTATCATCATTCTCCAGCACCAGAAAATCGATGTCGAGTAGCTGGCCTTTTGAGTTCCTGAAATCGGCGCAGCTTACATAGTAATTACCCTTCTTTACAATACCGTCATGCAGTTCCACCAATTGCATATCGTGAAGGACGCCTTTGATGGGATCATAGTGACTGTACACATTATTGACGGTATTACGATTTATCATCTCGCTCATAGCCGATTTGATTTTACTGCGGGTATTACCATTGATTGACGGATCATTGGCTGCGTAGAGCGTACCTGTACTATAAAGTGCCAGAATCATCATCATGGAGATAGTATTGATTACACGTAGCTTCATTGTTTAATCCTCAGCGTAAAGTTGATATGTCTTCATTCCACGGACCTGATGATACGGACGTATATATAGACCTCCTTCGCTAACCTGGTGGGGGCTGCAAATTCATGATGTGAATGCAGGGTATTGATAAGCCTGAATTAATGAGATTGATCTTTCATGGTGCTATATCATTGATCGGTCCGGTGTACTTATTTACGTACTGGACTTGATCTTGGTTTCACAATTCATTGTGCATTTACTGCCTGATATCGCCTGCCCTATGCATCATCGTGAAGTTGGATGCGAAGACACAAGGCGGCAGCAATCTGAATAGGGGATAGACGTGAAAATTTGTCAGATTGGGCATACATAAACAGTAGCGTGGTATAATTAGCTCTTCTTTGAGCCAGGTTGTGTATTGGCGTACAAAGTGACAGCCATTGAGTACCGTTGTAATCGGTACGGAAGAAAGTTACTGGGTGTATATGTGGTTTCCCGAGGAAGTCGGGAAACCCGTCGTCTGTCCCTATCGATCAGACAAGGTTAAAGCACATGAACCTACAGACAGCCATCGAAGCCCCCCATCCGGCAGCCCTTTGGGCAGAAACGGCACCGCTCGATCCCCTTCAGGTGGATTGTGTCACCGCGGTGATGTTGAGAATTCTGGACAACAAATGTGAACTTGTACCAGAGGAGCAAATGGCGTTGATGGCTGTTTACAGCGTGGTTAGAGAAAAAAGGGGATTGCTGTTTGATGTGTCGATTCACAAGGATATCGATGATGCACTGAAGATGCGTGGCAGTGACTCAAATGACCGGATACATGAGTTACGTCTATTTGCGGAAGAGACCATTCCCAAGCCGGTAATGAAGCATTTCAAAAGCTATCTGCGCGATTCGCTTTACGGGGTTTGAGTCAACATTGTCATGACCTGCTACTGGGTCAGTTGGGCTAGCCACAGCCAGTCATTTCTTTTATTGGGGCAAGACAAGTAAAATCCTGTACCTATATGCATACTGGATTTTTACCTGATTGATGACGGAACCCTCTGAGCTCTGCATCTACAAGTTCATTCGTCACTGTGTCTGATGGCACCGGAGTGGATATTCACTCCAGTGCCAGCTTTGATAGCCTTCCTTAATGGGTTCTCAGATCGGTTAGTTAGGAACCATCAACAAGATATTGCTGGACAGTACCCATCTGATGAACCGACGGGCGTTGACGCTCTATATAGCGCGGCATACGAGACATGGCTGATGTGGCTTCTGCCTCAGTGTTGAACTGTCCGTAAAACAGAGCGAAGCGTTGGGAATCATTGATGCTAACCGGCAGGTAGGCCAGGTCGTCTTTCAAATAGTGGCTGTAGCGCTCAGCCAGTTTGTAGAGTTCCTGCTTTTCGCTGACTGTTGCCAGATGGACGACATATTGCCCGGCTGCCTGTGCTGCCAACCATTCCGAGCCATGAATGACGTTGCCATTGCCGAAGGACTTGTGTGGGCGGATGTTGTTCATCCGACCATCCAGACTCTCCACTTGGTCGCCGATGGTAGCGAGTTTGTTATTGATATCGGAGATTTCTGTCTGCATGGTAGTGTCGGCTGCAACCATTTGATCGTGCATTTCAGCGACGCGGTTGTCCACACGTGCCACATCATTGTCTGTCACAGCAAGATCGTCACTCACACTGTTCAACCCGGCTTGCAGGGAGGCGTTGTTGGCTATTTCGCTTTCCCAGTTAGCATTCTGATAAAACATAAAGCCAATGAATGCCAGTAGGAAGAGGGCCAGTGCACCGCCCAGCAGGCGGAAGTGGCGTTTCTCCTGCATGATCAGGGCATACAGTGCATTGGCAGTCCTTTCTGCACGATCCTGTAAATTGACGATCAGACCCTTGTGTTCCTCTGTGGTG
This sequence comes from Candidatus Thiodiazotropha sp. (ex Myrtea sp. 'scaly one' KF741663), assembly GCA_025655555.1. Classification (GTDB taxonomy): domain Bacteria; phylum Pseudomonadota; class Gammaproteobacteria; order Chromatiales; family Chromatiaceae; genus Thiodiazotropha. The sequence goes on from JAHXIQ010000005.1 coordinate 276,633, forward strand.
ACTTGAAGTAATTCAATCGCCTCTGCCAGTTGGCTGGTTTTTTGATTGAGCGCAGTCGTGGACCTTGAGAGCTCCCGGCTCTTTTTGGTCAGCTCTGCAGCCGTGGTTTCCAATGCTTGAGAACGTTTTTCCAGGGCTTGATCGACTGCTTGCATTTTCAGCAGTTTTGCCTGACTGGTGCGGATTTCATCCTCTGCCTTGTTGAGATTGTCCTCAAGTACCTTGGTGGTTTCGTTGAGAGATTCATCCCGTGCCTGACTGCTTTTGTCCACGCCATCGATCTCTGCGAGCAGGCTCTGTTCAATCTCTTTCAAAGCTTTGGCATTGGCCTTGATGCTCTTGTTGAGATTCTGGGTGGTCAGTTTTGATTTATGCGCCAGCTCTTCGGTTCTTACAATCAGTTGTTGATAACCATCGCTAAGCGTGTCGATGTCCGAATCGGTCTTCGTGCTGATCTCGTTAATTGTTTTCGAGATGGTTTTTATTTCACCACTGATGTTGGCTGATTTGTCCGTGAGCGATTGATAAGAAGCATCGAGGTCACCCAATTGCTGATAGGCTTCTGAAACCCTGGTGGTGAGATCGGTGTCTTTATCGCTGAGGCTTGAGAGGCTGGATTTAAGTCCTTTGTTGGTACTCCTCAACTCACTTCTGAGTGTATCCAGGTCGGTATCGATCTGGTTGATTTTCTGATTCAGTTCATTCGGGTTAGTACGCTCAGAACCTTTCTCATCCAATTCAATCAGATTTTCTGCGACGGCTTTACGGATTTTCTTAGCGCGTTGTGTGGCCTTTTTCGTGGCTTGCGTTGTGGTTGACATAGTTCGATCCCCTCTCTTCCCGTGTGCGTCCCTGATCAGGGTGACGCCTATGAAATTAATTCCCCAACAACAAATAATAAGCAAATTCTAATATACAAATAAAATTAAATTTAATGGATGCTTGAGGGGTAGGTTATTTGAAACTTAATAAGCCTTTGAAACTAATGATATTATTATTTGAGTTTTGGGCGGGATTAGATGGTGATTGGGGCTTTTTACCGATTCAGGAAATGGAGATCGACATGAGGAATCCACTGATTAGTGTGTAAATTGTTAGTGGAAAGTCCTGCTCTCAAAAATAGGTTGAGCAAGCAATGTGGTTCTACTTCTGCTGTAAACCCGGGTATTCATCAACTCTCCAGCGTTGTGGTTCCTGTGCATTTTCGTCTACAAACCGAAGCTTTGACCAAGATGCAAATGCAACAATGAGTAGAAGGATCAAGAGTACTCCTACCCGGGCTGGCGTTATCATCACTCTGTACCTCTTGGCATTAAGCAGTCCTGCTGGATACGACTATTAATAATTATCATGTTGTCGACACTAGCACTAGTGATTTCCCTGGTGAAAATATAAACCATTAGAAATCCATGCGATTGGAAAAAGCCGTGTGCGGTTACGCTTGTGATAGGGCTGTGGCTGGTTGGCCACAGAGATACTCAATCCTATGTAGCATTAGCTACATATCTCCTGTCTGCCTGTGATTAAGCTGTATTCGACACAAGCATCAATGCCGATTTTACTTTGTGGTATCAGTGCTCTGTGGCGTTGAATTTTTCAATCAATAACAGGTAACTGACTATGAAGTTTATATTACTTGCACTTGTATCGCTGCTTGCAGCAAATGTCTCAATGGCCTCAGAAAAAGAACAGATGCCGTTAAATTTCACCGATGGGCGTACTGCTTTGGTAGTGACTGACCCACAGAACGATTTTCTCGATGAAAAGGGTGTCGCTTACGGTTTGTTTGCAGACAACATCAAAGCGCTTGATACCATCGATAATATCGAGAGACTTTTTAAAATGGCTAAGGATCAATCCATACCGGTCTTTGTCAGCCCGCATGCCTATTTTACCCATGACCATAGCTGGGAAAGCCCGGGCGCACTACAAAAACAGCTGCTTGAACTGAAGGTCTTTGGACGTAAGGATGCTGTCTATGCTGCAGGCCTGAAGAATACAGGCGCCGATTTTCTCTCAAAGTACAAGCCCTACATTCTGGATGGAAAGACGGTTGTCACCAGTCCCCATAAAGTCTATGGGCCGGATAGCAATGATCTGCTTCTACAACTCAGGAGTAACGGTATCGATACCGTGGTGTTGGCAGGTCTGGCCGCAAATCTCTGTACGGATTCGCATCTTAGAGAGCTGGTCGAAAATGGCTTCAAGGTGGTTGTCATCAAGGATGCTGTGGCAGCACCGGGTGAAGACGCTTACCAGGCAGCCCTGGTCAATTATGGTCTCATTGCCAATGCGGTCATGACCACAGCAGATGCCGTTAAAGCGATGAAAAACTAACTGAATAGTCGTAAAACTATCGTTAACCGCCTGAAAGAAATACTAGGGCCTGTTAACAGGCCCTAGTAAGCAGGTCGACGGTTAACCAGTAAGGATCTATTAATATTAATTTCGTCATCTTATTGATAGGAAAAGTGTAACTTTTGTTACATTGAATAGGATCATGATATGAGAGTCTGGTACCAGCTTTAATCCGCTTAATGATAAAAGGTTTGTTACATGTTAAGCCATAATCTCACACCGGCATCTATGTTTCTCATTATGTTAATTACTGTCAGTCAGGCCTGTTTTTCTGAGGATTCTGTATTGCAGAACTCTCGCAGTTTAAGCGTGAAGTATGCAGATAAGGCAGCATGGGCTGCGCTCATAGGATGTAGACAAAAAGGTTACTCGGTGGCTGTGGCTGTGGTTGATAGAGGTGGTAATCTACAAGCCTTTCTGCGGGATAAATTTGCGGGGCCGCATACGGTTGAGACGGCAATCAGCAAGGCCTGGACATCCAATAGCTTTCGACAGTCAACGGCTGATCTTGCTGCCATGCTTGAGGAGGGCCGAATACCCAATCAGGTCCAGAACAACCCGGGTGCCTTGCTCGTTGGTGGTGGACTGCAGATTGTGGCACAGGGAGAGACGATCGGTGCCATAGGCGTTTCAGGTGCCCCACCAGGAAAGTCTGAAAGAGACAGTATTGATGGAGATTGTGCTCAAGCAGGGATTGACTCGATATGGGAAGCCATGGAGTTGTCTGAATGAAGCGTTAATTAAAGAACTTAAAGCGCATCATTGTATATGTCCATTTTATCTTTCCAATGATTTAATCCTGAACTGGCAGCAGTCGCACAAGTTTTCCTTCATCATCATCCGTCAGTAAATAGATCAGGCCATCGGGACCCTGTCGAACATCACGGATTCTGCCAAACTCACCATTCAGTATGCGTTCCTCAGATACTACTCGTTCACCATCCAGTTCCAGTCTGGCCAATAGTTGGAACTTGAGAGAGCCTACGAACAGGTTACCTTTCCAGTTTTTGAATCGGTCAGCGTGATAAAAGGCCATGCCTGATGGTGCAATCGAGGGTGTCCAGAAATAGATAGGTTGTTCCATCTCTGCCTTGTGGGTGCCTTCACCGATCTTTGTGCCGGTACCATAATTTACACCGTAGGTGATGACTGGCCAGCCATAGTTTTTGCCTGCTTGGGGGATATTGATCTCATCTCCCCCCTGGGGGCCATGTTCATGAATCCACAAGCGACCCGTGTCGGGATGCAGAGCGGCCCCTTGCATATTGCGATGTCCGTAACTGTAGATCTCCTTCTTTGAAAACTGGTGGTCGTAAAAGGGATTGTCCTCAGGAATACTGCCATCATCGTGGAGACGGATAAGTGAGCCGGCATGATCGCCCAGATCCTGTGCCCGTGGGCGGTCTGCCCGGTCACCCAGCGTGATGAAGAGGTAGCCGTCATTGTCGAAAACAAGACGTGAGCCGAAGTGGCGCTTTGATCGTGTTTTCCATGACATGCGGAAGATGATCTCGACTTCCTGAAGCTGATTTTGCTGTAGTCTACCGCGGGCTACAGCGGTGCCAAAACCTCCCTTACCCTTCTCCGCAAAAGAGAGATAGACCCATTGGTTCTTGTTGAAATCAGGGTGGAGCGCGACGTCAAGCAACCCACCCTGACCATGCTGCTTGATCGGTGGGATATTCTCAATTGCAATAGTTTCAAGCTTGCCACTGCTATCGAGCAGTATGAGTCGACCATCTCGTTCTGTGATGAGGAATCGTCCGTCGGGTAGAAATGCAAGTGACCATGGGTGCGACAATTCGCTGGTGACAATCTCATATGTGAGCACCTGCTTCTCTGTCCGGATGGTTGATCCAGCTTGAGCCGACTGAGTAGATAAAAATAGGATCACAGAGAATACAGTCACCATAAAAACTGGCTGAAGTAGGGTTTGTGCTGACTGTTTTATAGAGAATCTCATGGTCTTTCCTATGAAAATTGAGAGGAAGTATCTAGAAATATATTTTTCTTAGTATTGACGGGTTATCTGAAACAATCATACGTTAGAATGGTGATCGATTTACCCAAATGCTCCACTATATATTGTAGACGTATGAGATGCAGTGGAGTGGTTAATGCTTGTGGGTTCAGTATGGCAATAATGAATGCAGTGTGTTTTGAGTGACTTCCTTTGATTGCAACTACTCTTACTCGGACAAACCTATAAGCAGGGGAAGGTCTGTAGTACGAAAAATCAACCGTTTATACAATAAAAGTCTGTTGTATGGGGCTTTGTCTGTGGCACCCTCTATCGAAATGAGGCTATCCACAACCTTCTCACTTCAGCGGCTTGTTCGATAAAATGTTCTAGGGTGAAGTGCATATATGGCCCGCATCGACTCGACGCTATATAGATTATAAATCGTGGCTGGTGCTCTACACGACAGCCACTGGTTTTAAGAACCGTTGTCTGCGATTTTGCGCGATCAATTTCTGGTATATTTTTTTCTCAAGCATCGCCATGATTCTCGCATCAATCCGCTCGGCTGCATTATGTTTTCCGGTATGCCGCAGATGATTGGAAATGGATTCCAGTTCCCGTACGCTGCAGCGACCTACTGATGCGTAATTGATTGTCTGTGTAAGATTGTCATGAGTATGATCCATTTCAGTCGGATCGGCGGATTCATAAGCAGCAGCATTTTGTTTTTTTGACATGTTCTCTCTCCGATTCAAGCCACTTGATCAAGTAATATAGATGATTTTCATGGCCAAGCTCAGTATCTTCTTGTTTTCTAAAAATATAGGCTGGTGTGACTGGGCTGGTAGCGAAAAATGCCTCATATGTTTTGTGGAATATTCACGTTTTGGTTTTGTGGAAAGTGGTGAAAAATGATGAGACAGCCATTTGCAATGGAAGTATACCCTCACATTTAATAGTTGATTTCGCACAGGCGGATAAATCTGCGCTATAGAATAATTATCGCTACACGATATGGTGCGATTATCGTCTACCCAATCGGAGGCATGCCATGGGTATTTCTTACACAGTTAAGAGCCGTCTTGAAGGGCAATCGATTAGCTATGAGTTGATACCTCATGCACATACCCGGACAAGTAAGGAGAGTGCGGGTGCTGCTCATGTGCCTACTGACCACCTGGCCAAAGCGGTCATTGTGAAGGAGGATGAAAATTACTTAATGGTAGTCGTACCATCGGACTACCATGTGCATTTGGGTAAGCTGCACCATCTACTGGGGCGGAATGTGGGCTTGGCTACCGAGCAGGAGCTGGTCTCACTCTTTCCTGATTGTGAGGGTGGGGCAATTCCACCCCTGGGGGCTGCTTTTCAACTGAATACCCTGGTGGACTCAAGCCTGTTTTATCAACCGGTTATTTACTTTGAGTCTGGTGATCATGAGCATCTTGTTAAAGTGACTGGAGAACAGTTCTCCATGTTGTTGGGAGATGCAGAGCGTGTGAACGTGGCGACTCACCACTGATTGCGTGGGATGAAATCCCTATACTCCATAGGGTAGATGCTATAGGATCTGGTGGAGTAATCATTCCGCTGGTATGTGAATCCATGCTGGCGTGATGATTTCTTAAATAATAGAGAAAAAATACCACTCTGACTTTAAGCAGTCACCCTTATGGAGACATACAGAGCCTATCTCCAGTCGATTAAGGATCGGCATCATAGCCTGGAAGAACGTATTCAGGGCACGGTTAGTTCGCGCGTGATTGCGGAGTTCGTCGGTACCAGCGCGCTGTTCCCTGTTCTTGACGCTATTCGTTCGATCACCATTGATGGCGTGTATGTCTACCTCAGTGAACCCGCTCACTACATACTGTTTTTTGCGGCATTTATACAGGCATGGTATCTCGGTACTGCAAAATCATCCTCATGGAAGACTGTCTTTACAGGCAGTTTGTTGGGCTTCGGGCTCTATGCGCCGATGGATATGTTGCGCGAAGGTGTAGAGTTTTTCTACCAGCCATACCATATGTTGTTCGGTGCCTACAGCCTCATGATTGCTGGACTACGAGCACTGCAAGTATTAACCCGTGGTGTGGAATTCTTGCAGACAGCAACTACCTTATTGCTGAATATCGGTAAATTATTGTTGTTTCCAGCCATGTATATCATCATCGATCAGAATCTTGAAAGTCTGCATCAGTTGGATAGCCAAGTCTGGCCAAGTTTTATGGATACCAATACACATATCTACATTATCTATGGTGCATTATTTGTCGGTATTCTGCTTGGCTTTGCAGAATCCCAACGTATTCACTATGCCCATTACCTGCGATATCTGGCGGGACGACTAAAGCAGTATTCCGAGTGGAGTCTTGGAAAGGAGTTGATCAATAACGCCATCGATGATCCCAATTCATTGGAGTTGCATCGAGTGGAGCGAACCATTCTTTTCCTGGATATCAGGGAGTTTACCGCCTGGGCAGAGCAAGCAGATCCGCAGCAAGTAGTGGATATGCTCAACAGATACTACAGTGTCGCTGAGTCCATCATCAACGATTACCATGGACATAAGCCTAATTTCACTGCCGATGAGGTGATGACACACTTTGTGTCCGCCGACGTTGCCGTTCAAACTGCCTTTGAACTGCAGATCAAACTACATGAAATATTGAACTTGCATACACTCTCTGTAGGTATTGGCCTGCATACCGGAGAAGTCATTGAAGGCATGGTGGGTTCAGACAATACACGTAAATATGACATTATCGGAGATGCAGTCAACACGGCGAAAAGACTAGAGTCATCTGCTGGCAAAGGCGAGATTGTTTTGTCGGATGCTACCTATAAGGTGCTGTCTATCCCCCCTGACATCGCTACACAAAAAACCCTTCGGGCTAGAGGAAAGGCTGAGACAATCCAGGTCTATGTATTGAGCCGACAGATTAAGGTGAACCATGCTTAGTTCTATGTATGTAGGATCTTGATTGATTCATACATCTGACTCGGTAATGGAAAAATGAGCCAAATAGGAAAAGGTCCTGCCGAAAATAGAGTGCTGGATAACGAAATCAATAGCGAACACAATTATAGATATCGGCTTTACAATAATCACGGCAATCTCCATGATTGCTCAACCAGCAATGGGAATAGCAGTATACCAAGCTACTGCTTTGTCTTATGGAAGAGCCAGTTTTTATTCTTCAGTCAATCAACTGATAAGGGTGGTATTTCCACTACTTAACAGAGAGGGCTTCTGATTTTATCCCTTAACTATATTCATAGATGCCAGGCAGCTAACTTATCTCAGCAATAGGTTCTGCAGGGGTTGTTCCATCGACTTTTTTGTCGAGTTGTTCATTGATCTTGTACTGCAGGTAGATCGACTGGAAAAAGAAAGTCATGACGGGTCCGAGGGAGAATTCAGGATAATCATTCTCCTTCGCCATCTCTTGTAGGCGGTTTCTGATACCGAATAACCACCACAGAAAGAAGATTAGATAGGCGATGGTAGAGAAGAGCAATGTGATGCCAATCAGGCGGGTAATCATCTCATCGGGTATAAAGGATAATGCTGTGTTGACGGTGTAGGAGATGATCGTTCCCCAGATCAAGAACTCAGGGATTATTCGATGATGTACTTCGTTGATAATCCGGCTACGCGTGTAGAGCCAATAGACAGAATAGATACCGAATGTCACAACAGTGAGTAGAAATACCCACCAAGCAGAAAAACGTGGGAAGTTATCTAAATAGTTCGAATCACCAATCGTATCGACATTCGATTTTGGTGGGCTATAGGGGTTGTCCATTGTTTATCTCCTTTCGTCGTTCTACATATGTATCCAGTATCAAGGGTTAATAGTATTGATTACACAGTCCATATCATTGGTTTACTCTGAATTTTCTGATTTGCGCTTGAAGAGCTTTCCAAATACTGCACCTAAGCCGATGAGTATAAAGACACCGAATTTTTTCAAAAAAATCAGTGCTGCCGCCAGTAATCCGGTCTTTGCCACAACCTTACCCGCGACCAGTGCGCCAATGCCGTAGGCAGCGACCTTGTCGAGCTCAGGATTGAAATCCTCATAACGTGAACCCTGGTTGAACTCAGCCAGGGCGAGCACTGTACCAATCTCTGCGTCAATCTTCTCCTTCTGATCCATACCGGCAATGAAGTTCAGCAGTAACACACCCTGCCTGCCGAGTACACGGATGTTGTAGTTGAGTGTATGTACGGGATCGTCGCCAAAACGTATCTCTTTTGCCCAATGGAGTTTGTGGGATGACTTGTCATAGAAGGGTGTGGATGCCCAACCGACCAGTTCGATGGGTTCATAGCCCTGGGCAACTCGCTGCTTGCTGGCCTCCTGGGTTCCTTCCTGCATATCAGCAAGCAAATCAGCATAGTCGATGGCATCAGCGTCTTCATCGGAGACATATCCTTCATCTTCGTACTCGATAGTTACGCCCCAGGAACCATCATCAAATGGTGTCGATTCGGCAGGCATCAGCATGCCTAGTGTTTCCATACCAGCATCGGGTGGGTTGCCCCAGATTTCCACTAGCACTGTCTCTGTATCTTGTGGCTTTAGGTAGTAGAAGGAGTCAGGTACCTGCAGGGTTGCAACGCCATTGGGCAGCTTTATTTCACCTTTTTTGCGATCCAGTGAGTTCCAGATCTTCTCTGCGGCGATCAGGTATTCAACCTCCTCTGGTGTCATTTGTTGATCATTACAGAGAGCTGGCTGGCTGAAACCGATAATTGTGAATAGCAGCAGAGTGAGTGGGTTTCTCATTGAGTGTTTCCTTAGAGTGTACGGATGATGCCTAGGTGTCTCAGTATGGTCTGGTATACCAGGCAAGGCCCTGTCAGTGTGTAAGCACCACGCCTGCGTGTCATGCGGGTTCGACTGGTGTTGTGGCTCGGGAGGGAGAATATATCGGGCACCAGGGAGGCCTGATGGAGGTATATTTCAGCAATAGGTGTGGGATGGTGCAGCGGTCAATTCCTTCGACTGAATGAGATGACGTTCCATTGATAATTAATTCTACTGCTAGATGTAGGGTAATTGCCACTTTGGCACAAGTCCAAAAGTGGCATTTTTTATACACCCTATACGCCTTTAAGTCGTTTCGTTCCCTACGGCCTTCCTCATAAAAGCAGAACCCGCTGAGTACTGATTGATCAACATAAAGGTCTATATAATGTCCCGGTTATGGCTGAAAGGGGAGTGTTCCCTTGAGGGAAGACATCAAGCCAACGCTTTGCCGGGTAGCGCCAATGGTTTGATTCAGTGTTGCTCGACCCATGTCCATCTGCATGTCAATGGACTGAATCGTCAATGCCTGTATCAGGGTATAGAGATTGAAGAGTGCTTCCGGAGCGTGTTGAGGGGGATCGGCCTCAGTGTTCGGCAGATCCGTTTCCACAATCCTCACTTCACCATCGAAGTGCGTATCCACTATCCGGCAGACCTTACTGATCAATCCCTGGATCTCCAGATTGTGTGCCAGACACTCAAAGCGGAAGCGGGCGATGCCTCGCTCTCGGGCTGCATCCACCAGGCGTTCCAGCAGTATGCGACCAATGCCATGTCCCTGCATCCGGTCGATCACGGTGATAGCAACCTCCGCACATTCGATATCGTCTACCAGCCGTATACAGCGAGTGACACCTAAACCTCTGCCCTCGTTGCCATTTTTATCGATTTCGACCGCAGCCAAGGCAAAGTGATCATAGCCGTCCATCTCGGTAAAATATCGCAACTCATCATGAGAGAGGGAGTCCTTCGCGGAAAAAAATCGCTTGTGACGCGACTGTGCGGAGAGCTCTGCAAAAGCGCTTATCATGCACGCCTTGTCAGATGGGCATAATAGACGCAGCCTGATCAGCTGACCGTCAGCCAGTGTCAAGTCTTCACGATAGGTTTCTATGAATCTAAGTCTCTCTCTCATGTGGGATAGCCTCCGGGCCGCATCAGAATACAACAGTCGGCCTGACGGATATTGTGCGCCGCAACATAATAATATGCAATTGATTATAGGAACTTAGTGAATGTAATTGGCATTGCATCACGAAATAGAGGCGCCAAAAGGCACGATAAAAAAACATCGGGAACTATTCTGAAACCACCAGCAGCGTAGTTATCAGACTGTGGGGTCTGGTAGGTCGGGTAAGCCTGAAGCACGACAAGACTGTCATACGAGGTCTTGGCTATTTACCTTTTCGTCTGCGTTCGGTGATCTGCTCGCCGGCAAAGCCCCAGTTGTCCGTATCGACCTCATCGATGACCACGACGGTCGTTGACGGATCTTTGCCGAGTACATCGACCAACAGCTGTGTCGCGCCGGCAATTAGTGCTTGCTTTTGTTTTTTACTGACACCTTCGCGGGTTACTTTGATATTGATATAGGGCATCTATTCTTCCTCTTGAAAATGTTTGTGGGATCTTTATTTACGCTGCATTTAGGAGAAAACGCATATTGATTCAACATCCAGAATACAGGAATCAATAACTCGATAATCTCTAAATATTCCTTGATGATATGGATTCAAATTGACCTGATGCAGCGTAAGGATAACGAAACTTCACCTGCCATTTACATGGTTTTCATCTATAGACATTCATCTTCGTTACAGTAGGCTTCAGTTCGGTGAAAAATATCTGCTTCTATTGTAAATGATGACATTGAGCACCTCTTTAGAAAACTGTCCATTGACTCGGGTAGTCATTAAGGCTGCGCCGAAAGGCGAAATGATGAGATAAGCGTGAAAACAGGTCCAATGCATTGGCGGTTGAGTGGCGTTGCCTTAGTGATGGGCATTTTTGCCTTTTTGGGTGTTGGTGGTGTGATGTTTGTACACCAACTGACCTATGATCGTATTCAGATGAATCTACGGCAGGATACACTCAGTGCTATGCATCGGTTGCTGCCGGCGAACGAGTACGACAATGACCTGTTGGCAAATCCTGTTAAGTTCGATACAGCCGGAATGAGTATCGACAATCAATCGATTGTCGCTCATCGAGCCACGATGCAACATAGACCTGTCGCGACATTGTTTAGCCTTACGGCGCCTGACGGATACAATGGGGATATCAACCTATTGGTTGTTGTACGCGAAAATGGCATGCTGGCAGGGGTCGAAGTGATTGGACATCGTGAGACCCCCGGGCTGGGTGATAAGATTGAATCAAGCCGATCTGACTGGTTACAGCAGTTCGTTGGGGCCTCTTTGGTAAATCCGCCACAGACAGCTTGGCGTGTGAAGCGGGATGGTGGGCATTTTGACCAGCTGACCGGAGCCACAGTTACGCCTCGTGCCATCGTAAAGGCGGTCCAACAAGTACTGGCTTATCTACGTGATCATGGCAACGATCATTTTAAAATTGAAACCGACCCAATAACATCCACTGAAAGAATTAAATTGGAAGACGATAGGGCATCATAGCTGGGTTGGTTGCGCAGCTGTCCTACATTGTGGACACATGTGATTTCCCTTTCGAGATTTGCGGCTAAGAGTAGACCCATATGAAATCGATAGTTTCACTGGTCTAAGGCATGCAATTTTTGGCACTATAGAGCAATTCGATGATTGCTCTCAGAGATGAGAACATCATGTCTTCCAAGCATATCTAACTATGAGCAGATCATGAATCAAGTCAGTCGAGCGAGCGAAGGTGTTTCTGAGTGGTTGCAGGCGTTCATCAAGCAGGACTCTTCCAGTGGCATCCTGCTGATCATTGCCGCCGTATTAGCCTTGTTGATGGAGAATTCACCCCTGAGTTGGCTCTACGATGCGCTTCTCAATACGCCAGTGGAGATCCGTATTGGTGCTTTGCATTTGGACAAGGTACTGCTGCTCTGGATCAACGATGGACTGATGGCAGTTTTTTTCCTGCTCATCGGTCTCGAAGTTAAGCGTGAGTTTCTTGAAGGGGAGCTGTCGAGACTGGATCAGATCATCTTGCCTGGCCTTGGCGCTATCGGCGGTATGCTGATTCCCGCAGGCATCTACTATTGGCTGAATCAGGGAGATCCTCTGGCAATGAACGGCTGGGCGATCCCAGCTGCAACCGACATCGCTTTTGCCCTGGGTATCCTGGCGCTGCTCGGGGATCGGGTACCAGTTTCCCTCAGGGTCTTTCTCATGGCATTGGCCATCTTCGATGACCTGGGTGCTGTCGTGATTATTGCACTTTTCTATACCGCCGATCTCTCACTCACCAGCCTGTTGCTGGCAATGTTGGCAGTGATGATCATGCTGGGGATGAATATCATGAATGTCACCCGAGTCTCTGCATATATGTTGGTCGGGGTCATTCTCTGGTTGGCTGTGCTCAAATCAGGTGTGCACGCGACGCTTGCGGGTGTGATTGTCGGGATGATGATTCCACTCAGGGACCCGAAGGATGTGAATCACTCCCCACTGAAGACGGTGGAGCATGGTCTACATCAGTGGGTCGCTTTCTTTATTGTGCCAGTATTTGCCTTCGCTAATGCAGGCGTTTCGCTCTCTGGGGTTAACCTGGATACTCTGCTAGAGCCGATTCCTCTCGGAATTGCGGCGGGCCTGTTTTTAGGTAAGCAGGTCGGTATCCTGCTGTTCTGTGGTGTTGCCATCTGGCTCGGATTCGCCAAGCTGCCCAATGGTGCAAGCTGGTGGGGCTTCTACGGGACCAGTATTCTTTGTGGTGTCGGCTTTACCATGAGTCTGTTCATTGCATCACTGGCATTCGAGCAGGGAGGGTCCGACGCAATCATTTTGGGGGATCGTATCGGTATTCTGATAGGTTCGGGTATCTCTGCCGTGGTGGGATATCTGCTGCTGAGGATATTTAATCCCGCAGCCAAAAAAGCATCTGCAGCACCACGCTAGGGCCTGTTCGGGAAGGTATTTTCCATACAAAAGAAAACTTAGACTCGAGTTACGGGTCAAACAGGCAGTGTTTTATTGAAGCGGCTCCAGAGGAGACCATAAATGTTGAGCAATTCCGCGCCCTTGATGATTGTCCTGGGTCTGTTTTCCTTCGGCCAGGCTATGGCTGAAGTGCGGATTGGGGAGATGGCGCCCGACTTTCAACTGATGGATCAAAATGGCAAGGTTCATAGCTTATCCAGCTATCAGGGTCGTTGGTTATTACTCTACTTCTATCCCAAGGACGATACGCCGGGATGTACCAAAGAAGCCTGTGAGTTACGGGATGATCAGGTGCAACTGGAAAAGATGAGTATCTCGGTGCTGGGAGTGAGTACGGACGATATTGAGAGTCATCAGGCCTTTGCAGAGAAGTATCAGCTGCCTTTTCCGTTACTCTCTGATGCGAGTGGAGAGGTTGCCAAGCGTTTCGGATCATTATTCCAGATAGGACCGATTAAGTTCGCCAAACGACACAGTTTTATTATTGACCCCCAGGGGCGTATCGCGCATATCTATCGGGATGTGGACCCGAAAACCCATAGCGATGAAGTGATTGCACAGATTGAGGCTTTTCAGCTCAAGGCGCCTTAGTCGAAAGAAAGGGGATACCGGCTTCATGAAGCGATGCGGCCAAGGCATCCATGGCCGGTTTTATCTCACCACTGCCTCTCAAACCCAGTTCGATGGAAGGTGTCTCGCCCAGTCTTGGCAGGCTGTAGAGCTTGAATCCGGGAAAGCGCCCCGCAAAGGCCTCCATGATAGGTACCAGTGAGCTCTCCGGGGTGTGTATCACCTGCAATGAGGCTTCCTCAAAAATTTCACCTCGCTTCTCTGCATAGTATTGATCGAGCACCCACTCGGCCATTGGCCAGGCCATTTCCGGGAAACCGGGGAGGAAGTGGTGTTGATCGATGCTGAACCCCGGGATCTGATTGTAAGGGTTAGGGATCAGGCTGCACTTCTCCGGCAAATCGGCCATGCGAATACGGGTAGGGTGAGCCTTGTCACCGAACCGGCCTTTGATGAGCGCCGCAGCTTCGGGGTGGCGTACCAGTGAACATTCTGCCGCCTCGGCAGCGCAGGCGCGTGTCAGGTCGTCCGGTGTGGCGCCAATACCTCCACAGATGAAAACCGGCAACTCGCTCTTAAGAGAGAAACGCAGATGCTCAGTGAGTATCGGGGCGTCATCCGGCAATAACCAGCATCGGGTGAGTTTCAGGCCTCGGCTGCCAAGGCGCTCACGAAAGTGAGTCAGATGGCTGTCCTGCCTTTGTCCAAAGAGTATTTCATCGCCTATTACAATAAGACCGAAAAGGTTGCTCATCTGTCTGTTCATCTGGTTTGATGCATCTCCGAATAATTTGCTACAGCGCTGTATTTACCCCTGCGCAAGTGTAGTTGATATCGACTAAAATTCGGCACTAAACTGATCGATGAATTGTAGACGGCGATACGATATTGTCGCTGGTATCATCTTGCGAAAATTGTAAAAAGGATCAGACATATGGATGAAGGCATGTTTGTCCCAGCATCAGAAGTTATCGGGGAATCGTCCCGTGATACTGATCCAGTTGAACTGGAGCGCACCAGTCGACACGCAATCTGTGCCATGAGATTCGATCTGCGCTGGCAGTCTGAAAATGCCCGGCATACAGACTCGCAGGTCTCGCAAAAGCTCAATCTCTGGCGGGATATCTTTCCGCCGGAGCTGGAGTCCGGCGTTTTGGATCAACCGGTTGGTCACATGGCTGCGCATCACTATCCTGCAGGTGGGCTGATCGAAAGCTATCGGCAGCGCGACAGTCTGACAATCAAGTCCAATCATTTTAATCACACCTTTCGCAAAGGGAGCTTCATCGAGCCCCGAATAGGCCGTTTCTATCCCAAGGGGGTTATCGCTACGGTTGGGGGTATCTTCCCCGAGGACGCCACACCGTTTCGTGTGACACAAAGCGGTGAGGGCATCGGAGTGGATTTGAATCACCCTCTGGCCGCGCGGGAGATGAATCTATCTGCGGCTATCCTCAACATTCGGCAGGCAGGTGAGGAGCACGGAGGCGTCTGCCACGATATCGCGGAGATGGCGACCATCGGCGGCCCCGGCATGCAGGCACGCTGGGATGATCAGCCAACTGACTTTTGGTCTGACGATCCCTTTGTCCGTCTGTCGAATGAAGCCGATGCCTTCTTCTATCAGATGCCTAGAATGGTTGATCACATCGATCGTGCGGCCAGTAGTCAGATTGAACGACTCTATGGTCGTTTGATACCTCAGGGGGGAGAGGTGCTGGATCTGATGTCGAGCTGGAATTCACATCTACCGGAGGATCTGAAGCTATCCCATCTGTCAGGTCTGGGTTTGAATCGGGAAGAACTCGATGCCAATCCCCGGTTACAGGAGAGATTGGTTCATGACCTTAATCTCAAACCGGTGCTGCCCTATGAAGACAACCGTTTTGATGCGATCGTCTGTAGCCTATCCGTGGAGTATCTTGTCAAACCCATAGAGATCTTTACCGAGGCACTGCGGGTGCTGAAGCCTGGGGGGCGCTTGATTCTGACCTTCTCTAATCGGTGGTTCCAACCTAAAGTTGTCAAGATCTGGCAGGATTTGCACGAGTTTGAAAGGATGGGGCTGGTGCTGGAGTACTTCCTCCTGGCTGGCGGCTTTACAAACCTGGAAACCTGGTCGATGCGGGGTTTGTTACGCCCCTTGGATGATAAATACGCAAAGCAGATGCCATTCGCTGATCCACTCTACGCGGTTTGGGGGGAGAAGGCGCAGCAGGCAGAATAATGTCCTGCGGTTTCCTGGATGTCTCAATAGCCCGGCATCATGGCGTGATACGCTTCACACTTTTCGGTTGAGGGTTCATTGTCTTGGAAGTGGTAGTCCGAGTGGCTTAAAAATAAATAACAACAATAAGTTGCATTGGTAACTTAAGGCAGCTATCTGTTTATTTATCAAGATAAGCCTGTCATGGGTTATGGATAACCACAATACAAATTCTCCATCGCTTTTCTATGATCACCCTGACACTCAAAATTCGCCAGGATAAGCGAAGCCATACTGTCGGCTGAATCGAGACACACTATGGAAGGTTAGGGCCTGTTAACACTAATTTGATCGCCACTGCCAAGACCATTTTTTTGTCCAGCAAGGCAGAAGAAGCGTAGTGTAGCCGGCCTACATAAGCGACTGATAACGCCGCTGGGCGAAAAAATGGCCTTGGCCCTGCGGGTTACGCCTGAAAAAGTGCCACTCAGCGTTACTCGTCACTTATTTGGAGTGACCAAACTTCGCTCCTCGCGCCTTGATTGGCGCTTTTTCAGGTGCAACAGTGGCAATCAAATTAGTGTTAACAGGCCCTAATAAAAAACACTCCGTGAGGTGATCCGATGACCAGAAAAATCTCTGGCGCAATACTACTGACTGTACTCTGCACTTTTTCACTCTCCAGCTTCGGAATGACACTCTCCTGGGCGGGATGCGGTATCACTAAGAAGGCCTTCATGGCAGAGTTGGCAACAGCCTATGAGAAAAAAAGCGGGACTAAGATCGAGTTGGAAGGCGGTGGTGCAACCAAAGGGATTCGTAAGATATCCGAGCGCCAGGTCGATTTTTCCGGCTCCTGTCGTTTCCGGGTCGAGAAAGACGGTATCTCCACTTCGCTGGTCCAGTTTAATCCAGTGGCATGGGATGCCTTGGCAGTTGTGGTTCACAAGTCCAACCCGGTTGAGAGTCTCTCACTTGAGCAGTTGAGAGATGTTTTTATGGGTAAAGTGACCAACTGGTCAGCACTTGGCGGACCTGATCAGCCGCTGGAACTGCTGATCAGGAATGGCAAGATCTCTGGTGTCGGCCATACTGTCCGTAAGCTTTTATTCGGTGATGAGACGATCGATTTTCAGGCGAGCGAGAGCTTCAAGTCTTCGGGGCCATTGGAAAAGGCCATTGAGCAGAATCCCAACGCCATCGCCGTGACGGGTATCAGTAGTGCCCGTAAACGGGATTTCAAAGTCATCAATCTGGATGGCCGGGAACCCAGCATCGAGAACATCAAGCAGGGCGATTATCTGCTATATCGACCACTCTACATTGTCACCAACAGAGAGAGTGAGAATCTTAGGGTGGTCAAATCATTTATCAATTTCGCTCACAGTCGAGAAGGTCGGGAAATCATTCGTAAAAATGGTGCCGTACCCTATTTGGAAGCTGTATGGTTGAACAACAATCTGCAGCGGCAGTGGAAAGAGGCGAGGCGTACCGACGAATGAACCAAATGTCGTAATATGGTGTCGGTCGATAACCGGTTTTGCTTTTGTTTGGTGTTATCCCAGTAATAGGTAGGCGATAGTAGGCATAACCAGAAATGCCAGTAATGTCTGCAAGGTAATGATCGAGGCCATGGTCTCTGCATCACCACCAAGCTGTCTGGCCAGAATATAGGCGGATGGTGCGGTGGGTGTCATGAAGGCGATGATAAGCACGCCAGCTGCAATACCACTGAGGCCGGTCAGTGATATCAAAATGGCAGTGGCCAGCGGTTTAAAAGCGAACTGTACCAACGAAGCGATCAGTGCTGGGTTCAGATGTCCTTTTATGGACCTTGGTTTCAGTGCTGCACCAACTGCCAATAAGCCAAAGGGCAGGGCAGCTCTTCCGATGATCTCCAATGTCTCCTCAGCAGGCCCGGGCAGACCGATGCCGGTCAGACTTAAGGTCCAGCCTATCAGGCAGGCAATGATCAGGGGGTTAGCTAAAATCTCTTTGATAAAACCAACTGTGTCTCCCTGCTTGGGCTTGCCCCATTTCGATAATACGGAGATACAGAGAAGATTGATCAATACAATCATAAACCCGGCAGCCACTGCCCCCATTGCCAACCCCTGATCGCCATAGAACGCTTGGGCGAGGGCCAGTGCGATATAGGTATTGAAGCGCACACCGCCCTGGAATATGGATGTGAAGGTGGTCCCTGCAATAGATGAAAAAAAACCATACCAAACGATGAGTAGCAGACTCGAGAGTAGTAGAACAATAACGACGACACTCAGAATCTCGAGCCAGGGAATGCCCGCCAGATTCTGTTGGCTCAGTGTATGGATCAAGAGTGCAGGGAATAGCAGGTAGTAGGTCAGACGCTCCATGCCGGACCAGCTCATCTCCGGGATGAATTGAGTATATTTCAATATCAGCCCTAACAGAATCAAGGCCAAAATCGGTAGTAATGCGGCTGCGATTGAGGACATATAGCTGTAGAGTCTATCTCATTTCTTATTAGATGGAATTCCTGAGTCCCAGCTTATCCGGATGTGGCCATAAATAGATCTGTCTCTCCATGTAAGCGTCGTGATGCCTTCTGAAATAGTGCCTGAGGAGTGTGATTGGTACGATCAGGGGCGTTTCACCACGGCGATAGGACGCTATGGCGCCACTGAGCTCTGCTTTGTCATCACTGTCGATCCTTTTTTTCAGATATCCCATGATATGTTGAAGAACGTTGACGTGCCGCTGTCGGGTAACGCGTCGCTTGAGTGTGTGCATGAGTTCAGCGATATAGTTTTGTGAGAGCAACTCAAGATCACTATGAGATAGGTCAGAAAGCAGTCTGCCCAGTCGCTGATAGGATGCTTGTGAATGAGCCATGACCAGGTATTTGTGTGCAGTATGAAATTTGATCAGACTGGCAGCATTTATGCCATTCCAAAGCAGTCTGTGCCAGCGTTGCAGTACATAGATACGATTGATGAAGTTCTCTCGTAATACTGCATCGTTCAGACGTCCTTCTTCTTCCACAGGTAGTAACGGATTGTTTTGCATCAGTATGCGGGCAAAAATACCACTGCCTTTACGTACCGCATTTTTACCGGAAGCATTGAAGACTTTGACCCGCTCCATGCCGCAACTGGGTGAATCTTTTTTTAGAATATAGCCACAAAGATTGTTGAGTTGTCTGGACTGTTGTTCTGCATACGCTTCCATCTTATCAGTCACATCCATCGATGTGTCCGCTGTCCCCACCAATCTTGGACGCTCTATATTGCCCATCAGGCGAATTGTTGGACGTGGCACACCCAAGCCAATCCCTGTCTCCGGGCAGATAGAGATCAATTCCAGATGCTCACTCAATGGGCCCATAATGAAAGTGTCCCGCTTGTGTCCACCATCGTAACGCACTGGTTGTCCCAAGAGGCATGCACTGACACCGACTTTGGGTAGCGGGTTATCCATCATGTGAAGCTCTCTCCAAATTATTGCAGGGCGCACTCTGTTTGGTCATGCTGCGGTTGTACACGCAAGCGAAGTGAATGACCACTGGGAAACCCCTTGTAGGTCTATTTTTACATTGTTCTATCGATACTGCATCGGCTTATGTACTGGTTTTAAATTAGGTTCCACGTATCTGTTTATAAGGTGGAGAGTCTGCGTCGCATGCATAGGACCCCAGAAAATTAGTAATAATAGACCTTTCTTCCATGTTGGTCAGGAGGGGCGGATCATTATCTCCAGTTAGAGGATCATTTTACGCTTAAGGGATAGGCATTCAGGAAAACAACGGATTTCATGTGAAATACATTGGAAAATGAATCGGTGGATGATGCCCCTATTCAAAACCAATAACTATCCGCTTCACGAGACATTGTGACAGATAGAATACATATCAATATTTTACTGCAGTCACGTAAAAACTACTCGGCATGGCCGCCATCAATTGTTATAGATGGATTTTTACATTGATGGGAGTTATTTCAGACATGAAAGCTGTAGCTAAGCGGTTCTTCTCCGCCGGGGAGAAGGATAGGATAAGGGGGACGAAATAATCAAAATGTTAGCTTTCTAATTCCCTCGCCCCTACGCTTTCCTTAGGGGAGAGGGAGTTAGTGTAACTGCTGTGTCAATATTTAGTCGTTAACAGACTCGATTTAAATAGGGAAGTTGTGACATCTTTTTTATCAGCATTTGCGTCTTGAATTCCAGTTCTTCAGTGCTCTCTTTTCTGCGCTTGCGTATTTTTAAAGCACTTGTGATCCTTAATATGCCGCTTGGCTCAAGGATGCCGATGGTTCCCTCTTGTTTGTTCCTGAGTACTGTTGTGCTGTATGCATCAGTGGATCGTCTGATGCAGACGAGCTTCCATCCAAATTTTTTAAGGATCACTAGCCCATGAACTTGCTGCTCGGTGACATGGTTCTCAGGATCGCAGGGTATTGGCCCCATCTGATTACGCTTCTCTGCCATGCTGAATCGCCTCTCATGTTGAGTGCTAATTCTAATTTTTATATTCCACGATAAGAATTTGAATCCTAGGCTATCTTACAAAATTATTACACACACGAAACTTAGGAAAATTACTATGGCAGTTAAGAGAAATGCTTAGTCGATTTTATGAAATGCTATTCAAAACAAAAAATCTCTATTCCAGAGATACAGAGCTACGTGTTTAGTCTATTGATCTATATTAGTGATCTGATGCCAGGAGGCGTAGGTTTTCCTATGCAGGTGAGTCAGAGAGTGATCAGTTGTCTCAACTATATTTGATAGTCTGCTTGAAGTTGGAAACCGAGATTGTTTGATATTCTCGAGTAACTCGACCATCTCCATCTTTGGGTGTTGTGATGGATATCTTGTACTTGTCATTCCCTAGTCTTTTGCTTTGTGCAGCCCACCTCCTTGAAACGAGTGTTTTGTCAAAACACCCTCCCTAATGATTCTCGTTATTGGCTTTAGATGTCAATAGTGTGAGTCCACTGAGGAGCCCGGCCTTTGCTCAAATAAGAAACAAGACTTTTATCTCCGAAGAATTGAATTCGTCACCCAGACTGAAATACTAAATTAATTGGGCAACATGCAATCCGTTTGCACGGGTTGCCACAGTCAACTGACGCAGAAGATTCGCATTGTTGCCAGATGTTGATTTAGTATCGAATATGGCGAGACTGATACATCAACCAGTCGTTGAGCGCTCCCTGAGATTTGCCATGTTGAGTATCATTCAGAACTCCCATTTTTATATGCAGGATGCTGCAGGCAGGATCATATGATTGGTTGGTGCTACTGCGTGAGTAGAGTGTCGCTGAATAGTATAAGCGGGGTAGAGGCTCATAGGATGAGGCTGTAGTAGGATGAATGGGCTAAGAAAGCGATGCCCAAAAGACAAAAGGCTTACACTGTTACAGTGTAAGCCTTTGTTTTTACTGGCTCCCCGGGACAGGCTCGAACTGCCGACCTAGTGATTAACAGTCACCCGCTCTACCGACTGAGCTACCGGGGAATTGTACAAGAGGGGCGCATAATAATGAGACTGGCAGCTTGCGTCAATAGTTTCTCTGCCTGAATCAGCCGCTGCAGCGCAATGCTGAACCATCCCAGCGGGTCCTGGAAATTCTTGCCCGGCCGGTGTTTGAGAGGATCACTGCTTTTGGTGTGACATCACCCTCGGGATCGCAGAATGTCAATGTGAGATTGCTGCCAGCAGATCGACCATCGGCACGATAGATGATCTTTTTGCGGCCCCTGGTCGACTGCATGTCGATGCCGAATTTACCAGAGGGCCGGCTCGTGTAGACCAGGGTTTCATCCGCCTCCCTCACGCCGTTCTCGTTGCTGTCTTCGAACAGAATAAAGCCCTGGTCCCAGCGAGTGGCATCATGACAGCTGAGCAGATCCGTACTGGGGCAGAGGACGTGGTCACGCCCGGTTTTTACGGCATAGCTGCGGGCCAGGTTGAGGTGCCGGACAAAGGTATTGATCTCACCGCTTTGGTGGTTGCTGGCGACCAGTGACAGTAATGAGGGGACACCGATCCCCATGACGATGGTCCCGACAGCGAGGGTGATCAGAAGCTCAATAAGCGTGAAACCGTTTGCCAATGAGGCAAACTTGTTGCGGTATGCAATCCGTTGCATGTGCTGTTCCTCCCTGGAACATATGGGTTGATTGGGCACATCCTGTGCCCGTTCTGTTAATTGTGAGGTTTCAGACTATCAGGCCTTTAGCACCTGCTCAATGCGGTCCAGGGCCTTTTGCAGGTTCTCCATGCTGGTGGCGATGGAGATGCGAACGTGGCCTGAGAGTCCAAACGCTGTTCCAGGTACCAGCGCCACGCCCGCTTCGCTGATCAGGTATTCGGAGAGCTCCAGATCATTTTTTACCCCGGATAGCTTCTGCAGTGCCCCCTCAACATTGGGAAAGCAGTAAAAGGTACCGTCACTGGGCAGGCAGTCGATACCGTCCATGCTATTGAGGCGATCGACCACGTAGTCGTGGCGCTCCTTGAATGCAACCAGCATCTCAGCGATGCATTCTTGGGATCCCTCAAGCGCAGCCTGGGCAGCCACCTGGGAGATTGAGGTGGGGTTGGACGTGCTTTGGGACTGGATCTTCTTCATCGCCTTGATGATCTCTGCAGGACCGCCGGCATAGCCGATACGCCAGCCAGTCATGGAGTAGGCTTTGGAGACGCCATTCAGCACCAGGGTACGATCTTTCAGTTCCGGGCAGGCATTGAGGATGTTGACGAAGCTATTGCCGGGCCAGAGGATATGTTCATACATGTCATCCGTGGCGATCAGCACCCGTGGATGCTCTTTCAATACCTCGCCCAAAGCCGCCAGCTCCTCACGGGAGTAAGCCATGCCAGTGGGGTTGGAAGGGCTGTTGATGACGAACAGCTTGGTCTTGTCGGTGATTGCCGCCGCCAGTTGCTGGGCGGTAATCTTGAAATTCTGGGAAGCACCGGCAGAGACCAGTACCGGCACGCCACCGGCCAGGATCGACATATCGGGGTAGGAGACCCAATAGGGAGCGGGGATAATCACCTCGTCACCTGGATCAAGCACCGCCTGGGCCAGATTATAGAAACTCTGCTTGCCGCCGCAGGAGACCAGGATCTGGTCCATTGCGTAGTCGAAACCGTTGTCACGCTTAAATTTTTCGATGATGGCCTTTTTCAGGCTGGGTGTGCCATCAACAGCCGTGTACTTGGTAAAGCCGTCATTGATGGCCTGGATTGCGGCTGACTTGATATGTTCCGGCGTGTCGAAATCGGGTTCACCGGCACCGAGTCCGATGACATCCTTGCCTGCGGCGCGCATTTCGGCTGCGCGGGCGGTAACGGCCAGGGTAGGGGAAGGTTTGACGGCTTGTACGCGACTGGAGAGTTGTGAATTCATTGTTGTATGGTCCGTGGTGCTCAGGGCTGTTCGACATATGACACATTGCCATTCGATGATGGCAGGGTCGGATGTCATAATAGCCAATTAATGTACGCGACAGAAACCCCTGATGAGCAAATCCTTTCAATTAGTTGCTAAATTCGAACCGGCAGGCGATCAGCCAGCGGCCATTCGTGGCCTGATGGAGGGCCTCAATGATGGAGAGGCCGGTATGACCCTGCTGGGCGTGACCGGTTCCGGCAAGACCTTCAGTATCGCCAATGTGATTGAGCAACTGCAGCGTCCGACGTTGATATTGGCGCCCAACAAGACCCTCGCTGCCCAGCTCTATGGAGAGTTCAAAGACTTCTTCCCGGAAAACTCGGTGGAGTATTTCGTCTCCTACTACGACTACTATCAGCCTGAGGCCTATGTGCCGGCCTCGGATACCTTCATCGAGAAGGACGCTTCGATCAATGACCACATCGAACAGATGCGCCTGTCGGCGACCAAGGCATTGCTGGAGCGCCAGGACACCATCATTGTGGCGACGGTCTCCTCGATCTACGGTCTGGGTGATCCACGCTCCTATCTGGGCATGATGCTGCATCTCTCACGCGGTGACATTATCGATCAGCGGGCAATCCTGCGCCGTCTGGCCGAACTGCAGTACAAGCGCAACGATGTGGAACTGCATCGCGCCACCTTCCGCGTACGCGGCGAGGTGATCGATATCTACCCGGCAGAGTCGGATGCCGAGGCCCTGCGGGTTGAATTGTTTGACGATGAGGTGGAGCAGCTGTCCGTTTTCGATCCCCTCACCGGTGAGATATTGCGCCGGGTGCCTCGCTACTCCATCTATCCCAAGAGTCATTACGTTACCCCGAGGGAGACCCTGCTCAATGCGGTGGACCAGATCAAGGTTGAACTGCAGGAGCGGCTCACTCAGCTCGAATCGGCCCATAAGCTGGTGGAGGCACAAAGACTTGGACAGCGTACGAGGTTCGATATCGAGATGATCAATGAGTTGGGCTATTGCTCCGGTATCGAGAACTACTCTCGCTATCTCTCCGGCAGGTCGGCAGGAGAGCCGCCGCCCACACTGTTCGACTACCTACCTGACAATGCACTGCTGGTGGTGGACGAGAGTCATGTCACGGTTCCCCAGCTAGGTGGCATGTACCGGGGTGACCGTTCGCGCAAGGAGACGCTGGTGGAGTATGGATTTCGGCTCCCCTCGGCGCTGGATAACCGGCCACTCAAATTCGAGGAGTTCGAGCACCGCTCACCCCAGACTATCTACGTCAGTGCCACACCCAGGGATTATGAGATCGAACACGCTGGATCTATCGTAGAGCAGGTGGTGCGACCTACCGGCCTGGTAGACCCGGCAGTTGAGGTGCGGCCAGCCACCAGTCAGGTGGACGATCTGCTGTCTGAAATCCGTCTGCGGGTGGCCCAGAGCGAGCGGGTGCTGGTCACGACATTGACCAAACGAATGGCGGAAGACCTCACCGACTATCTTCGGGATCATGATGTGCGTGTGCGCTATCTTCATTCGGATATCGATACCGTGGAACGGGTGGAGATCATACGGGACCTGCGTCTGGGCGAGTTCGATGTGCTGGTGGGTATCAATCTGCTACGGGAGGGATTGGATATGCCAGAGGTCTCCCTGGTGGCGATCCTGGATGCCGACAAGGAGGGTTTCCTGCGTTCGGAGGGATCGCTGATCCAGACCATCGGCCGGGCGGCGCGCAACGTCAACGGCAAGGCAATTCTTTATGCGGATCAGATCACCGGCTCCATGCGACGGGCGATCGATGAGACTGACCGCCGGCGGGAGAAACAGATTGAACACAATCGGGAGCATGGTATTACGCCCAAGACCATCCTAAAGTCGATCGCCGACATCATGGAGGGCGCTTATCCGGGTGCTCAGGTGAATGCGCGCACCTATGCCAAGGTGGCAGATGAGCAGGCGGAGTATGCGAATCTGAGCCCCAAACAGATGGCTAAGCGCCTTCGTCAACTGGAAGATCAGATGTATCAACACGCCCAGGATCTGGAGTTTGAAGAGGCGGCCCGAATCAGGGATCTCATCAAATCACTGCAGGACAAGGGGCTGGTTGCCTGATCTGCCATAAAAAAACTTGATCAAAATCCTTGGAGAACAAAGTTTATTTTGTAAAAAATTAATATAAACTATTTAAAGATATAGGGTTTATACTGGATATTAAGTAGTTTACGTTTGCTTCCGTCTCTCTAGGTGGGTTACAAACAATGGCTAGAAATCATGGTTGACCTTGACGGCATGTTGCAGGATATCCGTGCAGAGGCGAACTATGTCTGCCGCATGACCGGCAGGGATAAACTGAACGATCTTATCCTCGAGGCTATGAGCCGGGTGCCCAGGCAGCATTATGTCGGCAAGCAGTTTCGCTCTCATGCTTATGAAAACAGCCCCTTGCCCATTGGTAGCGGTCAGACCATCTCCCAACCCTTCATCGTCGCGCTGATGACTGACTTGGTAGCGCCGAAACGTACTGATAAGGTACTGGAAGTCGGTACCGGCTCGGGCTACCAGACCGCCATTCTGGCGCAACTGGTGGAGCGGCTGTTTACCATCGAGATTATCCCCGAACTGGCTCAGGCATCGCGGCAGCGACTCGAAGATGAGGGCTATGACAATATCAACCATCGTATAGGGGACGGTTACTACGGCTGGGCCGAAAAAGCGCCCTTCGACGTGATTATGCTAACGGCCGCAGTTGAGGATATTCCCCTGTCCCTGATCGAGCAGCTCTCACCCGGTGGCCGTATGATTGCGCCTGTAGGTAAGCGCTCATTTTCACAGGATTTGATTCTGCTCCAGAAAGACCCCTCTGGAGAGGTCCGTTTCACCAGCCTTCTGCCTGTCACATTCGTTCCGCTGACGGGGGAACACTAATCCCGCTCTATCCAATGCCTTCTGGTTGGCGGTAGACCTTTCAGGTATTAAACGACTCAGTCAGTCAAGTCATACCCGATTCAGCCGATAGTTTTCATACCGGCAATGCCTCTTGAGGCGCACGATGAAAATCACAGACAGCACGTTGGTACTCCAGTCCAGCCACCACGCAGAGGTGAAAGATGTGGCTCGCGAATCCCTGCGTATCTGGCAGAATGGATCTGAGACCACTGAGAGTGAAGTGCTGGGAGCGGGGACTGGACGCCTGCGCCAACGAGCCAGTGCTTTGCTGCAAAATCCACCGGTTCGTCCCGCTGAATCCCCTGCGAACTCCATTGAGTTGACCCCTGTACAGGCTGTTGCTGATGGTGAGGCGTCACTTGATCCTCTACACGACCTTGAGATGTCTCTACTCAAGCTCCTGGTCGAGCGATTCATTGGACATGAGGTCCGGGTGACAACGCCTGCCGATCTGAGATCCGAGACCGCCGAGTCTGTAGATACGGAAACACCACAGGTTGTTCAAAATGAGGAGAGTAGAGGAGCAGGGTGGGGTATGGTCTATAACAATTACCAGTCCCACTATGAGTCGGAACAGACGGAATTTCAGGCGCAGGGCGTTGTGAAGACAGCTGACGGGCGTGAGATCGCCATTGATATTCAACTCAATATGAGCCGGGAATTCTTCTCCGAGTCCTCAATGACCTTGAGGGCGGGTGATGCCTTGAAGGACCCGTTAGTCGTGAATTTCTCCGGTAGTGCGGCCGAACTGACCCGAGAACGTTTTGATTTCGATATCGATGCCGACGGTGTCAGCGATCAGATCCACTTCCTTACCCCAGACAGCGGCTTTCTCGCGCTGGACAGGAATCAGGATGGGATCATCAACAACGGTTCCGAGCTCTTTGGGACACGGAGCGGAAACGGCTTTGCCGATCTGGCCAGATTCGATAGTGATGAGAACGGTTGGATTGATGAGAATGACGCCGTTTTTGACCACCTGCGTATCTGGTCCAAGGATGCCGAGGGTAGGGATCAGCTGGTTGCATTGGGGGCAAAAGGCGTAGGTGCTGTCTATCTGGGGCATATTACCACGCCGTTTGAGATGAAAGATGATGATAATCAACTGCTTGGTGTAGTGAGAGAGAGTGGACTCTATCTGGACGAAGGTGGCGTCGCCGGTACCATGCAACAGATAGATCTGGTTGTTTAAATCGACTGTGGCATCTTGTGTAGGGGGCTTCGGTGCTCTGTTTACCGTCTATTGGTCAAGACGCCCCAAAAGGAATCGACGAAGGGTTGCAATCGGCAGGGACCAGCCTGTATGATTCGCCGTCTTAAAGGCGCGTAGCTCAGTTGGTTAGAGCGCTACCTTGACATGGTAGAGGTCGTTGGTTCGACTCCAATCGCGCCTACCAAATAAACCACAATAATCAGCGGCTTAGAGTTAATTCTCTGGCCGCTTTTTTCGTTCTGGTGGTCGTGAATTATCTGTGTGACCATTGTGTGACCGTGAAGGCTGCACAACGATCACACAGGTATATAAGACCGTTCGCCGGGAAGGAAATAGGGATGGGAAGGATCGAATCACTTGCTCTGGACTTCTGCAATGGGGTGTATGACCACACGGTAAAGGACGAGGTGTGGCCTAAGGTATTCAGGTATCTCCTGGAGAACTCAAGTGCCTTGTCATTCAGCAGAGACCGCATCCATACGCTTTGGACTGTGAACGGTGGTCACCTGCGAAGAAAGGTCTCGGATGATGATCTGACCGTATCTGTTCTAACAACCTTTCTCCCGAAATACGAAGGAGAAGGGCTAACTTTATACCGGGGGGAATGCAAATTCCTTTTTGATGACAACAAGATAGGGTTTTGTTGGACGCCTGTGGAAGAGGTGGCAAGGATGTTTGCCAGTGGGCTAAACTCTAATGAGTCAGGCGGGGTATTGCTGAAAGCCTATGCACCAAGTCGGGCAATAATTTCATCCCCAAATGATCACAGCGTCAATCAGATGGAAGAGCATGAATATACGTGCAATCCGAATCTTCTAGAAGACCTCGAAGTTATTAAAGTTTTTGATAAATATCCAAATCGCGGATGAAAAGAAACCCCGCCAGGCGTATTACCGGCAGGGCTTCAGTCCGACACTTCAGCGATGACCCGAGAGAGAGGAAATCATACATCGCCCAGGCGCGTCGGCTACCTGCTCTGCTAGTGCGTGACCGAAGGGCAAACCAACCCAACACACCAGCCAAATCGTAAATTACAGTTCTATTTGTCCAATCCTCCCAAGGAGCCCTTTCGGCAGTGGCTTGCGACTGGGAGTTACCTGTCCCACCTCAACGTCAGATAGACCGGACAGGCCAGCAGATTCACGACCTAGTCCAAGGCGTCGGTTTGCGTATTCCGCAACACTGGCACCAGACCGGACCACAGCGGCAACCTCTTCATCGGTCAAGGGGTTAGTCATGCTAATACTTCCAGGCTGTGGGTCTTCAGTCCCGCCTTGAACAGATCGCTCCCCTGGATTTCATCGTACTGTTCGGCTGAAATCTCGGTTACTTTTCCGTATCCCGGGAGCTTTATCGATCCGATTTGTAAAGGAGTACCTTCACCCACATTCAGGATCTTCACAGGGGCGGGTTCCGGCTCTGACGGTTTGGCCGGGGCAAACTGTTCAACGTAACGATTGACCTCTTTCAAGTCGTTGGCTTTCTTGAGGTGGGTAGAACAGATCCTCTCAAACGCCTTGGGGTCCAGAATTGACGCAAAGACTCTCAATGTGGCCAGTTTACATCTGGCCAGCGGATCAGCCGGGAAGCGGTAGAGACCACCCAGCGTCTTACCTGTGGCGATAAGCAGTAGCGACGTTAGGGCTTGCTGTCGGGTTTCGTCGGGTAGCCCTTTGGCAGCGTCGGCGAAAACATCCAATAGGGTCATCCCGTTACCCGCCCTTACGTCGGGATGTTGGACGTTGAGGCTGACGAATTGCGCGACAACCAAGGCTGCAGACCCGGCCGTGTTTTCATCGACCTCATTTAATGCCTTTTCAATCAGACCGAGGAGTTCAGACTGTTTAGTATCATCTGAAAGCTGTTCAGTTAGTGAAGCCTGTTCTTCCAGGGTTGCAAGGTATGCAGCATCGCGATGCCCCTTCACTAACTCTTCGGCCTGACGCTCGGCCTCTTCGAGATCGTTGATCAGTTGGTTCAAGGTGTTCATGTGATTTCCTCTTTAGAGTAGTTCGCCATAGTCGATATAGTTGCCACGCCTGCCGCTTACAGCGACGCCAGCAACAGCGTTCGCCACATCGTCGTGAGATCCGGGGGCATGGTCGATGGAGTCTTTGCCGCTGCGTGCAGTCCGTCGTTCAAGGCCGCATATCTGCGTGATGAGTTTCTGATGATCGAGTAGTTCGATCTGCCGGGAGTTGATCAGCGGCAACGTGTCGCGGTAGAGATCAGACCGCGGTCTATCGGCAAGGTCATATTTGATGGACCGCTTTCGGAACTGTTCGCGTGGCCATTCGCCGGCATATCTATCCCCGGTAACGCGGTTGATGCGGTAACTTTTTAGGAGATCACAAAAATCCTCCACAGCAGCTTCAGGGCTGAATGGCGGTTTCACTTCGCGGACCGCATCGATGATGGTGATCGTCTGGCCGTCTCGCCGTTCATCGTGCCCGATTGCTAAGGTCATAGAGTCAGCCGATCCACCTGACGGGTCCACGAATCCACGGTAGTTATTTGTTGAGATGTAGCCCAACTCATAGCGGCCAGGTTCCACACAGGCTTCGACTGCTTCACGGCTGACGAATGCTTCGAGATCAGAACGGAAATGAGCAAAATACTCCGCCTGCGTATTGGCTATGTCCCTCTCCATAGCCTGCGCCACGACACGGGGTGGTAATGTTGGATTCATGATCATTGACCCGGCCTGCGCCACGAGAATAGACGGGTCATCCTTACCGTAGTAATTGCGGTAGTGATTGTAGAGTTCGCCACGTTTAGCGTAGGGACTGGATAGTGCTATCAGCTTACCGTTGAGGGTTGCGAGGGCGGGACGCAGGGCATTAATGATCTCATAGTCGGGGTTGGCTGAATCGTCAGACCTCCAGAAAGCAATTTCGTCTGCGATGACAGCAGCCAATGTGTAGCCTCTCACACTGCGGAAGGAGGCCGTTGAAATCTCTATGGCCGTTCTGTTATTCAGCTCGATGGTCTCTTTGTCTTCACGAACGACCATTGATGAGAGCATGGGGTTACTTTGAATCAATCCGCTGACGTACCGGAACACTGAGCGGGCCGCCTTCCTATCGGTACATAACACCATCACCGTTGCGATCTCACCCGGGGATAGCTTATCGCTGTAGTCATGGAGCGCGGCGAGATACAGGGCCAGCAGTGCGGCGTTCTGTGATTTGCCACCTCTGCGCCCTATCACTAACCACAATTCATCATGGGGGTCGGCAGGCAGCGTTTCACGGTTGGTTAACTTCTTGAACGTGGCCGCCTCATCATTGGTCAACTCCAGGCCGTAGAAACCACAGAGTAGTGAGCGCCAGGCCGCGAATGAAACATTGTTAAACATATCACCGAACAGGTGATTGTCTGTCATCACATCCCTGATGCTGATAGGGCTGGCGCTCATCAGACTGAACCCTCATGCTTCTGTTTCAGATAATCGTTCAGTGATGGAACGTCACGTTCAACGCGATGGAGACCCAGCGTCTTTAGTAGACCGATCAGCGAGTTGACGGCCTGGGTTAGTGCGCCTTGGTTGACCTCCTCACCGCGTGCCAACTTGGCTTCACTCTGCTCGATGATCGCCTCCATCCAGATAGCCCTCTTGCAGAGGGAGCGCTGTTGATAGGACAGGGCAGCTCGGCCACCGAGATCCGACTCCAGGGCCTGAAGACGATCATTGACCACCTTCGCGATGGCATAACGGCCATCAATCTTCTCGATCCAATCGTTGGAGTAGGTCTCGGGAACTGTCTGAGTCTTGCCACGCCTGCTCATCAGACTGAACCCCCATGCTTCTGTTGTCTCAGCAGTTCTTTGCCCTTTTGCCAGACAGCCAATAACCCAGGTGATGAACTAGCACGGCTGAAGCTGACGCCACGGGCCAGCAACCGACAATCAAAAGCAGCGCAGGCAGCCGGTTTATCGTGGTGTACAGAACAACCTTCATCGGTGAGATATACGCACGACCCGTCATCTTCCTTGTGAGCCACCATAAGTTCATTCGACTGGAAGTAGTGCTGCTCACTTTTGAATTTGTTCACCTCATGAGGCTGCAAGGTGATGCAATCATTTCGACAGCACAGGGATGGGCAGCCATCACAGGGAACTTCTTTGAGGTCTTCTTTTTTCATTGGTTGGCTATTCACGGTCTATCTGTGTACTGGTTGCCGGGTAGTTGGTCACATAATGGTTACAGGTTAGAGATAAAGGAGAATAAAAACAACGATAAACAGATACATAGGTGCACAAACAGACACCTAAACAGGGTGGAGGACAAAAGTTCTGAGGGAATTTAGGCCGAAAAATGCAGGTAGAGCGGTCTGAAGGGTCGGCGTTTCGGCCTGCCTTTTCAGTCGGTCAGTCGGTCAGTCACACCGCCACAGCTACTGAACAACCAACCATTGATCAGTCATAGGGCATTAGCTGATTGTCGGTCAGCCTACCGGTCACAACAACGATCCATCTAACTGATCAACTCAACGGATAATCACAAGGGGTGGTCCAGGTGACCAGAGGGTCCAGGGTTTTGTGCATTGCGCTCTAACTATTCCTGTTATTAGTATTATTTTATGTTTTAGAACTATATGTAACTTACCCTGGACTACCTGGACCAACCCTTACAATTCAATGAGTTATGGTTGGACCGTTACCTGGACCGTTACCTGGACCGTTACCTGGACCGAACACGGATGCGGCGAGTTGTCTTCTGTTATCGGCGTTCACGCCCATCGCTACCCCGGACCAATACCGTGGACGTGGTCCGCCATCTGTAGACCGTGGACGGTAATCTTTAAGCTGCCCAGGGAAAGCCGTTTTCAGATTGCGTCCAAAAATTTCCTTCGATGGCACGTGCCCGTTGATCCCGTTGTCTTTATGCCATTGGCAGTATGCGGTCCATAGGTTGTGTTTCGATGCCTCTAAGCCCGGGCCAATGGTGCAGCACTCCCTAACGAATGCCTTAACCGGCGATCCGAGTGAATCGATCTCTTCAACCAATTCAGCAGCAGATGCAGGGGTTACAATCACACCATCGTTTCGGAGGTGTTGCAGCCCATCGAGTGCCCAGTTCAGAATACCGGGTAGTTCTCTCATCAGTTTTTCAGTCAGGTGTCGATCTTCACGACCATAGAAACTATTGGGAGTGTGGAAAACCACATAACGAGAGGCCAGTGCCCCGGAAGCGTCCCCCAACACTGGAATCTCATTGGAAAGGATCAGAAGACGTGTGTGTAACTTTCCGTGCCAGTCTTCACGATGTTTTCGACTTACGTCTAAAGCATCCTCACCGGAGATACTGAGTAATCGTTCAGATACCACGGCTTTGTCTGTGCGCTTACCGATCCTTGCATCGGGAATGAGTGCAAGTTGTTTCCCGATAAATGCCGCAAGACCGAAATCACCACCCAATGAATTGAATGATGGACTGCAGACATTATCCGCACCGATCAGTGCACAAATTACACGGGCGATTGTCCCTTTACCGGATCTCTTTGGACCAACGAATGCAAATATTTTTTGCAGACTGGTGTCGAGGGTTAGCAGGTAACCCGCGAGTTTTTTTAATTCTTGTATCGATTCAGGATCATCTCCGAAAACTTCATTTAGAAAACGAATCCAACGATCTGGGGTCGGTGCTTTCGGTGAGTAGTCGAAAGGCAGTGCATTGAAGGTCAACAGTGAATCACTGTGTGGATACAGTCGATGTTTGAACGGATCGAGGATGCCGTTTTGACATACGATTAGATCAGAAGCTTTTTTGGGCATCCCCTCAACCTCTTCCATCCAGTGCGGCAGTTCCACCGCATGTGCATCCACAATGACCGCCGACTTCAGCTCGTCCACAGTTTGATTCACCTTCGTCTGCGACAGTTGCCCCGGGAAAGATGTGCGGATCTCAGAGCGGATAAGCTCTTCCTCAATGTTGCGGTAATAGCCGCCCGGCTCACGGGTGAACCATGAACCATTGAATCGAATCAGCTTAGCGTTACGTCCACCCAGCAATGCAAGCGTTTCAGTACTCGCCTGGAAGGGCAGCGTAACCCCTTGACCGCGTGAAATCTCATTCGCAGCCTGACTACCCGCCGAATAAACTTCTGTGCAACGGCTGACGGCACTTGTAATGGTACGGGTGAGGTAGCTATCGTGCTCTGTCCATTTAGCGCGAACAAGGCCACATCTCCACATTAACGCTAACGATCGTTCGCAGTTGCCACCCGTCCAAAAGGCTAAATGACTGGCCATCGCACCGTCGGCACTACTGTAGTCATAGGGACGGTTACCGTAATGATCAGGGTAAGCCCGGCTGAGTGCGTCAACTTTACATTCCCACAAGTCCCTGAACGACGCCTTACCGCCGAACACCTGCCCGGCTGTTGCTCGCTGGTTGAGCATAGTCTTGATTAACTCATCGTCATCAAGCGGCCCGGTGTATTCCGGCCTGGGTGCTGTCGTCCATTCAGCCGGGCGCAACTCACCGGCTCCATCCTTCGGCGGGAAGTAGTCCGCCACCAGCCCGGGTAGATGGGCTGTCAGATCACATGCAGCATCACCCATGGCCCGGTCACCTGTCAGTGCAACGAACCGTCCAGTGTGATACATCTCTAAGCCGAGAGCGGCATTCTTGCAACCATGGTTCGGTATGCTCGATGCACTACCGATGATGTGGAGACCCTTGCCCGACTGACTAATTTCAATCGCAGCGTTGGGCAGACGACCACATATCTCAGTTGAGGTTAGAGACCATTGACCATCGGGCTGTAAGCAAGCATCCAGATCGGTGAAAAAGAATGGGTCGTTATCAGTAAAGACGAATCCCACACCGTAACCTGCACCGGCTTTCTCGGCAATCTGCTGGGCTTCATCGAATGACAGCCAGATAGCGGGATCATGCGCGTTATGGGGTTTCAACGTTTGAGGATGGACCGGCAATTTTTCCATCTTCCCCGTTCCATCAGATTTTGATCGTAGCGTGTAGACAATGAACTGACGATAAGCTGCCAGGGCAGCGAGGGCTGGCGGTAGAGACTTCATCACGCATTACCCCCATCCATCATATAGGATGCAATGGGTACAATCTTTTCGTTGACCAGCGCAATAGACTGTTGATTCACGACAGCGTTATAGAGCTTCTCCAGCTCCTGATCAGATGAAGGGGGAGTCCACCCATCGCCGCCAATCTTTACTGCAGCGCGGACCCTGTACCCGGGATAGACTTGATAGACGATAATAAAATTATCACCTCTATCAGCCGGGAGTTCCCCCCGGTGTACCGGTCTCAGCCGATAGGATTTCCCGGGCCGACGAGCAAACCAGGCGGAATCCTTTTTGGCGATTTTGCGAGTGGTTTGACGATCAAGGCCAGTGAGACTATCCTCAGCGTGATTACAAAAAGTAGCGCCCTTACCTTTGCCTCCGTCGCCCATCGCCGCCAAGCTCCAGGGCGCGGAGGTTTTCGTTTTTTCTGCCTTCATTCTTCGCCACCCGCCTGTTGTTCCTTTTCCAGAAGCCAGCTATCCAACGATTCACGACGGTAGCCAACGCAACGGGATGAAAATACGATCTTGCGAGGGAAAGTGGGATCGATTTCTGCCAGGTCGTAAAGCTTGCGGCGAGAGAAGCCTAGATAGGCTGCGGCCTTGGCCGGTCTCAATACTTCAGGTTGTGCGCTCATGGTTTCCAGCACTCCGTAGTGTATGTGGTTGTGGTGTTGGCCACACTACGGAGCGGGAAAGGAAACTAAGGGGGGTTACTTTCCTTTTTTCAGGTAATTTTTTAAGAAAGTGGATTTTGTCAGATCATGCTCTTTGCTGGTATACGTGTTTACTGCGATGATTTTATCGCCGTCTCGATAGACCTCATACTCATCATCTTCTATCTCGATCAACCAAGGGTTGCGTGTATCCGGTAGTAAGTCCCATGCTTCATCTTTATTTTTCGTCTTAGTTTTCATTAACAAGGAGGCCGCCTCTTTGGCCCACTCACTGACCTTGGGCGCAAGGCCGCCTCCTTGTCCACCGTTTTTCGAACGTAGGGTGGCATACTTATTTTCGAATCGTGCAATCCATCCTTCTGCCGAGTCGCGTAGAGTTGCTGGTTTCGGGGTGTCAGTGTGAAGCCACACCAGCATTGCAGCCTGTCGAATCAGCCCCCCGTGCTTCTCGAATTCATCATGTAGACGCTTGTGGTCCTCATCATCAAGATCGGGCGAGTAACCCAAGGGCCAATACTGGGCACCTATTTCTAGCGCCATGCCGTCTATCGTCATCGCTTGATCTGGCACAATATAGACTTTGCGCTGCAAGAGGTCGTCCAGGGCGACGCCGGTCTGTTTTTCCAGGCGCTTAATGATGCGGTGTTCTCTGAGGTACTGAGCTGCCTCTTCGGTAATGCTCATTGTCATGCCTGCTCTTCCTTCTCACTATCTGCCGCTTTACGGGCAACACTCTGACTGAAGCTGTTCATTGCTTCGGCTGCTGCACTCGGGCATAGATGGCCATAATGCTGCTCGATCATCTTCATGCTCTTGTGACCGACAAGCCGCGCAACTGTGAGCATCGGCACCCCGGCAGCCACAAGGGTGGATATGAAGTGATGGCGTAGCGCGTAAAAATGAAGGTTCTCATCTAGGCCGCCGAGTTGCCTGATGGTTGGCCAGTGCCTGCCATGTGCCTGCTTGTCCATTGGCTTGCCGTTGACGGGGGAGGGGAATACAAGGCCGGTATCCGGTTTGCCTTGCTGCTCCCACCATGCCTTCATGATCCTGTACAGCTCAGAGGGCAGGGGGTTGATGTTGATCTGGGCGGGGTCCGGGTGATGCCTTGTCTTCTGCGGAATCTTGGTCAGCCGCTTGAAGTTCATATTCAGCTCTTGCCATGTCAGCGAATAGAGATCGCCAGGGCGAAGGCCGGTATGCAGCGCGCAATAGGTGAATGGGATGAACCAATGAGGGAAGGCCACACCATCCAGGTCGGGTAAATGCGGCTTCCCATGGGCCCGACTGTTGCGTCGGCCTGCTCTGACCTCCTCGGCGAACGCATCCAGACCCTTATGCAGTTCCTCAATCTCGTCGGCGGTTAGCAAGCGGCGGGATTCCGCCCTGTTTGCTGATAACTGTTCTGTCCGCTCTTCGTTGGTGGGTGGGTCGAGCGTTACGGTAGCCAGCGGGTTTTGATCGAGAAGCGGCGGATCTCCATCAGTGGCGGCATGCTTGAGCATCGTTTTCAGGGCTCCGAAAGCCCGTTTCAGGGTGACGTTGGCTCTGCCTTCAGCCTCTCGGGCACGTTGCCACTCCCTGATGTCTGTCTTGGTCAGGCTCGCCATATCACGGTCCAGATAGGCGCTAAAGTTGAAGCGGATCATCGACAGGGTTTCTTTGCCCGACGCCTTGCGCTTCTGCTTGTCGGAATAGGGGCCATCCAGATAGGCCGCGACGGTGCGATGCTTCTCCAGGGCGGCGGCCTGTAACGCCTCTCTGCGTTTCTGCGCCTTGGTGGCCAGCACATCGACCTTTTTAGTCCGCCATTCCAGGGCATCGCTTGCGGCTTCCTGCGGTTTCATGGCGGGGTACTTGCCCACAGTGGCTACACGGCGGCGACCGGTATCATCCTGATAGCGATAGCGCCAACTCCCGCCCTTCTTCAGCTTGATCAGATGGAAGCCGGTGATGCGCTCACACCATAGGGTGTCTCGCTCGTTTGCAGTGTTCAGGAACCGTCCGGCCTGGGTGTCGGTGATGCTGGTATCAAGCTTTTTGCTGGCCATGTTGGACCCCGTGTGACCAATGTGTGACCATTATGGTAGCACGTCGATGCACAACAGTCCCCTACCATGCATTACGTCAGATCGGCCGAAAGGTATATAAATGCATGAATAACAATTAAAAAATAGAAAATTATCAATAAACTCAAATAGGTCGGATGTTCCAGAATTTTTGGGCTTGCCGGATTGACATGGTAGAGGTCGTTGGTTCGACTCCAATCGCGCCTACCAATAAAAACAAGGGGTTAGAAATATTAGCCCCTTCTCCAAAAGCCCCACTGTCACAGTGGGGTTTTTTTATGGTTGCGATCCGTAAGCGTAGTGCATGTGATCAAGTTCAAATTCAGCCGTATTTATTCATTCAGTATGGGCTCACTTGGCTGAGCTCCGTAACCCCAATTCCAAACAAGACATAGGAACCAACTCGGTGGGCTCCTATGGGCCTAAGACAGAGGGGGTTAGTGATGTGTAAAAGACCTAGCTATATCAATGGCCCCAAAATGAGATTGTGAGGTGTCTGAAGTACTGAAGAGGGGAGGCCTTTTTTCGGACAACGCCAATGGCTGCCAATCCAAATAGTAACAGTGATAAAGGGCCAGGTTCTGGTATGGTAATTTTCGCATCTTCTAAGGATAAGAAATACTCTGCTTCGAAGCCGTCGCCAAAAGCTTGGTTGCTGAGGCTGGCATGGATCATATAGGTGTGGTCATTCAGCAGATTGGTTTTCTCTCCTGCGTATTGGAATCCACTCGGCACTGACAAGCCCGTAAACGCTGAACTATCCGTTAGATCAGTAAGGGTGGATTTTACGGTTCCTGTACCACTGAATAAATCTTGTTGTAATACACCACCATCGCCTTCCACAGAGAAAACCCAAAGGAAGTTAAGGTTAGAAAACCCGTATCCTTGATTGTCAAAACCACAATCTATGCATACTTCCTGTCCTGCCTGAAATCCAAAGCGCTGATCCGAAAGGTCCCATCTAACCCATCCTAGATTTGGGTAGGGGGTGGAATTGTACTCTTCGCTCGAAAAGTTCGATTTTAGTACGTCTGAAAGTATGCTTTCTGTGTAAACAGGGGAACCTGGAAGACTGGGATAAGCTGATCCCATGGTGGCTGAAATCACACCTAGTTCCGTTTTCAATATCGCGGAGGCATTAGATACTGGGCAGATTACTACCAGCAGTGTCAGAAGAAAAAATCTTATCATTTTGCTAAATCCTTATGTGCTAAAAACAAACATCCGTAAGGTAAAATAGCAATTTCCACGCCAGGATTTTTATTCCTATAGCCTTCAGTCAGTTAAATAGCCAACTAACAAGCTTGGTTGTTTAAAGTGTAAAATATTTCGACGCTTTGTGTGTGCTTATATTGTAATGCTACGGATTGAATGGCCGCTTCTGCTGTTAAGAGCTTAGGTTGATATGTTGATTTGATAGCGCTGTCTTTTTACTCTACACCTACCGGATTAAATCTAGCGCTTATGATTTGCCCAGGGTGCATTTTAAGCCTGACTATGGATGACTTATCCAGTGCTTATCGTCGGATGCCCCCCTATCATGCTGTTGAAGCCCTGTTGGTAGGGAACGCTTCAGTTCTTGGTTTTTTCTAACATGCCATTTTTCATCGAAAAGTCAGTAAATACCAATTCCCGATTCATCGCCTTTGTAGAGATGTCATCCGGCAGTTTGTTGGAATTGAAGCGTCAGATATTGAGAATTTTTAATGCGAATGACAAAAACAATTAACAAAATAGTGATAAAGCCAGTTGAGTATCGCCGATAGGCAAGGAGTCTGCTCTGGACGGCAAAAAACGATTTGACATTGATCCTGAGGTGGTTGCAAAGGCAACCCAATGTCTGGACTGCCATGCTTGTCTCGAGGACCCTGAATTCAATCTGTGCAAAATCGATTTCGTAGATGATGAGAGCACAGTGATGATCATTTTTGGTGAACAATGCAGGGATTGCGGCTACGGGCCGGGTTTTGGAAAGGGCGCCATATGTCTATGTCCGATTCGGAAAGAGATTTACACAAAATACGGCATGTGAATTGGCTAACCTCCACTGTGTCTCGATTAGCTAGATCCTATTTGCAGATTTCACTGGGCGGGTCATCTCAACACGGCGGAACACGATGAGTACACACTTTGCTTGATGCAGATCACTTTTTTGATTCCGCTTCAGAGTTTTTTTTAACAAATTAGGTATATGATTATTTTAGGGTAACAAGAGTACCTGTTATGTATTACAAGCCTTGGAAAAAGCTCTATCTTTCGCCAGGCAACACCTCAAAAATTCTGGGTGTAACGCCCGCCACACTCAGAGGTTGGACAAACCGGGGTATCCTACGGGCTGAGACGACGGAAGGTGGACATCGACGTTATCCGGTCAGTGAAGTATTACGCTTGGCTAAAAGGAAGGGAATCAGTCTTGACCTGCCGGAAGATTTCTCACTGCGTATTCTGATTGTCGACGATGATGAACAATTTTCTTTGTTCATCAAGGAATATCTCGATGATTTACCTGAAGTTTCATCTGTGGAGATGGCCAATTCCGGCTATATGGCGGGTAATCTCATTCCCCGCTTCAAACCAGATGTTGTCCTGCTGGACCTGAAAATGCCCGGGTTGGATGGCTTTGAGGTGTGCAGAATCATCAAGGCAGATCAAGAGACCCGTTTCATCAGGGTTATCGCAATGAGTGGCTTCTGCACCAACGAGAATCGCCTTGAAATCACCCAAGCCGGTGCGGAGACCTGCCTGTCCAAACCCTTTCCCGCAGAGGCGCTCAAGCAGGCGCTGGGACTGTCGGTTCAGACTGTTGAGCGCGAAGTCTTAGTAGAGTGATTTTTCTGTAAAACCCAGGATGGGGATAACCGCTGCACAGCGTTTAATCCTCATGTGCTGGGGTGTGGCCTACTCTGTTCCGATCAGTTGGAGCCGGAGGGTGGTTTTTGATGCTTCGCGTGCTGAATCTGAGCCAGCCTGAAGCTCTCCATCAGGTAGTCCAGTAATTGATTTAATGCGATCTCAAGCTCGTCTTCCCGCTTCTGCTCGAGTGCTGAGAGTAAACGTTCATGGATGGCGATAATCTCATGCCGATCTTTGACATAGGACAGCACCATATTGGTGATTGGTACCAGGGCCTCAATGGTGGTGTACATGACAAATCTGATCATGCTGTTGTCAGCGGCATCAACCAGTGCGCGATGAAAGGCAACATCCGCGTGACAAAAGGCCTCATCAGAAATCCCCGCTTGCTTTTGTCGCACTAGGGCGGCTTGCACCTTTTGTACGTGTTCCGGCTTGGCATGTTGAGCGGCCAATTTTAAACAACCCCCTTGCAGAACGCGCCTGGCATCAACAATCTCTTCTATGTCCATGCTGCCCAAGCTGACCAAAAGGGTCGCTGCACCACTGAGCGATTCCGCCAGCTCTTCGTGGGTGGGTTGATTGACGAAATTCCCACCTGCAGGTCCGCGGCGGGAGCGCACAAGATTCTGTGCGGCCAAACGCTTCAGGGCTTCTCGAATTGTAGCGCGGGAGACACCGTATCGATTGGCCAGTTCATCCTCTGTCGGCAGTCGCTCGCCTGTTTTAAACCGTCCATTGATAATGGAATTGCGTAGCTGGTCTGCGATCTGCTTAGAAATACTGCTCTTGATAATGGGCTCTTCTTGCACCGGTTTCGACTCTGTTAATGGCATAGACTAGGTCCATAGTATCATCGAATCCTGGTTTGTTTGACATGTATTTGTCAGACAAATAATATCGGCACGATATTGAGAGGAGAATAAAGATGAGCGTAACATATCCTGCCTATCTGATCAGCAAAACCGAGGATGGCCAATCCGCTGATTTATGTACTATTTCCACTGATGACCTCATGGAAGGGGATGTCACAGTGAAGGTTGAATATTCGGCACTCAACTATAAAGACGGCTTGGCCCTGACAGGGAAGGCGCCGGTTGTGAGACGCTTTCCACTGGTGCCCGGTATCGACTTTGCCGGTGAGGTGATCAGTTCAGAAAACCTCCGGTTCAACGTGGGTGACAGGGTGGTGCTCAATGGATTTGGTGTGGGGGAGGTCCATTCAGGTGGATTTGCCGGTGTCGCTCGCGTGAAAGGTGACTGGCTGGTCCCGTTGCCTGAATCATTCAGTGCCCGCCAGGCTATGGCGATAGGCACCGCAGGTTATACGGCGATGCTTTGTGTTATGGCTCTGGAAAGCCACGGCCTGACGCCTGATGCCGGGGATGTCCTGGTGACTGGTGCAGCGGGTGGTGTGGGTAGTGTGGCCGTTTCACTGCTTGCCAGGTCCGGTTATCGTGTTTTTGCTGCGACGGGGCGCCCGGAAGAGCAAGACTATCTGACAGGTCTTGGTGCTTCGGAAATCGTCGACAGGCATGAGTTTTCCGGCAAGGCAAAGCCATTATCGCGGGAGCGTTGGGCAGGCGCCATCGACGTGGCGGGTGGTAATACCTTGGCCAATGTGCTCAGTCAGATCAACTACGGTGGTGCGGTGGCTGCTTGCGGATTGGCAGAATCGATGGACTTACCAACCTCGGTTGCGCCTTTTATTCTAAGGGGCGTTAGCCTCTTGGGTGTGGATTCGGTCATGGCGCCGTTAGAGAAACGCGAGCAAGCATGGCAGCGGTTGGAAAAAGAACTGGATCTCGACCTGTTGGAGCGCATGACAGTTGAGATTGGCTTTGATGAGTTACCCGGGGCAGCCGAACAGATACTGGCCGGCAAAGTTCGTGGTCGAACCGTGGTGAAAATACCTGATTGATTGGCAACGCAGAGGCGGAAGCTGTTGGCCGCTGGATGACCGGCCATGACTTGTTCAGAGATTCCTTAAAGCTTCATGGCGGTGATCAGCAGTAGTATCAGGCCGGCAACGCCAACCGCCCGCCATATCAGATCCAGCCACTTCTGATCCAGCTTGTGTTTCTCGACCAACTGATCGATACGGCTTGATGTCTGCTGATTGATAGCGGGGTCCATCCACACTCTCGAATGTTCGAGATCATCAGCTTCAACACAGGCGATCATTTCGTCGAGGCCTTTGCGGTAAATACGGTTTTCAAGATCCACCAATGAGCGGTGCATCATATTCTGAACATGCATCCGCCCAGCCTCGATATCCTTGAAGCGGGCGACGTAGCGGATTTC
Source organism: Candidatus Thiodiazotropha sp. (ex Myrtea sp. 'scaly one' KF741663) (assembly GCA_025655555.1). Lineage (GTDB taxonomy): Bacteria > Pseudomonadota > Gammaproteobacteria > Chromatiales > Chromatiaceae > Thiodiazotropha. The sequence continues at coordinate 319,168 of JAHXIQ010000005.1, forward strand.
GGTGCCGTCCTCCTGTTCCGATAGCTCCGGCACGTTGTCCCTGATTCGTACACGCACCAGTCCGCCATGGTCTGGATGGGTTTCTAGTGTGAGAAAACCGGTTTTCATATTCTGTACAGTATATAGATTCAATTCAGATGAGAAAGCAACGGGATTGGCTATGGCAACCGTGATTGAGTGCCATACTTACCTATAGAATAAGAAGGTTGGTGGAAAGAGCATGGCAGACTATCAACATATACTCATCACCGTCGATTTCTCATCTGAAACCGACTATGTCATCGATAAGGCGCTTGAGCTGGCTACTGCTCAAAATGCAAAAACCAGTTTTATTCATGTGGTTGAATACACAGGCTACCTCTATCCACCGGATACACCGTTGCCGGTCGATCTGGATCTCGAAGCGCAGTTTGTCGAGCGGGCTCGGACAAATCTCGTCTCAGTCACCGAGAGCAAGGGAGTACCTGGAGCAGCGCAGTATGTCGAGGTTGGATCTCCGGCGCTGGAGATCGTCCGTATCGCTCAGCAACATGCCGCGGACCTGATCGTAATCGGCAGCCACGGCAGACACGGACTGCAGCGTATTCTTGGATCAACCGCGAGTGGCGTGCTACACGCTTCTTCCTGTGACGTACTGGCGGTCAGGGTTGGTGCCTGCAAGACCTGAAGGCTGGGGCTGCCTCTTCTCTGAAAAGGTACTGCCTTGAGTTGCTTGATTGGTAAGCCAGTATCTGAAAAATGATGGATGTGGAATAAAACCTTACATCGTGTCAGTTATTACGTACATGCCGATGACTAGATGGAAAGTAAGTATCCTGTTTTGCCACCATACTGATTATTAAGTAACCATCAAGCGCATAAGCGGATGGCTTTTTCTTAGGGTTTTTTTTAAATAACAATGACATAGAAATCCGTTCGTTTTGGCACGTGCATTGCCCCCTTCCAGTATCAAAGACAGTGATTTTGTATTGGAGGAGAGGATGGCGACTGCACCTTCGGTCCTGATTCTCGGGATCGGTAATCTGCTTTGGGCTGATGAGGGTTTCGGCGTGCGTGCGCTTGAGACGCTGCAACGTAGCTATGAATTTCCCGATAATGTCAGGCTTCTGGATGGCGGCACCCAGGGGATCTACCTCGTTCAGCACATACGTGAAGCTGAGATCCTGGTGGTATTCGATGCGGTCGATTACGGCCTGCCTGGTGGAACTCTCAAGCGGGTGAAGGGCACCGAGGTGCCGAAGTTCATGGGTGCCAAGAAGGTCAGCCTTCACCAGACCGGTTTCCAGGAGGTGCTCGCCATGGCCGAGATGCTGGGCGACTATCCTGAGCACCTGCTGCTGGTGGGTGTACAACCGGTGGAACTGGAAGACTATGGCGGCAGCCTGCGCAGTGAAGTGAAGGCGCAGATCATGCCCGCCATTCAACTGGCACTCGATTACCTGTCTGACTTGGGCGTGGAAAGTCGACAACGCGAGCAGCAGATCACACCCAATGCCCTGCAGCAGGGGGCGATCTCCGATATGGATCTCTATGAATCTGAACGTCCCGCATCGGCAGTGGCCTGCCGTGTGGGGGATGCCCGTGTCCTGCAACTGGATGGATTCAGTCCGACTGCACACCAATCATCCCGGATTGCCAATGCTTTATCCGTCGGTCTGGATGCCCATCTCGACAAGTATCGTGATGAGGATTCCAACTAGTGTGTATCGGTCTTCCTATGCAGGTGGTTGTATCAGAACCCGGATATGCCCTATGTGATGGCATGGGACAGAGACGTAGGGTAGATACCCTGCTCGTGGGCGATCAACCTGTCGGTTGTTGGCTGTTGGTGTTTCTTGATAGTGCCAGAGAAGTGCTGACAGATGCCCAGGCCGAGCAGATCCAAAAAGCACTTCAAGCGCTCGATCAGGTTCTCAATGGTGAGACCGACGTCGGCCATCTTTTTGCGGATCTGGTAGAGCGGGAACCGCAGCTGCCAGAACACCTTCAACAGCAATCTGCCTCACAGGCTACCACGGGAGAATGACCATGCCATCGACATTGATCAGGGATCTTATCGACAACAAGGGTGTCCCGGTGGTGGATGAAGTTTCGTTAGAAGCATTCACCAGTGAGCATCCGAACGTGCTGCTCTTTTTTACCGAGAATCCGATTCAATTCCCCGAGAGTAACGATGTAGCGGTGGTGCTGCCGTTGCTGATGCAGACTTTTGCAGAACGATTCAAAGTGGCTGTGGTAAATCGCAACTGTGAACGTCAGTTGCACGCCCGCTTTCCCTTTGACGGCTGGCCGGCGCTGGTTCACCTGAGAGAGGGCAGATATGTGGGCGCCATCAGCCGCATGCAGGACTGGGATGTCTACCTGTCGGAGATCGAAAGACTCCTCAACGCTGAGCCGGCGGCGGTATCCGGTTTCCCCATCCCCGTGGTAAGCGCGCAAAGCGCCTGTCATTGATCGGAGATTCATCATGCAAGAGACCCACATCCCCGTATCCCTGATCGGCACCGGTTCGCAACCCCAGGAGGAGGACGGGGCGAACCTCGATATTCTCGAACTGCCCGATGAGATGCAGACCTTCAGCATACCGGAGATTGCCGACCCGGAGGCCTTGTCGACACATCCGGAGGCGATGGTACTGCTGCATCAACTGCAGGTTGAGTTGACGCGGCAGTCGAAATCCCCGGGTGTGCATTCGGATCCCCTCGACCTAACGGATATGCCCGTTGAGCAGCGTACCCTGATCGATCAACTCCTGGGGGAGGGTGAGGTCAGTATGCTGCATCAGAGCGACACGGGCAGGATTCAGGTTCAGGAGTCCGTCCTGGCGGGTCTCTGGCGGATCCGGTATTTCGATAACGAAGATCAGTTGATCCGGGACACGATAGAAGTGGCTGCCGTGCCACGGCTCTGCCGTCGTCACGTCTTTACCCGTGCCGCGCACCGGGTGGAGATCGGTGGCGATTCCATTCCCCAAGGCGTTCTCAACGCACCGCCCCTGCTGGCCGAGATCAACGACAAGGTCTCCGAGTTTAGGCCGGGTGCGGAGACCCATGTGATCAATCTGACGCTCCTGCCACAGACAGAGGAGGATCTGGCCTTCCTCATCGAACGGTTGGGCGAGGGTCCGTTGACCGTCCTGTCGAGGGGGTACGGCAACTGCCGCATCACCAGTACCGCGGTGGAAAATGTCTGGTGGGTGCAGTACTTCAATTCACAGGACAAGAATATCCTCAACACCCTGGAGATCGGTGATATTCCCGCCGTCGCAGCGGCGGCCAAAGAGGATATCGAAGACAGCAAGGAGCGTCTGATCGAGATTGTCGAGGCCTACCTGTGAACGATGTCTTCTTCGGTGGTTCCTATGGCGGGGATGATAGGAAAATAGAAGATGGCAGCCGTCTGGAGTGTAAGATCTGCTGGTATGTCTACAACCCCGAAGCAGGCGATGCATATTGGCAGATACCACCGGGAACTCCCTTCTCGCAATTGCCGGCACACTGGAGCTGTCCCAATTGTGACGGCAATAAGAGTGACTTCATGGTGGTCCGGGAGGCGTCATGATCTGTCCTGAGTATCTGACGGAGGGACTTGAACGCCTCTTCGTTCAAATTGAACAGGAACGGATGCAGGGATTGCCTTTGTTGAACCCGGCATTGCAGGTGCAAGCAGTGGGATTTCGCGAGTGGCAGGGTCACTGCCTCGGTGTCCTGGTCACCCCCTGGTTCATGAACCTGATGCTGCTGCCGGATGAGGGAGATGATTGGCAGGAGCTGCAGATAGGCGACAAGCAGCTCCACCAATTGCCTTCCGGGCCCTATGAGTTCATCCTCGGAGAAGAGTCAGGTATCGGACGCTATCAGATGTGTTCTCTCTTTTCCCCAGTCTTTGAGTTCGCCGATCAGGCGACGGCGGTTACCACTGCAGAGGCAGTCATGCAAGGGCTGATGGATGAAGAGAACCGCGACACTGTCTCCACACATGCGTCTGAGATCAGTCGGCGCTGGTACGGTGACACAGAGGAAACCGCCGCCATATCGGATAAAGATACAGATCATGACGAAAGCCAGACAGTGAGCCTGAGCGAGCGCCTGGAACAACCGCTCAGCCGGCGGGATCTGTTGCGCGGACACCTCTCTCAGGATGCGGAGCCATGAGCATAGAGGGTGAGCTGCGTATTGAACTCCAGAGCCAGGATCAGCGAGTCAGGGGTGTGACCATTCAATCCAGCCGTCCGTTGCAGTTGCCGTCGTTGTTTGAAGGCAAAACAACCGAAGCGGTGCTGCAGATGATCCCAATGCTCTACAGTGTTTGTGCCAATGCCCAGGCCGGTGCGGCCGTGACAGCCTGTCGGCAGGCGATGGGGGTTGGTGTGGAATCCCGGATTTCGCTTGCTGAGTCTATGTTGATTCTGTGTGAAACGGCTCGCGAACATCTTTGGAGAATTCTAATTGATTGGCCGGGTTTCAGTGGTGAGGCAGTCAATCGCGCTTATTTAAGCGATCTGCCCGAACTGATGAAGCAGGCAAAGTGCGCCTGTTTCGGTGAACAGGGCGAGGCATTCTCACTACAACCCAACCTGCAGCTCGACTGCGAGGGTTTTAGACACTTGATAGAGATTCTGTCACGCACCTCAGAACAGGCGGTTTTCGGTTTCCCACCTGGGCAGTGGCACAGCATGTGCGACATGGATGATTTCCATCGCTGGATAGATGACAAGGCCACTGCTCCTGCACGCCTGTTGGCCAATGTCAGGGATGAGGGATTATGTCATCTGGGTGGTGCAGAGATAACGGCACTCCCCGATTTCGAGATCCAGTCCATGGACCGGCGATTACAGCAACCCGATGCAGATAGATTTATTGCCCAACCTGACTGGGATGCGACACCTCGAGAAACTTCTGCGCTGACTCGCCAGGCGACGCATCCTCTCATCAAAGCACTCCAATCAGATTATGGTTCTGGACTGATGACGCGTATGGCCGCGCGCTTGTTGGAGTTGTCCTCGATACCGGGAGCGTTATTGGATTTGCTTCATAGACTGACGGGCGAAGAGAGTGCGCATCCAGTGGACCCAGTGCAAGAGACCAACGGTGTAGGGCTGGGCATTGTGGAAGCCGCACGGGGTCGGCTGACCCATCGCGCTTCATTGACTGATGGTGTGATCAGCCGATACCAGATTCTTGCACCCACTGAGTGGAACTTTCATCCTGAGGGTGTGGTGGCTCACGGCTTACTCGGCTTACCAGCCGGTGATGAAGCGGCTTTGAGAAGACAGGCAAGTCTGTTCATCAATGCGGTCGATCCCTGTGTCGGCTATCGTCTTGAGTTTGCCTGATGCATGAGATGTCACTCTGCGAGGGGGTCCTGCAAATACTCGAAGATCATGCGGTCAGTCAGGGTTTTACTCAGGTGAAAACCGTGTGGCTTGAGATCGGCGGGCTCTCCGGTGTTGACCCCGAGGCGATGCGTTTCGGTTTTGACGCCGTGATGAAAGACACCCTGGCCGATGGTGCAGTACTGGAGATTATCGACCTGCCCGGTCAGGCTTGGTGTATGCAGTGCAGCAAGCAGGTATCGGTAAAGGCGCGTTTCGATGCCTGCCCCGAGTGCAATAGTTATCAACTGCAGGTAACCGGGGGCGATGAGATGCGTATCAAAGAGCTGGAAGTGGATTGATTAATTTTAAATTATGAATGTTGAATTTTGAATTTATGTGTGACAGTCGCTCACAGCTTTTTTAATTAAGAGCGCGAGTACTTCCATTCAAAATTCAACATTCATAATTCATCATTATCCGGAGGATTAACTATGTGTACTGTCTGCGGTTGCGGTGAAGGTGAGACCCACATCGAGGGTCATGAACATGACCATCATCACGGCCATGAACATGAACACCATCACCACGACCATACGCATGACTACGGTCAGGGACCGGCCCATGCCCATGCACCGGGTATGAGTCAGTCACGTATGGTACAGATCGAGCAGGACATTCTGAGCAAGAACAATCAGTATGCTGCAGCGAATCGTGACTATTTTCGTCAACAGGGCATTCTTGCACTCAATCTGGTGTCCAGCCCCGGCTCCGGTAAGACGACCCTGTTGGCACGAACGATTGAAGACATGAAGACAGATTATGCCGTTGCTGTCATCGAGGGTGATCAACAGACCGCCAACGATGCGGAACGTATTCGCGCCACCGGTGCCAAGGCGTTGCAGATCAATACCGGCAAAGGGTGCCACCTGGACGGCCACATGGTGGGTCACGCACTTGAGAGTCTGCAGCCGGAGGAGGGCAGTCTGCTCTTCATCGAGAACGTGGGCAACCTGGTCTGTCCTGCTGCGTTCGATCTCGGTGAAGCGCATAAAGTGGCGATCCTCTCTGTTACCGAGGGAGAGGACAAACCGCTCAAGTATCCCGATATGTTTCATGCCTCTGACCTCATGCTGCTCAACAAGACGGATCTGTTGCCCCATCTCAACTTCGATGTGGCGCGGTGTATCGCCTATGCGCAACAGGTCAATCCCCGGATTCGAGTATTGCAGGTCTCCGCGACGACGGGCGAAGGGATGGACGACTGGTACCGCTGGATCGACGCGACCCGGCAGATGGCGTTGATCGGGCATCCGGTGCTGTCGGCTTAAGATTGATTGTCAGACTCTAACTTTGGAGTGAACGAACATGTGCCTGGCCATACCGGCAAAAGTCGTCGCCATCGATGAAGCGAGTGATACCGCCACCGTGGTGTTGGGCGAGGTGAAGAAGCAGGTCTCCCTGGCCCTGGTGGAGGATGTCTCCGTGGACGACTTCGTCCTGATCCATGTGGGCTACGCCCTCAACAAGGTCAGCGAAGAGGAGGCCGAGAAGACCCTCGAACTCTTCGCGCAAGCGGGGGTGACGCCATGAAATATGTCGACGAATTTCGCCAGCACACACTGGCGAAACAGCTGGCCGCAGCCATTCGGCAGGCGGCTGACGAGGAACGCCAATACCATCTGATGGAGTTCTGTGGTGGCCATACCCACGCCATCTTTCGCTATGGCGTGCAGGACCTGATGCCTGACAACGTAAAGTTTGTTCATGGTCCGGGCTGCCCGGTTTGTGTGTTACCCATTGGCCGAATTGACGAAGCGATCCATCTGGTAGAGGTCCACGATGTGATTCTCTGCACCTACGGTGATCTGTTGCGGGTACCCGCCAGCGGACGCAAAAGCCTGATTAAAGTGAAAGCGGCTGGCGGCGATGTGCGCATGGTCTATTCGACCCAGGATGCATTGAAGATCGCCCGCGAGAATCCCGACCGCGAAGTGGTCTTTTTCGCCATCGGTTTCGAGACGACAACACCACCCAGCGCCGTGGCGCTGCAGCAGGCCAAGGCGGAGGGACTGAAGAACTTCAGCCTCTTCTGCAACCATGTACTGACACCGGCGGCGATACAGAACATCCTCGAATCCCCCGAAGTGCGCGAGTTGGGATCGGTCTCGATTCACGGTTTCTTCGGACCGTCTCACGTGAGTTCCATTATCGGCAGTCGTCCCTATGAATTCTTTGCCGAGGAGTTTCAACGTCCGGTGGTGATCGCCGGTTTCGAACCCCTCGATGTCATGCAGTCCGCCCTGATGCTGATCCGGCAACTCAACGAGGGGCGCTTCGAGGTGGAGAACGAGTACACCCGTGTAGTCAGCCGTGAAGGTAATCAAAAAGCCCAGTCCCTGGTGGCGGATACCTTCGAACTGCGCCGGAGCTTCGAGTGGCGGGGGCTGGGCCTGGTGCCCTACAGCGCCCTCAAGATCAAGAAGGCCTACGAAGAGCTGGATGCGGAGAATCGTTTCACCATCCCCGTCTCCCAGGCCAAGGATGTGAAGGGGTGTGAATGTCCCGCCATCCTGCGTGGGGCTAAACGGCCCACCGACTGTAAGCTCTTCGGCACCGTTTGCACACCAGAAAATCCCATGGGTTCCTGCATGGTCTCCTCCGAGGGGGCCTGTGCCGCCTATTGGAGTTACGGGCGTTTCCGTCAACCGGCACAGCAGAGTGCATGATGGAATCAATCAACCGGTAGTTGGAGTTGGTCAAATGATAAACACAGGTACCCACCAATGAGCGCAGTGGTCAAACGTTTCCCCTTAAGGCTCGATACCAAAGGCGCCAGAGTCGACATGACCCATGGCAGCGGCGGCCGCGCCATGGCCCAGCTGATCGAAGAGCTGTTCTTAAAACACTTCGACAACGAACTGCTGAGACAGGGCAACGACCAGGCCGCCTTCGACGTCTCCGCGGGTCGCATGGTGATGAGCGTGGACGGCCATGTCATCTCGCCCCTCTTCTTTCCCGGCGGCGACATCGGCTCCCTGGCGGTCCACGGCACCCTCAACGACGTGGCCATGTCCGGCGCACGCCCCCTCTATCTCTCGGCAGGTTTTATTCTCGAAGAGGGCTTTCCGTTAGCCGACCTGGACCGCATCGTCGCCAGTATGGGACGGGCAGCCAGCGAAGCCGGTGTGCCCGTAGTGACCGGCGATACCAAAGTGGTAGAGAAGGGCAAGGGCGACGGGGTCTTCATCACCACCACCGGCATCGGTGTGGTGCCCGAGGGCATCGAGATCTCAGGGGATCGCGCCCGGCCCGGCGACAAGATCATCGTCAGCGGCAGCATCGGCGATCACGGTGTGGCGATCATGTCGAGTCGCGAGAACCTGGAGTTCGAGACCACCATCGAGTCCGACTCGGCGGCGCTGCACAAGTTGGTGGATAAGATGGTGGAGACAGCCCCCGGTATCCACTGTCTGCGCGATCCCACCCGCGGCGGTCTCGCCACCACCCTCAACGAACTGGCCATGCAGTCGGGCATCGGCATGCGTCTGCTGGAGTCGGAGATTCCCATGAAAGCGGCGGTGACCTCCGCCTGCGAATTGCTGGGGCTCGACCCCCTCTATGTGGCCAACGAGGGCAAGCTGATCTGCATTTGTTCGCCGGAAGATGCAGAGCGGTTGTTGCCGATAATGCAGGCGGATCCCCTCGGACGTGACAGTCAGATCATCGGCACAGTGGTTGAGGACGAACACCATTTCGTGCAGATGGAGACCCTCTTCGGCGGCAGCCGGGTGGTCGATTGGTTGTCTGGTGAACAGTTACCGAGAATCTGTTAGATGCGTATCCTGTTTCTGACCCACGCCTTCAACAGCCTCACCCAGCGACTCCATGTAGAGCTGAGATCTCTGGGTCACCAGGTCTCCGTTGAGTTCGACATCAACGATGCCGTGGCGCAGGAGGCGGTCGAGCGCTATCAGCCGGATCTGGTCATCGCCCCCTTCCTCAAGCGGGCGATCCCCGAATCGATCTGGCGGCGCCATGTCTGCCTGGTGGTTCACCCCGGTATTCGCGGCGACCGGGGACCCTCGTCCCTCGACTGGGCCATCCTGAAAGGCGAGACGCGATGGGCCGTCACAGTACTCCAGGCCAACGAAGAGATGGATGCGGGGGATATCTGGGCCAGTGTCGAATTCGAGATGCGGGCGGCCTCCAAAGGGAGTCTCTACCGCAACGAAGTGACCGAGGCGGCGGTGGAGGCGATACGCCTGTCGGTCGATCGTTTCGCAGCCGGTGACTTTCGGCCTGAACCCCTGGATGCTTCAAATCCCGATATCCAAGGCGAGTGGCGGCCGCTTGCCAAGCAGGCCGACAGGTCAATCGATTGGCAACGAGACAGCAGCGAATCGGTACTGAGCAGGATCCGTAGTGGTGATGGCGTGCCCGGCGTCAAGGATACGCTCTTCGGTCGGGAGTGCTTCCTCTTCGATGCCAGGCCCGAGCCGAAATTGAAAGGAGCCCCCGGCGAACTGATCGCCCGCTGCGGCCCGGCCATCTGCCGCGCCACCGTCGATGGCGCGGTCTGGATCGGCCACCTGAAAGAGAAGTCGGGCGAGCATCCCTTCAAACTCCCCGCCACCCAACTGCTGGCGGATGAGATCGAACACCTGCCAGAGATCGAGGCCGACGAAGCGTCAGGCTATCGCGAGATCTGGTACGAAGAGGCGGACGGCGTGGGTCTGCTCCACTTCCCCTTCTACAACGGCGCCATGAGCAGCGAACAGTGCGAAGCGCTGTTGCAGGTCTACCGCCAGGCCAAACAGCGGGAGACCAAAGTGATCCTCCTGATGGGCGGTCCCGACTACTGGTCCAACGGCATGCATCTCAACCGGATCGAGGCGGCGTCCAGCGCGGCAGATGAGTCCTGGCGCAACATCAACGCCATCGATGATCTGGCCCGCGAGATCATCGAGACCGAGAGCCATCTGACCATCGCCGCCCTGCAGGGCAACGCGGGGGCGGGGGGCGTCTTTCTGGCCCGGGCCGCCGACGAGGTCTGGGCCCGGCGCGGGGTGATTCTCAATCCCCACTACAAAGACATGGGCAACCTCTACGGATCGGAATACTGGACCTATCTGCTGCCCCGCTATGCCGGTAAAGAGAATGCGGAGCGCATCGTGGAGAGCCGCCTGCCGATGGGTGTCGACGAAGCGAAATCGCTGAGTCTCATCGACCAGGTGATCGACGGCCCAAGCGCGGGATTCGTGCCGCAGGTTCGCCAACTGGCCACCGCCATGATCCGCACACCCGCATTTACCGAACGTCTACATTATAAGAATGCGCGAAGGCAGGCCGACGAGTCGCTCAAACCGCTGGCCCGCTATCGCGAGGAGGAGCTGGAGCAAATGAAGCACAATTTCTACGGGTTCGATCCGAGTTACCACGTGGCCCGGTACAACTTTGTCTACAAGGTGCCCAAATCACGCACGCCGCTGACCCTGGCCAACCATCGCCGCACCGTACCGCTGAGGAGAGTGTCATGAGCAGTCGACCCACCGTACTGATCGTGGATGACGAGGTGCGCAGCCTGGAGACACTGGAACGTATCCTCGAAGACGAGTTCGATGTGAAGACGGCAGAGAATGTCGACGCGGCCCGCAAGATTCTCGAGACCGAGTGGGTGCAGATTATTCTCTGCGACCAGCGTATGCCGGAGATTACCGGCGTGGCGTTCCTCAAGCAGGTGAGGGAGCAGTGGCCGGAGGTGATCCGCATGATCATCTCGGGCTATACCGACTCCGAAGACATCATCAGCGCCGTCAACGACGCCGGTATCTACCAGTTCGTCACCAAGCCCTGGCACCCCGACAGCCTGATCCTGTTGTTGAAGAACGCGGCGGAACTCTTCGACCTGCAGCGCAAGAACGAGATTCTGTCGGTGGAACTGAAGATGTCACCGAGCCGTCTCCAATCCACCATGGAGCAAAAACGAAAGCACCTGCGCGAGGACTACAGTTGCGAAGATCAGATCGTACGTTCCGACGATAGCGGTATGAATCATGTCTGCGAGAAGATCCGCCGCGTCTCGCCCTACGATATCTCCGTGCTGCTGACCGGCGAGTCGGGTACCGGTAAGGAGTTGGCCGCCCGGGCATTGCACTACAACAGCCACCGCTGGGATCAGCCCTTCGTGGTGGAGAACTGCGGCGCACTACCGGACGAGTTGCTGGAGAGCGAACTCTTCGGCTACAAGAAGGGTGCTTTTACCGGTGCCGTGGAGGACCGGGCGGGGCTCTTCGAGCGAGCCAGCGGCGGCACGGTCTTCCTCGACGAGATCGGCGAGGTCTCGCCCGCATTCCAGGTAAAACTGTTGCGGGTGCTGCAGGAAGGTGAGATCCGTCCCCTGGGCAGCAGCCAGACGCGGCAGGTGGATGTACGCGTCATCGCCGCCACCAACCGGGATCTCGAACTTGAGGTACGCGAGGGCCGCTTCCGCGAAGATCTCTACTATCGCCTCGCCACAGTCACCGTCCAGTTGCCTGCGTTGCGCGAACGCAAAATGGATATTCCCCTGATTGCAAAATCTATTCTGACCTCATCCATGAGCCTGTTGGGCAAACAGGTGGAAGGTTTCACCGATGAGACCCTGGCCTGTATGCAGGCCTACCACTGGCCGGGCAATGTGCGCGAACTGCAGAATGAGATCCGCCATATGCTGGTGATGACCGATAGCGACCTGCTGAGCGCCGATCTGCTCTCACCCCGGGTCCTGCAGGCGGCACCGGAAGCCGACGAGGCCGATCTGAAACTGATGAACGATCTGGAGGGTACGCTCAAGGAGCGGGTCGAGTCGCTTGAGGCGCGTATCCTCAAAGAGTGCCTGATCCGCAACCGCTGGAACAAGAGTCAGGCGGCGAAAGAGTTGGGCCTCTCCCGAGTCGGCCTGCGCAGCAAGCTGGAGCGGTACGGGTTGGAAAAGATCGAGCAACTGCGCGATAACGAAGACATGGTGGGATAGGCCGTTACAGACAGACGTAGGGTGCGGCCCTGCCGCACCGATCGCCTGCCAAACGACAATGATTCACATCATCAGAAAATAGTATGATCAACCCAGGCTGCGGCCCCCGCTGCACCAACGGCATAGAGACTAACGGCACCAACAAGCACATGAACCCATCCGCGTTCATCAACGGAATCACCACAACAGGGAAACGTCATGGCTGAAACCAAAACCCAGATCAAGAGCAGCCTGATCGACAAGGTCGGTATGGATGCGCCGCTGGCGCTCGATGAAACCACCGAGAGCGCCTGGATCGACGTGATCCAGAAGATGGACAAGGTCTATGCCGACCTGGTCCACTACCAGGTGGAACTGGAACAGAAGAACGCCGAGCTGGAAGAGGCGCAGAAGTTCATCCGCAGCGTGCTCGAATCGATGACCGAGGTACTGATCGTCTGCGATATCCAGGGCCGCATCTTGCAGGTGAACCAGGCCCTGGAAGACCTGACCGGCAAACCGGAGTGCGAACTGTTAGGCCGACCCTTCAATGAGCTGTTCGGTTTCGACTCTCAACCCCTGGTTGAGCAGTTCGCGGAGAAACTCGGCAACGACGCCATCGTCGACTGCGAGGTCAATCTGGTCACCCTGGAAGGGGAGGCGATGCCGCTGGCGATGAACTGCTCCTCCCGCTACGACGTCAAGGGAAGACTCATGGGTATGGTGCTGATCGGCCGTCCGGTGGGTGAGCTCCGCCGCGCCTACGAAGACCTGAACAAGACTCACAGTGAGCTGAAACAGACCCAGGAACACCTGGTCCACTCCGAGAAAATGGCTTCCCTCGGCCGCTTGGTGGCCGGCGTGGCCCATGAGCTGAACAACCCCATCAGCGTGGTCTTCGGCAACATGCACGCCCTCAAGCGATACGGCGAACGCATCAATCAATATATCGCCGACGTGGGCGCCCATCTCGATCCCGCGCTGCAGCAGGAGCTAAGGGAAAAATACCGCATCGACAGGATCGAATCGGATATGGGACCGTTGATCGAGGGCACCATGGAGGGGGCCGAGCGCATCAGCAAGATCGTGCTCGACCTGCGGCGCTACTCCGGTGTGCAGAAAGAGCAGCCGGAACCCTTTGAGCTGAAGCAGGTGGTCCTGACCGCCACCGAGTGGGTCATCAAGGCAGCCCGGGAGAAGCCGGAGGTGGACTACGATCTGCCCCACAACTGTGAGATCACCGGCCGTCAGGGTCAGGTGCATCAGATTCTGATCAACCTGATTCAGAACGCGCTCGATGTGATGGAGGGACATCAACCCATGCAGCTCTCCATCGCCTGCGGTCGGGATAAGACTTACGCCTGGATCCGCGTGCAGGACAACGGCCCGGGTATCGCCGAGGATGATACGAAAAAACTCTTCGACCCCTTCTTTACCACCAAGGACGTGGGCAAAGGCACCGGATTGGGCCTCTATATCAGCTATGGCCTGGCCCGGGATATGGGCGGCGACCTGTCGGCGGAAAACGTCCCGGCGGGCGGTGCCGCCTTTACCTTGCGTCTACCGTTGAATGGAGAACACGATGGCTGATGCCGACCGGCAGCCCTTGAATCTGCTCTGGTTACAGTCGGGCGGCTGCGGCGGCTGCACCCTCTCGCTGATGTGCGCCGAGAGTCCCGATCTCTTCACCACCTTCGAGAGCGCCGGTATCCATATCCTTTGGCACCCCTCGATCAGTGAAGCCTCCGGTACTGAGTTCATCGATTTGCTGGAACGCATCATCAAAGGCGAAGAGCGACTCGATCTGCTCTGTCTCGAGGGCGCCGTGGTCTGCGGTCCCAACGGCAGCGGCAAGTTTCACCATCTGTCCGGTACGGGTGAGCCCATGATGAAGTGGGTGGCCAAGCTTGCCAGCGTAGCGCGTCACGTGGTTGCCGTCGGCAGTTGTGCCGCCTACGGTGGCATCACCGCCGCCGGGGGCAATCCCAGCGAAGCTTGCGGTCTGCAGTTCGACGAGACCATCGACGGCGGCCTGCTCGGCAAGGATTTCACCGATCAACAGGGACTGCCGGTGATCAATATCGCGGGCTGTCCGGTACATCCAAACTGGGTAACAGAAACCTTGCTACAGATTTCATCCGGTGAACTGCAGCGTGACCATCTTGACGAGTGGGGACGTCCCCGCAGCTACGCCGACCACCTGGTTCACCACGGCTGCCCACGCAACGAGTTCTACGAATACAAGGCGAGCGCCGTAAAACCCTCCGACCTGGGTTGCATGATGGAGCACATGGGCTGCCTCGGCACCCAGGCCCACGCCGACTGCAACACCCGGCTCTGGAACGGGGAGGGCTCCTGCCTGCGCGGCGGCTACGCCTGCATCAACTGCACCGCGCCGGGTTTCGAAGAGCCGGGCCACCCCTTTACCGAGACGCCGAAGATCGCCGGCATCCCGGTGGGCCTGCCCACAGACATGCCCAAGGCCTGGTTCGTGGCCCTGGCTTCGCTGTCCAAAGCAGCGACCCCCAAACGGCTGAAAGAGAATGCGGTGGCGGACCACATCCGCGTACCGCCCAAGCGACGCGTGGGTGGCAAGTCGTGACCCGCCGCATCATGGGACCCTTCAATCGGGTCGAGGGCGACCTGGAGGTCACACTGGATATCGAGGAGGAGCGGGTCAAGACGGCCCAGGTCTCCTCATCTCTCTACCGGGGGTTCGAGCAGATGCTGCAGGGTAAGGAGCCGGGGGATGCCCTGGTCTACACCCCACGCATCTGCGGCATCTGTTCCGTCTCGCAATCTGTGGCCGCGGCCCGGGCGCTGGCCGACCTGCAAGGCGTGACCCCACCCCCCAACGGCGACCTGGCCATCAACCTGATCCTGGCCAATGAGAACGTGGCCGATCACCTGACCCACTTCTACCTCTTCTTCATGCCCGACTTCGCCCGCGAGACCTACCGCAGCGAACCCTGGTATCCCATGGTCGAAAAGCGCTTCCGCGCCCAGGCCGGCACCGCCGCCCAAGAGATGCTGCCGGCCCGTGCCCAGTTCATGCACCTGATGGGGCTGATGGCGGGCAAGTGGCCCCACAGCCTGGCCATCCAGCCCGGCGGCACTACCCGTGCCATCGAGATGCAGGAGAAGGCACGGTTGCAGGCGATCCTCTTCGGCTTTCGGCGCTTTCTCGAGAACACCCTCTACGGCGACAGTCTGGAGCATATCGTCGCCCTCGACTCCACGGCGGCACTGGAACAGTGGATCGACGCCCGCGATCCCGAGAGCAGCGACTTCCGACGCTTTCTCGAAGTGGCCAGACAGCTCGACCTCCAACAGCTCGGGCGGGGTAACGACCGGTTCATGAGCTACGGCGCCTACCGGTTGCAGGGGGAGCCCATTTTCAAACAGGGCCTCTGGGATCAAGAAGCACAACTGCTAGATACCTCACGCATCACCGAAGACGTCAGCCACAGTTGGATGGCCCACCAGACCGGCCCCAAGCACCCCTTCGAAGGCATCACTCTGCCTGATGCCGACGTGGAACACGCCTACACCTGGTGCAAAGCCCCAAGGCTCGACGGCCAAGTTGTCGAGGTCGGCGCCCTGGCCCGTCAACAGGTGGATGGTCATCCCCTGATCCGAGAGCTGGTCTCAGACAGCGGCGGCAATGTACGCAATCGCGTCATCGCCCGTCTGCTGGAAATCGCCAGGGTAGTGATGCGCATGGAGGCCTGGGCCAAAGAACTCAAACCGGGTGAGGCGATCTGTCACCACAAACCCTTCCCCCAGGAGGCCCAGGGCTTCGGCCTGGTGGAAGCGGCTCGGGGCAGCCTTGGCCACTGGATCAAGATCAAGCATGGGCGCATTCTCAACTACCAGATCATTGCGCCGACCACCTGGAACTTCTCTCCTCGGGACAACGAAGGTCAGCCGGGTGCGTTGGAGATCGCGTTGGAGGGGGCGACGCTGAGGGCAGGGGAGAAAGAGCCTGTGTCGGTGCAGCACATTGTCAGGTCGTTTGATCCTTGTATGGTCTGTACTGTGCATTGAGTGATGCCTTCAACGCATCCTTACTGGTGTCCCGGAAAAAATCTGAGACACATGAATGCTTTTCTGAACTGTTCGGGATGAATAGTAAAACGATCCCTTCTTTGATCGAATATCACGGGATTAAAAGTGAAACTGAAGGTGCTCTGATTGAAACTCACGAAGCTTTTTTGCCGGGTGACGAGGCTTTTCTTCTAAATCGAGAAGCTTTTTAACGAACTGTTGAGCAAAATAAATACAAGCATTGACTAAAAATTAGTCAATGACGAGTCAAAAAGGCTCGCGAGTTTCGCTTTTTTGCTCGTTGGGTTTAAAAATAATGCGGCGATTTTCCGAAATGTTTTCGTGAGTTTCTAAAATAATCCTGTGAGTTCGCGAAATCTTTTCGTTAGTTCGAAAAAATGCTTCTTGATGTTCAATATTTAGCGCGTTAAGTACCGGATGAGGTAAGCCGAGTTGCTTTTATCCTGGTCAGCGGGTTAATGCATTAGCCTCAAGCATCAATAAACGACGTTGTCCTTGTCGATGAGGTCGCTGATGAGTGTCTGTTTTAGGATCGAGGTTCTTGACTTAGGTGGCTTGATGTCGAGAGAGCAACTGATCAGTGTTATATATAGGTTGAATAGGTACTTCAGATCGATTCTGTGTGTATAACAGTCGTGACCAAGTGGCTGAACGCAACAGATTCAACGCTTGAGATGACTTCGATCAAGTTAACTTAAAGGGGTAATCTGTTAACCTATTGAACGATAACGGAAAACCCTCTCAGGCAGGATGCTGGCTGTCTCTTCAACCTCTCCATTCTGCCCGTCAGGGTGACTCTTACCGCCGTGAATACATATTGGCAGTATAAGTCATTATCTGTGCTTGCGGCATAACACATTATTTGTGCCAGCAACATAATCAACTGTTAAGTTTATGAAAAAGGAATTATCCAGAATAAGTATCTCACTCATAGGAACAGGGGTATTGATTTTTCTTGCTGTAGTATCGGCAAAATATATCAATCACAATTGGAAAGTAACTCAAAATGAGCTTTCATACTTCCGCATTGCCTCGGCTGGTCTAATAGCTTGGGCGGTATTTGGGAGGTTATACAATTTCGAAAGTTGGAAAGGAAAGACTTTCCCTGAAAAGTTCAAGAAAGGGTGGTTTATTATC
Organism: Candidatus Thiodiazotropha sp. (ex Myrtea sp. 'scaly one' KF741663); assembly: GCA_025655555.1. Taxonomy (GTDB): domain Bacteria; phylum Pseudomonadota; class Gammaproteobacteria; order Chromatiales; family Chromatiaceae; genus Thiodiazotropha. Next base: position 336,681 of record JAHXIQ010000005.1, read on the forward strand.
ACATATAGTATTGGCTTTTATGGTGCAGTTATATCCTTATTATTGGTTTCGAATATAAAAATTTCATAATCGCCTGTGTCTGATGTAAACGCAATTTTGCAAACTCATATAAAGCAAAGAGTTAATAGTTCTAGTACACATGAATAGGAGCAAATATGAGAGCATTAATTTATTCAATAGTTTTACTAATCCTTACTGGCTGCGCCACAGGAGAATTAGTGCAAAGAATAAATCCAGGCATGTCACAAGATGAGGTTGTGAAAGTTCTTGGTAAACTAGATGGTTTTAAGCAATCAGGTGATTACACAATATATAAGTATACAAATAGATTAATATCAGGATGGTCTTGGGATAGAGCGGATTATTCGTTTATTTTCAAGAATGACAGTCTTGTTGAGTATGGAGCAGGTGAGGTCCGGGAGAAAAATGTTGGTGGTGTCCACAGTGTGTTTATCTATCAATTATAAAGAACTTAACCAAGGACTTCAGTGGATGCTCGCTGCCGCTCGCCCCACTGATCCCAGCCGTTATATTTATATATGAACACCTTTTACTTAATCGGAGAGAATTTATATGGATGATTTCGAAGAGATTGGCTTCCTTTCACCACAGGAAAATGCGAATTTAAAAGCACTTTTTGAATACTATTCTGAGCACGAAACTAGACGTAGAATAATGAAGTTGTGCTCACAATCCTCAGAAGACGTAGTGAAATTATTTCAAGGTGCACTAAATGACGACTTGAGTGAAGACTTTATTGATAAAGTAATAGCTGATAACACCAAAAAAGAACAAACCGTTGAACTTATAGACTGCATTCTTACAGATCTAGAAGAAAGCACTTCTAACAGTATGCACCTATTAATAGTAAAACTTCAAAAAATTGATTGGCAGTTACCATTTAGAATTTGCATATCAGACAATCCCAATATTTCAATAGAAATCATAGCCATGATAGCAGAGAGCATTATCCAAGATGCTAAAGGTGGCTTTCATAGTGATGAGGCTCGATCACTTGCATATAACAAGAACGCGAGCTCACAAGTCCTACATGATTTATTTATCGTTGATGATTTAACAACAAGAAAGCTAATTGCTAAACACGCCAATACCGAAGAAAGAACACTCATTTTGTTTCTTAATCATAAAAGCATACAAATGAGGCGGTTGATTTCAGAAGCAGTAAATTCAACTCCTGCAATGCAAATGGCAGTATTGGAAGAAAATGACACTAAGGCTGTAGAAAAACTAGCAAGAAATCCAAATATCTGCGATGAAGCAATTATATCTCTACTCTTTTCAGGAGGCATACTTCCAACAAAGAAAAGACTAAAAACATTCTTAACGGACAATCCTGAATATTTCAATATAAAAGACATTACCGAAATTACTGGAATAAAACCCAAAAAAGGTATTTCTATTCCTGATACTACTGAAAAAGAATTGAAAAACAAACATCTTGAGAAATACAAGGCTCTTTTAAGTGAACAATAGGGGACAGACCACGGTTTTTGTCAAGATTGATAGGAATAAGAGGGATCAAAATAGTTTTAGAGGGAGAGCATTACGGTCATGATTTGTTCCTGTAGGATGACCCGATGAAAGTTGCGGGAAATAATAGGCTTCTCATGGATGGATCATGCCTGTTTAGCTCTTCTGATTTCCCGGTGCCAGGGGGGTCGTGGCCAATTTATCCATATTTTGGCGTGATGCCAGGTCATTCATCGAAGGGAGAGCGCTAACGCTCTGAGCATACTTATTCTGTCCACATTTCCCAGCAGTCGAATGGGGTAATTTGAATAATCAAACTATCTCGTTGCACACTATATGAAAAGAACTATCTTTTCCGTCACTACACGCCCATACTCGATGGAGGTTGCAGTACCCAACAGTCAAGGAGTGATTGGAGTGCCCAGGTAATTACTAACATTCCTCTTCCTCCATGGACTTCATGTCAACATGATTCGGGATAAAGCACTATGTCAAAGTCACACCGATCCAACAGGGAAGCGAAAAAACAGGCCTTACTCACACCAAAGGAGAAAAAAGCGGCTAAGCGATTGAAAAAGCATGTCGGCGATGCGACTCCCTTTATTGTCAAGGCGCCCTGAGTTCAAGCCAAGACCGAAGGGCTTAATGCAACAGACAATTTCGAGTGCAAAGTGAAAATGCAACGGATGTGCTGTATTCGACTTTAAATACCGATTGCAACCTGATAGCCATGGATAACAGACTTCGGATTATGCCCTGACTCACCCCAGCCGTCGCCACTCCCATCTTTCTGTCACCAGCTTCATCGAAGCATGGTTCATAAAAAAACCAACAACTTGACACCTTGTTGACAATGCACATTGTTCCATCACTCAATAATACAGGAGTCGTTAATGTTCCACCTAATGAAGTCAGAAAAGTTCATGCTTAACCATGCCGTTTCAGGATCCATGTCAACATATCGACAAACTGAGGTAGATCATTTCTTGCAATTAGACGCAGCACTGGAGGCTTGCGAGACTGCCGGCATTGAAAGCAGAACCCACTACTATGTTCTCAATGACTTGGGCCAGGAGTACTACAATAAAACCTGGATCGATTGATCACAATCATCAGGGATGCTCAGGACGGTCAGCCGCTCGATTCCTGGATTCTTGCACCAAAGACATTAAAATCATCAGTGTGAAGTTTCAGCTTATCTACACCACATAGAATACTGCAATTCTACTCAGGGATTGTTATGCGTGTGTTGTTCGCATCAAGACAGTGACTACTTAAGGATAGATAAACACCGCTTCCTGGTGTCACACGGCCAGCTCTTGACCCTCGATATACTGCCTTTTCTTTCTTCGCTCGTCTCCTTCGCTAGGTATCCGTCTCATCAATAAATATAATGAGCTATTTCCCTAGTAAAGGACTAAGGTATAGGCAACCATCACCACATCCATGCCAGAAAGCAGGCGCTTCACAATGGGGTGGAGTTTCTGTAAGAAGCGGCGCACAGTGCGCAGCCTTACAAGAGGCGGCGATGAGTCACTGGAGATACACCATGTCGACATCAACACTTCCCCACTCAACACCCACCATCAAGTTCGAATTCTTGAATTGGATCGCATCCGATCCGCTACCACGCGATCAAACTCAGAGCAATCGTTTGCATGAACCGGAACATCTCATCAATACTATTGATCCCATGACAGGTGATGATATTGAAGACGTTACGAGCCATCCATCCTTGGAAGACGGTAATCTGACCATCTATTTTGAAACAGAAGCAACCCGTAAGGCTTACAATGCCATGCCGGTCAATCATCCTAATCGGTGCTTACCATTTCCAGCATCAGATGAAGATGACCGTGGAGGTTAATGCTATAAAATATAATCGCTCAAAATAGTCATGAGATCATGTCCACCAATAATGGCAGCTGCCAATGTCAGATATATCGGCATTGATTTCTGACAAATGGATATTTCCTCCTGAGCATGACTGTCAAGATCCGGCTGCGGCATCAGGTCATCTAGTAAATTATAGAGCCTCGTTCATTGATTAATGAAACGTGGATTCTAATTTCTAGGGAATGAATAAAAGGGGTCGGTGACAACGGATCACGGATTAAAGTGGTCAGATCTCTTTTTCTGAAATATCCAGCCGATTCCAGGGATCATTCATTTCCCCTTTACGGCGACCATGTCCTCTGCGACGAGGTTCCCTGTCGGGTTCGAATCTTATTAACTCACGTCGATCAACAATTTTTCTACGCTGCTCAATGCGCTGTTCGGGTCCAAAATACGTCGTTTGATTGGTCATCCCTAAACCCCCATAAAGTGTTGTTCAGCTATTATAGTCTATCAGTAGGCGTGCTGATGAATGTTAATCGAGATGGTTAAAGGGGGCGGTGACACCTGATAATCATCGGCATTTAGCGTTCTTTCTGATCAAATACGAGGTATGTACTAAAAGGGTTTAAAAAAATTAAAATATGCAAGAACGATATCGGTCACCAACCTTTTATATACGTCATAATATTTTGCACTGTATCTTGTTGATGAGTTAATTATTAAATATATGGAGGTATCTAAATGGAAGATGATATTGACACTGAACTCCTTAACGCTATTGAAAATCTGCCGCAGCATTTACGAGGTGTTGCACAGATGCATTTTGTTGAAAACAACTCCTACACCGAAATCTCTCAGCAACTGTCTATCACACAAGCAAGTGCTCGCAAACGTGTCCAGCTAGCCCGGGAAATTATAAAAACTAACTGTGAGTAAAGGGGCGGTGATAAATGCTGGCCATTTATTTTCACAGAAGAACGGGGTCAGAAAGCAGTTGTTTCGTATATTAGGGATTAATCCTCTCTGACCCTATTTCTTCATTTTCCAATCAGGACATTCTCCAATTTATTCATATCGAGAAAGCGCTGATACAAAAGAATCATCTCTTTGTCGTGCTCATTTGCCGGCGGTGTGTGTTCGGAAATCCTTTTGTGGTAGTACTCTGATCTCTCTTCAGACGAAATAGCAAACAGCTTTACCTGGTTCATCTCTTCCTCCGGTTAGTAGTTTTTCTAGTCGGAAATAAAATACTAAACAAATCTTAAGAAACGTTGAAGATTTCCAGGTTTTTATGACCGTCCATCAAATCTGCCCAGAGATTTGTGATATACCTCACAGAGGTCTACGCAATTATCACTGACTCATATTCTCTCTTTTTTCTTTTTTTGTAATTATTGACTAAATCGAAAGCAAAATTCCCGCAAGTTTCTCTTGTCGCTCGCATAAACCAGAACTTCATTTTCAGAGTTGTTCATGTATTGACACAGATCATCCAGATCATAGAGATTCCTTCTCGAGATAGAAAAAATATTAGCTCAAGGGCCAACCCGTCTACCAAATAATCGTTAGAGTACTAAACTGAGTGTAGTGAACCACGGCTCACGGTTTCAGGCATCTTTAATCTTGATATGGAGATGGTCATGAGGTGCATTTTCGCTCTTTTTTTTGCTGCACTGCTCATGGTCGCAGTGGCTCACGCCGAACTCAGTACAGTTCAATCCAGTAGACTCAATCCGATTCTCCCGCAAAGCTATCAGTCTTCAGAGACCTGTTCGAACTGCCATACCCGATTGTATGAACAATTTGAACATTCAATGCATGCCAAGGCTTTCGAGAATCCTGTTTTTCAATATCAATTTTACGATGTATTACTTCCCCAAATGGTGAATGATAATGACAGTGTTTTCGCTGCAGCTGCCTGTCTGAAATGCCATTCTCCCACGACCTTCCTTTCCCAGGATCTACGTCTGCCTGCCCGTGACGCAGATAAATCACTGCCTGGTGTGACCTGTGACTTTTGCCACACACTGACGGGTTATACGGGACTGAGTCCAGGCAATGCCAACTACCGTAATTCCCCGGGGCCGATCAAGTATGGTCCACTGCAATTTTCTACTGACTGGCACCGTGCCTACTCACAATTTCAGCGCCAGAGCGAGATCTGTGCCGTATGCCACGAGGCGACGAATAGATTTGGGGTGCCGGTACACACGACCTACAGCGAGTGGCGGGCCAGTGCCTGGCCAAATAGGGGGATCGTTTGTCAGGATTGCCATATGAGTGCGAGCGGGCGCTTGGTAGCGGGAAAGCCGGTCTTTGATTCGGGCGTCCTGGCCGTAAACACGCTTATTACGCCGAAAGAGCGTGAAAAGATCTATAGTCACCGTTTTCCAGGCGCGAGAATCGACAACCAGCTTTATGGAGCGGTAAAGCTGCAGGTGCATAGCTTCCCTGAGCGGCTGAGACCGGGTCAAACGATGTTTGTCGGTATTGAACTGGATAACACAGAGGCTGGACATAGTATGCCGACAGGTGCGATTGAATTACGCATGGCCTGGTTGGATGTGATACTCAGGATGCAGGACAAGGAGTGGCAACTTAAGGCAAAGCCAGCTGCGAAGATGAATTGGGATGTGGCTGGAGCCAATCCTGCAGATAAGGCACTGATCGGTACAGCTATATCGCAGGGCAGTCGACTTTACCGGGCCATTTTAGTGGACAGAGAAGGTCAGCCGACTCTCAATAAATGGGAGGCAGTCGATAAGGTTTTCGATAATCGATTGCAGGCGGGAGAGGAGCGGCGTGAGTTGTTTAGCTTTCCCCTACCGGCAGATGCCTCCGGCAGTCTAGAGGTCGATGCAACACTTCGCTATCTCCGCTATCCTCCTGGCGTTGCGAAGCATCTTGGTGTCGACACAGTCGATAGTGTTCTGGTAGCTAAGGCCAATAAGATCATTCAGGTCAGTCATTGACGCTCGATGAAAGCGATCAGATCCCTTTACCACAGCAACGAACCTGTGGCTTTACTACTGACTTGCCAGTAGATATCGGATGGCTTCCAGGATGACGAATGAGGGCGTTTGATGAGGGAACATGAAACGCAGCTCACCTTCTGGTGTGATCATGTAGGTCTCAGCTGAGTGGTTGACCGCATAGCCGAAACTGGATCCCTCAAGGGCAACTTCTTCGTATTGTGCCCCATAGCGTTTTGCCACTTCGGCAATTTCACTCTCACTACCGGTTATGCCCGTCAAGTTGGGGTGAAAGTAACTGACATACTCATCCAAAACTTTGAATGTATCCCGCTTGGGATCAACGCTGACAAACACAGCCTGAACTGATTGCAACTCGTCTTCGCTGAGTTCATTCAAGGCCTGGGCAAGTAAGGAAAGGGAAGTGGGGCAGACATCGGGGCACTGGGTATAACCGAAGAAGAGTAATACCACTTTCCCTCTCAGTTGTTCTAATGAGAACTTACCTTGACTCGAAGAGAGAACAAAATCACCACCCGGTATTTGACTGCTGATACTGAGTATCTCATCTTTTTGAGTGACATCATCCGATGTGGCTGATGAAGATATGATAAGCAGACCAATAAAAATTAAGGTTATTTTAAGCATAGTGCCTTAGTATCTTTATCATTAATTACTCGGCAATGCCAAACCGAGTTTGGCCACAAGCGAGACGGCGCAAGGTCATCAGGCATTTCTGAAAAAGCAACTGGGAAGGTGTGTCCTTGTTCAAGCGGAAGAACTAATCAGTACCCGTGCCATGTATTATTATTGAGCACCAACATTCACCCTTCTTGACAGTGCCACTCTCTGCCAGGTTATATAACCTTACGTTTAATAGGTTCTTTGTTGTTAACACAACTGTCGATGAGCATAGGTGGATTTGTGCTGACCGCGGGTATTGAAAGCTGAATTTAGTGAGGGATTGAGCGGCAGGTCAAATTTATGGCAATTTCTTCATTCGAAAAAGAATATAATTCCGATTATATAGTGAATAATCGAGAGAATTGACTATATTGAACTCACTTAAGACCGACTAAAAAGGATGGTTATTTTGCGCTATCGATTCATATTCCTACTGCTGCTCCTGACACTGATACCCATCTCTGCACAAGCGCTGGAGCTTTCCTGGGTAGGCTGCGGCATTACCCGCAACGCTTTTATGGCCGATCTCGCCGCTGCCTATAAAGAGAAAACGGATGTCGATATCACGATCGCAGGTGGTGGCGCTACCAAAGGCATCCGCGAAATCACCAGTAAGCAGGCAGATATTGGTGGCGCCTGCCGATTCAAACTGGATTCAAGTCGGGTGGAAGCCAGCGCCAATATGATTCCTGTCGCCTGGGATGCGCTGGTGGTTGTTGTGCACAACTCTAACCCTGTTGATTCAATCAGCCTGGTGCAACTGCGTGAGCTCTACCAGGGTAAGATCACAAACTGGTCACAACTGGGTGGAGAGGATCAGCCAGTGGAGTTGCTCATCCGCAAGGGAAAGATCTCTGGGGTCGGATATACACTGCGTGAGCATCTGTTCGAGGACCCGGAGATCGAGTTCAAGAGCAAGCATCTCTTTCCCTCTTCGGGTCCTTTAGAGAAAACTGTCGTTAAGAATCCCAATGCCATTGCGGTCACTGGCATCGCAAGCGCGCAAAAACGGGATTTTAAGATTCTCAAACTGGAAGGCATGGACCCGAGCTTTGATAACATTCGCACGGGAAACTATCTGCTCTATCGTCCACTCTATCTGGTGCAGAACAAGAGCTCACCCAACAGTCGCGAGTCCGACCGGTTCATCCAGTTCGCCTTGGGGTCGAAGGGCAGGGAGATCATCCGCCAGAATCAGGTTGTGCCTTACTTCGACGGTATGCTGCTACTGCAGAAGCGAATGGACCATTGGAAGCGTTTCGTCCGTGAGGCTCTCGCCCAGCAATAGAGCTGTGTCAATATACGGACACCTTGACTGACACTACCTGCACATATGAATGACGGGGTCAGAGTAATTTGCTCTGACCCCGTCGATGTTTTGCACACCTGTGCGATTCTGTTGAGGTACGCTGCTTTCACTATCACAACTTCTATATGTCTCAATTAGGTGGCAATGATATCCACACTATCAGGTATGCGCTAGAGTATTCAGTACTGCTAGGTGATGAAGGATTCATTACACAGATAGAGATGCAATTGGGCGTACAGTTGGGCGCGACAATCGTGGGAGGCTGTGTGTCAGGGGAAAGATGTCGTGTATCGGTTTTAAGAATGATACGCATGTCACGCCAGCATTTACCGAGGAGTAGATAGAGATGATCAAATTCATTATGTGTTTGACACGGCATCCCGATATGACTCGTGAAGAATTCAAAGATTATTGGATGAATAAGCATGGCCCTTTCTTTATGAGTAATGCTGACGTGATGGGTGCCAAAAAATACGTGCAATCGCACACATTGGATACGCCATTGAATGAAGGATTAAGAACCTCCAGAGGGATGCAACCTGAATATGATGGGATTGCCGAAGTATGGTTCGAATCAGAAGAGGCACTTATGGAGGGAATGAGTTCACCTGAGGGGCAGAAATTAGGTGCCGTATTGCTGGAAGATGAGGGAAATTTTATCGATCATTCAAAATCTTCGGCCTTCATTGTTGAAGAGCATGAGTTTTAAGCGTAGGAATTCCAGGGGCAGTTTATGAAATTGCTCGTTTGGGTATAGGTATACTGCCCCGGAATCTACATGGTTATTACTGCTCGCTATACGTATCTTATTGATAATCAAATCAAATAGTTGCATTCCGGTTCGTCCTGAGTAATGATTCTACTCAATTTGACTTATGTCTTTGCCATCTCTTTCGCTGGAAAACAAAATACCTACCAGAAATGATTGATGATGAGGATCCGAGTATCCATCCTGCATCTTCCTGAATAGTATCTACGGAGTAATCGATGAAACGTTACGCTTTTGTCCTGGTGAATTGCATCTTTGCACTTTTTATTTCCGGTTCGGTCATGGCCGGCAGTTCGATTCAGTGTCCTGATATCTCTCAGGCTCAACAACTTGTGGATTGTCCAACGGAAGACGACATGAAGCGTATGTTCAAAATCAAATGTGGCTTTGAGCGTGATCCAAACGCCAAAAAACAGACTGAACTATGCGACAGCTACGCTGAGTATAAGCGTCGCAAGTATAATGCGATGTGGGAATCCTCAGACAAAGCGTTCATGGGCTACGTGAGCTGCGCGGTACCCCCGGCAGAGATCAAAAAAGGTCAACCCACAAGTGTCGCGATCTCACAGAAAAACGGTCTGTATAAGATTACTTGTAGCTATGAGAGCAGTGCGAAGCTCACTATGCGTACCCGCAGTGTCTGCCGGGTGCCCGGCGTGAAGAATTCACTGTTGGTCATGCGTGCCGAATGTGGCGCCAATGGTAAACCCTGCAAGGTTGAGTGTGACTGAGTCTTGGACTGATCTGATAGCAGTGGTTAAGGCAATGATTGTCGGCACAGGGAAAACAGAGTCAGAGTCTTTATCTCGCCGTTACCCAGGGAAACCCTGATTTTAAGCCATCGCCATCCCATGCTTTGAGCACAGCGCAAATACAGGGGATGCGCTATGTCTTCCGGCGACTGCCAGTTCGGCAGAATGAGGGGTGGCTACCACGAAAACCGATATGGCTGGATAACATACGTGGTCAGATGGAAGCAGGTTTCGAAATGGACCGGCTCCGCGCAGACGGGTATGCCGGCGAAAGCCATCGTCATACCTTTCATATCATTCTTATTATGGCCATCACCGGCCTGATCGTCTTTTCCCTCAATTACCTGGAAGTGATCACCCTGGCAACCTGGCCGATGGTTGGTGTGTGTATGGGAGCTACTCTTTTTGCTTGACGACCATATCCATGGCCGAAATATGACTATGTCCCATTAATTCCAGCGATATAGATGAGACGGCAACATTCCGGACTTAGGATTCCGTCATCATAAGACCCTTACCGATAGCAATAACCCAAACAGACATCGATCAGTCTATCAATAACTGAGCTCTCAGAAGGGATAGAGAGTAGGCAGGATAAGCCCTGCAATCTGTCTGGTTATAAGAGAACACAATCTTCTTTCAGCAAGCTAAACTGGATTAACGACAGATAAAAATAGATCTTTGTATATGGCTGTTTATGCGATACTAAATGAACTGCCGAGTTACATTGTTATTCATTAAAACAACCCAACATAAGCGCACGTAGTAGACGTCTGACGCTCGTTTAGAGTATTAGCCAGAGCGCCTTTTCAATGGAGGATTGAAGATGGAAACCACAGCGTATACCGGTAGCACTCTATGGCCTGAGCTTGTTGTTAATAAAATAGAGTGGACTCAACCTTTCGAATGGCTGAGCAGAGGCTGGAAGGATATGCGAGGAGCAGGGCGATATAGCCTTATGTACGGTGTCGGTATCGTACTGATCAGTGTTCTACTGACAGTTTCTTTGTTAGCAACAGACAGTATGTTTCTCTTGCCTTTCCTTGTTGCCGGATTTTTTCTTATTGCACCGTTTTTAGGTATTGGGCTTTATCAAATGAGTGCACATCTGGAAAGGGGAGAGCCGCTTAAAAACTGTAATGCACTGGAAGCGTGGAAGAGTAACCATACCCAGATCAGCATGATCACCGCCGGATTTCTCATCATGATGCAGCTGTGGATCGCCTCAAATTATGTGCTTTTTTCCCTCCTCTATGAAGGTATTTCGCCACCGCTCGACAACTTTTTCAACAACGTATTCCTATCGGAAAAAGGCAGGACGTTTGCGATAGCAAGCGCTATGGTCGGTTTTTTCTTTGCCTGGTGCGCCTATATGATTAGCGTGATAACAGTACCCATACTGATCGACCGTAAGATCGATGGATTTACAGCGATTCGTCTCAGCATTAAGGCCGTGTTGAGTAATATGCCAGCCATGATGCTGTGGGCCTTTCTGATCGTTCTGATTACAGGTCTCGGACTGATTACCTATTATATTGGATTGATTGTTGCCCTGCCGCTGATAGGGCACGCAAGTTGGCATGCTTATCGGTCTTTGGTGCCGTCAGACTAGGGTGCATATATTCAGAGAAAATTTAATCTGCTCACACGGATGCCGTCAGTTTGGTATGTAAGGAGGAATGAATGTGCGATGCACCAGATAAGTCAAAAATAGATGTCAATGATAGGTACCAAAAAGGAGTTGCTTTAGTCACAAGCCTTTCAACAGCAGCACTTGTATTACCTATTTTGTTTCTGAAGGACATCGTTAATATCACCGGCACAATGACAGTAGCTGATGCGCTTTCACCTGATGTTTATTTTGGGTGGAATCTATTGGCTATATCAATAGGTCTGGGTGTTCTGTACTACTATTTTTCTGCAAAGTGGGTGAAATTGGCATGGGATGAAACCACTGATATTTGCTGGATACCCACAAATGATAAATTTGTTGAGTGGTGCTTAGATCTTTCATATCTATTTATGATGCTCTGTTTTGGAGGGGGGCTTTATTACATATTGGCATTTATTATTGAGCACTTACCTAAGTAACTTCGATTAACAGGGTAAGTCAACTCTACTGGGAAGGTACATCATATTCTTCGCGGCTTTTCTCAATCTCTTTTATATGTTTTTGTTGCCACTGATGAATCGCCTTGTATATGGGGCCGATGCTCAAGCCCAACTCTGTCATGGAATATTCAACACGAGGTGGTTTTCAGGATATCTCTTTCCAACTCTCGCAATTACTGCGTAAGCATCTTCTGTGAAATTGTTGGAATCATTAATTTAAGCCGGTTAAACCGGGTAAATTCATGCTATCCCAATGCATGCATGTAGATTCACTCTATTAACCATCGAATACACAATAATTTGGAGGCAGTCCACAGTAGTATGGTATTAATGTAAGACTCGGTGGCAGCAAGAGAAAGCCGTGGTCTGCCTCATATTACTGGGGAAGAAGAAGGCGGAGACAACCGATAACTATTCCACTTTGTACTTTTTGCCAAAGTACAAGTGATGACGAGCTAGTGGTTGGAACTCAAACCGTACACTAGGCCGAGAAACAATGAGATGAGTAGTCGACGGTGGATGTGGGGCAAGGTGAGCGACTAAGTTGATTAGTCTGCCAGAAAGTTGTTGACCCAACTCCATTAATTTCTCCGCTACCATTTGATTCGATGATCATTCCACGCAGTACTTTTGTAGGCCGTCCCGGTTACTGCAGGTCTTAACGTGCGAACTTTTACTTCACACCGGGAAGTGAAAGTACACATCACAAAAGATCACTACAGATCAATCGGTTAGCGTTGATCCCTGCAAAAGGTGTGAAAAAGCACATCCTTATTTTCTCTTCAATATCAAGCGTAAGCTCCTGTTTGTCTTGCGAAATCATTCATGGCACGGCTAATGCATTTTTACCTCCAAGACCGGGAGCGCAGCTTTGTGAGCCCGGCGTAAATCACCTTAGTGAGGAGGACTCAGCAATGACCACGCTAAAAGACCAGCTTTCCGCGCGCGTCGAGGAGTACACGAAGTGGGAGATCCGTCGCCAATACGGTGCCGAAGGGCCCAACATGCGTCGCTTGTGGGTGCTCGCCTGTATGGATGAGCGCCTGCCGGTCGACGAGGCTCTGGGCATCCGCGCCGATTCGCCGGTCGGCGGTGGTGATGCCCACCTGTTCCGGAACGCCGGCGGGATTGTTACCGATGATGCGATTCGCTCAGCAATGCTCACGATCAACTTTTTCGGCACCAAAGAGATTGTGGTGTTACAGCACACGGGTTGCGGCATGTTGTCCGCCAACGGTAATGATCTCGTCTCTGCGCTGGAGGCAAAGGGTGTCGATGTCGACAAAGTACCGATCGACCCGTCATTGCCGGAAATGAGCCTTGGCGCCGGTGCGTTCGGAAAGTGGATCGGCATGATGGATGATGTTGATGAGACTTGCATGAAGACGGTCGATTATCTCAAGAACCACCCACTGATCCCGGATGACATCGTGATCAGCGGCTGGGTCTGGGAAACCGAGTTCCGCCGTCTGCGGGCACCGACCACGAACGACGATGTCCGTGCCAGAACGCAATATTCAACTGGGACAATGGGCGTAAAGGGTCCGCAACCACCACGCTGGAGCTGAACGCTCTGCTATCTCCCAGTCCGGTCACATGCTGACCGGACCGGGCACGACACCGTCAGCTAGGAGGAGATGCTGCAATGCCTTATTACGACTATCAATGCCAAGCTTGCCATGACCGATTCGAGGCCAGGCGTGCATTCGTGGCCGCGGCACCACCCTGTCCACGTTGCGGTGGCCCGGCGGTGCGCATGATCCTGTCGGCACCGGCGGTACATGGAGCCATGGCCCGGGGTAGGGAGCAGGCCGCCAAATCAATCCCGGTGTGCGGCAGAGGCTGTCGCTGCTGTCCATGAGCATCCCGCCGGATGCTCGCGTTACCCGTACGCGCGCGCTAGGTCCGAAGGTTAAGAGCTTCGAGGAGAACTTTTATGGCTATACTCAATTCTAACCTGATACAGAGACAGCCTTGGGATGTGGCCGGTATCAGCACGTCGACCCTGTGTGTACTGCACTGTCTGGCAACACCCTTGCTGGTGGTATTCCTGCCGGTTCTCGAGGTGGTCGAGAAACAGACCCACGCCACTTTTGCAATGGCGATTCTCGCGTTGGGGCTGTTGGCCTTTTGGCCTGGCTACCAGCGTCACGGTCGCTGGCAGATCATCGTAACCGCGATTGTGGGCTTTGGTCTGATCTCACTCGGCGTCACCGCGCCCGAAGGCATGTTGAGTGAATCGGTCGAGGTTGCCGTGACTGTGCTGGGTGGTGGCACGCTGGTCATTGCGCATTTGTACAATGCTTTCTTCTGCCGTAACTGTCGAAACTGCGGCGGGCAGGATTGTATGATCGACTGAAGCTTTATTTACCAATCGGTTCAGGGACGACAGCAGTTTCCGCTTCGCACTTTCGCCACTGGACGGGAGCGGTTCGTGCAGCGGCACATGCACTGCGTCAACGAGGCTATTGATATGCCCAAACCGACCGTACCATCGCTGGATCCGATCAGCTTTCTGCAAACTTTCGTTACTCAGAGCCTGCGCACGGCAGGCCAGATGGGTTGTGCCGAGTGCGAGTCCAGTGTCGGCTACGTCGAGTCGATTGGGCTGACCGCCGGACCCTGCTTCGAGCGTATCTGCCGCGAGCAGCTGAACATCCAGGGGACAATCGATCTCGATCAATATGCCGACATCATTCTGCGCATTAAGAATCAGATTGGCGGTAACTTCTCGCGTGCGTCAAGCGATCCGGGCATGATCCGCGTGGTCAATTCGAGATGCCCATTCGGCGATAAGGTGCGTGAGGCACCGGAGCTATGTCGTATGACATCGAGCGTTTTCGGTGGCATTGCCGCGCGCAATTTCGGTTACGCCAAAGTCGATTTACGTCGCCGCATCGCGGTCGGGGATACGCATTGCGAGGTTTGTATTCATATCGATCCGGTCAAATCGTCCGATCAGGAAGGCGACGAATATCATTACGAACAGGGTGTGCTGGTCAGCCGGTCGGCAGGCGGTACACGCTGCGAGAAAGAGACGACCAATGATGAGCAGGCCTGGTGTGTGACTCGCGGGAATCAGTCTGCGGACGACACGGACCGGCCAAGGATTGTCGCCGAGAGTCCGGCGATGCTGCGTGCGATCGAGGCCGCGGAACTGGTCGCACCGACCTTGGCGACGGTACTGATCAGCGGCGAGACCGGTGTCGGCAAGGAAGTTGTCGCACGCTTGGTGCATGCCCTGAGCGATCGCCGTGATCAGGAGTTTGTCGCGGTAAACTGTGGTGCGATTCCTCAGGATCTGGTCGAGAATGCACTTTTCGGTCATGAGAAAGGCGCTTTTACCAGTGCCTATAATGTACATCACGGCTTTTTCGAGCGTGCTGAAGGTGGCACCCTGTTCCTCGACGAGATCGACTGTCTGCCGATCTCGGCCCAAGCCAAGCTGCTTAGAGTACTGCAGGAAAGCGAGTTCGAACGCATCGGCGGGCATCACACCATGCATGCGAATGTGCGTATCCTGGCAGCCTCGAACCGCCGGATTGAAGCGTGTGTGTCGGCCAATGAGTTTCGACGCGATCTCTATTATCGTCTGAATGTCGTGCCGATCCTGATTCCGCCGCTGTGTGAGCGACGTGACGACCTCAATGCTTTGACACAGAACTATCTGCGCCGTCTCTCCTCTCGGTACGGCGGCACACGCAAGATACTAGGCGAACGCGCCTGGCATCAAATGATGAGCTATCCCTGGCCAGGTAATGTTCGTGAACTCGAAAACGTGCTCGAACGCAGCTTTCTGTTTTCACGCGGCCCGGTGATCGAATCGCTATCGCTCGACAGTGAGACTTCACAAGTGGGTCGACGAAGTGAAACGGCCAGTGTCGTGAAGCTGAAGGACCTGACAAAGCAGGCCGCAATGCGCACCGAAGAACAACTCATTCGTATGGCGCTGGAGAACCTGAGTGGAAATGTCAGCGCGGTCGCGCGTCAGATGGGTATAAGCCCGCGTGCTGTGCACCAGAAACTGAAGAAACATGGGATCGATCCACAACCGTTTCGGAGATCCGGTGGTGGTTAGGCTGTGATAAAAAAGCTCAGAGAGGACAGAAGCTAAGTTAAGCGAACTAATGATGGGGCAGGACTCCCCCATTACTCAGGAGAGATCGTCGTTCACAGAGCCTGTTTATTCACATTGAACATCATCGCTGAACTTTCGGTGCTGCCTCCAAGTTGACTATAGCCCCACAAAAAAGGGGTACGGCAATGACCGCACCCCTGAGTTGATATGGGCAAGACGCCCGAATTTTTTTTATTTAGCGGCTACTTTTTTCGCATCGTGCTCTGCGCGCATCCGTTTGGCTTCTTCAAGAATGGTGTTGACCGCCGTTTTCAAAGGCGCCCAACCATACCAGTGCATGTAGTCGTTGCTGGCGTGGAAAGCACCCTGGAAGGTCCGTTGGCGATACTCCAACATGATCAGGTAGAGTTCCTGTTCAATGCTGGTCTTTGCCTCATAGTATTGCAGTAGATCCGGTGCATATTCCCATCCTTCCGGTTTCTCCAGGATGCCGTCCTTGTAGAGCGCCTGCACGACTGCAATCGCTTTGGCAAACTCGTGGTCTGCCGCTTTGATAATCTCATCGGAGGCCTTGAAGTGCTCATCGACGAATCCCTTGGCGTGGCACTTGTTGCAGGTCGTCTTCATTTTTGTGCGCTCGGCATTAAACGCCTCTGGACCCCGTGCGGCCTGACCCTGAACCACGATCTCGATGAAGCGCTCGGTGGGCTGCAGCGATGCATCAAGAATACCTGCGGCCTGCAGAATCAGCGCCCGATCAAAGGTCCATTGTGGATCGTCATCCACATCCATATAGTGACCGGAGGGTAGTGCCGAAGCCAATTTCGTCAGTGGATCTTTAAGAGAAGGCGCAACATCGATCAATGCCAGCACGTTCTCCTTGGTGGGGATACGCAGACCCAGGAAGCCCCATGCGGTACGGACTTCATGGTCGCCTTCACTCAGATGACAGGTCTGGCAAGTTGGGGCGCGACCTCCCTCATTCACGTGTCCTTCGATCTGCCACACGATGCCGTGCTTGGCGGATGTGTACATCTCCCACTGTGGATGATCGAACCCCATGTGGCAGTTGGAGCAGGCACGGGGATCCTTGGCTTCCGACGCCTTGAAGCTGTGACGGGTGTGGCAGGCATCGCACTGCGCATTGCCATAGCGATAGGTTGCTGCCTCTTTACCGCCGTCACTCTTCACCTCACCCAAATTGCCCTGGGTTACCGCGAGCAGTCCTTTCTCACCGATTTTATGGCAACCAGAGCAACCGCGATAACCTTGTTCGGTGATAGACCCAGGCTGTCCATGCCAGGCTATTTGAGATTTCATGGCCAGCCAGGCCAAATTGTGCTTGCCGTCTCTATGTTGACGTGCCTGCTTTTTATGACACTCGCCACAGATCTCTGTAGTAGGCATCTCAGCCTTTGCAACGTCGTCCATAGTCTTGTGATCCGTGCCATGGCAGTCGTGACAGCGGACCTCATCTTCCGCCTTCTTGGTATTGGCATGGGGTCCTTCCATATGCTGTTTGACGATGCCTGGATTGACATTGACATGGCAGCCTACACAGTCGGCTTGCGCCTTCTGATCTTCATCAAAAGTTTTTGTGGCTGTATCGGCCGCAAATGAGAGACTGCTCAGTACAAGGAAAAGTAGGGCGGTAAAAATAGAAGGCAGCAGAAGTCGATGGCGTTTCATCACCTTTCCTCCAGTTATGATTGACTGTTGCTTTTATTAGGAACTCGCCAAAAACTGCTAGGATCAGTTCCCTGGTCCTAAGAGGAGTGAAACTGCTGACAACCTCTCAAGTCTTGTCATGCAAGTAATATTTCTTATTACGGATGAATTAAAAAATCACCTTAAGGATTTCTTAATTATTTACAAGTTAGAGGGTATTGGATGGGGCTGGCATTGACTTAAGTCAAATCTTCATTGGTGTGATGATCGTGCAGTCTTGCTCGGTTAAGCCTGGTTGCGCCTAATTGTTTTGCTTTCGACTGTCATCCTATTGAGTCAATTCAGACAATATGGCATCGATAGCACGCACAATCTCTTCGGACTTCTGTTGATTAAGTGCATCGGGGTGGGGCGAGGCGAATTGACCGGCATCGTTGTCGAAATATTGCCCGGAAGCAGCTGCAAACTCATCGTCCAGTGCGGCGCGGATCAAGATTTCTGCGCCGATGCGGATATCACCGCCTGCTACGCCAAAGGCCTGTTTCACCATTTTTGTGCCGAGCATCGACCCGGGGTTAACCGCGATGATGGCGGGACCGTCATCCTTGAGTGAAATCGCCATACTGCGAGACCACATGGTAAGTGCCAGTTTGCTTTGTGCGTATGCGGCGAAGTCGTCGGACAGTCTGACCCGTCCGGCCAGCGCCTCCGGATTGACAGGTGACTGGGCTGCAGAGGAGAGATTGATTACCCGTCCGGAGGCGCCAATTAACGGTAACAGGCGTTGAGTCAGGAGGTAGGGCGCGATTGTGTTCACCGCGAAACGTGCGTCGAGTCCGTCCGGTGTTCGCGGATCGGATATGTTGAAGACGCCTGCGTTGTTGATCAGCACATCAAGGCGTTCGCGTCGTTCTGCTACAGCCTCGGCAAGTGCCGTGACATCGGCGATGCGTGATAGATTAGATACGTAGCTTTCAACCCGTCCGTTATCCGAAAGTGCTGAGAGTGTTTTTTCAGCGTCAGCCAATTTTGCCGCGTTGCGCCCGTGCAGCAGCACGTGGTGTCCCTGAGCAACCAGCATTTTCGCCGTCTCCAACCCGATGCCATCGGTAGAGCCGGTGACTAGAATGGTTTTCTGCATGAATCCGTCCCCCTCATTAAGAGAAGTCTGGCAGGATCTCATCGGCCAGACGAGTCAGTGTTGTCTCAACGTCTGCCTGGTTGAAGCGCAGGTTCAGTGCAACATGATTGATGCCGATTTCCTCCAGCGATTTCAGATGGGCACGTAGATGGTTTGTGCCTAAGCGATAGCCTAAATGGATCGGTTGTGGAGGCGTATCAGGATCGTCAGTCAGGTCGATATAGAGCGATTGCACTGCGGGTTTGGCGGAGCCGCCGGCAGCCTTGATCCGTGCCCGCCAGCCGCTGATGACTTTCGCCTGCGCGTCGATCCCGCGGGGATAGGTGATCCAGCCTTCGCCGTTGCGCGCGATCCAATCTGGGGCTTGCTGGCTGCCGCCTGTAATCAGCAGCGGCAGTTTACCGGATGCCGGTTTGGGCAGCATGTCCATACCGCCATAGGGGCTGCCATAGGTGTTCTCGAACGCCGGTGAGTCCTCCCACATGCGCCTAATATAGTCGAAGCTTGCGCGAAAGCGGTCGCCACGGTCGGCAAAGGGGAGGTTGAGTGCCGGATACTCCTCCGGCCGGTCCCCCGACGCGACACCGAGGATGAGTCGCCCGCCCGATAACACGTCGACACTGGCAGCAGCCTTGGCTACATGCGCAGGATGACGCAGCGGCAGTATGATACTGGCGACGCCAAGTGCGATTCGCTCAGTCCGGGCAGCCAGCAGGCCGAGGTAGACGAAGGGATCGAAGAGCTGTCCTGCATCCCCGAATGACGGTACGTTGAACGGTACGTCCCGTAACCAGATGGCGGAAAATCCCAGTTCCTCGGCCAGTTGCACCCGCTCCACATGACGGGTCATGGTTGGCACCGGGCCCGATGAATAGCTCTCCAGCGGCACCACCAGACCAAGGCTCAAGCTGCCGGGACGGAATAGGGTGTTGTATCCCCGGTTGATAGGCTGGAATGCTTGATCATCGGCATGTTTCAGCATGTTGAACTCCGGTCTAATAGACTTCTGTGATGACTGAGTTTGCAGATCAGGCAGTGTGCGTTATTTCACTGAGCATGAATTCGTAATATATAGAGAAATCGAAAATTCTGATAATGCAAAGCGAGACTGATTCCTTTTCAGCTCACCAAAACTATCCAATATGCTATTGTGCGATCCAGTGAAGACCGCAATAGTGAATCAGTCAGCAGCTTATGCCAAATAATATCTAGAGACAGGCATTTTTAGTGTATGGATTTTGAATGGGTAGCAATTGCTTTAGGTGACGTAGCCTGGATCTCGTTGGCTTTTGCGCTCGGGTTTCTTGTAAAGCTCATAGGACTGCCCCCGTTAGTTGGTTTTTTGGCTGCCGGTTTTGCTCTCAATTTTATGGGTATCACCAGTGGAGAGGCACTGCAGAAACTCTCTGACCTGGGCATTACGCTGTTGCTCTTTACCGTTGGGTTGAAATTGAATCTGAAGACGCTTGCAAGGCCTCAGGTATGGGCCGTGACTGCGTTGCACATTAGTGTCGTCGTGGGGCTTTTTGGACTGGCCATCTACGCACTGGCTTTGATAGGCGCACCACTTTTCTCCGATCTGGATTTCGAGTTGTCACTGATGGCGGCCTTTGCATTGAGCTTTTCCAGCACAGTGTTTGTGGTCAAGGTATTGGAAGAAAAGGGAGAGATGAAATCCCTGCACGGCGTCATCGCAATCGGAATACTCGTTATGCAGGATATTGCTGCGGTGGTATTTCTGGCTGCATCGACCGGCAAACTGCCATCTCCCTGGGCGCTATTATTGTTTCTTCTTATATTTGCACGGCCGCTTTTCCATTACATCCTGCAGCGTACCGGTCACGGCGAATTACTTATCCTCTATGGGCTTGTGCTGGCACTGGGTGGCGCTGAATTGTTCGAACTGGCTGGCGTTAAGGATGACCTTGGTGCATTAGTTATCGGCTTACTGATTTCAAACCATCCCAAGTCCAGGGAAATGGCCAAAACGATGCTCGGTTTCAAGGATCTGTTCCTGGTTGGGTTCTTTTTGACTATCGGGATGTCCGGTCAACTGTCGCTGGAGGCACTGATCATCGGCATACTGCTGGTACCCTTCATTTTCGTAAAGTCAGCACTGTTTTTTGGTCTGATGACCGCATTCAGACTGAGAGCAAGAACATCCTTGCTGGCCAGTCTGAACCTGACGAACTACAGCGAATTCGGCCTGATTGTCGCAGCTATCGGTGTATCCAATGGCTGGATGGATGCCGAGTGGCTCGTGGTGATAGCGATCGCACTTTCAATATCCTTCGCACTCGCGGCACCCCTGAACAATATTGATGACCGGATTTATAGCCAGTTCAGAGAATTTTGGCTCAAATATCAGCGCAAGTGCAGACTGCCGGATGATGCAGTTCTTGATACCAGTGGTGCAACAATTGCTGTTTTTGGGATGGGCAGAGTCGGCTGTGGGGCCTACGACAAGATGCGAGAACTCCATGGGGATACCGTGGTTGGCATTGACTTCGACAACGACCTGATCCAGAAGCATCTTGCAGTGGGTCGCAACGTGCTACGCGGTGATCCCAGCGATGCGGACTTCTGGGATCTGATGGAGCGTGATCACAACATCAATTTCGTTATGTTGGCACTGCCGAACCTGCAAGCGAATCTCGATGCTCTTGAGGAACTAAAGACGATTGCTTTTTCGGGTTTTGTTGCAGCGACAGTAAAGTATCCGGATGAGGAGGAACGCTTACGTGAAATGGGCGTAACCTCGGTATTCAATATTTATACGGAAGCAGGATCAGGATTTGCCGATTACGTTGAGGCGCAAAATAAAGTCTGATCGTAAGGGCCAGGCGAACGAGAAATAATACGGGTCAGAGAGCAATAGCCTTTAAAGCTAGAAGTCACCACTCTCTGGCCCTGTTTTCACTTTTTACTCCGTATCTGATTAGCCAAACACACTACCTGAGCGTGCCCCCATCATTTTCAATATCATGGGTAAAGGACAAAATTTGGTGAATGGGGCTTGGAAAATCATAAAGCCCACAAAAATCGTGGCGTACAGAAAATTGACATTTTGTGTGGCGAGATAAGTGCCGGTGGTTGCCATAATAAGGACGCCGACAATGGCGAATGTAATGCGTTCGACAGTCATGGTGATGAGCTCCTGGTTATTATTCGGTGCGACCCAATTGCCGCAGCTGACGTAATTTTGCATGTCAACAGCGTACTGTCTGGAACATTTGTTACAGTTCAAATCGAAAAACAGTTAGAGCAGTGGAGTGGACATCCGGTTTAAGAAGCGCGGACAATAGTGGCCAGCTTGTACCCAATTGGTAGGAATCCTATGCGCTCTCTCACAACGACTATCAGCGTTAAAGAAGCTGCCTGTACAATTTTTGCATTTCTGATTCTAATTGTTGGCGTCGATCAGGTTGCAGCTGAGACCGTAGCAACGGAACAGACCGGTGAGCGCCCTGTCATCGGGCTCGTCTTAAGCGGTGGTGGGGCGAGAGGCGCTTCCCATATCGGAGTGCTTAAAGTACTGGAAACGCTGCGTATCCCCATTGATGTCATTACCGGTACCAGCATGGGCGCCATCGTTGGCGGGATGTATGCCTATGGGTACTCTGTAGAAGAGATAGAGACACTACTTGGTGAGACAGACTGGGATGCGGTATTACGCGACGAACCACCACGGAAAAACCGGAGTTTCCGTCGGAAACAGGATGATTTCAACTTCTTGATTAAGCAGGAAGCCGGGATTAAAGACTGGAAGTTCACTATCCCCAAAGGACTATTGCAGGGTCAGCAGCTCAGGCTGAGGCTGAAATCTCTCACCCTCCTGGCACCTACAGATTTTGATGCACTACCGGTCCGCTTTCGTGCGGTTGCTGCAGATATCGAGAGCGGTGAGGCAGTTACGTTAGGGAGTGGCAGTCTCTCAACCGCCATGCTCGCCAGTATGGCTATCCCTGGTGTGTTCGCTCCCGTCGAATGGAATGACCGATTGCTGATCGATGGGGGGCTTGCCAATAACGTACCCGTACAGCTGGCACGCGACCTGGGCGCGGATATTTTAATCGTGGTTGATCTGAGCAGCGAACTGCAGGGAAGGGACGGGCTGACTTCCCCCTTCAGTATCCTCAATCAGATTCTGGGGATTACAATACAGCGCAATACAGCTGAGCAGCTTGAGAAGCTTGTGCCTGACGACATACTGATACAGCCAGATCTTAGTGGTTACTCCTCAACGGATTTCTGGCGAGCTTCCGAGATGATCGATAGCGGTGTCGTGGCGGCAGAACTCAGCAACCAGAGACTGAATGAGCTCTCAATCTCCAAGGAGGATTTCACTGATTACTTAATCGCTATAAGGCAAAGAGATACGGCATCGCCGAACATCGACAAGATAACCTTCGATAACAAAACGCCCTTGAGTACGGATGTGCTTAACTCGCATATCACCGTCGAGGCCGGAGATAAGCTGGATATTCCGTTATTGGAAAAGGACATCCATCAGCTCTATGGGATGAATATCTTCGAACGGCTTGACTACGATGTCCAGCAAGATGAGCAGCAGACGGAATTGAATGTCGAGGCTGAAGAGAAGGAGTGGGGTCCACATTATCTGCGATTCGGTCTGAGTATGGAGACTGACTTTGAGGGAACCGGGATCTTTAATCTGGCCACCAGTCACACCATGACGCCGATCAATAGAATGGGCGGCGAATGGCGCTCGGAGATTCAAATTGGCCATGATCAACGACTCGTCACCGAGCTATACCAACCTATCGATAACCATCTCCGATACTATTTCCGTACCTCGCTCGGTTATTACGAATCACATTTCGGTCAGTTTGAGTCCGGGCAGCAGGTGGCTGACCTGGAAGTCAGCTATTCGACCTTTTCACTGGCAGGCGGGCGCCAGTTTGGGAACTGGGGCCAACTCGAGGTTGGCGCCTATACTGCATCCGGTGATTCCAGCCCTCGTATTGGAGATCTGTCCACTCCCACAAATGACATCAATGCCGGTGCCTGGGTTGTGACTTTTTCTTACGATCAGCTGGATAGCATCAACATTCCCCGGTCCGGTTTGCTGGCCAATATTTCATGGTCAGCCAGCAGAGATGAGCTCGGGGCGGATGATAAGCAGGACACCTTGCGGGTAAACGGTCTTTGGGCGGGAACCTGGAACAAGCACACGCTCATGTTATGGGGTGGCATTGCCGGTGTGACCCATACCGATGTCCCCGCTGACGATGCATTCTCTATCGGCGGGCTCTTCAACCTTTCAGGCTACCGCAGGTCGGAGCTGTCCGGTCGCTACGCCGGCATGATGCGTGTCATCTATTTAAGGGAGATTGGTGATAGCCGGTCAGTACTGAAAGTGCCGGTCTATGTTGGTGCCTCCCTGGAAGGTGGTAACGTTTGGAGCGACCGGGATGAGATCCGTTTTGATTCATTGCTTTTGGCAGGTAGTATTTCTCTGGCGATCGACTCACCCCTTGGGCCTCTCTATCTTGCCCGAGGCTTCGCTGAAGGCGGACGCCGTGAGACTTACTTATATCTTGGGCGGACCTTTACGTTTCTTTAGTGTTAACAGGCCCTAATACAAGCTCCACTCAAATATCATAAAGAGACAAGCGATCAAAAAAAGCAGCCAGAAGAAGATGGCGTATGGGCCGGGATGATTCTCGGATTTAAAGTCCCGGGCAAAATATTCCGGAAATCCAAAACCGGAGAAAAAGGCAACCACCCGATAGAAGAGAATCGGTATCAGGAGGACCGCCAGAATCAGCTGCTGCGCGACAGCTTCTTCGAAACCGTCTCTGACTCCCAGGTATAGGGATACAAAAACGAAAATGGTCAAAGCGATGAGCTTATGTCTTTCCATACTGAGTCATTGTAATTCGGGTGGAGACTTACGTAGTTTGAACATGTCCGAGTATACCAACTGATAGGAATATACCGCAGCGGCTGATCCATCGATCAGATGTTGTTTAAGCGAAATGTCTTCTCGACTCGATTCATGTCATGCGAGAAAACAGCTGCCACCTCGGCGTGGTTTCTCCAATTATCCACTGATTCGGCAACTTCGTTAAGCAGGGTGTTGGCCTTCGCCTTTTTCAGGCCGGCGGTTTGTGCAAAAGCGATCAGATCATCCCGATCGAAGTTGTCACGTTTTCCATTCAGACTCATCTGGTGCCGACTTGTCCATGCACCGCTTGGATTGTAAGCATAGGCCACATCGAATGCGGGAGAGAGACGCCACTGACCCAGCTTGTTCATGAGAAAGGCGATATTCTTGACGTGGTCATCGTGATTACGGGCCAGAATATTGAAAATCGCTCGACGGACCTGCTGTTCGAGATCTTCAATGGGGAGTGAAAGTAACTGGATGGTTTCGATTGCCTGTTCATAGGCGTAGGCCCCCGCCTGATTGAAATCGAAATGCCTGATTGCGCCAAGGGATAGCATATGTAGCTTCTCCCCGTTGTCCGCCCTGTCAAAGCGTCGGGTCATGAAATGAGCGCGTCCACCCTCTTCATGCAACCGGCACTCCTGCATGGTGATACCCGCATCTCGGGCCATCAGTGAGTAGGCGTATTCTATTCGTCCAAATCCCTGTGGATCGGCCAGCTCCTTGTCGCGATTGCCGTGGATACCGTCGAACTTCATGATCCAGTGGCTGAATCCCCTGCCTGCAGGTGCCTGACCGGAGCGAAATTCGCCTGTCTCGGGGTTCCAGGCCAGCACGGCTTTCGCCCTGGCGCCACCCGCGGAGGTGCCCACCCGGAGAATGTCTTCAATGGTGCGTTGGTCGTCCACACCGGCAAATTTCCCCTCCAGGCTGATGCGCTCGTCGAGTACCCGGTTGGCGAGATCAACCAGCGCATCGATCTTGAGTCTGTGCGTATTCGAGGGGCTTTCCTTGATAGTGGGCTTGAACTCAAGCGCCCCCATGCCGCGGCTGCCCGTATAGCAGAGACGCTCTACCGGGTTCATGCTGCCCGCTGACCGCCCCTGGCTTGCCAGCCAGGCGTCGATGAGGCGATTGCCGAATTTGTCCGGCAGGGAGTCAGCCAAGAGTCCCGGGAGGCCGTGGAAGGTCTCCCGGGCGAGGGCGGGAAATTCGAAAGGCGCTTCCCGCAGAGGCATGGTCAACGGGGCAACCTGTATATCCGATGCGGAGAACTCCGGCGTGTATTGGTATACCGCCAGTTCACGATCCTCCAGCCAGGTGACGGCGCCGATGTCACGGCCCCACAGCAGGACGCGTGCGATCGTGCTCACTGGTTGTCTCCCTCGTCATCCCATGACCATGGCAGGGTCTGTTTGCGCTTACCGCTGGCCCGACGTCGATGTTTGCCCTCGTGGGCCACCAGCTCCACGGGCCGGATGGCGGGATCGGGGAGCAGGGCGGCAAGGTGGTCCGCCAGCCCCAGCGCCTTGGCGACACGGATGAAGGAGTCGAGGGAGATGCTCTTGCCGTCGGCGATGCGGGTCATGGTGCTGCGCGAAACACCGGCCTGCTTGGCCAGTGCTGCCTGGGGGATGTTTTGGCTCAGGCGGATCGCTTCCAGACGCCTGCAGAGTGCCTCTGCGATAGCGGTGCTGGAGCTGGTGGTGAAGTCTATATTATGTTTCATATGTGACGCATAGATTGCTTAAAGAATACATTATGTATCAAATATTAATCTTAATAGTTTATATGTCAATATGCCAATGCATCAAAATAGAAACATTAAATCATTAAAAGTGTTGTAAAGTATCAAATATGATGCATATCACAAAGATGCGTAGTTACATGGGCTGTTGGCTTAGAGGGGGCGAGCTATGAGAGTGCTTATGGGGTGCCAACAGACTTTGGTGGGACAGGGCCCCACCCTAGTAACTGGGAAGAGCACAGGATATGCAAATGTGGCAGCTCCCTGTTGATTACAAAGAACGAGGTTCAGCTGATAGTTTCACTGGTTAAGCGATCTCTAGCTTTCCGTCAGGTTTCAAATCGCTGAATCATCTTTCTCAACACTGAAAGCGCTATCTCCATATCGGAAGCATTTAAGCCGTCTGCCGCCAGGTTGGCCCAGGGTATTTGCTTCTGCTCCAACAATTCAAAGATTTCTTTCCCTTTTTCTGATAGCGCAACCAGTTTGGCTTTTTTATGGTGCGGGTTGTCCTGATACACAAGAATACCGGAACCCTCCATTGCATCCGTTAACCGCTGGACACTTTGCCGGGACTGTCCCATTGAGTATGCGATTTGCGGGACGGTCATTGAACCATCAGAGTGAGCTAATGCGCCAAGTACCTTCCAACGCGCGCTGCTTAACCCCACGTCTTTTGTCAGTACGTCCCCTTCGGCCACCAGCAACCCGCTGAGCTTGAATATATCCAGCACGATATCGGTGAACATCTGTCCTTCTTTCGAACGCTTCATATTCTCTGAATTGGTAATTTGACAATATGATGTCATTATGACAACATATTGTCAATATGTAGTAGACACAACCATCTTTCTGTCAGCGACAAAGGTAATGATGCCATGAAAACGACACTACATCTGCTAGGTGCAATCACGGCCACGCTCTGTATAGCAACTTTTTTTTCCGCTACGCTGTTTGTTGAGTTATTCGGTTCACCGGAAACCATCGCGACAGTTAAAAAACTGATTGTCATGCCGGGGCTGTTGATCTTGATTCCGGCAATCGCAATGACGGGGGCAACCGGCTTTTCTCTTGGCAAGAATCGTAAGGGCCGTTTAGTGGAAGCCAAGAAGAAACGGATGCCGATCATCGGCGCAAATGGTGTTCTTGTCTTGCTCCCGGCAGCGATATTCCTCGATCAATGGGCAGCTGTAGGCGCCTATGATCTGAAATTCTATGTGGTTCAGGGATTGGAGTTGATCGCCGGTGCCGTCAATCTCACATTGATGGGGATGAATATTCGAGACGGTCTGAAAATGACAGGGGAAATTTCCCCGCACAAGTCAGGCATAAGACATGAGTGGAGATGAAAAATGGACTACTTAATCCTGAAATATCTTCACATACTGGGTGCCGTTTTGATGGGTGCAGGTTTGATCGGTGTTTGGCTGGCCGATCTTCGCTCCAGGCAACATCGTGATTTGATCCGCTTTTCAGAGGCCGTTCGCTATATCGCGGTTTTTTATGATGGTGTGGTTGTGCCGGGTGCACTGATACTTCTCTTCTCAGGCACCTGGTTTACCGTGCAATACTTTGGCGGCTGGAAATTCATAGAGACTCCCTGGCTTGCAGGCATGATTTTTCTCTTTGCATTCGAGTTTATCGAAGGGAACACGATTACAAGACTCTATTTTATGAAGCTGCGCCGTATAACAGATCATGCACTGAGCGAAGGGAAAATCACCGAGGAGCTGGAGAGAGAGCGGGGGAAGCTGATCCCATCCTTTACTCACTATCTGGATTTGCCGATGGTCTTTTTGATTATCGCTCTGGGCACAATCAAGCCGACGACATGGGAGATGTTTTTCTATGGTTCTGTTATTGCAATGGCACTTGCCGCTTTTTTCACTGTCCTGATTCCTCGCATGTATCCTTGGGGGCATGATTCTCAAGGAGTTTGATTTGTAATAAGGGAATTTGCATGGGCCTCTAACATGTTTTGGTGGGGCTCTACCCCACCATTGCGATGAAGGAAAATGGTGCTGAATCAGTCCCATCACCATCTGTATCATTCCACATCAGACCGGCGTATGCTGAAATTCAGAGCCTATGCGATTCGTATTTTTCATGGATCCTGGCATACGCCGGAATGACAATGATTTTGATATTGTTTGCAGCTGTTGAAGTGTTCTGCTTATGAGCGATCGAAAGAGACACTGGGAAAACATCTACCAGGATAAAGCATCGACCAACGTCAGTTGGTACCAGAAAGAGCCTATATTGTCGTTGGGTCTTATCCGTGCCACCCGGGTTACATACGATGAACCCGTCATCGACGTGGGGGGCGGTGCCTCTCTGCTTGTGGATTTCCTCTGCAAGGAGGGTTTTTCCAATCTGTCGGTATTGGATATCTCGGCAAAGGCACTTGCCAGCACCAGAGAGCGACTGGGTGAGTTATCGAGTCAGGTCGTCTGGCATGAAACAGATATTACAAACTTTGTGGCACCGCAAATTTATTCAGTCTGGCATGATCGAGCCGTGTTTCATTTCCTGACAGAGAGTGCTGACAGGAAAAAATATATTGAGGTGCTGAATCGCTCACTCAAACATGGTGGGCACCTGATCATCGCTGCTTTTGCCGTGGGCGGTCCCGAGAAGTGTAGTGGTCTTGATATCGTGCAGTACGATGTCGATAAAATCAGCCGGGAGCTGGGCGAGGGGCTTCAATTGCAGGAAGTGAGGGATGAGATCCACATGACTCCAGCCGACAAAGAGCAGAAGTTCATCTACTTCCGTTTCACCCGTCAAAGTCAATAAGACCGGCCGCCCCGTTTTTTAGTCGACGAGGATACCCCTGTCGGTATACCACTGCTTGTCGAGTTGCCAGCGGACTTTGTCGATATCTTCACGCGACTGCACCAGTTTGCGGACTTTCGACTGGATTGCCGCCAGTTCTTTCTGTGCCTCGATGACTGCCGGATCCTGCTCAGACTTGTTGGCCAAGCCGGATTTGATCATGGAGAGAAAGCGCACTGCCGGTACTTGGGTGGAGCGTGGCGTCGACATAACCGCAGTTCTACCCTGGATGGCCAGTGCCTGGAAAGTGTAGGGGTAGGCAGCTATCTCCGGATCCTGTTGCAACATCTCGTCGATCTCACCCAGGCGGAAGTCGAGGGTGAAGAGCCAGATGAGCAGACCTGTCAACAGGATACTGCCTAACACGGCAGCATAGATCTTTGTGCCACGGTCGAGGCTCATGGGGTATTCTCCAAATAAGTCCACCCTAGCGATTTTCGGCAAACTGATCATTGATAAACCGCAGAAGAGGTCTGACTGGGTATTGGTATGCGCTTTGTTGCAAGCGGGCGTTATTTAGTATCAGACGCAGTAGCAAGTCGCAGCTGACATATGAGGAGCCCCTGTGTTGATTGACAGGAGCTGCCGACAATAATACCCAAGATGATAAGGTAATAACGCTCCGTGACTGTTTCAGTATTGGGACGAATCGGCCTTAATGGATGAGCGTAAATGTGTAATGATTGTTTATGCAATAAAGGAAAGATGGAATGTCCCCAGAGGAAATCAATTACGTAAAAGAGAGCTGGGCTAAAGTCGTGCACATCTCAGATAAGGCGGCCGCACTGTTTTATGACCGCCTGTTTGAGGTCTACCCTGAAGTGAAACCTTATTTCAAAGGCGATATGGAGGTTCAGGGAAATAAACTGATGGCGATGATTGGCATGGCTGTCGACAGCCTAGACAATCTGGAACCGCTGATTGGCGCGATTCAGGATTCAGGCAAGCGCCATGCTCAATATGGTGTGAAAGATGA
Organism: Candidatus Thiodiazotropha sp. (ex Myrtea sp. 'scaly one' KF741663); assembly: GCA_025655555.1. Lineage (GTDB taxonomy): Bacteria > Pseudomonadota > Gammaproteobacteria > Chromatiales > Chromatiaceae > Thiodiazotropha. Next base: position 366,968 of record JAHXIQ010000005.1, read on the forward strand.
AGACTACGATAAGGTGGCCGATGCGCTGATCTGGACGTTGGAGCAGGGATTGGGTGACGCTTTTACAGATGAGGTAAAGGGGGCCTGGGTGAATACCTATACCGCACTGGCTTCAGTGATGAAAGTAGGAGCTGTGGAAGCCCATTAGGAGCAGGCTTCATCCGCCCGGCGGCATCACAGAGTGGGGGAGCCAGAGCAGTGCGGGCTCCTCCTTTTCGTTGAGCTCATGCTTCAGGATGACGTTACCATGACCCGTATCCCAGCGCAGAATGGAATCCGTCTGGGGTGTCTCAGCGCCTTGCGGGCTTTCTGTAGTGGGATTTCCCATCTGTTGAAAGAGCTGCTGAATCAGCTGGTCATGATAGATACGCCGATAGACCACCTTGAGTCCATTGACCCACTGGTCGTGGAAAAAGACGGTAATGTAGCGGGCGGGCATACTGTTGAAGATGCCGATACGTGAAGCACAGAGCCGGTTACCGAAGCTGGAGATTTGATCCTGGCATTTCCACTCGATATCGGGAAACACCTCTTTTAATTGAGACTCAGTGAACTGGTTGTCGAGCACTTCCAGGTTGAGGTTAATCTCCTCTTCCCCCCAGAGAAAAAGAACGACTGAGTCAGTACGTCGCTGTCCGTCCTCAGTAAACACAAGCCAGAAGATCGGTCCAATGACGACCAGGAATGCCAGCAGACGTTTGTATAGTGGGGGAAGCTTTAAATTCATAGGGAGATCTTGGTAATGCAAAAAGAAGGGAAACCTAAAAAAGGTGACAGTCGTTGCTGCATGATGATTAAGGGACGGCTCCGGAGGAGCCGCCCCATTATCACTTCATATCGCCGACTGTCAGCTTATTTGTTTTCCCGGTTATCAACCAGATTATCGACCACGCTGGGATCGGCCAGGGTTGAGGTATCGCCCAGGGTGTCCAGCTCGTTGGCCGCTATCTTACGCAGGATGCGGCGCATGATCTTACCTGAACGGGTTTTTGGCAAACCAGGAGCCCATTGGATGATGTTGACCTTGGCGATAGGACCGATTTCTGATCGTACCAGCTTGACCAGGTCGGTCTTCAGCTCGTCGGTGCCTTCCACGCCGGCCATCAGCGTGACATAGGCGTAGATACCCTGACCGGTGAGGTCATGGGGATAACCGACCACAGCGGCTTCTGCTACAGAGTCGTGCAACACCAGTGCCGATTCGATTTCGGCAGTACCCAGGCGGTGACCGGATACGTTCAGTACGTCATCCACACGACCGGTAATCCAGTAGTAGCCGTCTTCATCGCGACGGGCGCCGTCACCGGTGAAGTAGTAGCCGGGATACATGGCAAAATAGGTCTCGAAGAAACGCTTATGATCGCCATAGACGCTGCGCATCATGGCAGGCCAGGGATGTTTGATGGCCAGGTTACCTTCGGCTGGGTTGCCGTCGATCTCTACACCCTGATCGTCCAACAGTACCGGCTCTACGCCAAAGAAGGGGTGGGTGGCGGAACCTGGCTTCAGTGGTGTGGCGCCGGGCAGAGGAGTCATCATGTGTGCGCCGGTCTCGGTCTGCCACCAGGTATCGACGATGGGGCAGCGCTCATCACCGACTACATTGTGATACCACTCCCAGGCTTCCGGGTTGATGGGCTCACCCACTGTTCCGAGCAGCCGCAGGCTCTTGCGACTGGTTTTCTTGACCGGCTCCTCACCGGCGCCCATCAGAGAACGGATGGCGGTTGGTGCGGTGTAGAAAGTGGCCACGTTGTGCTTGTCGCAGACTTGCCAGAAGCGGGAGATATCCGGATAAGTCGGAATACCCTCAAACATCAGGGTGATGGCGCCGTTAGTCAGTGGTCCATAGACGATATAAGTGTGGCCAGTGACCCAGCCCACATCAGCGGTACACCAATAGACCTCGCCATCCTTGTAGTCGAAGACCAGTTTATGGGTCATGGCCGCCTGCAGCAGATAACCGCCGGTGGTGTGTAGCACGCCCTTGGGTTTGCCGGTGGAGCCGGAGGTGTAGAGAATGAACAGGGGATCGTCTGCTTCCATCTCTTCCGGCGGACAGTCGGCTGAGGCATCGGCCATCGCTTCGTGGTACCAGACGTCGCGTTGATCATCCCACTCCACGGGGTCGCCGCCACGCTGTACAACTAGGCAGGTATGTACCCCAGGGCACTGGGCGATGGCCTTGTCGGCGTTGGCCTTCAGTGGGACTTTCTTGCCGCCGCGCATGGACTGGTCAGAAGTGATAACCACCTGGCAATCGGAGTCAAGGATGCGATCGCGCAAAGCATCGGGAGAGAAGCCGCCGAATACAATGGAATGCACGGCACCGATACGGGTACAGGCGAGCATGGCTACGGCAGCTTCAGGGATCATCGGCAGATAGAGGGAAACCCGGTCACCTTTTTTTACACCACGTGACTTCATTACGTTGGCGAACTTGCTGACCTCTTCATGCAGCTCCCGATAGGTGATCTTGCGATCCTCTTCAGGATTGTCGCCTTCCCAGATGATGGCGACCTGATCGCCGCGGGTGTCGAGGTGACGGTCGATACAGTTGTAGGAGACATTCAGCTTGGCGCCCTTGAACCATTCGATGTGCAGATCGTCCTTATCGAAACTCCAGTCGAGTACCTTGTCCCATTTCTTGAACCAGGTGATGTACTGATCTGCCTGCTCACCCCAGAAAGCTTCAGGATTTTCAACAGACTGCTGATACATTGCCTGATATTGAGCCTCATTAACGTTGGCCTGTGCTGCAAAATCGGCAGGGACGGGATATACCTTGTGTTCTGACATTAGATGCTCCTCAACGGTGGTTGTTGATAATTATTAGGATGCGGAAAACCATCTGTCTTCCGAAAAACACAACAAGACCACGATTTTCTGTTACTGATCTTGCCGGAAAAATGATCGATGTTAATTCTTGAGCCTCTCATTCTATTGCGTGTCATCGTGTAAGAAAACGGCTGAGCTGACATTTACTCGGTTGCGGAAACATCTCTGATGCCATGGCTAAGAAGAGTTCAGCGGTAGCCAAGGCGTCACTCAACGCATTATGTGCCTTGTAATTGGGTAAATTATATCTTGGCCTGAGATTGAACAGCCGTAGATTACCGGCTTGAATGGTATGGTTACGGCGTTCAAAAAGCTGCCGTGCCAGCACCAGCGTATCGATAATCGGAATCACAAATGGGGCGCCGTAGATTTTTTTACAGGCGGCATTGATGAAGTTCTGCTCAATCGCAGAGTAGTGCACCAGCATGACTTTTCCGGCCAATCGCTCAAGCAGTTCCGGCAACGCCTCCTCTAAGGGTATGCCGGTAGCTGCCTGGTCATCGGTAATATGGTGGATGACAGCCGATTCTTCAGGAATCTCTTCATCGATTGCGATCAGTTGGTGGCGTGAAGTCTCCAGCTTGACCATCATATGTCGTATCTCTACCAGGCCGTAGCTGAGAATTTTATCTCGCTTTGGATCGAGCCCGGTGGTTTCCAGATCGAGGGAGACAATGACAAGCTCCTCGCATTCAACCTTTTTTGAGGTCAGTGGTGTAGAGAGGTAGTCGTGTAAAGCCCCTTGGTTAACTTTATTAAGCGCCCGCTTGCGCAGGGATTCCTGACTGAGAAATCGTTGCAGCATGACTATCGGAACCGCCCACCCTGGTATCGGCTCTCCAGGGTTTCCTGCATATCCTGGATCACTCGGAAGGCATCCTTGAGGTGACGGCGTTCAAGGTCTGACAGTTCATCGGGGGCCAGATAGTTATCGGGTTGAATCCCCTTGCGGATCTGTTCCGCTTGATGATTGATCCGCATGCTGGCGATAAATTCGAGGGCATCCACCAGATTCTCTCCCATCTCCCGGCTGAGGATGGATGTCTCTGCTGCAGCCAGTAGCCGCTCGGTGGTATTAACAGGCTTGAGTCCTTGGCTGAGCGCAAAAACCCTGGCGATGTCAGTAATCGGGACGATGCCCCGGTGTTTGATGTCAAAGGTGTCGTCGTGTGCCCCATCATGGATCAGAACGAATGTTCGAAAAAAACCGAGGGGCGGACGGTGTTGCAATGCGTTGGCTGCCATGAAAGCGGTGAAGATACCGTTACCACGGGTCTTGTCGAGAATTTCTGACTGTAACTCCAGGAATAGCTCTTTATCTCCATGTACCGGCCTGAGGTCGAAGAAGATGCTGGAGAGCATCAGAGACATCGGGTCCGGTTTATTGATCCAGGTGTTGAAATACTTGCGCCAGGCGCTCAGTGTCTGACGCCATTTGTCGTTGGATGCCATGGCATCGCCCGGACAGTAGACAAAGTTACAGGCATTCAGTCCATCGGTAACTCTCTTTGCCAGCGTTTCGAAATACGCCACATGCTCCGGTTTCATCTGGTCAGAGATGAGCAGGGCATTGTCCTGATCTGAGTGAGAGGTCTGTTCGCCACGGGCCTGGGAGCCGCCGCACATCCATACATAAGGGACGGGTGCGGGCCCGAGCTCGGCTTCTGCCATTTCGATCAGGCGTACTGTCAGTGAGTCGGTGATACTGGAGATCGCTTCACCAATATGCAGCGCTGTGGCGCTGGAATTGGCTAATTGGAACTGCAGTTCCGGCAGGCGTGCGCTGACATTAGCAAGATCCTGCAGGGTTTCGGCTTTACGTACATCGGTGGCGAGAAAGGCGGAGTTGGTGGTTTGGTGTCGAGCCAGATCGGTTGCAGACAGCATGCCAACGACCTGCGCATCTCGCATAACCGGCAAGTGATGCACATGCAGCCGTGTCATGGTCATCAATGCCTGTATTGCCAGGGTGTTTTCCTGCACGGTTTCTAAATCAGTGGTCATGATGGCACTGACAGGCTCTTCAGGAGAGAGACCGGCAGCGACGCAACGTTTGCGCAGGTCACGATCGGTGATCATGCCAGCGAGCCGATCACCGCTCATGAGCATGACTGATGAGACATTCTTTTCACTCATCAGTTGTGCGGCTTGTCGTATCGTGCTGTTGGTGCCGATGGTGATCGGTGCCTTCTTGAGTAGATGAGAAACTTCCACCGTCATCTGTGCAAGGCTGCTGTTTTCTCCATTGTCCTGCAGGGTGCGTACTGCCTGCTTCAGACGGTCTCTTATGGATTCGCTGAAATGGCGGTCGAAGGCGGGTTCGCTCTGGCGCAGAACCTTGAGGTGGCTGCAGGGAAGCTGATAGAGCAACGTGTCCTCAGTTGATATGCCGCGGATGGCTCTGCCAAAGTCAATTAACTGGCAATCGGTGGTGTAGACGCCACCTTCACCCAGTTTTTCCACCAGTTTATCTTCTTCATCCAGCAGTTCGACCGCGCCACTTCTGAGAATATAGATATAGCTCTGATCAGACTCAGGCGGGGGGAAATCGCTACCTCTGCGCAGATATCGAATATCCAGTATTTTCGGTAGTTGATTGAGTTGCTCTTCCGGCAGTACATCGAAGGGTGGACGCTGTGCCAGAAAGTCGCGTATCTCGACCAGTTCGATTTCCATAGACTCGCTCGAATGAAACCGTTTGGTAGGCAAAGGGACCAAGTGAAGGTCCTACTGTGAGTAACTTAACAAAAATCTCAACGAATTGGTTAGAAGTCTAAAAAAATATTTCGTCCAATGCGTGGAGGTTCTTTTTCTTGTCTGTGCAGGGAAAAAGGCCCCGCCGAAGCGGGGCACAATTTACTGCTTTATAGTTGATTATTAATGGTCGGTAGCAGCACCGGCACCCTTGGGTACACGAATGTCTTCCACCAGATGCTGGATATGATCCGGCGGCGGAGCAGTCATCTTCGAAACAGTGAGGGCTACTGAGAAGTTGACCAAAGCACCGATAGCACCGAAGGCATTCGGAGAAATACCGAAGAACCAGTTCGGGCCCATGTCTCCCAGGAAGGAGGTGCCGGGTACGAACATGATGCCTTTGTGTTGGAACACATAAAGCATGGTCACACCGATACCGGAGATCATGCCCCAGATAGCGCCTGCACGGTTCACCTTCTTGTTGAAGATACCCATCATCAACACAGGGAAGATGGAAGCCGCAGCCAGACCGAAGGCGATAGCCACGGTGCCGGCGGCGAAATCCGGTGGATGCAGACCGAAGTAGCCCGCGACACCGATGGCACCCGCCATGGCGAAACGACCTGCCATCAGCTCATTCTTCTCCGAAATGTCAGGCATGAAAACACCCTTCAGGAGGTCATGAGAGATGGAGGAGGAGATGGCCAGCAACAGACCCGCCGCGGTTGAGAGCGCAGCAGCCAGACCACCGGCGACCACCAGGGCGATAACCCAGTTGGGCAGGTTGGCGATTTCCGGGTTGGCCAGTACCATGATGTCACGGTCAACCTTGGTCATCTCATTGCCTTTCCAGCCCCAGGCTTCAGCCTTGGCAGCGAACTCGGCATTCTTCTCGTTGTAGTACTGAATGCGTCCGTCGCCGTTCTTGTCCTCGTACGTCAGCAGACCAGTCTGTTCCCAGTTCTTGAACCACTGGGGACGGTCGGCGTAGGCCAGGTTACCTTCAGCAGCACCGACTTCACCCACCTGAATAGTGTTCATCAGGTTCAAGCGAGCCATGGAACCAACAGCAGGAGCAGTGGTGTAGAGGATCGCGATGAAGACCAATGCCCAACCGGCTGAGGAGCGAGCGTCCTTGACCTTAGGTACCGTGAAGAAACGGATAATGACGTGTGGCAGACCCGCAGTACCGATCATCAGCGAGAGGGTGTAGACAAACATATTAAGTTTGCTGCCCATGACTTGCGTCGAGTACTCCTTGAAGCCCAGCTCCGTGACTACCTGGTCCAGCCTATCCATCATAAAGGTGCCGGACCCATCTGCCATGGTACTGCCGAGACCCAGTTGTGGCACAGGGTTGCCGGTCAGGTTCATGGAGATGAAGACCGCAGGTACGGTGTAGGCGAAGATCAGTACGCAGTACTGAGCGATCTGGGTGTAGGTGATACCTTTCATGCCGCCCATAACCGCATAGATGAATACGATGCCCATGCCGATGAACAGGCCTGTGTCGTAGTCGATTTGCAGGAAGCGGGAGAAGGCTACGCCGATACCCTTCATCTGACCGATTACGTAGGTCACGGAGGCCAGAATCAGACAGATAACTGCCACGATTCGAGCGGTACGTGAGTAGTAACGATCGCCGATGAACTCCGGTACGGTGAACTTGCCGAACTTACGCAGGTAAGGAGCAAGCAGCAGTGCCAGCAGCACGTAACCACCGGTCCAGCCCATCAGGAATACGGAAGCACCGTAGCCGTTGAAGGCGATTAACCCAGCCATGGAGATAAAAGAAGCCGCAGACATCCAGTCAGCGGCGGTGGCCATACCGTTGGCGACAGGGTGTATACCCCGGCCGGCAGCATAGAACTCACCGGTTGTTCCGGCACGTGCCCAGAAGGCAATGCCGATGTAGAGGGCAAATGTGAAGCCCACTACGATATATGTCAGTGTTTGCAGATCCATGAATCAGTTTCCCCCGTTAATCCTCATGGACGTCAAATTCGACATCCAGAGCGTTCATGCGTTTTGCGTAGACGTAGATCAGCACCAGGAAGGTATAGATTGAGCCGTTCTGAGCAAACCAGAACCCAAGACCAAGACCACCAATCTTAATGGTGTTCAGTGGCTCTACCAGGATGATGCCGAAAAGAAACGAGCAGACAAACCAAATCACCAGCAAGATACTTACTAGGCGAATATTGGCTTTCCAGTACTGTTCAGCAGTTTTGTTCATATCATGATCACTCCGCCGTATTGAAAAGTTGTTGATGCTTTTGCGCCTGCCACCATCGGCGACATCCTGTCTTTATAGAATTAATGATGTGATGGTATCTGTCCTTGAACGTGCCGGCACGGTCATGTGTTTCCGCACAGAACGGTTACACATTACGCAAGTTTGAGTCACGAATTGCGATAATGTCAAATAAAACAATAGGTTATACCATGGTTTTCTATGTTGCGATGCGGCATAAACGTTTCGTTGCGTAACACTATTTATGATGGGTTGTTACCTTCCGGATCGTGCTTCGTTTCTATTGGTAAAAAATAAAAAATTTTGGGATGCACAAAATTTGTGCCCCCATGAGCGACACTGCATCTTTTTTTAGCCATCTTGCGTATCAGATAGTGAAGCCGCACCAAATTTGGTGTCTTTGGGGTGTGTGCAATATCGAGGTGGTTCTATGCACGGGTTGCGAGGATTATTGGTTGTAATGAATCTATTCCTGCTGAATGTCGCTTTGAGCACGGCATCAGCGGCCTCTCTCAATGGCTTCGATCTCAGGGATGCCCTGATACCTTCCCAGGAGATCTTTCATGGCGGGCCAGGAAAGGATGGTATTCCTGCGATTGATGAGCCCAGGTTTGAGCGGGTGAGTGATGCCGATTGGTTGAACGACGATGACAGAGTCATGGGTATCAGCTTATCGGGCACCCACAAGGCATACCCTCTGCGGATTCTCAACTGGCACGAGATCGTCAACGACCGGATTGGCGGGCGGCCTGTGGTTGTCTCCTACTGTCCCCTCTGCGGTAGCGGCTTGGTCATGTCAGCCCGGGCAGACGGCTTGGATCTGAAGTTCGGTGTTTCAGGACTCCTCTACAAGAGCGATATGCTGCTCTATGACAGAAAGACTGAGTCGCTGTGGTCACAAATGATGAAGCAGGCGATATCTGGTGATCTACAAGGGACTAAACTCTTACTGCTGACTTCGCAAAACACCACCTGGAAGGATTGGAGAACAGCGCATCCGGATACGGTTGTACTCTCAAGAGAGACGGGATATGCCAGAAACTACTCGCGCAATCCCTACGCAGGATATGAAGATCAGCGTGATCTCTATTTTCCGGTCTCTGGGATAGATCCTCGCTATCACCCCAAACAGGCCACTCTTGGTATCGAACTGAATGGAAAGCACAAGGCCTACCCTCATGTGGAATTGGACAGAGCGGGTGGGCAAGTGGAGGAAGCCTTTGCAGGGCAGGACCTGATCATACGCTACGATCGTACCAATCAATCGGCTTGGATTGAGACCCCTCTGGGTGAGAGACTGCCAACGATAGAGAGTTTTTGGTTTGCCTGGATGGCGTTTCATCCGGATTCTGAGGTATTTGAGGCCAATTAAGGACGCTTTGAACCAGTCATGGGCGGCCGATATGGGATGACTCCATCCTGTATTCATGAAAATATATACGAATGATCAAGTCTATACAGCGCTTCTTTGATACGTATCTCGCACCAGAAAATGATTACCAGCCGCAAAATCATGAAGCGCGTATCAGACTCGCCGTAGCTGCACTGCTGCTGGAGATTGCGGAATCGGACTTTTCCCGTTCTTCAGATGAGAAGCAAGAGATCGTCAATATAGTCCGGAACGACTTCAATTTGACTGATGCACAGGCAGAGGCCCTCTTTTCACTGGCCGAGAGGGAGCATGCGGAGTCCACGGACTATTTCCAGTTTACCCGTCTGATCAATCAACACTATACGGCCGACGAGAAGATAGGATTGGTCGAGGCGCTTTGGCGCGTGGCATTCGCCGACAAAGTGTTACACGATCATGAAGAGCACGTGATCAGACGGCTGTCAGACCTGATTCATGTCTCCCATAAGGATTTTATTGCAGCCAAACACAGAGTCATGCAGACCTGTCAGCCATGACAAGGTACACTGGCTTCAGGAAGGCAACGACTATTAGTCCAGGGATCCCCACATCGGGTTGGAAAGCGGTTGAGGAGTTCATTTCCCACGAATCGCAGCTTGTCGTGATATATTTTTCAATACCATATAAATAAGTAGCGGATCGTCCTGGATGTAGCATTATGTCTGAGCACAATAAACAGAGCACCCCTGGAGGCGTACCTAGCAAAGGTCGTCTGTTGGTCGTCGATGACGACACCCGGCATGCGGAGAGTCTTGCCATGATGGTCAGTAGCTGGGGCTACGACGTGGAAACCGCACCAGACGGGGCAAAGGCAGCAGGGATTCTGGTGACGCGTCCAGTCGATATCGTGCTTCTCGATCTGCATATGCCCGTCGCGGATGGCCACAAAGTCATGGACTTTATCCGCAAACGGAACCTGAAAAGCCGGGTGATCGCAATTTCCGGTGATCCCTCAATGGATGATGCCATCAAGTCACTGAAAAAAGGCGCCGACAATTTTATCCGTAAACCGGTAGCGCCGGTTACGCTCCTCAAAGCTATCGATGACAGCCTTAAACGACGTGCCAAGGATGTCGAAGCCGCTGATTTAAAACGCCGCATAGATACAAAAAACAGTCTTCACCGACTGATGTTCGATGTGGCTCCCAACCTGTTGTTTTTGTTGGATGTGAGTGGACATTTTCGTATGGTGAACAATGTCTTTTCGAAGGTGACCGGCTATTCGAAGCAGGAATTGCTGGGCATGCACTGGAAATCGCTGGTGGAGAGCGATGAGGTCGAACGCATAGAGCATGTTTTTGAAGAACGCAGGACCACACCGGACCAGTTTCCCGAGGTTGATCTGCGCTTGAAATGCAAGGAGATGTCGGAACCGGACCTGGGGCAAAAGCCCAGGACAGTTTTAGTGGCGCTACAATCCCGGCGGCTCTACTCGATGCAGGATGACAAGAAGGTGTTTTTTGGGACCTACGGCGTTGCCCGGGATATCACCCACTACAACAAACTGGAAGAACTCAATAAATATCAGGAATTTCATGATGATCTGACCGGTCTGCCAAACCGGGTACTGTTTGACGACTACCTCAATTTCGCCCTGACCCAAGCCAAACACAGCGAGACCGGTCTGTGTCTCCTCAATATCGTTCTGGATGACCTAAAACAGGTCAACGAGCGTTATGGCCACGCAGCCGGTGACGTTTGTCTCAAAGCCCTGGCTACCCGTTTAAAACGGCAGGTGCGTAAAGGCGATACGTTGGCCCGTATCGACGGTAGTGAATTCCTCCTGTTGTTGCCGAATATTCGAGAAGAGAAGTCGGTGATCCATCTATCTGAAAAGATCAGAATGGCATTGACCTATCCTGTGATCGTTGACGGGAAAAGTATCAGCTTGCAGATCACCGTCGGTACCTCACTGTTTCCCCGTGATGGTGAAAATACCGAGGATCTGCTGCAGCATGCAAAGACCGACTTTAGCGCATTGGCTAAGACAAGAAAGAGACAACAGGCGACCAGTTCAAACTGGATAAAACTGATCAAGTCGAATCCCTGACTGATAAAACAGATAACTCAAAGCCACAGATAGGTATTTACACGCGTCGATAGTCTGTATGTGTGGTGTTAAGGCTCAACAGGGCGCATTGGATTAGTGTTAACAGGCCCTAACTCTTCTTGCCTTTTTTACCCCGCGGTATACCGAACCGTTGCCGTCTTTCCCACAGTGCCTTACGGCTGATACCTAGCTGTTTGGCGAGTTCGGTTTCTGTCATACCATCCTGATGCTCGATCACGAAATGGCGGAAATACTCTTCCAACGAGAGGTTATCGCCAGCGTTTTCGTTGCTCTGTCGGTTGGTGGCTATCTGGTGATCGATGGATAGCAGTTCAGGCGTAATGCTGTCTCCCTCACAGAGAATCACTGCCCGCTCGATAGTATTCGCCAGTTCTCTGACGTTACCCGGCCAGTGATAACGTCGAATAGCCTCCATCGCGTTGCGGCTGAGTTTGAGAGGTAAACGATTGAGCTGTCTCGACGATTTTTCCAAAAGGAACTGGGCCAGCGCCTTGATATCGGCACCACGCTCCCTAAGGGGAGGGAGGGTCATCTCAACCACGCGAAGACGAAAATAGAGATCGCTACGGAATGTCTGTTGTTGTACCAGCTTACGGATATCGCGGTGGGTGGCGGCAATAATACGAATATCGGGCTGCAGGCCCGGTCTGTCGCCACTGCCGCTATACTCATCACCCTGTAAAACGCGCAATAGTCTGGCCTGTGCCGGCATGGGTAATTCACCAACCTCATCCATAAAAAGCGTGCCGCCATGGGCCTGAGCAAGCAATCCACCTTTTCGTGTATCACTCTCGCTGGCATGCCCGAAGAGCTCTGTTTCTACCTGGTTTTCCGGCACGGCCGCACAATTGAAGACGATGAAGGGTGACTGACTGCGGTGACTTTTCTCATGCAAAGCACGCGCAACCAATTCCTTTCCGGAACCCGATTCACCCAGGATCAATACCGTGGCATCGGTGGGGGCAACCTTGTTGATTCGATTGAAGACCTCACACATGGCAGGACACTCTCCCACCATGCCTTTGACCGGATAACTCTTTTCAACCTCACTTTTCAGCACTTCCTGTTGGCGCTGACTGAGGTCCTGTTTAATTGTGCGCTCGACAAGTATTAGCAGTTCATCGTGATCGAAAGGTTTAGCGATATAGTCGATTGCACCCATCTTCATGGCATCAACGGCTGATCGGATGCTTGCGTAGCTGGTCATGATCAGCACGGGGACCGGAGCGGCCAGGTTGATGATTTCCGTACCAGGTAGTCCCGGCAGACGAACATCACTGATGATCAGGTCAAAGCTTTTTGGTGAGTGCTCAGCCTCTGCCTCTTCGATGGAACCGGCCTCAGATACCTGATAACCGTGACGTTCCAGTAATCGTTTGACCGCACGACGAATTACGGTTTCGTCTTCAATAATTAATATTCGGCTCATGATGTAGTTGTGATGCCTTTGGAAGATCGATGATGACCTTAGTGCCGGAGCCCGATTTTGAATCGATGCTAATGGCGCCTTTGTGATCGGAAACGATTTTATAAGCCATGGCTAGACCGAGCCCCGTGCCCTCACCAGGTGCTTTGGTGGTGAAGAAGGGTTCGAAAATGTAGCCCTGGTTCTCATCAGAAATACCCTCTCCCTGATCGATAACTTCAATACGCATGCAGTCAGCGATCTCACTGGCGCTCAATTCAACAGCACTGCCGGGAGATGATGCGTCACAGGCGTTGGTCAGGATATTCACCAGTACTTGTGAGAGACCCTGGCGGTCACCCTCAAGCGTCAGCTCTTTGGGGCAGAGATTCTCGCAACTGACCTGTCGGCCGTGGTGGGTTAGTTTCACCAGTCGAATTGCCTCGTCGGCCACCTCCTTGAGAGAGAATCGGCGTATGTCGGTGCCGATGCCGCCACTGCGGCTGAAGTTCATCAGCGTCTTGACGATGGCAGTAATGCGTTGGGTCTGAGTCAGTATCTCCTCGATGCTCTCTTTGACCAGTGTCGGTTCCTCTTCATGCCGCAAATTTTGTGCAAGAGATGCGATGCCAGTAACGGGATTGCCAATCTCATGCGCGACACCGGCTGCCAGGCGGCCAATGGAGGCAAGGCGTTCACTGTGGGCTAGCTCAGCCTCGAGGGTTTCAAGATTGGTCAGATCCTCCATCAGCATGACTTGGCTGGTACGAGCTTCTTCGACCGGATGATCGACAGGCATAGGGCCAGGAATAGCAGCCTTGTGCAGGTTGAACCATCGTGTGCTGTTTTCGTGGGACATCTCCAGATGGTAGATGTGCTCATCCGTGGCTGACGCAAAGCCGGCTAGCAGGTGACCCCAGGGCTCAGGAAGACGGTGTAGCGGTACACCTACCGCATCGCGAGCACGCAGGCCGGTCATGACTTCCATCGCCAGGTTCCAGATGGTGACCGTGCGTAATTTATCAATCGTACAGACCCCCAAGGGGAGGTCCAGCAACACCTGTCGGTGGTAACGACGCAGATTATCCAGATCACCGCTGAGACCCCGAAGGCGGGAGCGGGAGTGCTCCAACTGGTCTTCAATAAAACGCATGGAATCAGCAAGAGCGGTCTGGGTATGGATGTCCAACTGCAGCCGTCGATTGATTATCATGTGAGCGAGCTGAGGACCCAGCAGTCCCGAGAGGTTACGTTCGATACGTTCACGTAATCGGCGCAGCTGTGACGGTCGGGTCTCGCTGGCTGACAAACTCAAGTCACTGAGTGCCTGTTTCACCTCCCGCTCGGCGGCTTCTCCGCCTAACATTTGTGCCAATTGCTTGGTGAACTGCGCTGAAGAGCCGGCGTTGACCATGCCGCCGAGGGGGATCATGGATTCACTGCAGCAGGCGCTGGCTGCCTCTTGTTCGCCGCGACTCTGTTTGCCCACCAGAGAACCGAATACAAACAGTAAAGTGTTAGCGGTGAGTGACCAGAAAGTGGCGAACTCCCACTGGTCCATACCGGATGCTAGACGCAGGGCAGGTATGTCGAATTCGGTGCGGATAAAGCCTGAACTCTCCAGTAAGGGCAGCAGTAGTGTGGCGGACCAAATAGCGATGCCTGCCAATAATCCAAGAATCAGGCCAAGACGATTGGCACGCCGCCAATAGAGTAAACCGACAATACCCGGTAGGAACTGGACTACCGCCACAAATGAGATCAGGCCCAGCTGTACCAGTCCCTGATGCTTCTCGAGTAATACATAGAAGCCATAACCGGCCATGATGATAAGGGCGATCAGAAGCCGCCGGCCAAGCAGCAGCCAGCGATAGAGGTTGACCTGCGGGTCGGGAAAATTGGTGGGGAGAAGAATGTGATTCAGCGTCATCGAAGAGAGTGCCAGCGTAGTGATGATCATCATCGCACTGGCGGAAGAGACACCGCCGATAAAGGCCAATATCGGGAGCCAGGAAGGACCGGCTTCCAGGCTCAGGCCAAGAACAAAGTAGTCCGGATGGACTTTCAGTTGTAACGATTCACCTGCCCACAGAATCAGCGGAATCGGTAGATTGATTAAGAGAAGGAACAAAGGAAAGGCCCAGCTGGCGGTACGCAGGGCCTTGGGCTCGAGATTCTCTGTAAAGAGCATATGAAACTGTCGCGGCAGCAAGAAGGCAGCGGCAAAAGCAAGCAGTAGTAAGGTGGCCCAGGGGCCCTCCCTGACTGGCTGATAGAGCCGTTCAATTGCTTCCGGGTGAGCACGTAGCCATTGATCGAGGCCATCCAGTCCGCCGAAGACGCCAACCAGTGCAGTAATACCGATGATGAGTAGTGCCAGCAATTTGACCAGCGATTCGAAGGCGATTGCCGCAACCAGGCCGCGGTGTTTTTCCCGGCTGGTACTGTGCCTGGCACCAAACAGTATGGCGAAGACCACCAGTGTGCTACAGAAGATGAGCGCAAGACTGCGCGGCGCTACTGATTGACTGACGACAGTCATGGAGTCGGTGACTGCACGGATCTGCAACGCAATGTAGGGTAGGGTGCCGAGCAGCATAAAGAGAGTGACCAGAATGCCGGCCAGCTGGCTCCGGTAACGGAAAGCGAACAGATCCGCCAATGACGTCAACTGATACTCTTGGGTTAATCTAAGAATCGGCTGGAGCAGCAGGGGTGATAGGGCAAACGCCAGCGTGACACCCAAATAGATGGTGAGAAAGAGGTAACCCTGCGTCTGGGCAAAGCCCACACTGCCATAATAGGTCCAGGAGGTCGCATAGACACCCAGAGAGAAGACATAGACCATGGGATGGCGAATCAGCTTCTCTGGCAATCTCCCGCTGTCGGCTGCGTAGGCAATCAGAAATAGCAGAACCAGATAGGTGAAACCGACACCGAACAGCAGTCCTAGATCATGGGTCATGATGGCGGCTGTGTATCCAGGCGATAAATAAGATGATCGCGAGCCATAGCAAATAGGGGACGTACCAGGGGCTGTCGTATGAGGTCCACCAGATCATGACAGGTGTGGACAGCAGGAGAATAATCAGCAGACCGAGTGCCAGAGTTCTATCGAGTTGACGTTCTGGGGGCGGGGTTTCTCGCATCTCTAGAGCCTAGCAGTTGTTACCGAATGTAACAACTTCAATAGGCCTGGTTGACCCTATTCATGCCCTATGGTGTACGTGGCAGGCAATCCGGCTTCAAAGATCAGGCGAACGACTTGTACGAACCTGCGATGATGCCATCAGGTCCGAACCTCTTGCGTTTGTTCGTAAAAAGGTCTGATTTATCTCTTCCCGCTGAGTTACTTCTTACCGTGTACGCCTTCAATTATTTCATGTAGTTTCGCAGCCAGTTCGGTGGGCTCGAATTTGGGTACATAGGCATCTGCACCGACGCCCTTGCCCAGTGCCATATTGGCATCTGCGGATAGAGAGGAGTGCATGACGATAGGAATATCACTAAACCGGGGGTCTTCCTTGATCTTCTTGGTCAGTACATACCCATCCATCTCCGGCATCTCCACATCTGTCAGGATGATCTGTACGAAATCACTCGTCTTGTGATCTGTGGCCTCTGCGCGTTCGGCAATCTCTCTCAGTTTATCCCAGGCTTCGGAACCATTCTTAGTGCCGATAAATTTAATCCCCATGTGGTTCATGGCTCGGATGATCTGATCCCGCGCCACAGCAGAGTCATCGGCGAACAGCAGGGTGATGTCACTGTCCCCAACATCCTGAATACCTTCGAATATATCTGAGTTTTGGCCAAAACCGGATGTCTGGCTGAGGACCATCTCTACATCCATGATCATGACCAGACGTTTATCTTTCAATTCGGTGACGGCAGTCACCAGGCCACCATGCTGTTGAGCCATCATGGCGGGTGGCACCTTGACGTCCTCCCAGGCCAGACGTTCGATGGTGTCGACCGAATGAACCAGGAAGCCCTGCACGTTCTTGTTGTACTCAGTGACGATCAGGATTTCAGGTTTGTCTTCTGACTGAACTTTACAAAAATCAGGCAGATTGATGACTGGTATCATGTTACCGCGCAGACTGACCATGCCTTCTACAGAGGATGGCATGTCGGGGGCATGAGTGATCTCAGGAACCAGCATGACCTCTCTGACCTTGAAGACATTCACGCCATAGGTTTCCTCACGTCCTGTACGAGTATCCTTTCCTAGGCTGAAGAGCAGAACTTCCAGACGGTTGGTGCCGGCCAGACGGGTTCGATCATCGACGGATTTGATAAAGTTTGCCATTTACATTACACCCAGACGTGGAACATATGACGGGAGGAGGGAAGTATCAGCCCTTCCAACCTGCCGCGACTATCACGAAATGTAGCGGTCATTCGGTTGAAAGCTTTAGTGATTTATCCGCTGTTGAGTGTGGACAAATCATTGAACACTGGAAAAAGAACAGCTTTTGCACGAAGATCAGTGGTTGGTACTGAATGAGGAGAAAATGGCGTGAATCCGGAGAAGGTGCTTTTTGGTTTTTTTATCGTTCTGGCCCTGACACTCAACTTCGGCTTCTTCGTCGGAGAGCTGGATAATCCGGACCATCACCATGTTTACGAGCTATTTGCCGTGATCGTGGTCAACCTGGTCGCTACGGTGCTCAAATTTGGTGACCGCACGCAGATGGGGGCGGTCCTGTTGGCAACCAGTTTGGTGGCGATGTTGCAGCTGTTTGCTGCCGCTTTGGTCTGGACTGTCGTCGAGCACGTTACAGGGTCCGGCCTGACGCCTGTCGCAACCGCCAGTATCGTCTCTCTCTCGGGTGGCGCCATGCTGGCAAATGTGATCTCCGTGATCCTACTGATTATCGAGACTGTGATGCTGCGTCGGTAGCACGGCAAGGTCCCCTCCATGGACAATATCGTCTTCCTCATTTTCAGGCGCATGCGGGCGCCTTTGTTGACGCTGATTCTGACCTATTCCATTGCGATTCTCGGTCTTGTGCTGATCCCCGGCCAGGATGCGGATGGCAATGTCTGGCATATGGACTTTTTCTATGCCTTCTACTTTGTCAGCTTCATGGCCAGCACGATCGGATTTGGCGAAATCCCTTTCGCGTTTACCGCAGGCCAGCGATTATGGGTCAGCTTTTCGATTTTCTTTACCGTCGTGGTGTGGCTCTATTCGATCGGTACTGTACTGGCCCTGCTGAAGGATGAGACCTTTCAACGCGCCCTCACCGAACGACGGTTCACGCGCCAGATCAAACGTATGCGCGAGGATTTTTATCTCATATGCGGCTATGGCCAGACGGGTGAGGCATTGGTCAAATCACTGACCGAGCGTAATCAGCACGCGGTGGTGATCGATATCCTCGAGGATCGGGTCAATCTGCTCAAACTCGAGAATCTGCGGGAATATGTACCCGGTCTCTGTGGGGATGCCCGCTTGCCGGCCCATCTGCTGGAGGCAGGTCTGAATCATCCGCTCTGCCATGGTGTTGTCGCACTGACCAATTCCAACGAGGCGAATCTGAAAGTTGCCATTACCTCGAAGCTGCTGCATCCCGAGATAGAGGTCATTTGCCGGGCCGATTCACACGATATTGAGGCCAATATGGCCTCATTCGGCACCGATTACATCATCGATCCCTTTGACACTTTTGCCCTGCACCTGGCAACAGCAATCCAGGCACCCTGTCTCAGTCTGCTGCAGGATTGGCTTTCTATGGGGCATAGCGATCTATTGAAGGAGCCGGTCTATCCACCCCGTCAGGGACTCTGGATTATCTGTGGTTATGGACGTTTCGGCAAAGCTATCTACGACAAGTTGATCCGGGAAGGGTTGGAAGTGGTGGTGGTCGAAGCGAATCCCGATACCACCGGTATTCCCTCTACCGCCTTTGTGATGGGGCGTGGTACCGAAGCGGAAACGTTGACTGAGGCAAGCATCGAAAGGGCAGTTGGCTTGGTTGCCGGTACCGACAATGATGCCAACAATCTTTCTATCATCATGACCGCCAGAGAGCTCAATTCCGATCTCTTCGTGATTCTCAGGCAGAATCGAAAGGACAACGACCCGGTTATCAAGGCGGTGGGTGCCGATATGGTCATGCTCCCCAGTGAGATTATCGCTAACCAGATTCGTGTCTTGCTGGGTGCTCCGATGCAACATCAGTTTGTGAAACTGGTACTGCATCAGGAGGACGAGTGGGCCTGCGAGTTGCTCAGCCGAATCTCCGCTTTGGTGACAAGCCATGCACCGGAGGTGTGGGAGGTGGCCTTCACTGAAGAGGATTCCCATGCCGTTTGTGCCCATGTCAGACGTGGTGAGCAGCTTTCGTTGAGCCAATTGATGGTCGATCCCAGGAACAGGGAAACCAAGCTGCCCTGTATCCCACTCATGATGCTGAGGCATAATGAGTGGACTCTTCTTCCTGACCCAGCGCTAAGTGTTCAAAAAGATGATCATTTTCTCTTCTGTGGTTCGCACTACGGTAAAGGTCGTATGGAATGGACACTTCAGAATGAGAACGCTTTGAGCTATATACTAACCGGAGAGGCCAGGCCGGAGGGTTGGATCTGGCGCCGACTTATCAAAAAGGGGGCGACATGAGCCAACTGTTGGAGAAACTCCACAAAGACCATATCAATCTTGCTCGGCTGCTCGATCTGTTGAGTGCGCAACTGGATGCACTGTTTGCCGGGCACGAATCGGATTTCGATCTGAAAATTGAGTTGCTCGACTACATTGAGCACTATGCGGAGCAGCACCACCATCCGACCGAAGATATAATCAATGCGGCCGCATTCCGCAAAGCCTCGATGCAGGAACACAAAGCGCTATATGAACGAGTGAGTCGGGAACATGAGGCGCTGCTGGGGATGGCCCATCGCTTTCGGGAGACATTGGAAGGGATCATGCAGGGTGAAATACTGCGTCGGGAAGAGGTTGAAACCCGAGGCCGGGAGTTCATTGCGCTACAGAGGCAGCATATCGATTTGGAGGAGCAGGAGCTCTTTCCGCTAATTGACCAGGCGTTGAGTAAAAAAGACTGGGAAAAATTGGAGTCACAAATCCCACACATGGATGACCCGGTATTTCACCGCCAAGACTATAATCGTTTCCGCAGCCTTATCGATTATCTGGAATTACACGAATCGGAATGACACTGATACAGCCTTTTCATCACAAGGATTAAACAGACCATAGGTTGCCGGTTTACATCATTGCACTGGCTTGTATGCCTTTTTTCAGCAATGCTGTCCCGTTAGCCTCTCTCTCGGGAGAAGGGATGCTTAGTTCCGGCTTTCATGTCTGACATGACCTCCATCAACGAGAAGCCCTAATCGGCATGATGTTGCTGAATAGCGTTAACGGGACGGCACTGTTTTTCATCCGTAAATCATGAACAGGTAAAGGTTTAGCGGAATCCTGTCGATAAGGGGGTTATTCCCAGCGGAGAGATTCGAGGTGCCGGTCGGCCATGTCTTCAGTCAATCGTATTAGTACACGTATATCTCTACGTGAGTTTGTTATTGTGCTGGGCTGTCTGCTCTTATCAACGCAAAGTTTTGCTCAGGAAGCCCTGGAAGCGGAAATCTACATGGCGCAGGTTCATGAGTCAGAGTGGACGTTCAAAGGGTCACGTGCACTGTGTGAACTGGAACATGAAATTCCCCAGTTTGGTCATGCCAGATTCCTGCGTCTTGCAGGCGAGAGTCTCGAATTTCGTATCGATAGTTTTCAGCCAGTGCCTGAACGGGTCGAAGGTATGCTACGGGAGGTCTCGCCCGAATGGGAGCATAGTGAACCCGACTCTTTGCAACAGATGGTCGTTATTGAATCGGGTTTGCGTCCTGTCTCGCTAGACAGGCGGCCGGCAGGTTGGCTGCTCTCATCCTTGGCCAAGGGACAGGTTGGCAGTTTTGATCTACTCGACTGGAATGACAGCCGTAAGCAGGTCCACATTCGCCTATCTCCAGTGAAGTTTCAGAGACCTTACCGTGCATTCAAGCAGTGTCTCAAGCAGCTATCTGGAAAGGGATTCGAAGCGTTTCAACAGACGACGGTACATTTTGACCTGGATGTCGATGAGTTGGACGGCGAAGCACAGGAGATACTGGCAGGATTGGTAGACTATATCGAAGCTGACGATCAGGTTTCATCGGTGCATATTGCTGGCCATGCTGATGATCAGGGAGAGCCTCGCTACAACCTACGTCTATCAGCGAGACGTGCGAAGCGTGTGCATGATTATTTATCTGCAAAAGGTATTGCTGCTACTCGTCTCTCCATGCGGCATTTTGGGGAATCCAGGCCAAAGATCCGTAAACGAACGGAAACCGCAAGAGCCGCAAACCGGCGTGCTGAAATAAAACTGATCAGATAAAAAAGTGCATGTCGTAGGTTGGGCCTCCTTTGTCGGCCCAACCCACGATCTATGAAGTATTAAGTCTCTGGGCGCAAACCAATCAATTGGTAAATACTTGCTTAATCGATGCCACGACGCGTCCGGCAGTTTGACCGTCCCACAGATCGGGCACACTTCCCTTGCCAATCTTTCCGGCGACGACGGCATCGATTTTTGACTCGATATCGTCCAGCGTGCAGAGCTGGTTGGTCCCTTGTGTGATAGTGATCGGTCGCTCGGTATTGGGGCGCAGTGTGAGACAGGGAATACCCAAATAAGTCGTCTCTTCCTGAAGCCCGCCAGAATCGGTTACCGCCATGCGACAGTTGAAGATTAGATTCATAAAGCTGATGTAGTTCTGCGGTTCCAGAAGCTTTATGGCAGGTTTGTCGTCCAGCAGCGCTAACAATCCGGTATTTTCGAGGTTTTTTCGTGTGCGGGGATGTACCGGAAAGATGATTGGCATTTGTTTCGACAGCTTGATGATCATGTTGCAAAGTGCCTTGAGCGACACTGGATCGTCCACATTTGCCGGGCGATGCAGCGTGAGGACAGCGTACTCGCCTTGGGAAACGCCGTGTTGTTCAAAGACCGGCGTCGCCTCGATGGTCTCGCGCATCATTTCGAGTGAATCGATCATGATATTTCCCACCCGTACGATCTTCTCCGGTGCTACGCCTTCATGCAGCAGATGCTCATCGCCGTCAGGGGAGGGCGTCCAGAGCAGATCAGCCAATACATCAGTGGCAAGACGGTTGACCTCTTCCGGCATGGTACGGTCGAAGGAGCGCAGCCCTGCCTCCAGATGGGCCACCACAGGTCTGTTGAGGCCAGTGGCTGAGTCGTTCTCGCCATGCTCATAGACGACCTTGGTGGCTGCCAGTGTGCAGGCGATGGTCGAGTTGACATCGCCCGCTACTACCACCAAATCGGGGCGTTTCTCCATCACCACCTTCTCGTAGGCGATCATCACACGTCCGGTCTGTTCCGCATGGCTGCCGCTACCGGCACCCAGGTGGATATGCGGTTCAGGCAGACGCAGATCCTGAAAGAAGGCATCGGACATGTTGAGATCGTAGTGTTGCCCGGTATGGACTATCACAGGATCCAAATCAGATTCCCGGCTCAGGGCATGGTAGAGCGGGGCGATCTTCATGAAGTTAGGTCTTGCGGCAGCGATCAGGTGGATAGTCCGTTTCATGGTTATTGGCTCATTGTTAGTCATGGTTGGGATTGTTATTCGATAGAAACACTTTCGACCGACAATCGCTATTCTGTAGCAGTTGGCGGGATGATGCCAGCAACGGGAATAGATCGGATTTGAGGAAGATGGTGGGCGCAACAGGGATCGAACCTGTGACCTCTGCAATGTGACTGCAGCGCTCTCCCAGCTGAGCTATGCGCCCTCAGAAGGTGAGCGGCGAATTCTAAAGGGGTTGCACAAGGGCGTCAAACAGTCCTGCTGAATCCCGGTGGGTCTGATAGAATCGCGTTTTCTCAATTTGCCATGTTGTGAGATCGATGACTGTACGTACCCGTTTCGCCCCAAGCCCTACCGGCTATCTGCATGTCGGTGGTGCTCGCACCGCACTTTTTTCCTGGCTCTACGCCCGCAAGCATGGCGGTAAATTTGTGCTGCGTATTGAAGATACCGATCTGGAACGGTCGACGGCTGAGTCGGTCAATGCCATTCTCGAGGGGATGACATGGCTGGGACTGGAGTACGACGAGGGGCCTTTCTATCAGACACACCGTTTCGACCGCTACAACGCGGTCATCGACGATCTGATGGAAAAGGGTCTTGCCTACCGCTGCAACTGTTCACGGGAAAGGCTCGATCAGCTGCGTGATGAGGCAATGAAGCACAAGCAGAAACCCCGCTATGACGGACACTGCCGGGCGCGGGATATCAGTCCCGACGAACCCCATGTGATTCGTTTTCGCAATCCCGATACTGGGGTGGTGGTGGTGGATGATTTGATTCGCGGCCGCGTCAGCTTCAACAACGAGGAGCTCGATGACCTGATCCTGCGACGTACCGATGGCTCGCCAACCTATAACCTCACTGTGGTTGTGGATGACATGGATATGCAGATCACCCATGTTATTCGGGGTGATGACCATCTCAACAACACGCCGAAGCAGATCAATATTCTTCAGGCTATGGGGGCTGGGCTACCGAAATATGGCCATGTACCGATGATCCTGGGTGACGATGGCGCCAGGCTTTCCAAGCGTCACGGTGCGGTCAGCGTCATGCAGTACCGGGAGGATGGCTTTCTGCCGGAGGCGTTACTCAACTATCTCGTTCGTCTCGGTTGGTCCCATGGGGATCAGGAGATATTCAGCATCGATGAGATGATCGAGCTTTTCGACATCGATGCGGTGAATAAGGCAGCATCGAGCTTCAACACGGAAAAACTCATGTGGCTCAATCAGCACTATATCAAGGAGGATGATCCCAAACGGATCGCGCATCTGTTGAGTCCACATATGGGAGAACTGGGTATTGATCCTGCTGAAGGGCCGGATCTGGCTGATGTGGCCAGTGCCCATCAGGAGCGTGCGAGGACACTGGTGGAGATGGCGGATATGGGCGCCTTCTGCTACAAGGATTTTGAAACATTTGACCCTCAGGCGGCCAAGAAACACCTGCGCGGTGTCGCCAGGGAACCCCTGGAGCGCATGCGTACAGTGCTGGGATCACTCGGTGACTGGACAGAAGAGAGTCTGCATGCCGCTGTGCAACAGGTGTCGGATGATCTTGAGGTCAAGATGGGCAAAGTCGCTCAACCACTGCGTGTGGCTGTTGTCGGTCGAGCTGCCTCGCCCGGCATTGATGTCACTTTGCGTCTGGTAGGTAAGGCAGCGACACTGCGCCGAATCGACCTGGCACTCGAATTTATCCGCCAGCGCGAGGCCAATGCGGGCTGAACCGCCGACCTATCCGTCAAGCCTTATCCACCAACAACGAAGCATCAAACATGAGTGAACAGGAACAGAGCACGCCAACCCATTTTATCCGTCAGATCATCGATCAGGATCTGCAATCAGGTAAAAATGAGGGCCGGGTGCATACCCGCTTTCCACCAGAACCCAACGGTTACCTGCATATCGGGCATGCTAAGTCGATCGTGCTTAATTTCGGTGTGGCGGAGGATTATCACGGTAAGTGTAATCTGCGGTTCGACGATACCAATCCGCACAAGGAGAACGTGGAGTTCGTCGAGAATATTCAGAAAGATGTGCATTGGTTGGGTTTTGACTGGGAAGATAGACTGTTCTATGCCTCCAACTATTTTCAGCAACTCTACGATTTTGCGGTAGAGCTGATCACTGCGGGCAAGGCCTATGTCTGTGACCTGGGTGCGGAGCAGATGCGGGAGTATCGCGGCACCCTCAAAGAGCCTGGCAGAGAGAGTCCCTATCGGAGTCGCTCGGTGGAGGAGAATCTGGATCTCTTCGCACGCATGAAGGCGGGTGATTTCGCTGACGGCGAGCGGGTGCTCAGGGCTCGGATCGATATGGCGTCGCCCAATATGAATATGCGAGATCCGACCCTTTATCGCATTCGGCATGGGGTGATTCATCACCAGACAGGTGAGGCCTGGTGCATCTACCCGATGTATGACTATACCCATCCAATCTCCGATGCCCTGGAGGGGATTACCCACTCCCTCTGTACCCTGGAGTTCGAGGATCACCGGCCGCTTTATGACTGGGTTTTGGACAATATCAGCGTTACCTGCCATCCCCAACAGATCGAATTCTCACGCTTGAATCTGGAATACACGGTGATGAGCAAGCGAAAGCTGACTCAGTTGGCGGATGA
Organism: Candidatus Thiodiazotropha sp. (ex Myrtea sp. 'scaly one' KF741663); assembly: GCA_025655555.1. Lineage (GTDB taxonomy): Bacteria > Pseudomonadota > Gammaproteobacteria > Chromatiales > Chromatiaceae > Thiodiazotropha. Next base: position 391,902 of record JAHXIQ010000005.1, read on the forward strand.
GGGTTTTGTCGAAGGGTGGGACGACCCACGTATGCCGACGATTGCCGGACTAAGGCGAAGAGGCTTCACGCCGGCATCGATCCGGGATTTCTGTCACCGTATCGGTATCACGAAATCGGACAATCTGGTGGAGATGGGTGTGCTGGAGAACTGCATCCGCGAGGATCTGGACGCCCATGCACCCCGGCGCATGGCGGTACTCCATCCTCTGAAGGTGGTTATTGAAAACTATCCTGAGGCGGATGAAGAGACACTCTCGGCATCCAATCATCCCAAGGATGACTCGATGGGACAGAGAGAAATTCCCTTCAGCCGCGAGATCTACATTGATCAGGCCGACTTTCGTGAGCAGGCCAACAAAAAGTACAAGCGCCTGATCACTGGGGGTGAGGTACGGCTGCGCAATGCCTATGTGATCAAATGCGAAGAGGTGTTGAAAAACAATCAGGGCGATATCGTTGAACTGCGTTGCACCTACGATCCGGATACTCTGGGGAAAAACCCGGAAGGCCGCAAAGTGAGAGGTGTGATCCATTGGGTCTCAGCCCGCCACGGTGTCAAGGGTGAAGTGCGGCTCTATGACCGTCTTTTCAGCCAGCCCAATCCCGACAAGGTGCCTGAAGGGGGGCATTTTACCGATAACCTCAATCCCGATTCCCTCCGCATTTTGACGGGCTGCTACTTTGAGTCCAATTTCTCTGGGGCTGCTGTAGGCGATCGTTATCAGTTTGAGCGGGAAGGCTATTTTACGCTCGATAGTCGTGAAGCGGTGGATGGCAGGCTAGTCTTTAATCGCATTGTCACCCTGCGTGACTCCTGGGCAAAGATCGAAAACAAGGGCGGTTGAATCAGTGGCTCTGGATGAATCGATCTTACTGAGTTTCCTGGGTGAAAAAGCATTGGACAAAGACGTTATCATCTTCTAATATGCTCCGCTTTCCGGGGCCATAGCTCAGCTGGGAGAGCGCAACACTGGCAGTGTTGAGGTCGGCGGTTCGATCCCGCCTGGCTCCACCATATAGATAATAGATCAGCCCGGAGACTCTCCGGGCTCTCTATTTCAGGGCGCTTCTAAAGTGATGTTCATGGAAGCCTTCCAAACCGGTTTTCCCGCAGGATAGGTCATGCTCTGGGTCGATACTCTGATCATTGCTATCATCGCAATTTCCGCCATTATCAGTCTGATACGTGGCTTTGTTCAGGAGGCTGTCTCTCTGGCTACCTGGATCGCCGCCTTTGCACTTGCCTGGTTTTTCTTTCGTCCACTCGCCGCTGAACTCGAACCCTGGATCGATGTGGCCTCGATTCGTCTCGGTGTGGCTTATGGCATTATATTGCTTGTGGTGCTCATTCTCGGCGCTTTGATCAACCGTTTCATGAAAACCTTGGTAGATACGACCGGGTTAAGTGGCACCGACCGGCTGATTGGCATTTTCTTCGGTGCTGCCAGGGGTGCGGTAGTCGTTGCGATTCTGGTGTTACTGGCCGGATTAACGCCTTTTCCCGGGGATGCCTGGTGGGCTGAATCCCGTTTGATTCCCCATTTTGAAGAGATGGCAGTTTGGCTGAAAGGTTATCTACCTGATGATATCGCAACGAACTTCAGCTATTGAGCGGTTCAGCCGCTATACGGAAATACCCGGGTGGCATGATGCTGGGTGTGGTTCTACCGCGCTACAGCGATTACCATTAGTCCTCGCCAACGACCGAGAGAGTTAATTATGTGCGGTATTGTGGGAATCGTCGGCAAGACCCCCGTCAATCAATCCCTCTATGATGCCTTGCTGGTGCTTCAGCACCGAGGCCAGGATGCCGCCGGGATTGTGACCTGTAATCAGGGGAAGCTCTTTCTACGAAAGGCGAATGGCTTGGCCCGGGATGTATTTCATACGCGTCACATGATGCGTTTGAAGGGTCGGATGGGATTGGGCCACGTTCGTTATCCAACGGCCGGAAACTCGTCTTCGTCAGAGGCTCAACCTTTCTACGTCAACTCTCCCTATGGCATTACCCTGGCCCATAACGGGAACCTGACCAATGCCGAAGAGCTCACCAGAGATCTCTTCGTCGAAGATTTGCGGCATATCAACACCTCTTCGGATTCTGAAATTCTACTCAATATTTTTGCGCATGAACTGCAGATGCAGAACAAATTGCGTATTGCCCCCGAAGATATCTTCAGGGCAGTGGCAGGCGTACATCGCCGTTGTCGGGGCGGTTATGCTGCTGTCGCCATGATACCCAACGTGGGCCTGATCGGTTTTCGTGATCCGAATGCCATCCGGCCGATTGTCTATGGTAAGCGGGAAACCGATCTGGGCACCGAATATATGATTGCCTCAGAGAGTGTCGCCCTTGATGCGCTCGGTTTTGAACGGGTACGGGATTTGGAGCCGGGAGAGGCGATTTTTATCAGCAAAGAGGGGCGGTTTCATGCACAGCAGTGTGCAGCCAATCCGGTCAAGTCGCCCTGTATCTTCGAATTTGTCTATTTCGCCCGCCCCGACTCGGTTATCGATAACATCTTCGTCCACAAGGCACGTTCCCGCATGGGTAAGAAGATGGCAAAGAAAATTCAGCGGGAGTGGCCCGATCACGATATCGATGTGGTGATTCCTATTCCGGATACCAGCCGTACAGCGGCGCTCGTGCTGGCCAATGTATTGGGTGTGCGATACAGAGAGGGTTTTATAAAGAATCGTTATATCGGCCGTACCTTCATCATGCCCGGGCAGACAGTGCGGAAAAAATCCGTGCGTCAAAAGCTCAATGCCATCGATCTGGAGTTCAAGGGTAAGAATGTACTGCTGGTCGATGATTCTGTCGTTCGCGGCACCACATCCCAGCAGATCGTCCAGATGGCGCGTGACGCAGGTGCGAAGCGGGTCTATTTTGCGTCAGCGGCGCCTCCTGTGAGGTATCCGAATGTTTATGGTATCGATATGCCGGCAGCCAGCGAGCTGGTGGCACATGACAGGACAGAGGATGAGATAAGGGAGATTATCGGCGCCGATCGGATGATCTACCAGGATCTTCAGGACTTGATAGATGCGGTCTATAAGAAAGGTAAAAGCGATATCGAACGCTTTGATTGTTCTGTTTTTAATGGCGAGTATGTGACGGGTGATGTGAGTAACACCTACCTGGAGCAACTGGAGCTGCTTCGGAACGATGGTGCAAAAAACCAAGACGATTCGGCTGATAGGAGCATGCTTGATCTGCACAATGATGCCTGAAGAAGACTAGGGCCACATAGGATCTTGTGTGTGCTTGGCCCGCTAACAGCCATCGATTCGATCAAAGTAGCGCGCCCGATAGAGTAGCCGGCTATTATCCCCATCACTGAATCCGTCACGGGTATGTAGCACATTGTTGGAGATCAGGCCCTGTCCGGCCTCGAGTTTGCCCCTAAAGTGCCAGGGTGACGGAGTTTTCAGGACACTTTTCAAAAAATCGACAGCCTCTGTCAGGAGTGGGTCTTCCAGCCACTCGATGCTCCGGCTTCTGTCCGTATAACGCATATGGAGATGACCATCGGGATAGATGGCAAACACCGGGCCTGTTCGGGACGGCCTGATCTCTTCTCCTTCGACTTCGTTTGCCGGGATGGTCATTGCGCGGGGATGCATCAGGGCGCGAATATAGTCCGGGTTTTCGTCCCTGATCCGCAGATAGACGATTTCATGATCCAATAACTCATTCTCACCACCCTCATCGGCGGGTTGCACACAGTGCAGCAGCAGACCGTGAATCTGCTGGTCGAGTGGGTTGTAATAGCCATCCGTATGCCAGGCGATCGGTCGATTGGAGTAGGGGATATAGCCCTGCCTCAAGGCATCGGACTGGACGGTCAGTGAGGTGATTGCATCATTGTCGGCACACATGTTGTGATCAAGGTGCTCGAGACCGAAGTTTAGACCTAGACTGCGAATGATATCTTTGTCGCTGTCGTGTCCTGATAAACCTGCCCAGATAGCCATGTTAGACTTTTGGCAAAGTGATAGCAGTCTATCGCGCTCAGCAGGTGTGAGTTGCCTGGGATCACCAATTTCAACTACCAAATCGTCAAGATTCTGTGGGTAATGGGACAGCTTAGTCGCTTTCCAGCGGTCAAAGGCCTGCCGGTTTTCTGGATAGAATGGACTCTCGTTTAATAACTGCATGGTAGTGATTTTCGCAGATTGTCTTAACTATTGGTATTATCCGTGAATAACTCTCCATTTCAAAGTGAGGCTGATTTGTATGCATAGTGTAGCCAAACGTCCGGTTCTACCGAAACCACTGGCATTGCCGCTGAAATTACTACCCAAGCGGCTGCATGGATTTGCGCTCAGTAAAATACTAAACCAGGTGTTCAGGCAGGAGATGCAAGAGGGGGAACTCGATTTTCTGGAATCAAAAACAATTCGTATTTGTGTTAGCGATGCGGATATCAGTTACCGGGTGACAATGAATCAAGGTGTTTTCGTGGAATCCGGTTCTCAATCTGTTGATCTGACGATAACAGGGACTGTTTATGACTATCTACTGTTGATTACCAATCGCGAAGATCCGGATACGCTCTTTTTTCAGCGCTATTTAAAGATGGATGGTGATACCGGTCTGGGTGTCCATCTGAAAAATATGCTGGCAGCCGTTGAACTGGACCAGTTACCGTTACCGAAGCGCTTCAAGCCGACTGTTGACCGGTTTTTGTCCGTTTACGAAAGGTTTGCCTGATCTGGCATGACATCAACCTGAGCTTTTGTCTCCCACATCCGGTTGAGGAGTTGTTGCATCTCATCCAGTGGTCCAGTACACCAGAAGCGTTCCCCTGCGGGTGACAGTGAGTCATTTAACAGTGCTTCTTCTTCCAGTCGTCGGCGAAGTTGAGCAGCAACTGCAAGGCCCGTATCGATGATATTAACACCAGCACCGGCGACCTGTTGAATGCTTTCCTTGAGAAACGGATAGTGTGTGCACCCTAGCACCAGTGTGTCGATGTCTCTCTCAAGTAGTGGATCCAGGGTTTGTTGAATTAGAGGTAAACTGGCAGGTCCACTGAGTTGGCCGCTTTCAATCCATTCAACCCATCCATGACAAGGCTTGATGAATAAATCAACACCGTTTGCGTGCCGTTCTAAAAGTATTCTGAATTTTCCGCTATCTAGCGTTCCCTCGGTAGCCAATACGCCAATATTGCCGTTTTTACTATGATGAATGGCAGGTTTTACACCGGGCTCCATGCCTATTATCGGAATGGGAAATTGATCGCGTAGTAGACTGACGGCAGCTGCAGTGGCGGTGTTACAGGCAACAACGATGGCCTTGGTCTGTTGCTTGAGCAGAAAATGAGAGATTATTTGAGCGCGAGCCTTTATGGCATTATCGCTTTTATTTCCGTAAGGGATATGCCTTCGGTCGGCGACATAGATTAAATGCTCGTGGGGGAGTGATTCGCGGATATGCCTGAGAACGGAAAGGCCGCCTACACCAGAATCGAATATACCAATGGGAAAATTTGATGACATTGAAGGGTTCAGTGTGATTAAGTGATAGTGCTTCGATCCAGACAGGATAATTACAGGGTTGAAGAATCGTTTTTATATTTCAATAAGCGTTCAATTTCAATGCTAAGTTTTTTTAGATATCGTTTGAACAGTTCATTGGATTCATTTCGGCAGGCGGCATGTATCTGCTGCACGGAATAATCGAGCGCAGGTACTCCACACGAAGTCGTTGATCCGTGAAGTTTGTGGCATATTTCTCTTAGCGTCGACCAGTCCTCCTCATTATGAGAGATTTTCATCGATTCAAGTGTTGAAGGGAGCTCACTTATTAGTTGTCTGAACATTTCATCAGCTAGTTTTTTGTCACCGCCAGTGACTGAGAGTGCCTTTTCGAGATCCCTGCTAGGTAAGGATTCGGGAATCAGAAGTGTGTTTTGATGGCATTGTTGAAATTGATGAAGTTGGTTGGATGCTGGCGTTTGCTGAGTTAATACAGATTCAATAGTGCTCCACATCTGCTGTTCCTCAATGGGTTTCAGGAGGTATCCGTCCATCTGAGACTCCTTGATCTGAGCGCGAGTTGAGGGGACTGCATCAGCCGTTAGTGCAACAATAGGTACGTGTATTCCATGAGTTTCATTTTCCCGTATCTTACATGCGGCAGATGTTCCCTTCATGCCGGGCATATGAATGTCCATGATAATGAGGTCGAAATCAGTTGCTGTCGCAAACGCAACCGCTTCTATGCCATCACTAGCAGCAGTGACAAGCGCACCCTTATCACGCATGAGCGTGCTGATAAGTTTAAGATTGATCTCGTTATCGTCAACAACAAGTACTTTTCTGTTCTGGATTAGATTTCTATGCTGATCGTCTGCATGGTGGGTTGTAATGGTATGTGTGGATTTTCCGACTAAGAATATATCGGAAAGTGACTGTTTTAGTGTGGCTGTAGTAATGGGCTTTGGTAAGTACCAATCACCACTCAGGGATTGATATTGATCGATTATTGTTTTTTCAGTTGCACTCATTAAAACCAAGAGTGGTATCCAGCAATTTTCCCTCAGGCGATTTATCTCCTGCTCTGCAACACCGGATTTGATTTCGTCATGTCCAAAACCGAGTATGATGAGGTCTACAGATGGAGAAGGTGAAATCGGAAAATGCGAAATAGTGACCTTGATGCCAAATTTCTCTAACCGATGCTGTATTGATAGTCTCGATAGTTTTACTGTGTCAGCGAGTATGACATGTTTTCCTAAAAAGAGGGGGGGGTGAGGTGTTTCATCTGTGGTGCTTTTATCGGCAACGATAAGCGGTATTTCCACGATAAAGCTTGAGCCTGTTCCCAGGGTGCTGATTAGCTTGATATCCCCGCCCATTGACTGCGCAAGTTTTTTGCATATGCTGAGCCCCAGTCCGGTGCCGCCATATGTACGACTGGTTGAGGAGTCAGCTTGCTGGAATGTTTCAAAGAGATTGGCCTGAACTTTTTTGCTGATACCAATGCCTGTATCGCTAACACTAAATTTTAGTGTTTTATTTTCTTGATAATCCTCATCAATAAGAACACGTACTATGACTTCACCTTGGTGAGTGAATTTAATGGCATTATTAATTAGGTTTACAAGTATTTGACGAATTCGTGTTTTATCACCTATGAGAGATTCCGGAACATCAGAATATATCAGAAGGATTAGTTCTATTGCTTTGTCATGAGCTGATGGTGCTAGTAACGCAATGGGCTCTTCGAAGCACTCAGTGACAGTAAACAAAGCTGTTTCAGGTTCAAGTTTTCCGTATTCCAGTTTTGAATAGTCCAGTATTTCATTAATAATTTCGAGTAAATTTGTTGCTGATTTAGAAATCGTGGTGACAAGGTCTACCTGTTTTTGGCTGAGATTGGTTTTTAAGAGTAAATTTGTAAAGCCTATTACCCCATTCATTGGTGTGCGAATTTCGTGACTCATATTGGCAAGAAACTCTGTCTTTGCCTGACTTGCTAATAGCGCACGTTTTTTTGCAAGATCGAGCTCTACATTTTGTACTTCAATAGCTTCCATGGTCTGAGTTAAATCGCTGGTTGCTTGGTCAATTTGTTGTTGCATGGTTTCGTGCGAGTGATAAATCTCATCTGCCATGGTATTAAAACCTTCTTCAAGGCTTCGTATTTCACCAGTAGACACTTCCGGTACACGTACTGAAAAGTCACCATCCCGCATTCTGATAACGGCTTGTGTTAAGCGAGTGATCGGTCGAATGATTCCTGTGCTGAGTGCAAGAGTGAAAATTGTTGTAATAAGAAGTCCGAAGCTCAACATTAATAGGGTGTTTCTTATGATGTTTCGGCGATTAATATTGAGCCTTGTCTTACTCATATAGACCGTTACTGTGCCCATGGTTCCGCTTTCTATTCGGCTATAGCCGGGTTGCTGCTCTGGATAGTCGGTTACTTCAATATCATCTGTGTTATAAATCGCGGAGGTTGAGAATTCAGCAAGTGTAAGTTGAGTGTCATTATTGGTCTTGCTGATATGGGTAAGAATGTCTCCTTTGTTATCGTATACCTTGATGCTGTGTACGTCCTGCTGAAGGAATATTGGTCTGAGACTCGAATCGAGAATGGTCTTGTCGCGGGTAAATATGCCGTAAACACTGATGGCGGCAGACTCACTGGCAATAGAATGTCCAAGCTCGTTAAACGACTCGGAAAGTCTCGAGAGTTGAGATGATATAAGGTATGTTGTCAGGGTTACTGCAAGCAAAAATGCAGGCAGTATCCCGATGAGAAGTGCTTGGGTCCTGAGTGTGCTTGTATGCCGTATCACTTTTTTGGCGCCGTGTTGAGAATGTTTTTCACTTCACTTTCAGATGGAATGGTAATGCCAAGAGAGCGAGCAACATCAAAATTGATCGAGACTGAAAAATATACTGCCTGCTCATTTTTTAATGTCACGAGATTTTCATTGAGTACATTAAATGCAGTTTCAGCGACCTGCGTGGCGATATTGTCTAAAGTGGTATAAACGGCTGCTATGGCGCCGGCTCTTACGTATGCAGAAGAGAAGCCAACAACAGGTATATTGTTTCTGTAAGAAGTCATCAATATATTAGAAATGGTTTTATTGTTGTGAATTCTTGAGTCTGGTATGGCGAGGAATACATCAATATCATCCAGCAGTCGGCTTAATTGCTTCCCTGTTTCGGTTGTATTCGTTACTACGCGTGTATTTAGTGTGAGCCCCATACTTTTTGCGGCGTCTCTTAACGGCTTTACAAGCGCTTCGTTAGATTCGTGAATCAGCAACCCAACGCGGTTGGCTCTTGGCAGGGTTGTGCTGATAAGTTCAAAATAGCGAGAATAAGGCTGGTCGATATAAACATCTATATTGCTGTGTTTTGAAATGCCCTGCTTTTGAACAATGGAGCTCTGCTTGGGTAGCATGGCTCGAATAACTATATGGTTGCCACGATAGATCTGAGGTTGACTTGCTGCTTTAGTACCAAAGGTGATGATAAGTTTAGCATCGGAATGGATATTAGAAATGTCAGTAAAAACAATCTTCTTAAAGTCCATATTCTGGCAGCTGTGATTTTCAGCTGTGCATTTATGTTTAATGAGACTTATAGTTTGATCGGCTGCTTGTTGATAGACGGAGCTGTCACCACTAAGAATTAGAAGGGTTTTGTTTGCCGGTTCGTTAGCGACAGATAAAGCAGATGTGAATGAGAATGCCAAGCAAATGGATAGCATAAGCCGACGCAAAAATAGCGACGATGCATCAGGCTTCCATGTTGAAAGGCGATCAGTTAGCAATCCTTGTTACCTTGGTTATGAGTTGTGTAAATGAGTAACCCGAGTGTGGTGCTAAAACTCCAGTTTTGCTTGTAAGTAGGCATTCCTCTCCCATTTGTTTATGTAGGGAGCGGAGTTATAGAAATCAAGATTGTCATGATTTATGTTCTGGATAAGTAGGGAAATCTCTGCATCCTTACTGAATAGATGAAAAGATTTTGACAAGCGAGCATCCCACCGGCTATAGCTTGGAATGTTGTCACCTTCGCCATACCAAGTGACATTGTCGGTAAAGTAGTATGCAGTACTGATTTGAAAGCCTGAGCCAAAGCGGTGGCTTCCGAGAAAGCTGAAAGTATGAGAAGGGGCGCGTCTGTTTACATCGTTATCATGCTGTATTACGCCCTCATTCTTCCAGGCTATTTCACGCCCTTCGGTATGTAGATAGCTATAACCGAAATATAGCAAATCTCTATGTGTTGGCTTGAAATGAGCATCAACTTCAATGCCTCGAATATCCGCTTCTCCATCATTGATGTAATTGACTGCACCTTCATGTATTAGCAAATTGAAGTTGTCAATCACGGTTGTGTCGGCAAGTCCTCTGTCAGGATCCGGAAAATCGAAATCCCGATATGAAATGATGATGTCGCGATATTTTTCCTTGAATATTTTGACATCTACGGTAACGCCGCTTTCATTAAAGTTCCCGTGGTAGCCGATTTCGAGGCTGTTAATGACTTGAGGGTCTAGGTCTTGTTGGGTTTTTATCCATGTGTTTATGTCATTAAGGGGTTCATCAAGAAAGACAACGAAGTTGACATGCTCCTCGAATAATGTCGGCATTCGGTATGCACGTGATGAATTAATCCTAAATGTATTTTGCTTGTCGATATGAAAATTTACAGCACCACGGTAAGAAAAGAGTGGCGGTTCGCCTTCGAAGTCTTCCAGCATGCCGCCAACGTTAAATACCAAATCATTTTTTGCATACCATTCGCTGTTAGCAAAAATTCTAGCCTGGTCCCTTGTTATCGGCTCGTATTGGTGGAAATTTTGAATGCTTTTTGCTTCATCTCTACGTAGGCCGCCACCCCAGGCAAAGCGAAAATGGTCTGACGGTTTTAACGTCTGCTCGAATTCAAGATCATAACGGTGCGAAGATAGACCAAGCCAGGAAATGATAAATCGGCCATTATTGATATCAGCAGCACTAAGAAAATCGTTAAAATTGGCCGCACCCATCTGCATTGCAAAGAAATCGAGTCTCAGTGGCTCCGGTATGGCCTGTAGCTGTTCGAGGTCTAAAACCATGTCAGAGATAAGAGGTGATTCATATGCATCTTCGACTTTAAGGTGGTTGTGGTAGAACTGAACTTGGAAGTGGTTGGAGTCATTTTTATTGTGGAACCAGTTGAGCTGCTGAAAGTTGTAAGTGTTGTCTAGCTCCCTGACTTTTTGCAGGATATCTGAAAAACCCTCTTCATAAGTACCGCGGCTAGCACCAAGAATAATTTGTAGTTGATTGTCTCTATCAAGATCCTTATCACCATGAAAGTAAAATGAGCTTGTATCGTAGCTGTCTTCGCGCTCATGGAACCCATCACCCTCTTCATAAGAGGCAGAAAGCTTGTAGCTAAAGTCAGAAATTTGACTTGCATGCATACCGTGGATTCTTTTCCTTCCCGATTCCCCAATGGTTGAGATGATTTTATTGCCATACGCATCGGCGGGGTGGTTAGTAATAATATTGATAACACCCGCATAGGCATTGGAGCCATATGCGGTTGCATTGGGTCCGCGAATAACTTCAATGCGGTTGATATCATCCATGTCGATTGGCATATCAGCCCATGAAACACCCCCATATCCTGGGTCGTATATCGATCGGCCGTCTATCAGTACCTGCATGTCTCTAGCGTACTGATCGACAAGCCCATGATAGGAGGCTGTTGCTCTTGAGCCAGCGTAGAAACCAACGGTAAATCCGGGAACGAGTCTCAGAAGGTCTGGTATCGACATCGCGCCGCTGGCCTCAATCATCTCTTTGTTGATGATGGTCATTGCAGTCGGTACGTCTGCCAGAGGTTGTGCGAGTCGAGTTGCACCGAGTGCTACAGGTAACTCATCAAAGAAATAGGCCTCAGAAACCACCTCAGGTTCGGCAGAAACCGTGACTGAATAGAGCAGTAGTAGTGACCAGAGAGAGTGGTGTATACCGTTTAATTTTACTATGAAGCGTTTCAAAGGATGCATATTAATCCGCTCGTTTTATTACTGTGCCAAGCATTGAGTAAGGAACTGAACATGTTGATATTTCTTAGAATAACCGCATTCAGGCGAGGACCGCCAGTCGTAGTTAAACACTGAGTAATGGGAGGAGGGTGTGTAATTTACCCATTCGCCGTGATATCACAACAAAATCGGGTGAATATTCACGGTGGCTGTGAGTAAAATCATCTTCTCTGCTGAACGAAGAATCTTTTTACAGATTCATCTACTCGATGTAGAAATTTGCCTGAGTCCGGTTTCGCCGTGCCAATAGCCGTTACAGAAGCCAAGTGGTGCAAAGGGCTTGATATCCGGCGCTGTCTCTCCTCGGATTGATCGACTAAAAGCCTCCACTATTTTATCTGTATGACGAAATTGTGGGCTGATGCGGAGAAAATCGACACCAATTTGGCGGAGTTCATCGATCTCAGGCAGCAGGTTGCAGGTCAGTGCGGATATCGTCTGAATCCCGTTCAGTGCCAGGAATGGCTGCTTTTCCTGTGTCGACAGCAGGCGTCCATCCGGGTAGTCGAGGCATTTGTATTGGCAGTCATCCTTTGGCAGGTTGAAAGATCTCGCGGTGAAGCAGCGGGCTGACAGCGTTAAGGGCATACGCCCGTAGACAAAAACCTCTGTTTCAACCTCATCGGTTAGCGCGTCAAGTATCTGATGCAAAGTGGATTTTGAGAGTTCGACTGGTAATACCCAGCGCTTGAGACCCCGCTTGATGAGTACTTTCAGGGTTTCTGCATTGTAGATGTTAACAGTGGGGCCGGTGGCAAAGGGTACGCCCTGGCTGCTCAGTAGCTGGACTGCTGCCATATCGTTGGCTTCGACTAAAAACTCCCCATTTTCACAAAGTTTTCGCAGCGTTTTCAGCTCGGACTCTGCCTCAAGCAATGAGAGTGTAGAGATCACGATCTCCTTGCCGGTATTTCGGCTCAACTCTCTGGCAAGGTCAACCCACTCCTCGGTACGCAGACTACGACGTTTGGAACAGACCGTTTCACCCAGATATATGGTATCGACCGGTGTTTGAGCCGCCTGTTGGTAAAATTCATAGAGATCATCCCGGGACCAATAGTAGAGTACCGGGCCGAGAGAGAGTTTTAGTGCTTGGTTCATCATTATTGCCAGGGCCGATAGTAGGGACCGAGGGTGGTGGTCGCACCTTCTGAAACCTGGTTTAAGGCCTGATTCCATTCTACCTTTGGAGTAAAACCATCGGGGTCAGCCAGGCTGCTGTCGATCGCTTCGCGCCACACCTTCGCCACCATGCCGACATAGGCAGGTGAGCGCTGCCGTCCTTCAATCTTAATGGCTTTGATACCGGCTTGCCGAAGCTGAGGCAACAGTGCCAGCGTGTTGAGTGAAGTAGGTTCCTCGATTGCGTAGAAGGTGTCGTCTCCCACGGCAAAACGGCCTTTGCAGATTGTCGGATAGCCAGCCTGTTCACCCTTGGCATAGCGGTCGGTCAAAAGACCGCCCAGCCTCGATTCCAGCCCTGTTGATGTTTCTCTGTATTCGACGAATTCAGCAGGGGAGCAGGCACCATGTGTGTTGGGGGATTGTCCGGTCACGTAAGAGGAGAGAATGCATCGCCCTTCAACCATGACGCAGAGACTACCGAAACCGAAGACTTCGATTTCCACCGGCGTATTTTCAATGACGTGCTTGACCTGACTGAGTGAAAGGACCCGCGGCAAGACTGCCCGGCGGATGCCGAAGTTATCGTAATAGAACTGCAGGGCTTCGTAGTTGGTACTGGAGGCCTGTACTGATAGATGTAGCGGAAGCTCAGGCCAACGATGACTGGCATACTCAAGCACCCCGATGTCGGCACAGATCAATGCATCTACCGACAGATCTGCTGCAATATCCACTGCCGACTGCCAACGCTGCCAGCCATCGGGTCTGGGGTAGGTATTGATGGCCATGAAGACCCTTTTGCCTCGGCCGCGGGCATAGGCAATACCCTCCGCAGCTCGTTTCTCATTGAAATTGAGACCAGGAAAATGACGCGCATTGGTATCATCTCGCAGACCGAAATAGATCGCGTCTGCACCGTTATCCACGGCCGCTTTGAGTGAGGGCAGATTGCCTGCAGGACATACCAGTTCCATAGGTGTACTCATCAAGGATTGGATTCAGGCGACACGGCGTTGATTATTGCCGCGTTGCTCTAGTTCTTGGGTGATGGCATTGAGCACCCGCCATTTCTCTGCACACCACAGCGGTGCAAGCAGAATGTCTTTTGAGGCGGTGCCGGTCAGCCGGTGCCAGACGACTGATGACGGAGATGCCTCGACCATATCGGCAGCGATATCCACATAGGTGTCTAGAGAAAGAGGACGATATTCGCCCCGTCGCCAGCTGTTGGCCAGCTGGGTGCCCTTAACCACATGTAGTGGGTGTAGCTTGAGACCGTCGGTGCCCAGGTCGAGCACACGTTTCAGACTCTCCCGGCAGTGGCGGTCGGTCTCTCCCGGCAGGCCGGCAATCAGATGGGTGCAAACCTTCAGGCCTCTCTGCCTGGCCCGCTTTACGGTATCGGCATACTCGGCAAGGCCATGTCCCCTGTTGACCCTGGCCAGGGTCTTGTCAAATGCTGATTGCAGGCCCAACTCAAGCCATATTTCCCTGCCTTGGGCCTGATAGCCCATCAGCAGATCAAGTACCTCATCGGGGACACAATCGGGCCTCGTACCGATTGAGAGACCGATCACATCGGGCTCTGCCAGTGCCTGTTCATAGAGCTGTGCCAGGCGTTCACTATCACCATAGGTATTGGTGTAGGCCTGAAAATAAGCCAGGTATTTCCGGGCGCCGGTACGCTTACGGATGACCTGCCTGCCGGCTTCTATTTGCTGATCGAGGGGCGCTGGCTGGCGTCCGTTCGGGTTGAAGGAGACGTTGTTGCAAAAGGTGCAGCCACCAATCCCTTTAGTGCCATCTCGATTGGGACAGGTGAATGCTGCATTCAAGGCTATCTTGTGCACGCGCTCGCCATAGTGTTTGAGCAGGTACTGCCCAAAGGTGGGAACATGTGCCGCCAAGGTGCTCACTAGCCGACTTCGTCGAGTGTACGACGGCGGAATTTGACACCCGATTCCCTGGCGATGGCTTCGCAGGCCTGGATGTCCACGCCCTCCAGGCCTTCAACAGCCGTGGCCGTCACTTCTGCGATGTGTTTGGGCGCCTCACGCAGGAAAGTCAGCATTGCTTCATAGGAGCCGGGCAGGTTGGGTCGACAGTGGCGATCGTAGACCTCTTGGTTCTGTGCATTCAGTGATATTGAGATGGCATCCACGCATTCGCCGAGTTCAACCAAAGTATCGTGTTTGTGTACCAGATTGCTGAGACCGTCTGTGTTGACGCGTACCCGGCCACCACGGGCTTTGATGTTTCGTGCGACTTCCAGCAGGATGTTGAGCCTCATGGTGGGTTCCCCATAGCCACAAAAAACCACCTCATTATATTGAGAGGGATCATCAATGGCTTCGATGATCTCATCCGACGTCGGGCGATGATCGAAGGTCAGGTCATAACCTTTAACTGTCATGTCTCCGAGGGTTTTTGGGCAAAAGGCACACTCCAATGTGCATCGGTCCGTGATACTGAGATAAAGATTGTGATCGATCTGGTAGCAGATTTGCTGTGGCACGAGGTTACCTTGGTCGCTATTTATCCGATCAATCGTAGCGGTTAAGTTTCTTGAGACAATGACTTTGATCAAGTCATTCAGGCCTTTGAGGCGGGCGCTTAACACGCACTAAAAGTGCGGGCATTGCCGATCAAAACAAGCTTATCAGCCCACCTGGGTTTTAGCTAAGGGATGCAATGGTTCGCTGACAGATAGCCTTAAAATTATTGTACTGATGGGGCGTTATCTTGCTATCGGATCCATTGTCGGCATAAAACAGGCCGACTGGCTTATTGTGCAGAAACACTGACATTGCGAGAAAACCCTTTGGATTGATCAGTGTCGCTAGTTGGGGCGGAATCATAGAGCTGTATTTTTCGAAGTTCCCTGGGGTAAGTGCGATTACCTGAGACTTTTTCATAAGCAGGCTAAACAGGGTGGGTTGAGTCAAATCGATATCAAAACCTCTCAATGACCGCTCGGTTGGTTCTTCTGCAACAAGCCGGGCCTTAAGCTGAGTTTTATCAGCGTTTAACATGGCAAAAGTCGCTCTTTGCAATCCAAGCTCCTGAAGCATCTCATCCAATGCCCGGCTGATAGCCTGTTGTAATGGATTGGCCTGCTTTTTGGGAGTCTTATTTTCAGGTTGGGCTTTGGGAGCGGCCTCTGGTTTTACTGCCTTTTTTTCTACAGTGGCAGCAGTAGTTTCACGGGTTTGATCTGCTGTGCTGGCTTTTGGCTGTTGAGGGTCTCCACTGATTAGGTAGAAAGCTGGCAGCGGTATCGGTAAAACACTGAGTGTACGGGCGGCATCTGCAGAGAGCCGGTGTACCCAGGTGACTGCGCTATCGATGGGGATGTCGATGAATTCAGCCAACAGTTCTATATCGTCGAGGGTCGATGTGCTTTGCCAGCCTCTGCTACTCTCCCGGGCTATTGCAGATGCCAACATGACGGAAAGCGGTCGTGGCTGGAAGCTGTTGGAGAGTCCCTGCGCAGTTTGAATCAGCTCAGGTAAGTGCCATTTCTCGCTCAGTTGCAGACTGAGTTCTTCGAATGTACAGCCCAGGACCGCCATTGCGGCATCATCGTGATCCTCGCCCTGTGCGATTTTTTGTCTGATCTCCAACATTTTTTCAGTTGACTGTGACCAAAGGGCCATTTCGCTGATGTCATGCAACAGCGCGGCGGTATAGAGACTCCCTGTCTCTCTGTCTCCCCGGCGTGTACCAATGGCATCCGCATAAAATGCCGCGTGCGCTCCCCGACTGTAGCAGTCAATCAAGCCCCGTCGTGGTGGCCCTTTCAACTTGTCCTCGAGACAGGGCAGGGTACGTGCAGCTTTCTCGATCAGATCCATTCCGAGAAGCGGGATAGCCAGGGAGATTTTATTGATGGGCTCTTTCGGTGCATTGGGTAACTCATTGAGTTTCTGCAGGATATAAAGGCTGAACCCCGGATCTCGTGAGATGCTTTCAGAGAGACGCCCATGATTGACACTCGATTTGTTGAGTAGATCACGGACGTGGGTCAATGTACGTTGCAGGACGGGTAAAGGTTCCCCCGACAGTCTGCGTACCCATTCATGTGCGGCCTGAGTCATTTTATTTATGTATAGCAAGGCTCAACGGTTGTCTCACAATCTGAATCGGCAGACAGAGGCCTTTCTTTATTACCGGCTTCAGTGGAAAAGACACTGCGCGCCCTCTTTGTCAGGGGTGTCATTTATCAGCCATACAGCAGCAGGAGTGGTTTCTGACTGAATGGCTGGGTGGTAACATAGCTCGTTTGAACAGAGAGACTTTGAGAGGATCTGTATGGCTGGACACAGTAAGTGGGCCAATATCAAGCACAAGAAGGCCGCGAACGACAAAAAACGAGGCAAGATCTGGACTAAGCTCATCCGTGAAATTACCGTGGCTGCACGTATTGGCGGCGGCGAGATAGACGCCAATCCTCGCTTGCGCTTGGCTGTCGACAAGGGGCTTAGCGCCAATATGCCGAAAGACACCATTGAGCGTGCCGTCAAGCGGGGTGCCGGTGGTGCAGAAGGCGAGAACTACGATGAGATCCGCTATGAAGGGTATGGTCCGGGTGGCACTGCGGTGATGGTTGATTGCATGACCGACAACCGTAATCGCACCGCATCGGAGGTCCGCCATGCTTTCAGTAAGCTGGGTGGCAATCTCGGTACGGATGGTTCGGTTGCCTATCTCTTTACCAAGCAGGGTGTCTTGAGCTACGCCAGTGGTGTCGATGAGGACGCCGTGATGGAAGCAGCCATAGAAGCGGGGGCTGAGGATGTGGCCACCAATGACGACGGCTCGGTAGATATCATCACAGCACCCGAGGTCTTTTCTGCCGTCAAGGATGCCCTGATTGGCGCCGGTTTTCAGCCGGACAATGATGAAATCACCTATAACGCCTCGACCAATGCAGTACTGGATGAGTCCGATGCGGACAAACTCCTGCGTATGGTCGAGATGCTTGAGGATCTGGACGACGTACAAGATGTCTACACCAATGCCGAGATCTCCGACGAGATCCTGGATGCTGTGGGCTGAATGCTGCGCATCCTCGGTATCGACCCCGGCTCACGGATCACCGGCTTTGGCCTGATCGATTCGGATGGTATGAAATCGTCTCATATCGCGCATGGTGTCATACGACTCCAGGGTGAGGCGTTACCACCGAGACTGGGTGAGATTTTTGCCCAGGTCAGTGCACTGATCGAACAACATCGACCTGAAGTAATGGCCATCGAACAGGTATTTGTGGCAAAAAATCCTTCATCCGCACTCAAACTGGGTCAGGCCAGAGGCGCCGCGATTTGTGCAGCAATGCAACATGGACTTGACGTGTCAGAGTACACCCCAACCCGTATCAAACAGTCCGTTGTGGGGACCGGTCGAGCCGACAAGGCCCAGGTACAGCACATGGTGAGGATGATCCTGGGGCTTTCCGAGAACCCACAGGCAGATGCTGCCGACGCGCTGGCAGTGGCCCTGAGCCATGCCCATAGTCATACACTGCTGTCCAAGTACTCATCCGGTGTGGCTGGAGGAAAACAGGCATGATCGGTCGCCTGAGAGGTGAAGTGGCACAGAAGCAGGCCCCCCATCTCCTGTTGGATGTCAATGGTGTCGGCTACGAACTGGAGGCACCGCTCTCCACTTTTTTCAACCTGCCCGAAACCGGCCAATCGGTAATGCTCTACACGCATCTGGCGATTCGCGATGATGCCCACGTTCTTTATGCCTTCGCCACTGAATCTGAGCGAGCCTTGTTCCGCAGCCTCCTCAAAGTCAGCGGTGTCGGAGCGAAGATGGCTTTGGCGATTCTTTCTGGCATGAGCGCAGAGGAGTTCTCCCGTTGCGTGGAGAGCGAGGATGTGGGTTCCTTAGTACGCTTGCCGGGCATCGGTCGTAAGACGGCAGAACGCCTGATTGTGGAGATGCGGGATCGGTTGGCCAAGCTGAACGACCTTTCCGGTGCCATCACGGCATCTCCTACGACTCAGGCAGGGCGTCCGCAAACATCCCGTTCTGATGCGGTGGCCGCTTTAGTGGCGTTGGGATACAAACCACAGGATGCCGGTCGTATGGTCAAGGCAGTGGCAGCGGACGAGATGGACAGCGAGGCACTCATACGGGCCGCGCTGCAGAGTACGGTAAAAGGCAAATCATGAAAGCTGAAGGTTGTCAGTGATAGAAGAACCCAGATTGATCAACGGCGAGGCTACCGGCGAGGATGATGCCGTCGATAGGGCGATTCGTCCGAAACGGCTTCAGGACTATGTGGGTCAGCCGGCCGTCAGTGAGCAGATGGAGATTTTCATCCCTGCGGCCCGAGGGCGTGGGGAGTCGCTGGATCATGTGCTGATTTTTGGTCCCCCGGGGCTCGGCAAGACCACACTGGCCCATATCATTGCCAACGAGATGGAGGTCAATCTGCGTCAGACTTCGGGTCCGGTGTTGGAAAAACCTGGAGACCTGGCCGCGCTGCTTACCAACCTGGAACCCCATGACGTGCTCTTTGTCGATGAGATCCATCGCCTGAGTCCGGTGGTTGAGGAGGTGCTCTATCCGGCCATGGAGGATTTCCAGCTCGACATCATGATCGGTGAGGGACCGGCAGCCCGCTCCATCAAGCTCGATCTTCCACCTTTTACGCTGGTCGGTGCAACCACGCGTGCGGGGCTTTTGACATCACCGCTGCGTGACCGTTTTGGTATTGTGCAACGTCTCGAATTTTACAACAGCCGCGATCTTGCTCACATCATCACCCGTTCGGCGGGGATCTTGAATATCACAATAGATGAAGCAGGATCTGCTGAGATCGCGCGACGTTCCCGGGGTACACCGCGTATTGCCAACCGACTGTTGAGACGGGTTCGCGACTATGCGCAGGTAAAGGGGGACGGTCACATCTCCGCTGCAGCTGCGGATGCCGCACTGGGCATGCTCAAAGTGGATGCCAACGGATTCGATGGTATGGACAGAAGGCTGCTGTTGGCAGTCATCGAGAAGTTCGATGGCGGACCGGTCGGGGTAGACAATCTGGCGGCGGCCATCGGTGAGGAGCGTGGGACCATCGAGGATGTATTGGAACCCTATTTGATCCAGCAGGGGTTTATGATGCGCACGCCCAGAGGGAGAGTGGCTACTAAAACAGCCTACCTCCATTTTGGGCTTTCTCCCAAAGCGGGAGAAGTTGCCCCATCTGATGATGATCTCTTTCGTGAAATATGACACATAAACTGCTGTCCCTATGGGGAACTTGGTCAATTAAACTGACTCATACTAGGGCCTGTTAACACTAATTTGATCCTCAGTAGCAATCAAATTAGTGTTAACAGGCCCTATGGGAACTTCACTCGTAAACTAACGGTCTGGCATGGGGAATGAATAGCAGCAGCAACCAATTTGTCTGGCCGGTGAGGGTCTATTACGAAGACACCGATTCCGGTGGCGTGGTCTATTACGCCAACTATCTCAAATTCATGGAACGGGCGAGAACCGAATGGTTGCGCAGTATGGGCTATGAGCAGGATCAACTCCTGGCGCAGGACGGGATCATCTTCGCAGTTCGTTCCATTGAGGTGGGTTACCATCAGCCGGCCCGTTTCAACGACGCGCTGGATGTCAGCGCATCTCTGTCGGGCAAAGGTCGCGCCAGTCTCACTTTTCAACAGGAAGTCAGACGTCCGGCCGATTCGCAGCTGCTGTGCAGCGGTGAAATAAAGATTGCCTGCGTGGATATGAAACGCATGCGCCCCACACCTATTCCAACCGGCCTACTATTGGAGATCCCGGATGTCGACTGACCTCTCCATCACTCATCTTATTCTGAATGCCAGTATCGTCGTGCAGTTTGTGATTGGGCTGTTGGTCTTTGCATCTGTCATGTCATGGAGCATGATCTTCGACCGCAGGCGAGTGTTGCGGCGGGCAGGACGTGCCGCTGATGATTTCGAAAACCGCTTTTGGTCCGGTGGTGATTTGGCCGAGCTCTATCGGCAGCTTGAGCGTGACGGTGATGATGAGTCGGGCATGGCGGCTATTTTCCGCGCCGGTTTCCGAGAATTCGCCCGGCTTCGCACCAAAGGTCATAACGACCCGATGGCACTGGTTCAGGGGGCGCAGAGATCCATGCGGGTCTCTCTCAATCGTGAAGTGGACCGCTTGGAGAATCATCTCTCGACATTGGCAACCGTCGGTTCCACCAGTCCCTATGTAGGGCTTTTCGGCACTGTCTGGGGCATCATGAACTCATTTATGGCGCTGGGTAATGTTAAACAGGCAACCCTGGGACTGGTGGCGCCGGGTATTGCCGAGGCCCTGATTGCAACAGCTATCGGTCTGTTTGCCGCCATTCCGGCGGTGATTGCCTACAATCGCTACTCCAACAAAGTCGAGCGCTTGAATAACCGCTATGACGATTTCGTTGAAGAGTTCGCCACCATCCTGCAGCGGCAGGCGGGTAGCTGAGCAGGTTTCGCTGATGAGTCGCCAGAAGAACCGCCGCAAGCCGATGTCAGAGATCAACGTCGTGCCCTATATTGACGTGATGCTGGTGCTGCTGGTGATCTTTATGATTACGGCGCCATTGCTGACCCAGGGAGTTAGCGTGGAGCTGCCGCAGGCTGATGCGGAGCCGATCTCCCAAGAAGCGGATGAACCGCTGGTCGTCACCGTGGATCGGGCGGGGGATATGTATATCGATGTGGGTGAGGGTAAGGACAGCCCTGTGTCGCCGGATGATCTGGTCAGCCGTGTGCAGGCTGTGCTCAAGTACAAACCGAAGACCCCCATCATGGTCAGGGGTGATGCGGGTGTGGCCTATGGCCGGGTGGTCGAGGCGATGGTGTTGTTACAGGCCGGCGGAGCACCCAGTGTCGGACTGATTACAGAGTCGCCGGAGTCTTAGGGCCTATGAACACTAATCCAATAGGTTCTGTTGTGTCTGAAAAAGCGCCAATCAAGGCGCGAGGAGAGAGGTTTGGTTATTCCAAATGAACGACGAGTAACGCTGAGTGGCACTTTTTCAGGCACACCCCAAGGGCACTTCCTTCGGGGCGCAACCCGCAGGGCTGGGGCTATTTTTCCGTCCAGCGGCGTTATCATTCGCTCATGTAGCGTTACTACACATCGCTCATTCTGCCTTGCTGGAAAAAAAAATAGCCCCAGCAGAACCTATTGGATTAGTGTTAACAGGCCCTAATCGTGCTGGCAATGTTGAAGCGCAGTCCAGTTGCAGTTTTTTTGGCAGTTGCCCTGCATCTTCTGATTGTCTTCTTTCTGATCTTCGGTATGGAGTGGGAGCTGTTTCCGCAACAGGAAAAGCCGCCGGTCGAAGTGGTCCAGGCTCATGCAGTCGATATGGAAAAGCTGCGACGGGTGGAGGCTGAAGAGAAAGCCAAGGTGCGTGAGAAGAAAGAACAGCAGGCGAAAAAGCAGAAACAGGCAGAAGAGAAAAAGCGGCTGGCGGCGCTGGAGAAAAAACGAAAGGCAGATGCCGAAGCCAAGCGCAAAGCTGATGCCAAGCAGAAAGCTGTGGCGGAGGACAAGCGCAAGGCTGAGGTAAAACGTAAAGCTGAAGCCAAACGGAAAGCCGAGGAAAAACGCAAGGCTGATGCGATAGCGAAAAAGAAGGCAGAAGAGAAACGGAAAGCTGAGGCGGAAGCCAAACGCAAAGCTGAAGCCAAAAGACAAGCAGAACTGGCAGCAAAGCGGGAAGCGGCTGCACGTGCTGAACGAGAGCGAGCTTTGCAGGATCAGCTCGCGGCAGAACAGAATGCACGAGAGACGGATCGCTATGTAGCCGTCATCAGGCAACAAATTGAGCGAAAGTGGTTGAGACCTGCACAAACTGGAGAGCAACTTTCCTGCGTGGTGCAGGTGCGCCTGATACCGGGTGGTGATGTGGTGCCGGGTGGTGTCAGTATTGTAAAAAGCAGTGGCAATGCCGCCTTCGACCGATCGGTGGAGGCTGCAGTTTATAAAGCTGCCCCTTTACAGGTACCCAGCGGCGGACTGTTTGAATCGTTTAGAAATTTAAGGTTAAACTTTAAACCGAGTAAATAACTAACTGTAATTCTATGAAAAAGTTTTTTTGGGTTTTATTTCTGTCTGCGGTCTGGCTGCAATCTGTCCAAGCCGATCTGACCATCGAAATCACTGAAGGCGTAGAAGGTGCTTTACCCATTGCGGTCGTACCCTTCTCTTGGCAGGGCCCTGGCCAGCCACCGGTGGACGTATCTGATGTGATCAATGCCGATCTGCAACGCAGTGGCCGCTTCAAGACCATCCCTCAGGTCGATATGCTGGCCCGACCGACAGCGGCTGAGGAGATCGAATTCAAAGACTGGCGGGCACTGGATGTTGAGAACCTGGTCGTCGGACAGGTGAGACCGCAAGGTACAGGTGGATATGAGATCCGTTTCCTGCTCTTCGATGTCTATAAAGGCGAACAGTTGACTGGCTATACCATCCCGACCACCGCGCCGAATCTTCGTGCGACGGCTCATCGTATCGCTGATCTCATCTATGAAAAACTGCTGGGTATTCCCGGTGCCTTCGCTACACGGGTCGCCTATATCACCTCGGTCAGGCAGGGCGATGGCCAGGAGCGGATCGATCTCAATATTGCCGATGCCGACGGCTACAATCCTGAGACAATCGTCAGTTCCACCGAGCCTCTGATGTCGCCTGCCTGGTCTCCAGATGGCCGCAAGCTGGCCTATGTTTCGTTTGAGGAGGGCAGGTCTGCCATCTACGTGCAGGAGGTTTATACGGGAAAGCGCCAGAAGGTCACGGCCTATAAGGGTATCAATGGTGCACCGGCTTGGTCGCCCGATGGCCGCAAGCTGGCAATGGCGCTCTCCAAAGACGGTAATCCCGATATCTTTGTTTATGATCTGGCAACCCGCAAACTGAAGTCGGTTGCTCGACACTATGCCATCGATACCGAGCCGGCCTGGTCGCCGGACGGTCGTTCTCTGGTCTTCACTTCGGACAGAGGGGGCAAGCCGCAGATCTATCGTGTGCCGTCTTATGGCGGGCAGGCAAAGCGAATTACCTTTCAGAATAGTTACAATGCGCGAGCCTCTTTTTCGCCTGATGGGAAGTTACTCGCGCTGGTGACGTTAGAAGACGGCAGCTATCGGATTGCGGTACAGGATTTGGATTCAGGCATCATGCAGGTGCTGAGCCAGGGTAGTCTGGACGAGTCTCCGAGTTTTGCGCCGAACGGCAGCATGATTATATACGCCTCAAAGGCAGGCTATCGCGGCGTGCTTGCGGCGGTTTCAGTCGATGGACGGGTTCGGCAGCGGTTGGCGCTGCAAGAGGGTGATGTACGGGAACCCGTCTGGTCCCCATTCAAGAAATAGTTGTTCAACTGGTGAAGGAGATACGTCCCATGAACAAATTACTGACCCTCTGGGTCTCTCTCATTTTTTCTGTTGTTTTACTGGCGGGTTGCTCATCGACGCCAAGTGGTGATCGCCAGGCAGGTGCTGAGGTATCTGAACAATCGATGGGTGGCGATGGCGGCGATGGTAGCGGTGCCTCGACATCTGCGGCTAGCGAAGGGGGTGCCTGGCAGGGTGATCCGCTGGAGAATCCGAATAGCTTGCTGGCCACGCGTGTCATCTATTTCGATTACGATCAGAGCACGGTACGTGCCGACTATCTTGATGCCATCAGTGCGCATGCCGACTACCTGGCAGCCAATCCTCAGATGGTCGTACGCCTGGAAGGGCACGCGGATGAGCGAGGCAGTCGAGAGTACAACCTGGGATTGGGTGAGCATCGTGCCAACTCTGTACGCAGTTTGATGATGGCGCAGGGTGTTGCAGACAATCAGTTGGTGGTTGTCAGCTATGGCGAAGAGCGTGCTGCCGCCTACGAGCATAATGACGAGGCCTGGGCACTGAACCGCAGGGTTGAACTGGTCTATTGATCGGGAGTTGATAATGAGAATCCTACTGACTGGATGGCTTGTACTTGGCCTGATGATGCCATCAGCCGTACTCTTGGCTGAAAACGGCAAGTTGACTACCGAGCAACGTCTGCAACGTCTCGAACGCCTGTCACGAAATCAGAACATGGCGGACATGGTCTATCAGCTCCAGCAGTTGAAACAGGAAGTTCAACGTCTGAACGGCGAGTTGGAGCTGCAAAAGCATGCCATGGATGCCATGAGCCGCCGTCAGCGGGATCTCTATTTGGATATCGATCAACGGCTCTCCCGGGTCCAGCCCGGCGGCGCACCATCGGTGGCACCACCCGTGACTGCGCCACCAGCCAATGCGGCAGGTGTGGCTCCGCAACCCGCACCGTCTACACCCCCAATTCCAGTAGCCACAGCCCAGCAGCCGGTGAATGCAACACCGGTTACACCACCGGACCCAAAGAAAGAGGCCGCGGCCTATCAGAGCGCATTCAATCTTCTGAAACAGGGCCGATATCCCGAGTCGATCAAGGCGTTCAGCCAGTTTCTGGAGAACTACTCAGGCGGCAGCTTTGAGGACAATGCCCAGTATTGGCTGGCCGAGGCGAGTTATGTGAACCGTGATTTCGACTCAGCGTTGAAAGACTTCAGTAAGGTGCTGTCGAATCATCCGCAAAGTCAGAAGGTACCGGGTGCCATGCTCAAGATGGGTTATATCCACTACGAGTTAAAGAACTGGGGTAAAGCACGAGAGGTTTTGCAGACCCTGCAGCAGGAGTATGCGGGGAGTACAGAGGCACGTCTTGCGGAAAAGCGTCTGCAGCGCATGACGAAAGAGGGTCATTAGACAGGCAGGTTTGCTTGTTGAATGGTGTTCATGACCCGTTTGCGCATAACGGAAATCTTCTATTCTCTACAGGGTGAGGGACGCTCTGTCGGCGTGCCGACGGTATTTGTCCGTCTCACCGGTTGCCCCTTGCGCTGCGTCTATTGTGATACCGCCTATGCTTTCAACGGCGGTGAGACCCGATCCCTCGAATCCATTCTGGAACAGGTTGCTTCCTATTCCGCGGGTCATGTTTGTGTGACAGGCGGGGAGCCGTTGGCACAAAAGGGCGTCAGCGAACTGCTTTCTCTCTTGTGCGATGCCGGCTATCAGGTCTCACTGGAGACCAGCGGCGCCATGGAAATCTCATCAGTGGATAACCGGGTTTCCCGGGTGATGGATATCAAGACACCGGGTTCGGGGGAAGTCGAGCGAAACCTGCTGTCGAATCTTGATCAGCTGACAGCTCACGATCAGGTGAAGTTCGTTATCACCGACGCACATGACTATGAATGGTCGCGGGCGCTGATCAGGGAAAGACACATCGATGAGCGCTGTGAGGTGCTCTTCTCACCGGTTCACGGTGCACTGGAGGCCAGTGAGTTGGCCGACTGGGTCATCAGGGATCGGTTACCGGTTCGTTTCCAACTTCAGCTGCATAAATATTTGTGGGGAGACGAGCAGGGCAGATGAGCGAAAAGCACGCCGTCATTCTTCTCTCTGGGGGACTGGATTCAGCCACTGTTTTGGCCATTGCCCGTGAGCAGGGTTATCAGTGTCACGCCCTGAGCATGTCCTATGGTCAGCGCCATGCCGCAGAACTGGCAGCCGCTGAGAAAGTGGCAGCTTCCATGGGCGCTGTAGAACACAAGGTCATCCACATTGAACTGGATGCCTTCGGTGGTTCAGCATTGACCGACACAGCCATTGAGGTTCCCGAATCCCTGCAGTCAGGTATTCCGGTGACTTACGTGCCTGCCCGCAATACGGTCTTTCTTTCACTGGCATTGGGTTGGGCGGAAGTACTTGACGCACACGACATCTTTATCGGCGTCAACGCTGTCGATTACTCGGGCTATCCGGATTGTCGGCCCCAATTTATCCAGGCCTTTGAAGGACTCGCCAACCTGGCAACCAAGGCAGGGGTGGAAGGCAAGCCATTCCATATCCACACACCGCTGATCGATCTGACGAAAGGAGAGATCATCAGACAAGGCCGTGAACTGGGTGTCGATTATGGACTCACTGTCTCCTGCTATCAGGCCAATGAGGTCGGGGAAGCCTGCGGTGTCTGCGACTCCTGCCGATTACGCGCCAAGGGTTTTATAGAGGCGGGATTTGCCGATCCCACTCCGTACCAGACCAAGAACTGAGCCTGTTGTTTCAGCGCGCATACGGAAGTTGATGGTGCGGCTCTGCCACACCGAAAATTGCCAGCAATCAAGATGTCTCGTTGTGCGAGGGTATCGCGATAGTGTCAGTGGTAGAGCAACTCAGCCCACCGATCTTCACTGATCAGCTTCTTCTTGACTGCCTTCCACTCATCCTCTGAACCGATGGCCTCGGCCATGACTTTGGCAAAGACGGCAGCGGCTTTCTCCTGTCCAGCCAGAAAGACATAGGTCTTGGGGTCACGCAGTAACCGGAGACACTCCTCTGTATGCGCCGCAAGGCTCTCCTCGAGCCCGTCTGTCGCATCGGCAAGCGGTCTGTCGATCAAGGCGCTGAAGGCCTTGAATGAGGCGTCGTCATAGTAGTGGCCAAGGTCATCTTGCTTGTCGTTCAGATAGAGCAGGTTCATACCGCCCTGGTCACCATAGAAAAGTCTCACATCGCCTTTCCATCCGCCATGCTGATCGTAGATCTGCTGAGTGAATGCCCGGAAAGGTGCAACCCCTGTGCCTGTGCCGATCATCAACAGATTGCTCTGATTATCACTAGGCACCTTGAAAGGACTGCGATAAGGGCCGGTAATGCGGATTTTATCCCCCGGTTTGGCATTACAGAGATAGTTGGAAGCAACACCCGGATAGCGTTCGCCTGAAATCTCATCAAGATAAAAACAGCGTTTAACCAGAATTTCCAGCTCAGCGGCCTCGCTATTGCCAGCCTGTGCAGGGTTGGCGATGGAGTAGCGGCGGTGGTGGAATTCGTTGCCGAATTCGTGTGGCCCGGGGACCAAGACACCGATGCTCTGACCGGCGGCATAACGGAAGGCCGGATCTTCGATCTGCAGTACCAGTTGCCTAACCTCATCCGTGGAGTCAGGAGTGATGCGTGTTGTGGATTTCACAATTGCGTCACAGGCATTATCGGTGTTGATCTCTTCTATCGTTTCGGCCATGGAATCTCTCTCTGGTAGTACTGCTGGGTGCCGGTTTCAGAGGCAGGTTACTGTCTGTTGCGACGCAACATTATAAATTCATTCGGCGATTCTTATCCAGTCGGAATTAAGGATAGAGTGTTTGATATCGGCTTGAAAATGACGCGATTCGATAGAAGTCAGATCAATTGAGAGTCTGGATTCTTATCCTAGAGAAAATTAGGGTTATTTGGTTATTTGTATAAAACCTTACAAAATCGAAAGAAAAATATCTAAATGACTACATAAGATAGACGGCAGTTTCGTCAAAGACATGCTGTCCGACCCGGTTGATGAGTCCATGGTGGAGATGATCAATCAGATTGGCCATGTGATAGGTCTGGAGACCATTACCGAGTATGCGGAAAGTGATGAAATTGTGAAGAGAATGAAGACGCTCGGTATCGATTTTGCACAGGGTTTCGCACTGCAAAAAGCGGTGGATGTGGAGCTACTACTGATTACAGAAAATGGCCTGATTAAAAGAAGAAACCCAGCCGCCGCACCTCCTGAATCCTGAGACGCTAACCGAAACCTCAAGCCGATTTATTTGGTGATTGTCGGTATAAAAGTGGCAAACTACGTCGCATGAGCCCATCCCAACATTTGCTTTCCCTGTCACCCCACAGAGATCCTACTCCTGCGTCGGGCCAAAGCGGGGGAGTTCTACCTGATTTCTTTCCGGTGGGGGGCCTATCAGGAGAGCCTAGGTGACCTGTACAACCTCTTCGGTGATACCCATGCGGTACACATCCGCATGGACAACAGCCACTACGAACTGGAATAGGTGGTCAAAGGCGAGTCGGTGGCCGAAGTACTCGGTTATGTCCAGTTCCGCGAGACTGTGCGCATAGAGCGCATGCAGCGACAACTACAGGACGCCCGAACCGCAGGCCGACTCACTGTACGGGAGTCGAATCAATTCCTGCGCTTCAACCAGGAAGGTCTGAAAGGCTGCACCAATCTGGAGGAAGGGACCCCGATGCTGTTCAAGATAAGTGTCGAGCTTAGTTATAATCAAGTAGCTAAAGGTGTCGCTTCAGCAGAATTTGAGTCGGTAACGTTCATCATCAATCGGAAGCGTCTCTACTGACCCCCAATAGATGCAATATCCGCGCTATCATCCTGATTCGAAGAGAGCGATACCTCATATTATCGTTCCAGGATAGGAAATAAAAAGAGGAATTCCCTTCGTGTAGGAAAAAGACTACAGACATGCATCACTAATTCTGGCATCTTTTAGATGTTTTTAGAAAAATTCTCAGAAAATCAGAAGTATGGAGTGCTTCTTATGCATTACCCAAAGGTTTTCAGTCAAGATCCTAACAGGAACATAGTGAGAACAACTTGCAAGATATCGCAATATCAGTGCGAGCAATATATTCCAATATCAGTGCGTGCAAGATAATCACCTGTTGCACAAATAGAAGGAAGATAAAGCGCGTTACAT
>JAHXIQ010000006.1 GCA_025655555.1 Candidatus Thiodiazotropha sp. (ex Myrtea sp. 'scaly one' KF741663)
CTTCAATAAAACGGCTCATGGGGGTGAATCCATCAGTTGGAAAGGTAAATTATACCTGCTACAGGGTTTTCACACAGTCTGGGCCGTTTCCTGCCGGTATAATGGGCCATGTACTAGGTCTGCTTTGTGGAATATACCCTGGTAGCCTCTATCTTCACTGTCTGATGAAATCTGACTCTATTTTGATAGATGTGAGATCAAGTCTAATTTTCTACAACTGAGACTCGAAGGTGAGAGCACCTAATATTTCACTAAAGCCGCTAGGTGTGCTCACTCGAACCATTTGCATATGCCTACTGTCTTCTTCCACGAACAGCGCTCCATGCCTGCCGCCTCTTAACAGGATGTTGAACGACGTAGCTCATGACTGGCTTGAGAAATTGCACTACCAGTGAAACGTATCAATAGTTTCTTAGGTTTCGAGTTGAGCAATACATTCCGCCAGTTCCTCCGGTCTGACCGGTTTGCTGTAGAGATATCCTTGTGCCTCTTGGCAACCAGCTTCTTTTAGAAATCTCGCCTGCTCTTCCGTTTCGACCCCCTCTGCGATAACCGTTAATCCCAGGCTCTTACCCATTGCAATAATGGCTTCTGAGATAGCAGCATCATCGGGATTGTCTGGTATATCTTTTACGAATGACTGATCGAGCTTGAGTTTATTGATTGGCAGTTGCTTGAGATAGCTCAATGAAGAGTAACCGGTACCAAAATCGTCAATGGATAGTGTCACATCCAGTTGCCGCAACTGATCAAGTTGCGCAATAGCGGAATCTACCTGCTGCATGATGAAACCTTCAGTGATCTCCAGATCCAACCTGGATGCGGGAAATTCTGTTTCATCAAGTGCATTTCGAACTTCATTTGGCAGGTTGCCGCGTTGAATCTGCGGACCGGCCACGTTGACGCCAAGTGTACCGAACTCAGTTCCCTGCTCCAGCCACTGTACGCCCTGAAAGCAGGCTGTACGCAGTACCCAGTTGCCGATCTGTTGGATCAGACCGGACTCTTCCGCCAATGGAATAAACCTGGCAGGCGGGATCATACCGAGTTCAGGATGCTGCCAACGAACCAGGGCTTCCACACCTATCACTCTCCCGGTAAGCAGATCTATCTGCGGCTGATACAGAAGATACAACTCATCCAGTTCTAGTGCCCGGCGCAGGTTACTTTCCAGCAATACACGTTCAAAGGCCTTATGCGTCAGCTCCTCTGTATAAAACTGATAGGTATTCCTTCCCTCTTCCTTGGCGCGGTACATGGCGGCATCCGCATTGCGAAGCAAGGTGGTCGGTTCGTTGCCGTCACGTGGATAGAGACAGATACCGAGGCTGGCTGAGATTTGAACCTCATGCCCTTCCAGTCGATAAGGATCGGTAAGAGACGACATCAGCTTCTCTATGGCGATACCTACATCATCCGCTCTGCTGATATCCTCCATCAGGATGACAAACTCATCCCCGCCGATACGTGCTACGGTATCGTCCTGGTATGCAGAATTGGCCAGCCTCGTCGCCACTTCCAGCAGCAATTGATCTCCGGCTGAATGACCCAGGCTGTCGTTGATGTGTTTGAAATTATCGAGATCAAGCATGATGAGCGCAAACTCGGAGTCGTAGCGTCCTGCATGTCTGATCGCCTGCTCCAGATATTCGTTCAGCAATGTGCGGTTGGGCAGATCGGTTAAGGCATCGTGATGGGCCAGATGGTCCAACTGCTCCTTGGAATGTTTAATCTGACTGATATCGGTAAAGATTCCCACATAGTGCGTGAGCGCTTCATCATCATTCAATACCGCACTGATGGTCAGCCACTCCGGATAGACGGAACCATTTTTGCGCCTGTTCCAGATCTCACCTTGCCATTGACCGGTTTCCTCGAGGCTATGCCATAGATTCCGATAGAAACTCTCGTCATGTCGGCCAGATTTCAATATGTTGGAATTCTTTCCTATGACCTCTTCCGGTTGATAGCCGGTGATATCGACAAACGCTTGATTCACTCTGATGATATTTGCATCCGGATCGGTAATAGAGACGCCTTCAGCCGTGTTTTCAAAAACGCTGGCGGCTAACCTTAAATGCTCCTCGACTTTACGCGAATGGCTCAGGTCATGCAGACTCATGAGCATGGCGTGAGGCACGCCGCGCTTGTCATGGATTAGTTTTAAGGCAACCTCTATAGGCCGCCCGGCGGGATTATTCGGATCATCCGGCTCCAGCGTAAACAAGGCTTCACGCTTTGCTTCCTGTGCCTGGCAGACAACACAGGGGTTTTCTTCACCCTGCGGATGGATCAGCTCCACGATGTGTCTGCCCAAGCTTTGGCTGGGTTCTAATCCCGTCAATCGAAAAAAAGCTTCATTTCCCCGGATGAGATGCCGATCCATATCCAACAGATAGATCGCATCATCGAATTGATCCATAGCCTGGGTCCACTCAGTGGCCGCAAACTCAAGTTCACTTTGAGACCGTTTTCGATCGGTGATGTCCTGGACAACACCCAACAGTCGTATCACTTTGCCGTTGACATCCTTCTCTGGCCTGCCGCGGCACTCGACCCACCTTTCTTCACCATCCGGCTGGACGATGCGGTACTCGACGGAATGATCCGTTCCCTGTGTCAATGAGGTCTCGAATGATGACAGTGCCACAGCTCTATCATCCGGGTGAATAATATTGGCCAGGGTTTCAGGACCGGCGGGAGAACCCACTTCCAGTCCTGCGATCCTGTATGTCTCGTCAGACCAGTAACCCTGTCCCGACAGTGCATCGAATTCCCAATGCCCGATGTGAGCATACGCCTGGGCCTCACACAGGCGTCCCGTGAGTAG
The DNA here is from genome assembly GCA_025655555.1 of Candidatus Thiodiazotropha sp. (ex Myrtea sp. 'scaly one' KF741663). Taxonomy (GTDB): domain Bacteria; phylum Pseudomonadota; class Gammaproteobacteria; order Chromatiales; family Chromatiaceae; genus Thiodiazotropha. The sequence continues at coordinate 2,831 of JAHXIQ010000006.1, forward strand.
TAGTTGTCCCAGAATATCCTCGGTACGTTGACCGATGGCCAGGAACAGCTTCTGTTCAGTCTCGCTCCAGTGGCGTTCATGGGTACACTGGTGCAGACCGATGAGCCAGGGAGGTCTGCCGCCTATCCGCAGCGCCAGTACCATCTGTGATCGTATCTGCTGAAGTTGTACCCATTCATGTGTACCCTCTCCTTCGAGATCAAAGGTATGGGTGACCGGTCCCGAGGCTGCCAGCGCATCACTGATGAGGCTGATATTCGACTCATCCATGTTGAGATCAATATTCTGGTCGGCTTCAAATGGGTACTCGGGACGTGATGCGTCCACAGATATCCGATAGGTGGCGCCATGAAGATCGTTCGGATAGAGAAGCCAGGCCCGGTCGACTTCAAAAATCTGTAGAAGTGCGTTTACCAGAGCGTGCAACACCTGCTCGACTTCACTACCGCTGGAGAGAACCTCGGCCACCCGATCCATGCTGCTGAAATAGTGCTTCTGTGCAAGCAGACGCTCCTCTGCACTTTTACGCTCCATAGCCATGCCCGCCAGGTGAGCCATGGCTTTAATCAGCTGAAATTCATCGTAAGCGGGACTACTGTTTTCACTGTAAAACGCGGTGAACACACCAATCACCTTATTTGTGGAATCCAGTATAGGTTCAGCCCAGCGTTTTCTGAAACCGTACTCATCAGCGAACTGATGAAAATCTCTCCACACAGGGTCGTCATTTAAATCCTTGACGACAGGCTGCTCTGCGGAATCTGCGTTTGTATCATTTGAACCTGCTATTTGATCAATATCCGGAACATTGATGGCTGTATCGTAAGCCGTCAGCATATTCGTGGCCGCACTATGATTGTGCTCGTCATCTTCAAAACACTGAATAGAGGCGTGTATCGCAGGATAAAGTTCTTCGGTAAGGTGAATTATTGCCTCGAAGGTTTGCTCTAGCGGTGTCTGTCCACGTGAAATCAGCTCCAATATGCGCTGCTGTCCAGCTTGCAACGCTTCCGACCGCTTGCTAGGCGAGATGTCTCTTAATAACTCTTCAACACCCAGTACATTGCCATGCTTATCTTTCATATAGCGGGCATTCGAAGAGACCCACAAGCGGGAAGTATCCTTGTGTTTGAGCTCTGTCTCGAAATTTGCTGCGTATCCCTTTTCCTCGAGTTCTGAGAAGAGTGCTTCCCGTTCCCCAGGATTGACAAATATCTCCTCGACCATCCTTCCCGTCAGGTCATCCACTGTATAACCAGTCAGCTTGTATACAGAGGGTGACACGAAGATTACCTTCCCATCGATATCTGTTCTGTATAGAAGATCAGGGATGTTTTCGACTATCTCCCGATATTCATTCTCGCTCTCCAGAAGCGCTTCCCGGTTGAGGATCAGCTCCTGCTCCCGTTTGCTGCGTAACTTGACCTCTGCCGCAGACTCTCGCCATCGACGAACAGCAAACCAAACGAGAAACAGTGGTGAAACCAGAAGACCGAGAATCATTTCGTCTAATTCCCACCCTTCATGATCACGGGTCAGATGATACAGCCAGTCGTAGGCATCCACTGTTCCCAGGATAAGGACAACCGAGCCCAGCCCTACGGCAATGATCAGGATATCTCGCACGACAGTAGCGTGAGAGGTGGAGGTCGTTGAAGAATTTTCAGGAGATGGAGTCAATACGAATGCTGTTCCGTTTATGTATTTGAAAAGCACCTATGTCAGATATTTAGCTGCATAAGTACCGGTTAATCGATCTGGTGACTGTAATTAGGCTTATCAGCTGTGAATCAACTCGCTGTCACACTGCCTATCATGAAAAAAGTCTTGTAGAGAGCCAGCCACAGCCACTCTTAGCGGTAGTTGGGTTGATCGGCCAAGTTTCTCAATTCTTTAAGGTTGAATTGTCTATGCAGCGGCCATCGATTGTGGCTCAAACACCTGCTCAGACTATGCCAGCAGTTTAATTCCAGGCAAAAAAATAGGGAGCTGAAGAGCTCCCGAAAGGAGGTTGTTCATACGCCGCATTGGGTTGCCCCAAGACGGATACGCAAGGGTTACGGTCGATCATCCTTGAACATACGCCAGCCGCTGATCATGGTACTGATCAGGCTCTGGCGGGAGACGATGTCTTCACGGATCGCCACATAGACATGGATGATGACGAAGACGACGATGATCCACATGCCCCAGTGGTGCCAGAGGCGTACGTCCTGGCTCTGTCCCACCAGAGGAATCAGCCAACCGAAGAGCTGGTCCTGCCAGCTGCCCAGCCCTGTCTGTTCCGCATAGAGGGAGAAGCCGGTCAGGACCATGGCGATACCGCCGACAGTGATGATGGCGACCATGGTGAGATGAGCCAATGGGTTATGCCCTTCGTATTTCTTCGGTTCCTTTTCCATGAAAGAGTACCAGCGAATTTCATGTATCAGCTCTTTCCAGAAAGAGAGACGATAGAACGGCAGATGAAACAGTTCCCGAGAGTGCTCGTTGCCGACAAAGGCCCAGTAGATGCGGCCAAGAAATCCCACGGTGAAGATGTAGGCAGCGGCAAAGTGGGCGAATCGCATATAGCCCATGACAAAATGGTCACTTGCCTCACCCGGCATTGTCGGTAGAGGATTAGCAATGAAATAGCCCGTCACCGCGAGGACCAAGATCGCCAGCGCATTGACCCAGTGCCAGAGCCTGATAGGGGCTTCATAAACATAAACAGCAGTGCGTTTGATGGTTGTTTGCATAGGTGTCTCTCCTGAGCCGTCGTTACGCGACCTTTATCCGGGTTCAACCACGCAAGCGCCGCCTGAATGCCAAACCGCCCAGCACGACGGCCAGCAACAACAGCAGTGAAAGGCCGTGCTCTGACAACAGATGTGTCACGACAGAGAACCACGCTGTATGAGTATGCTCGCCCACATGTGCCAACAGCGGACCACTCACCAGCAAACCACTCAATCCCAGTATCACTCTTTTCATCTCAACCTCTCGAATTCACTCAAAATTCAACACTCACAACTCAAAACGCCACGGTCACCGCACCTTCACCTTCGCCAACTCCCTCCCCGCTTCGCTCATCACATGCGTAGAACAGGCAAGACAGGGGTCGAAGCTGTGCAGGGTGCGTAGGATCTCAACCGGCTCTTCAGCACGCGCCACCTTGGTGTTCATCAATGAGGCCTCGAAAGCGCCGATGTTGCCCTCACTGTCACGGGGCGAGCCGTTCCAGGTAGTCGGCACCACGCATTGGTAGTTATCGATACGGGTATCCTGGATGCGAATCCAATGTCCCAAGGCACCGCGGGGTGCTTCGCTAAAACCCACACCCTTGGCCTCTTTCGGCCAAGTCTCCGGATCCCAGTTATCCACATTGGCAGTGGCGGAATCTCCGGCCTTGATATTGGCCATCAGCTTATCCATGAAGTAACGCATTTTGTCTGCGGCCCAGTCGGCTTCCAGACCCCGTGCTGCGGTTCGACCCAGGGTCGAAAATAGCGCTGTAACCGGCACATCCAGTGTCTTGAGTACGAAGTTGATCTGTTCTGTAATGGCTTCGTGACCGCTTGCATAGCCGACGATGTAACGCGCGAGGGGACCGACCTCCATGGGGTGGCCGCGCCAGCGTGGCGCTTTGATCCAGGAATACTTGGCGTCCTCGTCGATCTGTTCGATGTTGGTCTTGCTGCCCTTTGCGTTAGGACCCAGTTTGAAGTTCGGCTCGGTCACACCGTCCCAGGGATGCAGTCCTTTGACCCCATCCGGGTAGTTGTACCAGGAGTGTGGAACGAACTCCTGAATCTCCTCTGGGTTGCGCAGGTCGACTTCGTGCACTTCCTTGAGATTGCCGTTGATGATGGCGCCTCTGGGCATCATCAGATTGGCTGTAGAGTAATCGTTGGCCCGATCGGGAATATCGCCATAGGAGAGCACATTGGTACTCGACAGACCGCCACCATAAAGCCAGCCTTTATAGAACTGCCCAACCGCTAGAATATCCGGGATATAGACGTTCTTGATGAACTCCCTGGTGCTGTCGATAATCGAGGAGATCTGGTTCAGGTTCACCATATTCAGTGCCCCCACCGAACCGACACCATCCACATTGATCGGACAAGGCACGCCACCCACCAGCCAGTTGGGATGAGGATCCTTGCCACCGAATATGGTACGAATCTTCATGATCTCTTTTTGAAAATCGAGAGCCTCCAGATAGTGCGTCACCGCCATCAGATCCGCTTCCGGTGGCAACAGGTAGGCGGGGTTGGTCCAATAACCGTTTTTGAATGGTCCCAGTTGTCCGCTCTCGACAAATTTCTTCAAACGGTTCTGGATGTCGCGGAAATAACCGGGTGACGATTTGGCATGCTTGGGGGAAACCTGTTGCTGCAGTTCAGATGTCGCCTTGGGATCGGCCTTCAGCGCATTCACCGGATTGACCCAATCCAATGCGTGCAGATGGTAGAAATGCACCAGATGATCATGGGCCTGCAGGGTCAGTTGCATGATATTACGGATCGAGTTGGCGTTCTCCGGTATCTCGATCCCCAGTGCATCCTCCACTGCGCGTACCGATGTCAAAGCATGGGTACCGGTACAGACACCACAGATCCGCTGGGTGAAGGCCCAGGCATCCCGGGGATCGCGGCCTTTGAGAATCACCTCCAGTCCGCGCCACATGGTGCCGGTGGAAACCGCATTACGGATGACGTTCTCTTCATCCACATTCACTTCACAGCGCATATGACCTTCAATACGCGTCACCGGATCGACAACGACACGTTGACCGGAATCGTCCAGCTTATAACCGTTAGGCGTTGTCTTGGTACTCATTGATCCTGATCTCCTTTCTTCTGCGCATTCTTGAGGGCAGTGACAGCAGCATGGGCGGCGGCCGTTGCACCGACGATGCCTGCAGCCGCCAGGCCGACCTTATCGGCATTGGCCTCGACACCGAACTGATGGGTATCGGTGACATGTTGGTAGAAGGACCCCTTATCCCAGAAGCCGTCCTCTGAACAACCGATACAGCCGTGACCGGCCTGGATAGGAAATGAGAGTCCCCCGTTCCAGCGAACGGTTGAACAGGCGTTGTAGGTGGTCGGTCCCTTACATCCCATTTTGTAGAGGCAGTATCCCTTGCGTGCGGAATCGTCATCCCAGGCCTCGACAAACTGCCCGGCGTCAAAATGGGGACGGCGATAACACTTGTCATGGATACGCTGGCTGTAGAACATCTTCGGTCGCCCTTGACGATCGAGTTCAGGAAACTTCTCAAAGGTCAGAATGTAGGTAACCACCGCTGTCATCACCTCAGCGATAGGCGGACAGCCCGGCACTTTTATAATCGGTTTGTTGGCCAATCCCGGAACCTTGTGAACCGGTGTCGCGCGGGTCGGATTGGGACGGGCTGCCTGAACACAACCCCAGGATGCGCAGGAACCCCATGAGATGATCGCTTTGCAGTGTTCTGCCGCCATCTTCAGCTGCTCGACAAAGGGCTTGCCGCCAATGATGCAGTACATGCCATCTTCATCGAGCGGGGGATTGCCTTCCACGGCAAGGATGAAGTTGCCGTCATATTTTTCGATTGTCTCTTCAATGATCGCTTCTGCTTGATGACCGGCAGCAGCCATAATGGTGTCGTCATAATCGAGAGAGATCATCGACAGCACCACATCCTTTGCCAGCGGATGAGCTGAGCGAATAAACGACTCGGAACAGCAGGTACACTCAAGACCATGTAACCAGATTACTGGGATACGTGGCTTGGTCTCCATCGCCTCAGCGATGCGGGGCACCATTGCGGGACCGAGACCCAGCGCGGAGGCAGTGAGGCTGCAGAATTTAAGAAAGCTGCGACGTGTGATTCCCTGACGCCGCATGACGTCATAAAAGGTTTCGGTCATAACCGGACTCCTCTCTTGTTATGTCGTATCGCGAAATGGAAGGGGGTCGTTTATTTCGCTGATATCTGTCAGAGAGCAACTGTTATGCCATATTAATAATTTCTATATTTCCCGGTAAGTTACTTGTAGATTACCGTTCGAGTCCAAATCACGGTATGGCAGAGGATGAATCATCTTTTTCCAGTTGATGGAAACTCTCTAACCACACACTTGATCAGTGAATATATCCGCGACTCCACGAAACCTTGGTTCTATCTACACCATCCTATTTGGTATAAATGGCTCTACTTCACCACATCAGACTGCAGGAATTCAAAATGAAAAGACTCCGGCTATTGACATTGATGCTGCTGATATCAGTCTCCGGCCTGGCCAGTGCCGATGAAGAGGTGGCACTGGAGCATATTCAGTCCTTCCTCGATTTCGCCACCTACAATGAAGGGGCTATTACGAGAGAACAACTGGCCTCGACTGATTTGAGTCAGATCCAATTCATCGATACCCGACCTGCAGAGCAGTATGAGATGTCACACATACCCGATGCCATGAATATCGATTGGCGGGAGATCCTCACCCGGAAAGATGAGATTCCACAGAACAAACCCGTAGTGCTCTACTGCAATACCGGACTGGCCTCATCAAAAGCACAGTTGATCTTGCGCCTATCCGGCTATGAGAATGTAAAGGTGTTGTCGGGGGGCTATCGGGAATGGAAGGCTACCGAGGATACTCAATAAGAGACAATGGCAAATCCATATATATAAAAGGAAATAGATGTGAATGGGAAAGACAGGATATGGAAATATGCAACCACAATAGTGGTAGTGCTGATTATATTGAATCCGGAAATGCTGGAGCTTGCACTGTTTATTGATGCTGTTGGGCTGGAAATCTTTCTAATGCTGTTAGAGATTCAGGTGGTCTTGTTGGTCAGCATGTTATTTAACACAAGAATCAGACCCATCATCATAGCCTTACAACGTATCTGGTCTAGACATTTTCAGCGATTCTCTTGGAATATCGTAACGAGCAAACCAAGGTATCTACTTTTGGCGGGACAAAGCCAAGCCATATTGATGCATATTTTGGTAGTTTCAGCCGCCATTGGTGTTGTCCTCAATCCCTTGATTTAGAACGCTGACAAAGCAGATGCATACTTAAGGTAATCTGAAACAATCCATCTTCGTCATCCCAGCTTGCACTGGGATGACGCTATTGATGTAAATGAACCGATTCTCGAAGTGTTTATGAAACCTTGCGAAACAGCCCTTTGAGACTATCGATCCAGATACCGCTCAAAAACCAGGCGTAGGCCCAGGTGGCTATCAGGATCAGTACAAACACGATGGCGATATCCCGCGTTGATCCGTCCAATGAAAACTCCGGCACATAACCGAACAGGAAGGGTCCCAGGTAAAGAAACTTGGCAAATTTGAACGAGGTGAATGCAGTCTTCCACATATTGGCCTTGGCGATTGTGGCACCGGCAAAAGCGGCTATACAGACTGGCGGCGTAATATTGGAGTCCTGCGAGAGCCAATAGACGATCATGTGCGCAGCAATCTCATTCACACCCAGATGGGTCAATGCCGGTACGGCTACGACTGCAGTGATCAGATAGGCAGCCGTCACCGGTACACCCATACCCAGCACGAGTGAAGCTAATGCAATCAGTAAGATGGTCAGGAAAAGCTTCCCGTCGGCCAATTCGATGACGATATCCGCAAAAGTCAGCACCAGTCCACTGTAGGTCAACACACCGATGATGATACCGATGACACCGACAGTAGCACCGATTTTCAGACTATTCTCGGCCCCTGCTCTCGAGGCTTCCACAAAACCTTTGAGATCAATACGGGTGTCCTTACGAAACCAGCTGATAACTATACAAGTCACCATACCTATAATCGCAGAATAGCCGGGAGAGTAGCCCATCAACATGAGCACAGTGATCACCACCAACGGCAAGATATAGAACCACTCGCGCTTGAGAATCTCGACAGCACTTGTATCAGACTTTTCACCCACGATGTTGAAACGCTTGGCCTCATAGTGGACCATCACGAAGACGCTGAAGAAGTACATGATGGCTGGAAACAGTGCCACCAACATGATGTGCGAATAGGCAACACCGGTCAGCTCTGCCATGATGAAACCGCCGGCACCCATGATCGGTGGCATGAACATCCCACCAATAGAGGCCGCGGGTTCGATACCACCCGCAACATGCGGCCTGAAACCGGCCTTCTTCATCATGGGTATGGTGAAGGCGCCGGTAGAGACAGTATTGGCGATTGCGCTACCTGAAATCGATCCGAACAGACCGCTGGCGATAACCGAAACTTTGGCCGGTCCACCAATCTTATGGCCGACTGCAGCAAGGGGAAAATCGATGAAGAAACGCTGTGCACCACTCTTTTCAAGAAATGCCCCGAAAATGACGAATAGCAAGATATAGGTGGCCAGCACATTGGCCATAATGCCGAAGACACCATCGCTCTTATAAAAGATGCTGGTACAGAGATCAGGAAAGGTATCGCCCGCATGGGAGATGAGCTCCGGCGCATAGTCACCATAGACACCATACAGCAGCATGATGCAACCGATAACGACAAAGATATTGCCTACCACACGCCGGGCAAGTTCGATACCTAGGAGCACACCGACCATAGCGATCGCCTGATCAAGCTCGGTCTCAGCGCCGGCGCGGTAGTTGATCACCTGAAAGTTGTATATCCAATACCCAATCGTTATCACCGAAGCTGCCATTAATACATAGTCGACGACCCGCCCCAACGGTGATTTTGATCGATAGATCAGGAACACTAAAACATAGGTGATGATGATATAGATTCCGCGATGGTATTGTGTTGCTGCAGGTTCAACGACGGCGGAGTAAGAGTAGAAAAGGACTAGTGAAAGCGCCAGAATATCGAACAGTATCTTTTCCAGCTTATGGAGTTTTTCATAGAGCATCTAATAAAACTGCCTTTAGCTTGAGAAACCTCTGATCAATTCATGAACCGGCGTGTGGCGGCTGAAATGCCTCGGCTCTGCGTTGAAAAGCTTCGCAATAGCCGGCTATTACGTACGCTTTTCGCCTTGATCCGACACATTTCATCTCACCACACACTCGATCCAGAATTAATCAGAGGTTTCTTGAGTATTATAATTTTTACTGGAGAGCGTGTGCACGCCCTCCAGTCCACTGGGTGATTTTACATGATACCCTTTTCTTTCCAGAACTTTTCGGCGCCTGGATGTAGCGGTGTCACGATACCCTTAACCCCATCTTTTACTGCCATTTCTTTGAAGGTCTTCTTCTGCGCACGCATGTGAGCCAGACCCTCTTCAGTAAAGATCAGGGAAAGCATTTCATAGACCACATCATCCGGGACATCCTTATTGGCTACCCATAGCGAAGAATCCTGAAATGATGGGCTGTCGCTGTCAACGCCGCGATAGGTACCCGCAGGAACACTCAATTTGGAAAAGTAGGGATACTTCTCGAAAAAGCCTGCATCTTCCGCATCTTTACCCACATTCACCAGTTCGATGTCATTGGACTGTGCAGCCATGATGACTGCTCCACTGGGAAAGGCCGTGAACAGCCAGAAGGCATCGAGCTGGTTATTGCCAAATGCAGCAGCCGCATCATTATATCCTAGGGCATTCTGCTCGATCTTGTCCCACACACCCATATGCGAGAAAAATAACTCACAGTTCGCATAGGCACCGGAACCGGCGTTGCCAACACCCACCTTCTTACCTACGAGATCCTTAACACTCTTGATACCAGAGCCCTTGTGTGTGACCAATTGTGCCGGTGCGCCATAGAGATAGGCCACCGCCATAACGTCTTCATACTTATTCGTATCGTTCTTTAAAAGACCGTTACGCCCAAGATAGACATGCCCGGAATAGACCACACCGAAATGGGCTTTGCCCTTGTTGACCTTACGCAGGTTCTCTACCGAGCCTGCTGATGATTGAGCCTTGACCTTGAATTTCTTTGACGCTTTTACCGGGTCGTAAACCTGCACCGCATTCGCCACCACCTGAAAGGTGCCGCCGGCTGGACCGCCGCTGAACACGATTCGCTTGGCTGCAAATGTCGATGAAGGAAAAGCCAGCACTGCACCCATAACAGCCGCCGCACCGATGAGGAATGATCTCCGCCGAATATTCATATTTTTCTCTCTCCTGTGACTTCTATATGACCAAATGACACTAGATGTTGAAATGCGATTTTCCATTCGCACCTTCGAGCATAGCTCAAATTGTTGATTATCATCCTACTTAGTCTCCAAGACAGCTCTCAGTCAGCGTCTCATCAGCAGATTTACATCAGTATTTGATGAAATTAAAGAATGTAATTGTCAAGGGAGGAGTTTCAATGATGTGAGTCAACGCACTAGGGAGATTTAATGATCGCCATCAATTCAATCGATGGCGCTGCTTGGAACATCGATTGAGTTACGGACGGGAATTAAACGAGAATAAACGGTATAGAATCATACGAATTCAATAGGGGTTAAATATGAATTGGGCTTAAGTATTACTTATGCAAACCCGGAGGGATCGACTCCCTCCGGGTAGCGAGGTTTATCAGGCAATCAACTTGACTGCAATCTCCCTGCCGCGACCGACCGACTCCACATACTCATCCATCTTATCGAAGTTGAGGTACTTGTAGATCTCCGGCGACATGGAATTGATCTTGGTAGCGTAGGCCATGTACTCCTCCATTGTCGGCAGCTTGCCCATGACCGCGGCCACCGCAGCCAGTTCCGCCGAGGAGAGGAAGACGTCGCCCCCCTGCCCTAGGCGGTTGGGAAAGAGGTGGAAACCGCGGCAATACGCGCTTGGTTACCCATGCAGAGTGAACATCCGGGCATCTCGGTACGGGCACCGGCGTTGGCGTAGACGTTGTAGACGTCCTCCTCCATCAGTTGCTGCTCGTCCATCTTGGTAGGCGGCGCCAGCCACAGGCGGGTCGGGATAGACTCACCCGAGGCCTCGAGCAGCTTGACGGTGGTGCGGAAGTGGCCGATATTGGTCATGCAGGAACCGATGAAGACTTCGTCGATCTTGGTACCGGCGATCTCCGAGAGGGGCTTCACATCGTCCGGATCGTTGGGACATGCCAGCAGGGGCTCCTTGATCTCGGACATGTTGATCTCGATGACCTCGGCATACTCCGCATCCCCATCGGCACGCATCAGGCTCGGGTTCTCCAGCCACTCTTCCATGGCCCGGGCGCGACGCTCCAGGGTGCGGGCGTCCTCGTAGCCGTTGTAGACGTCCTTCTTGCCCTTCTTCTCCACCGTCAACGCAAAACGGGGTCAGAACACAATGAATGCTAATATTTTCAAAATCCATGTTCAGATCCCGTTTTTCTGAGTGCTACCTCCCATCTATTTCAGCAACGTCTTTATCGCATCTCCAACCGTCTTTTTATTCTTCACAAGATCGTAGGCTGTATTCCCCTCTTTGTCTTTGATAGTTTTGTCGGCGCCAAGAGCTAACAACAGCTTTACTCTATCCTCACCATCTTTTATCGAGTACATCAAAGGTGTTTTACCGTCCTCATCAGCTTTATTTACGTCTGCCCCGAGTTTCACCAGTGTGCGAATCACATTTTCGTCGTTCTTTGCAAACGACAGCGGAGATAGCCCGTCATCGCAAACCTCGTTCATATCGGCATTGAGTGCCGCCATCTTCTCCAGACCGATGACATCACCCTTTCTCGCTGCATAAAACACCTGAGTACAGCCACTTTTCTTTCGCTGGACATCGAGTGTTTTGAGATCATCGAGGTCAACCTTCCATTTCTTGCCCAAATCATAGCCGGAAGCACCTTGAGTATTCTTGATAGTGGGATCGGCCCCTTCCTGCATCAACATACCAATCAGGTAGGAGTTCAAGCGCATGAATGCAACATGGAGGGCAGTATTGTTTTCTCTACCCTGTGCATTGATATCGAATCCTTTATCCAGCAGATAACGTATGATATTGGGGTTTTCTCCCATTACCGCGGCGATGAGCAGTGAACTGCCATCATTGGCCGTTTGCCCCAAATTAGCGCCTTTTTTCACAAGCTGATGAAAGAACGCCTCGTCTCCTTTTATCGCTGCGACAAACAGAGGCGAGGTGCCATCTTTGGAAACAAGATTTACATCTGCTCCTTCGGCAACGTACTGTCGAATTTTTTGCAGATTGCCCCTCAAAATAGCCCGTCGATAGTCACTCTCACCCTTTTTGATGCCGTAATCCTGTCCTGCCAGAACAATCTCGTCGTTCTTCGCATAGACCTTGCAAGCGGTTTGCGGTGGTTTCTTCCGTTTTGCTTTGTTTTTTTCGCACGAAGAGATTGCACCCTTTTGAGCTGCCTCTAAAATATTCTTTTTGCTGCTTTTGCCACAGGCATATCGACCATCAGTATCAAGACTGTAGGCAAAGGCCTTGTGTCCTTTGTTGTTTAGATACTTTTTAAAGAAAGGGAGACAACTCCCCTCAACAAGCAATCCGGCCTCATCGATCAATTTATTCCGTTCATTATCTGTTAGCGGATTATTATCAATCGGTGTTATCGGTGAGAAATCCCCTTCTCGTGCCAAAAACTCTCCATTCTCATCAACGATTTTGCACTCTGCGTTCAACGCACGCTTTGCACATTGTTTGAGCGAGTTCTCTCTCGCCTTCTCTACTGTCTTATAACCGTAGCTCCAACCACACCGGTGTTTCCCGGTCTCGCGCTCTCTCGCATAGGAGAAGGCCTTTTGATTTTTCAGCTTCAGATATTTTCCCTGATAACTGGATAGACAATTAGAAGCGAGCACCCTTTCAGGCGTAATCTCCGCCGTCATAACGGGAGACGTCTGGCAATACAGAGAGACTGTGAAGAAAGTGGTTATGAGAACTCGAGTCGCAGTAGTGATATTCAGACAAGACATTTGAATAAATTCCATTTCGGACGCACTTCATGCATATGGATAGCGTTGTAGCAGACTCTTTTCGGTGAAAGAATACTGCCTTGAATTGACGGGTCTGATGCAAACAAAAGACCGTAACCCGAAGGTTGCTACCCGCGCACTTTTGTGCTGAAGATTCTTCCATGTGTTCAGCTGTGACTAAAAATATGCTTTTCCTGTCCAGCAGCAAACCAGTAACTTATAGATATTTACTATTTAGTCAAGATCGGTTTAAAGTTCCTTCTAATTGCATTGTTCGTATACCCTCAGCACCACATAGCCGGTTGCGCCATCTCAGATGCTATTAAATGATGGGTGTCCTCACTCACTCCACTCACTTCTTCTCATACCCTAACCGACACAGACCGGAGGCAAATCCCTCCGGTCTCGCATCATCCTCAGGCAATCAGTTTGATGGCTATTTCCTGCCCCCGCTGGGCCGATTCCACGTACTCATCCATCTTATCGAAGTTGAGATATTTGTAGATCTCCGGCGACATGGAATTGATCTTGGTAGCGTAGGCCATGTACTCCTCCACTGTCGGCAGCTTGCCCATGACGGCGGCCACTGCGGCCAGCTCTGCCGAGGAGAGGAAGACATCAGCACCCTGCCCCAGGCGGTTGGGGAAGTTACGGGTTGAAGTCGAGACCGCAGTGGAGCCCGCCGCGATGCGCGCCTGGTTACCCATACAGAGCGAGCAGCCGGGCATCTCGGTTCTTGCACCGGCACTGGCGTAGATGTTGTAGACGCCCTCCTCCATCAGCTGCTGCTCGTCCATCTTGGTGGGGGGCGCGATCCAGAGGCGGGTCGGGATAGACTCACCGGAGGCCTCCAGCAGTTTGGCGGTGGCGCGGAAGTGACCGATGTTGGTCATGCAGGAGCCGATGAAGACCTCGTCGATCTTGGTGCCGGCAACCTCGGACAGGGGCTTCACATCGTCCGGATCGTTGGGACAGGCCAGCAGGGGCTCGGTGATCTCGGACATGTTGATCTCGATGACCTCGGCATACTCGGCGTCCGCATCGGCGCGCATCAGGCTCGGGTTCTCCAGCCACTCTTCCATGGCCCGGGCGCGACGCTCCAGGGTTCGGGCGTCTTCGTAGCCGTTGTCAATCATCCAGCGCAGCATGGTGATGTTGGAGCGCAGGTACTCGGCTACCGAGTCTTCAGAGAGCTCAATGGTACAGCCACCGGCGGAACGCTCGGCGGAGGCATCGGAGAGCTCGAAGGCCTGCTCCACGGTCAAGCCAGGTATGCCTTGAATCTCCAGGATGCGGCCATTGTAGACATTCTTCTTGCCCTTCTTCTCCACGGTCAGCAGACCTCGCTGCAGAGCGGCATAGGGAATGGCGTTAACCAGATCACGCAGGGTGATACCAGGCTGCATTTCGCCGGTGAACTTCACCAGCACCGACTCGGGCATATCCAGCGGGATCACACCCAATGCCGCGCCGAAGGCCACCAGACCGGAACCGGCCGGGAAAGATATGCCCAGCGGAAAACGGGTATGGGAGTCACCACCGGTGCCCACCTGATCGGGCAACAGCATACGGTTGAGCCAGGAGTGGATGATGCCGTCTCCGGGACGCAGGGAGACACCGCCACGATTCTGGATAAAATCAGGCAGGGTGTGCTGCGTATTGATATCCACCGGCTTGGGATAGGCCGCGGTGTGGCAGAAAGACTGCATCACCAGATCGGCGGAGAAGCCGAGGCAGGCCAGCTCTTTTAGCTCGTCACGGGTCATGGGACCGGTCGTGTCCTGGGAACCGACGGTACTCATACGCGGCTCACAGTAAGTGCCCGGGCGAATGCCATCGACGCCGCAGGCCTGGCCGACCATCTTCTGGGCCAGGGTGAAGCCTTTGCCGGAGTCTGCCGGATCGACCGGACGACGGAACACATCGGTGGCACCCAGGCCCAGGGCCTCACGAGCCCGCTCGGTCAGGGAGCGCCCGATGATGAGGGGAATACGACCACCCGCCTTCGCCTCGTCCAGCAGCACCTCGGTCTTGAGGGAGAATTCGGAGATGACCTCGCCCGATTCGCTCTCGATCTTGCCCTCGTAGGGTTTCACCACGATCACGTCACCCATGGCAAGCTGCTCCACCGGGCATTCGATGGGCAGTGCGCCGGAGTCCTCAACGGTATTGAAAAAGATGGGCGCGATCTTACCGCCCAGCACCACACCGCCCTGACGCTTGTTGGGCACGAAGGGGATGTCGTCACCCATGTGCCAGAGCACCGAGTTTGTAGCCGACTTACGCGAGGAACCGGTACCCACCACGTCACCCACATAGACCAGAGGCACACCTTTCGCCTTGAGTGATTCCAGGTGTGAGATGGGACCCACCTTGCCCTGCTCGTCCGGGTTGATACCCTCGCGCTCATTCTTCAGCATGGCCAGGGCATGCAGCGGAATATCGGGACGGGACCAGGCATCCTGAGCAGGCGAGAGGTCATCGGTATTGGTCTCGCCAGTTACTTTAAACACCGTCAGCTTGATCTCAGCAGGTACGTCAGGCTTACGAGTAAACCACTCTGCATCAGCCCAGGACTGCATGACGGCCTTGGCGTTGGCGTTGCCCGCATCCGCTTTTTCTTTCACATCATGGAAGGCGTCGAACATCAGCAGGGTATATTTCAGCTGCTCTCCCGCCAGTTCACCGAGTGCTGAATCATCCAGCAGACCGAGCAATGGCTGGATGTTGTAACCACCGAGCATGGTACCCAACAGTTCCACCGCTTTTTTCTCATCAATCAGCGGACTTTGCGCCTCTCCCTTGGCCACCGCTGCTAGAAAGCCGGCCTTCACGTAAGCGGCATCATCTACACCGGGTGGAACACGGTCGGTAAGCAGATCCAGCAGGGTCTCCTCCTCACCACCGGGAGGGCTCTTTAAAAGCTCAACCAGATCCGCCACCTGCTGGGCATTCAGCGGTAGCGGGGGGATTCCCTGTTGGGCACGTTCTTCCACATGTTGGCGATAGGCTTCGAGCATGTTAGACCTCTCTTCGTAGGTAACAGGTGGTTGTGAGCACTCATCGCCACAACCGATGATTGATATAGCCGGTTTGACCGACCTAGTGACAGAAAAGATATCAGAGCTTTTTCTATACGTATAATGGATTGTTCGCATGTATAATATGCATTTTATGCATATTTAAAAGTAGCCCATCATGGATCTACAACTCCTACGCTCCCTACTCGCCGTGGCCGATAGCGGATCGATCACGGAAGCGGCAGACCGAATCGGCGTGACACAACCGGCGCTTTCACGCCGTCTTCAACAGTTAGAGGGCTATTTCGGCGCCGAATTGCTCTCTCGTGGAAGAAAAGGGGCAGAATTGACAGAGATCGGCCGCCTGGTCGAGAGCGAAGCCCGGATACTGGTCAATCGATACGACCATCTGCGGGAACAGGTGCGGGCGCATCAAGGCCTTGAGGGGGGTACTGTCCGTATTGGCGGCGGTGCCACTGCTGTCTCCTTTGTGCTACCCAAAGCGATCGCCAGCTTTCAGCAGGACTACCCCGCCGTGAAGTTTCAACTCAAGGAGGCCGGCAGTATCGAGGTGGCGGAAGATGTCATCAGTGGGCGACTGGAACTGGGGCTGGTAACCCTGCCGGTTCAGGATCGTGAACTCACGCTTTGGCCCCTGCTATCCGACCGCATTGTCCTGGTCGGTCCCAGTAATCATCCACTAACCAAAGTGGGCAGTATCCGTGCGGAGGCGCTGGAAGGACTCGCTTTTGTCGGTTTCGAGGCAGACACGGCGGTGAGACAGATCATCGACGCGACACTGCGTGAAGCCGGTGTGGAAATGAACGTGGTGATGGAGTTACGTTCCATCCCCGCAATTCTGCGCATGGTGGCTACGACAGGGAACCTGGCCTTTGTCAGTCAACTCGGGGTGGACAGTCTGGAAGAGGTTCGTGAGATCGATGTCACAGGCCTCAATATCGAAAGGGAATTGGCAGTCATTGCCAAACGGGGATCCACCCTATCCCCTGCGGCACATGCCTTTGCGACACTACTCAGGGAGAATTATAAACCCCAGTAACCCTCCTTAATGTTCAAGTAGGATGTCAGCTTAATTGCAGGTCTACCGAGCCTTTAAGATTGTAAATTTTAAGGATTAATACTTGACTCAGATCAATATTGGGATTAATTTCCCATCTTAAGAATTCAGGGGCAGCACTGCACTTCCCGCGTCCCGATCATCTCCTTAAAACGACAGATCTAAGGATAGCAGACATGCGACATCCTCATCGGACCGAAGCGTTCAAGGGCATCCATCGCCTATACCCCCTATTCTCACTCATACTCGTATTCGCCCTCACAGCATGTGGTGGGAGCAGCGGAGAGAGCACAAACAGTGCCCCAGTCGCCAATGCCAACGGCCCCTACAGCGCCCAAACAGGTGAGGCAATCAATTTCAGCAGTGCCGGTTCCACAGACAGTGATGGTTCCATCACCACCTATGCCTGGGATTTCGGTAATGGCACGACCAGCAGCGATGCCAACCCTGCCCACATCTATACCGC
This sequence comes from Candidatus Thiodiazotropha sp. (ex Myrtea sp. 'scaly one' KF741663), assembly GCA_025655555.1. Lineage (GTDB taxonomy): Bacteria > Pseudomonadota > Gammaproteobacteria > Chromatiales > Chromatiaceae > Thiodiazotropha. Next base: position 20,254 of record JAHXIQ010000006.1, read on the forward strand.
AGCAGGTTCATTTACCGTTTCACTGACCGTGACCGACAATGACGGCGCAAGCCATACGGATACGACCTCAGCCACCGTCACGAACCCACCTGGCGGCAATCAGACACCGACAGCCAATGCCAACGGCCCCTACACAGGCACAACCGGTATTGCCGTCGCCTTTTCCAGCGCCGGGTCCAGTGACCCGGACGGTACCATTGCAACCTACGCCTGGAACTTCGGTGACGGCAACACCAGCAATGCGGCCAATCCCAATCACACCTATGCGGCTGCAGGCACCTATAACGTCAGCCTGACGGTGACTGACAATGGCGGTGCCATCGATAGTGATGTCACCACCGCCACCATCTCCGACCCACCCAATGTCGCACCGACGGCCAATGCCAATGGTGACTACACAGGTACAGCAGGGTTAGCCGTCAGCTTGAGCAGCGCCGGCTCTTCCGACAGCGACGGCAGCATTGCTTCCTACGCCTGGGATTTCGGAGACGGCGGCAGCAGCACGCAGGCCAATCCGAATCACAGCTACACCTCGGCCGGCAGTTACACAGTCACTCTTACCGTTACTGACAACGATGGAGCCACCGACAGCGATACAGCGACGGCAACCATCTCGGCTACAGCGAACGTTGCGCCCACCGCCAATGCCAACGGCGACTATACGGGCACCACCGGCAATCCGGTGAGCTTCTTCAGCACCGGTTCCAGCGACAGTGATGGCGCCATCACTGGCTATCAGTGGGACTTTGGTGACGGCGCTAACAGCACCGATACCAATCCAGTCCACACCTATGCCGCCGCCGGTAACTATACGGTGACCCTGACCGTCACCGATGACGAAGGCGCCACGGACAGCGATACGGCTTCTGCCGCCATCACCGATACCCCCACCGTGCCCAATGTCTCGATCAACTCCACCAGCCAGAACGGTGCACTGAGCATGACCCCGGTCACCGAGCAAGCGCTGGACGGACAGGCGGGTTATAAGATCTTCGCCGTGAATGATCTGGGTATGCATTGCGGCGATTTCGACACCCGCGTCTCGAGCATTCTGCCGCCCTTCAATGTCCTGCATGCCACGGTTATCCAACGGGGGGCCACACCCACGGTGTTGACACGCACCGATAACGTTGAGGTCTACTACTCCTCATCATCCAATCCCAATGACCCGATCCTCACCGGCGTTAATTCTGCCGGCACCGGTCCTGTCTACTCCAGCATCGCTGGCGGCAATGTCTTCAAGACCAACTTCTGGGATATCGCCCGGGATGCCTACGATCCCTTCTACCCGGCCGGCATTCTTCCCGCTTTCTATCCGGCAGGCCCGGTGGCGGATATTTTGGATCTTGGTCTGCCGATGCCGAATGTTGAGCGCCTCTATTTGGGAGACGGCATGCTGACTGCTGATCAGCAGTCGATGCCAGGCAGACACGGCCCATACGTGGACAATGCGGTTGAGATGTTCGAGGCCTATGTGGTCGACCAGCCCTTCTTTACCAACCCCGCCTTCAAATTCGGCTATGTCTCAGAAGCGGTTAACTGGTACGAGGCGCCCGGCATTCCACTCGCCGCCTTTGACGATGCAGGCCGTGAAAACCCCTGGCCGCTGTTCCGCATCCAGGCAAAACAGACCGGCACCACCCTGGCCTCTGTGGACACCGTGGTACCCATCTCCGGCGAGGCGAACTGCGGCGCCTGCCATGGCTCGCCCCTGGATGGCGGTAACGGTTCCGCCACCGCCACACTCGTAGACAACAGTATCGCGGTGGCCGATGTGCTCGATGATCCTGAGCACGGCAATGTGCCACTGGAGGTCAGCAAAGAGTACGCTGCCGACCTGAACCTGCTCCGGCTGCATGATCATAAGCACGGCACGACACTGGAGGCCAACAAACCGGTGGTCTGTCAACAGTGCCACTACACTCCCGCACTGGACTTGGCCCAGCTCGGGCCGCTGGATAGCACTTCAGGCGGGAACGGCCGCGAGCAGACCAGTGTAAAGAGTATGTCCAACGTCATGCACAGCCACCACGGTACGGTTAGGGATACCAACGGCAACCTGCTGTTCCCCGAAATGCCGGCGGCCATCAAGGACAACTTAGGTTTCGTCTCCAATGACGCCGAGCGCCGGGCAGTGCTCGATGAGACTTGTTACCAGTGCCATCCGGGACGCCGTACCGACTGCCTGCGCGGCGCCATGGCCAATGGCGGCATGCTCTGTCAGGACTGCCACGGCAACATGGCACAGGTAGGCGACGACTTTAGCCGCAATGTCTCACCCACCAATGTAGGCGCTTTCGAATTGGGCGGTGATTTCTATACGAATCCTGCCCAGCCAAGAGTCCCGTGGGCCAATGAGCCGGGATGTGGTTCCTGCCACACAGGTGATGCGATGAGCAACATGGCATCCGATGCCAATGTGGTGGTCAATCCTGCCGACGCCGACGGTAACCTGGACAGTATCCGGCTCTTCCAGGCCTATAAGAGCAATGACTCAAAGGCCACACCGATAGTCCCGACCAACAAACGGTTTGCGGAGAATGTCATCGAAGCGACCAATCCGGTCATTACCGACCCAAGCGATGTGAGGATCGGCAATCCGATGCTCTATCGGGTCAGTACAGGCCATGGCGGTATCTTTTGCGAAACCTGCCACGGGTCGACCCACGGTATCTGGCCGAACAAGAACGATTTGGCCAACGACAATGTGGCTGCTAATCAGCTACAGGGTCACAAGGGTACTATTATCGAATGCGACACCTGTCATACGGGTAGTCTCGGCAATACGCTGGAGGGCCCGCACGGTATGCATCCGGTGGGTGATACCTCATTCGCCGATGGTGGCCATGCCAGCCCTGCAGAAAACAATCCCAACGCCTGTCGCGCCTGCCATGGCGACAACGGCCAGGGCACTGTCCTCTCACGCATGGCCACGGATAGGACACTGCAATGCGATAAATCCACCAGCTTCTGTCCCGACGGGAACAGTGTCCAGTTCCCCAAAGCCCATATGGTGGGTTGTACCGAATGCCATGGAAATGAGCTCTAGATAACAATAAAAACGACTATTTTCTTCCCTTGTACCGCATGCCGTTTGGCATGCGGTTTTTCTTTGTCTATTTGCAGCGAAACTGGCTTCATCTCTCAATCAGAGATCAATAGCAAAATAAATTCACAAGCATGGGATGTATGAATTCGCATCTGTTTTTAGAGTCATATCCCTGGAGGGAACGGCGAGACCCGCCAAAGACCCCATGAAGCAGCAGGAATATATCCAGACAAAACAAGCAAACATTGATTGGGTTGATATAACCGTTCTTTTATGAACCCGCTGATATCCACTTGATCACAGGATCTCCGTGTTCTAACAGGCAACTTAATGAAATACCTCGAAGACAAGCTGTTAATTCTGCTGCTCGGGCTTTTGGGCATCACTTTGATGGCCTATATTTACGATATCTTCCCCTACCCTTTTGGCCTGCTGATTCTTTTAATACTCATCGCAGCCAGACTATTCTCACAGAGATCATCTTGACAATATGACACTGAGAAATCTGAGATTCGCAATCTGTTTTCTTGCCCCAATCGCCATGGCTGATGAACGCATGATTATCGACGATCGGAAAAACAGCGATCTTGAATCTGCTATTGGGACACACTGGCGGCTGGTCACCGATGGCGTGATGGGCGGCATCTCCACTGGCCGTCTTCAGGCAGATAGTGTCAACGGCAAGGCATGCTTGAGATTACGCGGCAGTGTCAGGCTGGAAAACAATGGCGGCTTTATTCAGGCGGCACTGGACGTAGATCAAACACCAGGCGGAGACGCTTCAACCTTCCAGGGTGTACTCATAGAGGTGCTCGGCAACAATGCGGAGTACAACCTGCACCTCCGTACAGATGATGTCTGGCTGCCCTGGCAATCCTACCGGTCTTCGTTTCATGCCACCCCGGGATGGCAGACCATCAAACTGCCTTTCGCAGGATTCGGGGGATATCGCATCAGTCGTACTCTCGACACCGGCCAACTTAAGCGGATCAGCATAGTTGCCATAGGAAAAGCCTTCGTGGCGGATCTCTGTGTTGCACGCCTTGAATATTACCGTGAAAATTAATCGTCGATCAGTCAAGCGGTCTTACACTTCATTCGTCACCTCAATACCGCAGACATCACAAATACCATAATCAATCATCAAAAGGCCCCATTCGATGCGGAATATTGAACAGCTGCTTGAAATCATGTCCCGCCTGCGGGACCCACAGCAAGGCTGTCCCTGGGACTTGCGTCAGACATACAGCACTATTGTCCCCTACACGTTGGAGGAAGCCTATGAAGTTGCCGATGCCATCCAACGGGGCGATATGCAGGAACTTCGAAGTGAGTTGGGCGACTTACTGTTTCAGGTAATTTTCTATAGCCAGATAGCACAGGAAGAGGGTCACTTTGATTTCGAGGAGGTCGTTGACGTCATCTGTGAAAAGATGCTTCGCCGACATCCCCATGTCTTCTCTGATGCAAAGTTCGAAAACGATGAGGCGTTGCGGGCGGCCTGGGAGTCAGAAAAAGCGGAGGAGCGAGCCGAAAAAGGTACAACCGATGATATGAGCGAAATGGCCGGCGTGGCAAGAGCGCTGCCTGCCCTGATACGGGCAGAGAAGTTACAGAAGCGAGCCGCACGTGTAGGTTTTGACTGGCCGAATGTGGACGGCGCTCTGAAAAAAGTCCATGAAGAACTGGCAGAGATACACCACGAGTTGGATCAGGAAGACCTCTCTAAGGCGCAGGATGAACTGGGGGATCTCCTTTTCAGCGTGGTCAATGTCACACGTCTAGTGGGAATGGATGCCGAACAGGTCCTGAGTCGGGCGAATGAAAAGTTTGAACGACGTTTTCGAGAGATGGAAAAGTTGTTAAAGGAAAGCGGCAAAGCGAATCTGCACACACTGACTTTGGAAGAGTGGGACAGCGCTTGGGAAGAGATCAAGCGTCAAGAATAAGATTCTATTTTTTATAGATACAAATCTGTGGTTCTCTTGACTCCACCTGATTAGCAGTAAGATCGTGATCGGTCTCTGATCCATCTAATCTGAGTACAGATATATTAAATTGAACACACTGACACTATGAAATACAAACTAAGAAGCGTTATCGAAAAAACATCGACTATCGGCCAAATAGCCATTGCCATTCTAATTTTGATTGCGTTTCTATCAATTATTGCTCTAACAAAATTATGGTTTTTTGATAAATATTTTTTTTAGAATATTTGGGAAACGTCAGGCCACGATTTACAGGGAATAATAGGGGACAGACCACGATTTACAGGAGTCGTCACTAATATCCCCCTCTCACCGGTTGTGAACCGATCTCAACCAGTCGTCACCCAGCATATCCATTTGCTGCTCAATCCAGCGAGCTCTTTCCGATATATAAGGAGTTGGTGGTTGCGCACGGTATCGCCATGGGCTGGGCAATACCGCCACCAGCCGTGCCGCCTGATTTCTGGATAGATGACTGACTGGTGATCCATACCAGTATTCACTGCCTGCACAAACCCCATAGACACCCGGACCATACTCAGCAATATTCAGGTAGACTTCCAAAATCCGTTGTTTCTCCCATAGCAGTTCGACTAACAGAGAGAGCGCACCCTCCAGGGCCTTTCTACTCCAATTCTTACCCTGCCATAAAAAGAGATTCTTTACCGTCTGTTGAGTGATAGTGCTTGCACCGCGCAGACCAGCACCCTGCTCCGCTTCCGTCAGTGCCTTTTCAATCGCTCCCAAGTCAATCCCCGAATGGTTGGGGAAATTCTGATCCTCAGATGCCACAACTGCCAGCTGCATATCGTATGGAATCTCTTCAAGATCACACCATTCATGTTTGATGGTTTCCGGATAACCGGCTGGTGGACTCATAGCCCGTTGCACCCGCACAGACCATAGAGGCGGATCAATAAAACGAAGCATCACTATCGTACCAACAAGAAACAAAAGCAGAATGAAAGCGGTCTGCCAGAGACGTTTAATCAACAACCGAAATAACGTCGGTTTTTTACTCCCTTTTCCACGTTTACGATTAGGTGGCCTCAATGCGGCTCTTACTGCTCTTATTGATGTTCCTGGCAAAAGATTCACCATAAATGAATATGATTTTGCCAGTCACTCTATCATCATCATGAGAGTGAAATAATACGAATAATAGGAGACAGACCACAGTTTCTTCGATAGATACAGTAATAATCGTAGTGTATTCACAGCTGTCCCTCACCACCCCACCTAGAGTCAAAAGTGTAATGAGTACACTCGAAAAAACTGGTGAATATTCATCTAAGCTAGATTCACTTAAAGAAGAAGTCGGAAAATTGCCAAAAGAATCGGATGGTGAAAGCTAACTAATGGGCATCAGGGGACCGGTAATAAAAGAAAATCTCTTTCCTTTCATTTTCACCTACTACCTTGCAAGCACACTCGCCCCCCTACGCCATGGCAGACGGATCGATGGAAAAAGTCCCTGAATAACCAAACGTCTGTCCAAACAGCGGGTGCACCATATTGAAGTCCATATAAAATTCCTTTTCACTGATTGCACGTTCAATGATCTCCGCATCACCCAGAATGGCCCAAGTCGGAATAGAGAGGCGAGCAATGCCGATATCCCAAGTATAACCGCGGCTCGTGAACACCAGTGCTCCGTTACTGACAGACATCCGCATACGGATACCCATGCCAAATCTCACATATTCAATGATCTCATCACCCGCTACATGTTCCATGCGGGACTTGAAGACGGCCAGGGGTTTACCGGGAAATTTAAGAGTACGATGCCAGAACATTGCCTTCTCATTGTCAACCTCAGTCCAGTTTCTTACCTCAGTGGCTATATTGATACCCCGGTAGGGGATCAACGCGCCAAAGAGTCGCCCGGGCAAGAGAAACAGCTTGGCGATATTCGAGTGGAATACCCGATCCATTGTTCCAGAGACTGTTATACGGGATGTCTGCCCTGGCTTCATCTCATAGTGCCTCTGTACGATTTCATCCAGTTGATCCCACTGCTCTCCCAGTGCTTTTTGCATCACCGATAGCGCTTTGTTCTCTTGCATGTGAATCTCCTTATATGACAAATTGAGGTTTAAAGACCATGAGTGAATAGATGATGACCATGGAGATGAATGCGGGAATGCCAAGCCAAAACCAAGTCCTGGCATATCGCTGATATTGCCCGTCAAGTGGTATCTCCTTCTTAACCGCCTCGGCTGCGATATCCCGCATGCATATTTGCAGCCAGACAACCGGCAGCCAGCACCCGCCCGCAACGATATAGAGTAGGATGGTGAACACTATCCAGGGCTGATTCAATGGAATACCCATCAGATGAACGAGCCAAAATCCGGTGAGCGGTTGTATGATCACCGTCGGCGTGGTGAAGAGCCAGTCAGCAGTCACCACGGTTCTGTTGGTCTGTGCAATATTGCGCAGATCACCTTTGCGGTCGGCCATCCATTTGTAGAACGCACTCCCCAATCCCGTGCCAAATAACAGTGTGGAACTGATGATATGGATCAGTTTGATTGCGGTGTATTCCATTATCTTCTCCTTTCCAAAACAAGCATGATCAACGTGGCAACGATCAATGGCAGGTTTTTACTCACCGAGCCGAACGGATGGAACCAATGCTCCGGGAGCCAAATCGTAATGATGATGCTGTAGAGCAGCACAATGCCGATCTGTATCGTGGCGACCTGACGTAAACGGAAAGAGAGGAGTGTTGCGATACCGAGCAGCATATCGGTAGCAGCCGCACCATAGAGCATGACCGGTTGCCAGAACCCTTCAAAACCCACTTTGGCCAGCATTGCGTAGCTCTGCTCAACAGGAAAAATGAAAGCGGAGACTATGCCTGTGAACAGCCATACGAATGCAATAGTGAAACGCAGCAACGGGGCTAGGAAAAAAAGTGACGCATGCCAGCGGTCGGCTTGTTGCGCAGGTGTACCGGCAAGCACCTGTGCCATGCTTTGGGGCCGGAAGCCAAACCGCGATATAAAGGGTTCAACATCGGCCGTGTTGCCATTGCGTAGCATCTGGACAGCCTCTTCTGTGATCGACGTCTGCCCCAGAAATCCCCCTATACACGCCCCATACAACGCGGCGCGGTACGGTAGTGAAAAAAAACTCGCCCTGCCCTTCCCTAGCCAGTGACGCAGCGCCATATAGAGTGATTTCATTGAAATGGCTACCGGTCCAACCATCTCGATATCCACCCGCAGTGGTGAGGGTGAATCTATAAGTTGAAGAATCGCCTTTGTCAGATCGTCGATATAGATGGGCTGGATCTCCTGATCGCCAATATCAATCAGAGGAATCCATGGCAGTGCAGCCATGGCTTTGAACAGGGCCATACTCTTCGCGCCGGCGCCGTATACGATGGAGGGCATGACGACAACCCCATCCAATGACAGATCCCTGAGATACCGATCCGCCGCACGTTTGCTCGTATGGTAGTGACTGAAAGCCGTCTCGTCAGCACCAAGCGCGGATATCTGAATTACGCGCTTGACGCCAGCCGATTCACAAGCCTGAAACAGAGCGATCGGTGCTTGGGTGTGCAGTGCATCGAATGTCTGGTGGCGGTTTTGACGGATAATGCCGACTGTGTTGATGACAACGTCAACATTCTGTAATCGGGGAGTCCAATCTGACATTGCGTGGTCAGTCGTGAAATCGGCCTCGATAACGGTTATCTCCGGCCACTGTTGTTGCACCAGATGCGGGCGACGTACACATGCACAAACTTCATACCCGGCTTCTAACAACGCATGAACCAAGTGCCTACCTATGAATCCGCTGGCGCCGGTAATCAGGATGCGCATGTTACTTCACCTCCACATCGATCTGTGTGGGCTGATGACTGTCGAATGCACGGATGGATCTCCACATCACCTGACCTATGACGCTCAAGGCGATGAAGTCACCGAGTAGTGTTCTGAAGAGTGCCTGTTGCAGCTCATAAGCCAGGTTCAGCCTTGATATCTCTAAAGTGGGCGCAAAGTAGACAACGACCAGGAGAGGAGAGATGACCAGCATCAACTGGGTAAACATGACCCAAAAGTCTGCTCGCTTATCAGTACCGCAGGTATCTGTGAGCACTTCTCTCAACAGGGGTTTGAGTAGCCGTATCAAGACGAAACTAATCACAAGACAGAGGGTGATTTCCAAAGTGATGAGTAACAGTAAATCCATGATAGGCACCTCCCAACATTAAATTTCATATATTTCTGTAATGACAGAAATATAATGACAAAAAAAAGCTACTTGCCCAGAAAAGTCTGCACCTTAGCGCCCAGTCTGATGAGTTTTAACAGTGTGGCTTTGGGCAGTACCTTGATCTGGCCATGCCAGTTATCCAAGGTCTCCATAAATACCAGTACATCCCGAATACGCCGCTTCACTTCTGTGGGTGTTTGCTTGTCCGCATCACCCTCAAGAACGCACTCCCTAAGCAGCGTCATTGTCGGGTCGAGCTCCCGCTGCTTACGTCCCTCCATGATGGTATAGAAAAGCTCCCACGGATCTTTCATGGTTTCAAAATAATCTCTGCGATCACCCAACAGATGTACTATCTTGACCAGTTTCCATCCCTGTAGCTCTTTGATACTGGTACTGACATTGGAGCGGGCAACTCCCAAAGTCTCTGTGATTTCCTCTGCATTCAGCGGTTTTGACGACAGAAAAAGTAACGCTTGGATCTGGGCAACTGTCCGGTTCACTCCCCAACGTGTTCCCATCTCCCCCCAATGAAGGATGTATTTCTCCATGACAGGTGTCAGATTCATTATTTCAATTCCATTAATTTCTGTTATTACTGAAATTAGTGTAAGAGCCGAATAATGTCAAATATTTATTTTGATATCCGTTTGTTCTTATGGATATCGGCTTTTTTCCGAGACGGAAAACATTCCGCGTGTTTATCTGTGACGTCCTGAGTTGTTCGCGCCTTGTCGAACGAAGGGTTCGAATCAAATCCTGCCGCGCAACCAAATAAAAAAGGGGGTCTGACTCCCGGGCTTGGAAGCCAGCTGAGGGGCAGGGATTGATTCGTCTGCGTGGCAGACTCACCCCTTCGGGGCGCCTTCGCTTCGCTACGGCGTCCTGCGGCGCTGCGCGCCTGGTCGAACGAAGGGTTCTAATCAAATCCTGCCTCTCCGCCAAATAAAAAAGGGGGCCGACTGGCCCCCTTTTTTATTTGGCGGAGAGGCAGGGATTCGAACCCTGGGAGGGCTATTAACCCTCAACGGTTTTCAAGACCGTCGCATTCAACCGCTCTGCCACCTCTCCGAAGAGGCGCTAGAATACAGAAAACCCCTTGAAATTTCTACAATCAACACCACTTTTCAACTGTTGATCTTTTTTCAGCCCCAGGTATGCTGTGCTGAACGTTTTTAGACCTTGATTGTCTCATCAGTCAGATTGATTTTCGGCAACAAATCAGGAGATTAAGCCACAATGAATCGTCTCGATATTTCTGCAGCCCGACCCACAGAATCGGTACTGTCAACCAATAAGCTGATTAAAAACACCTATATCCTGCTGTCCATGACCCTGCTCTTCAGCGCCGTGACGGCTGCTGCGTCGGTTATGCTTAATGTACCAGGCTGGACTTATATGGCTTCGGTCATCGGCGCCTTGTTACTGATTTGGCTGGTGCTCCCACGGACCGCTAACTCCTCTATGGGATTGGTGGTGGTATTTGGCATCACGGGTTTGATGGGTTTCGGTCTCGGCCCGATACTCAATATGTACTTGAGCATGGCTAACGGCCCTCAGATCGTCGGTACTGCCATGGCAGGCACCGGTATTATCTTCCTGGGTCTTTCTGGTTATGCCCTCTCCAGTAAGCGCGATTTTAGTTTTATGGGCGGCTTTCTCGTTGCCGGTCTGCTGGTAGTGTTTATGGCGATACTGGCAAACCTGTTCATTGCGCTACCGGCACTGCAGCTGGCCATCTCCGCCGCAGTCATCATGCTGATGAGCGGTTTTATCCTCTACGACACCAGTCGTATGGTGAACGGCGGTGAGACTAACTACATCATGGCCACCATCGGCCTCTATCTGAATATTTATAATATCTTTATTCACCTGCTCTCCCTGCTGGGCGCCCTTTCAGGTGACGATTGATAGCAATCTGAAAATCAACATCAAAACCCCGGCTTGATCCGGGGTTTTTTTTTACTGAGGTACGCGTGACATGGATTGGACTAAAATCATTTGGGCTGTCGTCATTGTGGCCATGATCCTGGTGCTCTGGCCCAGGGCGAAACAGATGATGAAGGATACCCCCAAGGCAGAAAAAGGGGATTGGCAAGCCGTGGTACTGCCTCTCGCTTTTGTGGTGGGATTTGTCATCCTTTTGATTATGCTGGTGTGAGCCAGCTGTTGGGCTGAGCCTACGAAGCCCAACAACCAGAATCACGAATCACAGTTGGGCTTCGTTCCTCAGCCAAACCTACATCAGCTGATTTTCAGGCAATCTTCTCCATGCCGCCCATGTAACCCCGCAACACTTCAGGAATGAGGATAGAGCCATCCGCCTGCTGGTAGTTCTCCATGACTGCGACCAGGGTGCGGCCCACCGCCAGGCCTGAGCCATTTAACGTATGCACCAGTTCGGGCTTACCGGTTTCCGGATTCCGCCAGCGGGCCTGTAGGCGACGGGCCTGGAAATCGACGAAATTGGAGCAGGAGGAGATCTCCCGATACTTGCCCTGCCCCGGCAGCCACACCTCCAGATCGTAGGTCTTGGCTGAGGAGAAGCCGATATCGCCGGTACAGAGTGTCACGACCCGGTACGGTAGCTGCAATTTCTGCAGAATCGCCTCGGCATGACCGGTCAGCTCCTCCAGTGCCCGGTAGGATTGTCCGGCAGGCACCGCCTGCACCAGCTCAACCTTTTCAAACTGATGCTGACGAATCATGCCCCGGGTATCCTTGCCGTAGGAGCCCGCTTCCGAGCGGAAACAGGGGGTATGGGCAACCCACTTGCGCGGCATGTAATCGGCCTCGATGATCTGATCCCGTATCAGGTTGGTGACTGGCACTTCCGCTGTGGGTATCAGGTAGTACTCCGATTCTCCGCAGAGTTTGAACAGATCCTCTTCGAATTTGGGTAGCTGTCCCGTCCCCCGCAGGCTGTCGGTATTGACCATATAGGGCACATACGTCTCGGTGTAGCCGTGCTCAGTGGTGTGGGTATCGAGCATGAATTGGGTCAATGAGCGGTGCAGTCTGGCCAGTGGACCGGCCATCACGGCAAAGCGTGAGCCTGTTAGGCGGACAGCCGCCTCGAAATCGAGCAGACCGCTGGCGTCACCAAGATCAACATGATCTTTGGGTTCGAAATCCAATACCCGGGGTTCACCCCAGCGACGCTCTAGACGGTTATCCGCTTCATCATTTCCATCGGGAACCGTCTCATGAGGGAGATTGGGTATGCCCAGTGTGATCTCGGCAATCTCATCCTGAACCTTGTTGAGCGCCTCCTGCAATGACTTCAAATTCTCACCAAGTTCGGCCACCTGAGCCAGCAACGGCTGGATGTCCTCACCGGCTGCCTTTGCCTTACCGATAGATTTGGACCGGCTGTTTCTCTCGTTCTGCAGCTCTTGGGAATCCACCTGGAGTTGCTTGCGCCGCTCCTCCAGCTCGCTGATACGCTGGGTATCCAATTGATAGCCCCGGCGCGCCAACTGTGCGGCGGTCTCTTGCAGATTATTTCTTAGCAGTCTCGGATCCAGCATTGATCATTCACCCATATTGACATGTGCAGGCCAGTTCACCACATGGCCCGGTTCAACCCATTGATTCAGTTCCCGCAGGACCCACGCCACCCGCTCGGGCAGATCGAAGAATTCCACCACCAGCGGCAGATTCATTGAGATATCCAGCAACGATGACTCATGCACCCTGCCGGATTTGCCGAAACCGGCGATACCACGGAATGCCGTAACACCCCGCACTTGAGCATCCTGGTGAAGAAAATCGAGCAGCTTACGCAGCTGATGATCTCCTTCTGTCAGATAGATCCGGACCATGGTCACTTCAGTCTGCGTCATAGTTGCCTCCCTAACATCAGGCCGAACCAACAGGCCACCACACAGGCTGTAACACTGAGCAGCATATTCACGCCTGCTTTGAGAAAATCAGCCTGTTCGATCAGATTAAGCGTCTCGATGGAGAAGGTCGAAAAGGTGGTAAAGGCACCGAGAAAACCGATCAGCAGAGCCCCTCTCAATTCCGGCGAAGCTGTCATGCGTTCCAGCAGCATGACATAGAGAAAGCCCATCACCAGGGAACCCAACACGTTCACAGCCAGGGTCCCATAGGGAAACCCTCTGCCCAGCAATTGGTAGACGCCGCTGGAGACCCAGAAACGAAACAGCGCCCCGGCCGCCCCGCCCGCTGCAATGGCTATCAACTGTGTCAATCTCAACACCTGTATTCTTAGGGTGGCAAGCAAACAAGCTTGCGATAATCCGGATATCAGATCCGGACCAAAGGCGGGATTATAACCGGCAGTGTTGAATCAGTGCTATGCGGTTTTTGAGATTAGTGTGAACAGGCCCTAGAAGTCCCAGCGATAGCCTGCGATAAAGAAATAGTCGGTAAATTTGGTGGTTTCCAGGTCGTTCTCTTCCTTGTACCAATTGGCGCCACCGTCAAATTCCAGTGTAAAACTCTTGCGCAGACGGTACTCCATACGCAGGTAAGGACTCACGGTAAGCCTGGTACTATCGCTGTCTGTACTATCCCTGTATGAGATATCGAAGCGGGGATTGATCCGAAAGAGATTGGTCACCGGATAACGGCTACTGACACCCAGACGGTAAGTATTGGAGTTACTGCTATCGGAATAGCGCAGACTCAGGGTGCCGATATCCCCCTTTTTCAAAAGATCATTCTTGATCACTTGGAAATTGTAGAAATACTGGGTGCCGGTATCCTCGACTGCAGCCAGGAAATCATGGGACTGCCGGGTGCCGTCAGGAGGGTTACTGGGATCCGGTTCTGCCTCCACACCCTGCTGGGGGGTGTCGCTGGTGCTGGAGATAGTAATATCACCGCTGACCTGCAGCGTCTCGGTTAGCGGCCGACTGACGCCTAACAGCAGCGTTGTCGTCTCTGCCGCGACCTCTTCGGCACGTTGATAGATGCTGTCCTCGGTCTCGAATTTAAGCATCTCCTCAATCGATTCGACCTGACGTGTAGTGCCTGCATCATAGAGCACAGGGTCGAAATAACTTCTCACTGCACCAGAGGTCAGGAGCAAGGGGCTCTTGCGGTAGTCGATATTTGAGTACAACCGGGTCTTATCCGCCAAGGTCCAGTTGCCCTGCAAAGAGAAGATATTGAGTGCGCCGAAATGAATGTCGTAATCAAGAATACCAAACAGCGATTTGTTGGCATCGAAATAGCGCAGTTCACCACCGACGGCACGACGGTCTATGAGATCGTCGACCCGCTGCTCGATGAGAAACAGGCTGAGATCCCAGTTCTCAAAGATGTTTGAGATATCGCTGCTGAAACCGGCAAAGGTTTTATGTTCATTGAGGAAGACATCTCTGGAACTCTCCACCGGTAGTCCGGCTGAGGCCTTCAGGCGGATGTCCTCGGTCAGATCGTAACCAAGAGCCACACCATCAAACCGATTCAGTATTCCGCTTGAGCGCAGGCGCTGGCGACCCAGCCGCATGCTGGCTCTGGTATCGCGATGCTGGAGATCCACATAAGCTTCGGTGAGCGTCTCGTCATTGCCCGGACCATCATCCAGCAGATCATGGACGTAGCTGCCGGTCAGATTCATCCGCAGATCAATTTCCTTGCCTCTGCGACGGCTGTCCACATTAATAAAATTCTCTATCTCTGAGCGGGAGACACTATCCTCATCATCGACAAAATCACTGTTGATGGCATCACGTCGATAGTTTTGCGAAAAACTACCGTAGGTCCGCCACTCAACCGGCGTTTCATCTTCTTCCTTACGCAGGGGCTCTTTCAGCGCCTTGGGCGCTGTGATCAAACCCAGCAGACGCTGTTCTACCCGCTCTGCATCCTCGCCCTCAGGATACTTCTCCAGATATAACCGATATTCAGCCTTCGCATGGGCAATCTGGCTATTGCGTTCACGGGCAAGACCCAGAAGCTCCAGTGCCTCTTTACTATAGTAATTATCAGGCTCTTCCAGCATAGCCTCAAGCATGCGCACAGCCTTGCTATACTCTCCGGCAGTCATGGCATGCCGAATCAGCTCCATCATCTTGGTCAGCCGCTCATCCACCGGCAAGATCTCTTGCACGGGCGCTGGCTCAGCCTCAGGCTCATCCAGCAGGCCAGCCTCAAACATGGCCTGGCGACGCTCCTCGATATCGGCCCGATCGATCCAGGCTTTGGGGTAGAAATTCTTGATTTCCTCGAGCTTGGCCTTGGCTTCATCCTGTGTCCGAAAGAAACCGAGACGCAGGCGGTGCCACTCACGTCCATCTATCTGAGCCTTGGTGGTGTATAGGGTCTGATTGCCCTCAACCGGCACGGGGGCAATCTTGGCCAGATCGATGGGGGTGGTTTCCGACTGTAGATTGACCACATAGATCACCAGCGACAGAGATTTAAAGCTCATCGGCGATTTTATCTCGGGCACATCCAGATCGACCGCCGGTGGTCCGGTTGGTACCGGAATCTCTGCTAACCCGGGACTCTTTTTCAGGATAAAGTCCATGGCATAGAAGTCACTGCTCTGACGAATCCTGAAATCATCCACCGGCGTGACAAAGGAGACCAGCAGAGACGATGTACCCACTACCACGCCTTGGTAGACAACCTTGTCCAAAGGAATCTCTGCGGAGGGATTCCATGTCAATTGATCCGAAGAGGCCAGATCCGCCAGATCCAGCTCCCGGTTCTGAATGATCTGAATTTGCACGCCAACTTCGGTCTTGGCCTTATTCGTCACATGGGAGACATAGCGTACCGGCACATTGAAAACGACAGAGATGACATTGTTATCACCCTCGGATTTGATCTCAATCCGGTCGAGCACCTTGGATGCCGCACCAGCCTGGAAGGAGACCAGTAGCAACGGCAATAGCAGCCAGGGAAGAAACTTTAAAAAAATGTTGCGCCGCACGCTCTCTACCTAATCAATAAAAAGTTTGTTATTCACTCGGGGATAAGTCATCACATCCAACAGCTGACAGCGTTCAGCCTCCTGGAAGGTAATGACTCCGCATCCCTGGAAAAACAACATGGTTAGTTTGGGAATTTTCACCCGGCAATCCACCAACAGGAAGACTACCGGGTGAGAAAATAGTCATCAATCCCAGTTTCTGTCACTGACTCTGTGACAACCGCTGCGTCCGCAATTTGCATCCGCGGGGAGTCCATTATGATCGCCTTCACCCCAATCGTAATCATTGGCATGGCAGGCAGCACACTCCGGTGCATATTGCGAGAATTGCCATGGGATAGTCTGATTATTACTGGTGTGACAATCCAGGCAGCCCAGATTCGCCCGATGATCTCCGGGATAGTTGCCACCCACATGCCGATATTCCGATGCCGGCAGCCATCCGTTTGTAGTATGGCAACTGTCGCACTGCTCACTGGTCACGAAATGCCCGCCAGGTATGCCTGTCGCAGTACTGCCGTTGTGGCAACTGTTACAGGTGCCGATCACATCACCGTGATCCACCCGAATCACCGGGATCCATGACGTATTGCGATGGCAATTCTCACACACATTGCTGGTCTGGATATGGGCGGGATGCTTACCCGGCGCGGTGCTGCCGTTATGACAACTGATACAGTT
Source organism: Candidatus Thiodiazotropha sp. (ex Myrtea sp. 'scaly one' KF741663) (assembly GCA_025655555.1). GTDB lineage: Bacteria > Pseudomonadota > Gammaproteobacteria > Chromatiales > Chromatiaceae > Thiodiazotropha. Next base: position 37,118 of record JAHXIQ010000006.1, read on the forward strand.
ATCCACGATACTGGAATGATCAAAGTTGGCCGGTACCCAGGCATTGGTGGTATGGCACTGATCACAAGTGTTGCCGCTGGGTACATGATCTGGTGTCTTACCCGTCGCTATTGAGCCATTGTGACAACTGGAGCAAGCACCCACCACATCATTATGATCAACCCGGATCACCGGTATCCATGCCGTATTACGATGACAGCTCTCGCACACATTGCTGGTCTGGATATGGGCAGGATGCTTTCCGGTTGCCGTGGTGCCGTTATGACAGCTGAAACAGTTACCCGAAATCGTTGCGTGATCGAAGTTCGCCGGTATCCAGGCATTGGTCGTATGACAGAGATCGCAGGTGTTATCGCTGGCAATATGGTCCGGCGTCTTACCGGGCGCGGTTGTGCCGTTATGACAACTGAAACAGGTGCCGATCACATCGGCATGATCAACCCTAATTACCGGAATCCAAGCCGTGTTGCGATGACAATCCTCGCACACATTCGAGGTGAGGATATGCGCGGGGTGTTTACCAGTCGATATCGAGCCATTATGGCAGCTGAAGCAACTGCCTGTGGCGGTGGCATGATCAAAGTTGGCCGGTACCCAGGCATTGGTCGTATGGCAGGTTTCACAATCGCTGCCACTCTGAATGTGCAACGCGTGTTTACCGGTCGCAATGGTGCCGTTATGGCAGCTTGAACAGGCACCGATGACATCAGCATGATCCACCCGAATCACCGGCACCCAGGCCGTATTGCGATGGCAATTCTCACAGACGTTAGATGTCTGTATATGCGTGGGATGTTTACCGGTCGCGGTGGAGCCGTTGTGACAACCGGAACAGTTATTTGTCACATTGGTATGGTTAAAATCTGCCGGTATCCAGGCATTTGCCGTATGACACTGACTACAATCTTCCACTGTGGGGATATGGTCGGCATCCTTTCCGGGTGCAATGGTGCCATTGTGACAACTGTTGCAGCTACCGATGACATCGGCGTGATCCACCCGGACGACAGGCACCCACGAGGTGTTGCGATGGCAAGCCTCGCAGACATTGGTGCTTTGAATATGCGCACCATGCTTACCGGTCGCGGACGTGCCGTTATGACAACTGGAACAGTTACCCGTGATACCCGCATGGTCGAAGTTGGCCGGCACCCAGGCATTGGTCGTATGACAGGTCTCGCAGTCGGTACCACTCTGAATATGTGCTGGATGCTTGCCGGTCGCCGTCGTTCCATTGTGACAACTGGAGCAGGCACCGATGACATTGGCATGATCCACTCGGATAACCGGCACCCAAGCCGTATTTCGATGACAATCCTCGCACACATTCGTGGTCTGTATATGGGTGGGATGCTTACCCGTCGCCGTTGAACCGTTATGACAGCCGGAACAGTTGTTCGACACACTCGCGTGATCGAAATCTGCGGGAATCCACGCATTGGTGGTGTGACAGACCAGACAGTCATCCGTGGTCGGCACATGGTCGGGATCCTTTCCAGGTGCCGTCGTGCCGTTGTGACAACTGGTACAAGTACCGATGACATCCGCATGATCCACTCGGATAACCGGTATCCATGAAGTATTCCGGTGACAAGCCTCACAGACGTTAGAGGTCTGTATATGCGTGGGATGCTTGCCTGTCGTCGTGGTGCCGTTATGACAACTGATGCAGTTGCCGGATATGCTGGCGTGGTCAAAATTGGCCGGTACCCAGGCATTGGATGTATGGCAGGTTTCACAATCGTTGCCACTCTGAATATGCAATGCATGTTTACCGGTCGCAATGGTACCGTTGTGGCAACTTGAACAGGTGCCTATGACATCGGCATGATCCACCCGGATCACCGGCACCCAGGTTGTATTGCGATGGCAGTCCTCACAGACATTGGTGGTCTGTATATGGGTAGGATGCTTACCGGTCGCGGTGGAGCCGTTGTGACAACCGGAACAGTTACTCGTCACATTGGCGTGATCAAAGTCTGCCGGTATCCAGGCATTCGCGGTATGACACTGACTACAATCCGCCTGTGTCGGGATATGGCCACCATGCTTTCCGGGTGCGATGGTGCCATTGTGACAACTGCTGCAGCTACCAACCACATCGGCGTGATCCACCCTAATGACAGGCACCCATGAGGTGTTGCGATGACAAGCCTCGCAGATATTGGTGCTTTGAATATGACTGGCGTGCTTGCCCGTCGCTGCCGAACCGTTATGACAGCTGGCACAATTGCCGGAAATACTGCCATGGTCAAAGTTGGCCGGTACCCAGGCATTGGTCGTATGACAGGTCTCGCAGTCAGTGCCACTCTGAATATGCGTGGTGTGTTTACCGGTCGCTATCGTTCCATTGTGACAACTGGAACAGGCGCCAATGACATCAGCGTGATCCACCCGGACGACAGGCACCCATGAAGTGTTGCGATGACAAGCCTCGCAGACATTGCTGGTCTGTATGTGTGTTGGGTGCTTACCCGTTGCAGTTGAACCGTTATGACAACCAGCACAGTTGTCCGTCACATTGGCGTGATCGAAATCTGCAGGAATCCACGCATTGGTGGTATGGCAGACCAGGCAGTCTTCCGTGGTCGGCACATGGTCGGCATCTTTTCCAGGCGCCGTAGTGCCGTCATGACAGCTTGTACAGGTGCCGATCACATTGGCGTGATCCACCCTTATAACGGGTATCCATGAGGTATTCCGATGGCAGTCCTCGCAGACGTTGGTGGTCTGTATGTGTGTGGGATGCTTACCCGTCGTAGTTGTGCCGTTATGACAACTGATGCAGTTGTCGGATATGCTGGCATGATCGAAGGTGGCCGGTATCCAGGCATTGGTCGAATGGCAGAGATCGCAGGTGTTATCACTGGCGATATGATCGGGTGTCTTACCCGCGGCTGTCACACCATTATGGCAGCTGGCACAAGTACCGAGTACCTGAGTGTGATCGACACCGGTTACAGGTACCCAAGCTGTATTTCGGTGACAATCCTCGCAGACGTTCGATGTCTGGATATGCGCACTGTGCTTACCTGTCGCCGAAGAGCCGTTATGACAGCTTGCACAATTGGTCGTAACACTCGCGTGGTCAAAGTCCGCAGGTATCCAACCGCTGGTTGTGTGGCAATCGGTACAATTGTTGCTGCTCTGAATATGGTCGGGATCTTTGCCTGTCGCGATAGTGCCGTTATGACAACTGACACAACTACCCTGCACATCGGCATGATTGACCTGTGTTACCGGCCGCCAGCCAGCAATTCGGTGGCAGCTTTCACAGACCTGGGTCGACTGGATATGTTGTCCATGTTTACCGGTCGCCGTGGCGCCATTATGGCAACTGGAACAATTACCCGCTACACCGGCGTGATCATAGGTTCCGGATCCCCAGGAGACCGTATTGTGGCACTCATCACAGGTCCGGCCATTTGTCGCTATGTGGGAAGGTGATGGACCTGTCGCCACAACGCTATTGTGACAACTCTCGCAGGTACCCTGCACCGCCGAGTGATCGACTCTGGTGACATTGGTCCAACTGAAGGTGGAATGACAGAATTCACAGGTATTGGTTGACTGTATGTGGCTGGGGCTTTTGCCATCAGAGGTGGTGCCGTTATGACAGTTGGTGCACTCGGATGACACATTGCCATGATCAAAGCGGGCATGACGCCAGTCTGTGGTGGTATGGCAGTCATCACACTCATCATCGCTCTGAACATGGTTTGGCGTTTTACCATCAGCCCGGACATTATTATGGCAACCATCGCAACGCTGGGGCGTACCGACAAAAAGACCGCTGATATGGCAACTCTCACAATCCACATTACGATGCCCGCCTGTGAGAGGGAAACCGGTGGAGAAGTGATCAAATTCTGTACTGGTGGCTGCCAGCAAGGTCTGGCTCTGTAGCCCCACCGTCAGGAACACTAACAGGAGAAAAAAGATCCTCACGATACCGGCGTATCGAAGTACAAAATCATTTTTTACGTTAGTCGATATCATATTCTTTTCCCAGCCCGGTCCAGCGGGTTGCGATATTACTGAAACTTGGGTTCTTTAAAGGTTTCGTTACTGTGGCATCGGTCACAGTGACGACCAAATCCACCGACATGAATATCATCACCACGGTGGCAACCAAAGCACTGTTTTGAAATGCTGTTATGTTCTTCCAACGGCAACCGATGACAATCATCGCAAACCGCTTCCTTATGTTTGCCCTCAAGGGGGTAGTCGGTCTGCTCATCATGGTCGAATGTCCACAGCAGCCAATTGTTCGGGTTATGGCACTCGCCACACTTTTTACCAAAACGCCCCTCATGGGAGTCGTCCGCTTTGTGGCAAGAAAGACACTCAATCTCAGCTTGTTGAAATTCCGCATTCAGGTGGCAGGATTCGCATGAGGTGACGCTGTGAATGCCTATCAAGGGGAAACGGGTGAGATCGTGTTCAAAGAAAACCCGTTCGGTCCATCCATTCTCATTATGGCAATAAGCACAGTTTTCACCCTGCTCGCCTTTGTGTACATCTACTGCCCGATGGCAGTCATAACAGGTGACATCACTCAGTGCATCCATTGCCGCAGTCCGATGGCAAGCGTTACAGACCAGATCTTCATGTTCACCTTTCAGCGGAAATTTGGTGTCTTTTCCATGATCGAAGTCGACCTTCTTCCAACTCTCAACACTGTGGCAATCCTGACACTTCTCTCCATTGCGTCCTTTATGGTCGTCATCTTTCTCATGACAGGCATAGCAGGCTTTAGATGGCTTCTTTTCAAATGGACCCTTGATATGGCAGGTATCGCACTTGACCGATTCATGCCTGCCTTCTAGAGGAAATTCGGTATCCATGTTGTGGTCAAAAGCCAGTTTTTTCCACTCATGGCTGCTGTGACACTTTTCGCATTTGGTGCCATTTCGACCGTTATGAACATCGTTGATCAAATGACAGCTATAGCAATCTTTGGGCGTATCTTTATATTGGCCATCGGCATGACACAGTCTGCAATCGATCTCCTTATGTCGACCTATCCGCTTAAACTCGGTGTCCTTGTCATGATCGAAAGCCTGCTCACGCCAACTCTCTTCGTTATGGCACTTCTCACACTCTTCACCAAGCTTGCCTTTGTGTGAGTCATCCTTCTCGTGACAGGAGAAACAGACAGAAGGTGCGTCACGGTATTTTTTCAGCTCTTTGGTATGACACAAGTTACAAGAGACGCTGCTGTGGCCACCCTTGAGTTCGAAGTCGGTCAATTTATGGTCGAATGATTCCGTATCCAGGTTGACAATATCCCTCTCGCGCCCCTTGTGCTCTGTGTGGCAGTGCTTGCAATCACGGGCCTGCTCCTCATCCAACCGGCCATGGTAGCCTTCGCCCAACTTGATATCTTTCTCAACATTCTCGTGATCATGGCATGAGAGGCAGCGGCCGGCCTGACTGGCTTTCTTCAAAGTCTCATGGCAACTCTCACACTTCTCTTCGAATTCGGCATGTCCTTCAATGACCGGACCAGGCATCAACAGCAGATCCAGCTTACCGGCCAGCACTGGGGATAGGGAAAACGGGATCATTGCCATGAGCAACAATACTGACCAAACACTACGGTGCATCACTGGCAACAGTCGCAACAACGGGAATCAGTAGGCATGGACAGCATAAACATGCACGAGTCCCGTCACGACCATCATGATGAAGAGCGGCATGTGTAGAAGATGCCAAATGGCAAACATCCGCTCGTAGAAGTGCAGTTCCAGTATCTGCCGCAATACCTTGCGGTGGGCAACCAACATATCTCTCAAGCGAATCTGCTTACGTCGTACTTTTGCCTTGTCCCAACCCTTGAGGTGAGCTGCAGCCAGTAATTTTTTGTTCAGCGAGCGTATCACCGAACGGTAAAGTCTGGCTGCCAAAATACGCATGGAAACCCAGTGTACAGCACTGGCGATCATGCCTCTGGGGGCCTGTAAGACCTTGCTCTCATAATCCGAGATCAGCTTTTTGGCCTTAGGATGCAAATTGAACAGCGGTCCAATTTTCTTGTTCAACACCTGCGAATCTGTCCGCAAGGAAGCAAAGGTCGCCTTTTTACCATAGAGCCCATAGTGAATTCGGGTATAGAAGTAGCGACCAAAAAGTCCACTGATGGCAACGGCCAGCATGCTGAATAGGGCAATACGTCCATTCAGGGACCCGAGATGAAAGCTGGAGTGCATCATGATCAATACAGGCCCCAGAACCCCGAAGACCATATGGGTGCGGAACCAGAATTTGACCGTCTGCCAATTCGACATGAAATGGAGCCGCTTGCGCATGGGGTAGAGGATCAAGAGCAGCATCAGACTGCCCCCTACGATGCCGAACCAGTAACCCCAGCCATCTTCGGCAATCCAGACCGCCTGTTCGCGGTTCAGCCAGCCTAAATAGAGCAGAAATAGGGAGAAAATCGAAAATCCGAGCGTGCTAAGATAGCCGGAGACCCGTTTCAACAGACCTACAGGGCTACCCAATGAAGAGGTATTTATTTGGGACGCAACCGCAACCGTTTCCATCTCATCACCATATTTAGTATAAAATACAATTAGTTATGTTTTTATTTTGTGGATCAAGAACATCTTGGAGTGATACTCTACCTCACCACACCCATCATATGTTGGGAGTTTTTTCCCAGCCATGAAGGGCTTCACAAAAACGAAAATGAATATCGATTAAGTTGTCGGCCTCTTGTCTGATTCCTAAATCAGTCATGGAAAATTCTGGTAATTAATTCACAATAAAGACTCTGAATCCACTGCCGGATAACCCTAATAATTTCAAGCCTTAACCTAGATGCAGCTATCAGCCGACCTCTACCTCATATACCTGCTCCCGATCCTGTTGATCTGGATGATCTATGTCATCCAGAAGAAACTGAAAAGCAGAAAAAACCTTGCCGTCATGAACGAGGAGTTCGAGGCTGGTTTGACAGAACCGGCCTCCCTCCATCCACTCATTGATCTGAAAAAATGCATGGGCTGCGGTACCTGTGTGAAGGCCTGCCCAGAGCAGCACAACCACCCGGTATTGGGCTTGATCGACGGCAAGGCCCAACTTATCGCCCCCACCAACTGCATCGGTCATGGGGCCTGCAAGACCGCCTGCCCCTTCGACGCCATCACCCTGGTATTCGGTACAGAGAAGCGTGGGGTGGACATCCCCGTGCTCAAACCCAATTTTGAAACCTCAATGCCCGGCATCTACATCGCGGGAGAACTGGGTGGCATGGGTCTGATTCGCAATGCCATAGAGCAAGGCTACAAGGCACTTGACCATATCTATGAAGATCTCAAGTCAATGCAGGCTGAGGCGCCGTTAGATGTGGTCATCGTTGGTGCCGGTCCTTCGGGCTTTAGCTCCTCTCTGCGCTCAATGGAAAAAAAGCTACGCTATAAAACTGTGGAGCAAGACTCTCTCGGTGGTACGGTATTTCAGTTTCCCAGAGGCAAGCTTGTCATGACAGCCCCCGTAAAACTGCCTTTGGTCGGTGAGATGAAATTCACTGAAACGACCAAGGAGAAGCTCCTCGAGTTCTGGCAGCAAGTCGAGAAAAAGACCGGGGTGAAAATTAATTATCATGAACGCGTCGAGGCAATCACAAAAAACGACAAGGGCGGCTACGACGTTAAAACGAACAGGGACTGCTATCATACCCGCAGCGTACTACTCACCATTGGACGCCGCGGCACACCAAGAAAATTAGGTGTGGAGGGAGAAGATATGAGTAAAGTCACCTACCGCCTGATCGATCCGGAACAATATCGAAATCAACATGTACTGGTCGTTGGTGGCGGAGACAGCGCGTTAGAGGCCGCCAACAGTATAGCGGACGAACCCGGTACGACGGTTACACTTTCTTATCGAAGCGGTGCATTTGGTAGAGCTAAAAGGAAAAACCGCGAACGGGTGGATGCCGCAGTCAAGGCTGGAAGAATCAACCTGATGTTCAACTCCAATGTTAAGGGCTTCACCAAGGATACCGTGACAATTGAACAAAAAGGTAAGGAGCACGAACTACCCAACAATGCCGCGATCGTTTGTGCAGGCGGTATTCTTCCCACCGGCTTTCTCAAAGAGACTGGCATCAGCGTGGAGACCAAACATGGCACCGAATAAGTTATCTGCCGCACACATTCAATCCAAACTGAGAAACGCCCTCTTACTTATCACTTTTCTCTGCTGCGGACTTTCGTCGGCAAGCTCCCTTGCCGCCACACATGATGAGGCTGAAGCTGCGGTACGCATCAGGGATTTCTCCAAGGCCGCCCAAATCTATCTGGAAATGGCCAACAAGGGAGACAAAGACGCCCAGTTTGCCCTAGGCAACATTTATCGTTCAGGTAGAGGCGTTAAGAAGGATCATACCCAGGCATTTACCTGGTTTTCAAAAGCCGCAGCACAGGGACATATCAAAGCACAGTACACAACAGGCACCATGTACGAAAATGGTTGGGGGGTAAAAGCAGATATCCTTCAGGCACAGGACTGGTACAGCCTTGCCGCTGCTGAGGGGCATAAGCTCGCCGAAAAGAAACTTGAGGCACTGGCAACCTCATCACCGCTCGATAATCTCAATCGATCTCAGAGGATTGAACTGCTCAACCGGGCGGCTGCCGGTGGGAAGTCGGAAACGATAAAACGATTGCTTGCCGCAGGTGCATCCGTCAATGGCACAGATAAATTTGGCCGTACCGCTCTGCATGAGGCAGCCATTAATCAACAGCTCGAAAGCGTTGAAGTCCTTCTACAAGCCAATGCCCAGCCCAATACCAAGGACAGTTTGGGTGACACGCCACTGCATAGCGCTGCAGCACTTGGGAATACCCAGATCATAGATGCCCTTCTTAAATCAGGTGCACAAATTGAGGCACCGAATTCAACTGGGAATACCGCCCTATTGATTACTGCCGGACGGAATCATAAAAAGAGTGTCGATTTACTGATTAAGAAAGGGGCAAATGTCAACGCGAAAAATGAAAAAAAGCAGACCTCTCTCGATTTAGCTCAGCTGAGAAAGTTTGACAATGTTGCTGCCAAACTGAAGGCGGCAGGTGGTAAAGCCACGGTTAGAAAATCCATGGATAGGGATTTTCCAGATATTGCCAAGATTGAAAAACTGGTGGTTTCAAAAGGAGAAGATGATAAAAACAACCCATTTGCCGGATGGAGTCCATTACACATAGCCGCTTGGCGTGGTCAAATGCCGCTGGTAACAGCCCTTCTCAAAAAAGGCGCAGATCTCAATGAGCTTGATACTGAGGGATATACACCCCTGGCACGCGCTGTCTGGCAAGGCCATGAGAAAGTTGCCGGCTACCTGCTTCAACGGGGAGCAGACACCAATCTCACTGCCGAGAATAATCCAACCCCCCTATTACTTGCCACGCATGGAAACAATCTCAATCTGACCACCGAGCTACTGAAGCGTGATGCAAGAATCAACATCAGCGATGAAAGCGGTGTAACGGCACTACACAATGCCATTGAGAATAAAAACAGGGAGATGGCGGCACACTTACTATTTCAGAGTGCGAACCCGAATGCGTCAACGAAGAACGGAATCACCCCCTTAATCCTGGCGATCAGCAAACAGCAACCTATGATAGTCAGAACGTTGCTCAACCGTGGCGCTTCTGTAAACAAGCCTGATCAAAAAGGACGTTCTCCCCTCTACCATGCTATTGATGCCGGCAATCGAGAGTCTCTCGACCTGTTACTCGAGAAGGATGCAAAGATTGGCACTCAGACAAAGGATGGAATCACACCCATGATGCACGCGGCATCACTGGGACATGCCGAGGTCGTAGAGTTGCTGATCAAAGATGTTCAGCAGGTCGACACAGAGAGTGAAAACGGCAATACGGCTCTCCTGCTTGCTTCACGCAAAGGCTCACTTGACACTGTCGATCTTCTGTTGAAGCGAAGTGCTGATGTCAATCATCGCAATCGTGCAGGCAATAGCGCCCTGATGTTGGCGGCCCAGCAGGGACACCTTGATGTGGTAAAGCGACTATTGGCCACTAAAGCCGATGCCCGTCTACTAAACCAACGCCGGGAAAATGCCGAGGAACTGGCACAGCAAGCTGGTCATGATGCGGTTGCTGAATACATTGCTGAGAACAAAGGCCGCGGTAAATTTCTTGATTTAATGCGCTAGAAGGGCCGTTTCCAGATTGATGAAGCAACTCATCTGCTGAAAACCCGGTATGGTTGAGGCACTGCCCTCATCACACCAGCTATTCAGTTTTTTTCCGGTAAAATTACAAATAAGATGCCACCGCTACAAACTGACCTAAAAGCCGATATCAAGAAACAATATTCCCTTTAAGAAACCCTTAATATTTCTCCGCTATTTTTTCCTGTTACACCCTAGAAACAACGACCAAGTATTTAACTTCAAAAATACTGATATTCAGGTGGAAAAGTGTGCCTAGGTAAAAAATAAGACAGGAGAAGAATATGAGAACCCAGTCTGTCACGAACATCAAAACGTCTATACTCTCGTCCCTTATCTGCACCATAGGCCTTGGGTATAACGTCCAAGCATTCTCAGCAGAGGGAGATTCTGACGGAAACCGCTACTACCTGCAGCGTTATTACACCGAGGACATCAGCGCAGCCCGTGCCTATTTAGGGATGCTAGGCAAGCATCAGGATGATGAGAGAGAAGATCATGACGAACACGGTAAAAAAGATGACGATGAGTTCGAAAAACTGACCATCATCGATGTCAGGGATGCCACCGAATACCTCCTGGGGCATCCCAAGAAAGCCATTCATATGCCCTACCCCCGTATCTATCGGGAGTGTGTAGACGACCTGCGCACGGAGGACGGTGCCTGCTCGACCGGCACTGTCTACCAGGTCAGGCAAGATCCGGAAGATCTTTTTTTACAGATAGAAGATAAGATTCCTAAAAAAAATACCCCCATTGCCACACTCTGCCGAACTGGATTTCGTAGCGTATTAGCGGCAAATATTCTCTCCCAGCCTACAACCATCTGTGATCTCAAGGGATATGTCGGTGCCGACCATGATCAGTGTGTGACAACCTATACGGGGAGAGGTTATTCCAATGTTGCCAATATATGGCAGGGCTTTGTCGGTCAGCCCATGGCGGGCATCGTCAGTAGCGGAGGTAAACACTATGTGGTTGGCGATGACCAGATATTAACTGATCTGATTCTGAATGACGGCTCCGCTGCCAAGGGCTTTATTGCCTTTGACCTGGACCTGAACAATGATGAAGCAATCGGCGCTGACGACAAGGATGGTTGGCGTTATCACCAAGGATTGCCATTCGACACCAAGATGAGCAGGAAACGCATCAACCAAGTAGCCGATGATCTGGGTTACTACGACCTGCCCTAGCGGCCCCCGATCTAGACATGCCCGCTATAGCCGTATTCAGATTAAAGCGGCTTTAGCGGGCAATGAACCGAACTACATCTGCATTTCCTGTGCGCGCAGGACATAATCCTGGTAGGCGGGAATAGCGATCGCAGCCAGAATCCCCACCACGACCACGATAGCAAGAACAGCAACCACGACAGCAGCACCACCACGGTTCGGCGGCGGTGGTGCCCCGAAATTATTGGCGCCCTGGGTACCGGGGATGAACCAAAAGATAAGGGGAAGAAGCGGAATCAACAAAATCAGACTCAACCAACCTGTCACATTGAAGTCATGACAACGTTGGATGGTCAGTAGCACACTGATGATTATCAATGCGGCATACCCCAGAATAAAAATCCCCAGAATAACCGCGCCCGCTATTGCCTCCGGCATCACTGCGCCAACACCGACAGTCAACAAAGCCATAACCAGGTAGCTTAATAAAGCAATGCCAATGCCATAGCCGATGTAACGCAAACGTCCCATACGACCTTTGGCAGACAAAATCTTTACGGGTTGATATTCTAACTGCTCATCCAGCAGTTCTCCCTGAGGGGGGGTGTAAGGGTTGGTTGTCTCCATTTGGACGCTCCTGTCTCGTTGTTAGGACTTGTTACATAACCGGCTTACATTCACAGATGACAGCTGGCGACACATCTACCCAGCGATCAACGCCTCTTCTGCCCACCTGTGAGTAAGCCGATAATTACAGGAATGGATCTGCTTTTCAAACCACCTCATTCCCAGTCTATCCTCGGGGGAGATAGACAATTCCGGAATCTTCACTTTATATAGCTTTAAATACACATATATGAACTGCTAGGATCATTGAGTAGCAACTGTAAGACTTTCCTTTCGAGCCATGATGAGATCCCTATTAGTCATTTGCCTACTGTATTCACAAAGCTCATTTAGTCAGGGCTTTGAAAGTGACTTGGTGGCCGCCGCTATAGCGCGTACCACACACGAAGTCCATTATAATGGATCATACTTTGCAATCCCTTACCCTAACGGCGATGTACCTCCAGGTATCGGGGTTTGTACTGATGTCATCATTAGATCGTACCGAGCAATAGGTGCTGACCTTCAAAGACTGGTACATGAGGATATGGCCCGGAATTTCAGCAGCTATCCATCAAAGCGCATATGGGGCCTGGATTCCACCGATCGGAACATCGATCACCGGCGTGTTCCAAACCTACAGACGTACTTCAACCGGCATGGTGAAAACCTACCGGTGACAGAACAAAAGCAAGATTATGCCCCGGGAGATATCGTTACATGGATGTTACCTGGCAACTTACCCCACATCGGCATAGTGACCCACAAGACATCGATCAGAACGGGCAATCCGCTCATTGCCCATAATATTGGTGCAGGCCCCAAGCTTGACGACATGCTCTTCAGTTACAAAATAACCGGCCACTACCGGTACGTACCGCAAGCATATCGCTTATAGATAGGATCTCATGAGAAGATAAAAACCGGCATCCATGAATAGGAATGTGGTTTACCCAGCCTCCTCATCCAGCTTGCGCAGAACAGCCAGCTTCTCTGCAATCTTGATCTCCAAGCCTCGATCCACCGGATGGTAGAAATGACGGTCTGCCAACGACTCCGGCATATAGCATTCGCCAGCAGCATAGCCATTGGGTTCGTCATGCGCATAGCGGTAAGCCTTGCCATAATCGAGTGATTTCATCAGCTTGGTCGGCGCATTGCGCAAGTGCAGCGGCACCTCCAGTGAGCCTGAGGTCTTTGCCTCCGCCTGTGCAGCCTTCCAAGCCATATAGACCGCATTACTCTTGGGCGCGCAGGCCAGATAGGCCACAGCCTGTGCGATGGCCAACTCCCCCTCGGGACTGCCGAGACGTTCCTGGGTTTCCCAGGCACTGAGTGACAATTCCAGGGCTCGCGGGTCGGCATTACCGATATCTTCAGACGCCATACGGACTACCCGACGAGCGACATATAAGGGATCACACCCCCCATCGATCATGCGTGCCAACCAGTAGAGTGCTGCGTCGGGAGCTGAACCGCGAACTGACTTGTGCAGGGCAGAGATCTGATCGTAGAAGGCCTCTCCACCCTTGTCGAATCTTCGTAGCGTACCACTGGCCACTTCCTCCACGACGGCCAGGCCGATCTCTCCTGTTTCACTGAGGTCTGCAGCGATCTCAAGCAGATTCAGGGCACGCCGGGCATCTCCGTCCGCCGCTTCTGCCAATAACTGACGTGACGCATCACTGATAGATACCCCCTCCTCTCCCAAGCCACGTGACGAATCTCCCAGCGCCTGATCAATGATTTGCTCAATCTCCGTTGAGGTCAGCGACTTGAGTACATAGGTACGCGCCCGGGATAAGAGCGCATTGTTCAGTTCGAATGAGGGGTTCTCGGTGGTGGCACCGATAAAAACCACGGTGCCATCTTCAACATGAGGCAGAAAAGCATCCTGCTGGGACTTATTGAATCGATGAACCTCATCGATAAAAAGTACAGTCGGATGCTGAGACTGCTGCTTAAAGAGTTTTGCCTGCTCTACTGCAGCACGAATATCCTTAACCCCAGAGAGGACGGCGGAGAGGCTGAGAAACTGCGCACCGGAGTGGTGGGCGATGAGACGCGCCAGGGTGGTCTTGCCGGTACCGGGAGGCCCCCAAAAGATCATTGAGTGGAGCCGGTCCTCTTCGATCGCCCGCCGAAGCGGCTTTCCCTGAGACACGATCTGGCCCTGGCCGACGAACTCATCCAGGTTTCTCGGCCGCATGCGGTCGGCTAGCGGGCGGTACTCTCCAGCGACATCATCCTGGGTAAAGAGGTCATCTTCATTCATAGATCGCCGATCAGGTCGATCTGTGGCGGTGGCACAAAGACGAACAGCTCAGTCGAGAGCGCCGGATTACGCGCAATATTATAGAAGATAAAGCGAGTGACCTGACCGAAGCTGTCATGCATTTCCATGCGCTGCAATTCGTTTTCGAGCAAACCGAGCCTGACCTTTGCGAATTGAGCATCCTTCTCTTTCGGTATCAGCTCCAACCAGGTGAGACCGTCGGATTCACCCTGCTCGAGAAGCTCAAAATTCTCGTCGATGGGTCCGGTCCCACTCAGGAGTTGTGCCGGTGTGCCTTCCAAGGCCGCTTTCTGACTTCGATGGGAGACCTGCTCCAGTTCGATATCGTGCAGCCAGATCCGCTTTCCATCTGCGACGATGACCTGGGTAGCGGGATCCTCATATTCCCAACGCAGCTGTCCAGGACGCTTCAGATAGAAAATACCATTGGTAGCGTAGACCGTATCCTCATCGGGTCGCTGAATCGTCTGACGGAATTCTGCCTGCAAGGTATCGAGATCCTTGAGGAAGATCTGGAACTGAGTGGTGCCGTCAGCGGCCCAGAGGGCTTGGCTGATGCCCGTCAACAGGCACGCGATGAGAGTCAGCGGACGAAAATTCATACCATTCCTCAAAAATTCTGTCCCAACGCATGGAACGGATGTTTCAGTTCAATCCTTCGGTGGCGGCGGCGCCAATACGCTACGGCTGCCATTGGTTTCTGCCGGACCGACGATGCCGACGCGCTCCATCTCTTCAATCATGCGAGCCGCCCGGTTGTAGCCGATCTTCAAGCGTCGCTGCACACCTGAGATCGAAGCGCGACGTGTCTCGGTCACAATCTGCACCGCCTCGTCATACAGCGGATCAGCATCCTCGACATCACCACCCTCGGCGGGAAAACCCGGCACCGACTCCGATGCTTCCTGCAGGATCTCTTCCAGATAATCCGGCTGGCCTGTCGATTTCAGATGACTCACCACCCGGTGGACCTCATTGTCATCCACAAAGGCACCATGCACCCGTTGTGTCAGGTTGCTGCCGGTACCCATGTAGAGCATGTCACCGTGACCCAGCAGATGCTCCGCGCCCATCTGGTCCAGGATCGTCCGGGAGTCAACCCTGGAGGAGACCTGAAATGCGATACGGGTGGGGATATTTGCCTTGATCAGGCCGGTAATCACATCCACCGACGGCCGCTGGGTGGCGAGAATCAAATGAATACCCGATGCTCGCGCCTTCTGTGCCAACCTGGCAATCAGCTCCTCGACCTTCTTACGAGCCACCATCATCATGTCGGCAAGCTCGTCGATAATGACCACGATATAGGGCAAGGGTTCCAATGTCGGGTATGCCATGGCCTCAATGATCTCATCAGGCTCAGGCTGAAACAGGGGGTCTTTGATCGGCTCACCCTTGCTGATCGCATCCTTGACCTTGCGGTTGTAGCCGATGATGTTTCTCACCCCCATGGCAGCCATCAGCTTATAGCGTCTCTCCATTTCACCGACACACCAGCGCAGGGCGTTGGATGCCTCCTGCATATCGGTCACCACGGGTGTCAACAGATGCGGGATACCCTCATAAACCGACAACTCCAACATCTTCGGATCGACCATGATCATGCGCACTTCGTCCGGCTTGGCTTTGTAGAGCAGGCTGAGGATCATGGCGTTGATCGCCACCGACTTACCTGAACCCGTGGTGCCGGCAATCAAGGCATGAGGCATCTTACCCAGATCCACACACATGGGATTGCCGGAAATATCCTTGCCCAGGGCAAGGGTCAGGGGTGACTTCGCGGCTTCGTAAGTTTGTGACTGCAGGACCTCACTGAGAAAAACCGTCTCCCGGTACTCATTTGGAATTTCAAGGCCGATCACTGACTTGCCGGGAATCACTTCCACCACACGAACCGCAATGGTCGAAAGTGCACGAGCCAGATCCTTGGAAAGAGTGGTGATCTTGCTGACTTTGGTGCCCGCTGCCAATTGGAGCTCGTAAAGCGTGACGACAGGTCCGGGATGAACCGCAACGACTTGTACCTCAATATCGAAATCAGCGAACTTAAGTTCAACCTGGCGAGACATCGCCTGCAGCGCGTCTTCCGAGTAAGCTTGAACCGTTTGTTTTGCTGGATCGAGCAAAGCCAATGGAGGCAGCTCGCTGTTGGAATCCACCTCAAAGAGCGGTACTTGACGCTCCTTCTCCACCCGCTCACTCGATTTGGGTTTCTTGATAACCGGCTCGATTCTCGGCTGCTGCCTTTTATCCGCCTTTTTCTGCTCTTTTTTGACCAGTGCAACACGTTCTTGGCGTACCTTATTGGCAGCCATTCGTTCACGGAGATGTATATAAAACGAATAACTCTTACGGCTCACAGTCAGCACAACACCCCCGAGGAAGTCCATCACTGTGAACCAGGAGATACCGGTAAACAGCGTGAAACCACTGAGAAAAAGTGCCAACATCAATAGCGTGCTGCCGGAACTGCTGAAAGTCGATTCGAAATAACCACCGAGAGAACCGCCAAGAATACCGCCTGTACCCGTGGGTAATGCAGCACCCAGTTGGCTGGCGTGCAGCGCGGCGAGCGCACACCCCGAAGCCAGCGTCACGAAGAACCCGAGCCAGCGCACCAGCACCAGATTCAAATTGATGCTGTCATCCGGATTGCGGCGACGGAAAACCAGTACCGCGCTCCAACTCAGCATGATGGGAAACAGATAGGCGAAAAAACCGAACAGGTAGAAGAAGACATCGGCGAACCAAGCTCCGGCCGGTCCACCCGAGTTTAGTACATTGATGGTTGGTCCGGTATACGACCAGCCCGGATCCTGAGAGGAATAGGTAAAGAGTGAGAGGAGCAGATAGCCGCTGAGGCAGAACAGGCTCCACATGATTCCTTCACGAAGCGCATGACTGACATGGCGCTGAAATGCGCTCTGCTCAACCATCCCCCGACTTTTTGCCTGTACTGTCATATAAAAATGATATTCCTTTTGAATTAGAAAGTTATAAACAGTTCTTATTCCAGTGTGGTGTAACGTATAAATGGCACATATCAGCGTGACAAGAAGCCGTTAGCTGCGCCCCAAAGGAAGTGCCCTTGGGGTGCAAGGCGCGTCTCGCGGGGAATGGCATGCCCTTTACAAGAGACGCAACGCCGCAGATGACGGCTTCTCGCCGCGCCCGAAGGGAGGTCCGCAAATGGCCCAATCCTGCGTTGCAGCCCTTGTTAAGGGAACAACCATTAACGGCGGGCCGCGTCTTGTCTTGGACCATTTGCGGGCCTCTGATATGTACCATTTATACGTTACACCACACAAGTTTCACAGGTACTGTTCACGCAAGGCGGGGTATACAATCTCGCCATTGGCAAGATTGACCGCCCCACTCAGTTGCGAATCCTTGCGCCAATCCGGGAGCGTCAGCCGCTTGAGATAAGGTATCAAGGCGGCAGAGAGCGCCTGTGAGGCACTTCTCGGCACCGCACCAGGCATGTTCGTCACAGCAAAATGGGTCACACCCTTCACCTGATAGGTCGGATCTTCGTAGGTGGTTGGCCGGGTCGTCTCTATACAGCCACCCTGATCCACCGAAATATCAACCACCACACTGCCCCGCATCATGCCCTCCACCTGCTGACGCGACACGACACTGGGAGCCCGGGCACCAGGGATCAGCACCGCACCAATTAGCAGATCAGCCTCAGACACCAGATCGTCTATCAGTGTCTGGTAAGGATAGAGTGCCGTCACATTGTCACCCAGATTTCGCATGGCCACCATCCGCACACGCTGGCGTTCGAAGACGGTCACCCTCGCGCCCATGGCTGCCGCCAGACGTGCGGCATTGCCACCCGCCTGACCACCACCCAGGATAACCACATGGCCACGTTCTGCCCCAGGCAGACCACCCAGCAACAGCCCCTTGCCGCCCTGCGGGTGATGCAACAGAGTTGTGCCATACTGCACCGCCAATCTTCCCGCGATATCACTCATGGGCGCCAAAATCGGTAGAGCACCATCCACTGACAGGGTTTCGAAGGCGATAGCTGTCACACCCGATTGCTGCAGTCGCCGGGTTAGCGATTCGTCTGCCGCCAGGTGTAGAAAACAAAACAGTCGCTGCCCTTCTCTGAGCATTTCGGGTTCCGGCCCGTAGGGTTCTTTCACCTTGACCAGCAGATCGGACGCCTCATAGACAGCCTCTGCAGTACCGACGATATCCACTCCCGCAGACTGGTATTCGTTGTCGGCATAACCGCTCAGGCTGCCGGCCCCCGCTTCGACCAACACCTGATGCCCCGCCTGTACAAACTCACCACAGGCCTCAGGCACCAGGCCCACCCTGCCCTCAAGGGGTTTGATCTCTTTGGGTATACCGATCTTCATAGGATAAATAACATAAAAAAACTCATTGGGACTCAGGCTAACCAGGCTCCGGATAAAGAAACTGGGGTAGAAATTTCACTCTGAATTCCCTCAACCACATCATGGATTCTTTACCACCGCCGCATGTTTCCGTAGTATTCCCGCATTCTCTTTTACAGACTTGGCACAGGGTCACTGATTTCCGTTAATTCCTGTCCGAGACTGCACACACTATACGTTGAGCGTGACTCCCTGCTCGTCAGGTCGTCACTCGTCTGGAGTTAGTATACATGAGCGAAACCAAGCACTGCCGCCTATTGATTCTGGGATCCGGTCCCGCCGGTTACACCGCCGCTGTCTACGCTGCGCGCGCCAATCTTGATCCCGTGCTGGTCACCGGCATGGAGCAAGGCGGACAGTTGATGACCACCACCGAAGTAGACAACTGGCCGGGTGACAATGACGGTGTCCAGGGTCCAGATCTGATGGAGCGTATGCGCAAGCATGCAGAACGCTTCAATACAGAGATCATTTTCGACCACATCAATAAGGCCGAATTGACAGAGCGTCCCTTCCGCTTGACCGGCGACCAGGCCGTCTACACCTGCGATGCCCTCATTATCTGCACCGGCGCATCAGCCAAATACCTTGGCATGGAATCCGAGCAGGCCTTTCGCGGCCGCGGCGTCTCTGCCTGCGCCACCTGTGACGGCTTCTTCTACAAAAACCAGAAGGTCGCGGTCATCGGTGGCGGCAATACCGCAGTTGAAGAGGCGCTCTACCTCTCCAATATCGCAGCTGAAGTTGTCGTGGTTCATCGGCGCGATCAGTTCCGCTCGGAAAAGATTCTCTCCGATCAACTGAAAAAGAAAGCCGAGGAAGGCAATGTCACCATTGAGTGGGACCACGTGCTGGACGAAGTATTGGGTGACCAGTCCGGCGTCACCGGCATGCGCATCAAAAATGTGAAAGATGACAGCACCAAAGATGTCGACCTTCAGGGTGTCTTCATAGCTATCGGACACAGTCCTAATACCGGGCTCTTTGAAGACCAGCTGGAAATGACCAACGGCTACCTGCAGGTCCAGGGTGGACTGGAGGGCAATGCCACTCAAACATCCATCCCCGGTATCTACGCCGCCGGTGATGTGATGGATCACGTCTATCGCCAGGCAATCACTTCAGCCGGTACCGGTTGTCAGGCCGCGCTGGACGCCGAGCGTTTTCTGGATGCCATGGAAGCTGACAAATAGATGCGAAGTTAACTATGCTCGATTTCGGTGCGGCGCTGCCGCACCGATACTACCCCCGCTCCCGGGCAATACTACCCAGCACGTAAGCACACAGCAGTAATTCCTGAAATCGGGTCAATCCACGATATTCAACACCGTGAACAAACAGGTGTGAGCCATCATCACGCACCACTTCACGAATATTGCGGATGACGCCCATGACTTTCAGCAAATCTTGTCCCCCACAAACAGAGAGCGAGTGGATCACCTGAATATTTGTGCCCACTTCACCCAACTGCTGCCTGTCCATTACCCGTGCCCCGGTACTGCTGATATCGGATATCATGACCGGTCGTTGATCCTCTACTCCGTCGCTGCCCGTAGACATGTTGACGATAGCCTGGATCTCAGTCGCGACCCGTGGTGCATTCCTGACAACTGCACTTTCAACATCAGCAGGATAGGCCAGATGGAGATGCGGATAAGGCTTGGACGAAGCACTCAAAACATTGGCAACAAAGCCAAAAATATTGCTTCCCTGTAACATGCGGACGGTGAAGGTCTGACCCTCCCGTACAATAATCGGATTGCCCTGTTTGCGTGGTGTAGTGATGACCAGACTCTGACCCGGTAAAAAACCCACCAGCGTGGCGGCAAAACGGTCCTGATTCTCACTGGGGGGCGCGAACTGCAACTGCAGCACATCGCCTATCTGCAAGTGTTTGACGACGTCGGGCAATAGTCTCTCCAGTCCTAAATTGATCAGGTAAATATCAAGTGATTCGATTCAACCTGGCAGCCGCACTTTTGAGGCACACTGCCAGCCCCTAGAAAAACAGATGCCAAGTCTCTGGGAAACTGTGCTAGAAAACCATAAAGTGACGAAGTGAATAATGCGAACTTTTTTCCGCTAAAACAAGTGCCTGTTAGGATAATCATATAATTCAGTTATTCATCTTAAGAAAAAACACGATGATCTTCCTGCTAGACGAAGAACCTTCAGCACCCTTTCCCGATGTCTCACTGGCCGAACGTGAGCCAAATGGTCTTCTCGCTGTCGGTGGTGACCTCACACCACAGCGGCTAATCAGCGCCTATATGCAGGGTATTTTCCCCTGGTTCAGTGAAGATGAACCGATTCTCTGGTGGTCCCCTGACCCTCGAACAGTGCTCTATCCTGAAAAAATCAGGATCAGCCGGAGTCTTCGCAAGACATTGAGAAGAAAGCAGTTTCAGGTTAGTTTCGACCGGGATTTTGCCGGTGTTATCAAAGGTTGTGCGGCACCCAGAGACAACTCGCCCGGCACCTGGCTGCTACCGGAAATGATAGAGGCGTATCACCAGCAACACGCACTGGGGCTGGCCCACTCGGTAGAGGTCTGGCAGGATGGAGTTCTCGTGGGTGGCCTCTACGGTATGGCGATAGGCGCTGTGTTCTTCGGTGAATCCATGTTCAGCCAAGTTCAGGACAGTTCCAAAATTGCCTTGGTGCATCTGAGCCGCGTACTGTCGGACTGGGGATATAGAATGATTGATTGCCAAGTCTACACACCACATCTTGCAAGCTTGGGTGCAGAACAAATCCCGCGTCAGGTTTTCTGCAAAAATCTTTCCGAATGGACCCGTCTGTCGGGACGCCCTGGCAGTTGGTCCGCTCTCCCCATGATTTGTCCGGAAATTGAAACATGCTGAACGGCGGTGGTTTCAATCAGGACAGCGCCTATGCACTCTATATCAGCCAGGCACATGAGTGTTCCTATTTGCCTGATAGGGAAGCCCGCAGCCTATTTCTGGACCCTTCTGCAAAAGTAACGACGGAGATCTACCAGCAACTGATAGATCGGGGATTTCGACGTAGCGGTTGCTATCTCTATCAACCAGCCTGCGCGGTTTGTGATGCCTGTGTCTCACTTCGTCTGCCGGTAGCGTCGTTCAAACCATCACGTAGCCAGCGGCGCAACTGGAAACAGAACTCACCCCGCTATCAGGTCAAACCCGTGACTGCTGAGTTTCAGGAAGCGCATTTTCAGCTCTATAAACGCTATCTCCTACAACGCCACCCCGAAGGCACCATGACCTGCAACAGTCCTGGGCAGTACCTCCAGTTTCTCACCTGTGACTGGTCGGAGACCGAGTTCATCGAATTCCGCAAAGAAGGCGAGCTGGCGGCCGTCGCCGTCAGCGACATCCTGCCCAATGGCACCTCATCCATCTACACCTTCTACGATACCGAATTCAGTCAGGATGGCCTTGGCGTCTTCGCCCTTCTTTGGCAGATATACCATGCACAAACACTGGGAAAGGATTGGGTCTATCCCGGTTTCTGGGTCAAGGATTGCGACAAGATGAACTACAAGACCCGCTTTCGCCCCTATGAGGCCTGGTCCGGCCAGGGCTGGATACTGCACCAACACTAAGTCCTGCTTCGTAATCGCTCTCGCCAGATCAATCTGCGTGATTTCCCTTATTTTTTAGGTTATTTCACCTACTTATTTTTCCGTTATAGATTATTTTCTTTTAATATCAACAAGATATAAGTGGCCCGCCAATTGCAGCTTTCGACGCGAGCTCATTGCGAGAAGGCTGTCGCATCATCCCCCTCTGCCTCGCATTGAAGCCAAGTGATCGACTCATTACTGATTGGCGGAAATATTGAATGAAGTACCTGACAAAAAAAAAGCAACAGATCCTGACCCTCTCTATCCTATCCACTCTGACCCCCTCATTAACCTTTGCCGAAGAGAGCGCCTCTGCCATCTCTGAGGATTCTACGGACTATGACGTCATCAGCGTCACCGCCACACGTATCGAGCGTGGCACCAAGGAGGTGGCAGGCGCCATCGATGTGATCGATTCAAAGCGCATCGAAAGTGAGAAAATGTTCAATATCAAGGATGCCATACAGGGCACACCCGGTGTACTCATTGATTCCAAGAACTCAGCCTACGACAGTCGACTGATTATCCGTGGTGCGGGCCAGAAGGCCAACTATGGCGTGCGTGAAATCATGGTGATCCGCGATGGTGTGCCGATGACCGATCCCGACAGTTTCTCCCGCTTCGATTTCATCGACACCCAGGATATCGAGCGTATCGAGATTACCAAAGGTCCAGGTTCTCTTTATGGGGCCGGGTCCTCAGGCGGCACCATTCAGATCATCTCCAAATCCGTCTTCGATACCGACAGTAACCGGGTCAAGGTCGGTGTCGGCGAGTATGGCCAGTCCAATCTGCATGGCCGTTTGGCTGGCGACATCAACGACAGCAATGCCTTCTCAGTGACTGCCTCCTATCGCAAGAGCGATAACGACTGGCGTGACTGGAACGAGTTCGAATCGAGTCAGGTCAGTTTCAAGCACGGTCTTATGCTGGACAACGCCGCCACACTGGAATCGGAACTCAGTTATCACAAAGCCGACCTGCAGATCCCCGGTTCCATGGATGAAAACGACTTCGAGAGATATCTCAACAGCGGTGAACAGCGAGACACCAGCAGCCAATGGCAACATAGCGGGCGCTATTCCACCATCTGGTTCTTCAACTCCCGCTATGAGCAGGAGATCGGTGATCTGACCCTCAAACCGCGCATCTATGCCAACCAATGGGACCACTACCATCCAGTCACCGGCGCCATCAACGACAACCCCGGCACCACGGTGTTCGGCACCGACCTGGAGCTGGCCTACCGCCATCAGCTCTGGGGGGAAAGCACGCTGGTCAGCGGTATTACCGCACGTCGGGACAAGACCGATGATTCGAAAAAATTCGCCTACGCCGACCTGGAGACAAATCCTCCACCACCATGGAACCCGATGGGCCCCGATACGATTGTACGTACCCTCTCAGACCGTCCGGGCGACCTGCTGGAAGTGGAGGATGCAACCAACACCCTCTACGGTTTCTTTCTACAAGAGACAGTGCGCCCAACGGATAAGACCACGGTGGATATTGGCTTTCGGTTTGACCGTACCAGCTTCGATATCGACAACACCGCCTTTGGTGAATACAGCTGGGGTAGCTCCAGTTACGTCTTTTTCCCCACACCGGTCACCACTCTGACCGACAAGACCTTCAATCTCTTCTCACCCAAACTGGGCATCACTTATGCCCTGAACGGGGTTTTCAACATCTATGGTGTTGCAGCCCAATCGGGACAAGTACCATCTGAATCCGAGATTCAGACCAACCCGGCACTGGACGCCGCCACCGCACGCAATATCGAAGTGGGTCTGAAGGGACGCGCCCGTGACTGGACAGTGGACCTCTCTATCTATAACACAACGGTCAGTGATGAGATCGTCTCTGTGTTGAATCCGGACATGACCACTGAATTTCAGAATGCAGGTGAGACCTCAAAGAAAGGTGTCGAGATCAGCGGACGCTACGACATCAATAAGCATGTCTGGATGGAGGCGGGATTTGCTTTCAGCGACTACACCTTCAGCGACTTCATCGAACTGGTTCGCACAGGGCCGGTGTTGACACCTAATGACCGCTCAGGGAACCAGCTCCCCTTCGTACCCCGGCAGCAATACAGCCTGGCCCTGGGCTACAGCAATCCTCAGGGCTTCAAGGCTGTCGTACGCAGCAATAGCTGGGGCAGTTACTACATGGATAACGCAAATACAGAAAAATACGAAGGCTATGAATTCGTCACCAACCTGATGCTGGGCTACGCCACTGGCCCTCATAGCGTACAACTGAATGTCTCAAACCTGTTTGACAAACAATATGCCACTGAGGTGAAAAAGAGCACCAGCGGCGACAAGAGCTACTCTGCAGGCGCTCCCCGCACCGCCATGCTGAGCTACGCCTACAGCTTTTGAGGACTTCCCATGAAGAGATACAAACCCTTATCAATGCTGGCCATGGCCCTGATGTTAACTCTCCCGGTCGCTAAAAGCGCCGAGGAGGCAGGTGACAAACCCACACAACCTCAGCCCCAGGCACACAATCATCGTGGACCGAAAAAACTCATGTTGGAAAACAGCGATGGGGCCAAGATAACACTGTGGAAACCTGACCTTACCACCCAACCGCTGACGTTCGAGCATGGCGGTATCACGATCCCCAAGACAGGTACGGATAACTATCATGTCGTGATCGCCGAAAAGGATTGGGGTGACAGTAAAGAAACCGTGATTCGCTATGAGTATCAATTCGGCCGACCGAGTAAGCGAAGCCCCAGCGAACTTGCCGGTACGGAAAAAACCGCATTCGAAATTGTGCCCGATCCGATCCCTCGCGAACACAATCACTACCATTCGGATCAGACCTGGGGCTTCCTGCTACGCATACACGGCGCACCTGCTGTCGGTATCCCCGTGAGCTTAGAAACAGACAACGGTAGTCAGATGCAGGCATCGACCGATGAATCCGGACGTGTGGCGTTCCATCTACCGGATGATTTTCCCGATATCGTCACAGGAGAGCGGGACCGCCGTAGTGCAGAGCTCGCCATCAGTGCTGCAATTCAGGATGGCGGCATCGACTATCAGACCACGCTTACGGCCGAGTACCGGGTTGCCCCCTCACACTGGCAGTCGACCCGAATGGGTCTGCTGGTGGCTGGTCTCGGCCTGATTGTCGGCGGCCTCATTGGCAAAACTAAAAAAACTGCAGGTAAGAAGGCATGAACGGCATCATCAATCTCTCCTCAATTCGAAAACTGGTACAGATCGCCGCATTTGTCTTTTTTGTCTACGGTGGTGTCATCACCGGCTACTACCTGGAAGATAAGATCAGCGGTGCTCTACCTGCACTAAGCTGTGCCTATGATCAACAGGGCGCCGACCTCTGTACCCTAATCCCTATTCAGCATCAGATGGATCACCGGCTGGGTGAAGCCATCGCCAAAGGCGGCAACCTCATGATGGGCATCATGCCGACACTCATCACACTGGGGACCTTCCTCTTGCTGTTTGTCTTTCTCAACAAGGCATTCTGCGGCTGGATCTGCCCCCTGGGCACCTTCCAGGATTTTTTATACATGATCGGTCAAAAGATCGGTCTGACCCGCCGGGAGTCTCTGGATGAAGGACTGGTCAATCGTATTCGCCCAGTGAAGTGGTTCATTCTACTGCTCCTGGTCTTCGGTTTTCCCCTGCTGGCCGGTATCGGCATGGTAAACCATGATCTGGGCGATCCCTTCTGCCGCATCTGTCCCAGCCGCATACTGACTACGCTGGCTACAGGTGATACTTCTCAACTGTATGTAGATACTGCCAACACAACCACTATCGTGCTTTCGCTCCTGGCCGATTTCCTGTTTGGTCTGATGGTGGCACTGGCGCTGACCATCAGGCAGCCTTTCTGCCGAATCTGCCCGATGCTTGCACTGCATGCCACATTTCGCAAACTCGGCCTGTTGAGATTGGTAAAAAACGGTACTCCCAGATGTGATCGTTGCGGACTCTGCGCCAAGGCCTGTCCTATGGACATTCGTGAAATTCATACTGATATGGAGCGGCGTGATGTGACGTTCGAGGATTGCACACTCTGTGGCCGATGTGTGGAGTTCTGTCCCGATAAAGATGTCTTACAGATGAAATATGCTTTGATTCCTGTCTTTACCTCAGGTCCTGACTATTTCAAGTCACGTAAAAAGGCGCAGACGAAATGGGAAAAATCCAATCTCTTGCAATGGCTGAAGAGAGACCGCAGTAAAGCTCAGGTAAAGACCCCATGATGCCCATCGAGCCCATTGTCCTCAGCTTCGGTGCTGCGCTTTTGCTCGGACTGGGTTATGGCGCCGGTCCCTGCAACATAGCCTGCCTGCCTTATCTCGGGCCGGTTTTTGCTGCCACGGAGGGGGGCATCAAAAAAGCCTGGCAAACCTTAGCGCCCTTTACACTGGGCCGGCTCACCGGCTATTCCCTGCTGGGTGGTTTGGCAGGTGGCCTCGGTCTCTGGGTGCAGGATTGGCTCGCAGCGCCCTGGGTGCGCTGGCTGCTGGGTGCGGCAACACTGCTGGTCGGACTTTCGATTCTGTTTCGCCGTAACCGATCGGCCTGTGGTAAGTCTTGCGGCCAACCCCCTAGCACAACACTGGATATCGAATCCCGTGATGATGACACACCTCCTGTTGGAAAAATGCTGCCTGGCAGTCTCTTTCTGATGGGGCTGGGCATGGCGCTCAACCCCTGTGCGCCATTAATGACGGTGGTGCTTGCATCAGCCACCAGTGCCAGTATTATCAGCGGCATCTCTTTGGGAACCGGTTTTGCCCTCGGTGCCGTATTTGTCCCTACACTGGTCTTTGCTTTCGGTGTGGCTCATTTCGGACATCAGATCAGGCACCATTTATCGCGCCATCGCATTGCGCTTGAAAATACCAGTGTGGTTCTGTTGATGATGACCGGCACTGCCACCGCACTGGGTTGGATGACACCATGAACATTGCTGAACTTTTTGCCAAAGGCGGTCCCGTCGTCTGGATACTCGCGGCCTACTCGTCTATCGGCCTGGCTATCGTGCTGGAACGGAATCTCCTCTTCCTGCGATTGCGCCAATTGCCCAAGCAGTGGCTCTCGAAGCTTGACCGGTTGCTGGAACAACCGGATGCCAGCAACAGCGTCGCACAGTTAAAGGGACCGGAGGCACGGATCATCCAGGCTATCGTGGAGGCCGACAGGGCAGGTGTGAAGGACCTGCAAGGGGTTGGACAACGTATTCGGTCACAAGAGATCCAACGCATGGAATTCGGCCTGCGCACCTTGGGTATCCTTGGCAATACGGCCCCCCTGCTAGGCTTGCTGGGCACTATCACCGGCATGATCAAGGCCTTCATGGTGATTGAGCAGGCTGGAGGAAAAGTGGATGCACAGGCCTTGGCTGGGGGGATTTGGGAGGCCATGATCACCACCGGCGTAGGTCTTGCCGTTGCAATACCGCTGCTGATTCTCCTGCATTTTCTGGAGGGTGGTGTCGAGCGACGCGCACAGCGCATGAATCGGTGTATCGCACTGCTCCTCGAACGTCGCAGCAATACAGCCACAAAGGAGGAGGAAACGGAGCAACCCCATACTTGGGAACAGATAACCGATGGCGTCTGAATATCGAAGGCACTCATCGATGGTGCTCAATCTGACACCACTGATCGATATCGTCTTTCTTCTGCTGGTCTTTTTCATGTTGACGGCCCATTTCATAGAAGACGAAGCCATTCCTATCGATCTGCCGGATGCTGCCAACAGCGCTGTCAGTGAGGATAAAGGGTTCGTTGAGATCGCTATGACACCGGACGGTCAACTGCTGGTCGACGGCCATCCTGTTCAATTGGAAGAGTTGGAAGAGTCGCTAAGGGGTGCGCTGCACGCACCGGAAAAAAGTTTTGTTCGCCTCAAAGGCGATCACAAAGCCCAGTTCGGTTTGGGGGTAAAGGTGATCGATGCCGCCAGAGCCGCAGGTGCTGAATCGCTGGATATTCTGACAGAACGACCATGATCGGGAAGGATTTTAGCTGGCGTCTGGCGACTGTTGTCGTTTCACTGCTGATACACCTCTTGGTCGCATTCAAATGGTCAGATAGAAACCTGATTTCAGCCGCTGAAATCGAGCGGGACCAGAAACCGCTTTTCGTACAACTTAATTTCCCACAACCCAAATCCGAAACCGTAATGCCGGTGGTTGAGCCACCTCCACCCGAGGTAAAAAAACAGCCGGAGCCTAAACCCAAGCCCAAACCAAAACCAAAACCAAAACCCAAGCCTAAACCGAAGCCCAAGCCACAGCCGATGCCTGTGGTTGAGCCGCCCAAAGTCGAAGAAGTGGTAGAAGAGGTTGTAGCAGCCGCACCCATACCGCCACCTCCCGCCAGTCGACAACTTGAGAGTGTGCGTAACGAATACCTGGCTAAGTTGATGGCGCAGATAGAGAAAAACAAATTCTATCCGACGATCGCGAGACGCAGGCATCTCCAGGGCATGATCCGTGTCAGCTTCCGACTGGGTTGTGACGGCAAATTGGACAAACTCGATGTAAAAGGTAAGCACAACCTGCTGCGCAAAGCGGCCGGTAAAGCTGTAGAGGCCTCCCTACCACTGCCCAGCATACCGCCTGAAATCAAGTGCCCCATGCTGGTCGACTACGCCATGGCCTATACACTCGAGAAGTAGCGAACCCCCGACAGAGACAAGACTTGCCATATGCGTAAATATGCTGATAATGGCGCTCTTCGGTATGCCTGCTGTGGTATACTTTTCGGCTGCGTTGGCAGTTAAATCAGGAAATGAGCGCTATGGCAAAAGAAGATTTTATCGAAATGGAAGGGACAGTGGTCGAGACCCTGCCGAATACCATGTTCCGTGTGGAACTGGAGAACGGTCACGTGGTCACTGCCCATATCTCAGGCAAGATGCGTAAACACTATATCCGTATCCTCACCGGCGACAAGGTTACCGTGCAACTGACACCCTATGATCTGTCCAAAGGACGCATCACCTATCGCGCACGCTGAGCGTTGCTAGCCGTCCTCTGTGGTGGCACCGGCAACCGACTCACCCATGATATCGAATTGAAGTTTGCCTTCTAAGACATCGACTCTGACAGTCCCCCCACCGATGAGCTTCCCGAAAAGCAGTTCTTCAGCCAATGGCTTTTTGATCTCTTCCTGAATCAGGCGCGCCATGGGTCGTGCACCCATTTTCGGATCATACCCGTGTTCCGCCAGCCACACCCTGGCTTCCGGTTCTACAATCAGGCTCACCTGCTTCTCCTGCAACTGGCCTTCCAACTCGAAGATAAATTTATCCACTACCTTGGCGATGTGTTCCTGCGAGAGGCCCGAGAATTGGATAATCGCATCCAGGCGATTCCTGAATTCCGGAGTAAACATCCTTTTTATCACCTCCATGCCATCACTGGTGTGATCCTGACTGGTGAAGCCGATGGATGAGCGGCTCATCTCCTGTGCGCCGGCGTTGGTGGTCATTACGATCACTACATTGCGGAAATCTGCCTTACGACCATTGTTGTCGGTCAGGGTACCGTGATCCATCACCTGTAACAGCAAGTTAAAGACATCCGGATGGGCCTTTTCGATCTCATCCAGCAGCAGGACACAGTGCGGATGCTTGGCGATCTCTTCAGTCATCAGGCCTCCCTGATCGAAACCCACATATCCCGGAGGCGCACCAATCAACCGGGATACCGTATGCCGTTCCATGTATTCCGACATATCAAAACGAATCAATTCCATACCCAGGATACGCGCCAGTTGGCGTGTAATCTCTGTCTTGCCTACGCCTGTAGGACCGGCAAACAGAAAAGACCCTACCGGTCTCCCTTCATTGACCAGGCCTGAGCGATTCATACGAATCGATGCGGAAAGCGCCTGGATCGCCTCATCCTGTCCGAAGACGACCAGTTTCAGGTCACGGGAGAGATTGCGTAACGACTCGGTATCCGTCGTAGAGACCTTTTTCGGTGGAATACGTGCGATCTTGGCCACGATTGCCTCAATCTCTTCTACATCTATAACCTTCAAACGATCGTCTTCCGGTTGAAGCTGGACATTGGCCCCCGCTTCATCGATGACATCGATCGCCTTGTCGGGGAGATGGCGGTCGTTGATATATTTGTCTGAAAGTTCCGATGCGCTACGCAGCGCTTCCAGGGTGTACTCGATGTTGTGATGTGCCTCAAAGCGTGACTTGAGACCATTCAGGATCTCTACTGTCTCCTCGACTGTAGGTTCTTCCACATCGATCTTCTGGAATCGGCGCGCCAGCGCGCGGTCTTTTTCGAAGATACCGCGAAACTCCTGATAGGTGGTAGAGCCGATACAGCGCAGTTCACCGGAGGCCAATACCGGCTTGATCAGATTGGACGCATCCATCACTCCACCAGAGGCGGCACCGGCACCAATAATTGTATGGATTTCATCAATGAAGAGCACAACGTCCTGCTCTCGCTTCAACTGTGCCAGCACTGCCTTCAGGCGTTTTTCAAAATCACCACGATATTTGGTGCCTGCCACTAAGGTACCCAGATCCAGTGCATAGATTGTCGCACCGGAGAGTACCTCCGGTACTTCCTGATCAACAATCTTCTTTGCCAGACCCTCGGCAATGGCAGTCTTACCAACACCGGCTTCACCCACCAGCAATGGGTTGTTCTTCCTGCGGCGGCAGAGCGTTTGTATGGTTCTCTCCACTTCAGACTGTCGACCGATTAAAGGATCGATCTTGCCTTGTTCGGCCAGCTGATTCAGGTTGGATGCATAGCTCTCTAGCGGGCTATCCTGCGCCTCCCCTTTGACATCGGCATTGAATTCGCCACCACCTACAGCATCCTGTTCCCCATCCTCGAGTTTGGAGATGCCGTGAGATATGTAGTTGACTACGTCAAGTCGGCTGACCTTCTGCTGACCAAGAAAAAACACAGCCTGGGAATCCTGTTCGTTAAAGATGGCGACCAGGACATTGGCCCCGGTCACCTCGTTCTTGCCAGATGACTGCACGTGAAAAACGGCCCGCTGCAGTACACGTTGAAAACCCAGTGTCGGTTGAATCTCCCTTTCATCACCATCCGGAATCAGCGGTGTTGTCTGGTCAACGAATTCCCTTACCTGCCTGCGTAATTTATCAACATCAGCGCTACAGGCATGGAGTACGGCGACTGCAGCCGGGTTATCCAACAGCGCCAGTAGCAGATGATCAACCGTCATGAATTCATGATGTCTATCCTTGGCATCTTTGAACGCTTGATTCAGGGTAAATTCCAGTTCTTTATTCAACATCTGATTCGGACTCCAAGGAGACTGTCAGGACTCCTCCATTGTGCAAAGTAGCGGATGCTGGTTACTACGGGAGTATTCATTGACTATAGACACTTTTGTTTCGGCTATGTCTTTGGTGAAGACGCCACATACACCCACGCCCCGTGTATGGACATGCAGCATCACTCTTGTCGCCTTCTCCCTATCCATGTCAAAGAATGATTCCAATACCTGCACCACGAATTCCATCGGGGTGAAGTCATCATTGAGGATAATGACCTTGTAGAGGGGCGGCTTTTTGAGTTTTGGCGCCGCCTCCTGTAGTGCCAATCCGTCATCATGTGAGGTTTGTTCTTTACTGCTCATACTGTGTGATTCTAGCAGGCCTTCAACGCCTGAAAAGCGGAATTATTCTCCGGAAAATATACGGGGATTACCCCGTAAGAATAAGGGATGATACTAATTGACTAATACAATACCAAGCAAACATGTCGGCTTAGTGTTGACCCACAACGCTACCACACTATACTTCTCCCTACAGTGTTGACAAAGGACTCCGTTCAAGAGAGCCGAAACGCTGGTTTTTGAGGCGTTATCGTGACGCCCAACGATTATCACCAATGTAATTTTGCTTGAGTGAGTGGATGGAGTGATTTTCACTCTTAACAACAATACGTAGAAATCTGCCGTTGAGCGGACCTCGAAAGGAAATTGGCGTTTGAGGTTGCATTACCATTTATTGACTGGCTTTACCACGCGAGTCATATGGCAAGGCAAAACATTCGCACTCCCAAGGGGCTCACTCAATTCTGCTGTCTGCGACAATATCCCCACTCCGGCAGTGGATAGCTGAGGAGTATTAGCAATGGCGACTGGAGTCGTAAAGTGGTTTAACAACGCCAAGGGCTATGGTTTCGTAACACCGGAAGATGGTGAGCAGGATGTCTTCGTACATTTCTCTTCCATCGAGATGGACGGTTACAAAACTTTGAAAGAGGGTCAAAAGGTACAGTTCGATATCAGCCAGGGTCCGAAAGGCCTGCACGCAACCAATATACAACGGGTATCGAACGAATAGGCGCAGTCTCGGCGTTACCGTCGAGCGGTAGTATACGGCCGATGATCTAAATCATCGGCCATTTCATTTCTATTGGTTACATGTGAGCTATCACGGCTTGCCCGAATTCTTCAGTTCCGACCAGTACGGCATTTCCCATCTGGCTGGCGAAGTCCTCTGTCACCGTGTGTGCATGTATTGCGCCCGAAATGCCCTTTACAACCAGATCGGCTGCATCACGCCACCCCATATGAAGTAACATCATCTCCGCTGAGAGCAGCAGCGATCCAGGATTTGCGCGATTTTGCCCAGCGATCTTGGGGGCTGTGCCGTGCGTGGCTTCAAAAATGGCCACATCATCTGAGAGATTGGCGCCAGGTGCTATCCCAATACCACCCACCTGCGCCGCAAGCGCATCGGAAATAAAATCACCGTTGAGATTGAGTGTGGCGATGACACTGAAATCCTCGGGATGAAGCAGAATCTCCTGCAGGAAAGCGTCGGCGATCACATCCTTTACGATGATTTCCCTTCCGGTCATTGGATTAGCCAGTTTGCACCACGGCCCACCATCCATCTCCTCAGCCTCAAACTCCTCCTTCACCAACTCATAACCCCAGTTTTTAAAGGACCCCTCAGTAAACTTCATGATATTGCCCTTATGCACCAACGTCAGCGAATCCCTGTCGTTGTCGATGGCATATTGAATGGCCCTTCGAACTAGGCGTCTGGTGCCCTCTTCCGACACCGGCTTGATGCCGATACTTGAGGTAGCAGGAAAGCGAATCTTATCTACACCCATCTCATCCTGTAGAAAACGTAATACCTTTTCTGCATCTGCCGTCCCTGCCTGCCATTCGATACCAGCATAAATATCCTCGGTATTTTCTCGAAAGATGACCATGTCCGTTTTCTCAGGATGCTTCAGCGGGCTGGGGGTGCCACTGAAATAACGCACAGGACGGATACAGACATAGAGATCTAGCATCTGGCGCATGGCCACGTTAAGAGAACGAATGCCACCTCCTACAGGTGTTGTCAGCGGTCCCTTGATGGAAACCGGAAACTGCTTGAGTGCCACTATCGTCTCCTCAGGCAGCCACTCACCCTCACCATAGACACGATTGGCCTTCTCACCCGCATAAATCTCCATCCAATGAATTTTCCTGCGACCGGCGTAGGCTCTCTCAACAGCCGTATCGATCACCTGTTGCATAACCGGCGTGATATCTGCACCAATACCATCTCCCTCAATAAATGGAATAATCGGATTATCAGGGACTACGGGTTTAGCATCGGCACCGACAGTGATGGCACTGCCTTCCGGCGGAATAGAGATTTTATCGGAGAACATCGATTGAGTTACCTCACCTGAAAAAGCTTCTAGCCTAGACTAGATTACGAAAACCCGCTTGTTTTTCTGTATTCGAATGTCATGTCTTGACTGTTGAGCCCCTGGAAAATATAGGGAAATTACAAGACATGAACGGCTATATTAAAAAAATCAATAAAAAGGATAGGGGCTTGTCTGTTATGGATAATCAGGCTGTGAAAAATACTAATATCGATACATACGCCGGTCGAGAGTTACTCGACCTACTCTATAAGAACGCACCCATCACCCTGTTCTCATCGATGGCAGTGACCGTCCTCCTATTGAGTACGCTATACGGTTCCTACGAGGAGAATCAGATCATCCTTAGTTGGGCGGTAGCGCAGATAACAGTCAATCTTTTACGCCTGATTCTACGCAGCGTTCGGGAAAGCACACTGATCCATGACCGCTACTCACAAGCGTGGCTGGTAATCTATACCGCTCTCACATTCAGTGCAGGCGTACTCTGGTCACTTCTGGTCGTGATCCTGCAAGAAAATTTTTCACTTTACGACCATATCATCATTCTTGTCACACTGATCGGGATACCTCTGGCAGCATTACCAAACAATGCACTCAAGCTGCCTGTCTATTATGCTTTTACCTGTCCGATATTATTTTCACTTCAATATTGGTCCTACTTCATCAGCCAGGAATCCAATCTTGAGTTCAGTATCCTAGCCCTGGCCTACAGCGCTATCGTGATGGTCACGGGCCATATCTATCACAACAGTTTTAAAAACGGGTTACGCGTTAAATACGAAAAGCATGACCTGGTCGATGAACTATCAAGCGCCAATCAGCGACTGGAGGAGTTTGCCTATATTGACCCTTTGACAGGCTTGACCAATCGCCGCTGGTTCAGTGAGCAGGCGGATCGAGCCCTTGAACGCTGTCTGCGTCGTAACAACCGTCTCGCTGTTCTGCTCATCGATTTGGATAATTTCAAGGAGATCAACGACACTTTGGGACATGCCATGGGTGACGAAATTCTGATCGTGATTGCCAAGCGACTGAAATCAGCTTTGCGTTTATCCGATACACTATCACTAACAAAAGGTGATACTGCGAGATACGGTGGCGACGAGTTCATCGTACTGCTGGAGGACTTTGATGACATTACTGATGTTGAGAAAGTATCAGAGAGGATCCTGCAAGAGGTTAACGAAACAGTGGCTCTCAATAAACACAAGTTCAATCCCGGGTGCAGTATAGGCATCTCCATCTTTCCCGATGACGGAGAGTCTTTCTCCAACCTGATCAGACAAGCTGATATCGCACTTTACCAGGCCAAGCAATCAGGCAAAGGCTGTACACGTTTTTTTAATGCACGCTCGGTAGACTTACTCGAGCATTAGAATCTATTGGTCGGAAGATAACTGCTTTTACTGATCAAACAATCACTTTCCCCCCAATACGCACCTTTCCGACAATGGGCATCCCTTCCAAGCATTTTCCAGTTGGCTAACTTGAATTAACTATCCGATCGTATTCAAGCATAATAGGCAGATCTTCCAGAATCTCGAATTCATCAGGTACGAACCCGATGGACATTGCTTACTTGGGCCTGTTAACACTAAATCCAATATATCGCGTTAATCAATGCTGGTTCTCTTCAACAAACCCTACGGTGTTCTTACCCAGTTTACGGATGGCGATGGCCGTGCAACACTGGCGGATTATATCCCGATGAAAGGTGTCTATCCTGCAGGCCGTCTCGACCGGGACAGTGAAGGGCTCCTGCTGCTGACCGATGATGGGACGTTGCAACACAAACTCACCGACCCCAAACACAAGACCTGGAAAACCTATTGGGTGCAGGTCGATGGCATAGTGGAGAATGACGCATTGGCTCAACTGCGGGAAGGTCTTGAGCTTAAGGATGGGATGACTTATCCAGCCAAGGTCAAACGACTGACAGAACCCGATCTCTGGCCAAGGGATCCACCCGTTCGCTATCGCGCTGCAATACCCACCAGTTGGCTGGAACTCAAAATCCGCGAAGGTCGCAATCGACAGGTACGGCGCATGACTGCCGCCGTTGGTCACCCCACGCTACGACTGATTCGAATGCAGGTCGGCGAGTGGGCGTTACGAGACCTCGAACCCGGTAGCTGGCGAAAAATCCAACACCCCAAGACACCTACAACGCCATCAGATCGAGGGCATCGGAATGCCCGCTAAAGTCATTGTAGGCCTGTCCGGCGGCGTCGACTCATCCGTCGCCGCCCTCCTGCTAAAACAGCAGGGCTATGACGTGGAAGGCCTCTTCATGAAAAACTGGGAGGAAGATGACACAGCGGAGTACTGCTCGGCCACTGAGGACCTCAACGATGCTCAGGCGGTTGCCGATCGGTTGGGGATACCGCTACATACCGTCAACTTTTCCGCGGAGTATTGGGACCGGGTATTTGCCTATTTTCTTGAAGCGTATCGCGCGGGAAGAACCCCTAATCCCGATGTACTGTGTAACCGGGAGATCAAATTCAGAGCCTTTCTCGACTATGCGGTGGATCAACTCGGCGCCAGCCATATCGCCACAGGTCACTACGCATCGAAGAGCACCTCTGATGACATTTGCCAGCTGTTACGTGCAGAGGATGAGAACAAGGATCAAACCTACTTT
Organism: Candidatus Thiodiazotropha sp. (ex Myrtea sp. 'scaly one' KF741663); assembly: GCA_025655555.1. Classification (GTDB taxonomy): domain Bacteria; phylum Pseudomonadota; class Gammaproteobacteria; order Chromatiales; family Chromatiaceae; genus Thiodiazotropha. Next base: position 73,765 of record JAHXIQ010000006.1, read on the forward strand.
CTCTACATGCTCAACCAGGCACAACTACGCAATGCCCTATTCCCCCTGGGCGGGCTTGAGAAAAACCAAGTCAGGGATATTGCAGCACAGGCCGGTTTTCCCAATCACAAGAAAAAGGACAGCACGGGTATCTGCTTCATTGGGGAGCGCAAGTTCCGTGACTTTCTCCAGCGCTATCTGCCTGCTCAACCAGGTGACATAGAAGATCCCGCGGGAGAGGTTATCGGCAAGCATCAAGGACTGATGTACTATACCCTTGGGCAACGTCAGGGCCTGGGTATCGGCGGTAGACAGGATGCAGATGAAACGCCCTGGTATGTGGTGGGAAAAGATCTAGAGAGGAACCGCCTGATTGCCGCACAGGGTCATAACCACCCCATGTTGATGCGCAATGCACTGGAAGCCAGTCAGCTTCACTGGGTTGCAGGTCAAGCCCCCGCTATGCCGCTGAGATGTTCAGCACGCATCCGTCATCGCCAGCCCTTGCAGGCCTGTGAAATAAGACAAGCATCGGACGATCAGCTTAAAGTCGTCTTCCAACAACCACAAAGAGCGGTCACACCCGGCCAGTCAATTGTCATTTACCAGAATCAGGAATGCCTCGGCGGCGGCATCATCGAGTCAGCTTACAACACACCATGAAATACGATGATAACGACCGGGCCATTGCCCTGGCGGGACTCTTCCAAGCCTGCCATCTTGCGCAGCAAGTGGCACACAAAGGCATGGCCGATGCTCAAGCCCTGACGGGTAATATCCACAGCCTGTTTCAGGTGGATACAGCGCAGGTGCTTGACGTATTCGGTAGTCTGCAGAATCTTGCACCTGGCCTACGCTTGGCCCACCGACAACTCAGCGGCAGCGAGCCCCGCGACAATGAGCTGACACGATACCTGCTCAGTCTGGTGCAATTGGAACGCAAGCTTATCGGTGATGCCGAACGTCTGGAAAGCATCAGTGAAGGCATCAAGAGCACAGCTGCACGCTTGCCACACTTCCCCCAAACACATAGCAATATCCTCGCTTCTCTGGCAGATATCTATGCAGGGAACATCAGCACGCTGCAGCCCCGTATCATGGTCAGTGGCGAGCCTGTCTATCTACAGAATCCCGATAACGTCAACCGAATTCGTGCCCTGCTGCTAGCGGGCATCAGAGCTGCCATGCTCTGGCGTCAGATGGGGGGGCGCCGGCGACAACTCCTTTTCAACCGAAAGCGCGTGGTTACTACCCTGCACGGGCTCCTCGACAGTCTCTGACTCTCATTTGTGAACATTGGTCAAGATCAACGACCAATTCACAGCTTGATAGGAATAAAACGTAATATAACTATCAGCCACCAGCGGTACACGCTGAGCTCTCATAACTATTCAATAATTCGAGGATTCGAAAATGAACAAAACTATCATTGCTATTGCACTGAGTAGCACGATCGCCCTGGCCGCCTGCGGAAAATCCGGTGACAGTGAAATGAGTGCCCCCGCCTCCAGCGCCGCTCCCGTAAGTGAGAAGAGCGCCACCGGCATCGTGGAAAAGACTGCTGAGGTGAGCAAAGAGACCTGGGAAAAGACCAAAGATGCCACCAGTGATGCGGCGAACACAGTTGCCACAAAGAGTCAGGAAGTCTACGAAGACACCAAGGAAGCGGTATCAGAAGCCGGAACTGTAGTAAAAGACAAAGCCGTAGAGATGGGAACTGCCATCAGTGACACAACCAGTGATGCATATAATTCAGCAAAAGAAACCACAGGAGAAGTAATCGATGCTACCAAGGAAAAAGGTGAAACAATGCTGAACAGCATGTCAAAAGAGTAACTGAGATAAGCGGGTCCTCGAACACGTGCTATCCAGCTCTCTTACAGGAAGCTAGACATAGATAAAGTGCGTGTCGAGGATCAGCAAAATATCTATCAAACAGCTCTTATGTGGCTCTTGGTCGATCCCTTTTAGATCCATTCGAGTGCTGATGTGATGCGTGATATTACCTTGAAAAATTGACAGCTTCAGTCGCGTCCAACATCTAGATATCCCCTTTCAATCGCCGTGTTCAATGCCTGAGCACCATCTACCAATTCATCGTAGGCCAGCCTTAGATTGCGCAAATGCCGTATCTGGTCAGGGGATGGGAAGCCATCTCCGCAGACACTGGCAAGATCAAAAAGCTCCTGCAGATAATCTGCTCTCGATCTCGCTACCATAGACATCACAGGCTTCAAATCTTTGATGTTAAGGTTGGGTATGCGAGGGTTGATGGTCTCCCTGTTTAGCTCCCTAATCTCCTTATCGATCTCAAGAAGCAATCTGTTGTTATCGGTATCATAAGGCATAACGATCTTTTCCTTTGTCTTGATAGACGGTCCTGGGCTAAAACATTGTGGTGCCACTTGATGGTTTTCATCCTGTATAAATACTGGATCATCACCATCAGAGATCGCTTATCTATCGGCAGAAGAGAAAAAAGCTGGAGCCGCTACACCCGGATACCCCTTAGCAGGTATAATCCCGCCCTTTTCAGCAAGCAATCCGGCGGACAGACACTATGGAACTCTCCTCACTCACTGCGGTTTCTCCTATCGATGGTCGATATGGCAGCAAAAGTGCCGATCTTAGACCGATCTTCAGTGAATTCGGCCTGATTCGTCATCGTGTGCTGGTTGAGGTTCGCTGGCTTCAGGCCCTGGCTACACATAACGACATCCTCGAAATCCCCACCCTCAGCGAGCATGCGGTCAATATTCTCAACGCCATCGTCGATAATTTCAGTGAAGAGGATGCCCAGCGGATCAAGAACATCGAGCGCACCACGAATCATGACGTGAAGGCAGTGGAGTATTTTCTCAAGGAGAAAATCGCCGGTAATCAGGAGCTGGAGGCGATCAGTGAATTTATCCACTTTGCCTGTACCTCTGAGGACATCAATAACCTCTCCCATGCATTGATGCTGCGGGAAGGTCGCGGACAAGTACTACTGCCACAGATCGACGAAGTCATCGATAACATTCGTAAACTGGCTCTGGAACTGGCGGACCAGCCCATGCTGAGCCGCACACACGGGCAACCAGCCTCCCCCAGTACCCTGGGCAAGGAGATGGCCAACGTGGTTCATCGCCTGCAACGGCAGCGCGAGCAGATTGCCGCCACCGAACTATTGGGCAAGATCAACGGCGCTGTGGGGAATTACAACGCCCATCTCTCTGCCTATCCGGAGATCGACTGGCCCGCTTTCGCCAAGCAGTTCGTGGAAAGCCTGGGTATCAGCTGGAACCCCTATACCATCCAGATCGAGCCCCATGACTATATAGCCGAACTATTCGATGCCGTGGCGCGGTTCAACACTATCCTCATCGACTTCAGCCGGGATGTCTGGAGCTATATCTCTCTGGGCTACTTCAAGCAACGAACCATCGCTGGTGAGGTGGGCTCCTCCACTATGCCGCACAAGGTGAACCCCATCGATTTCGAGAACGGTGAGGGAAATCTAGGCATCGCCAATGCCCTCTTCGGCCATCTCGCCGCCAAGCTACCAGTCTCCCGCTGGCAGCGTGACCTGACCGATTCCACCGTATTGCGCAATTTGGGGGTTGGATTCGCCCATACCAGTATCGCCCTGCAGTCGATCCAGCGTGGCCTCAGCAAGCTTGAAGCCAACAGTGAAATCATGTTGGCCGACCTCGACGCCAACTGGGAGGTACTGGCCGAGCCGATTCAGACTGTTATGCGTCGCTACGGTATCGAAAAACCCTACGAGAAGCTCAAAGAGTTGACCCGTGGACAACGTATCACCCCCGAACAGCTTCAGACCTTTGTCGATCAGCTTGATATCCCCGAAACAGCCAAGGCGTCGCTGAAACGTCTCACACCGATGAACTACATCGGTAATGCCAAAGAGCAGGCGGCCAATATCTGACAGGCGTCAAAACAACACAGAATTATCTGTGTCGCCTGTTGTATTCCCGATATACACTGCATACATGGCACTATCGTGGGTGGTACGGCAGAGCCGCACCCTGCAGCTTATTCACCAGTAGGTTGTGGCTTGCATCACCATTCCAGTCATATCACCACTAGTGGGCCATGCGGTAGGCAAACGTTAGACCGGGCCACCTGTAATCTATGCTCACAGGAATACTATGCATAAGCTGCAATTCCCACACGGGATAACCGAGGAAAAATTCCTCTCCCGCTACTGGCAACACAAGCCCCTGCTTTTCAAACAGGCCCTACCCGATTTTCATTGTGGCCTGCAACCAGACGAGTTGGCCGGCATGGCCTGCGAAGCCGGTATCGAATCACGCATGGTGTTGGAAAAGCATGGCGCAACCCCCTGGGAGGCCCGCTTCGGCCCCTTTGACGATGAGACCTTCAGTAGTTTGCCCGAGAGCCACTGGACCCTGCTGGTACAGGACGTAGACAAACATCTGCCAGAAGTAGCCGGCCTGCTGGAGTACTTCCGCTTCATCCCCGACTGGCGGTTGGACGACGTGATGGTGAGCTACGCCGCTGATCAGGGCTCGGTAGGACCCCATATCGATGACTATGATGTCTTCCTCTATCAGGCAAAAGGTCGGCGGCGCTGGAAAATCCACTACCAGACAGTCTCCGAAGAGGATTTCATCCCCGGTCTCGATCTGCGCATCCTGCCCGACTTTGAAACCGAGGAAGAGTGGCTGCTGGAACCCGGTGACATGCTCTATCTGCCCCCCAATGTCGCCCACTGGGGGATTGCCGAAGGGGAGTGCATGACCTGCTCTGTGGGGTTTCGCGCCCCTACCCTGCGCGAAATGGCAGCGGCCTGGTTCGAGAGCACCGTCGAACGTCATCTGCCACCCCAACGCTACCGAGACCCGGCGCTCAAGCCTCAGGCATCACCTGGTGAAATCCAACCGGCTGCTTTGGCGGCATTCAAAGCGAAACTTACGGATTGTCTGAAAAACTTAAAGCAAGATAATCGCTGGTTTGGCCGTTTCATTACAGAACCCAAAGAACATCTGCATGTTGAGCCTCGTGAACAACCTTTAGGGGAAGAAGATTTTCTTAACCGCTTCCGGCAGGCAGCAGTCATACATCGTCATGGCTATACCCGTCTGGCCTTCAGCCGCAATGATGGCGATGGGCATGACAGCCTCTATGCCAATGGCCAGCACTATGCTCTACCTAGCGAGTCAGGGGATTTCCTACCGGTGGTCACCCGCTACCGGGAGCTTCACTTCGGCTATCTGCAGGAGTGGCTGACACAGCCGGTCTACCTCTCCCTGCTTTGCCAGCTATACAACGACGGTCATCTTGAGTTCGGTAATGACTAGTGCTGAATACACCATTCGTGAGGCCATTTGGCCAGAGGATCGCCAATACCTGAGACAGGTCCGTGAATCGGTGTTTGTCGAAGAACAAGGCGTTCCATTGGAGATGGAGTGGGACGATGATGACCTCACGGCTTACCACCTGCTCGCACTCGACGGAGAACAGCGACCTATAGGCACCGCCCGATTACTCGGCAGCGGTCAGATCGGTCGCATGGCGGTACTGCCAGAGTGGCGAGGCCGAGGCATAGGGCGGGCCCTGCTCGACCGGATATTGGTGCAGGCCGAGACAAACGGCATCACAAAGCTTTTTCTGCATGCGCAAACCGACGCAGAGGGTTTTTATGCCAAGGCGGGTTTCACCGCTGTCGGTAAGATCTTCTACGAAGCCGACATTCCTCATCGCAAGATGGTGCTTCATCCCTCAGCATTTGATTCATAGGTGGATCTGACACTGCCTGTCCTGGGAGAGACAAGTGACCTCTTTCATCTACATAATGAGGAAGAGAATCTGGTGCACGCCACCTCTCTGCTGCGACAAGCAAAGCGTGAACTGGCAATTATGACCCATGATCTTGACCCCAAGATCTTCGATCAACCCGCCTTTCTGGAGGCATTCAAGGCCCTGGCGCTGAGATCCCGCTTTACTCGTATCCAAATCATCCTGCAGGACAACACCCTGGTCCTACAGCAGGGCCATCGCCTGGTCGAACTGGCCCAGCGTCTGCCCTCGGTCATCGAGATCCGCAAACCCAGCCAAGACTTTATCGATACACCGGAGACTTTCCTGCTGGTGGATGATTGCGGCTATCTGCATCGTAAAGCTGCCGAGAGTTACCGCGGTATTGCCTGTTATCACAACCGCCACCGGGTGAATCGGCTGTTGGCCCTATTTAGTGATGCCTGGGAGACCGGTACGCCTGACCGGGAATTGGCCAGACTGCATCTGTAATCGGTACGATTAGCCAGGCATCTGCCAACGCGCCTTCAAGTCCTTCCGATTCAACGCCAACCACTGTAAGGCAATGGTGATACTCGTAGAATTGGCGCGCCCGTTGTAGAGTTCACCGATCGCCTCATCCGCATCCATCACCACGACACGAATATCCTCTCCCTCATGATCCAGACCATGCACCCCGGCAGCCTGGGAGGCATCGACTTCACCACAGAACAGTGCGATGCGATCCACTGAGATACCCGGACTGACAACGAACTCACAGATAGCCTCGATACGCCCGACCGGGCAATTGGCCTCCTCCACCGCCTCCCGCCGGGCCACGGATTCATCGCTTTCATCTTCCGGTACGAAGCCACCGACGATCTCCAGCATCCAGGGCACTGTCTCCTGCCCAACGGCACCGATACGAAACTGCTCCACTAACACGACTTGGTCGAGTTTGGGATCATAGAGCAGGATAGAGGCAGCCCTCAGGCCTTCCAGCCGCTCACGAATGAGTTCCTCACTCTCACCACCCATGAACAGCTCATGTCGCAGGCGGTATCGATTGACCTTGAGAAAGCCTCGATAGACTGCATCTTCCTGCAGGATCTCATATCGGTATTTCATAGCGCCCCTTTTCTTTGTATTGTCATGAACATGATAAACCGAATAAAAGCCTCCTGTTAACGGCGCCTGTGCAAGCCGTTCAATACAATACAATCCAAGCCGTGTCGGTTGTGAACAATTATTTGTCGGATAAGCTCACTGAGACAGATTGTGTATTTCCACGGCTAATCCCTGGTATCAATCTATGTCAATCTCACAATTGAGAAAAAACCTGAGAGAACTCGCTGACCCCGCCATTGCGCATCATTCGCAAAGGTTCTTTAAAACCGGTCCGGGAGAGTATGGTGAAGGAGATAAATTTCTCGGCATTCGAGTCCCCATACTCCGAGAGCAGGCCAGGAAATTCAAACAGATATCTCTGCAAGAGACCCGGCAACTGCTGAAATCCACCTACCATGAGGAGCGGCTGTGCGCCCTATTTCTCCTAGTTGAAAAATATTCTCGTGGCAGCACCACTGAGAGAGAAAATATTTACCGCCTGTATCTGGCTCATACTCGATACATCAATAACTGGGACTTGGTTGACAGTTCTGCACCGAAGATCATCGGTGCACACCTGGAAGACAAGGACAGACAACCACTCTATCAACTAGCTACATCATCGAATCTATGGGAGAGGCGCATCGCTATCATGTCGACACTCCATTTCATCCGGCAGCGACAGTTCGACGAGACCTTGGCGATCTCGCAACTACTGATCAACGATGAGGAGGATCTGATACACAAAGCAGTCGGATGGATGCTGAGAGAAGTAGGCAATCGAGATGGAAAAGTGGAGAGAGTTTTTCTGAAAGCACACTACCTGACCATGCCCCGCACTATGCTTCGTTATGCCATTGAGAAGTTTCCGCAGGTGGAGAGAAAAAAATACCTCAAGTCAGAAATCTGAATATCCCGTGGTGTCGGGAAGACATTCGGTATCCATTGAGTTTTGTCTATGCTTTCTGCACATTCCTATTGATTTTTTGCCATAATGAGCGGCATTCGATTACCAACTCCTAAATACCCAGGGAATGATTCAAATGAGCGAAGAAGCCACCACAACCGAAAACTCACCTGTCACAGGGAACGATGAAAAACTGAGATCCCTGAAAACACTCACCACTGTAATCTATGCATTACAGGCGGCCTCTTTACTCATTGGCATCACCTTTCTGGTTGCCGTCATTATCAACTACGTGAAACGGCAGGATGTCCAGGGGACCTTCCTCGAATCTCATTTCACTTGGCAGATCAAAACATTCTGGTACGGCCTTCTATGGGGAATCATCGGTTTAATTACCGTCTTCATTGTAGTCGGCTATTTTATTCTTCTGGCCAATACGATCTGGGTCATCTACCGGATCGTCAAAGGCTGGCTACGTCTGACGGATGACAAGGCAGCCTATAGCGGGTGATTCATTTGTCCCAAATGAGATTCGCACACAAGCACCCTCACTTTGTGAGGGAGTCTGGAAAGTGAGCGTCCATCCATAGACGGACAGCGTATTCCGCCACTTTTTACCGAGTTTCTCTCCCTTATGCAGATGAGTAACGCCTGCTATATACCCAAGGTGACATCCACCATAGGAGAGAATAATGAGCCAGATCCTCAAAGAAGTTCTCGCTGCCAATAAAGCATACACAAGCGATTTCGGTGACAAGCGCGATCTACCAATGCCCCCCGGTAGACACTTTGCCATTCTCACCTGCATGGATGCCAGACTCGACCCGGCAAAATATGCCGGCCTTGCCGAAGGCGATGCGCACGTGATCCGTAACGCGGGGGGACGCGCCAGTGACGACGCCATACGTTCCCTGGTCATTTCATACAAACTGCTTGGCACCCGGGAATGGTTCGTCATCCACCATACCGATTGCGGCATGGAAACTTTCACGGATGGGATTATGCGCGACCTGCTGGCAAGCAGCCTCAAAACTGCATCGGTGGATGAGACGGGCTGGCACGACTCCGGTGAAGGTCCAGGGTCCACTGAAGGCGACTTCATCGACTGGTTGACCATTTCCGATAACGCCAAAAGCGTTGTTGAAGATGTCAGACGCATCAAGGAACACCCGTTAGTGCCGCCTGAGATACCGGTCTATGGCTATATCTACGACGTAAAATCCGGACGGCTTGTTGAGGTACCGGAAGCAACCGTGGCTGGCCGAGGTAAACACAAGACATCGGCAGCAGCCTAAGCAGGTCGTACGGGGTGGGTATCCGCTCATTGAGCTACCCACCTTGTTTGCCTGCTCTAGAAACAACTCCTTCTAAGCCAGCTCGCAGGTCTCATCAAAATCATCTAAATAACAATCAGTTACAATCTATATACAAATAAATTAATTGGATTTCGTGTCCAAACAGACTGATTTTTTTGTGAATATTGATCACAAAAGATGAGGAATACCCTTGATTTATCGCTACCAGACATCTATATAAGTAAATAATTATTTACTATACAGGTGGCTGCAATGAATGAGATGTTACAAATCAGTTGCGCCGAGCTGCGGGAGCTGGCAGATGCCAACCCGGATGAGCTTGAAGTGATTATTGAGATGATGATTGAGGCTGAAGCCGAGCTTTGTGCAGATTTCAGCTAGACTGCGTCGTAATCTCAAAGCATAAAAAAAGCCCGCCATCTGGCGGGCTTTTTTACTATTGGCCGAAGCTTATTGAATCGACTGATAGTAGTCCATGAGGATCTGAGCCACTTCAGGGCGAGAGAACTCCTTCGGCGGTGCAATACCCTGCCCCAGCATCTCCCTCACCTTGGTGCCGGAGAGCAGCACAAAGTCTTCCTTGGTGTGGTCAGGTGCTTCGCACATCATTACCACTTTGTTCATCTTCTTCGAATAGGCAGTGTGGTCCGCCTTGAAGATATCAATCTCCAGCGCACCCTCGGGCACCTCATCATCAAAGATAGTCTGGGCATCGAACGCCCCGTAATAATCACCTACACCGGCATGATCACGCCCGATGATGAAATGGGTAGCACCCATGTTCTGACGGAAGTACGCGTGCAGTACCGCCTCGCGAGGTCCGGCATAGAGCATGTCGAAACCATAACCCGTCACCATGGCGCTGTTCGGCGGGAAGTAGAGCTCGACCATCTTGCGGATAGCGTCATCACGCACCGGTGCAGGAATATCACCCGGCTTCAGCTTGCCGAGCAGCATGTGTATGACCAGTCCGTCGCAATCGAGACGATCCATCGCCATGTGGCACAACTCTTCGTGCGCCAGATGCATGGGATTACGGGTCTGGAAGGCCACAATCCGGCTCCAGCCACGCTCTTTGATTTCATTGCGGATTTCCACAGCCGTGCGGAAGGTATCCGGAAAGTCGGCCTGAAAGTAGGAGAAGTTGAGTACCTGAATCGGACCCGAAACAGCCACACGACCCTGGCTGTTGAAAGCCTGCACGCCGGGATGCTCCATATCATCGGTACGGTAGACCTTGTCAGTCATCACCGCCATCTGATCATCACTGACTGTTTCGATGGACTCAATATCCATGATGGCCAGAACCGGATTGCCTTCCATATTAGGGTCGCGCAGCGCGATACGTTTGGCATCGCCGATGGCATCCGTATTCTCCAGCAGACAGAGTACAGGTACCGGAAAGAAGCTGCCGTCAGTGAGGGTCATCTTCTCAGCGGCACCCATGGCATCGGCGACGGTCATGAATCCTTTCAGCGGGTTGAAATAACCGGCGCCCATCATGACGGCATTGCCGGCAGCCTGAGAACTGATCACCACCGATGGCAGTGACTCCGCCTCATGCGAAAGTTGATGGTGTAATTCCGAGTCGTAGACAAACAAAGGTTGCAGTTCAGCTGAACCTACTGGGTTGATCATGACGTTTCGTCTCCTTCGTTTTTTTATGATCGCTGGATGTGGACGGTTGCCTGATGATTGAACCCATTACCAAGCCTCCCAAAAGCCCTGGTCTGTGACATTTCATTAACAGTGTCACGCATTCATCAGACTTAATCCAATCTCTTTATATTGGCATTTAACTTAATGTTTTATATGAAAATATTAAGTTTTAATGCCCTCTATGGATTTCAAACAGACCATACCCTATCACAACCAGGGATTATCCAACCCCAGTTTATTTTTATGTACTCAGCAAAATATCTGCTTCTACTTTTATGCTGCAAGGCAGCACTTCAGTGACGAAAACTGAGTAGATCTGACAGGCCGCTGTGCCTCTCCAGGCGCCGTACGACCGCCTGCTGAAATATCTCAGTCGAGCCGATCAACGTGAAACGAGAGCGGGCTCGGGTAATGGCTGTGTAGATCAATTCACGACACAACACAGGGCTGGGTTGATCCGGCAGATTCAGCACGACATGATCGAACTCAGATCCCTGGCTTTTATGCACGGTTACCGCAAAGACCGTCTCGCAATCAGGCAGCCTCGCTGGTGGTATCCAGCGGGGCTGTCCATCGGCGTCATGAAATACAACCGAAAGCTTTTGTGGGTCATCAGGCAGCGGCAGAACGATCCCGGTATCCCCGTTGTAGAGCTCAAGCTGATAATCATTGCGCGTAATCATCACCGGCCTACCTGGATACCACTCGTTGTCACCCCCCACCAGACCCATCTGGCGCAAACGGTGTGTAATATCGATATTAATCTGCTCAGCTCCGGCGGGACCGCTACGTAAGGCACAGAGCACCCGAAACCCTCGCAATAACTCAAACAGCTGTTCGATCGGTACACCTTGATCAATCTGGTGAAACAGTCCTGCATAGTGCTCGGTTGCGAGAGTCGATATGGAGACATCCTTTACTATCCAGGCAATGTCCGAATCTGATCCCGTTTTCTTTAATAGGTTTTCGGCTGTTTGACCCTCACCCTGATTGACTGCTGCCGCAAGCCGACCGATAGGGCTCTCCCCGCCAAACCTGTAGCTTTTTCTGAGTAGCGCCACATTGTCACTGAGAGCGCTTCCGACTACCGATGTATCCGGAATCGGCTCATTTGTACAGGTACGCAGGACGGCAGCAAAGTCATGCCCGGGTCCCTCGCACCCTTGACAAATATCGCCCAACACTGCACCCGCCTCGACTGAAGCCAGCTGATCTTTGTCCCCCAGGAGGATCAAACGTGAGGCTTCCGGTAAGGCATCGAATAATTTCGTCATTAAAGCCACATCCACCATCGAGGCCTCATCCAGCACCAGTACATCCAGTGCCAGGGGATGCTCCCGGTCATGCTGGAAGCCTGTGCCCTGTCGACGTACGCCCAATAGCCGATGCAGTGTAGTCGCACGCTCCGGAATCATCTCCAGCACATCGGGAGCCAGCGGCAGATGGCTTTTCGATGCCTGTATCGATCGCTGCAGCCGCGAAGCCGCCATACCGGTAGGTGCCGCCAGCGCAATGCGAAGTGATTCCCCTCCCGGCTGAGAGCGCAGCAAAGCGAGGATTCTCACCACTGTGGAAGTCTTACCGGTTCCTGGCCCCCCGGAGATCACGGCAAACCGATGCATCAGGGCGGTAGCGGATGCGACTTTCTGCCAGTCGACAGATACCTCGGAGGCATCATCGAAGAGATGCCCGATGTCGGTCGCAAGCTGTTTCTCATCTATCTCTTCAACCAGTCCATCGGCTTTGCGGCGTATGGCCTGCCCAAGCCGCTGTTCATAATCCCAATAACGATGAAGATAGAGCCGGTCTGAGTCATCGAGAATCAAGGGCTGCCACTCGCCGGGCCTGCCTACCACACCACTTTCCAACAATAACCCACGCCATACTTCCAGTGATGGGATATCGACGACAATTGGTGATGCCTGAAGTAGCTGCTGCCCTGCTTGAACCGATAGAGAAAAACAGACATGTCCTTCACTGGTAGCATGGCAGGTCAGGGCTGCAGCCAACGCTAAGGCTTCACTGGGCCGGGACGACTCCGCAAGAATGAACAAGGCAAAGTGGAGATCAAGATCACTGATGAGCTTATGATCAAGCAGGCCACGCAACAAAGTTTCAGGAGACCTCACGACCGACCTCCTTCATCAGATCGTCCAGTGCCAGGACGAATTCAAGTGAAGGCCTTTCTGCAACTACGCCGAATGCCGGGCCACGCTGAGGACGCATCCCCCGGAGAAAAAGATAGTAGACACCACCAAAGTGGTGCTCGTAATCATAGTCAGGCAGGCGAACCGCCAGATAGCGGTGCAGTGCCAATGTGTAGATGGTGTATTGCAAGGGATAGCTGTGCGCCACCATAGCGGCCTGCATTGCCGTTTGGTGATAATCCTCGATCGAGCTACCCAGCCAGTTCGATTTATAATCAGCCAGATAGTAACGCCCATCCGCCTCGAAGATCAGATCGATGAATCCTTTCATGAAACCGTTGACTTTCCTGCCATCGACCCCTGCCAACCCCTCAACCATCGCTGTCGAATCACTGAATCGGTACTGATCGGCCAGCTGACGAATTGCACTCGGAGCAAGATGAGAGACCGGAAAGTGGAATTCCATCTCATTGATGCGCTGTGCAGGGGTGACTTTATCCAGACTCAATCCATCCAAATTAAGTGGCGTGGCTGCCAGATGCTTTAGCATCCCTTTGACTACCGGCAGCCAGCGCTCGTCAATGGCATGTAAACTCAGCTGCTGCCTGATCAGCAAATCCTCCGCCTCGCCGCCAACCGCAGTGAAATCGAGTGTTTCAAGAATAGCGTGAAGACAGCTGCCAGGACCTGCCCCTCGTGGGAACCCGTGGATATCCTCACGCTTCGAAATCATCGGCAGGGGTAAATCCCGGATTGATTGGGCATCGTAGTCGGGTTGATCTTCCAACTGCCCGGCGATGAGTGAGGAGAAGCTGGCCACCTTGCGAGTCACCTCAATTCTGCCCGTGAAATGGCGTGCCGCTCGCAACATAGGGGGCATGGCCAGGGGCATCTGTGATAACGGGCTTGGGGTCGGCAAGGTTTTCAGGACAATGCTGCCTTGCGATGCCTGCGCCAGTGCTGCTAAATCCTGTCCCAGCACCTCACAGTTTAAAGCCTTGGCACGCTTTTCCCATGCCTCAAGCGGAGACGCCTCAGAAGTCAGACTGCCGCTGTGCAACAGCCAGGCAAGTGCCGACCGCTCACGGTTTTTTACCCGCCCCCAGGGTAGATAGCAGCGCTGTTTCGCCCTTGTCAGCGCAACATAGAGCAAGCGCAGATTTTCCGCCAGCGTCTCCTCTCTCTGATACAGCCGATTCAGAGCGAAGCGTATGGAACCCAGTTCCAATACGGCACTATACTCAGCCTGCGGGTCATGAAAGAGATAGGGCTTGTCGTCCACCCGAGTGTTGCTCTCATCCCATAAGTAGGGACAGAAAACGATGTCATACTCCAGCCCCTTGCTACCATGCAGGGTGGCGATCTGTACCAGATGACGATCACTCTCCAGTCGTAAAAGCCGCTCCTCGCTCTGATCGGTAGACTGGCGCTGGCGGCTCAGCCACTTCACCAGCCCCTCCATACCAGGTCTGGTCGCACGTTCCTGCTGATGCAACAGTTCTAACAGGTGGTTGAGATTGGTCAGACGACGCTCCCCGTCCCGATAACCGAGCAATCGATTTTCAATCGACTCCTCCATTACCAACTGGCGAATCATCACGATGAATCCCCGGCGCTCCCAAGTCTTGTGGTATTCGTAAAAGCGGGTAAAACACTCACCTAGGTCTCGATCATCCCGATTGAGATCGTCGATACGATTGCCATCCCAACCCATTAGTGGTGTGGCCAGCGCAGCGCGCAGCAGATTTCCCCGCTGGGGTTCCAGCAGCGCCATCAACATCCGTTCCAGGGCTTCCGACTCGTCGCTCCAGAAAACACTCTCCTGGCTGCTGCGAACCGAATTGATCCCACGCTCGTGCAATGCTGAGGCAATGCGCTCTGCCTGTTGATGAGTGCGAACTAAAACAGCGAAATCCCCACCACACAGTGACGCTTTGCCAATACGGGCATCTCTAGACAGTATGCGTGCGATCTCTTCGGCAGTGGCTTCCGCAACCGATTGACGTACCTGCTCTATCTGGGTCTGCTGATCAAAAGGCAGCTGCCAGATCCACAAACCGGCGTCCGCATCTCCACGCACCTTCAATTGATCCATCTTCCTTTTGGCCGGCTTAACCGGCTGAAACCCAATCTGATCATAAAAGAAGGGACGAGACGGCTGACTGAAGAGTGTATTCACCGCCTGCACCAGTCCAGGTGTCGACCGCCAATTTTCATCCAGAGTGTGAATGGCGGAAACAGCCGCCTGGCGGGCTCTCAGATAGGCAAAAATATCGGCGCCACGAAAGCTATAGATTGCCTGTTTCGGATCACCGACGAGAAACAATGGCAGCTCACTTTTGTGGTAGATATAGTGCAAGATCTCATACTGAATGGGATCGGTATCCTGGAACTCATCCACCAGGGCAGCTGGATATCGTCTGCGCAGCAAGGCCGCCAAGCGATTGCCGTTTCTGCCCTGCAGCGCCTGATGAAGCTGTAAAAGCAGATCGTCATAAGACCACTCGCCGGCAGCAGCCTGTTGCTTCGGCAGCTCCTCCAGAAGATAGTCATGGAAGCGTTTCTGTAGTGCGACCATGGCCTGACCACCCGCCGCCACACACCGTCTTGCCTGCTCTAGAAAGTCGGCAAATTGACCAAAGAAGGGGTGATCGGGAGAATTCTTCCCCGCCTTGACAGCAGCTGAGATAATTTCAGGTGTAAACCGGTCTGCTTTGTCGAAGGCTGGCGTATAGGGGGAAGCTTTCAGCCAGTCATCCATCTGCCTGCACCACCCGGCGACCCAGTTCGACCGATAGGCATTACCCTTCAATACCTGAGAGTCGCTTAACAGCTCCTGGATGGTTTCACGTGCCTCTATCCAGAGATCACGCAGCTCACTTTGCTGACTGAGCATCTCTGCCTCAAGCTTGTCGAGATCATCAGGCCAGTCGGCAGCTCTTACCTGTAGGTAAGGCTTGCCATGCACCAACCTAAAACGGGACAGTAAGGCTTCCGGCGTGGCTATTTTTTGACGGAAGGCTTCAAGAAAGCGTGCCGGCAGCTGCTCCATCTCACAGCGCCAGAAATCATCTGCGATCTGCTGCAGGCGCTCAGATTGGTCGGGAACCAATTCAACCTGGAATCCCTGCCCTGTCTCAAAGGCATGCTCAGTCAGTACACGCTGACAGAAGCCATGAATGGTGAAGATGGATGCCTGATCAAATCCGACGATAGCCAGATCGAGCTGTTTGCGGGCAGCCACTTTGTCCGCTATCCCATCAACCAGAGGAGCCAGGTCGGCCTCCCCGGAAACACCCTTTTCGAGCATCTGCCGAGTTGCTAGTAACCGTTGCCGAATTCGCCCTTTGAGTTCTGCGGTGGCCGCTTGAGTATAAGTCACCACCAGGATCTGTTCCGGCTCCAATCCCTGCTCCAGCAGCAACCTCAGATAGAGGGTGGTAAGAGTGTATGTCTTGCCAGTGCCGGCACTGGCCTCCACCAGATTGATCCCCCGCAAACTGACCGATGAGATATCCATACCCATCACGTCCACTCCAGGTGATCCATCAAGGGCTGCAGTATCTCGACGGCATTCGATTCGAAGGATTGGGTAAAGAAACTCCCATCAGGCCAAAGTAAACGGTTATAGGGTTTTTGGGCATCACCGGTCATGCCCCGATTGCCATACCACTTAGCCTGTGCCCGATCCATGGCTTTCTCTTCACCACCCGATTTCAGCCCCTCAACGTAGGCCCAAGAGGTGGCTGGATAAAACCTCAATGGCCGGTTGTAACCCTCCTGGTAGTGTCCGATCAGCATCTCAAGATAGTGTTGCGGGTACTCCACAGGCCGGAAATGCCCAGCCCTGTTTCCCTCCAGCAATTGTGTCTGAAGCTCGACTGCTTTGGGCGCAATCAGATTGAGCGTCAGGTGGCGGATCCAATGGTTCAGCAACTGGTAGGGATAGAGGGTCTCTGTACTGTATGCCAGTAAGCCTCTATGGGTCACGCCCATAAGCCGTCCCGTCAGGCGAACCCCATCAAACTGATAGTCGAGATCAAGCATGCTTGGCACATCGCCTAGCTGCAGCTGCTTCACGCGATCGGCTATGGATAATGCATGGGATAGCATGTGCTGAAAGTCAGCACGACCGGCTTGACCATGTGGCAGTGTGCCAGCGGCCTGGAAGTTGGCAAAGCGTGTATCCGCCGTTTCTCCCTGCAATAGGGACTCCACCAGCCCACGCTCCAGATCGAGTCGTTCGAATCTCTCCAGGGCAAAGGGCTCTCTCTCATCCGGCAGGCTCTCAGCCGTCTCCAGAGCAAGCAATAACCGTTCACGCACGAATGACCTGGGTGGATTGGTGAAGAATTGGATCAATGCCTGCAGTGAAACCTCTGCGTCAGTTTCTTTCAATGGCAGAGGCACACCCAGTAACGGCACTAACTTGTTAGGCCCCTGCCCCACCAACATTGCGGCTTCCCTCCGCTGTTGTGAAAAACTGAAAAGCTTGGATTCTGGTGAGAAATAGTCGGGGCTAAAAGGCTGTAAGGGATGCTGACAGGTAATCGTCTCAAGTCCCTTTTCTCCGACCATCAGAAGCAGCGTGTCCCGCAACTCGTCTACCACCACTGAGGGTGGCATGGATGAATTATCCCGCTGACTGCGACCCACATAACTGACATAAAAGCGGTCACGCGCCGAAATGAGGGTTTCGAGAAACAGGTAGCGATCATCCACACGGCGTGACCTGTCACCGAAGCGGAACTGCCTGTTCATCAGATCAAAATCCAGTACTGGCTGCTGACGGGGAAATGCGCCGTCGTTCATACCAAGCAGGCAGATCACACGAAACGGCAGACTGCGCATGGGTGCCAGCGCACAGAAGCTGACCCCACCGCCAAGAAACCCACGGTTATCCGGAGCTGCCAGTAGTGCCTGCAGGCGAAGCTGTATCAGATCCAGTGAGACCACATCGTCGAATCTGGCCTCCTGAGCCTCTGTCGCCAGCTGATGAATGATTGTCCTGAGTCGTTCGGCATCGCCCTGACTCTCCTCACCAGGCAAAAAGAACTGCTCCATCAGCGCGATCAGACGAACTTCCCAGTCACTCACAGAGCGGCTCTCATGCAGTGTAGATTCAAGTCCGAACACCGCATTACAAAAAGACAATAAGCCACCCAGTTTTTCGGCTGCAGCACCTTCCACACTATCTAGCGGAAGCGTGCCATGCCAAAGCGAATCACTTTCGCCAGGCATAGCGTAGCCAAGCAATAACCGGCGTAGCCCTGCTTGCCAAGTATTGTTCGCATCCGGCGGCAGACCGTGCGCTGATTTACTCTTACCGTCTCGTCCCCAACGGATCGATGCCATTTGTATCCATTCGGTAATCACGTCCAATGCTGTGCTGTCCAGAGCAAAACGACATCGGACAGCGGGGTTCTCCAGCAGTGAGAGCATGGCGCCAACCCCGTAGCGTGATCCCGGTAACTGTAGAATCTCCAAAAATGTCGTGGCCAGTGGGTTGGTCTGCTGAATACTGCGGTCACTGACCCGAAAAGGGATACCCGGCCGATCACCCGGTTCGCTAAAGACTGCCTCGATCAAAGGTGCGTAGCGATCAATTTCCGGGGTCATAACCAGGATTTCCGAAGGTGAGAGGTCAGGCATCTCCTCAAACATGGCCAGCAGCTGATCGTAGAGTACCTCCACCTCACGCATGGGACTGTGGCAGGCGTGAAAAGCAATGGAGTGATCCCATTGTGGTTCTGGTATCGGCGGTTCCAATTGCAGGATCTGGTTCTGTAATCGCTGTAAAAGCCCCTCACCCACTGCGGTTTCGAAGGATGTATCACTACCGGGGTCCAGCTCATTGATAGCAGCAAAAAAGTCTCTGCCCTGGCGCCCCAGACTGGCCAACAGCGGATGCCCCACCTCCAGATAGAGCTGCTCTCCCTGGCTCTTCCTTTCCAGCCGTGCTTGTGTTTGTGGGGAAACAATCTCAGCCCAGTGCGCCTCACAGGGGTTCAGCAAGAAGAGATGAACATCCATGAATTCTGCCAGGCGATGGATAATTTCCAGGTATCCGGGAGAAAGGGTCGGTACGCCAAAGATGAAGATCCGCGCCGGTAATTCCTGCAGTTCGGCAATCGTGTCCAGGTTGAAAAACTGCTGCTGCAGACTGACCCAGTGAACAGGCTCTTCTGCCACAAGCCGACGCCAGAGATCTGCCTGCCACGCATCACCGGGGAGCTCTGCATGACCGGCTTCCCAAGCGAGCGTCCACTCTGGACGGTAGACAAGATATCGGTCATAGAGCGCGGCAAGCTGTTGTGCTAACTGAAAATGCTTTACCTCATCTCCATCATTCAAATAGTCGGTAACCGGTTGGTAGATATCTGTTGCTTCCACCTTCTTCAGAAGACTATGGATACGCCAGGCCAACCGATTGGGTTGGTAGCGGTCAAGTGACGGCACATCAGGTAACAAAGCGTGAAATATCTGCCAGATGAATGCTGCCGGTAGTGGGAAATGGAGATTGGCACTGAGCCCAAGGAGGCTTGCTGTCTCCAGGGAAAGCCAGCGCGCCATGCCGGGATGCTGTACCACAACGGTCTCGGGATCCAGCGGTCGTCCCACAGGTTGACTCAACAGCAATGAGAGCTGCTTTGCGAGTCGATCAAGTCGATTGGATTGGTGGAGGGTCAGCATGCTGAATGCATTCTAACCCGGATGGGACTCAAATCTTGAGTCTATGGAGCCATCTGTAAACAGATGCTCAGAATACGGTCCTGAGCGCTCTGGGATACCAAGTGAAATTTATTTCGACTGATTCTGTTTGGTGCTTAACTTTGGCGATAAAACGACATCGATAATTTCATTCACCTTCTGAGGCACAGATTCAAGTATCTCCTCAATTGCCTCGGGCTTCAGTCCCGAAATTTCCCAGGAGAAAGGATCAATCTGCTCACAGGTCTCTTCAAGGTCAGCCCCAGCCATTTCACCGACAGATAGTGCCGATGCCATATGCATCAGTACAGACTCCAATCGATAGCTTTCGGCCTGTGCCGGCCGATGATGATGAGCGATAACGGTAATGATGCTCTCAGGCAAACCCCATTTTTCAAGTAATGCTTCGCCCACATCCATATGGGTAAATCCCAGCATGTCAGATTCCACATCAGGTAACAGTCTGTCATCGCCTCCGGTTACGAGAAGAATATCCCGTGATAACTCAGGCAGTTCGAGGTAAATCACCAGTCGGCCAATATCGTGCAAAACGCCCATGACAAACAGCCTTTCAGCATGCAGCACCCGACAGCGTCCGGCCAACTCACCTGCAATAACACCAGCAGTCATGGAATATCGCCAAAACTCAGCCATATCCACCAAATCACCCGGGATACCCGTGAACACTCTGGCAGCGGTGGTGGCCATCACCAGATTGCGTAATTCATTGGTACCGATAACGGTAATTGCCCTGGAGATCGTATCTACAGGTACCTGCTGGTTGAAAAAGGCACTATTGACCAAACGTAGTAGCCGTGCGGACAGATCGGTATCCTGAGCAATCAGGTCACCCAGTGTGATTGCGGAGTAGTTTGGTGCATCGATCAGCCGGTTCACCTTGATACACACATCCGGTAACGCCACCAGTTTCTCAACGTTTTCGACCAGCTCTTGTGGGGTCATCATCACTAACCTCATAGACTCGTTTGGGAACCAAATGCCTTTCTTGTCCTTAATACACTGATAGACAAAGGATATTATGATATTCAGCGAAAAGGCATTCGGATAGTATCTACTACTGCAGTTATCTGTATCGGCAGCCCGATCCTGTTCTTGACCGGTTGCCAGCATTTTGGGAGTTTCAATATGCCTTTTTTTGTCTTCAAAATTATCGATGAAAACAACTTTGAATACCTCGGAGAAGAGGAAAAATACCGCCCTGCCAGAGAGAAAGTCCGCCAGCTACGGGCTACCAGTGAAGCTGGAAATGGAGTGACCTATCGCATGGTTTTCGCCAAGACGGTGGGACAGGGAGAAAAACTACTTGCTGCTACTGAACATGACGACAAGATCATCGGAGACGACTGAACTACCAGTATTTCTTCGATTTATTCCGGAAGATGTCACATTATTTCACTGACAAGCCTTACTGGAACTGAGGATTTAGCACTAAGATTCTGTTCCTATAGGGTATTCTTCGTGCTAATCTCTTAGCGAGAAGCATGGCTTCTTAAGAAACGACTTGATCTACAAAAGCCTGTGTTGCCGTACAAAAAGGCAGCTGCATAAATGGCTCCGCTGAAGGACCACAAACCCGTGTCGACCCTGAATAGCAGAAAAAATAAATACCAGAGTCAGTTTCAGCCCTTACTCAACAGATGTAAGGACACTGCCATTGTCTATATCAATGCCCTGCTGACAGAACTCTTTAATAACGCCGATAAAGCGCTCACTGATTTCGCACAGAAAGCGGATACCAATGAGATGCAAAACCGCTTCTTCGAAGCCATGGCCATGATCCGAAATCGTCATGGGCTGGTGGAACATGAATTCAGAGAACTGGTCAGCGAAGGCTTTGATCAATTCTGGAAAGATGAGCGTGAGTACAATCCCTTTACCGATCCTGAGGAAGATTCGGAACTGGAACTGATCGACCATGAATCGATGGACATCACCACGGCTCTGGAAAACATGATCAGTAAAACCGTCGGCAACCATCGTTCACAGCTGTATGCACTGGGACAGCGGCTCAGCGTGGTCCAAGGTGGACAGAGCATCAAACACAAGCAGATTCCGGCGGGGCCGCACCATCTCACCACCGCTTTTAACGAGGCCATAGATGCCTTGGGTCTCGAGACCCGGATCAAGCTCATCGTGCTGGCCTTGTTCGATAAATACGTCCTGAAACAGCTCGGCTCCATCTACGAAGATTTCAATAACAGCCTGAAAGAGGCTGGTGTACTGCCTCACCTGCGGCCGACCATCCAAAAATCTCCCGATACTGGAAAAGGCGAGTCAGATAGACTGGACGATGATACCGAGCCGGTACAGGAGCAGACCCAAGAAGAGTTGGGCGAGGAACTGTTTACCAACATCCTCGATATGATGGCCCACCAGCGGCAGAGCTCTCCAGAGAAGGCACGGGCAAGAGCAGCATCGGCAGCTGCGGCTGGCCGCCAACCGGGTTCCGCACCACCGGCCACACCGGCCAATCTGGTCGATGCACTGAATGATATCCAGCCTCCCAAGCGCGCCGACTACATCCCGGATGCCAATGCACCGGGTGCGATCATTCCCAACATCGAGATCGATGAGCAGTTCCTGGTCAGGGTCAAGCATACCCTTGCCGAGGAAAGACACAAACTGTACGACGAGGTCGGCGCCGACCGTCTGGACTCCGCTGATGAGGATACGATTGATCTGGTCGGCATGCTGTTTGAGTACATGCTGAATGATCCAGTCCTTCCCGCAGTCGCGAAGGCACTGATCAGTCATCTGCACACCCCCTATCTCAAAGTGGCGATCATCGACAGAAAGCTGCTGACCGACAGCAACCACAACGCAAGACAGCTGCTGGACTCGCTGGTGGAGGCGGGAAGTCATTGGATTGATGAGCGAAACCTCAAGCGCGGCATCTATCCGGATATGCAGAATGTGATCGACAGAGTACTCAAAGAGTTCTCTGATAATGTCGACCTCTTCAGCAACCTGTTGGCTACGTTTAAAAAGCGTATGGATGAGTTCCGGCGCAAGACGGATATCCTTGAAAAACGTGCACAGGACTCGCTTAAAGGACGGGAAAAACTCAACATAGCCCGTCAGCGTGCATCGCAAGAGATGAAGGCTCGCTCCTTCAGCGCCCACCTGCCGAAGCCTGTGAAGGAGTTTCTGGAGCAGACCTGGGTCGACAAGCTTATCTTCGTTCTGCTTCGTCATCCCGATGGGGAGATGAGCGACGACTGGAAAGAAGCCCTTCGAATCTCCGATGAGATTGCCTGGGCCTTTGAGCCGAAGAGTGAAAGCGAAACCAAAGATATGGAAGCCGCACTGCCGGATCTACGCAAATCCATAGAAGACGGCCTCGCCTCTTTAGGTGGATTTCATCAGGAGAAAAGCAAGGCACTCTTCGAACTTCTCACACCAGAGCAGATAGCCGAAGCTGCCGCAGATGTCTCCGCGAGCGCAGCTCCAGAAATGAAGCCCACACCTGAGGCAGCACCACAACCTGAGCCATCAGCTGCCAGCGAAGAAAAACCAAAACTAGAGGCAGTCCCCAAAACGCCATCTGCGGAAGAGATGCCCTCAGCAACGGAAGAAGCGGAAGAAGAAGAGATTCCGGAGCAGGAAGAGGCCATGATGGAGAAGTTGCGCAAGATCCAATTTGGCACCTGGTTCGAGGTCGTAGATGCCCGTGGCGGGGAGCCTCGAAAAGTGAAGCTCTCCTGGCTTAGCCCATTGACGGCATCTTGTATGTTTGTCGACAGAGCGGGTGTGCAGACGGCCATCAAGCCTCTCAGAACGCTGGCTCAAGAGATTCTGTCTGGTGAATCGAAGATTCTCGAAGACAGCAGTGATCCATTTGTTGAAAGAACGCTGCATGCTATCCGTCGCATGCTACAACGCTCTTTGAAAACAACTGAAGATATCGCCAGCGATATTGTGAATGAGGACAACGAAGGAACGAAAGCCAAATAGTGGCAAGGCTTAGCATTAATGAAAGAACAAAGAAAATCCCCTCGTAAGATTGCCAATGAGATCCTAGAAGTCACCGACCAGATAACCGGCATGCAGATTGGCCGGGTTGTCAATGTTAGTGCTGATGGTCTGATGCTGCTTAGCGAAGACCCTATTGTCACCGGGTCCGTTTTTCAGATGGACATGATGCTGCCAGGCAATGCTGGGGGGGATGAAAAAGTTTCGTTCCGTGCCGAAGCTGTCTGGAGCACCGAGGCAACACAACCCAACAGCTTCTGGACTGGCCTGCATATTGTCGATATTTCTCCAGAAGGCGTTCTGTTGATCGACAAGCTGATTCTGGATTGGTATTCCAGTTAGTACAAGCAGAGCCTAATCAGTCAAGCATGGCCAGGCGGTTACGTTCGTACTCGCCCATCACCTTATCGACGTAGTTCATTGTCTCCTTATAAGGTGGGATTTTATTGCCATATCGCTTCACTGCATTCTCACCCGCGTTGTAGGCAGCCAATGCCAGCCGGATATCGTATTCAAACTGAGTCAGCAGGTCGCTGAGATAGCGCGCACCACCCTCCAGGTTCTGTTTCGGATCGTAACTATCGTTTACACCATAGCGACTGGCTGTCGCCGGCATGAGCTGCATCAGCCCCTGCGCCCCTTTTTTGGAGATTGCCTTGGGATTGTAAGCGGACTCCACCCTAACCATGGCATGCAACAGACCGGGATGTAGCCGCAGATCCTTCGCAACCGTTTCAATCATCGGTGTGAATTTCGATTTATTCTCACGCATTTTGGCCAGACTGTAGTTACCCTTGCGGGACTTGCTTGGGCCGCTACGCCAGATGAGGCGATAGTTTCCGCTCATCGGCCGATCTGTAAAATGAAAACCCCCGTCTTTACCACGGTACTTATAAATCTCAGCGTGAACGGAAAGTGACGCAAGCGACATGACAGTAGCCACAATCAGGCAATAGATAATTTTTCTCTTCGCTTGTCCTGAAAACATGTCCTCGCCCTGATCGTCGACCCCCGGTATTGCCCGGCATACCCCTATATTCGGCATTTCTCTCTGCTACTTGAGCTTCAAATGCACAGAGGCATTCTCAATCATGCCCCACAACATTTTTTATATTTTTTACCGCTACCACAGGAACAGGGGTCATTGCGCCCTATTTTTGGCTGGTCTCTCATGTTTGTTTTCGGCGTCACCAGACGGCCATCGACATAATACCAGTTGCCATCCAGTTTGCTGAAACGGCTGATTTCGTGATGAGGTTTTATCATGCCGCCTTCTTTGTAGGTGGCAATGAACTCCACATTCCCCTCTTGGTCTGCACCACCACCCCCGTTGACATCAACCACCACCAGCCCCATCCATTGGGCGGCCTCAGCCCAGCGTCGGGTTGCAGCCACATCATGGTCCTGCCTGTGGTCCGGGTGCAGTGACTCGTGTAGAAAATCGGTCTGCTTCGTTACAAAGGCCGCATATCGGGCACGCATGAGCGCTTCCGCGGTCTCCGCCTTGATTGTGCCGGAAAGAATGGGACCACAGCATTGATCAAAATCGCTGCTGGAACCACAACAACACGCTGTCATTTACCTCTCCTGATGAGTTTTCTTACATACGAACAATAACATAAGGAGTGATATCCCCCCAAAATCATGAAGTGGGCACCACCATGAGAAGTTATCCTGAAACGATAAAAAAGGTGGGACAGGCCCACCTCGAGTCCCCCAATGATTGGGGCAGAATGACTGGAAATCAGGGATGACTCCCGGTTGAGTCAGGCGCTCTTCAAAAACCGTATCGGCCCGGCTCGGCAATCACCCCTACCTGTGTGACTTTAGCGCCTTGATATTACAATTTGATGGCAGACTGCTGACACATTCATGCCTTAAAAAGCGAGTGTGGGTCAAACATAATCCCAAACAGTCCTGATCACAAACCAAGCGCCTCCCATCGCTTTTCCACCCGCTTTACGGAAACCGGGAATGCGGTTCCCAACTCCTGGGCAAAAAGTGAAACCCTCAACTCCTCCAGCTGCCAGCGAATCTCCTCAGCCCGTTCATCGACGCTACCCGCTTGTCGGCATTGTGCCTCCCATGACGCCCATCTCTGTTGTATGTCCGCCATCTCACTCATTCGTTGCTGATCCCTGCCCGCTGCATGGGTCAGCTTCTCAGCACGCTTTAATATGCCATTGAGATATCGTGGATACTGTGCCAGCTGCGTTTCCGGGATCTGGGATAGAAACCCCCTGTATACCAAACGGTTTAATTGCTGCTGCATATCCATCAGTGAGACCATCCAGTGCTTCTGGGTGATTGTCGCAAGCGATTTTCGTACTTGATGATAGTAATCAAGTATCTGGTCCAAGCTTTCGCAAACCCTGTTTGCCTGCTGCACCATCTCTCCTCGGTTTCCTTTGATCCGCTGGCGGAATGTCGCCTCATCTCGAATCTCCGGTAGATTATTGAGGAAGGTCCGATCCACGATATAACTGATCAGTTCATCCTCAAGACCCGGCTGCATTTCGGTTTTTAAATCATCCGGTGCATCCGGTACTTTTGCATAGTAGAGGCGCAGCTTTTCCAGATGTGGCAGGTTCTTGCGCAGATAGCGTATATCTTTCGCCAGATTGAGCATGATCAGGCGCCTGACGCCAGCCTTATGCAGCCTTTTTGCATTCGCCTCCGCATCGATGAGCCGTATCGCAACACTCTCCCCTTCATCCACCAATGATGGATAACCCATGAGTGAGATTTGTCCCTGCTCAATTGACAGATTTGATGGCAATGAAGCGAAGTCCCAATCACGAATTCCATGTCTTTCCAGATCAGGGGCAGATAGCTGTCGATGCGCACTGCCAGCTTGTCCTGCATATTGTCGCTTCAGGCTGGCAAGATCCCTGCTATCCTGCAAAGCCTTGCCGTCACTATCCACCACACGAACTTGCATACGCAGGTGCATCGGTAATTCACTTTCATTCCAGGCAGATTCCGGAATATGCACACCGGTCATTGCCTTGAGCCGCTCTCCGAGTACCTGTACCAGCGGTCGATCGGTTGGGTGCAGGTTTTTCATACAGGCATCGGCATAATCGGGGACAGGTACGAAAGATCGCCTGAGAGACTTGGGCAATCCCCTGATCAGGGCGATGACGCACTCTTTCAGCAGCCCGGGCACCAGCCATTGGAGCTTGGCCTCGGTGATCTGATTCAGCACATCCTGCGGCACTAACAGCGTCACGCCATCCCCCTCTCTACCAGGTTCAAAGTGATAGTGAAGGGGTAGCTGTATAGCGTTGATTTCCAGACTATCTGGAAAATCATCATTGCCGATAGAACCCGCCTCCTCGCGGATCAGGTCGACCTCACTCATGTAGAGTCGCTTGGGTGTTGTCTTGCTCTCGCTCCGCAACCACTTTTCGAAATCAGGCGTGGTGGAGATACCCATGGGTATTCGCTCGTCGTAGAAGCTGTAAATGCGCTCATCATCTACCAGAATATCCCGCCGTCTGGCTTTGGCTTCCCTGTCCCTGACGTCTGCAATCAAACCCTGATTGTGTCGCCAGAAAGGTGCTCGGGTATGAAAATCCCCATCCACCAGGGCCGATCGAATAAAAATCTCTCTGGCGACGACGGGGTCAATAGGACTGAAATTGATCTTTCGCCGGTTGACCAACACAAGGCCGAACAGGGTGACCTTCTCATACCCTGCCACCTGACCCCGCTTCTTTTCCCAGTGAGGTTCTGAGTAACCACGCTTGACCAGGTGACCCGCCGCCTGCTCCACCCACTTCGGATCGATCTGGGCAACACCACGGGCATAGAGCTTTGTAGTCTCCACCAGTTCAGCAGCAACAACCCATTTGGGTTGCCCCTTGAACAATCCGGAGCCGGGAAAGATGTGAAAGCGACTGTTACGTGCACCTAAATAGTCACGATCCTTGCTCCTAAACCCGATGTGGCTGAGTAGTCCGCTAAGCAGCGCACGATGGATAGCCTCATAGCCACCCTCTTTTTCACTCTCCTTAAAACCCATATCGTGTAGCTGAGTGCGTAATTGGGTATGGATGTCATGCCACTCCTGAATACGCATCCAGGAGAGAAACTCACTTCGACACCATTGACGGAATTTATGCTTGGAAAGATGACGTCGCTGCGTCTCCATCGCCGCCCAGAGATCGAGATAGGTTGTAAAGTCCGACTGCTCATTACGGTATTGTGCATGGGCCTGATCAGCCTGCTGTTGTTTGTCCATGGGCCTGTCCCGCGGGTCCTGTATGGTGAGAGCGGCAGCAATAATCATCACCTCCCGCAGACAGTGCGTTTTTGCCGCAGAGAGCAACATGCGTCCAATACGGGGGTCCACAGGCAGACGGGCAAGCTGCTGGCCGATACGGGTGACACGTCGTTCTCCGTCAACTGCACCGATCTCTTCCAATACCCGATAGCCATCTTTGATCAGCCGGTGATCTGGGGGATCGATAAAAGGGAAACTGTCGATCTCCCCAAACCCCAACAGCTTCATCTGTAAAATGACAGACGCAAGATTGGTTCGTTGTATCTCAGGCTCGGTAAAGGCTCGACGCGACTCAAAATCCTCCTCCGGGTAGAGCCGGACACAGACACCGGCCGCGACCCGGCCACAGCGTCCCTTTCGCTGATCCGCCGATGCCTGGGAGACACGCTCCACCGGCAACCGCTGAACCTTGCTGCGATGACTGTAGCGACTGATTCGTGCAAAACCACTGTCGATGACATAGCGAATACCGGGAACGGTCAGGGAGGTTTCGGCCACATTGGTCGAGAGGATGATTCGGCGAGACCCATGGGCTTTGAACACTTTTCCCTGCTCTGCCGGACTCAGGCGCGCATAGAGTGGCAGTACCTCGGTCAGTGGTAGCTTGTGCTTGCGGAGTGTCTCAGCAGTCTCACGAATCTCCCTTTCACCACTGAGGAAGACCAGGATGTCTCCGCGATCGATGCGTGAGAGTTCATCCACCGCATCGAGGATCGCCTGCTGCATAATATCGTCACGCTCATACCCACTCTCTTCTTCTGGTGGTCGGTAGCGTGTCTCCACCGGGTAGGTTCTGCCCGAGACCTCGATCACCGGCGCACCATCGAAATGGTCGGAAAAACGTTGTGGATCAATCGTGGCTGAGGTGATGATGACTTTGAGATCCGGGCGCTTGGGCAGCAGCTCTTTCAGATACCCCAGCAGAAAGTCGATGTTCAGACTACGTTCGTGGGCTTCGTCGATAATCAGTGTGTCGTATTGACCGAGCCTTGGGTCCTGCTGGATTTCAGCCAACAGGATGCCGTCAGTCATCAGCTTTACCAGGCTCTGCGGACCGATCCGGTCATTAAAGCGCACTTTATAGCCAACGATGTCACCCGTCTCCGTACCCAGCTCACTGGCCACCCGTGCAGCCAGACTGCGTGCAGCGATACGCCGGGGCTGGGTATGGCCGATATAGCCAGAGACTCCTCGTCCCAGGCTCAGGCAGATTTTCGGTAACTGGGTCGATTTACCTGAACCCGTTTCGCCGCACAGGATCACCACCTGATGCGCTTCAATCAGGTTTTTGATCTCCTGCAGCCGTTGGGTAATGGGAAGTTCTGGAGGAAACGCCGGATTCGGCTGTCGCGCACGTCTTTGTGCCAACCTTTGCTGTGAAGTGACAATGGATTTCCACAGCTTAGACAGCCCCTCTTCATAAGGCTGATTGTTCTTCGCTCGCCGCCGTAAACCTTTAAGACGACGACTTAGAGCATGCCTGTCCGCCGGCATACAACCGTCAATCTCGGATGTCGCCGGGAGATCTAACCCCGCTGTTTTCAGGGATTGGTGTTGTGGGGACTTATCGTGCAAGAGAGGGTCGTGTCCGCAATTAAACGCTAGTGGAGGCGAATAGATGCGGATTCTAACACACCGAAATTGTTCCTCGCCCCCGATGATTCAGGCTGCATGAGGGAAACATGTCATACGGCTTAGCTGTACTCTGCGAGATAAAGTGCACTCACACGAGAGGTAGCTAAAAAATGCCTAATCTACAACCGTCGTGTGCAAACTTACGGTTTTGGTAGACCTAATGCCCACCACCCTTAAGTGCTGTGACCATACCTTCGATAGTATCTTTTGCATCACCGAAGATTAACGATGTGTTGTCCTGATAGAACAGCAGATTATCCACACCGGAGTAACCCGGGTTCATGGAGCGTTTGAGGAAGTAAATCTGCCTCGACTTGGCAGCCTCAAGAATCGGCATACCATAAATCGGGCTGGAGGAATCAGATTTCGCCGCCGGATTGACCACGTCATTAGCACCCACAACCAGCGTGACGTCTGCGGTCGGAAACTCTGAGTTGATCTCATCCATCTCCACCACATGGTCATAAGGAATATCGGCCTCAGCCAGTAGTACATTCATATGCCCCGGCATACGGCCCGCAACCGGATGGATAGCGAATTTAACGCTGACATCACGCTTCTCCAGCAACTCCATCATCTCTTTCAGAGCATGCTGTGCCTGGGCCACCGCCATGCCATACCCTGGCACGATAATGACCTTGTTGGCATCTTCCATCCAGTAGATGGCATCATCCACCGAGGCGGATTTCACGCCCTTCTGCGCCGCCTCACCGGCGGCACTCACTTCACCACCACTCTCACTGCCGAAACCACCGAATACCACATTGATGATGGAGCGGTTCATGGCGCGACACATGATGAAAGAGAGAATCGCACCGGAGAAACCGACGAGTGCACCGACAATGATCAGCAGCAGATTCCCCAGGGTAAAACCCGTCGCGGCCGCTGCCCATCCCGAGTAGCTGTTGAGCATGGAGATGATGACAGGCATGTCAGCACCGCCAATTGGGATAATCAGCGTAAAGCCCAACACGAAGGCGATCAGTGTCATCAGCACCAGTGAGGTCATACTCTCGGTCATGCCGAAATGGATACCCAGCAGGATAGTCGCGACTGCCATGGCAGCATTCAGCATGTGCTGACCTTTGAATTTGACCGGTGCACCGCTGACCAATCCCTGCAGCTTGGCAAAAGCCACCACGGAACCGGAGAAAGTGATAGCACCGATAATGATGCCCACAGAAAGCTCACCCATCATCACTGGATTGAGCGTGCCTGCAGCATCGTGGTTCAGATAGGTCCCGATCGCCACCAGTACCGCTGCCATACCAACAAAACTGTGCAGTGCCGCTACCAGTTGTGGCATGGCTGTCATCTGTACTCTCGAAGCGAGAACCGTCCCGATAACAGCACCGGCTGCAACGCCGGCAATGATAAAGCCGTACGATTGAACCTCGCTCCCCAGTAGGGTGGCGATGATGGCAATGGCCATACCCGCTATACCGAGATAATTACCCCGCCTGGCGGATGCCGGATGGGTGAGACCTTTCAGCGCCAGGATGAAAAGAATTGCGGATATGAGGTAGGCGACTGCCTGAGTATTTGCGGATATCTCCATGGAAGCAGCCCTTTATTTGTCTTTTTTCTTGAACATGGCAAGCATGCGGTTGGTCACCAGAAAGCCACCAAAAACGTTGATAGATGCCAGTAGTACCGCGATGAAGCCAAACAACTCTGCAACGGTGCCGACAGAATCAAGCCCAGTCACCAAAAGGGCACCAACGATGATGATGCCGGAAATAGCATTGGTCAGAGCGACCAGCGGAGTATGCAGTGAGGGCGTAACGCCCCAGATCACCCAATACCCGATAAAACAGGAAAGGACAAAAATATAGAGAGCAACCAGTGTATCAGGCATCGGTTTATCCTTCGTTTATAAGAGCCGCATGAGTCCTAATGGATGTATGGTACAAAGAGGCTCACGCCTCAGGCTTGACGCGCATGGCAGCCGTAATCTCATCCTGTTCCAGATCCTTCAGGACCAGGCCTTCATCTGTTTTATCTACCATAATATTAAGCAGATTCATGATGTTGCCTGCATAGAAGCCACTGGCATCGGAGGGTACCATCGACGGATAGTTAGTGTGTCCCACAATAACCACGCCATGTTTGGTGACGACCTTATCGGGTTCTGTCAGTGGACAATTGCCACCATTGGCCGCCGCGAGATCGATAATCACAGAGCCTTCCCGCATTTTCTTGACCACTTCTTCGGTGACAAGCACAGGTGCGGGCCGGCAAGGAATCAGAGCCGTAGTGATGATGACATGCGCCTTACTCAGTTCATCAGCCAGCAACTGCTGCTGCTTGGCCTTGGCTTCATCCGACAACTCCTTGGCATAGCCACCCTCACCTGCTCCGCTTTCACCCACATCGAGTTCGATTGCTTTCGCACCCAGTGATTCGATCTGCTCTTTCGTCTCAGGCCGCACGTCATATGCCGCGACATCTGCACCTAAACGACGAGCGGTGGCAATTGCCTGCAAGCCGGCGACACCAGCACCCAACACGATCACTTTGGCCGGTTTGGCCGAGCC
Organism: Candidatus Thiodiazotropha sp. (ex Myrtea sp. 'scaly one' KF741663); assembly: GCA_025655555.1. Classification (GTDB taxonomy): domain Bacteria; phylum Pseudomonadota; class Gammaproteobacteria; order Chromatiales; family Chromatiaceae; genus Thiodiazotropha. The sequence continues at coordinate 105,804 of JAHXIQ010000006.1, forward strand.
TGCGGAGGTCATCATCAATGGGAGAAAACGCCCGTAGTGGACACCAGCTTCAATCACGGCTCGATAGCCAGAGATGTTACTCTGCGACGAAAGCGCATCCATCGATTGTGCCCTTGAGATACGGGGTATTCTCTCCATGGCAAGATAGGTAATGCCTTTATCTAAAATCGACTTGAGCGTGTCATCGACTTCACAGGACTCCACATGGGCAATCAGAATCTTGTCCGAAGGCAGACGTTTCACCTCTTCATCGGTCGGCTTACGCACCTTGAGCAGGATATCCGCCTGCATGGCGTCTTCCTCGGTGACGACTTCAGCGCCCGCTGATCGGTACTGATCATCGCTGAAGTAGGCATTTTCGCCTGCACCAGACACTAAGGAAATATCGAAACCCTTAGCGACGAGTTTTTTGACAATATCTGGAGAGAGCGCCACACGGTTTTCACCCTGTATCGACTCTTTTAATAGGCTTAGTTTCATCTTTTTTTGTTACCCACCAAGGACGAGCCCGTATTGGTCACATATTTGAGTTGCGCATTATCCAGACTACGCCTGGCTTTCTCAAGTCGGGGATAGACGGCATGCATACTGGTAAAAGTGCAATATCCACACTCGATATCACTACCGACAAAATACGAGAATTGTATTATTAAACAATATGATAGATTATAAATGAGTTATATTTATTACTTTATTTTTGGTGCCGGTCAGGCAAATTCCCGATAAGGTTTTAAGGATAACTTAATGGTTCTTTTGGGAATTATTTCACATAAATCATGGGATTTAAATCAGTCCATACACAATATAACGCCTGACCATGGCCGGACAAAAACCTTGTTAATAGGCCCTAGTAGTAAGTACCGAAGTAACTTCCAACCTTGGAACTTCTCGATTTGTTTAATACCAGTCCAATCGCCTTGTCTGCATCTAACCGTGATAGCGAGTCTTTCACTGCACCAACCGGTGTTTGCCCTGCCTCCACAACGAGCAAAACCTGGCCCATCAGGTGATTTAACACACGCGCTTCACTGGTGGCCAGTATCGGAGGTGAGTCAAACAGTATGATCCGATCACTGTACCGTTCAGCCAATTCAGTCAGAAGGCGTTCCATTACCTGACTTGCCAGCAACTCCGTCGATTTCGTGGAACTGGTACCGGCCGGAATGATTTTTAATTTAGGATTTTGTGTATCGAGAATAACATCACCGACAGCGCAATTAGGGTCTTCAAGTAAATCTATCAAACCTCGCTTGTTTTCAGCACCAAGCAGCTTCGTCAGTGATGCCTTGATGACATCGCCATCAATCAACAACACGGTTGCATCCATTTCAGATGCGATACTGAGACCTAGATTCATTGCGGTAAACGATTTACCCTCAGCAGGTAAAGAACTCGCAATCGACACCAGATTGCCGTGCGGAATCGGCGCCGCTCCTTTCCCAAATGCATTCATGACCACAGGGCGCTTGATGATTCGATATTCTTCCAACAGTTGCTTATTTTCAGATTCGGGTACGGCATACCCTAAGTCGGAAAGCGCCCGATAATCCAACGTGAGTTTGTTGTTTGGAGATTTCTTTACACTACCTGAACCCTTTTCCATTCGACCCAGTGAGGAAGAGCCTGGAATGGATTTGGATGCCTGGGTCTTATCAGAGGAAAGATCCTTTGAGTCTCCAGCTGCCCCACTACCACCCTTACGGCTCTCATCTGCTTGCGTTGCAGCACGGCCAGCTACCGAATCTGCATTCGCCACCTTTGACTTTGCCAGGCGCTCGATCGCTTTTTCTATGCTGCTCATTAATTATTTACTCAACTATCTGGTTACTATCGGGTTCAATTAAAACCATGTCTCAGGAATGATGAGTACATCGCCTGGCATCATTCTGGTATTGGCAGAGATATCGCCATCGCGAATCAAGTCATCCAGTCTCACGCGAAATTGCTGCGTTTTACCACTGACCTTCCTCACAATCGTAGCTTTATTTCCAGCAGCAAACTCAGTAAGGCCACCTACAGTAATAATGACATCCAGAAGCGTCATCCCATCACGATAAGGCAGTGACTGAGGCTGGGCCGCTTGCCCGACGACTCTGACCTGCTCTGTGTATCTCCCGACAAAATTAGTCACACTGACAGTCACTTTTGGGTTCTTGACGAATTCTGACAGCTTGGCTTCCAAAGTACGGGCCAGCTTGGTTGGTGTCATTCCACTTGCCGGCAGATCTTCTACCAGTGGTGTTGTAATCAAACCATCCGGCCTGACGACGACTTCTGTCGAGAGTTCACTGTCACCCCACACAAAGACATTGAGGGAATCACCCGGCCCGATGACATACAGTGGTGAAGAAGGCTCTGCTCCACTATCTGCGCGATCCACATTTTGCTGAATCGGCATTGTGCCAGATTGACTGCATGCCACCAGTACGACCATGGCGAACAGAAGTGTAATGACGAGATGAAGCTTTGTCTGTTTCATACGTTTTACCATCAATAATTGATTCAAAATAAGTACACGATTTTCAAAGTTTAAATTCTATTCTTCACGAATGACAGCAGGCTTTTTCGGATACTCCAAGCTATTACTCTCGGACCGCAGTCAGATAGTGGCGAACAAACCCTTTAAGCACATTCGAGGCATGCTGTTCATTCCTAATCACTTCCTTACTAATCATATAGACAGCAATATCAGGCTGCCCCCGCATCACACCTACCAGGTTGTTTATTTTAGCCTCGACGTTGCTATGAACATGCTGATTGTTTGTTCGATACCACAGCCAGACAAGCCTTTTTTTATTCCTGGGGGATTGCAGGAGTGTCTCTTCAAGGGTGATTTCCCCTTCTCCCTCTATCTGGACGACTTTAGCAGATCTGGAAATACGTGACCATTTATCAAGATCATACACCCGATGACTGACATTGACCGCTTCATACCCCTGATGCTGCCTTTGAAATTGTGTTGCAAAAAGATCAACTTCTTCAACACCTGAACGAAACCTGCCCCGCAGCGTGCTATCTCCAAGTGTCCATAATGGTGCCCACTCCGCCAGTTTGTCTGAAAACTGGCGCCAGCCACCACCCATTTCGCCACTCGTATCGATCCGATTCAGCTCACTTTCGGCATGTGCATGAGAAAAATAGGCCATTAAAGCAGGTCCCGAAGAGAATGCTGCGATCACAATGAGTACACTCATCATGCGCTGATTCATTGAACCTGATTCTCTGGAACTGTCACTGACACGCCTTTCTTCGATTCGGCGCTGTTGCAGAAACTTCTCACCAAAAAAGAGGAAGATAAAGAAGAGCAAAGCAAATATGCCCCATCCGATACTATTGTGGTCCTGCACAAGGTCATGGTCCATGCCATAGAAATACCCAATGGTCACGACCACAAAAATTCTTAGCATATTGGAAACAACGGCCAATATCGCGGCAGACAACACATATAAAGCCACTGTTCCAACATGCACCCTTGTCAGTTGCGTATGGATCAGAGCCAGTGTGATGCCGATTATCAGGAAGTTCAATCCACTACACGAATCCGCCACCTCGAACGTACCGTTGGGAATAATCAGTAAATATCCCTCTCTGGTAGAGGTTATCCCTGCCACATCCAACAGGAGGGATGATAAATGTGCCGATAGTGTTTGAAGATAAGGGGTAAACAGACTCCATACAGGCACAATGGTCAATAGAATAAGCATGGGCACGATATATTTGCGCCCGGCATTGAGACCCAGCAAACTGAGCACAACCAAAACTGCCATTAGTATTAGAGATACCTGCTGGCCCGCTTCTACGAATACCAGACCAGCCGCCATCCAGACCAATGAAAAGCCGGCTAAAAAAAGAATAAAGAAAAAATTAACCTGAATGCTTATGCTCTCTTTTTCAGCAGACCATGCACGGTAAGCCAGAAACAAACAGACAAGCACCAGGAGTGGCGCATGCGATTGACCGGAACCCTCTTGGGAAAATACATCGTAAAAACTCAGAAGCGTGTCTGAGTAGACAATCAGAAGCAAAACAAGTGATACAGCCACAAGGAGCACATCCAGCGACTTCCCTGGGGATGCAACCAAGTGCTCACTTGAGTCCATATTTATTCACCAAGTCATATAGCGTTGGCCTGCTGACGCCGAGGAGTTCGGCAGCACGGGAGACATTTCCGCCCACGTAATTCATGGCCCTGAGTACCGCTGAAGCTTCGGCTTTTTCTCGGACTTCTCTGAGATTGAGCGGCATTGTATTCGTGCTTTCGGAATTTAATTGTAGCGCATCCAGTGTAACAACCTGCCCATCTGCCATGATCACGGCTCTTTTAATTCTGTTCTCCAGTTCTCTGACATTACCCGGCCAATTATACTCTTCGATAGAACGAAGCGCTTCATTGGTAAAGCCGGTCAGGCGCGATGATCCCAGGTCGTCATATTTCTTCAGGAATGACCAGGCTAAAAGCACGGTATCACCAACCCGCTCTCTCAATGGAGGGATATCGACGGTGATCTCGCTGATTCTATAAAAGAGATCCTCTCTGAACTCACCAAGCTTTATCTTTTCCTCCAAGTCCTGATTGGTGGCGCAGATGACCCTGACATCGACGGGTATCTCATCTCTACCGCCGATTCGCTCAATCACACGTTCCTGCAGAAACCTCAGCAGCTTTGCCTGCAAGCCCATGGGCATATCTCCAATTTCATCAAGAAAAAGCGTACCCCCATTGGCTGTCTCTATTTTACCGATCGTCCTCTTCGAAGCCCCAGTAAAGGCACCTTTCTCATAACCATACAGCTCACTTTCCAGCAGGTTTTCCGGTATGGAAGCGCAGTTAATGGCAACAAATCGATCATCCCGCCGATCACTTAAACCATGAATTGCCCTCGCCAGGACTTCTTTACCCGTGCCGCTCTCCCCTAGCAATAAGGCCGTAATATCAGTTGGACTGATCTTTTCGATCACGCGACAAACTTCCAGCATCTCCGGACTATTGGCGATCACCCCATTGAGCGGAGAATTGTCCTGACTGGCATTCAGCGTAAGATTTTCTTCTTCCAAGGTGTGCAGATGAAATGCACGCTCGATAATAATCTTCAATACATCGGGATCAATCGGCTTCTGATAGAAGTCATAAGCGCCCATTTCGATGGCTTTGAGTGCATTCGTTCTATCATCGTTACCGGTTACGACAATGACTTTCGTTTGCGGCTGAAGGTTTAGGATCTCCTGTAGCGCGGTAAACCCCTCTGATGCATTTGTCGGATCAGGCGGCAACCCCAAATCAAGAGTAATAACCGGTGCATTGGTCTTTCTGAGGAGATTGATAGCTGTATTTCTGTCTCCGGCCACATGCACTTCATAGCCGTCAAAACTCCACTTAAGCTGACTCTGCAGACCAGGGTCATCTTCAACTACGATAAGTGGTTTCAATTCAGTTGTTGTCTTTGTCACAGTACAGCCTCTGAGTCGGAGTTATTCTCACTTGTCATCTCAAGCGGGCCCCTTTCCAATGGAACCTTGATTGTAAACGTCGTTCCTACCTGACGTTGACTCCTCACAGACATACTGCCGTTAAGAGATTTAATATATTCACGTGTCTCGTACACCCCTATGCCCATACCTGCATTTCCTTTGGTTGTTTCGAACGGACGAAAAAGCCTGTTCTCGATAAAATCATCGTCCATACCTATGCCATCGTCATCAATCTCTATAGTGGCAAAGCCGTCTTTTTCCTCGACTGTCACTTCGATTCGTCCTGCCTCCGACTGAGATGCTTCCTGGGAATTCTTTATCAGGTGGACCATGATTGCTGTAAACCGATCCTTGTCCGCAACTATCTTCAGATAATTAGATTTGACCGTCAGATTTGGCTTCGGTTTATAGTGATAGAGTTCATTGACTGCCTGCGCTACAGCCTCTTCAATATAAAATTCCTTACTGTTACCAATCTCAAATCTTCCTTTTCTCAGCTGGGCAAGCAATTTACTCATCTTGTTGACAGCATTACCGATAGTGTTCACAGCATCATCCATAAACTCAGGATTGTGCTTATGTCTCTCGGCGTTCTTCACCACCAGCTCCAGTTGCGCAATCAAGTTTTTCAGGTCATGTACCACAAATGCCGACAATCGATTGAACGCCTCAAACTGATTGGCTTCGAGCAAAGCTCGTGTTGTCTGCATAAGCGTCAGATAGCTACCTGCCTGCTGCGCTGCAGTCTTCAACAGATCTCTATCTTCCCAGTTAATGGTTCTTGGCGACCTGGGGCGATTCAGAACAATGAATCCCAACAGATTAGAGTGAAAGTTGATGGGAAGAAGCAACCAGGCATCTTTGAGTGAGAGAATGGATTCAGGTATATCCAAATTATCATAGAGCCCCGGAGACCTTGTGTATTCAAACAGATCGATAATCCAGTCCCTCTCTCTCATAAACTCTATGATTGAACTATTCTCGGTCAACACCTCTTTCGTCGGTAAAGATTGCCACTGCGATGTAGTGCGGTAGAGTGATGCATCGTCTCTCAACCATAGACTGCCACCGCCGGAATCCACAATATCAGCAATCGCTTTGACGACTCGCTCGCGCAAACGTTCATCCAACTCCCCAGCAGAAAGGGTATCAATAAAACGTAACCACTCATCCCTGTAGTCATATTTGTAGTTAAAAAAGTGCTTACTGAGAAATACCTTGAGGCGTGAGCGCAGGTGAACAGAAAACAGCAGCGCGATCAGGATGGCTATTGCCAAAAAGAAAAAGATGACCTGAGCGGCCTTACCCCAGGTTCCGCCATAGAATTTGATGTAATAACCCACTGCCGACATCACCAGCAGATAGATAGCTGCGGCGGACAGCACCGTTGCGTGGAAGATGACTCTTCGTGAGACAAAGACCCGTACAGACCAGCTCGGATTTCTAGCTGCTGCAATGGCAGCCATGGGAACCGCAAAGGCAGAGACAAAGCCACGCGCCAGCCAGAAGTCTCTATCAATCTCCTTATATAACAGACCATCCGCATAGAGAAAGAAATCGTAGGAAAACAAGAGCCCAATGCCGAAATAGAGGTATTTAACCGCCCATCTGGATTCAGGCCGGGTATTTCTGAAAAGCTGCTCAATCAAAGTCAGACCGGCAACTGCAAAGCCTAAATGACCGGCAAGCTGCAGGCTGGCCATGCCGCTCCATCCCCAGATTGCTGGAAAAAACAACGAAAGCAGTTCCAGAACTATCAAGCCAGCCGAAACAAGTACGATTGTACCTGGGGCATAGATCAAAAACCCGCTGTCTTGTCCGCCCGCTTCCTTTAGCGTTTTCAATAATTTATAGAGAAAGGTAAACCAAACGACATTTTTGACGATTTCAAGAATCTGGTAGATCGACATCGTCAAGGTGGAATATTTCACTTCGAGCGCTACTGCAGACAGCGCCCAACATCCTGAAACCACGGATGCCACCAGAAGATAAGTCCCCTCGACTCTTCCCCGCCAGGTTGTCAGGAGAAGCGTGCTAAAGAGCAGAAACAGGAACGCGGCGAAACTGTAGCCGATGATGCCTATATGCAAAAGGTCCAACCTCTATTTGACCAGTGGCGGAAGCGCCACCCCTGGTGTAATACATCGTCAAATCCTGATGTGTCTTGAGAGATACCCATAAAACGGAAGATTGGTCACAGACGACGTGATATTTTATTGTATGATAATCAGGAAGTTAAAAGTGAGCTTCTTCTGATTCTCACTCAACCATAAACGGTATATTATAGGTAAAGGTGTCTGGAATCACCCACTTCAAGAATCCTAGATTCCAACACCATTTCCCCAGATAATACCCCTTTCCCAATATTGACAACATGGATACATGTCACACTAGGTTTTAATATGCGACTCAACAACCCAAAATCTGCCACCAAACAACCGAAACACCAAAAAACACCTGTCAATCAAACCGTTACAAGGCGAAAAAACAGTGGTTTTACACTGATTGAGGTGATGGTTGTGGTGGTCATCCTGAGCATACTGGCAGCCATCGTGGTGCCCAAGATCATGGACAGACCCGAACAGGCTCGCCAGACCAAGGCAAAAAGCGATATCCGGGCGCTGGAAGCCGCGCTGAATCTCTACCGTCTGGACAACATGCTCTACCCCACCACCGACCAGGGACTGGAGGCACTCGTCTCACCCCCTTCAGGCGCGCCTGAAGCGAAAAACTGGAAGGAAGGGGGTTATCTGGACCGTCTGCCTGCTGACCCCTGGGGGAATGCCTATCTCTACCTCAGCCCTGGTTCCCACGGCACTATCGACATTTACAGTGCCGGCCTGGATTCCCAGTCAGGCGATGACGATATCGGCAACTGGAATCTGGAGGAGTAGCGAACATCTGATGGCTAAAACCACCACACGTTCAATACAAAACACTGGGGGCTTCACCCTCATTGAACTGATGGTGGTCATTGTCATTATCGGCATCGTGATCAATTTTGCCGTTGTCTCCTTTGGTAGCAACTCCCCAGCCGATCGCCTCAATAAAGAATCAACCCGCCTGATGAGTCTGATTCAAATCGCTGGGGAGGAGGCTCTGCTCAGATCTTCATTCATCGGGGTCGATATCCTGCGGGACAGTTACGGCTTTTTACGTCTTGAGGAAGGTGAATGGCAACCGGTAGATGACGACCTGTTCAGAGACCGCAGCCTGCCCGACGACATGCTTTTAACCATCATCACATCACAGCCACAGGAAAATAGTGATGATGAGGATGAGAAGCGAACCCCGGAAATCATCCTGCTGAATAGTGGTGAGATGACGCCCTTTGATATCAAAATCACCTCAATCAACATAGACGACTACTACCGGCTGAGTGGGAATGAAGTGGGTGATTTAACACTGAACCGGGTTTCGCCCTATTGAAGCGCCCATGTACTCGAACCCCTCCCGAAACCGAGGATTCACCCTCTTCGAAATCCTAATAGCGCTGGCGATTCTGGCCATCGCGCTGGGCGCCATTATCTCTTTGGCATCCAACCAGACGCTGAATACCGCACATCTGCGGGACAAGACTTTTGCCCACTGGCTGGCCTTGAACAAAATTGCTGAACTACAGCTCACTGGCGAATGGCCCGCCAAGGGCAAAAAGCAGGGTGATGAGGAGATGGGCCTGCATGAATGGCATTGGGTGAGAACCGTCACCGACACCCCGGATGACCGGGTGCGACAGGTCGAGATCGCCATCTTTCGAGTCAAATCGGATCAAAGCCCCGTCACCACACTGGTCAGTTTCCTCTCCCAGCCGATATGAAGAGCCATCTAACTCATAACAGGCGAAAAGCATGCGGATTCACGTTGCTGGAACTGATGATCGCAATCATCATCTTCGCTATTATTGCAACCTTCGTCTATGCAGGTCTCGACGTTGTGCTCGATACCAAACACCAGACTGACGAGCATCTTGATCGACTCTCCAAGCTGCAACTGGGATTGCATCTGCTGCAACGGGATATTGAACAATCCGTCAACCGCCCCATCCGGAACGAATATGGAGATTCACAACCCGCCCTGCAGAGTGGCGGCCTGTCCGATCTGCTGCTGGAACTGACACGGGGCGGCTATGCCAACCCGATGAAGCTGACACGCAGCCATCTCCAGCGTGTGGCTTATCAGTTGGAAGATGAAGCACTCTACCGCATCACCTGGCCGACTCTCGATCGTGCCCAGGACAGCAAACCCCGTCGCCAGAAACTTTTCGATCAGATCAAAGGCATCGAACTTATCTATTACGACCAGGCGATGAAGAAACAAACCACATGGCCGGTACAAAACACCGGTAACCAAAGTACTCAGACACCTGCCCTGCCTAAGGCGATTGAGGTGATCATTGAACTGGATAAATGGGGCAAGCTGCGCCGACTGTTTCGTGTAGCCCAGACGATGCAAGCTCAACCGAGTTGATCCCCATGCAGCGTCAACCGGTCAAATACAGTAAAAAACAACGGGGCGTCGCTCTGATCACCGCGCTCGCCATTGTCTCCTTGGCCTCCCTGGCCGCTGTTGCCATGGCCCATAACATGCAACTGAATATCCGCCGCACCACCAATATTCTGACCACTGACCAGGGGTTTCTCTACACCCTGGGCAGTGAGGCCTGGTCACGCGGCATGCTGATTCGCGACCTGCAGGACAATGAGCAAAAAAGCTATGACGGATTGGATGAGGATTGGGCACAAGAGCTGCCCCCAACGCCCGTAGAGGGCGGTGAAGTACAGGCCCTGACCACCGACCTGCAGGCCCGTTTCAATCTCAACAACCTCTATCTGCAAAATGAAAGCACTGCGGAGGAAAAACAGGAGTTTGCCCTACAGCTTGCCCTGTTCAAGCGCCTGCTGGACCTACTCGAACTCGATGAGTCCATCGCCCAGGCTACGGCGGACTGGCTGGATCAGGACATCAACCTGCAATTTCCCGATGGCGCTGAGGACAATGAGTACCTCAACACTGAACAGCCATACCGCACAGGTAACAGTCCTATGGGCAATCCATCGGAGATACGTTTGGTAAAGGGCGTATCGGCTGAAGCCTATGAAACACTGGCACCCTACATCACCGCCCTGCCGGAGAACACACCCATCAATATCAATACGGCCAGCCCGCAAGTACTGCAGGCACTGGTGAACACGCTGGATGAACAGACCGCAGAACAACTGATAGATGAGCGGGAAGAGAACCCGTTCAAAAACAAAAAAAGTTTTGTCGACAGACTGAAAGACCTTTTGGATGAAAATAAAGTAAAATCTCAAGATATCGATCCACTCATCTCTGTAACAAGCCGCTTTTATCAGCTGGAGACGACGGTAAGAATGGAATTTATCAGCCAACAGTTACACAGCCTGCTCTATAAGGGCGATAAAGACGTTGTCACGCTCTCCAGATCCATCGGAGCCTTCTGATGGCTGAGACGCTGATCATTTATTCCTCCGGCTTGGCGGGTCAAGCAGTTACCTGGCAAATACAGGGGGGCCTTCAAGCCCTATCCGGTGAAGGTGACTTAGCGGCCGCTGCCGAACTGGCCAGAGGCAGGCGCACACTGCTGCTGATCCCTGCCAGCGAAGTCTTGATCACAAAGGTTCAGTTACCCACCAAAAACCGACAGCGGCTGATGCAGGCCATTCCTTTTGCCCTGGAAACCGAACTCACCCAAGATGTTGAGCATGTTCATTTCGCAATCGGTGCCACGGATAGCGATAACATCACCCCCGTTATTGTGATCAATCGAAGTCGGCTGGATACCTGGCTATCACGTTTGGAATCGGCTGGTATTGAACCTCTGGGTATCTATATCGATCTTCTCTGCTTGCCGCTGAGTCAGCAACACTGGAGTCTCTATCACGATGACGCCACCCTGCTGGTACGCACCGGTCCCTTTGAGGGTTTCAGTGTTGGCCCGGCCAGTGGCGTGGATTTGATTCAATTCGCTTTGCAGCAGTCAGAGACACCACCGGAGACCCTGGATGTCCACCAGTTGGAGGGGGCACAATCGCTGTCCGGCCTAGAGACTGTAGAAGCTGAGACCCATATCATCCCACTCGAGAACCAAGTCCAGCTAACTGAACTAATGGCTGGCAATCTGAAGGAAAAACAGCAGATCAACCTGCTACAGGGTAACTATCAAAGGGTCGACAAACTCACACTCCAGTGGAAACGATGGCTCCCCGCTGCAATCCTGGCTGGTATTGCCCTCTTACTGACACTTGTTATGAATGTCACCAACTACTACAGCTACAAACAACAGAGTACCGAACTCGATACCCGCATCCGGCAGGTGTTTCAACAAGCATTCCCTAATATCAAGCGGGTTGTCGATCCCAAAGTACAGATGGAACAACAATTAAAGGCGATGCGTAGCGGCCAACGTGGCGGCGCCGCACAGTTTGCCAGCCTCTTCATTCCGGCCGCTTCCGTAATCCAGAGCAGTCCCAACACGCAACTGGAGAGCGTCAGTTTTCGTGACGGCCAATTGGATCTCCAGCTGACTATCAAAGAGTTGCAGGCGCTTGAAAACCTGAAAAAGACCATTGAACAGAAGGCGCTCTCGGTCGAGATACGGGCCGCCAATGCCTCAGGCAACCAAGTGACCTCCCACCTACGCATCAGCGGAGACGGAAAATGAAGACATGGTGGCTCACAAAGACGCCTCGGGAGCAGCTGGCACTTATCCTGGCCGCCGCCGCCCTACTTCTGTTTCTGCTCTATCTGATGGCCTGGCAACCTTTCAGTCAGGCAGTCGAACAGAAGCGTCTGCTGGTAAAAAGCCAGCAAGCCACACTCAGCTGGATGCAAAACAATCTCACGGAAATCCAGCGCCTGAGAGGAAGTGTCGGTGCCAGTAGAAAAGCCGCCTCTAATGAAGCCCTGCTCACCCTGGTTGATAGGACCGCCAAACAGCGACAACTTCGTCAGCGGATACAACGCATCAAACCCCAGGGTGACCAAACTGTTCAACTGTGGGTCGAGCAAGTTGCATTTGATACCCTCCTGATATGGCTCGGGGAGCTGACACAGAAGTATGGTATTCAAATTGACTCACTCAATATCGATCGGCAGGAGCTACCCGGTCTGGTAAATGCCCGACTGGTACTGCAACGAGGGGGAGGCGCCTGATGCGCCTACCAGCCACGATCAGCCTGGGTATCGCCAGCTACCTGCTTTTTCTCCTGCTCAATCTACCCGCGCAACAAGTACTGGGCTGGGTATCCGGTAGTGGATCGGAGATTCCACTCACGTTTGACCGACCCAGCGGGACTATCTGGTCCGGTGAGGCAGAAAAAGCCATCTATCAGAGGATGCCTCTGGGTAAGATCAAGTGGCGATTCAAACCAACCAGCCTTCTATTGGGCAGGCTAAGTTATGAAATCGAGCTGACAGATGCCGGTCAGAAGATCACCGGGACAGCACAGGCGCGATTAGGTGGCGGCTACTGGTTGGAAGAGGTTCAGGGCCTCATTCTGGCTGAAAGCATTCCCCAAATGATCGGGCAGAAGCAATTCAGTATTCGCGGCAAGGTGGACATGAATGACGTCAGCATCAGTTACGACGATGGCCGGCTGAACAGAACCGAAGGTCAGGTTCGCTGGCTGGATGCAACCATAGAGAGCCCCCTTAATCTAAAAGTGGGTGATCTACAGGCTGACCTGACGACAGATGACAACGGCACTATCGCAGCAGAGATCAAGGACCTGAAAGGCACGACTGCAATTAAAGCAGAAGCACGTCTCAGTATTGATGGAAACTTCCAGATTGACGGCACCGTCAAACCCAGCAGCCGGACAGACCCCGGCCTGAACTCAGCACTCGGTGTCATCGGTCGAAAAAAGCCCGACGGTAGTTTCCAACTGAAATACTCCGGCAGGATCTGAAATTGTGGTTTCACTTCACGCCTTACAGCGTAGTCGGTTATATAGAGTAGGCCGGTTGCCGATCATCTGCTATCATAGAAAACATTATATATTCAGCATAACTTCATGATGAATAAAGAAATTCATACCAAACAGAAAGTCGCGCCGAAAAACATCCGGCCGGGTGCAGCTGCATTGCGCTGTGGTATTACAGGAGAGCATACTTAATTATGCGTGCATTCAAGGATTCTGCTGCTGGTTATTGCGCAAAGGAACGTCGCACCTCGAGGCACTTTTTCGCCAGCTTTTTGCTTATCGTCAGTCTCTTCTGCTCAACCTTACAGGCTGAACAGATTACGTTGAATCTCAACAATGCCGACATCGAGGCGCTGATCAAAACCGTCTCAGAGCATACCGGTAAAAACTTCGTCATAGACCCCAGGGTCAAAGGAAAGGTCACGGTCATCTCGGCTCACCCGATGGATCGTGACGAATTCTATCAGGTCTTCCTCTCTATCCTGGAAGTCCATGGCTTCTCCACCATTCCCAGCGAAGGCCTGATCAAGATCGTGCCGAACGTCAAGGCTAAACAGACCGGCATCCCGACCATCAGCGGTATCAGCAAGCTGCCTGGGGATCAGGTAGTGACCCGTATCATCCAGGTGCAAAACGTGACCGCCGCACAACTGGTGCCCATCCTGCGACCGTTGATTCCCCAGGAGGGACACCTGGCTGCCTACCCTGCCACCAATGTCCTCATTATTTCTGACCGGCGGCAGAATGTAGATCGGCTGCTGAAGATCATCAAGGAGATCGATCAGGTCAGTGACAGTTCCATCGAGGTAGTTACACTTCAGCACGCCTCCGCCGCCGAGGTAGTGCGCATTCTCAACGGCCTGCAGGCACCAGCGACTGCCAAAGGTGGTGGCGCCACCCCAGTCAAACTGGTCGCTGACGAACGCACCAACAGTATTCTGATCAGTGGAGATCCCACCACACGCCTACGCTCCAAGGTAGTCATAAAACATCTCGACACCCCATTCGACAATGCCGGCAACGCTCAGGTCATCTACCTTAAATATGCCAATGCCGAAGACCTGGTGAGCGTACTGACCGGTGTCAGCGAAAGCATGGATCAGAGCAAGCAGGCAGGCACGAAGGCAAGCAAGCCCCAGACTCCCATCAATATTCAGGCTGATGAGGCTTCCAATGCGCTGATTATCACAGCCCCGCCGGATCTATTCCGCTCTCTCGAAGCGATTATTCGCAAGCTGGATATCAGACGTGCACAGGTGCTGGTTGAGGCCATCATCGCCGAAGTCTCTTACGACAAGGCGAAAAAACTGGGGGTGCAGTGGATTGTAGACGGCACACCGGACGGTTCAGGTCCTGTCGGTGTGATCAACCTGGGATCACCTTCCATCACTGACATCGCCACTGCCGCTGCAGCAGGTACCGGAGTCTCATTGGGATCAGGCACCTTGATCGGTGCCGGTAAATTCGACAGTACATCCGTTAACTTCGCAGCGTTGGTCCAAGCGCTGGAGAGCGACAGTAAATCCAATGTACTCTCCACACCGAGCCTGATGACACTGGATAATCAGGAAGCGGAGATTGTAATCGGTCAGAACGTCCCCTTTATCACCGGTTCGTTCACATCCACCGGTGGTACCAGTAGCTCCGTGAATCCGTTTCAGACCGTACAGCGGGAAGATGTAGGCCTGACATTACGCGTTAAGCCCCAGATCAATGAAGGCAATGCCGTCCAGCTTGAAATTGAGCAGGAGGTTTCAAGTCTCGTCACTACAGCCATCGCCGGCGCCAGCGATATTGTTACCAATAAGCGCACCATCAAGACTGTGGTCATGGTAGAGGATGGTAACACCATCGTTTTAGGTGGTTTGATTGATGAAAATCTCCAACAGGTAGAGGAGAAGGTACCGCTACTCGGTGATATACCCTTGTTGGGTGCACTCTTCCGCTCTACCTCCACTACCAAACTGAAACGTAACCTGATGGTCTTTTTGCGACCAGTCATCTTACGAGATGCCGCGACTAATACCCAGATCGCCAGCTCCAAGTACAACTTCTTCCGTGCTGAGCAGGTAGACATGAAGCAGGAGGGCGTCAATCTGATGGATGATGAGGAGACCCCAATACTCCCAGCTCGCTTTAACACATTGTTACCGCCGTTCGACGACCTTCCCGCAGACAACGATCTCTGATGCCTGCGAGATCAACAGACACATATCCTCAAACATGACCGACACGCCGGTATCCGATACAACAGAAGCTGAAGCTGAAGATCAATATCATACGGGTCAGCTACCCTACGCCTTTGCCCGCCGGCATGGTGTGGTTGTATTACGGGATGAGGAAAACGAGACTTACCAACTGCTCCATAAGCCAGGAATTCCGCTAACCATTTTTAGCGAGATACACCGTCTGATCGGGCATCCCATGCAGCTTCAACAGGTGGATAGCGAAACCCTGGAGAAGCAACTCTCGCTGATCTATGAATCAGGTTCGAAGCAGTCTTCTCAGATCATGGAGACCATGGGCGACGATATCGATCTGGATCATGCTGCCCGCGCACTCAATCAGCCCGAAGACCTGCTTGAAAGTGACGACGATGCTCCGATCATCCGGCTCATCAACGCACTCTTCACTGAGGCAATCAAGGAGCAGGCGTCAGATATCCACATCGAACCCTATGAGAATAGACTGGTTGTCCGCTTTCGCGTGGATGGCGTGCTCAGGGAAGTTTTGACACCACCCCGCACCGCGGCGCCTTTTCTCGTCTCCCGTATCAAGGTTATGGCTCAACTGGACATCGCGGAGAAGCGGATCCCGCAGGATGGCAGAATCTCTCTCAAAGTAGGCAATCGTCCGGTGGATGTTCGTGTCTCCACCCTGCCCTCAAGTTATGGTGAACGGGTAGTGCTCAGACTGCTCGACAAGCAGGCAGGCAGGCTCGACCTGGAACAACTCGGTATGTCGAGGCGGTTGTTGGAGCAGGTCGATCCCGGCGTCATCAAGCGACCACATGGAATTTTTCTGGTCACCGGGCCTACCGGTTCGGGTAAGACCACAACACTCTATGCCGCGCTCAGCAGACTCAACACCCAGAGCCGTAATATTGTTACAGTCGAGGATCCCATTGAGTACTTTCTCGATGGCATTGGACAAACCCAAGTCAACAACAAGGTCGATCTGACTTTTGCCCGTGGACTGCGCGCCATCCTCCGCCAGGACCCTGATGTGGTCATGGTTGGTGAGATACGCGACCTGGAAACGGCCCAGATCGCCGTTCAAGCCAGTTTGACAGGCCATCTCGTCATGTCGAGCCTGCACACCAATACGGCCATCGGCAGTATCACCCGCTTGCGCGACATGGGGGTTGAGCCTTTTCTGCTCTCCTCAAGTCTCATCGGCGTACTGGCCCAACGTCTGGTTCGGACACTTTGCCCTCATTGTAAAAAACCGGCGCCCGCCAGCGAGGGCGAATTGACTCTGCTTGAGAAACCGGCCGATAGCGAACTGACCCTCTACTCAGCTGTCGGCTGCGAAAAGTGTCACAATCACGGCTACCTTGGCCGTACGGGTATCTACGAACTTATCACCATCGACGAGACCCTGCGCAATTTGATCCATCAGGGCGCGGGGGAAGACACGATGTTGCTTCACGCCAGACAATCCAGTAGCAGCATCCGACAGGATGGTATGCAGCGTGTCATTGAAGGTGTCACCACCATTGATGAAATCATCCGTGTCACCCAGGAGGGGTAACAAGTCGTGGATGCGTTTGAATACCTTGCGCTCGATCCCACCGGTAAAGAACGCCGTGGTGTACTTGAAGGCGATAGTCCGCGTCAGGTTCGTCAACAATTAAGAGAATCAGGCCTGACGCCCCTCTCGGTCGATTCTGCCGGAGGCAAAACAGCAGAACGTAAAAGAGGCCTGTTTCAAAAGCGTATCAACGCCATGGAACTGGCCCTCATCACGCGACAGATGGCGACATTACTGCGCTCCGGTCTACCGCTGGAGCACGTCTTGAAAACCACCGCACAGCAGACTGAGAAGAGGCACGTGGAGCGGACTCTGCTGGCCGTCCGCGCCAAGGTTCTCGAGGGTCGCAGTCTGGCCGACGGTCTGAGTGAGTTCCAGAAGACCTTTCCCGAGCTCTACATCAAGACTGTCGATTCCGGTGAGGAATCAGGGCACCTGGACGTAGTGCTCGAACGCTTGGCGGACTATACGGAACAACGGCAACAACTCCGGCAGAAGACGATTTTCGCCCTCTTCTATCCAGCCCTATTAAGCATTGTCTCGCTGCTCATTGTAGGCGGGCTGCTGACCTATATCGTGCCTGAAGTCACTCGCGTGTTCGACAACATGTCAGCTGAGCTACCGTGGATCACCCGGGCTTTGATGGCTACCAGTGACGCCTTTCGCGCCTATGGCATACCGATACTCCTAGGCGTGCTTATGCTCGGACTCTTTGTCAGCTACCTGCTGAAACGTCCCGGACCTAAATTTGCCTGGCATCGATTCCTGCTCAGACTGCCATTGGCCGGCCGGCTGATCCGTACCGCCAACGCCGCCCGCTTTTCTAGAACCTTAAGTATCATGGCTGCCAGTAGTGTGCCTATCCTCGATGCCTTGCATATCGCCTCTCAGGTCCTCACCAATCTCCCTATGAGACAAGCTGTCGAGGAGGCGGCCTCTCGGGTACGGGAAGGAACCAGCCTCTATCGCGCACTGGAAAAGACCGGCTATTTTCCGCCCATGACATTGAGCCTGCTCGCCAGTGGCGAAGCGAGCGGCAATCTTGAAGGAATGCTGGAGCGCTCGGCCGATATTCAGGAGCGAGAGATCGAAACACTGGTCTCCACTATTCAGGGACTTTTCGAGCCGATTCTCATTCTGATTATGGGGGGTATTGTAATGATCATCGTTTTGGCCATACTGCTACCCATCTTTGATCTCAACCAATTGATAGGCTGACACCATGCCCAAGCGTTCACCCTTCCACAGTATTATTTTCATGACCGGCCTGCTCATTGTCACCCTCTTAGCAAGCGGTTGTTCTACTACTCCGAAGAGTGACCAACCAGAAGACCCTCAAGCAATCATGGAACAAGCCCACAAGGCTTACGCCAGTCAGGATTACAAGAGAGTTTTCCAGCTGGTATTTCCGTTGGCGGCTGCGGGGAATGATCAGGCCCAATACACCTTGGGTTACCTATATTTCCATGGATTAGGTATTGAAAAGAGTGAGCGCCAGGCAATGAACTGGATCCAGCGTGCTGCCGCTCAGGGAAATAAGAAGGCGTTACATGCTTTGAAATAGATCTACACAGGTGCCTTTCTTTGTACGATTACGAGGTTACGGCTTTTTTGAACCCTAGCAGAGATTTGGTCAGCAACCAGATAAAACTGAGGTTGGTGAAAAGATAACGCTTCCAGAGTCGACCTGGCTCCTGCTTGACCCGATAGAGCCATTCGAGTCCCAACTTCTGCCAACTCTCAGGTGCTCGTTCCACTTTTCCTGCGTAGACATCGAAAGAACCGCCAACGCCGTGGCAGACCGGCACATCCATATACGCCATCCACTTCGCGAGAAAACGCTCTTTTTTAGGCGATGTCATGGCCACAAGCAGAATATCAGCCTTGGAATTTTTGACCGCATCAGCAACCGACTGGGCTTCATCTTCTGAATAGTAGCCATGGTGTCTGCCGGCCAGTGTCAGCCCTGGATAATCTCTCGCGATATTCTCTTCAACTGTTTTTGAAATCTCTTCTGTAGCGCCCAGGCAATAGACCCTGTAGCCACGCTCGTTTCCCCGCTCAAACATGCCGAACATGATATCGATACCGGCAACCCGTTCGGGCAGCGGTGTACGCAGTAAGCGACTGGCCCAAACCACGGCGGCACCATCGGCAAGAATTATATCGGATGAGAGGACAGCTTCCCTCAGGGAAGGGTCCTTATCCATATTGACTACCTTGGCTGCATTAATGACACCGATTTGGAGTGGCGTTTTTGTTTGGATGGCCTCATCCACTTGATCGAGTGCCTCAGACATCGTCAACGCTTCGACAGGAATACCAAATAAATTAACCACTTTCTTGTTCATTCTTCTTTTCTCATCAATGCCTGTGCTGTGTCGTTACACAGCTCCGCTTCCCTTCAATACAACCGGTATCGTCAAAAACAGAATCTTTAAATCCATCCACAAGTTCCACTCATCGATATACTTCAAATCAAGTTCCAACCATTTCTCGAATGAGAGGTTACTGCGTCCTGATATCTGCCAGATACAAGTCAAGCCAGGTTTTACACTAAACCGTTTGCGTTGTATGCCCCGGTCGAAAAGCTCCACATCACGCTGGGACATGGGCCTGGGACCAACCAGACTCATATGCCCTCGAATCACATTCAGTAATTGAGGCAGCTCATCCAGACTGGTTTTTCGAATAAAGTGTCCAACCGAGGTAATTCTTGGATCTTTAGCGATCTTGAAATTTGGCCCTTCAGCCTCATTCAGGTGCTCGATCTCTTTGAGTTTTGCCTCAGCATCCACAACCATAGAGCGAAACTTCAACATGGGAAACAGGCGTTTGCGCAATCCAACCCGTTCCTGCACAAAAAAGATCGGTCCGCCGTCATCGATTTTGATCGCCAAGGCAATCAGTCCCATCAGCGGCAATATGAGAGGCATGGCTGCCAGTACAATAGCCAGATCCATGAGCCTTTTAATCAGCAGCATCTTTTCATTTTGCGCTACCGGATCGAAAGTCAGCAGTGGTATACCATCCATCTCCACCATCTGCATGCGCGCGACCTGAAGATCGAATACGTCAGCCATAAAACGGAAACGAACACCCTGCTCCTCGCAGGCACTGACGATCTCCTCCATAAAGCTGAGGCTACTTCTGGGAACCGCCAGTATGACCTCATCGACAACCTGACTGGTCAAAATCTTTTCGATCTCGTCCACGGTGCCTAGCACCTTGCTTCCCAGAACGGGTTCACCGACCTGTTCGGATTCCGTGTCCAGATAACCCAGAATATGGATGCCCCACTCATTATGGAGATTCAACATTTCAGTCAGGCGTTTTGCCCTACGTCCGGTCCCAATAATCAGGACTTTGAGATAATTCTCGCCTTTCTGTACCGATCTTCTGAAATACCACCAGATCAGGCTTCCACGCACTACAACCATTACCAGGATGCTCAGCAGTGAAAACTCAATCAAAAAAGAACGGCTGACATAATCGACTTTGAGGAAAAACAGGATTCCCACCAGAACCGCAAGACTGATGAGAAAGGCCTTAACGACCATATAGGCATATTTAGCAAGAGAGACCACCCTGAGCCCTTGATAGGCGCCGAACCGGGTCAGGAAATATCCCAAGGGAACGCCAAGAATCGGCAATATCGCCACATGGGCTGCTAGACCAGACTCGGACTCCATTCCCAGATACTGGCGCACATCGTATACCAGCAGAAGCATCAACAAAGTTAATAGGATATCAAGAAGAAACAGCAACCTGCTGATCTCTCGTGATTTCTCGTCAAAAAGATACCCGGACTTTATCATCTATATTCAGTAGCCAATATTGTTATATAAGCATTAATGGGGACACATCGGCAGATGTGGCACTAACTTGACGTTTAGATCACCTTGGAAAAACTGCCTTTAGATGCTTTCGTATCGAGATAAGCATCAAATTGCATACAGATGTTGCGGATTAGCAGGCGGCCTTTTGGCTGTACATGGATGGAATTCTCACTGATCTCCACCAGTCCATCGTCCTGCATACCCTTGAAACTTCCCATTTCACTGGCGAAATAGTCCGCAAAACTTATCTGCCATTTTTTCTCAATATCCGCCATTGTCAGTGAAAAATTACAGATCAGCTGTGTGATAACATCCCGGCGAATCAGGTCGTCCCGATTGAGCTTGATGCCTTTAAAGACCGGCAGTCTGCCACTGTCGATCCTCTCGTAGTACTCATCCAGGGAACGCATGTTCTGTGCATAGCTGGGACCGACCATGCCAATGGACGTTGCACCCAATCCGATCAGATCACAATCCGCATGTGTCGAGTAGCCCTGAAAATTCCTGTAAAGCGTGCCCGCTTTTTGTGCCAGCACCAACTCATCCTCAGGCTTGGCAAAATGGTCCATACCGACATAGACATAACCCGCATCCGATAGCTTTTCTATCGTCATCTGGAGAATATCCAGTTTCTCCTGAGGCGGTGGCAGTTCATCTTCGTTGATACGCCGCTGCGGCTTAAAGCGTGTAGGCAAGTGCGCATAATTGAAGACTGACAATCTGTCGGGATCGACCTCCAGGATTTCATCCAAGGTACCGGAGAAACTCTCCACGGTCTGAAAAGGCAGCCCGTAGATCAGGTCGATACTGGTTGAGCGGAAACCCTCATCCCTTGCCGCCTGCAGCACAGAGAGGGTCTCTTGCTTAGTCTGAATACGGTTGACCGCCTTTTGCACCTTTTCGTCAAAATCCTGAACGCCCAGGCTCATGCGGTTGAAGCCTAACTCCCGGAGTAACTTGATCGTGTCCCCTTTAGCCTCTCTGGGGTCGATCTCTATGGAGTATTCCCCAGTGTCGTCATCCAGCAGTGTGAAGTACTTACGCGTCTGAGCCACCAGCTCACGCATCTCCGCATGACTGATGAAGGTTGGCGTTCCCCCTCCCCAGTGGAGCTGAGTCACGACTCGGGTGTTATCGACCAGTTCAGACTGCATTCTCAGCTCTTCGTAGACTCTGGCCAGATAGTCGGCGGCCATACTTCTGTCCTTGGTTGCCACCTTGTTACAGGCGCAGTAGAAGCAGATGGTGTCGCAGAACGGTATGTGAAAGTAGAGCGACAACGGACTGCCTGTTGCATTGCTCTCCCGGACAATCTGCTTGTACGCCGCTTCGCCGAAACTCTCATCGAACTGCACGGCAGTAGGATATGAGGTGTAACGCGGCCCACTCTGGTCATACTTGGAGATCAAGCCAAGATCGAAAAGTGTCGAATGATCCATAATGTCATGTTCTCTAAAGGGATTTTGATTTCCTCTCATGGAAAATCAGTCGGAATCCACGTCGATTCCCTTTCGGTGGGTCTCATTGATCTGGCGCAGCAGGATGGCAAAGGGAATATCCTCACCATGACGGTTGACCAGCTCTATGAAAGCCAGGTCTTCCCGGCCGAAATGGTAATCGCCATCCACCATTGATTGCTGCAGCGCTTTGATAGTCTGCTCGAGAGGCTCCAGAAATGTCGGATAACGCCCCAACTCTTCCATTTGAAAATCATAGCAGTCCCTCAGGTCATCAACCTCGAAGACAGCTTGCTTAACCCACTCGACATACTCTTCTGCGCTACGGGCGCGTTGTAAACTCATCTCTTTTCCACACTCTCTATGCTCAATTTGACGCCCAAAAGGACTGCCCGATCAGATGCTAGCAGTATATTGTGCCAGATCCTCTGCCCTCAACAGAAACACACCATTCCCCCCTTTTTCAAACTCTAACCATATGAAGGGTATATTAGGATAGGTATCCTGCAGCAACGACGCGCTATTACCCACTTCGACAATGAGAATTCCGTCAGGTGCGAGATATTGGGGCGCGTCCCTTAATATCCGTTTCACAATATCCAGGCCGTCTTCTTCTGCATGCAACGCCAGGGTGGGTTCATGTCGATACTCCTGGGGGAGACCTGCCATCTCTTCAGCTCCCACGTAGGGCGGGTTTGAGATGATGAGATCATACCTCGTTGAGTCGAGGGATTTGAAAAGATCCGATTGAATGGCATGAACTCGCTCAGAAAGGTCATATTCCTGAATGTTTTCCTCACTTACCGCCAGTGCTTGCGTTGAAATATCAACCAGATCGACTTGGCTATCGGGGAGGTAGACTGCTGTTGCAATCCCAATGCATCCACCACCGCAACAAAGATCCAGCACACGCCCAACAAGCTCTGCGTCGAGCCAGGGAGAGAAACCGCTTTCGATCAGCTCAGCCATGGGGGATCGCGGGATCAGCACATGAGAATTGACGGTGAACCTCAGTCCGGCAAACCAGGCCTCTCCTGTCAGATAGGGCAGTGGAAATCTTTTCTCAATACGCCGATGGATCAGACCGAGCACGCGATCGCGCTCTTCAGCTGTCAGTCGGCTTTGAAACCAGCTGGCGTGGAGATCATGAGGAAGATGCAGTGCGTAGAGGACCAGGGCCGCTGCTTCATCTATAGCATTGTCAGTGCCATGCCCAAAAAAGAGCCCCGCTTCATTAAATCGACTGGCGCCCCAGCGAATAAAGTCCGAGATGGTGGATAGTGACTGCAATGATGGCATTCCGGTCCGTAAAACGGCCCATCATAGCCCATTTGACGAGGCAGTCATAATGCACTTGTATCTCTCGTAGAAACCATCCATGCGATAAAAAACGCAAAAAACGGCGGCTTCATTCAGCCGCCGTTTAGATGCAATTTTATGCTTGATGAATCAGGCAGCCTGAGAATCAGAAGAGGCGACAACCGTCAGCTTCTCTTCCTCATCCTTCTTGCCCAGATTACGCCTCACCAGATCGCCCAGAGAAATATCGGCGAGAAAATTAAAAATCTCAGTGCTTAAGTCATCCCACAGCGTGTGTGTGAGGCAGCGTGCACCACCACTGCAGTTCTGGCGCCCACCACAGCGGGTAAACTCAACCCACTCATCCACAGCACAGATAATATTTGCGATGGAGATATCATCAGCACTCTTGCCAAGATAGTAACCGCCACCTGGCCCCCGTACACCGCGAACCAGCTCTTTGGTTCTCAGCGCAGCAAACAGTTGTTCCAGATAGGAAAGCGAAATGCCCTGGTTTTCTGAAATCTCTGCCAGCGTCACAGGACCGTTCTTGCCGTTCAGGGCCAGATCCAACATTGCCGTAACCGCATAGCGACCTTTAGTTGATAATCTCATTTCTGCATCTCCAAATAGTTTTGCAAGCATTTCCTACTAAATCACTTGGTAATTAGACTAGATTAACTCAGTAATTTAGTCAACTTTTTATTGGATAAAATTCATTTTATTGTGGAAATCATCATTATTTATATTTAATACAGTGACTTGGTGACTTCTACCCATCTCTGCCAAGGCTATACGGGGAGCTCATTTGGAGTGTTTTTTTGTATTCAAGGATCGCCTGGCTTTCACGGTGAAGGAATGAGGCAATGCCTACGCTGAATTGTGGATCGGCGATCCAATGGTAGGAACGGGTCAGAACGGGCAAAAAGCCACGCCAGATCTTGTGTTCACCTTGAGCACCTGGCTCAAACCTGCCAATCCGCTTTGCTATGGCATATTCAATACCTTGGTAATAGCAGGCTTCGAAGTGCAGACTGTCGTGATTGGATACCCCTCCCCAGTGCCGTCCGTAAAGTACCGACGCACCACGATAGAGGAGCGCTCCTGCAACGCACTGTTCAGCTTCATAGGCCAGAACCAAAATCACCTGATTCCCAAGACTCTTGCCTATCTCCTGAAAGAAGCCGTTATTCAATGTCGGCAGGCTGTATCTCTCTTCAAAGGTCTTTGCGTAAAAGTCTGAGAATACCCGCCACTCTGCTTCTGTCACTTCAGGTCCATGTACAACACGGAATGTAATACCCGCCTCGGAGACTTTACGCCTCTCTCTGCGGATATTTTTTCGCCGTTTGGCTGTCAGGGTGCTGAGGAAATCATCAAAATCACCATATCCGGGATTATCCCAATGAAACTGCACACCCAGGCGCTCCATCATGCCGGCGGATTTTAGCAGTTCACCCTCCTCTCCCGTGGTAAAAAGCCAGTGCATGGAAGAGAGATCCAGTTCCCTGGCCAATCGAAGCGTCTCTGTCACCATTGTGTATCTGACAGCTGCTGTATCAACTTCAGGATCCACCAGTAAACGCTCGCCTAAAGCTGGGGTATAGGGTATGGCGCTGATCAGCTTCGGATAGTAGCGCAGACCGTTACGCTGATAGGCATCAGCCCAGGTATGGTCAAAGACAAACTCTCCGTATGAGTTGGATTTGATATAGAGGGGGGATATGCCAATGATACGCCCTCCCTGGCTGACTGTGAGATGTCTGGGTAACCAACCAAATTGTGGACCGACGCAATTGTTGCGTTCAAGCGCAGCATGGAACTCATGCTTTAAAAACGGATTCTCGTCCCGAACAAGTCTATTCCATGCATTCGGGTCAATCTCTTCGATACTATGATGAAACTGTGCCTGCATTCGGGTTTGCCTGCCGCAACTGGTTTCAATAAAAACTAGTGGAATGTACGCCTTCGGTAAACAGACGAATGGTGGGTATTTGGGTAAGCGCCTAACAAATCAGAGAGTAACCTTGCGGCAGGACTTATTCAGCGTTTCCCATTGTGTTATCGAATGGCGGGCCTGCCATTGACATATCGCTCATCAGGCAGCTCCATGCTTTCTCCAAAGCGGGCATAAAACCACTTGAGCGCAAAAGGCGAGAGAAGCGTAGTCAAGGCGATCACAATAACCATGCCTGCGTAAACTTCCATATTGAAAATACCGGTAGAGCGTCCCAGCTCCGCAAAAATCAGACCGACCTCACCTCTTGGAACCATAGCCAGCCCGATGGCGATACGCTGTTGGATACTGGCCTTGATCAGCATTGCACCGGCAAACTTGGCCAACACAGCGATAATGAAGAAGCTCACGGCGAATGCCCAGATAAAGGGTGAAGACCAATCTATTTCCCTTAAACTGAGCGAGAGTCCCACCGTGACAAAAAAGATTGGGCTGAAGATATAGACGATCGGGTTCATCTGAACTTCGATACGGCCGGCAAACTTTCGATCTGTATGTAATGCCACACCAAACGGTAGGAAAAAGCGCCGTGACAGTGCCAGTCCAGCAGCAAAGCCTCCCAACAGTTCAGGCGCACCCACCACGTGAGCCAACCAGGCGAAGAAGAGCACAAGGGAGATGATAGTCGTGGGAATGAGTCCAGGGATATCCGAGTAGTTATCAATCCGGCGGATCAACAGCGAGATCATATTGGCGGCAATAGGCGCCAGCAGAAAAAAAAGTAAGATAAAGGTCAGTACCTTACTCACATTGACGACACTCACCCCTCCACTCACGGAGAACTCATAGAGTATCGCAAGCAGTATCACGCCCATCACATCGTCAATCACAGCAGCACCCAGGACGACTTCACCCTCCCTTTCGTGTTGACGGTTCAGGTCACTGAGCACCCTGATGGTAATACCGATACTGGTGGCTGTGAGTGTGCCGCCGATGAAAAGGGAGACCAGACCGGA
This sequence comes from Candidatus Thiodiazotropha sp. (ex Myrtea sp. 'scaly one' KF741663), assembly GCA_025655555.1. Taxonomy (GTDB): domain Bacteria; phylum Pseudomonadota; class Gammaproteobacteria; order Chromatiales; family Chromatiaceae; genus Thiodiazotropha. The sequence continues at coordinate 132,537 of JAHXIQ010000006.1, forward strand.
AAGACCGAATACCCAATAACCCAGCGCGAATCCACTGATCAGAGGCATCACAAACCCGCCCAATGCAACGATCAGGGACTGTCTGCCAGCATAGATAAGACGGCGGATATCGGTCTCGATACCCACCTTAAAAAGTAACAGAATGATGCCTATCTCAGCGAGAAGCTGAATTGTGGTGGTGGGTTCTATCCACCCCAGCAGACTGGGTCCCAACAACACACCGGCCATCAGTTCGCCGATTACTGCCGGCACCTGAAAGCGCACTGCAACTTCTGCCATCATCCGCGAGGCTATCAAAATAAGCAGAAGATGGAGCAAAAAGGTATGAGTATCCACAGCAGCCCGATTCCTCTTTGCTAGGGAAATCAGACCCTTGCCGTAGTAGACATGAGGATCGTCATGCCCTAAAAACACTACTTAGCTAGGAGTTTACGTTAAAGCGTGAAGAAAAGATTTGATCCCAGACAGTCTCTGTTTCGATTTTCAGCAACTGGGTCAAATCGCAGCAAGCGCGCTGAAAAGGCATCTCAAGACTGGTGCCCGGGGCCGGAATCGAACCGGCACGACCCAAAGGTCGAGAGATTTTAAGTCTCTTGCGTCTACCAATTTCGCCACCCGGGCAGGGATCGGCTAGCAATAGATTGTTGCAAGGGGAATGGAGGCTGAGCCCGGAATCGAACCGAGGTCCACGGCTTTGCAGGCCGCTGCATAACCACTCTGCCACTCAGCCAATGGTTGTGAATTCTATCACCTAATGGTGAATAATCGAATGACATATAAAAAAGCCTCGGCGCCACCCGAGGCATGCACTATTCCTTCTCATGTCAGAACCGGCTGCGATGGCCTATGATCTGCTTGGTCATGGATGGTCTAGTTATAATTTGGAGCGGGAAACGAGACTCGAACTCGCGACCCCAACCTTGGCAAGGTTGTGCTCTACCAACTGAGCTATTCCCGCACGACTTAGGAAGGGCGTATTTTAGCGGCACATCGTCTGCTGTCAACTACAAATCTGAACGGTAAAGCCTTCAATAACGACGTTCTTTAGTGTATGGCAAGGTAATCACAATCACCCCGTCTTCCACCGTCCGCTGCATTGCTTTCGCATCCGCATCAGGCGGGATAGGGAAACGCCGGCGCATACTGGATGACGCAGAAGAAAACTGATAACTGCCCCGGTCGCTCCGCTGTTCCACTTGACGGGACTCTTGATTTTGAACCATCAACGTATGACCCCGCACACTCACTTGAACGGCATCCGGCGTGAGGCCTCGTGTATGTATTCTGAGGACATAGCCATTTTCGTCGCGCGTCCTCTCGAACCGCATGCCTCTCTGCACACTAAATGAGTTTGAAGTCGATGCAGGCCCGTAAGACCTGTGCGGACTGTAGCCCCCAGGTGGTTGCGCCTGGAGTACCGCACTGAGCGACAATAGCATCACTGCACTACTAACGATGGCCGTGACTTTCATCGTGAACCTCCTCTATTCGTTTTTACTCGCTTTCTAGTTTAGCTCAGTCAGGACGGGGAATGATGTCTGATAATCCTGCCGTTATTCGTCATGCTCTAGCTGTGTGTTGAGACTCCGCTCACCCAGCAAACTGGGCCAAGCGGCTTTCAGATAGAGAATCATCGACCAGAGCGTCAAAATGGCGGCCACATAGAGCAGGACAAAACCCACTGTAAAAATTGGTATCCCGGCAATGGGTTCATCGTAGATCAGCAGCAGAATGGCGACCATCTGTACTGCGGTCTTGAACTTACCGATGATGGAAACCGCCACTTCAGCCCGAGCGCCCAACTCAGCCATCCACTCCCGCAAGGCTGATATAGTGATCTCCCGACCGATAATCACGGCCGCAGGAATGGCCAGTGCCGGTGTTGGGTCTGACTGCACCAGCAATAACAATGCAACTGCCACCATTAACTTGTCAGCCACAGGATCCAGAAAAGCGCCGAAAGGTGAGACCTGCCCCCAACGACGTGCCAGATAGCCATCGAACCAATCGGTGACAGCGGCAATGGAGAAGACCAGGGCACAACTGAAACGGGCCCACTCCACCGGCAGGTAGAACAGGAGGACGAATACGGGAATCAAAACAATCCTGAGCAGCGTCAATATGTTGGGAATATTCCACATAATCGTGTCATTCAATCCTTATCGTGAAAGGCGTGATAGATCTGCTCTGCCAGCACATGGTTGATCCCTTCAACACTGGCAAGATCCTCAACGCCGGCTCGGGTCAACTCCTGCAAACCGCCAAACTGCTTCAACAACCGCTGTCGACGCTTGGGGCCAATACCAGGGATCTCTTCCAGAACAGACCGTTTGCGACTTTTTGAGCGCCGCTGCCGATGGGCAGTGATGGCGAACCGGTGGGCCTCGTCTCGAATCTGCTGTATCAGGTGCAAAGCAGGTGAATCAGGTGGGAGTATAATCGGTGACTTTGCCCCCAACAAGAAGAGCTGTTCCATACCAGCCTTACGATCGGCACCTTTGGCTACCCCGACCAGGGTGAGACCGGAGATACCCAGCTCTTGAAGGATGCCATCCACTGCCGACAGCTGCCCCTTGCCACCATCGATCAGCAACAGATCAGGTAGCGCCACCTCTCCTCGCTTGATACGGCGGTAACGGCGCTCCAAAGCCTGGCGCATGGCGGCATAATCGTCACCTGCGGTAATCCCTTCGATATTGAAACGCCGATAATCGGATTTCAACGGCCCCTGCTCGTTGAAAACGACACATGACGCCACCGTCGATTCGCCCCGTGTGTGGCTGATATCGAAGCATTCCATCCGCTCAGGCAGCGCTTGCAGGTCAAGGGCCTGCTGGAGCGCCTGTACCCTGCCCTCCATGTCCATGCGTGCATTGAGCCTCGCCTGAAGCGCAATATCTGCATTGCCCTTGGCCATTTTCAACCATCTCGCCCGCTCCCCCCTTACCCGGCAACTGACACGCACCCGGCGTTCGGTTTGCCGACTCAGGACCTCCTCTATCAACCCTACGTCTTCGAGGCTTCTGCTGAGAATAATCTCTGTGGGCACCGGCTTTTCCAAATAGTATTGTGAGACAAAAGCTGATAGCACGGCCTCATCCGAGGCATTGGGTGGAACCAATGGGTAAAAAGCCTTGTTACCAAGATTGCGTCCTGAACGGATAAAGAAAACCTGCAGACAGGCGCTTCCACCCTTCTTGGCCAGTGCGACGATATCCAGATCTCCGCGTTCACCGCTCACATACTGTCGCTCTTGAATACGTCTGAGAGTCTGTATCTGATCCCGGTAGATTGCCGCCTGTTCAAATGCCTGCGCTTCTGAGGCCCTCTCCATACACTTGACCAGATCATCCACTACCGCGCTGGTCCTGCCCTCAAGAAACATTACTGCATGGCGTACATCTGCGGCATAGTCTGACGGCTCGACCAGCCCCACGCAGGGACCTGTACATCGCTTAATCTGATACTGCAGGCAGGCACGTGAACGATTGCGATAAAAACCTTCCTCGCACTGACGCACTGGAAAGAGTTTTTGTAATAACTGCAAGGTATCGCGGGTCGATCCGGCACTGGGATAGGGTCCAAAATAGCGTCCTTTACCATGTCGGCTGCCACGTCGGAATGAGAGCGCTGGATAATCGAGGTCAGAGGAGAGATAGATATAGGGATAGCTTTTATCGTCTCTCAGCAGCACATTGTATTTCGGCTTGAGGGACTTTATCAGGTGGTTTTCCAGAATCAGGGCTTCTGCTTCTGTGTGAGTGACGGCAATCTCGATCCGCTGAATCTGAGACACCATCAACTGTATCCGCCGGTTTAGGCTCCGGGTAAAATAGCTGCTGACCCGCTTTTTGAGGTTTTTTGCCTTACCCACATAGAGCACCTGCTCCTCCGCATCGATCATGCGGTAGACACCGGGTCGTGTAGTCAGTGATTCAATAAAAGACTTGTGATCAAAACCAGATAGAGGCATGCGCCAATTATACGATATCTGCGCGGACTACATCTCTCGAAATCTTGTGATATCAGTCATGCACTGCATGTAGATCTCAGCGGCTGGCTTTCTCATCAAGCAAGGCATTGACTCGCAGGAAGATGGCATCAAACATCTCAGCAGTCAGGCGACGTGTCTGTGTGTTGTAACGACTGCAGTGATAAGAGTCGATCAGACGTAACTTTTCATTGATTTCATGTTCTCCCCCATGGGAAAACGGAAAGGCTTTCTGCCTCAGCTCCAGGGCCTTGATCACCGCATTATGCGCAATTGAACCCAATGCCACCACGATACCGTCGGTAGGCATGCCTGCAAGCTCCTGCGCCAGAAAATCATTACAGGTATTGATCTCTGCACCTACGGGTTTGTTTTGTGGCGGCAGGCACTTGACGGCATTGGTAATGCGACAGTTCTTGAGTATCAGTCCATCATCTGCAGCCCGGGCCTCCGGTTGGTTGGAAAAACCCCTGTCATAGAGTGTCTGATAAAGCAAAATCCCGGCATGGTCGCCTGTGAATGGTCGCCCTGTGGCATTGGCCCCATGCATACCGGGTGCGAGACCAACGACCAAAAGACGGGCGTCAGGATCACCAAAGGGTGCGACAGGCGCCGCATGATAGTCAGGATGGTCTATTTTGACCTGGCAGAGAAAGTCCACCAGCCGCTGACAACGACGGCAGTTCGGATCGAATGTCATCTGTTTATTGGGTCTTTTGTTGTGAACTGGATAAAGGGAATTATCTTAGAGGTTTCTTAGCGAAACTGCATGCTGTCTTAGTTTGAGGGATTGTCTTTGAGGATACTGTGGCGGTAGGCAAGCCGGGTCAACTCCACGTCATTCTTGATACTCAATTTATCGTAGATGCGCTGACGATAAGTACTCACTGTTTTTGGGCTGAGCGAGAGAATATCGGAGATCTCCTGGTTCTTATGCCCTTCAAGAATCTGTAACAATACCTGCGTCTCTCGGGATGAGAGCTGTTTAAAGGGGTTATCCACATACCCTTGCCACTCCAACAGCGTATGCTTTCTCGCAACCTCAGAGGCGATGTAGTGGTGTCCATCATAGACCGCATGAATGGCTCGAAGCATCTCGTCAGCAGGACATCCCTTGGTGAGAAATCCCACAGCGCCAACTTCGTGGAGCCGGCTGGGAAACGGATCGTCATCAAGCACTGTCAGTGCAATAACTTTGAGTTTTGGATCCATGCGTAGCACACGACGTGTGGCTTCAATGCCCCCCATCCCTGGCATGTTGACATCCATCAATATGACATCGACCGAGATCGCTTTAATCAGATCAAGCGCCTCCTCGCCTGTTGACGCCTCCGCAGCAACCTCAATATCAGGTGCATTATCCAAAATTCCTTTAACTCCGGTCCTGATCAATTCGTGATCATCAACCAGCAGAACACTTATCATTGACTATTTCTCATCAGGTTCCATTCCTTCACCTGACGCCGGCAGGAACTTCCATACAGCGTGCTGTCGACGGCACTCAAATCTCAGAGTGGTAATTTACCTGAACTAGCCAGCCACCGCGAGGAACTTTCGCTGGATGTTCACACATTTCTCGAACATCTGATTAAATTACTTCCTGAATATCGAAAGTACCCTTAACTACTTGAGCCGATAGTGAAAATCTATGTCCCTGAGTATTACAGTAGTTCAGCCATTTAGATAAGAAGAGGTTAATTTTCCAACGCTGCTCCAGGGTGGGATGACCGCCCCAACGCTGCAGCGGCAAGGCTGATTGGCGCATATCCATAACATCCACTTGCTGAAAGTCATGGTAGACCCTGAGTGAGGCATCGGGATCCGGGTAATGCCCGACCGCATGGGGGAAAAAATAGGTGAGATGAATCAGGCTGGTGTAAGGCGTCTGCTCGTAAATCTCCAGGTGTAGATCTATACCCCGTCCAAGACTGGAGAGATGTTTACCCTCCATGAGAGACAAGTCTGGCGCCAAGCGCAAAAGATGCTGATAGTTTTCCTCACTTTGAGCCTGCACCATTCCCATCGTCGGTGGGCTTAAACTGAGATATCGAAGACTCCAGGGATAATAGGTTTTTTTCATGCGAACCATAAGGGGACTTAGTCATGCTGTAGTCTGCAGGGTACTATCCCCCTATTAACGAAAAAAGCCCTAAATAGAAAAACCCTGGATGATTAACCAATCATCCCGGGTCTTGGTTTAGGCTAAAAACCGATGCTCAGGCGTCTTGTGTGCCCTGCTGCTCCGCCTCGATCTGCGCTCGCACCTCATCCATATCCAGCTCACCGGCCTTACCCAGTAGTTCGCGGAAGGCCGACTCCGGCAAGGCGCCCGGTTGAGAAAAGATGATGATATTGTCTCTAAAGATCATCAATGTGGGGATGGAGCGAACCTGGAAATGCATAGCCAACTCCTGCTCATCTTCCGTATTTACCTTGGCGAAAACGATATCCGGAAAATCATCCGAGACACTTTCGTAGGTCGGTGCGAATGAGCGGCAAGGACCACACCAGGGCGCCCAGAAATCGACGATGACAAAATCACTTTCGGTGATGGTGGATTCAAAATTCTCTTTGGTCAATTCTACGACAGCCACGTTGAGCCCCATGCTTAAGTTGTTAAAAATGGTGGAATAATATCAGAATAGGCTAATAAATGCCTGTAGGATACGCATTCCCTTTTAGCCTAAAAAACACCCTCAATCAAACCCCATGCAAAAAGGCCGCTTTCAGCAGCCTTTTTACGTAAAACTATCAAACAATAATCAGGTTTAACCAAGCCCTGCGAAGATCTCGTCACGAATGTCGCCCACACTCCCGACACCCACGATTCTCACATATTTACAGGCACCCGCCTCAGCCTCTTTAGTATAGAAACCAATAAGCGGCTCTGTCTGATCATGGTAAATCTTGAGCCTCGCTTTGACGGTCTCTTCCTGATCATCATCACGCTGAATCAGGTCTTCTCCTGTCTCGTCATCCTTGCCCTCCACCTTGGGTGGGTTAAAAACAAGATGGTATGTACGGCCAGAAGCCAGATGTACCCGGCGACCAGACATACGGCTGATGATCTCTTCATCGGGCACGTCAATCTCAACCACGGCGTCGACAGGAACCCCTGCAGCCTTGAGTGATTCGGCCTGGGGAATGGTGCGGGGGAAGCCATCGAACAGATAGCCGTTTTGACAGTCATCATCCTGAATCCGTTCTTTAACCATACCCATGATGATATCGTCAGAAACCAGACCGCCCTCGTCCATTATTTTCTTCGCCGCGACACCCAACTCAGTGCCCGCTTTGACGTGTGCTCGCAGCATATCGCCTGTGGAAATCTGTGGAATGTTATATTTTTCTTTGATGTAGTTTGCCTGAGTACCCTTTCCGGCACCTGGCCCGCCAAGCAGAATGATACGCATTATTGTTTCTCCCTTGGATATTATTGTACTGCCCGGAGTTTGCCATGGTCGGCACCGGTGAGCCAGTCTAGGCTATCAATGGGTGGATTCAGGGGCCTTATAAGATAGTCGCTCTAAAATTTTGACTTATATTGAGTGATTGCTCGCTCTACTACACAGTGAAATAACCTGTAAGCCATTGATTTTCTAATAGCAATGCCTTTATTGCTTTATATGATCCAAAAAAAAGAGGGGGCAAAAGCCCCCTCTTCTAGCTCACCACATTCAGTCGATTCAATTGCCCGCCAACTTCAGCATCAGACTGTTAAGGCGTCGAACAAAGGCCGCAGGGTCATCCAGCTGCCCCCCTTCTGCCAATTGTGCCTGATCGAAAAGTACCTGAGTGAGATCGTTGAAGCGCTCATCATCCCCTTCGCTCTCCAACCGCTCCAGCAGCGGGTGAGAGATGTTGATTTCCATAATCGGTTTGGTTTGCGGGGCATCCTGACCGACGGATTTAAGCACCCTCGCCAGGTTGGCGCTCATGTCGTGCTCCTCAACCACGAGACAGGCGGGAGAGTCGGTAAGACGATGGCTAACCCTGACCTCTTTGACCGTCTCACCCAACGTCTTCTGCATTTTTTCCAAAAGATCCTTGTGGGCCTCTGTGGCTTTCTCGCTGCTCTCCTTCTCTTCCTTGTCCTCCAAGTCACCCAGATCTAGCTCACCCTTGGTAACCGACTGCATAGACTTACCATCGAATTCCATCAGGCTGGTCACCAACCACTCATCAACCCTATCTGAGAGTAGCAGTACCTCGATACCCTTCTTCTTGAGTACCTCTAAATGCGGACTGAAGCGGGCAGCAGCGGGAGAATCAGCGGTGATGTAGAAAATCTTCTCCTGGCCTTCCTGCATGCGACTGACATAATCGGCCAGCGAGACGGTCTGTTCATCTTTATCGTTATGGGTCGAGATGAAACGCAGCAATCCGGCAATCCGCTCCTTGTTTGCCTGGTCCTCAGCCGGCCCCTCTTTCATGACTTTGCCGAACTGATCCCAGAATACCTGATAATTCTCCTTGTCGTTCTCAGCCATCTTCTCCAAGGCACCGAGAATACGTTTCACGTTTGCCTGGCGGATGGTATCGATCTTGCGATTGTGCTGTAGGATCTCGCGTGAGACGTTCAGCGGCAGATCATCCGCATCCACGACACCTTTGATGAACCGCAGATAGCGAGGCATCAGCTTCTCCGCCTCATCCATGATGAAGACACGACGCACGAAAAGCTTCACACCATGCGTCTGATCCCGATCCCAGAGATCAAAAGGTGCCCGTTTGGGAATGAACAACAGGGAGGTATATTCATTGGTACCCTCGACACGATTGTGTACGTAGGTCAAAGGCTCTTCAAAATCGTGTGAAACATGCTTGTAGAAGTCGTGATACTCCTCTTCCGAGATATCGGAGCGGTTACGCATCCATAATGCGGTGCCTTTATTGACCCGTTCGAATTCCGGCGTCTCCGGTTTCTCTTCATCTTCGCCGTAGAACTCCTTTTCCATCTCCACCGGAATGGTGATGTGATCGGAGAATTTTGAAATCACACTGCGTAGGCGGTAACTCTCCAGGAACTCATTTTCATCCTCCTTCAGATGAAGGATGATATCGGTTCCCCGGGTTGGCTTATCGACGTTTTCAATGGAGTAGGAACCTTCGCCTTCGGACTCCCAGCGTACGCCATGCTCCTCACCCAGACCGGCCCGCCGGGTGACTAGAGTCACTTTATCCGCAACGATATAGGCCGAGTAGAAGCCCACCCCGAACTGACCAATGAGTTCACTGTCTTTAGCCTGGTCGCCCGACATGGATTCAAAAAACTTACGGGTCCCGGAACTCGCTATGCTGCCGATAGTCTCCGTCACCTCCTGACGGCTCATGCCGATGCCGTTATCCGAGATAGTGACCGTACCGTTCTCCTTGTCTGCCGTCACACGTATCTTGAGCTCTGCATCTTCCTCAAAAAGTGCTTCGTCAGTAAGGGCCTCGAAGCGTAGTTTTTCTGCTGCATCCGAGGCATTGGAGATAAGCTCTCGCAGAAAAATCTCTTTATTGCTGTAGAGGGAACGAATCACCAGGTTCAGTACCTGGCTGACTTCTGCCTGAAACGCGAGGGTTTCTTTTTGGGCTTCTACGGTCATGGTAATTTCCGGTCTCCAACGTCTGTGGTTGATAAGTTAATGAATCAATAAGGGTTCTGCATATCCGGCAGAGACATGGGGGCAAAGGGAGTTTATTTCAAGAGCACACCGCGAACTCCGAGAACATTCGGTTCTCGGAGCCCGGTGACGCCTAAAAATATCACATGTCAGAATGTGTGGGTAAAGAAGATACTGAACCGATTCTCTTCATAACTTGAGGTTTCCGTCACCGCATCCCGTTCAAGATGCGCCAGGCTGAGACCGAGTGTAGAAAAAGCGCCAAGCTGATAATCACTGCCCAGTGTAGTCACCAACTGGTCATAGTCTAAGGCCTGCTCTTCATGATCTGACCAACGCAGACTCAGATATCCACTGATCCGTTGAGTGATCTCCCGGTCGAAGCTTGCACTCAGGTCCAGATCCTGGGTATCAAGAATAGGATCCTCATAGGTGCGATCTGTGTGAACGGCGCCAAGACTGAGTGTGGATTTACCCGTAGCGAAGGTGAAGTTGCCGACAACACGTTCAACTTCAAAAAACTCTGCACTCAGCGTCGCCGAACTGCCACGCTCAACATTCGGTGGGCTCTCAAGTACTGCATCACGCACCAGATTGCCGAAAGCATCCTGACGTTGAAACAGACTGGGTCTTATGAGCTCATCGCGGGCACTGCTGAAGTCCCGCTCGTACGTGGCCGTCCAGACAGTCCGTTGAGTGCGGTGGCTGAAATCGAGATAGTAGTCGTCACCAAAAGCCCGCTCCCCACCACCTATGGCTAGGCGAGTTCGGGAGCTGGGTGTGTAGATAATACCGACGGTCCAAAGTGAATCATCAAGATCGGTATTCAGAGCCAGATCGAACTCTTCATAACCTGCGGAAAACGCTATGGCCCATTGACGAGTCAGTTGCTGGGCGAACTCCGCCCTGACCTGCTTGATTTCATTATCTTCATCCAAATTGTCGTAATCCACCACATTCTGCATAGCCGACAATTCCCAGATCTGATTAGTGAAGGCTCTGCCACTACCCAACACCAGATCGACCTGTTGCCCTTGATTGTCATCGACCCCATCAGCCGAGTAGTTGACCGTGTCAGCCGTATAGCGTGCTTCAAAGGTACTGTAATTGCCCATGCGGGCAGTGAAATAGGGACTGATACCAGCGGTGTAGACCTCTGTACTGTCTGATCTTCCGGTCAACCCATCGATACCCGTCCTGCCTGAACTGGTGATATTTGTCAGATCGGCCGTTCCCCAGCCATCCAGAAACAGGTGGTCCTCTACAAGCTCCGTATTGCCTTCAGCCCTGAGGAAGTGAACCAACTCGTTATCCTCGGTATCTTCCCAGTAGTGACGATATTCAGGGGCGTAGTTAAAATCGACGCGCGCCCTGGCCCCCTCGCGATAGGCTGAAATACTGGGGGTGATACGGGTGATCGATTCGTTCTCTTCACCGTCATTGGTCAGCAGTGCGTTGTCTGTGTAGATCTGCTCCACTGTAATGGCTGGTGCAATAATCCAGTCAGCAGCTGAACCGGTCATTGGTATGATAGAAAGTCCCAAGCCACTCAACAGCAAGGGGAGTTTTTTCATGTGGAAAGGAATAGAGTGAAAAGTCATCATTGCATCCGCCCGTTCATATGAAATCTGGAAGCCTTCCTGTTTCCGTGGGTCATCTTTTGCACTGACGCGCGCGTCCTGTGAAGATAGGTCGTGCGCGTGAAAGCGAAGGTTACCCAACCTGCTGCAAAGATTACGCATCTGACATTGATAAGTCGAGTGGATTATCCGATCAGCCGGCGGCAATAAACAGCTATCCCATTAGAACTCCCATTTCTATACGTGGCACACTTCAGATACCATGTTATCCATCTATAAAGAAACGAAAAGTTAGCGCACAGGAGTCCAATCTTGCTGTTTTTTACCCCTCTCAAATCCCTGCACCTCCTTGGCCTGTCGGTCTGTCTGATCTTGTTATCTTCACCAGTATTGGGGCTCGAGGTCATGATAACTCCGAAAATTGGTGAATTCACGGTCCAGCACGGTGCCAAGAAGGTCCTCATTCGGCGTGAGCAGGACACCGAGGCCATGCTGGAGTTTAATTTCGCCCGCACAGCCCGGCCCTGCCCCCCTTTCTGTGCCCAGCCCATGCAGGTAGCACAGGGGATAGCTACCATTGGTGAGGTCGAATTGATCGCGTTCATGCAAGATGCACTCGCAGACGGCTCAGGCTTGCTGATCGATGCCAGAACATCGGACTGGCATGAACGGGGCACCATACCGGGTTCCATCCATATCCCATTCAATCACCTCAATCCCGACCAGGGCGCTGACGAGGTCACGCTGGAAACATCACTAGAGAAACTCGGAGCCGTAATGGGAGTGAATGGTTGGGATTTCAGCCAAGCAAAAAACCTGGTCCTCTGGTGCAACGGCCCTTGGTGCGGCCAGTCACCTACCGCCATCAAAGGGCTGATCGGCCAGGGCTACCCCGCCGATAAAATCCGGTACTACCGCGGCGGCATGCAGCTTTGGAGAATTTTTGGCCTGCCTGTCGTCTCACCCGGCGGGACATTGCTTGATGAATGACGGCTTCTATAAATAGTCTCAGGCTGATTGAATATAACCATAATTTCTAATACACCACGGAAGTATCCACATCATGAATGTCCTCACCATTCCCTCACAGCCATTCTCAGATCAGCGTCCCGGGACCTCCGGGCTGAGAAAAAAGGTAAAGGTTTTTCAAACGCCTCACTATCTCGAGAATTTCGTCCAGTCTGTCTTTGACACTCAGACGGACCTCAAGGGCGGCACCCTTGTGTTGGGTGGTGACGGGCGATTCTACAACCGCGAAGCGATTCAGATCATACTGAGAATGGCTGTAGCAAACGGTGTTCAACGGATTCTGGTCGGTCAGGGCGGATTGCTCTCCACACCGGCCGCCTCATGCGTGATCCGCAAATACCAAACCGACGGGGGTATCATCCTCTCGGCAAGCCATAATCCCGGCGGCCCTGAAGAAGATTTTGGTATCAAATTCAATACCCCGAACGGTGGTCCCGCACCGGAAGCAGTGACTGAGGCCATCTTCTCACGCACCCAAACTATCGAGCACTACCTCACGACCGATAGCGATCCCCTCGACCTGGACACCAAAGGCAGCTACTCAATCGGCGCTGCAACTGTCGAAGTCATCGATCCGGTTGAGGATTATGCAGCACTGATGAAAACCCTGTTCGATTTTGATCGCATCCGCCAGCTCTTTAATTCCGGGCATTTCAGTATGCGGTTCGATGCCATGCACGCCATCACTGGGCCATACGCAAAGCAAATACTCGAAAGTACCCTGGGTGCTGAACCCGGTACAGTCATAAATGGTGAGCCATTGGAGGATTTCGGCCAGGGACATCCCGACCCGAATCTGGCTCATGCCCATGAAGTGGTGAAACTGGCTAGCGGTCCCACGGGGGTCGATTTCGCTGCAGCCTCTGACGGGGACGGCGACCGCAATATGATCCTTGGGCATGATTTCTTCGTCACACCCAGTGACAGTTTGGCTGTCATGGCGGCCAATGCCCATCTCATCAAGGGTTACACCAACGGTATTAGCGGTATTGCGCGCTCCATGCCAACCAGCCAGGCAGCTGACAGGGTTGCCGATCAACTCGGTCTGGCTTGCTATGAAACACCGACGGGTTGGAAATTTTTCGGCAATCTGCTGGATGCTGACAAGATCACCTTATGTGGAGAAGAGAGCTTTGGTACCGGCTCCAATCATGTGCGTGAGAAAGATGGTCTTTGGGCAGTCCTGTTCTGGCTGAATCTACTGGCCGTTAAACAGCAATCTGTCGAGTCCATCGTCAAACAACACTGGCGCGACTTTGGACGCAACTACTACACCCGCTACGACTATGAGGGTATCGACAAATCAGCAGCGGAAGGCTTGATGGATCATCTGCGCAACCTATTACCCACATTACCTGGAAACAACCTTGAACAATATCTGGTCGAGTATGCAGACGATTTCGCCTACACCGATCCAGTGGATGGGAGTCGTTCTGAGCATCAGGGCATCAGAATCGGCTTCACAGATGGATCCCGTATCGTCTATCGACTCTCCGGTACCGGTACTGAAGGCGCGACACTCAGGGTTTACCTGGAGGCATTCGAAGCCGATCCATCGAAGCAGATGATGCAAACGGCTGACGTCATGCAACCTTTGGTTTCGATTTCTACAAGCTTGGCGGAAATCGAAGCTCGAACCGGAAGAAACCGGCCAACCGTCATTACTTAGGGCCTGTTAACACTAATCGATTATTTTCTGGTCGTAGGTGATTAAAGCACCTAGAATCCCGTCATAAAATAACAATAACTTTTACGTAACAGACTTTTTATTTGAAGGGCATATTGACCAGGAGCCAGACGTGAGCAAAAACGAGGAAAAGAGGAAAGTCACCAAGAAAAAAGTGGCCGCCAAGAAAAAGATCACCAAAAAGAAAGTGATTAAGAAAACTACCGGTAAAAAAACCGTAGCCAGGAAAAAGACTGCTGTAAAACGCACTAAATCATCATCGGTAATCAGCCCGCGTGAACGCTATGAAATGATTGCCACCATGGCCTATTACCGTGCTGAACAAAGAAACTTCGAGCCTGGGCATGATGTCCAGGACTGGCTCGACTGCGAGAGCATTATCGACCAGATGCTCTCTCACTGAGCGAGCTTGCTAACCGGCTGGCCATTCCCGGCCAGCCGCCGATCTTATTTTGTTTCCAATCGTCGTCTGAAACGACTGGCCATAACCTGCTGGTGAGCCCAGACAATTAGCCCCGCTCCAACGATCAGGGTCACCCCAATAAAAAAACCGGCATCCAACCTATCGTCGAAAAAAAGTACGCTGTAGAGCACCGCCGCCACAAGCTGTGCATTTAAAAACGGCGACAAGACCGGAGCAGGTGCCAGATGAAAGGCCTTGACCAAAAGAAAATGGCCTGTAGCGCCCATTGCCCCTGTCATAATGAGATACCCCCACTGTTCCGGTGTGGGAGCAACCCACCAGAGAGGCATGAGTAAGGTGAGTAAAACAGCACCCATTGCCGTTGTATGAAAGAGTGTGGTTTTTTCACTGTCTTTACCTCTCAATGCACGGGTCAGCACAAAGTAGAAAGAGAGTGAAACCGCGGCCAGCAGCGCCAGCAACATGGCCGGTTGTATCTCTCGAAAACCTGGCCGGACTATCCATAACACACCCGCAAAACCCATCGACACAGCCAACCATTCCTGAATGCCCACCCGCTCATTGAGAAAGATGCCGGCAAGCAGGGTAACCAGTACGGGTGCAAAAAAAATAATCGCCGTGGCATCCGCCAGCGAAATAGTACGAATCGAATAATACATACAGAATGTTACGCATAGCAGGCTGATCGCGCGTACTGTCTGTAGCAAAGGCCTTTGGGGTTTCATGAAGCCCACACCGGAGTGAACGGCAAAGACAATGCCGACAATCAATGTATGAAAGAAGTAACGAGCCCAAACCACCTGCTCGGTTGGCAACTCGTGCATCAGCCACTTGGCGAGACCATCCATCGCCGCCAGAATGAACCCCGCCAATATCGTGGACAGGATCGCAAAGAGCACATGGCGGTCATGTAAAAAAAGGGGGGTGATTTTCACGTAAGGGCCAATCTCTGAGGGTTTGCAGGATTGGCGACATAGTCGCAGGAGGTGGCTGGTCAGTTCAAGTCGATGTCGATGGAAAGGCAGGAATTATAACGCTTTGAGTCACGCCCACCCCGGCCCATCAACAAGACCGGGGTGAGTGAAAAACTGTCAAACAGCTTTCAGATCAGAAACGAAAGGTTGTATTGACATAGAGATAACGGCCCGGCTCATTGATCAGCATCACCTCACCCGTGGCGCCACTTGCGATCAACGTCAAGTCATTGTAGGTATTACTGGCGGCATAGGTCCGATCGAAGACGTTATCGACCCCAGCAGTGATCTCGAATTGATCAGTCAGCTGATGCTGTACTTTGAGGTTAACGACGGCATAACTGTCGAGCGCTTGCTCACCATTGTCGCCATCGAAGTTATCCCATTTATCGGCAGCCACCATCTCAATTCGGGCATTGCTCTTATGGGCATACTCATAGTTGAATGCCAGGTTCGCCTTGAGTGGTGGAATCTCTGCCAGATCCGTATCTGTCTGTCCGGATAATGGCTCATCCTTCTTGCCCCGTTGGTAGGCCACACCGAAATCAAGATACATCTCATCGCTGATGAAATAGGACCCACTCACATCCAGACCATAGATCGTCGCGTCAACGTTTTCGAAACGATTGAGATTCATCATCGAACCAGGAACCGGTGTCGATCTGTAGTGGATGAAATCAGACAACCAACTGTGGAAGACCTTGGTTTTCAAGACCAGACTCTCGAAATTGTTCTCGATACCAAAATCGATCTCGTCATTTCGGGTCTGTTCCAGTGTTGGCGTACCAATTTGTGGACTCATTGCCATGGGCATAGGACCTGATGTATTGATCATCGCCCCACGGAAATAGAGTTCTCTGGCATCAGGCACCCGGTGTGCACGGCCGAAACCGCCAAAAAGCTTGGTAGCCTCATTCAGCTGATAGGTACCGAAGAGATAACCACTGAACGCCGTGTAGTCGTTATCAGGTTGATTCGCTGCATTGCCGCCGGTCTCAATCGTCGTGTCGTCATAGCGAGCGCCCGCCTTGAGATTGAAGTCGGTGTAATCCTTATCCAACACTACGAAAAGCGCTTTGTTCTCGGTATCCACATCATCGATGCTATGGAAGCCATCAATCAGCGCCTGGGTGCCCGTGCCCTTATAGTTGCCATCCCAGTTTCTCACGCTGTAATCGACGCCGTAGGTCAGCTCTGCCGTCTCACTTAAATCAAAGCTGTTCTTGACCCTGAGACCCCGAACCTGCGTCTCAAGATGGCTCACCTTTTCATTGATTGAATTCGGGCCGGATGCGTTGCGATAGAAGGTCGACATGGGATGATCGACTTCTGAGTTATAGAGTTGAATGTCCAGCTCTTTGGAATAATCACCCAAGTTTTTAATGGCATACGCAGCAGTAAAGATATCGGAATCATCGTAGAGCGCATCCATGGGTGTCGATGGATAGAGAATGTCATCACTGCGATTTGCCGTATAACTCAGCTTCAGCTCCTGGTTTTCGGTCACATCCACATAGACCTTGCCCATGAAGGATTGCTTGTCATAGGCATCGATCCCGACAAATTCCGGTTTATATCGATTCCCTGCCGGGGCGCCAACGGCCGCCAGCTGCTCGGAGAAATCGTTTCCATCACCATCCTCATACTGCTCACTGGTCTCCTTCGAAATACTGAACAGCGCACGCACCTTGTCGCTACCGCCACTCAATGTGGTCGAGGCCTTGCGGTATCCCCAACTTCCCAGATTGACATTGACCTCTCCCTCAAACTCTTTCGAGGGTTTCTTCGTCGTAATTTTTACAGCACCGCTCAAGGTACCGAAGTTCTCCACATCGTAGGGCCCCTCGGTGATTTCAATACCCTCGATATTGTTGGTCAGTACATGAGAGGTGGGCGGATCCATGCGGTTGGGGCAAGCGCCGTAGATTTTCGCATCATCGATGAGAATATTGATATTGTCTTTCTTCTGTCCACGCAGAATGATGTCATTGGCAATACCGCTACGGCGCACAATGGAGATGCTCGGTACGTTTTTCTGTAACGCCTCGGCAAGATCGGCAGATTTTACCTGCTCACCGCTCACATCACTCAGGGTTGTGCTTTCAACATTTATCGTGGGTAAAGCCTCTTCGGCAGAGGCTGAGAAAGATAGAGAAAGTTGGCTGGCCAGAACAGCACTGATCGCCAGCGTTAAAGTCGTTTTTTGCATTCTTGATACCTCAGGATTTGATCCAGGAGGCCAATGCAATTATCAAACCAACAACCTATCACTCTGTTTTTATTTGTATTTAATTTGAACTCCATCAAAAACAGTCCGCCCACATGAGGTATTTGACTCAGCCTGATGGGTCAAATGCCTCAATCACTTAGAAGCAGGACCCTTCTGCATGAGTACCTGAAAGGGGTCAGAGTGCCACTTTAGCGATATTATCTCCTTTGTACAGCTCAGAACGATGATATCGATTCATTGGGTACCTGCATCCAAATGGCATTTATTCGAGTAGATATGAAAATGTCATAAATTGAGATAGAACCTATCATGCTGAAAAAAATCCTCTCACTATTTGTACTAATTTCAATTATGCCCAGCCTGAGTGCAGCCCCCCGTGCGGAGGCCTGGTTACACTGGGATAAAAGCCAGCCCAACAGAACACTTGAGATTAACCATGCACCCTGGCAGGCATTTATTGACCGGTATCTCCTGGCTTTTGAGGATGGGATCAATCGTGTGAACTATGCAGGTGTTTCTCATAACGATAGACAATCACTCACACGTTATCTGGATCAACTTCAAAAGCTGTCTGTCGACACCATGACCAGAAATCAGCAACTGGCATTCTGGATCAACCTCTACAACGCAGGCACCGTGAGCGTGATACTGGATCACTATCCCGTAGAGTCGATTCTTGATATTGATATCTCACCGGGCTTATTCAGCAATGGACCATGGGGCAAGAAGCTATTCTCCATCGATGGCCAGAGACTTTCACTGGATGACATCGAACACCGCATCTTACGCCCCCTCTGGCGTAATCCACTGATTCACTACGGACTCAATTGTGCCTCCCTGGGATGTCCCAATCTGCAGACGGTTGTCTTTACTGCAGACAATGCCGACAGGCTGCTTGAACAGGCCGCGAAAGCATTTATCAATCACCGCCGAGGGGCTTCCGTGAGCAGAGACAGACTGGTGGTATCCAGTATCTATGACTGGTTCAAAGACGATTTCGGTAAAAGTGATGCGGCGGTAATCCAGCATCTGAGACAATATGCCAAAGATCCACTAGACAAGCAGTTGATGAATATCACGAAGATAGACGATGACGAATACGACTGGTCTTTGAATCAATCTCCCAACCGCTGATAGACGAAAGCCAGGATTTAGGCAGTGCTGGCAAAAGCTTCTGCAGATGCCATACTTTGCGTCATGGCTATCTATCACGACTTTAAAACTCCAGGGTCGAATAATAATAAACCACAGGAGTTCCCTTGGGACGTCTCGCCGTCATAGTACTGGCACTCTGCTGGCACCTGCCTGCAGAGGCCTTTTTCTGTATTAACTTCAGTTCCCATGGTGCAGGAGACAAGCGTTTCGACGCCCGACGCTGGATGGCTTTTCAAGCTCCTCCACCTATCGCCTACCCGGCCCCATTGCCCAGCACCCGATCAGAATATGAGACGAGACTACCGTCGATAAAACCTGAAAAGCGACAACCCGAAATCATCCAGGGCTATCGGTTTCGTCCTCTCGAGAAAACAGAGAACCACGCTCCATCCTTAGTCATACAGATGGACCGGCGCCGCTGAACCGCCAGCCCTGTTACCACCGTTTACTTCTTTGGCATGCTCGCTTGTGAACACTTTTGCATCTGTTCCATGGATGAACTCTTATTGAAGCAATCACTCATAGCCGTTCCGATTAGGATTGACCGATCAAGGAAATGCAGCATGTTTTTCTTTGTCTCCGCATTCCACTCGATATCTTTGGGATCCTTCATTGGCTGATCCTGATTGCCTGGCATGGCACCCATTCTTGCCCGCATCTTTTTGTCCAAATCAGCCATGATCTCCGCACAGCTCTCGAACGATGATTGATCATCCGCTTTCTGCAGACAGGCTTTCGCCTCTTTCATGGCGGGCAGGCTCTCTTCCATCATCGGCAGCATCATCTGTTTCGACTGCTCGAAGATTTGTTGTGGATCCATCTGGCCTGCGGGCGGTTGCGCCATAGCCAGCGAGGGAATCAAAAGCAATAGTGATAAAATTCTCATGGTAATTAGCCTCCTTATAGTAATCCGCTACGACAATACCCCAATCTAACGCCATTTTACCAATTGAGACCCCCTAACATTTCAACCCGTCACGCTACAGGCTGAAATCCAAGGCTCATCCCGTTAGAATCCCCTCTTCGAATCAGACACTCATCCCACTCTTGGAGAGAACCGTGGCAGAAAAGAAAGTTGATGTGGCCATCCTCGGTTCCGGCACTGCCGGACTCAACGCAACCGGTCAGGTCGGTCCCGCCGGCAAGAGCTTCCTCCTGATCAACGGAGGTGAGCCGGGTACGACCTGCGCCAGAGTGGGATGCATGCCGTCCAAGGCACTCATACAGGTTGCCGAGGATTACCATCGTCGCACACATCTGGGCCGCTACGGTGTAGATGGTCATGAGGCGTTGAGCATCGACATCCCTGAGGCAATGGAACATGTGCAGGACATGAGAGACAACTTCGTTGACAGAGTACTGACCAATAGCACCGACAACATGGGTGAAAAATTTGTCGAGGCCTATGCCCAATTCGTCGACCCACATACCCTGGCACTCGACAATGGGGATAGGGTTGTCGCCGAGCGTATCGTCATTGCCACCGGGTCCAGACCCTTGGTGCCGGAGGCCTGGACCGCTTTTGGCGACAAGGTCCTGACAACGGATACCTTTTTCGAGCAGGAAGATCTCCCTCAGTCCGTGGCCGTTGTCGGTTTAGGTGTCATCGGACTCGAACTGGGTCAATCCCTCAGCAGGCTCGGTGTTCAGGTAACCGGCTTTGACATGGCCGAATACATCGGTGGGGCTAGCGATCCGGAAGTCTCAAAAATGGCTCTGGAAATCATGCAGAGGGCCTTTCCCATCCACCTGGGACAGCCTGTCGAGATCACCGAGGCCGGTGATCAGTTGAAAGTCACTGCCGGTGACCAGTCCGTGGTCGTCGATAAGGTGCTCGCCAGTCTGGGCCGGACACCCAATGTGGAAGGTCTGGCGTTGGAGAATACCGGCCTAGCACTGGATCAGCGTGGTATTCCGCTCTACGACCCCAACACCATGCAGTGCGGTGACTCCCATATCTTCATTGCCGGCGATGTCAACGGTGAACGGCCGATCCTGCATGAGGCGGGAGATGAGGGGAAGATTGCCGGTTACAATGCTGCCAGCGGTCAAATCACCGCTTTCAAACGCAAAGTCCCGCTGGCGATTAACTTCTGTGATCCCAATATCTGCCTGGTGGGCGCCAGCTACGATTCACTCGAGCTTGAGAATACCGCCATCGGCGAGGTCAAACTTGCACCGGTGGGTCGCGCCATGATCATGGGCCAGAACAGGGGCATTATCCGGGTCTATGCGGACAAGCGCAGCGGGGTAATGTTGGGTGCTGAGATGATCACCACACGGGGTGAAAACCTGGCACACCTGCTCAACTGGGCTGTCACACAACAACTGACGGTGGGAGACCTGCTTCAGATGCCCTTCTACCATCCGGTCATCGAAGAGGCCCTGCAGGCGGCGCTCAACAATCTCTATGCCCAAGTGGAAAAGAAAAACGAGAGCCCGATCAAGGAACTCCAGCAGCTTTAGAAGACATCGCATCAGTGGGCCAAAATGCCCAAGACAGGCAGAATACGGAGCAGTAGATGGATAATATTGAGGTCAAATTTCCCGGTGGTAAACGCATCGATGCCCAGGTAGGTGATTTCACGATTCAGACCGATCAATCCGTAAAGTACGGTGGGGAGGCTTCAGCCCCCGCTCCCTTCGATTTATTTTTGGGTTCCATCGCCACCTGTGCCGGTATTTTCGCCTGGAATTTCTGTGAGATGCGCCAGCTCTCCACAGAGGGCCTGACGCTCAGCATGGAGTGTGTCGATGATCCTCAGAAAAAAATGATCGGTGAGATCCGATTTAATTTGACCCTGCCTGAAGGTTTTCCGGAAAAATACCATCAGGGGATCATCCGGGCCATGGAGCAGTGTGCTGTCAAGCGTCACATGCAGCAGTCACCCGAGTTCACGGTAAAAATTAACAACTAAAACCGTTTATCAGGCTGGCCGCTGACTTTTGAAGTCCTGCAGGGTCACCGACTCAAGCTCCGGATGCCTTTGCAGAAAACCATCCAGCCGTATAAGTGAGTCAGGCGTCAGCGCCTTGGGATGACCCATGACATTGAAAACAGGATTCTCGACATCTTTGTCCAATTGCCGGTAAGACTGCTCCAAAAGCCCCGCTTTAGCGCCATCGATTGAGGTTACCGAGTAGCTGGGCTTGGTCAATAAGGCTCGATAATAGGCACTGTTGGCAACCATGGCCTGGCCGTCACCGAAGGCCTTATAGGCACCGCGAGCCAATTTCTTCTGCAATGCCAATTTCCAATAGAACAGAGGACTGACTTTACAGCCGGTAATGGCCACCTCGTAGAAACGTCCGTCATTCTGATTCTGCAGAGGATCATCGGAAAAGCGCCAGGTGGCTTGCTCCGGTGCGCCACGAAAATCAAAACCCCGAATGTCGTCAGGCGAATAACCCCTGCTATACACCGTGCTGTCGAGCCAAATGCCATGTCGATGCAAGGCATCTCCAATCTTATCGAAGGGCTGCATACACCAACCACCTGCCCGATATGCGAAGACCCGGTCCCCGACGATGTCGGTCAGTGCTTGTTTATATTCACCGACAATGCGCTCCATCTCGTCTGGTGAAAAATCGTGCAGTCTGTAACGGCGGGTATCGATCCGCCATCCATCACTGCCATAGTCCGTATCCTCCCAATGAGGGTGAATGTGGAGTTGCACATCATGTCCCGCCTCAACCAAGCTTTGTAACTGATCTTCGATTTGCCGATAGTCATCTGCTAAAACGGATGTCCCATTCGCCTGCTTCTTCAACTGGCGGAGATACCCCGCGTCAACAAACAGCGTCAGTTTGGCATTATGGCGATCGACAACCTGCTTGAGCTCGGATATGGGACGAATCATGCAATGTTCAACCGTACCTGTTTGACGGCCGAAAAAGAGTTCGTAATCGAGGGTAATCAATAATCGCGTAGACATGGGCAGGCTTTTTGATAAGTCATAATCAGGCAATCATAACCCGGATGGAAATAGTTTAGACCTTTGGCTTTGTAATTATTTTTGGCGGGGTTGTTATATTTCGCCTTTCATCGTTCCGACCCCCGCCAGGATAATGAATGATCAAAGGATCCTTAGGTGTGAGCCACAATGATGGCGCGCCTTGGTGCCGGGTGACCCTCAACAGTTTGTGCCGGTTGCGAAGGATCAAGATAGTCTGCCAGTGATTCAAACCTCATCCACTCTGTCGCTCGCTGCTCTTCGACAGAGGTCGTTGTGACATCGATCAGTCTCACATCCCCAAAGCCGGCGCGGGATAGCCAGGAGATGAGTGTGGCGGGGGAAGGAATAAACCAGACATTGCGCATTTTCGCATAGCGACCTTCAGGTACCAGCACCTCACCGGGGCCGCCCTCGATAACCAGCGTTTCGAGCACCAGCTCTCCGCCTTTTCGCAGGCAGCCCTTGAGTTCCGATAAGTGGGAAAATGGTGAGCGTCGATGGTAGAAGACACCCATGGAAAAGACCGTATCGAAGGCCTGTAGATTAGGGGGTATGTCCTCGATACCCAACGGTAGCAAATGTACCGGATGTTGCTTGCCCAGAAAGTGACGAAGAGCTTCAAACTGGTGAAGAAAGAGTTGGGTGGGATCGATACCGATTACCTGCCTGGCGCCCTCTCCTGCCATACGTAAAGCGTAGTAACCGTTGCCACACCCCACATCGAGTATCAGACGATTATGCAACGGCTGAATATGCGGTTGCAGCCTCTCCCATTTCCGATCTGAGCACCATTCGGTATCGATGTGTAGACCACAAATCTCAAATGGTCCTTTACGCCAGGGATGTAGACACATCAGCTGCTGTCGAATGTGTTCTCTGGCCTGGTCGTCACAATCTGCAGCCACGCCAGCACGTATGCAGGGTGAGCTCAGCGAGATTGTCGAAGTCACCAACTCCGGTAGTTGTGAGATAGCTTCCTGCCAGGCAGGCATATCCCCATGAGGCCTCTCTCGCCATACTCTCTCGACCTGTTGGGGTAAAACCTCCAACCAGCGAGCCAGCGGCGTATCCATCAACGCCTCGGTCCAGGACCAGTCGCTATTCACTTGACTGCCAGCAGGGAGACGAAATTAAAACACTGAAACCAGACCTCCACGGTCTGGAAACCCACGTCGCGTAAACGTGCCCGGTGAGTAGACAAGGTCTCTGGCAACAGCACTTTTTCCAATGCGGTACGCTTCTGACTGATCTCCAGCTCTGAATAACCTTGTGTCTTTTTGAAACTGTGATGCATATCGGTGAAGAGCTGCTGCGCCGTCTCGGTGGGCAGTGCGATCTTTTCAGACAAGATGAGGACACCACCCGGCTGCATACCCTCATATATCGAAGTAAGAAGCTGACTGCGCTTTTCAACGGGAATGAACTGCAGGGTGAAATTGAGTACCACCATGGATGCCGATGTGATGCTGATATCTTTAATATCGGCACAGACAAACTCAATAGCCGAGGGTTCACCCGTCTGGAACAGGTAACGCTTTGCCCGTTGCACCATGGCAGGCGAGTTATCTACTGCAATGATCCGGCAGGCAGTCTCCCCTCTCCCCCGGTTAATTGCCAGCGCGGCAGCGCCCAGGGAACAACCGAGATCATAACAGTGGGAATCCTGGGTAACGCATCGAGCCGCCAGGGTACCGATCATATTGATAATAGTGGTGTAACCGGGTACTGACCTTTGAATCATATCCGGAAAGACCTCGGCCACCCGTTCATCAAAGACGAAGTCTGCGACCACTTCACGATGACGGACATAGAGTCTGTCTTTGTCTGGATTATCAGTCATATATTCTTGGCGGATGCTTGTCGTTCTGAACACGGCATATTAGGTTGCCGGGGTAAAAGTGATTACCATAGGATGGTATTCAAGGTAGCAGAGTCTATCAAACATCAACCCGGAGGAGATGTTCTTGTATGGGACTATTCGATTTCCTGTTTAGCAAGAAGACAAAAAAACGCATGGTCGCCGAAGAGATCGGCCTCGAGAGTGGCCTGTTTGTCATGTGCCCGGTCTGCCACGATGTCACTGAGGCGGAAAATCCCTCTGCGTTTCGACCGGCCACGGAATCTCTAGTGAGGCAGCTTATTCAGAAGGGGGATTCCCGCTTGGATCTGTTCGAACACGACCCAGTGGCGGCGATAGAGACTATCTCCCAAGTTGGCAGGGATCTCCCATTTCGCTGTAACTGCCATAGGATCTAACTGGGTTAATTTCGCTCCAGACTGCGCGCTGCGCTTTGCCCTGCATCCACATCCACTCGACTGAGTAAAAACGCACCGAGTGCAAAGAGAATACCAATAGCCAGTATCGAGAGACGACTATCTTGGGTCAGTACGCCGACCCAACCCATCAGTAGTGGACCCAGGACCACGGCAAATTTTCCCAGCATATTGTAGAAGCCAAAAAACTCTCCTGCCTGATCCCGGGGAATCAGTCTGGCATAGAGCGCCCGTGAGAGTGCCTGTATCCCTCCCTGCACCAGCCCAATAGCCACTGCCAGCAAATAGAACTCCCAGATGGCATCCATCCGATAAGCCCATAGGAGGATCAACAAATAGACGAATATGGCCAGCATGATGCCTTGCTTAGGTCCTCTTTTCGCACCAATTGCGGCGAAAACCAGCGCCGCGGGAAAACCCACAAACTGCGTGATTAACAGCGCCACCATCAGATTATTCGCATCAAAGCCGATCGACAAACCGTAATCCACCGCCATGCGGACAATGGTGTCGACACCATCGATATAACACCAATAGGCCAGCAGAAAGAGAAACGTCATCTTCAACTGGCGGACTTTGCCCAGTGTGGTGAATAACTGCTTAAAACCCGCACTGACCCAACCTCTTTTCTCTTCACCCGTCACAGGCTCTTCCACCCAGAGAAAAAGTGGTATGGAAAAGAGCGCCCACCAGACGGCAACACTGAGAAATGAGAGCTTTACCGCCTCCGCTGTCCCAGCCAGACCAAAAGAACCGGGGAAGAGGATCATCATCACATTGAGGCTGAATAGCAAGCCGCCACCCAGATAACCAAAGGCAAAACCGTAGGCGGAAACCCTGTCGTAATGTCGCTCCTTTGTCACTGACACCAGCAGTGAATCATAGAAAATATTACTACAGGAAAAACCGAGCACCGCCAGTCCGTAGAGCACCAGCGCCATCACCCAGGCGCCCGCGGCTACCAAAGGGAGTGATCCGGTCATGACGATACCCATGGCGGCGGAAATGAGCAGAAAACGTTTCTTTGCCCCCGCTTGATCGGCCATTGCCCCGAGCAGCGGCGCCACACAAACCACCAGAATACTGGCCAGGGAGTTGGCCATGCCCAGACGGAAGGTACTCTCGGTAGCGACGACCTCGGCGCTCCAGTACTGTTTGAAGAAGAGCGGAAAGAAACCCGCCATCACCGTGGTGGCAAAGGCGGAGTTGGCCCAGTCATAGAAACTCCACGCCAACACCTTGGGTTGGCGTATGAGTCTTTCACCCATGGGTGGAGCTTACGCCGCAGCTCATTCCTCTAGGGTCTCTTCATCGATGGTCAGA
Source organism: Candidatus Thiodiazotropha sp. (ex Myrtea sp. 'scaly one' KF741663) (assembly GCA_025655555.1). Classification (GTDB taxonomy): domain Bacteria; phylum Pseudomonadota; class Gammaproteobacteria; order Chromatiales; family Chromatiaceae; genus Thiodiazotropha. Next base: position 158,772 of record JAHXIQ010000006.1, read on the forward strand.
TTGGCATGTATCGCCATCCTGACCAGTTCGGCCAGAGAGCCCGCTTCCATCTTTTCCATCACCCTTGCCCGATGGGCTTCCACCGTCTTTGCACTGACACCCAGCGAGGAGGCGATCTCCTTATTGGCCCTGCCGTTGGTGACCATCACCATCACCTCGTGCTCCCGCGGCGTGAGGCGGGCCAGGCGCGTGGCGATCTCAGCACGCTGCGATTGCATATCACGCTGCCGTTCATCCAGCATCAGGGCGTGACGGATGCTCTCCAACAACAATTCATCATTAAAGGGCTTCTCGATAAAGTCGACCGCACCGCTTTTCATGGCCCTGACAGCCATCGGCACATCAGCATGACCGGTAATGATAATGACCGGTATCGCAATCTGATGGGCGGTGAGGTACTCCTGCAACTCCAGGCCGCTCATGCCGGGCATACGGACATCCAGCAGCAGGCATCCGGAACGCCCAGGATAGTAACTGTGGATAAAAGCATCGGCAGATTCGTAGGTTTCAACATTCATGGCCACAGATTCGATCAGCCATTTGAGGGAATTACGCATGGCTTGGTCATCATCGACAACGAATACAGTCGTTTGGCTACTCATAATCAAAATCCCGGTAATTCAAGTGCGGGGTCAGTGGGTATCACGACATGAAATATCGCCCCCTCCCCCACGCTGGTTTCAACAGAGAGCTCGCCATAGTGAGCCTCGATAATCTTCTTGCTGATCGGCAGTCCCATGCCCATACCCGTCTCCTTGGTGGAAAAGAACGCATCAAAAAGATGTTCACACGTATCCGGCGCCATGCCTGGACCATTATCCATCACAATGGCTTCTACTCTGGAGTCATCGAGACGCTTTGTCTTCAACAGCAATTTTCTGTCTCCGGATGTTACCACTTTCATCGCATCGATGGCGTTACGCACCAGATTCAGCAATACCTGTTCGATCTGAACCAGATCGACCTTGACGGGCAGGCTTTCCTTACTCAGCTCGAGAGTCACCTCAACACGGTGCCGATTGGCCTCGTACTCGATAAATGAAGCAACCTCTAACACCATATGATTCAGATTCACTACCTCATGTTCCTGGGGGCGTTTGCCTACCAATGCACGCAGCCGCTTTATGATCTCTCCCGCCCGCTCAGCCTGTACAGTGATCTGTGCCATGGCGTCCACCAATTCTGCCTCACCGCCAACACCGGATTGAATACGCCTGACACAGCCACTGGCAAAATTGATGATTGCAGACAGCGGTTGATTGAGTTCATGGGCCAAACCCGTCGACATCTCACCCATGGTACTCACCCGGCAGACATGCACTAACTCCGACTGATGCTGTCGACTCTGCATCTCCGCGTTACGCATCTGGGTAATGTCGCGGGCATAAAGATTGACATAATCCAGCTCCTGGATCGGTGCGAGCTGGAGGGAGAAAACCTGTCCATCGAATGAGACCTCAAACTCCTCCGTTTCGCCTGCCGTCAGTGACCGGTTAACCAAGTTTTGCCAATAGCGCGGCAGTGTCTGGCCACGCTCACATCCCCAGTAGTCGAGCAATGGCTTGCTTGCAGTATTTGCATACACAATGACACCACGTTTATTGGCGCGCAACACAGGATTGGGGTTTTCACTGGCCAGTTTAGCCAGACTGGCAATTTCCCGCTCCGCCTGTTTGCGTCCTGTCACATCTCTCAGGTAGACATTGAATACTGTCTGTTGAGAAAGGTGAATCGATATCACGGAACACTCAATTGCCCGCTCCTCTCCATGCCCTGTGACAGCGACCATAGATTGTGCGCGGCACTCTAAATTACTACCGCTCTTGCGTGCACAACTACTCAACATATGACGATATTTAGCCCGATAGTCCGGATGAATGGCGATCTCGTCGAAGCGGCCTCCGAGCAATTTTTCCCGATCAAAACCGAAGGCTCTGACAGCTGTGCCATTAACCTCAATTACCTGTCCCTGTTCATCCAGCGTGATGATTGCATCCATGGAATTATCGAACAATGCACTTTTGAAAACTTCGGACTCTTTGAGTCGCTCCTCCTGCTGCAGGCGCAGCTTGTCGCGAGCGACAATGACCTGCCTGAAAAAGGCCTTGATCCAGCTCTCCAGCAAAAGCATCTGATTGCCACGTTTCACCACTGGCTGTTCAATACCCAGAGCCTGCTGCCCAAACCGTGAAATACGCTGAAGCACGTGACTGATCTTTGTGGAAATAAGAAAGAAGACCAGCGAAAAAGCCGCCATGAATACTAAAGCTGCAATAAAACGATCTTGCTGGGCCAAACTCAAGATATTCTGCATGGTCCGCATGGTCGCCTCACGGGAAACCAAGGTCGTGAACAATAGGTTCTGATCGACACCCTGATAACCCACCAGGGCTTGAGAAGTTACCAGATAGGCTTCTTTCCAAATCCCCAAAGGCGATGTAGTAAAAACACTTTTACGATTACTGCTCACAATCAGTTCTTGGTTTTCTGAATCGAGTAGCGCAATGACAGTATCGGGATCTCCAACCGCCTGCTGTGATTCATCCAGAAAGTGGTCGTCAATTTCCACCACCAACATCAGAAACGCAGGGTCAAAACCCTCTGTTCGGCGAATGCCGGACCAGACCAGAAGATAGGGTTTCCGCTGGATGGTCGTCATCACCACTTCTTCCCTGCCAGAAAAGAAGTCCGTTAAGCGTTCCAACGGAAAAGGCAGTGCCTCTGATTGAAATATTTCACGGGGTCCGCCATCTGAATCCAGCAGCACCACCTGATCGGGTTCGATGGAGCTCAGGATAAGTTGACCGGACTCAATCCATGCAGGCGGGCGCCGCCGATTATAACGGATGGGTGATTCGAGTGAGTCTTCCCAGGCTGAGGAGCTGAGATGGTCAACTACCTGCCAATGCTGGGCGAATCTGTGACCGAGACTACTCCACTCTTGCAGGAAACTCTCAAAACGATGACGCGTCTCGATAGATCTGACTTCTAGCCTGGAAGCCAGATTATCCTGAAAAATCTTTTCAAGGCGCTGATTTAAAATGGGATCAAGAAATAGCCAGGTCACAAGACCGCACAGTAGACCCACCACAACTGAAATCCATGGCAGGGGAATACGTGCCAACCAAGATTGCTGCAGTGATGTGGTTATTCCTCTCATCACTTGAAATACACCAAATAATACTTCCCGCTATATGTGAATAAAACCCGGTACAGGTTGCCATAAGAGGGCCGACCATAGAAGTCAATCAACTCATGAAAGTTCCCACATTAACAGAAAACCTCATAAACACCCTTTCAAACAAGCCAAGTGGCATCTATCTCCACAAAAAAAAAGACGCTGAATCGCGTCTTTAAAAAATATAGAGTTCCAGCTAGCTGGACTAGTTTTAATTATACAGGAGGTACTCTTCTATAAATGCTCTCAGGCAACCGCTCTATTGATAGTAATCTCAGGTTGCTTATGCGAATGGTAGGCGCGCTCTGTCACCGTGGCATATCCAAAAATCAGTTTTCTGAGCATCTGCCTGACACTTGAATCGATCTCACTGAACATAAGACCCACACTGCCAGCCTGCTGGTGAACCACATACGCCTTGGCGCTGCACTCACGAGACTCATCGCCACAATCGACTGGAAATGAGATATCGACAATGGTATTTAATGGTAAGGGCGTATCACTAATCTCAACCAGCATGCCACTTAAGCTGACATTGCGGGTTTTTCCAGTGACTTTTCCCTGTTGGCGATCATTGATGATGATTTCTAGTGTTAGTAACTTACGGTGGTCACATCTGTGTTCCATGCTCTCTGCCCCTACTGATTAGTAGCTCACCGGCCGAAGTAACAGTATGGATCTCGAGGGACAATCTGAAAATACGGATGATTGCTCTCTCGAATTAGGGTTTTACCCTATATGATTAGCCCAGCATTACTGAACCTTAATCGTAGAGAATCCTGACCAAACCAAGCTATGCCACAAACGACATCCGAAAATAGAGATGAATGGGAGAGCCCGGGCTTTCTGCGAAGGCTGGGCAGTATCTTTTACGATCTTCTGCTGCTACTGGCACTGATGGCTGTTGCCACCACAGTGATTACGCTCCCTCTGGGATTACCGACTGGCGGCTGGTTTGTCCTTTACCAGTTTTTTATTTTTGAAATCATACCGTTACTGTTTTTTACAGGCTTCTGGAGTCGGGGTGGACAAACCCTTGGTATGCGCGCCTGGCGTATGAAGCTTGTGCGGGAAGATGGGAGCCAAGTTGGGTGGGATGACGCATTCAAACGCCATCTGGCCGCCCTCTTCTCCTGTCTGGTCTTTGGTCTGGGGTTTGTCTGGATTCTGATCGACCCAAAGGGTCTCGCCTGGCATGACCACCTATCCAAAACCCGCCTAATCCTACTGAAGTAATACCAGAAGGCCCTAAGTCGAACCCTCTTCGAACAGCATCCGCATGGCCCCCAGCATGGTCTCCGGCGGTGTCTCATGAGGAAAGGCAAATCGTAAAACACCCGTTTGGTCAATCAGATAGATGGTTGCCGAGTGGTTGACGATATACCCCATTGCAGAATCATTGGTTTCCGTAAAACTGTACTGGGCACCATACAACTCAGCCGCGTTGGCTATTGCCTCAGCACTACCCGTCACACCAACAAAATTCGGATGGAAGTACCCGACATAGTCAGCCAATGACGTCACACTGTCACGCTTTGGGTCCACACTGACAAACAGCCCGGCGACCTTCTCCAGTTCAGGGGTATCCAGTTCATTGAGCGACTGGGTCATGAAAGAGAGAGAAGTGGGACAGACATCCGGGCATTGAGTGTAGCCAAAATAGAGCATCAGCACTTTGCCGCGAAATGCCTTGGTGGAAACCTGACCGGACTTTGATAGGAGGGTAAAGTCTCCCCCCTGAGGTGTTCCTTTCATTGGAGGAATCGAGGACCCCGCCACTGTATTCTCTCCGGCAGAGAGCTGAGCCCATGACGCTAGCAGGATCACCAATCCAGTCACTTGTAGTAGCATCCGCATGATTTTTTGCCTCCTGTTTCACTCCTCTGAGTCATGCAGAGCAAACGCCTCGAAAATAGCTGACGACTTATCCAGTGTCTCCTGGTATTCAGCCGCTTCTTTTGAGTCAGAGACGATGCCACCACCTGCCCAGAATTCCAGATTGCCATCACGAACAGTGATCGTCCTGATGGCAATATTGGTATCCATACCACCATCAAATCCTATATAACCGATACTACCGCAGTAGATTCCGCGCCGACAATCCTCCAGTTCCTCAATGATCTCCATGGCTCGCAGTTTGGGCGCACCGGTAATCGAGCCTCCAGGGAAGCAGGCACGCAGCAGATCCAACGCATCCCTATCTGTCTCCAACTGCCCCTCTACGGTACTGACCATGTGATGTACCCGGGCAAATGACTCGATCTCGAACAGCTGTGGCACTTGAACGGAGCCAGGTCTACAGACCCGACCAAGATCATTGCGCAGGAGATCGACGATCATCAGATTTTCGGCAAGATCCTTGGCGCTGGACCGCAGTTCATCGCGTAGTCTTTTGTCTGTTTCGGTATCAGAACTACGTCTCGATGTGCCTTTGATGGGTCTGGTTTGGACGTGCCCTTGCCGAAGATGAAGAAACCGTTCCGGTGATGAACTGAGGATGGATAGAAAGGGTGTCTCATAAAAAGCGCTGAAGGGTGCCGGATTCGTCAGACGCAATTGACGATAGGCTTGCCACAGGTCGCCCTGCACTCGACCCTGAAAACGCTGAGCGAAATTAACCTGGTAGCAGTCCCCATCCCGGATATAGCGCTGTATGGCTGCAAACTGTGTGGCATAACATTCTCGGGTCAAGTCGGACTGAATAGGACGAGTGAGTTGGAACGCCCCTCTGCTGGCAGGCTCAGTCCGGGATAGTGTATTGACCAAGGACGCCCAGCGCCCTGCCGTCTGCTCATCCCTTCCCTCGCTGACCAGCCAGCTTGCCTGCTCGTGATGATCCACAATAAGCGCCCAATCATAGAGGCCGATTGCCATCTCCGCAGGCTCGTCAGTTGCCGGGTTAAGCGACGGCAGGCGTTCCCATTGCCGGGCCAAATCGTAGGAGAAGTACCCCAAGGCGCCACCGGTAAATGGTAAATCGTCTACCGGTTCACTTGTATCCGGGGCCAGTGCCTCTCTCAACAACACCAGAGGATCAGAAGTGGAAAACCATCGCTTCCCATGCTCACAGATCTCTGTCTCACCGCCTCTTGTCACCAGCGTCATGTAGGGTGAGCTGGTGAGAATGTCATAACGCCCCTGCTCAACCATAGGGAAGCCACTGTCGAGAAAAACAGGCCAGGGCTCGTGACGTATGTGCTCAAACAGATCAGCGCTGTCTTGATGATAGGGCAGCGACTGAATTCGGCGGGTCATGGGTGAAGACCAGCCCCTCCCCGAGAAGAGGGAGAGGTTGGATTAAGCCGGATTAGCTGGCAAAAGGGTGTTGTCTGATGATGGTCTCACTTCTATCAGGACCCGTGGAGACGATATCAATGGGGGTTTCACACAGCGTCTCGATCTTTGCCAGATAGTCTCGCGCCGTCTGTGGCAGCTGATCATAATCGGTGATACCGACGGTGGATGACTGCCAGCCCGGCATCTCGATATAGATCGGTTCGCAGCGCTCAAAATGATCTGCCCCAACCGGCGGCGTGGTCACTTCTTTGCCGTCGAATTTGTAGGCAACACAGATCTTGATCGTCTCCATACCATCCAGCACATCCAGTTTTGTAATACAGATGCCGGTGACACTGTTGATCTCCAGTGAGCGGCGTAAAGCCACGACATCAAGCCATCCGCAACGTCGCTTACGGCCTGTAGTGGCACCGAATTCGTGGCCTTTGGTGCCAAGATGATCGCCATCGTCATCAAAAAGTTCAGTGGGGAAAGGCCCTGCACCCACACGCGTGGTGTAAGCCTTGACGATACCCAGTACGTAGTCGATGTAGCGAGGACCCACACCCGTACCGGTAGCAGCGCCGCCAGCCGTGGTGTTTGAGGAGGTCACAAAGGGATAGGTGCCGTGATCAATATCCAGCAAAGCACCCTGGGCGCCCTCAAACATAACATTGCTGCCTTCACGGCGTAACCGATGCAGTTCACCCGTCACGTCCGTTACCATCGGTTGCAGGCGTTCGCCCATCACCAATAGCTGGTCCAGCACCTGCTGAACATCCACTTCTTCAGCATTGAAGTAATGTTTCAGGGAGAAATTATGGTAGTCCATCACTTCTCGCAGACGCTCTGTAATATGTGGCGTATCGAATATCTCTCCCAGACGGATACCCCGGCGGGAGATTTTGTCCTCATAGGCAGGCCCGATACCGCGCCCGGTCGTACCAATAGCCTTTTTACCCCGTGCTCTCTCACGCGCTGCATCCAATGCAATATGGTAAGGCAGTATCAGGGGACAGGACTCAGAGATACCCATACGGCTGGCCGCGGGTATACCACCGGCTTCCAGCATATCGATCTCTTCCAACAGAGCCTCGGGCGATAGCACAACACCATTACCGATCAGGCAACGCACGCCCTCGCGCAGCACACCGGAAGGAATAAGATGGAGTACAGTCTGATGCCCATCGATCACCAGGGTGTGGCCTGCATTGTGACCGCCCTGGAATCTGACCACGGCTGACGCCTTGTCAGTGAGCAGGTCCACGACCTTGCCCTTGCCCTCATCGCCCCACTGTGTACCGATTATTACGACATTTTTGCCCATGATTCTCTCAATCTTGTTCGCCCGGTCTTTATGCCGGTCTCGTTTTTAACAACTATTGGATTTTTACAGAATATTTACAGGTTTCAAACAGAAATCACCTGCCATTCGCCATCCCGACTGACCAGCTCCTCGCCACAGCCCATTTCTGCGGCGCCTCCCTCCTGCCCTGGAAGCCCGCAGATCACACGTCGGCCTTCCTTTCTCAACTGCTCGATTCGCCCCTGCTGCGTCGCTTCATTAGACCAGGGAGCAAAAATAGCGGGGCTTGACGCCTCACTCTCGCCCGAAGATAACGCTGCAGCACGTATCAGCGTCTTCAGGTCTGTACTGAAACCGGTGGCAGGTCTTGAGCGTCCAAAAACCTTACCGATATCGTCATAACGACCACCCCGGGCTATCTCCTTGCCATTTTCCGGCACGAAGGCGGCGAACACGACACCCGTGTGAAAATGATAACCACGCAACTCGGCCAAGTCGAAATGGACCGGGAGATCCGGCAGCCAGACCTTGATTTGCTCTGCCATCTCCCTCAGATAGGCGAGTGCTTGTTTGACATGCGCAGATGCGCCAGCTAACACGTCTTCCGCCCTTTCCAGAGCGTCATCACCGCTCAGTTCGGCCAACTGTGAAAACATGGGCGTCAGCGTGCTGTCGATATCAAAACTGTGTAGCAGTTGCTCTATCTCCGGCGCTGCTTTTCGCTGCAAGGCATCAAACAGCGCAGATTCCTGTTCGGAATTCAATTCTGCCTGTCTGGCCAGGCCCTTGAAGATCCCCACATGTCCAAGGTCAAGATAGACGTCTCTGACACCCGCCTTCTCCAGGGTCTGCATCATCAGACGCAGTATTTCAATATCGCTCTCAACACCTCTGTGTCCATAGAGTTCAGCACCGATCTGCAGGGGACTGCGTGTGCCCGCCAACCCATCGGATCGGGTATGTAGTACGGTGCCGAGATAACAGAGTCGTGTGGGCGCATCACAGCAAAGGTGATGCGCATCAATCCGGGCGGCCTGGGGTGTAATATCAGCCCGCACACCCATCATACGACCACTCATCTGGTCGGTGAGTTTGAAGGTCTTGAGGTCGAGATCACTGCCTGTGCCGGTCAGCAAAGAATCCAGAAACTCCACAAACGGAGGAATAATGAACTCATATCCCCAACTGGCGTAGAGATCGAGCAGTTCCCGACGTTTTCTCTCTATGACGGCTGCCTCACGGGGCAGCACCTCATCGATACCATCGGGCAGAATCCAGCTTTCGTTTTGCATCTTTTTCAATCAATTCACGAGGTAGAGCAATAGCACACCACAGACCATGCTGATCAGTCCGCTAATACGCAGCGAACGATTCTCCTGTTGTGCCACCATCAGCAGCATCTGTCGCATGGAGTCGGGACTCAGAAAAGGCCAGACCCCTTCCAGAACCAACAGCAATGCCATCGCCACCCAAAGATCATGCCACATGAGATCTCACCGCATAAAAAAACCGGGGAACATCCCGGTCCTGATCAGGCTGCCTGAGGCAGCGGTCATTCTCCCAGAGCAGACAGCGATTGTCCATGTATGCCGCCTGCGCTGGGAAACTGAATGTTGAGTGCCCTCTACTCGCCTTTCTGGTTTTTCAGGTACCGAAAGAAATCGGAATCTGGCTGCAACACCATGACATCCCCTCGGTCGCTGAAGCTGTTTTTATAGGCGTTGAGACTACGATAAAAGGCATAGAACTCACTGTCCTGAGTGTAGGCTTTGGCATAGGTCTCAGCGGCCTTACCATCACCTGCACCCCGTTGCTGCTCAGCTTCACGATAGGCATCGGCAACAATGACGACACGCTCGCGGTCGGCATTGGCGCGAATTTTCTCGGCGGCCTCAGCACCTTTGGCACGCAGATCCCTGGCCACACGCTCACGCTCGGCGCGCATACGTTGATAGACCGACTCACTAACTTCAGGTGGCAGGTCGATCTGCTTCACTCGTACGTCGAGTATCTCAACACCCAGCTCCGCCGCCTTGGCATCCGAATCCTTGGTCAACAGCAACATGATCTCGGCCCGTTCACCGGAGACAACCTCCTTTACCGACCGTTTACCAAATTCATCACGCAGGCTGGTATTGATACGTTCCTGCAGCAGGCGGGAGGTTTTCGCATCATCACCACCCGTGGAACGGAAGAACTGGGCGACATTGGAGATACGCCACTTGGCGAAGTAGTCGACGATAACGTCCTTCTTCTCAGATGTCAGAAAACGCTCCGGGCGGGCATCCATGGTCTGTATCCGACCGTCAAAGGTCTTGACGTTGTTCAGTATCGGCACCATCCAGTGCAGACCTGGCTCGTAGTCAGTATCGACAATCTCACCCAGCCGTAGCTTAAGCGCCACTTCCCATTGATTGACGATGAAAGCAGAGAGATAGATAGCCACTGCCGCTATCGCAAAAACGGGTATCAATAGTTTGGTTGCTTTCATCACCGACTCCCTCTTGCACGATCAACATTTCGCAGGTTGGTCGTATTCGACCGGCTGCCGGGTGTCGTTGCCGTTGGCGCCCTACCTGAAGCATCAGTACCCGTCGAGCGGCCTTGAATAAGCTTATCCAGTGGTAGATACATCAGGCTGTTATTACCCTCGGTATCAAGCATGACCTTGCTTGTCTGACTCAACATGGTCTCAACTGCATCGAGATAGAGACGCTCTCTGGTGACCTCGGGCGCCAGCTGATACTCTTTTAAAACAGCGGTAAAGCGGCTGGCATCACCCTCCGCCTCAGCGATGACACGATCACGATAGGCCTGGGCATCAGCCAGTTGCCGAGCGGCTTCACCACGTGCCTTGGGAACCACTTCGTTGGCATAAGCCTCGGCCTGGTTCTCCAGCTTCTCTTTGTCCTCACGGGCCTTGATCGCATCATCGAATGCGCTCTTGACCTGTTCCGGAGGCTTGGCCGGTTGCATATTCACACTGGTGATGATCAGACCGGCCTTATAGTCATCGATGAGGCCCTGAGCACCTGCCTTGATACGATCGGCAATGGCGCCACGACCCTGGGTCAGAATGAAGTCCAGGTCACTCTTGCCGATAATCCCGCGCACGGCGGTCTCAGTGGCGTCGCGCATGGTCTTATCGGGATCCTGATCCTGGAAAAGATAATCTCCCGCATCCTGGATGCGTGACTGTATGGTCAGCTCCACATCGACGATATTCTCGTCACGGGTCAGCATCGTCGCCTTGTGTCTGAACGACGTGATCTGATCCACATTGACGGGAATCACACGTTCGACCGGATAGGGGATATGCCAGTGGGGACCAGGTTCTGTCGTCTCTGAGTAGGCGCCAAAACGTAAAATCACACCACGTTCAGCCGGCTGGATAATATATATACCCGATGCCAGCCATCCGAGGATTGCGATGACAATCACGACACTGACCGTCTTAGATCCCGGCCCGGAGCTACCCGAAGACGATGAGGAATTACCCCCCGACGAGCCACGATTACCAAACAGACCACCGAATTTATCCTGAAGTTTTTTTACGACTTCATCCAAATCTGGCGGTCCTTGATCACCACCCTTACCACTCCAGGGATCCTTGCCACCACCCGGTTCATTCCAGGCCATTGAACACTCCAAATACTTAAGTAATTGATTCCGTTGTAGCCGAAATACGGCCACTGAATCTCAAATTGAGGACTGATTGAATAGTTTTCAACAATCCCATGAATAAATGGTGGCTGCTTTCCATCGCATTGACCACTGGCGGCATTCTAACAGCCTGCCGGGTTCTGGCAAACGAGAAGCGGTAGCCATCGGGAAACTTTTAGCATTCCTTCAATGAATCGATCATTTTCAGAGTAGAGCGACTAGTCAACACAACAATGCAACAACTCCGGTACCTCTTTCAGCAGACGGAGAAATTCTCTTTCCGACATATCCACTTCCATCAGCCAGCCACCACTATCAGTACAGTGTTCAGATAGCACCGATCCACGCTCATAGAGTAGTGCATGCAGCCTGCCCTCTTTTGGCTGTAATTTAAGTCTTTGACGGATGTGGTTGTGGCGAAAAAACTCGCCCAACGCCTGCTGTAGGAGATCAATACCCTCACCAGTAATAGCCGAGAGCCAGACTCGAATGACCTGCCCGTTTTCATTCCGATCGATGCCTGGTGCCTTACCTTCCAGCAGATCGATTTTATTGAAGACCTCGATCTGATGGACCCCTTCAGCGCCAATTTGTTGCAAGACATCATTCACTTCCGATATACAAGTAGCGCGTTGAGGACTGGCGGCATCCACGACATGGAGTAACAATGAGGCCTCGGTGGTCTCCTGAAGCGTCGACTTGAAAGCCGCTACGAGGTCGTGCGGAAGATGGCTGATAAAGCCCACCGTGTCGGCAATGACCACAGGCCCCTCACCTTTGAGATCCAGTCGTCTCAGTGTGGGATCGAGTGTCGCAAAGAGCTGATCTGCGGCGTAAACACCTGATCCGACCAAGGTATTGAACAACGTGGACTTACCCGCATTGGTATAACCCACCAAAGAAACCGTAGGGATATCCGCTTTCTCTCTGCCCCGCCTGCCCTGTTCACGTTGCGAATCGACTCGCTTCAAACGTTTTTTTATCTGTTCAATCCGCTGATGGAGCAGACGACGGTCTGTCTCCAACTGGGTCTCGCCCGGCCCGCGCAGTCCGATACCGCCCTTCTGCCTCTCCAGGTGGGTCCAGCCTCTGACCAGGCGCGTCGACAGATGCTGCAATTGTGCCAGTTCGACCTGCAACTTACCCTCAAACGACCTTGCACGTTGGGCGAAGATATCAAGGATTAATCCCGTTCTGTCAATCACACGACAATCAAACTCCCGTTCCAGGTTTCGCTCCTGACTGGGAGACAGATCGTGATCAAAAATCACCAGCTCGGCTTTTTCTGCCAAAACCGTATGTTTGATCTCCTCCGCCTTGCCCCGGCCAATGAAGAATCTGGGATCAGGATGCTGGCGACTACCACCGAGAAAGGCCACAGCCTCTGCACCGGCAGAAGCGGCGAGATCCTTAAACTCCTGAATCTCATCCGGATCTGAGTGACCGGCAATATCGATATGTACCAGAATGGCACGCTCACCCGATTTGGGACGCTCAAACATACGTAGTGGGGGTATTGATGGCTAGGCTTGACTGAGTCTTACCGGACACACCCGTTCTAGGGTGTGCCCGATCTGTCTGACATCCGGCGTCAGAAATTTCCGGGGCTGGATGCTGGGGGAGGTGCAGTATCTTCTGATTGCCCATTGGGTTGTTGAAAACGAACATTTCTCGCCGGCACGACCGTCGAGATGGCATGTTTGTAGACCATCTGGCTCACGCTGTTCTTCAACAGCACCACAAACTGGTCAAAAGACTCAATCTGCCCCTGTAATTTAATCCCATTAACAAGAAAAATAGAGACAGGCACACGTTCCTTCCGCAGTGCATTCAGAAAAGGGTCTTGTAAACTTTGCCCCTTAGACATTGAGATTCTCCTTATTGTGATCGTAGAAAAAGCTTAAAAAACAATTATTAATAATAAAATATTAAAAAAATACCGCGCTGCAGCACAAAGTTTAGCACAAAGTTTTTTTTACCCAGTATTCAATATTTAAATACCATTTAATGAGAATTTCTATCATTAAATGCATGAAGCGGGGTTTCGGCCTTATTTTCCCCCTGGATATGTCGTTGAATGAGAGCAACTGCTTGTTGCTGCACATCCCCTCCTTCATCGAGCCAATGCGCATCGGTTTCTGCCCTTAACCAGGTAAACTGTCGCTTGGCCAACTGCCTTGTAGCAATGATGGCACGCTCAATCATCTCCTCCCTAGAACACGTTCCGAGAAGATAGTTCAACATCTGTCGATATCCCACTGAACGCATGGCGGGGAGAGATGGACTCAGCTCCCCCTGTGACAACAGTCCCCTGACTTCATCTTCAAAACCTGCCACCAGCATTTGATGAAATCGCTGCTCGATTCTCCGATGCAGTAATGCGCGATCTTCCGGTGCCCTTATAAGCTTCAGTACCCGATACGGTAGTGGCTCTCTCTTATTCTCGGCCTGCAGCTCAGACAGGGGACGGCCCGTGATCTCTATCACTTCAAGTGCACGTAGAATGCGTTGTGGATCATTTTCGTGAATGCGCCCCGCGGCCACCGGATCAGAGGTTTTCAAACGCTCATGCAGTCTTGCCAATCCCTGTTCACTCAGCTCGTTCTCCAAACGGGCTCGCACGACAGGATCCGCCTTTGGCAGGTCCGATAGCCCCTGTGCCAGCGCACGAAAATAGAGCATGGTACCGCCCACCAACAGAGGGATTCGATGACTGCGGGTGATCTCACTCATCTCTCTTAGCGCATCTTCTCGAAAATCGGCTGCGGAATAGCTTTCAGCGGGATCTCTTATGTTTATCAAGCGATGGGGAGCCTCGCGTAAAAGTGCATCATCGGGTTTGGCCGTGCCGATATCCATACTCCGGTAGACCAGTGCGGAATCCACGCTGATAATTTCCAATGGCAGATGCTTGAGCAACTCGACAGCAAGATCGGTTTTACCCGAGGCCGTCGGCCCCATGAGAAATATCGCTGGTGGTAGAGAATTTTCCACGCCTAGCGACCCCGCAGAAAAAATCGATCGAGCTCGTTCATTGAGAACTGTACCCAGGTTGGGCGGCCATGATTGCACTGATCGGCCCGCTCTGTCCGCTCCATCTCTCGAAGCAGGGCGTTCATCTCGTCAAGTGTCAGCTTTCGGTTGGCCCTAATGGATCCATGGCAGGCCATGGTTGCCAGCACGCCATCTATCTCATCGTCCAGTCGCCGACTCTCTCCATGCTCGGCAAGATCCGCTAACAGATCCCTTAGCAGCTTCTCTGCATCTGCACCTTGCAGGAGTGCGGGTATCCCTCTGACAGCCAGTGAATCCCGACCCATCCGGCTGATCTCAATCCCGATAGAGGCCAGCGTCTCTGTTTGCGATTCAGCCAGATCGGCTTCATGACCACTTACCGCGACTGTCACCGGCACTAAAAGTGGCTGCTTGATGATGCCACCCTGACGATAGGTCTGCTTGAACCGTTCATAGGTAATGCGCTCGTGGGCGGCATGCATATCGACCAACACAAGGCCTGAGTGATTCTGCGCCAGGATGTAGACACCATGAAGCTGGGCCATCGCATAACCCAGCGGAGGCATCCCCTGCGACTCATCAGAGCTCAGACTCTCACTATCGGACAGACCGGGCACCGAGACCGGTTGCTGCGCACGAAAACCGGCCTGATAGGACCCAGGTCGTTCGCTGACTCGCCAATTCATCGATTGCTGCTGCTGAGGCACCCCTTGGTCGGCCGCTGCTGCTGACTGAGAGAAGGCAGCCACCTTCATGCTCTTTTCAGCTTCCCCCACGGCCGCCTGGGGGCGGGTCTGTGCAAGCACTTTGTGTAGTCCGCGAAAGAGAAAATCATGCACAGACCTGGAATCACGAAATCGCACCTCATGCTTGGTTGGATGAACATTCACATCCACCTTGCGTGGGTCCAGGGAGAGAAACAACAGGTAAGCGGGATGTCGTCCATGATAGAGCACGTCCTGATAAGCCTGCCTCACCGCATGGGTCACCAGCTTGTCTCTGACCATGCGCTGATTCACATAGAAGTACTGCATATCCGCCTGCGAGCGTGAGAAAGTGGGCTTGGCAACCCAACCGCCCAATGTCAGCTCAGCGGCCTGCTCCTCAATATAGATAGCGTTTTCGAGGAATGCTGCACCAAGTAATTCACCAATTCGCGCTTCTCTCTCCGAGCGACTGTCACAGGGGGGCAGAGAGAGTACCGCTTTCCGATTATGCGTCAGGATAAAACCCACATCGAACCGGACCAGTGCCAATCGCTGTACCAGAGATTGAATATGACCGAATTCAGTCTTCTCCTTGCGCAGAAACTTGCGGCGGGCAGGTGTATTAAAGAAAAGATCCCTTACCTCAATGCTTGTGCCCTGGGGGTGTGCCGCGGGTTTCGGTTCGGTAGCATTATCCTCCCCGTCGCCGAGAACCTCCCAGGCTGCCTCGCTCTCCTGATGCTGAGAGACCAAACGCAATCTAGAGACTGAACCAATACTTGGCAGTGCCTCCCCTCTAAACCCCATACTTTTGATCGATTCGAGATCTTCAAAACAGTTGACTTTACTGGTGGCATGACGGGAGAGTGCAAGCACCAGCTCCTGCGAAGAGATTCCTACCCCATCGTCACGCACCTTGATCAGCTTGGTGCCACCCTGCTCAATCTCTATCTCAATTCGTCGCGCACCCGCATCCAGGCTGTTTTCAATCAACTCCTTGACGACGGATGCCGGACGCTCTACCACTTCACCTGCAGCAATTTGATTGACCAGTTGATTGGGGAGTCTACGAATCGGCATGCAGGTTCAACAAGTTATTTGGACGGGTGTTTCTCTGCCTGCTTGAGTCACCAGGCAATGACATAAAAAATGTGGGGGGCCCATTGTGCCATTCTGTGGGCGCTTGGGCTATGGCGAGAGTCTGCTGGGCTATCAGCTACCCGGAATATGTAACACCTGACCGATTCTGATGGTGTCGCTCTTCAATGAGTTGGCATTTCGCAGATGCTTGACGCTGACCTGATACTGATTGGCGATAGCGATTAGCGTATCACCTGAGGAGATAACATGGCTACGTGCCCGCTTGCGGGCCTGATTCGCAGCCAACCAGGTACCAGGAGGAGGCTGGAACTTGAAGTAGTCGACAATCCCCTTCTTGAGTGACTTGGCAATCTTTTTCTGATGTGCCGGATCTCTCAAGCGTCGCTCTTCGTCCGGGTTCGAGATAAACGCGGTCTCCACCAGAATAGACGGAATATCCGGTGACTTGAGTACCACAAATCCTGCCTGCTGGACGGTGCGTTTGTGGGTTTTTCCCAAGGTCTTCAATTGACCCAGCACCCGATCAGCCACTTCAGAACTCGCCTGCAAAGAACCGATCTGAGAGAGATCCAACAATACGGATATCAGTGTATTCCCCTTACCCTCGAAGGAGACCCCCCCCACCAAGTCGGCACTGTTCTCCCGTTCTGCCAGCCAACGTGCGGCTTCGCTTGATGCACCCTTGCGTGAGAGGGTATAGACAGACGCACCCCTGACCCTGGAGTCCTTAAATGCATCGGCATGGATGGAGACAAAAAGATCGGCCTGATGCTCTCTGGCCTTGGCAATTCGCTTTCGCAGTCCAAGATAATAATCACCATCGCGAATCAAAACAGCCTTCATACCCTTCTGCTGGTTAAGCATTTTTACCAAGTGCCGACCAATCGCCAGTACAACATCCTTCTCGAATGTCCCTTTGCGCCCACGAGCACCTGAATCCTCACCGCCGTGACCAGGATCGATAGCAATCACCACATCACGCTTACCAGTGGCTTTGGCTGTCTTTACCGGTGTCGTGCGTTTTTTACTTGTTGTCTTATGATCGTAAAGATCGACCACCAGGCGATGGCCATACTCACGATTGGGTTTCAGGAGAAAACTTTTCGGCCTTACCGCACTAGCCAGATCGAATACGACACGGATATCATTTTTGTTACGTGCCGCAGTACGCATGCCTTTTATGATCTTGTTCTCTTTGGTGGGATCCGGCAGATGTTCCGTCAAGGTAGTGTTCTGCAGATCGAGAACCAGACGATGCGGCTCCTTGAGGGTGAATATCTTGTGTCCGATCATGGCATCAGCATCGAACACCAACCGCACATGGTCCGGCGCAGACCAGACACGCAAGCTTTTAACTTCAGACTGTTTGGCCGCGAGTGGCATGCTGTAGCAAAGCACCAGGGCCAGCAATATGACAAGCTTCCTCATTTTCCCCAAAACCTGATGAATGGACATCACCTAAAAAATAGCATGATAAAAATATTTTTCCAAGGTTTTCTGAATGATAGCAGCTTTTTCTGTAAATTTTCCTTAATCAAATTGCCAAACCTTTTGTAAGTTATTGATTAATTGCACACCTTTTTCACTCGCCGGTATCAAGCTTACCTGCCGACGATCACCCAGATAGCGAATCTGGAGTACACAATCCGCAGGCGGTAATACACCTTTTCCACGTTCCGGCCACTCCACCAATAAAATGGAATCATCGTGCAACAGATCCTCGATACCGAGAAAAGTCAGTTCTTCAGGATCTGCCAGCCGATAGAGATCGAAATGATGGCAAGAGACATCCGCCAATTCATAAGGTTCCAGCAGTGTATAGGTTGGACTCTTCACTCTCCCGTCATAACCCAATCCCCGCAGAAGACCTCTTGCCAGCGTTGTCTTTCCTGTGCCGAGATCCCCCTCGAGATAGAGAATACAGGGAGGATCAATGAGTTCTGCCAATACATGGCCAAGCGCCCCCTGCCTTTTTTCTCCGACAACCTCCAGTTCAAGCACTGGCAATCTCCGGATTCAGCAATGACCGGATCTCAGGCAGCAGATCGCTGGCCAGCATACCGACCTCCCCAGCTTTGGCCGCCTTGTCGCCTGCAGCCGCATGTAAGCTGACACCGAGGTCCGCCGCCTCACGCTGTGGATAGTCTTGCGCAATCAGAGCACCCAAAACCCCCGCCAGAAGATCACCGGTTCCACCTGTTGCCATGCCAGGATTGCCACCGCTGCAGAGTGCCGGGGGATGGCGTGTACCATCGGTAATCAGCGTACCGGCACCCTTGAGTACAACCACACCACCATAACGCCCCTGCAGTGCCTCAAGTGCAGAGAAACGATCCACCTGCACCTCGGCAGTACTGATACCCAGCAGACGAGCCGCCTCTCCCGGATGGGGGGTTAGTATCCGGTTGTCTCGACGGATCGGATGGTGTACCAACCAGTTCAGTCCATCGGCATCGACCACCATCGGCAGGCCGCTGCCGGTAGCCGCCAGATAGATTTGCTCTGCCCAATCAGATTTTCCCAGCCCAGGCCCCAAAACAATGGCAGTAGCATGCTGAATCAGGGGAGCCAGATCATTCATATCGTTGACACCTCGGCACATCAATTCAGGCCGACCGACATTCAAGGTGGCAACATGATCACTATGGGTCGCCACCGTAACCAACCCTGCCCCGGTCCTGGCGGCAGCCTCTGCCGCCAAGCGGATCGCCCCGGGATAACCCGGCCCGCCACCGATTACCAATAGGTGGCCGAAATCCCCTTTATGGGCTGTGCGTCGTCTTGGAAGTCGCTGGCCAGAGACTTTCTGCCAATCTATACGCCGAGAGGCGAGCAGCTGGCGCGAATAGATTCTCGCAGGTAAATCCAGGGCATCAAATACGATTTCACCGCAACAATCTGGTCCCTGCCCGGTGAACATACCTTGCTTAAGAGCGATAAAACTGAGCGTTGCCGCAGCCTCAATGGCTGTCCCCATCACCTTTCCGCTATCCGAATTGAGCCCGGAAGGGATATCAATGGAAAACACCGGCGCATGGTGACGGTTGATATCATCAATCGCTATGGCCCACTCATCGGTGACCTCTCGCTCAAGGCCAGTGCCCAGAACTGCATCGACGATCAGATCGGGTTTACCTGGCAACCCGCAAAAAGACTCAATCTCCTGCCCTGACGCCACCCATGCGTTAGCCTTGGAAAGCGCATCGCCTTGAAGCTTGCGAGGATCACCCAACAACAACACCCGCACCCGCAGACCGGCTGCCTTCGCCAGACGTGCCACGACAAAACCATCGCCGCCGTTGTTGCCAATACCGCAAACAACAACTATCTCATTCAGTACCGGCCAGCGCTGCTGCATCCAGTGGAAGGCTCGTGTACCGGCCCGCTCCATCAGATCCGCACCGGGGATGCCAAACTCTTCGATTGCAATCCGATCGAACTCACGCACCTGTGCCGCAGTATAAAGCGCATACGGCAATTCATCGGTAGTCGGTAAAACCCGCATCGAGCACAGTCCTTCTGGATCAAAGAGGATAAAGATACCGCGAAGCCCATACGGGTACCAGAGACTGTCAGTCAGTACACCCTGTCCGTTATAGTGAGCTGATGACGAGTTTCCAAAATAATACCGACTGGCAGGCACTGACAGATAGCATCAAGCAGTGGGGCATTGACTTGGGCCTTGATGCCGTCGGCATTACCGATACCGACCTATCGCTGGCGGAGCAGCAGCTCAATGCCTGGCTCTCCAGTGAAAACCATGGAGAGATGGCATACATGGCCCAGCACGGCAGTAAAAGAAGCCGGCCTGCCGAATTGCTGCCCGGTACAATTAGCGTCATCTCCGTTCGTCTTGATTATCTGCCAGAACCCCAGCAGCTCTCTGAGCAAGTCCTACAGAGTCCGCAGCAGGCCTTTGTCTCCCGCTACACACTGGGTCGGGACTATCACAAGGTCTTGCGAAAACGGCTTCAGCGTCTGGCTGATCGCATCAGCAACGAGATCTGTGGCGGCAATTACCGCGTCTTTGTCGATTCAGCGCCGGTATTGGAGAAGCCACTGGCTCAAAAGGCCGGGCTCGGTTGGATCGGAAAACACACCAATCTCATTGCAAAAGAAGCAGGCTCCTGGTTTTTTCTGGGAGAAATTTATACAGACCTGCCATTGATTCCGGACAACCCGGCAAAGGATCACTGCGGTACCTGCCAAGCCTGTATCGACATCTGTCCGACTCAGGCAATCATCGCCCCCTACAGGCTCGATGCCAGGCGTTGTATCTCCTATCTGACCATCGAACTCAAGGGTGCGATACCGGAGGTGTATAGAACTGCAATGGGAAACCGTATCTTCGGCTGCGACGACTGTCAGCAAGTCTGCCCCTGGAACCGATTTGCTCAACTCACAGATGAAGGCGACTTTCAGGCCCGGCATCAACTGGATAATACCAGCCTGATCCAGCTCATTTCCTGGAGTGAGGCAGAATTCCTTGAACGAACAGCAGGCTCGGCCATCCGCCGTCTCGGGCATGAGCGATGGCTGAGAAACATCGCTGTTGCACTGGGTAATGCACCCGGCTCATCTCCCGTTATTGAGGCACTGGAGAGACATCGGGACCACCCCTCTGCATTGGTGCGTGAACACGTGAACTGGGCACTTGCCCAGCAGCGGGATAAGACCTTATCGCACAAGCGATGATTGACGAGCGTGTATTGTAATGGCCCCGGCAACCTGTCCCCCACTCTGCGAAGAGAGGACTAGGGCCTGTTAACACTAATCCAATCGGCCCTGTTGCCCCTGACTGAACCGTCTGAGAACCCAACCCAAAGCCCATCCCAAGCATATCCCGAGGCTGTCCACCATCAGGTCGCTCAATCTTGGAGTTCTCTCCGGGACGAAATACTGCAGGAGTTCTGTCACTATAGCCAATAGCAGAAGCCCGAAAATGATCCTCGCGGGGTTTACACCCCTCTCGCTGAACAGAATACCTCCCAAAAGCATGAAACCCAGCAGATGTGAAATTTTCGATAAATCCCACAACTGGGGCCACAATGTCCATGTCCCCTCACTCCTGAGCAAGATTGTTGGTTCTGGCTGAAGCCCCACATGGGAGAACAGTGAGAGGACCTGTTGCTCTATCTGCAAACGGACCTCATGTGGCATGAGTATTCCCGTCATCACGATCGGTAGTATCAACAATAGATAGCGTCCCTGGATACGCTCTCGATAGTGGTTGAACATTGCCATTGCCAGCCAAAGACCCAGTAAAATCCAACCCAGTAAGAGCAGGCTGCTACCTATGCCATGGAGTGGCACCTTCTGAGCCTGCTGTAACGAAAGCTGCCTGACCAGAAAGCTACCGGTTGCAGAGTAGAGTGATATCTCAGTACAAAGCTGCTCAGCAGTGACATCTGTATGAAACACGCCGGTAAATTGCCGCCAGTCCCGATCACCTTCCAAGCTGGTCAGCCGTGTTTTTACCCGGTAGTTTCCTTCCCCCCGACTGTCATATCCCACCAGATCGATTCGTGCTTCGTGCCAGGATTTATCGCCCCGCCGGACAGAACGGCTCATCACCTCGGCAGACAGCATCAGTTGGCTTGGCAGAACCTTGGCAGGCCGACATTGTGAGAGCGTTGTCGATCGACGACTGGTGCCATGATCTATTGTCAGCACACCGCTCTCGATCGCAATGGAGGAAGCTGCACCCTCGAGGTTCCAGTTATTCAGTCTCTGGGTAAAATCCCGGTTGTAGAGTAGCGCTTCTCCATCCGGCTGGAAGGGCTGGACAAAAGAAAAGAAGAGCAGGTTGATAAAGCAGAATCCAAGCGTAACCCAATAATAGAAAGAAAACTGACGGTTGAACCAACCGATGCCCGCCTGGCGCTTCATTTGCCATCTGCCTCAAGGCAGGCGCAGAAAGTGGTCTTTGTAGAATCTGAGTTCAGCAATGGAATCACGGATATCATCCATAGCCAGATGCTTGCCCGCTTTCTTGAAACCCTCAGCCAGTGATGGAGCCCAGCGATTCACCAGCTCCTTCAATGTACTGACATCCAGATTGCGGTAGTGAAAATAGGCCTCAAGGTGGGGCATGGTTCTGGCAAGGAACCGGCGGTCCTGACAAATGCTGTTGCCACACATGGGTGAGGCCCCTTCCGGCACAAACTCACGCAGAAACGCCAAGGTATCTGCCTCGGCCTTAGCTTCGCTGAAGGTACTGGCCCTGACTCTTTCGATAAGCCCTGAATTTCCGTGCTGCCGTTGATTCCATTCGTCCATCCCGTCCATTATATCTTGTGGTTGATGGACCGCTATCATCGGCCCTTCTGCCAGAATGTTGAGATTGGCATCGGTGACGATTGTGGCAATTTCAATGATTTCGTCTCGCTGGGTATCCAACCCGGTCATTTCGAGGTCAATCCAGATCAAATTGGAGGCATCAACGGGCATGTGTAAATCCTTAGCGAGTGTAGTGTTGGATTAGCGGGCAGATTCTAGCAGGAAGCAGAGACAGACTGTATTCTTGCTGTCTAATAACCCGGTAACCTTGATATTCTGGGTGAATAACTTTAACGAATGATGGAAATCTAAAGATACATGCCCCTGTTTACACAACTCTTCCTGACCCTGCTTGTGCTGGGCACCCTGTTGCAACTCTGGTTGCTCAATCGCCACCTTACCCATGTCGCGGATCATCGCGATGCCGTACCCCAGGCCTTTACAGGGAAGGTGGAGCTCGATGCTCACCAGAAGGCTGCCGACTACACCCGAGCCAAGGGCCGTCTGGCGCGTATTGAGATTATTCTGGGGTTCCTCCTGCTCCTGCTCTGGACACTGGGCGGCGGCATCGAATATCTGGACAGTTACTGGAGAACCTATGCCTGGAACGGACTGACTACCGGCTTGCTGCTCTTCTTTTCGTTCTTTCTCATCAATAGCCTGCTGGAATTGCCGATGAGCCTGGTGCAGACTTTCCGTATTGAGTCTGCCTTCGGTTTCAACCGAACAACGCCACAGCAATATGCCAAAGACAGATTGTTGGGCGCCTTGCTGGGCATCGCATTGGGTGGACCGCTACTCTGGGTCATTCTCTGGCTGATGGAACGCGCAGGTGATACTTGGTGGCTCGCCGCTTGGGCAGTATGGATGGCGTTCACTCTCACCCTCACCTGGGCTTATCCACGCATCATCGCGCCGCTCTTCAATCGATTCTCACCGCTGGATGAAGGTGAGATGCGGCAGCGAATACAGGCCTTGTTGAGCCGTTGTGGATTTAAGAGTGAGGGCATCTTCGTGATGGACGGCTCCAAGCGATCAAGCCATGGAAATGCCTACTTCACCGGCTTCGGCAAGAACAAGCGGATCGTCTTTTTCGACACCCTGCTCAATACCCTTTCCGTGGATGAGATGGAGGCTGTACTGGCCCACGAGCTGGGGCATTTCAGTCATCGCCATATTCTCAAACAGATGGCACTGATGTCGGTGTTATCGTTGGGTGGGCTGGCGCTACTCGGCTGGCTTTCAAAGCAAGACTGGTTCTACAACGGACTTGGCATCTCTCAACCCTCCGATGCGACGGCTTTGCTATTGTTCATGCTAGTGCTTCCTGTGTTTACCCTTTTTCTCTCACCACTGGGCAGTTTTCTCTCCCGTCGCTATGAATTTCAGGCCGATGACTATGCTGTGACGCAGGCTGGTGGGGAGTTTCTGACTCAAGCGCTGGTCAAACTCTATCGAGACAATGCGAGCACCCTGACACCGGACCCGCTCTATTCGCTGTTTCACGACAGCCATCCCCCGGCATCAGTCCGCATTGCACATATTACTCAACAAGCAGAGGCTAAAGGAGCACCTGTATGAAAAAGTCCATTCTTGCCGCCGGTCTCATCTCATTGTCGGCTGGTGCAAATATCCAGGCTGCCGATGTGCAGCAGGGACATGAATTGGTTGAAACGAATTGCGTGCGTTGCCACGGCAGCGAAATCTATACTCGGCCCGACCGCCGGGTGACGTCCCTGCCCGGCCTGCACAAACAAGTCCGCTTCTGTGAGCAGATGCTCGGGCTCACCTGGTTTGACGAAGATGTGGATAATACGGCAACCTATCTGAATCAGGAGTATTACAAATTCAAATAAATCTCCCCAGGGTCCTATATGGCTAAACGCCGCCTCACGAATCAACAGAAAATCAGAATCCAAGCCATACAGGACAAACGGCGTATACGGCAGGAAACTCAAGCCAATGCGTCTTTAGCCGGGGCGGATAGCGAGCATACAAGCAAGGGCCGGGTAATCATTCGCCATGGCGCCACCCTGGGAGTTGAAGATGAGACCGGCAATCTCATCCAATGCCAGACCCGTCAGAACATTGGCCACCCTGTCTGTGGGGACCGGGTAATTTTTCAGCTGACGGGTGATGCAAACGGTGTGGTGACCGCACTGTTACCCAGAAACAGCGTACTGAGCCGGCCCGATTACAGCGGCCGCGAAAAACCCCTGGCCGCAAACCTGACCCAACTGGTTGTCGTACTGGCGCCAAAACCGGAACCCAGTGGCTACCTACTTGATCAATATCTGGTAACCGCCGAGATCATCCGGGTCAAGCCACTCATTGCCATCAATAAAATCGACCTGCTTGAGGGTGCACAAGCGGATAGGTTTTACGCAAACCTCGCCCATTACCAGGCTATCGGTTATTCCACTGTACGGGTCAGCGCCAAGCAGGAGCATGGATTGGATGGATTGATCGACAGGCTAAAGGGGGAAACCAGTATTCTGGTGGGGCAGTCAGGTGTCGGAAAATCATCATTAATCAATGCCCTGCTACCTGAACACGATGTGGAGACCGGCATACTCTCTCAAGCCACCGGACTCGGCCGCCACACCACTTCTGCAGCAACCCTCTACACCCTGTCCCAGGGCGGTGAACTCATCGATTCCCCAGGTGTGCGCAGTTTCCGTCTGACAGACCTCACCAGAGAAGAGCTTGAACAAGGTTTCCCTGAATTCCGCCCTTATATCGGCCAGTGCCGTTTCCACAATTGTACGCATGAACATGAACCGGATTGCGCCATCCGGGCAGCCATGTCAGAAGGTAAACTCTCCCCCCAACGCCTGGAGAATTTCCGACGATTGAGCCAGACCTCAAATCGGAAGCCGGGATGATGGAGGTTGAACTCAAGTTACTGGTATTGCTGGTGGTGGCGAATGGCGCACCCATCATCGCCCGGCATCTGATGCGGGATTGTTGTACCTGGCCCCTGGATGGCGGCATGCAAACAGCCTCGGGGCAACCCATCCTAGGTGCATCGAAAACATGGCGAGGGCTTGTTGCCGCGCTGTTCTTGACGACCGCTATGGCACCAATAGTGGGTATCGAATGGCATTGGGGTGCAATGATAGGTGGGCTCGCCATGCTTGGGGATCTCATCGCCAGTTTCATCAAACGCCGTCTCGGATACCCACCTAGCAGTCAGGCCATTGGTCTCGATCAGATACCGGAGTCTCTGGTGCCCTTGCTCTTTATCGCACCCGTTTTCCCGCTACCCTGGTGGTCGGTATTGATCGTGGTCGCGGCATTTGCCGTAGTGGTTCCGATACTGTCTTGGCTATTTTTTCTGATTGGGGTGCGTCGTCGACCCTACTAGGGCTTGGCAACAGGCCCTAAGGCGTAGCAGTTTTCAGGGTATGCAGGGTTATCTCAGGCGGACAATTGATCCTCACCTCAACGATTGAGGTACCCGCCCCGGCCGAAGTGTATCCCTGCATCTCTCCGTGGCGCCAGGCGCCGGAACCGAGACGACGCGGGCAGCGAGCATCCAGGGTCAGGGGAAATCCCCCCGGCAGGCAGATCTGGCCGCCATGAGTATGGCCGCAAAAGAAGAGATCGAAACCGGCGTGGGCTGCCTGTCTGAAGATTTCGGGGGTGTGCGAAAGTAGAATCGACACAGATTCGGTGGGAATCTCCACCGCAGCCTTCTCGATATTGTCCACCCTGTAGTAGTGCGCATCATCGATACCGGCCAGATGGATCTGTTGATTATCCCGTTGTAACGGCACCGACTCGTTCAATAGCATCTGTATACCCATGGCTTCCAGCTCAGGCACCATGCGGATGGTGTCGTGATTGCCGAGCACCCCGTACACCGGTCCCTTGAGACCGCCACAAAGAGAACGCATGCCATCCATAGACTGCTCGAACTCACCAAAGGTCCAGGCCCTGTAGTCACCGGTCAGCACCACAGCATCGTAGGTCATGCCATCGATCCTGTCGATCAGCGCCTGAATTGCGGGCGGATACATATCGGCATGAAGATCACTGAGATGCAACAGGGTAAAACCGTCAAATGCGGGCGGTAGATGAGGCAGCAGAATGGTATTGTGAGTGACTTTGAATTTAAGTGTGTTTCCCCTTCCCCGCCAGTAGAAGCCTGTCGCCTTCAATATATTGCGCATCAGGGAATGACTGGAGTACCAGTTTTCCGGGTGAAAATAATTAAAGCCGCGACCAAAAACCTTAGGCATCGACTCCTCTTCGATGCCGATACGCAGGCGAGCGTGCACCGAGCCCAAACGCTTTTCAAGATGCATGAAAATGTCCGAATCCATCCCCAAAGTATATGCCGAATATTATGATTGGTTTGGATGGGTTAGTTTTCTGATGGCAGTGAAAGTGTCATTTCAGCTCCACCGAGGGTTTCAGAACTACCAATCAATAACTTACCCTTGTAAGCGGTGACGATATCCAGAACGACGGCTAGTCCTATACC
Organism: Candidatus Thiodiazotropha sp. (ex Myrtea sp. 'scaly one' KF741663); assembly: GCA_025655555.1. Classification (GTDB taxonomy): domain Bacteria; phylum Pseudomonadota; class Gammaproteobacteria; order Chromatiales; family Chromatiaceae; genus Thiodiazotropha. The sequence goes on from JAHXIQ010000006.1 coordinate 185,786, forward strand.
TTGCCCGGGGAGCTGCTGGTCAGCACGGTGTCCTCTTTGCAACACATCTTCTGCTCGCTCAGTGGCGATTCCCGGACCATCGTCCTCAATTGTCAGGCATAACTCATTGAGCTGGGCTCCGCTCACTCTGACCCTGCCTGCACCATATTTGCAGGCGTTCTCCATCAAATTCCCCAACAGTTCCATCAGATCACCTTCGTCGCCCTGAAAAGCCAAGCTATCGGGTAAATCAAGCTGCCACTCTATGGCCTTGTCGGCATAAACTTTCTGTAAGGACTGAGCAATACGCGCTACCACCGGTTTTACAGGTAGCGTAAGGCTCAGGGAGGTGCGACCGGAGGCAGCCGCCCTTTGCAACTGATGGCCCACAATCTGATTCATGCGTGTCACTTGCTCGTTCAGCAGGCGCTGCTCTTCTGCCTGCAGTGGAGTCGTCTGGTCGGCCAGTCCCTGAAGTATCGCCAGCGGGGTTTTCAAACTATGTGCAAGGTCCCCCAGACTGTCACGATAGCGTTGCTGGCGCGTTTCGGCATGGCGAATCAGTGAGTTGATGTTGGAGGTCAGCGGACTTAACTCCTTGGGAAACGCCCCCTTTAGCTGCTGAGATCGACCCGACTCGATATCTGTCAGGGCCTCCGCTACCTGGCGCAGAGGCGTCAGCCCCCATCGCAAAACCCAACCCTGAGCCAACAAAAGCAACAGGGCAGCACCACCCAGCCAAAAAAACAGACTATTTCGAAAGGCTGAAACCTGTTCGATCAGGGGTTTTAAATCCTCTGCCACAGTCAGCGTATAAGCCAACTCACGCCCCTGAAAATCCTCCCACACAACACCGAAGCTGAGGCTCATCACCGCCTCACCTGCCGACAAATCATCCTTTTGTATCATTGATTGTCCGGGCTCTACCGGTAGGGAGATGGCAAGATTTCGTCCCAGTGCAGAACCCGAATGCCAACGGTAAGCAGCCTCTCTTCCCGAAACCAGGGCATAAAGACCCGAGTCCGGTCGATTGAAGCGGGGGTCAGTCAGTGCTTCCGGCATTGCCAACATGCCCTCCGAATCCTCTTCCGCAGCTGCCAACAGTGCGTAAACACTGCTGAAGAGTCTGGCCTGCAGCGCCTCTTCGGTGGCGGAACGGAAGGCCTTATCGAGGGCGAACCCGGTGAATCCGAGAAAAGCCGTCAACACCAGGCTGGCAGCCAATAATAGACGTTGATGAATAGAGAGACGGCGGATCAGTCCCATAGCGCCTGGGCCTGCCTCTTCATCGTTTGCATTCGAGTGCGAAGCGGTAGCCGCGGCCACGCAGCGTTTCAATCGGCTTGTAGCTGCCCTCTGGATCAAGCTTCTTACGCAGACGGCGTACAAACACTTCCAAAGTGTTGCTGTCCCGGTCCCAGTCCTGCTCGTAGATATGCTCGGTGAGATCGCTCTTGGAGACTACCTCACCCGCGTGCAGCATAAGATACTCCAGTACCTTGTACTCATAGGCAGTCAAATCGACAGGCGATCCTTCCAGATTGACGCTCTGGGAGCGGGTATCGAGCTCAACCGGGCCTCCGCTGATGACTGGCTGGGACCAACCGGCCGAACGTCTCAGCAGGGCATTGAGTCTGGCCAGCAGTTCTTCCACATGGAAGGGTTTGACCAGATAGTCGTCCGCCCCCGCCTCCAGACCCTCCACTTTATCCTGCCAATTCCCCCTCGCAGTTAGAATGAGAATGGGAAAGTGCTTGTCCAGCTTACGCAGTTCGCGGATCACCTCAATGCCGGAGAGCTCGGGCAGACCGATATCGATGACCCCCAGATCCATGGCGTACTCACGCCCGAGGAAGAGTCCATCACGACCATCGGCTGCCGCATCTACCGTATAGCCTTCTTTACGAAGTCGCTCCGCCAGCGGTTCACGAATGTCGGTTTCGTCTTCGACCAGTAAGACACGCATCAGATTTAACGCCTGTTATTCTTACGACGCTCACCACCGGCATCTATCCGTAAACGCCTCAGTTTTCCATCATCGGTCAGGATACGGATGTTATGGGTCCGGTGGCCATTGTTCTCCCGGGTCTCAGCAGAGATCACCCGACCATCAACACGCTCTTTCGCCTGTCTCACTGCCTGATCGAGGCTGAGGCCGCCTCTCGCAAAAAGCGGCGGCGATAACAACAGGCTCATGAGCATAATGCTGATAAATGAGATTTGTTTTTTCATTAGATGTCTGCTGGTCTGCGTTTATGCCAAACGTGGAGAGAGAACTCCCCACGTCCTTCAGCGATTCAACACGCGGCCAATACTCCCTACCCGTTCGACTAACTCCGAATCAATATGACCTGTCGGGCCTGACATCGACCACGACAGGGATCCGTTTACCCGGATGTTCTGCGGTGCGGGTGGTAAACAGCCGTCCTTTATAACGGTATGTTACATCATAACCGACCAGTTCATCTTCATAGGTCGTATGCTGGGTCACCTCGCAGCGACGTTCCACGGAAGTTGTATAGTATCCCCCGCTTTTCTGACGACTGATGTCGCGACCGATAGAACCACCCAATAGCGTACCTGCGACCGTAGCCACATCTTTACCACGACCGCGTCCAGAGCTGATCTTATTGGCCACAACGCCACCAATGATGCCACCCAGTATCGTGCCAGTGTGGCTTCTGCTGCCAGCATGGTGATGGCTCACCTCTTCATCCCAGCATTCACGCTCTGGCCGTGAGATCTCAACAGTACGGTAGACCGGTTCAGCCTCGATGACTTTTGCAGTATCCTGATAACGGTCCCGATGCCCCGCCTGTGCGGTCATTGATGCTGCCACTAACAGTACGCTGAGGGTGATCACTTGCTTTTTCATCGTTTGTCTCCTGTAAGCCGTTCAAACCAATAAATCAGAGGGTTTCTTCTACTCTTGGCTAAAGCTTACGACTGCTAAACTGAACAAAGGCTTAACCAACGAACGGGGTAGTCCCCCTGATTGCTGCTCAAGAGTCGATATACCCGTGATCCTGCTGCAGAATCTACTCACCCTCTATCTGGAAGCTGCTCCCTGGCTCCTGCTCGGCCTGGTCTTGGCGGGCCTACTGAAGGCCTGGTTACCAGAGGATCTGTTACGAAAAAAACTGGGTGAGGGTCGCTATGGACCGATCTTGAAAGCGACGCTACTCGGGGCGCCGTTGCCTCTCTGTTCCTGCAGTGTCTTACCGGCAGCCATGGGATTGAGACGCTCAGGCGCATCGAAGAGTGCGACGGTTTCATTCATGATCTCGACACCGGAGACAGGACCGGACTCCATCGCCGTCACCTATGCCCTGCTCGGCCCCTTCATGGCCGTTGTTAGACCGGTGGCCGCCATACTCAGCGCACTCTTCACCGGTTTTCTCAACACCTTTTTCATCGCACAGCAGGAGAGAGAGAAGACAGGAAAACCACTGCCGGTTGCGGCTACTCCTACCTGTGATTGCAATACCGGTGACTGTTCCGAATCAAACAGCGGAGCACAGACGGGGGGATGGCAGCGCAGTCTGGCTGGAATGCGATACGCTTTTCACGACATACTTGACGATATCTGGCTTTGGCTGTTTGCCGGTTTGCTGCTGGCCGCGGTGGTCATGAGCTTCGTACCAACCGACAGCCTCAGCAGTTGGGGTGACGGTCTTCCCGCCATGCTGATGATGCTGGTGATCGGTATTCCCATGTATATCTGCGCCACAGCCTCCACCCCTCTGGCTGCAGCAATGATCCTGACCGGAATGTCACCTGGCACGGTACTGGTGTTTCTACTGGCGGGACCAGCTACCAATCTGGCCACCATGGGCGTTATTCAGAAAGAGATGGGGATAAAGACCCTGTATCTCTACCTATTAGGGATCTCTGTGTCTAGTATCCTGCTGGGTCTTGCGACAAATTGGCTGGTCAGTTTATTGGGTATTTCCATTGAGATCGGGAACGACACAGGCCTGGGAGAACCTGGAAAATGGATTGCCTATATCAGCGGTGTTATTTTTTTGTACTTCTCTCTGAGAAGCCTGAGCAGGCAGTGGCGGCCTTTACTCCAAAGGAGCGGGACAAGTACATAAACAACCGCGAAGACTCAATCTGACATCTCGGACTTTTTATTCCTGCAACACTTTGAAACGTGCCGTTGTAACAGCGAGCAATCTTGAATTTCACAACGCTTTCGTTCTATGCTTGAGCGATGCTACGCCGCTTTCTCATCATTTGGCTTACTATCTGTATCCTCGGTTACGGGATGGCAGTCATTGCGCATATTCACGATGAGTCACCCACAGATCCCATTCATGCAGTCGATAAACATGTGGCTCATCATGGTGATACGGAGGACGCTTCGAACTCCGACCACTCTTGTCACGGTATCGTCCACCTTCTTGGCCTAAACAACACTGCCACAATAAATTCAGTTATTGATCGCAGTATTCACCAACTGCCATATACCGCATCTGCAAGTTCTTTCTTTCCTCCCTCGCTCCTGCGCCCTCCCATAGCCGTCTGATCCCGACATCACGTCTTGCCTGCCATGCTGCCGCCTGATGTATAACAGGCCAGTCCAGGCACTCGTTCTATTCGCTGATCAACGGAACTCAGATAATGTTGTTTTCACTACTCAGAAGCATTGGCCTGCTCGCCTGCACTTTAGCTCTATTTTCCTGGATATCACCGGCACTATCCAAGGCGAATACCTCTCAACTTGAATTCACACACCAACTGGCAACGGTCGTCAATCGCATGCTTGCATCAAGTCCGGATATCGCCGCAGTGCAAGCTACCGTCGAGGCGGCACAAGCGAAACTAACCGGTGCCGGACTACCGTTAAACAACCCCGAATTCGAAGTGGAGGCTGAGCGTACCGACATCAACACCTACTCCCTCGGTTTCAGCCAGACACTGGATTGGCATGACAAGCAACATACATTCGAACAAGCTGCCCAGGCAGAACTGGCAGCAGTCCAGGCAAATGCAGATGCACTACGACTGTCAAAGTCAGGCGAGATTCTCGACACAATCAGTAAGATTGCCACACTCGATGAGGTCAACAGACTTTCCAAGCAGCGTACCGAGATACTGAACCGCTTTGCCAAGCTTGCCAAGCAACGTCACGAAGCCGGGGATATTGCCAGGGCAGAGATGGAGCTGGCACAACTCTCATTGGCGGAGTCCGTCATGCAACAAGCAGGCAACGGTGCTGAACTGATCCAGGCCAGAAGCCGTTTCCTCAGCATCAGTGGCCAACAGCAGGTCACACAGATCAATTTTCCCGATCAGATACCAGCCATACAGTCAGGCAGACAGGATGTGGAAAGATTTGCTCAGAACCACCCACAGGTTCAAGCCGCCCACCAACAGGCTTTGGCAGCTCGCCAACAAATGCAGGCAACAGATCTGGTGCGTAAGCCAGACCCTACATTCGGTCTGGCTGCAGGTCGTGAAGACGAGGAAAACCTGATCGCCCTCTCATTCTCCGTTCCGCTTCAGGTCAGAAATGACTTTCGCAGTAGCGTGGATGCGGCACAAGCAGAAGCATTGAAGGCCGAGCAGGAAGCACAACAGGCTTACCAAAGCCTACTCGCAGAACTGAACGGTGCCAAGGAGAGTTATCAGTTGGTAGCGCGCACCTGGGAGTTCTGGATAGCCCAGGGACGCCCCAGCCTGCAGCAAAGCACTCAATTACTCGAAACCCAATGGCAAGCCGGTGAAATGAGTACAGCAGACTACCTGCTCCAGATCCAGCAGATGCTGGATACACAGATCGCAGGCGTAGAACTCCAGGGCAAACTGTGGGAGGCCTGGTTCGAATGGCTGGACGCTTCTGGCACCTTGATCACATGGATAAACCGAACCCCAGCAGCTGTACCAGAAAGTTTGGGAGGCTCACCCAACAATGGTAAGGAGCAATAGATGATGACCCTTCAAAACTGGAGCCTCTGTCTCCTGAGCCTGGCCTTGCTTTTGGCCAACCCATTGACCGCTGCAGATGAACATGATCACGAGCATGCTGAAACAATGTCTGAAGCCGCACACAGCAACGAGCACCCAGATGAACATAAAGATGAATACGGCCATGATGAAGAAGACATTGTTCACCTTAGCAACGATCAGCGGCAAACTGCCGGCATCATCGTTGAGGCCCTGGTATCGCGCTCTGTGCCTGTAGAGATCGAAGCACCGGGCGAGATACGACTCAACGACTATGCCACCAGCCAGGTCACGCCACGCATCGAGGCCCAGATTGTCAAACGCCACGCCTACCTCGGAGATCATGTGAAACAAGGAGAGCCTTTGGTGACCTTGTCCAGTGTCTCCATGGCCGAGGCACAGGGGGCGCTTTTAGTGGCTGCAAAGGAGTGGCAAAGGGTCAAAAAGTTAGGCAAGAGTGTGGTTTCTGCAAAACGCCATATGGAAACCCAAGTGGCCTACCAGCAGGCAAAAGCTAAACTGCTGGCTTATGGCATGACTGCCAAGCAGACAAACAAACTCATTAGCGAAAATAACATCAGCCAAGCAGATGGCAGTTTCTCGCTGCTCTCGCCTCAGGATGGCACGGTCATTCAGGACAGCTTCATCAATGGGCAGATGGTGGAACCCGGCGAGCTGTTATTTGAACTTACCGATGAGTCGAGACTTTGGGTTGAAGTCAGAATCAAACCGGAATCCGCCACACACATCGAGATCGGTGCACCCGCACGCCTGCTGGTGGGAGAGACATGGATTGACGGCAAGGTCATCCAGGAACACCACGCGCTGAATGAAGTCACTCGCACCCTGGCGGTACGTCTGGAGATTGCAAACCCGGAGCACCGACTCCATCCCGGACAGTTTGCGACGGTAAGAATCCAAACCAATGATTCGGGAAAGACCGCCCTCACCTTGCCGCAGGATGCGGTGTTGCGCAGTCCCGATGGAGATTGGCAGGTCTTTGTGGAAGAAGAGCCCGGTAAGTATGCCCCCATTGAGGTGACACTTGTTCGCCAACTGCCGGGACTGGCAGTGATCGATGGCCTTGCACCCGGTACCCGTGTGGTCACTCAGGGCGCCTTCTTTGTGCAGTCGGAACTGGCAAAGTCCGGTTTCGAAGTTCACAACCACTAGGAGGCTGCCATGCTCAATCGACTTATCGACTGGTCGGTGGCCAATCGTCTACTCGTAGTACTCGGCCTGCTGGCAATGTTGGGGGTTGCCACCACCCTGATCCCACGACTCAACCTGGATGCCTTTCCCGACGTCACCAACGTCCAGGTACAGATCAACACCGAGGCCCAGGGATTGGCGGCCGAGGAAGTGGAACAGTTGATCACCTATCCTATCGAAGCGGTGATGTACGCCCTGCCCGATGTGGAGGAAGTTCGTTCTATCTCCAAGACCGGGCTTTCCGTCATTACGGTCGTATTCAATGAGGGCACTGACATCTACTTTGCCCGCCAACTCGTTTTCGAGAGACTGCAGGATGCAAGGGAACAGATTCCGGAGGGTGTGGGCACACCGGAGATGGGCCCGAACACTTCTGGCCTGGGACAGATTTATCAATACATTCTGCGCTCCGAGGATCCCCAAAAATATGATGCTATCGCTTTACGCAGTCTCAATGACTGGGTTGTAAAGCTATTACTCCTACCCGTGGATGGAATCACTGACGTGCTCTCCTATGGCGGCGAGGTACGTCAATATCAGGTACAGATCAATCCCGGCAAGCAACTGGCCTATGCCATCTCCATCCACCAGATCGCCGAGGCGATTGAAGCCAACAACCGCAATGCCGGAGGTTGGTACCTGGACCGTGGCGCAGAACAACTGGTGATTCGCGGCGTAGGCTGGTTGCGCGCCGGAGAAGAGGGTCTGCGTGATATCTCCAATATTCCTCTCAAAGAAGAAGATGGTGTTGTGGTGCGTGTGGGTGACATCGCCCAGGTGAAATTCGGTGGCGAAATCCGCCAGGGTGCAGTCACCATGACCAGGCGCAACCAGGAAGGTCAGGCTGAACCCTTGGGAGAGGTGGTAGCCGGTATCGTACTCAAACGACTGGGCGCAAACACCAAAGCAACCATTGACGCAGTCGAAGACCGCATACCGGCCATTCAACAGGCGCTGCCTGTTGGTGTCACTATCGAACCCTTCTATGATCAGGCGGACTTGGTGGAACAGGCGGTCAATACCGTTAGCCGGGCACTGACAGAAGCCTTCATTTTGATCGTGGTGGTGCTGTTACTGTTCCTCCTCAACATTCGCGCCACATTGCTGGTACTGATCTCTGTTCCACTCTCCATCGGGCTGGCCCTGACCGCCATGAGTTATTGGGGGCTCTCGGCCAATCTGATGTCACTGGGTGGTTTGGCCATCGCTATCGGCATGATGGTGGATGGTTCTGTGGTGATGATGGAAAACATATTCAAACACCTCTCACACCCGGACCCTGCACATGAAGAGCTCGCTAAGACGAGAACCGCATCGGATGATGCCGGTCCCTATGATGTCACCCATGACCGGAGCGGCATTCCGCTACGCATCCAGCAGGCTGCCCGTGAGGTGGGCCGACCCGTATTTTATGCTGTTATCATCATCATCGTGGTCTTTGCACCGCTGTTCACACTGGAAGGTGTCGAGGGTAAGTTATTCCAACCTATGGCCATCTCTATCGTACTCGCGATGCTGACATCGCTTGGGGTTGCGATGGTGGTAATACCGGCCCTGGCCACCTATGCCTTTCGCCGCCCTGTCAAACATCGAAGCAGCCCGGTATTCCTGCCACTGGAGTGGCTCTATCGGCATGCGCTTCGTTTCGCATTGAAAGCAAAATGGCTGGTTGTGTTGGCGGCAGTGCTCATGTTTGCAGGGGCCCTGCTAGTCGTGCCGCGCCTGGGTACCGAGTTTGTGCCTGAACTGGAGGAAGGCACAATCAATATCCGAGTCACCCTGGCGCCCTCCGCCAGCCTGGATACGGCGTTGGCCGTCGCCACGCAACTCGAAAAACGCCTCATGGAATTTCCGGAAGTGACCTATGCATCCAGCCGGGTGGGCCGACCGGAGCTGGGTGGTGATCCTGAACCGGTATCCAATATTGAAATATATGTAGGACTGAAACCGGTCAGTGAGTGGAGCAGTGCCAAGGATCGTTTCGCTCTGCAGAAAAAGTTTGAACAAGTGCTTTCGGCACACCCTGGCCTGCTCCTGACGTTCTCCCAACCTATTGCGACACGGGTGGACGAGCTGCTCTCCGGTGTCAAGGCACAACTGGCGATCAAGCTGTTTGGACCTGACTTGAGATTGCTGGCGGAAAAGGGAAAAGCCATTGAAGCCTTGGCAAGAGAGGTGGATGGCACCCGTGGTGTAGAGATGGAGCAGATAGCCGGTGAGGCACAACTGACGATCCGGCCCCGGCGGGATGTCCTGGCTCGATACGGTATCCCCGTTTCCCAGGTCATGGATCTGGTGTCAGATGGCATTGGCGGCACTGAGGCTGGCCAGGTCATCCAGGGTAATGAACGCTACGACATCACAGTGCGTCTGGCAAAACCCTATCGGCGAGATACGCTGGCGCTGAAGCAGCTGGTGCTTCAGTCACCGACCGGCGCCTGGGTTCAATTGGGGGATGTGGCCGATGTTGTGATTGAGTCCGGTCCGCCGCAGATCCGACGTGACGATGTACAGCGTAGAGTGGTGATCCAGTCCAATGTGGAAGGGCGGGATATGGGTGGGCTGGTAACAGCGCTACGCAAACGTATTGCTGAAGAGATAGACCTGCCCGCGGGCTACTCCGTGGTTTTTGGCGGGCAATTTGAAAACCAGGAGCGGGCGCAACAGCGTTTAATGATTGTGGTCCCTCTTTCTCTGGGCTTGATTTTTCTTCTGCTCTATTTTGCCTTTCACTCTGTGGGTCAGGCGCTCTTGATCATGCTTAACGTACCACTGGCATTGATCGGTGGTATCGCAGCCCTCTACTGGACAGGACAATATCTTTCCGTTCCCGGCTCTATCGGCTTTATCGCACTCTTCGGTGTCGCGGTACTGAATGGTGTCGTTATGGTGAATGCCATCAATCAGAATCTGGAGGCCGGTGAGTCTATCGCCGATGCGGTTTTTGGCGGAGCGATCTCCCGGCTTCGTCCCGTACTGATGACTGCCGCTATTGCCGCTTTGGGATTGATCCCGATGCTGCTCGCCTCAGGTGTAGGTTCTGAGGTGCAACGCCCCCTCGCTACTGTCGTGGTCGGCGGACTGGCATCAAGCACCCTGTTGACGCTTTTTGTCCTGCCCTCACTCTATCCATTGTTTTCAGCAGGGGTTCGTTCACATCAATCTACAGGATGATCCACTGTTGTCCCGCCAACACCCTCTCCCTCAGGGAGAGGGTAAAAAAAGCTATCACATTGATTATTTAATCCGTCAGGGTTTCAGGAGATAGACCTGTTCCACCATCCGGCTCACACCTTTATCACCATAACGATCGGTATCATCCAATAGGTTAAGCGTATGTTGCAGCTTGACGGAATATTCCGGTTCAAAAAGCTTCCGCACTTCCACCTCCTCCACACTGTAGGGTGGTCCCTGCATCTCATCTTGAGGATAGTCCATTGCCACCAGCAGGATTTTGGCCTGCCCAGGCAGCTGCTCTTTTAATAGCGATACATAGTGTTGACGCTGTTGAGGATTGAGCGCAATCAGAGAGGCACGGTCGTAAACAGCATCGATAGAACTATTATCCAACAGTGCCAGATCAAAGATATCACCGCAGAAAATCTCAAAGGGCCCGTCACGCCAGCGATCGAATCCATCAACTGATTCAACCTCGGGGTTCAGGTTGAGTTCCTTGAAAAAACTCTCCACCGCCAGTGGACTTAACTCGACGCCACGAATACGGTAGCCCTGTTCGGCCAACCAGACCATGTCCCGGCTCTTACCGCAGAGGGGAGCCAGTACCAGCGAACCCTGCGGCAGATGAAGCGTGTGCCAATAATTAAGTAGATGCGGATTGAATTCCACATGATGCCAACCGATGTTTTGCTCCTGCCACCGCTGCATCCAGTTGATGTTGGGTTCCCGTAAGTCATCCGTATCAGTCATCTCCCATGCACCTCGATCTTGCGTTGAAGCGATCAGCTATCGTAGATATTACAAACCAAGTCATCTTCGACCACAACTTACCTAGTCACCATGTCAAAACAGAGACCATTCTATTTACCCGGCCATGAACAAAACCAAATTCTATTTGGTCTTTACCCGTGACACAGCCCTGAACGAAAAAAGCCCGCTCAGTGAGAGCGGGCTTCGAGACGTACCATGGTGCTACTAAGAAATGAAGCTTTAGCTAGCTAAACGATCCTGAATCGCCTCGACAACCGCTTCACTGGATGTAGCGCTGACGGTCAGCAACATATTTTCGTTGCTATAGAAACCAACCAGGGGGGCGGTCTTTTCGTTATAGACATCCAGACGATTGGAGATCGCTTCTTCCGTCTCGTCGTCACGCTGCACAACTTTATCGCCACACTTGTCGCAGACACCCTCGACCTTGGTCGGCATACTCTTGACGTTGTAGATGGCACCACAACCCACACAGGTACGACGTGTCGTCAGACGGTCCAGGATCACATCACGCGGCACATCGATCTCTACCGCGAAATCGAGATCTACATTGATTCTCTTCAGCAGATCCTTGAGGGCCTCCGCCTGGGGAATCGTACGAGGAAAACCATCGAGCAGAAAGCCATTGGCACAGTCGGGTTCCTGCAGGCGCTGTTCCATGATGCCCATGATCAGATCATCAGGCACCAGATCACCGGCCTTCATGAATGCTTCAGCTTGCTTGCCAAGGTCGCTACCCGCCTGGACTGCACCGCGTAGGATATCGCCTGTGGAAATCTGCACAGAACCGTCCAGCTTCGTTAGCTGCTTGGCCACAGTACCCTTACCTGCTCCGGGCGCACCCAGTAGAATCAGTTTCATTGATCGCTCCTTTTGTTATATTTGTGCCGGTATTGAAGATGAACCGGTCGTAAACGCCATTTCCGGCATAATGCTAAAAACCGGGCGCTATTATACGCATTTCAGCCTTGATGGAAGCCTTAATCCCGGCACCACGCCGAACAAAGTAACAAGATGTCCAGCAATAAAACCTATTTTTCTCTTTCAATACAGTTAGTTAAGACAGCCACCATCTGTCTGCCCCTAGTACTCATGAGTGCCTGTTCCAGCAGCCCACCTCGCAACACCGCCAATGCCTGTGCAATTTTCACGGAAAAAGACGACTGGTATGAGGCCTCCCAGGACGCCTTCGAAAAGTGGGGTGTACCTGTTCATGTACAGCTGGCGATCATCCATCAGGAATCGCACTTCAAACACGATGCCAAACCACCTCGGGACAAGCTCTTCTGGTTCATTCCCTGGTTTCGTAAGTCTTCCGCCTATGGCTATGCGCAGGTAAAGGACTCCACTTGGGACTGGTACAAAGAGAAAACGGGCAACCGATGGGCTGACCGGGACGACTATGAAGATGCCGTCGACTTTATCGGCTGGTATGGCACTGTGACGCAGAGAACTCTCGGTATCTCAAAGTGGGACGCATATAACCAATACCTGGCCTATCATGAAGGCCATGGCGGCTATAAGCGGGGTACCTATAAGAAGAAGGCATGGCTGGTAAAAGTCGCACGCAAAGTAGACAACAATGCCAAACGCTATCGGACACAGATCGGCAAGTGTAAAGACGAACTGGAGAGCGGCTGGAGCCTATGGCCCTTTTAATTTCTGATCAACCGCTTTCATGCTGGTACCGGCGCCATCCTTTGGCACCGATATAAGCACTTGATTAGCTGGAATTGTTAGTAGGCCCTGGTGTCTAGCGCCCCATGATCTCATCGACCTGCTCTTGTGTCAGTACCTGGGCAGAGTAACCACCCTTACCGATCAGGGATTCGATGGCTCTGACATACGCACGCAGATGATTCTTCGAGCCATCCAGCAGGGATTCATAAACATTACGAATATCTTTCTGATCCGTATAACCCAGACCGCAATCTGAAACATCATCTATGCCATTATCCTGTTCAAGGATTACCTTGGGACACTGCACGATATCCATCATATCCAACTCTTCAATAAAGGCACCGACATAGAAAGCGTCGAGCTCACTCGCACTTGCCAGATTGACGAGATACCCATATTTCTCTGTGAAATACTCACCATATTCCATACCGGTAAACATGCCAACGTTGTCGTTGGTATTGGGATCAGCTATGCCATAGCCTAGTAAGAGATTTTTTACTGCATCTGTGTGCTTCTGCTCTGAATCGTCTATCTTTCCGAAAACCACCGAATCGGGATAGAGGGTGCCCAGTTTGGTATAGACGTCTCTGGCCAATTTCTCCTCTTCTCGCATAAAAACCATATGAGTGGTTTCATTGAAATCAAGGCTGCCATTTTCCAACTCAGTAGTGGGAAGTGTGGTTTCCCCTCCTCCACCACGTTCCGTTGCAGAAGGCTTGCCATTCTGCCTGGCATGTGAAGATTGCATAACTGCCAGAGAGGCCAGAAGCAGGAGCGTGATTAAAATATTGTGATGTTTCATGGTCATTTCCGACTCCAAATTTAACGGATACTGATTAAGTGCAACCCGATTTTTTTATTTGTGTCGGCAAAGGATACGGTTTCTGGTTACAGATATCGTTTCAATCTGTTTCGATGCTCCACAGCGGTAGAAACACTTGAAACATTTCAGTCACCTGAGTCTCAATAACAGTCAGAATTATCAATTCAAATCAAGAATAAAAATGATGTATATGCGATACCTTTATGATTTATCTGGATTAATTTTTTTGCGGATCTCTTCTGTGTGAATAAAATCACAGATCTCACATTAATTCGGCCCTTTGTGCACTATGTGGTGTGTATGGGTAGTCGTATTCTGGCAACTGTGCCACCCGCCGTTGATTCATCTAACTCAACCTGCCAGTCGTTCATGCGGCAGAGTTGATCGACAATAGCGAGACCCAAGCCACTGCCACCGGATGCGCGATTGCGTGAATCCTCCAACCGCATGAATGGCTGAAACACGGCGCGGCGCTGATCTCCGGGAATACCAGGACCCTGATCAATAATCTCAATACACACACTGTCAAGATGGGTGGTGCAGGTTATGCGAACCGGCTTTGTTTCACTGTATCGGATCGCATTATCGATAAGATTATTGACTACTCGGCGGAAGGTTGAGAGGGGTAAAGCATAAGCGATTTTTTCCGCACAGTGACAGGTGATCTCACCACCCTTTTTTTCATACTCCTCAACCACCTCATTGAGTACCTGACAGAGATCAGACTGTTGCGAAGTCTCTTCACTCATCCCTTTTGATAGCTGGAGAGTCGTCGTAATGATCTCATTCATTTCCCCAAGATCATCACGCATACCCTTAATAAGCTGTCGATCCAGATCATCATCCAAGAGTTCCAACTCAAGCTGCATTCTCGAAATGGGTGTACGCAGATCATGGGAAATACCGGCCAGCAAGGTGGTTCGGTTCTCCATCAGGATATGCAGCTGCTCTTCCATATGGTTGAAATTTCGCGTCAATTCAGTCAACTCCACCGCGCCCCTCTCCTCAAGGGGGGAACCGCGCTTCCCTTCACCCACTCTTGTTGTTGCTTTAACCAAAGCGGCAAGTGGTTGAGTGATTCGTCTCACAATGAGAAGTGATGTGACGACCGCGATGAGTGTGCCGGCTAAAACCATAACAATCATGGTTAAGGGTATCTGAGTCACGAACCTGTTTTGATTAAATCCCACCCGGATCGTTCGTCCGCCCATCGCAATATCAATCCATCGCCACTCAGGCATATCACTGTCAGATAAAATTTTGTGCTGCTGACGGGTTCTCTCATTCAACGACTTGAGAAAATAATCGATATAAAACTCGGGCGATTCATCAACTGTCAGCGCAGTATGGTCAAGCCCAATAATAAATTGGTGGTGTTCACGCATTTCCCGCTCAAAATCCGGCCGTGTGCCCGGCGGCAGCTCCACCCAGATCTGAGCAGTCAAGACCACCATGGCCGAGAGATCATTGGCAACCCGCTTCGTCAATGGCAATGTTACAAAATAGATGACCAGTGATATGGAGAAGAGTGAAAAAACCAGAAATGCCAGCGTGAATGCCTGTGCGGTACGTCCGAATAACGTGCTGGAGCTGAGACGGAATTTCACGTTGTCACTTGATTGCCCTGTGGGGTAAAGATATAGCCTTTACCCCAGACAGTTCGGATGAATTGTGGGTGGTCTGGATTAGTCTCGAGTTTTTTACGAAGCCGGGTTACTCTGACATCGATACTGCGATCATAAGGAGAGCGTTCATAACCCTTGATCAGTTCAATAAGATGATCTCTGCTCAGTACTCTGTTCGGATTTTTAACAAATGCCTCAAGTAACGCATACTCTCCAGATGTCAGGCTGATCTCCTCTCCATCATACGATATTGAGTTGGTAGTCAGATTCAGGACGTAATCACCAAATTTGTAGGTTTCAATCGAGCCATGATCAAATACGCCATCCTGGTTAAGAATGAGCGTACGCCGTAACACTGCCTTGATTCTGGCAGAGAGTTCCCGTGGATTAAAAGGCTTAGCCAGGTAGTCATCAGCACCTACTTCCAAACCGATAATTTTATCGATGTCTTCACCTCTCGCCGAGAGTATTAGAATGGGAATCGAACAGGTGGCACGCAGGCGCCTAGCTATCGAGAGTCCATCCTCTCCGGGTAGCATCAGGTCCAGTACGATCATATCGACCTGATGATCGATAAGGTAATCATCCATCTTCTGGCCACTGGCAACACCGGTTACATGAAAACCTTCCTTAGTCAGGAATTTAATCACCAGATCAAGTAGCTTTTTATCGTCATCGACGACCAGCACTTTTTTCTTATCTGTGTCCATTGCGGCTCAAACCATGAGGAAGTGGCAAAAATCTAGCATATATGGCGGTCATCCTGGTCACGTTGAAACATCCTGTAACAGATCGCCCGGAATAGGAAATCGGGCAGAAACAGCTTCGTTCTACGCTAAAAGTCACAAAGATATTGATCAGACTGAAGGAGAACGATCATGAATGATTCATTCAAAGTATTACACCTTTCATTACTCCTTGCTATGGCAGTGCCGTCATATAGCGCACTTGCAGAGGAGACCGCCAGTCAATCTGTTGACAGAGATCAACTCCAAGCTGCCGTCGTGGGAGAAGTGGATAACGACGGTCAGCAATTCAGTAATGAGGCTGAGGCGGATCGCTTGAGACACCGTATCAATGAGCAGGACAACGATCAGGTAAGAGAGAAACAACGTCAGCAAAAAAAGAATCAGATGAAACATCAGTTCCAACACCGGTTCGAACATGAAGAGAGAACTTCTGGACAAGGATTCAGTACCGGTGGTTCAATGAATCGCAGTTCAGGTTATGGGGGTGGTGCAAGAAGCGGTGGCGGTAGCCGTCGTTGAGAACCACTTTCAAATTTTAGGGTCTGAAAACCATGCGACCAACTTTTCATATCGGCATTTTTTCGTTAGCTCTGATTATGGCATCAAGCAATGCCTGGAGTGCGGAAGCTATCGAGGATACGGCTGGCAAAGATGTCAATGACCATAGACCGCAGACATCCAATATGGACAGCTGGCAGGAGGATGAACGTAGAAATTCCTGGACCTGGTTCGGGATGGGATACGAATCCAGACGAGCATCCTCCATTCCTCAGGGATCGCCTGCAGCCGGTGCTGGTGGTAAAGGCGGCCAGGGAGGACCTGGTGGCGGCATGAAACGTTAGGAAATCACGAAACACGACTCTACGCTTATAAAAAAAGGCGGGCCACCTCCCTGTGACCCGCCTCTTTTTTGCACGCCTTATCGTGCTTTCGGGGGATCAGTTACCCGTTCCACCACCGACCAAAGACTCCCATGCATCTCCAGGAAAATAGTCATCAATCCACCACAGGCGACGGGCTTCTGCGTCTGATTCAATAACCTCTTCCCCGCTCTCATCGAAGGCCCATTGCGTCCATACACCATAGAGCTTGGAACCGTCTGGATTGGCCTCCAGATTGGCCTCACTCGAATGGCTGTCACCACCGGTGTTCATACGGTCGAACTCGTTGCAGAATCCGGAACCGACTCTCACATCAGTGATGTCATCACCGTGGGCATCATTCGGATAGCAGACACCCAGATCCGTCTCTTCAGCCCAAACCACGTAGTCATCACCGTAGTTGATAGCCCGGCCGTAGAACAGATCCAGCGGTTCAGCTTCACCTTCGGTCACCGTGGTATTGTCACCGGTCTCGAAGACCATGAAGTAACGGTCGGGCCTGCGCAGATCAGAATCATGCTCTGATGAGAGGTCGTCACATGTCATCACTGCATCATCGATAGTCAGATCATCCGTTTCCACACAGCCCGCTTCGATACTTGCCGGGGTCGGCGCATACCGCGGATCGAGTGTAGTGATCCGCATGGCCTGATGCTGGGTGATATTTCGTGCATGCTCTGCACCTCCTGCTGGGAATTCGTAGCAGACATGCGGCTCTTCCAAATCACCACTGGCTTCCGTCGCATCATCCCGATAGGTTTCACAGCTGACCGTACCGTCACCTGCCAATGCCGCCGGTGTTGTGGTCCAGCTATTACCGCCATCGAAGGATCGCCTGACATAGAGCTCATAACGATCACTCCCCTTGGCATTCAGCCGCCAGTTGGGTGACCAGGCATAGAGGATCATGACGAAGTCACCATCGATAAAACCTCTGTGACCCTTGGAGACATCCAGCGGGTTGTACCAGGACTGATCGGCAAGGTTACTGTCTCCGTTTTCACAGGAGACAAGCACACCGCCCACTTCACTGGTGTCTTGCGCCGATCCATCCGATGGACACTGGTGCCAAGTCAGCACTTTCGTAGTGTTTGGCTCAACATCATTACCCTGTAGGATGGGGTTGGTATCCCCAATGCCATCCAATACTGCTGGGCAATCCACGGCTCCACCGGTCGTTGAATCAATACAACTGTCCGACACAACAGCCGAGAGATTGGTTGCGGGATCTTCACAGATGCCGCCCGGATAGTAGGGATTCACCCCGGCATCGACCAGCCAGTTATCGCAAGCCATATTGCTGAAGGCATAGGGATTATCCAGAGAAGGATCGTAGATATCCGGCATGACGATACGACGCAGCATCATGTCGGCCGGTCCACCCTGATTCATGGCTCCCTGTTTCCAAGTAGACATCACTAGTAGTTTATTGCCACTAGCCTGTGCCTTACCGATACCCTGCATCAACAGGCTGGCACGACGAGCGATCTCGGTATTGTACATATCGAAATTGAGGGTACCGAAATCCCACATATCCTCCGTATTGAGTACTGGATAAAACGTCCCATCCCGCCAGTCAGTCTCTGGTTGATTGAGCAGATTACCCTGACTCACCACATTGGCTACCAGGCTGTCTTCAGCATAGGTCGCCAGGTTCTCTGAAGTATCGGGATCACCCATGTTGAAGCTGTAGTACCACTGATTTTTACCAATATCAGCCTCTTCACAGAGATAGGCTTCGTTACCCTCACCTCTCGCAGGATCGCCTTCTGTGCAGGGAGCACCATCATCAGCGTAGAAGAAAAAGGCACCCAATCCCTTGGACTCTTCAGCGGCAAAAACCACCCAGGCATCGTCTATTGCATCAATTCCATTATCGGATGAGTCAAATCCCTTCAGGCCGAGACGTGGACGGGTTGATGCAGTATTGGCCACCAATGGCAGACCGTCTTCAGTGACACAGAGCGTATTGATCTTACCTTTACTGGTTTCCACATCGACCGTTGTTTCACAGAAGTCCTTCAGACCATAGGCCTCCGCCACAACATAATTGCAGTAGCTGAAGTAGTTGGCATCAGTCGGATCGGTAGGAATCGGCGCCACACACTTGGCATTATTCGTGATCCGTAGCGGCACCGCCATCGGAACACCAACCTGTGGTTTTTCCGTGTTAGCTATCAGATAGTCCATTAACAATATGGGATCCTGATAACCGTCCTCAGGGTCTTCCACCAGATCAAAGTTTTCCCAGTTGATAAAGGAGTACCAAACATCGGTTTTATGATGAGCAACAGCGCCGCTCCACCCTTCACCGGGTCCTTCACCGTCACCGGGACGTAGACCTTCCGGATCCTCCTGCCATGTGATCGCAAAGCCGGCACCCTTGACGCCTTTGACTTCGATACGATTGGGATCACGTTTGCCGGAGGTGAGGCGTTCCGCCTTGAACCAGCGCATGTGAGTTTCTTCGGTTACACCATCTGTACGAGGATCATCACCAGGCACTAAAACACCACGGGCGGTCCAGACGCAACGGAACGGGACTTCACCTGCCTGTGGATATTCCTCATCGGCAAAGTTCTGTGAAAGCTGAGAGCCAGCCACACCGAACAAGTCGGTCAGATAAAGATCCGACTCCACATCAATACTGAGAAAATCAGCCAAACCCTCCTGTTTCTCGACCTGTGCAGGCTCCATGCCTTCATTATCGCCGTCATAGGCAAATGAATAGGCGGCTTCACCAGTACTACAATAACGGCTTGGCCAAGCCACAAGCACCTTATTGCCCGCCGTGGCATGGAAAACATTGGAAACACCACCGGGATAGTCGGTAACAACAGTGCCCCCTGTTTCACAATCAGCAGGTGCACCATCCACTTCCACGGCGGGTCCCCATTGATCATTCACCCCTGCCTGGATCATACAAGGCGCATTCTCAATCCTTTTGATCTCGACTTCCCACTCGCCGCTTTTACTGGCTTTGTCATTGCCGAGAACCTCCAGTGTGTAGGCATTTCTGACATAGACTTTAGCTTTACGAGGTGCATCCTTACCTTTTGCATGAAGTACACCACCCTTACGCTTCTCCTCGTACTCATTTTCAGTGATGGTTGGCGTATCCGCATCAACTTCAATCACGGGTGCGCTATCGATCACGAATCCTTCATCAATAGTAAATGAGCTGAGATCTGCAGACTCTGAGAGATTGGTCGCTTTCCAAGTCTCACCATCATCAAGACTGATTGCGCCAAAAGTATCCATAAAGCTATGCGCGAAAGGAGTCCCTTCAACACCCACAGCCGGACCGTAGATAAAAACACCGACCAATGGCTTGGCAACATCCAGCGACTCAACAAGTGCCTCCTCCCGATCCAGATATTCGACAGCAAGGACTTCACCGCTGGCAGATTGAGCCGGCACATAGAACTTCATCATATCGATGAAGGCATGCTCGGCTTCAGACACGTGCAGGCCAATATCTTCTGGGTCCACAGTGAGTTTGGCGTTGCGCGACATACTCTTCGATGTAATCACACCATCGTCGGCAAATACCGGCGTACTGGCGAGTAGCATCGCAATGGTAAAAGATAGGATTTTCATAACGACCCCCGTTTATATTTCGACCGTGCCGGCAATACGGCCAGATCCTTCGTGAGCGAACATCAATGAGTCATAAAAGTTGCTCAACCGGTTGTTACTTACACTCACCTCCTTTGCGATCAATACCCGTTCAGTTCAAAGCCATTTAGGTGCGGATTCACTTCGTAAACATATAATTAATTTATGATGCTTATGTCGAAGAGACACCCATATAAGATCTGTTCAGTCATTGAGAAAAATAGAATTTCGAGCTTATGACTAAATACGCATACGACATGCCAAAAATAATTAGCACCAGATATTCAATGGGATAAATTTACCAAGTTTTTTGGTCGTCTAATTAAATTGTAAACTTGGTCGACAATCGAAAAACAGGAAGGATTATTAATCGTTATTATTTTTTATTAAACGCTGAACAATGCCTTGCCGCTATCATTGATTTTCGAATTATCAAAATACGGGCATTATCTTGATGGGTGATTGTTCGAATTTTTCACTTTAATCTAAAATCGATGTAAAGAATTCCGACATCCTTGAAGGCGGTAATCGAAAGCAATGAGAATTGTCATCCGTCAGTGATGAAAATTAGGTTTCAGCGTTGTGAGCAAACTATCCGACAGACCCGAATAATATTTATGGTGCCAACCTGGCTTTCAGCGTGAGGAAGAGGAGGTTTCTCTCATAATCGTAGGTGTCTGCTGCACTACCCGTAAGACCAAGATCGTTCGAGTCGTTATTGATATAGCTGTAACTGCCGGAGAGCATTATTTTAGGACTCAAGAAGTATTTCAAACCAAGATTGAACGTTTGGGTCGCGTCCTCCCTGCCCACATTCTGAAACTCAGCGAGTGCGTAATTGTAACTGATATAACCCAAAGAATTGGTTGAAAGTTTCTGATCGAGCTGCAGATCAAATCCTGTATAGAGATAACCGGATGCCCCCAACTCTGTTGTTTCGTTGATTGACCGTTCGACACTGCCTGTCAATTTGGTTTTCTCTGCAGGATACCAACGGAAATCAATGCCAAAATCAGCCTCATTCAATCGATCGAAACGTGGATCGTCATAATTTTGCACCAAATACCCGAGATATGCCTCAATCTTGTTGCCGCTTAAGGGTTCATGAATCAAACCAACAATAGCATTGTAACCGTCTGAATCTCGGATATACCCATTCTGGTCCTGCATCTCCTCATAATCACGTTGATTGAGTATCCCCCGGACAAATAGCTGTGTCTCAGGAAAGATCGATCTGCTGGCACGCAGACCCAGGCCGGTCACCGTCCTGTCCCTGTCATCGTTGAAGAGCGTCCCTACATTGTCGAAATCGAGTGCTTCATAGGTTATACCGACCTTCAATGCAGACTCACCAATCTTTTGATTCATGCCTATCTGTAAGCTTTTGGCATCATATGTTGTCGGCTCATCGATACGCTGATCCACACTCTCCTTGGAATCCCGGCTCTCATGGTTGTAGCTGAAGCCGGCTCCGGCATAGATCTGACTCCCTGCACTGAGATCATATTGACCGTCCGCATCGAGCCAGAAATCCTCGTAATTCTCTGCTGAGATATCAAGATAGCGCCCTACCCTTGCACCGCCACTGAGATCCAACTTGTGGGTCTCCCAGAGAGAGGCTATTTGCAAAGATGGCGATAACACGCTGACCAGGTCAGACTCCTTGGATTTCTTGGTAGCGTAGATATTGTCATCGAAATACCCCGTAATCTCGACTTCCGGGAGTATGTGGAATCCATCTGTATAAAATCCAGGTTTCCGGATTACTTCCCCTCTCTCACCCGAAGCATCGCCCAACTCACCTGCGTAAGCAGCAGCCACGTTAAAAAACGCAGTTAAAAGTGTCACGGCTCGAGTCAGGGTCAGTGTTGTTCGTTTGTCCATTTCAATCTCTGTTCTATCCGCCCATTCTGCATTATACGCATCAATGAGGAGTGCTTTGCTTACTATGAAACATGTTGAAACAGGCAGGATACAAATTTACTACAAGTCTGAAATTTGCATGAAACGGGTGACTGCTAGATTGAATAACAGGTAGAGAGTGACGGCTCTAACTGTAGCTTTCAAACCCCTCCGGGAATTATTGGATATAAGGAACAAAACGATGAAATGCACGATTTCAAAACAAATCTTACTGGCCGGGCTTTTCTCAATCTCTGTCAGTTCTCTCGCATTTGCAGATCATATGAGTATTTGGGGAGAAGGATGGGCCAACATGCCTAATGAGATTCATAATCTGCGCATGGAATACAAAGACGACAATGATGCCTTCCTATCAGAAATACAGTACGGTGCCGGCGCAGTTACGGGTGGCGGTTCCAACAGTGATAGTACGGAGCCAGGCAGTGGTGTATCCGGGACAATGAATCAAGGCACTTCCCCGGTTCAGACAGGGGGACGTGACAGAGGGCGTATGTAATAAAATGGAAGCCAGATACGTACACTCTTAGCAGATAACCCATACCTCAGGAAGGGCCCCCATGATGGCCCCTCCTGATAGCATCTCGATATCCCTGTCCCACCTCAATACAGATGCCTTCATGCAGAACGTATGAAGGCATCAAGCATACTCGCTCGTTAACGATTCCCCCTTCTCATATACACAAATGAGAAGTAAGAAATCCTAATCATCCGTATATTGATTTCTTATGTGCCCATAAGATCCACAAAAGGAATTGCCAAATCCGATACTACGCCATGGTTGAATTCGTAGGGTATAAGTCTAGAGTTATCAGTGTTATGGACCGGTACGAGTCCAGCGGAAGGGCTTTGTATTGATATTGTGAATAACACAGTACCGAGCATCATATTTCAGTAAATCAATACTTTCTATTGATTCCATTCCATAGATCAATACTAAGGCCAACATTACACTGATTAGGGTTTCAGATTGGTTACCGGCGAATGACTTTCAGGTTACGGAATGGATATTGAGATTGTTCTTAACGTTTCAAGCGCCATCCTTTTTATGGGTGTGCTGGGCTTATTGCTCTCTTCCCTTTTGGCGTTCGCCAACAAGAAGTTATGGGTCTTTGAAGATCCCCGCATCGATGAGGTCGAAAGTCTTCTCCCAGCTACCAATTGCGGCGCCTGCGGCAGTGCCGGCTGCAGACCTTTTGCCGAAGCGCTCATCGAAGGCAAGGTCGCACCCGCCCTATGCACAGTCAGCAGTGCGGATAATATCACTGAAATCGCCGATTATCTCGGTGTCGACAGCGGCGACGTAGTCAAGCGTGTCGCCCGCCTGGCCTGCGCCGGCGGCAGCCATGTGGCCCGTATGCGCGCCCATTACGATGGTCTGGCCTCATGCAGAGCTGCGGCAGTCGTCTCCGGCGGTCCCAAAGGCTGCACCTGGGGCTGTCTCGGACTGGCCGACTGTGCCGAGGTCTGTGAATTCGATGCCATCACCATGGACAAACACGGACTGCCCGTTGTGGAATCCGCAAAATGCACCGCCTGCGAAGACTGCGTGGAGGTCTGCCCCAAGGGTCTCTTCTCCATCCAGCCGGTGGATCACCGCCTGTGGGTGGCCTGTAAGAACCTGGAACACGGTGACACCGCGGAGAATGACTGTGAGGTGGCCTGCACCGCCTGCGAGCGCTGTGTAAAAGACTCACCGGAAGGCCTGATCACCATCGATGACAACCTGGCGATCATCGATTACAGCAAGAACGGACTCGCTTCACGGGTCGCCACGGAACGCTGCCCGACCGGGGCCATTGTCTGGTTGGATGATGACAGGGGCGTCATCAAAGGTACGCAGGCAAAGCGTATTATTCGCAAAGAGGCGCTCCCCATCTGAGCGCGACATTGTTGGCAGATAGGTATTGGGTTCTCGGTATCGCTTCATCACCTGCAAGCTCAATGCACTACATATAAATGACTACTACATAAAGAGAAGTAATCTATGTTCGGCAAGAAAGACGAAAAGACCTTCAAGTACCCCGGTATTCGTATGGCGATGGACGGCAACGGCGCTGTCATCATGTGCGAGCGGGAAGCTTCTGATGCGGCGGGTGCCTACCCGATCACCCCATCCACCCAGATGGGTGAGTACTGGGCCGAAGAGACCGCCAAGGGCCACGTCAATATTTCCGACCGCTCACTGATCTTCATCGAGCCCGAATCGGAGCATGCTGCTGCTGCGGTGACCGCCGGTATGTCCATGACCGGTCTACGTGCCACCAACTTCTCTTCCGCACAGGGTATCGCCTTCATGCACGAGTCGCTCTACGCCGCCGTCGGCAAGCGCCTCCCCTATGTGCTGAACATCGGCTGCCGGGCGATCACCAAGGCCTCGCTCAATGTCCATTGCGGCCATGACGATTTCCACTGTATCGACGACACCGGTTTCTTCCAGGTCTTCGCTAATAATGCTCAGGGTGCCGCCGACCTCAACCTGATCGGCCGCAAGATCGCCGAACTCTCGCTGACACCGGCTGCAGTGGCGCAGGACGGTTTCCTGACCACCCACCTGATCGAGCCCCTGCAGGTACCTGAGCGGGAACTGATCAGCGAATTCCTCGGCCGTCCCGACGATGAGATCGAGTGCCCGACACCCGCACAAAAACTGCTGTTCGGCGAGACCCGCCGCCGTGTACCTGCAATCTGGGATGTAGACAATCCCATGCTCTCGGGTTCGGTGCAGAACCAGGACGCCTACATGCAGACCACGGCGGCGCAGCGTCCCTACTTCTTCCAGCATATCCCGGAGATCACCGACAAGGTGATGGACGAGTACTACGAGCTGACCGGACGCCGCTACAGCCGTATCGGCGATTACAAGGCGGATAAGGCCGACTATTTGATCGTCGGTATGGGTTCCATGATCGTCCAGGCACACGGCGTGGCCGACTACCTGGAGAAGACCCGCAAGCTCAAGGTTGGCGTGGTCGACATCACCATGTTCCGCCCCTTCCCCGGCGACCTGCTGGGTAAGCTGCTGAAGGGCAAGAAAGGGGTCTGTGTACTGGAGCGTACCGACCAGCCCCTGGCCGAGGACCTGCCGCTGATGCGCGAGGTACGTTCGTCCATCTCCAAATGTATCGAGAATGGCCAGGCTGCAGCGGCGAAACAGGACCTGCCCTACCCTGCCTATGACAGTTACACCGGCTTCAGCGATGCACCGCGGCTCTTCTCCGGCGCCTACGGCCTGGGTTCCCGCGACCTGCAGCCCGAGGCACTGATCGGCGCTGTCGAGAACATGTTACCAGAGGGTGAGCAGCGTAAATTTTTCTACCTGGGTATCGAGTTCGTCCGCGAAGCGGCCAATCCCAAGCAGGAGATCCATATCCAGAAAGTGCTGGAGGCCTATCCCGATATCGGTGATATGGCGGTACACGGTTCCGAGAACCCCAACCTGATGCCGGACGGCTCGATCACCGTGCGTATGCACTCGGTGGGCGGCTGGGGCGCCATCACCACCGGTAAGAACCTGGTCATGACCCTCTACGATCTGCTGGGCTATGAGATCAAGGCCAACCCCAAATACGGATCCGAGAAGAAGGGACAGCCCACCACCTACTACCTGGCGGCGGCACCGACCCCGATCCCGCTCAACTGCGAATACCACTATGTGGACGTGGTGCTGAGCCCCGATCCCAACGTCTTCGGCCACTCCAACCCCCTGGCGGGTCTGAAGCAGGGCGGTACCCTGATCATCCAGTCCTACCTCACCAGCGCCGACGAGGTCTGGGAGAGTTTCCCGCGCTGGATGCAGCAGCAGATCGTCGACAACGAGATTCACGTCTTCTACGTGGACGGTTTCAAGATCGCCCGTGAGGAAGCCAGTAACGCCGAGCTCCAGCTGCGTATGCAGGGCAACGCCTTCCAGGGCGCCTTCTTTGCCGGCTCGCCGCTGATGGAGATGGCCGGCCTGGATGAGAAGAAACTCTTCGCCTCCATCGAGGATCAGCTGGAAAGCAAGTTCGGCAGCAAGGGCCGCCGCGTGGTGGAGGACAACCTGCGCGTGGTCCGTCGTGGTTTCGATGAGATCCATGAGATCACCAATAAGGTGGTCGGTACTGCAGCACAGTTACCAGTCAAAAAAGAGCCGGGACTGCCAGTGATGCTCAAGCAGCTGCCTCAAGCCGACGGCGGCATCTCCGATGTCCACCGTTTCTGGGAGCAGACCGGCAGTTTCTACGCCAGCGGCAAGGGTAACGACAACCTGGCCGACCCCTACCAGGCCCTCTCCCTGATGCCCGCCACCACCGGCGTCTTCCGCGACATGACCCAGATCCGTTTCGACTATCCGAAATGGGTGGCGGAGAACTGTACCGCCTGCGGCGACTGCTACAGTATCTGTCCCGACAGCGCCATCCCCGGTCTGGTCAATAAGATCAGCGACGTCTTCAACACCGCCATCAACCGCATCGAGACCGGTGGCCGTCCGACCCAGTATCTGCGCCGGGAGAGCCGCAACGTGGAGAAGCGTCTGCGCGAACTTCTCGCTGAAGCGGGCGAACTGGCCCAGGTCCGCACCCTGTTGGATCAGGCTGTGCTGGAGACTATCGCTGCTGCTGAGGTGGACGACGATGCTCGTCCCGTTATGGAAGAGGAATTCGGTCTCTTCCTGCAGGCGATGGTCGAGTTCGAGTTCTCCATCACCAAGCCCTACTGGAACAACCTGGAGAAGAAAAACAAAGGCAGCGGCGGTCTCTTCTCCATTACCGTCAATCCCTACACCTGTAAAGGCTGCATGGAGTGTGTCACGATCTGTGAGGACGACGCCCTGGTCGCCACCCATCAGGATGAGGCCGCCATCGAGCGCATGCGCAGCGACTGGTCCTTCTGGCTCGACCTGCCGACTACCGACAGCTCATTCAATCGTATCGACGATCTGGACGAGAAGATCGGTGCCCTCCACACCCTGCTGCTGGACAAGGACAACTACAACTCCCTGGCCTGCGGCGACGGCGCCTGTCTGGGTTGTGGCGAGAAGACCATCATCCATCTCTTCACCGGCACGGTGACTGCGTTGATGCAGCCCCGGGTGAAGCAACAGGTCGACAAGATCGAAAAGCTCATCGAGCAGCTGGAACAGCACGTACGGCTCAAGCTCGCGGCCGGCGTCGATCTGAGCAGCGCCAGCGCCATCAACCAGGCCACCGATACCGAAGGCGACCTGACCCTTTCCAATCTCAGTGAGAATCTCGACGCGGATCACGAGAAGACCGTGATCGATAGGGAGTGGCTGCAGTGGGCTACCCAGCTGCTGGAGCAGCTGCGCGATCTGAAATGGCGTTATCAGGAAGGCATCACCAGCAACGGCCGCGCCGAGATGGGCATCGTCAATGCCACCGGTTGTACCTCGGTCTGGGGCTCCACCTTCCCCTTCAACCCCTACCCCTTCCCCTGGGCCAGCCATCTGTTCCAGGACAGCCCTTCGGTCGCCATGGGCCTGTTCGAAGGTCATATGCGCAAGATGGCCGATGGTTTCGCCGCCATCCGCAAGGCGGAAATGGAGCTGGCGGGCAAGTACAACATGGTCGAAGACGACAAGTTCTTCGAGCAATTCAGCTGGAAGCAGTTCACCGATGACGAATGGCTGCTCTGCCCGCCGGTTGTCTCCGTGGGTGGTGACGGCGCCATGTACGACATCGGTTTCCAGAACCTCTCACGTGCCCTCGCCTCCGGTATGCCGATCAAGGTGCTGGTGGTCGACACCCAGGTCTACTCCAACACCGGCGGTCAGGCCTGTACTTCAGGCTACATCGGCCAGGTCGCGGACATGAGCCCCTACGGCAAGGCCTGGAAGGGTAAAGAGGAGATCCGCAAGGAGGTCTCCCTGATCGGTATCGCTCACCGCACCACCTATGTGCTGCAGAGTGCCATCAGCAATACCACCCATCTGATCGAGGGTTATATCGACGGTCTCAACAGCCGCCGGCCCGCGCTCTTCAATATCTACGCCGTCTGCCCGCCGGAACACGGCGTGGGCGATGACGTGGCCTTCGAACAGTCGAAACTGGCTGTGGAGGGACGCGCCTATCCGCTGATGAAATACGATCCGGACGCGGGCGAGACCATCGAGGAGTGCATCGACCTGGAAGGCAACCCGGCGCTGGAGGACGATTGGCCTGTCTACAGCATCAGCTACCAGGATGAAAAAGGCGAAGCGTGTAAGCTGGAAACACCGATGACCTTCGCCGACTTCGCCATCACCGAGGGCCGCTTCCGCAAACAATTCCGCATGGCGCCGCCTGAGACCTGGAACGACGATATGGTGCCGATGCACGAATTCCTCGATATGGATGAGGATGACCGCGAAGGCAGGTTCCCCTATGTCTGGGCTGTGGACGGCAAGAACCGTCTGATGCGGGTCATCTGCGCCGAAGAGATCGCCCGCTCCTGTGACGAGCGCCGCCAGTTCTGGCGCCAGCTCAAGGGTATCGCCGGTGAGCTCAACAAGGTTGACGTGAACGCCCTGGTGGATCAGGCCAAGGTCGATATGGCCAACCGCCTCAGCTCCACCCTGCTCTCCATGGCTGCCAGCGGCAATGCGAGCGCATTGGCAAGCAGTATCTCCGCCAACGGCGGCGGCAACGGTGCTGCCGGTGCAGCAACAGGCGGCGGAGCCGAGATGGGGGACTATGAGCCGGTCTGGATCGAGACACCTGAATGCACCGCCTGCGACGAGTGCGTCGATATCAATCCGAAGATCTTTGCCTACAACGATGAGAAGAAGGCTGAAATCGTCAATCCGAAGGCAGGCAACTTCAAGGACATCGTCAAAGCGGCGGAAAAATGCACCGCTGCCTGCATCCATCCCGGTACACCCTGGAACGCGTCGGAAAAGGACCTGGACAAGCTCGTAAAGCGTGCGGCGAAATACCAGTAGATCGATGGCATACTCGTTGATGACTGGCATCATGCACCTCTCCCTCCACAGGCGGACCCGCGGGTCCGCCTGCTGACCGGCAAGGAGAATTATGGGACTTTTCGACCTGTTTTCCGGGCTGAAGACCTTCGCCCACGGCATCCATCCGCCCTACCATAAGGATACGGCGGACAAACCGATTCGCCGGCTGCCCTTCCCTGCCCAGTTGGTTCTGCCACTGGATCAGCATATCGGCAAGCCGGCCATCCCCCTGGTCAAGAAAGGCCAGGAGGTGGTGCGTGGAGAACCGATAGCAAAGGCAGACGGCGCATTTTCCGTACCCTTGCATGCCCCGGCTACCGGCCGCGTAAGGGGGATCGAGCTGATGCCCACCCCCAAGGGCCCGAAGTCTGACGCCATCGTCATCGATGTCTACGATGGATCGACCCAGGAGGTACTCTGGAAACAACCCCGGGAGATGAGCGAGCTCTCACCGACGGAGGCGATCCAGGCCATCCAGGATACCGGCATGGTGGGCCTGGGCGGCGCTGCCTTTCCCTCGCACCTGAAGCTGACCATTCCTGAAGACAAAACCGTCGACACCCTGGTCATCAACGGTTGCGAGTGTGAGCCCTATCTGACCTGCGACCACCGTGTCATGCTGGAGCATCCCCAGGCGCTGATGCGGGGCATCCGCTATGCCATGCGCGCCACCGGCACTAGCCAGGCGATCATTGGCGTGGAAGACAACAAGATGGATGCGGTGGAGATCCTGCGCGACCATCTGCCCAAGGGCGGGTCGATCAAGGTCGAGTCAGTGGAGACCAAATACCCCCAGGGTTCCGAAAAGATGCTGATCAAGTCGGTACTTAATCGGGAAGTACCCGCCGGCGGTCTGCCCGCGGATGTGGGCGTTGTGGTCAACAACGTCGGCACCCTGGCCGGACTCGGACGTCTGCTGCCCGAGGGTGAAGGGCTGATCGAACGAGTCATCACCGTAGCAGGACCCGGCATCGTCAAGCCGGGCAACTATCTGGTGCCTTTGGGTACACCGATCCGCCATATCCTGGAGCAGGTGGGCTATGAAGGGTCACGCACAGAGTTCATACTCGGTGGACCGATGATGGGTCCTGCCGTCTCCGCTATGGATACGCCGATCACCAAGGGGACCTCCGGCCTCCTGGTGCTGAACGAACCTTCCATCGAAGAGGAGAGCCATAAGATCTGGCCCTGTATCCGCTGCGCCCGCTGCGTCAAGGCCTGTCCGATGCACCTCAATCCCTCGATACTCGGTCAAATGGCGGCGAAAAGAAAATATGAGGAGATGGCAGAGGATTACCACCTCAACGACTGCTTCGAATGCGGCTGCTGCTCCTACGTCTGCCCCTCTAATATTCCCTTGGTGCAGTACTTCCGTATCGCCAAGGCGATCAACCGGGAGCAGGCGGCGTGAGTGACATTCCCTCTCCGTCATCAGGCGTATGGAATATTCAGTGTGGCAGAGCACACCCTGCGCTCAAATTCATTGTAGGGTGCGGCCTTGCCACACCGGATGCTAAAGGCAATATCAGTTAGCTAATGAGTAAGAAACCGACAATCGAGCTGCGCACCTCTCCCCATGCCCATGCGGGAGGCGACGTGGTCAGGATCATGCGCAACGTGGTCTACGCCATGCTGCCCATCTGCGCCTTCACTATCTGGCAGTTCGGCCTGAGCGCCCTCGCCCTGTTGATCGTGGTGACCGCCACCTGCATGGCCAGTGAACGGCTCTTCAACCGTCTGAGCAGCCAGCCCAGCAGCCTCGGTGACTGGTCCGCGGCTATTACCGGCATACTGCTGGCTCTGACGCTGCCGCCCGGTTTCCCGCTGTGGATGGGTGCTGTGGCCGCTTTCGCAGCGGTCGCACTGGGCAAGGCTCTGTTCGGCGGACTCGGCATGAATGCCATGAATCCCGCCCTGATCGGGCGTGCCTTTGTACAGGCTGCCTTTCCGGTCGCCATCACAACCTGGACCCCAGCCTTCTTCGAGGGCCGCTTTACCAGTTTTGTCCCCACCACCCTGACACCGCCTTTTCTGCAGCCACCGGTCATTAGCGACTGGGTCACATCGGTGACGGTGGACGCCTTCAGCGGCGCCACACCCCTGGCCCTGCAGAAGTTTGAAGGGGTACAGATGGACACCCTGGATATGCTGTTGGGCACCACCGCAGGCTCCGCGGGTGAGACCTCCGCGTTGCTGATCCTGATCTGTGGACTCTACCTGGCCGCCCGGCGCATGCTCGACTGGCGCATCCCGGTGTTGGTGATGCTGGGTGCCGCTGTGACGGCAGGCATCTTCTTTCTCATCGACCCGGTGAAGTATCCGGATCCACTGTTTGTCCTCCTCTCAGGCGGCCTGATGCTGGGCGCCTGGTTCATGGCCAGTGATATGGTCGGTTCACCTGTGACTCCGCTGGGCGTGGTGATCTACGCCCTGATGATTGGCGTGCTCACCGTCATCATCCGTCTATTCGGCGGTCTCACCGAGGGCGTGATGTACGCCATCCTGTTGGGTAACGCGGCAACACCGTTGATCGATCAGCTTACCCAACCAAGGGTCTTCGGCGAACAGAGGGCAGGTAAATGAGTACGCCCGAAACCGAAGTGATGCAGCAACCGGCCACACCCGCCGGTCCGATGATCCGTACCCTGATGGGTATCGCCATGCTCTCGGGCTTTCTGGTGGTGCTGACCTACCAGCTCACCAAACCGATCATTGAAGAGAACCAGCGCCGTGCTATCGAGGCGGCCGTGTTTCAGGTCATCCCAGGCGCCGTCGCCCGCAAGGACTTCGTCGTCAATGAGACCGGGGTGGTTGCAGTAACAGCAGAGAATCCGGCTGAAGGCATCCCCATCTATGCAGGATACGATCAGGCGGGCCAATTGAAGGGCATCGCGGCCAAGGCTGCCGCCCAAGGCTATGCCGACATAATCTATCTGCTCTACGGCTATGAGCCTGAGTGCCAATGCATCCGCGGCATCAAGGTTCTCAAACTGGCGGAAACCCCCGGACTGGGTGACAAAATCATCACCGATGCGAACTTCGTCGCCAATTTCGATGCGCTGGATGCCAGTCTAAACGATGCCGGCAGCGACCTGGCAAACGACATCGTCACCGTCAAACACGGAACCAAGCAGAACCCATGGGAGATCGATGCCATCTCTGGCGCGACCATCTCCGCCAAAGCGGTGGGCAAGGCGCTTAATCTCTCGGCTAAGGCCCTGCTGCCGAAACTGGCGCCTCAGGTGGAGAAATTGAGGGAGGATCCACCCCGTCAGCCACCTGAACAGGGTGAAGAACAGGTAAATTAATTCTCCTATGCCGGGTTAGGTTGACCCCACGCAAGGCTTGAAGCGTATAGGTAAACGATAATCCACTGGTTCGGATGAAAAGCGATCGAAATGAGTAAAATAGGCAACGACAACATCACTTGGGGCACCTTCAGCGAAGGCCTGTGGCGCGATAATCCGGTCTTTGTCATGCTGCTCGGTATGTGCCCGGTGCTGGCGGTGACCAACTCTGCAATCAACGCCCTCGCCATGGGCCTGGCCACCACCTTCGTACTGCTGGCCTCCGGCGCACTCATCTCCCTGTTGCGCCACAGTATCCCCAAGCAGGTGCGAATCGCCACCTACATCGTCATCATCGCGACCTTCGTGACGATTGTGGACTACGCCATCCAGGCAATCTCCCTCGACCTCTACAATGCCCTCGGCGCTTTCATCCAATTGATTGTGGCGAACTGCATGATCCTGGGGCGCGCCGAGGCCTATGCCTCCCGCAACCGGCCGTTGAAGTCGTTTACCAATGCCCTGGGTATGGGAGCCGGTTTTACCATCGCCCTCCTCTGCCTGGGTGTAGTTCGAGAAGTACTTGGTGCGGGCAGCCTGTTCGGCATCGATCTGTTCGGTCCCCGTTTCGAGCCCTGGGTGGTGATGATACTGCCGGCAGGCGGTTTTATCGTGCTGGGGGCCTGGTTGTTATTGTTTGAATGGCTCAAACAGCGGAAAGAGCGGCTGGAACTGGAAGCCGCGGCGGAAACATGATGAAGAATTTTGAATTGTTAATTTTGAATGTTGAATTGCCGGTGTGCGCTTTGCGCACGTTCAATTCATTTCAAAGACAGCGTGAGCAACACGAACCCATCAATTCAAACTTCATAACTCAACATTCAAAATTTAAAATTCGGAACGTAGTGAGATGACAGAATCACTCAGCTTTATCTTTTTAAACGCCGTACTGGCCAACAACTTCGTACTGGCCCTGTTTCTCGGTCTCTGCCCTTTCCTCGGCGTCTCCGGCAAACTCAACACCGCACTGCCCATGGGTCTGGCAACCATGTTCGTCATGCTGGTCAGTTCCGTCTCCGCCTATCTGATCAATATCGTACTGGTCACGTTCGAGATCGAGTTCCTGCGTCTGATCGCCTACATAGCGGTCATCGCCAGCGCGGTGCAGCTGGTCGAGATGGCGCTGAAGAAATTGTCGCCCGCCCTGTTCCGCTCGCTGGGTATTTTCCTGCCGTTGATCACCACCAACTGCGCCATCCTCGGTCTGGCCCTGTTTCAGACCTTCAAGGAGTACAACTTCACCCAGTCTCTGGTCTATGCCATTGGCGCCGGTGTCGGCTTCATCCTGGCTATCGTGCTGATGGCCGGACTGCGGGAGAAACTGGAGCTCTCCACCATGCCCTCCATTACCCAGGGTGCCGCTGTCAGCCTGATGCTCGGCGGTCTGCTGTCGCTCTCCTTCATGGGATTTGCCGGGCTGGGGGGCTGAGGCCACGTTTCGGAAACAAAGGTTGAATGAGAAGCGCATGATCATGGAAGCACAGTACGACAAACGGTCGAAAAGTCGCTCACCGAATAAAAAATACGGTATAAAGACGAATTATTTTCTTATGTGTACATAAAAATGCTTGATTATCTCATCGCAATGACGATCATTCCCCTTTTACTGCTCGGTTGGCTGATTGTGCAGTCGATCACGCGGCGTTTTGCAAAGATGCATCCTGAATTCGGCCCACCCAGGGAAGAGGGAGCGGGCTGTGGAAAGAGTTGCCTGTGCAGTGGCAGCAGCTGTCAACGACGAGAGGACCACCCCTGAGGTTAAAGAACAATGAGTGAACCATCCAATCAATCCGAAAACCGAGGACAAGCGGTGAACGAACAAGTCATCTGGTTCGAAAACCTGAAAATGAACGATGTGGACCAGGTTGGGGGTAAAAACGCCTCTCTGGGTGAAATGATCAGTGGCCTGGCCGATGCAGGGGTCAGTGTACCGGGCGGCTTCGCGACCACTGCACATGCCTTTCGTGAATTCCTGCGCCACAACCGTTTGGCGGAAAGGATCGACCCGCTGCTGAAGCAGTTGGATGTGAGTGATGTGACGGCACTGGCGGAAGCCGGTAAGACCGTTCGTCAATGGGTGATAGAGGCGCCTTTCCCGGAGGCATTGGAGAATGCGGTAACCGCCGCCTACAAAAAGCTCACCGGTAATGCCGAGAATCCCCCCTCGGTAGCTGTCCGTTCTTCCGCCACTGCAGAGGATCTGCCCGACGCCTCCTTTGCTGGCCAGCAGGAGACCTTCCTCAATGTAGAAGGACTGGATGACGTACTGATTGCAATCAAAGAGGTCTTCGCCTCTCTCTACAACGACCGCGCCATCTCTTACCGGGTGCATCAGGGCTTTGCTCATGAGGATGTGGCGCTCTCCGCGGGGATCCAGCGCATGGTGCGCTCCGACATCGGTTCCGCAGGTGTCATGTTTACCCTGGATACCGAGTCGGGCTTCAAAGACGCCGTTTTCATTACCAGTTCCTATGGTCTGGGTGAGACCGTGGTTCAGGGTGCCGTCAATCCCGATGAGTTCTACGTGCATAAAGGGAATGTGGAGGCAGGCAGACCTGCCATCCTGCGCCGCAATCTTGGCAGTAAAGCGATACAGATGGTCTACGGCAAGGCAGATGAAGAGCGTGTGGTTACCGTCGATGTGCCGGAGAAGGACCGGCAACGCTTCTCTCTCACCAATGAACAGATTGAGAGCCTGGCCAGCATGGCCGTCATCATTGAAAAACACTACGGCCGCCCGATGGATATCGAGTGGGGGCTGGACGGCAGTGACGGCAACCTTTATATCCTGCAGGCCCGACCTGAGACGGTTGAGAGCCGGGTAAACACGGCAACAGTCGAGCGTTTTCAGTTGGAAGAGCGCGGCACAATTGTTGCCCAAGGCCGGGCGATCGGCCAGCGCATCGGCAGCGGTGTCGCCAAAATTATTCACAACGCCAGCGAGATGGCCAAAGTGGCCGAGGGCGATGTGCTGATTACTGATATGACCGATCCCGATTGGGAGCCGGTCATGAAACGGGCTTCGGCCATTGTGACCAATCGTGGTGGCCGGACCTGTCATGCTGCCATCATCGCCCGTGAATTGGGTATCCCGGCTGTGGTCGGTTGCAACGATGCCACCGAGACTTTACAAGAAGGTCAGGAAGTCACTGTCTCATGCGCCGAAGGTGACGACGGTTATATCTACCAAGGCTTGCTGAAATACTCGGTCAGCCAGGGCGATGTGGACAACCTGCCGGAACCACCGGCCAAGATTATGATGAATGTGGCCAATCCGAGTCGGGCATTTGCTTTTAGCCGCATTCCCAATGAAGGCATAGGACTGGCGCGCCTGGAGTTCATCATCAATACCACCATCGGCGTTCACCCCCGCGCGCTGATGGAATTTGACAAACTGCCGGCAGATATCAAAGCCACGGTTCAGGCACAGATGGCCGGCTATGAAGACCCGGTCGGCTTCTATGTAGAAAAGCTGGTGGAGGGTATCTCAACCCTGGCTGCCGCCTTCAACGGCAAACCGGTCATCGTTCGCATGTCCGACTTCAAATCGAATGAATACGCCAATCTGATTGGTGGCAAGCTCTACGAACCTGAAGAAGAGAATCCGATGATCGGGTTCCGTGGCGCATCCCGCTACATCTCCGAAACCTTCCGCCCCTGTTTCGAACTCGAGTGCCAGGCATTGAAGCGGGTACGCGAAGAGATGGGCTTCACCAACGTGGAGATCATGATCCCATTCGTTCGCACTCTGGATGAAGCGGCAGGCGTGATCAAGCTGCTGGAGGAGAACGGCCTGAAGCGAGGTGAAAATGACCTGCGGGTCATCATGATGTGCGAGCTGCCCTCCAACGCCGTATTGGCCAAGGAATTCCTCGAGTACTTCGACGGATTCTCCATCGGTTCCAATGACATGACCCAGCTGACACTGGGACTCGATCGCGACTCAAGCCTGGTGGCCAAGAGCTTTGATGAACGCAATCCAGCGGTCAAAAAAATGTTGAGTATGGCAATCACCGCCTGTAGAGATGCCGGTAAGTATGTCGGCATCTGTGGTCAGGGACCCTCTGACTATCCGGACCTGGCCGAGTGGCTGGTTGAACAACAGATCACCAGCGTCTCACTCAATCCCGATACGGTGGTGGATACCTGGCGTTTGTTGACCGGACTGAAGAAATAACCGCAGCAACATGTTATTTAAGGGTTGGGCCAACTCAGGAGGCCCAACCTACCGCTGGAGATGGCTCCGCAAGCATAGGTTGGTACTGAGCACAGCGAAATCCAACGGCAGACGCCGTGCATTCTTCAGACTGTCCGAGAATCATTCGCTTCGCGGGCTCTGCCCTTCTCCGCGCCCTTTGCGTTATAGACAAACCCGGAACCTTATATGAAACGTACCGTTTTTTTCCTTGCCGACCATACAGGTATCACAGTCGAGGCGATGGGACGTTCCCTGTTGAGTCAGTTCGAGGGTTTCGAGTATGAAACCGTACACTGGCCCTTCATCGACACGCTGGAAAAAGCCAGGCGCGTGGCCGAGCGCATCAACCAGACCACCATAGAATCAAAAGAAAAGCCGATCGTCTTTACCACCCTGGTCGATCCACGGATACGGGACTATTTCAAGAACCTGGACGTACCGGTCATGGACTTTTTCGAGTCTTTCACCACACGCCTGGAATCAGAGTTGCAGATCCCCTCATCGCATGCTCTCGGCCGCTTCCACACCACCGATAATAACCGCGCCTACGATCAGCGTATTCATGCAGTGAATTTCGCCATGAACAATGACGATGGCGCTATCACAAAGAATTACACCACTTCAGATCTTATTTTGGTCGGCGTCTCCCGTAGCGGTAAGACCCCCACCTGCCTGTTTCTCGGGCTGCAGCATAGTGTGCTTGCCGCAAACTATCCATTGACGGAGGACGATCTGCAGAGTGATCTATTGCCGAAGACACTGATCCCTTTCCGGGAGAAACTCTACGGTCTGACCATCGATCCCCATCAACTCCAGCGCATCCGCCAGGAGCGGCGCCCTGACAAACGGTACTCTTCTTTGGAACAGTGCAAGATGGAGGTAAAACTGGCAGAGCAGCTCTACAAGCACTACAAGATTCCTTACCTCGACACCACATCAATGTCTATCGAGGAGATTTCTGCCCGCCTACTACAGCATATCCATCGGGCAGCCGTCGCCGGGAGTTGAGTGATAAACCCGCTATAGCGGGTTCCCGCAATATCTTCGCAGCACCATGGTCTATTGACGTAGCGCACACAACTCACATCTCGCCCCCCAGAAGAATGGCGCTATAATAAGCCTGTTTTCATTCCAAGCCTGATTACTTCTGATAACAACAAGGGCTTTTATCTCAATGAAAAACGAGGGATTTCTTTCACGTGTTCAATTGGCTGGTACAACTCTTCCATAAGGCACCGGTGCCAATCGCCATCAAGTGGACGATCTACATCGGCACCCTGATCACGCTTGTCATGGGCATCTTGGGTTGGTTTCTCATCACCCAGCAAAACAGTTTTCATATGCGCGAGGTGAAGGGCTTCGGAGAGATACTGGTCGAACAGTTGGCCCATTCGGCCAGTGAACCCCTGCTTGCGGATGATCAGTTCAACCTGCAAGGGCTGGTCAGCCGACAAACGCAAAATCACAACGTGGTTGGCGCCGCTATCGTACCCAGTGGTAAATCCTGGGTCATCTCCGGCAAAGTGCCGGGAGAAGTGCCTGAAACAAACAATCAGGAGCCAATGATCTGGTCTTGGCGGGATGAGCAGCAGCAACGTCACCCTGCCATCACTTTTTTCAGCCCCATCAGTTTCAGGGATGTGGTTGCCGGGCATGCCATCATTACACTGGACCGGGAGTTTCTCGATAGAGATCAGCAGCGAACCATCGGTATTATCAGTTATGCCACGATCGGGCTGATTCTTATCGCGGGCATGCTCTCCTACATTCTGAGTAAACGGCTAAGCCGCCCCATCACTCTACTCGCTGCAGCCGGCAAGGTCGCTGAACCGGGTGCCCTGGTCAGCCCACAGGATATTGAGCGTCAGGACGAAATCGGGCAGATCTATGCTTACTTCGACCGAATGACTGTCGGACTGCTGGAAAAACGTCAGGTTGAGGATGCCCTCTCCCGCTATGTCTCCCCTGTGATTGCAGAAAAGATTCTCTCCAACCTCTCTCAGCACCGCCTACCCAACCAGGAGATGGAGGGCAGTGTACTGTTCTGTGATATCGTCGGTTTCACCCAGCTCTCGGAGGATCTGCCTGCAGATGAGGTTGCCGACCTGTTGAATCTCTATCTCGGCGCTATTGCCGATGCAGCCCATCGCTGCCGTGGTGTTGTGGACAAGTTCATAGGCGATAGCGCCATGATACTGTTTGGTGTCCCAGAACCCGATAAAGAACACGGCACCCAGGCAATCAGTTGCGCCTGGCTGATCCAGGCCATGGTCAGACATATCAATAAGCAACGCAGACTGAAAGGAGAGGAACCCATCATGCTGCGCATCGGTATCAACAGTGGTCTCATGCTGGCGGGGAACATCGGTATTCCCGATCGCCTGGAGTACACTGTAGTCGGCGATACTGTGAATCTCGCCTCTCGACTCTGTGGCGCAGCACCGGCTGACGGTATCATGATGAGTGAGACAACGGCTGAATTCCCCGGCGTCGCGGATATCGTGGATCTCCACCAACAACCTGCACTTAAGATCAGGGGCAGAAAAAATCTGGTAAAACCCTCCATCGCGGGAACACCTTCGCGAGAATTTGGTCAATGGTTGATGCGAACCATGTCCCACATCCTGCATAAGAACGCTGAATGAATCTCACTTCGATTAACCCGGCCTTTCTGCTCAGCCTCCTGTTACTCAGTGGGTGCCAGCTACTGGAAACCAGGCAAACTGCACCTGCAACTGCCACGCCGAATAAGGACACCTTTACAGCCATCAAACAATTAGAGGCCAAAGGGCGTTACGGCCAGGCCATCAGTTTAATCGAGCAGGCCATCAGCCAGGACGGCAAGGCCGAGCTCTATACCACAACGCTCAGGGAAATCAGACTGCAGCAAACTGTATTAGAGCAGGAGCTGAAAGACCAACTCCTGATAAGCAGGACCTCCGCCCTAAAAAATCAGGTACCCATTTTCGAACAGTTGATACGCTCTAATCCGCTAGACGCGGAATACAGTCGCCAACTAAAACAAACACAGGATCAGCTTCAACTGCTAAGAGAGAGCCTCTCAGAATGCGGCTGGCGGCATTTCAAAAAGAACAATGCACTGGCCAAAGACTGCCTGACACTTTCACTCTCCCTGGAAGAAGACGAACAGGATGAGCGCTTGATTGAGCATCTGCTGGATGAGCAGAAGCAACATAAAAAGCAAACAGAAACCATGGAACATGCGCAACGGGAGATGGCCTGGAAGCACCGCAATCAAAAACGTTTAAAACAGGCGGAGCGGTATAACGAATCGGGCCAACTGACGGAGGCAAGACGCATTCTTAAAATCGTCTTAAAGGAAGACGCCAGGAATCAATCCGCCAAGATTTTGCTCAGCAGTGTTGAATCCCGGCTGAAAAACTATCTGGAAAATCTGCTCACAGCCGGTGATCGCCTCTACCGGGAAGGTGAAATCGAGGGTGCTAAAGCGACTTGGCATGCCGCACTCTCTCTTGACCCTCAGGATAAGCGTGCACGGGAAAAGATCGAGCGGGCCCAACGGGTGTTGGATAATCTCGAAAATCTCCGTAAGAGTGAACCTAAAAACTGAATAAATATCTAGCGCCTGTTAACTCAATTCAGCTCGTCAAAACCGATTGCTACAGAAGAAAAATCGCGTTGATGGGGGTCACGTTAAACATACAACCCCGGAACTAAGCCTCCCTGCTCCCTGTGGGAGATAGGGTTAACGGAGCAGCAACGGTAACCGGCAGATTTTTCCATTCCCTTGCTCTAGCGCACTGAAATTGCATCCACAGGTGGCCGATCTCTGTCGATTGGTTATAATCCCGCCCTGCCACATTCTTCCCGCCACGCTGGGGGATGATTTGTAACTTCATATTCTAAAAGAAGAATTCCAGATAGCGTCTCCTGAGATGCCAACCCTGGTCAAGGCTTTTTGTGATCATTTTTTCATAAGACAGAGAGATCAGCGGTGTTGATGAGCCAAAACAAAGCAGACCACAGCCTGGATGCGGCACGATAAGATGAAGATTTATCTGATCGCCGCCTGCGCGCTCTTACATGCAGGAACCGCCCACTGTCAGGAGTGGTTACCGGAAAGCCACATCTCCTTCTATGAGACAGAAGTCGATCGCCAGATCTTGGCGTCTACACTGCAGGCACAGCGGTTCGACCAAGCTGGACCTGAATGGGATGAGCCCTTCAACGGCGCACCATCCAGACCCCATGGCTTCGGCAGGGAGCTAGGCGACCAGAGTCCGGCAGATTGGGATGGTCTCAAGCGCGACACTGCCTACTTCTTTGGCTATCAGTTCTTCATTGTTGGCGCACTGTATGTCCTGCCGGAGAGTGTCTCAGCCTGGACCGAAGAGCAGAAAGAAGAGTACACCTTCGAAAAGTGGAAGGAAAACGTCACCCATCCCAGATGGGACCCGGACGAGTGGTACATCAACTACATCCTGCATCCCTACTGGGGGATGACTTATTACACCCGGGGTCGTGAACGCGGCCTGACGGAAACCGGCGCTTTCTGGTACTCATTCACCCTTTCATCGATCTACGAGTTCGGGCTGGAAGCACTGTTTGAACCTGTCTCCATCCAAGACGTCATCTTCACACCGGTACTTGGCTCCGCGCTGGGTTGGTACCTGGAAGATGTACGCCGCGAGATCAAAAGCCAGAATGCGTTCAGCGGCTGGGATAAGACCATCCTGATCGCCACAGACCCACTGGGAACCCTCAACGCCATGGCCGACAACCTATTTGGTGTGGGT
This sequence comes from Candidatus Thiodiazotropha sp. (ex Myrtea sp. 'scaly one' KF741663), assembly GCA_025655555.1. Taxonomy (GTDB): domain Bacteria; phylum Pseudomonadota; class Gammaproteobacteria; order Chromatiales; family Chromatiaceae; genus Thiodiazotropha. The sequence continues at coordinate 227,439 of JAHXIQ010000006.1, forward strand.
GTTGAGAGTGAGTTGGAGTTCCGCTCCTTCTATCGGAGCCCGGCAATCACCACCACTGAATCATGGCAACGAAATGATCCTTACGAGAGTCGTCTCAATCCTGTGGTTGCTGACTATCTCGGACTTGAACTGACTCTGAGCTGGCACTGAGCCTATTGGCCGACCCGGCGAAACTTCCAGAGTGCATAGCCGAAAAAGAGCAACACCGGCAGGAGTGTTGTGAACAAGGCATTGAAGCTATATACCACAGCCAGGTAGGAAAAGGCCCTGTTGAGTAGATAAAAGACAATACCGATCATCGCCCCGATGAAAATCCGCTGGCCTATACCGACACTGCGCAGGGAACCGAAGACAAAGGGGATACTGAGAAACAGCATAACCAGCGTAACTGCCGGTGCGATGACCTTCCCCCAGAACGCCACCTCATAGGTCTGCGCGGCTTGACCATTCTGTTTGAGATAGTCGATATAGCGCCAAAGGTCCCAGGCAGCCAGCATATGCGGCTTGACGGATACCACGTCGAGTACAGACGGTTCCAGCCGTGTCGACCAGGGCATCCGTTGACTTCTCTTCACCTCTATCCGATCGTTATTGAAACGACTCTCTCTCACCGACTCCAGCACCCAGCCCGATGTTTCATAGACGGCGCGTTTCGCATGCAGCGCCCGTTGTAAACGCTGCTCGTCGTCGTAATGATAAACAGACACGTTCACCAACACCTGGTTGGGCAGGATCTGACGAATATTGATAAAGGTATTCTCGTCCCTGGACCAGAAGCCAAAGCGTGTCTTCAACATAATCTGATTCGACAGGCCTTCCATTTTCAACCGTTGGGCCTGCAACTCAGCACGAGGCGCCAGGTTTTCACCAATCACCAGCACCAGTAGCAGCATCAATAAACCGCTTTTCAGTGTAGCGAGCACAATCCTGCCAATGGAAACCCCGGCTGCACGCATGGCCATCAGTTCGGAATTCCCGGCCAGTGCACCTAATCCAATCAGACTGCCCAATAAGGTGGCAAGGGGGAAGATCTCATAGGTATAGCGAGGGAGTGTCAGTGCGACATATGTGTATGCCTTGGCGGTTGTATAGCCACCCGCCACATCTTCGAGTTCGGAAACCACCTCGAAAAAGCCGATCAGCACCAATAGCAGGGCAAGTACGCCAGTGATGCTCAATAGCACCGCACGACCAATATAACGATCGAGCAGACTGATCATGCAATCCCCCGACGGAATTTACGTTGCCAGCCTCGATACCATCCCGTGTCGGGTATCAGCAACAGAATACCTCCCATTGCCAAGGTCAGATGTACCCACCAGATACCAAGCCAGTTAGGTGTCATGCCTTCAATCATCCAGCGCTCAGCCGCCCCCTGCAGACCGAGATAGAGCGTGTAGAGAATGAATGCCAGCACCAGACGCCCGAAGGGTCCCTGCCTCGGCAAGGAACGACTCAAGGGAAGACTGAGTAAGGCGAAGACCAGCAGGCCAAAGATCTGAGATAATCGGACTTGGAATTCAGCATGGTCCGCGACTGAATCTGATGCCAGCAGTGCGGTGTTACTCAATAACTTTCTCTTACGCTTGATCACACCGCCCTCCTTGTCCTGGATACGTAAGGCGTATCGATCAAATTCACTCACCCGGTAGTCGTACTGCCCAGGATTACCCTCATAACGAAATCCATTATCCAGCACCAGATAGCGATCTCCTGAGGTCTCATCGATTTGCTGAAATCCACTCTTGGCACTGATCAGGCTCAACACCCCTTGTCGCCGCTGTTGCACAAAGACATTGCTCATGCGTCGTTCATCGCTCGCCATCGATTCCACATAAAGCACCAGTTCGCCTTTGCTGTACTCATTGAATCGCCCAGCACTGATACCCGCCAGTTCAGACGACTGTCCCTGCTGAGAAGCAATCAATTCGGCACTCACTCGATTGGCCCATGGCTGTACGAAAAGGGAGAGCCATGCAGTCAACACCACCACAGGCACCACTACCCATAGCAAGGACCGGTAAAGACGCATCCCCCCCACACCGCAAGACTCCAAAGCAACCATCTCACTGTCCCGATACATACGCCCGACAGCATAGAGCACAGCAAAGAAGAAAGCGGGTGGTACCAAGCGGGCGAGATATCCAGTCATTTGCAAACCCAGCACCTGGAACAGGAGATGGGTATTCAGCTCACCCGATGCGACCTCTTTGAGCAGTTTGATAAAACTGTTACTCATTAAGATCAGCATCAACACCAGCAAGATCGCCAATAGCGCCTTTAGCACTTCTGTCAGCAGATAACGGTCGATGAGCCTGATCATGGGACGATGGTAAATTGTTTTACTTTCGGTAGACTTAGTTGGGTTACCGGGTTAAAAATTCCCGCAATAAACAAACGCAGACATTGCGGGCGACCCTGTTTATCCTACAGATAACGATCATCGACAAAAACTTATTTTCACCGCGAGGTCCAAGTACTCATGGAATACACCGTTAAATCCGGCGATCCGTCCACACAACGCACAGCCTGCCTGATTCTGGGTGTCTTCTCACGCCGTCAGCTGACTCCCCTTGCACAACAGGTGGATAAGGCCAGCAAGGGCCATCTCAGCAGACTGCTCAAGCGTGGTGATATGGACGGCAACAGTGGACAGCAGTTGATGATCTACGAAGTGCCGGGAGTCACCGCAGAACGTATCCTGCTGGTAGGCCTCGGCAAGGCGCGGGAACTTAACATGAAGCAATACGCCGCGGCTATCGCAGGTGCGGTCAAAGTCCTCAATGAAAACCATCCGGTTGAAGCGATTTGCGGGCTCTGCGAAGTGGACATGGATGACAAAAGCCTCTACCAAATCATCAGGGAAACCGTCTTGCAGGCTGAGGACACCCTCTATCAGTACACAGAAACCAAGAGTGAAAAGAAGAAAAGCCAGCGGTCGTTGAAGCGCCTCGGTATCTTCATCCATGACCGCCGCCAGCTGAAGGCGGCCCGCAAGGCACTGGCTCACGCCGAGGCGATAGCCAATGGCATCAGCCTGACAAAGGATCTATCCAACCTGCCCGGTAATATCTGTACCCCCAGCTACCTTGCCGATCAGGCACGCAAGCTTGGACGCGTTCACGAAAAAATGAGAGTACAGATCCTGGAAGAGAAGCAGATGGAGAAGTTGGGCATGGGCGCCCTGCTCTCCGTCTCCCGCGGCAGCCGTCAACCCGCCAAACTGATCATCATGGAGTACAAGGGAGGTAAACCGGGTGCCAAACCTGTGGTACTGGTAGGCAAAGGATTGACCTTCGATGCAGGCGGTATCTCCATCAAACCATCTGCTGCCATGGACGAGATGAAATATGACATGTGCGGCGGGGCCAGTGTCTTCGGCACCATGCAGGCCTGTATGGAGATGGCGCTACCGATCAACCTGATCGGTATCGTCCCTTCTTCGGAAAATCTGCCGGATGGTGATGCCAACAAACCCGGCGACATCGTCACCAGCATGTCGGGTCAGACCATCGAAATCCTCAACACCGACGCCGAAGGTCGTCTGATCCTGTGCGATGCCCTCACCTACAGTGAGCGTTTTGAACCAGCGGCAGTGATCGACATCGCCACCCTGACCGGTGCCTGTATCGTTGCCTTGGGCAACCAGGCATCCGGACTGATGGCCAATAATGGCAATCTGGCCACGGAAGTCCTTGCTGCGGGAGATCATGCAGGTGACCGGGCCTGGCAACTCCCCCTGTGGGACGAGTATCAGGAACAACTCAAGAGTAACTTTGCCGACATGGCCAACATCGGCGGCAAAGGCGCCGGCACCATTACCGCAGCCTGTTTTCTCTCCCGTTACACGAAAAAATTCAAATGGGCCCATCTCGATATTGCCGGAACAGCCTGGAGGAGCGGTGCAAACAAAGGCGCTACCGGACGTCCGGTGTCTCTGCTGAGTCAGTTCCTTCTGAAACGCTGCGGGTACAGTGACTGATGACTCAGGTAGACTTCTATGTACTCGACGAGAGGTCCAGCGGCAATCGCTACACCCTGGCCTGCCGCCTGAGTGAGAAGATCTATCATCAGGGACGCCGAATTCTCATTCACACCGGGTCCGTCGAGGAGACCCGCCACATGGACCGCCTATTGTGGACCTTTCGCCAGGGCAGTTTTGTTCCCCATGGCACTGTAGGGGATTGTGAGCCTGCCGTCACTCCTGTCATCATTACCCATGAGGAAGAGGCTGGTGCAGAGGAACATGATGTTTTGATTAATCTCTCGGCCGCCATCCCGGCTTTCTTCAGTCGCTTTGAAAGGGTTGCGGAGATCATCGATAAAGAGCCCCAGGTCGTCACTGCGGGCCGGGAGCGTTTCCGTTTCTACCGGGACAGGGGCTATCCCCTTAACAAACATGACATCAGCTAAATGAACAACCACGAGACAGAGAAAACCGAGGACTCCGATATCCCTCTGCTTGAAGATGTGGTCACACCGGAAGAGCTGGAGATCGAGTCTGAATACATCACCTTCGAAGAAGAAGCACCGAAAGAGGCTGAAGTTCAGGTACCGGAATATGACGAAGTACTGCTCTCCATGCGTGACAGCATTGCTGAGCAGTTAGTACAGGACCTGCGTCCGATGGTCGCCAAGGCAGTGGAATCGGCCATCACAGAAACTGTCGGCCGAATCTCTCAGATGCTGCATGATGAACTCGACAGCCCTCTCGAACATCGTATTCGTTGTTTGATTCAAGAGCACATGGAGGCTGAATTCGGTCCCCGTGAGCAGCACATGAATGACGATCCCGATCGTTGAGAGCTGATTTTTTATACTTGAAATGGAAATCAAACAGCTCGACCACCTAGTGCTGACGGTAGAAAATATCGAGGCTACCTGCCGCTTCTATGAAACGGTATTGGGCATGAAGGTCATTGAGTTTGCCGGTGGGCGCAAAGCATTGAAATTCGGCCAGCAAAAAATCAACCTTCATGAACAAGGCAAGGAATTCGAACCCAAAGCAGAAAGCCCGACACCAGGCTCTGCAGATCTTTGCTTGTTGACTGATGTCCCTATCCTTGAAGTCATCACCCATATAAAGTCCTGTCAGGTTGAAGTGATCGAAGGCCCGGTTGAACGCACTGGCGCGGAAGGTCCCATTCACTCCGTCTATCTACGCGACCCTGACAGCAACTTGCTGGAAATCGCCAATTTAATTTGAGCCGTTAACACTCATCGTGGCTATCAGTGCCCATAGATCGAATGCATCCGACTCGCGATACGGCTCTGATCCTTTAGTTCATTCAAGGGGTATTTCACAATAACGCCATAGCGTTGCAGTTCACCGATGCGAATCTCGGCATAGGGGACTTCGCTGCCATCATCGGGATCAACCACGACGTTATGGTGCCCCAGGCAGTCTGACTTGTTTTCAAGTCCACAATACTCATCAGAGTGATTAAGAACGTTAATCAACAGCTCCATATATTCGTTAATGGTCTCCAGCCCTCTCGAGGCTTTATCGTGCTTCAACTCGACCTCTGCCAGTTGTTTTCTCAATTGGCCGATCTTGTGCTGGGTCTGACGGGCCTCCTCCGCCACAAAATCCAAAGCACCATGTTCAGCTTGCAGGGCCTTCAGCGCCATCTTTAAATGGATACGCTCTCGCTCCAGATCGGCCTTCTCCTCCGTGTGTCGGGCTACCTTGAGTACCGCCTCCGCCACCATGTGCTGGAAAGCGCGCTCACGCAAATCGTACCTGACCCCCTCCTCGGAATCCGATGGCTTCACCAATTGGTGTCCCGTAAAATTTACCACTTGTTGCATGACCTCACTCTGGATCATATCCCCACGTTGCGCATGTCCCAGTACACTTTTTTCCTGTCGGCTCATGACCATCAATGCATAGCCATGCGTGAGCGGGAAACTTTCCGGTTTTTTCGCAAATTCACGAAATTCCTGTGAATGGCTGAAAAGATGTTCCATTTGATCTGCCGAACCGAAATAGGCATAAACACGAGGATCACTGGAATAGGCCTTGAGATTCACATCAATTGAATCTGGAAGCTGTGCAATCAAAGCATCAGCATGTATGAGCGCCTGTTCAACAGCAGGTGCGAGCTTTTTACGATAACCTGAAATCAGTTTCAGGCGGGAATCGAAATGCTCCACTGCCGAGTCGATGTGGTTATCCAATTCATCATGAGAGTAGACAGAAGTATGACCCTTGTCTGTCGAAATCAGGCGTTTAATAAATGAAAACATGACGCGTTTACTCTCCCGTTCAATATCCACCCTTGCTGAACTATAGCTGTAATAAGAAGCGTTGGCATTCCAGCATACCGACATGTTTGGCATAAAGCCCTATGTCAGAACATACACATCAAACAATTAAAAAGCCCCGGATGAGTTTCATCCGGGGCTTTTTCCTGGCAAGAATGATTTCAATCAAACATCAAACAGCTTGTTTTCGTTGCCGTGTAAATCCCAGCAGGCCGAGAAGGCCACTGCCGAGCAACCATATCGCTGAGGGCTCCGGTACTGAGGCGGGCACAGCAAGCCCTGCCAATTCGACCGATAAAAGATTTGATCGGTCAGCGACATCATAACCAAACAGCGTCATCGTGCCCGTTAACTCATAACTGGGTGCGTCAGTCGTGATATACGGAAACAGACTCTCTTCCTGGGCTCCACCCAACAGGCCTGAGACAGAAAGCTCAGATCCTTCTAGATACCGAAACGTGAGTTTACCACCACCAGCTGATCTTGAGATCACACTAGGGCCTCTGTCACCCAGACTATCAGTACGATAGCCGACATCGGTATCCCAGCCGGCATAGCCATCGAGCCTAAATCCCGTAATCATAAAATTACGTGTTGCAGTATTGTATGTATCTCGGATACGTGGAGCGAAAACCATCGTGTTGAGCAGGCTGGATTCTGCGACACGGTTCTGGACATTCCCGCCAACCCCGGTAAACGCCGTGATATCGAAGGAAAATGGTAGTAGGTTGTCGTTGCGGACGACACCTGCTGTATTCGGCGCCGTAACAAGGGTGTCACCTGCAGGAAATATCACCCCACCCGGAAGGAGCGGTACAGCCAGCGCCGAAGTTGAAATTGCTAGTGTTGTAACCATGGCCAGCAGGCCAGTTCGTAAAATTTTCATGGTCTTAATCTCCTTGGTATAAAAATGCCTTCTTCAACGAATAGCATCGGTTGCGTCCATAACTTCAACTATGTTTTCACCCTCTATTAACCCGGTAACACCGAAAGGACATACCATGATGGCTTTTACATAAACGTTAGTGCTATTCGTGGTGTAAAGCAGTCCCCCGCAACTCCCTATTGCGTTACTGGTTTAATAGCATTAAATATACTGTTGCCAGACAGAATCGTGTTGTGAATAACTAACAAGATCCGTGTGAAAAAATACCCTCTGTTATCGCTTACCTACATCTTGCTGAAGTGAGATACGATTTTTTTGAGAGAGGGTTGGCTTGAAGGGATTAAAAAAGCTAACGCACTGATTTGTACCAGTGAACACATGAAGCCAATGAAGACCACAGTCAATTATTTTCAGCTAGACCGAGTGACGAGAGACCAACGAGCCGAGATAGTCGCTCATACCCCCACAATTATTCTGTGACCATCCCCCGTCGACAGGAATCACTGCGCCGGTAACAAAGTCGGCCAAGTCTGAAGCAAGAAACAGACACGCCTTACCGATATCGGCAGGGGTACCCAATCGCCTCAACGGAACGCCATCCGCCACTTTTTTTCTGATGGCTTCATTCGGCGCCAGACGAGCCATCCCCTCCGTACCATCGATGGGGCCCGGCACAATGGAATTTATCCTCACGCCCGCTGTACCCCACTCCAATGCCAAAGTCCGGGTTACCATATCGACACCCGCCTTGGCTGCACAGACATGTACCTGTGCCATCATCGGAATAAAGGCCTGGGGTGCGGAGATATTGATAACACTGGCGCCGGGTTTTCGTAGATAGGGAAAGATCGCCTTCATAACATGAAAAGTACCCTGCAGGTCTATATCTACCACAGACTTAAAACCATTGCCGGACAGATCATTGGCCAAGGCGGGAAAGTTACCGGCAGCACCGGATACCACCACATCCAGCTCACCGAATCGATCATGAACAGCAACCACCCCGTCCTCGACGGCTGACAGGTCACGCACATCGGCCGTAAACCCAAAGGCGTCGCTCCCCAGATCCTTTAGCACCCGAACTGTGTCATCCACCTTCTCCTGACTGCGGCTGGCCACCGCCACCCTGGCGCCCTGTGCGGCAAATACTTCCGCCACACCCCGGTTGATGCCGCTGGTACCGCCGACAACCAATACATTTTTTTCGCTGAAATCGATCATGATGTCTCCCCCATGCAGACAAGCATAGTCAGACCGGGAGTCATTCGCGCTCTAAACTACCCCTCAAAATGCGGCAGTAAGCAGATTAATCTCACGAAAACAGTATCAACAGCATTGACACGTTAACCACTTACAACCCCGAACATCTTGCCGCTGAGTACCGGCCTATGCTAGCGTTTGCGCTCCACATGGAGTGATATTTCACACAGGGAGCTACAGTGTCTCAACCTTTCCCCCTACGACTCGTTCAAAAACCCAGCTCTCTTCTGCACAATCTCGTATCGATATTCGAGTGGGAACTGTGCCGTATGTGAGTGTGGATCTGAATGAACAGGTCTCTTGCTAGACAGATAACACTTCAGGGAGTGTGCAATGAATCGGAATTCACTCAAACATCTACTGCCATACAGCCTCTTGCTACTACTGCTCTTTACCAGCCTGCTCCAGGCGCAGGAGACGGGACCGCTCAAGTCCTACGTCTATACAGACGACCCGGCCTACTCCTACCAGGTGGTTGGTCAACTGCCCGGAGAGGGTTTCGACGCCTACTTTCTCAACATGAATTCACAGACTTGGCGCAGTGCTGATGAGGTGACACCCAACCTCTGGAATCACTGGATGACACTCATCGTCCCCCATCAGCTGACCTCCAACACCGCCAATCTGATTGTCTACGAGGGCAAGACCTCAGCCACCCCCCCTGATCCGGCTGATGTCGCCCTCTTTGTGCCGCTGGCCACCTACACCGGCAGCATTCAGGTGATCCTGCAGCAGGTACCTGCCCAACCCTTGCAGTTTGCGGAGTTGGACCAGCCTACCTCAGAGGACACGCTGGTTTCCTACACCTGGCGCAAATACATGGAAACCGGAGATCCCACCTGGTCCGCCTATCTGCCCATGACCAAAGCGGCAGTGCGGGCCTTGGATACCACCGAGGATTATGTCAGCGGCTCCCTGGGTTTCGATATCGACAGCTTCATCGTCACCGGCTTTTCCAAGCGCGGTGCGATTGCCTGGCTGACGGCGGCTGTTGATCCCCGTGTCTCAGCAGTGGTACCGGGAGAGTTCAACATCCTGCACATCGCCGATCAGCTTGAGCATCACTACAACAGTTATGGCTTCTACTCCGATGCGCTGGCGGGATACGAGAACAACCGCATCACCGACAACATCCGTTCCCCGGAAGGAAAAATGTTGCAGAAGCTGGTGGACCCTATCAGCTATAAACAGGCATTGACCATGCCGCATCTCATCCTGAACGTCACAGGAGACGAGTTCTTTCTACCGGACGCCTCGGAAGCCTATATCCATGAAATCCCCGCAGAGACCTTGCAGCGGATCATCCCCAACACCAACCACGCTTTTGAAGGCAAGCTGGAGGATATGCTAATGGGGCTGATCGCCTGGTATCAGGTTCAGCTCTATGGCGTCGACAAGCCAGCGATCGACTGGCAACTCAGTGAGAGCGGCGAATTGGTGGTCAGCAGTGATCAGACACCGGCAGTGGCGAAGCTCTGGCAGGCAACCAATTCCACCGCGAGGGATTTCCGTTACCCCATCGTAGGTGACAGCGCCTGGAACGGGACGGTCATCGCCGCAGACAGTGACGGACACTACCGTGTCAATGTACCCACACCGGCTGAGGGTTACACCGCCTTCATGGTGGAGCTGACCTACCCCGGCATGGCCGGTATCCCCCAGATCTACACCACTTCCGTCTTCATCACACCGGATGAGGAGCCCTTCGAAGTGGAAGATCCCCTGGGTGATCCCAAATCCCCCCGCTACTGGCGGACTCAGGTTAACCGCGCACTGGCAGGACGGCCCCTCGACTACGACCAGGAGGCGTTGCAGGCAATGCTACCGATCCGGGTGTTAGGTGAATATCTCAACGACGTGGAAGCCGTGGCGGCCAACCTGGGTCGGCCGGGCGCGAAACGGAATTGTACAGCGGCCAGACTGAATGTGCAGGCTGATGAACTGGGCTGGTATACCACCCTCTATGTACTCGGCGATGAGAACATAAAATATTGGCAGCCCTATGAACTTGCCGAGGAACTCTACGCAACCGGCTATCCGCTGTTCTCCGCCGGGATCTGCCAATTCCTCACCCGGCAATAGCTATGTGAACCACGCTGACGTGCCCCCCACGGGCGCACAAGCACTTCTCATAGGTAACGCTGACAAGTAATTCACCCCCTTAACTCCTTCTCCCTCAGGGAGAGGGTTGGGGTGAGGGAATCAGAAAGCTAACGCATTTGACTATATGTCCTCCCTCATCTTATGAGAATGAAACCGACGTCATTCGTCCTGGGTGTAACCCCGTCTATTTTCCATTCTCCAACGGTAGAGCATCACCGGATGGATGCCAAGAGATTCAGCGATATCATTGGCCATAACGTTAGGATGACTGGCTAACTTAACGGCTTGTTGTTTGAACTCCAGTGTATAGCGATCATAGTTACGTTTCTTGGTTTGTCCCATTTCCTGCCTCTTTGATCTTTCGGTTGAAAAACCGTCCATCAAAGTGGTGCTAGTTCAGAGAGGAGCCGCGTAGCGGTGACGAATCGGGTGGAGCGTATTGTTATAAGCCATCATCATTTTTTGCTTGAATACTAATTCATAGAGCTTATCAACTGCTGATTGGCCATTACTATCTTTGGGTTCAACAGAAATGCCATTAGGATAATCGTCATAGACTAGCCTCAATACTGAACCATGATATTCAATATCCCAGATTGTGACATCTGGGCCATCTAGTTTCTCTATGATCTTTGCCCCTACCTGTGAACAAAATTCTTTAGCTAATTTAGGAAATGACTCCCATGAACCAGAATCAGTTAATTCAAGGCTCCAGTTTCCTGATGCCATTTCCAGTTTGTATGGATTCTTAAACCTAATCATTCTTTTGGCTTATAACGCCTACATAAGGGGCGCGACGTCAGGAGCGTCCCAGCGAACGAAGTGAGCGACTTGATGTTTTTGTTAGGCGATTTCATATTTTGCTATGCACAATGCTCAATAATTTTTCGCATTTTTGTTCTTAAATTGTCCCAAGCTTCCGAATCCCATTCAGCTCGGTTTAGTGTGGTGCGATAATCTCCAAGGCACTTTTCAAGCTGGTTACCAAACTTGAATGCATTTATAGTTTTACCCTGAACTAGATGATGGCTTTCTCTTGTGATTTTCCATCCATTAGTTGTTTCTCCTTGATGTAAGATGCCGCATCTAATGTTTTTGTATATGTCAGATCCTTTGTTGTTCAATTCATGTAGATGTGCGTTATTAGTGAAGAACTCTTTAAATGCTTGTTCCGACCTTCTATTGCTATACGCCCAACCGTTTTTAAACGATTGTAGTGTTTCTATGAGAAGGCAATAACTCGCCATCATTGAAAAACCATTTTTATACTCTTTCTTGAACTTCTTTTTCTCATATTTATACGGCTTTATATATCTACTGTAGAGTCGATTAAAGACGAAGCATGCTATAGCTTCCTTATCATCGTCAGCAAGATAACTATTATAATCGCGCACAGTGACAATACATTTTTTGCCACTTTCATCGAAGTACCTTGCCAGTTCAATATTATTCATAGGTTGACTACGGTTTTTTACGCCTAACGATTTAGTTCAACGGCCGTCGCACGGCACAAAAAAATACGGTGAAGGATCGATGAAATGCCTCCCTTTGAGCGGCAAAGCTCGAT
>JAHXIQ010000007.1 GCA_025655555.1 Candidatus Thiodiazotropha sp. (ex Myrtea sp. 'scaly one' KF741663)
GATCGAGCTTTGCCGCTCAAAGGGAGGCATTTCATCGATCCTTCACCGTATTTTTTTGTGCCGTGCGACGGCCGTTGAACTAAATCGTTAGAGCAAGTAAGCCAATGATCAAAGTTTTAATCACTGGAATCGCATGTGGCACCATTGGCTGGTGGCTTGGCGCTGAAAGCAACTCCATTGATTGGACGACTCTCGAGGAATCTCAACGGCAAGAGTTGTATGGCCAAATGCACCTCGATTATCAGCCAGCCCAAATGCGCCAATTGAAAATCGGAGATTCAACAGTCGTTTTTCCATCCACTGCCAACTCTAAATCTTGGCAGTTTATTCACGTAATCACTCCCAGTTACACCGCGTCGCTGTCCGAGCTTTTCGCAACAATCAGGTTCGGCGCAAAAGATTCCGTGTCGGTTTCTGATCTCAATCGGGATGGCGCATACGAACAACTAGAAAACACGTTCCCGAATGAGCAAGGTGTAGAAGTATCGCTGGTCGACCGAAATCGCGATGGCGTGGTTGATGTGGCAATGGTAGGAGAAGAAGTTGTTTCAAGCTATGACGCAAGCTCTAACAAGCGACTGTGATGCTTTGTCAACCTGTTAAGCATATTTTTCATCCCATGGCGTGTTATCACGCAGCATGGCATTCAGGATGGTAATCATCTTTCTCATGCATGCTGTGAGAGCGACTTTTTTGTGTTTACCGTTCTCCACGAGGCGCTGATAGGTATTACGGATGAGGGTGTTATGTTGAATGGAAGTCAGCATGGACATAAACAACACGGTTCGCACACTGGATCGCCCACCGCGTATGCGACGTTTACCCCGCAACTTACCGCTGTCTCGATTAAAAGGTGCAACACCGACCAAGGCTGCGATCTGCTTATTGGTGAGCGTACCCAGTTCAGGCAGATCGGCGAGGAGGGTATTGACGACCTGTGTACCGATACCGGGTGCAGAGAGCAGGATATCCCGTTTCACTCGCCACTCATCAATCGTTTCTACCAGATCCGCAATCATGTGATCGAGTTTATCGATTTGCGTCTGCAGATGACGGATGTGGCGTCGAATATCGGCAGAGAGATTCTTTGGCATGACATCCAATCGGTTCTTCTCCATCGTACTCATTTCGATGAGCTGGCGACGACGAGCGATCATATCCTTGATTTTGCGGATATTCCCAAGTGCCAAAGGGCGAACCTCGGGTTGCATGACTGCAGCATAACTGGCCAACACCTGGGCATCGATCTTGTCGGTCTTGGCCAGGATACCCTTGGCACCGGCATAACGCCGTACCTTGATGGGTTGGCAGATAACGACGGGGAATCCCCGTTCGGTGGCGGCGAGCACCAGATCGTATTCACGTCGTCCAGTGGCCTCGACAACGATTCTGGCCAGCGTGTACCGGGCCAAGCGACCCAGCAGATAGCGGATGCCTTGGGGATCGTTGGGGACGGTAAAATGGAGACCACGTTCATGGATAGCGATATCCAACTGAAGTTTGCCGACATCGATGCCGACGTTCACAGCATTTTCTCTGTTCTTAGGCATTGTTCAAAAACCTCGCCCTTGCTAAATTCGGGCTTGTGGGCCCATTCGACTGTTCGAGATAAAGAGTGAATCCATGCAGCGCCACACGCTTGTTAACGGTCTCAGCAATGCTGGAGCCAGTCGTCAATCGAGCTACTGCATGGATAACCTGGTGCCACAGGTTATGGGCCCACATTATTCGCTTTGGATGGGAAATTCGACCATACAAGCAAGTCAAGACCGTTCGCTAATCGCTCACTGGGACTTTTAAAAAACGGCGCTTCGCTATGCTTTTTAAAAGCCCCTTACTTAAGTCGTTAGCGGTCGTCATGGCTTATATACAATCAAGTGACCACGGATAACTAATATGAAAGAAATATCTGGAATTAATCATGTAGGCATTCGAGTGACGGACCTAGATAAGGCAAGAAGCTTTTACGAACAGTTGGGCTTTGAATTTCTCATCGGTCCCATTGGACCGGAGCCTGTAGCTATTATGGAGCATCCTTCGGGAGTAAATATTAACTTTATTCTTAATGCAGACTCCGGCATTTCTGAAAACATTTTAATGGATGTGCCCGAAAGACATCCTGGTTACACCCACATGGCGTTAAATGTAACCGATATAGAAGCAGTTGAATCGGCTATAAAAAAATTAGGGATTGAGATTACGGAGGGGCCAGTAACTTTGCCTGATGGAGGTATAATGTTATTTATCCGCGATCAAGACAGAAATGTTATCGAGTTTCATCAAAGCCCATCATCATGATCACTAACGAGCGCATACAGTCTGACCACTGAAGGCGACAGCTGCGTTTAAACGTTAGCTGTAATAAGGAAATTGAATGAGAGTAATTCATAGCTATTGGTTGGCGCTAGCAATAAGCGCTGTATTTTTCATGTTGTACATGTTTGCTCCATGGGCGTACTGGACGTTAGAGCCAGGAATGCAAAGTCTATTATCCTATGGAGGATATGGTGCGTTGTTTGAAATACCAGAATGGGTATTTTGGTTTCAAGTGGGAATTGCTTTAGTTAGCTATATCGGTATGGCGCTATTTAGAAAGTCATTTAGACTGATCTTTGTGTTATTTATAGTTTTTTCATTGCTTCTATCGCCTATTTATGGCACATCAGTCATCACGGGCATTGAAGTGTTCATTATTGATACATCAACTCTTTTAGCTGGCTTTGCTATCGCACTGTCGTTCTATACAAGTTTAAATGAAAAATTCTACTAATCAGACAGCTAACAATATGCTCGTTCGGATGCAAACTACACTGCGTTTCGTTTGCACCGCGCAGCTTTGTCGTTAGGGCAACAAATGCATCCATACACTTTTATAATCTCTCTCAGAGCCAAGCACCCTAAAGATGATTTGACCTTTATGAGTAAATTATTCGAAAAAGAGACAGAGGTTAGCTGGATTGCTGGTGAAGAAAGAAAAACACCAAAAGGCACGCTCCTAGGTGGTAAGCGTGATAATAGTTATTGGGTTACTCGTATTACTGAAGAAGAAACCGATTCTGAAACCTGGCAGCTTGAGGATTGCCTTGAAAAGGTATATAGCAAAATAACACCAAAACTGAATAAATTAAATGCATTCTTTGGAGGACAATAGGGACAAGACAATAGGGGACAGAAGACAATAGGGGACAGACCACGGTTTATAGTAAGAAGACAATAGGGGACAGACCACGGTTTATAGTATAGGTGTTAGAAATTGGTAGACTTGTATGATCATGGAGAATTAAGCCTGAATAGAAGTGAAGGGTTACGCTTTCAGAAATTCTTGATCATCTGATCCTGGATTGATGAGTCGTTTGGACTATTGCCAATTATCAAGCGTTAAGGTGACATTTCTCTGGTCATCACTTATCCAGATTTGTTCCTCTTGTATCGAACAGGTAAGGCTCATATTTCTTTGAGTCAAATCACTCAATAAGGAACTATCTGTAGACGAAAGTTTGATGACACTGAGATTCTTAAAGCGAGAATAATCAGCACTGTTTTGTTGCCACCATACAGTTGAACTTCGATCTGTATAGGTATAGATGATCACGCGCTTGGCACGTCCGCAGGCTCGACGGATGCGTCTCTCATCCGGTTGTCCAAGTTCTACCCATAGCTCTATCTCATCAGCCAGGCTCTTTTGCCAAAGATCAGGTTCATCGTCAGTACTCAACCCTTTTGTGAAAGAGAGCTGTTCGTCAGCATTTAGGGCGAATGCGATGATTCGAATCATCATGCGTTCATCTGTTTCTGATGGGTGTCGAGCAAGGGTCAATGTGTAGTGTTCGTAGCGATTTCTGTTCATATCAGAAACCTGTAATCCAACTTTAAAAATTGTTGCTTTCAGTGCCAATGCGGTCTGTCCTAATCGAGTGGTTTTCGTCTAAGCGCTTTCTGTTGCCCGTGTCTCTTTTTACTATCGATTCGACGCTTTTGCGACGCCTTTGAGGGTTTTGTGGCAATGCGTTTTTTTCGTGTGGTGGCGACGCTCTGAATAAGGTATTTAAGCCGCTCCAGAGCATCGGCACGATTTTTCTCCTGATCCCGATAATTTTGTGCCTTGATAATGATCACACCCGCTCGGGTAATGCGCTTGTCCTGCAGTTTAAACAGACGTTGTTTGTATAAGTCAGGCAATGAGGATTCTGTGATAGAGAAACGCAAATGGATGGCGGATGAGACTTTGTTGACATTTTGCCCTCCAGGTCCTGATGCGCGAACAGCAATCAACTCAATCTCAGATAATGGTATCGAGACTCGTGAGGAGATGCTCAGATGGGTGTCGTCAGTTCGCATGGTTTGGGTGAAATTATCCTGCGTAGGAAGTATACACGATCGTGAATAGTGTTACACCGTGCATAGACTCACAGTGACGCTTGGGCAAATCGGGCAGTGTGGGATGACGGTTCCTTAGCTTCTTGCAATGAAATGTGGTTGGGGAATGAGAGCCAGAGATTCAGTATCCGCTCTACATATTCCTGTTAAACGTTGACACTTGATGACATTGTTGACCGGTACGACAGCTTCATGACGGGTGGTCTGCGTTACACAACTGACAGTCATGATAAGTTTTACGATAGCTGGACAAATGATGAGGTAGGTGAGAAATATGCCGGCAATCTGAATGATCACAATTGGGATACTGCACTGGAACTGCTGTATGGTACGGACGCCGTGCCCGAACGAAGCAAGTCGGGTGAGAATTCCGACCTTCTAGAGAAGTTGTGTTATCAGGCTATTCCAAAGAAGAGTGCTGCATTCTGGCCTTATCAACCTGGCATATTAGATTGCCGGGTTAACAATTACACAGGGGCGGTGTTGGCGAATTCCGCATCACCGCCTCTGTGTTGTGATGAATAAATGCCCATAACACGTAAGCAGGTAAGACAATGTTATTGTGTTAATTGATTGATCTTGTTCAGTGCATCGAGGATCTCCTGCGCAAGATCACGTAATTTCTTACGTTCAGACCTGGCTTTGTTGCGGAGCAAATCGAATGCACGCTCTCTTTCAAGGTGATGGCGTTCCATCAGAATACCAACCACTACATCAACCACTCTGCCGGTCTCTATTGCATGGCTGTATCGGGTCTCTGTTTCTCTGAGTCGACGTGTCTCCTCAGCCCACTTCACGGCAGATTCGATGGCAGGTAACACATTGACGTTCTTCAGAGACCTCTCAAGCACACCATGGGTGCCGGGGTCAGGACTCAGCCCGTCGAGTATTCCATTCTCTGGATTACAGAGAAATATAAAAGGTATGCCGGCATCCAGAAACTCGCTGGCGAGGTCGATGCCGGCCAGGTTCGGTAGATTTAAGTCGAGAATGACCAGGTCCGGTTTTTCACTATTGCTTAGGTTCAGGCCCTCATCGACTGAGTCCGTGGTTAAGACATGGTATCCGGCATCTTTAAGAGGTTTACTGAATGTGCTCAGTGAAGGAGGATTGCTGTCTACCAGTAAAAGTTTTACCTGTCCGTTCATATCATTTATCCCAAGGATACTTCGGGAGGAGGGTGTCGATATCTGTGAATAGTATCGATGTTGTATGACCAGGGGTGTTCCCTGAGAGAAAAATATGCACCGTACCGCATGGGTTACTGGTATCAGAAAGATCTGATGAGCCTTTTTTATGTCGTCCCTTTCGCATTGAAAGTCATTCCTGTTCTTTGATTATACTGCTACGCGTTATTTGAATGATGATATTTATCATTATTGAATCTTAAAGATGTTCTGATAATTCAAATGTCATCTGTATACGATCAATCTGCCTGCACTTGCCTGACACCCTTTACCCAAATGGATTACTTTAGATTGCAAGCGCTTGTCACTCCGTTTCCATGCAAGAGTCTGTCATTAGAGGGTATGGTGACTCGAGATGGTCATACTCATGTCTGTTATCTATCTGGATAGATGTCAATTCTTCAATCGGTAGTGGTGGACTGATTAGATGTCCTTGTGCCTGGTCACAGCCGAGCCGCTTGAGGAGATTGAGTTGCTCTTGATTCTCGATGGCTTTAGCGGAAACGATTAAGCCGAGATTATGGGCCATATTTATGACGGTCATGAGCAACTGCTGATGACCGTCATCACTGTCCAGATCCTGGACTAGGGATTCATCAATTTTTAACTGGTCGATAGAGAGCCTTTTGATATTGATGAGTGAAGAGAAGCCTATGCCGAAGTCATTGATAGCAATCTGCACGCCGAGTGCTGTAATCTTTTTGAGAGATTCGATGACAATCTGGCTGTCATTCATCAAGGTGCTTTCAGGAATTTCCAGCACCAGCGCTTGAGGTACTAATCCGTTCTGTTGCAGTGTCGACTCTATTCGTCCCATGAATTGCTCAGAACCCAACTGCTGTGCTGAGATATTGAGTGCCAAACGGATATCAAGGTTCGTCTTATGCCGCAGCCACTCAGCCATTTGCCGGCATGCAGTATCGAGTATCCAGTCACCGAGCTGTAGAGTCAGTCCCGTCTCATCAGCAAGCGGTATGAACAGGTTGGGTGAAATTTCACCTCTCTCCTGATGTCGCCAACGAACGAGTGCTTCAAGGGTTGTGATTTTGCCTGTACTCAAGTCAATGAGAGGCTGGAATACCAATTTCAGTTGATTATTGTCTAATGCCTCACGCAGATCATTTTCAAGGGCAATTTGGTGTTCATATTGAGATCTGATGGATGCGTCATAGATAAAATATTGATTTTTGCCATTCTCTTTAGCGCGGTACATGGCGCTATCGGCATGCCTGAGCAGTGTTTCGGTATCGTTGCCGTGCTCTGGGTAGAGGCTGATACCAATACTTGTGCCGATGAAAAGCTTGCGCTGACCAATCTGAAAGGGTTGTTTGAAACAGCCTTGAATCTTTTTTGCCATGGCCGATGCATGCTCGTGGCCTGTGATTCCAGATAAAATCACAGTGAATTCATCACCGCCCAACCTGGCGACAGTATCAGATTCGCGGAGGCCGCTGGAGAGTCGTCTTGCAATGCTGCGTAGTAATTGGTCGCCGGTAGAATGCCCCAGTGAGTCATTGATGGCTTTGAAGTGGTCGAGATCAAGGAAAAAGAGGGCAAGCATTCCCAGGTCACGATGTGCCTGTGATATTGATAAATTGAGTCTGTCACTGAACAGCTCACGATTGGGCAGGCCTGTCAGGCTGTCATAGTAGGCAAGCAGATGTATTTGATTTTGGAAGGATTTCTGGTGACTGAGGTCTGAAAACGTAGCCAAGTAATGTGTGGCTTCTCCTGATGTGTCCTTTATTGTGTTGATTGATAACCATTCCGGGTAGACCTCTCCGTTTTTTCTGCGATTCCAGATGGTGCCCTTCCAATAGCCATTCGAAATTAATGAATGCCACAGGCCCTCATAGAACTTCTTATCATGTCGGCCTGATGAGAGCATGCCGGGGGCTTGCCCGAGAGCCTCCTTACGGGAATATCCGGTCACACGGGTAAAGGCAGGGTTGATTTCAACAATCTTCAGTGCCATGTCAGTTACTAAGATGGCGTCATCCATTGCATGGAGAACTCTGCCAGAAAGAGATCCCTCGATTGGCCCTTGGGTACGCGATGGGAGCACCATGTGCCTGATTCGATCTGTCAGGGGCTCAAGTTTTGACTTAAGGCGCGTTAAGAGTTCCATTTTGAGCGTCCACGTTCATTCAATCTTCCTGGTGAAATCCATTGTCATACTGTCGATGGTACGATTTTTTTGATTGCTATCAACAGCCTGACGATATCGTCAGGCTTTGTTGTTGTTTTAGGCGGGGATCGGGCCGTGGGTGAGAGCCTTCGCTCTCAGCGTTGGTTTGCACCAAATTAGACGTGGCGGAAGGAGGGCCACGAGCATCGGTAGCGCGGGTATATGGCACTAGCCTGTGGATTATCCTGATTTTCTCAGCAGAAGATCAAGAGATATTTTAGAGTTGCGAGTGTCGAGCCTTAATTATTAACAATTTTGCTCAATTGGGCCATCCAGTTATTTCACCATCTCTTCGTTGATAAGTGTTTCCACATTCGATAATTGCTGGATGATCTGTTTTGAAAGCGGGTCAATTCTTTCAAAAAGGCGCTCGGATTCATCATTTTTACCGCTCTCCTTTAGCTTGATAATATCACTGATGAGCTGGTGCATGGTCTTGTGGGGCGCCTCGATTTGCCGCATCTCTGGAATATCACCATACTGGCTGAGTCCTTCTGAATAGTACCATTTACCGAGGACACAATCGTGATGAGATACCGCTTCATCCTGGGTGAGTGAAGTCTCACCATCAAGGAAGGCCCGCAGTCTCGCTTTCCAGGCCAAGTGTGCCGATTTTGCGGCACTGAAGTTGAGGCCACTGTCGCCGGAAAATTTGAACTGTTGAATGACACTTTGCAGATCGGCGGCGAAGTTGCCCAGTGCATTGACGGTCGTTTTGGTCTCTTTTGCACTGTGTGTGGTTTGTTTGCTGCCATCGCTGATGCTGAAGATGTTTTGGTTGATCTCCTCGGCGACAGCGCGTTGTTCTTCGGCAGCAGTAGCAATCTGAGAATTCATCTGATTGATCGTTTCGACGGAATTACTGATCTCGCTGAGTGACTTCAAGGTTCTATCAGCTTGTGACACATTCTCATCCACCTTCTCCCTACCGGAAGCCATCACAGAAACCGCTTGTTGTGTGCCGTTCTGCAAGGCCTGGATCATCGCCTCGATCTCACCGGTCGATTCGTGGGTGCGGGTGGCCAGACTGCGCACCTCATCAGCGACGACGGCAAATCCACGCCCCTGTTCCCCGGCACGCGCCGCTTCTATGGCTGCATTGAGGGCTAGCAGGTTGGTCTGCTCGGCAATACTCTTGATGACGTCGATCACCGTCCCGATACGCTCGCTTTCCAGCTCGACATCCTGGATGGTCTGCTCGGCGTGCTCCACTTCCCTGGCCAGTTCATTGATGGCATCTGACGTTTCCTGGACCATTTGACGACCATTTTGTACTTCACTGTTGGCTGCGCTTGCCGCCTCTTCGGCAAAGGCGGCATTTTGTGCCACTTCGGTGATGCTGGCCGTCATTTGGTTCATGGCGGTGGCGACTTGTTCGGTCTCCTGTTCCTGCGCCAGGATACGATTAATAATCAGGTTCGTGTTTTCGGAGGTCTGTGCGACGGCACTGATGACTGACTCTGTCGAATGGGCCGTGCGTTGTATCAGTCCACGAATTTTTGTCACAAACTGATTGAATGCATCTGCCAGACGACCAAGTTCATCGTCACACTTTTTATCCAGCGATCGCATCAAGTCACCATCTCCACAGGCAATATCCTGCATACAGTCAGCCGCCACAATAATGGGACGGCAAATGGCTCGCGCGATCAGCCAACTGATAAGTAACCCTGCTGTAACCCCAAAGATCAACAGGCCGATCACCAGGTTGTAAGTGGTTTCGGTACTTTGCATCATCAGCTTGCTGGTTTCACGAATCGCGGACTCCTGGCGTTTAACTAGGTTTGCCAGGTTTTTGTCCAGCTTGTCGAAAAGCGGGCCAAGCTCACTGCTCACCAACCAGGAATCCGTACGCCACTGTTCACTGCCATGGATCTCAAGCAGTTTGTTGTAATGCTGTTTAAAAACGGACATGCTTGCAATGAACTGTTCCAGGGAATCTGCCTGGTCCAGTGTTAGTGAATCAATATCCTCATTCAGCTTATTTAACAGTTTTTCGGTTTTTTCAATGTAGAGTGTCATGTCGCTTATGCTGGTATCGCTGCGGAATGCGAGATATCCGCGGATTCCATTCATGATATTGCTCCAGGCATAACGCAGTTCCGCAAGACTGGCTAACAGATGCTTGCGCTCTTCATCGGAAGCTTCCTCCATTTCGGACATGATCATCTGCGAGGTGAGCTGAAGATGAACCCGGCTGATCGGATTGATATTCTTATTGGCATACGCGATACCGGGAAAGTTTCCTTCATAGGATGCCGTTTCTGTAAGAAGCCTTTTCGCATTGGATTCGAAAATCCGTACTTCATCCTCCAGTTGTATTACCCACTGGCTTGATGTTTCGTCCTGCACGATGTTAGGTATGGTCTTCAACGTTTTTATGATCTGTTTTGCTTGGGCGGTCTGCCTGGCGTACTCTCTCTGGTGTGTCTTCTCCTTGGTCAACAGATAGAAACCCAGTGAGCCGGCGGCCTGCTTCAGGTAGGTAGCAAGATCTTTTGTCATGGTCAGCGTGGGTTGCCTCTCTTCTACAACCTCATTGACGTGATTTCCCACACTGCCGAGGCTGATCAGCGTGACTGCTGAGCTGATGGATAGAATGGAGAGGATAAGGACGAAACCAATCCACAATTTCATTTGGATCGTCAATCTGTTTAAAAGTGTCAGCATGGTCGTTTCCCTCAGTATTTAAAGGCCTGGTTCCGATGGCATCTGTTCGCTTTTTATTTTTTTTTGATACAAGCGTGCTCAAACGGTCATGCTGAGCCGCCTACAGACAGATCTATTTTTTAATGGGCGAATGCGGGATATGCTGCAGAAATCCCTTTCACTTTTTAATTGTTAAATCTCATATCGGTACTGGCATAAAATACTTTAGTAAATTACAAAGTTTTTTGTGACGTGCTTCCTTATTTGCCATGCGGAAGGGGTATCCGTTTCTCACCGCTTGCCCCGCTAACGCTGAGTATCCTCGGCCAGCGATCGTGTGCCGCATCTTCCATCTCCGGAGTGATGGTGACCACATAGATTCGCCGCTCATGCTCCCAGTGGGCCACCAGGCCCTGGATCCACTTGCCGGGTGTGATATCGAACCAGTGGCTGGTGCCTTCCATGTCTTTTTCCATGAACTGACAGATAGCCAGTTTGACCGGAATCGGTCGCCAGCGGTCCCAGCGCCCGCCGTAGATAGAGTCGAGTCTGGCCCAGCCGCCCAGTGGCAGTTTTCCCACCTGACGCTGGCGCCGGCCCCAGGGCAGCAGTTCGAGACCGCCATGCTTTGTCTTCACCGGCAGGCAGGCCTTGGGGTTGGGGAAGTAGGTTCGTACTTCTTGTCCGTCGATGATGTAGTAGACGCCGCCGCACATGGTTCAGTGCGCGGCGTGCTTTAATTTTGAATGTTGAATTATGAATTTTAAATTGAGGCATTCACTTCGCTCATGGCTTTTCAATGATGGTTGCGGACGCAGCACATACATTAATTCAAAATTCATAATTCAACATTGTTCATAAGAATGGTCTCCCTGTGCCCAAACGGCTTCCATGCCGGTGCAATCACATTGGGCATGCGGGAGCGCTCAAGCAGGCGGACGGGAGCGAGGGTGAACTCTCCGTAACGTCCGTTAATGCTGTCCATGGCCTGGTTGAGTCGATCCCTCCGTTGGTGGACAGGTTGCAGGAAGTCGACTTGATAATCGGTATGCCTGGGGTCCAGGGCAGTGACCTGTACCTGGTGGCAACCCTGGCCACCCCAGTGCCGGTCCAGAAAGTCCTGACACATGGCCAGTATGTCGGGGGCATGGTCGGTGGGCGGGTCGCAACGGTATTTGTGGCTGAGAAAGCCCGCATCGATACGCACACCGATGTAGAAGCGGCTGGCACGAAAGTGATGCAGGCGCAGTCGGGCAGCCACTTTTTCTGTCATGTGTAGCAGGAAGATCTCGATGACTGAGCGGTTTTTAGTATTGGGTGGCATCACCTTACCGTGACCAATCGACTTGGGCGCTTCTACGTCGGTGTGTGCCGAATCGGGATCGAGCCCCTGAGTCATCAGCCAGATACGCCGCCCCGGATTGCCGAAGCGGCGGCCTATCTCACCGATGGGCAGACGGCGCATATCCCCACAGGTATAGACGCCCCGTTCCGCCAGATAGCGGCCGATGCCCCTGGCAATACCACACAGTTCGGTAACGGGTACCTTGGCCAGGGTCTCCCGGGCCCGCCCCGGTGGAATCAGGGTCAGGCCGTTGGGTTTCTGCAGCTTGGCGGCATATTTGGCGGTAGTTTTGTCACCACTGGCACCCACTGAGCAGAGTACGCCACCGGAGGCCTCCAGTACCGTCTGCTTGACTAGCCGGGCGATCCGCTGCGGTGTGCCGAGCAGCCGCTGGCAGTGGGTGACATCCAGAAAGGCCTCATCCACCGAGAAGATCTCCATGTCCGGCGTGATGCGGGAAAGCGCCTCCATGATGCGGGAGGAGACCTGAGCATAGCGCTCCGGGTGGGATGGCACCTGCAGGAAACCAGGGCACAGTCGTTGGGCCTCCTTCAGGCGTATACCGGTGCGTACCCCGTAGGCTCGTGCCTCATAGGAACTGGTAATGATGCAGGTGCCTTGGGAGCCGTTGGTGATGCCGATGGGCCGCCCCTGCAGCTCTGGGTGATCCATCTGCTCCACGCTGCAGAAGAAGGCGTTCATGTCCACCAGGATAATGGCGCGGGACCAATAGGTGTCGGGGCGGTTGTCGTCGTAGTGCATGGCTTTGTGTGATTTTGAATTATGGTATTCGCTTTGCGCACGTTTTTCTAAATAAGAGTGCGCACATAGCGCACTCATCAATTCAAAATTATCTTTCACCAATACCGCCTCAACTGACACGCCAACACCCCCTGAATACGCACCCGTTTTGCTGCATAGATCATGGGGGAGATATCGGGGTTCTCCGCGATCAGCTTGATGCGGCCACTCTTGAGACGGCGGAGACGTTTGAGCGTGGCCTCTTCATCGTCGATCAGTGCTACCACGATGGCACCGTCGTCGGCGGTGTCGCAGCGCTCGATGATAACCAGGTCGCCGTCGAGAATGCCGGCATCGACCATGGAGTCACCCTTGACCTGCAGAGCGTAACGGTTGGGGCCGAGCAGGTAGTCGGCCAAGTCGAGCCGGTCCTGGCCGACGATGGCCTCGATGGGCTGGCCTGCTGCGATGGTGCCCAGCAGGGGCAGACTTGATTTTGACACTTCATTCTCATCAACCAGTTCGATACCGCGTTTGCGG
The DNA here is from genome assembly GCA_025655555.1 of Candidatus Thiodiazotropha sp. (ex Myrtea sp. 'scaly one' KF741663). Lineage (GTDB taxonomy): Bacteria > Pseudomonadota > Gammaproteobacteria > Chromatiales > Chromatiaceae > Thiodiazotropha. Next base: position 13,028 of record JAHXIQ010000007.1, read on the forward strand.
CCGGTGATCAGGCGTATACGTCCCGCATCGGCCAGGGCCTGGACATGGCGGTGGGCGGTACCCTTGGAGGTGATGCCGATCCCCTCGGCAATTTCGATCAGTGAAGGCGCGTAGCCACGCCGTTTCAGATATCGGCGGATAAAGGTCAGGGTTCTGTGTTGCGTGGCAGTCAGCATGTATATTCTCCAAATGTTCTCGCTTAAATAAAGAATATAGAACATTTAGAGAACTGTAAACAGGGTGGACTCAAAGATGACTTATGAATATTGAATTGTGAATTTTTAATTGATGAGAGCGAAACGCAAGTCGGAATTCAAAATTCACCATTAATTATTGCTTATGTGTTCTTTTCTTTGATCGAGAAACTCTCTATATTCGTATGATAAATAAAAGATATTTTGGGGAATGCTATGCCTAACCGGGTGCTGCAGCGCCTTGCGCTGATACTCGCCATTGTCATGCTCACGGTATGGGGTGTGATTCTGATCGTCGATCCTTATCTGATAGCCGGTTATTTTAGTGCCGAGCCAGTCAACCAGGCCTTCGCCGGCATGATGGGTGCGGCACTGCTGGGATTGGCGATCATCTCCCTGGCCGGTGTCACGAAGTGGGTGTCGACACCCCGCGCCTTGGGCATGGCTATGGCCATTCTGGTGGTGGAAACCGCCTATCTGATGCTGGGCGCAGGTGTCATGCTGGTCACCATGCCGACCACCATCAGCCTTGTAACCGCCGCCGCCGTGGCTTTTTTTCTCCTGATTTGAGGGTGTGTGTGACCTTTTGCGAATCTGTACCATTTTTTACTTTTCACTATTGGTCTATAATTCCCAATTAGTAAGTCCAACTGCTCCTGCCTGAGTCTCGCGGAAGCTTGGGAAGGACGACATACCCAGAAGGAACCTTTAGAAACCTGTTTCTCTGTCGAAGAGGGCTTCAGTGCATGCTCGATGACAAGAGAAAACCATCCTTAACTGGAGGCATGCTTATGTCGGGGGCAATGGATCTACTACTCGTCGAAGACGACGAGATGCTAGGTGATGGCGTTCAGACCGTCTTACAACGCCGTGGCCTGGGTATAGACTGGGTGCGTGACGGGATCTCCGCCATGCAGTCGCTAAAATCCTACCGTTATGATGTTCTTGTGCTTGATTTGAATATTCCCTGGCTCTCGGGATTGGAGGTGCTGGCGCGCCTGAGGGAGGAGGGGAACCAAATTCCTGTGCTGGTGCTGACGGCGCGCTCTGAAGTGGTGGACCGGGTGGCCGCGCTGGATAGCGGAGCGGACGACTATGTGGTCAAGCCCTTCGATATCGATGAACTTTGTGCGCGTATTCGTGCGCTGCATCGGCGGCACCATGGACAGGAGCAGCTCTGCTTACAGCATGGGGATCTGATTCTCGACCCTGCTGCCCGTACGGTGACGGTCCAGAATAACAACGTTTCTCTATCGGCCAAGGAGTTCGATATTTTGCAGGCGCTGATGGAGAACATGGGGCGGGTGATGTCGCGTCAAAAGCTCAATGAGACCGTCTATTGTCTCGATGATGAGGTGGAAAGCAACGCTATCGAAGTCCATATCCACCATCTGCGCAAAAAGCTGGGTGACCATCCCATCCGGACAGTACGGGGCGTCGGCTACGTGGTTGAGAAAGAACGGGCCATATGACCTATTCCCGTTCTATTCGTTTCCGACTGCTGGTGATGATCCTGCTGTCGGTGCTGCTGCTATGGTCGGCGGTGCTTGGTTTTACCTGGAGGCAAACCAGTCGGGATATTAACCAGGTTTATGATGCGGAACTCGCTCAAGTGGCGAAGCTGTTGGCTGTCACCACGGCACATGAAGCGGAAGAGCATGATCTAGACGACTATGAAGCTGACTTGAGTGAGGCTGGATACGATTTCCCGCTGGTTTTTCAGATTTGGAGTCAACACAACAACCATTTGAGCATAAAAGGGCCGGAGGCGCCGGACCAACCTCTGTCCCCGTCGATTGAAGACGGTTACTCGGATAATCATTTCAATGGTGCCGACTGGCGTATCTATACCTTGAACCTGGAGAATCATGGGTTTCGTGTTCAGGTTGCCCGTGCCCGTGCGGCGATGGATCAGATGGTCAGCGATTTTGTCATCGATGTACTCAAGCCGTTGCTGCTCGCGCTGCCGCTCTTCGGCATGTTGTGGTACATCGTTCATCGTGGGCTTGCGCCGTTGAGGCATGTTTCACGTTTGATTGCAGAGCGGGATTATTCACACCTCAATCCGGTCACTGTGGCGCATATTCCGGAAGAGAGTTCCCGCCTAGTGGAAGAGATCAATGCGCTGTTAGACCGGTTGAAGAATTCCATTGAGCGGAATAGCCGTTTTACCGCCGATGTGGCCCATGAACTGCGCACACCCATTGCCGGCATGCTGGTGCAACTCCAGTCCAGTGATTCAAGTCTTACCGAAGATGAACGACAGCAGATTATTGAAAAGGTCACAGCCGGTCTCAAGCGACTGAGTCATGTTGTCAATCAATTGCTGACATTGGCTTCGATTGAGCCGGAAAAGTTACGACAGTCATTCGAACCCATTGAGTTGAGGGCATTGGCAACTGAAGTGATATCCGAACACTCTCCCGTTGCTATCGATAAACACATAGAGCTTGAATTAGACGCCATTGAACCAGTAGAACTCTATGGAAATAAACACCTGATAGGTATTCTTATCGGTAACTTGCTGCAAAACGCCATTAAATTTACGCCCGAAAAGGGAAACATCAAAATACATCTCGCAAAGGTCACCAATGGCGTGATGTTGAGCGTTGAAGACTCAGGCCCAGGTATTCCCGATGATAAAAAATCTTGGGTATTCGAGCGGCTCAACCGGGTGCCCAGTGGTGGTGGCAGTGGACTTGGTCTCTCTATCGTTAAAGAAATTTGTAAACTTCACCGTGCATCCATCACTTTAAGTGACAGAGTCGACGCTTCAGGTTTAATTGTGAACCTGTTCCTGCCTAGTTAAGCGTGCCTTAAGTCTGTTCTGATAACTTCTACTCATAGCGCCGCCAATCCGTTTTAAGACAGGGATTGGATGGGATCTTTGGCGGCTACCTCACTACCGATTCGCAATGACGGGGGAGAATTATGAGAAATAGAGGTAGAGCTGGATTCGAAAAAGCATTTTTTATCACTTGTTTATCCACCATGTTTTTACTGCCAGGTTCGGTCCTTGCTGATCGGGATGGACAGAGTGGGGATTCCAATCTGTTCAGTATCGATTCCGCTAAATGGGATGCGCGCAAGGCCAAATTGGTAGTCAAAGGTAATGGTCAAGGTGGAGAGACAGTGACTGTCTCTAATGCGGATACTGCAGCCTTGGTCGGCAGCGATACTGTTGATCGAAAAGGCTGGAAGGTTAAGGTGAGGAATCCATCCAGCGTACCCTGCCGGGTTTCCGCCGTGCAGTCTGATGGTCAGTCTGCGGAACGTAATGTTCGCAATGCACCGCCTGATTGTGATGCTGGAAACGGCGGCGGAAATACCCCCCCTGTTGCCAATGCCAATGGACCCTATAGCGGTACGACCGGCATTGCAGTGAACTTCAGTAGTGCCGGTTCCAGTGATACGGAAGGCACCCTTGCCTCCTACGCCTGGGATTTCGGTGATGGCGACAGCAGCAATGAAGCGAATCCAAGTCATGCCTATGCAACCGCAGGCACCTACACGGTATCTCTGACTGTAGAGGATGAGGGTGGTCTCACGGACAGTGATTCAACAACTGCCGTGATTGAGGATGGTCAACCGCCACCACCTGTCCCTGATGTTTCCATCAACTCCACCAGTCAGAATGGTGTACCCGGAGCGCCGGTACATGAGCAGCCATTGATCAATACGAGTGGCTACAGAGTGTTTGCAGTCAATGATCTGGGTATGCACTGTGGTGACTTCGATACTCGTATCTCAAGTATCTTGCCTCCGTTTAATGTCCTGCATGCAATGGTTATTGAGCGTGGTGAGGAGCCTAATATTCTGGGTCGTGCCGATGGTGCCGAGGTTTACTATTCGGCAGCATCCAACCCTGAAGATCCGATCCTGTCTGGTATTAACTCCAATGGCAACGGTCCGGTCTATTCCAGCATGATCAATGGCGCCGTCTTCAAAACAAACTTCTGGGACGTGGCTCGCCAGGCTTATGCGCCTTTCTATCCGGCTGAACCGTTCTTTGCGGGTGGCGTGCTGTCTCTGTTCTATCCTGACGGTCCGGTGGAGGGGATTCTTGACCTGGGTCTTCCCATGCCAAACGTCGAGCTTTTCTATCTCACCGATCCTGGTAACTTGCAAGCGGATCAGCAGAGTATGCCGGGTCGCTTTGATCCTTACATTGAAAATGCCGAGGAGAAGTTCGAGGCATATGTGGTGGATCAGCCGTTCTTCATCAACTTCCCGTTCGGTTATGTCTCCGAAGGTGTTAACTGGTTTGAAGCTCCGGGCATCCCGATCAGTGCGTTTGATGACTTTGGGCGGGAAAATCCATGGCCGCTCTATCGTGTTCAGGCCAAGGTTAATGGTACGACAGTGGCCTCGGTTGATACGGTTGTGCCGATCTCGGGTGAAGCCAATTGCGGTGCCTGCCACGGTTCATCATTTGATGGTGGTAATGGTCTAGCAACAGGCAGTCTGACAGATGTAGCCTCATCGTTATCTGATCCTTTGCACGGAATGGTGCCGGATGAAGTCAGCAAGGAGTATGCGGCGGATATCAATCTTGTTCGTCTGCATGACCAGAAACACGGTACTGACCTGGAGAACAATACCCCAGTGGTCTGTCAGCAGTGTCACTACACACCGGCGCTGGATCTGGCACAACTTGGCCCGCTGGAGGGTCCGGTAGGCTCGACAGCGAATGGACGTATGCAGCAGAGTGTGAAAAGTATGTCCAATGTCATGCACAGCCATCACGGCAGTCTGACAGATGGCAATGGTGATCCCATTTTTCCTGTGATGCCGGCTGCGATAAAGGATGATCTCGGTATTGTTACCAACCATGTTGAACGTAGAGAGGCGCTTGAAGAGACCTGCTACCAATGTCATCCGGGACGCCGTACGGATTGTCTCCGTGGTGCCATGGCTAACGGTGGAATGCTCTGTCAGGATTGCCACGGTGACATGGAGCAGGTTGGTAGTGATTTTACCAATAATGTCACGCCGCAAACGGCTGGCGCGTTTATCCTGGATCAAGGATCGTTCTACACCAGTCCTACACAGCCTCGCGTGCCTTGGGCGAATGAGCCGGGTTGCGGTTCATGCCATACCGGTGATGCGATGGACAATATGGTAGGTACGCCTCAGACCGTAACCAACCATCACGATGCTGACGGTAATGATGACAACATTCGCTTGTTTCAGGCATTCCGGAGTGATGACCCAAAAGCAACACCTATCGTTCCCACGAACAAACGTTTCGCAGAGAATGTCATAGAAGCGGATAATCCAACCGTAACGGGTCCGGATGATGAACGTATCGGTAATCCCATGCTCTATCGAGTCAGTACGGGTCACGAGGGTGTCTTCTGTGAAGCATGCCACGGTTCGACTCATGGTATCTGGCCGAATAAGAACGACCTTGCTAATGACAATGTGGCAGCAGGACAGCTGCAGGGCCATAAAGGTACGATCATAGAATGCAGTACCTGCCATGAGGGCGATTTGGGTAATACCCTGGGTGGTCCGCATGGTATGCATCCGGTAGGTGTCACTGAGTTTGCCGGTGGTGGTCATGCGGATCTTGTTGAAAAGAACGCTGATCAGTGTAGGGCATGTCATGGTGCAGATGGCCTAGGTACTGTGCTCTCTCGTATGGCAACCGATCGCGTGCTTGAATGTGATGACAGGACAAGCTTCTGTCCCGATGGAAACAGTACTGATTTTCCAAAAGGATATACGGTTGGTTGCGTTGAGTGTCATGAAAATGAACTCTAACTAATTAGCAGTTTAGTTCCCCTATCCGCGTGCGGAAACGCACGCGGTTTTTTTTGGAATGACTAATTGCGCAGTGCTTTTTGTATTGAGAGTTAGTAATTCAAAAAAAGTAAGCTAAAGTAAGATTTCGAAGGTCAAGTTATTGGTGGATATTCAAAGCTGTTGAGTGAGAGTGATTCCGGTTTTTTTATAAGATATTTACTTAAGACGCTTTGAAAGAAGTCTTTCATACTCGGCCTTTTAAAGCCTTGATAGGCTCGAGTTGCTGCCGGTTGATCCTCACAATTCTGTTGGCTTTGAATAGTGATAGAAGATGCAGTGTCCTTGGATAGTTATCTAAATTATCAACCATCTGTCCAACTTTCTGTATGAATTCACTGGGTACTGACCGGTTGATGCCGATGACAAGAGGAATCATTGGAGAAGATGATGAGAATATTTCTATCTCCTGTGGTAATTGAGGGTTAAGCTCAATGGCAAGATTATAAGAAACATCTGTGACAAGTGCGGCATCTACTTTCTTAAAGAATAGATTGATGATGGCGGTATTGAGATCTTGGCCAGACTGTACCTCAGAGAAAAAGTCTTCACTTGGTGCCAGGTTGTTTCTCAGTAAAATAAGATCTAAATATAACTTTCCAAGTTGATTGCCTGCAGGGAAGGCTAAGCGTTTATTCGCCAATTGGTTAAGCTGTTTGATCTTGAGGTTCTTCCTCACTAGCAAATGTATCTGCTGCTCTAGTTGGTCACCAAATGTCAAACTATATTGTTGTGTTGGATTAATTTGGTATTCCAGATCAATATAATCCAATGGATTTGTCAGTACAGCATCAAGACGATGATTTTTCATATCATGTAAAACGTGCTCAGAGCTGCTGTAATTTTTAAATTCACCTTTTTTACCGATATTATCCATAAAATCAAGAAAAGCCATTTCTGTCGCAATGCTTGTATCTGTGCGATGAGCAGAGAAAAGAAGTCTTGACATTATTCCGACATAAGCAGTATCCCGTTGATATGGACTGTTAGAATCATACTGTTCAGCGAGGGCGGTCTGTATCTGTAGGAAAAAGGCTAATACTGCGATTGAAATACAGAGGATGCATAGTCTGTCTGAACTGTTAACTGTGGTGGGATGGTTCACTGATTGTTACTTGAAGATGAATTAGATAATTTGTTGTATTCATCAAGCAGGGCTCTGGTTTGGTAAATAGTTTCCAGATCTAGCTTGACAAAGCGCTTTGCTCTAAAGAGAGAAAGTAAGTGCTTAATGCGAATATTTTTATGGGATTTAACAAGAAAATTGTCCACTTTGTTTGTGAATTTAGCAGGAACATTCTTATTGATGGCGATTACCTGAGGTATCATTGGCTTTGAAGTCGTTGTTACGGCTAGCGTATTCTTTAACTGAGGATTTAACTCACCAGCAAGATCAAAAGCAATATCCGAGACGAGTGCGCAGTCCGATTTACCAAAAAAAAGATTAACGATGGCTGTGTTAGTATCAATCGTTTCCTGGGTGTGAGAGAAATATTTATCTGTTGCAGGTAAACCCTGTTTCAAGAGTAGTACTTCGAGAAAGCGCATACCCAAATAATGACCTTTTGGGATAGATATGCTTTTTCCTCGTAAATGGCTAATGTCTATAATGTTGTCGCTTTTTCGAGTTAAGAGGTAGACTTTCTGCTCTGCTGTTTGGCCATATATAAGTGTATATAAAAAATCAGGATTAATAAGATGTTCTAGCTCAATAAAATCTATTGTATTGACAAAGACAGCGTCAAGCCTGTTTTCGGATAGGCCCTTAACCAGTGAGTCTCTGTTTTCAAATACTTTAATTTCTGATTTCATGTCCATTAAACCAAAAACATTTCTTATTATCATGTCTGTGGCAATTGTTGTGTCCGTGGCATTTGCATCAAATAGTACCTTATCCATTCTTCCAAAGTATCCGGTGTCCGGATTGCTGTTATAGCGGTCTCCATCAGCGTCTCCATTGATGGGAAATACCAAGAAAAAAACAAAAATGAATGATGAGAAAATGAACAATTGCATTGGGTATCTCTAATAAGCAGGATAATTAACTAACAAAACCTCGATGCCGTAATGAGTGCTGTGATTAGGTGTTGGTATTATTTGCGGGTTTTATGTTATTGCTTATAGATGAAATCTTTCTTTTGTTGATTAGCGACTCAAATTTGTTTGAATCCATTGGGCGATGAAAATAATAGCCTTGTATCAATTTGCAATCATGTTCATTTAGCCACTCAACTTGGTTAATGTTTTCAGCGCCTTCACCTATTGTTTTTATATCAAGACTATGTGCCAGTGAAATAATGGATTTAACAACAGCGACTGTCTTTCTATCATCAGGTAGTCTATTGATAAAAGACTTATCAATTTTTATTATATCTATTGGGAGTTCAGAAATATAACTCAAAGAAGAAAAACCAGTGCCAAAATCATCAACTGCCAGCTGGAAGCCAAGGCGTTTAAGCTGATTGAGTAAAGGTAAATTCTTCCCCTCTTCACTGACCAATACATGCTCTGTAAATTCAAGCTGTATTCGGTAAGGTTCTATGTCATATTCAATCAGCTTGCTATGTAGTCTATCAATATAATTCCTATCTGCTAGCTCAGTGCCTGACACATTAATGGATACATTGATATCGAAATTCCATTGTTTTATCTGCTTGCATACCTGATCAAAAACCCATTCACCAACTATTTTTATAAGGCCTGATTGCTCAGCGATAGGAATAAATTTACCAGGAGGAATCATGCCTCTTTCTGGATGGTCCCATCTCAGAAGCGCTTCACAGTGATCGATTTTGTTGTTTTTTGTGTTAACAAATGGTTGGTAAACTAAATGGAGTCCGGTCGAGTTAATAGATTTTCGTAGTGAACTTTCAATATCTAAATATTCACGCATGTCTTGATGCATGTCTTCTGAAAAAAATCTAAAGCCAGATTTACCGCCTTTTTTAGCGGCATACATAGCGGTATCTGCATTTTTAATCAGTTCTTTTGTAGTGAGTCCATCATTTGGGTAGGTGACGATACCGATGCTGGCACTGGTCCTTAGTTCATGGTCCTGAACGTAGAAAGGTAACTCAAAGTTTTTCAATATAGATTCTGAGACGCGGCTAATCGTATCGAAATCATTGACACCTCTGATAATTGCTGTGAATTCATCACCACCTAACCGACATACAGTGTCATCTGACCGAAGGGCTTCCTGAATCCTCCATCCTGCTTCAGTTAAAACCATGTCGCCAACCTCATGGCCGAGGGAATCGTTGATAATTTTAAAGTTATCAATATCCATAAAAAATAAGGTTAGTTTCGAATCAAAAGCTTCAGCTTCTTCGACAGCCTCATTCATTCGATCTATGAAATAACGTCTATTTGGGAGTCGGGTAAGTTTGTCGACATATGCTAGAGTTTCTAGTTCATGCTCAAGCTGCTTTCGACGGGTAATATCAGTCAGAATGATGAAAAAACCACCAGTCTCTACCTCGTGTATATCAAACTTCTCAATGCGCATCGTCAGATGGAAAGCCTGATTGCTGGAAATAGAGTAAGTAATATCAGTGGACCAATCATGAAAGTCTTTGTCAGATATTTCACTGATAATGTTGCGTTGTTTGGTACGTCCAATTTTCAGATAGGAAAGAAATGAAAATAGTTCCATTCCAGGGAAATGATTTTCATCCAATCGTAAAAGCCTGGTGAGTGCAGAGTTCACATAGATTATTTCATTCTTATTGTTAAAAATGATTATCGAATCGTTGGTGTCTTCGACAAGGCTGGCAAGTCTGCGTAAGCTCCTGGTATTTTCATCGAGGCTTTCAGCCATTCCGTTGAGTGTCGTTGCAAGAAGGCTGATTTCACCAATAGCGTCAGAAGGAGCTCTGGCGGATAGATTACCTCCGGCAAGTTCTGATGCGGTTTTACGTAGTACTGATAATTGGTGTCCAAGGTTACGGGAACTGCCATGTAAGAGAAGAAGAGTGATAATTACCAATAAAACACTGAAGAGAGCGACATTCCGAAAGTAACTTACTAATAGTGATTCGTATTCTTCATCAGAAATACCTAATGTGAATGTGCCCCAGTCAAGGCCACTTATAGTGAGGGGTTTAGAAAAAATAAACGCCTGTTCAGTGCCATTAACATTAATGTCTTTTTTGTGCGCGATAGTATAAGCGCTGCTGTCAGCCTGTAATACATCCTGAGAAATATCTGATAGCTTTACACTCCAGTTATCACCTGTCAGGTCAATTACCTGTCCACTATTAGAGGTGAATGTTACAAAAATAATTTCGGGTGTTTTCTGTAGCACTTTACTGACATAGGAAATAATAAAACTATAGTCTTCGGTATAAAGTGCTTCTCCACATGCGGCTATGGTGGAATTAGCAAAAGTTTCACCCTGAATGGCAATCATACGGATCAGCTTATCCTTATATATTGGCATCAAGACAAGTGAGAATAAAAGATTGATCCCCAGTAGAATGACTGCCACACGAATGAATAAGTGGCGAAAGATAGTTGGACGGGTCATTGCTTGTTCCCGGTTGTTACTAGCTCTAGGTATTCTTGATTCAAGGAGCGAACTTCTTTCAGAGTTTCACTATCCGCTTTCTGTAGAGAATTCATACGGAATGTCCTGAATAGTTCAACTAATCGTGGAGACTTATTAATATTAAGAATATGTGGCTCGATTTTGTTGATGCGTGATTGAGAGAAATCATGTCGTAAAGAGATGATTTGATAGACTAAAGGGTCAGAGATTCCAATGATGGAAAGCTCCTTCTCAATTTGCGGATTCAGCTCATTCGCCACTTTGAATGAAAAATCTGTAATAAGAGCTGCGTCGACTTTACCGAAAAACAGATTAACAACTGATGAGTTAGATTCCCTAGATTTTCGTATTTCTGAAAAAAAATGTTCTGAAACCGGCAGATCATCTTTTAGTAACTCTACGTCAATAAAACGCTGTCCAACCGCATGGCCATAGGGAATACTTATTTTCTTGTTTTGAAGTTGACTAAGATGCTTGATACCGCTGTCACGGCGAACCAGTAAATAGTAGTGTGATTTTAGTTCTGGACCGTGCTGTACAACATAACAAGCACTGGGATTTAGGTGCTCTTCCAGATTTAGGTAGTGCAGTGTATTGGTGAAGATGGCATCCAACTCGCCAGATATTAAATCTATAGCCAACTCCTGGTCTGTCTCTACAATCTTAAGTTTAAAGCGTTCATTCGACTTTTTAATGACTTCATTGAAAACCAACGTAAATACTATCTCAGCATCTGTGACGCTGGTATCATAAAGAGACTCTATGCTGCCGCCAGCAAGAATTGTCATATCTTCATCCATGTCTGATAGACACTGGGTGCTAAAGAGTAAAAGCAGATAGAGCAATAAAGATAAGTAATGAGACAATTTCATGATCAGATTACAGTAAAATCCGTTTACTCCACGACCTCCTTACCCAGTAAATAGGCAATTTCTGCCAGATGTAGCGCTTGGTCATGCATGGCACGAAAATGATTCGCACGTACCATGGCGTCCATGAGATTGGCTTCGATGACTTTTTCAGTCTTGACCGCGCCGGTTTGATAGGCTCGATTGCTCAGATCACGATTCTCTTGCGCAGTCTCTACGGCCTGTTGTGTAATTTCAATCTGTCGTTGTGCAGAGTTTGTCTGTAAAAAAAGATGTTTTACCTGTGTGGCAACACTTTCACTGATGAGTAGCATTTGCTGTTTTTTCTGTGCATAACCTACCTTTGCCGCAGAAACCCTATGGCGAGTCAGACCGCCGTTGAAAAGTTTCAACTGCATACCTATACCCAGTTTCCACGAATCCTCATTGGTCTCTGTACTTAATCCACCATCCAGATTGTTATTAAATCCATCAAGTGAAGCTGTCAATCCAATCATGGGGTAATGGTCACTCTGAGCCTCATCAATCTTGGCTTCATAGGCATCGACTGCAAGAGAGAGTTGTCCTACCTGGGGATTGAACTGAAGCGCTTGCTCCACAAGTATCTCCAACTTTGTGTTGTCGACAGTTGTTGGATAGGCAGGGTTCTTCAAATTGATTTCTTTCCGCCAGTCTAGACCCATGGTAAAAGCAAGCGCAGCAAGCGACGATTCATGCTTGGCAGTAATCTCAGCAAGTGTTGCATCCGCCAAGGCATGCACCAATCTACTTTGTAACAGATCAAGTTTGTTGACAGAGTTGGAGCCACCTTCATAGAACGCCTGTGTGACATCTCTCAGGACTTCGAAGGATATTGTGATTTCCTCCGCTAGATCCCTCAATTGGCGGGTGTAGAGTGCTGCGTAGAAGTAGCGCTTAACATCCTGTACCACTTGTAGATCGGTACGGTGTACTTCTTTGCTAGCAATATCAATCCCGATACGTGCTTGTTTGACCAGGCTCGAACGCTTACCGCCTGTGTAGAGAGGATAGGTCATTTCTAGAGAGTAGAGTGAGGTGTCACGACCCAAAATATCGATCTCTTGCGGAGGGATATTCACTGGCGGCAACATGCCGGGGGCCAGATCGAAATTCATCTCCGGGTATTCGAAGATAGCGCTCTCATCCCGCCGTTGAAAGCTGGCGTTAAGACTCAGTGTTGGCCAGTAAGCAGACTGTGCCTGTTGATACTGGGCCTCTGCTATTTCCAAGGATTGTTGGGAAATGGTTCTTAAGCGATTATTCTCTAATGCAGTGGTAATCGCTTGATCCAGATCGTATGAGATGACTTCATCGGCGCGACTGGTTGTCGATAAGAACGTCAGGTTGAGGATTAAAACCGAGTAAAATAGGAGGTAATACAAGCCAAAGACATAGGGTGGTTTTGCCCTATATGCACAGACAGTCTTCATAATTTCCTCTGCATGGCGTGAGGTTCAGCCATGAACACACTACGCACGTAGCGTTAACAGAGATTTCTTAGTTTGCCAACCAAAGAAAAATGCAGGTTCCCTTTCTACATAAGCGTAGCCTAATAAACCTAAAACTCCACATCAAATAAGAAAATTCTCAAGATCTTAGGCGAGTTGCTCAGACACCGCCGCTATGGATTATCTCGTAGTAAAGCTTCTCCAACTGATTTTTGTGCAGGGTTTCTTCATTCGCGAGGAAGACAAATAGTGATTTTACCGGGCCATCCGGTGTTGATTGGGCCAGTGCGTGATACTGTTCCATGGCAGCATGCTCTCGCCCCAGGGCATATTGGAGAACAGATTGGTCATCGGGATTGTCGCCAAGATCAGGTAGGTGTATGGCATCAGAAAAACGCTGGTCGCTGGCAGGCGTGTCGATCATTACCTGGATTTGCTGCTCAATATCGGAGCGGGATTTTAATTCGCTAAAGAGATCGAAATGGCGCTGTTCCTCGTCAGCCAACTCTTCAACCAGATAGCGGATCTGCTTGCTGACTTTGGGAATCAAGTCGGAGTAGAAGTCTCGCGCTGTACGCTCGAATTCAATGGCAACTTCAAGGATATCGGCGAGACTCTTTTTTGATTGCAGCTTTTCGAAACCGCTGGTGTGGTCATCTGTCATACGGTGACTCCTGTTTTCATACTCAACCAACGCTCGATACTTGCGGCCACCCGGTGACCGTCTGCGACCGCATGAACCACATCCGGGCCATTGACGCAGTCACCGGCAGCCCAGAACCAATCGACCGAACTGTGCCCACTCTCGTCCACCTGGATACGGCCCCGTTGCCACTCCAGGGACTCTGTCAGTTCATCGCCCAGCAGGCTGACATCTGACATCTGACCTATGGCTTCAATGACCATATCACCTGCATGCACCTGTTCATCACGTTCATCGTAAGAGGGCGAAAAGCGCCCTTGTTCGTCAAAAATGGAGCGAACTTTCCAAGTGCGAAGTCCTTTTAATTTACCCCTTTCCACAATGCACTCCTGAGGACCACGCGCATCGAAAATCTCGATGCCTTCCTCACTGCACTCCTTGACCTCGACCGGGTCTGCGAGGAAATGCGCCTTATCTTCCAGGGCAGTGACAGTAACTTTCACCTCGCCGAATTTCTGCATCTGCAGTCTGGCGAGACTACGGGCAATATCCATGGCAACATTTCCGCCGCCAATCACCACGGCTTGTTTGGGTGGGGTGAATTTCTTCCCATCTGTGATCATACGCAGCAGATCCACAGCTTTACGGACCTGCTTATGATCGGACCCGGGGATCCGCGTGGAACGGCCGAGGTGTAGTCCGATAGCCAGTACCACAGCATCAAATTCGCCGTGGAGTTGTTCCATGGAGATATCAACACCCACTTGGGTATTGGTCTGGATCTTGACGCCCAGTGATGTGATGACATCGATATCCCGGTCCATCATGTCATAAGGGAGGCGGTATTCTGGGATACCGTAGCGTGGCATGCCTCCTGCGTGAGATCTGGCCTCAAACACCGTGACCTCATGACCTTTACGTACCAGGTCATAGGCCGCAGTCAGGCCGGCTGGGCCAGCGCCGATGATGGCTATCCTGTGCCCACTTAGATAGTCGACTTTGCCTTCTGCAGCGATAGCTTTGATGCGCTCATGATCAACCGAATCCATGGCATACCGTTTGAGCCAGCGAATGGATACGGGCTCACCCCGGCGACCGATGGAACAAGCGTCCTCGCATCGATGGGTGCAGACGCGTCCGCAGACATGAGAGAACGGATTAGTCTGGTAGATCTGACGTACGGCTTCTTCCAGATCCCCCTGCCAGATGGCGCGGATATATTCAGGGGCATCCATGTGAGTGGGGCAGGCATCGTTACACATGCCGCACTGTACACAGCGGGAAGCCTCGAACACGGCTTGCTGATCCGTATAGCCGGCCACGATCTCATTAAAGTTATCGATGCGGTCTTCCGGTGCTGTTTCCGCCATTGGCTGACGCTCAAGGTCGAGCAGATCAGAGTCGTCGGTCTTGGTCCAACCCAGGCCAAAGTCGACGCCGTGTATACCTATCTCCTTGGGAAGAATGAAGTAGCTGTCAATCTCCTCCTGGGTGCATGTGTGGACATATTCCCGGGATAGTGAAATGGAGCCGGTGGGACAGATATCGACACACAATGCACACCAGCAGCAGCGACCATAGTCGATGGCAGGACGCAGGTTACGGATGCCCTTAACAGGGTCCTCAGGAAGATGCGGCACCTTGACCATGGTGATGGCTGCATTGTCACAGACCTTTTGGCAAGAACTGCAGCCGATGCACTTCTCATGATCATTGAGGTGAAAGCCTCTATAGTTGGCCGCTGCCGGGCGCGGTTCCAGAGGTACGGTGACGGGCTTTCGAGCGAAGAACTGGAGGGCCTTCAACGGGCTGAGGATGGAGCCATGTTCCTCGTGTGCGATCGAAGAATTTTCAATTTTAAATTTTGAATCTTGAATTGGTTTTGCCATCTGTTAATTCTCTTGGCTCGTTTTGACGATGGATGTCAGTAGCTTAGTCAAATGTTTACAATCATCTTGTAAGGTTCTTTCGGCTTTTCTCGTTTCATTCAAGTAACCCGTTGCAATCAACAAACGTAACCAGAAAGCGGTTTCTCGTGTTTCTTTCAATGCGATGGCCATTTTTGCAATAAAGTCTTTTCTACTTTGGCCTGCCAATGCCTCTTCGATATTTGCACCAATACTTGTGCCTGAACGAATAAGCTGTTTTGTAAGTACATATTCTTTATGGTGTTGTCGTAGATACCGGGCAACATTCACTATACGTACTGCAAACAAAAAGCTCTTTTCCTTAACGACATTCCCTGTCGTTTCCATCATAGACTCTCCCTCAATTCAAAATTAAGAATTTAAAACTCAAAATTCATCTATCCACCTCGGGGGGGCAGGCATCCAGTGAGAACATGGTCTGTGCGATGTCCTCTATGCGGGAACCTACCGACATTTTTTCCAATACTTGCACTGCATGCATTGAGGAGGGGCCACGGACATGAACACGATAGGGTTTGGGTCCACCATCCGATACCACGAAATAACAGAGCTCACCCTTGGATGATTCAACGCGGGTATAGACCTCTCCGGCGGGTACATTCCAGGCAAGTGGATTAGGAATTGGTGCACGGATCGGGCCAGCGATATCTGGCAGCGCTGCAACTACCTGGCGCAGGATACGGATACTCTCCACCAGTTCCAGACGACGCACCAGCGTACGCGACCAGGCATCGCCATGTGCTTCAGTGGGAATCTCGAAATCGAGTTGGTCGTAAACCAGATATGGGTCGTCCCTGCGCACATCAAAGGCCAATCCTGTGGCACGCAGATTAGGCCCGGTGACGCCCCATGCCAAGGCCTGCTCCTGGCTCATCACACCAGTGCCTTTGGCTCTTTTGACAAAGACTTGGTTCTTGAAAAAAAGATTGTCATAGTCAGGTAAACGGGACTCGATATAGTCCAGGGTTTCGCTGACCCGCTGTAGAAAGCCATCCGGCAATTCTCTGCGAACGCCACCGGGAATGTTGTAGATACTGTAAACGCGTCCACCGGTGAACTCTTCGAACAGATCAAGAATCAGATCGCGATCTGCCACACCCCAGTACATGGTGCTGTACATGCCGGTCGTGGCGGCATGACCGCCAAAGGTAAAAAGATGGGCGGCAATGCGGGATAACTCCAGTTGCATCACGCGTAGCCATTGGGCGCGTTGTGGGACTTCCAGACCGCAGAGTTCCTCCACCGCCACGGCGTAACAAACTTCCATAGGTGAGGGATCGGGTACGCAGATGCGGGGTACCAGGGCGATATTCTGAATCCACAGCCGTTGCTCCATCAGCTTCTCGAAACCACGGTGCAGGTAGCCGCCATCAGCCTTGGCTTCCACTACCACATCGCCATGCAGCTTAACCTTCAAGGCGTAGTTGCCTTCAATGCCGGGATGGTTGGGGCCGAAGTTGAGCTCGAACTCATTACTCGGTGGATGGCGTTGGGCTTCGTAGTTTTCGGGTCTCATACTCGCTTTGCTCGCTAATTTTGAATTTTAGTGTTCACTTCGCTCACGTATTTTCCGATAGGTTATGTGCGTAGCACATTCATCAATTCAAAATTCAACATTAAAAATTAATCTTTAGTCCTTCTTCCGGCTAAACCGTTGCTCTTCCGGTGGAATAATCACACCACCTCCCTCGGCAATCAGTTCTTGCAGCCAGGGTGGGTTGTACTCCTGCCAGTTGAGGTGTTCGTTGACATAGGCCTCGCTGTCGAACTCCTTACGCATCGGCGGCGGTCCATCCCACTCTGTCAGGATGAACTTCTCCATATTGGGGCTGCCTTCAAAATGGATGCCGTACATTTCATGGATATCCCGTTCGAAAAAACCAGCCGGTTGGTAGAGATCGTAGACAGAAAGATAGACGCCAGGCTCTCTCGCAATACGGATATGTGCAGAGACCAGTGAATGACTTTCATAGGACCAGACGTGATAAACCAACTCAAACTCATCATCCTCGATCCAATCGACGCAACTGATAGCAGACAGATGGATATATCCGGCGCGACCCTGCAGCAGTTCCAGCAAGGCGGGCAACGCATCTGCCGGGACATCCGCTCTCACGCGACGGCTGCTTTTGCGCCGTATCTTGATGCCTTCGATCTCTTCCAGCAGGTCGTCCAACCAATGGGTAAGTTCCTGACTCATTCTGTGGGTTCCTTCAAGTCGTGGCCCAGCCGCATATCCAAGGCCTCCAGTGGCTTCTGATGTTGTTCCAGTAACTGGGTATGTTTGCCAAGGGTGCCTTCACCAATCAGGTCATAGTGTTTCGCTTCGGTGATTATGTCGGTGGGGGTCTGCCAGTTTTCACCAAATAACTTTTGTTGGTTACCCAGGTAGTAGTCATAGTTGCGGAAGTAGTCCTCCCAGCTATTGGCTTCCCCTGAGTGAATGCGGTCCATCAGTTTTTGTAGGCCTGCGAGGACTGCCTCGGGGCGTGGCATACAACCGGCGATGTAGAGATCCACCGGCATGTATTCATCCAGTTTTTTCGCCGTGGCATAGCTTTGCCAATACATGCCGCCGTTGACAGTACAGGAGCAAATGCCGATGACATACTTGGGTGAACCCATCTGTTCATAGGTAAGAATGACCCGCTTGAGGGTCTTGATGGAGACATACCCGGTGATGAGAAGAATATCTGCCTGGCGAGGGGAAACCATAGGTTGAATGCCCAGGCGTTCCATGTCGAAGCGTGAGGTCATTGCCGGTGGCAACTCGATGGCGCCACACCCCGTACAGTAGTGGAGAATAAACAGGGAACGGGAACGGCAGAATCGCACAAACTCGTCGAATACACGGGCCAGTGGATTACCCTTCCTCTCTGTGATGACCGGGATCTGTTTAATCGAACTCATCTAAATCACCCTACTTGACAGAGTGTAGGTTGGGGTGAGCTTGCGAACCCCAACAACCATGGTTTCTCAGTGACCAACGTTGGGATTCGCTTCACCCCAACCTACGCATTTTTGAAACGCTAAAGAACAAACGCCACGCCAATCAGCCCCAGCATCACCGGCCATTTCCACATCAGGCGCAATAGGTCTTCCGTACGATAACGGGGAAAGAGATAAGCGATGCTGACCGGAATGGCGAGGACCAGAAAACTTTTCAGCAGAAAATCGAACCAGGTAGTGCCACCGCCCAGAAACAGGCTCACGTAGAGCACCGATGTGGTATAGAGCTGAAAACACTGCATCACAAAAAGGCCGCCCAGATATTTTCCGCTCATCTCAACCATGGGACCGGTGGCGATCTCCGCTGGTGCGATATAGATTTCAAACGGCTGCTTACCCAATGAGGCATGCATGGCGATGAGACCGGCGATGGCGAGTACGGGCATCTGTACTGCACCCCAGGTTTCGAAGCCGCCGGCCTGCTGTACAGCAATGATATCGACCAAGTTGGTAGTGCCTGCGGCATAAGCCACGCCGAAGATAACAATTACCAGTGGGATGTCATAAGCCAACATGGCGGTCAGGGCTCTGGCGATGCCAATTGATCCATTGGGATTGGCACATTGACCGACACCCAGCGCGAGACCCAATGAGGGAATCATCATCAGATAGAGCAGGGTGATGATGCCGCCTTTTTCAGCAATGCCGGTCATGCCCGGTACGGGTAACAGTGTCTCCGCAGCGATATAACCCCCCATCGCCATGACAATACCAATGTCATGAATCAGACCATGTGATATCTGTGTCTGTTTACTGTGTAGCTTGACAATGTCGTAGAGAGGTTGAAAGAAGGGTGGGCCTATACGGCGTTGCAATTTTGCTGCGATACGCCGCATCATCAATACCATCATCATGCCGACCACGAAGGCGACCAGTGGCATCAGGATCAGTTCGATAATCAGTTCCATGGGAGCCATCATGCCCGTAGCTCTCGCCAGGATTTGGAATTTTGGGGCAAGCTGGCGAAGCATCTTGGACGATCGGACGCCAAAGCATAGCTGTAGCTATGGTTTAAGGCCGACCGTTCAAGGTGCGAAGCCAGATTGTTCCAAAAACCAAATAGGATAGTGCGTAAACTGACTGCTTTACATTGCTTGGGTCTGTTATGTTTTTCTTTCATGACATTCTCGATTGATTCGGTCCGCCTAGTGAGAGATGCGGGCTATATCACCACCCAGGCTATGACGAAGAGAGCTGTACTCAAGAGATAGAATTCCGCATTGGCACGACGATAGAGGCCCTGCATACCAAGGGAGAGGAATTCGACCAGTGATTTAACGCTCTGTTCGAGCCAGAGAAAACTGCCCCGATACCATCCTCCGATGAGGTGCATCAGACCGGCATAGAAATTATCACTGTACTGATAACGGACATCGGCGGTGAGAAAGTGCCCGCCTGCGTAGTTGTCGAGCTGGTGTACCCGTTTGCTGCGACCACCTGCAAAGTAGAAGATCAGTGCACCGATACCAAAACCGGCAAACAGCACACCGATCACCCAGATCATATCGAGGGAACCGCTGGCAGATTCGACACCGCCCAGGGTGTAGTCAGGCACCGGCAGACCGACTGCCTGTTGCACCGAGGCCACCCAGGCGAGAGGAATGCCGGGTAGCAGGCCGGTGATAAAAATGATGGCAGCGAGGATCAGCATGGGGATCATCATGCTCCAGGGTGCTTCCTTGACTTTGTCGTGCTCGACACGCAGCTGCCCCAGGAAGATATTGTGGATCAGCTTATAGACGGACAGGATGGTACCCAATGTGCCGATCACAGCCGCCACGAAGAGCAGCGGCATACCCTCGTTGAGCAGTGAACGGTAGACCAGCCATTTGGAGACAAACCCGTTCATCGGCGGCAATCCGGCTAGACCAATGATGCCAACCAATAGCACCATGAAGGTGAGCGGCATACGTACCACGAGTCCACCCAGCTTGTTGAGATCCGCCGTACCGGTTCTGTGGATCACAGCTGTGACCGCCATGAACAGGGCTGCCTGATAGGTGGCGTGATTGAATACATGCAGTAGCCCACCCGCAGCGCCCATAGCATCCGCCACTACCAGGCCAAGTAGCATGTAGCCACCCTGGCCGATGCCGTGCCAGGCAAGCAGTTGACGGGCATCGTTCTGCTTCATGGCGGTAAAGGTTGGAAAGATGATGGTGAAGACGGCAATCCATGCCAGCAGGTCGCGTGCGTCGATCAGGGTGAAGGGGATCTTCAGGCTGTCGATATTGACGATGCCGAACAGCTTTACCAAAACCAGCAGTATGGCAAAGAGCCCCATGCGTGATGAAATGGCACCGAGAAAGGCGCTGCCGGGCCCAGGGGTTTCCGCATAGGCGGGCGCCTGCCAGAGATGGAAAGGCATCAGCCCCATCTTAATGCCGAAGCCAGCACCGAACAGGATTACCAGCATCCAGAGATGGGCAGTGCTCATTTGACTGGCGGCAGTCAGGATCGCTTCATACTGCAGGGAACCTGCTGAAACATAAACCAGCGCAATACCACCAAAGATTGCCATCGCACCGGCCATGGCGTAAGTGATATAGCGCATGGCCGCTTTTGTGGCGACACCGCCCGCCATGGCCATGAGCAGGAAACCAGCCCAGCTCACCAGCTCCCAGCCGATGAAGAGCGACAGCAGGTCCCCGCTGGCCAGCAGGATGAGCATGCTGAAGACATTGAGTGTCATGGCGAAATGAAACAGCCAGAGATTTCCGCCGGACTGACGGAAACGTTGCTCCCATTCCCCACAAGCGTACCAACTGCTGAGCAGGGCGGAACCGAGGGTGATGAGGGCAAAGTACCAGCTCAGTGCATCGAAACGCCAGGATAGGGTTTGACCCATCACTTTAAAAGTGAGTGCTGAGGAGATTGCTTCGCCACCATAACCGAGGGGCGCCATTTTCATGAGAGCAAGCAGTTGGATGCCATACAGAATGGTGACCATCCAACCGGCAGGCAGCCGACGGCCGAGCAACATGGCTACCAGTACGGTGACGCCGGAAAAAAGTAACAGTTCGTCCAAAGGGGTCAGCGTCATTGACTGCCTCCGGTACCGGCAAGCACGGTATTGATGTAGAGATCTGCATTTGCTGCCTGCCCGGCAACGTGATTCAACAAGTCTCCAACAGGTGCAATGAACAGTGCAGCTGCCAGTAGTCCGATCCCGAATAGCGAAGCCGTTGCCAGAGAGAGCCCTGCTGGTTTGGGTATGGTGTCAATCGGCGTGTCTTCCGCTGCCGGTCCGTAGAGCAAGGCAGCAAGACGAAACAGATAAGCTGCCTCGATCACGGTGGCCAGTAAAAAGACCGTGAGGCCGATCAGGTATAGGGGGGAAGTCTGTGCCGCCAGCTGCGTGATTAATGTGAACTTAGCCCAGAAACCCGGTAGTGGTGGCATGCCGATCAATGATAGGGAGAAGAGGACGAAAATCGCAGCGGCCAGGGGGGAGCGCTTAGCTGCACCGCGGAGTTTTTCTATCGCGCCACCCCAACCGTCAGCCAACATGAAAAGACCGGACTTGATCAGCAGGTGATGAAAGGTGAGTGCCAGAACCGCCAATAGTCCACCCTGTTCGGGAATCGCCAAAGCGATAAAAATCATGCCCAACTGACCGATGGATGAAAACGCCAGCATGCGACGCACGTCTTTGGCGCGCCAGGCGGCAAGTTCACCGGTGATGACGCCCAGAATGCCGAGCACCAACATGACCTGTACGGCCTCCGGCTGATGGAATATGAGTACCAGCAGACGCAGGATGATCAACAGCGCCAACTTGGAGACCAGCCCGGCGAGAAAAGCGGAGACCCGGCTGGCCGCCGTTGCGTAGACCTCGGGCGCCCAGGTGTTGACCGGGAAGAGTTCGGCCTTGACACCGACGCCGATCAGAATGGTGAGAAATGCGGTCAGTCCCAGCTTATTGTTCAGCTGTTCCGGAGCGAGCTGTGCAAGGTGAGCCAGATTCAGCGTGCCGGTCTGGCTGTAGATGAGGGCGATGCCCAACAGGGTCAACACAGAACCGATACCGCTGAGGATCAGGTAGCGGATGGTCGATGCATAGGCTGCACTGCTTCCCGATGCGGCGATCAATCCGAAGGTGGCCACGGCTACCAGCTCGTAGAAGACATAGAGGTTGAAAAGATCACCGGAAAGCGCCAAGCCGGTGGATGCTGCCACCAGAAGAAGCATCAGCGCCTGTCGCCTTGCGGTCTCCTGATCGATTTTGAAGGGCCAGAAAAGCAGGCCGAGCAGCTGCACGGCAAAGGCAAACAACAGCGCCAGGGAATCGATGTAGAGATTGATGCCCATGGGTGGTGCAAAACCCCCGATGGCCAGCGAGAAGGGTAGTGCGGTTCCGCTCATCCATTGATCACCCAGAATCCAGCAACCGTAGGCAAGAATGGCGGGTCCGATCCAGGCGCCGATACTGATCGAGGTACGCATCACGATCGGTAGCAGAAAAGCACCGAATAGCGGCAGGACTAGCGGCAGTACAATAAGATCGCTCATGAATGCCCCCCGCGGATTTCCACCGTGCTATCGGGTAAGGATGGCAGTGGACGTTCTCCAAGCGGTGACTCCTGGCTGACGTCACGGGGTATACCCGCAGAGTCGGCGATCTCCGCATCCATTCGCTCTGCCACTTGGCTCCGATCCAGGGTGCCATAGCGTTGGCGGATACGTATCAGAATACTGACCGCAAGCGCCTGAATACCGACGCCGATGACGATGGCAGTGAGCACCATGGCCTGCGGCACGGGATCCACCATCGGCGGATGTTCACCGAGGGTGGTGAGTATGGGGGCCACTGCGTCCCAGCGATATCCGGCGAGTACCAGCATCAGATTTGCACCGGCCTCGGCAATCACTAGGGCCAGCACCATGCGGAATAGGTGTCGTGACAGTACGACGCCGGCCAGACCAATAGAAATCAGCCCCAAAGCAGTGGTATAGAGGATCAATTCCAGGCTTAAAACAGGCATCATACTTCCGACTCCGTCTGGGCCAAGTGCGAGAGAAGCCCGGCCAGTTCAGCGCCGACCTTGAGCCCAACCGCCAGATAAAGTAACGGCAGCGTGCCAGCGGAAACCAGTTGTCCCAGCGTGTCCTGGACCAGCATGGGTTGGAGAAAGGCCTCGCCTTCAGACAGTGCTGCCAAGCCGATAAGAATGAAGCTTGACCCTGCAAAACCCTCAATGACGCTCAACATGCCGTGATGCAGACGGGCGCCGGGGCGTGCCAGCAGGGGCAGGAAGAAAGCGGCAGCCAGGATTACACCACCCTGGAAACCGCCACCGGGGGTCAAGTGGCCGTGAAAGATGATGTAGAAACCGATCGTCATCAGCAGGGGAAATAGCATTGCCCCACCATGCTTCAGTACAAAGCCACCCTCGGTCAGGGTGCCGGCTGTGGTATGGCGACGGCCGAGTACCAGTCCAGCTGCAGCTGCAGCGGCGAAGAGGATGGAGAGCTCTCCCAGCGTATCGATACCGCGATAACCCAGCACGACAGAGGTGACGAGGTTAGTCGCTCCCGTCTCTTGGGGGGCAGCGGATTGGATGGCGCCTCCTACCAACATGGGAGGGGCGCCGAAATCGAGTCCGCTGGCGATAGCGAGCAACATGAAGCCGAGGCCTCCGGCAAAGAGCAGGCCGGTGAGATTACGCATCCTGATGCCCCTCGCCATTGGCCTTGATGAGATTTACCTGAGTTTTCACCCCATCAACTCGCCACAGCCCAAGGCGGCGCAGTGCCAATGCCAGGATCAGGCTGCTCAAACCTGCACCGACGGCAGCTTCCGTCATGGCCACATCAGGCGCCCGCATCAAAACAAATAGCAGGGCCAATCCCAAAGAGACTACCGAGGCTGCGGCGACGGCTGCGATATGGTTCTTGACCAGCAGTACCATCACGGCAGCACTCAAGACCATCAGCGCCAACAGCATGACGATCCAGAGCTCAATCTCAGTCATGACTCACGCTCCTTTCCTGCTGTTGTTGATGTTTTTGTCCAGGGTTTGACGCCGGCTATCAGCAGCGCCCTGGCGATGGTGGATGAGCCAAGCGGGTTGGTGACCAGAATGAGCAATGCAATGACCAAGAGCTTTGACCACCATTGAGGATAGAGCAGCCCAATGCCGAGTATGAGTGAGAGTGCGCCAAGCGTGACGGCCTTGGTACCTGCCTGGATCCGGTTATAGACATCGGGCATGCGCAGGAGTCCCAGGGCGCCGAGCAGGGTGAATGCAGCCCCCACCAGTAAAACGATATCAGCGAGCAATCTCACGATCCGTTCCCCTCAATGGCCCTTGCGATGGCCACCACGCCGACAAAAGCCAGCGTGCCGTAGATCAGGGCAACATCCAGATAGAGCGGGCTGCCGAGCAGTGCGGCAAGTACAACCAAGCCAGAAGTGGTAATCACAGAGAGGGTGTCGGCTGCCACTACCCGGTCGGGTGCTGCCGGGCCCAATAGGAGCCGGAGTAGACTCAACAGTACGGCAATTCCCAGTATCGCCAGGGCGATGATTTCCAATAAAGTCAGTGTCATTTAACGAAGCCTTTGAGGTGTCGTTCGAACTTGCTGGTGATGCTTCGGGTGGCATCCTCGATAGTGAGGTCTGGTGGGACTTCGACCCAATGAATCACCAGTCGATCTTCCAGGACGTCCACGGTCAGCGTGCCCGGTGTCAGGGTGATGCTGTTGGCCAGGATGAGTCGCCCCAGAGGAGACTGCAGTTCTGTCTTCACCTCAACCAGTGCCGGTTGCAACGGCAGGGAAGGGGTCAGTACCCTTCTCGCCATGTCCAGGTTGGCACGGATCAGCTCGACCAGGAAGAGTCCCAGATAAGAGAGGAAGGGCAGGATGGCCCCCGGGGTCAAGCGAAGGCCGGTGAAGATATTGAGATGGGGGCGGCTGATCAAGGTCACTGCAAGCGCCACCATAGCGCCGGCGATCAATTCGGCTGGGTCGAGGCTGCCGGTGAGTAACAACCAGAGTGTGAACAGCAGAAGAAAAAGGAAGACACCATGGGCGAGTGTCCCATCTGTCGCTTCATTGGCTGGGGTTTTCATCCTTATTATCAACCTTATTATTAGAATCGGGAACCGGTCTTCTCCTGCTGCCGGCTACGCTCTATCAGAACATAGTTTTATGACGTCCCCATGACGCCACCGATCGAGGCGGTTGTCAATTGAGCCAATCGACTTATCCGGCCGGATCTTTGATTGTGCAACATTTTTTGTGGCATCTCTTTGGTCTGTTTCGCAATCTGTGGACGGCATCAGTGAGCTTCGAGATGGCTTTGGCCATAAACTGGGCTTGTGCCATGTCACCCGCCATGGAGCGGCAAACCACTCCCGATATCATAGACGGAGTTGTACCGGTTTGCTCAGGGAGAAGCAGGGGGGAAGAGGTTGTTGTCACCTAATCAAGATGCGGCTTGTTGATGTGCAGGATAGAGGACAATTCTGAGCTGGACCCTCTCCCGGGTGGAGAAGGTCCTGCTCGCTACTCAGGGAGTTTGGGAAGCCGCCTCTATTCGAATATCAGTCTGAGCGGGTGTTGAATTGGCCATTTTCTCGGAGATGGTGTACCAATCGATGCGTCTTGTCGCAACCATGACCAGACCGAGTATGCTGAAGATCAGCAGTGAACCCATCAGTAGGGCATTGTCTTCCGAATGCAGGATGCCATAGAGCATGGCATACAGCAGCAGCAGGCCGAGAGTGATCGATCCACCCAGCTTGAAGGAGTGGATCACATGGCTGATGTAGTAACCGATGAGCAAGGTGGAGGCAAGGGTAGCGGTCAGATAGGCTGTGGCAAAGTCCATGTGTTCGGAGAGCGAGATCAACAGCAGATAGAAAACGCTGAGTCCCAGGCCGACAAGCAGGTATTGCATGGGATGCAGTCGCAAACCCTTCATGATCTCAAACAGGAAGAAGCAGACGAAGGTCAGCCCGATGAACAGCAGGGCGTATTTTACCGAACGCTCACTCAGCTGATAGATATCAACCGAGTTGAACAACCTCACACCAAATACATCGCTGACCAGCGCATTGCAGTTTCCTGTCTGGCACTCACTGATGAGTTGAGGCATGCCGCTGGAGAAGGAGGATATCTGCCAGCTGGCAGTGAAGCCTGCATCGTCGATGGTTCTTTCCGTAGGAAGATAGCGGCCAATGAAGCTGGGATCGGGCCAGTCCGCCTTTAACACCACACGGGTATTCTTACCCACCGGGGAGAACTGTAGTTGCTCCATACCGTGCAGCTGAAGCTCGAAACTGAATGCCGCCGGCTCCTTGATTTCATGTACCTTTCCCAGCGGTGCATGCATACCGTTGCGCATGCCCTCCACCTGGGTGTCGGAGAGGAACTCATATTCACGACCCTGCCATTGCAGCAGGGGCTGCGCTTCGACTCCCCGCACATCTCTCACCATCACGGCAAGATAGCCAGGCAACCATTCGATGCGATGTTCTGATGATTTTTCGAACAATGCCAGCTGACCCATATCGAAGCTGCCGGAGGCTGCGAGCTTGCTGTTGTAGACAGGTACCGAATAGATACCGCGTTTGCGGCTATCGGTGGTGACATCACCTGAGATCGTCAACTGCTCTGGCGTCAGGTAGAGTTTTTTTTCATGAAAGCGGTCTTCCAGACGGTAGCCCTGTTGATTGGTCTTCCAGACCTTCTGCTTGAAGTGCGCCTTATAGGGAATCACCAGCAGAGGACCGACTAGCTGTTGCTCCGCAGTCCAGCTCTGCGCAATGCTTTCTCTTGCTTCGTTACGATAACTGCTGCGTTCATAGACTACCTGGTCGATCAGGGTCAATGGAATCATCAGTAGCACCATCAGGAGGCCGATGACCCACAGTTTTTTACTCAATACACGTTTCACTGTTTCACTCCATGGAAAGGGTTTACGAAGACTCTACGTAATGAATGTGTGTCTATGATGTGGTTAGTGTGTGCAAGCCATGCGGTCATCGCGAATGGGAGAATGGTTCCAAGCTAAATGCTGGAGTAGACTGCGATCGACGCTCTGGATGGAGAGGCTGTTTTGAATATCATGGAAATGAGGAGGTACCGTGCAGACCATCCTGCTGATTGAGGATGAGGCGGCGATTGCCGACATGGTGATCTACGCCCTGAAAAGCGAAGGCTTTGCAGCCGAATGGCGGCGGCTTGGGCGCGAGGGTATCGACTGGTTGCAGCAGCATCCTGAGACTGCCTTGTTGATTCTCGATATCGGCCTGCCCGACGGTAATGGCTTCGAGTTCTGTAAGGAGATCCGCCGCTTTTCTGCAATCCCCATCGTTTTTCTCACCGCCCGCAACGAAGAGGTGGACCGTATCGTCGGCCTGGAGATCGGTGGCGATGACTATATGGGCAAGCCCTTCAGCCCGCGCGAGCTGACCGCCCGCATCAAGGCGATACTCAAGCGTAGCGCAATACCTATAGGCAGCACTGTTGAGAACCCCTGTATTTTCGGCATCGATTTGGTCCGTTGCCGCATCCGTTACCATGACTGCTGGCTTGAACTCACCCGTTACGAGTACCAGCTGCTTAAAACGCTGTTGCAGCAGCCCGAGCGGATTTTCTCACGGGCGCAGATCATGGACATGGCATGGAGCGAGCCGGAAGAGAGTCTGGAGCGCGTGGTGGATACCCATATCAAGACAATCCGCGCCAAGCTGCGCCAGGTGAGCCAGGAAGAGAATCCAATCAAAACCCATCGCGGTATGGGTTACAGCATCAGTGGAAACGTGTGTGAATCTTAGCGTCCGCATCTTTCTTGGCTACTTTCTGCTGATCGGCTTTGCGGTCTGGTTTGTCATGCGGACCTTTACGGCGGAGCTGGTTCCCGGCATGCGTCAATCCCTCGAAGAGGTACTGGTGGATACGGCTAATCTGGTGGCGGAACTGGTCACCCAAGAGATGGCAGCCGGAAGGGTAACAGATGGTGATTTCGCAGCGGCCATGAAGGCATTCACCAAGCGTCGATTTGATGCACGCATCTGGTTTCTGAAAAAGCGTGACCCTAATCTGATCGTCTATATCACCGATGATCAAGGCATCGTGCGTTATGACTCTCGCGGCCGCGACCTGGGTAGCGATTATTCACGCTGGAACGATGTCTATAATACCCTGCGCGGGCAATATGGGGCACGCACCACAAGGGAGGACCCGCAGGATGAATACAGCAGCATCATGTATGTGGCAGCACCGATCATGCAGGGGGGACGCATCATTGGCGTGGTGACTGTTGGTAAGCCAAGCGTCACGGTACAGCCATTCATTGAGCGTGCGATCAGCAACATGGAGGAGAAGGGTGGACTGGTACTTCTTGGCGCTGTGGCTCTCGGCCTGCTGATCACCTACTGGCTGACTTTCTCGATTCGCAAGTTGACCAGCTATGCCCGCGCCGTACGCGACGGCAAACGGGTGGATGTCCCGAATCTGCGTGAAAAGGAGCTGGCCCAACTGGCCGAAGCGATGGAGGCCATGCGCAGTGAGCTGGAGGGAAAGGATTATGTGGAGAACTACTTGCACAGCATGACCCATGAATTGAAGAGTCCGCTGGCATCGATCCAGGGTACTGCCGAACTGCTCAATGAAGAGATGCCGTTGGCAGATCGCCAGAAATTTATCGCCAATATTCGCAGTGAGGCCCATCGTCTGCACCAGGTGGTAGAGCAGCTATTGGGTCTGGCAGGCCTGGAGAAGCGACGCGGCCTGCAGCAACCGGAACCTATCAACACAACGGATCTGCTGAAAAAGGTCTGCGAGGAACGGCAGTGGGCGGCACAACAGAAGGGACTCAGGTTCGAATATGAGAACTGCGACGAAGCGGTAGTGACCGGCGAGCGGTTTCTGTTGCAGCAGGCGCTTGGTAATCTGATCGATAACGCTATCGACTTCAGTCCGCAGGATGGGATTATCTTTCTAAGATGCCAGGTGGGTGACAAGATCTGGAGTTGCAGTATCAGTGACCGGGGTCCAGGTGTGCCTGATTATGCGCTCGATAAGATCTTTGAGCGCTTCTACTCTCTGCCCAGACCTGGTGGCGGAGGGCGTAGCAGTGGTCTCGGCCTCAGCTTTGTGCAGGAGGTGGCGCAACTGCATGGTGGGCAGATTTTACTGGAGAACAGGGAGGGGGGCGGTGTCATGGCAAGATTTGTGTTGCCACTTGTTCAACAGCCAGACAGGGTACGGTGACTTATACCTAAACTCTCAAACCCGGTAGATTCAGACATCTTCAGCATTTACCGTTCTTGGGATGGTGCGTGGCTTTACGCACACGGGTATCGCTAAGTGGCTCAGGTGCTTTCGATGGAGGATCTTCTGATTTTCAGGTCATTGCTGACCCTTAGGATGCCGTCTTCACCCAGTATGCCTATGGTATTTTCCTGGTAGTTTTTGAAAACAGTCGTGATCTCACTGACTGAAGGCCGCCGGATACAGACCAGCTTCCAGCCAAATTTCCGCAGTATTGCCATCCCACTGACCTGCTTTTCGTTTAAATAATATTCGGGTGAAGTGGGAATGGGTCCCATGCCGAATCGTTTTTCCCCAACCATTGCTGTTTTCCTGTTTGTTGATAAATAAACAGGGAGATCACGCCCGCGACCCACTGCAGGCATACTACTTTTCTTAAATTTCCCTTAATTCAAACAATAGCCCAGATTTGAAATGGTGTTTGTTAAAAAATAACAACAACATTGGTGGGAGTGGGGTTGTTCGATTCAAAGAGCTATCTCATTAAGCAGTTGAGGCAATTGGCAGCGCGGATGTTGGAATTTCCGGACGGGTAAATCGCAATGTCCGGGAGTAGGGAAAGACATCGGCCTGGCGACCTTCTTCAACGTCCTGCTGATTGCTGTGCCAGTATGCGGCGTCGAATAGCTCAGGATGTATTTCCCTGAGAATTTTACGGACTTTAGGGTCTGTGCTGAGAAAAGTGATGAACTCCTCCGGGAAAATATCGTTGGGATTCACGCTATACCAGGGCTCATCCCGGTAGATATCTTCCGGATTGCGAGGTTCTGGAATTTTGCGGAAATTGCATTCGGTCAGATAGCAGATCTCGTCATAATCATAGAAAACTACCTTGCCCATACAATTCACACCGAAATTTTTGAACAACAGGTCACCGGGAAAGATATTGACCCCCATGAGCTGTTTGACGGCCTTGCCCCAGTCATAGAGGATCTGCCGGGTCTCTTCCTCATCGGTCTCTTCCAGGTAGAGATTGAGCGGTGTCATGCGTTGCTCGATATAGAGGTGCTTGATGACCAACTTGTCGCCCTCAAACTCCAGTTGTGACGGCACCGAGGCCTTCAGCTCCTGCAATAAATGATCATCGATTCTGTCGACGGGCAGGGCGACATCAACGAATTCAAGGGTATCCGCCATGCGTCCCACCCGGTCATGTTTTTTGACCTGGAGATAGCGCTGTTTGACCAGTTGGTGAGTGACCTCCTTCTGTGGCGGAAACTTGTCTCTGATGACCTTGAAAACATAGGGGAACGAGGGCAGGGTGAAGACCTGCATGACCAACCCCGGCGTACCTGGGGCAATGCTGAACGGGTCCTGGCTTTTATCCAGATGTTTGAGCAGGTCCCGATAGAACTCATTTTTGGCCTGCTTGTGGAGGCCGATACTCATGTAGAGATCAGCCAGTGTCTTCTCAGGCATGATACTGCGCAGAAACTCTACCGTGGCCGTCGGTACGGGTGTTTTGACCATGAAATAGGCGCGGGCGAAGCTGAAAACCGCTTCAACACGTCGGTTTTGAGTCAATAGTGCATCGGCATAGAGAGATCCTGACTCATTGTTCATCAATGGAATGATGACAGGGCGTATGACCTTCCCGTAAACCATGCGACCGACCAGATAGGATGCTTTGTTGCGATAAAAGGGTGATTCGAGCAGGTCGAAGCGGAGATCTGCAGGGATAGTTTCAAACCCGGTTTGCGCCATGAATGCATCGGCGAGCCGTTGGCTGTCCCGCTGAATATCCTCATAGGGCAGATTGAAATAGAACGATGAGAGAATCTCCCAAAAGCTGTTTTTCAGACCCCCGTCGGCCACTTGAAACGACATATAGACCCGATAACGCTCGGCCAGGTCTTGTCTGTTGACCTGAGATTCGATAAAGATTTTGTCATTGTCGTAGTACTTTCGCTCAAACAGTCGGCAGAAAACGGAATTGTAAAAAGTCTCGGCCAACTCAGGACGGCTATGGTTTTTCAGCAGGGTGGTGTAGGTCAGCTTGACCTCCTGCCACAACCCCTCATCAACGGCCTTCATGCCGAAGTTGGAACTCATCTTGCTGACGGCTTCCTGTACTCGCAGGTCGTAGAAGCTGATCCGCTTGGCGGAGGCCTCACGTACCGACTCCCAATCTGCCCGCTCGAATCGCTGACGCGCGGCACTGCTGATCTCCTGGAAGAAAGAGAAGTGTCTGTCAAAGCCCGTCAGTATGGATTGGGCGATCTGTCTTGATAGATCTTGCGTCATTTTGGTGCACACATAGGTCAGGTCATTTTACTTAGTTGACTGTTTTACTAAGGTTTAGCCTATTTTTTTGCACTGCACTATTTTTTTTGTCAAAGCTAACTATTGATATTTTTATGAAAAATTTCTTGACCTTTTCACTATGCTTTAACGCAGTGCACAAAAAAACAGCACTGACTCATCCGCAGGCATAGATGGATTCGAGCCATTAGACCTGCCTCTTCGAGGTGCAATTCGAGGGGGAAATGAGATGAACACTGAGTAGGAGCAGGTTGAGCCTGCTAGATGCTCAAGATAATTGGGACAGGATCGATTTTAAACCACCTGTTTCTTAGTTGCTCAGTCAGATGGTCGAGTAGCCGCAGAAAATCTGCGCCGGATCGGGATCACTGAGAAACATTTAAGACAAAGCGATAACACTGGAGATAAGACATGACACGTAACGAGCAGATAGAGGCTTTGAAGAAGGACTGGGCAGAAAACCCTCGATGGCTGGATGTCCAGCGTGGCTACAGCGCTGAAGACGTGGTGCGTCTGCGCGGTTCGGTACAGCCTGAGCATACCTATGCCAAGAGAGGCGCTGAGAAGCTTTGGAAGCTTGTGCGTGGTGATTCCAAAAAGGGCTATGTGAATTGTATGGGCGCCATTACCGGCGGTCAGGCCATGCAGCAGGCCAAGGCGGGTATCGAGGCCATCTATCTCTCAGGCTGGCAGGTAGCCGCTGACGGCAATACCTCCGAGACCATGTATCCCGACCAGTCACTCTATGCTTATGACTCGGTGCCCACCATGGTGCGCCGTATCAACAACGCCTTCAAACGTGCCGATGAGATCCAATGGTCCCGGGATATCGGCCCAGAAGATAAAGACTATGTGGACTATTTTCTGCCCATCGTAGCGGATGCCGAAGCTGGTTTTGGCGGCGTACTCAACGCCTTTGAGCTGATGAAAAACATGATTTCTGCAGGCGCTGCCGGCGTGCATTACGAGGATCAGCTGGCTGCCGTGAAGAAGTGCGGACACATGGGCGGTAAGGTACTGGTTCCCACCCAGGAAGCGGTACAAAAGCTGATCGCAGCTCGTCTCGCGGCTGATGTCATGGATGTACCCACCCTGGTGTTGGCAAGAACCGACTCCGAAGCAGCCAACCTGCTGACCTCTGATGTCGATCCCAACGACAAACCTTTTCTCACTGGTGAACGGACCTCCGAGGGTTTCTACCAGGTAAAGAATGGTCTGGAGCAGGCCATCTCCCGCGGTCTGGCTTACGCGCCTTACGCAGACCTGGTCTGGTGTGAGACCGGCACGCCTGATCTTGGTTTCGCCCGTGAATTCGCCCAGGCTGTGTTGGCCGAGAACCCGAACAAACTGCTGGCCTACAACTGCTCGCCCTCATTCAACTGGAAGAAGAATCTGGACGATGCAACGATTGCCAAGTTTCAGGATGAGCTGGCTGACATGGGTTACAAATATCAGTTCATCACCCTGGCAGGCATCCACAACATGTGGTTCAACATGTTCGACCTGGCCTACGACTATGCGCGTGGCGAAGGTATGAAGCACTATGTGGAGAAGGTCCAGCAGCCTGAATTCGATGCGCGTGACAAGGGCTACACCTTCGTTTCCCATCAACAGGAAGTGGGTGCCGGTTATTTCGATGATGTCACTACTGTGATCCAGGGCGGTGCTTCTTCAGTTACTGCGCTGACAGGCTCCACAGAGGAGGCCCAGTTCGACGAGGCAGCCAATATCTAAGGCGCTGCCTCCACGTTTTTTCTGCCCTTCGGCCGCGCCACCAGGCGCGGCTTTTTTTTCCCTTGCAGAAACAGTGATTGAATCTGCGAGGGAAAAAAGATCAAAATGCTAGGAGGATGAATCGATGAGCCTGAGCGAAAGCACATTAAAAACAGCCGATCTCTACGATATTCATGAGGAAGCCCTGCAAGTCTGCAGTCCTGTGTTGCGCCACTATGGCGGACATCATGCCTTCCATGGTTCCATTGCTACGCTGAAATGCTTCGAAGACAACTCACTGGTACGGGAACAACTTGAACAACCGGGACAGGGTAGAGTGTTGGTGGTGGATGCCGGTGGCTCTCTGCGTTGTGCAATGTTAGGTGATCTTCTGGCACAAATTGCCGTAGACAATGGCTGGGCAGGCGTTGTGATGTATGGGTGTGTTCGCGATTCTGTCGAGATCGGTGAAATGCCGCTGGGTGTCATGGCCATGGCGACCCATCCACGTAAGAGTGTAAAAAAAGGCGTGGGCGAGGTGGGTGGCAATGTCGAATTTGCCGGTGTGATATTTAAGCCTGGTGAGTGGCTCTATGCTGATGAAGATGGTGTGGTTGTATTAGACAAGCCAGCTGTCTAGGAACAGTCCATCCCCATACTTACAGGCCAAGCATATGTGTTGTGTCTCAGCGTTGGCCTGACGTTCGAGGATTAGATTTTTCCGTACTTTGAATCACCTCCAATATGTGAAGTTATATATTATGATGATGAGCTCCAAGCTCAGGCTGGCTGTGGTGATCTTACTCGTAGTATCTGCTGTGTTAGATAGGTTACGCTCACTTACCGTTCTTATAAAACATTCAAACCATAGACGTTGATGGTCTTTTGGGTATTTTTGGCTTGAAGTATTTCTCTGTGTTTTCCGTTATGTTGGGATCTACTGATTGCAGATAAATGAGCGATTTCCCTGTGACCTCTCAGAGAATAAGAATCTTATTTTTAAAATAGCAAAACTCAATCTGTCTCCTTTTTTAGAAAAAGGAATTCTTCCAAGTGAGGTCTTTATACTTGGTGCATTGCCTTGGACTTATTGACAGATAAAGAGAAGTGATATCTCTGGACTTTTTGGAATTCACTCCCGCTTGAGTTAATGTCGGCAACAGATTTAGTGCTGCTCGCTGGCGCAAAGAAGTTGTGAGTCATTCTCTCCGGCTCGAGCAAGACATTCAAGTTGTGAGAGCACCTGCATGCTGGCTTCCTCCATCACGGTGATAGCCTGAATACCCGCTTCCAGTTCTCCTTTTCTGTAATGGTAAAGGGCTTGTTTGCCGTTTTCATGTACTTGTAGATGTGGGGGTTCGATTTCTCGGTAGCCAGGCAGTTGGGAGAAACATGCCAATCCTTCGCCTTCGTAGTACCACTGTCCCAAGCGGCAACCCTTATGATCCGAGATCGACTCTGCCGTCAGGTCAGAGAGACCCCAAAAGGCCTTATAGATGTTAAATTTGAATATCAAATGGTCAAGTTTGGCTAGCTCCACGAAGCTACGCAGGGCAGTGGAAGAGATAGTCGATTCCATCTCATTTGAAAGATCTATCTGTTGATTGATTTGCTCGATAGATTTCGAAACATGTTCCTGGAATTCGTTTGTGACATCCATTACCGAGGACATGGTGTCCATCGATTTCTTTGTCTCGAGAGTGATGGTATCTACCAGGTTTGCAATCTCGGTTGTTGCTTCTCGAGTTCTCCCGGCCAGGTTGCGAACTTCATCGGCAACTACTGCGAAACCACGCCCCATTTCACCGGCACGGGCTGCTTCGATAGCGGCATTTAATGCTAGCAGATTGGTCTGTTCCGAAATGCCTTGAATAATACTGACAAAATTACTGATGTTGTTTGCAATCGTCCCCAGCTTTACCACACTGTCTGAGCTCTCCTGTGAAATTTGGGTAACGCTTTCAATTTCATTCTTCATGATCTCTACACTAGAAACAGCTCGGGAGGAGATTTCAGAGCCTCGGATAGCATTACGCTTTTCATCTTTCATGTTGTTTGCGTTATGCATCAGGGAGTGCTGCAGTTCATCGAATGATTTCCCCAGCGTAGAGAAGTTACTGATCAGTTGTTCCTGCGCTCTTTGCTCCGAGATGTAATCATCCAACTGTTTCTGTAGTTGGCTATTCTCATTCTTTAGTGTTGTGAGTTGTGTTTCCTGAGTTTCTATCCGTATTTCTTGTTGAGAGATCTGTTCTCTGTATTGAATAATAAGTCTTTTGCTAGCAAAACCGAACATTTTATGTAGTCCCCATGGTGATAGGTAGAGGGTAAAAGGATTAGTTGTACCAGTTAACCTTATCGACCATGTGGTTTTGTAATGCAGTGAATATCGAGTCTGAAATGTAAATAATTGCAAACATTTGAGATGCAAGCATGCAATTTTTCTAAAGTGATAACTGTTTTTCGTAAATCGTTTTTATGATTACATTTGATCTGGATTCGATCTTTAGTGATATGGCTTTTCAAGTCTGCTGCCGCTGATAATGAGGCATGCATAGACTAAATGTTATTCCAACTAGACATCTCTACCCCAGGTGGAAACTTGTTACACACTCTCTGTTAATAGACTTCATTATCTAATGATTTAGTGTGCATCCAAGTAGGAGAGAAAAGTAAAAAAAAGAGAACTGTATCCTTGTAGACTAAGCTGCTCGCTTATCAGGAAACAAGCTGATAACAGGGCGAATAATCACCCTGGAGCTTCATCCGGTTTTGCTCCACAAAGGCCATCAGTACTTCATCCATCGATGAGACGATGTCGGGGTCTCCATTGATGGTGAAAGGTCCATGTGTTTCAACCGCCCGAATGCCATCCTCCTTCACATTTCCTGCCACAATACCGGAGAAGGCACGCCTGAGATTCGCCGCCAGCAGATAGGGTGCCTGCTGACGATTGAGGGAGAGGGCTGCCATGGAACGATGGGTGGGGGTGAATGGCTGCTGCAGTTCATGCTCGATCTTGAGTCGCCAATTGAAATAGAAGGCGTCGTTGCCTTCAGTACGAAATGACTTAACGGTCTTCATCGCGGATTTCATGGCCTGCGCCACGGCCTGAGGGTCATCGAGAATAATCCGATAATGGTTTCGTATCCCAGGCCCCAGTGTATTGGTGACGAAACGATCGATGGCATCAAAGTAGCCTGCACTCTCTGCCGGTCCGGTCAGGATCAGCGGCAGCGGATGTCCGCTGTTGGAAGGATGCATGAGAATACCCAGCAGATAGAGCAGCTCTTCCGTGGTGCCCGCACCGCCGGGAAATACCAGGATGCCATGGCCGGTACGCACAAAAGCCTCCAGGCGTTTCTCGATATCGGGCATGATCACCAGTTCGTTGACGATCGGGTTGGGTGGTTCTGAAGCAATGATGCCGGGCTCGGTGATACCCAGATAACGTCCATCATGATTGCGCTGTTTGGCATGGCCGATGGTGGCGCCCTTCATCGGACCTTTCATAGCGCCGGGACCACAGCCGGTACAGACATTGAGTCCGCGCAGACCCAGTTCGTATCCCACCTCTTTGGTGTAGTCGTATTCAGTTCGATTGATGGAGTGGCCGCCCCAACAAACGATCAGGCTGGGATAGGTGCCAGTTTGCAGCACTCTGGCATTTCTCAGGATATGGAATACTGCGGATGTGATATGTGAGGGCTCATCCAGATTGAAGTTGGGGTCGTTCTGGATCTCGTTATGGACATAGATGATGTCCCTGAGTACTGCGAAGAGATGTTCCTGGATCCCCAGGATCATCTTGCCGTCGACGAATGCACTTCCCGGTGCATTTTCCAGACGAAGTTTGACGCCCCTGTTACGTTGCATGAGATGAATGCCGAAATCACGGTAAGCCTCGAAGATCTCCCGGGCGTTATCTGTCTGGCTGCCACAGTTAAGGACTGCCAGTGCACAACGGCGAAACAGCTGATAGAGACCCCGTGCGCTGGTATCCAGCAGGG
Organism: Candidatus Thiodiazotropha sp. (ex Myrtea sp. 'scaly one' KF741663); assembly: GCA_025655555.1. Lineage (GTDB taxonomy): Bacteria > Pseudomonadota > Gammaproteobacteria > Chromatiales > Chromatiaceae > Thiodiazotropha. The sequence continues at coordinate 50,765 of JAHXIQ010000007.1, forward strand.
CGTTGACTTCAAGTTGGGAGAGTACTTCCAGACTGCCTTGAGGTCTGACCGAAGCACTGAGTTTTGTGGGAGAGGGTGTGTTCAATAGGTACTGCCTGAAATTCGGGATTTAAGACTTAATTTTTCAATCTGAGACTTGGGTGCGGCAGTGCCGCACCCTGATGATAAGAGAAAAGTGGGCCTCCATGCCGTTATCAATCAAGCTGCTTAGGGGAGCAGCTCTGCGATGATGGCGCGCTCACTGCGCAGTTCATCCTCTGACGCCTTGAGTCGGGAGACACTTAAATCATCCAGTTCCAGTCCCTGTACGATCTCGTACTGGCCATCCTTGCAGGTGACCGGATAGGAGAAGACAACCCCTTCATCGATACCGTAACTCCCATCCGAGTGGACCGACATGCTGACCCAGTCGTCATCTTTGGTGCCGAGTGCCCAGTCATGTACATGATCCACCACGGCATCGGCGGCAGAGGCCGCCGACGAGAGTCCACGCGCCTCTATGATTTCAGCACCTCGGCGTTGGATTCTGGGGATAAAGTGGTCGATTGCCCAGTCATGGCTCACTTGGTCGAAGACGGGTTGTCCGTTCACCTGGCAGTGATTAATGTGAGGATACTGGGTCAGAGAGTGATTGCCCCAGATGGTCATGCGGCTGATGTCGGAAACCAAGGTGTTGGTTTTGTTGGCCAACTGTCCCAGTGCACGGTTGTGATCCAGCCGTGTCATCGCCGTAAACTGGTTGCGATCGAGGTCGGGGGCGTTGGCTGCTGCAATGAGTGCGTTGGTATTGGCGGGGTTGCCGACCACCACGACTCGTACGTCTCGGGCGGCAAAATCGTTGATAGCCCGCCCCTGGGTGGCGAAGATCTTGGCATTCTCAGTGATCAAATCCTTGCGCTCCATGCCTTTGCTGCGAGGCTTGGCACCGACCAGGATGGCGTAATTGGTCCCGCGGAAGCCGATGGTCGGGTCATCGGTCGTGACAATGTCGTGCAGCAGGGGAAAGGCGCAGTCCTCCAATTCCATGCGAACGCCACTGAGCGCTGACATCGATTGGGGTATCTCCAGCAGTCTCAGTATCACGGGTTGTTCCTGACCGAACATGGCGCCGGAGGCGATACGGAATACCAGTGCGTAGCCGATATGTCCTGCGGCACCGGTGATCGTGACTTTTACAGCTGGCTTCATTTTGACGAGTCCTCTCATTAGTTTGTTAGATGGCTAGATAAGTATAGTTATATCTGGGCCATGAAACAGCCTGTTTTTGATTTTTTTCCAGCTTTTCTCATCCCATTGCCTGCAGTAAACAGGTGCTGGAAAAGGGCAGGGGTCGCTCGTCTCCCTATTCAGTCAGTTTTCAATCCGAATTCTGCTGTAACTCTTGGGGTGTTTTTGCCCTGACCGTCAGTGCGTGGAGTTCCCCACTGGCAATCTCAGTATTGAACAGTGTGAGTATGGACCGCTGTCGCTGCAGACTCTTCATGTCGGTGAATGCGGGAGAGCTGACATTCACCTCGAAGCTGCAATTTTCGCCAGCCACTGTAATCTCTGCATCTGGGTAGAGGCCCTTGATTCTGGTAATCAGGTCTTGTTCATTCATGGTACGTGGTTCTCTCCAGCGAAGTTGGCAGATATAGCTCTCGTGAATAAGTCTTGGTTTGGAATTGCCGCTATTTTGGCATCTTCCACTCTAGATGACAGCCTTTGCAATGCCTCGTTTAGTGTGGGAATAGAGGCCGGAGTCTAATACAGAGGTGTTAAGTAATAAGATTTGTTCATTCGATTGAGAATACGCATGTGATATGCAGGGGATGATTGACACTATGCATGAGTTACGGCAAGTTCCACTAAGTGATTGCAGAGAGTGACCATGGATATACATAGTAAACCCATAGAAGACCGGATTGAATGGTTGCTGGAGCATGCCAGTCGCCACTCGACCATTTATAGTAGTCCCGATAACTGGCTGGCGCGTACCCGCTATCTGTCCGAACACCCCACCTCGATTGCGGTGCTGAAATGTATGGATGGCCGTATCAACATACCGGTCGCGACGAATACTCCTCAAGGTATTATTCAGCCATTCCGTAATTTAGGCGGCATGTTCAACCTGGGTTGGCCCCATTTGGGAGAAGTCCTCTCCAACTATCTGCAGAATATTGTCTCTGAGGGGCGTCGATCGATGTTCCTCATCACTTACCATTTTTCCAAAGGCGATCCTCAGCGGGGTTGTGCCGGTTTCAACTACGACACTGAGGCAGCGAAAGCGCATACCTATCAGATCAAGCGACAGGTAGAACAGGTCTTTGGTCAAGGCCACGGTACGGTCTATCCAGTAGTCTGCGGTTTTGAGACGGACGAGGATGCGCTGATCCTGCATGGCACCAACGGTGAACAGTTGGATATGTCTACGCTGAGTTCGAGTGATCGCGATACCTTGCTGCCGCGCCTGGAAAGACTGTTCCCGGACATGAGTGTTCAGATGCGCCTGGATCTCTTACCACTGATCTCAGGCAACCTCGATCATATCGAGGAAGCAAGACAGATGGCACGTCAACTCGACAATGTGCATCGTGAATGGATGATTTGTGTTGGACGAGGTTTTGATTTCCTGCATATGCCAAACCTGGCATTGATTATCGGTCCATACAGCCCGAGTCTCGGCGAGCCGATCCACAAGGCTGCTGGGATTATCGAAAGTAACATGAGCGCCGGCCGTATACCCGATGACGGATTTCTTCTGCTAGCCTCGGTGCCTTATCAGGAAGTCGGTGTGGATCGGGCACGGGCAGAGTTGAAATCAGAATTCCTATGCGACTTTGCTGCTGAGCAGATTCGTACTGCCTACCCCGATTTAGCGAAAAAGATGTTCGTGAAAACTGCTGTACTCAACTGGCATTCACGGGCATTGGAAGTTCTGAAATAGGCGTAGGTCCAAACTAATTAATGCGTGAGAGCCACATAGAGACAGTGGTACTTGTCAGGTCGAGCAACAGTCCGGGAAACAGACCGAACAACAAAACAATCGAAGAGAAAACCAGCATGGTTGCCAGCTCCCGCGGACGAAGATCCTGCGCGGTTCGTACCTGGCCTTGGGTCATAGGACCATAAAAGCTCTGACGATAACTGTTCAGCAGGTAACCGGCACCGATAATCATGCCGGCCAGGGCCGCCAATCCGGCGCCGGTATGAGTCTGCAATGCACTGAACAGGATGAGAAACTCGGCAGGAAAGCCGCTGGTACCGGGGATGCCGAGTGACGCCAGTCCGAGGAACATGAAAAATGCCGCCAGCAGCGGCATGCTCTGTGCCGCGCCACCGAGATGAATCAGGTCAGTGGACCCCAGACGATGCTGCAGGTATCCGGTCAGCAGGAACAATCCGCCGGCTATGATCACGAAATTCAATAGCTGAAAAACAGCGCCTTGCAGTCCCTGTTGGCTGAATGAAGCAATGCCGAGCACCACCAGTCCCACATGACTCATGGATGAGTAGGCCAGCATACGGCGAAGATTGGTCTGGCTGAATGCCGCCAATGCGCCATAGAGGACACCGATTACACCCAGTCCGGCAAGTAGCCAATGCAACTCCTGTGCAGCGGTAGGCGCCAATGGTATAGCGAAGCGAATCAGGCCATAGGCGCCCAGTTTGAGTCCAACCAGCAAGGCGGCAACAGGTGCCGGACCTTCGAGAGCGACGATGGGCAGCCAGGTATGAAAGGGAAATAAGGGCGTTTTAACAGCAAAGCCGATCAGCAGAAATAGAAATACGATGATCTCCAGACCCCCGGAAAGTGGGGTATCCAATAGTGTCTGATAATCAAAAGAGAGACCCGCCGGTGGCGTTGCACCCATGACCTCCGCATGATTAAAGGCGAGAAAGGCGATGGCAAGCAGCAGGGGGATCCCGCCGGCTAGCATAAACAGGGTGTACTTGGTGGCCGCATAGCGGCGATGCGGTCCTATACCCCATAAGCTAATCAGAAAGTAGAGTGGTATCAGGGTCAATTCCCAGAACAGGAAGAATGCCAGCGCATCAATAGTCATGAAGACGCCTAGCGTAGCGGATGTAAATAGCATCAGCAGGGTGTAGTAGACCCTGGGCATGGACTGGATGCTGGTCCAGGAGGCCAATATCACACCGATGAACAGCAAGAGGGTCAGCGGCAGGAATGGGGCGGAGATACCATCCACGCCGAATCTAAAGTGGGCGTCCAGTGTGGGTATCCAGGGGTACTGTTCAGTAAACTGAAATCCCGCATTCCCGGTATCCAGTCCGATCACGGCGGTGAGTGCGGGGAGCAGTGCTGTGATGAGCGTGATCAGCGCGATCATTCGTGCTTTTATCTGCGGTAGCAACCAGATCACGACAGCACCCAATAGGGGCAACAACAGGAGAGTTGAAAGCACTGGCAGGTGGGTTATGTCTTGTAAATTTGCCATCATTCTGCTGTCTCAGTGTGAGGAGTAGAGCGCACTCAGTGCCGAGAGTGGCTTATCCACCAATGTCAGCCAAGGCTCTATATAGAAGCCGGCGCCAAGGAGTACCAATAGCAGCGCACTGAGAACAAATAGTTCTGCACGGGAGACCGGTATAGCCTGAAAAGGCCTGACACCCGTCGGACGGGGTGACAAAAATGCCCGCTGGAAGGCCCAGAGAAGAAAACCGGCTGCAACCACATTGCCGAGTGCAGCGGCGATGGTGACCAGTGCGCCGAAGCGATGAATGGCGGACTCCAGAATCAGATGCACAGCATCGAAACCGGGTGTGCCGGGCATGCCGACGATAGCCAGGCCACCAATCAGAAATGTAATGCCGAGAAATGGCAGCGTGTCGAACAGACCGCCCAGGCTATGCAGCAGTGTCGTATAGGTACGGCGGTAGAGCAGACCTGTGGTAAACATCAGCGCCGCCACCGCCAGCCCGAAGGTGGCGGAGAGAATAACGCTGCCCATAAAAGCGGCATGCTCGAGACTGAAGATACCCAGCACCAGGATGCCGGTATGGGAGATCACTGCGTAGGCAAGCAACCTGCGCAGGTTGTCCTGCATCATGGCAAGAAAGGCGGCGTAGAAAATACCGGTCAGGGCGAATGCAACCACATAGTTATGCCACTCACTGACCGCCGTCGGCAGTATGGGCAGGACAAATCTCAGCAGGCCGTAGATACCTATCTTGAGTCCGAGCAGAAAGGTGGGTGCGACCGCCACATTGCCATGTTCCGCAATCATCGGCAGCCAGCCGTGTAACGGAAACAACGGGGTTCGAATCGCCAGGCCATAAAAAAGCAGAAAAAAGGCGACAGTTCGAAAGGTCTCGGAAACCGGTGTCTGGGCGAGTTGTATGAGGTCGAAGCTCCAGGTGCCCGTATGACTGTCTGAGTAACTCCAACCGACCACCATAGTGCCCGCCACAAGCAGCAACAGACTCACACCCATGAATTGATAGAAGCGGCGTAAGGCCAGATCCTTTTCAGGAGAATTGCCCCAACGCCAGAGCAGATAGCCGATCAGGCCCACTTGCAGGGCTGAGAGCAACACGAACCAGAGCAGGTTAAGTGTCACAAATTGGGCCATCAGAGTGGCCTGCACCAAAAAGGCGATCATATAAAGCCGATTGAATGGCTTCAGTTCTCTGACAACGCCGTAGAGGGCGACCAGCAGCGTCAGCAATCCGGTGAGGAGTACAAACACCACGGACACACCGTCGACACCAGAGTGGTAGTGCAGATAATCAAAAACTAATAGCGATTCACTGAACTGCATGCCACTGTGTGTGGCATCGTAATGCCGCCACAGATCAATGCATAACAGAAATTCCAGGACTGCAGCGGCGATACCTACGGGTACCATCAATCGCGTATGACGCAAAATCCACAACAGAACGACTGTGCCGATCGGCAGTAATTGCAAAAACGTCAGAATTGGATAGCTGATCTGAGCCGACCAGTGGATTTGCTCTATCACCATGCCCCGTTCCTCACAGTATCACCACGAAGGTCACGACGATCAGTACGATCAGATAACGCGGTTCGGCCAACAGTTGTTCTACCCGCGCCAACAGACCGCCTACGCGATGGAGGCTTTTCATCAGACCCTCTCCACCCTTGCTCAACACCAGTCGGGATTCAAACCAGTAGAGGATATCGGCCAGCCAGGTCATGGCTTTGCCAACAAGGCCGGTACCTTTGCCGACACCTTCCGCATCGGTTTGAGAGGCCCGTTGTTTGAGCATCTCCCACTGTGCTAATGAAGAGACGCTGCGGGTGTAGGCAGGCAGGCCGACTACCCGGGTGACAATCTGCTCATCGAAGTACTGCACATCACGGGAGAGTGAAATGGTAGGGCGCACCAGCAGGGCATCGGTCAGGGATTCCACCCAGAAGCGTTGCAGGGCAGCCTGGTGCAGCCAGCGATTGTGGGAGAGCCATTTCGGTACCGGCCGGGTCGCCTGTTCAACCTGATAGAGTAACGCCGGCGCCGAGAGGAATTGGAAGGTTCGCCAGATTGCATGTAGTCCCAGGTGCCAGGCAGCCAGGGTGAACCAGCCGAGCCCGCACCAGAGAAACATCCATCCCACCTGAGTGGTGGTGGAGAACATCAGTGAGCTCTTGACATCCGATTGGGAATGGCCTGAAAGCCAGCCGTAGACTACCGTCAATGCGCCCAGCAAGGCGATGCCCAGCATGACGGCATGTGCCTGTTGTAATAGGGGCTCCAGGCGAATCAGCAGGAAAACACCGGCATGCACCATCAACGCACCATAAAAGATGGCGGAGGAGGGCGTCGGTCCTTCAAGTGCGCGGGCAATCCAGGGAGCGAAGGGCAGTTGAGCCGATTTTGCCAGAGCGGCAATGACGAAGCCACTGGCCACAAGACCGGCTAACAGGGTCTCGATCTCCCCGGCACGCAGTGCAATGGTCGGCCAGTCGAGACCACCCAGCCACAGCATAGAGAGGACGATCCCCAGGATAAACCCGGCATCACCGACCCGGTTGGTAACGAAGGCGCGCACGCCATTGCGGGTAGCGGCCGGTCGCTCAATTGCATAGCCAATCAGCAGGAATGAACTGACCCCGGCGATCTCCCAACCCACGAAAACCAACAGTGCATTGCCCGCCAGTACGATGAGATCCATGGCACCGGTAAACAGACACAACAGCATGAAGAAGCGCTGGAAGCCGACTTCACGATGCATGTAGTTGGCGGAGAACCGGATCACAAGCAGGGCGATCAAGGCAACAATCGAGGCGATCGAAAGACCCAGCGCATCCAACGTGAAACTGATCGGTACTGCGTATTCGCCGCTACGGAACCAAGTACCCAATTCCAGCTGACCGGGTGCGCCGTTTAGAACTGCTTTTAGAGCTAGGGCGGTCACCAGTAAAAGAGAGGCTGTGGCTGCCAAAGTGGCGACGACGGCTGTGTGCTTTTCTCCCGCCTCACCACGATTCAAGCCCAACATGTATCCGATACCGATCCAGGCTGCCGCCAGCCAGGGCAGGATTGGGATCAACCCGGCGTATTGATCAAGCATCTACGCTATCCTCCCGGGTTGTCTTGATCAGTGCCGGTGGCAGGGGACCATCAGATCCCAAATACCAGTCGGCAGAGCGGTTCACTTGGGTTAGGGTTTTCTCATCGCTTTGCCACTTGACCCAGCCTTTGTCAGGCTTGAACAGGTGTATGGTGCCATCGTCCGGGTCCATGGCAGTGAGTTGTACCCAAGCATTCCCGACCAGCTCCTGCAGCGGTGGTTGTCGCTGGTAGATTTCTGTCAGCACTTCGGTTTTGGCTTCTACCACGACCAGCAACCGCATCGCTTCGTGGATCTCGATCATCTGCCGCGGTAATCCGGTGCGTAAATCGGAATTGGCCCCTTCCATCACGCCGAGAAAGCCGGTGACGTTATGCATCACCTTGGAACCGCAGCCGTAACCTTCGTTATCCACAGTGGAGAAGTAATACTCGAGGCTGATGCCGGCTCCCACGGCGCCATTGATCAGGAGATGCCTTTCGAGTACCTCGCCGGTGGGATCCTGCGAGGCATCATAGGAGATCAGAAAGGCGCGTCGGTCAAAAAAGGCGCCCCGGCTCATGCTGCGTCGGCCAAAGAAGGCACAGGCATTGGTGGCGTGTCCCAGTTCGGGCCGTGCCTGAGAGAAGTCGAGGGCGCGACCTGCAACGTGGGCGAATGCCCGATGCGGTTCGGGTCGTACGGGCGCTGAGGCGAAGCGGCGGCAGCGTTCCTGTGCGTGCAACTGAGCGGCTTCAAGGAGTGAATCACGGACTCTCTGCAGCAGAGGTTGATGATCGGATGCAATTGACTCCAGGTCGTACCAGGCGATTTCATCGTTGCAGGTATCGTGCTCGCCGCCGATGAAGTGTGTCTCAGGCGGGATCACGATCTCCCGCTCGGCCAGCAGTGCGCGTACCTCGGGTCGGTTGGCCATGGCGGCAACCAGACGTGCATTGGGTCCGCTGAAGTGTCCTGCACAGGCGCCACAGTTATAGGCCGAAGCATGGGGATTGTTCTGGTTGCGCGATCCGTGTCCGATGATGGCGACCAACGGTGAGAAGCCCTGAGTCAAACCGATGGCCCGAAGCAGGGTCTGCACCCTATCTGCCTGTTCCGTATCGGTGAATCCCAGGCGGTTGGATTCTACCGTCGCTTCCGGGCTGTCGTTGGGTGCGACATATCGGATCTCGGTTGAGACCGGTTTCTCCAGCCAATGTTTGGCTGCTTGCAGCCACTCACCGAAAGCTCGGGGAATCAGAACCTTGCCGGCGACGTGTGCGAGGGTGAAGGGAGCGGCAACGGCGCCCAGCAGGGAAGGCATCAGCAAGCCGCGCCGGGTCTCTTGAAGAAAGACCTCTGCGACCTGATTCAATCGTTGGTGTCGCTGCTGGTGCAGACGACCGACATCCTCGGCTTTTGATGCGGGGACTTCGCAGACCTCGTGCACCGGAATAACCGGTGCCGGCACTACGGGTGCCAGGGGGGTGACCCTGGTATCGTCCAGTCCGCGCCAGTTGTGCGGCACATTGAAGTGTGCGGCTGCACCGAGGGTCTCCACCTCCGGCAGGAGCTCCTCAAGATGACGCCGGATGCCTTCCTCGCGATCGTCCATACAGAAGACCAACTGTGCTGTGGGTAGCTCGTCTCTGTTGGGCCAGGCACCACGTCCATGGTTTTGAACAAGAGCCTTGAGGATCTGATTCCGGTAGTGTCTTTCGTAGGCCTGCAGCCAGAGGTAGCCAGCCCGGTCGTCATGCAATCGTTCGAGACAGTCAAAAATCGTATGAATCTGTTCATCTGAGAGCGTGCGTACATCGAAACCGCACAGCCCAAGCCGCTGAGCAAGTTGAAACAGCGGCCAGGCGCCCTGACAAAGTGTCGGTTGGTCGGTCTTCTCCTCCATCCCGCTATGACGCCAGGTCCAGATAAGATGGGAGAGATGTAACCAGGGTGATTTGGCATCTGATACCGTTCGCTCAACCGGTGAATGTACCGCACGCTGAGCGCGGCTGGCGAGGTATTCGGGCAGCCGGCCGTTAAACAGTGCTTCGCGTACCGTGAACTCGTCATGATTGCGGCGAAAATACCATCGCAACATGTCGAGGCTCGATTCCACCTGAAACAGTGTTGCGCAAAGGTGGTGAGAGAAGATCCGCTCCAGTACCAATCGCACCGCTAGATAGTCGATCATGTCGATACGTGCGGAGAGACTCTCATAACCGGGGTGGTTGTGGCGCCATAGCACCATGCCGGACCAGCCGGGCAGTTCGAGCGCGAGCCGTTCCAGATAGCCTACCCACCGTTCCCGCGACAGACCCATCCGATGCATCTCGCTGATGATGGTGTCGAGCGGATCGGTATGCAGCAGTTCGAGATGCTGACGCCAGCCTTCGACACCCTGCAGGAGCCAGCTGGGATCGGATTCCGCATGGTTCCGCCAATAGGCATAGAAGCCCTTATCTGTATCATTCGGTTGCCATCCGGCCACACCCTGATCGAGGAAGTTAGAGAGCTCTCTCACCAGCTGCGGGCGGATATCATCCAACAGGTCATGCCCTGTCAGATTTTGCAAGAGGTCACGCATCGTATGGGTCAGACCAATACGCTCCAATTGTTCCGCTAGGAGGTCGTTGGCTGCCTGCTGCATGCGCTGGGACGCAGTTTTGACCTCGTCGGTATCGTTGCCTGTGTCATCCAGCATGTCGTGCAACATGGTCTCTGCCTGCTCGGGTGCGAGGTCAAGCAGCTCTTCCGGATGCGGCTGGTTGTCTTGCAGGTGCAACGCTTCCAGGCAGGCCTGCCAGAGGTCACCAACAGTGATGGCTTCTGTGTTCAGCCCATTCTCCCTGGCGCGTTCGAGCAGGTTTGACCTTATCTCACCCGGAAGACTTGGGTTGAGTTTTTCAAGTGCACCTGCCTCATCGATCTGCCAAGTGAGTTGACAACCTGAGACCGGTTGCAGGGGAAGCGATAACGCCGAGAGATAGATATCACGTCGTCTGAGAATACCATTCGAGGTTTCAGCCACGGTGATGCCCGCTTCGAGCGGTGCCTCATCATCGATACTGGTAAGCAGGTCCTCTTTGCTGATTCTGCCCAGTCGATAATATTCGCGGTATTTTTCCAGTGGCAGGTAGCCATTGGTACCTGTCAGACGGCGGGAGGCAGCCAGCGCCTCGTGAAAGGGAAGGTGCTGATAGCCATGCAGCGTGTTGTGATGTACGAAGTCCTTGATCGGTGCCTGTCCAGGCAAGACATGGGCGAGATGATCAAGTGCATCTTTTATCTGTTGCCGAATGTCTCCGCTGCTGGATTGTTGGCGACTCATACTTTCATCCCGTCTAATCTCATGGGTTGAACAGCAATGAGAGCTGAGTGGCAGAGGCATTCACCAGATCCAACACGGGGCTCGGCATGAAACCCAGAATCAGGGTGGCAGCCGCCAATGTACCTGCTGCAAGCAGTTCGACCGGTTTGAGATCCTGCACGTCACGCATATCCGGACGAACCGGGCCGGTGAAAAGCTGGCTGATGGAACGGACCGCGTAGGCTGCACTGAGTAGTACGCCGAGTGTCAGCAAAGCGGCAACCCAACCCCAACGGGCAAATCCGCCGATCAGGGTGTTCAGTTCCGCGACAAAACCTGCGGTACCCGGCAGTGAGACTGCGGCGATGAAGGCGAATGTGGTGAAAAAAGCAAACCGGGGGGTTACACGCACCAGAGAACTATAGTGCGTCACTTCCCGTGTCTTGGTGCGCTCATAGAGCAGGCCGATCAATAGGAAGAGGGAGCCGGCTACCAGGCCATGGGCCACCATCTGCATCAGTGCGCCATGCAGTCCGGCCAGATTGAGTGCGGCGATGCCGAGTAGCACCACCCCCATGTGACTGATTGACGAGTAGGCAATCATGGCTTTGAGGTCACTGTGCCGCCAGGCAAGCAGCCCACCATAAATCAGGCTGACGAAGGCAAGTACAACGAGTAGATCCTGCAGTGCGAGCACTGCGTCTGGTAGCATGCCCGCTGCACGGATCAGGCCGTAGGAGCCCATCTTCAGCAGAATGCCGGAGAGGAGTATCGAGATAGGACTGGGGGCTTCGACATGTGCCAGTGGCAACCACCCGTGCAGTGGAAAGATCGGCATCTTAACGCCGAAACCGATCAGGAAACCCAGGAATATCAATACCTGAGTATGCTGCGGCAAACCACGCCCGCTCTCAGCCATGGCAGCCATCGAAAAGGTGTGGCCGGGCACAGCGTCAAACAATACCAACAGGCTGATCAGCATGAAGACGGAACCGCCCATGGTATAGAGCACGAAATTCAGTGCGGCACCGTGTCGGTTCTTACCGCCCCAACGGTCAATCAGGAAGAACAGGGGGATCAGGGTGAGTTCCCAAAAGATGTAGAAGAGGGACCAGTCCTGTGCCATGAAGACCCCCAGCATTGCAGTCTCCAGCAGCAATACCAGGCTATAGTAGCCTTTGACCCGCGTCTGCACACTGGCAGACGCCAATAGTGCGACGAAACACAACAGTGTAGCGAGCAGTACCATTGGGTAAGAGAACCCATCCAAAGCAAGAGCAAAGGAGCTGCCGAGCCGGGTGTGCCATGCTGCCTGCTGCAAAAACTGCAGGCCTGCTTGGGTTTGATCAAACTCTGTCAGATAGGCCCAAGACAGCAGCAGAGTGATGCCTGAGGCAATCAAAGCGGTTGTGCGTATGGCCCAACTGTTAGTGCGCGGTAAAAGTATGATTAACAGCGCACCGGTAAGAGGCACCAACAGTAAGTAGCTCAGACTAGGCATGACAGTGTGTGTTAACAGGTCCTATCGGCAGAGAGTCCGGTTAACTTATCTGCCGGCATGGGGGTCACTCTTTTCCGGCTTTTCCGGTATACGCAGGGGACAGTTTTCCCGGTCGTAGGAGTCTCCCAATTGGTTCCAGATGTAGTTCAGTGCCAAGCCGATACGAGAGAAGAAATTATCACCCATTTTCTCCCTCAATCCAGTTCTGCGAATGGTATCCATAAACTGTTTTTTCATGCGCGCAACCACCAGCGTGATGCCTTGTGCCTGCAGACGTTCCCATAGATGGTGCAGGACTTCTTCGCCAGTAGCATCGATCTGGTTGATGCCCTCACCGTCCAGGATGATGTATTTCAGATCGGGGTTGGCTGCCACCACACCGAGTATCTTGGTTTCGAAATAGCCGGCACTGGCAAAATAGAGTGAGCCGTCAAAACGCACGACAGAGATAACCGGGCTGGTCGGCAGGGGATGCACCCGAATGTCACGCATAGTGCCATCGTCATAACGCGACAGTTGAGCGAAACGTGGACGCATGGTGCGCCAGAGGAAGAGTCCCAGAGAGAGCAAAACACCAACGATGATGCCCTTGTCGAGATGTGGCGCAAAGACAAGTGTCAACACGAAGGTGACAACCGCGACGATAGCGTCATGGGGCTGCGCCTTCCAGGCATGAATGATGGGCTCAATCTTGATCAGGTTGATAACCGCCATAATGATAACGGCCGCCAACGTGGCCTGTGGCAGGTGATAGAGCAGCGGTGTCAGGAATATCAGGGTGATCGCGACGACCAGGCCTGTGACGATAGAGGAGAAACCGGTGATGGCGCCGGCATTGATGTTGACCGCTGATCTCGAAAAGGAGCCGGAAACCGGATAGCCGGAAAACACGCTTGATACAACATTGGACAGGCCCTGACCGATCAACTCCTGATTGGCGTTAAGACGTTGTCTGGTACGGGCTGCCATGGCTTTCGCGATTGAGATCGCTTCCATGAAACCGATCAAGGAGATCGTAATGGCGGCAGGAATCAATGACCAAACAGTGGTGAGATCAAAGGTCGGTATGGCGAAGCCAGGCAGACCATCAGGGATCGTGCCCACCACCTTGCCACCTGCTGTCCCAAAGTCAGTCAGCCAGGCGATGACAGTCGTGACAACCACCGCGATCAAAACACCCGGTAGGGCAGGGTAGAAGCGGCGGATGCCCCACATGATGCCGAAGGCCAAAGCAGCCATCATCAATGTTGGAAAATGGGTGCCCTCTACCGCTGCCAGAAGCGTATTCCAAACGGTTTCGTAATGGTGCTCGGCACGTTCCGCAAAAACACCGAATACCTTGCCCAGCTGGGAGGTGGCGATGATCAGCGCACCTGCATTGGTAAAGCCGACTACGACCGGGTGAGAGAGAAAGTCCACCAGGACGCCGAGTTTAAACAGGCCGAGAAACATCTGGAAAAGACCCACCATTAAGGCCAGCAGCACGGCGTAGGCCAAGTAGGTGTCAGGAGAAGTTGCTAGCGGCTCCAGGGCTGCTGCGGTCATCAGCGACACCACGGCTACCGGCCCGGTCGCCAATTGTCTCGAGGAGCCGAAGAATGCGGCAATCATCGGTGGCAGGAATGAGGCGTAGAGGCCGTAATAGACCGGCAGACCAGCGAGCTGGGCGTAGGCCATGGACTGGGGCACCAGCACCAGAGCCACAGTGACACCGGCCATGATATCCGCTCGTACCGTGTCTTTATTTTTTAGTTCGCCGATCCATTCCAGAAACGGGATGAAGGCTCCTTTCCAGCCGGACATAAGACTCAGTACATGCTGCCACATATTTGCGCTCACTCATGGGTTCGGTCGCTTACCGGCTGCTTCGTACCCCGAATTGCGCGACGGAATCGATAGACAGTCCGTGGCAGACGATGCATTTACCGCTCACAGTTGATTTTTGCAGAGGCGTAATCGAACTGCTTGTAAGCTATTGATTTTAAGTCAGGGACCGTTGCAGCCCCAATATTATTAATCCCTTATATTAAAGGAGATAGGGCGAAAAGAAAAGTGAAATGCTGCAAATGGTGAGACAAAGTTAGGATGGGCGTCGCTTTTTCTTGTTTCAATAGCAGACAAATAAGTACAGTGGATAACCGGGGATTTTACTTGTCAAAGCTGCCAGCTATTGGCTGAATCGATGCTAACGGGAGCACTGAACAAGTCATGGTCGGTCATCTTGTGAGCTAAAAAAAGCTTCCGCCTCTGCGTTGCCAACGCTTGGCAATAGTCCGGCTATTGCCAAGATTGATGCCTTGACACGAAAGCTTTAACTTACAATCTGGCTCGCCAAGACTTGTTCAGAGCTGCCTTAAGCAGTAGCCGTCTTCGGCTCCAATGCCATCAAATGTGGGTTATCTTTCGACAGAATGAGACGTAATAAAGCCTCACCCGCTTCGGAGAGCGGCCCATCATTGCTCAGCCTGATCAGATCTGTGTGCATGAGCGCCTGGTCTAGCGCTTCGGCCCGCTGTAGGCGCTTTTCTATTTCTTGGTGACTCTCCCTTCCACGCATTGTCAGCCGTTCGTGGAGTGTCTTGTGAGACACAGTGACTAATACTGGCTGGAGATTTGGGTAGTCCTGTCTTGCTGCCTCCAGGTAGTGGCGTGAGCCATTGACAATAACCTGATAGCCGTCGCTCAACCATCTATCGATTTCAGTGCCGATGCCGTAGGAGAATCCGTGGCTCTGCCATTGCATGGCGAAGCCGCCTTCCGCCACACGTTGCTGAAAGGCTTCAGGGGTGATCTCGATATGCGGCTCGCCGCCGGTGTGGATCTTTCTCGTAATATAGCGGCGAGGTACTACCACGCGAGCAGAGGAGGCCAGATGGGATTCCAGGTAATGCAGTAGGCTGTCTTTACCGACCCCGGAGCCACCCATCAGATAGAAGAGTTGTCCCTTTTTCATATTTTTTGGATTCTTTTGATATGACTGCCCATGTCAGCGGGCTTGATAGAAAGGTTAGCGTGCCTGAGTCGCTATTCTTGAGTTTGGAATGATATCCGGGGGTGATTCAACACCTTCACAATGAATGCAATCTCTCATGTGTCATGCGTTGTTTTGCTGGGAAGGTGAGACGATTTCTTCCTCATCTGCCTCATCGTGTAGTTTGCCGAGTAGATTGAAGTCATCCAGGATGCAGTACACAGAAGGCACCAGAAACAAGGCGACCAGCGTGGCTGCAGTCAGACCGAAGGCGATGCTGGCTGCAAGGGGGATGAGAATCTGGGCCTGCAGGCTTTTCTCCAATAACAGGGGAGTCAAGCCGGCTATGGTACTGATTGATGTCAGCAGAATAGGCCTGAAGCGGGCACGGGCTGCCTGCTGTGCGGCAAGTGCCACTGCAGTGCCACTGGCGCGGGTATCCCGAATGAATACCACCAACAGAATCGAGTCGTTAACCACAACACCGAACAGGGAAGCCATGCCGACGATACTGGGCATGGTCAGATCCAGGCCGAGGGCCATATGCCCGAATACCACACCGATCAGCGCCGAAGGAATGACAATCATGACCGTCAACGGCGCCACATAGCCCTTGAACTGGAGCGCTAACAGCATATAGACACCGATCAAGCCAAGTAGCACGTTACGCACGATAGACTGGCCGGTTTTAGCAGACTCTTTACTCTCTCCCTGTATGTCGTATTTGACATCGGGATAGCGTTCGAGCAAGCCCGGAATGAAGGTGGCGTTTGCCAGACCGAGCAATTCCTGTGCATTGACCTGACTGCGGTCTACATCCCCCTGTACTGTGACAGCACGCTGCCGGTTGACGCGATTGATACGCGCCCAGCCCCGGACTTCTTCGATATCGGCAACGGCAGAGAGAGGAATCAGTGCACTGTTCGGGCCGGTGATGCTCAGGTTGTAGAGATCTTCAGCATTCGTGCGATCATCTGCGGTTAGTTTAAGGTTGACCTCATAGGTTTCAGGTCCCACCGGAAACTCATCGATTTTTATACCCTGATAGGCAGCTCTGACCTGCTCGGCAACCTGTTGTGCATCGAGCCCCAGGACACCGGCACCCGATTTGAGGTGTAACCGGAATTCTCGCTTGCCTGGACGCAGATCATCGCTCAGATCATTCACGCCCCGATAACTGTTGAGCCAGTTCTGCAGTTCGCTTGAGGCCATTTTCAGGCGATCCAGATCATAGCCCAGCAGTCTTAAATCGATGGGGCGACCGCCAGGGCCGAAAGCGGGCTCTGTGAACTTAACCGAGATGACATCGCTCAACGTGCCGGTCTCTTCCCGCCAACGGTTGATGACATCATCCAGCTTGGCGTTGCGGATCTCGGCACTCAACAGATCAGCAACCACGCGCGCCACGTGGGGACCTGTCTCATAAGCATCCGGGTTTTGGCCGTAGATGACGGTGATATTTTGCACCAGGGGCTGTGACTCGGGCTGATCTGGCAAAAAGGCTTGGTTGGTGCGTTTCAGTGCCTGGGTGATTTTTTCGACGACGGCCTCAGTCTGTGTCAGAGGCGTCCCCTGTGGCAGCAGTACCCGGGCTTCGAGCACATCACCGTCCAAGTCGGGGAAACCAACGAACTTCAGTTTGCCCCCAACCGGCATGGCAATGGAGAGGATCAGCAACATCAATACAATGCCGAGTGTGAGATAACGATACTCAATCGCCCTATCCAGGAGGGGGCCAAACCAGTTTTCTCGAAATTTATCAAAGCGGTTTTCAAATCCCTGCCGGAACCGGGAGGGTTGCGTCTTCTTCATATGGGCCAATGAGTGGCTCAAATGGTGCGGTAGAATCAAAAAGGCCTCAAACAGACTGACACTGATTACAATAATCAGCACGATCGGCATGATACGAAGTATTTGGCCGATGTCGCCGGTGATGAAAGCAAGGGAACCGAATACCATCAGCGTGGTGGCGAAGGATGAGGCGATACCCGGTAAAACCTGACGCACGCCGGTTATTGCGGCATGTAATGGTTTGTCTCCCTTGGTCATGCGAGAAGCGATGTTTTCGGCAATCACAATGGCATCATCCATCAACAGACCGATACCGATCAGCAGACCGACCATGGAAATCATATTGATTGTGACGCCGACCATCGGCAGAACAAACAGTGCACCAAGAAACGAGACCGGCAGCCCCATGGTGACCCAAAAACTATAACGTAAACTGAAGAACAGCCAGAGCACCATGAACACCGCCAACAGTCCCTGTGCACCATTGCGCACCAGCATATCAAGCCGGTCCTGTACCACCGATGCCCGGTCCTGCGTGAGGGTCAGGGCGATGCCCTGGGGGGCATTAAGACTCTCTCGCTCAACAAAGCGTTTAACCGTATCGAGGACGCTCAGAATATCCTGTGAACGTGTTTTGGCAATATTTAAGACGGCTGCCCGTTCGCCGTTAAAGCTAATCTTCTCCTCATCCCGATCGAACCGATCCGTAATCTTTGCGATGTCACCGAGACGAATGGTCGCACCACTGCTGCTTGAGATGACAGCCAGGTCGTAAAACTCATCCACACGTTTACGCTGATCATCGAAGCGGATCAAAATATCTTCATGCTCACCCTCCAGACGGCCCGCAGGTGTACTGACACTGTGACGACCCACGGCATTCGCGACATCATTTGCAGATAGGCCGAACTGACGTAGTCGCCAATCAGGGATTTCTATCCGGATATGATGATCGGAGAAACCGTTAATCGTGACTTCGGCAATATCCTCTTGGGTCAGTAACAGAGATTTCAGATTTTCAGCGTAAGCTTTGAGGGCCACCGGATCTTCAGGTCCTGTGACAGCGAGAGAGATCACGGGCTCGGTGCGCCCCAACTCTTTTATCACCGGGAGTTCGGTCTGGTCGGGAAAATCATCGATGGCATCGACCTCCGCATTGACATCATCGAGAAAGCGCGCCATCTCGGCGCCTTCGATCATAACCGCGGTGGCGACACCCATACCCTCTCGGGATTCACAGCGCATCTCATCCAGATCACTGATCCCTTCTAGGGCATCCTCCAGACGACGGCAGACCGCATCTTCCACATCGTCTGCCGTGGCGCCTTTGTAGATGACACTGATTTCTACTTCATCATTTTGGATTTCTGGCAGTGTTTCACGCTGCAGGCCGGGCAGTGCGGTCAGTCCCAGCAGCATGATGGATGCCATGAGGAGATTGGCTGCTGTGGGATGGCGGGCAAACCAATCGATCATAGCTGGCCCCTTGCAGCGCGTGCTATGGACTCTGTCAGGGATTCGTCCGTCGAGGTCTGCAGCAGCATACCGCTGACGGCAGGAACCAGGTCAGATACCACGATTTTTTGGCCCGCCTCGATACCTTTTTCGACAATACTGATTTCACCCTGACTGAACAGAATCTCCACGGGTTGACGACGCAGTCTGTTCTGATCATCAGCCAGATAAACAATACCGTCTCTGACAGCGGAGCGCGGTACGACAATGCGATTCTGTTGTGGTTTGCCTTGCAGGAGCACCTGGACGAACATCCCTTTTGAGAGAGGGGGACGAAGACCCGGTATGACCTTTTCAAAAGGCTTGTCGACAGCAACCACGACGCCCATAGTCCGCGTCTCAGGATCCACATTGTCACTGAAGCGGACAAACTCGGCATCCCAATCAGCAATGGTCGTTCCCATGTCGAGACGAACCTGGGGTTGGAAGGCGACAAACTCCGCCAGCTTTCCATTCAGGAGATCACTGCTGATATCTGTCAGTTCGCGACCGATAAAGAGACGACGCAGAGAGGACATGGGGAATCTTGCAATGACCTCGACCCGGTCGACTGCATCGCCTTCCAGCAACCGCTCTCCTTTGCTGACAAACTGATCGATCTCTATTCCCATGTTAGCCACACGCAGATTAAATGGTGCGTGCACACTGGTGTTTTCCAGGTCTCTCTCAGCTTGGGTTTTTTTGGCCACAAGTACCTTACGTTTTGTCGGTATCAGCGCCAGGCTGTTTTTCACATTCTGTACAGCGTTACGGCTGTTTAGCAGGTTTCGCTCAGCATCGTCTACATCACTCTGGGAAGCGGTGCCTTTGGCCGCCAGCTTAGTGATGCGCGCTAATTCCCGCTGTGCAATTTTTTGACTTCTTTGCTCAATGGAAAGAGAGGCCTTGGCATTGGTCTCTTCCACTTCAAGCTCTGCCAGTTCTGCCTCAGCCTGAGCGAGATTGAGCTCATAGTCAGCAGGATCGATCTTTAACAGCAGACTGTCCTGGCTAATGATCTCTCCGTCTCTAAGGCGGGGATGGAGTTCCACAATACGACCGGAAACCTGTGCAATACCAGACCAGACGCGCGCTGGCTGAATAGAGCCAAACCCCTCGGCAACCGGAATCAACTCAAGTTGAGGCGTCTCGATGATGCGAACCATTTTAGTGGGTTCGCTGCCTTCCGTTTTGACTGGCGATTCCTTATTGCCGGCCATCAGCATCAACAGCAAAACGCCCAGTAGGACAGGGGGCAGTATGAGCAGTTTTCGCCAGTGAGGATGATTATTCAGCATGGTGGCGTATATCCGTTTCGGTCGGGTCAGGTGGGGAGTTGAGCAGTGCCAGATAGTTGCGCCGCAATTGGTTTTTCAATGTTTCAATGTTAGCAGTGCTGTAGGCAGACAGGTTCAGTCGTCTCAGCAGCATGGTGCGTCCAATGCGGAAAATGACTGTTTGTCCAATCAAGGCGTGTGCCATGATGATAGACGCCGGGTCCGATGCTTGTTGTCCCCGGTAGCGAGCCACTAAAAGCGCCAGTGTGTGGTGCATGGGAGCCAAAAGTTTCTCATAAAGAATATTAAACGCTTCGGTGGGCTGATTCTGCTCTCTAAAAATAATACCGGGAGCATGTTTTCCCATTTCGCCCAGCAATATATGCTCAAGAAAGTGCAGTAGAAAGTCGCATATCAGCGTGGCGCTTCGGTCAGGTGGTGTCTCTTCAGCGGTCTGCCGGATCTGCTCTAACTGGTCGTTCATCCCGCTTTGAAGCTTTTCCGCCAGAAAGTCCACGGTGGCAAGATAGAGTCCCCGCTTACCGCCAAAATGGTAGGAGATAGCAGAGATATTGGCTTCGGCTGCCTCCACGATCTCGCGGGTACTGACACCATCATAATCACGCGAGCCGAAGGCTTGCAGCGCCGCCTGTAACAGGCGGTTTCTTGTTGCCGAGTGGGTTGTTTCTTCGTTTTCGGACATCGTGAGGTCTTAAGTGGGGGTTATTATTGGAGAGAATGTAGTTCAAACAATTGATTAAGTCAAACGATTGATTGAAATTATGGCTTTGATCAGACGTAACCCCATTGTCTGTTTAAATGGGCATAGGCGGATGACAGTTTGTTGTGTGACTTCATTCATTTGGCAAGAACACTATGGCGTGTCAGTCTGGAGCCGTTTCGGAAATACAAAAAGGACTAATAGATAAGTCAGAACTGCAGTGAGTATAACCACCTGGAAACCGAAGTGGATGGCAACCAGAGTCGCCAGGATGGCACTGGTGACAGAGGCATAACCATTGATGCCCCATGCCCAGGGGAGCAAGGACTCAGCCTCGGCTTTCAATGTTGAGAGTGCCAGAGGAAAAGGCATGCCCATGAGAAAAGCCAGCGGGGCGATCAGCAGGAGGGAGATTAACATCTTCACAATAAGTGGATAAAAACCCAGTGTGTTGAATAGTGGCTCGAGTAACAGCAGGTAGCTGATACTCAGTATGCCGATACAGACGACAGCCAGAATCACGAGTTTATGCGGTCCGAGCTGATGGGCCAGCCGATGACTGCTCAAGCTACCCAGGCCAGCAAATACCAGGAATGCTGTCAGGGTGATGGCGATGGCATAAACAGGGTGGTGCAGGAAACGGTGAAATTTCTGAATGAAAGCGATCTCAATAAAGAGGAATGCCAAGCCGATACCAAAGAAGTAGAGCAGTACCCGCCATCTCTTGATAGGTGCTGGTTTCTCAATAACCCTGCCCGGGTTCAGTAGAGAGAGAGGTAGAAGGATCAGAAGTGAGCTTATGATCAGTGTCACCAAGAACGTCATCACCAGGACGACATAGCCCCACTCAATCAATGGCATTCCACCCTGGCCACGCATTTGAAAGGCTTCAATAAAACTCTGCCATTTGAAGAAATGGTGGAAATAGGGGCGGTCATCCGTTGCTGGCCGGATATTAAACTTATAGCGTTGGTAAAGTGATTCAAGTTTGCCTGTCGCCATGGCCTGGGTTGCTTGATAGAAGTAGGGTGCTTTGAGCCGGTTGTAACGATTGCTCTTATCAGCGGTGAGATTATGGGTATAGGCTAGGTCGAAAAAGCGTGAGTTGCAGAAGTTCTCAATGGTGGCAATATCAGGTTTGGTGAACAGGCCGTTTTTAACCAGTAACGTGCTGGTCTGCCAACTGCGGATTAACGCCAGTCGTTTTTCGATGTCAGCAAGGTTTGCTGTCTCTAGCACCTCAACCGCAGTGGCAAAGAGTTTTAAAGTATCCCGCGGGGGCATCTTGATCCAGCGGGTAATCGAAAGGTATCCACCGGGTGTGAGGTGGGACATAAAAAGTTGCATCGCCTCCCGGGTATAGAGATAACTCTCATTCAGGGCGTAGAGCCCAGATGAAGAGGCACCAGCTGAGTCGGTCAGAGCAATCTGTATCAGGTCGTACTGTTTGTCGGTTTGCGACAGGAAATCTCTAGCCTCAGCGATATGTACATGAGTCTGAGGATTGAGATAGGCGCTGCCTGCAAACTCGGCATAGTCACGTCTGACAAGGTCGATGACCTGATGATTGAGTTCGAGGGCGTCTATGGAAGCCACCTGGTGGTATTGGGCCTGTAGCAGGTCACTTCCTGTGCCACTGCCGATGACAAGCAGGTTGCTGGGTTTGTGCAGGTGATACGCCAGTGCCGACGTGGTCTGATCCAGGTAGGCCAACGTTTCGACGGATCCTTCATAAGCTGTAATGGCCGCCATATTATCGGCATCACTGAAAAGACCGTATTGTGTCGGTGGTAAACTGCCTGCTGTGATGCTGAGTCCGGGTGCGTGACGCAGGGGCACTGCATCACTTGCAACAACAGTAAGATGTCCGAGCGGACTTGAGCGCTGGTCAACAATATGCGCCCCTTTAACCTGCAGGGTTTGTGACAGACTTTTGAAGGGAGAATAAATCAGTTGAATATGGGGGGTGACAGCCACCAGTGTGAGCGCAAGTGCGATCAGTCCCGCATAACCAATACGGGGATGGGGTAGTTCTAATTCCCAAATTGCCAGTGCCGCAGCCGCCACACCGAGGAGGCTGATGAGGGGCAGAATCTGCTCCGGCATGAACAGATACATCAGGGCGATGACAGCCAGTGAGCCGGCCCCGGCCCCCAAAAGGTCGACTGTGTAGATGTTGGAGATATCTTTTTCAGCGTAAGCCATGAAGGTTAGGCAGATGGCGGCTGCCACAAATACGAAGGGTAGTGCCAGCAGCAGAAAAAGCCAGATCAGGTTAAAGAACTGTCGGTAGTTCCAAAGCAGTTCCTCCATATTGAACGGGATGTTCTGTGCCAGCAAAAAGCATAAGAGAGTTGAGACGGCATAGAGTGTAATGCCTGCGATATACCCAACAGCATAATGGCGCAACAATTGGTGCTGGAATATAGAGAGCAAGGTGCCACTCATACCATATCCCAGCAGTGCCAGTGCTATGACCATATATGCGAAGTGATGCCATTGAATAATAGAAAAGATCCGCATCAACAAAATCTCGTAACTCAAAGCAGAAGCGGAGAGTAACGTGATGGAGAGGAATGGGGGTTTGCCGGACATCGCTTGGCGGCTGTCATGCCATCAGTGATCTCCGGTCAGTGGTACGAACCGGACCGGTAGAATCTGCTTGATGGTAATTTTTTCTTGCAGGTCTTTACTGATCAGTAAAAGCTGCTGGGTCATGAAGCGGCTACCCACAGGGATGATCATGCGTCCACCTGGCTTGATTTGTTTCACGAGTGGAGGCGGAACGTGACTGGCAGCAGCAGTGACGATGATGATGTCGAACGGGGCTTGTGTCTGCCAGCCGAAATAGCCGTCGGCGATGTCGGTCTCAATATTATCGTAGCCAAGTTTTTGTAACCGCTCCTTTGCCTGTTCACCTAATGGTTCTATTACCTCCATGGAAAAAACTTTGCTCACCAGCCGAGACAGTACGGCGGCCTGGTAGCCGGATCCTGTACCGATTTCCAATGCCTTGTCTGTGGCTTGCGGTGCGACCAGGTCTGTCATGATCGCAACGATGTAAGGTTGAGAAATGGTCTGACCGTGACCGATAGGCAAGGGACGGTTTTCATAGGCTTGGTCACGCAGTGATAGCGGTACGAAACGGTGTCGAGGTATCTCTCCCATCACTTGCAGGACCCGTTGATCCAAGGCCTCTTTATCCAGATAGAGACTGGTACGACTGACGTCTTCCCGGATTAATTCGATCATCTGCAGGCGCTGGCTTGGGAAGCTGTCATCAGCGGCGTAGATCACTGATGAAAGTGAAGCCAGGATTAACTGCAATCCTATCGCCAGGGTGTGCGGCGTAGACATGTTGCGAATCTCCTCGTCTATCCTAAATATAGCTCTTGTGACAGGTGTAATCAGTCAGGGGGTGGGCGGTTCACTCATCACTTTCTTCTGGACCTGGGGTGGCTTATGCAAAAGACCCGACTGAAAATACTTCAGGGGATGCCGATTTTTGGTGGCGTGGATGATACGACGCTGAATTTTATTTTGGAGGATGCCAACAGTGTTGAAGTCGAGCCAGGCACATTCTTTTTTCGCGAGGGTGAACGGGATAACACTGTCTATGTCCTTGAGCTGGGGCGCGTGGCTGTTTTTCGATATTGGGAAAATACACGTTATAAGTTGCGGGAGCTGGGGAAAGGTGACTGCTTTGGAGAGATGGCATTGATGGATTTCCAGCCGCGAAGTGCGGAGGTGGTGGCGACAGTCAAGTGTCGTGCCATACAGATCTCAGCAGCTCAACTGGCAATGCTCTATGAGAGGCGTCCTGATCAATATACGATGATCTATATGAATCTGGGACGTGAGGTCTGCCGGCGGCTCAGAGAGGCAGATAAAAGACTTTTTATCCACGAGATAACGGCTTCCAATTAGACGGGAAGCTGAGGCCGTAGCCGCTTGTCGATACAATGCATTGGTACTCGTCCCTGTGCAATGTGATAGATACGTGGTTGTATCAATCGATATCAAAAGGGCTGGAGATTCCATCCCCCAGCCCTGATTATGATCAGTCAGACCTTGCAACGATGGGTTCAACCATCATCCATTCCAAACCGACCAAGCGGTAGTTGACACGGTTCCTTTGCTGAAGAACGGTGTAATCAATCGCTACATGGTCGCCCGATTTGATATGGCGGTTGGTGATTTCGATCAAATGGTTGGGATGCTGTGAGTCCAGTGAGTGGCAGATCAATTCGGCTGATGGGCCGATGTCCCCGATCTCAAGCGTACCGCCGATACATGCAGCGTTAGCGTTATTGGAAGCAAGCAGTGCAACTAGACAGATTGTGCTTTTCGTCATGTCGATTCTCCTCGTGTTTCTGTCAATCCAGCATTTAAATAGCGGACCGGGACAACGCGGAAATCATCGAAGACGGGTCAGCCGATACCGCTTACTGTCTGCTGGCAATACTGTTTGATGAAACACCCTGTCCGTTGCAGGAAATTATTGATCTTCCAGTGGGAATTTGTTGTGCGGTTATGCATCGCCGGTATGTGAAATATTCACCGTTGGAATTAGGCAGCACCCTTCGAAATCGAAGGGCCTGTCAACATCAGTGAGTTTTTTCAAATCAGCGCGACGGCCTGATTTTGAACATGATGGCGTAGAGGGTCGGCACAAACAGCAACGTCAACAGGGTGGCGAAACCGAGCCCGGCCATGATGGTGATCGACATGTTGATGAAGAAGACATCCTGCAACAGGGGGATCAGTCCGAGGATGGTGGTTGCCGCTGCCAATACCACCGGCCTGAGGCGGCTGACGGTGGAGTCGAGTATCGCAGTATAGGCCTCCTTACCCTCGCCGATCTGCTGGTCGATCTCGTCGATGAGGACGATGGCGTTCTTGATCAGCAGGCCGATCAGGGAGAGTGCGCCCAGTAGCGACATGAAGTCGAAAGCGCCGTTGAAACCGAGCAGTCCCGCGGTGATGCCGATGGCGGCCAGGGGCACCGTCAGCCAGATGATGAGCGGCTGACGCACCTTGCCGAAGAGCAGGATGCTGACCAGGATCATGATCAGGAAACCGATCGGCAGGGAGGTGGCCAGACCGGCCTGGGCGTTGCTGGAGTCTTCAAACTCACCACCCCAGGAGAGGGAGTAGCCCGGAGGTATCTCCATCGCCTCGATCTGCGGTCTCAGGCGGTTGAATAGGGGAGTGGCCAGCTCACCGATCGGGTTGCAGGAGGCGATGATGGTCTGCTCACGGTCGCGTGCTCGGAGCACGGTGTTTTCGAACACAGTGTCGAAGTGGCTGATTACCTGCGCCGCCGGTATCGACTGGTTGAGTACCGGACTCCAGACCGAAATGTCCTGCAGATTGCCCACGTCCGCCCGCTCATTCTCTGGCGCACGCATATAGATGGGCAGTACCCGTATGCCGTCTCTGAAGCGGCCCACCGAGATGCCTTCAGAGGCATACTCCAGGGCGGCCGCGAGGGTTTCGCGGGTGATGCCGAGTTGTCGCCCCACCTGTTCGTTGAAGACCGGACGTATCAGCTTGACCGGCTGGCGCCAATCATCCCGGATATCCTTGGCCTCGGGATCGGCATGCATGATGTTCATGGCCTGATGCGAGAGTCTTCGCAACACATCGGGTTCGGGGCCGTGGAATCTCGCTTCGATCTTACCGTCTCGTCCGGGACCGATACGCATGCTCTTGATGAGCGGGTCGGTCCAGGGTAAACGCGCCTCCATGTAGGCCTTCACCTTCTGCCACACATCGGTGATTCGCTCCAGCGAGTCGGTCTTGACGATAATCTGCGCATAGGCGGGGGAGGAGGCTTTGGAATCATACACCAGAGTAAAACGCTGGTGGCCGCCACCGATGACCGTACTGGTCTGCAGTACGCCTTCCTGCTGACGCAGAAACTCGGAGACCATCAGTGTATCTTCGCGGGTTTTACGGATGTCGGTACCTTCGATCTCCCAGATGTCGACGAAAAAGAGGGGGGTGTTCGATGAAGGGAAAAAGGCCTGCTTTACATTGCCGAAACCGACCAGTGCGAGGAGAAAGAAACCCACGACCACAACGACAGTCATCCAACGCAGGCGGATCGCCCGGTCGACAATGCCCCTGAACAATTTAAACAGGCCACTGCCATAGGGATCAGCCCCCTTGCCGTCTCCACCCTTTCCCGGTTTGATCAACAGAGCACACAACAAGGGCGTGGTACTGATGGCGGTGATCCAGGAGAGGAGCAGGGAGTAGAGGATGACCCAAAACAGGGAGTTGGCAAATTCGCCGGTACTGTCGGGGGAGAGACCGATGGCAGAGAAGGCGAGGATACCGATGATGGTACCTCCCAACAATGCCCAGATGGTCTTGCCGACTGTCTCTCCCGCCGCCTTGGCCGCACTCATACCGGCTTGCATGCGGACCAGGATGCCCTCGGCCACCACGATGGCGTTATCCACCAGCATGCCCAGGGCGATAACCAGAGCCCCCAGGGAAATACGCTGCAGCTCGATGTCTTTGAGATGCATGATCAACAGGGTCCCGGCGACCGTGATCAGGAGTACCGCGCCGATGATAAAACCGACACGCAGACCCATGAAGATGAGCAGCACCAGGATGACGATACCCACTGCCTGGCCCACGCTGACGATAAAACTACTGACCGACTTCTGTACTTCGCCGGGCTGATTGTAGATCGCCGTCAACTGCATGCCGATCGGGATGACCGACTTCAGTGACTGAAACTTCTCCTCCAGACTCTGGCCGATGGCCACCACATTCTCGCCCGACTGCATGGAGACGCCCAGGGTCAGCGCCGGCTGTCCATTGACGTAGTACATCTGGCCCGGCATCTCTTCGTAGGCGCGCGTGATGGTGGCAATGTCCTTGAGATAGACCAGCTTTTTATCACCGGATCCGATGAGGATGTCACCAATGCCGGCGACGGATTCGAGTTCACCGGTGGGCTGAATGCGCAGATACTCATCTCCCACCACAGATTTACCCGCGGTGACCACCGCGTTCTGGGACTCGAGCACCTGTGCAATCTGACTGGGGGAGATGCCCAGTTCGCCCAGACGGGCACGGGAGATGCCCACGTAGACCACTTCTCTCTGGGTGCCGCCGATATTGACCTTGCGGATGCCGGGCACCAACACCAGCTCCCGCTTGAGCCTGTCAGCGGTATCCCACAGATCCCGCCAGGTATAGCCTTTGCCGGTAAGGGCGAGATAGACGCCATAGACATCACCGAAGTCATCGACGACGATCGGATCCTGAGCTCCGGGGGGCAGCTTGGCTTTCATATCCGCGATCTTGCGTCGCAGTTCGTCATAGATGTTGGGGAAGTCATCACCCCGGTATTTGTCTTTGAAGTCGATGGCGATATCGGACATGCCTGGTCGGGAGATCGACATCTTGATCCGTTTGACCTGCTCCATGCGCTGGATGGCATCTTCGATATGGTAGGTGACCTCATCCCGTACCTCCTCGGCCGTGGCACCTGGATAGTGGGTGATGATCTTGGCTGACTTGATGGTGAAAGCGGGATCTTCGAGTTTGCCCATCTTATCGAAAGCCCAGATGCCGCCACCCACCATGATGATCACCAGCAACCAGGAGATGACTGGGGTTTTGACCGAATATTCGCCGATATTCATCGCTTATCCCTTAATTGTTCTTTTTTAGCGGAGAGGGTGGTTACTGGTACTTCAGATCGTCGGGCCTGGGGGTAGCCTGCTCCCTGTCCTGCATCATCATGACCTTCATCCCTTCAACTAGGAAAGGGGTGCCGGCTGTGACGATGCGGTCGCCCTCCGTCAGGCCCTCGAGTACCTGGACCCGGTCTCCGAGGAGTCGACCCACCTTGACCGGTCGGGGTTTGACTGTCATCGACGCCTCATCGACCAACCAGGCGGTTGGAGCAAGCTTATAGTCGCCGACGATGGCGCTGGAGGGAACGGTATGAATGATATCTTCGTTGTTCAGGCTGCTGAGGTCGGCAGTCACATTTGCGGTCATGCCTGGCAGGATGGTGACGCCATCGACCTCCTCCATGGTATAGGTGACCTGAAAGGTCTGGGTGTTCGCATCAGCCTTGGTACTGACTTCGCGGAATTTCAGACGGTAACGCTCCTGCGGATTGTCGGAGAACGAGACAAAGACGGGGATCGGCTTGCGGTCCCGCACGGCGTCACGGTCATTAACACCTTGTACCCGGCGCAGCAGGCTCTCCGGTACATCGAACTTGACCTCGAGCTGGGTAAGATCCTGCAGATCGAAGATGAGCTGTTTGGCCTGTATTTCTTCGAAGGCCTGGATATGCCGTTTGGCGATGATGCCGCCGAAAGGGGCAGTCAGTTTGGTGTAGTTGAGATCCTGTTGCGCCGACTCCAGCGTCGCAGTGGCACTCTTGTATTCCGCTTCAAGGCGGTCGAAGTCCATTTTTGAGATATTGCCTTTTGTCACCAGCTCTTTGGCCCGGCTGAAGTTTCTTTTGGCCTTATCGAATGTTGCTTTGCGGTCGTTGTATTTGATCCGATATTCGGTTGGGTCGAGTGAGGCCACAACCTGGTCTTTTGCGATCCGGTCACCTTCCTTTACAGGAATCTCGATGATTTTTCCGGCAACCCGGAATGACAATTCAGCCTTGCGGCCGGCATCGATACGGGCGGGGAATGTACGAATCCCCCCCTGTCCTGTCGTTTCAATGAGTAAAGTTTTTACCGGACGTACAATTTCAACGGGATCGGGAGGTGGCGGCTCACTGCACCCCATGAAAAGCAGAGGAAGAAAGATTAAGCCGGGAAAGGTGATTGCACGCCGTGGCATTTTTTAGCTCCTCGCGATCGACTGTTTTTTTTCTATGTTGAGGCAGTGGTATGTAACTCTACCTCTAAACTCCCCTTGTAGATAGGTATGGCAGGTGGATTAATAACCCGCCAGTCTATCGTGCTATTCATTTCTCATGGATGAACAAGAAGTGACAAATAAATCCATCTCATTGCATGACGGGAGTTTGGCAAACAGGAGGTTTAAAACAGATAAGCAAGTCTAGAACAGGAAAGATCCACAGACAGGCCGGTTGGAAACGCTTTCTCTACTGGACGCACACGCGAAATCATTCAGTGGTTTCTGATAAACGGCGGAGAAGCCAGCCACGAAAAAAAGCATTTTCCATATCCGCATAAAGACCGGCTTCCTGCAGCCAGTCTCTTAGGCTGTCTGGATTTTCTGCCGGATATCCATGGTGAGCATGGTAGCAGTCCAGATAGAACTCACCCTGCAGGGCCTGCCACTGAGTATCATCTAGGGTATCGCGGAATTTATTCGGAAACAGAAGGATGTTGTCTTCGGGCATAGTGAATATTCTATTTCAAGTCTGTTAACACTATGACATGCCCCATGCCAGGGCGCTAGGGATATCCGAGCCAGACTGAGTGGATTTGTAAAAGGGTTTCTTATCGAAAGAATTTGATTACTGGAAATGAAAAAGCCCCAAAGCAAATGGCTATGGGGCTTCCTGAATTTGGTGCCGAGGAGAGGACTTGAACCTCCACGGGGTTGCCCCCACTAGCACCTGAAGCTAGCGTGTCTACCAATTTCACCACCTCGGCGTATGCGGTCACCGGACTGGCCGGCTTGGAGATCGCGAACTCTACAACCAGATGCGGTGTCTGTCAATCGTTGCAGGGGGGCAGTTCAGCGGTTGGATAGGTCAGAGGCCTGTGGTAGTTTTCTACACTACTGATCGATTCTTTTCCATGAAGCTACACGGTATGAATTTTATCTCTAAACGTTCTGTTCGGGTCTTTTCGCCAGTGCTGATTTCCTGGCTGTTGGCGCTTTTTTCTCCGTTGGCCCATGCGCTTTCCCTGGAGGGTGATTTTCTTCAGGGCGGTATGGTGATAGGTCAGACAGATCCCGGAGATCAGGTTAAATTCGATGGGGTGACCATCCGGGTCTCTGATGAGGGGCTCTTCTTGCTGGGTTTCGGCCGGGACGATGCGTTACAGCATACCCTGGTGGTTCGAAGAGATGGCAAGCTCGCCGAACAACGGAATATCACGATTGGCAAGCGGGACTATGAGATACAGCGGATTGATGGTCTGCCGCCTTCCAAAGTGACACCTCCCAAACGGGATTGGAAGCGGATCAAAAAGGAGACAGCCCAAATCAAAAAGGCACGTAAGCTTGATGATCCTCGAGCCGACTTTCTGGGGGGATTCATTTGGCCGGCCAAAGGGATTATCAGTGGGGTTTACGGCAGTCAGCGGGTTCTAAATGGAGAACCCAGACGCCCTCATTTTGGCGTCGATGTGGCTGCACCTACAGGTACACCTGTTTATGCGCCAGCGGATGGTCTTGTCACATTGGCGCATTCCGATATGTTCTATTCTGGTGGGACATTGATTGTCGACCATGGGCACAAACTCTCTTCCTCTTTTCTGCATCTGAGCAAAATTCTGGTGAAGGTGGGAGATCGAGTGAAACAGGGTGACCCAATAGCAGAAATTGGAGCAACCGGACGGGTTACCGGCGCCCATCTGGATTGGCGCATGAATCTGCGAAGTGCCCGCATTGATCCCCAGCTGCTGGTGCCGCCGATGCCGGTGGAGAAGCCTGAAAAATAAAGGGGAATTTGCCAATTCGCATTCCGGCGGATCTGGTGATATGTGATAAAGTCCCCCACTGAATCCGGTCTTAACGCCCGTCACAATCGATGGAATGGAAATGAAACTGATCAAGCCTCTATTGCTCCTGCCAATATTATTTGTCTTTACCGCTGTGCAAGCAGAAGATCTCATGTCGATCTATCAGATGGCACAGCAAAATGACCCGCAGCTTCAGGTTGCAAGGGAGCAGTTGGAAGCCGCGCGTGAATCCAAGAGTCTGGCCCGCTCCCAGTTGATGCCAAACATTGGATTGGGCGCCAGTTACGACTCGGTACGGCGCAAATTGAAATCGAGCCCGTTCGGAACGGGCGCTGGCGAAACCAGCACCTTCCAGGAGAGTGGCCTGGGCCTGAACCTGACACAACCGCTTTACCGCCGTGACAGATTTGTACAGTTTGAACAGGCAGACAGCACCATTGCCCAGTCGGAAGCTCAGTATGCCTCGTCAGAGATCGACCTAATGGTGCGCAGCACGACCGCTTACTTCGGTATCCTCTCTGCAGAAGACGATCTGCGCGTTGCGAAAGCGGAGCGAGAGGCCACGGGGCGTCAGTTGGAACAGGCGCAACAGCGTTTCGATGTGGGTTTGATTGCGATCACCGATGTGCATGAGGCGCAGGCGGCTTACGATGCGGCAAGGGCTTCAGAGATTGGAGCTGACAATAGTCTTGGAGATGCGTGGGAGGCGTTGTTTGAAATTATCGGCTCTCAGCCCAAAAACAATCTCGCAACATTGGGTGATCGTCTGCAGCTCAATCCTCCAGTACCGATGGATCCGCAAGCTTGGTCTGAGACCGCGCAACAGCAGAATTTCGGCATCATCGCCTCCAATGCTAACTTAGAGGTGCTAAAGCAGGAGGTAGACGTCAGTCGTTCCGGACACTATCCCACACTGGATTTGGTGGGCAGTTACAACATGAATCGAACTGACAATGAACTTGGCTCCGAAGCCGATACGGCCACAATTGGACTCGCTCTTGAGGTGCCAATCTATACGGGCGGAGCGGTAAGTGCTCAAACGCGCCAGGCGATGGCCAACTTCCGTGCTGCCCAACAGGGTCTGGATCAGACACGCCGATCGGTAAACCGTCAGGTTAGAGATGCCTATCGAGGTGTTCTTTCAGCCATCAGTCAGGTTGAAGCACTCAAGGCGGCAACCATTTCGGCGCAGAGTGCTTTGGAGTCTACCCAGGCGGGTTATGAGGTGGGTACGCGCACCATCGTCGATGTATTGAACGTGCAGCGGAATCTTTTCTCCTCGCAGCGGGACTATCTCAACTCACGATACAGCTACATTCTGAACGGTCTCTCGCTGAAATCCGCTGCAGGCACACTCAGCGAAGAGGATCTGCAGCGTGTCAATACCTGGTTGGAGCGCTGAGTTCTTATGTCCGGCAACACAATCGGCAAACTCTTTTCGGTGACCTCTTTTGGTGAGTCCCATGGGCCTGCCATTGGCTGTATTGTGGACGGCTGTCCCCCTGGGCTTGCATTATCCTCCAGCGATCTGCAGCCAGATCTGGACCGCCGTAAGCCGGGTACTTCTCGCCACACAACACAGCGTCGGGAGGATGATGAAGTAGAGATCCTCTCTGGTGTTTTCGAGGGCAAAACTACCGGTACGCCCATTGGCATGATCATTCGCAATACAGATCAGCGATCCAAGGACTATTCCGATATCATGGACCGCTTTCGTCCCGGACATGCAGACTATACCTATAACCAAAAGTTTG
Source organism: Candidatus Thiodiazotropha sp. (ex Myrtea sp. 'scaly one' KF741663) (assembly GCA_025655555.1). Lineage (GTDB taxonomy): Bacteria > Pseudomonadota > Gammaproteobacteria > Chromatiales > Chromatiaceae > Thiodiazotropha. The sequence goes on from JAHXIQ010000007.1 coordinate 83,763, forward strand.
GTTTCCGTGACTACCGTGGCGGTGGCCGCTCCTCGGCCCGTGAGACTGCCATGCGGGTGGCGGCGGGGGGGATCGCCAAGAAATATCTGCGAGAGCGCTACGGTATTGAGATTCGGGGCTATCTGGCCCAACTAGGGCCACTGAGACCAGAGAAATTCGACTGGGATCAGGTAGAGCAGAACCCATTTTTCTCGCCTGATGAAAATATGGTGCCGGAGATGGAAGCCTATATGGATGCACTGCGCAAAGAGGGTAACTCCATCGGTGCACGTATCAACGTAGTCGCCACCGGTATGATGGCCGGTATCGGTGAGCCTATCTTCGATCGCCTGGATGCGGATTTGGCACATGCCCTGATGAGTATCAATGCAGTCAAAGGTGTCGAGATCGGTGACGGTTTTCTCTGCGTGGAGCAGAAGGGGACCGAACACCGGGACGAGATGACACCTGAAGGATTTCTTAGCAACCATGCGGGTGGTGTGCTGGGAGGCATCTCCAGTGGCCAGGATTTGGTCGCGAGCATTGCTCTTAAACCCACCTCCAGTTTACGCTTACCGGGACATACGGTGAATCGTGAGGGTGCTCCGGTCGAAGTCGTTACTCAGGGACGTCACGACCCCTGTGTTGGTATTCGCGCCACACCCATTGCCGAAGCCATGATGGCGATCGTGGTGATGGACCATGTGTTACGCAATCGTGGTCAGAATATGGACGTCAACTCAGGTCTGACGGATCTCGGTTCAGAATAGGGATGCCATACTGGCGTCTTTCGGGATTCTATCTCTTCTATTTCGCCTCACTGGGCGCTTTGCTGCCATTTTGGGGACTCTACCTACAGGATCGGGGCTTCACGCCGGTTGAGATTGGTGAGTTGATGGCGGTGATCATGATCACCAAGCTGATTGCACCCAACATCTGGGGTTGGATCGCCGATCATACCGGCCTGCGCATGCCCATCGTCCGGATGGCTTCACTACTCTCCATCGTCTGTTTTGTGGGTGTTTTCTATGCCGAGGGTTTCTGGCTACTGGCCCTGGTCATGATGCTCTTCAGCTTCTTCTGGAACGCTTCATTGCCTCAGTTCGAAGCGGTCACCATGAGTCATCTCAAAGATCGTATCCAACACTACAGTCGCATCCGGCTTTGGGGTTCCATTGGCTTTATCCTGACAGTCACTGTACTGGGTTACCTGCTTGACGAAATGGGTGTGGATTTAGTACCGAAAATGGTCCTGCTGATCTACATCGGTATCTTTATCAGTAGCCTGCTGGTGCCGGAGAAGCGGGCCGTGATGCCGAGCCAGCACCAGGGCTCGATTATGCAGGTGCTGAGACGCAAGGATGTGGTCGCCTTCCTGTTGGTCAGTTTCTTAATGCAGGCTAGCCACAGTGCCTACTATGCCTTCTACTCGATCTATATGGAAGGTATCGGTTATTCAAGCAGCACGATTGGCGAACTTTGGGCATTGGGTGTGATTGCAGAGGTTTTGATCTTCCTGGTCATGCATCGCCTGCTTCATCGCTGGAGTGCCCGGCAGGTATTGATCGTCAGTTTGGCGATTGCTGTGGTGCGTTGGATTCTGGTGGGTATCGCGCCAGAAAATCTGCTGCTGGTCCTGTTGGCGCAAGTGATGCACGCAGCAACATTCGGCACCTTTCATGCCGCCGCAATACACTTGGTACACCACTATTTTGTTGGCCGGCACCAGGGTAGGGGGCAGGCGCTATACAGTAGTATCAGTTTTGGCGCAGGTGGTGCCTTTGGCAGTCTGTTGAGTGGGTATTTCTGGACAGGTATTGGCCCGGCGGCTACCTATGGTGTTGCTGCAGGCTATGCTTTGTTAGCGGTTTTGATTGCCTGGCGATGGGTCGATCGGGAGGCTGGGGTGAAGCCGGCTTGACACAACTGTCAGAGCGCAGTACCTTGCGCACCGTTGCTGCGCTGCAGCATTCATAGCTACCTTATACTACAACTCCGGAGCTTCTCAATGGCCATTGAACGCACTTTCTCTATCGTCAAACCCGATGCTGTGGCAAAGAACGTAATCGGTCAAATCTACGGTCGATTCGAGGCGGCCGGGTTGAAAATCGTGGCGTCGAGGATGCTCCATCTTAGCCGAGAACAGGCAGGTAATTTCTACGCGGTACACAAGGAGCGTCCTTTCTACAATGATCTGATCGATTTCATGACCTCCGGTCCTGTCATGGTGCAGGTGTTGGAAGGTGAAAACGCCATCGCGAGAAACCGTGAAATCATGGGTGCCACCAATCCGCAGGAAGCTGCACCTGGCACCATCAGAGCCGATTTTGCCCAGACAGTGGACGAGAATGCAGTGCATGGTTCCGATGGACCCGATACCGCAAAGGCCGAGATTACATTCTTCTTTCCTGAGGGCGTCTGCGAACGGACTCGCTAAGCGACTCAGTGGTCAAAGTTCATCTGAATATAGTCGGCGGACATTGACCACTGCAGGCCTATCTGATCATGGCATTCCACACGTGGGAGGATGATTTCCGCCCCTAACGAGTGGACCTGCGTGGCGATATGCTGGATCTTCTCGTTGTCGATCTTTAGCAGTGACGGGTGTGGTCTGACGGCATTGCCTTGAAGGTATGCGAGGACCTTATAGGCTGTATCGTTACAGGCAAAGTTATCCAGTGAGACACTGATACCTAAGCCGGCAAGCTCTCCCATCAGGGCTCTTGCCTGTTTCAGATTGGCAGCCAGAGAAGGTAGGTCAAACTCTATCATGAGACCGGTACCGACCATCTGGCGTCTGCGCAACTCCGACTTAATAAAATCGAGATAGGCCGTGTCTTGGATTACCTGCGCGGATTGATGGAAGATCAATCTTCCCCTGCTACCTTGCATGACAAGTTTTCCCAATCTTTGCAGAGCCTGGTCGCAGATGAAATGGTCGAATTCAACCAAGGCGCCGGCATCGGTCGCCATCTGATAAGGATTTTTTGTCTCACCATCGAGAATGGGTATCAGTTCTATAGTCTCTAAGGATTGTTCCTTTCGGCCGGTGTAGTGTTGCTCTTGAAGGGTCACCAAGCCGTTTCCAACAGCGTTTAAAAATTTCTCCTTTGGCAAGGTTTCGACGGCATATTTGTTTACCTCGGCTGAGGTAGGTTGTTCTTCACCGTAGAGTTGGTAGCCTGTTTTGCCTTGGCGATAGGCAAAATGTGCACTCGATTCGGCATGACAGAGCCGCTCGTGAGCACTCCCTGTTGTACTGTCCAGCAGCGTCATGCCAATACCGAGCCTGGTATGATCCGTTTCTTTTAATACCGGGAACACTGCTGTATAGACAGCTTCTCCCAGTTGTTCCACCTCATGTTCCTGATCTCGTTGAAACAGGATTGACAGGCTGAGGTCACCAATCCTTGCCAATGTGTCGCTTTGTCTCAGAAGTGGTTTGATCGTATTGGCAACCTGAACCAGTAGAGATCCCCTTGCCTCATTGTCGATTTCAATCGATTCATCTTGGTTATCGCTAAGGCAGCAGACGAGGATTGAACGGTAGGCATTCGATTTTGAAAGGGTCAGATCGATCAGTGAGAGAAACTCTCTTCTTGTAGGCAGACCTGTTATCTGGTCTGTATAAAGTTGTGCGGCACCGGCGCAGATGCTCTTAGCGCGATCGATACGGGTGTTGACGGTGGCCAGCAGTTGTTGTGGGCGCACCGGTTTGGTAAGGAAGTCATCCGCCCCTGCGTAGAGCGCCAGCAGCTTTTTCTCCAGGTCGTCCTCACCCGAGAGAAACACAATGGGAATGGCTTGCGTCTCTTTACGGTCACGAATCAACCGGGTGAGTTCAATTCCGTCAGCGCCCGGCATATAGAGGTCCATCAGGATAAGGTCTGGCTGAAACTGGGTGACACCCTCAATGACACTCAGGGGATTGTAGATGGCGAGCGTGTCCATACCGGTCTTCTGTAACAATTTTGCAGCGAAATTGGCCTGCGACTCATCATCCTCGACAATCAATACCCGTTTGCGAGGGATCGCTTTCGGATTGATTCGGCTCTCAAGTGTGTCTATCAGATCATCGATATGGATCGGTTTGGTGAAGAAATGTCTGGCACCCGTGCGCATAGCGCTTAAACGGGTTTCCATATTGTAGTGCTCGGAGAGAAAAACCAGTTCGGATTGAGTGGTGTGCTTTTTATTGTTTAGCAAATCGAGTACTTGGTTGAGCATGTCACTATCCAGAAACGCTGCATCGATCAGAAGTACTGTTGCCCCCTCACGGGAAACGATGGCATAGAGTTCATCAGCCTGCTCCAGTGTGCAATGCCGCCACGGTTGAGTCTCAAGGGCTTGAGAAATCGGGTCACTCTTGTCCACCACTTGTGGCAGATAGATCAGATCGAACGGGATGACATCCTCTGGGCGCGCCGGTTTAGATACCGTCGAGTTGAAAACATGATCCTTCAGTTGGTCCAGCGTCTCATTCAGCCTTTTGATCTGTTCATTGCTTGGTGATGTGTTGCTGTCAATGACGGCATTAACCATATCGTCTATCGAGGTGATCTGTCCGATCAGCGTCTTCTGGCCGGTCTCTTCACAACGGCGTGAAAACGCATGCAGGTGACGTGATAGTTGTCGAGTTGAAGAGCTATTCCAGATGCCTGATGGCAAGATTGGCCAGTTTGCCTCAATCTTCTTCATGATTGCCTGAAACTCGGCTGAGAGATCATCGGCGAGGTGATTTTCAGTCTTCGACATGGTTTAGGGCCTGCATATTAACCACAAGAAAAGTAAGTGAAGATTCTACTGCTTTTTCAGAAAATCAAAAGCTTAGTTTGCGCTGTTTTGTAGGACATTTGTGGAAGCGTAGAAATTCACTGGTTCTGCTGGACACCGGTATCAGATAGGTCGATAGGCCATGTTTTTCTGTAGTTCGTAAGCCACTTAGGTTCCAGGCCAGCCCGACACATCGTCAATGTGAAATGCTGAAGCACTTATTTCGATTGGAAACTGATATTCAGAGGAGTGAGTGGAAAATCAGTATGTCATTTGACTGGGCCTTCTATTCCAAAGGTGATATTAACTCACTAAATTAATCAACTATTGTTAGGTAATACGGACGGTAATCATTCTCACTGCTCAAATCTGATCTGGCGGGCAGCCAGGTGTCAGAGGAGGTACTTGATGAAATTGCACCCGACCCCCATGCTCGATCAGCTGGAGAGCGGCGAGTGGCCAAGTTTTGTCACTGGCATTAAACGCTTACGTGATAATCATCCCGATAGTCGTATCCGCGAAACTACCAACGATCTGTTGGGCCAACTGGAACACTCCTATGAAACCCGAAAGGGCTATTGGAAAGGGGGAACGGTGAGTGTCTTTGGTTATGGCGGCGGCATAATTCCCCGCTTTTCAGAAGTGGGCGACCTATTTCCAAAATCGAGGGAGTTCCACACCCTGCGAGTACAGCCTCCTGCGGGAAACTACTACACCACCGATATCCTACGCCGAATGGCGGACAGCTGGGAGAAATGGGGGTCCGGTCTGGTCACCTTCCATGGCCAGACAGGGAATATCATGTTCATTGGTGCTACCACGGAGAACACTCAGCACTTCTTCAACGAGATTAATGAGTATGGGTTTGATCTGGGTGGGGCAGGTCCCTGCGTACGAACTGCCCAGTCCTGCGTCGGTGCCGGTCGCTGTGAGCAGTCCTGCGCCAATGAACATGAGATTCATCACCGGCTGGTGAATAATTTTCTCGATGAGATGCATCGACCGGCACTCCCTTACAAATTCAAATTCAAGGTTTCGGGTTGTCCCAATGACTGTATGAACGCAATCGAGCGGGCTGATTTCGCCGTCATCGGTACCTGGCGGGATGATATGCAGGTGGAACAGGACGAGGTAAAACAGTATGTGGCCACAAAAGGCCGGCAGTATCTCATTGATAATGTCATTACCCGCTGCCCAACCCACGCCCTCTCACTGAACGATGATGACACCTTGAGTGTGGATAACCCCGATTGTGTGCGCTGTATGCACTGTCTCAATGTGATGCCCAAGGCACTTTCGCCTGGCAAAGACAGGGGCGTCAGCCTGCTGATTGGCGGCAAGCGTACGCTGAAAATCGGTGACCGCTTTGGGACTGTCATTATTCCGTTCATGAAACTGGAGGATGAATCGGATTACCAACGTCTGGTCGATATCGCAGAGGAGACCATCGATTTCTTTGCCGAGAATGCATTAGAGCACGAGCGCATCGGTGAGATGATTGAGCGTATCGGTCTGGTTAACTTTCTTGAGGCGCTGGGTATCGAGATGGACCCCAATATGATCGTACATCCACGGGAAAACTCTTATGTGAGAACCGATCACTGGGATGAGGAAGCGGACAAGTGGTTTGAACAGCATCCTCGTCGTAACAAATCGGCGGATGCAGCCTAAGGGAGTAATGATCTATGGCGCATGCAGAACGTAGAGTCCCCATCGAGAGCGGTTGTCCAGACGGTATCCAATACATGCATCCGGTGATGCGTGAGAATTTTGGCCACTGGCGCTATCACGAAGACCCGAAGCCGGGTGTTTTGCGGCATGTGGCGGAAAGCGGAGATGAGATTTGGACGGTGCGCGCCGGTACCCAGCGTATTCTCGATCTCTTTACCCTGCGCAAGCTTTGCGAGATTGGTGATGAGTATGCCGATGGCCATGTGCGATTTACTATCCGCAGCAACATTGAATTCATGTTGTCGGATGGCTCCCGGGTAGAGGCCCTGATCGCGGCATTGGAAGCGAGCGGCTTCATCGTTGGCGGTACGCGAAATTCTGTAGCAGCCATTTCACACACTCAGGGCTGGCTGCACTGTGATATTCCAGCCACAGACGCCTCGGGTGTGGTCAAGTCGATGATGGATCAGCTAATCGATGAGTTTCGCCACTGGAACATGCCCAACCGGGTGCATATCACCACCTCCTGCTGTCAGATCAACTGTGGTGGGCAGGGTGATATTGCGATCAATATTCAGCACACTAAACCACCCAAGATCGATCACACCCTGGTCGCTAACGTCTGTGAGCGTCCCTCTGTGGTGGCCCGTTGTCCGGTAGCGGCGATTAGGCCCGCCATGGTCAATGGTAAGCCATCATTGGAGGTGGACGAACGCAAGTGTATCTGTTGCGGTGCTTGTTATCCTCCCTGTCCACCCATGCAGATCAATGATCCGGAGCATTCCAAGCTGGCGGTCTGGATCGGCGGTAATCACTCCAATGCCCGCGGGCGACCCTGCTTCCAGAAGCTTGTCGCAGCCGGGATCCCCAACAATCCGCCACGCTGGCCGGAGGCAACCGCCATCGTCATGCGCATTCTCAAAACCTATCAAGAGAGTGCGAGAGACTGGGAGAGGATCAACGATTGGGTTGAACGCATCGGCTGGCCCCGCTTCTTCGAGCTGACCGAGCTGCCCTTCACCAAATTTCATATCGACAACTGGCGTGGTCAGCAGAAGAGCCTGAACGCATCGAGTCATTTGAGGTTCTAAAGAGAAAACCCTTGGGACGTTCTATTGAACGGCAGGAATTAGTCCTTGTACCCATGACGGATTATAAAAATGTGGAATTCACGCGCCGTCGAATAGTGAGGCAGAACCGATGAGAACAGTCATAGTTTCTTCTGCGGGCACTGTTTTTTTTTACCTTATCTTGAGGCAGACCTTAATATTGTCGGTATTTTGGATATGAGGAAATCCTCTGATTCAAAGGCGGCCAAAGAGCGTTTTCTAATTAGGGTTTTCAATCGTCTTAAACTCATCAAAATATGCAGATTGAGACTCAATCATCTGACAAGAAAGAAGTCATGCCGTTTTATCCGTATTAAAGACAGATCACTTGAAGAACTGGAAAACCGGCTTATTGAACTGAAGCCGGATGTTGTGCTCGCCTATCGTATACCCATATTGAATAAAAAAACCCTGGCTATCCCAAGATTGGGATTTATCAATTTGCACCCATCATTGCTTCCCAAATATCGTGGCGGCCATCCAATTCTCTGGATGGCGAAGGACTACGATTTACAGGGCGGGGTAACGATTCACTATATGGAGGAGAAAGAAGACAGGGGACCCATACTTGAACAGGGAGAGTTCCTCATAAAGCCCGGCGCCAGTGAAGAGGAAGTTGAACGACAGGCCATTTTTCAACATGGTATCCCACTATCAATTAAGGCGTTGAAGAAGCTCCAATCGGGGAGCTCCATAAAGATAATGCAGAGTGAATCAAGCCCCACACCTTACGCTTATCGAAAAAAACCGGAAGAACTCTGGCAGATGATTGATTGGCAGTCATGGTCGCTGGAGCATACATGGCATATGTTGCGTTGCCATTCATTCTGGAAATACAAACTACCTAAAATGTCGGGTTGGCGTAAGTGGGTGGATTGGCAGATCGGTATGGGTGTGACGGGAATGCATGATACTTCATGGGGGTCTGTGGTTGCTGACACGCAAGGCTATCGCATTTATCATCGAGAAGGCTGGATTGAGGTAAGGCCGTCAGTTCGTTTCAAACGGATTGTGAGAAAATTACTTAGCTGACTTTGTTGTTTGGGACTTGGGCATCATCTCCTTCTTTTACCTAAATGCTTTAGCGATTCGCCTGCTTCAAGAAGCTGATGAATGGGCTATCGCCAACAGCTGCTCCCGCATTGCCAGCGCAGCATTAGAGAGTGTGCGTTTTCGATGCGTTACGATACCGAGTGACCTTGAGAGATTTAGCTCCACCACATCAAGTGGCAGCAGGTGCTTGTCGATCATGATCTGTGGCAGCAGACTCCAGCCCAAACCGATGTTCACCATCATCTTCAATGTTTCGAGATAGTCAGTGGAGAGGGTACAGTCCACCTCTCGGCTGAATGTGCTGATCCGCTGTTCGAGAATGGTTCGCGTGTAGGTGCCGCGTGTTGGTAACACGGCAGGATACTCTAACAGGTCGCTGAGTCCGGCCTGCTTGTATTTTGCCAGCGGGTGATCAAGTCCTACCACCGGCCTTAACGGGTCACTCCAGATAATCTCCGTTGTCAGTGATGTGGCGGGTTCCAGGGGGAGGGTCACCACAGCCAGTTCCAGCTCTCCATGTTCCACTGCCTGACAGGCTTTTTCCGATTCCATAAATCGAATGTCCAATGCCACTTTGGGGTAGCTGTCGCTGTACTCACGTAGCACCTTTGGCAGACGGTGCAGGCCGATATGGTGACTGGTGGCCATGGCCAGTCTGCCTCCAATCTCACCAGAGAGATTGGTCAGCTCCCGGCGAATATCTGTCAATTCGAGAATAATCCGTTCCGCTCTGGGCAACAGATGGCGGCCGGCTTCTGTCAGGGTTACCTGGCGCCCTGCACGATCGAGCAGCCGGATTGACAGCTCCTCCTCCAATCCCGCTATACGCTTACTAATGGCGGGTTGGGTCAGAAAGAGATTTTCTGCCGCCTGGGAGAAAGACTCCTCACGGGCAACTTCAACAAAGGCACGAAGACTGGCGAGTTCCATAACTATTCCAAAAAAGAATACATAAAATGAAAAATATGAATTTGTATTATGTAGCACACTCCCCTATGTTTTGCCTACCGAGAAAGAGGAATGAGATATGAGTGCCAAGACGCTTTACGACAAACTCTGGGAGTCCCATGTGGTACGGACAGATGAGAACGGTACCGCATTGATCTACATCGACCGTCATCTGGTGCATGAGGTGACATCACCGCAGGCCTTCGAGGGGCTGCGCCTGGCCGGCCGCAAACCCTGGCGGGTCAGCGCAAATCTGGCGACACCGGATCACAATGTACCGACCACAGAGCGTTCAGGTGGCGTGAGCACCATTGTCGACCCAATCTCTCGAACTCAAGTAGAGACCCTGGATGAAAACTGCAACAGTTTTGGTATTCCAGAATTCAAGATGCTCGACCCGAGACAAGGTATCGTGCATGTCGTAGGGCCGGAGCAGGGTGCCACCCTTCCCGGTATGACGGTTGTCTGTGGTGATTCACATACATCGACCCATGGCGCCATGGGTGCGCTGGCTTTCGGTATCGGCACCTCAGAGGTGGAGCACGTACTGGCCACCCAGTGCCTGATCCAAAAGAAATCGAAAGCGATGCAGATTCGTGTAGAGGGGCGGGTGGCTCCCGGTGTTACGGCGAAAGATATCGTCTTGGCAATTATCGGTGAGATTGGGACGGCCGGTGGTACCGGCTACGCCATAGAATTTGCCGGTCAGGCGATCAGTGATCTCTCCATTGAAGGCCGTCTGACCCTTTGCAACATGGCCATTGAGGCAGGTGCAAGGGCGGGTTTTGTGGCGGTGGACGAGAAGACCATTGACTATGTCAAGGGGCGACCCTATGCACCGAGTGATGAAAATTGGGAGCAGGCTGTGACCAATTGGCGCACTTTGCATAGTGACGAGGGTGCAGTGTTCGATAAGGTGTTGGTACTCGATGGCAGTGCCATCAAACCCCAAGTGACTTGGGGCACCTCTCCTGAAATGGTGGTGTCAATCGATCAATCCGTACCCGACCCAGCCGGGGAAGCGGATGACGTCAAGGCGGGTGGTATGCGTCGTGCACTCGAGTACATGGGACTTGAAGCCGGGACCCCCATAGAAATGATTCGTCTCGACAGGGTCTTTATCGGCTCCTGTACCAACTCGCGCATCGAGGATCTGCGTGCCGCTGCCGAGGTGGCGAAGGGCCGCCGAGTCGCCGAGAGCATCAAGCAGGCGCTGGTAGTACCTGGTTCAGGACTGGTCAAAGCACAGGCCGAGGCAGAAGGTTTGGACGAGGTCTTCATCGAGGCTGGATTTGAGTGGCGTGAGCCGGGTTGTTCCATGTGTCTGGCCATGAATGCAGATCGTCTGGAGCCAGGCGAGCGATGTGCTTCTACCTCAAATCGCAATTTTGAGGGCCGGCAGGGACAGGGGGGCCGTACACATTTAGTCAGCCCGGCAATGGCGGCCGCAGCTGCGGTTGCGGGTCATTTTATTGATGTTGGAAAATTGGATTAAGAGGAAGGAGATAGCGATGGAAAAGTTCGAGACATTCACCGGTATTGTCTGTCCCCTCGACAGGTCCAATGTAGATACAGATGCCATTATCCCAAAGCAGTTTCTGAAATCGATCAAGCGGTCGGGCTTCGGACCGAATCTGTTCGATGAGTGGCGTTACCTCGATCAGGGGGAGCCTGGTATGGATAACAGCCGGCGGCCATTGAATCCCGATTTTGTGCTTAACGATCCCCGTTATCAGGGCGCTAAAATGCTTCTGACAAGAAAGAATTTTGGCTGTGGCTCATCTCGCGAGCATGCCCCCTGGGCGCTTGAAGACTATGGATTTCGTGTGATTATTGCGCCAAGTTTTGCAGATATCTTCTTTAATAACTGCTTTAAAAATGGGATTCTTCCTATTGTTTTAAATGAAGAGATAGTGGAAAAGTTGTTCTCAATGGCAGGCCATCAGCAGGCTTTGGCACTGACCGTGGATCTACAGGAACAACACCTGTCTCTGTCAGACGGGGAGACAATTCCCTTCGAGGTCGACGCCTTCCGCAAGCACTGTCTGCTGAATGGCTTGGATGATATCGGTCTGACGCTTGAGCACGTTGACGCTATCAAGGCCTATGAAGCGCGGCGGCAATCTGAAGCGCCCTGGCTCTTCGCGTGAAATAGCTTAGTCGGGTTGGTAATGACTTCAATCCTGAATAACTAAAGGTAACCAATTGAAATGAGTAAAAAGATTCTGGTATTGCCGGGTGACGGCATCGGCCCCGAGATTGTCGCTGAAGCGATCAAGGTCCTGGCAACACTGCGCGATGAGGTGGATTTGGATATCGATCTTGATGAAGCGCTGATAGGCGGCGCCGCCATTGATGCCACTGGTGGCCCTTTGCCGGATGCCACGCTGGAATTGGCTAAAGAGGCGGACGCCATCCTGCTGGGGGCTGTGGGCGGACACCAATGGGAATCGCTCGATATCTCAATTCGGCCTGAGAAGGGTTTGCTGGGTCTACGCTCCGAGCTCAATCTGTTTGCCAATCTGCGTCCCGCTATCCTCTATCCGCAACTGGCGGATGCTTCCAGTCTCAAGGCCGACATTGTGGCCGGGCTCGATATCATGATCGTGCGTGAGCTGACAGGTGGTATCTACTTTGGGCAGCCTCGGGGAGTCCGGGAACTGGATAATGGTGAGCGCCAGGGTTTCAACACCCTGGTCTATGCCGAATCTGAGATTGAGCGGATTGCCCGGGTCGCCTTCGATATTGCCGGCAAGCGGGGCGGCCGGGTCTGTTCGGTGGACAAGGCCAATGTCCTGGAGTGCACGGAACTCTGGCGTGAGGTCATGATGAAGGTTGGTGAAGGACATCCCGATATTGAACTGAGTCACATGTATGTGGATAACGCCGCTATGCAGCTGGTCAAGTGGCCGAAACAGTTCGATGTGATGGTGACGACTAACATGTTTGGCGATATCCTGTCAGATTGCGCCGCGATGCTGACCGGTTCCATCGGCATGCTGCCTTCAGCCTCCCTGGACGAGAACGGCAAGGGTATGTACGAGCCGATTCATGGCTCAGCACCCGACATTGCCGGGCAGGGCGTTGCCAATCCGTTGGCGACCATCCTCTCCGTGGCGATGATGTTGCGTTACAGTCTGGATGAGCCGGCCATGGCCGATCGAATTGAACGGGCTGTGGATAAGGTACTCGACGATGGCCTGCGTACGCCGGATATCATGTCTGAGGGTATGACTGAAGTGAGTTGCGAAGCGATGGGTGATGCGGTCACAGCTGCGCTGAATAGCTAGGATTCTGCTGCTTTCGGCAGCGATAACGTTAATTAGGTCTGAAAGATGAAAAGAGTCGGTTTTGTGGGTTGGCGAGGTATGGTGGGTTCAGTACTTATGAACCGCATGCTGGAAGAGAATGATTTTGCCTCGATTGAGGAGCCGGTCTTCTTTACCACGTCCCAGGTGGGCCAGGCAGGGCCCGATATCGGTAAGGATATTCCGCCGCTAAAGGATGCCACCGATATTGATGAGCTGATGAAAATGGAGGCGATTCTTACCTGCCAGGGTGGCGGTTATACCAATGCGATCTACGAAAAGTTGCGTGCTGCCGGTTGGCAGGGGTACTGGATAGATGCAGCTTCCAGTCTGCGCATGAAGGATCACACCTTGATCGTGCTCGACCCGGTCAATGATTCAGTCATTCGTGATGGACTGGTGAACGGCAAGAAAGATTTCATTGGTGGCAACTGCACCGTCAGTTTGATGCTGATGGCTCTTGGTGGGCTTTTTAGGGAAGACTTGGTGGAGTGGACGACATCGATGACCTATCAGGCCGCCTCTGGCGCCGGTGCACGTAATATGCGTGAGTTGATCAGCCAGATGGGCAGTATCGAACGTGCGGTTGAAGACAAACTGGCTGATCCCGCCTCCGCCATACTCGAAATCGATCAAGCGGTGGCAGAAAATCTGCGCAGTGACAGCTTCCCAACCGAGAATTTCGGTGCGGCCTTGGCGGGCAGTCTCATCCCTTGGATTGACGTACCGTTAGAGAATGGTCAGAGCAAGGAAGAGTGGAAGGGTTTTGTGGAGACCAACAAGATTCTTGGCCGTAGCGAAAATCCGGTGCCGATTGACGGCACATGCGTGAGAATCGGTGCTATGCGCTGCCATAGCCAGGCCTTGACCATAAAGTTACGCCAGGATGTGCCGATAGACGAGGTTGAGTCGATACTGAGTAGCGCTAACGATTGGATCAAGTTAATACCGAACGAGCGTGATATTACCGTATCGGAGTTGAGTCCGGCCAAGGTAACCGGTTCGCTAAGTGTCCCGATTGGACGTCTGCGCAAGATGAACCTGGGTAGCGAGTATCTCAACGCTTTCACGGTAGGTGATCAGCTTTTATGGGGTGCGGCAGAACCGCTCAGACGTATGCTGGGGATTCTGCTGGAACAATAGAACGCGATGGATATTGAGTGTTTTATAAACCCCGTCGTGAAGTTGTTTGGCTGGCGACGGGGTTTTTCCGTTTTTAAAGGTAGTGATAGATCAAGTGGATAATTCGCTGAAACTGGCCATCTTCGGCGCCAATGGCTTGGTCACAGAATCACTACTGGGATTGATTGCAGACCACCGGACGCTGCAGGGTGAAATTGTTCTGCTGGGTGACGAAGATAACGCGGGAGAGCCCGTGGAATTTGGGCGTCAGACGTTGATTATTGCCGAGGCTGCGCTGTGTGACTTCAGTGAGGTTGACATTCTGGTGTCAACCGGTGAAGCGCCTTGTGGTAGCGACTGGCTTGCAGAGGCCCGGGATGCCGGTTGTGTGATACTGGATATCGGCGGGCAATTGCGTGCACATTCAGATTTGCCACTTGTGGCAGCTGAGGTAAACCCAGGCGTACTCGATGGGGTGACCCGGGGGAGTTTTATATCCCTGCCCGATGCGGCAACACTGCAGTGCGCCACGCTGCTCAAGCCGCTAATGGATCAGGTGGGACTGGAGCGTGTGAGTCTTTTTAGTTGTCAGGCTGTTTCTGAGCTTGGCCAGGCGGGGGTCGAGGAGATCGCAAGACAGAGTGCCCAGATGTTGAATGGTAAGCCGGCAAGACCGCTGCTGTTTCCCAGGCAGGTGGCATTCAATATGGTGCCTTTGGCGTTGGAAACGGATAACCGGGATACTCAAGTACAGGAAAAGGCTGTCGCACAACATGTTGGCGAGTTATTGGACAGTCCGGCTTTACCGTTGACGGTCAGTTGCTGTTGGGTGCCGGTCTTTTTCGGGCACACGCAGGCGATTCATTTCAGTACATCGAGAGAGACTGACCTTGAAAGCTTGAAAAGAATCTACCGGCAGACGCCGTATGTTGAATTGAACGACGATGCACAGAATCCACCCACAGCGGTGACCGACGCATCTGGAAAGAATGTTTTAGTGGTGGGAAACCTGATCGCAAGGGCGGAAAGTAAGACGGATTTCTCACTTTTGGGGGTTGCGGACAACCTGCGCTACGGTATTGCAGGAAATGCTGTGAAGATCATTGAAGTTTTGGTAAAAAGATTATTTCTCAGCTATAGTTAGCGGCACATTGTTATGTTTATTCTAAACCTATCGGAGCTGATCAGGGGGGTGCTAATTACCCTCTGTACAGGAGCGAGTTCAACCGATGGGGTATGTTTTCTGGCAAGGAGGAAGCATGATTCGTAAGCTGTCTCTGGCAGTGGCTGTAGCAACAGCCCTGTCACCTATGGGCGCATGGGCGCTTGGGTTGGGTGACATTAATTCTAAATCGGCACTCAACCAAGACTTCAACGCCGAGATCGATCTGCTATCCGTCGACCAGGAAGAGGTTCAGGACATCCGCGTCGGGCTGGCCTCCCAAGAGGCTTTCGACAGAGCGGGTATCGAACGACTGTTTCTCCTCTCCGGTTTGAAATTTCAACCGATGATGAGTCCGTCGGGGAAACCGGTGATTGCAGTTACCAGTTCCGATCCGATCAGAGAGCCGTTTCTCAATTTCCTGCTAGAGGTCAACTGGCCGAAGGGGAGACTGGTACGCGAATATACTGTCCTGCTTGATCCTCCGGTGACGATTAATCGTGCACCTCAAGCAGTTGCGGCACCCAGAGTGAGTACGTCACCAGCACGTCAGGTGACAAGGCCACCCGCACGCCAGGCCATGACTGCCCCGCGTGCATCTTCTGCGACAACATCTGCTACAGGTGGCAGGGAGTATGGCCCTGTGCAACGTAATGACAATCTCTGGACAATCGCAAAGATGTTGCGTGAGCAGGGAGAGTCTGTTGAACAGGTCATGATGGCGTTGCAGCGTCACAATCCCAGCGCCTTTATCAACAACAACGTCAATAACCTGAAGGTTGGTAAGGTGCTGCGTTTGCCAGAAGAGGCTGATGTCCAGTCACTTTCCAAGCAGGCAGCAAGAGAGGAGTTTCTTGCGCAGACTCGCGCCTGGCGGTCGGGCAAGCCCGTAGCAGCAACCGGTACGCCTAAGTCGTCAGCACCCAGCAAACCGAGTGAGGATAGGCTCAAGCTGATCTCTTCCAAACCTGAGGGTGGCGAGGCCATGACTCGGGAAGGGGCGGATGCGGAAGTTGATCGGCTTCAGCAGGAGATATTGCTGGTACGTGAATCCAATGAAAGCGCACTGCAGGAGAACGATTCTCTGCGTAATCGTGTGAGTGAACTCGAGAAACAGATCGATGATATCCAGCGCCTGGTCACACTCAAGAGTGATGAACTGGCCGAGATGCAGACAGCACAGCAGATCTCTTCAGAGAAAATGGCTGAGATGCAGCCGGAAGAAAAGCCTGAGATGGTGGAGGCCGAGCCTGAAAAAGAGACTGCGATGGCTCCAGCACCCGCTGAAACAGTTGAGACGCCTGTCATTCCTATCCCTGAAGGAACGGTGATAGAAGAGGCCAACATCGAGGAGATAATTACCCAGGCGGGTAAGGCTGAAGAGCCGGTTGCTCCCGCTGTGGAGGCGAAGCCACCCGTTGCAGAGCAACCAGCTGTGGCAGAAGCACCTGTGAAACCTGAGCCGGTCGAAACTCCGGTCTCCAGGACTCCCGAGAAGAAGGTCACTTACTTCGACAATCTCAAAGGGAATACCACCATGATGGGCATCATCGGTGCAGTGGCTGTGCTACTGATCGGGATGCTGTGGATGATCATGCGTCGACGCAAAGAGGCCGAGGCTGAATTTGCTGAGAGTATTCTTGTTTCGCCTGACAGTGAGGCAATATCTGCTGGCAAGGATGATGGAGACTCTCTCCATGAGGCGAGTGATGAAACCTCCTTCATGAGTGATTTTTCTCCCAGTGATATCGACGCTTTGCAGGATGAAACGGGTGAGGTCGATCCTCTCTCCGAGGCAGACGTCTATATCGCCTATGGTCGCTATCAGCAAGCTGAAGAGCTGATTAAGCAGGCAATCGAAAAATTTCCAGAACGCGAAGAACTCAAGCATAAGCTGCTGGAAATCTACTTTTCAGCCAAGAAGGGCAAAGAGTTCACCGGCCTTGCAGAGGAACTGCATGATGGAGGCCTCGAGAGCAATAATCCGGACGCGTGGTCCAAGATCACTTCCATGGGTAAGGAGCTCAATGCATCCCATGCACTTTTTGCCGGTGCAGCAGGTGCTGCTGGCATGGCGCTGTCGGATGATGATGGCCTGGATGATCTCGGCCTTGATCTCGGTTCTGATTTTTCTGAGCCAGCACCAGTGGCAGAGCCAGCGCTCGACAGTGATGAAATCGATTCCATGGATCTGAGTGGCCTGGATAATCTCGATGAAATGGATTCAGAAAATCTTGAGGCCGATCTGTCTCTCGATTCTGAATTCCTCGATAAGATGGAATCTGGTGTCGTAGATGATTCTGATGAGGCCTTGGATATCGATCTGAGCGATTTGGATGCAGGGTCTGAAACATCTTCTCAACAGACCGAATCTGCCAGCCTTGATTTGGCCGGTCTTGATGGCCAGGCTGGAGATGCCATCGAGCTGGAAGATTCTGAATCGTTGGACGATCTGGATCTTGAAAGTATAGAGCAGGAGCTTGAAAATCTTTCCGAAGATCTCGATGGTCAGCCGGCTGAACCGCTTGAATTGCCTGATGTGGATAGTGAAGAGATCTCCCTTGATCTGGACTCCACTGATGAGGTGACCACCAAGCTTGACCTGGCCCGAGCCTACATCGATATGGGTGATAATGAGGGTGCTAAGAGTATCCTGGAAGAGGTGGCCAGTGAAGGGAGTGATCAGCAAAAGCAGGAGGCTGAGGAACTGATGGGTACTATCGGTACCTGACGACTCTCTGATTATTCATGGGGGGCGCACTTTGTGCGCCCCCTTTTTTTATGCTGTCAGGTAACAGAAATCCGGCAACCAAATTGATTGTGCTCAGAACTCAAAGCTTGCCCCAGACAAGAGTTACAACGCAGAGTAAGGGCATGCTTGAAGCCCCTTACCGATTTATATAAGCAAGAAAGGCCGATGTGTACCAGCCTACAGACTGCATTATCAAAGATGATTGTATGAGTGCTACAGTGGCATTTTGGCGCTTTGCTGTAGACAGGTACGCACCGGCTGAATGCGATATTTTTGTTTGCCGGGTTAATCATTACCGGCAGGTAAATAGACGATGAAGATTGCTCTGGGTGTTGAGTACGATGGCAGTGCCTTCCATGGTTGGCAGTTCCAGGGTGACGTGCGAAGTGTCCAGGAATCACTGGAGATTGCACTCTCCAAGGTGGCTGATCACCCGGTCACAGTTCAGTGTGCCGGCCGTACGGATACCGGTGTGCATGCCACTGGTCAGGTGGTCCACTTTGATACTGAGGCAGCTCGCTCAGTGCGCTCCTGGATACTTGGGACCAACAGCAATCTCCCTAACGACATCAGCATCTCCTGGGCCAGGGAGATGCCGGAAGACTTCCATGCCCGCTTCTCGGCAATTGGCCGTCATTACCGTTACCGAATCATCAACCGGGTATATCGCTCGGCACTCTGGAGAGACCGTGCCGTCTGGATACACCATCCCCTGGATGCCTCACGTATGCACCTTGCAGCCCAGTATTTAGTGGGTACCCACGACTTTTCCTCATACCGGGCCTTGGCTTGTCAGGCGAAACACCCGGTCAGAACCATTCATAGTCTCGATGTGAAACGTGAGGGAGAGATGGTCACGATAGCGGTGCATGCCAATGCCTTTCTGCATCATATGGTCAGAAATATCGCTGGGGTTCTGATTGCCATTGGTAAAGGAGAGCAACCAGTATCCTGGGCAGAGGAGGTGCTGGGTCTTCAAGATCGCACCCTTGGCGGTGTGACGGCGCAGCCGCAGGGGCTCTGTCTGACCCGAGTGGAGTACCCGGCTGAGTTTGGACTTTATGGCTGATTACCCACGAGAAATCCCGGCTAAACATGGCGTCAATTAACGCCATGCTGTATCTTTCCGAAGCTTATGAGAACCCGTATTAAAATCTGTGGCATCACCCGGGTGGAGGACGCTTTGGAGGCTGTGCGTCTGGGTGCCGACGCCATCGGCCTGGTCTTCTATCCGCCCAGTCCCAGAGCAGTCACCATCGAGCAGGCGAAAGCCATTGTGAAGCACTTGCCACCCTTTGTGACGGTGGTTGGGCTTTTTGTGAATGAGTCCAGAGAGCGCATCGGGCAGGTGATACAAGAGGTACCACTGGATCTGTTGCAGTTTCACGGAGACGAACTGCCGACTGAATGCACGGGATATCACCGACCCTGGATCAAGGCAATTCGCATGCGTGAGTCCGTCGACCTGCAACAAATGGGACAGACATACTCAGAGGCCACAGGACTATTGCTGGATACCTATCAGAAAGGTATGCCGGGTGGAACAGGCCAGTCCTTTGACTGGTGTAGAATCCCGCATGATATCGCATCAAAAATCACCCTTGCGGGCGGGCTGAATTCACACAATGTGGAGCAGGCGATCGATCAGATACATCCCTATGCGGTAGATGTGAGTGGTGGTGTTGAAGCGGCCAAAGGTATCAAAGATGCAAAAAAAATTGCAGCTTTCATTGCAGGAGTGAAGCGTGTCGACAACAGCTGAAAAGATTATCGGTACCCTGCCGGATGCACGGGGGCATTTTGGCCCCTATGGGGGACTGTTCGTCTCTGAGACCCTCATGGAACCTTTGCAGGAACTGCGAGAGGCCTACGAGCGCTATATGCAAGACGAAGACTTTCTCCGTGAGCTGGACGAGGATTTGGCCAACTATGTGGGGAGACCCTCACCGATCTACCATGCCCGGCGCTGGAGTGAGCAGTTAGGCGGGGCTCAGATCTATCTGAAGCGGGAGGATCTGAACCATACCGGCGCCCACAAGGTGAATAACACCATTGGCCAGGCTTTGCTTGCCAGGAGGATGGGCAAGACCCGTATCATTGCTGAAACCGGCGCCGGTCAACACGGCGTGGCGACTGCCACCGTAGCTGCCCGCCTGGGTCTGGAGTGTGTGGTCTACATGGGTGCTGTGGATATCGCCCGCCAGGAGGCAAACGTTTATCGAATGCGTCTGCTGGGTGCTGAAGTGAGAGCCGTCTCTTCAGGCTCCAAGACCTTGAAGGATGCACTCAACGAGGCGATGCGAGACTGGGTGACCAATGTAGACAATACTTTTTATATCATCGGCACAGTTGCCGGCCCGCACCCCTATCCGGCAATGGTGAGAGATTTCCAGACTGTGATCGGCCGGGAGGCACGTGAGCAGATGCAGCACCAGACAGGCAGGTTGCCTGATGCACTGGTGGCCTGTGTCGGTGGCGGCTCCAATGCAATTGGACTCTTCTATCCTTTTCTCGATGACCAGGATGTGAAGATCTACGGTGTCGAGGCAGCCGGAAATGGGGTGGATACAGGTCTTCATGCCGCACCCCTGTGTGCGGGTAAGCCAGGGGTGCTGCATGGCAACCGCACCTATCTGATGGAAGATTCTGATGGGCAGATTATAGAGACCCACTCAATTTCGGCGGGTCTGGATTACCCAGGTGTTGGACCTGAACATGCCTGGTTGAAAGATAGCGGTCGGGCAAATTATGTCGCTGTGACTGATGATGAGGCACTGG
Organism: Candidatus Thiodiazotropha sp. (ex Myrtea sp. 'scaly one' KF741663); assembly: GCA_025655555.1. Classification (GTDB taxonomy): domain Bacteria; phylum Pseudomonadota; class Gammaproteobacteria; order Chromatiales; family Chromatiaceae; genus Thiodiazotropha. Next base: position 104,418 of record JAHXIQ010000007.1, read on the forward strand.
CCGCTTTCCACGATCTGACACGTATCGAAGGGATCATTCCCGCTCTCGAATCAAGTCATGCGCTTGCTTACGCAAAGAAACTGGCTCCTGAGATGAAGCGTGATCAATCTATTCTGATCAACCTCTCCGGCAGAGGGGACAAGGACATGCATACCGTGGCTGCCAGGGAGGGTATCGAAATATGAGCCGTCTCGAAGCAAGATTCAGTCAGCTCAAGGCGACGGGCAAAAAGGCACTGATCCCCTTCATCACCGCCGGTGATCCGGTACCGGATATTACCGTGGACCTGATGCAGGACCTGGTCTCTGCCGGGGCCGATATCATCGAGTTGGGTGTGCCCTTTTCAGACCCTATGGCAGATGGGCCGGTGATCCAGCGTGCCAGTGAACGGGCCCTGGAGCACCACGTCAGTCTGCGAGATGTCATGCAGATGGTGAGCCGTTTCCGAGAGTTGGACAACGAGACTCCTGTGGTGCTGATGGGCTATCTCAATCCCATCGAGATTATGGGTTACGAGACCTTTGCTGCGCAGGCGGCTGAAGCGGGGGTGGATGGTATATTGGTGGTGGATCTTCCCCCGGAAGAGGGTGCAGAATTATTAGAGGCAATGAAGGGTAGAGGACTTGATCAGATCTACCTGATTGCACCGACCAGCACACCGGAGCGGATAAAAACCATCTGTGACGCAGCAGGCGGCTTCGTCTACTATGTCTCAGTGAAGGGTGTGACAGGCGCCAGCCATCTCGATCTCCAAACAGTGGAGAGTAAACTGCGGGATATCAGGGCCGTTACTAACCTGCCGGTAGGTGTTGGTTTTGGTATCAAGGACGCCCAGACGGCTGCTGCTGTCTCTCGTCTGGCAGATGCGGTAGTTGTGGGTAGCGCGCTGGTCTCCCGAGTGGAGGCGCTGGCTGAAGAGCCGGAAAAAATTGGCCGCGCACTGGAAGAGGTCATTGCATCCATGCGAAAAGCCATGGATGAGGTATAAACAAACCATAAAGATGAAGGGCCGGAAACAACCATGAGTTGGTTCGAAAAATTAATGCCAAGCCGCATTCGTACGGATGCCGGCCATAAACGAGCGGTGCCTGAGGGGCTTTGGACCAAATGTCCCGGGTGTAACGCAATTCTCTATCGGGCTGAGATGGAGCGCAATCTCGATGTCTGCCCCAAATGTAATCATCACAATCGGATCAGCGCACGTCGCCGGATCGAAACCTTCCTCGACCCGGAACCGCAGGAGGAGATTGGTGCCAGTCTCGAGTCGGTCGATCCACTGAAATTCAAGGACAGCAAAAAGTATAAGGAGCGTATCAGTCAGGCACAGAAGGTTTCCGGTGAAAAGGATGCATTGGTTGCTGTGCGTGGTCAGGTGAAAGGCCTGGATGTGGTAGTCGCCGCTTTTGAGTTCAGTTTCATGGGGGGCTCCATGGGTTCGGTCGTGGGTGAGCGCTTTGTGCGAGCCGTCAACATGGCCCTGGAGCGGCATATACCACTGGTCTGTTACTCTGCCAGTGGCGGCGCGCGTATGCAGGAGTCACTCTTCTCGCTGATGCAAATGGCCAAGACCAGTGCCGCATTGGAACGCTTGCAAAAGAGGGGTTTACCCTTCATTTCCATAATGACCGATCCCACCATGGGTGGCGTTTCAGCCAGCTTGGCAATGTTGGGCGACATCAATATCGGCGAACCCAATGCACTGATCGGCTTCGCCGGCCCCAGGGTTATCGAGCAGACGGTGCGGGAGAAACTGCCCGAGGGATTCCAGCGCAGTGAATTTCTGTTGGAACATGGTGCTATCGACATGATCATTGATCGCAGGGATATGCGTGACCGGGTTGCCGACCTGCTTAGCATCATGATGGACAAAGCGCGTCCCTGAGCCTAACTGCTCTATGCGATTCGACACGCTGGATCAGTGGTTAGACTGGCAGTCGACACTACATCCACAGGAGATCGAGCTGGGACTTGAGCGGGTTGCCGATGTCTGGCAACGTCTCAAACCAGATGGACTCGCAAGCCTGGTAATTACTGTGGCTGGAACCAACGGCAAAGGCTCCTGTGTGGCGATGCTGGACAGCATCTACCGTCAAGCGGGGTATCGAGTCGGAGTCTACACCTCACCGCATCTAATCCACTATAAAGAGCGCATCAAGCTGGACGGTAAACCTGTCGAGGACAGGCGTCTGTGCGAAATTTTTGATGCTATCGACAAGGCGCGTGGCGATACAACCCTGACCTATTTTGAGTTCGGTACCCTGGCGGCACTCTATGTTTTTGCTGAGGAACATCCGGATCTGGTGATTCTGGAGGTGGGGCTTGGTGGCAGACTGGATGCTGTTAATATCATTGATGCCGATCTTGCGCTGATCTCCTCTATTGATCTTGACCATACCGATTGGCTGGGTGAAACCCGGGAGGAGATCGGTATGGAAAAGGCGGGCATCATGCGACCGGACAGACCGGTAGTATTGGCAGATCCCGAAATGCCCAACTCGGTCTTTACCGCCGTGCAACAGGTAGGGGCACGTGCATTAACGCTCGGACGAGATTATAACTTTCATCAAACTGCCGCGGGTTGGCAATGGTCAGGGCCAGACGGAACTCTACTCAATCTGCCCGTGCCGGCGCTGCCAGGCCTATGGCAGCTTCAGAATGCCGCTGCCGTTGTGATGGCTTGTCGATGTTTGCAACAGCAGCTTGAATGCAGAGATGAGGATTTGGTTGCGGGCCTTGAGCAGGCCAGGCTCCCAGGTCGTCTGCAGCTGATAACCGGCAGGCCAAATGTATTACTGGATGTGGCGCACAATCCTCAGGCGGTGAGAAGCCTGCGGTCATATCTTGCCAGGCACCCTGAGCAGAGCCCAATAAGGGCTGTTTTTGGTCTGTTACATGACAAGGATGCCGCGGCTGTCGCCTCGATTATGGGCGACAGTATCGAAGCGTGGCATTTGATGGATCTGCCCGGGAATCGTGGACGCTTATCCAACGCGCTGGCGGGGACAATGCGGGATGCAGGCATTACCGCCCCAATACACGGTTACCAGACTTTCACAGAAGCTTTTGACGCTGCCCGATCAGAGGCAAAAGGCCAGGGTTTGATTCTAATATTCGGCTCATTTCTCGTGGTTGGTGAAGCAATGCAATATTTGAGTATTGAGTAGCCGATATCCACTACCCAGCTGATATACTTGGACGAAGTGGGTTTGGTGGACTGTCCATTGACCTGTCAAATACGTATAAGTGGATCTGATCTATGGCCTTGGAGGAGAGATTAAAACAGCGGTTGATCGGTGCTGCCGTATTGGTGGCGCTGGTGGTGATCTTCGTGCCCATGCTGATCGATGAACCCATTGACAGCAAATTGGTGTCAGATCACACGATCCCTGCCAAGCCACCTGCACTGGTCAAGCCTATGCCGGAGATCCTGCCTGCTAAACCACCGATTGTGAAACCTGTTGAACGGGTGCCGGAAGTCCCACCGAAACCTGCAGCACCAGAGCCGGTTAAGAAACCGGTAGCTCAAAAAGAGCAAAGAAAGTCACCAACGGCCTGGATGATTCAAGTTGCGAGTCTGACGGTTCAGAAAAATGCGGAAAAACTGGTTGCTGATTTAAAAAAAGCCGACCTGCCGGCACAACTGGAAAAGGTCGCGGTAGCGGGTAAAAAACACTATCGTGTACGTGTCGGCCCTGAAGTGGATTTCAAGACCGCTGAACGGATGGCGAAAAAAATCAAACGTGATTTCAAATTGACGCCAAAAGTCATGCGCTATCCCGAATAGCTAGATTAACTCATCTGAACATGAACATAGCAACACAAGCTCAATCAGTCCTCAACGGTCTTTTGGATAAAAATCCGCCAAAGTGGCTGGAGTCTTTTATCTCCAACACCCTTCCTATGGTTGTGACGCTTTTGCTGGTTGTGATCATCGGAGCGAAGTTGGCTGAGCTGACCTGGCGACTGATTCCGGTGCCTGATAGCGAGCTGTCTAGCAAGCAGCAGATAGTACGCAAACCGTTGCCAAGCGGTAGTCGCAAGGACGATGAGGTGCAGCTGGAGCAGACTGCGAATCTTCATCTCTTCGGCGAGGCTGGCATGGTAAAACCGGTCAAACAGATTGAGCAAAAAGCGCCTGAAACACGCTTAAATTTGACCCTGCATGGTGTGTTCGTTGAGGAGAATCCGGAGCAGGGTGCGGCCATCATTGGCACATCCGGCGCCAAACAGAAATATTACAAGGTGGGTGCCAATGTGATGAGTGGGGTGAAGCTTCAGGGCGTTTTCGATGATCGCGTGGTACTGTTGCGCAATGGTCAGTCGGAGGTCCTGCGCTTTCCGAAAGTATCCAACAGAAGTGCCAATGTGGCATCTGCCAGACCTGCAGCATCGACCCGTTCGAGTAGAGCCGGTGCTGTGAATGCGGCCTCTCTGAGTGAATATCGTGAGGTTTTTCAGAAGGAACCACTCAAGATCTTCGAACATGTGAGATTTGTACCTGTCAGGTCAAGAGATGGCCTGAAAGGTTATCGAGTACTGCCACAGAAAAATCGTGAACTATACAACAAGCTTGGCATCCGCCCCTCGGATCTTGTGACGGGAGTCAATGGTGTGACGTTGACCAATGACAAGGAGGCCATGAAGTTGATTCAAATGCTCAAGGATGCCAGCTCGGTTCAGGTCGATATTGTCAGAAACGGCCAACCGCAGTCTCTTAATTTTAATCTCAACTGATCAATCGTCTTACTGCCGTTTGTGGATTTCAGCGTGCTGCTCAGAGATCCGGTGTCGCAGGTGGTGTGGGTTGGGTGGGCACCAGAGCGACTTCATCTCCCTGTTCAAGCTTGGTGAAATACTCCGCAAATTGCTTGTTGATCGTCGGTCGCAGCAGCGACTCATCAAATATGGGTGCCAGCTGAGGGCGCCGTGTACGTAGCAGCTTCAACAGATCGGAGATAGTGATAACCGATTTTGGCAGGTTGATCTCCTCACTCTCCTTGCCTGCTTTGTTGGCCAGCCAGGCGAAATAGAAGAGCTTGATGTTGCGCTCTTGATCCACTGTCTCATTACGCTGGTACCCCAGGGCTTCCAGCTTCTCGAGATAGATCTGCCAGTTCTTTTCCTGATCTTGTCCGAGTTGATAGAGGGTTTCCCAGGCATAGATGCCGGTGTCGTGCCCATCATCGAAGATTAACCGGATGGCGTACTGACCCTGAGGTTCAATCCGTTCGATATTGACCAACTCCTTGCCGGTCACCAGTGTTTTGCCGGATTTGACCTCGGCAGCAGTGGAGAAGACACGGAGATATTCACAGGGTAATTCGAAGCTGGCTCCATCCGAGAAGCGCAGGGCCAGAAGGCGTGACTTCTGATGCAGGTTGATTTCCACAGGTATGGGAATTTCATTGCTCATGGTGATACCGATCAATCTTGCGGGGCAGGGAGCGGGATGATGTCATAATTTGCTATCCGGCTTCAACCGGGAGGAGCCTCTGTGAACGAACCGGGATCAGTGATTATGGGGCCTTATCTGAGCGGGAAAAACCTACAAATACTTGCTTTTTATGGATTCATCCGGTTTTCAGGTCGATTGTCTGACTGATAAAGGTGAGTCGCAAGGAGATCGAGTGACAGATGGTGCCTTCGATTCATACTATTAAGGTGCCAGGTTAATATTGTGGCGGACCCTCATCTCTGACCCTTGCCAGAAACAGAAAGCAAAGCCTTGTCCATGACTCGGCTGCTAAGCAGTCGACGTAGAAAAGCGAATAGATGAGTGGGAAAGGTGACGTGATAGCGGGGTTTGGGATGGGGGCTCTCCAGAGCATGAATCACCTTCTTTAAAACCGCCTCAGGTGGCAGGGTGAAGGGGGCAGCCGGTCCCTCTTTCTCCAATCGCGCAAGCATGGATTGGTAGTGATCTTTATGAAAGGAGTGCGCCTGATCGATGTTTTTACGCCAATGCGCTAAGGCATTGATGCGAAAGCGACTCTCAATGGGACCGGGTTCGATCAGGGAGACATGGATGCCACTGTCCGCCAGTTCCAGCCGTAAAGTATCACTCAATCCCTCCAGGGCAAATTTACTGGCTACATAGGCGCCACGGTAGGGTAAAGTCATGAATCCCAGAATGGAGCTATTTTGAATGATGCGGCCTTCCCCATGTCGACGCATGTGAGGTATGAGCAGGCAGGTCAATTCGTGCAAGCCGAATAGATTGGTCTCGAACTGGTGACGGAGGGTCTCACGAGATAGATCCTCCACTGCGCCTGGTTGCCCATAGGCACCGTTGTTGAAGAGTGCATAGAGCTTACCCCCCGAGAGAGCCAGAGTCTGCTCAACCGCAAGGGTGATGGATTGACTGTCATCCAGGTCCAGGGGGAGCGCATCAAACCCCTGCTGTTGCAGATGCTGGACATCATGTGCCTTTCTTGCTGTAGCAATGACATGATAACCACGGGCTTTCAGCCCCTTTGCGACACAGTACCCGATGCCACTGGAGCAACCGGTGATGAGTACAGTTTTTTTACCAGACATGGGCCAAAGAATACTCGATTAGGTTCATCATTGTCTCGTGCTTGGGAAATGTAAACTTTTCGTCACTTTTATGACGTAAAAGGAATTAAAGTTTCACCACGGATGTCCGCTAAATAAATCAGAGTGGGATCGAAGAAGCGGCCTCATCCGATCTGCCTTATTGATAAGAAAAATGAGCCAGAACAGCCAGCTTCTTCGATAGAGCGTTAACTATCGGGGAGTCGGAGTTTACACAGGTGGATATTGCTACACTGGTCGGTTTGCTGGGTGGGTTCGGCATCATCATCGGCGCCATTGCTTCGGGTGGCGATGTCATGCTGTTCGTCAATGTCCCCTCGATTCTCATTGTTGTGGGCGGCACCTTTATGGTGACCCTGATGCAGGTCTCCCTGGGGGATTTTCTTGGCTCCTTCAGTATCGGCATGAAAGCCTTCTTCTACAAAACTGACGACCCGAAAAAACTGATCGAGGAAGCGGTTGAGCTGGCGGACATCGCACGTAAAAATGGCCTGCTGGCCCTGGAGGGACAGGAGATCGGTAACCCATTCCTCCAGCAGGGTATCAGTCTGTGTGTCGATGGACATGATCCCGCCCTGGTAAACAAATTACTGACAAAAGATATTGACCTGACCATTCAACGTCATGAAGTCGGGCAGACCATGTTCAAGAACATGGCAACCATGGCTCCCGCAATGGGTATGATCGGTACCCTGGTAGGTCTGGTACAGATGCTGGCGAATATGTCAGATCCGGCGAGCATAGGCCCCGCCATGGCCGTGGCCCTGTTGACCACGCTCTACGGTGCGGTCATCGCCAATGCCTTTGCCCAACCGATGTCTGAAAAGCTGGCGCGTGCCAGTAGTATGGAAAAGACGAACAAGTCTCTGATCATCGAGACCATATCCGGGATACAGGAAGGTATGAACCCGCGGGTGCTTGAGCAGTTGTTGAGTACTTATCTGCCGACCGGTAAGCGCCCGACTCAGGAAGCCTGACACAATGGCAGATGAATGCCCCAAATGTGATGCAGGGTTACCGCCCTGGCTGGCAACCTTTGCAGATCTGATGTCACTTCTGATGTGCTTCTTCGTACTGTTGCTATCATTTGCTGAGATGGATGCTGTGCGATTCAAGAAGATGGCAGAGTCGATGAAGGACGCTTTTGGTGTACAGCGGGAGATTCCGACCAACGAAATCGTCAAGGGCACCAGCGTGATTATGCAGGAGTTCAGCTCCGGCAAGCCAGAGCCGACGCCGATCAAGGAGATTCGCCAGCAGACCACTGAGATCGAGAAGGAGCATCTCGATTTAGAGCAGCAATCCCAAGAGTCATTAGATATTGATGCCGCCAAGGCAGCGATGCAGGCTGAGCTGGAAAAAGAGGTGGAAGCACAGGCGGAAGAGCTGAAAGAGCAGCTTGATCAGGAGATTGAAGAAGGTTTGCTTGATGTGGAAAGAGAGGATACCAAGATCATTATCCGTATTCAGGAGAAGGGCTCGTTCCCATCTGGCCGCGCCAACCTGAACCCGGATTTTTTCGAGGTAATCTCAAAGATTACCGATGTCATTGCTGGTACACCTGGCAAGATCATCGTCGCGGGTCATACTGACAATATACCGATTTCTACCAAGCGGTTCCGCTCCAACTGGGAGCTCTCTTCTGCGAGAGCGGTAACTGTGGTGCATGCGATGTTGAGTAATGCAGCCCTCGACGAGAATCGCTTCCTGATCCAGGGCTTTGCCGATTCACAACCGTTGATGCCCAATGATTCCCGGGAGAATCGGGCGCAGAACCGCCGGGTTGAGCTGATCATCCAGCGTGGTGATGATGTCGATAATGGTGAGGTGATCCAGGCCAGCGAAAGCTGAAGATCTGAGCAGCAATACCACGTAAAGAATGATGACGAGAGGAGAGCTGGACAAAATGACCGACGAACGCAGAGAGTTCTTTCGAATCGATGATGCCATCCAGGTGAGTTACAGCGTCATCCAGGCAGCGGATCTGCCTGCCAGCATTGATGACCGGTTGCAGGATGATAGATTTAGCGTCATGACGCGCATGCAGGCAATCAGCCAACACCTCTCGGCCCCCCTGCATCGCATCGAGCAGCGGGACCCGGATGTGGCCGATTACCTCAAGGCCCTGGATGAGAAAATTAATCTGCTGGGGCAGAGTTTCCTGGCGGAAGAGAGTGAGCTGCTGGGCCAGCCATCCCGTTCTGTCAACCTGAGTGCCGGTGGATTGGCGATGGATATCGTTGAACCCCTGGAAATCGGCAATTTGGTCGAAATCAAGCTTTTGTTGTTACCTTCTTATACCGGCGTGCTGGCTTATGGCGAGGTAGTCGGGGTGGATGCCTCTCAAGATGGGGATGTAGGCTATCCACATCATGTCCGTATCAATTTTTCTCTCATTCGCAATAGTGATCAGGATGCCCTGATACGCCACATCATGCGACGTCAGGGTGAGATGTTGCGACAGCGCAGAGAACAGCAGGAGCTGACTTAGTGTAGTGTTAGCAGGCCTTACTGAGTCCCACAGAATTTGCTCATTTTTCCACTCAGTCAACACTCACCCAGAAACTACGGAATGTAAATTCAGTTAAACCCTTTAGCTGAATTTGGACCCAACTGTATTTTTCCCGCTTCTGACATCACTCACAGCTTCAGTCAGCGTTCACGAGTAATGGGTTGGTCATAAATGATCAACAGTCCTACAAATGCAATATCCACTTTTTTTAACAATAAACACGTCAGCACCTGATCCTCTATTTACTATTGGCTGAATTAATGAAGCTAGTGTGTCCTGGAGGGAACTCTAATAATTAATTTCAGTTCGGTGAAGGGGAACCATAGGTTGCGAGGTTTTAATCAAGAGTGATCAGCCACAAGTCACTCTGTGAAGGTCATATTAGGAATTATCTTCTGATATAGCCATTTATTTGAATTGCAGCATCAAATCTAAGAACTAACCGACTAAATCTTCTGGAGTAGTCGTCGATACATATTTCATACGAATTTTCAATATGAGTTTATTGAAAGCAGGTGAGAGGAGTCATACAGCCCTTTCACTGTATTGTGAGTGCCAAGCATGTCTCCGCGCTCTTTTTTGTGCCCGCTGACTGCATCCTAATCCGATTCGGAAAGATGCGATTGAGCTTTATGAGATAAGTCACTCTTCCAGGATGTATTGCAGGAAAGAAATTATGAACATCTCAAGATATCTACTAACCTTTTGCCTTACCTTCATGCTGGCGTTTTCATTTTCTGCTTATTCGGCTGAAGTAAATCTGTCCAAGGCCGTCAATAAAGCCGGCAAGCAACGCATGCTCTCTCAGAGAATCGCCAAGGCTTACTTCTTTCTTGGTAATGGTGTGAGGCGTGACAAAGCCAAGCAACAGTTGCAAATGAGCATCGCTGAATTTAAAAAGAATCATTCTGAATTAAAGGCTGAAATCAGCAATCAGAATGTGCAGAAAATGCTGGCTTTTGTGGATATTGTCATTGAGGAGTATATCGATCTTGCAGGTCGTCCTTACAGCAAAGAGAGTGCAGCCCAAGTACTCGACATGAGTGAGACTATTTTGGAAGCCAGTCATGACATCGTGGTCAAGATTGAGGCGCTCGCCAATGTTTCAAAGCCGAAGATTATCAATATTTCCGGCAGACAGCGTATGCTCTCTCAACGCATTGCGAAATACTACATAGCCTATCAGTCAGGATTCAAGGACCAGGACTCTATCAATCAAATCAAAAAAGCAGTTAGAGAGTTTGAGACCGCATTGGCGCTCCTTAAGGTCGAAAAGATCAATACCCCTCAGATCACTGCCAATCTTTCCCGGGTTACCCTGCTCTGGCGGGTTATTCGTCCCTTCTTCATGGATGTTGAGAAGGGTGGATTGCCTGTTACCGTTTTTGCGACCACAGATAAAATCATGGAGCATATGAACAACATTACAGGTATGTACGTGAAAGCTGCTGCCTGAAAAGTCATGGCTGGTGTCGGTATCATTTAAGACACCAGCCGTTTTGATTGTGCGGTGTGGTTTTTGAGTTGTTGTGACAACCCACCAAACGGTTGCCCTGCAGTTTTAGTATCTGATGCATGGATCAAAAACAGGCCATTGTTTTGAATGATCCTGATTTCCCCCAAACCAATTCAAATTCCTCCCAGTAACGCCTGTAAATTTACCTGACGGTATTCGTCCACCATAAGGGACCCGAATAGTGTTAAATCGACACATGAAATGTGCTGTCATTTTCAACTGGAATTGTCCTGCACTTTGTCGTTTGTGATCTTCGTCTGTCAAAATGACGATTCAAATGGGGTGTCACAAACCGGGAAATAGCCCTTATCGGCTGTCAGTATGTTAGGATTCCCGGCTTTTAGTGGTGCGCTTTGGCGCAGTACCAAGCTGAATTTGATCATTGAGGAATCGACATGCCGATCTACGAATACCGCTGTGAATCCTGCGGCCATGAACTAGAAGCACTACAGAAGATGAGTGACCCGCTGCTTACGGAATGTCCCGAATGCAAGCAGGCGTCTCTAAAGAAGGCACTTACCGCAGCAGGTTTTCGCCTCAAGGGTAGCGGTTGGTACGAGACAGATTTCAAGGGCGGTAAAAAGAAATCAGAGGACAAGCGCAGCAATTCCGACAGCAAGTCATCCAGCTGCAGTAGTGGTTGTGGCTGCCACTCATCGTAACCCTTAGATATTAATATGAATTTTCTGCGCCGCTACCTGGTGGCCGGACTGTTGGTCTGGTTACCGCTGGTGGCAACCTTTTTCGTCATCAGGCTGCTGGTCAACTGGATGGATCAGAGCCTGCTGTTGCTGCCGGAAACCTATCATCCGGACAACCTGTTGGGATTCCACCTCCCCGGACTCGGGGTGGTTCTCTCCCTGCTGATTCTGTTACTCACCGGCCTGGTTGCCGCCAATCTGTTTGGGCGTAAGCTGGTCAGCCTGTGGGAACACCTGCTCTCCCGGATTCCATTGGTTCGCTCGGTTTACTCCGCAGTTAAGCAGATGGTGGAGACCATGTTCTCCGATAATGGCAAATCCTTTCGCAAAGTGGTGCTTGTGGAATTTCCCCGGCGTGGGATGTGGACGCTCGCATTTCTCACTTCTGACGAGCAGGGTCCGGTTCAGCAGGCCACCGGGCAAGAGGTCATCAGCGTCTATGTACCCACCACACCCAATCCGACCGGCGGCTACTTCGTGCTGGTGCCGAAAGATGATGTGCGTGAGATTGACCTCAGCGTGGACGATGGCTTGAAGCTGCTGCTCTCCATGGGGGCGGTGAATCCTATGGAAAAAGAGGCCATCGCCAGCGTTGGCGGACTTGCAGAGGCAGAGCCCAGGCCGTAACATTCCCGCTTTTTAGCGTCCCGCTCTTAGCGACGCTTACAAGACTTTTCACAGGAAACACCCATGCGCAGCCATTATTGCGGACAGATCAACAGTGCCCATATCGGTCAGGAAGTGGAACTCTGCGGCTGGGTCCATCGCCGCCGCGACCATGGCGGTGTGATTTTTATCGATTTGCGGGACCGCGAGGGACTGGTGCAGGTGGTCTATGATCCTGACCTGCCGGAGGTCTTCGGTCTGGCCGAGCAGGTGCGCAACGAGTTCGTCCTGCGTATCAAGGGTCGTGTTCGCCCAAGGCCTGAAGGTACGGTCAATAAAGACCTGCCTACAGGAGAGATCGAAATCCTTGGACTTGAGCTAGAGGTCCTAAACAAGGCAGATACGCCGCCATTTCAGCTCGATGAGCATGAAAATGTTTCTGAAGAGATCCGCCTGCGCTACCGCTATGTGGATTTACGACGTCCCGAGATGCTGGAGAAGATCCGCATTCGTGCCAAGGTGACCCAGATCCTGCGCCGTTTTCTCGACGACAGTGGCTTCCTCGATATCGAAACTCCCATGCTGACCAAGGCGACACCGGAAGGTGCAAGAGACTATCTGGTGCCTAGCCGCACGCATCCCGGCCAGTTTTTTGCCTTACCCCAATCACCTCAGCTGTTTAAACAACTGCTCATGATGGCAGGTATGGACCGCTACTATCAGATCGTGCGCTGTTTCCGCGACGAGGATCTGCGGGCCGACCGGCAGCCGGAATTCACCCAGCTCGATATCGAGACTGCGTTTCTGAATGAAGATGAGATCATGCAGCTCAATGAGGAGATGATCCGCCAGCTCTTCAAAGCCATTCTCGATGTGGACCTGCCTGACCCCTTTCCCCGCATGACCTATGCGGAGGCGATGGACCGTTATGGTTCTGATCGCCCCGATCTGCGCATACCCCTGGAGCTGGTCGATCTGCAGGACCTGATGGCATCGGTGGAGTTCAAGGTCTTCTCCGGGCCGGCTAAAGATCCAAAAGGCCGCGTGGCGGCACTGCGGGTACCGGGTGGCAACACACTCAGCCGCAAGCAGATCGATGAATACACCAAGTATGTAGGTATTTATGGTGCCAAGGGTCTGGCCTATATCAAGGTCAACGAGAAGGCCAAAGGTGTCGAAGGTCTGCAGTCTCCGATTCTCAAATTCCTGCCTGATGAGGTGGTGAGCGCAATCCTGGATCGTACCGAGGCTGATGACGGCGACCTGATCTTTTTCGGTGCCGATAAGGCGAGTGTGGTAAACGAGTCCCTGGGTGCGCTTCGGGTACGCCTTGGGCAGGATCTTGATCTGATGGACGGTGAATGGAAACCGGTCTGGGTGGTCGATTTCCCCATGTTTGAATGGGACGATCAGCACAACCGCTGGACGCCATTGCATCACCCTTTCACCTCGCCAAAGCTGGATCAGGTCGATCTGCTCGATTCAGATCCGGGCGCATGCGATTCTCGCGCCTATGACATGGTCATGAACGGTGTCGAGCTGGGTGGTGGCTCCATCCGTATCCATCAACAGGAAGTACAGCAGAAGATCTTCAAGCTGCTGGAGATCGGTGAGGAAGAGGCTGAGGAGAAGTTCGGCTTTCTGCTCTCCGCGCTCAAATTCGGCTGCCCGCCCCATGGTGGTCTTGCCTTCGGCCTGGATCGTCTGGTGATGTTGTTGACCGGTTCTGCCTCGATACGTGATGTGATGGCCTTCCCCAAGACACAGACTGCGGCTTGCCCGCTCACCTCTGCCCCCTCAGAAGTCGCTGCAGAGCAGTTGCGGGAGCTCTCTATCCGGGTGCGCAAGCCGGCCAGTGAGGAGACCTCTGCGTAGTCAGTTTAAACGGCCGGAATCTGTGCTGGTGGTGGTCTACACCACCCGCGGAGAAGTGCTGCTACTGCGTCGTACCCGCCCCAGCGATTTCTGGCAATCGGTAACCGGCAGCCTGGCATGGGGTGAATCCCCGAGGCTGGCCGCGAGCCGGGAACTCTACGAGGAGACCGGCATTATGGCCGGTAGCCGGTTGATCGATCTTTCTGTCAGTGTCCGCTTTCCGATCCTGCCTGCCTGGCGTGATCGCTATGCGCCATCAGCGCATAGCAATACCGAGCACTGGTTCGCACTGCCTCTGGCCTATCGGCGTGTGCCTCGCCTGCAAGCCAACGAACATACCGATTACCGATGGCTGCCATATAGACAGGCAATCCGTCTGGCCACTTCCTGGACGAACCGTAAGGCGATCCGACAAGTGATTGAGGGGGTTAGCAGCGCTAGGAAATCCCAGATACTAATCGGACAATAAAGCTTTTTATCCTCTATCCCTTAGGAAGAGGGGAATCATAATCTGACTTGTCCAGAGCTTCCCTAGAAGCTGAGTTTCTCTATCACCCGCAGCAGCTTCTCCTTGGCCTCTGCCGCCACACGCTTCGGTTCCTCTGTCAGACAAAGTCCCAACACGGTCACCGGATCCATAAAGCTGACTATGGTTTTACCTTCATCGGTTTCGCGAAGAATGAAGTTGCAGGGGAGGAGGGTGCCGGCATTGGGTTCGCTACTCAGCACCCGGTCAGCCAGCTTGGGATTGCAGGCGCCGAAGATACGATAGGCGGGGATATCCTTGTCCATCTTGTTTTTGAAAATAGCCTGTACATCAACTTCACTGACGATGCCGAGGTGCGCTTCCATTAAGGTGGTTTTCACCTTCTCCATCGCCTGCTCGAAGGGAAGATCGATTTCGCCGTTAATTTCGTACATAGTGCCTCCTGTTTTGTGGGAGGCCGCATTGCAGCAGAGCAGGTGTAAACTCACATTGAAGTTTATCAAAAACCCCAGGGAGATACGGGTTATGCAACAGACGATTCATCTTGAAACCCATAAGCGGGAGACACTGGTGGATATTACTCAACAGGTGGAATCAGTTGTCAGAAAAAGCGGTACACGTAGTGGCATTGTGAGTGTTTATGCACAAGGCGCCACTGCGGCCATTATGATTCAAGAGAATTGGGATGAGAGTGTGCAGACTGATGTGGTGAATCTACTGCGCAAAGTGATTCCCCAGGGCGAGTGGCTGCATGATGCGCAGGATGGCAATGGTGATGCCCATCTGAAGGCGGGTTTGGTGGGACCATCCGAGACCATTCCACTGATTGATGGTGTCATGGGCCTGTCCCGTTGGCAGAATATCTTCTTTTGTGAATTCGATGGTCCACGGGCAGACCGCAAGGTGGTCTGTTCGATTCTGGAGGATGCGGGATGAGCAACACGGGGCTGCTGCGACATATAGAAACCCTGAATCAATGGAATCCACAGAATTTCTGCGGGTTTTATCAAGCTGAACAAAGGTACGGCTATCTCAAAGCATCAGTTGTGGAGGCGCTGCGTCAGTGGCCGGCCTATTTTCAGGTCGAGTCGAAGGCGGTGCATCTCAATTCGGCACTGGATACGTTCGAAGTCCGTACCCAGGTGTTGGCTGAAGTCACACATAAATTGGTCGGGCAGGGGGTCATCTCCCATGCCCACGGTGAGCGCTATCCCGTGACATCGAGTGGTCGGGAGACAGCGATTGCCACTATCGACCGCACTGCGGCTTCCTACTTCGGTCTGCGCGCCTATGGTCAGCATCTGAATGGTTTTGTGCGTAGGCCAGATGGGTTGATGCTTTGGATTGCCCGCCGCTCTGCGGATAGACGCGTCTACCCCGGTAAGCTGGACAATATGGTGGCAGGAGGTCTGCCATACGATCTCTCATTGGCAGAAAATCTCAACAAGGAGTGTATGGAGGAGGCATCTGTGCCGGTGAATATTGCCGCCAAAGCCGAGTCGGTGGGGGCGCTGACATACTGTAAAGAGACTCGGGTAGGGCTCAAACCGGATACACTCTATTGTTATGACTTGGAACTGCCTGATGATTTTCAGCCTCGGAATACCGATGGTGAAGTGGCGGAATTCATGCTGCTGCCGGTGGAGGAGGTCTTGCGGTTGGTGCGGGATACGGATGAATTCAAGCTAAACTGTAATCTGGTACTGATCGATTTTTTTATTCGGCATGGGATTTTGGATCCTGAAACCCCGGACTATCTGGATTTGGTCCAGGGGTTGCATGAGAAGTTCTGACCGATGAGTGCTAAATTATTGCGCAAGTACACACTTTTCGCGTCGGATGGAACCACCAGGCTGGTATTCCAGTCAAAATCGTATTCCAATCAGTTTGATAGCTGCGTAAATACCTATTCAGCAGCATATTTAGGTGGATGAATGAGACATACCCGATCTATTGCCTTCTGTTTTCTCCTGTTGCTTGCCGCATCGCAGGCCTGGGCACAGAAACAACTGGTGCCCGTTTCCGAGCTGCATCCCACGCAGGAGCAGCAGCAGACAGCCCACGTCATCGTCAAGGTTATTGATAAGTACCATTACAAGGATGTGTTACTGGACGATGATATGTCGGAGATGATCCTGGATCGTTATTTCGATGCATTGGATCCCAACCGCTCATTTTTTCTTGCTAACGATATTCGCCGATTCTCCGTTTTTGAGGGAAAACTGGATGACTATCTGAAAAATGCCAGAATCGAACCCGCCTTCGAGATTTTTCGAATCTACCGTCAGCGTGTGGGTGAAGCGATCTCTTATGCACAGGAGTTGTTGGAAAAAGATTTCGATTTCACCATTGATGAGGCTTACCAGTTTGAACGCGAAGATGAGCTTTGGCCGCAAACCCGTGCGGAACTGAACGATCTGTGGCGCAAACGGGTAAAAAATGATTTCCTCAATCTGAAATTGACCGACAAGGCGGATGAAGAGATTCGAAAAACCTTGCGAGCACGCTATACCCGGCTTGAGAATCGTGTACTGCAGTTTGATTCCAATGACATTTTCCAAACATTCATCAATGCCTATACGTTGAGTCTGGAACCTCATACCAGCTACATGTCGCCAAGTACCTCTGAAAATTTCGATATCAGCATGAGTCTTTCCCTGGAAGGCATTGGCGCGGTGTTGAAGGACGAGGACGGCTATACCGTTGTACAGAAGACGGTGGTCGGCGGACCTGCGGAGCTAAGCAAGCTGCTGCATGCCGGGGATCGTATCATCGGTGTCGGCCAGGGACTGGAAGGCGAAATTATCGATATCATCGGTTGGCGGTTACAGGATGTGGTGGAACAGATCCGCGGTCCGAAAGGTTCGGTGGTCAGACTCCATATCGTGCCCAAGGGCAGTCAGAGCGAGGCAGATCCCGAGGCCATTACACTGGTCAGAAACAAGATCAAACTCGAAGAGCAGGCAGCGAAGAGCTATATCATCGACGGACTCGATGGTATGGAGAAGTATCGTGTGGGCGTCGTTGAAGTACCGACCTTCTACCGTGATTTCGCCGCAGAGTCGCGCGGGGAAGAGGATTTCCGTAGCACCACAAGGGATGTGCGTAATCTATTGGCCGATCTCAATAAACAGGGCGTCGACGGTATTGTTATCGATCTCAGGGAGAATGGTGGCGGATCGCTCTCGGAAGCCACGGAACTGACGGGTTTGTTTATCAAGACCGGGCCTGTGGTGCAGATCAAGGACGCCTTCGGCAAGGTTGAGGTCGAGCGGGATCCTGATACCGAGATTGCCTACAGCGGTCCCATGGCGGTACTGGTGGACCGGGACAGCGCATCTGCCTCGGAGATCTTTGCGGGCGCTATACAGGACTACAAACGCGGTATCGTCATCGGTGAACCCACATTTGGCAAAGGCACGGTGCAGACACTGGTCGACCTGGGTCGTTTTGTTCCCGGCAGAAAACAGGATCTTGGCCGGTTACGCCTGACCATGGCACAGTTCTTCAGAATCAACGGCGGCAGTACACAGCATCGTGGCGTGGTACCTGACATACTTTTTCCAACCGCCAAATTCTCCGATGAATATGGGGAGCGTTCGCTGGACAATGCATTGCCATGGGCACAAATCCAACCCGCAAAATTTCAAGTGCAGGCAAAAGGCACGGTTCCCCACCTGATGGAGTCTCATTTGAGCCGTATCTCGCATGATCCTGGCTTTGAGATGCTGGTTGATCGTGAGAAACGTTTCAAAGACCTCGATCTTCGTACCGAGGTCAGCCTGCTGGAATCCAAGCGCCGTGCTGAGTGGGATCAACGTGAAGAAGAGCGGCTGTTGCATAAAAATCGATTCAGAACCTCACAGGGGCTTGAAGCGATCAAGCCGCAGCAGGATGACGAAAACAGTAACGATGATGACGGCGAGGAGAGTAAGGCCACCCGTCGGATAGAACTCAATGAAGCAGCGCGTATTCTTGTTGATTCCATCCGCCTGCAGGCGCCTATGGCTGTCATGCGGTGAGCCTGGCCAAGTCCGACCCTGATGGCTGCTCAATTTATCCGTGTTTGATCCGTAACGGCAAGCTATAATCTGCGCTCTTTGAACAGGACGCGTGGGTTTGTACAAAACATCTGAAAAGCGGTTGCTGCGCCTGCAGCAGTCAGGCAAGGTGGGATTGCTCAGGGGTGGTCTGATTGGCCTGGAAAAGGAGGGACTGCGCGTCTCCCCCAGGGGCTGCATCTCACAAAAGCCACATCCGGTGGCACTGGGCTCCCCGCTGACCCATCGCTATATCACCACCGACTATTCCGAAGCGCTGACCGAAATTATCACGCCACCCTCCGGTGAGCGGGCCGAACCCCTGCGCTTTCTGTTCGAGGCCCACCACTTTCTCTATCAACACCTGGGTGAAGAGATTCTCTGGTCCAGCAGTATGCCCTGTGTGGTAGAAGGGGATGCCAATATTCCCATTGCCGAATACGGTAACTCCAATGCGGGTTTGATGAAAACTGTCTATCGGCGAGGATTGGGCCACCGATATGGGCGGGTCATGCAGGTCATCGCCGGTGTGCATTTCAACTATTCACTACCTCAGCCGTTCTGGCATGGCTACCAGACTCTGGAAGAGGATACGCGGTCCGCTCAAACATTTATTTCAGAAAACTATTTCGGCATGCTGCGCAACCTGCAGCGATTCGGTTGGTTGATACCCTATCTGTTCGGCGCCTCGCCGGCTGTGTGTAAATCTTTTCTTGGAGGAAGACCGACCAGTCTGCAATCCTTCGATGACACAAGCTACTATTCTCCCTATGCCACCTCTCTTCGCATGGGGGATATCGGTTATCAGAACAGTAAGGAGGCGGGGACAGGCATCAAGGCCTGCTACGACTGTCTGTCAGCCTATGTGGAGACACTCTCCTGTGCGATTGAGACACCCTGTCCCATCTATCAGGCTATCGGCGTCAAAGTGGACGGGGAATACAAGCAATTGAATGCCAATATTCTGCAGATCGAGAATGAGTACTACAGTACCGTCCGACCTAAACAGGTACCTGAATCCATGGAAAAACCGATTCATGCACTGCAACGGCGTGGTGTTCGTTATGTGGAGTTGCGCTCACTGGATGTCAATCCTTTCCATCCCCTGGGTATTGCTGAGGAGCAGATCTATTTCCTTGAGGCGCTGATGCTCCTGAGTCTCTTGCAGGAGAGTCCTGCGATCAATGTGGCGGAACAGAAGGCGATCGACTGGAACGAGTTGGCGGCAGCCCATCAAGGGAGAGATCCTGCGCTGAAGCTGAAGCGAAATGGTGCTGAGATTCCACTCACTCAGTGGGGACTGGAAATCTGTGATGCCATGCAACCGATCTGCGAGGTACTGGACGAGGGCATGGATGAGACACCCTATCAGACAAGTCTTCAGTTGCAGCGGAGTCGTTTACAGGATGCGGATCTGACACCATCGGCCATCATGTTGGCAGAGATGCACGAGCGGGGGGAGGGCTTTTATCATTTTGCTCAGCGCAAGTCGCAGGAACACTATCAATATTTCATGCAGCATGAGCACTCAATGGAAGATCAGCATCTACTGGCGCATGAGGCAACGGATTCCTGGCGTCGGCAGCGAGACATTGAAGCTTCGGACAAAGTCAGTTTTGATGCATTTCTGCATAGCTACTTCTCGCAACAGCTCTGATCCGGGCATAGACTTACGCATAGTGTGTACTATTAAAAGTGCCGGATTAAATACTTCGAGGTTTCAAGATGGATAATAATAATGAGAGAGGTTGGGGATTTTCCACCCAGGCGATTCGTACTGGCCACCACAGAACCCCGGAAGGTGAGCATGGTGAACCCATCTTTCCCACATCAAGTTTCGTTTTCAGCAGCGCAGCTGAGGCAGCGGCCCGCTTCAGTGGCGACGAACCGGGAAATATCTATTCAAGATTCACGAATCCCACAGTAAGAAATTTTGAACAGCGCCTGGCTGCGTTGGAAGGTGGAGAGAGTTGTGTCGCTACTGCCTCCGGCATGGCTGCGATCCTCGCGACCTGTATGGGGCTGTTACAGACAGGCGATCATATTGTTTCTTCTCGCAGCGTGTTCGGCAGTACCACCCTGCTTTTTAATAAATACCTGACCCGGTTTGGGATTGAGACCAGTTTTGTGCCGCTCGATGACGCGACTGCCTGGGAGCAGGCCATCAGTCCAAAGACCAAGCTTTTGTTTGTCGAAACGCCGTCCAATCCTCTGACGGAGGTAGCCGATATTCGCTGGTTGAGCGAACTGGCCCACGCCAATGGCTGCTGGCTGGTGGTGGATAACTGCTTCTGTACGCCGGCATTGCAGCGGCCGCTTGATCTGGGTGCTGATATCGTTGTGCATTCGGCGACCAAGTATCTTGATGGGCAGGGTCGGTGTGTTGGTGGTGCTGTGGTGGGTAGCCGGGAGCTGGTTGGTGAGGAGATCTACGGTGTCTTGCGTACAGCCGGACCCACCATGAGTCCTTTTAATGCATGGGTCTTTCTCAAGGGATTGGAGACCCTCGAATTGCGTATGCAGGCCCACTCCCGCAATGCACAGCAATTGGCGGTCTGGCTGGAAGATTTGCCACAGATCGAACAGGTCTACTTTCCCGGTCTGGCGTCTCATCCTCAGTACGCACTGGCGCAACAGCAGCAGAAAGCACCTGGTGGCATTGTTTCATTCGTCGTGAAAGGGGGGCAGCCTGCTGCCTGGTCGTTGATCGATGCGACGCGCATGCTTTCCATTACCGCCAACCTGGGTGACACCAAGACCACTATCACTCACCCGGCGACGACGACCCATGGCCGATTGACACCGGAGCAGCGTGTCGAAGCCGATATCGGTAACGGCATGGTGCGGATAGCTGTGGGACTGGAGTCTATAGAGGATATTCAGGCCGACCTCGTACGTGGGCTAGACCAACTCTAAAGGTGTCAGTTATGCCGAATGAATCGCTGAAATCCAAGTGGGATACCAGGCATGGGGATGCTGAAAAGCGACCAAAAGCGGCAGAGGTGCTTACGCAGAATCTGCATCTGCTACCACACAGGGGGCAGGCACTCGATCTGGCCTGTGGGCTTGGTGGTAATGCGCTGGCCATGGCTGCGCGAGGTATGCATGTCACTGCATGGGACCTGTCATCGGTGGCCATCGAACGTCTGCAGAAATTCAATGAAGCGCAAGGGCATTCAAACCTCAATGCAACGATGAGGGATGTGGAAAAAGAACCGCCGCTGCCGAATAGCTTTGATGTGATTGTCATCAGTTACTATATCGATCGGCAACTGATTCCCCATCTGATCGCTGCGCTGAAGCCAGGCGGATTGATTTTCTATCAGACCTTCACCCAGATCGCCGTTTCTGATGAAGGTCCCACTAACCCGGAGTACCGGCTGGGCGACAATGAGCTGCTCGCGCTTTTTTCAGACCTCAAGCTCCGCTTCTACCGAGAGGAGAATCGGCTAGGTGATCTGGCAGTTGGGATGCGCGATGTGGCGATGCTGGTGGCGGAACGGGTGACTTAGCCTTCAACTCCTGCCTTCTCATAAAAAGTATTTTATTGGCGATCAGCGACCGACCCGGGTGAAGTCGGTTCCCGGCTTGAGGCCAAATGCTGTCTCCAAGTCAAATTCACGAATGAGCTGATCACCGGCCTGCAGGCCGTACTCCCGCTGGATCTCTCCCAGCAATAGCCGTACGGCATTTCGATTGTACCCACTACCGAAGCTAATCTGCTGTTGGAGGATCTCTCTTGCCCGTTCCAGAGTCATGTGCATGCGCTCCACACCGTTGTTTTAACTATCAATCTATTCAATAAACCTAGCTGGACCTTTGATTGTTGGGCTTCGCTTTGCTCTGCACCAACCTACGCTCTCGTTGAGTATTTCACATGAAGTGATTGCAAAAATATCTGCAATGGCCGGTCAAGCCACAGTTGTATTTGTGTAGGCTGGGCTGAGGCACGAAGCCCAGCGTTGCCACTGCCAGGTTAACCTATGCACCTCTATGAAACCCCTGTTCATTGACGGGTTGAATAAGAACCGGCGGGCTCCCAAATAAAAACCAAGTAATATACTATGAAATACAATTAGGCAGCCGGTACTAATCTGGAGGCAGTATGCAGGTTCGACAACTTTTCGATAATCAATCAAGCACTTATACTTATCTTGTTTGGGATGAGGCAAGCCGTGAAGCGGCAATAGTCGATGCAGTAATAGAACAGGTCGATCGGGATGTCAGGTTAATCCAGCAACTCGGTCTTCAATTACGCTATGCCCTGGAGACACACATACATGCGGACCATATTACTGGCAGTGGACGCTTGCGTGAGTACCTTGGCTGCGAGATCGGTGTTCACCTGCAGGCAGGCAGTGAGTGTGCAGATCTTGAGCTGGTCGATGGTGATCGGATTCAACTCGGTTCTCAGCATCTGGAGGTTCTCTATACGCCAGGGCACACCGACACGGACATCTGCTTGCTGGGTGACAACATGGTTTTCACCGGTGATATTCTCCTGATCCATGGCAGTGGCCGTACCGATTTTCAGTCAGGAGATGCTGCACGTTCCTACGACTCCATCACTGGCCGGCTCTTCTGTTTGCCCGATCAGACACGGGTCTATCCCGCACATGACTACAATGGGTATACCTGCAGTACGATTGGAGAGGAGAGGCAATTCAATCCTCGTCTGGGTGGCGGCAAAAGCCGGCAGGAGTATATCCGGATCATGGAAAGTCTGGTGTTGGATAAACCCGAGTTGATCGACCTGGCTGTACCTGGCAACCAGGTCTGTGGTCAAAACGTTTAGGTGAGGCATCATGGATCGTGTTGCGTTGGAGAAGATGTTGGAGCAAGGGCAAGACAATGCCTTGCTGCGCTATACCCTTGGATCTCTCTGCCTTAAAGCTGCCGATTTTGAGTCGGCAATTGAACATCTTGAGCAGGCTTTGAAGTTTGACGAAAGCCATTCCGTCAGCTGGAAACTCTATGGCAAGGCACTGGCGCATCTGGAACGCAGTGATGAGGCCAAGGCTGCCTACGTGAAGGGTATCGATGTGGCCGAGTCGAAGGGGGACGTACAAGCGGCAAAAGAGATGCGAGTCTTCCTCAAGCGGCTCGGTTAGCCTGAGCTGAGTTAGTTCTCACTGTGCTAGCCTATAGAGATATCAGGTCCTAAGTCGCTAAGCATAAGCCGACAAGTCAGTACTTTACGAGAGTCATCAATCATGATCGAGCCAAACAAGATGCAGGTCAAAGAATACCTGCAGACACTGCAGCATACGATCTGCTGTGCACTGGAAGAGGAAGATGGTCGAGAGAAATTTTTACAGGACAGCTGGCTACGGGAACCTGGAGATCATCTCGGCGGTGGTGGCGTCAGCGCCGTGTTGCAGAATGGTGAGGTGTTCGAACAAGCCGGGGTTAACTTCTCTCATGTGACCGGTAGCCAACTGCCCGGCTCAGCGACTGCTCACCGACCGGAGCTGGCAGGTAGGGCATTTGAGGCCATGGGGCTTTCCCTGGTGATACACCCGCGCAATCCATATGTACCGACTTCCCATGCCAACGTACGTTTCTTTATTGCAGAGAAAGAGGGCGAAGCCCCTGTCTGGTGGTTTGGCGGTGGTTTTGATCTCACCCCCTATTATGGATTCGACGAAGATTGCCGCCATTGGCACAAGACCGCCAAAGCAGCCTGTGTCCCTTTCGGCGATGATGTCTATGGGAAATACAAGGCATGGTGTGACGAATATTTCTATCTCAAACACCGGCAGGAGCCCCGCGGTATTGGTGGGCTGTTTTTCGATGATCTGAATGAGTGGGGTTTCGAAAAGTCATTCGATTTCATGCAAAGTGTCGGTGACCATTACGTGCCTGCTTATCTCCCGATCGTTAAAAAACGCCGGGAGACAGCCTATGGCGAGCGGGAGCGTAACTTCCAACTCTACCGGCGCGGGCGCTACGTGGAGTTCAATCTGGTATACGACCGCGGCACACTTTTCGGTTTGCAGTCGGGAGGCCGGACGGAATCGATTCTCATGTCGCTGCCGCCGATGGTTCGCTGGCAATACAATTGGCAACCGGAACCTGGCAGCGAAGAAGCCAGGCTCTATGAACACTATCTGAAACCCCAAGACTGGGTTGATGGGTGAGATGACAACGCCCAAGCCCTTCGCTGAATCTTGCGAAGAGAACAAGGCGCCCATTCTGAAGGTACTGCGGCAGTTGTTTGCTAACACCCGTTCGGTGCTTGAGATCGGTAGTGGTACCGGGCAGCATGCGGTTCACTTTGCTGGTGCTATGCCCTATCTGACGTGGCAGACCAGTGATGTTACGGATAATCATTCCGGCATTCGGGCCTGGCTGGATGAGGCAAACCTCCCCAATCTTCGTTATCCGTTGGCACTCGATGTCAGAGGACAGTGGCCCGATGAAACCTATGAAGGCATCTTCACTGCCAATACGGCGCATATCATGAGTTGGCCTGAAGTCGAGAGATGTTTCGAGGGTGCCGGGCAGGTACTTTCTTCAGGCGGTTGTTTTGCTCTATACGGTCCATTTAACTATGGCGGACACTACAGCAGTGAGAGTAATCGAAGTTTCGATGCATGGTTGCAGGCCAGAGACCCATTAAGCGGTATTCGTGATTTTGATGCCTTGCAAGTGCTGGCTGAGCTGAATGGAATGGCCTTCAGTGAAGATATTGAGATGCCTGTCAATAATCGTATCCTGGTATGGCGTAAAGTTGCTGAATAAGCGCCACGTAAAAAATATCCTGAAAAAATAATATGTTATGACTCTCTATTAACTTAATTCCTACTGCATGCCGTGCGGATATACTGCTCGATTTGCATGGGGGGATAAGGTCTCCTTTCTGTCAATCACGGGTTGCCTGTGGTAAATACTTCCTCTCTTTGTGGATTTATTCCTCACAAGGGCAGAAAACAAAACATAACTAGATAACAATGACGGAGGACTCCGACTATGGCCTTCAGAAATCGTCTTCACAGAAGCGAACTGGCCGTACCGGGCAGTAATCCGCGCATGCTTGAGAAGGCGCCCGAAGCGGGTGCTGACCTGGTCTTTCTCGATCTGGAGGACGCTGTGGCGGTGTCCGACAAGGAGGAAGCCAGAAAGAACATCATCCATGCGCTGAACCATTACGATTGGTCACACTGCTCGGTCTCTATTCGAATCAACGGGCTCGACACCCATTTCTGCTACCGCGATATCATCGAGGTGGTGGAAGCGGCTGGGGACAAGCTCGACACTATTCTGGTGCCCAAGGTTAATCAGCCATCCGATCTGCAGTTTGTGGCATTGCTGCTGGAGCAGATCGAGGCAGCCAAGGGTTTCAAGCAGATCAACCTGCACGCCCTCATCGAGACCGCCATGGGTATGGCCAATGTGGAGGCCATCGCCCAGACCTGTCCCGAGCGCTTGGAGGCCCTGGTTTTCGGTGTGGCCGACTATGCCGCCTCGACTCAGGCGCGAACCACCAGCATGGGCGGCATCAACCCGGATTATCTGGTGCTTGATGATGCGGATGCCAAGGGACATCGGCAGACCTATTTGGGCAACCAGTGGCACTTCGCCATGTCGCGTATGATCGTGGCTTGCCGCGCCTATGGCCTACGGCCCATCGACGGACCCTATGGCGACTTTAGCGATCCGGATGGCTATCTGGCGGTGGCCCGTGCCTTCGCTGCCCTGGGTGGTGAGGGTAAGTGGGCGATCCACCCTTCACAGATTGAGCTGGCGAACCAGGTCTTTACTCCCGGAGAAGCAGAGTATGAGAGAGCCTGCCGCATTGTCTCTTCCATGGAGGAAGCGGCGGCAGAAGGGCGTGGGGCGGTCAGCCTCGACGGCCGCATGATCGATGCCGCCTCCATCCGCCAGGCTCAGGTGGTGATTGAGAAGATGGCGCAGATTGAGCGCTTGTCCGGCAAGGAGGCCGTGGTGGCATGAATATCCATGAGTATCAGACCAAGGAGCTGTTCCGCAGCTACGGTATGCCGGTGCCTGAGGGGCGCATGGCCCATTCAGCCAATAAGGCGGTTTCCGTTGCCGAGCAGGTGGGTGGCGACGGCTGGGTGGTGAAGGCGCAGATCCATGCCGGTGGCCGGGGTAAGGCCGGTGGTGTGCAACTGGCCAGGAGCCTGGATGAGGTGCAGCAGCATGCTGAGAAACTCATCGGTTCACGTCTGGTGACCAAGCAGACCGGTGAAACGGGCCGCATGGTGAACCGGGTGCTGGTGGAGCAGATGCAACAGATCGATAAGGAGTACTATCTTGGCCTCGTCATCGATCGTGCCTCTCAACGCATCACGCTGATCGCTTCGGCTTCCGGCGGGATGGACATCGAAGAGGTCGCGGCGGCCACACCGGATCAAGTGATCAACGAGGTGGTCGATCCGGCAGTGGGCTTGCAGGATTTTCAATGCCGTAAGGTGGCAGCCGCCATCGGTCTCAACGGCAAGCAGATCATCAAGGCGGGTCGCGTCATGAAGCAGCTCTATCGCTGTTTTCGTGACAAGGACGCTTTGATGGTGGAGATCAATCCCCTGGTAACCACTCAGGACGGTCAGTTTTTGGCCCTCGACGGAAAGATGTCTTTCGACGGCAATGCGCTTTTCCGTCAACCGGAGATTGCAGACTTGCGGGATTTTGATGAAGAGGATCCCAAGGAGGTTGAGGCTTCAGGCCACGACCTAAACTACATCGCCCTAGATGGCGGTGTCGGCTGCATCGTCAACGGTGCCGGTCTGGCGATGGCCACCATGGACGCCATCAGCCTCTACGGTGGGCGCCCGGCCAACTTCCTCGATGTGGGTGGTGGCGCCTCACCAGAGAAGATCGCCAATGCCTTTCGCATCGTGCTGGAAGATCCTAACGTAAAAGTTCTGCTGCTCAATATTTATGCAGGTATCAACCGCTGCGACTGGATCGCGGAAGGCATCGTCAAGGCGATGGCGGATCAGACCATCGAGGTGCCGATCGTGGTCAGACTGGCGGGTACCAACCTGGAGGCGGGCAGGAAGATCCTCAGTGAGTCCGGGCTCGACTATATCCATGCGGACCGGCTCAGCGATGCCGCCGAGAAAGCAGTGAGGGCAGTTAACGGGGAGGTCGTATGAGTATTCTGGTCAATAAGGATTCACGGGTTATTTTTCAGGGCTTCACCGGCCAGCACGCCACATTCCATGCCCAGGAAGCGATCCGTATGGGTACCAATGTGGTGGGGGGCGTGACGCCGGGTAAAGGCGGGGAGACCCATATCGACCGGCCGGTCTTCGACACGGTGAAAGATGCTGTGGCTGAGACGGGCGCGGATGTCAGCGTGGTCTTTGTGCCACCACCTTTCAGTGCCGATGCCATCATGGAAGCCATCGAGGCCGGCATCGAGGTCATCGTGGTGATCACCGACGGGGTACCGGTACAGGACATGGTGCGGGTGAAACGCTATCTGATCGGCCATGACGCCATCATCATCGGCCCCAATACCGCCGGTGTCATTACCCCGGAGGAGTGCAAGGTCGGCATTATGCCGGCGCATATCTATCCCAAGGGACGTATCGGTCTGGTCTCTCGCTCCGGCACTCTCAACTATGAGGCGGTGGAGCAGATGAGTGAGCTGGGGCTGGGTATCTCCACCAGCATCAGCATTGGTGGTGATCCGGTCAACGGCTGTGATTTCCTCACCCTGATGAAGCAGTTTGCCGATGACCCCGAAACCGATGCTGTGCTGATGATAGGTGAGATTGGTGGGTCTCAGGAGGTGGATGCGGCGACCTGGGCCAAGGCGCATATGGATAAGCCTTTGATTGGCTTTATCGCCGGTGCTACGGCGCCCCCCGGACGCACCATGGGACATGCAGGCGCGATCATCTCCGGTGAATCGGACACAGCCCAAGCGAAGATGCGGCGGCTTGATGAGTTGGGTGTCAGTGTCGTTCAGAATGCCGCTGAGATTGGTCAGACGGTGCTGCAAAGTGTCAACGGGCGTAGCAATGAGAGAGATGAAGCGGCTAACCCCAGTTGCGTTTCATCTGTCTGATGTCAGACTGGAGGTAGGATCTGGCTAGATAATTTTTGAGCTTTCATGTTGCATAAAACACCCCGGCGTTTAATCCCCATCATACTATTTCTCTTATGGGGAGAGAGTGCCATTGCACAGACTCGTACAGTCGACCCCGAGACGGGTAGTGTGACCTGGGAGATTCAGGTGCATGGGGTGACGCTTTCACTGACCCAGATTCTGCCTGATCAGGCCCGGGCCTTCTACGTCAACCGGGGGCTGCCAACAACGGCGACGGAATCCTATGCCAAGTCCTGTGTCTACATGACGATATTACGTAACGACAGCGCACCGGGTGCCGTACATTTTCGATTGTCTGACTGGTCTGTCGTCAGTACAACAGGATCGCAACCACCCATTGGTGCGGCAACCTGGCTCAAACGGTTTGAGGCCGATGGGTTGAGCCAGTCGGCACGTATCGCTTTCCGCTGGGCTCAGTTTCCCCCTGAGCAAGAGTACCAGCCGGGTGGAGACTGGAACCAGGGCATGCTATCCGCAGGTCTGCCGCCAGACAGTGAGTTTGATTTAATAGCCCGCTGGGATGTGGCAGGTGAGCCATTCGAGGGGATACTGAAGAATGTTCGTTGTGCAAAATAGAAGATGCCAATGGGTGCTGCTGCTGACAGCCTGGCTGGTGTTCCCTGTTCTGGCTGATTTACCACCACTTACACATGGTTTGACTCCTATCGCCGAGCCGGCTGATTCCCCCACGCTACGGCTAACCTCCATGGATGACGAGATCGTCGATCTGGCGTCGCTGCGTGGTCAGGTAGTCGTGGTCAACTTCTGGGCAACCTGGTGTCCTCCCTGTCGTCGTGAGATGCCTTCATTAGAGCATCTCTATCAGCAGGTCGGTGATAAAGGCGTGACCGTGCTTGCGGTCAATGTGGGAGAGGATGAGGACACTGTGTTTCCCTTCCTCGGCACCGTCGAGCCTTCGCCGACCTTTCCCATCCTGTTTGATACCGATTCGAGTGTCTTGACCCAGTGGCGTGTCAGAGGGTTACCGACAACCTTTGTTGTGGGTCCCAATGGAAAACTGGCCTATCAGGCTGTCGGTGGCAGAGAGTTCAACCATCCTGACTTGATAGACCAGCTGTTGCAGCTGTTGGAAAAGTAGCAGCACTATCATCAGTGATACTTTTCCGTGGTGAAGTGGCCCGGCTCCTTCTTGCGGTGTTTTCGCATACCTCTGGATTCCAACGCTTCAGACACTTCGCGGATCATACCCATGTTGCCGCATAGCATGACGTGTGAGTTGTCGGCTGTGAGCTTGAGCCCCGCCTGCCGTTCCAGCCGGCCATCCTCTAGGGTGGCGAGAATGCGTCCGTGCAGTGCCCCGTCTGATTCTTCGCGGCTGGTAATGGGGAGATAGTGGAAATGATCCCCGTAGGTTGCCTGCAGGGCGGCGATCTCCTCGTTATAACTAAGTTGGTCACGGGTACGGACATTATGTACCAGTACCAAACGGTGGAATCGCTGCCAGGCTTTTTCGGTCCGTAAGATAGAAAGGTAGACACCGAGGGCGGTACCGGTGGCTATCATCCAGAGATTCTCGCTGTCCGGTAGCTGATCGAGTGTGAAGAAACCATTCGGCCTGGCGGTGACCCAGAGATTGTCTCCCGGCTGTAGGGCTGCGAGCCGGGGGCTCAATGGGCCTTCCAAGACTTCGTTGAAGTAGACTTCGAGTAGTGCGTCATGAGGTGGGTTGACGAAGGAGTAGGGGCGCGCCACACGTTCTCCATCAATCTCCAGGGCGAGTCGGGTGAACTGGCCAGCACTGAACGGCTCCACCGGCGCTTGGAAGCGCAGAGAGTAGAGACCATCGCTCCAGTGCCGTTTTTCCACTACCGTGGCTTCTATCCACTGCTCCATCTGTCTCCTCCTCAAAAACGTGTCGCGAAACATGAAAAGAGCATGCTCCGCTTAAAAGAGTATGGGTGATTGTAAGCCGGTGTTCGTGCGATTTACGGTGTATTTATTGTGGTTACTGCGGCTATTGAGTGGAAAAGATGGGAAGATGATCTCCCTGAAAGAGAGGCAAGAAAAAGCCCCCAATGATGGAGGCTTGTTAATCAGCACCTGGGCATCAGGTGCCGTCTTTGCCGTCCCTGGGCCTGGATGCTTACTTACACATCCTTGTTGACCACATTGGAGTATCCACTCTCCACACCATCTGCATCATAGGCAGTGACGGCAAAGTAGTAGCTGCCGGATGGGAGAGTATCGATGGAGAACTCGGTGATACTGTCATCGTTCAAGTCGACCAGCATGTTGAGATTGTCCGAGGAGGTGCCGTAATAGATCCTGTAACCCTGTAGCTCTGTGAGCGGCAGATAGCTGCCATCAGTACGGGTAGCGGGTGCGGCCCAGGAGAGTGTCTTTTCTGATGGAACCGTTGTGTCACGGTTGTCACTGGTGCTGCCGGTGGAGCTACCGCCACAAGCGGATAGGACGAGACTTGTGAGGATGACCAGTATGAGAGTGCTGATTTTTTTCATGATTGCTTGCCTGAAAGCGCCTCCTGTTATCTTCTCTGGCGGCGGTCAGGGCAAAACCTTCAGGTACTGGTTCACACTTTGTATGGGGGATTAATTCCTGATTGGTATTTTTGGGATAAATATCATCAACTCATTGTATTTAAACGATAAAAAAATTCTGATGAACTTTAGAGTGCTAGGTTTTTTAAAGAGGGATATCAGTGATCATGACTGCATTTTCAGCAAGTAATGAAAGTATTGTTGTGAAAACAAATCTGCCTGGAAGATTCAACAGAGTTGCCTGATGGGCCGGGATGCAGTCATAGCAGGAATGAAATCAAATAGAAAACAAATAGTTAATATGGCTTGATAACTTGAAATCTCTCATCAATAGGAGGATTATTGCCTTCAATTTCTCCACCGGAGCGGGCTCCGTGCGATGAAAAAACTTTTAATCCTCAACAGCAAGGGAGGCTGTGGGAAGACAACAATTGCGACGAACCTGGCAGGCTACTACGCCTCCTCAGGTACGCATACCGCATTGATAGATCAGGATCCCCAGGGTTCCAGCAGACGCTGGTTGGAACTTCGTCCGGAACGTTTCTCAGACATTCATGGTGTGTTTGCGGGTAAACCCACCCAAGCCGGTGTGACCCGTGCTTTCGCCATGCGCGTGCCCGGTGAAACCCAACGCATCGTGATCGATACACCTGCCTCCATGAAGCGTCTGGATATGATGGATCTGTTGAGATCCGCATCCGCCGTCATCGTACCTTTACTGCCTTCTGCCATTGACCGCCATGTCACGCTGGACTTTCTCAAAGAGTTGACAACCCTGTGTCGCCAGATGGGACTGGATATTCCCATGGGCATCGTGGCCAATCGCGTGCGTCTTAATACACGCTCTTTCAAGCATCTCAAAGAGATACTGGAGCATGTCGAGATTCCATTGGTTGCTTATCTCAGAGATACCCAAGGTTATGTTCATGCAGCGGAAGAGGGCTGTTCTATTGTTGAACTGAAAGACCCGGCGATGAAGAAAGAGATGATGCAATGGAGTGCGCTGATCTACTGGTTGGAGACCGGTAAAATCCCCCCTCATGTCCAGCAGAGAGAACCCGCGCCAGTCAAGCTGCAGGCTTGAGGCAGCTAGATGTA
The DNA here is from genome assembly GCA_025655555.1 of Candidatus Thiodiazotropha sp. (ex Myrtea sp. 'scaly one' KF741663). GTDB lineage: Bacteria > Pseudomonadota > Gammaproteobacteria > Chromatiales > Chromatiaceae > Thiodiazotropha. The sequence continues at coordinate 136,414 of JAHXIQ010000007.1, forward strand.
AATGTCTCTTGGTGCAGAGACGGATCCTGATTGCCTGATATCCTGTGTCAGCAATATCAATACTATTAACAATCTGCACAGGAATGGTGCTACAAGGGATATCCAAGCCAGGAACGGTAAGAATAGTGGGTCCCTAAATAATGTGAGAGAATTGAGCGGGTACAATGACAGTTAGTCGGCCACCCCTAATCTACCGTGTTTTCTCTAAATACTAATAATATATGCTTCATAGTATTGCTGGCTGTCTCGTCGATGTTGTGCGCTTCACAGGCTGTTGCGTCAGGCTCGTTGAAGATTTTAATCGTACACGCCTACAGCCAGGAGTATCCCTGGACCAAGGGGCAACATCAGGGCTTTGTCGACAAACTTAACCAGGAGGCAGCATTACAAATCACCATAAAAACTGAGTATCTGGATACTAAACGCATACAGTATGAGCAGAATTATGCAGATCGTTTTGCCGCCTACCTGAATCAAAAATATCATCAGTTCGAGCCAGATGCCATATATGTCACCGATGACAACGGCTTAAGTTTTGGCCTCGATAAACTCTCCAGACTATTTCCTAACGCGCCATTACTTTTCTCCGGAGTTAACGACTACTCTATCCAGTCGAGATTGGATAAGAACAGCGTGACAGGTGTTTTCGAAAAAAAGGAAATTGGGCCCAACCTGGATTTACTACAACAAATGTTTGGCGATGTGCAGCATATTGTTGTGATTGGTGATGATTCCAATACTTATCATGCCATCGAGCGAGAAATTAGAGAGGAGATGGCGACACGGGAACAAATGAGGATTACCTATCTGTCTGATAGTCGACTGGATGTCCTTTTGGGTCGTCTAAATCATTTCGATAATCCTATTGTTCTACTAACTACTTTGGGTGCAGTAAAGGATAGTAAAGGCGAGATACTCAATCTTGATCAGACGATCGGTCAGATAGTTTCAGCCGGTGTTAAAGTCGCAATTAGTATGGAAGACGCTTATCTGTTTGATGGTGTATTGGGCGGCTATGTCACAAGCGGATCTGCTCAGGGGTATAGTGCGGCATCACTGTTGCTTTCTTATATAAACGGTCAATCCATCAACTCGATTGCTCCTGTTGTCGATAGTCCTAACGAATATATTATTGATAACAGAGTGGTGCAATCCCTTAAGTTGGATATACCCGCGGATATCCGAAATATTGCGAAGATCCTTCATCCTGGCGTAAGCTTTTACCAGGGTAACCGAAACGCAATACTGTCAATTCTTTTTTTTCTTTCTCTCGCCTTGGTTGCAACGCTGATTTTGTACAGCCTGGTTACTTCACGCAAGAATCGAGAACTGAGACTACAATCGACCCGACTGCAGCGTCAGGGACTAATGCTTCAAGAAAGCGAAGAGAAATATCGTTTGTTATTTGAGCTTTCTGACGATCCAATGCTTGTTATCCAGGGTGACAGTTTTGCCCTCGCAAATGAAGCTGCAGTAAGAATCCTGGGATATGACAAGGCAGATGACCTGCAGAAATTGCATCCGTCGAGGTTGTCGCCAGAGAGGCAGCCTGATGGTGAGCTGTCAAAAAATAAAGCTGATGTAATGATGGCTCAGGCCCACACAGATGGGTACCATCGATTCGAATGGCAACACATCAAAAAAGACGGTATGCCGCTTCTTATAGAGGTATCGCTAACACGGATACCTTATGAAGGTGGAAATGCACTTTTTTGCGTATGGCATGATATAACTGAATGGCGCCATGCCGAGTGGGGATTGCGTGAAAAAACAGCCTATCTTAATAGCGTTCTCAGCGCATCGGTCAAAATCGGTTACATAGCTACTGATAATGACCTTAACATTACTTACTATAATCAAACTGCTGTACAGATATTTGGTATGAAACCAGATGAGCTGCAAGGGAAAGATATTCATTTCTTTCATGGAGGGAATAGAAGTGTGGCTGATGATCGTATGGTCAAGGCATTAGAGTTGGCCGAGAAGGAGGGAGAGTTTCGTTTTTCTATAAAGCGAGATGTGGATAGTAATACTCAATATATTGACGCAAGAATTTCGCCTATCTTAGATGAATCTCGTGTATTAAACGGTTTCATGCTGATGGTTGAAGATGTAACTAAACAGCATGCTGATGAAGAGCTAATAAAATTCCAGGCGACTAACGACATCCTGACTAGTTTGCCAAATCGTCGAACCCTGGTGGATCGCTTATCCCGGACTATTTCGCGCTGCTTGCGTCATAAACAGTTAGGGACTGTAATCTTCATTGATTTGGATCACTTTAAATATACTAATGATACATTGGGCCACACTATCGGTGACAACTTGCTACAGCAGGTGGCCACTCGTATGCAGGAATCGGTGCGTAGTGAAGATACCGTGGCACGCCTTGGTGGAGATGAGTTTGTCATTCTGCTATCGGATATCACTGGCAATCTAGAGTCAGCAATTAACGATGCAAGATTGATTGCTGACAATTTACTACAAGCCATTGCAGTACCTTACAGTATTGAAAAGCATGAAATACGAATTAGTGCCAGCATAGGTATTACTATTTTTCCGTCCAATAATGAATCCGCTGATGATGTTTTGCGTAAAGCAGATACCGCGATGTACCAAGCAAAAGATGCTGGCCGCAATACAATCAAATTTTTCTCGCAAAAAATGCAGCAGAAAGTGGAAGCGCGGTTGCGGTTGTTAGATCAGTTACATCAGGCAGTCGAAAATAGAGAATTTATGGTCTATTTTCAACCGCAAATTAATAGTCGAAATCAGTTGGTTGGTGCAGAATCTTTGGTGCGCTGGCACAAGCAGGACAATACTGTAGTGTTACCAGACAGATTTATCACGCTGGCTGAAGAGAGTGGTCTGATAGACCCAATCAGCGAGTTTGTACTGCGTGAGTCGTTACGTGCTCAGGTAAAATGGGCAGAAGAACAGACTTGGGATCACACGCCGCGTGTATCCATAAACGTCAGTGCTATACAATTCCGCCAAAAAGACTTTGTTGATACGATCAAGCGAGCTGTAAAAGAAATTGGTAGTGCCCCAGAAAAATTGACGCTGGAAGTCACAGAGAGCATGCTCATCGGTAATGTCACCGAAACAGTAGAGAAGATGCAGCAGCTCAAAGAGTTGGGGGTTAGATTCTCTATTGACGATTTTGGTACTGGCTATTCATCATTGGCCTATCTCAAACAATTGCCCATCAGTGAGATTAAGATTGATCGCTCTTTTGTCCAGGATATACTTACTGATCCGAATGATGCAGCATTAGTAAATACTATTCTTAATCTTGCCAAACAGTTGCATCTTGAAGTTGTTGCAGAAGGTGTGGAGTCACAAGAAATTCGTAATACGCTTTTAGCGTATGGGTGTACCGTTTTTCAGGGTTATTATTTCAGTAAGCCGGTACCATTGACGCAATTCGAACGAGAGTATCTTACTGGTTAACTGCCAGCTAAATAGTTGGTCCATGCTTTCGCTGTAGGCTTGGGGTGACTCATATTCACTAAGGTATTGTGAGAGAGATTTCCTATTGACAGGATGATCAGCGCCGCAAGATGTAATACCAAGGCTAGCGGGATCGGGGGAGTGTCTCCAGCATGTCTTTAACGATCCTGGCTATCCGTTTTTGACGGCTCTCTTTTTCCGCATCGAAGTCGACAGCTGCCTGAGTCGCACAGCGCCAGACAACCGTACGTTGGGGATCTACCAGATAGATGATCAACGACCCCCGCTCGAAGCGCGACTGGTTGGAATGGATGGCAGGGTAACCGGGCAGAAGACCAAAGCGCGACAGGATATCCTGATCGGTCAGGTCTATTTCCAGCGCGGCGGTATAGGCGATCTGGTATCTGGCATCATCTTTCGGGGCTATAAATTCAAAGCCCAACGACACCAGCGTACTTTCGATACTGGTATCAATCATCTCTTTGATATTTGTATTCTTCAGGCGATCATCCGAGTGGATCTCCCGTCCGTTCTCAAGCCAGGTGAATGTTGTGTCATCAGAAAGATGCAGTTCAGGACTGGCCACGGAAACAGAACTGGTCATACGCAAGGGATCGGGTTTGCTCGGTAGTCTATCGCCTGCTGCAGGTAAAGAGCCCATCATCGCGGTGAGTATGAGAAATAGCTTGGTCCTGGACATCGGTCGACTCACTTTATTTGAGAAATGCAGATTGGAGATCCTAGCAGGATAACATTAGAAGAAACCCTTCAGATACAGAGAAAACCACAGATAAAGAATCATGTTGTTCTCTATCTCGGTCCATTTAGCAGGAAGGTGAGAGTCCTCCAGAAGAGAGGAATATGCTGGATATCAATGAGATGCTGACAGCTACAAGCAACGGGATACTCATCAGCCTCAAAGAACAATGCGCTGCGGTTCGAGAAATCACACTGAGTATCATTCTTGGACAACTTGAGACTCGTGGGATGCTCCATGAGGCATAAGTGCTTAGTTAGGATGTGGTAGATGAGATCATCGACAACTTGATGGAGCGATGTTTGAGTGCCTGTTGTTCTGGGAGGTCGCAGTTATTAAGCCAAATGGCGTCACATCAGGAGAGGTATGTGGTCTGATGCGTGATCTACATGGGGCAGACTGAAGTGATTTAACATGGTTGCAGTATCGATAGTGATTCATATCCGATCAGACAGCCGGTGAAATGTGAATTCCACTTCTTTCAAACAGGCACAATGGTATAGCGGCAGACTGAAATCCGTCCACAATCAGTACGCCTGCCGGTATGACGTTCGGGCATTACCTTCAGAAAGGATCTGAACCTTCCTTAACGAAGGAGGCCATTCGAATAAGACGAACTAAACAGAGCACAGACCAGGGTTCATGCGGCGAAAAACCGTGGTCCGCCCTTTCTTTCGAACGGGAAACTGAGCGAGTTTCAGGCTTGGGCTCTCTTTTGGAAGAAAGCTCGTGCTTGACCTATGGCCACTCCGAGGACGGTGGCGACACTTAAAGCAGCGACAGCAAAAATGAATACTGCTGATGCCATGATCAAGATGGGTGCTACATTCATGATGATCTCCAACAGGCAATCTGAAATTGAAAACGTCTGCAATCTCGAGGCGAATGTTAGCATATCATGAAATAATTGAAAGCCAGGTCAGGCATTAAGTTTATTTTGTGTGAAACAGGAATTATATTTTTATTGATCAGGATCAGTATTCACCTGCCTTACTCCCCTTGACATCGGTCAATGTCATGGAAGCGATGTTGACCAGAATAAACCCTGGAGGAGATACTCCGAACCGCAATGGAAAGTCGGTCCGTTTGGCACTGTTGTACCGTTTTGGCTCCGTTTGATGTATTTAACGTATAAGCCTCTTCGTAGCGTTTGTGCACTTAGTCCGCGAGGAAATAATAATGAAATACATCGCATCCAGATCGTCGGTCTGGTTTTTCTTTTTTCTTTTCACTCTCTGCTTCTTCACTCCCGTTCAGAGTGCCGAGAGTGAGTTAACCATTCTGGGGGAAACGCCACCCCCGGGTTTCGACCCCGTTACGGGGGAACGCATCATCCCCAACGAACGTTGCTTGACGTGCCATGGCGATGCGCACGAGAAAACCGATACGCGGGATGACGGCACCATCGTCGATATCTACGCGGATCCGGAGAAGATGGAGGATAGTGTGCATGGCGAGCAGGCCTGCACCAACTGTCACGCCACCATCGACCGCGTACCGCACCGCGAGGCCCCGGATGTTGTCGTTGGCTGCGTGGAGTGTCACCGGGAGACTTGGGACAAGCACAGGAACGATCCGGAAGGTAAATACGAACGCCTCGGCGTGGTGATGGAGACAATCGACTCCTACTACGATTCCATACACGCCCGCCCCAACAGGCACGACCAATCTGAGACCAATGCCACCTGTTACGACTGCCATGAAGCCCACGACATCGGCACCCTTGGCAGTCATCAACGGGCCGAACATCGCCTGAAGAATCCCGAGATGTGCGGCGAGTGCCACCGGAAAGAGCTCAACGAGTACAAGGAATCCGTCCACGGCAAGGCGGTGCTGGAGGAGAATGACAGCGAATCGGCCGTCTGCTCCGATTGCCACACGACCCACACCATCGACGATCCCGACAGCGACAAGGCCAAGCTATCGATCACCAAAAATTGCGGTGACTGCCACAAAGAGGCCCAGCGCACCTATTTCGACTCCTATCACGGCCAGGTGCATCGCCTTGGTTATACCAACACTGCAAAGTGCCACGACTGCCACAGTGGTCACTCGGTCAAGGGCGAGGATGATCCGACATCGGAGATTCATGCCAACAATCGTCTGGAAAACTGCAGAGTCTGCCACGAAGATGCCAATGAAAACTTCCTGACCTTCTGGCCCCACGGTGATGCGGACGACAGGGAAAATTACCCCGGCCTTTGGTTCTTCAAGATCTTCATGCAGATGCTGATCTTCTCGGTCATGGCCTTCTTCTGGGTCCATGTGTTTATGTGGCTCTATCGCGAGGTGATGGACCGTATTCAGGGCAAGGGTTTTATCGAGGATCTGAATAAACCCGATGTGGTCTATTTCCGCCGTTTCCCGTCAGTTTGGCGCTGGATCCACGGCCTGTTCGCCATCTCCACCATGACCCTGATCCTAACCGGCACCACCCTGTTGTTTGCACATACCGGTTGGGCCAAGGCCGTGGTGGTGTTACTCGGCGGACCGGAGATGGAGGGCATTATCCATCGTACCGCAGCCGTCATCTGGCTGGGTATATTCCTCGCCCACCTGACCATAGCTATCAGCAATATCTGGAGCAAGCGCGATAGCTTCAAGTGGTTCGGTAGCACTTCTATGCTGCCCAACTGGAAGGATTGGGATGATCTGAAAGGCATGTTCAAGTGGTTCCTCGGCCGAGGCCCGCGTCCCGAGTTCACTCACTGGACCTATTGGCAGAAGTTTGACTACTGGGCACCCTTCTGGGGTGCGGCGATAATCGGTTCATCCGGTATCATGCTGTTCGCACCGGAGGCGACCGCCATCATCCTGCCGGGCTGGATGTTCAATATCGCCACCCTGGTGCATGCCGAAGAGGCGCTGCTGGCGGCCATCTTCCTCAACTCTGTGCACTTCTTTAACGTGCATTTCCGGCCCGAGCGCTTCCCGATGAGTACGACTATCTTCACCGGTGCGATCCCCATCGAGGAGTTCAAGCATGACCACCGTCTCGAATACGAGCGGCTGGTTGAGAGCGGTGAACTTGACAGTCATCTGGTCAGTCGTCCCTCGCGTCGTGCAGACCTGGCGGCCTCCTTCATCACTACCGTGCTGATCATGGCCGGTCTGGCCTTGCTGACGCTGGTGCTGATCGGTCTGATGACCTCGCCGGCTTGAACGGAGATATAAGTCAATGAGATACAACAACAACATTGCAATCCTGGCGCTGCTGATGATCCTGCCCGCTTTTTCACAAGCGGAGAGTCCATCCGGCCAGGCGCTCGCCTTCACCTGCGCGGGTTGCCACGGTACCGACGGTTCCAGTGTCGGTCCCTCCAGTCCGTCAATCGCCGGGATGGATCCCGATGTCTTCGTCGACGTTATGAAGGGCTATCGTGAGGACAGGCGCAATTCGACCATCATGAATCGCATCGCCAAGGCCTATACCGATGAACAGCTCAGGGGCATGGCCTGGTTCTTTGCCAAGCAGAAGCTGCAGGTATCGTCCCAAAAATACGATCCGCAACTGGCTGTGGTCGGCGAAAAGCTGCACAACAAGTATTGCAATAAGTGTCACGAGAAAGGCGGCGCAGCAGGGGATTCCGGTACTCTTGCCGGTCAGTGGATGCCTTACCTCAGGTACAGCATGGCTGATTATATCGACGGTCGACGTCCCTATCCGCGCAAGATGAAACGTAAGGTCGATGCCGTAATCGAGGCTGAAGGCACCGATGCAGTACCGGCGTTGATCCACTACTACGGCAGCCAGCAATAAGCGCAGAAGGATAAGAACAATGAGTAAATTCAACCGCAGAGACTTTATCCGTTGGTCTGCCGGAATAACCCTGGCCAGTGGTTCGTTGGGATTTCCTGGATTGCTGCTGGCAGCAACCCGCAAGGTAGTGATAGTGGGTGGTGGTGTCGGCGGCTGCACCGCCGCCAAGTACCTCCGCAAGCTCGATCCCAATGTCGAGGTCACGCTGATCGAGACCAAAAAGGCCTATACCTCCTGCTTCATGAGTAACGAGGTATTGAGCGGCGATCGGACACTGGAATCCCTCACCTTCGACTATGAAGGGCTGAAACGACACGGGGTCAATATAGTGATCGACCGGGTGACGGCCATCGATCCGGCCAAGAAATCGGTGGCGACCGAAAGTGGAGAGACGTTTGCCTACGACGCCTGTGTGGTGTCCCCCGGGGTCGATTTTAAATGGGATGCAATCGAGGGTTACAACGCAGAGGTTTCCGAAACCATACCCCACGCCTGGTTCGCCGGTCCACAGACCCAGACCCTGCGGAATCAGATTGAATCCATGCCCGAAGGGGGCAAGGTGATTATCGTGGCACCGCCGAATCCCTACAAGTGCCCGCCAGGACCCTACGAACGGGCTGCTCAGATCGCCATGTATTGTAAGCACCACAAGCCCAAGGCCAAGATCCTGATCCTAGACCCCAAGGACCGTTTCTCCAAGCAGGGGTTGTTCCGGCAGGGTTGGAGCAAGCTCTACGGTTTCGGTACTGAGAACAGCATGATCGAGTGGGTGGGTGCCGCCGGTGGGGGTACCGTCGAGGCCATTGATCCTTCCACCCGTACTCTGCAGGCGGAGATCGAAGAGTTTCAGGCCGATGTAATCAACATCATCCCGCCACAAAAGGCCGGCAAGGTCGCCTTTGCCTCCGATCTGGTGGAAGGGGATTGGTGCCCCGTGGATAAGCTCACCTTCGAATCCACCCGTCATCCCGATGTCTATGTCCTGGGTGACGCCTCCAGCGCCGCCAAGATGCCGAAGTCGGCCTATGCCGCCAACTCCCAGGCCAAGGTGGCGGCGGCTGCCATCGTGGCTCGGTTCAACGGCCAGTCACCTGGTGAGCCTACCTTCGTCAATACCTGCTACAGCATACTGGGTGAAGAGCATGGCATCTCTGTGGCAGCGGTCTATACCCTGAACCGTGAGAGCAATACCATCCTGCCGATCAAAGGGGCAGGGGGGCTCTCGCCCATGGATGCATCGGAGGCACAACGCAAACGTGAAGTGAGTTACGCCCACAGCTGGTTTAAAAATGTCATCGACGACATGATGGGTTGAGGCTGTCAGGAGAGACGCTCCTCTCCTGTCGCCGAATACCCAGACCCGGTTAACTTAATCGCTATCCGGAAAATCCGCCATTCGAATTCCGTTCTAATGGGAATGCCATTTTGTCGGCTTTAAAAAGGTGGATGAGTCACGCCGAATAATATGAGTATCCCAGTCTATGCCAACAGCGCGACAAAACGGTTGCTCGCTGCCGCCTATGCCGGCGTCCGTTTCGCCACGTGAGTGGTGATACATCGTTTTAATCCCATTTTTCCTTGGGATGTGTCATGCCACTTACTGCAGGTGTTTACTCACTCTCCAGGATCATTTGGTTGGCAAAGTGTTGTGCAATGCAGAAGTTATGATGATTGTGTCGAAAGGTCACTCTCAGATTCTGTTTGGACGGTGTCTGCGGCAACTGTCTGCGAATATGGTGTCGTACTTATCATCCAACCATCTATTTCTCCGAGAAGCACGGAAAATCACAGTAGGGGAGCAGTCCTGGCCGAACCTTTTCCTGGGACGGTGGCTCAAGGGGCTAGCCAGGTATTTGCGGGAGAATTCAGACAATGATGAAGTGGCGGGATGGGAATGGCCTCGGGAGGCGGGGCGATAGGTGTTTACGGAGAGAGATATAGGATTGCTTCGCTTTTCGCGGCGGTCAACAGCGTTCAGACGCGACGGAGTGTATGCTCATTGTTTGGCGGATAGCGAACGTCTTGATCCGGTCAACAGGGTGAGCTGATTCCAAGAGGAACTAGAGCAAACGATCGCTTGAGTATTCAGTCCATTTTTATTTTCTGGAGGAAGTAGTACGATTGGTATCAGTGAGGTTACATCTGTTCGCCTGCCATTCGACGAACTTTCCTTCACAATGTAATTCACCACAGTGTGCTGTGGTGCAAGAGATACGTGGTTACAAAAGCGAGCTGGGGCGGTTTCGATGGCTATGAGCCGGAATGGAATATGCTGATGGATACGACCAGAATCGGAAGGCACCCGCTGACGATACTAACAAGTAGTATCACATGTCTTGCAGTGTTTCTTAGCTTGTCGATAATCGCAGGTTGCTCGTCTGAAGACCAGGTAAAACCTCTTAAGCCGCTGCGAGTTGCGACCGGAAACTGGCAACCTTTCGTCGGCGAAGAGCTCCCGCATGGCGGTCCACTGGCGACGATGATCTCGACGATTTTCGTTGACTTGGGTTATGTCCCTGAATTCCAGTTTTATGACTGGCCCATGGTAGAGATACATCTTGAAACTGGCTATCCGAGTCTAGCTTTTCCGTTTATCAAGAGTGACGAAAGAGTGGCTAAGGGTTTCCGATTTTCCAATCCATTGCATACATTTGACTATGTGCTCTTTTACCATAAAGATCGAGCTGAAGAATTCAGCACAATTGAATCATTCGGTGATCTTCATGACATGAGCTTAAAGATTGGGCGGATACGTGGTTACGCCAAGCTAACTTCAATACCTGGCGATGACGATTATATCGAGGTGCCTAGTGCCGTTGCTGGGTTCGGAATGCTCCGTAGAAGCAAGCATGACAATACGGAGGATGGAAAAAGAATCGACTTTTTGCTTGAGAGTAAATCTGTAGGGCTGGATATTCTTAAGAGTCGACATGTTGCCAGTGATAAAGGTGACTTCATGTTTCTTGGACAGGCTGGAAGAGAAGAACTTATAAGTAAGGTCAGCCTTAGTATAATGGTTAGTCCGAAAATGGATGCGTCAATTCTGTCAGAAATTAACGATGCGATTGAAGGGAGCAAGCGATTTTTTGACAGCTTGAGATCTAAGATGGTTGCTTCAAATGAGAGTGAGGCTAACCTTGTTTCCCCTACCGGTACAACTATTTTCGCCTATGAAGGGAGGCTCAGTGACAATGCGAGTTTTATTATCCCCCGAAATAGCCAAGTATTGATCCTTGAGTGGGGAGAGGCCTACACAAACGGACTGCATCGCAACAGTAGTGAATTGATTGGGTTCGGTAAAAGTCAGGTCAAGCTTTTGAATGGCCCTTCGATGGGAAGGGTGGTATGGGTAAAGAACGAACATATATCACTTAGATACTAACACTTATGAAACTACATCTCATGGCGTCGTTCCGGACGCATTTTAGGCTCAATGATGAGGAAGTCCTGGCATCTCCTGATGACTATCAGGAATTCTGGAGGGACGTTGCGGAAGAAACGGCGGCAGACATGGATAATAGTTTCGGTAATGTGAAGTTCCTCCATAAGGTAGATGTGCAGGATGGTCAGTTAAGCCGTTTTCGCTCTGTTAGCACGGATTCACTCTTTCGGCCCCTGCATATAATAGAGGTGGGGATTGACCCTGATGATTCACTGCCGAAATTGGTTTGGGGCGAGGTTCTTGCCAAATTTTCTACACATGAAGATATGCTCACTAAGGTAAAACTGATTAGTGAGTCAATTTCCGTAAGGATCTACAATAATTCAGTTGCGCTCCTCCAGGCGGATATGGATATTTCTGGTTTGATTGAGAATCAATTGAAGGAAGGTTTGGCAGGTGATTTTGATGTCCTTCAGGAATTCGGGGTTACCCTTGGTGAGCAGCTATCCAGAAGCATATACCATGAGTATTTGTATAAATTCTTGTGTGGGGTTTCCAATGGATCCTCTCATGCAGGTCGGTTTATCTCTTGCGAACGCTTTGACTATGAGTCTGCAAAGCTAAATGCCATTCTTACAGAGGAAAGTAGCAAAGATAAACAAATAGTTCGCGTCAATTGGGTTACTCGCACCATTCTCGTTGAATCGGATGATGAGAGAAACCTGGCAGCAATAATTACCCATTGGTTGAAAGACTGCGGCGATCAGAATCTCATTGAACGTGCGATGAAGGAGCCTGATGTCAGTGCAATTCGATGGTTGAACTATCTATTCAGGGAAAAAGCCTATACATGGATCACAAAAGAAGACGGAACGATTGACTACGCAAAGCCTTTCGCAGACGAGTGGCAAGCTATGCTGAATGCCCAATATTATTATGCTACTTTTGAGGCGATCAATGACTCCCTGACATCAACATTAGCGCATTCGTATCGCGAGTCAACTGGAAAGGGGATAAGGAATACCGGTGCGTTGCGGGAGCTGAGCCATAAGCTGGAAAGAGATATTATAAATGCCAATCTTGCTACGTTGGAGTACCACAACAATTTTGGCTACTACAAGCGTAAGGTCGGCAGTACGATGAAAGAAATCATGAATGGGTGGGACTTTGATGAGGCCATTCTTGATGAAGTGAAGAGAAAAACAGAATTATGTGAACAGCGAGTAGATGAACTGCATAAGAAAGCAGAGAGTCGCTCGGGGTTTTATTCTGATCTGCTCCTTTTGGGTATTGCGTTGGTATCTATATCAGCGTTCCTGTTTCAGATCATTGAGTACGGTCGGACGATGTCGCATAATGCGGAACTGGCCGTGTACGAAAGCAATAGCTGGAATCTAATTAAGCTCATATCGGAGCGTCCGACGGATTTCATAATAACGTTAAGTCTAGCGCTTATAATCGTCTTATTTGCCTTGTACGCTTGGTTTAACGTCTCAAGGTTATGGACTGAACAATCAATGCGTTGAGATATAATACGCTTTTGGTAAATTCAATAATCACCTCATCACGTGCCTATGAAAGATGCTGGATTCGTATCTGCTCCGGGCTGAGAACACAGAAATTGGGTGAGGACTCGCCGACATAATCGTGGATCTAGCAGGCGATCAGGATCAATGAGCCTGAAGTAATCTGTTTTGTTGTTCGCATGGTTTTACTGCGATCGAAGTCGTCGATAGTCCTCATTCACACCCCTGCGATTGATCGTTGCGCGTAAGCGCTCTGATAATCTATTTATACGCTTAATGCCTGGGTGATCAATTCCAGTGCCACCACGAGATTTGAGTTTATTTGCCAACGCTTCTAATTTCACTTAGCTCACCTTTGGCAACTTTTTGAATATATATAGCCTTTGGTTTAGGGGGGGTGGTTGAATATAGCACTACATGTGTTTCAGTGATTTGGATGCCATCATTCCCGGATTTTATGTACACGCCACCGGGATAACGACCGGAAGTGGAATACCAACCGGATCTATGCTCACGTAACCATTTATTAAGAACCGCATACTCGTTATCTTCTGGAGTAAGACGTATTTTTTGCACACCGTCGCTGCTTAGAAATAGGTTTACTTCAGGCTCTAGTTGTATATCCAGTGATTTACTACAGCCCACTAATACCAGTAATGACAATATGATTAAGATTCTGCTCATTATATTACTCATAACGATTGGGTTTTTAGGTGGCCGGCGTTAGACGAACGTCTTAACCCCAAAGGGTGATTATTTCCGGATAAAACGGACAGGTTCATTTGCACTGTTATGTATTTCTCAGTCTCTTGAGAAAGCAGACAATACGTTCCGTTTCTATGAACCCCAAATGCTTGTGCATCGATATGCTCCGATGGTTGTCAATTTCAGTATCGCTTGCCAATTCTGAGTGGCCTTGTGATATGGCCCACTGCTCGGCTTGTTGCATCAATAGCTTACCGTAACCCTTACCTTGATACTCAGGTTTAATATACCAAGCCTCGACGTATGGCAGCTTTACGTTACGACTGCCTTCTGCGAAGTTCCTTATATTCAATTCTAAGAATCCGATGATTTCTGAACCGACTTTGGCAACGTACGCTTGAACAATATCGATAGATGATCCAGAGAAGTATTCCTTGATTTCTGCGATATGACCATCACTAGTTTTAGGCCAAAGAGTGGTTCTCATCTCTGACCACTGATTGATATCTTTTTCGGTTGCTTCTCGGATAATCACAATTCATCATGCATTTTAGTGGATTATATAGCTGGCTCAAATATTGTAGTATGCCGAACTCTGCGGGTCTTGTTTCACCCACTATTGACGCATTTTGACTCGCCGATAATCAAATTCGACTTATGGAGGGTTTGCTGGGAATCGGAGTTGATTGAATTTTAGTCAACGGAGGCTCTCTGAGGCCCGTCAATGACTAATTTTTAGTCAACGCCGGGATGATTCGACTCGCTGTCCTCTCTTTTTTCCTCGTTGGCCACGATATTTTCACCTCCATCGAGGTTACTTGATCCGTCAACGACATTTTTTATGTCGATGACGGGATCATTTTACTCGTCTCGAGTACTTGTGGAGCTGTATCTATCCGTTGATACGCTTGTATTTAATGCGGTGAGGTTGGTCCGCTTCGGCGCCCAGTCGGCGTTTGCGGTCGGCTTCGTAGTCGGCATAGTTGCCTTCGAACCAGACTACGCCGGAGTCGCCTTCGAAAGCGAGTATGTGTGTCGCTATACGGTCGAGAAACCAGCGGTCATGGCTGATGATCACGGCACAGCCCGGGAAGGTGAGTAGTGCTTCCTCCAGTGCGCGCAGGGTCTCCACATCGAGGTCGTTGGTCGGCTCATCGAGGAGCAGCAGGTTGCCGCCCCGTTTTAACAGTTTTGCCAGATGGACCCGATTGCGCTCTCCGCCGGAGAGGTCGCCGATGCGTTTCTGCTGATCGGAGCCCTTGAAGTTGAAGTGGCTGACATAGGCGCGGGACTGCATCTGAAAACGATCGACGGTGATGATGTCCTGACTGTCTGAGATCTCTTCCCAGACGGTTTTTTTGTCATCCAGCGCGTCGCGGCTCTGATCCACGTGGGCGATCTCGACGGTATCGCCAATTCGCATTTCACCACCGTCGGGTTGCTCCTGTCCGGTGATGATACGGAAGAGGGTGGTTTTACCCGCACCGTTGGGACCGATAATCCCTACGATACCGCCTTTGGGCAGGTTGAAGGTGATGTCGTCATACAACACCCGGTCTCCGAATGCCTTTTTCAGACTCTCGGCTTCAATGACCAGATCACCGAGTCTTGGACCCGGTGGAATATACAGCTCGTTGGTCTCATTACGTTTTTGAAACTCTTGGGACTGCAGCTCATCAAAGCGCTGCAGGCGGGCTTTACTCTTTGCGTGGCGGCCTTTGGGGTTGGAACGAACCCACTCCAGTTCCGCCTTCATGCTCTTGATATGGGCGGCCTCTTCACGGGCTTCCTGCTCCAGTCGGGCCTCCTTCTGTTCCAGCCAGGAGGAGTAGTTGCCTTCCCAGGGGATGCCGTAGCCACGGTCCAGTTCCAGTATCCATCCGGCGACATTGTCGAGGAAGTAGCGATCATGGGTAACGGCCACTACGGTGCCGCTGTATTCGTGAAGGAAACGCTCCAGCCAGGCGACGGACTCTGCATCCAGGTGGTTGGTGGGCTCGTCGAGCAGCAGCATATCGGGCTTTTCCAGCAACAAGCGGCAGAGGGCTACGCGGCGTCTCTCGCCGCCTGAGAGGGTTTTGACGTCGGCTTCCCAAGGCGGCAGACGCAGGGCGTCTGCAGCGATCTCGAGCTGGCGCTCTAGATTGTGCCCGTCGCTGGCCTGAATGATGTCCTCAAGCTTTGCCTGCTCTTTGGCCAGGGCATCGAAGTCAGCCTCCGGATCCGCGTAGGCGGCGTATACTTCGTCCAGACGGGCCAAGGCCTGCTTCACATCCGCCAGTGCCGCCTCTACATTGCCGCGTACATCTGTGGTCTCGTCCAGTTGAGGCTCCTGGGACAGGTAACCGATACGGATACCTGCCTGGGGCCGGGCTTCACCCTCGATGTCGGTATCGATGCCCGCCATGATGCGCAACAGGGTCGATTTACCAGCACCGTTGAGGCCCAATACACCGATTTTGGCGCCGGGAAAGAAGGAGAGGGAGATGTCGCGCAGGATGACTTTCTTGGGGGGAACAATCTTGCCCACCTGGTTCATGGTGTAGATGTACTGAGCCATTGTGTCTCTGTCGGTTTGAGGTTAGGCCTGAGTGCATCGGGTTCGAGGCACCGGTTTCAAGGCGGCGTATGATAACACGGAGAGGAAAAACGCTGATAAAAACGTTAAATCCTGTGCAACTGAATTCTCAGATCTGGTGATTTTCTTGGGCGGTTGGGCGCTGTGTTGATTGAGTTGCCGTGGTCTTGCCAGTTATAGAAGCCGAGCTGGCCTCTTTAATCAGTTTGATCAACTCATCCTCCGGCAGCGGCCGGCTGTAGTAGAAGCCTTGTGCAAGGCGACAACCTGCAGCCAACAGATGATCGATCTGCGGTTGTTGTTCGACGCCCTCGGCGATCAGGTCGAGATTCAATCCCTTGGCCATGGCGATTATTGCGTTGATGATCGAGTTGTCACCTGTTGATTTGATGCCCTGGACGAATGAACGGTCCATCTTCAATGTATTGATGGGTAGTGTCTGCAGATAACCCAGTGATGAGTAGCCGGTGCCAAAATCGTCGATGGCGATGCGCACGCCTTTGTTGGCGAGTTGGGAGAGGGTGTGGATCGCCTTGTCCATGTCCTGCATGATGGCGTGCTCGGTGATTTCCAGTTCGAGGATATTTCTCGGCAGGTTCAGGCGTTTGATGATCTTTAGCGTCTTGGCGACAAACTGTTCCATCTCGAGCTGCTGTACGGAAATGTTGACCGACAGGCTGAGCGTGACCGACTCTTCGTCGATCCAGCGTCTGATATCGGTGCAGGCCTTGCGCAGTACCCATTCGCCCAGAGACACGATAAGACCTGATTCCTCAGCCACGCTGATGAATTCATTGGGCTGAATGATTCCCTTTTCCGGATGTTGCCAACGGACCAGCGCCTCGACGCCAACCATCTTGCCATCAAGGATGTCGTACTGTGGTTGGTAATAGAGACAAAGCTCGTTGGTGGATATAGCCTTGCGTAGCCCATTTTCAATGTCGAGGGATTGAGAGAAGTGGGATTTCATCTCATCGGCATAGAAGGCATAACCGTTTTTACCGGCACGCTTCACCTTGTACATAGCCATGTCGGCGTTTTTGATCAGTGCATCCTTGGTGTCACCATCCGTGGGGTAGATGGAGATGCCGATGCTGAAACTAACGAAAATCTCCTTATCCTTGATAATGAAAGGGTCGGCTGTAATCCGTAGGATCTTCTCAGCCAGGTTCCTGGCGTCCTGCATGTCATTGATCTCAGGGATCAACAGGTTGAACTCATCACCGCCTACGCGGGCCAGTGTATCCGCCTCACGTAACTCGCTGCGTAGACGTTGTGAAACCGACTGCAGCAGCTCGTCACCGATAAAGTGACCGAGTGAATCATTGATGATTTTAAAACGATCCATGTCGAGGTAGAGAATAGCCAGCTTTTTACCGCTGCGTTTGGATTGTGCCATCGCCATGTTCAAGCGGTCACGAAACAGGGTACGGTTAGGCAGGTTGGTCAGCAGGTCATGATAGAGCTGATACTTGATCAGTTCCTCTGCCTGTTTTCTCTCGGTGATGTCCCGTGCCACACCGTAAGTGCCGACAAACGCCTTCTGGTTCTCTTCGTCCACCGAATAGATACCAATGGAACTTAATTCAATCGGTACAGATCTTGATTCAAAATATTTGGGGGTATCACTGTGCTTGCAGCATAACCTCAACTCTGTGCTTCGTGTGGCGCGATCTCCAGTGCGGCGTTCATTGAAAGTGTAGGTTGCCTGGTCGATGTCATCATCGAAAATCAGCTTGGAGAAGTGCTCGCCGAGGATGTCTTCCTGTTTATAACCCAGTAGTGTCTCGACCCGTTCATTGATGAATGAGAAGCGGCCGTCCTGGTCGAGCAGGTAGATCATGTCCGGTGAGTTATTGACAATAAATTTGTGCAGGTTCTCCGACTCTTCGAGACGTTTGAGAATGGATTGATTGTCTTGTTTCAGGCGTCGACGTTCCAGTGTATTGGATACGGCACGTAGCAACTCATCCGGGGCATATGGCTTGCGTAGAAAATCCTGTGCACCTTTGCGTAGTGCTTGGGTCGCGTGGTCAAAAGTGGTCTCACCACTGACGACAATAATATCGCAGTCGATACTATGGCTATTGATATGCGCCATTACCTGATGCCCATCCATCTCGGGCATATTGAGATCAAGCAGCAACAGATCAAACTGCTGATTGGACAGCAGCTCCACCGCCTCATGCCCGCCTTCAGCAAGGGTGGTATCGTAGCCGGAGAGTCTGAGCAACTCTTTCAAGCTGGCCCTTGCGCGAGGTTCATCATCAACCACAAGGATGCGTGCGAGAAAACTACGCTGCGGGGCATTGACCTTTATTTTCTTTGGAACTCTTTTGGGGTCGCCTTCAATGCCGCGCCAGGGTGATGGATAGATTGAGTGCATACTTGATCCGTTATGTCGTCGATATTCCGGTTCTTGGCAGATAGAGCTGGAAGCGTGTGCCCTGTCCCTGATTGGATGTACAGCTGATATGACCGGATAACTCGTCGATAAGATTCTTAACGATCGCCAGTCCCAGGCCCGAGTGGGAACTGTCCTTCGTAGATGTCACTGGAGTAAATAGCTGTTGCATGATATCTGCCGGGATACCCGGTCCGTCATCTATAATCTGTATCTCTATAAAAGCCTTACCGTTGAGATAGGCATTGTCGCGGGTGACAATGTTGAGGTTGCCTCCCTGGTCCATAGCCTCTGCAGCATTTTTCACCAGATTCGTCAGGATCTGTTTCATGTGACTGCGCTGTGTATGAATCGCCGGTATATTTCTGTCCAGGTCCAGCGTAGATGAGATATTGTGAGACGGAAAGAGAGATGACTGAAACAACTTGTCCAAATCGGTGATCAGTTGATTGATGTCAACTGTCCGCTCTTGTTTCTCGAGTCCCTCGGGAATATCGCGCATTCTTAGGATTATTTTTCCTACGCGATCAATCTCTTCCTTGATGATGTCGATCTCACCCTGCGCCTCGTGATCCTCGCCCAGTTTCATGCCCAGAATGTGTAGATAGTTATTGATGATACCCAGTGGGTTATTCGCTTCATGTACCACTTTGCGGGCTTCCAGATGGAATGCTGCCCGCTCTTCATCGATCACCTGTTGTTGCGATTGTGCCATCTCCTGCTGGCGAATCAGCGTCTGTGCGGCCTCTTTGGCAAACAGCTGCAATAAGGACTGTTGTTCCTCCAAAGCATGCCAAAGCGATTCGGTCAGGCCGATGGCAATGAGCCCCATCCGTTGTTGCTCACTGGTCAGTGGGAGATAGAGCAGGTCATCGGATCTTACATAACGTGCCAGTTGGCGGTCTCCGACGGGAAGAGGCTCATCAGCGGAGGCTTCAAACGAGTGGCAGATCTCCTGGCTGATAAATGCCTTCGATGCAAGACTGCGCTCGGATTCAGTGGAAAAAACAATCCCTTCTAAAAGTTTGTCATCCGCGAGTATGGGGTCAATGGGTTGAAGTTTTTTCTCATCACTGTCGAAGAGTAGAAAACAGGTCTGCTTGAAGCCGAATAAGAGATCAAGATCGTGTTGAATCTGCTGTAGTGTCATCGGCAGATCGTTCTTTTCAGGGCTTGAATCGATACCGCCGCCAAACAAGGCTGCCTGTTTAACTCTCTCACCGAGAGCTTGCTGGTGTGATTGTGCCTGCGGGTCGCTTTTCTCGGAGGGGAGGGCAATGCCCAGACTGCGGGCAGTGGTTTTCGCCTTTTCCTGGCTCTCATTGAGAAGCTTTTCCACCATCGACTGATTGAGCCCGAACAGTAGGTCAGCACGCTCAAGGGTTTCGTTGTCAGGCGTCGTTTCGAAATGTGACAGGTGGCTGGCGAGATTGATGAGCTTAACCAGATGGGAGCCGTCGAGTACCGTCTCTGCCGGTTCGTATTGATAGAGGACGGCATCGGAGAGAAATGAGCGCAGTTCCCAGCTATCAATGAGTTGTGCCGCCACCGCCGGTGAGGTGTAACCCGTATCCTCCTTTTCTGCCTGACTCAATGCACTGCCGGTCAGGTTCTGATCAAGAATTTTCTGATAGACCTCAGGATAGGCTTGCAACAGTGCGAGTTGGCCCAGACGGTGCAGGAGACCTGCAAAATAGGCCTCCTCCGGAGCGGTGTAAGTGGTTAGCTCAGCTAGGGATCTTGCACAGTAGGCACAGACCAGGGAGTGATACCAGATGCGGTCGACTGTTCGTCCCATCTGTTTTCCAAGCTGGCCGAAGAACTGCTGTACCGCACTGTTGATGGCGATTGTCCTGACGCTCTTCATGCCGAGGACGACCAGCAGGCGATGCAGATCGCTGATCTCTTGCCACTGGCGGTAAAAAGGGGAGTTGGCGGCTGAGATGACCTTGGATGAGACGGAGGCATCTTTGCGGATGATATCCGCTAATTTGGCGATGCTGACGTCCGGATTATTACAGCTGTCGATCAATTCTATGAGAATAGCCGGCGGTGACGGAAGATTGGAAAATCTTCCGCTGAATGACTTTGTCTCAGGAGTATTAGTCACGCAGATCCTAAATTCATATGCTTAACAATTGGTTATGAGGCTAATTAATAGCACTTAATTAAGTGTGGATAAAGCCATATTTTCAGTTTTTTCATGCATAAAGCCTGACCCAGACGACTTGCTTAATATAATTTTCTGTCGCTGCCCCTCGATCGACAAGTCGGAAAACTACTACTCATTGAAGTACTGTTCAGCACCTACCCGCTGTAGAAAACGACAGAAAAATGCCTGCTGACTCAAACATGCAGAGTCAAAGTTTCGTCTTCTTGAGAAATGGAATCTGCAACCAATTGAAATACAAAGAAAAATAATTTAGTTTTTGTGTGGCACCCATTTTGCATTTCATCGCATAGCTTGTTTAAGGAAATGCATCATGGCAAATGAGAATGGGGCAGAAGAGCTCGATCTGGGTGAAGAGAAACCAGGTAAGAGCAAACTGATTATTATTATCGCAGCAGTCGCACTGCTTTTGGTGGGTGGTGGGCTGGCAGCCTATTTCCTGCTTTCAGGTGGAGATGAAGAACAGGCCGCTGATGAGAGCGGTGAGTTGGCTGCCGAGGAGGCTGCAACTCAAGGGCCTGCACAGTATCTCGATCTTGATCCTGCCTTCGTCGTGACCTTACCCGGTAAGCCAAGCCTCTTGCAGGTAGGCGTCAGCGTACGCTTCTCGAATGAGGCCTTGGGAGAGTTCGTCACCCATAACGACCCCATGATTCGTCACAATCTGCTCAACTTACTATCTGCCGTGGATGCCAAGGCGTTGAAGAACCGTTCCGAGAAGGAGGCGTTGCAGAAAAAGATGCTGAACGAACTGAACCGCGTGTTGAAAGAACTGAATGCACCGGCTCAGATTGATGCCCTCTACTTCACCAGTTTTGTGACCCAATAACGCTATGAGTGCCAGCGACTTACTTTCACAAGAAGAGATCGATGCCCTATTGCATGGTGTTGACAACGGCGATGTCGCGACTGAGAGCGATGTATCAGAAACCGGCGGTACCAGTGCATACGATTTTACCAGTCAGGATCGTATCGTTCGTGGACGCCTGCCGACCCTGGAGATGATTAACGAGCGATTCGCCCGCCTGTTTCGTACCAGCCTGTTCAATATGTTGCGGCGTACCGCCGATCTTTCGGTCTCCGGCATCCAGATGCAGAAATTTTCGGAGTTCGTGCATAGCCTTTTCGTACCGACCAGTCTGAACATGATCAAGGTGCCGCCTCTGCGTGGTAAAGGGCTCTTTGTCATTGACCCAAAGCTGGTCTTCAGTGTGGTGGATAACTATTTCGGTGGCAGCGGCCGCTTCCACACCAAGATCGAGGGACGGGATTTTACGCCGACGGAGAACCGTGTTGTACAGATTCTGCTGAAGCGGGCTTTTGATGATCTCACTCAGGCCTGGCGTCCGGTTTTTCGTGTTGGCTTTGAATATAGCGGTTCAGAGGTCAATCCCCAGTTCGCCAACATTGTCAGTCCCTCCGAGGTGGTGGTAGTCACCTCCTTTCATGTGGATCTGGAGAGCGGTGGCGGTGATTTCCATGTCTGCTTGCCCTATTCAATGCTGGAGCCGATTCGTGAACTGCTCGATGCCGGTGTGCAGAGTGACCGGGGTGAGCGGGATGAGCGCTGGGAACATTCTCTGCGGGAGGAGATCCTTGCAGCAAAGGTTGAGCTCAGCAGCACGCTGGCCGATGTGCAGATGTCTGTCAAAGAGCTGGCCAGTTTGAAGAAAGGCGACATCATTCCCTTCGAGATGCCGAGTGAAGTCGAAGTCGAAGCGGCGGAAGTGCCGGTCTTCAAAGCACGCCTGGGAGTGGCTGACGGCAACTATTCGCTGAAGGTTTCAGAGTGGCTGCAGAAGTCGAAGCGCAAAGGTTTGCATGAATATCTCGAGATGGAGAGGAAGTCCATCGAACAGGAAAACAAAGCTGGCGATTGAGTAACACAGGTACCCGATGCCTGAACTGATTACCCTGAGAGGGTCAAGAGTATGAATGAAGAAACCAAGACCGATCCCAATGAGGCACTGGCCGATGAGTGGGCAGCCGCACTGGATGAACAGGACGATGACGAGAGCGGAGATGCGGCAGCGACAGCCACTTTCGATGAGCTGACTGACGAATCGGGTAATGATTCGGTCAACATGGATGCCATCCTCGACGTGCCGGTGACGATCTCCATGGAGATCGGGCGCACCAAGATCAATATCCGAAATCTGCTGCAGCTCAATCAGGGCTCGGTGGTGGAATTGGACAGGCTGGCAGGTGAACCGATGGATGTATTGGTTAACGGCACACTCATCGCGCAGGGAGAAGTGGTTGTGGTAAATGAAAAATTCGGCCTGCGTCTCACCGATATCATCAGCCCATCGGAACGCGTCAAGAGATTGAGCTGATGCTTCGCTGGACGCCACTCCTGCTGTTGATCAGTGACACCCTGCTGGCTGTTGAGTCGGTTGAGAAAGGGCTGGGTGTCAAGACAACGCCGCTCGGCACCGAGAGCCTGTTTCAGACCGCAGGCGGGCTGTTACTGATTCTCGGTCTTATCATTGGTGGAGCCTGGCTTTTCAAACGTTATGCTCATCTCCCCATGGCCGGCAAAGGTTATGTGAAAGTGCTGGGCGGTGCCTCGGTCGGCGCCCGTGAGCGGGTGGTCGTAGTAGAAGTGGAGAATGCTCGTTTGTTGTTGGGCGTTGCCCCGGGTCAGGTGCGTACCCTCTATGAATTACCCGCCGGTGATGCCTTTCAGCAGGAGCTGACTAAAGCTCATGGTGAGGGAACCAGCGACAGGACAGCAGCATCATGAAGATCTGGCTGGTTATTGCCGGACTGTTGCTGAGTAACCTGGTGCAAGCCGCACCGGGTGTTGATGCCTTTAGTGTAGTGACGGATGGGGAGGGTGGACAGACCTACACGCTGACCATCCAGATTTTGCTCTTTATGACCGCCCTGACCCTGTTGCCCGGGGCGCTCATGATGATGACCTCCTTTGCCCGCATCATCATTGTGCTGGCCATTCTACGCCAGGCGCTCGGTACCCAGAATACGCCCTCGAATCAGATTCTCATCGGCCTGGCTCTGTTTCTCACCCTCTTCATCATGATGCCGGTCTTCAACGAGGTGAATCAGGTAGCGGTACAACCCTATCTGGCCGAAGAGATCGATACGGTGCAGGCACTGCAGGCAGCCGCCACGCCTTTCCATGAATTCATGATGGCTCAGACCCGGGAAGATGACCTGGCCCTGTTTGCCCGAATCGGCGATTTCGGCGACATCGCCGAACCGGCGGATGTGCCTTTCAGTCTGTTGCTACCGTCTTTCGCTACCAGTGAACTTAAAACCGGTTTCCAGATCGGCTTTCTACTCTTTATCCCTTTTCTGATTATCGACATCGTGGTTGCCAGCGTGTTGATGTCGATGGGTATGATGATGTTATCGCCCATGATCATTTCATTGCCGTTCAAGATCATGTTGTTCGTATTAATCGATGGTTGGGCGCTGGTCTTCGGCACCCTGGCGTCGAGTTTTCAAGTTTAACCGGGAGAATCGATCATGAGTCCCGATACCGTCATGTCAATCGGCCAGAACACTCTCGAGGTGGTCGGTATTCTTACCGGCATGGTGCTGCTGCCCGCGCTGGCAGTGGGTTTGTTAATCGCCATGTTTCAGGCAGCCACACAGATCAATGAAATGACACTGACCTTCATCCCCAAACTGGTGGTGGTGGGTCTGGTGCTGATGCTGGCGGGTAACTGGATGATTCAGCTGTTGATGAATTTTTCGTTGAACCTCATCGAGAGTATCCCAGAGTTGATCCACTAGGTGGTATCGGGAATCCAATGATCATCAATGAGGCACAATTCAACGCTTGGATGGCGGCCTACCTTTGGCCCATGGTGCGAATCGGCGCCATGTTACTGGCAGCACCCCTGTTTAGTTCACGTCAGGTGCCTGTCAGATTTCGTATTGTGCTGATGCTGCTGATCACCTGGACAATCATTCCAACCCTGCCTCCCATGCCACCAGCCGATGTGTTGAGTCATACCGGTTTTATGATCATGCTGCAGCAGATTGTGATCGGCGTCATCATGGGTTTCCTGCTGCAGATGGTGTTTGGTGCGCTGGTCTTTGGTGGGCAGGTGGTAGCCTACAGCACAGGGCTGGGCTTTGCTTCCATGGTCGATCCGCAGAATGGGGTGCAGGTGCCCGTTGTCGCCCAGTTCTATCTGATTTTAGCGACGCTTCTGTTTCTTATCTCCAATGGCCATCTGCTTGCAATTGAGTTGGTGGCCGATAGTTTCCAGACACTGCCGGTGGCGATGGATGGGATATCGCGTAACGGATTTCTTGATATTGTCGCCTGGGGCAGCCGTCTTTTTGCCGGCGGATTGCTGATCGCACTACCCATCGTCGGCGCCATGCTGATGGTCAACATGGGGATGGGTGTCGTCATGCGTGCCGCGCCACAATTGAATATCTTTTCCGTCGGTTTTCCCATCACCATGCTGTTGGGTTTTGCCCTCATGTGGGTGACGTTGCCCAATCTGTTCAACGTCTTCAATGAGTTCCTCGACGAGTCTTTTCAACTCATCATGCAGACCCTGCGCGTGACGAGGTGAGTGATGGCTGAGAACAAAGACGGTCAGGAAAAAACAGAACAACCGACAGCGAAACGGTTGGATGATGCCAAGCGGAAAGGGCAGGTGCCCCGCTCGCGTGAACTCAATACCATGATGGTGACCATGATCGGTGTGATAAGCCTGGTGGTCATGAGCAAATCATTGGGCAACAGCCTGTCGGAGATGATGAGTCAACGATTTGTTTTGACCCGGGAAGAGATCTTTGACGTCAACAGCATGTTCATTCATCTGGGCGAAGGCATCGCACAGATCTTTCTGAGTCTGACGCCCTTTTTTCTGATGGTCATTGTTGCCGCTATTCTTAGTTCCGTTGCCTTGGGTGGGTTTTCCATCAGCGCAGAAGCGCTGACACCGAAGCTGGATAAGCTGAGTCCGCTAAAAGGTCTTAAACGTGTCTTTTCAGCACGTGGGTTGGTGGAGTTGGTTAAGGCAATGGCCAAGTTCCTGCTCATCGGCGGGATCACGGTTCTGCTTCTCTATACAAGTCTGGATAAGTTTCTCTCTCTGCATGAGATGGATATGAACCAGGCCATCGATCGGCTCAATGGCCTGATTGGCGGGTCGGTAATCCTGATGACCTCGACCTTGATTATTATTGCTGCCATCGATGTGCCGTTTCAGCTGTGGGAACACAAGCGCCAGTTGAAGATGACCCGTCAGGAGCTGCGCGATGAGATGAAAGAGACCGAAGGTAAGCCCGAGGTCAAAAGCCGTATTCGACAGCTGCAACGTGAGATGGCGCAGCGCCGCATGATGGAGGAGGTACCGAAGGCTGATGTCATCGTCACCAACCCGACCCACTTTGCCGTGGCACTGAAATATGACCCTGAACACATGCATGCGCCGAAGTTGTTAGCGAAAGGCGCCGACCTGGTGGCAATGAATATCCGCCAGGTGGCACAGGAATCCCGTGTGCCGCTGGTTGAGTCTCCGGTACTCGCCCGGGCCATCTACTACCACACAGAGCTGGATGCCTTTATCCCCGCAGGACTCTACATGGCGGTAGCCAGGCTACTGGCCTATGTCTTCCAACTCAGGGCATACCGCACCGAGGGTGGAGACAGGCCTGAGTTGCCGGATGATCTGCAGGTGCCGGATGAGTTTAAACACGACGAGTAAATTTGAATTTTGAGTTTTGAGTTATGAATTTTGAATTGATGAGTGCGTGGTACGCACAGTTTTTTCTAGGCTACATGCCCCCCAAATTTTTGGGAGACAGAGTCGCCAGAGTGATTCTAATTGTCAACATGCATAAAAAAGCGCGAGTGAAACGAGCACCTTAATTCAAAATTCACCATTCAAAATTCATAATTATTTAAGGTAAGAAGATGGATGCCACAGCAATTCTGAGCAATGTAAAGCAAGCAGGGGCACGCGGTCTCGGTGCTCCAATAGTGCTGGTGATGTTGCTTGCGATGGTGATTATCCCATTGCCACCCATTGCCCTCGATATGTTCTTTACGTTCAATATCACCCTTTCCCTGGTGGTTATGCTGGTGGTGGTTTATACACGCCGCCCGCTGGAATTCTCGGTCTTTCCCAGTCTTCTATTGATAGCAACGTTATTACGTCTGGCACTAAACGTGGCTTCCACCCGGGTGGTGTTGTTGGAAGGTCATACCGGTGGCGATGCGGCCGGTAAGGTCATCGAGGCCTTTGGCGCGTTTGTCATCGGCGGCAACTATGCGGTCGGTCTGGTTGTCTTCCTGATTCTGGTGATTATCAACTTCGTGGTGGTTACCAAAGGTGCCGGACGTGTTTCAGAAGTCAGCGCTCGATTCACTTTGGATGCTATGCCGGGTAAGCAGATGGCTATCGATGCCGATCTCAATTCGGGACTGATCAGTCAGGACGAAGCACGTGAGCGTCGTGATGAGGTGGCTAAGGAAGCCGATTTCTACGGGGCGATGGATGGTGCCAGCAAATTTGTACGAGGCGATGCCGTTGCCGGTATTTTGATCCTCTTCATCAATATTCTTGGCGGGCTCTCCATCGGTATGGCCCAACATGATCTCGACTTCTCAACCGCGCTGCAGAATTATGTCTTGCTGACCATCGGTGATGGTCTGGTGGCACAGATTCCATCATTGTTGCTGTCGACCTCTGCGGCGATCATCGTCACCCGTGTTGCCAGCACCCAGGACGTGGGTGGTCAGATCGTCAGTCAGCTCTTTACCAGTCCCAAAGCCCTGACGGTGGCCGCTACCGTGCTGTTTCTCATGGGCATCATCCCCGGTATGCCCAACTTCGCATTCCTGACACTGGCGGCTGCCGCCGGCGCCGCTGCCTGGATGATCTGGCAACGCCAACAACAACCGGAACCAGCGCCTGTGGAGGAAGCCCCACAAGAGGCGCCTGAACAGCATGATTTGGGTTGGGAGGATGTGCAACCGGTTGATCTGATCGGTCTGGAAGTCGGCTATCGACTGATCCCCTTGGTAGACCGAAATCAGGGCGGCCAGTTGATGAACCGTATCAAAGGCGTGAGACGCAAATTGTC
Organism: Candidatus Thiodiazotropha sp. (ex Myrtea sp. 'scaly one' KF741663); assembly: GCA_025655555.1. Lineage (GTDB taxonomy): Bacteria > Pseudomonadota > Gammaproteobacteria > Chromatiales > Chromatiaceae > Thiodiazotropha. Next base: position 164,229 of record JAHXIQ010000007.1, read on the forward strand.
ACAGGAGCTGGGGTTCCTCATCCCGTCTGTGCATATCCGTGACAATCTTGACTTGACGCCCAACAGCTATCGCATTTCGATTAACGGGGTGGCGATGGCACAGGCGGAAATCCTGCCCGATCGTGAATTGGCGATCAATCCGGGACAGGTCTTCGGTGAGTTGCAGGGTGTCGCCACCAAAGATCCGACCTTTGGTCTGGATGCGGTCTGGATCGAACCCGAACAGAAGGATCAGGCACAGACGCTGGGTTATACCGTGGTCGATGCCAGCACAGTGGTCGCTACCCACTTGAGCGAGATTCTTAATGGCCAGGCCAGTGAACTGTTAGGACATGAGGAGGTGCAGCAACTGTTCGACATGTTGGCCAAATCCGCACCCAAACTGGTGGAGGATCTGATTCCCAATACCCTGCCGATGAGCGTGGTGGTGAAGATCCTGCAGAACCTGTTGGCGGAGCATGTGCCGATCCGTGATGTTCGCCGAATCGCCGAAACCTTGGCGGAGCAGGCGCCCAGGAGTCAAGACCCCGGCGTTTTGACGGCAGCGGTAAGGGTGGCCTTGTCACGGGGTATCGTGCAGCAACTTACTGGAACTACTGAAGAAATTCCTGTTGCCGTGTTGGATGCGAGTTTGGAACAGTTATTGCAACGTACCATGCAATCCTCGGAAGAGGGTCAGGCCGGCTTCGAACCCGGACTGGCTGAGAGACTGCAAAGTGCTCTGGGTGAGACCCAGGCGGCCATGGAAGCACAAGGCCAGGAGGGGATACTCCTGGTAGCGGCACCGATCAGGCCCTGGATGGCAAGATTTGCCAAACATGCGGCACCTGGATTGCACGTTCTCTCTTATAACGAGATACCGGACAACCGCCAGATCAAGGTGGTTTCCACAATAGGTAACACAAGCGCAGAGATGAGACAGGAAGGCTGAGGGGTCGATACCTAACCAGGTGCGACTCTCCAGACTGAACCAGGGGATCGCAACTGATGAAAATACGCCGTTTTTTTGCTGCCGACATGCGCCAAGCCTTGCGCCAGGTGAGAGAGGCCCTGGGGGCCGACGCGGTGATTCTCTCCAATAAGAGTGTAGAGGGTGGTGTGGAGCTGGTAGCAGCAGTCGATTACGACGAGTCCGCCTTTACCCTGTCACAACCAATAACCACCGAAACCAAGAGTCAACCTGCGCCAAAGTTGCAGAGACGCACCAGTTCATCGGCTACCTCACACGGTGTGCATAGGGAGAGTGGCCATACGACTTCTGCCGAAAGACCTACTTCAAAGGATATAGCCAAGCCTCACGTGGAGTGGAGCCAGGATCCTGTGCTACGGGAGATGCGGCGTGAGATGCAGGCCATGCGTCGCATGATGGAAAATGAGCTATCCGAGTTGACATGGCGGGACCTGGGGCAACGTCGTCCACAGACCCAGGATCTGATGCGTCGCCTGATCGGACTGGGACTCGATGCTGCCCATTGCCGGGAACTGGCATACCGGGTGGAGGATGCAGAAACACCTGAGCAGGCATGGCGTCAGTCCCTTTTCCATCTCAACAGTGAATTACCTATCTATAAAGATGATCTGCTCGACCAGGGTGGTATCGTCGCACTGGTCGGCCCCACCGGCGTGGGTAAAACTACGACCATCGCCAAACTGGCCGCAAAATTCTGTCTGCGTCATGGCAACCGTCATCTGGCATTGATCTCTACCGACAGCTACCGAATTGGTGCGCAGGAGCAGCTACATAACTACGGTCGTATTCTCGATGTGCCGGTACGTAGCGCCGCATCAGCAGAAGAACTCAGTGACGCTTTGCATGCCTTTGCCGACAAGCGGCTGGTGCTGATCGATACGGCAGGCATGGGACTTCGCGACCTCAAATTATCAGAGCGGTTGTCACTGATGACCTCAGGTAATCATCCGATCAAGACACTACTGACACTCTCAGCAACCACTCAACGTTCCGCACTGAGTCATGCGATTCACGCCTTCGCGGCTGCTCAACCGGTAGCCGCCATCATTACCAAGATCGATGAGGCTGCTGAACTGGGCGGTGTTTTTTCCGGCCTGATGGATGCGGGACTGCCGTTGGCCTATTTGGCGGATGGACAACGGGTCCCGGAAGATATTCATGTGGCAAGCGCCAAGCGCATGGTCAGTCAGGCGGTCGAGATGTGTGATGCCAATGCGTGTCGACCTGACGAGGATTATCTGGCGATGGCCTTTGGAGGAATGGGTGAACATGCACATGTCTGAGCAAGTTGAAGACCAGGCCACAGGGCTCCGTCGTATGGTGAATCCGGATCCCGTCAGAGTCATAGCCGTCACCGGTGGCAAGGGGGGTGTTGGCAAGACCAATATTTCCGTCAACCTGGGTGTGGCTATGGCAGAGATGGGTCGCCGGGTGATGTTGCTCGATGCCGATCTGGGGTTGGCCAATATCGATGTGGTCCTCGGGCTGCATGCCAAGCAGAACCTCTCCCATGTGATGAATGGTGAGTGTTCGCTGGAAGAGATCATGGTTACCGGTCCAAAGGGCTTGAAGGTGATACCCGGTGCTTCGGGTATACAGCATATGGCAGAGATGAGCCCGGCCGAGCATGCGGGTTTGATCCATGCCTTCAGTGAAGTGGCCAACGATGTAGATGTGCTGCTTATTGACACAGCCGCCGGCATCTCGGATCTGGTTGTTAGCTTCAGCCGGGCGGCTCAGGAGCAGATCGTCGTCGTGTGCGATGAGCCGGCTTCGATTACCGATGCCTACGCGATTATTAAACTGCTCAATCGGGAACATGGCGTCAGCCGTTTCCGCATCCTTTCAAATATGGTCAAAAGCGTGCAGGAGGGCAGGGACCTGTACAATAAAATGTGCCGGGTCACTGATCAGTACCTGGATGTTATGCTCAGCTACATGGGTAGCATTCCGTTCGATGAACAACTGCGTAAGGCGGTGAAGAGCCAGAGGCCGGTGGTCGATGCCTATCCGAGGGCTCGTGTATCACAGGCATTCAAGAATCTGGCCAAGAAGGCCGATAACTGGCCTGTACCCACAGGAGTCAGTGGAGATCTGCAGTTCTTCGTCGAACGTCTGATTCAATTTTCAAGCCAATACGGGGAGATTTGACGGTGAACGGTTTAGCGACATACACCGCCATGCAAGAACAGCAGAACTTTGATGACCTGGTGAATCAGCATGCCGGTCTGGTGAAACGGATCGCCTACCATCTGATGAACCGGTTGCCGCCGAATGTGCAGGCGGATGACCTGATACAAGCCGGTATGTTAGGCCTGCTGGAGGCGAGTAAAAATTATGATCCGACTCAGGGCGCCAGCTTCGAGACTTATGCGGGTATCCGTATTCGTGGCGCCATGTTGGATGAAATACGACGTAGCGACTGGACGCCGCGCTCGGTGCATCGCAAGGCGCGCATGGTGGCCGAGGCGATGCGAGAGATTGAGAACAATGAGGGACGTGACGCACGTGATGTGGAGGTCGCCGATGCACTCGATATGACCCTGCATGATTATCACCAGATTCTCAAGGACTCGACGGGTTGTCGTATATTCAGTCTGGATGAATTAACGGCCGTGAGTGACGGACTGCCGTTTCAAATGGAGGGTGGTGCTGATACGCCATTTGAAGGATTACAGAAATCGGCTTTCAAAGAGGCTTTGGCAGATGCGATTGCCGGCCTGCCGGAGCGGGAGCGTCTGGTGATTGCCATGTATTACGATGATGAAATGAATCTGCGGGAGATCGGCAGTGTGTTGGGTGTCAGTGAATCCCGTATTTGCCAGATACACAGCCAGGCCACGCTACGTTTGCGTTCACGCCTCACTGAGTGGCTCTCCCTAGTGCATGAGGAAGATTAGCAGTATGAATTGGTTGCTTAGTTTTATTGGTTACGGCGACACTGAGATGGGAGGTTGTCTTGGATAAGAACATGAAGATCCTCATTGTGGACGATTTTTCGACCATGAGGCGAATTATAAAAAATTTGTTGCGCGATCTTGGGTTCAATAATACCCAAGAGGCGGATGACGGCCTTACCGCACTTCCCATGCTGCAGAATGGTAGTTTCGATTTTCTCGTCTCCGATTGGAATATGCCGGGCATGACCGGTATCGATCTATTGAAGGCAGTCAGGGCCGATGAAAAGCTGGCCAAGCTGCCTGTGCTGATGGTGACGGCGGAGTCCAAGAGAGAACAGATCATTGAAGCTGCACAGGCAGGCGTCAATGGTTATGTGGTTAAACCGTTCACTGCCACCACGCTGGAAGAGAAGATCAGTAAGATCTTCGAACGTGTGGGTTAGTGAATGCAGCGCTGGGAGTTTAGCCATGGGGCAAAAAAAAGAACATAACGATGACCGCTTGGAAACCGCCAGGGCTCTGGTCGCGAGTCTGGAAGCCGGTAACAATGAGGAAGCCGACCAGCTGATCGAGTCACTCGCACCGGCTGGCGGTAAAGATGATCTGTTTGTTGAAGTCGGGCGGCTGACAAGAGAGCTGCATGATGCCATCAATGGCTTTCTGCTGGATGCCCGCATCTCTGACATGACCAATGTGGAAATACCCGATGCAAAGGAACGCCTTAACTACGTCATCACAATGACCCAACAGTCGGCTGATCGCACGCTGACACAGGTAGAGAAGAGTCTGCCGATGGTGGCAGTGATGGAGGAACGCTCCACTGAATTGTCAGATGAGTGGAACAAGCTGCGCAGTCGCATGCTGAGCAAAGATGAATTCAAAGGTCTGAGCGATGGACTTGCCGCTTTTTTACAACAGACCAAAGAAGACTCCAAAGATCTGCACGCCAGTCTCTCGGAAGTCCTCATGGCACAGGATTTTCAGGACCTGACTGGTCAGATTATTAGCAAGGTCATCACGCTGGTACACGACGTTGAGGAGAAGCTGGTCAAGCTGGTTCGTATAACAGGCAGCAAACTTGATGACGGAAAAGCCGCCAAAAAGGATGCTGAGGAGTTGGCTGGTCCTGCTATTCCAGGCCTGGATCAGGGAGAACAGGTTACGAGTCAGGACGATGTGGACGACCTGCTTTCGAGCTTGGGATTTTAGTTATTCATTCATTGACCGATAAATAGATCGATAATCTCTGAATAAAATTAGGTGTGGCAAATTGGCCTGGAGTGTTAGATGAGCATCGATGTCAATGACGAGATCCTGCAGGATTTTCTGGTCGAGGCAGGCGAGATACTCGAGCAACTCAGCGAACAGCTGGTAGATCTCGAGCAGCAGCCAGATGACTACGATCTGCTCAATGCCGTATTTCGCGGTTTTCATACTATCAAGGGTGGCGCGGGTTTTCTCGCCATCGACCCACTGGTGGAGGTCTGTCACCGCTCCGAGGATGTCTTCAATATCCTTCGTCAGGGACAGCGGCCCGTCACGCCGGATTTGATGGATGCGGTGCTGGAAGTATTGGACGTGGTCAATGTCATGTTCAATGAGGTGCGTGAAGGTACGATGCCGGACCATGCCGATCCCAGCCTGATCCAGAGACTCAATACATTTGCTGTTCCCGCCGATGAAGAGGCAGAAGAGGAAGAAGCAGAAGAAGTAGAGGAAGCAGAAGAAGTGGAAGAGGTCGCCGAGGAAGAGGCAGTGGCCTCTACCGGTCAGACAGCCGAGGCGGGTACGGCACACGACAGCCTTTCGGATGATGAATTCGAGGATATGCTGGAGGCGATTCAGGCACCTGCCGCCACGCCTGCCGGTGAGGATATTTCGGAAGATGAATTCGAATCCCTGCTGGATGAACTTCACGGCAAAGGTAAGTTTTCCGGCAAACCGGCAGAGGGTGATAAAAAGGCAGCAGCTAAAGCGCCACCAGCGTCTGACGATATCAGTGAGGAAGAGTTCGATAACCTGCTGGACCAGATCCATGGGAAGGGCAAGTTTGATCCCAACAATTTGCCGAAGAAGGCGCCAGCCGCGCAACCGAATAAAAAGGGCGCTGAGCCTCCGGCAAGTGACGAGATAACCGAGGATGAGTTTGATGCCCTGCTGGATCAGATCCATGGGGAAGGAAAATTCGATCCAAAGAAAGTGAAGTCGGGAGATGCGCCGGCACAGAAAAAATCTGTTGCAGCGCCGGCGAAGGGCAAGAAGGCGGTTAAAGCAAAGTCCAAGCCCGCACCCAAAACGAAGCCTGCCGCTGCTAAGGCAAAGCCGGCAGCTAAGGCGGACCCGTCAACACCGCAGCCGAAAAAAGCCGCCACACAGGGAGGGGGAGCCCCTGCCCCCGCAAAAGCGGCAGCAAAGCCACCCGCTGAGACCACTGTCCGTGTCGACACCCAACGGCTCGATGACATCATGAACATGGTTGGCGAACTGGTGCTGGTGAGAAATCGTCTGGCAACGCTGAAAGCAACCCTGAATGATGAAGAGGTTGGCAATGCGGTTGGCAATCTTGATGTGGTTACCGCTGACCTCCAGCTGGCGGTGATGAAAACCCGCATGCAACCGATTAAAAAGGTATTTGGCCGCTTTCCTCGTGTGGTAAGAGATTTAGCCCGGAGCCTGAAGAAGGAGATCGACCTGGAGATGGAGGGCGAGGATACCGACCTGGATAAAAACCTTGTCGAAGCCCTGGCTGATCCTCTTGTGCATCTGGTCCGTAACTCTGTCGATCACGGTATCGAACAACCCGAGGAAAGGGAAAAAGCCGGTAAGCCGCGACGTGGCAGTGTGCTGCTCTCTGCCGCACAAGAGGGTGACCATATCCTGCTTTCCATCAGTGATGACGGTAAGGGAATGGACCCGGAAGTACTCCGTCAAAAGGCTGTTGAAAAAGGCATGATGGACAACGAGGCGGCAGCACGCCTGGATGACAGAGAGTGCTTCAATCTGATATTCGCTCCCGGCTTTTCTACCAAGAAAGAGATCTCAGATGTCTCTGGGCGTGGTGTGGGTATGGATGTTGTGAAGACCCGAATCGCTCAGATGAACGGTTCCGTCGAGATCGATTCCGAGTGGGGACGTGGCAGTGTCATCATTATTAAACTGCCTTTGACCCTGGCCATACTGCCTACACTGATGGTTGTCCTCGGTGAACAACCCTTCGCACTGCCATTGGCTAGCGTGGTAGAGATCTTTAATCTTGATTTAAAACGCACCAATGTGGTTGACGGGCAATTGACCATAATGGTCCGGGAAAGAGCGCTGCCACTTTTCTATTTGCGTCAATGGTTGACGCCGTCCGAGACCTTGACGGATGAAGACAAGCAGCGAGGACATGTGGTGATTGTCAATGTGGGCAACGTTCAGGTTGGCCTGGTTGTCGATCATCTGATCGGCCAGGAAGAGGTGGTAATCAAACCTCTGGGTGCTTTATTGCAAGGTATCGATGGCATGGCGGGTGCGACAATTACCGGTGATGGAAAAATCGCTTTGATCATTGATGTACCAGGGCTGATGCGTAAATATGCCAGGAAGTATTAAAGGTGTTGCATGTGGAGAAATGCATCAGACAATCTTGGTTGGTAAGGAGTGATGGGCATCAGACTCAAAGTATTGATCGTCGACGACTCTGCCTTTTTTCGTAATCGTATAGCAGCAGCACTGAATCCGGCAGAAGAGATTGAAATCGTAGGTACTGCCGCTAACGGACAGGAAGCGATAGATAAGGCTCAGGCGTTACGGCCTGATGTGATTACCATGGATGTTGAGATGCCTTTGGTTGATGGTATCTCCGCTGTGCGCACCATCATGGCTGAATCACCGACGCGCATTATCATGTTTTCTGCACTGACCAAAGAGGGTGCCAAGGAAACACTGGAGGCCCTCGATGCAGGCGCACTGGATTTTCTCCCTAAAGATATGCGGGGCTCAGGCAGATCAGGGGAAGAGATCAATGATCTATTGCTGGAGCGTGTGCGTGCAGTCGGTCGCGCCCGGTTGCCGGCAACAAAACCCGCAGGTACGCATTTTCGTCCGCAGGTTATAAGGGCGTCTGCGGGGGGCAGAGAGGTCAAGCCATCTATGGTGGCTATTGGCGCCTCTACAGGCGGGCCTGTGGCACTGCGTCAGGTACTGACAGCCCTGCCGCGAAATTATTCGTTGCCCGTTGTTGTGGCCGTACATATGCCGGGCAGCTTTACCAAGGCTTTTGCCGAAAGGTTGAATGCGGTGTGTGCTGTTGAAGTGAAAGAGGCCGTTGATCGAGAAACGCTGAAGCCAGGCTTGGTGCTTATCGCGCCGGGAGGTAAGCAGATGACGGTAGAACGGGGGCCCTCGGGTCAACAGGTTCGGGTGACCGACCCGCTGCCGGGACAGATCTACCATCCGAGCGTTGACCTGCTGCTCTCATCTGTGGCTACAGGCTTCAATGGCAATGCCCTGGCTATCGTACTGACAGGCATGGGTTCGGATGGAATGGAGGGCGCCAAGAAATTGAAATCCGCCGGTTCCGGTGTGTGGAGCCAGTCGGAAAAAAGTTGTGTGGTCTATGGTATGCCACAGGCTGTGGAAAAGGCAGGACTGTCCGATCGAGTCCTGACCCTGGATGAAATAGGACCCACATTAGCGAGAGTGATATGAGACTCGATTTTCTCAGCTTTATTGGCATTTTTATCGCCTTTCTGGCGGTAATCGGCGGCAATTGGCTGGAAGGTGGTCATATCGATTCACTGATCAATGGTCCTGCCATGGTCATTGTCACCGGTGGCACCATCGGCGCGATCCTCTTACAGACGCCGGTGCCGGTATTTCTTCACGCCCTGAGACTTTCCGGACGTGTCTTTTTCCCGGCCAGGCTAGACATGCAATCGACCATCGAAAAGCTGGTGACATGGAGCAATATCGCCCGCAAGGAAGGACTGCTCGGACTGGAGGCGATCGCTGACGATGAGACCGATCCCTTTATTCGCAAAGGCATGCAGATGCTGGTGGACGGCAGTGAGCCGGAAAATCTGCGGGATACGCTGGAAATGGAGGTGGACGCCAGTGAGCAACACGATGTGCAGGCATCAAAGGTCTTTGAAGGCATGGGTGGCTATTCACCGACCGTCGGCATTATCGGTGCTGTCATGGGATTGATTCACGTGATGCAGAATCTGGCAGATCCCAGCAAACTGGGCAGCGGTATCGCTACCGCCTTTGTCGCCACTATCTATGGTGTCGGTCTGGCCAATCTCTTTTTGCTGCCGATTGCTGCCAAGCTGAAGACTCAATCGGAGAATATTTCAAAGTTCCGGGAGATGGTCATCGAAGGGATCGTCGGAATCGCTGAGGGCGACAATCCGCGCACCATCGAAAACAAGCTAAAAGGTTTCATGCACTGAGTGCGGCATCATGGCCAGGAGACGCAAACGCAAAGAAGAGCCGGCTAACCACGAAAGGTGGATCGTCTCCTATGCTGATTTCATTACCCTGTTGTTTGCCTTCTTTGTCGTTATGTACTCCGTCTCTTCCGTCAACGAAGGCAAGTACCGGGTCCTCTCTCAGACATTGACGCACGCTTTTCAGGAGAGCGGGCGAAGTCTTGAGCCCATTCAAGTCGGTGAACAGAGACAACAAAGCGGTGAAATCATCGGTGCTGACCAAGAGAACGCACTGATTCAAACCGATGTGCGTCTTGGCCCCGGCACTTATGATGAATCCGGGGCCAATCAAAAAATAGGTCCTGATGCCGTGCCTGAGATGCCGTCGGATGATGGGCAGCGCCTCAGCTTCCTTGCAGCCACGATCGAAGACATGTTGGGGGCCTATGTGGAGCAGGATCTGGTGGAGGTGACTTACACCCAGAATCGGGTCAAGGTGAACATGAAGGATAAGATGTTGTTTGCCAGCGGTCGTGCCACACTCTCTAATGCAGCTGTCACGGCACTGCGCAATATCAGTCGCGTGCTATCTAAAGTGCCCAATCAGATACAGGTGGAGGGCAATACCGACAACCGTCCTATTCATACCGAAGAGTTTCCCTCCAATTGGGAGCTGTCTGCAGCCCGTGCCGCCAGTGTGGTGCATCTGATGACACGCATGGGGGTGAGTCCGGACCGCATGTCGGCCATCGGTTATGGTGAACACCGTCCGGCAGGAGATAACGATACAGATGAAGGACGGGCAAAGAACCGGCGTGTGACACTGGTGATCCTTGGCATGAACGGACAGCCGGATCAGAGTATCGATCTACCCGGAGGCGGCTAATGAGAGTCTGGACAGTAGCCAATCAGAAAGGTGGCGTGGGTAAGACGACCACCAGTGTCTCTCTCGGTGGTCTGCTTTCTCAGTGGGGCCTGCGCACGCTGTTGATCGATATTGATCCTCACGCCTCGCTCACCAGTTATTTCCGCTACGATCCCGATGTCCTCGAAGAGAGTGTCTACAGCCTGTTCAAAGGTGTTGCGGAAAAGCGGGAAGTCGATCCCGGCAGCCTGGTCTATCCCACAGGCACAGAGGGTCTGGATCTGATGCCGGCAGAGATGGCGCTCGCCACCCTGGACAGACAGGCCGGTCGCCTCGATGGCATGGGATTGGTGATCAAGCAGGCCTTACAGCAGCTTGAGGGACGCTATGATCACGTCATCCTCGACTGCCCACCGATTCTCGGTATTCTGATGATCAATGCGATGGCGGCCTGTGAACAATTGGTCATTCCAGTACAGACGGAGTTTCTTGCGCTCAAAGGCCTGGAGCGCATGATCCATACCTTGCAAATGGTGACGAAATCCCGCCATGTGCCGCTTCCCTATGTGATTGTGCCGACGATGTTCGATCGCCGGACCCGTGCATCCATCGATAGCCTGCGGGTGATGAAGGAGAGTTATCCGGAACATCTCTGGCATGGACTGATCCCTGTGGATACACAGTTCAGAGAGGCCAGCAAAGCCGGTATCCCACCCTCACTATTTTCTCCGCAGAGTCGAGGCATAACAGCCTATGGCCAGTTACTGCAGGACCTGATGCATGAACCCGATTTGGTTCCTATGGCCGGTGCGGGCACATGACCGGTCAGGCAAAACCGCAAAAGACCAAGACGGTTGCCAAACCCGATGTGGCGTTGGCTGACTATCTGGATACCTTGCTGGCAGAGATCGACGCTGAGACGGCAAGGGTCACCACAACTGAGCCGGCTAAAGCCGACACCGTGCAGGCCGATATCCTGCACAAGGGCGTAGCAGAATCCACGTTATCTCAGGATACTGCCTCACTTGAGGCAGTCGATGAGGTGCCCCGTCCTGCTGAAGTGCCGGACTGGGCTGAGTTGCCTTTCCAGGTGTTGATGTTCTCCGTGAACAAGATCAATTTGGCCGTCCCGCTGTCTCGACTCAGCGGCATCCTGACGTTAGAGGATAGAATCAGCCAATTGCCGGGTCAGCCGGCCTGGGCACTGGGGGTAGCGGTTAATCACGATACCAAGGTAGTGGTGGCGGATACACGCCGACTATTGATGCCTGAGGTGGTGTCAGATGAACTGGATACGTCGTCGCTTAAACATGTGCTCCTGATTGGCGAGGGTGAGCGGGGTCTGGCAGTGGATGCACTCAAAGGGACCGTTATGCTGGATAAGGAAGCCATACGCTGGCGTGGTGCCAAAGGCAGGCATCCCTGGTATGCAGGTATTATTATCGAGGAGCTGACGGCACTGCTCGATGTGGATGGGGTGATGGAGATGCTCGTCGCTTAAGTATTGCCACACAACATGAGTGGCGACAAGAATAGAGAAGACTGCGAGGTATAGTGATGTCTCATACAGACGATGAAGAGGGTGGCGGTAGCCCGCTGATCCAGTTCGTAACGTTCATTCTCAAGGATGAAGTTTATGGCATTAATGTCATGCAGGTTCAGGAGGTACTGAGAGTCACTGAGATTGCACCGGTGCCGGGTGCACCTGCCTATGTGCTGGGTATCATCAATCTGCGCGGCAATGTGGTGACAGTTATCGACACCCGAACACGCTTCGGACTGCCTTCCACGGATATGGTCGATGCCAGCCGGATCATTGTGATTGAGTCGGAGAAACAGGTGGTCGGCATCCTGGTCGATGCAGTCGCCGAGGTTGTCGAGTTGGGCGAAGACGACATCGATGTGGCCCCCAATGTTGGAACGGACGATAGCTCTCGCTATATTCAGGGTGTGGCGACTCGGGAGGAGGGCCTGTTGATTCTGGTCGATCTGAACAAACTGTTGACCGATGAGGAGTGGCAGGAAATCAGCATGTACTGAGCCATTGCTGAACAGACCTGACCCTGAAGCGATTTTGACGCTATTCTTTTAGGACCTGTGAGCACTCATTCGCTTGCCGCTGCTATGCCAGACAAAAGCTGCAGGCTGAGACGATGAAATTAGTGTTAACAGATTCTAAGAGATAGAATCCCTCTCATGGAGGATAACCGGTATGCCTGAAATTGGAGAACAGTCACCGCTGAATCCGCTCTATCCCGTCAATCCGGCTAAACCGCCATTGAGACGTGAGAAACCCAAACCCACCGATGAAAAACAGCAGCGCAAACCCAAACAGAACCCAAAGGATGAGGATGACGGGAAACCGCACATTGATGAGTATGCCTGATGCCAGCTGACACATCCCTGGTGTGGGTCGTCATACTATTCTTAGTGGTAATGGTCACTATCCAATGGATTGTCTATCTGCGTCTGGAATCCCGTCGTCGAGAGACCCGGGCACAACAGAAGCGCGATATTGAAACCCTCAAGCAGACCGTAGGCGCACTCTGTTCCAGCGCTGTCGGTGTTGACAAGCGGGTGAATAAACTGGAACGCCATGGCAGGGATCTGGAGGAGCGGCAGGAGTATTACGAACAGCAAAATCAGGCTGGCGATCCCCCTTATACGGATGCCATTCGGATGGTGCAGGATGGCGCAGGTCCGGAGCAGCTTATCAGAGAACTGGGCATCAGCCGGGATGCTGCCGACCTGATTATTATGATGCACGGCATCAAATGACGCCTGGATATTCAGGCGCTAAGACGGCACTATTATTGATCTCATCGCCCTCATTTCTGACTCAGTAACACGATAGATCATGCTCAACACACAGCTGCCGGTTATCGGTTTTGCCGCCTTCAGCGGTACCGGAAAGACAACCCTTCTCAAGCAGGTCATACCTTTACTTCGTGCACAGGGACTTCGTCCCGGCCTGATCAAGCATGCGCACCATCAGGTGGAGTTTGATAAACCCGGCAAAGACAGCTACGAACTACGCAAAGCCGGAGCAGGGCAGGTGTTGCTGGCCAGTGCCAACCGCTGGGCATTGATGGCGGAGGAGTCAGAGACAAGCGAACCGGAACTTCCCGTGTTGCTGGCAAGGATGGATCTTTCAGTCCTGGATCTGGTGCTGGTCGAAGGTTTTCGCCATCTCTCATTTCCAAAGATAGAACTGCATCGCCCATCCCTGGGTAAGCCATTATTGTTTGAACAGGATGACTCAATCATCGCCATCGCAAGCGATGAACCGATCAGCCATCCCTGTGAATTACCACAGCTTGATCTGAATGATCCTCCCGCCATCGCCGAATTCATCAGACATTACTGTGCAAGTGCATCGGCATAACAGTTTTTGGTGTGGTTGGGCCGCACCCTAATTTACTTTCCGAACTGATCCGTAGGTTGGGCCGACGCAGGAGGCCCAACAATCCACATCCTTTCCTGAGTCTGGCTCGAAAATTCGCACTGGAGATGTTGGGCCTCCTGCGTCGGCCCAACCTACACGCTTTTCATGTAGGCCATTTACGTCAGTAGTAGCAGTTTATTGCCAAGATTAACAACGTCGCAGCTGAGTTATTTGGCCGCAAGATCACCGTCCGTGGCTTGTTCTGAGCTTCCTTAGAGAATTATTTCTCCGCCGTGATATAGCAAATCCATCCGGCATCCGCATCACCTTCCGTGACAGGCACGAATTCACCGTCAGGCTCTCCGTCCTCGTCGAATCCCTGCCAGTAGAAGGTCACTTTGCTGAAGCCGGTCTCATCCAACAGCTCACGGATCTCGGGCAGGCTCCATAGCCGCCAGTCGTAGCTGAAGGCGCGCTCCATGCGGGAGCCATCCTCGAAATCGAAATGGATATGGCAGATCAGATTGCCACTGATGGGCTCATACTTCTCCTGCTCCCAAGTATAGGTGAAAGTGGTGTCACCATCTTCGATATCACGCTCTTCTTCGATATCTTTATAGGACTCATAACCGCCATAGGCGTCCATAAAGAGGATGCCGTCATCCGCAAGCTGACTGTGTACGCGCTTGAAGTAGCGCTTCAGCTGCTTGCGCTCCTTAAACAGCCAGTAGCTGAAATTCATCGCGGAGATGACCTCGATCGGCTCGGTCTTAACCGTGAGGACATTCTCCTCCAGGAGTGAGATACGTTTACGCTCCGAGGGCTTAAGCCTGCCTAGCTGATGGGTGCGTCCCCAGTCGAGTACTTCCCCATCCAGATCGACACCGATGGCACGATTGAATTTACGTCGCCGGACCCATTCGCAGCAGACATTGGCGGTACCGCAAAAGTCCTCCCTCAGTAGCCTGGCCCTGCGACCCCGCAGTTTTTTAAAGGTATCGTCAACGAAGTCGATCTCCGCCTCGGAACACTGGACGGAGAGCTCATATAGTCGATGGCGATCTGCCGATTCCGCAATTTTAGGAGATGATTTCTTCTTTCTCTTACCCATGTTTCTACTGCTCGTGATTCATCAAATAAGGGTTAAATTCTTGTGGATATCGTCAATCTTTGACGGATAAAGCCTGAACTATACTCCTATCAGAAGAGAGATCATAAAGGAGGCTGACATGGCCATTGCAATCACACTTCAAGAGTATCTGCAGAACCATGACCTCGACTATGAGGAGATCGACCATCGACCCACGGACTCAGCACTGATGAGCTCAGAAGCCGCTCGTATCCCGGGTGACCGGATGGCCAAATCGGTACTGCTGGGAGATGACGAGCGCTACCTGCTGGCAGTGATTCCTGCCACTCACCGCTTACGGCTTGATCAAGTCGAACGCCTGACAGGACGCAAATTCACCCTGATATCCGAAGACGAACTCGAAGATGCCTTCTCCGACTGCGAAGCCGGCGCGGTTCCCCCCATCGGCATGCCCTACGGCATCGAAACGCTGGTCGATTCAAACCTCATGTGCCAGCCGGACATTTACTGCGAATCGGGCGATCACGGAAAACTCCTCCACATGCCAGCCCGTACCTTCCGCATGGCGGAAGAGGACGCAATCGTAGCCGAGATAGGCACACACCTATAGCGTTTTCGCTCAGACACCGGGCAATTTGCTTCCGGACCGGAAGTGGTTTAACCTTGCGCCTCCAAAATCCGGAGAGATGTCCGAGTGGCTGAAGGAGCACGCCTGGAAAGTGTGTATACGTTCATAGCGTATCGAGGGTTCGAATCCCTCTCTCTCCGCCAAATAAAAAGGGGCCCAGCCGGGCCCCTTTTTTATTTGGCGGAGAGAGAGATTTAGATTCGAACCCTTCGTTCGACCAGGAGCGAAGCGACGCAGGACACCGCAGCGCAGCGAAGGTGCCCCGAAGGGGTGAGTCTGTGAAGCAGACGAATCAATCCCTCCCCCAGTCCACTACCAAGCAAAGGAGTCTCTCGGCCCCTTTTTTATTTGGCGGAGAGAGAGGTTTAGATTCGAACCCTTCGTTCGACCAGGAGCGAAGCGACGCAGGACACCGCAGCAAAGCGCAGGCGCCCGAAGTGAGTGCCCTTGGGGTGCGCCCCGAAGGGGTGAGTCAAAGGCGAATCAATCCCTCCCCTCAGTCCACTCCCAAGCAAAGACACCCCGAAGGGGTGAGCCAAAAGTGAATCACAAGCTGCTTATGATTGCGCAAAACATCGTCGAGCAACGACGATGGCCCATAGTGCGAGTAATCCCTTCCATCAGCCAGTCCCCAAACAGGTGCATGATTGACATAATCGGCCGCGGCAACCCCCAAAATCACAGCACACTCAGTTAATAATCCCACCCGCGACTTATTGAACATCGGCAGCGTACCGATTTGTTCCACCGACAGGGCCAATACCCTCGTTGATGAGGCAAAAAGCCCGGTGCGGTCTGCACAAAGCGCAATAAGCGAAGAAAATAACTCAGGCAACGAGGCCAAAAGCTCCGATAACGAAGAAATAAACACAACGAACGAAGAAAATAGCACCAATAACGAAGCACCCGGACTGAACTGTCGAAGATCCCAAAACAAAATGGAGCGGTGGTGAAGAACAATCTTGAGTATTTTCAATTGTTACTGGCCCCTTTGGCTTCATTCTGACAAAAGCGCAATGAATCAATGAGTTATGAAGCTTGATCACCAATTTTCAGAATGCTTTTAAGCATAAAAATTGTTATCGAAAGAACATCGTCGAGAACGATTCAACTGATTGAGATGACCTCAATCAAATTCACTTTAAGGAACTATCTGTTAACCTACTGACGAACAACGGAAAACCCTCTAAGGCAGGATGCTGGCTGTCTCTAACAACCCTCCCATCTTGCCCATCCGGGCGATTCTTCCGGCCATGAGTACATAAAGAGAATTTTATGCAAGATATCGCAATATCAGTGCGAGCAATATATTCCAATATCTGTGCGTGCAAGATAATACGCTGTTGCACAAATAGAAGGAAGATAAAGCGCGTTACATTACCGATTATATAATCATGCCATTAAGGATAATGGCAGTAGCCAGAGGAAGGC
>JAHXIQ010000008.1 GCA_025655555.1 Candidatus Thiodiazotropha sp. (ex Myrtea sp. 'scaly one' KF741663)
CTTCAATAAAACGGCTCATGGGGGTGAATCCATCAGTTGGAAAGGTAAATTATACCTGCTACAGGGTTTTCACACAGTCTGGGCCGTTTCCAGTCTTTCCATTAATGAAATGTAAATCTGAAACTAAAAAAGTCAGCTTCATTACAATTCTTTAGTACTTTTCGAAAAAGCATTAAAGATATGTTACTGATTTTAAACGACTTACTAACTCAAGCATTTTAGTGGTTTTGATAGTCGACCATTTGATTTGCTGGCTACGTGAAATACACCAGTGAATACCTTCATGAATTATCTACCTTTCACGTGGAGACACGCCATAACTGAATTTAAGTTTATATAAATAAAGAGACCCGCTCTCCTTCCCTTTATGTATTACATCTATATCTGTTCTATTACTGAGATACCAGGAAATGTGCATGGTATGTCTGAGTGACCAACTCTAAATCACTGCAACCCTATTCCTGCCTGCACGTTTTGCAAGATAAAGTGCCCTGTCAGATCGTTCGAGGATGTCTAAATAGCTTAGGTCGGTATGATCAATTTCACTGACTCCAATACTTACGGTTATAACGATTGGGCCACTCTTAGTATCGAACGGATTATCTCTAACATCTTGACAAATTCGTTCTGCCAATTGACGCGCACCTTCTTTATTTGTCTCAGGCAATAGCATGATAAATTCTTCGCCACCATAACGAGCTAGCAGATCTTCTGTCCTTGTCGAACTGAGGCAGATATTTGCATTATGTTTCAGTACTTCATCACCGATGTTATGTCCGTATGTATCATTGACAATCTTAAAATTGTCAAGATCGATCATGAGCATCGAATAGTCACGCTTGAACCTGTTAGCTCGATTAAACTCCATTTCTGCTATTTTATTTAACTCACGGCGGTTGAAAAGACCTGTCAACTCGTCTGTAGTTGCCTCTTGTAACAATTTTGTTGATTTGGTTTTTCTTTGTATAGCGATATTTGCGATTACGCTGCTAATGAGTCCGATAGCAGTGAGTAGTAATAGATATATAATTGTAGAAATATAAATAGGTATTGCAGAGAGTTCACTAATGAGCTGATTAGAGAGATGGGAGATGTAGACCCAATAACGATCCTGAGATTGTGGTAGATCCGCATCTGAACTGAGTTCAATATTCTCAACTGTCCCAATATCGGCCCGGTTTAATGGATACGCTCTCTGGAATATGTATTCACCGGATTTGGTGGTTATTGATCCACCATTTGTACTGTTTTTTACGGCATTCCATACCTCAGGCATCTCAGTTCCGAATGTCACCTTACTACCATACATGAAGCCCCAAAGCTTTTTATCATCTGCTCCCATTATCCAATATCCATCACTGTTCAGCATGATAATATCCCCTAGTAAAGTCTTAAAGATATCCTTGATCTTCTCGAGCAGCTCTGCAGGGGTGTAATTAATAACCAGAATCCCTTGTTTTGTCCCGTAACCATCGTATACAGGCGTAGCGAATCGGATAGTAGGTACAATCGGTTCTTCGATAACTCCCTGTTCCACATTCAAGTCCAGAGGTGAAATATAGATATCTCCCTGTTTGAGGCTATTTGCCTGTTTAAAATAGTAACGATCACTCTTGTCCTGAAGTTTGTACTTAGGCACGATTTCAGGCTCGTCATTTTTTTTGTTGACCCTGACTATTTCTTTACCATCGGTATCAATAAAGCGTATCTGATTGTAGTTTGGTTTACGTCTGACAAAGAGCGAAAACTCTCTGCTTACTTGAACCCAGTTCATAATATTTTTATCGTGTAGAAACTTTCTCAGTGACTCCCCTTCTGACAGCACAAATAAGTCAGACAACTTATCTTTAAACAATGTTGAGGTAAAATCGCTAGCGCTCCTTAATGCGGTCTCTTCACGAATCTTTAATGTCTGTTGCTCAAACTTTTGTGTTTGCTTGGTGAAAATGTAGAAAATGCTGCAAAATAGTAGTGAGGCTGGAATGAACGTGTTCAAAAAATAGAAGGCGTACGCTTTTTTCATGGCAAGCTTTTTATTCCAATCTGACTTAGAATTAGACACTTGATGCTACTGCTGCTCTATCTACGGTCTTCTAAGTAAAAAGGAAGCGTCCCGGCCAATGCCTTGAACTCATGTTTACCGAAATCATCAATCGTTATCATTATTTCTTTATTAACATTGCGCTGTTTAATGGACTTGATCCAGTAGAATTGGCATAAAAGAAAGCTGTAGTGTTGATTTTGGTTGAGCGGGTAGGCCTTGTTCGAATCACCTTCGCCATTTTCGCCATGACATTCGGTACACCAATCGATATATAGCCTTTTATTGTATTTTAGGTAGGCACCTTCACCCTTCCCTGTTGCGGCAGTCATTATAAGACGCTCAACATAGGCAGCCTCGGGGATATAAAATGGGGCCAAGGAGCTGTTGTCGCTATTGTTTGCGCGGATGTCATCCAGTTGGTTGGTCATAACACTACTGTTCTGACCATCAATTTGGGTGTAGGCGTCATGCGGTGTCCCCTAGCCCTCAAGCTTATGGTGGATGGCACAGCCTTAATAGAAGATTCTACTATTGCCGGGGTTGAGAATAGTATGGAAGCTTCCTCTCGCTCCTGTCGTACTTCGTCCCAACCTGCAATGCACTCTGTATACGTGATACTGGCACATACGATTAACAGGGGACTGCAATACTTTAAGTAGTGCGCGATAAGTTTCACAATGGCAGTCAAATCAAAATACCTATGATTAACACCTCCTTGTATATTTAAAGATATGTATTACTCAGCTCGTCTAAAAAACCAGCTTCGTATGTTTAACATCAATAAAAAGTGAATAGAAAATCGCAAAGCAAAGCAACATCAGTTTGACCTGAAGCAAACACCCTTCGCTTTCGTCTTAAGCTCTTTTTAGATCAGTAGGCGCCAAGATCATACCCATGGTATCGAGTGATGTTCTCAGCATCTCAACGACATGTGGGGATACTCTTTCTGGACTTAGTCCTGTAGCATCCCAAACATTTGGTTCGATAGCCCATAACATCTCATCCACAGGGAACCCTGACATTTCACCACGAGCTATCGCTAGTGCTATATGGACAATGGCAACATCAAGTTGGAATGTGGTCGCATAGGAAGGTGTATGATGATTTTGAGCTACGGATATCAAGCTGTCCGGTAATTGCCAGGATTTCATCAGCGCAGCGCCGACATCCATGTGATTGAATCCTAAAATGCGTTCTTCCACTTCAGCGAGTATCCACTCATCGCCACCAGTGATCTCCATAATCTCTATGGCTTTCTCGGGAATAGTAAGATAGATAGCCAAACGTCCTACATCGTGGAGCATGCCTGCTACAAAAAGTCGCTCGCTGTGTAGTACATTACTGTACTTGGCCAACATCTGTGCCATGACCCCTGTTGTGACGCCATGGCGCCAAAATTCATCCATATTGACTAAATTCTCGGGGATTCCAGTAAACGATCTGACGGCAATTGTTGCAGAAACGAGGTTTCGCAATTCTTGGGTACCCGCGATTGTAACTGCCCTGGAGATAGTATCGACGTTTGATCTCAGACCATAAAAGGGGCTGTTTACTAGCCTCAAAAGCCTGGCAGATATGTCTGTATCTGCAGAGATAATATCAGCAAGTTTGGCAGAAGAGCAGCTAGGCTGCTCCATCATCTGATTGACTTGAATAAATACTTCGGGGAGAGATACCAACTTATCGATATCTTTTACAAGCTCTTCTGGGGACATAGAAATAACACACTCTAATAATTATACCTCGGCAGATATCGCTGAGGATTCTATGATCTTATTGGGTCGTTTATTGCTATCACACATGGTGATAGCCAATCCTTAGAATGAGTTATTTGTACTCCGTTTGAGGTACGGAATTTAACAATATTTTGCGACAAAGGTTACTACTAAAACTGATACATTCAAAATAACATGAACAGGTTCACATTTTTTGATTGATTATCTACTTTTAGAATTATTCTAAATCGAATGTGCTTTGCAGATAAAAATCACTAACATCTGCCTTTTCTTCTCAGCGTCTAAGCTCATGTTATATCTATGATAGTAAATAATGAATACTAGTACTTTGGCTAATACTATTTATGTCAGCTCTCATCTAATTAATTCGCAATTGAAGGCAATAATGTGAAAGCATGATCCCATTTCAAGGCTTTATATATCTTCTGCCGATATTCTTGGTTTTATATCAATTCAAAATCAATAGAATGCTATAAGAGGGATTATTGAATTGTTTTGCTGAGGCTGATGTCTGCAGATCTATAAGAACGAGAATCATGTAGAAAGCTCAAATACCCCTCTTACTGAGATTATTCGATAAAGATCAAACAACAATGTTATTTCGTGATACGAGTCTTTATTAAAAGATTGTTAGAAGACATAGACAACCATGAATCACTTTGTTGATTAGGATCAATAATTAGAATTATTTTACTGGTAGATTGTGTTGCTTTGTTTAATAAGGCATTGCTTAGTTCGAACTGTGCAGCCAAATCTGAATCTAGAATCATTCTAAATTTGATGTCACTCTTCTTTGTTATGAGGCACTGAATGCTTACAGATTATTTTCTTATATATAGTATGTGACTATACTGGTTTACACTTGCCGGGATTGTCCTAGAACCCTTTTAGACATGACTTGAATAATCATTGTTCTCGATCGCGGATGCTGCAGTGATTTCAATTTTATTGCCAACAATAATTGTTTTCAGAAAGAGGACGATACAATTCCTGAGCGATTACGAAAAATAGGAAGTTGAGAAAATATAATTCTATATGTTAGAGAGACTTCACTACTATAACTATTCACACTTTCCATCACGATGACATGTCTGCAACTGTCGCGAAGTAGTGTCTTTGTGCTTGTCATTTACAATTATCTATAAACCAAGTAGACAAATAATTTCATGTCAGTTAGCAAAGAGCAAATCAAAGAATACTGTAAAAAAAGGTATGTAGAACCTGCCCGCTATCGCGGTGACTCTCATGTAGCCATAAGATCATCAGATGTCTTAGAAGCATTTGGGCTGGCACCTGATGACACTATCGTCTGTGAAGCCTTATGGTCGAACCAGTTTGAGTATGAGAATTATCTATTTAGAGTTTCTAACAGCTGCCAGAAACAAAATGAAGTATCAGTTATGGTCTACCAAGTACTCGCTCTAGAAGGCGATGATTAATCCGGCATTGATTCGACTCATATTAAGCGATGTGATTGGAATTTCTTTATCCGGACTGCCAAATCGAAATTGTTTATTACCCGTCATTGAAGGCCATACCTCTCTAGCTAGAAGTCAACAGCGTCAACCTTGGTCGAAAAACGGGAAGGAGAATTGATCGAATGGTAGAGGTGCGCCTGCTCAGGATATATCAACACATGTAAGAAACATCCTAAATATCCTGTACAATTCAGGGCTTTCTGCTACGCGGAGTAAACCAGCGAATACTTACTTGAGTTGCCTACTTTTCATGTAGGAAAAGTCCAATCATTCGCCTGACCGTGTGTTTGCTTATGAACGCTAGGGAGACGGCTGCCGTTCCACAGCTCCGGGGTCACAACGGACCACGCCGTCACCCAACCCGTCGGCGGGCCTGGGGGCACCATTCTGATCTTCATGTGAACAGAAGATATCAAACTCTATGCCTTGATCGATGTAGTCGCGGCTCAGCCGCATTGACTGCGTAAAACCATCGTATACGAGACCCTGTAGCGGTTGAGTAGCCGGTATGAACCGATTATTGTCCAATAGTGTTGTGAATTGACACCCATCCGTATCGTCGTAGATGTTTCCACCTACCCCGTTAATGGGTCTTCCGCTATTGCATCCGCTGGCTCCTGTTGGTTCGACTAAGACTTGATTTCCAACGATGAGAGAATTTGCTAGCCTCAACCCGGAGACATTCATAGAACCGTACACATACAGAGAACGATTAAATGCGATCGTAGAACTTTCTATGCTGACATCGCCAAACCCGCC
This sequence comes from Candidatus Thiodiazotropha sp. (ex Myrtea sp. 'scaly one' KF741663), assembly GCA_025655555.1. GTDB lineage: Bacteria > Pseudomonadota > Gammaproteobacteria > Chromatiales > Chromatiaceae > Thiodiazotropha. The sequence continues at coordinate 6,018 of JAHXIQ010000008.1, forward strand.
TATTGCAGCACCACGGATACCGCTGTTGAAAGCAATCGTGCTATTCAATATTTGGCAGACTGCCAGCGGATCTCCAAAAGCACTCTGATTGTATATAACACCGTGCTCGTCGTTCGAATCGTTATTGATTACGGCAGACTTGGACAAAGTAAGATGACCGCTATTCATAATGGCGCCAGCAGCACACGGGTGTGGAAAATCCACACAATTGGCTTCGATTTGTGTGCGATCTATTACTAAGGTAGCCCCTGCACTGTTCCAAATGCCGCCACCATCCCTCGCGCGGTTGCGTAGAATATGTGCACGGGTCAACCTCAAATTGGCAAAGTTCAGGATTCCTCCACCAGCCCTGGAATCTTCGCCGCCCTCGTACGCATTACCATTGGTAATAGCCAGCCCTTCCAGGTGCACATAGGGTATGCGTTCCTCTACCGAGGAGGACATCGGATGTATGTGAAAGACTCGGTCAATGTCGCCACCGTTGACTGTCACTTCGAGCTGATTTGCCTGGGTGGCCTGCAGGTCGCCATAAATCGACACGCCATCGGTTATATCAAGATCACCGATCGTTGCCATTTTTTCAGGATCCGCTTCCAAGGCACCCTCTCCTACCAGTGACAGTTCATAGGTCCCGTTGGGAACTTCGATCACATCCTGTCCCTGGGTAGCATTGGCTTCCATGATTGCCGCACGCAACGTGCAGGTAGGGACTCCGTTAACCACCTCACCGCTCGAACAAATGCCATCTCCAGGGTTCATATCAATCGCGTCCTCTGACGAATTAACGATGAGACGATTGGCAACACCAGCACCGGCGTGACAGCTCTCAGGTGATTCACCAATAATGGAAATTCGATGGTATCCCGGATCAGGATCAAGGATGGAAACATTACGGCGGCCGAACAGATCGTCCCGCTCAAATCTAACTTCATATTGAAGATTGATAACTTCTGGACAGCTACGGGTAGGTACCGGTCCTTCATACATGTTGGGTGAATCTTCGACGGGTATTAGGGGAAACGATGTAGATGGCCGTTCCTCAACCACCGCAAAGACGCCCAGGATGTCAACCGAGTCCTTAGTGGGCGTAACGACTGTCCGTACGTTGTAGATGCCAATTCTGTTTCGGTCTACCGCATACGTGGCGTTGTGGACTACCACAGTTCCACAGCCGGTGTGAAACAATGAACCAAGTAAGATCAACGGTAAGGCTCTCATTCGTGCATCCTCCTTGTAAAACACTACTAGCCGAGCTGCGTAGATCGCGGTTTCTATCAGTATAGCGTCCCTGCGCAATTTCATGGTAATGCTGGATTGCCATCGGTCATATTGCTGCGTATTAAAGCTGACACCAGCTGCAGCCATACAGCTGTCTAAGCTGCAATGATCTATACCCACGTCTCTGGACTAGCAGGTTAGATATAATTCTTCAGTACTTATTAAAATGCTGTACTGATAACTTACTGATTTTATATGGCAAACCAACTCTAGAAAGAAGTATTGATATCTGAAGTACGCATCAATTTTCAGACACTTGTCGTCAAATAATCAATAGACACAACTTTTAATGTGTCATAATTATTACACCTCTTTTGCTACTTATTCTGATGACTACATGCTTTAAAAAACATCTACCTATACTCAGCACGGCTTCATCATTGGGAAGCTGTAATCGCTGTTGTCAGTTAGGTTCCTCTGTTTTACGTCACAATTTTAAAAAACAAAGAGATGATTCCATGATTTGGCAGCAATCCATTAGGTCAAAAGGTAATTGATCGCGATTCTTCTCTTATTGAATTGAATAACCGTATCCGCCATAAGACAACCAAGCTAATTCAACAGTATCGAAGATTTGCTTTTTTGAGTGGTGACCACAGTTGTGCTATAGGCATTTGGGGTGGTGTCATGAAGGCTTTGGAAAAGGACAACCAGCGCCTTGGACTTATTTGGATTGATGCACACTTGGATTCGCATACAAGTGCTACAAGTCCTTCAGGTAATCCGCATGGTATGCCGGTTGCGGCATTACTTGGTCTGAATGATTCATTACTAGATAAAATCAGTGCTAACCAGCCTATTATGGATTCTAATCAAATTATACTGACTGGCATTCATAGCTATGAAGAGGTCGAAAAACAACATCTTGACCAGACAGGAGTTAGCTATCAGTTTATGAGACAAGTACACCGTGTGGGGTTAAAGAGATTACTTCAGAAGAACTGGAAAAGTCTTTCTAGGCAATGTGATGCCATCGGTATTAGCATTGACCTGGACGCAATTAATCCGTGTGATGCACCTGGAGTTGCAGTGCCTACATATAACGGACTCAAGTTAACTGAATTATTGGATGCCCTCTCCTCTTTACCTAAGCCCATTGCTCTGGAGGTATCTGAGTTTAATCCCTATGCAGACCGGAGGCTGAAGACAGCAAACGCAATATTTAAAATTATTCGTGCGGTATTTAATTTACCAGAAAGCCGTAAAGATCCTTAGGATCAGGCGGCGTAGCCAACATTCTGATCGATTCACCGATATCATATGCCTCTGCCAGTTCATTCAACAGCATCAATGCACTAAAATCCTCAAGTGCAAAACCAACTGCATCTAACAATGTGATTTCATCCTCTGATGTCCGCCCTTCCCGCTCAGCCTTGACTAGCTGATGTAGCTCAATGGGTTTTAACTCAGCCTTGAGATTCTGTATTTCACCTTCATGCCGGGTCTGCGGCAGATACTCCACGACCAGTGTGGCTTTTTCGATGAGATCGGGAGGCAGTTCTGTCTTGCCAGGACAGTCCCCACCAAGGGCATGTATATGTGTACCGGAGGGTATCTGATCTGCTTGGAACAATATGACTTTTTTCCGCGCAGCTGTCGCTGTCACCAAGACATCAACATCTATCAGGATATCACTAATAGATTGTGCCTGATGCATTGACCAACCCTGAGAAGCCAGGTTCTTTGAAAACTTCATCATGCTATTTTGATCTATATCCAAATATCTTACTTGCTGAACTGGTAGCTCATTATCAAGGGCTAAGAGTTGGAATTCAGATTGAGCACCACAGCCAATGATACCTACCCGAGAGCTATTGCTACGCGCCATGTATCTGGCACCCAAGGCTGTAACAGCAGCGGTTCTTAACGCGGTTAGGATGCCCATGTCCGTGAACAATATCGGCATTCCCGTGTCTACTTCAACAAGAACTCCGACAGATAGTATGCTGGGCAGTCCTTTAACTACATTGCCTGGGTGCCCGTTGACATATTTAAAGCTGTAGTGTGTCAGGTCTGAACATGGCATCAATTCAAGAACACCATGCTCATAATGTGTAGCATGGCGTTCTGATTTGTTGAACTCATCCCAGCGCGAAAGGTCGCTAGCCAAGCGTTCAGTAAGTGCCTTCAAGAAGGCTTGCAGGCCATGTTGCCTCATCAATTCTCGAATATGGTTAAACGTTAATAATCGCATTTCAGTATTCCTGTCCTATATACCAACCTTGGACCCTGAGAATGATTAGTCATTTCATGCTGAATATTTTCCAATTCACTTTCTATACTTAAATCTAGGCACATGTCAGGCTGGATGTAGAATAATGCTTGATCGTCAGGAACGAATATTAATCCATGGCAAACGACTACTGGGTCTTGCCAGTAACAGTCATCTTCATTCATCACTCATCTCAGGTTGGATACGAAACTTCCTGGAGAGACTGAATCAGTATGAGGATTTCCGTATTCGGGCTCTACGGTTTATTGATGTCTTACCTACATTAGATAATGACAGTGACATTGTTGAACTCTTCAATGAATATTTTACTAAGGATGAATTTCCGATGCCTGCCCTTGGTAAAATTACTATTCAGTCCGGTAGGCTAATCAGTAATAGGCTATTTGCAAAAAGTATCAAGCAGGCTGTTTCATTGTTGGCTAGCCAGTACATGACGAGCAATGATCTTCAGAAGATCACTTGTACGATCAGTGATTTACAATCAATTGGCAACAAAGTTTCACTTGATCTGTTAGGCGAAATGACACTGAGTAATATTGAGGCCGAACGATACCAGTCCACCTATATAAAACTACTCGATAATCTCTCAAATCAAGCACATACGGGTCTACAGTGCTCAATAAAACTCTCTTCGCTCTGCCCGCATATCGATGTGCTTAACTTGTCTGACAATCACAAGGAAATCCTGAATAGGATTCGCCCTATTCTTCTGAAGGCCAGGGAAAATAACATCAACATCACACTGGATATGGAGGACTATGAAAGAAAGCCAATTACCATGGAAATATTCAAATCCGTTCTGTTTGATGAAACATTCATGGAATGGGATGGTTTTGGTATAGCGTTACAAGGTTACTTAAAATCTGCAGAATCTGATCTCAAATATATTATTGATCTAGCAAGAAGAAGAGTATCACCCTTTCATGTTCGCTGGGTTCGTGGCGCCTATTGGGATCAGGAGATGGTTATTGCAAAACAGTACCAATGGGAAACCCCTGTATGGCAAACCCAATCAGATACAGATATAGCTTATGAGAATGGTCTTGAAGAATTACTTTCAGATAAGCATAACATTCAAGTCGCCGTTGCAACGCATAATCCACGAAGTCTCGCTCTTACCATGGCCATACTGGAGGAAATGGACAGTCATAAAACGGTTGAGTTTCAAATGCTTTATGGTATGGCTCAACACTACCAACACGCACTTGTTGAAATGGGTTATCCATTGCGCATCTATCTACCATTCGGTGAGTTGATACCTGGCATGGCCTATCTGGTGAGGCGTCTGCTTGAAAATGCTAGCAGTCAGGCTATTGATAGACTACAACAGAGTCACTTTTCATCCAGTGAGGCCTTTCAAGTACCTCAACGAGAAGTAAATAGAGAGATTAAAAATAGTTCTGGATTTGTCAATTGTGCCACCAGGCGATTTATTGACATAAATGAACAGCAGCATTTTCAACAGGCCATTGATAACACCCATGATCTGCTTGAGCAAGACTTTCCATTGTTTATAAACGGCGGTCCAATCGAAACAAGGGATAAGATCGTATCCACCTGTCCATCCAACACAGGCATTAGGGTTGGCAGGACGGCACATGCAGGTACATCTGAGGCTGATATTGCAGTTCATGCAGCGTTGAAATCATTGAGTGATTGGCAAAACACATCGATATCTGATAGAGCTGATCTTCTAAGAAAGACGGCCATTCAATTGGTTGAACAACGTGATGACTTCTCAGCTCTGGAGATATTTGAAGCTGGAAAAAACTGGAGGGAGGCAGATGCTGATGTCTGTGAGGCAATCGACTTTCTTAATTACTATGCGGACAAGGCAGAAGCATTGCTCACTGAACGACAGATAAACATTCCAGGAGAGGCTAACCAACATCGTTATCAGTCAAGAGGTATTAGCCTGGTTTTACCGCCATGGAACTTTCCCTTGGCAATTTTGACTGGCATGCTCTCCGCAAGCTTAGTGTCAGGCAATTGTGCCATATTAAAGCCAGCATCAGACACTCCTGTTATTGCCGCTCATCTCGTGAAATTGATGCATAAAGTAGGCTTTCCAGCTGGTGTCATCAGCTATCTTCCCGGTACTGGGAGTGAGGTGGGTGAGTATCTTGTCCGACATCCTGAGATAAATCTGATTGCATTTACAGGCTCACTTGAAGTTGGTAAACGTATTCAGCGATATACATCAGATATCAATGAGAACCAGCATCACTTCAAAAAAGTTATCGCCGAAATGGGAGGAAAGAATGCAATTATTGTAGACAATAGTGCTGATCCTGATGAAGCCATCAGTGGTATCATCAAGTCAGCTCTCGGTTTTCAAGGTCAGAAATGTAGTGCCTGCTCTCGAGTTATCATTATCAAAGCTCACTACGAAAAATTCTGCAAGCGGCTTGCCGATGCGGTGGACTGTATGATCGTTGCAGATCCTGTGCAGCCAGAATCCCAGATTGGTCCCATTATCAGTAAGTCTGCGAAAGAGAGAATCCTAAAGACAATTGAAATGGGTAAACAATGGGGAAAGATGTACTATCAGACCGATATCACTTCTTTTACTGAGGGGCATTACACCCCTCCCACGCTATTTAAAGATGTCCTGCCTGACAGTCCTCTTGCACAAGAAGAAATATTTGGTCCTGTCATTTCCTTAATCCCTGCAAAGGACTTTAATCAGGCATTGTTGATAGCCAATAGTACAAAATATGCATTGACCGGAGGCGTCTATTCACGTAGCCCAGCCCATCTTGAATACGCGAAGAAGGCATTTCGTGTGGGTAATTTGTATCTGAACCGCGGTATAACTGGCGCATTGGTCAACAGGCAGCCCTTTGGCGGTCACCAGATGAGTGGGATCGGTTACAAAGCCGGTGGAAAAGACTACCTGATACAGTTTGTCGTCGCCAAGTGCATCACTGAAAACACCATGAGACGTGGGGTTACGCCATTATCATGAATGCAATTCAGCCATAGTCTTTATCGCTATTGTTTTTTTCAGGAAAGAAAAAATATTGAATTACAGTGAAAATGAGCCTTTAAGAAAGTTGATTGGCTGCTTATGTAAAAAGTTTTCCGGGATTACGGATAACCCTCGCAACCAATTACCTAAGAGAGAGCAGCTTATGCTCGGGCGTGGCGTTAAATTCATTTGGGATTACATCAATTGCTCACACACTGAGTACCAGCATTGCTATCACTGTTGAATTTTCCGTTCTGTAAAAAGAAAATAATCTGACAAATAACCTCATCATCTCGCATAATGAAGGTATGACCTGACTTAACTAGAAGAAAGTCTTTCATTTCTGTAAGTTTAGTTCGCTCTACAGCCACCTTGCCATCATCTTCTCCGGGTATTTCCGGTAGAAACCAGGATGACCCTTCCTTTTCACCAGCAATAATTCCAATCTCCCCGCTAATGGGGTTCAGTCTATTGGGTAGACTGTTGTCATCTGTTCCCAGAACTTGGCCAGCCGGACCCATAATGGTCTGATAGAAAAAACCATCTTTCATCTCATCAGCGATTTCACTGCCTTTATTCGGCGGTGCCAACATTACAATGCGGCCCAGGTTGGGTATCTGGTGATCTTGAAGATAAAGCCTGACAATTATGCCACCTAGTGAATGGGTAACAAAATGGATATTTTTTGCATTATTGTCTTTACAGTACGTCAGGCCAGATTCAATCGTTGGCACAGTCAGTTCATCCACACTTTTTGTCAGACTTGGATAGCTTTCATTCCATACCTGATAGCCCTGATCTTCCAATGCATCCTCAATGAGTCCCATTGACAAAGAGGTACGACCCATTCCATGTAATAGAATAGCGCATTCACTTTGGGATGCCTGAACGACAAATGGCTGAAGTAATATTAATAAAATAAGAGATCCAAGTTTCATCATCTATTTCGTTGAACTTGCAGAATCAGGTATTTGATAGGCGTTTTGCGATTCTAACCATCTTGGCTAACTCCTTTTCCAGCTCCTGGCGTTTCTGACGCAGATATGCCTTAAGATTACGCTTACGTAAAAAAAGTACAAATACCCTGATATTGTCCAGAATTCGTTTTTTTTCCCCACGTACTAAAAGAGTAACGGCAGTGCTAATGATCAGGCTGATGATATACACAATCATCCATTTCCAACCAAAATAATGGAATACCAGTGCGATCTGAAGACTCCAGAATAGGGTAAATAATAACAAGCCTAATACCATTATGGTGGTGTCGTACTGGTTAGTTCCCTTGGCGAAGCGTCGTGCGAGAATTTTTGCCAGTTGATAAGGAATATAGCTATTGATAATTCCCCACATAACCACAGGAAAGACGACCAATAACATCCAAATCATTCGAAACAAGTACAGCCCGATTAAAGTCGGTTTGTAATCTATCGAGAGTTGATAATCTTTCACGCCACAATGCTGACAGAGCTTTTCAAAGTGTTTTAGCTGTATGATCAGCGCCCGCACTCTATCAGGCTCATAATTCCTAAGTAGTCGCTGTGCATCAATGAGACGTTGCTGGGTACGAAACCGCTGCTGCAAATTACGTCGATGATATTTACCGTGACGAAAAGCAAAAAAACGCTCGACTCTGGTAATAAGATTAATCTCTTCCCAGCTGTCTGCATTCAAGGTAATAGATTCAAGACCGGTACGAATTCGATCGGTTAACTCAATGACATTCTGTTCAAATGTGTTGTCATCGGTAAAATTCAACTCAAGGGGTTTACCGAATTGCAGTAAAACTGCACTGCGGAACTGTCCCTTTTCCGGAAATGTCAAGCCGACCGGTATAACTGCCGGCTCCGCACCTGTGGCTTGTATCGTTTCCAATGCCATACGCGCTGCGCCCGTTTTCAGCGTTGTCAATTGCGGTATATCATGGCTCTGACCCTCAGGAAAAATGATCAGTGTTTCACCTTTGGCAAGCAGTTCATAACATTGAGAAAAGGTATCTCTGTTTTTGCTGACATCAACACCTGGATCACTGCGACGGTAAATCGGTACTGCACCAATTCCCTGCAAGATCGGTCTCAAAAAAGAATTATCAAACAGACCACTACGTGCCAGTGGTCGAATGGCTTTTCTGGTTGCTGCCTGCAGAACGACTGCATCAGCCAGTGCATTCACGTGATTGGCACATAGAATAACACCTTGATTTTCAGGTATATTTTCAAGTCCCGAGATTTCAAATCTGCGGTAAAATATCTTTACGACCAGGCGGCAGAACCCCTGCCAGGCCTTTTCAAACCAGGATAGTTGATTTCCGCCGAACGCTATTGGTTGTTCTATTCCCATGGTACGATTTTGTATTTTTTAGACAACACTATGGTTTAATCATTAACCATCGATTACATTCTCTACAATAAAACATCAACTAAGTGGGTTACCAGCCCTACTCTCAATCATATAAAGCAACAACAGGTTTATAATCTTACCTAATCTGAGTACCCTTCCCTAATGATACTGCAGATAGCTGATAGCGAGGCAAGATAACGTGGGAAATACACTGCAAGATCAACTCCTGAAAGCGGGTTTGATCGATAAAACCAAGGCCAACAAAGCCAGTAAGGACCGACGAAAAAAGGCCCGCCAACAGCGTAACGCCAGTGAGGACTCTTCACTGACTGCGGATCGGAAGACACAAGTCGAGAAGATGGCACGGGACAGGGACTTGAATCAGCAGCGCAATGACGCTAGAAAGCAGCGTGAGATCGCAGCCCAGGTCAAACAGTTAGTAGAGAACCATCGTCACCCCCGCAGTAATGCGGAAGATGACACCCCCTTCTATTTCAATAACAAGGGCAAGGTCAAGCAGATGTATGTCTCTTCGCAGACACACAAAATGATCACCTCGAATAAACTTGCCATCGTAAATTGCAACGGTGTCTTTGAGTTGGTACCGACGGATATTGCCGAAAAAATACGCCAGCGCAATCCCAGCTTGGTGATAGATCTACCGAAGGAGCAACCCGCATCGGAGAGCGATCCCTATGCGGACTATCAGGTGCCTGATGATTTAACGTGGTAATGTCAGGAAGAAGATCCCGGCGTCGGTTTATAGTAAGACATCAGCAGGGTTCAGGTAAAACATACGCTTCCAGCCCTGCGTATCTCCCGTCACCAACCAGGGATAGGGGATCAGCGACACAACTGAATAATGTACATGCGGTGGTTTCCCTGCCGCGTTACCGCTATCGCCAAGGGTTCCTATGGATTCTCCTATCGTCACCCAGGCACCGGTGGAGACCGACCTGGAATCAAGATGGGCAAAATAGTGAATGCACCATTTGGGGCCAAGTACGGCAATCACTTCACCGCCCTTTGCGATTTCTCCAGAGTATACGACCATTCCGCCAGTAGCAGTCACAACCGGCGTTCCTTTGTTGCCAAATATATCAATGCCCTTATGAACCCCTGACGTCCCCCAGGGTTCATACCAGAAAGTATTATGGTTCCAATCCTGAGCACTGGCCCCTTGAACAGGTATGATCGCATTCTCCGGCACAAGGTATCCGGCCACCAATAGCAGAAAAAATCCTGTTGTGATGTATCTCACCACACGCCTCCCCCCTCTTCCCATCGTGGCAGGGAGAAGATTGTCAGTACCAGATATTTCTCGTCTTGAATCAGGACAGTCCCTTAATGAGTCCAATAGGTCGGAGTGCAACGACAACAGATCAGTAGAAATCAATGCACTAATCCAGTCAATAGGGAAAGTCTCAATATTGTGATCGAATACTATTGAAGATCGCTTCGTCCTGGACCTGTGCTTGAAAAATGTCACAAAGTAGACGAGTCTGTGTATTAATAATAACACCCACAAAAGAGAGGGGGGTGCTTTGGTTCTTACAGCGCTTATAAATGACTGTTCCCTCAAGATCGCTTCTCACACCTGTAGGATATAAGTCTCACCCACCCTGCCATACAGCAGTAATAATCAGAGAATATCAAGACCGGATAGCTAATTTAGACAAAATACAAACACATTATTCTTATTTTTCTGGAACGGAATCAGCTCCCAGGAGGGGACATACCCTGCCTACAATGCTCTCTGTAGCGATTAACTACATTCCAGATCATTTATGCAAATCATGGAGAATGCAATGAATAAGATCAGCCGCGCCTTGGCCGACATATCACTCGACAACCGGGTTAATGTTGTAAAAAAGCTCAAACAGATTAACTTCAATGCGGTCGACCTGACCCCCGCTCTTCGAGAGACATACAAAAACAAACCGGAAAATGCGGTCAAACTGGCGGAAGCTTACGCTGTGACCCTGCAGGATCCCAAGCAGCATCGAGAGGTATTCCAACAGGCGGCTTTACTCCCTAAAGAGGAACGTATGGTGTTGATACAGGGCTACCGCAATGCCGGTGAAGGTCGAGGTATTGTACATGCTATCAGCCAATTGCCACGGCAACATGGTCGCTTGATCATGCGGGATTTTGTGCTTAAAAAGAATGGTAAAAAAGATAAGGAAGCATTGCATGATGTCATGATTTGGTTACGGGATTCAGGGCATGAAATCAGAAAAATGGAAGCGGCTAACCAACCGATCAATCCTGATACAGATTCTGCAGTTGTAGAGTTTTTCGAGGATGTGGTCGATGCGATTTCAGACGCCGTGACTGCTGTGGTTGATGCCATTGTGGATGCTGTCGAGTCTCTTGCACAGGCGATAGTCGATGTGGCGAACTGGATTGCAGAGGAAGTTGCAGACCTGGTACGAGCCTTGATTGAGGCGGGTAAAACAATCTTTGAATTACTCGAAGCAGCAGTCGTCACCGGTTATCAGTTGGTCAAAAAAATTGTTAAGGCCATCGAAGATATCGGCAAGGCCATGGCCGACGTACTCGAAGCAGCCTTCAACCTTGCCAAGGATGCATTAGTAACGGTATTGAAAGCAATCGATCAGCTAAGTAGAACATTAGGGGAATTGCTAGAATGGTTAGCCACCAAGACATATGACATCGTTAAAAGAGGCGTTGAAGCATTAATTGAAATCGGCAAATCGATAGGTAATATCCTGTCACAGGCCTTACAGTTCACCTATACCCTTATCAGAAACAGCGTCAAGGCGCTTCTTGAGGTAGGCAAGACCATACTTGAAATACTAGAAGCTGCCGTGACACGACCAGGTGATTTATTTAACCAGATTGTCCGTTCTATGCGCGACCTTGGCAACAGCCTTGCAGAACTCTTCGACGAAGTAATTGATGCGGGCGCTGATCTGGTCAAGGAGATTGCAGAAGCAGCGGCTGAGATCGGCACTACTCTGGTAGAATTTACTACCTATATTGCCAATGCAGCGATAGACATCGCGACAAAGATTGTCGATGGGCTCCTGAAAGCCGGTAAATTAATCATCGATATGGTAGTCGAAATAGCATCTCATGGTCTTGAAGCAATCAAGAAGGTGGTTGATGCCGCATTCCGCCTGGGACAGACGCTTATCACGCTGCTACGCGATGTCGCGGCTATCGCATTCGATCTTTTAAAAAGCGTTGTCAAGGCAGCCTTTGAGTTGGGTAAGACTATTGCAGAGTTCACGCTATCCATGGTTGAGTTCACCTACCGTACTGCAGCCCGCTTCATTGAAGCAGCGCTTGAAGTCGGCGCTGCCGTTATCGAGATTCTGGAAGCAGTAGCGACAGCCTCATATTACGTTCTGCGTAAAATCATTAACGGTGTATTACAGGCACTCGGCCCGGTAGGCGATATATTTGAGTGGCTGCTCGACAGAGGCGAGGCACTCGCCTCAAAGCTGTGGCGGGAAACTGTATTGGCAATCCGTTATGTTAAACGCAGTGTGACTGATGTGATGGACTGGGCTATGCAACAGGGTCAGGCTTTTTTTGATCGAATGTTGGAAATATTTGAGGATATTGGAACTGCTATCGGCGATGTCATTGATTGGGCTGCTGCTGTCGGTGATGCAGCATTGGAAGCGCTGGGAGAAGCGACTGTAAAACTGGGTAATTCTGTCAGTTATGTCCTTAATTACCTACAGAAAGATTTCCTGCCTGGGCTTGCAAAATTCGTCAAGGGAGTGCTTGACGTAGGATATGAGATCGCCAAACTGGCCGCCTGGATGGCGACCCGTAGTGTTGAAATTGTTGCTGAGATCACTAAGGGGGCACTGGATGCCGGTGTAACATTAGCGACACTCATTACAGAAACGATAAAACATCCGAATCAGGCACTGGAAAATTTTCTTCAGGCAATCGATTCATTGGGACAAACCCTGAATGATCTTTATCAGGCTGTCATTGTCGATACAGGCGAACAGTTCATCGAGGAAGTCACCCTGACTCTGCGCAATATCGGTCGTGCAGTAATAGATATTCTCAATGCGGTTGTTGAAGTTGCAGCAGGTGCGTTAGGAACCGTTATCGGCATACTCATGGCGACACTTTCCAGTTACCGGCCACTGAGCGACAATGAGAAAGCTGATGCGCGCGAAGTCTATGATGATGCTATTGATCTAGATGACACCTACATCGCTGTAGAAAGCCTTGTGAATGATATTATTTTTGGCATTCAGGACTTTTTTACCGGCAATCCGCAATCACGTGCTTTTGTTACCAGCAACATCATTAACTTTGACCTGGACGATGCGATTGATATCGATGGTACAGGGACTTTGGGGGTACCACGACATACGCTGATTCATGAATTGTGTCACGTCTGGCAGAATGAGGTCGAAGGCCCGTTTTATCTGTCACAGGCCATTCATGCCCAGGTCGTGAATGATGATGCCTACAACTATGGTTATGATGAAGGTATCAGTAATACTTCCATTACAATCGACTATGTCGGCGGTACGGATTCACTGGATTCTGGCAGGGTGACAGGCGAAGGCGGTCAGGCAGAATTAAATGCGGCAGGTGGCGATATTGATACTTTCAACCGTGAGGCTCAGGGACAAATCGCCATGCATTACTTTGTACGCAAGATTCTACTGAACCAACCGGCAGCCAATTATCAACCCTGGCAACCTTACATCGATGCAATCCGCAATGCGGCATGAGAATCGACATTGAAGATTAGTATTGTCACAACTGAGCATTGCTTTGAGCTGTTACAACCCTTGATAACTGCCTATCAGAGCAAGCAGTATCATGTGGACTGGCAGGATTCTGGAGAAGCCCTCCCGGCGCCTTCCACACTAAGGGAAATGGCTCAAAGCAGTGATGCCATACTCCTTGTCGGTCCAGGACGTCGTGCACCGGGTACCGTGCTACCTGGCCCGGTTATCCGGGCCGGGGCAGATAGGACAATCCCTGTCGGTTGGGTCCCTCATTTGAATGATAAGAGCCTGGCTGTATTTTCGCACAAGACGGCCGCCATTCATCAACGCCAGATAAAATATCCCGAATCAATTGCTGTACTGTCACAGTGGCAACCCCGGTACTTACAGCTGGCCAGACGCATCGAAGATATCCTTCAGCAACAACATACCGCTGTCTACCGCTGGACCAGCGATATGATGTTCCGTGAAGATATGATCAAGGGATTAGGAACCGGCCTTGCAGCAGCAATCTATGTTGGGCATGGACGACCGAATGGCTGGGTGGGCTACAGAGGTACGCGTGCACAGCATTTCGACTCTCCTGCCAGTGAACCGCTTGGCGCACTATTTTCACTCTGTTGCCGGACGGCCAGTCGCAGACGCACAGGTGTTTCCTTTGCAGAAAAGATAATCTTGTCTGGTGTTGCCGGGGCGGTATTCGGCTCGGTGACCGATACCCTACATCGGGATAACACACGCTGGGCAATACGCTTGATTCAGGCTTTAGCGGAAAATATTACTACTGTGGGTGAGTTAATAACCCATGCACTGCCTATCAATGATGATGCCATCAGCGATTATCGTATTATCGGAGACCCGCTTTCACCATTAGTCAGCGCTACGTCAGCAAATGAGTCGGCATCAAAAATACCGGTATATCCATAGAGTGGGAGTAACGATGAGTTCTGTAATTGATAACAGTGGTGAAATCTTAGCTGTCTTAGTGAAAGAACTGGCCGAAATGAAACTGAAACTGCCCGCACAGGTGCCTGCTGATATGCCGTTTTATCCGGATATGGGTATGGATTCACTCACTCGCGTCGAATACATCGCACGGGTTGAGCAGGCATTCCGCCTGCAGGTACCGGATGATGAGTGGCAATCCCTGACATGTCTGGCAAGCGTCACCGAATACATTCAACAACATCAATCAATGTGAAAATCTATATCACAGGCATGGGTATTCTCACGCCACTCGGTGAGACACCAGATCAACTCTGGCAAGCCCTTGTCAAGGGACAGACTGCCTCTTGCGAATGGCCTGATCTCAAAGAACATGGTTTTCGTATTGCCCGGGCTTGCAGGATAAATGACGGCGCTTGGCTGGACCCAATGCGGGGACAAAAACTTGCAGTTCGTGCTGCCAGTCTGGCAGTCCAACAAGCTGATTTGCCTTTAGATGGAAATATCGGTGTCTTCGTCGGCGCTACCATGGGAGAAAGCGTCGCATACGAGCAGGCGGCGGAAGGCAAGCCATTGGATCTAAGTCAGGCATCGATCATGGTCTATCCTCGTGCCATTCAGCAAGCGCTGAAAGTACATGGACCCCAGCGTGCCTATGGTACCGCTTGTGCAGCAGGAAACTACGCCTTGGGTGCGGGTATCGAAGCGATACGATCAGGCAGGGCAGATGCGGTAATTGCGGGCGGTGTCGAACCCTTTTCACGAATTGCCATGACAGGATTTAGCAGATCACGTGCTATGGCTGGTGACTACTGCCGGCCTTTTGACCGTGATCGCTCCGGTATGCAGTTGGGCGAAGCTGCTGCATTCCTGATTTTGGAATCGGAAGAGCGTGTTCTTCAAAGGAGAGTCGAGCCACTGGCATCTGTTGAGTCACTCGGTTTGAGTTGTGATGCTTACCATCCAACGGCACCGCTGCCAGATGGGTGTGGTATGAGTCAGGCGATGCAAAAAGCTGTCCACAAAGCCGGCATTGACGCCACAGAAGTGGATTGGATATGTGCGCATGGCAGCGGCACGCGAGCCTCAGACGACGCGGAAGCCAATGCGATAGCACGGACATTTCCTCATCAACCACCGGTCTCTGGATACAAAGGCGCAATCGGACACTCCCTGGGTGCTGCCACAGCGGTGGAAGCGGTCATCACGGCTCTCGCACTACAAAAAAAAGCTATACCACCCACAACAAACTATTGCCATGCAGACCCGGCATTCACACTGGATATCGTACAAGAAAACCGATCACTACCCTCCTTACGCTGGGCATTGAATTGTGGCTATGCCTTTGGCGGATTGAACTCCGCCTTATTGATGGGCGCTGTCTGATGCAAGCCTATTTACGGCAGATAGTTGATCTCGAACCAGACACAACGCTCCCCTATGATGAGGCAATCACATGGATCGCCGACAAACTTAAAGAACAGATGGATGGTTTCAAGTGCACTCCTGAAACACGAGGAATCTACCTTGCCACCTTGGATAGTGGTGCTGCCGCGTCAGTTGCGTTTTGGGAAAATGCATTGGAACAGGGTCCGGGTTTTGCCAATCCAGCCCATTTCCCCTTGACGCTGGCAAACAGCTCAGCAGCGATCATCTCCCGCTTACTAAATATTCAGGGACCCAACTACACCCTGTCCGGTAGTAGTGAGGCGTTGTATGCCGCTTTCTGCCAGGCAATACACGATCTTTCCTCAATTGATGAATCCGTAGAAGAGTGCCTTGTACTTGCGATCGATATATCTGAGAAAAGCCGCTGTGTCGGAATGCTCATGGAAAGTGGCCACAGTAAGTCGTCACTCGGCATGATAACTGAAGTCACTGAATTTCAAGAACACGATGATCCACAACCGATCGAAAGCCCGACTATTGTGATGAGTGTGTTTGTCTATAATTGCTTAGAACATAGAGAGGCATTCTTGCAAACAGGTGAAGGAATGATTTGTTTTGCTAATTCTGGATAGTTCATTTCTCACAAAATATTCAGGTTACTGAATGCACAATAACACTGTAAATTATAAGGATTTCTGCGCTGATAGATAAACATGAATCTGGTATTTTTACTATGAATAGCACAGTGTTATGACCCGCTCTTTTTTCATTACAAATATTCAGGTTTTTTGCTAAATGATATTGCTATATAACCTATCTTAAGGCACTCGCATCATTTTCTTAATTTGATCAACGTCAAACAGTTCATTTGATACTGTGGTGAAATCAAGAAAAACTTTTTTTCGCCGTACATTTTCTTATACATTGCATAATGCCCCTACCAGATGCTATATCGCATAAAAACCTTATTGTGTGTCCTTTTTCTGCCAGGTCTAAGCCTTGCTATAGATCTCGAAAATGGTGAAGAAATCAACGAAGTCTGTGCCGGTTGTCATGGCGAATACGGTCAAGGCGGGAAAGAGGGAGAATATCCAAGATTGGCGGGAATGCCGAGTGCGTTTTTAGCTAAACAGCTCCATCTATTTCGTGATCGTAAACGTCCCAACCTCGCTATGGTGGAGTATATAGACGACCGTCAGATGCCGGATGAAGATATACAGGATATATCTCACTTTCTTGAAAAAATCGTTCTCAAGACAAAATTACCACCAGCAGATGAGAGCCAAGCCGGTTTTAACGCCTATGAGCGTCTACTGGAGTCAAAACGCCTGATGCAGATACCTCTCGCACCGGGTGATGTTGCGCAAGGAAAGAAGCAGTACAGAAAAGAGTGTGGCTCCTGTCATGGTCGCGATGGTCTAGGCGATATGGAAAAGGCTGTACCCATGCTTGCCGGCCAGTACACCAATTATCTTTGGCGTCAGGTCAAGAAATATCGTGAGCATATCCGTATTCACGATGAAGAGGCGCCTGAAGAAGAGTTATTAAAAGAATTCAGCGATGAAGAATTAACTGATATTTTCGCTTATCTTTCTACAGTGGATGACTGAAAGCGATTGCATTTATTTATTAGTCCCATTTATGTAACTGTCCCTGATATTCCTCTCAAGGCAAAGGTACACCTGGACGAACGGTAATAAACCGATAAGGTACAGAAACCAGCCCTTTTCGTGTGGATATCAACACCCTCGCCTCCCATTCCATGGCGTCTCTGATACAGACAGGCAATATTCCGTTCCCACTATATTGGCCATCTGATTCTGGGTTCATCGTTACTCGGTTGATTCCCATATTCATATCCACACCGGTAAAATCCACTTCTATTTCCTGCGCAACCATACCATTAACCGAGACATGAAATGTTATAGGCTTCATTGTAGGAATATCACGCGGATCAATGGAAAAACTAACACGGCCACCATCGGTAAGATGTGTGGTACAGGGACCGGCGCGCAGGTCACAATCGGGATCGAGTTGCCCAGAGATAGAGACTTTTGGAAACAGAATGGGCCAGGTTTTATAGAGCGCTACTGTACTGACAGCAATCAGCAGCAGGCTCAGGAAAAGCCAGAGCAGACGGTTGTCTTTATTCATAACTTACACAACACAATATTTCGACAGATGTTAGATGCCACTGCAACGGAATTTAGGGTAGATCGCTACGTTTAAAATACAGGTATCCCAACCCGGCACAGGCAGTTCCGAGCGCTATAGGATAGAGTAGTGCATAGGTGATATATCCCATCTGACCAAAGTTATCCAGTATGACATAAGCAGTCGGACCCAACAGCACCAGCTGCGGATCGAATAACATCATGGTAGCGGTACGAAATACCTGCATCGGGTTCGCCAAGGCAATCGCCACTGCTGTTTCCGGAGGCAGATGCTCCTGAATCAGTACGCCGAGTAGAATAAGGTCGAGGAACAGCAGCAAGGTCAACCACACAACAAAAGCGGCGCCCTGTGCCACATCAGCGCTTCGCGCCAGGGTGGAGATCAGCATGCCAATACCCAAAAAGCACCAGGCCAGAGCCATCAACAAGCCTGTGTAGTAGATCAAGAGTTGCCAGGGTACATCAGCGCCCTTAGCCATACCCCAAACCGTCGCACCAATCATGGCGAGAAATACCGGTAAAAAGACCACAAAAAAGCGACCGAAAACACGTCCCCAAAACCAGGCGCTCAGGGTGATGGGTAGGGAGAGTAGGTATTCAAACACCCCTGCCTCGCGATCTCCGGCTACCGATCTGACTGTCGTGATCAAAACAAAGATGGGCAACATTGCCATAGAGAGTTGGATATAAGTTATCAGCAAGCGTGACAGGCCGGTAAAACCCATGATACGAGATTCAGCAAGACCGAAGGCAAACAGAATCACAATCAGACCACCGAATACCATGGCATAGACCATGAACCAACGGGCACGAAGAGATTCGATGATGTCGGTATAAGCTGCCAACCAGAGATATTTCATAGTTGTTTTATTCCAGGTCAGTTATGTTTGTGGGTTGGGTCTACTTTGCTATCAGCTTCCCTGCGTTCTGCTTGCTCTTTGAGACGATCCAAAAGATGCACACCATGTACATTGAAGCGCTTCTCTACCTCAGTGATATGCTGCTTGGCCTGCTCAAAAGTAAGCCCGCCGGGAGTGGTATCGGACTGTGCACCCAATCCATACTCCATGGGTGTAAGATTACCTCTCACATAGGTGGCGCTGCGAGCATCGATCCAATCTCCTGTGCGGTGATCAGCAACCCAGATCTCGGTCTTTGGGTCTTTCTCCCAGGGGTTGTCTGCTAACCATAGCGTTGCACAACCGATATCATCAAAGAATGCAACGACTGAGCGCTTTTTCTCAGGTGGGAAATAGCGAACCTGTGCGGCGTGAAATCGATCACTTAATACCATCCGGCAGCGTTCACAGGCATCCCGGTCCCACTTCACCTGTTTCGGTCCACTGCCACTGTCACCGGAGCAAGCGGTCAGTAAGAGAAACCAGACCACTATGAGCAGCGGCAATACGGTCTTAACCGACATTGACTGAGGACTCCTTCTCCTCGGCCTCAACAATCTCCATACCGGACAACAGCGCCGCATAGCGGGAGAGAAGGCCTAGAAAACGCAAGCGGTCAGGACCGGCAATAAAACCTTCCCATATCAGCCCCCCCTCTGATCCACTGAATCCCCATTCACCAATTGCCTTGGCAAAAGCATCTTCGGGCTGGATGAGACGAATACTGCAGTAGAGTCGTGACGAGAGATCTACAAGGTCCGCCACCCTGTCATCAAGTACGATCTCCCCCTGGTCCATCTCAACAACCCGATTCACCAAACTTGCCACCTCATCGAGACGGTGGCTGGAAATCAACATTGCTGCCCGGTCTTTTTTCTCTGCCAGCAGGTTAAAGAAGATATGTCTTGCTTCAGGATCGAGATTGGCCGCAGGTTCGTCCATCACCAACAGCTCGCTCTCCCGGCCAAGGGCGATGGCGATCAGCATTTTTTGTTTCTGTCCACCAGAGAGCTTTACAAAAGGTTGGTTATGAAAGTGATCCGCATCAAAACCGAGTTGACCGGCCACTTCCACCATCCTTCTCGGATCGGTATCGCAGAGACTGGCGGAAAAACGAATCAATTGTCCGACCGGCATCCGCAGCGGTGGGGGCAACTGAGGTACAAATCCCACCTTTGAAAGTACCTTACGGCGATTGTGTCGGGGATCCATATTGTCGACCAGCACTCTCCCCTCGCAGATGTATTCACCCAGTAGACAGCGAATGAGGGTAGTCTTTCCCGCGCCGTTAGAACCGACCAGTGCAACCCTGTGACCACGCTCAATGGTCAGGTTGATACCCTTTAACACCTGGTGACGGCGAAAGCGCTTGATGATGTTTTCAAATTGGATCATTAGATGTGTCGTGCTCCAGTCAAACCGGCTATTTGAGCATTTTGCTCAGACCTTTGACCTCAAAGGTGAGAGAGTCGGTGGGGCAGATATCCACGCACATGCCGCAACGGGTGCAATCGGACGCCACATCCTGATTCACTTCCGCCGCGCCGTTACGGATAGTCAGGTCCAACACGTGCGGTACCAGACAGACCTTTCGACAATCCCCTTCGTGGTGACAGGCTTCAGCATTGTACTTGACCCGCACCGGAGAGAACACGCCTACCATGCCATAGGTCACACCGATAGGACAGACATATCGGCACCAGGCCCGCCGGGAGTAGAAAACCTCAAACAACAGCAGGAGCCCGACCCAGACCAGTGCGATACCCGGTCCGTAGATCAGCGCCCGGCTGAGTATGCCGGTGGGCGAGATGGTTTCAAAAACGGTATAACCGGTGACCAGCGCCAACAGCGCGAAAATGACATAGAAGACACTGCGCACCTTGCGGCTGAAGGTACGGTTCTTGATGATCTTCTTTTTGGCCAGCCAGAGATGCAGATACTCGGCCAATTCCGACAGCAGATGATAGGGGCAGACCCAGGAGCAGAAGGTCCGACCTCCCAGCAGCATCCACATAACAAAAACCGTCACCATACCGATCACCAGATTGAGCACGATATGCTTGTAGGCCAGTGCGACCTGTAAAGCGGAATTGAGATCGGCGAAATGGAAACCGACGACGCGTGCGCCGGTGAGCGAACCCTCCACCAGTTGAACGTCGAAATAGAATGAAGCCACAAAGAGCAGATTCACGATAATCAGGGTCGCCCAACGGCGTTTCTGCCACTTTTTGAAGAAGGTGCTGCCCTTGTGCTCGATATGAAGCGCTTCCAGATCGGCTTTGGAGAGCTTGCCCATCTTCCCTTCATAGATCGCCCTGACCTCGGGACTCTGTTGATCCTTGCTGGGCCTGGGGATCTTGTAGCCGAAAACCTGTAACAGAGAGTCTTTGATATACCGCATCTTAGCCCTCCATCACCGTGTCGGCGTTTTTGTCCAGATCGATCACGATAGCGGCGCTCTCGACCGGGCAGATCATCTCGCAAACACCACAACCCACACAGCCCTCCTGCACGATCGGTTTCATGCGTGCAATACCGTCTCCAAGATCGACAGGCTCAAGGGTTATGGCATGCTTTGGCGGGCATTCATTACCCATCTGTTGTGCGACACGGGCGACTTCCTGTTGCTGACTCTTTTCTTCAGCCGCCGCCTCACACTGGGTAATGCGGATCTCAATCGGGCATTGACGGACACAGAGATCGCATATCTCCAGATCATAAGGATGTTCAGAGACTAGTATGGGTGTCCAGCGGTCGACCTCCTCGTAACGTAGCAGTCCCTTATAGTCCGGCCCCCTCGCCTGCCCTTTAAAACCTTTTCCCTGCATCGCCAGACATGCCTTGGGACGTGACAGACGTGCAAATCCCATGCGGGTGTCTGCCGGATAGTCCAGGTCATGGGTCAGCGCCCCCGTAGGACACGCCAGTACGCACTGAAGACCGTCACAGGAGAAATCACAAGCCTGTTCACGCGCATCGATATAGGGTAGACCGATGCCGAAGCCGTCCGGCAGGTCAGCCAGTTTAATTGCCTCTACAGGACAAACCTGCACACATTGGCCACATTTTATACAAGAGGCAAAGAATTCCTGTTCATCTTCGGGTGTTTTCAGAGCACCGGGGGGACGCAGACTCAGGGTCTTTCCCTGCATAACCGGTATGTATCCCAATAAAGAGACACCGACCACACCGACAGTCAAGACGGATGCACGCAGGAACTCCCGGCGACTCTGCTCTTTGCGTTTGGGAGTCAAGGGCCGTTTTTTTCTCTTAGTGACAGACTTTTTTTCACTCATCTTACTGATTACCTTTCAATGTCCCAGCGACTCACGTAGAGCCTTATAGGCATCATAGGTCTCCTCGGTCTGTTTTATTTCACTATCCAATGATTGTTCAGATTGGGTAGCTTCAATAGATTCACCTGGTGATTCCTGTGCAGGCAGTATTGATGACGCACTCGCAAGCTCTGCCGACATATGCGGCTTCTCATCGCGCACCAGCATATTAGGATCTGAAAATGGCGCCAGGCGTTCTAAAAAATCCATCACTTCCAACACCGGTGAGCCTTTAAAAAAACGTGCTGATGGGACATCCATCCAAATTCTGTCTGCGTAACTGAAAAGCTCATAGGGTTTATCCCCAACCTGATCCTTATCCAGGTCGAAACCCTCGTAATCATCCCAGTAATTCGCCTGCCACAGATTTCGATTTGCCGTCTTACCGCCACCAGAGACAGCCACTTGAGTGATATTTCCCTTGAAGCTGTTACCGATCAGGTTATTACCGGTCCAGTCATTCAGAAACAGTACGCCAATACCGCTATAGGCAATCAGATTATTTTCAATGCGATTGATGGTGTCCGGTTGAAAAGGCGACACATCGAGATAGAGTCCGGTTGCGCAGTAGAGCACTTGATTTCCGATCACCTCCACATCCGAGGTCTCTTTGAAACCTATCCCCATCCCGGTGGCGCCGGTGGCATGGGCGATGTAGTTGTTCTTCAGGTGTACTCCGTCACTGTACATGACAAAGATACCCACAGAATTATTCTCGTAGTGGTTGTCCACCACTTCGTTGTACTGTGCATACATGAAATGGAGCGAGTATCGACCGCCTCTTGCATCATTGCGTGCAATCAGATTGTCTCTAGAATACCAGACAACCGTATCCCTCGAATTACGAATGACATTGTCTGTAATCTTGTTCTCAAAACTATACCAGAGCCGTATGGCATCACCACGCACACCCAAGTCCAAAGGTTTGGAAGAGATATGATTGCCGCGCACAATATTATTTTTTGACTGCTGAAGATCGACACCGAAAAGGCTGTTGTCAATCACATTGTCTTTGATGACATTGAAATCACCCCGGACCTGCACACCAGAATCGATATCGTTATGCGATTCACCCGAGTTGGTCAAATGCAGGTTCTTCAGGGTGGCGCTGTCGGTTTTCAGATAGATAACAGAGCCTTTTCCACCAGCATCGATAACCACCTTTCCCTGCCCATCGATGTTAATAGGTTGAGTGATTGTTACCGGTCCGGCATAGGTGCCGGCCGCTGGAGTCAGGGTTCCTCCTGACTCGGTACTGTCCACTAATTCCTGAAATGAAGGGTATGCTGTTGACTGGGCAAAAGATTGAGACAAAGTAATAGATAAGAGCAACAAAGCTGCCGCATAGAAAACGCTGTCTCTGTTCACTGTCGAAGCAATAAACAAGTTAAACCCCGAAAAATAATTTCGAATTTAAGCGTGCTTGGGCACATGATTTAAAAAAATCAAAACGAAGCGTGCACTTCAATTCATAATTCAACGTTCAAATTCTTTATTGACCCTCTTGTTTAAACTGCTTGAACCGAATCAGTGCAGCCACTGCAAGAATCAATGACACCAGAACCATCAGCCCAAATCCCTTGTAGGGATATGAATGGGTCGTGAACTGCGCCACTTTACCATCCCCGAATACTGTCGGCATAAACGGCTTGACAGAAAAGGCACCCATATCGTTCAGGGTATGCCCATACCACCAGAGCCAGGCTGAGTAGTCGATGATAAAGAATAGCGGTAAGGCGATGGGGACCAATATCAGCAGCCAGTAGAGAAGGCCACCGTTCTTACGGGAACCGAATACCACTAAAGCCATCGCTCCCAATAAGCCAACGAATACCACGTGAATCGCCAGTTCAAGATTCTTTACCATGGGTACGATCTCTTCCTGGTTATTGAAGTATCGACCGAGACTCTGGGCATAGTGCCATGACATGACCTGGAATGAACTGCCGTCCCAGGGGGACATTGTATCTGATTTTACCTGATCGATATCATAGGTAAGTTTGAGTTGCTCTATCAGATGCGCTTTATCTGCACCGGCTGATTTCGTATTGGCCTTTTTTTCGGCCTCCACCTGTGAGGGCAGGATAACTTCGACCCCTGACTCTTCCAGAGAATCCTTGAGAACCCCCGCAACCCCGCCTATAACAATCTCGGGTTCGCTTGTATCGCTAGACGCCTCCTGATCCATGGACGTCACCAGGGCGCTGACATAACCTGCATTCTGCAGACTGAAGCCATCTTTTCCGTAGAGCGTGGTACCCATCCATACGGCAATACTTGCGAACCCGACACCTAAAATTGTCATTCGTAACTTTGGCTTTGTACAAATAAAACCGACTAGCATCACACCCATAAACACCATCAAGAATTGACCGAACCCTCGTTCTACTGGTCCACCGGCCGCGATAGGATACATACCCACATAATGGTTGATCGTATCCATTTCGTGCACGCAGTCCAGCGCCTCATCTTCGACGATCTCAGCCTTTTCCTGCTTTTGGCAACCATTGAATACGCCATTCATGTGGAAGTGGATGCGAACACCGTCAGGAAATGACTCTTCCGGATAATTGGGTGCTGTCAGCGATACCCACCAGATCGGTGTATAAAAAATGACTGTAAGTAGCCCCAATGCCACCAGGGTGAGCACTGCGACTTGAAGGGTTTGCTTAGACTGCATAGCGGTTCTCTTGAATACGACTCTTTATCCAACAGCAGGAAAGGATGAGAGAGAAAATTAATGTAGGTTGAACTGAGGAACGATGCTCAACACTAGACGTTTAATCAGGCAACCCTGTTGGGCTTCGCTCCTCAGCCCAACCTACACTTCAATCAGACGAGTTCTGAAGATTTGAAGTGAGTTGTGTGCCGGGTTGCCTGACCTACAGTTGTATCGTCGTCGAATCAATCGTAGTCGGGATTTTGGTAGTCCTTAGAGGGCGCGAGGTCCTCCTTAGGCACCTTTATACGGGATACGTAGTTGATGACCATCTGCATATCCTTGTCCGAAAACCCTTCGATCTGCTTGACCATGTCAGGGTTGGCATTGCGCCGTTTACCGTCCCGGATCCATTCAAACTGACGCAGCATGTAGGCATAGTGCTGGCCGTGAATCTTGGGATAGAACTTATCATCCATCCCCTCGCCGTTATCGGCATGACACTGTACGCAGTTATCCTCATACAGCTTCTTGCCCTGTGCAAATTCAGGGAAAAGCTCATTCCAGGGACCTTTTCCGTTTTCTGGGTTCATCGGTAGTTTGGCAATATAGGCCGTAACATCCGCTACCAGCTGTGCAGGCTTTATTTCTCCCTCATGATAGCCGGAAGCGGCCAAAATCTGATCGTCCAAGGCAAAGGGATACATGGTTGGATTGTCTCGATTCTGAGCACGGATATCAGCAAGCTGCTTGATCAGTACATTCCGATGCTGACCTGCCAACTGTGGGAATGTGCCGTCATCAAGTCCCCAGCCTTCCAGCAAGTGACAGGCTGAACAGACTTCATAGACTGCGATACCCCGTTCACGATCAGGGGTCAGCAACATCGCTTCATCCTGTTCACCACCGGCCTCGTTCCATCCGGCTAAAGCCGTGCTACAAACAATTGCACTCAAGGTGACAGTCAGGGTTTTCAAAATTGGTTTTAAATTCATCTTGCTTCTCCAGTCCCTTCGCTCGTCGTAAGGGGGTAATTTGGAACTGCCAACAGGTATTCTATTTTCGGACACTTCAGTCGTACCGATATAGACTCACATCAGTAATGCTGCAGTGTGTCATAGGGTATATTAGGACACTTTGATATACATCAACTACCTAAAATCAGCTTCACCTATCCAGGTGACTTCAATGCTGACTTACAGTGTGCTCAACCAGTCAGCAATAGCACGCATCTCATCCTCGCTGACCAGACCCATCACGCCCTTCATGGCGGCTGCCTGGCCATTGCTGCGGATACCCGCCTTGATGTCCTTCATCTGGTTGAAGGCGTAGTCGGCATTCTGTCCAGCCAGCCGTGGATAGGTGGGCATAATCGGCGTATTGGCATCTTTGCCATGACAGGCCCAACAAGTCTTCACCTTATAGAGCTCCGCACCATCTGCGGCCTGTGCATTCGTAGCGATTCCCGTGGCGAACAGTAGTGCCGCGGCTGACATTGTGAGTTTTGCGATTTTCATCATACTGATTTCCTCGTACCGGGATGACCTCATGAGGTCGTGGTTTTTCAATGGCTCAACCTTAAGACAATTAACATTCAGACAACTTGAGCTATGTTAAGTCACATCTCAAAAAAACCTTTGCTTTTTTATGTGAATATTTGTCGCTTAACGTAGAAAGGGGCCTGATGGCCCCTTTCCTCCTTATGTCTTGACGTTGACTGCGTTATTTGACCTTTTTAGCTCCATGCTCTTCCAGGAAGGTCTTGGCGCGCAGACCTAAATCTGCCGTCTTGACTTGATATTGCCACCACTGGCCAGCCCAGAGAGTCGCATTCTGATAGTCACCTTTGCTTGCAAAGGTCTCAGACTTCTTCTTGGCCTCTTCCGCAAAGCCGAGCTGATCTGTGGCATCTTCCACCAAGGCGACAACTTCAGGGAAGTCCTTATAGTTGTGACTGGTGATGAAGCCTACGACTGAGTTGATAACCGCTTGGGTATCTACGTTAGTCTTGACCTGTTTGTCGTAGTCAGCCTGGGTGTACTTAGTACCCTCTTGGATCTTACCTGCCTTAGCAACATAACCCTTCGGCTTGACCAGGAGGTAACCCTGCATCTCAAGATGCAATGCTGAACAGAACTCGGTGCAATAATATGGGAAGACGCCGGCCCTTTCCGCCTTGAAGGTGGCTGACACGGTCTTACCCGGCTCGATGGAAAGATTCACGTTCTGGCTATAGAGCGCAAAACCGTGGGTCTCATCCTCTGCACGTTCGAGATTGGTGAGGTGAATGGAAACGGTTTCGCCCTCTTCCACCTCGATAATCTCGGGCGTGATATGCGAGCGAATCACGGTACCGTAGACATGCACCACACCATCTTCGCCACGTACCACCTTTTCACGACCTGCACGGGTCTTGTAAGGAGATTTGGAATCCGTACGGCTGTTCCAACCTGATTTGTAGCGTACCGCAGGTTTCAGCTTATCGGCCTTGATCGCTACCACATAGTGGGGTTCACCCAGAGGTAGTGGCATATCGTAGAGCAGTTGCATCTTATCGCCGCTGATATCAATCAGCTGATGGTTCTGCGGATGCAGTGGACCAACAGGATTAAATCGATCGATGGCCAGCTTGTTCAGAGAGACCAGGTATTTACCATCAGGTGAGACAGAATCACCCTCCATCGCAACCAGATGACCGATGTTGTAATGGATGTGCAGTTGATCCAGTACCTTGCCTTCACAGTAGTCCCACTTGGTTACCATCGAATCCACGTAGATCGAGGTATAGACCACACACTTCTTGGCATCGTACTGAGTATGCAGCGGCCCCAGTCCCACCTGTACCTGGGTGTGCAATGCATCTTTCATGGCGATGATTGGAATACCATAGGGGTCTTTGCCTTCGAACTTTTTGTTCTTGATGGCTTTTTGAATTTTATCCCAGCTGTAGACCCAGGCATGACTGTCCAGTTTGCCGGAAACGATGATATGTGTTCCATCAGGGCTGACATCGACACCATGTGGACTCTTAGGCTCTGGAATCAGATAGAGCAGGCCTTCTTTCACAGCCTGGTCCATGGGAATCATATAGGAGCCTTTGGACTTCTTGACCTTGCCGGCAGCAACCAGCTCGGCAGCCTTCTTCCAGTTGGTGACATGCAGGAAGTCGGTATCCTTCTGGGAACAACCCGCCTCAAACGGAGGACGTCCACGCTCTATACCGCCCACATAGCGCTCTGAGCAGAAAGAGTTGGTGAAGCCCCAGCCCATGGAAGGTCCCTTACCTGCATCGGAGAGATCCTGGCTGTAGGGAGGCAGTTCGAAGGTGAAGGACATTTCCGGATCGAGGCGTCCCTTCTTGTCGTCGAACTTCCAGTAGGTTACGGCACCACGATACTTTTCGTTGAACTCTTCCAGCGGCACGAATTCATCTTCGAAAGGTGCTGCATATTGTGCCGCTTCCATGACATATTCGGTATTCGGTGTCACGAAAGCGCCGCCATGTTCAGATTTCATGAACGGGTTGACAACAATCTGCTTAGTCTCGAAGTCGTGCAGATCGATCACTGCCAAGCGAGGATTGGCCTTGTCATTGATGAACAGGTAGCGGCCGTTGTACTCGCCTTTAGTTTCAGAGAATGCCGGGTGATGAGTATCGCCGAAGTTGATATCCTTACCGTGGATTCTACCCTGTGCCAGTACGGCTTTGGATTCGTCATCGAACCCATAACCCTGCCAGGGTTCCGGGGTAAAGACACCAATATACTTCAGGATCCTCATGGAGGGGATACCGTATACAATCACCTGTCCACTCTGGCCACCCGAGCTGAAGGCCAGATATTCGTCGCGTCCACCCGTTGGTGTGTAAGTTTTAGCGGCAGCCAACAGATCCTTTTGCGTCAGGCCGCGATCCTTCATGACCTCCTCAAGCGACGACTGGGACCAGGCATTGGTAGCGGCGCCCAAGCCGATTCCAAACCCCATCACCAGTGCGGATACACGTTTCAAACTATTGTTCATCGTTCCCCGTCCCCGTGGTTAAAAGATAATTTGTTATGCCGACGGCATTACAGTGGATAATGGTCATAAAATGCGTCATATGACACATTGATATAGGTCAATTCACTCATTTAAGTGTAAATACGTCCCTATCCTTAGAAGGTGCTACCTAGTTATAGGTAGCATTATTCAGTAGATACCCACTAAATCTGCGGGTAAAGAAAATGATTTTCTGAATCTCTGGAAATCCAGAATACAAGGGGATTTCTGCAATATTCGGCAGGCAAGGCTCACGGCAAAAGCTCAAGTAGTTGCTGAGCAAGAATTTCAGGTTCAATACCATGTGCAAACTTTGTGAGAAACCTGCCCTCCGGGTCCAGAATGTAAAGACTGGCCGTGTGATCCATCAGATACATGGTTGGATCTGATGCGTCCTCGACGACCTTCTCGTATCTTGCTTTAAACTGATCAGCTACCCGGTCGACCATTTCAGAAGAACCGGTTACGCCAATCAGGCGTTTATCGTAGTACTGCACATACCTTTTCAGTACTTTCACCGTATCCCGTTCCGGGTCGATCGTGATGAAATAGGGTTGGAATAGATCAGATTTATCCCCAAGAATATCAAGCGCCTGGAACATGACCGACAGTGAAGTGGGACAGATGTCAGGACAGTAGGTATATCCAAAGTAGACGATCTGATATTTACCCCTCATGGTCTCTTTAGAAACCAGTCGCCCAAAGTGGTCCGTCAAGAGAAATTGTCCACTACCGATGCCATCCAGTGCCGTGGTTTTATCCTGACTGGCGAGTTGACGTGCGGTTGCGGCTTCCTGCATATCGGCATCCAGACAACGTTTAATCGTATCGGTATTGTGATCCATGATTTCAAAATAGAGATCGGGACCGGATGACATGCCGAAACCAAGACTGTTGAGCATCCCGTGATTGGCACTGCTCTCACTCAGCAATAATTCGACATGTTCGGCTGGAAAGCCTGTTTCTGTGAGCAGGCATCGCGCCTCGCCGGAGATCAGCTTTTCCCGCGCCATGAGCAAGGCGGCAGCATCGATATTTTGATCCGGTGATGCTGCAACATGGTCAATAACCTTTAGCGCGTACGCCTGTTCAAAATATTGCAGGGTGTCGTAATACTGCACGCCCAGGCCGGCTTTCATACCGCGGTAGCCATACTCGTACTCTCTATCGATACGCGCCAGACGCTTCAGCATCTTTCGCCGGTTACGTTCGTAGAGATGCGTCCGCAGGGGGTCAGCTTGCTGAAGCAGACGAGTCAGATCATTGAGTACAATCAGGAGATTGCGGTTATCCAACCAAAAAAACGGGTCACGCTGATCAGGTCTATTTCTCGACGTGAGGATTTTCAGGCCCTGATGGGAGAGAAGCTCGATAACTTCCACTTGAGAGCCGATGCCCTCAATGACTTTGGCCAGTCCCGGTTCAAGCTCCGGACCCACCCAGAAAAACAGGTCGGCATTCTCCAGATCCTTCAATTGCGCCTCTGAGGGAGTGAAACGGTGTGGCACCTGATCATCGATCAGAAGTTGTGGCGTCTCAGCACCCTCCATCAGACCGGCAATGATGGAGTGCATCGGTTTGATACTTACCACGACCCGAAGGGCGTCTTGACCAAATGCGGTTGGAATGCATAAAAGATAGGCTATCCCTACCAACAAGAACAAAAGGGATTTATGACGGTATCTCATGGTGTGCTATAGACCGATTCTAGTTTCCTGAGGGATTTATCAACGTCTTGAGCCAATGTCTGTGGACTTGGGCAACTGGCGTTATCTTTCATAAATGCCATGAAAGACTGGTTGGTTTGATGATCGAACAACTCGCCCAATTGTCGCCGCTTGGGAAGAACTGAAACCAGTGCCCGCTTGATCCTTTGGGTCTCTGCAAGGCCATTGCAGTGCAAGGCAATACCATTGAGTGAACCGAGCTCACGGATCACAGCCAGCTGATCCTCAGTGACGGCTTGTGCCCCTGTTTGCCACAGAAGAAGCGCAAAAAAACCTGCAAATATAGATTTTTGTATCATATGAGATATGAGTCTATTAAATACATCAATAATTACAATCTATTAGAGTGCATTTCTAATGTGATATGTATTGGATTATGAGTATGACCTACGATACTGATAATTTTGGCTCCAGTTGATTACCCTAGCCGGATGCCAGCAATCACTGGCTTCTCAACATCACCTGGAGGGTATGTGTAATCAAAGCCAAGTATGCATACGCTACAGACTAAATCTGTGTGATTCCAACCTTAAACGATGGATTTCCAATACCCAATAGACAAAGTCAATTAGAACGCATCATTTCGTAGAGCAATTTGATCAAAATCAAGCAGGCCAGAAATCCTATTTATGATTCTCTATCGGTATATCTGTGGGTATATCTATAGCACCAGTAAAGTCAGGTGCTTGAATACGCGCATTGGTGAAACGCGCACTGGTCAGTATTGCATTGTGAAAAATGGTTTCCGTGAGAGTTGTACCGTTGAGCAATGATCCTGTGAGGTCCGTCCGAGTGAAATTCGCGTGCTCCAATGCTGCACCGGTCAGTACCACCTGACGCATGCTTGAATCCGTCAAATTGCTATCAATGAGTACGGCACGCATCATGAATGCCTGATCAAAGCTACAGTGGGTGAACTGGCTCTCTTCCATAGAAATATCTTTGAGATTGGCATGTTGAAAGCTGGCACCGTCAGCACTGGTGCTATTCATGCTGGCACCAAACAAGTTTGCTTTGAAAAAAACAGCATCGGTTACGTCTGCTTCATCAAAATTAGTATGAAAAAGATCTGATTGAGAAAAATCTGCTTCTGCAGCATTGCAACCAGAGAGCATTGCCCACTTCAAATCAGCATCAATCAGTATGGCACCTTTGAGATTGCAATCGAATAACTTTGTATTTTGCAGATTGACTCCGTTCAGTAGGCTGCCCGCCAGGTCGGCACCCGAGAGATCTCTGCCATTGAAATTGCAGTGTCTATAGTCATGAAGCGGTTTAGGTACATCGCAATCACCCACGGGCAAAGGGACCGACTCCTGGGAGTTTGCCTCATAGGAAAACAGCAAGATAGCCAACGTTAACCGATAAATCATACCGCCCTTTCCTCTGTATGTAATATGAGCGACGACTCAACCTTCCGAACAGAGTAATCGCTGCTCTCTGCGAAACCTGAGAAAGGCAAAAAGTATATTTTTGAAAAGATAAAGAGAAGAGAGTGTGAAAGCCAGGCCTGCAAGCCGTGTAAATGGAGCCGGCAACATAAATGCAATAAGCAGCAGGCAAAAGGAAGACATATGCATGTAGTAATGGGCCTTGGCAGATCTTTCTCTGATGAAATATTTCATTGGAGGTAGAGTATAGGTGAGTTTCTCCCGCTTAATCTGCATTCCCTGTAGGTGAAACCAGCATAAAAATGGAATGATTTTGTAGATAACGCCGATTGGGATCGTCAAGCACACACCCCAGAGGAGAAGCGTACCAACCAGAATATCATTATCAGATAGGATCCAGGCAATTGCTGAAAGGACTAAACTGAAAATACCCGTCCAAACGAACAACAAGGTGGAATCAATGATCTTTCTCTTTCGCCTATGAATAGATGCAGCAGCAAAGAATGCGATAACGAGAAATAATACAACAGTGAATAACAAACCGGTTTTGAGTAACCCGGCATTTAAATAATTCGATACTGTAGTCAAGATCAGCAAGAAAAAGACTACGGGTAGAGACCAAACCTGAATGGATGATGGTATCTCTTTTGTCACATAAAAAATTGGTATTATTTTAAATATTGTTGAAAAAAGAACTATACCTACCCAACCAAGCAAACCCCATGAAAGGTGAAGTGTAGTCATCTGTGTCATATCGGATATTTGAATAACTCCAGTAAGACCCAAGACCAAAAATAGACCAAAAACTGCTGTTGGCACCAGCGCAATCCAGCCAAGGCCAACAGACATTGTGTTTTGCAGCGGACTTTTTGATAAATATAGAGAAATGGTGGCCGACACCAGTATTATTAAGAATGCTACTGCCAGAAATGATGCACCGATGATTAATGATTGATGATAGGTCTGTATAAAACCAATCACCAGCAGAACAGCACCTGTCAACATCGAGAGATGAATGGCACGACTGGTTGCAATGACTGCTGGCACCGGTGAACCTGCAAGTACAGGCAGTAGTTGCATCATGGCTCCAGTCATTACCTGAGCAAGAAAACCGACTGTAACCAGATGAGTTAAACCCAACGCCAGAGGGCTCCATCTTGAAAGGAAAATCTCTTCTCCTTCAATAAGGATCAGTGCGCCGATAAAAACAGAAAAAAGAGATGCTGTAAGAAAAAATTTGACAGGTATGATGATTGGAGGTGCTTGGTCCAAAGACAGCCCTGCAGTATTCACAATCTACCTCATATCACCAGGTGGTGGGTATCCCGTATGCCAGATAAAAATAATGCACTCACCGTTAGACCATGTTGTGTTCCATGTGAAGTCCATTTCTCTAAGAAGGCTGTACAGTGGATAAGGTTCTCTATTATGTTGAATCCGCAACCAATCGCTGGTGCTAAGCTCCTCCAGTTCATCAAGGATACGCTCCATGGGTACGGGCGGTTCCAATTCACGAACATCGAGCTTATGCTCCACTAGCAGGACTCCACAAGATGACTCGCTATCTCCACACTTAAGTCAGGGACAATCCTGTCTGCCATCGGATACAAAACATTCTCTTCCTTCATGTTATGTTGCTGCATCGTCACAAGAAGCGTATCTGATAATTCAGCAGCCAGTTCTTTTAATTCTTTTGAGATAGCTGAATTCAGCTGCGATATTAAATGACGCAGTTGATCATGTTCCATAATCATTACATTGACAGGGCCACTTGCCTGACTGCTCATCTCTTCCAGAACAGGGAAAAGCTTACCCTCTTCAATCTCGAAATGATGCTCCATTGACTGAACAAATTCGCCCATCAATTGTTCAGCATCACGCCACTCTTTACGGATAATGGCCTGTTCCATATTGACAAATATCTCATCACAACGACGGTGGTCGTGCGTCATTGAGTTTGTGATCGTTTCCATTTTCAGTCACCTCATTTTCCGTCTTATTCTGTTCCTGTTCAGTGCGCTCTCCTTGACTTGAATCAATACAGATCAATTAGAATATTAGAATGATCGATAATTGTTTTGTTGGTCGCAAATACTCACAATTTCAAGTATCAAGTCACAGGAACGAACAATTCATGATTTGGTGAATTGACAGGTGATTTTGAGCATTGCTCTCACTATGCCTTCGTCGCATTTTCACTTATAGAAGATAGTGAAAAACAAGAGTTTTCCTTTACGATCGAGCCTATTATTCCCTGGTTAACCGGGCATAGAGTAAGGGTAGTTTTCTGGGCAGCTCCTGCGGTTTGTGAATCACAACGTAACCACCACTGCCAAAGAGGTACGGCAGGTAATCATTACCCTTTTCGTCAATCGTTACGCAGAAAGGTTGTATACCACTATTACGCGCTTCACGGACTGCCTGTCGCGTGTCTTCTACACCATAGCGACCTTCGTACTTATCCAGGTCATTTGGCTTTCCGTCACTTAGCAGCAACAGCAAACGCCGCTGTGCTGGCTGTTCATTAAGGAGCTTGTGTGCATATCTGATAGCAGCGCCCATACGGGTGTAATAGCCTGGTTTTATTGCCTCAATGCGGCCACGCGAATCAGCGGAATAACGCTCATCAAACGATTTAATCTGATGGAATCGAACAGGGTCACGTTTTCTGGATGAAAAACCGTACAAGCCAAATCGATCACCGGTAGCCGAGAGGGATTCTGCAAACAAATAGAGACTGTCGCGAATCACATCTATCACGCGATGATGATTGTCAATCCAGCTGTCAGTGGAGAGTGAAAGATCCGCCAGTAACAGGCAAGTCAGATCTCTTGCTCCGGTACGTAGATCCCTGTAGAGATTATCCGCACTCGTCAAGTGGCCACTGCCACGCTCTGCGGAAAACCGTAAAAAAGCATCCAGGTCAATTTCACTGCCGTCTGCTTGTCCATGCTGCCAGACACGTGCTGGCATCAGCTGTTGAAACTGTGCTCGCAACTGTTTCGCTGTTTTATTCAAGTGTGCGGGCAATGCTATCGGTTGTGTATCACTGGCCTGCATGACAGAGATGCGGCAGTGTGCCGGTTGCATCGCCTGCTGCTTCCAATCCCATTCCGGGAGCAGCACACCTTCAGTTAAGATTTCGTCATCGCAAGCATCAGAAGGCAAATCGAGGTCGAATCGTAGTTTTGATGCAACTGACTTTCCGTCCCGGGTAACGTTGAACTGTTCCATCTGGTCTGCCGCATCCATTGCCTGATCCAAGTCATCGTTTTCTTCAGCCCCCCTGTCGAGCTTGGCAAATTCCCCCCATGTCAGGATGTTCTCCATGCGGATTGTGATCAATCCCCTATCATCTTCCGGCATCTCTGAACGCTCACCCCGGCGACTACGATTATCCTCCATTGGCTTTGTATCACCACCTGACGAATTCTCAGGCTCAGCACTATCTGATGATCCCCAGGTAATGCCTGGTGGTGATGGATGTAACCACAAGGGTACGGGGTATGGCGCATGACTTGCCGGTGCCAAACCTGGTGCTTTCCCAGGATACATCAGTGCTTCTCTAATTGTATTTTCCTGATTTGCCTCATCCTGTTTTAAGTGTTCTGGATCGGGACGCTGTAACAGATGCGCCTCAAGTAAACGCTGATAGCGCGCTGCCATGCCTGGATAGCTCTCCAGTGTCGCCTTTGTCAATCGCTGGTTTTTCACAAGCCATGGCTCTATCCCACCTTGATCACAGGATGCCAGCGCAGCAAGCCAAAAATAGAGGTCACGGTTTAATGACGGTTCCGGAAATAGATCAATGACTTCAGGCAAACGTAGAGAATGCTCATCTCGCCAGGCAAGCTCGATCTTTGTTGCGCTACCGGCTATGCGTTGCAGAAAACCACGTCTTGCATGATGTTGTGTCGCATCCGCTGTCTCGATCCGAAGTCCACCATCACCCCCGAAGGCACGAAACAGAATACCCAGTGTATGGCTGAGATCGGTTAGACGTACGGCTGCCTGTGGATAGCGGTCTTGTGCAAGCCGGGTGATTAGCCTGTGCCAAAGTTCACCAACCTTCTCTTCCATGGCTTAAGCCCTAGACCGCAGAATAAGTTGGTAACCGAAGATCACTACACCATGCCTCGACAACCATCCGGCAGTGATCTGCCGATGAGTGGATAGTGATAACACTTTCCAGCCAATGCTTTTGCCAGTCCCAGCATTCCAATGAGGATCAAAGTTGAGTGACATACCGTAAAGTAGATGATGACAATCATCCAGGTATAGGGTCCGGTATATCCGCCCAATATCACAATGAAGGCATTTACGATTACCAACAATACACCGGCCCAGAGTGAGGCTGATAAAGTCTGTTGCAGGTGTGATAAAGCCAGTGGCGGTGAATCGTTGTGGTGTTTCAAATAAAGTACCAGCAAGATTACGAAAGCAATACCTGGTATCAGTAGCAGATTCGCCAGATAGAGGGATTCAGCAGTAACGGCCATAGTCGTTCCTGCCGGATCCTGTGAAGGATAGTCAGCGCCCGACTGTGGCATAAACGACCTCCATCAAGGCTGTCGCAGTTTCTGTATCATCAGTCAATGGCTCTACCAATGCGGCGCGGCAGGCTTCAACCGGTTCATAACCGCCAAGAATCAGTGTGGCCGCATAGACGAGTAATCGGGTGGATGCAGCCTCTTCTAAATCGTGATCCTTGAGTGCACGCATGGCATTGGCCAGTCGCACCAATTGTTTAGCCATATCGGGGTCGATACCTGACTCCCCAATCAAAATCTCACATTCCAACTCAGGCGCTGGGAAATCAAAACGTACTGCAACGAAGCGCTGTCTGGTACTGGGCTTCATGCCCTTTAAAAGATTTTGATAGCCAGGATTGTAAGAGACCACCAGCATAAACTCCGGCGGTGCTTTGAGGATCTCTCCGGTTCGTTCCAGGGGTAGTATTCGTCTATCGTCGGTAAGCGGATGCATGACTACCGTCGTATCCTTGCGTGCCTCCACAACCTCATCCAAATAACAGATAGCACCTTCACGCACAGCACGCGTCAGGGGACCATCGGACCAGTAGGTTCCACTGTCACCAATCAGATGACGCCCCACCAGGTCTGCAGCACTCAGGTCGTCATGACAAGCCACCGTGTAGACAGGTCTGTTCAGCCTGGCTGCCATGTAGTTGATAAAACGTGTCTTACCACAGCCGGTTGGCCCTTTGATCAACACAGGCAACTGGTGTCGATAGCCATATTCAAACAGCTCGACCTCTTTTGCCTGAGGCTTATAGAAAGGGAGATCCTGATGTAACTCCCGAGCTGTTGCGCTTATGGATTTTTCCATCAACAGTTCCTCATCCGACAAGTGTAAATGCGATACCGACCAGTCCGCCAGGTATAAACAACCATAGGCTGACAGGCCAACGCCAAAAGCCTTGTATCCTTTTCAGACCC
Source organism: Candidatus Thiodiazotropha sp. (ex Myrtea sp. 'scaly one' KF741663) (assembly GCA_025655555.1). Taxonomy (GTDB): domain Bacteria; phylum Pseudomonadota; class Gammaproteobacteria; order Chromatiales; family Chromatiaceae; genus Thiodiazotropha. The sequence continues at coordinate 43,589 of JAHXIQ010000008.1, forward strand.
ATAAAATAGTCGCCCACCATCTGCCCCTTTAGCAGGGCAAAGCCCAATACAGTCAGTGAAGCGCTCAGGCCACCAAGGCCAAACTGCCCGATCAAATAGGTCACCAGAGTCAGGCTCATCATAATCAACCAGACCCAGGTACAGGCACGAATGCCCAGAACAACACGTTTTTTCATCCAGGTCTACCTCATAACATAGACGAGAGGAAACAGAATCAACCAGACAAGATCCACCATATGCCAGTAGGACGCACCTGTCTCGACGCCGGTATGCTGTTGTGAGCTGTATCCACCACGTTTGGCTTTCACTGCCACCGCTGCCAGAATCACCATCCCCATAATGACGTGCATGAAGTGAAAAAAGGTCAACGATAAATAGAACATGTAGAAGGTATTCGTACTTAACGTAATACCCTCATTGATATGATGTGCATACTCTTGAGATTTCACAATCAGGAAAATCGCACCCATGACAAGTGCTGCCAATAACCAACGTACGCATCCTTGGTTGTTGTTGTCACGAATGGATGCAACTGCTCTTACCACAAAGTAGCTACTGGTAATCAAGGCGAATGTGTTGATCAGTGCGGCATCACTATCAAGCATCGATTGATAGTGGTTGAACATCTCTACATTCTTCATGCGGGTAAAGGCATAGGCACCGAAAAAGGCGCCAAATGCGGCCAGTTCGGCAAGAATGAAGATCCAGATAGCCAAATCACCCGGTGGGTATCGATCAGACTCGACTACTACTTGCGTCTGCATGGGTCTGTGCACTCCCGGATGCGAAATCAGACAGAGCACAATGTTAAATTAGCACCCATTGTTGACCTTGATGAATATCAAGCTAATCACCTCATACGTTTGTGGTTGCCGGACCTTCAGCTAAAACAGGCTACTAATACTAATTTATTAAAAGGCTCTATCTACACTCTCGAAAGATCACTTATAACGCGAAGCGCGCAAAGCGACGCAATGATCGCAAAGGTTTCAGACTGATGGGTAGAGATGCTTTGCGACCTTTGCGCTTCATCGCGATCTTTGCGTTATCAAGAACCGCGCATCATTTTTTACTAGAAAATCTGTAGGTTGGGCCGACCACGGAGGCCCAACATCACCCTTATGAAACACCTTTTATAACGCGAAGCGCGCAAAGCGACGCAATGATCGCAAAGGTTTCAGACTGATGGATAGAGATGCTTTGCGGCCTTTGCGCTTCATCGCGATCTCTGCGTTATCAAGAACCGCTCATGTTTTCTTGCTGGAAAGTCCTACAAAAAAACCCAGACGAAAAAAAACCGAACGGTTTGAGGTCATCTCACCGTCCGGTTAGGGGGTTGCAATTTGGCTGGTGGGCTTAGCCGGCGGCTGCCTCTACCGCACCACGCTCGCTGCCCTGGGCTTCCATCGCAGGCATCTCAGCCGCGGTCTTTTCGCCCGGGATGAAGAAGCTCCAGATGTAGACCACCAGGCCGATCAGGAAGCCGACACCCGCCACAAAACGCAGCCAGTAGAACAGCTCGATCTTGTCCTGCACCACCATGAACGACAGCGGGTTGTCGCTGAAGCGTTGCAGGTAGACCTGCAGGATGCCGGCGCCCGTCAGGAACAGGGTGATGAAGACGATGGAGACGGTCATTAACCAGAACGCCCACATCTCTACCACTTGTGCCTTTTCGCTGTTGGCTTCACGACCACGCAGGATTGGTACTGCGTAGCTGATGATTGCCAGGTTGATCATGACGTAGGCCCCGTAGAAGGCCATGTGGCCATGGGCTGCGGTGATCTGGCTGCCGTGGGTGTAGTAGTTGACCGGTGCCAGGGTGTGCAGAAAGCCCCATACGCCTGCACCCAGAAAGGCCATGACCGCAGTACCCAGCGCCCACAGGGTGGCCGCTTTGTTGGGGTGGTTACGACGCCGTTTGTTGACCATGTTGAAGGCAAATACGGTCATCATGAAGAACGGTATCGGCTCCAGCGCGGAGAAGACAGAACCCCACCACTGCCAGTATTCGGGGGTGCCGATCCAGTAGTAGTGATGGCCGGTGCCGATGATGCCGGTGATCAGGGTCATGGCGATGATCAGGTAGAGCCATTTTTCGATGATCTCCCGGTCGACGCCGGTCACTTTGATCAGTACGAAGGCGAGAATGGCGCCGAGGATCAGTTCCCATACGCCCTCTACCCACAGATGAACGGTCCACCACCACCAGAATTTGTCATGTACCAGGTTGGTCGGGTTGAAGAAGGAGAAGAGGAAGAAGACCGCCAGGCCGACCAGCCCCATCAGCAGCACCAGGCTGACCACCGTCTTGCGCCCTTTGAGGATGGTCATGCCGATGTTGAAGAGGAATGCCAGGGCAACCACGACTATCCCCAGTTTGGTGATGGTCGGTTGTTCGAGAAATTCCCGGCCCATGGTCGGTAGCAGGTCGTTGCCGGTGATCTCCGCCAGGGTCGCATAGGGTACCAGCAGGTAGCCCGCGACAGTCAGCGCGGCGGCCACCAGGAAGACCCAGAACATCAGGGTCGCCAGCCAGGGCATGTGCAACTCGGTCTCCGATTCTTCCGGCACCAGGTAGTAGGCGGCACCCATGAATCCCATCAACAGCCAGACGATCAGGGCGTTGGTGTGCACCATGCGCGCTACGTTGAAGGGGATCTCCGGGAACAGGAAGTCGCCCCAGACATACTGCAGGCCGATGATCAGGCCAAACAGGATTTGTGCCACGAACAGGCCAATGGCGGCGATAAAGTACGGCATCGCCACTGCCTGGGATTGGTATTTGAACGTCATTTTCGTCTCCTCACCTTGTCTCTCTTTCAGTTTCCACACTTAGCCTTGGATGTTCGGCGGCCAGTTGGCCGTGTCGATCTCTGAGACGTATTGCAGAAACTCTGCGATGGCGGCCAGCTCTTCATCACTGAGGTTGAACTGGGGCATGCTGCGGCGGCCTGGGATGCCGTCCTTCGGGCGGCCTTTGATAAATCCCATGATCGCTTCTTTGCTGTTACCGTAACGCGTGTAGACATTACCCAGCTCCGGCGCAAAATAGGCCCCTTCGCCCAGCAGGGTGTGACAGCCGATGCAGTCGTTCTCTTCCCATAGCTGCTTGCCCTGGGCAATCAGCTGGCCACGCTCTGTGGCCGGGTCCAGCGCCGCTCGATTGTCACGCTCCGGTAACGCCAGGTGGGTATCAAAAGTCAGGGCTAAAAACAGTAAAAAGAAAAACGCTGTTCCCCCATAAAAGATGTTCCTCGACATCTCTTTCGTGAACGCCTGTGCCATCACTCTCCTCCCAAGATTTCGTGATTTGGTCCCGGCTATTAGAAATCAGTCAACTCTCGCTACCTTGACATGAGTCAAATGAGTCTAGAGAAACACATCTGATGCCCCAAGATCCAAGCGCTATTCGAAGACTCAGTCTGTCTGAGGAAAGGCAGTAAGGTAGAGAGCAAAGCTGGCATATGCCATGACAGGCAGGACCAGCAAAAGTAGTGGCAGGAAAATAATCGCCATCAGGATGGACAAAGTGAGGAGCGCCGCCCAAAGCATGGCCGTCACGAAGTTTTTGAAGACGGCCCGTACACTGGCATGAACTGCTTGTACCAAGGTGCCCCTTCCCTCAAAGAGGATGGGTACGGAAAAAGCTGAAACGCAGAAGATGATAAATGCCAGCACTGACCCCATGAGCGCACCCCAAAACCAGAAGCTGACGATATTTTCATCGGCCTTCAGCAACCAGGGGAGTTCATAGGGAATGTGGACGCCACCAATGATGAAGCTGTAGAGCACCCCCGCATCGGTAATCCAGATTAAAAAGATAAAGGCGCAGAAGAACGCTATCATCCATGTCTGTAATGGCGTGCGTAGAAATGCAACAAAAGGTGTCGATACGCCTGTTTTTTCACCCGTCGATGTCATTAACGCGAGCTGAAAAAAACCGGTCAACATTGCCGGTGCTATCAACATGAAACCGCCGGCAAATGGAAGAGACATCGGTGAAAAGCCGAATGAGCCGACATTGTAGAGGAGCAGGAGTCCAATCACAGCTGAAACTGAGGCATAGGCCATGCTGGGCAGGAGAGTTTTATTATAGGTATCCCAACCCGACCTGATAGCAGCAGATATATCTGAAATTTCTAGCTTTTTGGGGTGCAGTCCTGAGTTATTCAATGGTTCCACTCATCTTCTGGAGTTGTTGATAATTATTATGACCGCTAACAACCCCGGTCCCAATGCATAGCGTTGTGTGATGTGCTCTCCTATCTTGGCAACAAGACAGCAATAACCAATGACGCAATGGAGAAGGCAAAAAAGATCAGCAGGAACTTTGCCCTTGCACCCAATCTGAACCCGGTTTTCTGAAAATGGGATGGCGCACCGCACTTTGGGCAGTGATCGACGTCATCCGCAATCAACTCACCACAGTAGAGACAGTTCACCTGCATATCACACCATTAGCATTGACAGGCCCTAAAGAGATCCGTCCGAAAAACCCATCGAATCCTTTTAATGAATACCTTTATCCTGTAGAAACTGGCTATATCTTTGGTCAGTGCCCGCAATATGGTCGATCAGCCATGTCTTCAGAAAGCTCGTGAGCTCATCAACTGTGCTTTCCCGATCGTTTTCGTACTTTGACAAGAAGACAGACACTTTTGCAATCATCTCCTCATGCTGCTGCTTGTGCTGCTCATACTCGGGATAGCCATTATCCTGCATCAGCTTCTCTTCACGCTCAAAGTGATACTTGGTGTAGTCAACCAGTTCACTCAATGCCTGGCGTTCGAAGGACTCACCGGTTGGGTAGAGAACGGCCGTTTGCAGATTATTGATCAGCGTTAGGAGTTTTTGATGCTCTTCATCTATCACTGCAATACCGACACTTAAGCTATTATCCCAGGATACAAATTTTCGAGATGTCATTTTTTTGTGGATGACAGGCAGTGCCACAAGAATAGCAATCATGATCCACGGAATCGGATTGTCGATACCGAACAGGAAACCGATACCGATAACCAGGAAGGCCAGTACGATAAACAGGGAGAGACCAAAGGTCTGTAAGCTATTGCGCATGGTGGTTATCCCCAGGCATGTCGAATGAAAAAACGGTACGTGGCGGCATGCATCTGGCCTGCACTACCAAACTGAATCAAACCATCCGCCAACCGAGGTGGCCCTTGATTCGCAATCGATTCGAATCAGTATGCTCTAAATATGGTCCAAACTATCAGCGAATTCGGCGTTTTTTGATTTGACATTTGTCAAGGTGAGTATGCCCAACCAAGAGCCTAATCTGTCGTGCGTAATCGACAAGAAGGGAGGATTTCTCCAATGATCAAAAGTTCCCGGCCAGGCGCACACTCTATTTTAAACGCAAGTGCACTATCAATGGCAATCGGCATATCCATCAGTGGCTTAGGGTTATCCGCCCAAGCAGCCACGCCAACTCTCAGCGAAGCAGACTTCGAAGCATCCAAGACTACCTACTTCCAGCGTTGTGCAGGCTGCCATGGCACCCTGCGTAAAGGCGCAACAGGTAAGAGTCTGGAACCAAAGAACACGCAGAAGCTGGGACAAGAACGCTTAGAAAAAATCATCAAGTTCGGCACCGAAGGCGGCATGAACAACTTCGACGATATCATGACAGCTGATGAGATCAAGAAGATGGCCACCTACATTCAGTTGGAAGCACCAATTCCACCTGAGATGTCGCTGGCCCTGATGAAAGAGCGTCACAAGGTCTTCGTAGAGCCCAAGGACTACCCCACCAAACCTCTGCACGGTCGTAACTGGAAGAACTTCTTCCTGGTCATCGAGCGTGACGTAGGTAAAGTAGCGATAATCGACGGCGACACGAAAGAGGTTGTTGCCCACGTACCTACCGGCTATGCGGTGCACGTCCTGAAAGCTGCAGAGCATCACAAGACCCTGCATGCCAAGGATGCCGGCCGTTTCTGGTATACCCAGGGTCGTGACGGCAAGCTGACCAAGATCGATCTATGGCAGACACCTGACAAGATGAAGGTTGCCGAAGTACAGATCGCCTATGATGCCCGTGACGTCGCCGTATCCGGTGATGGCAAGTATGTGGTAGGCGGCGGCTACTGGCCACCCCACTTTGTCATTGCTGACGCCATGACCATGGAACCGCTGAAAGTTGTCTCCGCCCGTGGTGTGAATGTGGACGGTGAATATGTCAACGAGTCCCGTGTGGCGGCTATCTACGATACGCCTAACAGCCCAAGCTGGCTGGTCTCCATGAAGGAGCTGGGTCAGATGTGGCAGGTTGACTACAGCGACATCGCAAACCTGAAGATCACGAAGATGGATACCGCCAAGTTCCTACATGACGGTTTCTACGATCCGACAGGTCGTTATTTCCAGATAGCAGCCAACGCCTCCAATAAAATGGTCGTGGTGGACACCAAAACCCAGAAGCTGGAAGCGATGATCGATACCGACAAGCTGCCTCATCCGGGTCCTGGCGCCAACTGGAATGACGACAAGTGCGGCCCAGTCGGTGGTACCACCCATCTGGGTGTCGGCAAAGTCACCGTTTGGGGTAACGATCCCAAGGGTCATAAGGACCAAGCCTGGAAAGTCTGCTACGAAGTCGAAACCGACGGACCCGGTGTGTTCATCCGCACCCATCCGAAGAGCGACTACTACTGGGCTGACCAGACCAAGCATCCTGAGCCTGAAGTCCAGCAGTCCATCCAGGTCATCTCCAAGAAGACCCGCGAGATCGTCAAAACCATCCGCCTGACCGAAAAGCCCGGCTATGCCGCGGTACATATCGAGTTCAACAACGATGGTTCTGAGGTCTGGACCTCTGTCTGGAACCGTAAGGACAGTAAGGAGCCTAATGGTGAGATCATCATCTTCGACGCCAAGACTCTTAAAGAGAAGGCACGCGTCAAAGGTCTGTTCGCACCTACCGGCAAGTTCAACGTGTATAACCGCATCAATCACGTCACCTGATGACTGGTTAGTTACACGCATGTAACTGAAGATTAGGCGGACATGTGGCTATGCCCCATGTCCGCCTTATCAACCAAATTCCACACCATCCCTATTCCAGGATGGTGTATTACCTGACCATTGTGACCTGAACGGGGTTATCCGATGCATCAGCAGTCTTTATTCAAAAGCCTACTTTCACGCAAAGTCGCCTTTGGCGCGACACTGGGTGGTGCGGTCCTATTCATGGTCATCGGCGTCATACTTTGGGGTGGCTTCAATACCGTAATGGAAGCCACCAATACCATGGAGTTCTGTATCTCCTGCCATGAGATGGAAGAAACCGTCTATCAGGAATTCAAAGGCACGGTGCACGACGGTAACCGCAGCGGTGTAGGCGCAGGCTGCCCGGACTGTCATGTTCCCCGCCCCTGGGTTCATAAAATCGTAAGAAAAATAAAGGCCAGTAACGAAATCTGGCACAAGATTCTGGGGACAGTTGATACCCCGGAGAAGTTTGAAGAACACAGACTGACCATGGCGCGCCGCGTGTGGCAGGCCATGAAAGAGACAGATTCGAGAGAGTGCCGTAATTGCCACGATTGGGATACGATGAATCCCGAAAGGCAAAAACCGCGTGCCCGCAATCAGCATGTCTTTGCCATGGAGAATGGCAACACCTGCATCGATTGTCATAAAGGTATCGCGCACAAACCTGTACATAAGGAGATCAGTGAGGAGGAGCTTGAGGAGTGGGCAAAACCCATCGAGGCTTATAAATCTGAGATACCGGAATCATTCGTAGCCGGACTTGCAAGAGCCAAAGCCGCAGAGGCTGAGGAAGAAGCAGCGAGTCAGGAAGCCGCTCAAAAAGAGCGTGATCGCCGCAAGGCACAGGCATTGGCAACGCAGAAGAAAATCGATGCCGCCGTGGCTCAGGCCCTTGCAGCTGCCAAATCACCGGGCACTGGAGCCGGCGCCGCACCGGTTGCTGCCACCCAAGGCTTTGGTGTCGATTGGAGCGGATCCCCCGAACGTCTGATCACCCTCTTCTATCCCGGACAAACCTCCATGGAGTGGACCCTGGTGGGTAAGTACCATGGTGGCGCCAGACCTTTCCGTGCCGGTGATCGCTGCACAGTCTGCCACGACAAAGAGACTGCTGACATGGGCAAGAAGATGGTTACCGGGCAGAAGGCAGAGCCCACACCACCTGTTGGTAAGCGAGGTTCGATCCCTGTGACGGTTCAGGCCGCTCATGATGATGAGAATCTCTATCTGCGCTTCCAGTGGGAAGATACCGAGCACGTCCCGGTCCCCTTTGTGGACGGCGGTAAGATGGATCCCGACAACCAGGTCAAACTGGCCCTGATGCTGGCGACGGATGAGGTGGAGTATGCCTCCCAGGCCGGTTGCTGGGGGACCTGTCATGAAGACTTAAGGACCATGCCTGGTCATCCCGAAGATGCCGCAGCGGCCGGTCTCAAGCTGGATCTCTCCAATGGCGTGACCAAATACATCAAGGAGTCACGCACCAAGGTCGAGGAGAAGGGTCGGCGTGGCAAGAAACTCGGCGGCTGGGACAAGCTGAAGGATGACGCGGCCATTCAGACGGAGAGAGAAGCACATAAATATATGGATCTTGTCCGCTGGAACAGCAGCGGCAGCACTGAAAACGGCTATGTGCTTGAGCAGCGCATCATGGACGACGGCGGCAAGGTGGACGCCCAGGGCTGGCTGGAAGCTGGGATCTGGACCGTTGAAATCAAGCGACCCCTGAAATCCGAAAGCGCGGGTAACATCTCACTGGAGCCTGGCACCGTCTACAACTTTGGTTTCGCCATCCATGACGACTTTACCAATACACGTTTTCACCACGTCTCACTGGGCTATAAGCTGGCGCTGGACAACGACCAGACTGAGATCAATGCAGTGAAAGCGAAGGTTACCGCACCCGTCGCGACTGCAGCGGCACCACAGAAGGCCGCGGCACCCGCCGGGGGCGATGTGGGCAGTGGTGTGGACTGGTCGAAGGCGGGTGAACGTCAGATCACCCTCTTCTATCCCGGACAGACATCCATGGAGTGGACACTGGTGGGAAAATACCACGGCGGTGCCAGACCTTTCCGTGCCGGTGACCGTTGTACGACCTGCCACGAAAAAGAGTTGGCAGACATGGGTAAAAAGATGGTGACTGGCCAGAAGGCCGAACCAACACCACCTGAAGGGAAACGTGCATCGATTCCTGTCGCGGTACAAGCGACCCACGATGAAGAAAACCTCTATCTGCGATTCCAATGGGAGGGCACCGAGCATGTGCCCATTCCTTTCGTCGATGGTGGAAAAATGGATCCCGACAATCAGGTAAAGCTGGCGTTTATGCTGGCAACTGACGAGCTCGAGTACGCCTCTCAGGCCGGCTGTTGGGGCACCTGCCATGAAGATCTGCGAACCATGCCCGGTCATCCTGATGACCCCAAAGCATCCGGCCTGTCACTCGACTTCAGCCAAGGTGTGACCAAATACATCAAGGAGTCACGCACCAAGGTCGAGGAGAAGGGCCGTCGCGGTAAGAAACTGGGCGGCTGGGACAAGCTCAAAGATAGCGCAGCCCTGCAGGCAGAAATTGATGCCCACAAAACCATGGATCTGATGCGGATTAGCAGCGGCACCGGCAATGTGGAGAACGGATACGTCCTGGAACAACGCGTCATGAAGGGCGGCCAGGCACTGCAGGGGAGCATCAAGGAGGAGGCAGGCTACTGGACCGCCACCTTCAAGCGCAAGCTGAAATCTGAACTATCCGGCGATGTAAACATCGAAAAAGGGACAGTTTACAATTTCGGATTCGCGATCCACGATGACTATACCAACAGCCGCTTCCATCACGTCTCACTCGGCTATAAACTGGGGCTGGATAACCCGGATGCGGAGATCAACGCCGTGGCGCAGTAACCGCCCTGTCCTCCGCACCAGGGATACGGAAACGACAAACAGAGGTATCCATTATGTTTCGAAATAACATAATCATGCTGTTGTTATGGATGTTTGTTGCGCAATATGCCTTGGCCGGAGAGGCGGTCACGGTCATTGCGAAAGACTACAAATTCCAGCCGGAGGAGATCACCGTCAAAGTCGGTACCACCGTGCGCTGGGAAAATCACGAAAAACGCCAGTATCACAGTGCCTGGTTTAAAGTCCTGGGTGAAGAGCCCGGTGACTACTTCTTCCCCGGAGACGTCAGGGAACGCACCTTCGATAAACCGGGCAGCTACCACTATATCTGTGAACCTCACCACGAAAGCCACCAGATGAAGGGTGTCGTACACGTTGTAGAATAGCCGGACATCCGTGTCTGTCTGATTGAGAGTGGTTTTCAATTCAGCCTTAATCGACCACGCGATCAATCGACTCCGTCCAGTAGGAAAAACAAAGAAAAAATGACCTATCGAAATCAGTTCTGGCTCGTTGGCATCTTCACCTTCCTGCTGACGAGTCAGAGCAGTCAATCCGTCGCGCAAGAGGAACGCAGCATCACACTGCTGCCCGACTCCCTTTCCCAGTGGTACAAACCTGTCAACAAAAGACAGGTCTGGCTTCACACCATGTTCGCCCTACGCCGTGAATTGCAGGCCATAGACGAGTATGCCGCGGAGCAGGATCTGGCGTTGACCCGGAAGTGGAGCGACAAATTCGTCAAACATTTTCGCAAGCTGCCAGAAATGGTACCGGAGTGGCGGGATGAAGTTGAGCTCGATGAGGCCACTCAATTGGAAACTGCTGCCCGGTCTGGTGACTTCAAAACCGTAACCAGTGCAGTTTCACGGCTTCAACGCAACTGCCGAAACTGTCATCGGGAATATCGGGCGCTTGCCGCACTCCGGTACCGCTCACCGGATTTCAGCGGCATCGAGATTGCTGACGAACAAGGTGATTTGAAGGATTACGACACGCATATGGACAGCCTGTCCAAGACTGTCAACCGTATTAAGATCGCCAGTGAAGACAATCGTTGGGCACGTGCGGTCAAGGCTTCACAAGATCTAAGGGAACAACTGCATCGATTGTCGGAGAGCTGCGAGTCCTGCCACAAAGATGAGCTACCCCGTCAGCGGATACTCGGCGACGCCAGCAACCGAACCCTCGATGAACTGGATGAGGCGCTGACCCGGCAACAGCTAAAATCGACGGGCAGAAAACTGGGTGAGGCCGCCGTGATCATCTGCGCCAGGTGCCATGGAGTACACCGCACCTTGGGTGATACCCGTTCGTTTCTGTTTGATTGAGGTTGGGAATTAAAATGAACCAAAAGGTCAGTCTCGCCGCTGTATTGTTTCTCTTCCTGTTCAGCACCGGTGTGCAGGCGGATAAAACCGATCGCCTGATCAGGAAAGCCAATCGCTACTTTGAACCCTTACCCCAGACCATGCCCGGCAGTGAAAACGACACGCCGGCTCGTGTCGAGCTGGGAAAACAGCTCTATTTCGATACACGCCTCTCCATCAATGACACCCAGTCCTGTGCGAGCTGTCACCCGCTTGGGGACGGCAAGGGTGGCATGGATAGCCTTCCCACATCACCGGGCGCCCGTGGAGGGTTCGGAGACCGCAACACCCCAACCGTGTTGAATGCCGGATGGCAAAGTTCACAGTTCTGGGACGGCCGTGCCGCAGACCTGGCTGATCAGGCGGGCCAACCGATTCTGAATCCGATCGAAATGGGTATGCCGGATAAAGAGAGTGTGGTGAAGAAGCTCAGCGCCATCACGGCCTATGTCGAAGCTTTCACAAAGGCGTTTCCGGACGATACCCCTCCCCTCTCCTATGCCAATCTGGCTGAGGCCATCGCCGCTTTCGAACGCACGCTGCGCAGTGAATCCCGCTTCGACGACTTCATGCGGGGAGATAAAGCGGCGCTGACGACTCAGGAGCAATCGGGACTTACCAAATTTATCCGACATAACTGCATACGATGCCACGATGGTCCCATGCTTGGCGGCACGCTGATCGAGAAACTGGGTGTCTACAAAGATTTCCATAATACCGAGGATAAAGGCCGACACCGTGTGACCGGTGACGAAGCGGATGTGATGATGTTCAAAGTCGCCTCACTGCGCAACGTGGCCATCACCGGCCCCTGGTTTCATGACGGTTCCGGTAAAACCCTGGAGGATGTCATCCGTACCATGGGAAGCATCCAGCTGGATATCGAACTCAAAGAGGATGAAGTTGCCGATATCGCAGCCTTTCTTGCCACCCTGACGGGAAAAGAGCTGGATAAGGAAAAATAATCAATCAACAAGCGGCCTGGGATCTGTCAATATCGATCCCGGCTCCGAAAAAGGAGCCAGTCGTTCCATGAAATCGATCATGCCCATGATCGGTGTACCGCGAAAGAACTGTGTGACCGGTCTGTCCATCCAGATCCGGTCTGCATAGAGCTTGATCGTATGGGGTGTGTCCCCATAACCATCATGGTCCTGATCGAACCCCAGATAGTTATCCCATAGATTTCCGTCCCAGTCGTTGCTTTTAGCACTCTTCACATGACTGACGGCAATCGTGGAGAGATTGTGGATAAAACGATTGCCGTGAATGATATGACCACCCTTTTCGCCATAAAAATACATGGCCACGTTGTTGTAGGAGAAGTGGTTTTTCTCCAGATAGAGAATGTTCTCAGGAAACACCGGCGAATTTGCGGTCAAGCCCACGGCATTGTGAAGAATTTCGTTACCCTTAATCCTCACCTGTGAACTCTCCTTGATCGCCAGCGCTGAGCTTCCCATATTTCTGATATGTTCGATATGGTTACCCTCGATCGACAATCCATCGGAATAGATGGCCACGATACCCGTATCGTTCTCACCAATGCGATTGTTTTTCACGATATTGTTCGGGGAAAAAATAAACTCCAGACTGATCCGATTATCATGCAACTCGTTGCCGATGATTCTGTTGGCTGTTGCATTGGTCAGGAGCAGATCGCGGACATGATGGAAGGTATTGCCCTCGATGAGATTTTTATTTCCGTACCAAATTCTCAACCCTTCCCCTCGCAGGCTCGGCTCAAATGCTTTCGAGGTGACGGTATTGTTGCGGATGATGTTGCCATTTCCTTGTTTGATATTTATGCCAAACAGGACGTCATCCAGACGGTTGTCTTCGAAAAGGACATCATCTGCCTCGATCACGACCCCTCCATCCATGGCGTCATAAGAAGTGCCGGAACCGGTCAGGTGTAGACCGCGAACCACGACTTGGTCCGACTTGATCGTCATCACCGTACCCACACCTTCATTGTCGACCGTCACTTCACCACTACCCTCGATGATTATCGGCTTATTGATGACGACCGGACCGGAATAGGTACCGGGTATCACTCGGAGCGTCTTGCCCAGGGGTGTCAAATCAACAAATAGCTGTAGGGGGGGTAGTGCTTCAGCTGATGCGGTTATCAGCAGACCAACACCGATCAACAGGTTTTTAAAAGGGGCATTCATAGTACTACTCTGGATGACAGCTATCGTCTCCTAATGAATGTTCAATATCCCAGCTTCAGGCCATTGCCGCTTGCCTTCGATTCAGCCAGGCAATGTAGGCGAATGTCGGTATCAGCATCAGAATGCCGTACATCACCGGTGCAATGGTCATGGTCGGGTTGTTCAGGATGGTACCTGTGACCAATATCGCCGTACCGCCGTTCTGAATCCCGGTCTCGATGGCGACGGTTCGTGAGTCGGTCTCATTTAACCGACCCATACGGGCAAAGCCATAGCCTGCAGCCAGTGCCACCGATGCCAATATCAGGGCAGGCATACCGGTCTGGGAAAGGAACAGCGGCATCGATTCCCAGTTCTGCCGGATGATGCCGATGATCACCATCAGCAACATGACCAGTGGGATTCGGGTCAGCAGCTTCTCATATTTCAAACAGAACCCGGTTCGGTAGTGGCGCAGGAGCATACCGAGGGCGACGGGTATCAAAGTCACCACCACCAGTTTGGCGAAGGTCGATGCAAACGGGAGGACAATCTCGCTGTGGCTGCCCAACTGCCACTCGATGAGCGGTCCCCCCAGCAGTGGAATGGTCAGTGGCGTTACCAGGCTGACGATGGCTGTCAGGGTGATGGAGAGAGCCACATTCCCCCGCCCCAGATAGGAGAACATATTGGACGTGGTGCCGCCGGGGCTGAAAGCGAGAATCATGAAGCCGACGAAGAGCTCAGGGGGGAGTTGCAACACCATCAGCAGTATCAGGGCGACGATGGGAAGAATCACCATCTGGCTGACGATGCCGATCAGCACGGATGCTGGAGATTCGACAATGAGCCGGAAATCGCGGGTCACCAGACTGGTGCCCATACTGAACATGATACAGAACAGGGTAACCGGCAGGGCCAGACTTAAAACAAAATCCTGATTCATGGCAGGTCCATCCAAAGCGTCGCAAGATAGGTGGCGCCAAACAGAAGATAGAATCGCCCTGTCATTGGCGTCAGCCTGTGCCGCTGTCTATTTGGGGAATCGAGCTGATTGAACGGACCGATCAAGGCCACCGAGGTCACCAGCAGCATCAGGATGCCGGGCAGCATTTGTGCCCAATAGAGCATTGCACTGATCAGATAGACCAGACTGATCAGCAAGTAGTAGAGCCTGACGCCCGAGTGGTATCCGATCCTGACGATCAGCGTACGGATACCCGCATCGCGATCCGATTCATAATCCCTCAACTCATTACTGAGCAACAGTAAGGACGAGAGCAAACTGAATGGCAGCGACAGCCAGAAGACCTGCCAGGTATAGAGACCGGTCAGCACATAGTAGGAGCCACCGATCAGCAATACGCCCATGAGAAGAAACACCAACACGATACCCAGGCCACGCTGTTTATAGTTGACCTTGCCGCCGGTATAACCCCAGGCGCCCGCAACACCGACCAGTCCCAGCACGAGTAACGGCCACCCTCTGATGGAGACCATATAGAGCCCCAGCAGGACAGCCACCAGCATGACTCCCCAGCCGATCTTCAGATTACGCCGTATGGATTGTCGACTCTGCGCATCCAGTTCGGGATGCGCCAGATCGGGCGCATCATTGATCAGGTTTACGGCGATCTGCAATAGCAGACCCGCAAGCAGCACGAGCCAGCCCAGCCAACTGTCTGCAGCCTGATCTATGGTGGCGAGACTGACCCCGAGCCCGCAGGTCGCGATGGCCACCACCAGCGAAAAGGGGCGCATAGCGCCGAGAAAGGTATATTTACTCTTCATAGGCTATAGAACCAGGTGGCATCCAGCGACGCCACCCACTGCTCTTTCTCCTCTCCGAAGAAAACCGTCGGCACCCGCCCCCCAAAGGGTTTGCCGGGGCCGCTGTAGTGATCGTAGCGCAACTCCGGGCGGATTCTAAGGCCTTCCTGCACCCACCAGGAGAGATTCATCGTCAGCGCCCGATAGATACCTTCAGGCAGCAAGGCATGCGCACCCTGCTGATCCCTGAACCACTCTGCCCTTACACCGAGCTGTCTGTTTTCATGCCACTGAAAATAGTAGTTCAGGTTGGCGCCATACCATCGGCTGTCTTCCGTGATGAGAAAACCGGGTGGATTGTTCGAGTCAGCCACCAAGTCTCCACCCTCCTGGAATCCATAGACGGCATTCACCGCCATGCGATGTGAGCGGTTGAAGCGGTGGGTGAGCGTCACTGAGTGCATTCGTCGTAACAACTTCTCTCCGCTTGTACTGACCGCATTGAAAGGGCGTGTCTGATCGGTAACACCCGCCTCTGACTGTTCATGACCGACGATATTTTCAATATCGAGCCAGGTTCTGAAATCCGGGCTTCTCCAACGAAGGTCGAAGATGAGAGTTTTATCGTCATTATTATCCTGAAGATTATTCCATCCCTGTACGATACCGAGCCCGGTCGACCAACTTCCCATCTCCTGACTCAACGGCAGCTTCAGCGCACCCATCATGCCGACATGTTTTACCGGCTGGTAGGTGAATGCATAGGAGTGGGTATAGAAAGCCGTTGGCGGATCGACCGGCGCTCCGATCTCATAGCCGACAGGTGTAAACCAGCTACCGGCGATCCAGGAAAATCCCCCGCCTATAGGCAGATACCCGTTTAAAAACCATTGGGGCAGAAGATAGAGTCGTTCATTCTCCTCATTGACATCGAGCTCATCATCCAATCCATAGGTAATGGCTGCATCCTCACCATAACGCAGGTCGATTTCGAATCCCCAGTCTGCCTGCTTCGGCATTGGTCCAGGGAATGGGCCGATGCGGGGCTTGATGTTGGATACCGGCACCTTTTCAAAAATCAGCTCAGCACGATTAAGGTTGATACCCTCGTCAAAGTTGAGGAAACCGGAAGGAAAAACGTTTTCCGATTCATTATTGTTTGTGATCGCACCAAATTGAATGCGACTATGGAGTTGAATGTCATTAGCACCTGCCACGGTCGATGTCCCGCCACAAAGCAGGGTAAAAAAGGCCAAAGCATGAGAGAGTTTTTTCTTCATTGAATGCCGTTGTATACCGATTAAGCAGTTGTACATTTGATCTAGATCAGAGTCATTAAATTGAGCAGGACGCAGTGTAATGGATCTGTCAGCCATGTGGATACTACAAACTCACAGACCGTGCTAAACAGACATGAAATATCACATATGAGGGGGGTAGAACGCAGTCAGACAGGGCTTGATTTCACCACATAAACAAAGGGATTACCGGCTCAAAGTCGTACCTGACCAAAGCTGGGTCGCTTGTGGCAACAAACCCCAAAGCCCCTTTCTATCACGCCGGGCCTGCTGCTGTAGGTCATGATAGCTATGAGCCGTGGAGGATGATTCGGAAGGTTTGGCGATGGCATAACCATTCATCACCATCTGCCGGTTTAGGGAGCTTCCGTCTTCTCTCTTCAACTCGCCTGGGATACGGCCATATCGGTCCAGGTTATCTGGTTGATAGTGCAGCCTGAAACTTTCCTCACCTGCCAATAGTTTGCGCAGGTGATTGGTTGCGATGATCCCGATTGAGAGCAGCGTGTCGTGGTCAAGGCCGGTTCTTTTCTGATCAACCTTGAATTTTGGATTCTCCTTATCCTCGGGTGCATCGATATCAATGAGCTGTATCCGCTTGACCCCATCCTCAAACGTCACCAGTAGGGTATCTCCATCCTCTACCTCGACTGCATCGCCTTTGAGCAGCACATCCTCACTCCAGGCATAAGACGAAAGTAAGAGCAACGTAGCATTGAGTAGGTACAAGATCGTCTTCGAAAGCATGCCCGTATCCCTAATTAGTGGCTGGTCCCGGAGGAACGTGTCAGTTTGTTATGCACATTGTATTTGCCGGAAGGCTTCTTCATCGGTAACCGGTTGACCTCCTCCAGCGTCTTGGCATCGTAGATCACCAGCGCTCCATCCTGGTCCCAGATACTGACAAGTGCATAGCGCCCGTCTTTGGTAAATTCCACATGAGCAGAGGTTTTATCCGCAGCCGGACGCAGTGTTTTCACAACCTCCAGTGTCTGTTTGTCGATGACATGCATGGCATCTTTTTCCTTGCCGAAAAAGACATCTACCCAGGCATAGGGACTCTGCTCGTGACTGCGCATGAAAAATCCAGGACCCAGTGTCGGTATCTCCTTGATGACCTCCCAGCTTTTGAGGTCAATCACGGTGACTTTATTTGCTTTGATATTGGGTGTCGCCATGACCTGACGATCACCGATTTTCCAGGTAATGGCGGAACTGAGATGCGGCATGCCGGGAAGCTCAAGCGCACCGACCGCTCGGCCTAAATCAAGATCGACCACTTGCCCGCTACCATCGCGAGCAGTGCCTGCAATCTGTGAATAATCCTGCGTGATAAAGAAGTCATCGAGGTAATCCTTAACCTGAATCCGGCGTATGGGAAATGGCGAGGTGACGCCCTGCTCTCCCGAATCCTCCCGATAGTCGTGTATCCAGCTCCCGAAGCCTTTGGGAGGCGGAATCTGATAACTGATCTCCCACACCTCTGGAATATCTTTCAATGCTGCGATGAAGCTGGAGCGGGGATCAGCAGTATAAACGGCACTGACTCTTGAAGACTTGCCTTTATCGTCCTCAACAGGGATCACTTTCAGCGGTTTTAAATCCTCAGCATCCAGTACTACCAAGCTGTGCGGCAGATAATTAGCCACCATTACAAACCGGCCATCGTGGGAAACAGCCAGATTGCGGGTATTGATACCCGCCCTCACTTCGGCAGTGTAGGTCAGATTGTAGACGTCGAATTTACTGATCCAGCCGTCTCTGGATGCAAAATAGACATATCGTCCACCTTGGGCATATTTAGGTCCGCCATGCAGTGCGAAACGGGTGGGGAAGCGGTGGATGGGTTCGAAGCTGTCACCGTTCAGCAGAGTTGCGTGATGGTCGCCTAGTTCCACCACCACAAAAAGATTGTCTATGTCAGCTTTAAATTTCGCTTTATCGGGCAAACTGCCAGGTTTGTGATGCTCGATGCGGCTGGCCAGAATCTGCTCAAGTCCCCATTCTGGAATCGTATCCAGTGGTGTAAAGATCAGGTCCACCAGTGACTGAATCTGTTCGCCTGTCAGCAGCTTATCAAAGGGTGGCATCTGGGTGGCGGGCCTGCCCTCAGCAATGGCTTTTACAGCACGCTTAGGTCTCAGACGATGCAGATTCTCCGGCAGCAGCGCAGGTCCCTGCCCCCCCAGTCGGTCCTGTCCATGACACTCAGAACAATGCTTCTGGTAGACCGCTTCAACCCCTGAGGCCCCGGCCAGAACAACACTGCTGAATGAGAGCGATTGCAATATCAGCAGTAACACCCCACTAACACGAAGTCTGTAGGCAAATTTATCCAGCCAGCTGCTAGTGCATCCGGATAAGATTTGATGACTGCTTTTTAATCGATAAAACGCCAATATTTTCTGTCCTATCACTCTTCTAGAAGGTCTATCCTGTACATTGCATGACAGGAGACACAATTGTTCATTAACTCGGCCAGTTGCTGCAGACTATGTTGTGGATCACCCAATTGCTCAGCATCAAGAGCCAGGGTATCGAAGCGTCCATGGGTATCAAAACCCAGCTTTTTAAAACCCACGGGTAATCGACCGACCAGGCTGCCCGGCATACCTTCTCCTGCCGCCATCCCTACCTGCCGGGCCGAATCGGCCACGCGCTGCATCTCTTCAAGATTGGTTGCTGCCAGAATCGACTGCACGGCCTGCAGGAAACCGCGCATCTCTTGAAGTACCAGATCTCGCTCACCCGCCGGCATTAAAATGGCGATACGCCCATCGCTGGCTGGTGTCACTTCACCCTGCCAGATAAATTTGTAGGCCATGGCAAGGATTAGCAACAACAATATAACGGTGGATATACAGCAGAATCTGAATCGCATGTGCGTTAACCCTTTATTTAGTCCACATTGCTCACCCTCGCGGGCAAGCCTGTTTCAATGAATAAACGTAGGATTCTATACACACTCACCCAGTCGCTGCCATCTTATCCGATGATGACGATATCTCCTCATCTGTCAGATAGCAGCCGGGATCTTCCGCCCAGGGATTACCAGTGAGGCGCCAGGCACGAGTGCGACTGTTACCACCGCATATTGAGAGATGCGTACAACTTGCGCAGCGCCCTTCCAAAGGCCGTTGCTTCTGTTTAAGACCCGCCATCAGGTCATCGGAGGTATCCTGCCATATCTCAGAAAAGAGACGCTCCTTGACGCTGCCCAGGGTGTAGTCCCACCACATGGTATCGGGATGCACACGACCCTCGTTGTCGATATTGGCGATATTCACACCACTGGCGTTGCCGCCCCAACGATTCAGCATCTGGCTCAGACGTTGGTAGTGCTGTGGCAAATGTTTCTCTGCCCAAAGCAGCATGTAGGCGCCGTCGGCATCATTATTACCGGTAACGAATTCACGTTGTCTCCCCTGCTGTACATCCTCCCAACAGGTGGAAAAAAGCAGATCCATCGCTTCCCGGGTGAGCCGATGGTGTACGTCATCCTTACGGTTCTTATAACCACGACCGGCGTAATTGAGGTGTGAGAGGTAGAACTTATCAACGCCCTCTTCATCCATCAATTGCAGGAGATCGGGTAACTCGGATGCATTCTCCTGCGTCAGGGTAAATCGCAACCCCACTTTAAGACCCGCCTCTCGACAGAGACGGATACCACGGAGTGACTCATCAAAGGCACCCTGTTTGCGACGAAAGTTGTCGTGAGTCTCGCGCATGCCGTCGATACTGATCCCGACATAGTCGTAACCCACCGCCGCGATATCACCAATCGTCTCTTCAGTGATCAAAGTGCCGTTACTGGAGAGGCCCACATAGAATCCCTCCGCTTTAGCACGATGGGAGATCTCGAAAATATCCGGGCGCATCAGCGGTTCGCCACCAGAGAGGATTAAAACCGGCACACCGAAGGATTTCAGGTCATCCATCACACCATAGACTTGCTGCGTATTTAATTCACCGGGGAAATCTTTATCTGCTGAAGTGGCGTAGCAGTGGCGACAGGTCAGATTGCAGCGTCTTACCAGATTCCAGATGACTACCGGGCCTGTAGGTTTGACCGGTGGACGGGTAGATTCAGTCGGCGTATTTAAGGCATTCAGGTATCGGCTGATTCGAAACATGGACAGTTCCTATATGGCGAGTCGCATGCCGGTCTTTTTCAGAACGGCAGAGCTGAATAGAACTTCATGACCTTGGTTATAACGTCTCAGCTGATGGCTCAATTCAGCGACCTTCTCCATCACGTCGGTACGATCGCGGCCATGCACCATGGCAAAGAGATTGTAAGGCCAGTCCGGCAGGTGGCGAGGTCTGGCATAGCAATGACTGACAAAATCCATGGCGCCGAGCTGGTGACCGGCCTCCTCCAATTGATCGTCCGGGATATTCCACACAGTCATACCATTACCCTTGAAACCCAGGCGGTAGTGGTTGGGCACCAGGCCCATACGGCGGATGATGCCGTTCTCCAGCATATTCTCCATTCGCCTGACTACCTCACTCGGCCAGCACCCAACCTGATCTGCGACTGTTTCACAGGGATCGTGTGTCAATGGCAACCCTTTCTGTGTCTCGGCAATAATACGGCGGTCTAGATCATCCAAGGGTTGTGGAGAAGCTGATTCCACAGCAGGAATCGAGCGGGTATTAAAGCTACCGTCGTCACCCATTTCGAACCACAGTCCCAGATAGAACTCCTGTTCCTTGGGAAAGGCGAACACCTGAAGGCCTGTCTCTGTCTCAATTTGCCGGATGACGAGATCCATTGAATCTGCTGTATCCGTCGCAAGCACGAACCACATATTTAACCAAT
Organism: Candidatus Thiodiazotropha sp. (ex Myrtea sp. 'scaly one' KF741663); assembly: GCA_025655555.1. Taxonomy (GTDB): domain Bacteria; phylum Pseudomonadota; class Gammaproteobacteria; order Chromatiales; family Chromatiaceae; genus Thiodiazotropha. Next base: position 64,932 of record JAHXIQ010000008.1, read on the forward strand.
GGTCCCGTCGATAGTTATGAGCAACTTCGGGCAGTGCATTGACCTGCTCAACCACGGTATCAAAACGGGTTTCAGGTACCGACATGGCAGCAAGCACCAGACTGCCTCCGAGGCGCTCAGCGTTGTAAAGCGGACCAAATCGGGACAGCCAACCCTCATTCAATAGGCGTTCAATTGTCTCCAACACCTCGTCTTCATCAGCATCCAACGCCCTTGCCATCTGGTGAAAAGGACGCTGGGAAAGCTCGACGCCCCCCTGAAATCGATTAATCAGGTGACGTTCAAATGTGTTCAAGGTCTGCATAGACTAGGAAGCCCCCAGGGTGATTGATCGATCTTGTTGGGTCGATCCATCCCGCTCGCTGATATATTTTGCGCCTCGCTGTTTGAACTGGCGCAGGCTGAACAGAACATCGCGCTCAATCCACCCGAGGTTACAGCTGTCGATCAGTTGATCCAGATTACGCAAGACACCCTCTCGATCACGGCCATGGATCATGCAGAAAAGGTTATAAGGCCAGCGGCCGGAACGTCGTGGACGTCGGTAGCAGAGGGTGACACAGGATTGCCGGCCAAGTAGCCGGCCAATCTCGGAGACACGTTCGTCCGGCACATCCCAGACCACCATGGCATTGGCACGGTATCCGAGTTCTCGATGGCGCACTACCACGCCAAGCCGTCGAATATCGCCTGTTTCCAGTAATCTTTCGAGTCGCCGCATCACCTCAGCTTCGGTGATACCCAGCTCTCCTGCAATACTGGCGTAGGGATGGGCTACCAGAGGCAAGCCACCCTGTATGACACGCACCAACTCGAGATCCATCGGATCGGGTTCCAACAACTGAGACAGCTCTCTCAAGTCCATTGCAGTGGAAACCCCAAATTGATGTAAAAATCCTCGATCATGGGCAGGTCGATCACCTCCAGCCCGGATGCTGCCTCGATCTCCTTCAACACCTGATTAAGCGACTCCCTATCTGCAGCCGTGACCACAAACCAGAGATTCAAGCGATGCTCCCGCTCATAGTTGTGGTTGACTTCACCATAACTACTGACGATATCGGCAACTTCCTCCAAACGTTCCATGGGGACTTCCATGGCCGCAAGGGTACTCGCACCCACCCGGTTGGGACGGAAAACCGGCCCTACCCGGCTGATTAACCTTTGTGATTGAAGTTGTCGCAGGGTTCTCATTACGTCATTCTCCGTGCTTCCCACCCGCTCCGCGATGGTCTGGAACGGACGTGGGGTCAGTGGAAAACCGTCCTGAAAGTCATTGAGCAACCGACGCTCCAAGGCGTTCAAAGGGCGATCGAGGATCGTTTCTTTCTGTGCAACCATGTCAGAGTCCGATACGGTGCGCCCGGGAGGTGAGAAAAATCCCGGAGGGTTTCAACACCGGCCATTCCGCACGCCGGACAAAAGTGTCTGTATCGTAGACTTGCAGACGATCGATATCGCGCACGGAGACCCAGACCTCTTCCCCTCTCGGCTCGAACTCCATATGCAACACACCTTTGCCGGGTTGCAGTGTCTTGACCAGCTTGAGGCTTTGGGTGTCTATAATCTGCAGGGTGTCATTGTTGGGAAAGGCGAAGTTGACCCATACCTGTCTGCCATCGGGGCGCGCCATGACGAACACCGGTTGCCCGTGAACATCCAAACGACCGATTTCCTGCCAGTTATCGGTATCCACAATCAATACCTGATGCTGTCCCACGGCGGGGACGAAGAGTCGTTTGCCAGCGACCGCCCAGCCTTCCAGATGGGGCATCTTGTAGACTGGCAGTTTCTGTTCGCCCTTACCGTAATCACCCAGGATACGGCGTGGTCCCTTGTCGAGATTCCATAGATCCAACAGGGCCAGACCATCCTCTCCATAAAGACCGGCAATGTAGTAGCGTCCATCCGGTGTAATCAGGGCATCGTAGGGTTGAACGCCAATATCTTTATATTTTCGGATCTGCGGCTTTGCCGGGTCACTCATCTCAACTACCCAGATTTCGCCTGCATCCCAAAGACTGAAGATAAAACGGTTACCGGGTGCATCCACCAGACCAACGACCTTTGACTGCTTGCCGTCACCATAGGTTGCCGGAATATCTGCCACGGGTTCGAGCGTCTCGGCATCGAAGACACGCACCCCACCGGGTTCATAATTCGAAACAGCCACCAGCCTGCCATCTTGGGAAATCGCTCCCCCTATGCTGTTACCGGACTGAATGATGCGGGCAACCACCTTACGTTGCAGGATATCTACCTTGGTCAGGCCGCCGTCACGTCCGAACAGGTAAGCGAAGCGCTCATCTCGGGAAAAGACAGCAGAGGCATGCGACAAATCGCCCAGTCCCTCTATACGACCTAACAGACTGTTACCCGTCGTCTCGATGACCTGAAGGCTGCCGTCCGCCCTCTCCACAACCACGCCAAGATCTCCCGTACCACGCCACTCATCTGCAAATAATGACGGTGAGAACCCCATGAGGTAGAGAAAAATGATAAGCCACACTCTCACCGAACACCTTCCTTGATTCTTTCCGCCAGCCAGAACGCCTCACGGTCTGTTAGAAATGGACGCCAGGGCGGCATTGGGGTGCCTGTGCGCCCGTAAAGGATCGTGGCAGTGAGAAAGTCGATGGGTTTACCTCTCAGCCTCTCGGGCGTGAGTGCAGGTCCCAACCCCCCTTTCAGGGAGAGACCGTGACATGAGCCACAATCGTGTTTGAGTAGATTGAGCAGTTCCATCCGCCTTGGCTCTGGGATTCCTGAGGCCAATGCGGTCTGCGTCAATAAGAAGAGACTAGTAATGATCAATGCAGGGAGTTTCATCGCTCATCTCCTGGGTCTGGTACCAGGCAAGTTGATCAGCCAACGTCACTGTCTCTCCTACAATAATGAGTACCGGTGAACTGAGTCCCGCCTGTGCCACCTCGCTGCTGAGAGTGGATAGTGTTGCCTGCACCACGCGTTGACGCGGTGTGGTGCCTTCCTGAATCACTGCTGCCGGCGTCTCTGGGTCACGCCCCGCACTCATCAACTGTTGGAGAATGTCATCGAGATTCGACAACCCCATGTAAACCACCAGGGTCGCTGTGGCGTCTGCCAGTTTATCCCAGTCCAGATCCAGCGATTCACCTGCTTGGAAATGCCCTGTCACCAACCGTACACCCCGACTCATTGAACGATGAGTCAGTGGGATGCCCGCATAACAGCTGACGGCCGAAGCGGCAGTGATGCCAGGAACAACTTCAAAGCGGATACCGTGCTGGCGCAGATGCAGTGCTTCCTCACTACCTCGCCCGAAGACGAAGGGATCTCCACCTTTTAAACGCACAATCGTACGTGACTTTTTCGCCAGCTTGGCTAGGAGCGAATTGATCTCATCTTGCGGCACGCAGTGCATACCGGGGGCCTTACCGACAGCGATACGAGAGACACCTGGGGGAATCATCTCCATGATTTCAGGTGAGACCAGACGATCATAGACCACCACATCGGCAGACTGCATCAATCTCAGTGCCTTGACGGTCAACAGATCGGGATCACCAGGCCCCGAACCCACCAGATAGACAACCCCTTCTGTTTTCATAGACTCGACCTGCAGAAATATTGGGTTGAGTCACGTCGGCACACTCCATGATCGCCACTGATTCCAACCCCGGATCGAAAATCACTCGTACATCATGTGAAGCTCGCCTGATCATCAATACCTTGATCTGAAGGTCACTTTAGTTTCCCCCCGCTTACCATCCTTGACTAAGATCAAAAATGGAAAATGTCTGGTTTTTATAACGGTTATTCTATTTGGAGAACGTTTCATTTCGAAACAGATGTTTTGAAGCACCAGAACCGTAGGTTGGGCCGACCACGGAGGCCCAACATCACCCTTATGAAACACCTTTTATAACGCGAAGCGCGCAAAGCGACGCAATGATCGCAAAGGTTTCAGACTGATGGATAGAGATGCTTTGCGGCCTTTGCGCTTCATCGCGATCTCTGCGTTATCAAGAACCGCTCATGTTTTCTTGCTGGAAAGTCCTACAAAAAAACCCAGACGAAAAAAAACCGAACGGTTTGAGGTCATCTCACCGTCCGGTTAGGGGGTTGCAATTTGGCTGGTGGGCTTAGCCGGCGGCTGCCTCTACCGCACCACGCTCGCTGCCCTGGGCTTCCATCGCAGGCATCTCAGCCGCGGTCTTTTCGCCCGGGATGAAGAAGCTCCAGATGTAGACCACCAGGCCGATCAGGAAGCCGACACCCGCCACAAAACGCAGCCAGTAGAACAGCTCGATCTTGTCCTGCACCACCATGAACGACAGCGGGTTGTCGCTGAAGCGTTGCAGGTAGACCTGCAGGATGCCGGCGCCCGTCAGGAACAGGGTGATGAAGACGATGGAGACGGTCATTAACCAGAACGCCCACATCTCTACCACTTGTGCCTTTTCGCTGTTGGCTTCACGACCACGCAGGATTGGTACTGCGTAGCTGATGATTGCCAGGTTGATCATGACGTAGGCCCCGTAGAAGGCCATGTGGCCATGGGCTGCGGTGATCTGGCTGCCGTGGGTGTAGTAGTTGACCGGTGCCAGGGTGTGCAGAAAGCCCCATACGCCTGCACCCAGAAAGGCCATGACCGCAGTACCCAGCGCCCACAGGGTGGCCGCTTTGTTGGGGTGGTTACGACGCCGTTTGTTGACCATGTTGAAGGCAAATACGGTCATCATGAAGAACGGTATCGGCTCCAGCGCGGAGAAGACAGAACCCCACCACTGCCAGTATTCGGGGGTGCCGATCCAGTAGTAGTGATGGCCGGTGCCGATGATGCCGGTGATCAGGGTCATGGCGATGATCAGGTAGAGCCATTTTTCGATGATCTCCCGGTCGACGCCGGTCACTTTGATCAGTACGAAGGCGAGAATGGCGCCGAGGATCAGTTCCCATACGCCCTCTACCCACAGATGAACGGTCCACCACCACCAGAATTTGTCATGTACCAGGTTGGTCGGGTTGAAGAAGGAGAAGAGGAAGAAGACCGCCAGGCCGACCAGCCCCATCAGCAGCACCAGGCTGACCACCGTCTTGCGCCCTTTGAGGATGGTCATGCCGATGTTGAAGAGGAATGCCAGGGCAACCACGACTATCCCCAGTTTGGTGATGGTCGGTTGTTCGAGAAATTCCCGGCCCATGGTCGGTAGCAGGTCGTTGCCGGTGATCTCCGCCAGGGTCGCATAGGGTACCAGCAGGTAGCCCGCGACAGTCAGCGCGGCGGCCACCAGGAAGACCCAGAACATCAGGGTCGCCAGCCAGGGCATGTGCAACTCGGTCTCCGATTCTTCCGGCACCAGGTAGTAGGCGGCACCCATGAATCCCATCAACAGCCAGACGATCAGGGCGTTGGTGTGCACCATGCGCGCTACGTTGAAGGGGATCTCCGGGAACAGGAAGTCGCCCCAGACATACTGCAGGCCGATGATCAGGCCAAACAGGATTTGTGCCACGAACAGGCCAATGGCGGCGATAAAGTACGGCATCGCCACTGCCTGGGATTGGTATTTGAACGTCATTTTCGTCTCCTCACCTTGTCTCTCTTTCAGTTTCCACACTTAGCCTTGGATGTTCGGCGGCCAGTTGGCCGTGTCGATCTCTGAGACGTATTGCAGAAACTCTGCGATGGCGGCCAGCTCTTCATCACTGAGGTTGAACTGGGGCATGCTGCGGCGGCCTGGGATGCCGTCCTTCGGGCGGCCTTTGATAAATCCCATGATCGCTTCTTTGCTGTTACCGTAACGCGTGTAGACATTACCCAGCTCCGGCGCAAAATAGGCCCCTTCGCCCAGCAGGGTGTGACAGCCGATGCAGTCGTTCTCTTCCCATAGCTGCTTGCCCTGGGCAATCAGCTGGCCACGCTCTGTGGCCGGGTCCAGCGCCGCTCGATTGTCACGCTCCGGTAACGCCAGGTGGGTATCAAAAGTCAGGGCTAAAAACAGTAAAAAGAAAAACGCTGTTCCCCCATAAAAGATGTTCCTCGACATCTCTTTCGTGAACGCCTGTGCCATCACTCTCCTCCCAAGATTTCGTGATTTGGTCCCGGCTATTAGAAATCAGTCAACTCTCGCTACCTTGACATGGGTCAAATGAGCTCTTCTCTCTATTTATGGCAGAATCAGATAGCCATTCATCATCAGTGGCTCAACCAGAAGGATTAAAAAGCCGCAAAAATATCAATGAATTCAATTTGTTCTACTGATCGATATATCGCTTAATGCAGCAGTCCGAGTGGACGGGGAATGGTTAAAGTAAGAAGTTCAAAGTGATTGTTTGAACCTGATCAGACAGACTTGGATATTGACAAAATATATCCAATTAAATCAGACAAGTAATATGCACTTATTGATGGTTTTTTTTGATATTCATCAAATAGTGAAATATCAATATAGTTCAGACTCTGAGCGGGTGTTTAGTAGAAAATATTCAATCATGCACCATGCTCAACTAACCCTTATTGGGTAGTTTGGTATGACTATTTTTTAACACCGGCATAACGGATAATGCCTATAGTATCTTAAAAAAAACATTACCCGTTGGTTAATAGAGATGAACGTAGACATACGCATGGCCCATCTTTTCTCCACACTGGATGACAACCAAGTCAGACAGGTCATGGAGAGCAGTCACGTCGGCACGCTGAAAGATGGTGAATCACTATTCGAGACTGGTGATGAGGCAAACCGTTTTTTTCTGGTGATCGGCGGACAGATAAAACTGTTTCGTGTTTCATCAAATGGCGATCAGAAGATCATCGATATCATTCAGCCGGGTAATACCTTTGCCGAAGCACTCATGTTTATGGAACATCCGATCTACCCGGTAAGTGCAGAGGCATTAGGTCCGGCAAAGATCATGTCTTTTGATAGCAAGCGCTTTTTACAGATCCTCAGTGAATCTTTTGAGGTCTGTTTCAGAATCATGGGCACCATGAGTCAGAGATTACGCGGTCTTATCAAGGAGATAGATGACCTTACTCTGCAAAGTGCCACGACCAGAATGTGTGCGATGCTGTTACGAAGAATGGAGGGTGTCGGTCAAAATCACTTCACCCTGCCTGCTGCCAAAGGGGTGCTGGCAGCACGTCTCTCGATGAAACCGGAGACCTTTTCAAGGATTCTGCAGAATCTTTCTACGAAAAAAATTCTCAAAACAAAGGGTAATGAAATCGAGATTCTAGACAAATCCCTGCTGAGATCCCTTGCCCACCTTGAATCGATTTATGGTCTGGAACCGGAAAAACCTTGTGTCTTAAATATCTCTAGCTCTTTAAGACAGTAAACAAGAGGCAATTTTATAGCTGAATCACAACTTCATTGAATCAGCTCGTATATCAGCAGTGCATGTTGACAATTTCGGTCACGCATTACTGATTGTAACCACCCTGCAATATTAAATCTCCAATATCATAGTAGGAGATCATACCTTCGAGACGTCCCGTCTCACTGTCCACAACAGGCAGATTTCTTTCATGGTGGTACATGGTCAGTAGTGTCTCTATCAATGAGGTCTCCGGCGCTACGGTGACAACCTCTTTTTCGATACAGGTAGTAATGGGCTCATCCATGATGCTGTCCATTTTATCCCTAAGATCATCCAGTGTAAGCGCAGCAAACTTTTCTGCTGCGCCTCCGATGCTCTGCTGAGTGGCATGTGCAGGAAGAACAATGCCCAGCATTCGGTTGACCTTGACGACGCCAAGAAATACCCGTTCATCATCGACAACGGGCAGACTGCGATAGCGACGACGCATGATCTTTCTTGCAGCAATGCCGATGGTATCAGAGGGATGTATCCGAACAGGGTTGGAGTCCATGAGCAGTCTGGCAGTCATGCAAAATCTCTCCTTAGCATCAAACAGTCTGAGTTGGTAATACGGTTTGAATTTCTCCTATTTTAGTCAAGAACGGTATTTCGCGTGAATTTAAACGCCGCTTTAGTATCGGTTCAAACTGAAATGGTATATCCAGCATCTACTCAGTTAGTGATATTTCCAATCTGAATCACTACTCACTTTTCAGGTCTGTCCCGGCTTTTAGAAGTGGTGACAGCAGATCCATTGGCAGTGGGAATACCAACGTATGACTTTTGTCACCAGCAACTTCCGTCAGCGTTTCCAAATAGCGCAACTGAATGGCTTGTGGCTCTTGCGCCAGGATCTTCGCAGCTTCGAGCAGTTTTTTCGCCGCCTGCTGCTCACCTTCTGCATGAATGACTTTTGCACGCCTCGAGCGTTCTGCTTCAGCCTGACGGGCAATGGCGCGTATCATGCTGTCATCCAGATCCACATGTTTGATTTCAACATTGGAGACCTTGATGCCCCAGGCATCGGTCTGCTGATCGAGAATCTGTCGCACATCGTTGTTAAGACGATCCCGTTCGGACAGCATCTCATCCAGTTCATGTTGTCCCAGTACTGAACGCAGTGTGGTCTGCGCCAGTTGGCTGGTAGCCGCCATGTAGTCCTCAACCTGTATGATTGCCCGCTCAGGATCGATGACCCGAAAATAGACCACGGCATTGACTTTCACGGAGACGTTATCCCGAGAAATCACATCTTGTGACGGTACGTCCATTACGATGGTTCGAAGATCGACTCGCACCATCTGCTGGATCACAGGAATAATAACGATCAGTCCCGGACCTTTGACCTTCCAGAAGCGACCAAGCAGAAAAACCACACCGCGTTCATATTCACGCAGAATTCTGAGTGCTGATGCCAGGAAGGCAGCAATGAACAACAGCACAATCGCATAGACATAGATGGTCATGACGACTTCTCCTCCTTATCCATAGGTATGACATCCAACTTCAGGCCTTTTCGTCCGGTGATACGTACTCGCTGATCTCTTCGCAAGGGCTGGCTTGAGTGTGCCAGCCAAATTTCGCCATGTACCCTCACCTCACCCTCATCGGAGAAGTCATCCACCACCATACCCTCACTGGTCAGTAGCTCCTCACGCCCACTCACCACGGGTCTCCGGCGTGATTTCAAGGCCATACCTACAATGAAGACAAGAATAAACGCGCTGCTGACAGCGACTACAATGATCAGCGGTAGAGAGATGCCGTATCCTGCCTGGTCGGTATCGATGAGAATCAGAGAACCGATAATAAAGGCAATCACACCTCCGATACCCAGTGCCCCGAAACTGGCTACGAAGGCTTCTGCAATCATCAGCGAGAGGCCCAGAAGAATGAGCGCAACCCCCGCATAATTAATCGGTAGGACATGAAAAGCGTAGAGGGCCAGCAATAGAGAGATGGCACCAACCGTACCCGGCACTACCGAGCCGGGATTGGCAAATTCGTAAATCAGACCATAGATACCCACCAGCATGAGGATGTAGGCAAGGTTGGGATTGCTCACGATGGAGAGCAGTCTGTTTTGCCAGTCAGGCGCCAGCTGTTCGATGATCAAACCTTCTGTCTGTAACTGCCTCTCCCCTTGTGGCAGGGTCACCTGCCTTCCATTCAGGGCTTCAAGCAGAGACTTCAGGTCATTCGCAATCAGATCGATCACACCTCTCTCAAGAGCCTCCTCAGATGAAAGGCTGGCGGATTCCCGCACGGCAGTCTCGGCCCACTCCACATTGCGCCCACGCAACTTCGCCAGACTGCGGATATAAGCAGAGGCATCATTGATCAGCTTGCGCTCTTTGACATCAGCAGGGACAGATTTTGTCCCATCACCTTTATCTGCTGGCTGACTCCCAGGTGCTTTTTGCGGTGATCCCCCGATACCCACAGGCGTCGCTGCACCGAGATTTGTTGCCGGCGCCATGGCTGCGACATGGCTGGCGTAGAGAAGATAAGTGCCCGCACTGGCGGCACGTGCACCACTTGGGGCCACATAACCGATAACCGGCACTTGGGAAGCGATAATGCGCTTGATCATGTCACGCATGGAGATATCCAGCCCACCCGGTGTATCCATGCGGAGTATCACCAGCTCGGCACCAGCCGATTCCGCTTTTGTCAGAGAACGATCGAGATAGTCAGCGGTAGCGGGACCGATAGGGCCTTTGATATCGAGCAGGTATACCGCACGATCCATTGCTTGCGCAGACAGCTGCCCGCAAAGACACAGGAACAGCACGGAAAATCCGATCAGAAAAAGAAACCTTCGGTGCACTATCTGTACTCCTTCAGTCGCTAATATAATTGTAGCCCGCACTCAGATAGCTGTACTGGGGATACAAGCTATCACTAGCCATTCATATGGTCTCTCATCTATTGTGTAGACTGCTCTACGCTACTTGAATTCCACTTTATCTGCGACATGGTCAATCTCTCTAAGCCGATCTGGGGACATAAAAAAACGCCGGCACAAATTGTACCGGCGCTCTGTTTTGATCAGTCACTCAGTTGGCCTCGTAGTGAACGAGACCATCCTTATCAGCTCATTCGAACCTCGATCTTGCGTGGCTGATACTGTTCCCGCTTGGGAATGTGCAGTGTCAATACACCATCCCTGAGGCTGGCGTCAATCTTATCTGTATCCAGCTCACTGCTCAGCGTAAAGCTTCGCTGGTAGCAGGTTGCACTGACATCGGCATACTCAGGCTGCATACCTGTCGGCATAACAATATCCGTACTGCCTTCAATGCTGAGGGTATCCTGGTCAACCTGGATATCGAGTTGCTCCCTGGATACACCCGGCATGTCCGCTTTCAGGGTAATACCGGTTTTATCTTCAAAGATATCCGCTGCCGGACGCAGTATCTGTTGCCTTTTATCGGCAGGCTGGGTCGTCTTGCTTTGCTGTTGTGTCATCTCTCTCTTCTCATTCATTATGCTAACCTCCCACCGATTAGTTGACTTTAATCTGTCGCGGTTTGGCAGACTCACGCCGTTGGATAGTGATATGCAGCACACCATCTTCGTAGCTGGCTTCTACCTTTTCAGGATCAGCATCTTCCGGTAGGTTGACCGCACGATGAAACTCGCCATCAAAACGTTCCTTGCGGTAATACTCAACACCCTCTTCCTGCTTGGCGTTTCGCTCACCCTTCACAGTCAACAAGTTTTCATGAATCGTAATACCCAGACGTTTTGGATCGACACCGGGTGCAAACAGATAGACATCGATCTGTTCTGCTGTGACACCCACATTAATTGGTGGATAGGCTGACCTCGTCCTGGTGACCTGTGCTACCTGTGGCCAGGCGCCGCTACCGAACATTTCATTCTCCAGGCGTCTGAACTGGTCGAAAAAACCATCTTCAAAATTACTCACTCTTGCGAACATTTGTCTACCTCCAAATCCAGTATCAAGCTGTTCTTTAATTTACCGTTGGTTACTAGATAGGGACGCTGTGTCTGCTTTTCAAGCAGTTAGGGCCTGTTAACACTAATTTGATCGTCACTGTTGCACCTGAAAAAGCGCCAATCAAGGCACGAGGAGAGTAGTTTGGTGACTCCAAATGAGCGACGAGAAACGCCGAGTGGCACTTTTTCAGGTGCACCCCAAGGGCACTTCCTTCGGGGCGCAACCCGGAGGGCCAAGGCCATTTTTTCGCCCAGCGGCGTTATCAGTCGCTTATGTAGACCGGCTACACCGCGCTCCTTCTGCCTTGCTGGACAAAAAATGGTCTTGGCAGTGACGATCAAATTAATGTTAACAGGCCCTAGTTAAACACCCAGTCTTGCACGTGGATTAAATCCCAGTTCACGCTCCATACGACGATAGAACGCTTTGGCCTGATCCGTGTCGGCAGGTGGCAAGTTGATTTGTAAGTTGACATAGAGATCGCCCGTCGTGCGGCCAGGAATGCCCCGCCCTTTCAGACGTAGCTTGCGGCCTGTCACAGAGCCGGGAGGAATCTTCAGATCGATACTACCTTCAGGCGTCGGTGTTTTGACCTTTGCGCCCAATGCCGCTTCCCAAGGAGCTACCGGCAGGTTGAGCGTAAGATCGCGTCCTTCAACCGAATAGAACGGATGAGGTCTAAATTCAACCTCCAGGTAGAGATCTCCGGCCATACCGCGACCCAGACCAGACGAACCCTGGCCTGACAGTCGGATCTTCTGCCCCTGCTTGACACCTTTCGGTATCCGTACATTCAGCGTGCGCTCACGGGTGATCAGGCGCCCTTGTGCATCAAAATCAGGTACCCGCAGCGTCAGGCTACGGGTCGCGCCATGGAAGGCATCCTCCAGATCGATCATGACTTTTGCATGATGATCCTCACCCTGGGCGTGAAACTGCGGACCTGCCTCAGTCCCTTGTGAGCCACTGAATCCTCTGCCGAACAGGCTATCGAAGAAATCACTGAAGCTCGAGTCACCACCATTGGCAAATCCACCACGAAACTCAAAATTGGCATCCCAGTCCGGCGGTGGACGGAACTCCTGACCTGCTTTCCAGTTCATGCCAAGCTGGTCATAAGCCGCCCTTTTCTCCGGGTCTTTCAACACCTCATAGGCCTCACCGACTTCTTTGAAACGTTGCTCAGCATCGGCAACCTTACTGACATCGGGATGGTATTTCCTCGCCAGTTTCCGATAAGCGCGCTTGATCTCATCCTGGGTAGCCGTTCGCTGTACCCCGATGATGTTGTAATAGTCTTTAAACTCCATAGATTCACCTGAAACACAACAAAGGATCGTGCTCTAATAAGGTGTAAATGGGGTCGAAGGAAGCTTTTTTCCAGTGGATCTATACGGATGAGTATTTTGTTGTGGTATGGCTCAAACAATCGATAAGATCGATATCTTGTGCAGCTCTCTCCAAGAGATCGGCTTAATATAGTGAGTTAGGCCTAATTCTTTATAAGCAGTATTTTTTCTTGACCGATAACTGTTGAGAAATACTATTCCCAAGCCGGAAAATCACCCTCTTTCTCTAATGCTGCCAGGGAATCATTGATGGTTCCAATTAAGTCTTGATTGCTCTCTGTGTGGGCAATGGGTTCGCCTACAAAGACATCACAGAAATGGGGGATAAGAATCACCTCACCCTTTGGTAGTGACTTGCCCAGCCCGTGCAGAAAGACAGGTGTGATTGGGACGTTGGGGAATTTCCGTGCAATGACGCTTATGCCTTGTTTCAAACGCTGCATTCTTTCCGGTTCCCCCCGTGATCCTTCAGGAAAAAGGATCAGGATGTCGTTTGCACGTAGCGCTTCAAAGCACCCAGCCAACGGGTTCCCACCTTTTTGAGTGCGGGCCACTGGAACTATGCCGATGATCTCGGTAGCAAACCAGGCAAGCCAGCGATTACGGAGAAAGTAATCACCAGCCGCGGCAGGTCTGAGTTTGGGTAATACACTGAGTGGCAGCAACGACATCAATACCAGCGTATCCAAGTGTGAGTTGTGGTTTGCGATGATGATGGCGGGGCCGTTTTTCGGCAGCCGCTCAGCATGACGTACGTTCAGGCCCAGAATCACATAGCTGAGTGGACGAACGACTAGAAAAAAAAACAGATACCGTAATATTTGTGACATCGCTTTATTTGTTCTCAGATATTTGCCTGAATTGTTTAGCAGTTACCAGTCCTTTTGCTCTACAACAATGACTCAAGCCGCGGACCGGTATAAAGATAGAAGATGTAGTGAAAAAAGACCGGCGCACTGACGGTCAGGCTGTCCACCCTATCGAGTATGCCACCATGGCCGGGTATGAGATTGCTGCAGTCCTTCACTCCAAGATCGCGTTTCACGGCCGAGACGATGACATCACCGACAAACCCTGACGCCGCGATAATGGCACCTGCTATCAGGCTATGCCAGCCTTCCAATGGCGTCAGATAGGGGGCGAGAAAAAACCCCACCACCGCAGTAGTAGCGACGCCACCCAGAAACCCTTCCCAGGTTTTTTTGGGGCTGACTGCAGGGACAATCTTTCTGCGCCCAAGGGACTTACCCCAGACATATTGGGCCACGTCGTTGAACTGGGTCAAAATCACCAGAAACAGCAACAGCCCGACACTACCTGCCATGGGGTTGTCGATCTGGGGTAGTGACAAGAGGTAAGCGGCATGACTCAGGTTGAATACCGTAATCATCAACCCCCAGTGCAGGGTGCCTGCCGCCCTTAGGAAACCTTCGGTGGCGCCGATGGTGACCATGCGCATGGGTAACAATAAAAAGATCCAGACTGGAATAAAGACAATAAACATCCCGTACCAGTAGTTATATACCCAGAAAAACTGGAGCGGTATGGAAAGATAGGCCCAGAGCAAAATTCTATGATCGGCCCTACGGGTTGGGATGAGGGAGAGATACTCCTTAAAGGCCAGAAAACTGATGAATCCCAAAAAGATGATGGCTGCTCCCCGTTCCAGAATCACCGCCAACGAGAATATGGTGATCATGACCCACCAGGAGTTGGTTCTCGTTGTAACCTCGCTGAAATCCACCTCTGGTCGCATCCGTTTTAACAGCAGAATGATCAGTGTGGAGAGAAACAGAACACCATACAGACTGGCAATGGTGACTGTTGCCGCGAAGGGAGGCAGATGAATCATGATGTCGGTTCCAGTTGACTGAGAGCGTTGCGTCCCCGATTCACCAGCGTGATGACGGATAGAATGATGGCAAGCAATAGGAAACCATTTATCCAGGCACCCGCAGGTATGCCAATACCCAATAACAGGGCAAGCAGGCCCATGGCAAAGGCCCGATCGCTTTTACCGAAGGGACCATCGTATCGCCGCTCGCCACCGATCTGTACCGCGACTACGCCAATCATTTCCACCATGGTGCCGAGTAACACAAAACCAACCATCCCCCAGATAGATACATCCGGATGAAAAGCCAGCGGCAGATATAGACATGCATCTGCCACCACGTCACCCATTTCATTGAGAACGGCGCCAAGACGACTCTGCATAGCGAATTCTCGGGCAAGCATGCCGTCAATGGCATTCAGTGCCATCCTGATGAATAGAATCACTGGCAATGCAAACAAGGGCCAAGATGAATGGGGTGCGTAGGCAATCCATGCTCCACCAAGTCCGGAGAGCACAACTGCGGCTATCGTCACCTGATTGGCAGTAACGCCACGCTGTGCCAGCCAGCGGCATAGCGGACGTAACAGGGCCTGAAAGCGGGGTTTCAGTTGGTAAATACTAATCATGATTTCATTATCCTACGTGCAATGGATACGGAAAATATCCCATCCTCATCGATCTCCATGGCCAGTTTTTTAAAACCAGCATTGGCCACCAGTTGATCCATCTCCTGTTGTGTACGCCGACGCATGACCCAGGGCGCTCCATCCCGGTGACTGGTCAAGACACGGGCAATAAACTCCAGTTGTGGATGCCATGGCTGATTGGTATAGATGAGATATCCCCCGGCTGCAATGGCTTGGCTGAGGCCATTAAGAGACGCCCGGATAGGCCCATTGTCGGGAAACAGTTCATACAGACCTGAGACGATCCCGATATTTGGCTGGTTAGGCAGGGCGGCCACAGCCTCGCCATCAAAAGCATCGCCCTGTTCAAAAACCACATGCTCCAACCCCATCTCCCTGGCAATCTGTCGACCCGCATCAATATTGATATCACTATGGTCACGCAGCAACGCAGAGACGGGGTTGTCCGTATAGGCCTTCAACACATCCAGAACATAGCGGCCCTGGCCTGTGGCGATATCTGCTATTCGGACCTCTGTCTCCGTGGACAGTAACTGCTCAATGGTCCACTTAAGCAGTTTTTCCAGATTCGTCTTACGCTGTCTGATTCCCCTCCAACCTGGGCTATTCAGATAGATTCGATCAATCAGGCGACCGATTGGCGTCACGCCCTGTGCCTCGTTTTGGTAGACGTAATCCAGCATGGAGCCTGAATCGAATCCGTTTTCCAAACCGATCTGGATACCCCGGCTAAGCTTTCCTGCCGATTTCATCAACATGCTGGTAATGGCAAATAGATATCTCTTGGGTGCTAACGTGGGCAACGGGGCTCGAAGGCGATCAAACTCCTCTTTCGTATAGCCTCTGAGATCTGCATCCAACAGGTCATGATGTTCCATCGGTCGGAAAAAGAGATCTGTGATAAACATCTGCGCCTTGGCAATGGGCAGATGGCTATCTTTTTCGTTGAACGTGTCATGGAAAAAACCGGGAAAGGTCTGCATCTCCTTGCGCGGATTTCTCAAGCCGTTGTAGAACCGCCTTTGTGCCGACTGTTTTACGACAAAATCCGCACCTGAAGTTAAGATGAGTGTTGGCAGCGTGATGGCTCCCGCATCACGCATTAATCGTGTGCCGGCATCGTAGAGTCCCAACAAAATATTGACTGCAATATTGGGAGTGATGAGAGGATCCATATCGTAGGCACGTTGCTTTTCCGGTGAATGGGTCAGGAGACTTCCCTTCACGTAGCTGGAGATAAACATCTTATCCTTTAGCTTTGAGGCAAGCCTTAGCACTGGAATAGAAAAAGGGATATAAAGGCGTACACGAAGTGCGGGGCTACCCAGGACAAGACCCCGAATGGGTGGTGCATAATCATGGACCCAGGTACTGACCAGGACACTGCCTACGCTATGGGCCAACACAACGATATTCTGGTATGGGACTCCTTGCTCGATCGACACATGGCGCACGAAGGCATCTACATCTTTCACTAAGCAACCAAAGCTATCAGCGTACCCCCGCTCACCTGGAGAACGGCCATGCCCACGGGCATCCCAGGCGTAGAAGGCAAAACCCGGAAGATCCAGCTGTTCGATGACATCCTGCCAACGTGCAGAATGTTCATGTCCCCGGTGAAAAAGGATGATGACTTTTTCTGCTTTCTGATCCGGCTGCCAGGTGCGATAGAAAAGTGTTGTCCCATCCCAACTCTCCATTGTTTGCGCAGTAACTTTTAGCATTCTAGTTCCCTAAGTATTCTTACTACTCCATATGGCGCAGGGGTACTAAAAAGTAACCCATTACGCCGTTAATAATTGAGTCTAAAACCGGATGGTTGAGGGTAAGCCTGAAGGTTTATTCAGACTGTCGCTCTATTCTGTAAGTGGAAGATCTTGAAGTGCCTTCTTGTAGCCCCATTCATCCCGTTGTCGGCGTCATTGTCGCTGATAGTTAAAGCAATTGCATCCGGCCTTTCGAAGGTAATGCATGATTTGACTCAGGCCTGTTCACAGGCCCTCAGTTGAGTACGTCATTCCACCCAGATGGTGATCTTCTGGGAAATCAGGGGGGGATCATGGGGTTCATGATCCTCATCTCCCAGTAGCAGCTGAAGGGTATGTCGGCCAGGGGGTAGCGACAAGTGTGCTTCAGTCTCACCTTGATCAAAATGAATATGATAGGCATCCCGAGGTATGGGATTATCCAGATCCGGCAGCGTATCCTGATTCACCAATAGATGGTAATGCCCAGCCTGGTGGCGGATCTTATCTGTAGTGCCGGCCGGTGTAATTCCAAAACCTTCAATGCCGAATCTTATTTTGACGGGGCTTTTCACTGTGTCTCCGTCCTTCAATTCAACAAAGAAGACACGAGCCTCATCGGGTGGCGTATGGGCAAACCCTGCTATTGCTGAAAATATAAGGGATACCGAGAGTATCCCTATTGAAAATTGTTTGTACATCCCTGTTCTCCAATCATCTTCTGGCGAAGACATCAGTCTTGCCGCTTCGCTTGAAGGTCAGCACATCATAGGGATCTTTCCTGTGCCCCTCCATGCCGGGTGAACCCATCGGCATACCGGGGACGGTGAGTCCGTTGACTGCCGGTCTCTCCTTGAGTAGTCGCTCCACATCCTCTGCAGGGACATGCCCTTCAATGACATAGCCCTCCACCATGGCGGTATGACAGGATTGTAGATGCTCGGGCACCCCCAATTGGCGTTTGATAGTGGGTAAATCATTGCGATCATGCACCTTTACTGTATGCCCGTTCTTCTCCATGTGGTTGATCCAGGCCGTACAGCAACCGCATGTCGGACTTTTATAGACCACCAGGTCAGCAGCTTTCGCAATAGGCACAATTAGCAAGCCGCTGATTACAAGAAGAATGGAGAGCAATCGAGCACCCATAAATGAGTGATTTGGCTTTAGGGTTTGAGATTTCATCTTGATTTACCTTGCAGTTGATCGTTGGGATTCAGCCATTTTGTTCGGCTGTCGAGATTTGGTTGCGGCAGTATTGCGTTGCTGCCAGATGGCATAGATTTCATCGCTCCAATGGGACTGAATCCAGGCGAAGATATCATCAATCTCCTGGTCGTTGAGTTTATCGGCAAAACCCGGCATCCAACCGCCAAGAGGGATACCACCTCTCTTCACTGTACGTCTCAACACCGGCAGCGCATGGTGCCAGGTATGGGCCGTACCATTGAGCGGCGGGGGTGGATATCTGCCCTGTGCATCCAGCTCTCTCCAATTCTTGGTGCCGGAGGTATCTGGTTGATGACATTCGGCACAGTGGACTTGATACAGCTGCTCTCCTCTCGTCAACTGATTCTTCCGGTACCAGCGCCCCTCCACTGGGGAGGGTCTTTCTGTTTCTGTGCCGATTGTCGGTAGAGGATTTGCCGTCTCTTGCGGATCACCACCACACCCGGTGAGGAGGATGAGTGTGGCCAGGCAGCTGGTGTGAAAGCTGAATTTTCGAGCTTTTGTAATCGCCTCTTTTCGGTAAATGCCAGGACCTGTTAACACTAATCCAATCGGCCCTAAGCACCGAAGAGCCCTGCCGGCAATCAAACGAGTCAATCTGCTCTCTTTAGCCTCAGTTTCTGTCGACCGGCCTCCCACCTGCCCAGCAGTACACAAATCTGTATCGACATTGAACAAACAGCGTCTGAGCAATCCTTTGGCATAAGCAACACACACAATACCTGCTCTTAATTTCTGGTTACTGTCCCAACCCATGGTTTTGATATCTCCACTCATCGGCAACAATTTTTTGTCACTGATGGAGTTATTTCGATGGTTCTGGTCAATCTCCAAATGATTAGAGATCAAAAAACTGAGGTATCAGGTGATGGGTGGACGAAAAATCGATGAGAGGTGAAGAGTGAGCAGAGATTGATCAGGTCGATCTGAGTTGGTATCGCTAAAGGTCGCTAGAGAATAGTTCGGCAAAACAGTCTCGACCAGGATTGTAGCCATGCATTGGCAAGCGTAACAGGTTTGTCCATCACCGCAATTGTCAGCAGGGCAGCTTTTACAGTGCGATATTTTGGCTTCGACAGCCATCTGATGTGTATTCTGGTGGCCGCCCATTAAATGCTGTGTTGGCGCCTTCTGTCCGGGTGACTCGCACGTGCTGGCAAAAACCCCTTGAAATGGAGAGAACCCCATCATCAATATGAGCAGTAGTGCGGTCATTTTTTTCAGAAGACGTCTCATGAATTCATATAGTAGTCAGGATTGCAACTGTATGGAATACATCTCTTCGAGACGCTGTTATCAGATTTGTTCAAAAAAAATTCATGTGGAAAAGAATCACCGCATTCTTTGCCGCTGACTCTATCCAACGCAAGCTCAGTCTGGGTAATCATCCACAACCTGAAGTTCTTGTCCGGCATCAAACATTAAGTAATTTATTACATTAGTAATCAGTTATTATTTTTTGATTTTTATATATTTTTTCTAATTCAAGATAGCATTCTCTCAAACATCGTAGCCGTCAAATATTTTCATGATTTTTTTTTCCTTCTCTTGCTACACTCAACAACGTCTTGGCGTGCATGGCATGTTTATGACGTTCTGATGGCAGGCTTTTCAGATGCATGGATTGCAATGGCAGTAGCGTGATCTGAACAGGAATCCTGATCCTGATCATGGTTTCCTATTCAGCTTCATCCGATACTGCCTATCACCTTACGGTCGAAGTGGTTACTCCGCGGTCAACGTGTCAGTGATCCAAGTTTTTTTGATCGAAAGTCTGCCGTTCGGCCAAATAGCATGTTCGAGAGAACTTACCGCCTCGTGGCGGTATTTTTTGAATCTTACAAGGGATTTTAAATACTATGGCTAATAAAACAGATCGACTCTTTGGCGGGGATGCTGAGCTTGAGGCACGTTTCAAGCGCCTGATCTCTTTCTCATCTGATAAAAGAACCATGCTTGTACATATGACCAATCAGTGTAATTTACGCTGTCAGGATTGTTGGTTTTATGTGGAGCAGTTCGATGAAAAAAGTCAGGAGGTGAGGGAAATCGAACGCTGGCAATCTTTTGCCAAGCAGGAAGCCGCCCGGGGAACCACGGTTGGCCTGTTGATCGGCGGTGAACCCACGTTACACCCCGAGAGAATTGCAGCCATTCGTGCTGAGATCCCCTATATCACAGTCTCGTCAAACGGCGAGATTCCTCTATCCCGAGTTGACTTTCCCGATACCACGGTCGCACTGACACTGTTTGGTGGATATCAGACTGACGACAAACTGAGGGCAATCCGTTCAAATGGCAAGCGCTTCTCAGGGCTGTTCTCAAAGGTTTTGGATAACTATCGTTATGATCCAAGAGCCGGGTTCGTTTATGCCGTGAATTACAATGCCATTGATGAGATCGAGGAGACCGTCAAGCGCATTCAGGATAACGGGCTGCGGGTGCTGTTCAATTTCTACCGCGATTTCTCCACCCACGAAGTGGAGACCGAAGATCAGGAGATGGCTCTGCTGGAACGAACACTCGAGGTCAGGCAGAAATACTCCGATGTAGTCAGCACCACACCACATATGCTTGAAACCATGTTTGTGGGCAAGACTCATTTTGGTAAATTCGGTTACGACAGTTGCCCATCCGTCAGTTGTGATTTCGAGGGCGCTAAAGATCGGTTATCAAATGGGCGTCCCACATTGCCAGGCTTCAATGCCTATACCGCCAGCCATGAGGTGACGCTCTGCTGCACCGGTGGTGATTGTGGGACCTGCCGGGATTCTCAAGCCATCTCCTCCTGGATACTCAGTAACATGCGGAAATACATGAAGAGCCCGGCTCATATGCGCAATTGGGTTGAGGCGGCTGAGTCCTACTGGTCGCAATTCATCTGGGCGCCCTGGCATCCACACTTCAACGAAACAGAGAAGGAAGAGAAAGCAGATCTGGTAAAATATGCCTGATCATTCTCCCAGGAAGGTCTCCTTCAAATCCAGGGATGGATTTCTCCTCCATGGAGAGTGGCACCCAGCCGCACCCGGTGAGCTAAAGACTAAAGTCGCGATTGTCTCTCCGGGAATGGGTGTACCGGCCCGATTTTATCGTCCCTTTGCACGCTTTTTGGCCAAGTCTCAAATAAATGTCCTGATTTTTGATTTCCGTGGCATCGGCTGGTCCGGTGTGGATGACCTGAAACATTTACAGGCAGATGCAACAATCTGGGGTAGCCTGGATCTTGCTGCAGCAATCGACTTTGCACACCAGCAAACGCCCGATGCTGCACTGGTTGGGATAGGCCATAGTTTCGGTGGCAGTATTTTCGGTTTCACTGAGAAAATCAGATACCTGAAGAAAATCGTCCATGTCTGCAGCCAATCGGGCTTTTACGGTTTGTTTAGCTGGCGAATCAGGCTCTACCAACTATTCAATATCTACTGCTCAATGCCACTGCTGACATACTTGCTGGGTTACTACCCTGCACACTGGGTGACAAACTCTGAGGCACTGCCTGCCGGATTCGTCGCTGAGTGGGCCGCCTGGTGTCAGCGGCCCGACTACTTCATGGACAGTCGATTCGAGATTAGAAAACGCGGCTACCATAGTGCTTATGCAGCGCCCCTTCTCTCGCTGAGCTTCTCTGACGATACCTTTGCAACTGAGAGCAGCGTAGACAGGATGGCGTCTTTCTATCCCAATAGCCAGGTTGACAGAAGACACATCGCACCCTCAGAGGTTGAAGCTGAAAGCCTCGGTCACTTCGGTGCGTTCAAACCCTCAAATGGTAAGTATCTATGGAAAATGATCGCTGAGTGGATACACTCCGCGTGATCCGCCTATAGCCCTTTTGTCTTGTTGTAGCAGTAGACCTTCATCACCTTAATAACCTCGGTGAAATCTTCCCTTAAATCGCGCAGCAGCTGTGTACCCTCTTCCTTGAGCTCCTCAGGTGTCGATTTATTAATCCGTTGTGCCGTACCCGCAAGCTTGGTAGCACCAATATTGCCTGCCGCACCTTTGACGCCGTGCGCCTCATCAATCAGTTTTTGATAGCGTTCACCTCTTAACGAGAAATGCATGCTATTGATGAGATTATCCGTATCAAACTTGAAATGCTCGATGAGCTTATCGACAAATTCCGGGCTATTGCCCAAGTCACTCAGTTGATCAAGGACTTTGTAGTTAAGAACCTCATCCGGCGATGCAGGTATAACCTCGGCATTCACCACCTCTTCCTGTTGAAAGCTCTCTTCATCAATATCTGTCAATTGATCTATCGTCTCGAGTAGCAGTGGCATGTCGATAGGTTTTGTCAGATAAGCCTCGACATCTGCAGCATCGCACTGCATCTTTGCATCCATTGTGGCGTTGGCTGTCAGTACAATAAATGGTGTGAGATTGTTGATACCATCACCCAGCTTAGTGAGCTTCACCACATCGATACCTGTCATTTCAGGCATCTGCATATCGACGATAGCGAGATTGAATTCCTCTTCCTCCAGGCAGTCAAAAGCCTGCTTTCCATCTTGTGCGGTCACAACATTGTAGCCTGCCCTCTCAAGCACTTCCCGCAAGACGTAACGATTAACCTCAATATCTTCTGCGACCAATATTCTTTGATGTTTTTTCTTGTTCTGTGTCTTCCAATTGGACATCATCACGGAAGTTTCAGAGACAGCATCATCCGCGAATACATTGTGTATCGCGTTGTAGAACTGCTTTTTATTCTTGATGTCCGTAACAAACGCATCCACATCCATACTGTAATATTCAGAGGGAATGTCGTCTCTTTCGGTCGCGAGTATGGTCTTTAACTCGTGAATGGTAGATGCCTTCATTCGCTGGCAGAAGTCGTCTGGATGCTCTTTAAACCCAGTCTCATCAATAATAATGACTGGAGACATCTCATCACCGGAGAGATGCATGACATACGAAAGAGCATCTCTTTCATTAAGCAACTGTATATTGGAAATACCCCAGAGAGAGAGATATTGACTCACTGTCTGCTCAAACACCGGGCGACTGGTAATCGTAATGGCAGAGCGACCC
This sequence comes from Candidatus Thiodiazotropha sp. (ex Myrtea sp. 'scaly one' KF741663), assembly GCA_025655555.1. Taxonomy (GTDB): domain Bacteria; phylum Pseudomonadota; class Gammaproteobacteria; order Chromatiales; family Chromatiaceae; genus Thiodiazotropha. The sequence continues at coordinate 88,094 of JAHXIQ010000008.1, forward strand.
TCATAACGGGTAAAAGACTCTTCAGGCTCTGTCTCCAATTCAAGGTCAAAGTAAAACCGACTTCCCTTACCCTCAACACTTTCAGCAAATATTTGGCCATCCATCAGCTTGACCAGGTCGCTGGAGATTGCTGTACCAAGCCCTGTACCACCCACTTTTCTTGTGTGTGAATCGTCAACTTGAGAGAAGCGATCGAAAATTGTCGGTAACTTGTCTTCAGGAATACCCATACCGGTATCAATAACTTCAAACCTCAATCTTACCGACGTCCCCTTATTCTCAAGCAGGTTAATCCTGATTTCGATATACCCATCATCTGTAAATTTAATTGCATTGCTGACCAGGTTCATCAGAACCTGTTTCAACCGCACCTGATCTCCATCGAGCTTAAATGGAATGTCAGGAGAAATGTGGGTATGGAATCTGATGTTCTTCTTTTCAGCAACGGAGCGGTAGGTTTTTGAGACGAATGAAACCACGGCATGCAGATCGAATGTCTTCTTTTCTATCGTCAGGCAACCCGCCTCGATTTTCGAAAAGTCCAAAATATCATTAAGAATACTTAGCAGATGCTTGGACGATTTCTCGATGGTACTGATCTTTTTGATCGTCGCCGGGGTATGGGTTTCAGTCAACATCAGCTCACTGACACCAATAACACCCGTCAGAGGCGTTCTGATCTCATGACTCATATTGGCAAGAAAACGGGATTTGGCCTCATTGGCCATCAGTGCCTGCTGCTTGGCGAAAACCAATTTTCTTAACAGATGAGAGACAAAGACAGGTATTACAATATTTGTCACCAGGAGGCTGTAACTCAGGAACTGGTGTGCCATCCAGAAGGTTGCCGACTCGATAACAAGCAGAAATCCCAGATTTGACAGCAACGTGGCCATATAAAGGTATTGCACACCAAACCTGACACCATAGCCGACCGTAATCAGCAACATGATGGTGTAGAGAGGTGTACCGTACTCTCCTAGACTGTACAGGCCATAAAAGACAATAGCGTTATCGCCAAAAAGCGATATCGCTCTTCTTACAATCGAGGCTTTTTTGACGAATGCGAAACTTGCAATTAACAGAAGAGAAAAAATTGCATAACTGGACGATGCAACTAGCGGGAAAAACTGCTGATAGCTCAGTTCCGGAACAATCAGTTGGAGTGAAAATATGTACCCTGTGAACAGGAGTATGAAGATGACTCTGACAATACCCTGCTCAAACTCCTGTTGAGCTTCGCTACTCAACCCTTTAAATAGTCGAGTGCTATCTAGTGTCTTCAACAAAGAAGTGACGGTCCTGGCAGTCATCTCTAAATTTACCTTAGTTCCATTTGCGACACCCACCAATCCTGTTTGTGTATTCAGAGATTATCTTAGGGGCTAAGTACCTCTTCTTTCGTCAGTCTGGTAGAAATCTTTAACTGAGAACAGGCAATATCAGTTAATTTTATCATGTATCCGGATATCTTTTTCAAGCATTAACAGGATATTACGGTAAATTTAACAATTTGATTCTACCTGAACCGACTAGCGCCTACGATTTAGAATCCCGTTCATCACTTTCTTAGAACGAGATTGATTGCTTTTATTTCGCCAGATTTTATTTTCTGATTCTGTACTTTACCGGACTTCTTTTCGAGAGAAGTACCCCCCTCTTTGTCCTGCGGTGAAAACGAAATCTGGTGCTATTATTTGACTTCACAGACTCTGCATACCGGCATTATTACTCCATACCGGTAACAATAAATGAACACATAAAATGAATGAGAACATCTTTAAAAAGACCTATTCCGTTAAGTGACAGAGACCAGAGAAAATAGCGTATCCAGTTCATAATATATATGTTTATCAAAAGATTACAGTATTTTTCTGATAAATTTTCTTATCTGATGGCAATGTGATTGAGCGCGAAAAGCCAGGCTACCCACCTGAGCCATAGAGACCCAATCACCTGACCTATGGCTACAGCCCTGTCCTAATGCAGCTGACATGACAGCCTGCCTGTCATCGAGGCTTAATATTCACCATGCAGTATGTTCCGTGAATCGCATATCCTGTTTAATAAGGATTGCAATTGGGTCAACGCATCAAATAATTATCGCCAAAAAAAATAGGATTCTTAATGAGAGCAAACATCGGCATTAACGGCTTTGGACGAATGGGACGCCTTGGATTACGAGTAGGCTGGGACAAGACGCCACTCAATTTCACGCAGATCAATGAAATCGCAGGCGATGCCACGTGCGCCGCTCACCTGATGCAGTTCGACTCCGTACATGGGACATGGCCACATCACTGCTCCTCACAGGGAGAAACACTCTCCATCGAGGGTGAACGCCTCTCCTACTCTACCAATGAAGGCATCGATGAGACCGACTGGTCCGGCTGCGACATCGTCATCGAGGCCACAGGCAGGCATCATAAAAAACCGGAAACCCTACAACGCTATTTTGATCAGGGGGTAAAAAAAGTCATTGTGGCCGCACCCACCGAGGGGGCACTCAACATTGTCTATGGCATCAATGATGACCAATACGATCCGCAGAAACACCATCTCTTGACCGCAGCATCCTGCACTACCAATTGCCTGGCACCTGTGGTGAAGGTGATGCACGAAAAGGTCGGCATCGTGCACGGGGCTATGACCACCATCCACGATATTACCAACACCCAGACCATCGTCGACAAAGGTCACAAGGATCTGCGTCGAGCACGTGCCTGTGGTCAATCACTGATTCCTACCACCACCGGGTCTGCGAAAGCGATCACCAAGATATTCCCCGAGTTGGAAGGCAAGCTGAACGGGCACGCGGTGCGTGTACCCCTGCTCAACGGCTCATTGACGGATTTCGTCTTCGAAGCTGCTCGGCCGGTAACGGCAGACGAGCTGAACGGATACTTCAAGGCTGCAGCAGAGGGGGAACTCAAAGGCATTCTCGGTTACGAAGAGCGGCCACTGGTCTCTATCGATTATGTGAACGACCCCCGCTCCTCCATTATCGATGCGCCCTCCACACTGGTGGTTGACCGAACCCAGGTCAAGATCTACGCCTGGTACGACAACGAATGGGGCTACGTCAACCGATTGATCGATCTGGTCCTCAAAGTATCCGAGTCCCTGTAGCCATGGACCAGAGCCTGCGCAACTATCTGGTGGTCACGGGTGGCTACTGGGCCTTCACCATCACCGACGGCGCCATCCGCATGCTGGTCGTACTCTACTTCCATCTGCTGGGCTACTCCCCGTTCGAAGTGGCCATGCTGTTTCTCTTCTATGAGTTCTTCGGCATCGTCACCAATCTGGTCGGCGGCTGGCTGGGCGCCCGTATCGGACTGAATCTGACGATGCATATCGGCATGGGCCTGCAGGTGGTTGCACTCTCCGCCCTGGCCGTGCCTGATGCCTGGTTATCGGTCCCCTATGTCATGGCGGCACAGGCGCTTTCCGGCATTGCCAAAGATCTCAACAAGATGTCGGCCAAGGCATCTGTGAAGACCATGGTCAGCGAAGGTGGCGCATCGAAACTCTTCCGCTGGGTGGCCATGCTCACCGGATCGAAGAACGCTCTTAAGGGCTTCGGATTCTTTGCCGGTGCAGCGTTGCTCGAGTGGCTCGGTTTCCGAAGTGCCCTGGGCATATTGGCCGGTATGTTGCTGCTTGTGCTAATCATTACAGGAATATTGCTGCCGTCAGGACTGGGTAAGATGAAGTCAAAACCCAAGTTCACTCAGGTCTTTTCACGGATCCCGGCTATCAACTGGCTCTCCTCTGCCCGCTTCTTTCTTTTCGGCTCGCGGGATGTCTGGTTCGTGGTGGGCTTGCCGGTCTTTCTCTATGAAGTACTGGGTTGGTCATTTACCCAGGTGGGCGGATTCATGGCGCTATGGGTCATCGGTTATGGCATCGTACAGGTGATAGCGCCAAAACTGGTCCGGCGAAGCCATCATGGTCAGGGGCCCACAGGGCACACTGTTCGATTATGGGCCTTCATCCTTGCCATTTTTCCGGCCGCTATCGCGTTGGGGCTGCAGTTCGGTTGGCCGGCAGACAGGGTGGTCATCCTTGGCCTGGTTTTATTCGGTGTGGTCTTCGCCATCAATTCAGCCGTCCACTCCTACCTCATACTGGCCTACTCTGACCACGATAAAGTCGCCATGAACGTGGGGTTCTACTACATGGCCAATGCAGGAGGACGACTCACCGGCACCCTCCTCTCCGGCTGGGCCTATCAGGTTCATGGTCTGCCGGGATGCCTCTGGTGGTCTACCGGTTTTGTCCTGGCGGCAGCACTGCTCTCCTTTGGCTTACCTGGTGGGAATCTTACCGAAGAGGCCGCCATGATTGAGCGTAACTAGTACTCCGTCAATGCTGCAAATCAGTCGTCAACGAAGGAGGTCGGCTGAATATTCCGTGTTAGCCTACGTAATCTTTTAGCCATATAGTAATCATGCGGTAGCTTACAAATATTGCACCAACCGTTGTTCCGATAAAAACCATACCCATAAACCAATACCAGACACGAGTAATCATCCTCCTCACCCGCTTAAAGAAAGTCCATGACCTGTCCGCTTTTTGAGGAACAGCATGGAAATTAACTAGAAAACTGTAGGTAGTAACAGACCAGAGTATTCCGACAGCACTTGGAATGAGATATAAATCCCCTTCAAGTGACTTTGGGCTAACAATGATTGCTATCATTGTGACTAGGCTAACCAATCCTATTACCACGGATGGCAGGCGAAGGAATTGAAGCGCGTTCGCGATCTTCGTAAACCTATCTATCATATGCGCTTATCTGAGACGAATGTGCCTAGAAACCTTATTTTCTAGCAAACGCACTAGAACGGGGTCCATGCGTTCATAATTATCCGGAATATCCAGGCAAACCAGCTTCTTACCTTTCAGAAGTGCTTTAAATATCCTGGCGATCTTATTTTTATGAGATTTCTCCATAACAAAAATGATATCAGCCCATTCAATAAGGTCGCCACTGATTGGTGTTTCTGCATCATTGTTTGTACCCGCACCAATAGCATTTATGCCTTCATATTTTGAAAACACTTCTTCACCAGTGGGGCTTCTTAGTCTGTTTTCACTGCAAACAAATAGAAGGTTCATGAGGTCTTCATTAACATATAACGACTAGGCCCAGCGGAGGTGGCGCGAAAGCGACAGCGTCCGCTGGAGCCGCTGGTTATGTGAATTTATTGCTCTTTCTGGTATCGACAGCACTCAGTAATTATTTGTTCACCAACTATAGAATTCATTAAATATAGGCCTGAACCCATTTCAGCAACAAGAACTACACCGCCAGATACCCCGCTAGGCATTACTGATGACAGTTTTGATTGGCCTGTTAGTTCAACATAATATTCTGCCCCAGCCTTTGCCATAAATTGCAGATGACCAGTTTTTTGGCCTGATAGCGCTGGCCACACTGCTTTGATATTGACATTACCGGGATCCACTCTGAACCAAGTAAATCCTTGTTGACTAAGGGATGCTACCTTTTGATCGTTTACAATAACATCTACACCCCATGCTGTTGGCTCTGCGTACTTTCTATAGATATAAATTGTCGCAAGATCAGAATCTTTGCTTGCAGGTTTAGAATCTAAATATGACGGCCCTTCAGCTAAGGTAGCGCAGCCGCTCAATAGAATTAACATTAATGTAACTGCTATCTTGCTCATATCTCTTTTAGGTAATTTAGTAAAATAATAAGTCTAAATAGACATACTATTTAACGATGGTTGACGCACCATTATTCACATAACGCCGCAATAAAAGGCGAGCGTTAGCGAGTCCAGCCCACGCTTTTTGTGGGCGATTTTTGATTGCCTTGTTATGTTTTCTTACTAATTTCATTTAGAAACTCTTGCTGATTACGAACGAACTTAGCCGCATTTGACTTTTTAATGGCATTTTTTAGCTCGAATTCATTGGCCTCAGCTACTGACTTAAACTCTGGAAAGAACAACGCACAATTTAGAGTTTTGGCTGCTTTCAGCACCTTGATAATGATCTCGTTTAACTTCTGATTCAGATCTAATCGAATATGTATACCATCGATTGTTTCGTTCTCGAACCATACCTGAATATCGTGCTCTTTCTCATTTCCCCAGGTCAACAATTCCTCATGCCATGACTTTGACGGAGGAAAAATTTCGCCAAGTACAGCTTTAAACCCTGACTCAGGCTGCCTATCTTTCCAAGCGCACTCGGTATCGTAACCTTCTTCATCGTAAAGTGCGGATGAGCTATAGCTATTTTCCTCAGCCCAAGAGGCTGGTATTAATACTACTGAAAATTGCCAAGTAGCCATGACTCTCCTAAAACATAACGCCAAATTAAGGGGCAGGCCGCTTTTCTGGCCTGTCCCGCTTTAATGCATTGTTAGAAGCTTTTTGCTTTTTGAGTTCTTCGGCTATAACTAAGTTTGAACTAGATAGTTTATTAACTTCTGTAACTAGCAAGCCATTTTGTTTAACTAGTGACTCAATAGCGATGTTTTGAGTTTTAACTTGAGAAATTAAACTGTTTACTATTGCTTCTTCTTTATGTTCTTGTGATTGCACCAGCCTTTCCATTTGCTTAGATGAATCCTTTGCTTGTGTTATAGACTGGTATGTTAAATAAACCGTAGCAATAGTGAGAATAATTATAATAACAGTAAATATTTTATTAGATCTTTCAACACTATTAATAAAACGGAATGTTTTGACTGTGTTTATAACTTGGCACCTGTTCATTTCACGATGCCGCACCATTTCATTTGGCACAAACCCTGAGCATAAATGCTTTAGATATTTGTTTAAATCATCATCAGAAGCATTGAATACTGACCCGTCGTTAAATACCTTTGTTAATTCGTCATTCAACTTGGCTGTTTCCATTTCTTTGCTATCTGACACGATATTTCCTTATTTGGCTTCTAACGCCGCAAATCACCGGAGACAAAAAGCAGAGCGTAGCGGCGCTTTTTGGCGTCCGAGTGAATTTGCATTGTTATGTTTTAACATCAATTACTCCACAAGATTTAGTTTTACTTCGACTTTAGCACCTGATTTATCAAAGCCACCAGACAGTTCTACATTCATTAGTTTATGGGAATTAACCCAGTTCTTGCCATCCAAGCTTGCCCAATATTTATATAAATACATATCCTGTTTGAAGCTGGTCATTACTTTTGAAGAAATATCGTGATTAAAGATTGAGCCTTTAACAGAAAACTCAATTGGGAATTCGGTATTGGCCGGGATAAATACAATGTGGTCTTTAGGTACATCTTTTGATTCGCCAACCTTAACAACGGGGACAGAGTCAATAAGGGATGACGATGGGGTGTTCATAGACGCACAACCAGCAATTACAACCATGAACAATACGGTCAAAATTTTTCTCATTCTTCTTAGTTCTCCTTTGAAACATAACAGGTGGTTATATTGCTGGCACGAATAATGTGTTATGCCGCAAGCACGAATAACGACTTATGCTGCAAAATGTTCTCATTTCTTTTCCCAAGCAGGTATTACCTTGCGTTTTAGCAGAATTCATGACTTGGCGATCCATGTTTTTGATTTGATAAGAATTAATTCCCCTTTCGTTCCAAAGATGCCATATCGGTTTATGATTGTCTGTAGTCTTTTTCCTACACGAGGGAAGTTTGTCGTTCTATTTTTCGGGATTCATCCGGCCAACTATTAGTTGAGCGAAGTTCAATGGCTTCACCATTTCAACTATTTCTTCCGGTAGGTCAATTCAGAAAGCCGAGCAGTTCATTGTTTGATGGGTCGAGTTCAATATCTGGCCGATTTACTTACCCTGATCGGGTACTATAATTCTACGCATAGGGGGAAATCCTGGTGCGGCAGAGCCGCACCCTGCTGCAAGACTGATAGAGAAAGCGCTTGGGTTCGACCAGTCAAAGACCGTTAGAAGACCAGACTCATCATCAGCATCATGACCACCAGAAAAAGCACGGTCATGACGCCACCGGCCTTCATGAAGTCAGGCACGCGATAGCCTGCCGGTCCCATGATCAGAGCATTGACCTGGTGGGTGGGTATCAGGAATGAGTTGGAAGTCGCAATGGCTACTGTGAGGGCGAACACCGCAGGATTTGCACCTGCGCCGATTGCGATATTGACGGCCAGCGGCACAAGCAACACTGTGGCGCCCACATTCGACATCACCAAAGTAAAGAATGTTGCCAGAACCGCAACGGCGGATTGGATCACCCAGATCGGCATGTGACCGACCACCGACAGTACCTGATCCGCAATCCACTTTGCCGTGCCTGATGTCTCCACAGCGAGACCCAAGGGGATCAGGGAGGCAAGCAGAAAGACCGTCTTCCAGCTGACAGCTTCATAGGCCTCTTCGATGTTGAGCACACCGGAGAGCACCATACCGACGGCGCCAGTCAAGAGCGCGACAGAGAGACGGATATCGGTAAACAGCACCATGGAGAGAGCAATGGCAAAGAACAACGCTGCCCAGCCTACCTTGTTGGGCCGCATCTCCTCATGGGGATATTCAGTCGTTACCACCACGAAGTTCTTGTCTTTCTCGATTCTCGACAGGGCATCCCAGGGTGTATGTACCACCAGTGTATCGCCGGCCATCAACGGTAGATTGCGGATATCGTCACCCTCACGCATTGTCTCGCCGTTGCGATGCAGGCCGATCATGGCGATGCCGTAGGTTTTGCGCATCCACACATCACGGGCGCTCTTGCCGATCAGTGAGGAACCCGGTGGGATAACCACCTCTGCGATACCTGCCTTGTTGGCGGACAGGTCGTTGGAGAATGTACGCAGAACCGGACGTTTCTTCAGATGATAAGTCTCGATAAATTTGCTTAACGACTCAGGGTCGGCAACCACTCCCAGTACCATGCCCGCCTGCAGATCCACATCGCGCGCCAGGGCGCCCGGACCGATCCGGTTTGCCTCACCTGAGACCTTGGATGCGATGACGCGAACCCGGTAGGCCGTCTCCACATCGTCCAATTGCTTACCGATGAGATCGCTGTCATCTGTGACCACCAACTCGTTCAGCGCATAGTCGACGCCATAGACATCGTGAAAATACTGCATGGGATCAGAGCCGCTGGTGCTGCTTTCACTTTTGGTGGCAGGCAACACGAATCGTCCTGCCAATACGAAATAGATAATGCCTGTGACAACCAATGCCACACCGATCGGGGTCACCGAAAAGAGTCCCCAGGTCTCCATCTGCTGCTCCACCGGCAGTGCCTTGTTCGAGGTCAGGATCAGGTCGTTGAGCAGAATCAGCGGGCTGGAACCCACCATGGTCATGGTGCCGCCGAGAATCGCGGTAAATCCCATCGGCATCAGCAGTCTCGACATGGGCAGCCCTGAACGAGCCGAAATACGCGAAACCACCGGCAGAAACAGCGCTGCCGCACCCACGTTCTGCATGAATGAGGAGATAAAGCCCACCGTGGCGGAGATGATCGGGATGATCCGCTTCTCCGTGGTGCCGCCGACTTTCAGGATGAAAGCCGCCACACTGGTCATGACGCCGGTCTTATCGAGACCTGCCCCGATGATCATGACAGCAATGATCGAGACCACCGCGTTGGAGGAAAAACCGTCGAACAGGTGCCGGTTGTCCACCAAACCCTGCTCCAGTCCGATCATCGGTGCCACCAGACTGGTCAGGCCGAGCAACACCATCACGGTCATGGCCGCCACATCGACGCCGACCACCTCAAATGCGAACAGATAGACTGTCAGTAACAGCAGACCACCGGCCCAGGCGATCTCTGTCGTCGGCACCACTCTGGCCAAACCAAGCGCTGCGAGGAAAAAAATCACACCGGCAACGATAAGTTTTATGTTAAAGCGTGATTGAGGAGATGTGGTCGTTGTTTCGTCTGTGGGCATGGTCTGAAAAATAATCCTACTGCGTCAAAATGAGTCTGTTCCCGCCCTATCTGGAGGGACCTGGCATGCAAAGAAGGCAGGATTGTGATGATCTGCAAACCAGCCTTCATTGAGAAAGCGACAGCCCAGTGAAACCCCCTGTGAAAAACAAAAAGGGAGCCACCATCCGTTGAAGAATGTCAAAAATTGAACTGATGGACACTCCGCGTACCACTGCTTTGCGGAAATAGAGACTAGAGTCGTAGAGTGTATAAGTAGCCGCTCTTCAGAAGCCGCTTATGATACCGCATTACGGGTATCGATGTGTAGAAACCGTTGTGGAATTACAGCCAAATTCAGATCAATTCTCTTAATATGCACACAATCCCAGCATATCTACCCCAGCGCATAGGTTGGGCCGACGTAGGGGGCCCAACAATCAGCAGCCTTTCCAGAGGCTGGACCGAAAATCTACAATGGAGATGTTGGGCCTCCTTCGTCGGCCCAACCTACGGACCTGGTTGGACAGTGATGGGGTTTGGCATGCTCTCTCCTCAAGGAGAGGCGTTTTTTGGCTACCGTGTTTTCAACAACTATTCCGGTCGACAAATCAGCTCACAAATCCTATTCAGGGATTCTCAATGCTATTAACCGGGTTTCGTCACTCCGTTCTCCAATACCATCTCATCCAGCAGATCGATGAACCGCTGTTGAAAACGGCGGAGATATTTGTCTTTGTAGTAGGCCACCCAGGTGGTTTCCCAAGGTAAGAGATTGCTGAGGTCGCGGATCACCAGGTCCCTGTCTTGCTCAGATGAATAGGCCATACTGGCTATCAGACCAATACCCAACCCCTCTCTCACGTAGGTCTTGATCACATCGGTATCGGCGGCAGTCAGTACCACCTCCGGCCTCAGCCCGGCACGGGCAAAAGTCGTCTGCATATGGTTGGCCCCTGTGAATCCAAAAGTATAAGTGATCATGGGATAGTCGCAGATGGTCTCCAGTGAGAGGGCTCCACGTTCCAGTATCGGATGATCTTCCGGTGCAATCAGACTTCTGTTCCAGCGGTAGCATGGGATAGCGGTCAACGCAGAGTGCTCACCCAACTCTTCAGTACAGATGGAGAAGTCGACCCGATCGGTGAGAGCCATCTCCACCAGTTGCTGGGGCGTGCCCTGGTGGATTTGCAGGCTTACCGCTGGGAATATCTCCCTGAAGGCACGAATGACCGGTGGTAAGACATAACGCGCCTGGGTGTGAGTCGTACCGATACGGAGGATACCGCTCGCCTCCTCCACATGGTCCTGACCGATAGCCAGTATATTCTCGCGGATTGCCAGCGCTTGCCGGGCATGGTTCAACACCTCCTCACCAGCTGCTGTGAGGGCAATCAGCCGCTTACCCTTGCGCACGAAGAGTTGAGTGCCCAACTCCTGCTCCAGTTTCGCCAGATGCTGCGAAACCGCCGACTGCACCAGACACAACCTCTCCGCCGTATCGGTGACGTTGAATCCCGACTCGGACAAAGCCACCAAAGATGTGAGCTGCTTGAGATCCATATCTTATTTCATGATTGATAATTAATTTTAATTACTTCAAAAGATATACATTGATGACCAATATGACTACCCAATCGTCAACAAATTCTTAGATTGAGGTAGCCAGACATGCAAATCGCAGCAGAGACTGTTGCAATTATCCCGGCATCTCCCCTGAGCGGATTGCAGATTTCCCGGCTACAGCAAGCGCTCGAGGGACTCACGCCTGACCAACTGAACTGGGCCAGCGGCTATCTGGCCGGACAAGGCGCTGTGCTTCCTGCTGCACAACCTGTAGCCAACGACTCACCGGTGATGACCATTCTCTACGCCACCCACGGTGGAAACGCTCGCAATGTGGCGGAAGCGCTGGCGGCCAAAGCCAGGAATCACGGTTATACCTCCCGTCTGGTTTCTGCCGAGGCATACCGCCCCCGCGATCTCAGTAAAGAGCGGTTATTAATCGTAGTGATCAGCACGCAAGGCGAAGGGGAACCCCCGGAAAGTGCCCGTGAGCTCTTCAAATTTCTTAAGGGCAAAAACACAACTTCATTGGCGGATCTGCAATACGCCATCTTCGGGCTGGGTGACTCAAGCTATGAGTTTTTCTGCCAGGCGGCAAAAGATCTCGAACACCTGCTGCAAGCACGTAATGCTCGAAATCTGGTAGCCCGTGTCGATGCGGATGTGGATTTCGAGACCCGGACATCCGAATGGAACCAGGTGGTGTTGAAAGAGGTGGAACAGGTTATTCCTACCGACCAGGCCAGGATCATTCCACTCCAACAGCCACACACATCCGTACGATACGATCGCAATCATCCCTATCAGTCTGCGGTATTGGAAAAACGCCGTATCACTACAGAAGATGCCGTTTCCGAAATAGATCATCTAGTCCTGGAGATCGACCCCGATGCTATCCGCTATCAACCCGGCGATGCTTTGGGTCTGTTCTTCCGTAATGATCCGGAACAGATTGATGAAATTCTCTCCCGGACCGGCTTGTCAGGTGAGACTGACGTTAGCTTACAGGGTGAGACACTGTCACTCTCCAAGGTCCTTAGTGAACGACTCGAATTGACGCAACTGCATCCTGCCGTGGCGTCAGCCTGGGCATCCCTATCAGATAATCCTGAGTTGATAGCCATCAACAAGGATAAAAATAAGCTGCGCCATTTTTGCCATGAGCGTCAGTTCATCGACCTGCTGACGGCTTATCCTGCCGACGTCGATGCCGAAGGGCTGGTCAACCTGCTGCACCGCCAGCAACCCCGTCTCTACTCAATTGCCTCAAGCCAGTCGACCTATGAGGATGAGATACATCTGACCGTCTCTGCCCTGCAATACAAGGCTCACGGCAGGCAACACCTGGGGGGCGCATCCGGCTATCTCACTCGGCGCATCGATGAAGGGGACAGCCTGGATATTTACGTCGCAGAAAACACCAACTTTAGGTTACCGACAGATGGAAATATCCCGATCATCATGATCGGCACCGGTACGGGTGTCGCGCCCTACCGTGCCTTCTTGCAAGCGCGAGAGTCCCAGGGTAGTACCGGCCAAAACTGGCTGGTCTTCGGCAACCGCCATTTCCACCATGATTTTCTTTATCAGACTGATTGGCTCACCTACCGCAAGGCCGGTCTATTGGATCGGATCAGCGTTGCCTTCTCCCGTGACGATGCGAACCGTGCCTATGTACAGAACCGGCTTTCTGATGAGGGCGTGGAAATATACCGCTGGTTGCAGGAAGGCGCCCACCTCTATGTCTGTGGCGGGCTAAATATGGAAAAGGCTGTCTCTCAATCTCTAAAAGAGATCATCCGTTTGCATGGCCGCGTAGATGAAGAGAGTGCCGCTGAACAGTTTGAATCACTTCGCACACAGGGACGCTACCTGAGGGATGTCTACTAATGGATAGCAAAGTCAATACAAATGAAATCATCAAGGCCGAAAGCCGATATCTGCGTGGCACGCTGAAGAAGAGCATTGCCGATCCTGTGACCGGCACCCTCTCCCCGGAAGACGCGCAGATCAGTAAATTCCACGGTTTCTACGAGCAGGACGATCGTGATCTGCGACAGCAGCGACAGGTGAAGTTCCTCGAACCTTTCTATAGCTTTATGCTTCGGGCACGCCTGCCTGGCGGGGTCTGCACACCCAGTCAGTGGCTGATCATTGATGCCCTGGGACGCGAGTTGGGTAACGGTTCAATCCGTCTTACCACCCGGCAGACTTTCCAGTTTCATGGCATTCTCAAGAAAAATCTGAAGCCTCTGATCCAACGCATCAACCAAGCCATGATCGATTCCATCGGCGGCTGCGGTGACGTCAATCGCAATGTCTTGTGCAATCCCAATCCTGAGCACTCCGGATTGCATACAGAGGTTCACTATTGGGCCAAACGGATCAGTGAACATCTGCTGCCGAGGACCCGCGCTTATCATGAGATCTGGCTCGATGGTAAACCTGTGGCGGGAGGTGAATCAGAACCCATCTATGGAGAGACCTATCTGCCACGCAAGTTCAAGACAGCGATCGCTATACCGCCGCATAACGATGTAGATGTCTACACCAACGACTTGGGATTCGTAGCGATTTCAAACAGAGAGCAACTGGTGGGTTTCAATATACTGGCAGGCGGCGGCATGGGAGTCACCCATGATGACACCACCACTTTTCCGCGCCTGGCGGATGAACTGGGCTTTATTAAGCCCGAACAAACGCTGGCCGTGGCAGAGGCCGTGGTTACCGTACAACGGGATTTCGGCAATCGAATCAGCAGGCGTCATGCCCGACTCAAATACACGATTGAAAAAATGGGTCTGGCAGCTTTCAAGGCAGAGGTGGAAAAGCGTGCCGGGGTACATTTTGAACCACCCCACCCTATCCGGTTTACCAGCCAGGGTGACCGCTTCGGTTGGGTTCGCAATAAGGATGGCAACTGGCACCTGACGCTCTACATCGAAAACGGACGCGTCGCCGACACGCCTGAACTCAGCTTGATGAGCGGTTTACGCAGGATCGCGGAGATACACCAGGGCGACTTTCGTATCACCCCGAATCAGAACCTGATTGTTGCCGGCGTACCCGAGGCGCATAAGGATTTGATCGATGCCGTTGCTCAACAACATGGCCTTTTACAAGATGCAGAGAGTCCGACGAAATTGGCCAGTATCGCTTGTGTGGCCTTGCCCACCTGCCCGCAGGCCATGGCCGAAGCTGAACGCTATTTTCCCGATCTGCTGCAGAAGATCGAACATCTGGCTGCCAGCCACGGTATCGATGAAAGTGCCATTGTCATACGCATAACCGGCTGCCCCAACGGTTGTGCCCGACCCTATGTCGCAGAGATCGGCCTCATCGGCAAAGGGCCCGGCCGCTATAACCTTCAGTTGGGTGGTGATGGGACAGGCCAGAGATTGAATCGTCTCTATCGAAAAAATCTGAATGAAGCTGAACTGATCGATACGCTGGATACACTCTTCCAAGACTATGCATTGCAGCGAAAACAGGACGAACGGTTCGGTGATTTTGTGATTCGGAGCGGTCTCGTAAAACCGGTCATCAATCCGGCGGAGGACTACCATGACATCGGTTGATCCACTGACAGCATTACTACCGGATGATGGGTATGAGCTCGAGCATCTGAACCAAAAACTCGAAAAGCTGAGTGCTGATGAGCGTATCGAATGGGTACTTCACAACTTGCCCGGCAACCATGTCCTGACTTCAAGTTTTGGCATCCAGAGTACACTGATGCTCCATCTGATTACCCGCATTGCCCCGGATATTCCGGTGATATTGGTGGATACCGGTTATCTCTTTCCAGAAACCTATCGTTTTATCGATCAACTGACTGATCGCCTGCAACTGAATCTGCAGGTTTTTCGTGGTGATCACTCACCCGTATGGCAGGAGAGTCGTTATGGACGCCTGTGGGAACAAGGAGTTTCCGGCATCGAACATTACAACCGCATCAACAAAGTAGAGCCGCTGCAACGGGCACTCAAGACACTGGATGTGGGCAGTTGGTTTGCCGGGCTTCGCCGGCAACAGTCTGATAGCAGAGCTTCACTGCCCATCGTGCGTAAACAGGATGGCCGATTCAAGATCCATCCGATCATCGATTGGCACAATCGCGACGTCCATCAATATCTGCAACAACATCGACTGCCATACCACCCTCTGTGGGAGAAAGGGTATGTTTCTGTGGGTGATGTGCACACCAGTCGTCCGATTGAGGTAGGCATGCGGGAGGAGGAAACCCGCTTCTTCGGGCTGAAGCGAGAATGTGGCATTCACGAGTAGAGCTTTGTCTCTCTAGAATTTCTACGGCGGCGCTGACAGTTTCGTTGTCGTCTGTACCCCAAGGTTTAACCATATAGATTAATTTGAAATAGGAGACGTTCACATGAGCAGCAATGTTGTCTGGCATACACACCCGGTTGATCAAGAGGTCCGGTCCGAGCAGAAGTCCCAACGTCCATTGGTCATTTGGTTTACGGGGCTGAGCGCATCCGGAAAATCCACCATTGCCGGCGCGTTGGAACAGATATTAACCCGACAAAACTATCACACCTATCTTCTCGACGGTGACAATGTGCGTCACGGCCTCAACAATGACCTGGGATTCAGTCATGAAGACCGCCAGGAGAACATACGGCGTGTTGGCGAAGTGGCGAAACTGATGGCAGATGCCGGCCTGATCGCCCTTGCCGCCTTTATCTCACCGTTTCGGGATGACCGCAGACTGGTGCGGGAAATTCTGCCTGAGGGACAATTCATCGAAGTGTTCGTGGATGCGCCACTGACGGTCTGCCAGGAACGCGATCCCAAAGGTCTCTATGCCAAAGCGGTACGTGGTGAGATCAAACAGTTCACCGGCATCGACAGTCCTTACGAAATACCGGAAAAACCGGAAGTGCACATTCGTGCAGGAGAGGTTTCGGTTGCCGAAGCGGTCAACCAGTTACTGAGTTACCTGCATGAGATCGGTGCACTTCAGGCAGGTTATGAGCCCGTTGCGCTGGAAGCATGATTATGTCTTTGCCACGATCAATGGCACCTTCAGCTCATCATCACTCAGACCGCCATGGACACCAATCATTTGAAAACGCTTTTCCTGAGCCAACCAGTCCGTGATTATCGTGTTTGACTGCATCAGCAGCAGACGGTCACCGATCCGCTGTGACAGTCGGGGATGTGGCTCGCCTAATCCGAACCAGTTCTCCTCGATCAGCTGTTGTGATGGATAGGAGCGGGCAAGGTCTTTTAACTCACTTTCGATATAGACATCGAAGGCTGTCTCACAACCAGCGCGCAGATAGCAGTATGCTGCACGGGGTTCACCGCACAGGGGTAGAATCAGCATCTCCGCCAGATCCGGATGCTTCTCAAGGTCCAGGGTCTCAGAAGGTGATGTATCGACCTGGCCATGATCGGCACACAGGATAACCAGGGTATCGGTCCCCTGGATCTGTTCCAGCAAGGCAGCAAAAGTCTGATCCAGCAACATCAGGTGCTGCTGAGCCGCTTCACTCCAAATACCCATTCTGTGACCGATAGTGTCGAGTTCCGACCAATAGAGATAGGTATAGCGCCGACCAGGTGCCTGCAGGATCTGTACAGTTCTTGTCAGCATCTCTTGCAGATTGCGATAGCTGTGTCCTTTTGCACGACCCAGATGTGTCTGGCTGAAATCAGATCCGGCAATATTGGCTGGAGAAAGGGTGCAGGCATCCACCTCAATCCGATCAGCAAAGGCTGTATGTCCCAGTAACTTACCGGCATCGATGCCGCATGCCGAGTAACCCGGGCCACCATAGCGGGATCCACCCGGTAGCACGGAAAGTACGCTACCGAGTTCCTTAAAATAGGTGAACCACCCCGTCAGTCCATGTTGTTGGGGCGCTTCACCAGTGAGAAATGTGGTAATCGCAGACGCAGTCGTGGGTGGAAAAACTGAAGTCATTGAGCCGCGAAGCGCAGCATTCAGATGAACGGCTTCCGGATGCGACCTCAGATAGTTGTAGCCTAACCCATCGATGACCCAAAGCAGCACCTGTCGCTGATGAATGATCTCGTCAGTCGGCAAGAGAGTTAAATGGGCATAAGCATGATCTGCTCCGCCCAACCCCACCTGCAATGAGGCCATGAGATTAACAATACTACCGCCTTGATAGTCAGGGAGCTGCATGTTTGTAATTTTACTCGAGATTACACGACAGGTCCCAATGTTCTGCAGGTTACTTGGGATGGAAAACACTCAAAATACCTAAGGAGTCGCTCTGTTCCATCTGCACAGCAACGGGATAGCCTATAATGTGGCTGGACATAGATAGCTATTACCCAACACACTCTCATCCATGTTTTACAACCTGCAGGTTAAAGATTGATGCCTATGAACGAAATTCCGACAAGAAAAACAAAAATCGTGGCAACTATCGGTCCCGCCTCCGATGACGTGAAAATCCTGGAGGCCATGCTCAAGGCCGGAATGACTGTTGCCCGCCTGAATCTCTCTCACGGTAATTTTAAAGAACACAAACTTCGAATTGAGCGCATCAGGAAAGCTGCGGAGAATCTGGACACTGAAATTGCCATCATGATCGATACCCGGGGTGTTGAGATACGCACGGGTCGTATTCCCAGCGGTACCCTGGAGCTGGTGACAGGCAGCGATTTTTCAATCTATACAGATAATCGACCCGGTGATGAAAACGGTATTGCCGTCACTTATCAGCGGCTATCCCAGGAGGTCAATCCTGGCGATATTATTCTTTTGGATGATGGCGCGATGGAATTGACCGTCTTATCCATTGACGAACGTGAAATTCACTGCCGGGTGATTCTGGGTGGGATTTTAAAAGAAAACAAAGGGGTCAATCTGCCCAACACCCAACTCATGATGAATGCGGTCGAGCCACAACATCGGGAAGACATCCTCAAGGAACTCTCCTTTGCCGCAGAAAATGATGTGGACTATATCGCAGCCTCGTTTATCCAGAATGCAAACGAAGTTAACCAAATGCGGGAGATCCTGCAGGAGAAATCGGTAAAAATTCCGATTATCGCAAAGATTGAAAACCGGGCCGGTATCGATAATCTGGAAGAGATCGTGGCCGCAGCCGACGGCATTATGGTGGCGCGGGGCGATATGGGAGTTGAATTGCCACTGGCCGATGTACCCAGCATGCAGAAAAAGATTATCCGCATCACCGTCAGTAACGGCAAGCCCGTCATCACTGCCACTCAGATGCTCGCAACCATGGAGAAAAACCCAAAACCGACACGGGCCGAGGCAAGCGATGTGGCAAATGCCATTCTGGACGGCAGCTCTGCACTCATGCTCTCGGGCGAATCGGCTATGGGTGATTATCCTGTAGAATCCGTCAGAACCCTGTCCATGTTGGCAATCCGCACTGAAGCCTCCTTACGTGAGTACGGATATCTGCAACGCATTATTCCTCATGCTTCCAATGTTGTGACTGAAGCCGTCAGCCACTCGGCTGTGAGAATGGCTGATCAATTAGGCGCTACCGCCATCATCAGCCTGACAGAGACGGGATTTACTTCAAGATTGGTTTCCAAACATAGGCCGGAATGCCCGATTCTGGCAGTGACCTCATCTTCGCGGGTCACTCGGCGGCTCTGTATGAATTGGGGTGTCGTACCGATTCGGTATCATGACAGCGGTGCTGATGATGAAAAGATTTCATTCTGTATCGAAAAGGGAATGCAAAGAGGTATTCTGAAGGACGGTGATCTGATCATTGCGACCAGCGGTTCCAGTCAATCAACAGGCGGCACCAATCTAATCAGAGTGCTTACCATAAATAGTGCTCTACCGCTGAAGCATTGAGTGCCTGCAACGGCTATTGCCATAGGGCTAAAAGAGACATTAATGTTTGAAAATAATCTTTAATATCAAACATTTGTTATCAGCAAGAAAAAACCGCTCTAGGAGGCGATATTTGTCCGATTCCTAGAGCGGTTCTTGGGTCAGCTATTACCAACCCTGATCTAATTATTGACCAATCTCCGAAAAAAACAAGATGAAGATCGTCAAATAATTTTATGCGTATGAATAATCATGAACAGCCATAAACTTAATTATGGCTGATCTTGAATCATTCTAATCAGGCCTTTTTTACAGCCCTTTTCTTACGCGTTCTGCGACGGCGAGTGGTTTTATCCGCTGCTTTTTCTGCAGCCTTGGCAAGTTTGTCATAATCCTTTGCCATCTTCGCCTGAATGGAAGACAGAGATTTACCCAGCCCCCTGACTAGACGTTGTGCCTTCCTCTGTTCAGAAACAGCGGTGGAGAGAGATGCCTTTACCTCTTTCAAACCGTTTCTTGCGGTAGCCACTCGCTGCTTTGCGTTCTGCTTAGCCGTAGCTGTCTTAGCACTGGCTACAGAAGATGTAGCTTTAGAAACACGATCAGCAGCAGTGCCCACACGTTTTTCCAGTCTCTCAACTGCGGTATCTGCTTTAGACAGACGACTCAGCGCTCGTTTGTTGACTGCTGAGAGCGATGCATTTTCCTGAAGTGCTGCAACAACACTGTCGATAGAAACTACTTTTCTTGCTTTGCGACGCTTCTTTACAGTCCGCTTAACGGTTTTCTTAACGGCCATTTGTACTCCTAATTGCTACTATTAAAAAAAGTGATACAAATATAGTTCGATAACCCATTGATAACAAGCTTAAATTAAAAAAAAATGATAACCGGGTTTCATTTATTCGTACATTTAGTAAATAAAAACCATATTCTGATTTCTTTTTTACTCCAATACGGATCAGTTTTTTTATACAAATAATATTTCTTTTTTAGTTAAAACAGGATCTGAGTGAGAGTTCAATAACTATGACAGAACACCGAAAATAGTAGGATATTATTGACCAGGTGCAAAAAAGCCCGGTTTATGATTAACCGGGCTTAAAGTTCCATCATATCTATGTGTGACTTTTCGTAAAGACAGTCAGGTTTAGGCTATAGAGAGATTATTCGTCACCATAACCCCACAGCATTTCCTTAAGATGTCCAAATGGCTTTTCGCTGGTGCTTATTGCCAAATAAACATGTGCCACGAGAAAAGCGAGCATGGCAAAGGCCGCAAGAGTATGCGTCAATGCGACAAGCTCCAGTGGTAATCCCTGTAGCCCGATAACAGACCATTTCTGATAGAAAAGGTAGAGAAGACCGCTCAACCAAATGACTGGTGAGATAATCATGGTCAGCATGAGATAGGCCATTCTCTGTAGCGGATTGTGCTTTTCCGCTCTTCTGCGATGAAACGGGTGAGCTGCGCCAAAAAAAATACCGACACTATAATATCTGACCATTGCCAGCATACTGTCGGCATCTGCAGGTACATACTGTCGCCACTCTCCTGTGGTTGTATGCCAGAAAAGCGCCAGCAACCAGAGACCGATAAGCACCCATGCAGCAATGGTATGCACATTGATGGCGGTTTCGAAGCCCAATAGCTCATATGTACCATGGATCTCAAATCCGGTAATCAACATGAGAATTATCAGAAGGGATTGGCTCCAATGCCAGAAACGCTCGAAACGGGTAAAAAAGATCGCCCTAGTCATCACCGTCCCTCCTCTTCCTGTTGAAGAATATGCGCCCTAAGCCATGAAGAGTGACACCACCCAGTGTACCCAGCACAGCCAACCAGCCGATCAGATCGACCCAGTAATTCGAATCGCGTCCCGGCATGTAGAAGCCGGGCAGGTTTTGCAACCGGCCATCTCTGCTGTGACAGTCGCCACAGCCTAGCGCCTGCTCCTTGGGAGCAACCATATGGGCCAGCGGCCAATGGTAGGTGGTTTCAACAAAGCCGTACTCGCCACTGTAGTCTGCGCCTCTCGATGCCATAGCGGCTTTGATAGCCTTATTCCAATCGAATGATTTCCAATAGGCGGCATCGTCCTTGCCAAACAGGTGAGACATCACCAGTGTATTATTGCCTTTGTCATAGGCCTGTCTGCCTCGCATGACCTTGAACGGCCAGATCCGTGCATCGGAATCGGAATAACTGCCTTCGAATGAGTTAATACCCACGATAGACGATGGATCGATCTTTTCATCGAGTTGGGTGTAACGGATGTTTCCTGCATACCAGGCATATTCAGGAATCAGATTCTCGCCCCACTCAAAACTGCCTTTCTTGGTCACATAGGTCACGTAACCCTGCTCATCCTTGGTCTTTATGTGTTTACCATCTGCAGTTTTTCTGCCTGCCGTCGACCAGTCCCACCAGGTTTTAGTCGGCTTTCCGCCTTTCGCGTAAGTTGGAATGTGACAGGTTGCGCATGCCACCTTGTCGGTATGGTCATTGTTTTTATCATTCACGTCAGCATCATGTGGCCGATTGCCATGACAGGATTCACAGGTTGCCCTGTTTTTGTCATCTCTACCTGGCACGTCAATTCCATGGGTATCCTTGGCTACCGTTGTATAACGACTACCCGCAACATCGTGTCCGTCGGTTCTGTGACAGGTACTGCAGGTGAAATTCAGTCCATCTGTACCCAAATGCACATCCAGTGATTTCTTGGGATCGGTCATCGAGGAATCGAGATCACCATGTTTCACACCATCCCCGCCACCGCCGTAGAAATGGCATGCACCACAGGTCTGGCGGCTCGTTTTACCTACATTTTGCGCCACATGGGCAAGGTCTGGAGCCTTCCATATCTTCTTGCTCTTAGGCGGAAAGGGCTTGTCTTCGTATGGAGGATGACCGGCACCTGTGGGGAATTTTTTGTAGCTTCCCGTGGTGTCATGACAGACAAGACAATCGACGTTGGTTTCCGATGTGAAATCGAAAGATTTATCTTTCCAACCGTAGCCGATGTGACAACTTGTACACCTGGCGTAGTTGGTTTCAATACTGCCACAGAAGCTGTTAATCACATCACGCTTACCCAGGATCTCTCCGGTATCAGGATGTTTTAGCCGCCATTTCCAGTGTTTTGTTTGATGCAATTGTTTCGCTGCTTCCGTATGGCAGCTGAGACAGGCCTCGGTGACTTCCGGCCCGGTTTTGAAAACCTGTTTAAGTTCGTCAAATTTCGTATGGTCTGCTGTCGAACCACTCAGTTCCGAGTCGGTCACAGCCTGGCAGAGACTAAATACAACCATCCCGGCAGCAAATACGAGAAGACGCGCGGATACAGACATTGGTAAATACATAATTCACCTCGAGGTCCGGCGTATCTAAGCGTCACAGGCCAAAACAAGCAGGCCTGTGACACTATCTACTGATGTTTAAATCTCAACTTCTGAGATAGCGATGGATTTCGGCGCCGTCAGCTCAGCCGGCAGATGGGTAAATTTCTTCACCAGCGCTGGCCACAGAAGGTTATAGAAGAGCTCACCTCTGATCAGAACGACATCCTTAGCCGGTATATCGTAGGAGAGTACCCGCTCTTCATAGGGTTTGAGACGGGAATCAAGCCCAAGTTGTGTAGCCACAGGCGGCAACGCAGGATCACCCTTGTCATCAGCAAGCCGATAGGCGAGATAGGCCTTACCATCCTGCTTACCTGGGTGCCCTGATGCGTTTTCCCATACCAGATTGCCCTTACTGTCGTAGGCAGCCAGTTTCATGTAGATATTTCTGAAGGGTGCACCGGTTGGCAAGCTGTGGGGCTGCATATTT
This sequence comes from Candidatus Thiodiazotropha sp. (ex Myrtea sp. 'scaly one' KF741663), assembly GCA_025655555.1. Taxonomy (GTDB): domain Bacteria; phylum Pseudomonadota; class Gammaproteobacteria; order Chromatiales; family Chromatiaceae; genus Thiodiazotropha. Next base: position 111,215 of record JAHXIQ010000008.1, read on the forward strand.
TTCATGGTTGCCGTCGCTTTGAGCTGATCACCCTGCTTGCTCGCGTCAAGGGTAAAAACGACGCTTCGCCTCAGCATGGCATCTCCGTGACCACCACTCATGCCATGATCTGCCATGCCGCCGGCAATCGGCATATGACAGGACTGGCAGTTAACATTACTGCCGGCATACTCATTTCCTGTCTGACAGAGAGGCACGCCGTGGGGATTGTTGCGTTTGTCATGGCAACCCATGCAGGCCGCATTGGTTTTCAGCAGTCCCGGATTAGCCGCCATCGGCAGTGCAGGAATCTTTTTGCCGTCCATTTCAACGGCACCCTGGGTATGCGGATTGGGTTTAGAGTCATCTCCCGCCGGCATGCCACCGAACATATCATCAGCCGCCGTCAGCTTGGACAGTCCCTGATTGAAGCCTTGTGGACCCTGTATCAGATCTGACCGCTCATAGGCCTTGAGACCCAGCAGCATCTTTCCACCCTTGCCTTCAGTACCCTTAAAACTCGCCAAGGTATGGCAGGCCACGCAGTTAACGCCTTCAGCGTACGCTGCCATTCCATCCAGCTTCGTGGTTTTATCCACTGCCGCATTCGGTGCATGGCACTGTAGGCAGATCGGATATTTTCCGGATGCTTTATGCTTGACGCCCTCTTCCGTAGGGCTGCCAACGACTTTTTTATAGAATGTGGCATGTATCGGATCAGCCAAGGCTGTGCTTTGCGCATGCATTGAGCCTTTCCATTGCTGATAAATCTCTTTGTGGCAGTTTTTACAGACTTCCGATGACACATGATGTGTCTTGACATCCGCTTCCGCAAATAGTGTGTTACCACCCCCGATTAAAAGTAAATAGATGAAAACGTAGAATAAGGCGCGATAAAGCCTTGGCGCATGAATCGCATCCATGGAGCTCCTCCTTGTGAGTGTTTTTAGTGGGGAAGCATTCTTAATACTTCTTCTATCTGCTTCCACGGAAAAGTTTTACATAGCGGGACAGAAAATAAAATACATATCAGAAGTAAATTTGATTCGGCTCAACGGATAAAAACTGTTGATAGTTATTTCCCTACTATTTTATTAGTAAAAACCAGCATGTTTTTTGATCGTGAGTCAGTATTTTTCATGATAATTGTCATGGATATACAGCATTGAGTTGATATGATGATCCTCGCATATGATGTATTCAGCGCGTTGAAACCATCTGTAGTACCTATCATATGCGAGCCTTCACCTCTTCATGCTTCTCATGGGCTCCAACGCCATAACAACAATTTGTGTTAAAGCAGAATTAGGGTATTTTCCTGTCTGCTTGATAAGAAAAGGCAAAGGAGTGGAAAAATGAACCAGCCCGCAAATCGGCTGTTGCTTCTTGTATTACTCTCATTGTTGAATCTGCCAATTTATGCGGCAAAAGTTACACTGAATCCTGATCAATGGGGAGATCCGGCAGGAAAAGAGTGCATCAGTTGCCACAAGAAATCCTCCGCCGGCCTGACAGCACAGTGGCAAAACAGCAAACATGCCGAGGCTGGTGTGAATTGTCTCGATTGTCACAAGGCTGATGTTGATGATGCTGATGCCATCAAACATGAAGGTGTGGTTATTGCGACCATTGTCTCCCCGCTTGATTGCAGTCGCTGCCATACGACAGAGTACGAGCAGCAGAGGGGCTCGGTTCACTCAGAGGCGGTCGATCTGATAAAAGAACGACTACCTGCGCTTGCAGGTCATGTGGGTGGCAATGCCATCGTTGCTGCGGGTTGCGATCAATGTCATGGCTCATCAGTCAGGGTGCTTGGAGACGGCACCCTGGATCCGGCAACCTGGCCAAATTCCGGTATCGGACGCATCAATCCGGATGGCTCGAAGGGTTCCTGTTCTTCCTGCCACGGCAGGCACAAATTCTCCAAGGCCCAAGCCCGTGAGCCCAGTGCCTGTGTCCGCTGCCATTCAGGCCCCGACTCACCTGATAAAGCTGTCTATGAGGCCTCCAAGCACGGCATGTTGTACGATGCGCAAAGAGATGAGATGGCGCTCACCAATGATAGCTGGGTTGCCGGCAAGGACTATACCGCCGCCCCTACATGTGTCAGTTGTCATATGGGTGCTGCAGGTAAATTAAAGTCGACCCACGATGTCGGCATGCGGAACATGTGGAGCTTGAACTCACCAATTTCAGAGAAACAATCTCTGGTCGTTTTTGAAAGCGGTGAAAAGATTGAGCTTCCCGAATCAATACCAGCACCACGACGTGGCAGCGAGCTTACCAAAGCCGATGGCTCAATGGGTAAGGTCAAGGCCGTGGCCACACCTGCCAGAAGGCGCCAAGCCATGAGTATGGTCTGCCTGGAATGCCATTCAAAACCCTTTACCAAAAGTTTCATGACACAATTTGATGATGTTGTGATGCTTTACAACGAGAAATTCGGACGGCCGGCTGAAAAGATTATGCAGACACTTTACAGCGAGGGACTTTTAACACCGACACCATTCGATGAGGCGATAGAGTACACATACTGGGAACTCTGGCACGATGAAGGCGCCAGAGCACGGCACGGAGCCTCCATGGGCAGCCCTAACCATACCTGGTGGGAAGGCATGTATCTGGTAGGCAGGAATTTCTACGCACACTTTCTGCCTCAGGTTCTGGCGGTTGCCGGGAAAGAGCGAGGCGAAGCGATCATTCAATCCCACGTCCGCAGTCTCGATCAACATGATTGGCTGAATCACCCTCGCAGAGCCAATCCAATCCTCGGCTACGGAAAAGGCAGGCCTGCGGATGAGTAACTGGAAACTGCCCTTCTTTATTACACGACACTTTCTCTATGCACTGGTGTTGGGAGGGATCGCTGGTATCGGATTCATGATCTTTCTAATCGAGTTCGATCATCTCACCAGCACTGAAGCATTTTGTACAAGCTGTCACTCCATGGAGTTTGCTGCAGAGACATATAGAAAGTCCTCTCACTACAATCCAATCTCCGGTGTTCGCGCCTCCTGTGGCGATTGTCATGTCTCGGAAGGCGTATTCTCGGCAACCTGGGATCACTTCATGGGTAGCAAGGATCTTTTTTCTCAGCTGTTCGGTCCTGACTACGACGATCCTGTCATCAATGCACTGCATCTGCCAGATGCGGCATTTTCAGCCAGAAAATGGTTCGAGGATCGTGGTTCAGCCACCTGTCTACGCTGTCATGTATTGACGGCCATACAAGGTAATCGGCCAGAAACCAACGCTATACATGTTGAGGAAACTAAGGGAAAGTCGTGCATCAATTGCCATATCAACCTGGTACATAGAAAAGTTCCTGATCAAGAGACATTCAAACGCGCACAGTGGAACCAGATGATAGAAACAGAATTTGGATTAGAACCTGGTACAGCAGATCGAATACTCTCTGAGGAGTAAAACCGAATCAGTGCTCGCAGCTTTCTGTCTCTTTTTTTGAGGAGGGTAAAACAGAGAGTAGAAAAGTCGAGACTAGAATGACAGGGGCCAATAACATAAGAATCAGGCCAGCCAGTATGACGACATGCCTGACAACACCAAAATCAGGTACCACATAACTGGCGGCAAGGAACATAAGAATCCCTGACATGAAAAAAATTGCAGAGACCACAACGCCTTCCCGCATCTCCTTACACCCCAAAATCAGCCATTTTCTCATTGCCCTATTCCACCCTTGAACTGCACGCACCCCGCTAACACTAATACTAGGATAGACGCAGATCAGATCGACTTGAATGAGTGAGGGAAGGATAAGTACAAAAAAGCTCACCCAGTCGTTTTTGACCGGATGAGCTTCTTGCTCTTATCAGTGAACGCAGTCTTTCAGACTAAGGCCCGGTATGAGAGAGATTGCGACGGTCAGTAAAATGATGACCGGACTCGCCAAGACCATGCCTAAAGCAACCGGCTGTATGAATAGCAGATTGATGGATGATGAAAGCTGGTGTGCGATGACTTCAAGGAACATACCGACGATCAAGAATACACCGGCCAGCATGACGACTCGACGTAACCGTTTACAATTCAGGATTGCCATAATGCACCTCGCTACTACTTAAGGTATTGCTAATATACTGACCTACTATCTGTCTGATTTCAGTGACAATTGTCAATAAACACAGATAGAGACCTTTTTACCTATACCCAGTTCTTACTAAATATATCGACTATATTAGCATTTACTTTAATTTTGATATTCCTTTTCCCAGTTAGTTCCTCTGAAATTGTGAGCCAGATCACGCGAGTTAAGAATAGAGATCCAATATTTAGGCTTTCTATTTGTTTTCATTGGATATTTCTATGCGCCAGATGAGCCTATTATTGCCTCGAAGTCCAGACTCTATGCACCAAAGATTTGATTGATAACGGCCTTCATCGGTGTTGATTGAATCACCTATTTCACAGTGATGGTAATGGCTTCAGACATCAATGGCGGTGAAAATGGCACATGATTCATATCACCCAGTATCAACTGCAAACTGTGTTTACCTGGCGTAAGGGTTAAATCCACCTCAGTCTGCCCCCCACCAAAATGACGGTGGTTATCATCTGATGGCAAAGGTTTGTCCATCATGGGCATTTCAGCAACATCGATCAGAAGATGATGATGACCCGTTTTTGGTTTGTCGATACCCGCAGGTGCTACCCCCATACCGCGTAAGCCAAACTGAACTCTGACAGGATTACTCACAACATCACCATCTTTTGGCGAAATGATGTATAGGACAGTACCGTCAGTTACCGGTGTTACCGCAATTGCAGTAAAAACAGTGGCGAAAGCAAGAAACAAAACGCTGATTGATTTTGAATATGAATGCTTCATAACAACCTCCAAACGGCATCATGATAAATTGAGCCGTCCACTTCCACGGGAACCCTGTCGACAACTCAACGGGTTAATTTGGTGTCTTGCCTGATACGAGATGCTCCGCGAGTAATTCCGTAAGACTGATGACTTCGGTATCCATCTCATGATGTTCCAATCCCTCTTCGAGAATGATTCTGCAGTTGGCACAAGCAGTTACCATGGTGTTGACGCCCAGCTCCTCCAATTGATGTTTCTTACGATCAAAGGACTTGAGCCTTAATTCCTCAGCACGCTCATTGGCGCTGACACCGCCACCGCCGCCACAGCACCAGTTCATCACGCCGTGATCCGTCATCTCTGTGAAATGATCGGCCACACTGTGAAGCAGATTTCGTGGGGGATCGACCACGCCACCTCGCCTGACGATCTGACAGGGATCATGCAGCGTCATGGGTGTATCGTCCTTACCTTCCAGTTTGATCCGGCCTTCCGCCTTGAGCTTGTCCAGGAGTTCAAGGATATGAACCACCTCAAAATCATAGGGACGTCCAATCAGATTGGGGCCCTCCCAGCGAATTGCCGTATAGGCATGGCCACACTCCGGACTTACCACATACTTGATGCCCAGACCTTCAGCCGCTTTCACTACGCGCCCGACCAACTCGGCAGCGGCTTCTTTATTACCGATCTGAATACCGCTGTTAGTTGCCTCAAATGCCTGGCTGCTGATGGTCCATGAGACCCCGGCAGCATCAAAAATTTTGGCAATACTCTCAATATACTCTGGGAAATTGACAATCTCCATGGATGAAAAGAGTGTCATATACTCAGCATTCTGCCGGTCAATCGGGATCTTCAGTCCCGTATCCTTCTCCACATGTGCCAGTGCTGCCTGTACAGTTTTAAAGGTCACACCCATTGGGCTGCCGATGGTTAGCGCACGCTTGGTTGCCTCCTTCATACCGTCCGGTGCATAACCCGCCACGGAAAAGCCTTCGCGAATCTTGCGGATCATGTATGTAATGTCATTACCGACCGGGCAGACCATGGAACAACGGCCGCAGAGCGTGCAGCTGTCGTAGACTAACTGCTCCCAATCCGCAAAGTCCGATTCTGTGAGTGGTTTGATAAGACCCAGAGACTTACCCAGTTTTCCCCAAAAGGTATTCTCTGCCTGCCACAGCTTTTTCAACGGTTCGACTTTGTGAATCGGCGTATAGCGTGGATCGTTGGTTTCCGTATAGAACAGACAAGCCTCCGCGCAGATACCACAATGCACACAACTGGTCAGATAGGATGAAATTCTGGCATCGATCTGATCCCGCAGAACGGCAACTCCCTGCTCGAACTGTTCACTCATCACCGCTTCTCCTTAGGCATTGACACCTTTTCTGCCCATGGTTGCTCCTGTGTAGCCACGACTCATAACGAAGGTAAAGGCGTGCATCAGTTTGCTGAAGGGGAAGTAGATCAAAAACACCTCCGCCAGAAAAAGATGGATCAATCGAAGTGCTTCGTGGGATTGCGCCAGCGCCAGGCAACCCGTCAACATGACCAGGAATACGAGTATGCTGCCAATATGATCATCCATATCTGACAATAAGCGAGTGACCGGATTTAGTACCCGATGCAACCAGAGCAGAATCAGCCCGGCAAAGGCAAACTCTGCTGCAACAATAAAGACCCAGTGGGGTACTGCCGGCCAACTCAGACCGGTAATTCTCTCGGCAATAAAATCGATATGAGGTTGAGCGAAAAACAGAAGGATCAACAATCCGACATGAAACATGTAGCCGGCGATCAATTGAAGTCTGCTACGTGTGGTTACGGTACGTTCGGGTACAAACCGACTGAAGATTGTGCGCATGGCACCTCTACCGGCGCTACCTCGGGCAATTGACAAGTCAGGCCTAACCCCTGCCCTGACAATCGACACGATACGCCAGACGACGCCAATAACGAAAGCAGTGAGTGAAAAATACCAGAGAGGGCCATCGATGAATTCGCCGATCACTTCCCTGCTCCCTGTATAGTGGCGCCCGGTGGTGCAGTAGATGTTTTTTCACCTTTTAAACTTGCCACGGCTTCATTTGATATGGCTTCACCCTGATCTATCGCCTTAGTGGCCCAGAGATCATGGTGCTCTTTGGCCCAATTGAGATCGCAATAGCCCGTCTTCATACCTTCGATCGCGCCCTCCATACCCACTGTACCAATATAGATATGGCCGATGATGACTGCGGTCATCAACAGCGCGCCGATGGCATGCCCGACATGCGCCAACGCCATGAACTCACGCCCCAGCCCTAACACAGGAAAGACCAGGACCAGCCCGGAAATACCAATCAGAGAACCGACAAAGACCAATAACCAGAACATGGTCTTCTCACCCATGTTGAAGAAGTTAGAGGGGACATGTTTTTCTCCGATGATGCCGCCACCACGGAGCAGCCAGGTCAAATCGCCTTTCTGATAGATATTACGTCGTACAAATTGAAAAAAGACCATCACCAGCGCCAAGAGAAAGAGCGGCCCCATCAGATTGTGCCCCTCTTTACACGCTGAGGCGATGATAGAGAAACCCTCCTTGCCAAACAGAGGAATTAACAAGGGACGACCAAACAGCAATATCAAACCGGTGATTGCAAGAAAGAGAAAAACAGAAGCCATAAACCAATGAACCATCCGCTCATAGGTAGTGTATCGTGGCAGTTTTTGATCCGATGCGCCGCCCTCTATGGGTACACGACCGCGAACCATATAGAAAATCAACAGTAGAACGATGATGGCACCGATGACATAACCACCAATGGGTATCAACTCACCCATTCTGAACTGACGCCAGCGATCGCCGGTAGCATTAATCAGTACCCCCGTCTCTACACCACCGACCTGAGTCTTACCACTGGCTGGCGCTTCACGCTGACGTACATCACGCCATAATTCAGCTGCAGGATTAAACACTTTTGCACTCGGCAACTCCCTGGCAGACTTTTCCTCTGCATCGACCAATGGACTGAATAACAACAAGCACACAGCCAACAGACATAGTCCAAAAAAACTCAGTCGTTGAGATGCGGTCTTATCTGTTGCCGGCATGCTCATCGGATTCACTCCCCGCTCCCGTTCATCCTTTTGATAACTCCTGGTGTCTGTTACTAAGCCTGTTCCGGCTTCTCAGCCGGATTACAGTTCCATTCACTCCTGTGAGCTGCTCTTGCCACCGGTACTTCTAGGTGCACGGAATGAAGCATCCCGATAAGAGACACCACGTGCCAGCACAGCGGCGCCGCGGTTGATGATGCGTTTTCTGTAGACATCGGAAATCACATTTGCGTCACCTGCCAACAGTGCCTTGGTAGAGCACATCTCGGCACAGAGCGGCAGCTTGCCTTCAGCCAATCGATTCGATCCATATTTACGATGTTCGTCTGCACTATGATCCGCTTCAGGTCCACCGGCGCAGAAAGTACACTTGTCCATCTTGCCGCGGGTGGCGAAGGCGCCATCTTCCGGAAACTGCGGCGCACCGAAGGGACAGGCATAGAAACAGTAACCGCAACCGATACAGATATCCTTATCATGCAGTACGACACCATCCTGTGTGGTATAAAAACAATCCACCGGACAAACCGTCGCGCAGGGTGCATCCGAGCAGTGCATACAGGCTACAGAGAGTGAACGCTCACCGGGTTCGCCATCTTTGATGGTCACCACCCTTCGGCGGTTAACACCCCAGGGGACTTCGTTCTCGTTTTTGCAGGCTGTCACACAGGCATTGCACTCAATACAACGTTCGGGATCACAATAGAATTTCATACGTGCCATGATGATTTCCTCTGATTAAGCCTTGCTGATCCGGCACAAGCTACACTTGGTTTCCTGCATCTGTGTCACCGAGTCATAACCGTAGGTCATGGCGGTATTGCAGGCCTCACCCAGGACATATGGGTCGGCGCCTTCCGGGTATTTGCTGCGCAGGTCCCGGCCTTCGAAATGGCCGCCGAAATGGAACGGCATGAATGCCACACCCGCCGCCACTCGTCTGGTGACCTGTGCCTTTATCTTGAGCCGGGCACCTTCTGCACCTTCCAGCCAGACATCATCCCCATCCCTGACACCGGCATTGTTGGCATCACGGGGATTCATCTCAACGAACATATGCTGCTGCAGTTCCGCAAGCCACGCATTGGATCGTGTCTCTTCACCACCACCCTCATACTCGACCAGTCGTCCCGAGGTGAGAATAATGGGGTAGTCCTGCGAGTAATCCTTCGCCTGTATCGAGCCGTAACGTACCGGCAGACGATAGTGGGACTTACGATCTTCATAGGTAGGATACTTCTCCACCAGATCCCGGCGACTGGTATAGAGCGGTTCACGGTGAATGGGCACTGGATCGGGGAAGGTCCAGACAACTGCTCTCGCCTTGGCATTACCAAAAGGTGCACAACCGTGCTTGATGGCGACACGCTGGATACCGCCGGAGCGGTCGGTCTTCCAGTTCTTGCCCTCTGCCAGCTTCTTCTCTTCAGCCGTCAGGTCATCCCACCAGCCAAGTTTCTTCAATAACTCATGGGTAAATTCCGGATGTCCATTCTTGATTTCATTACCCACCGGATAAGAGCCTTCTGCCAGTAGATTCACGCCATTGCGTTCCACACCGAAACGGGCTCGGAAGTTCAGGCCGCCTTTGGCGACAGGCTTGCTGGTATCGTAAAGATTTGGCGTACCCGGATGTCCCATCTCCGCCGTGCCCCAGCAAGGCCAAGGTAGTCCGTAAAACTCACCGTCACATGGCCCACCCTCTGCCAACAGACTGGTGTAATCGAATGAACCCCAGTTTTTCTGCTGCTTCTTCATACGATCGGGGCTCTGACCGGTATAACCGATAGTCCACATGCCCTTGTTGTATTCAAGGGTGATGTCTTCGATCCGTGGCTCATCATTCTCGACCTTGATATGCTTGAACAGCTCATCGGCGAAGCCCAGCTTTTTCGCAAGCCGGTACAGAATGGTCTGATCAGGCAGAGACTCGAACATCGGCTCAATTACCTTGTCACGCCATTGCAACGAGCGGTTGGATGCGGTCACCGAGCCATAGGTCTCGAACTGCGTACAGGCAGGCAGGAGATAGACACCGTCGGTTCTATCATGCATAACGGCGGAGACAGTTGGATAGGGGTCGATGATGATCATCGTATCCAACTTCTCCATGGCCAGTTTCATCTCCTTGCCGCGGGTCTGACTGTTGGGGGCATGACCCATGAGCACCATGGCGCGGATATTGTCTTTCTGAGCAATGTTGCCCTTCTCTTCCAACACGCCATCGATCCAGCGGGAGACAGGAATACCCTTGGTGTTCATGATCGGCACGTCCTTGCCCTTGGACTGCTCGTAGCTGCCCTGGTCGAAACGAGCGGCCAGCCACTCATAGTCAACATCCCAGACTTTCGACCAGTGTTTCCATGCACCTGCGGACAAACCGTAATAGCCAGGCAACGTATGTGAGAGCACACCAAAATCGGTAGCACCCTGAACATTGTCATGGCCACGGAAGATATTGGTGCCGCCACCTGCGGTGCCCATGTTGCCCAGTGCCAGTTGGAAGACACAGTAGGCGCGGGTGTTATTGTTGCCGATGGTGTGCTGTGTACCACCCATGCACCAAATGAATGTGCCGGGTCGGTTGTCCGCCATCGTCTTGGCGGCGGCGTAAACTTGATTTTCAGGTACGCCGGATACCTTTTCCACTTCATCAGGTGTCCACTTGGCAATCTCCTTCTTCACATCCTCGATGCCGTAGACGCGCTGACGGATGAACTCCTTGTCTTCCCATCCGTTGCGGAAAATGTGCCAGAGCATGCCCCAGACCACGGGTATATCTGTACCCGGCCGCAGACGCAGGAACTGATTGGCATGAGCGGCAGTGCGGGTAAAGCGGGGATCAATGACGATCAACTGTGCATTGTTCTCTTCTTTCGCCTTGAAGACATGTTGCAGAGAGACCGGATGCGCTTCCGCAGGATTGCCGCCGACGATCATGATCGCCTTCGAGTTATGGATGTCGTTATAGGAGTTGGTCATGGCGCCGTAGCCCCAGGTGTTGGCCACACCGGCTACGGTGGTTGAGTGACAGATACGCGCTTGGTGATCCACATTGTTGGAGCCCCAGAAGGCTGCAAACTTACGGAACAGATAGGCCTGTTCATTGTTGTGCTTGGCGGAGCCCAGCCAGTAGACCGAATCGGGGCCCGACTGCTCACGAATCTGCAGCATCTGATCACCGATCTCGTTGATCGCCTGCTCCCAGGAGATCCGTTTCCACTTGCCGCCAACCAGCTTGGTGGGATACTTCAGTCGTCGTTCACCATGCCCATGCTCCCTCACAGAAGCGCCCTTGGCGCAGTGTGCACCATGGCTGAACGGGTGATCGAAAGCCGGCTCCTGGCCGGTCCAGACACCGTTCTGCACTTCGGCAATGATGCCGCAACCCACTGAACAATGGGTGCAGATGGTGCGGATTTTACTCACGGTTCCCGCGCCCATCTCTTCTGCACGAGCCCGTTTGACCATGGCCGGTGTAAAGCCGGATGCCAACACGGCACCTCCCGCCATCAGACCGGAGTTACGCAGAAAAGCGCGGCGGGTCATGGCCTGACCGCCACCGTCTGCCTTAAATGATATTTCGGACTCAGCTCTATGGTCGATCGCGAGATCGGAAGTCTTACGCAGTTTCATTCGAATCACCCTGTGTCATCAGCTGATCATCGTCTCGTAATAAGCGGCGATATGCGGGGTCAGGCGATAGCCCTTCTGGCTCATCGTCTCTGCTGGCGCTTCATCTTCGGCCGATGTGGCGGCCAGACCGGGAAGCGTCACTGCGACCGCAACACCAGCACCAACAGTTGCCGTATCCCGTAGAAAACGCCTGCGTTTGTGGTCAAGGGAATACTTGTTCGCTTTTTTCATGGAAATCCTCTCGGTCTGTCATTAAATATCTGCCCTATACCGGCATGCTCAGATAGCGTTTCTCCAGCGAGACGAAGGCGGCACCGAAACGCCCTACTGCCCGATAGAAGACTGCCGATCCGGCCTCGCTGAGATCGGTGAAGAAACGCTCCAGCCAATCAGCGAGGTGTCTGTCGAAGAAATCCGATTGCACCTGAACCGAACTCTCCTCATCAATCAAAATCGCCATCACTTCACACAGGGCTGCCACATGGTCCTCCGGTTCTGCGACGCCTTCCTGCCGCTGAAAACCCAGTCCGGCCAAGTCGTCTCGCAAGCGTCCAAGTGGCCGCTCCATGAGAAAGCCGGTGAGATACCAGGAGCCGTACGGCACCAGCTCTCCTCGCCCGATACCGATGAACAGTGCATGAAACTCGTCATCCACCGCTTTCGGGTCAGAGGTGGAAGCTGACAGTCCCAGCATCGACATGGCTATCGCCATCTCATCCTGCATCGGTTCCACCTTGGCGAATCCGGCCACCTGCTCCATCACCTGGCTATCGGGTGGCGATCTCAGCAATCTTGCCAACAGGCTGTAGGCGCCGCTGCGGTAGATCTGCTCATCGCGCCTCATACCTGCTGCCCTGTGTGACGCCGTGATGGCCTCTTGGTCGTCTGCCTGGGCAGCCTGGCTTGGGTTCGTCATCACGCACTCCTCTGAGTAATACTGGCAAGCTGCAGGCCAGGTTTGGGGGGAGAAAAAGGACAAAAAGGGAAGAGAATCACCCAATGACTGCCCTTTTATTGCCGAATCCGTTCATCGATGCCGCCGTTGATGGCATCCTGATCCTGTACGATGTCTATGACCCGGCAGTCCTCGCACATGGTGAGTCGCCGACGTGCCCGTTCGTTCTGGAACATGTAGTGCCCATGTAGTTTGCTCAGCATATTGTCGATGACCGAGCGGGTAGCAAATGGCTTGCCGCAAGTAGTGCAGAGGAAAGGGGCCTCCTCATGGAGCTTCCGCTTCTGCCTACGGGCATCGTTATCGAACAGTAGTTGCGGTGTGATCCAAATGGCATCCTCCGGGCAGGTGCGGGTGCACATGCCGCACTGAATACAATTCTCTTCGATGAACAGCAGCTGCGGCATACCTTCTCCACCGGTCTGCAATGCCTTGCCCGGACAAGCGCCGACACAGGAGAAACAAAGCGTGCAGGCCTTTGCATCCACCTCCGCTTTGCCAAAAGGCGCACCGGCTGTGAGACTGGCCATCGGCTTGGGCTTTTGAGCCTCGGCATAGAGATGATCGATGGCCAGATAGGCTGTCTGACGTTTGCCGCCTATCCCGGAGAAACCGGCATGCCTGATGTCCGGCATCCAGGTCGGCTGATGTGTCTCCAACGCATCAGTGTCGATCAGTCCAACGGTTTCGTCGGGATAACCCATGGCATTCAGTATCTCGCCCACAAAATGCAGTTGCTCTTTCATGGCTTGTGACGATGAGCCAGGCATGGCGCCTCCATCGACCAACAAAAGAGCACGGGCACCATAGGCCAGTGTAGAGAGCCAGACTTCCATACCGACACTGGCCAACTCCTCGACAGGGAAAGGCAGATAATTGCTCTGCACAGGATCGACAGGTATCTCATCAGATTCGGCAAAAAAGACGACAACAGGATCGCATCCTCCCTCTGACTGATAGGCCGAAAGCAGTTTACGCATTCGTTCCAGGTTGTCCTTGGCATTCGGATAGGCGTAACGAATGGCCCCACTGGGACAGACTGTCGCGCAGACACCGCCCCCCTGACAGAGGTGGGCATTCACCTCGATAGTCTCTGCCAACCCGGTTATCGCATCCGCAGGACAAGCCTCAATACAACGGTTGCAGGCAGTCTTGCCCGCATGACCATGTGCGCAGATGTCCGGGTTATAATCGAAATAGCGTGGTTTCTCGAAGCTGCCTTTCAGTGCTGTGAGCTCATCGATAGCATCCTGCAGTGATGTCTCCTCAATATCAGAGTAGAGATAACCCGGCGGTTTCAGTTGCCTGTCGATCAAGGCTTCAGGACTCATATCAAGTATTAAATCTGCCGCGACGGTCTCTGCATTGGGTTTACCATCCTCCCCCAGCCGAATCTTGAAATCTCCCAGGTAACCCTCGATATCGATTGTCCTTCCACCCAAAGGTATTAAAGGTACACCGGGCTCTTCGACCCCTTTCGTTAGAATCACCAGAGCGTGCAGATGCTCATTCAGTCTTGGTGCAATCTCCAATGCCTGATTGTCACCAATGATTACCACTCTTCCCTTAGATTGATAATTCACCAGGCTGGTGGCTTCGATGGGGAGCCGATGCATAGTAGCCAATGCGACTGACTTGGCCTTCCGATTGATCTCTTCTTGCAGCAGATTCATGTGATTATCTCTTCACTGTCAGAACCTTTGGTAGGTTCTAGCGTTTTTGATGCCGTCTCTTGTGATGCTTCTGTTCCAGTCTGCGTTTCGACCAAAATCTCCTCCTTAACTGACGGATCCTCTTCATTCGCTAAAGCCTCGGCCTCCGCCTTTTCAGCCTCTCGTTTGGCCTCTTGCTGCAAACGAAATCGCAGATCCGCTGTCATGACATTGCCGAGTTTCTCAAAGCTGGTGAAGTCTTCCGCATAGTCATCCAGCCCGTCGCAGACGTTGAAGCAGGCACTGCGAAACAGCTTCTGTAACGCTTGTTGTCGCAAGACTTCTGTGACTTTGGGAGAGAGAAAACCACTGTAATCGGAATTCTCGTCCAGACTTTCCACCGGTGGCATGTCTGCATCAGTCAACATGGGTGGCTCATGGGTCTTTTCTATCGTTTCTTCCTCACCACACTCTGCAATGGGATGCATTGCGGCCTGCTTGCGGCGAGACCAGCGAGAAAGGAATACTTCATCTTTCTCACTCACACCTTCAAAAGCCTCATCCTCTTTCATGTCCTGCCACCTCTCGCTTGATGCTTCCAGTCCTGGCGTTTACGTTTGGTACGTTTTACCGGTACGTAGTGAGCGAGAACGAAGGCCTCGGTCCATTGATATATCTCGGGAGGAACTGGCACCGTATAGAGGTTTTCATCTCCTTCCAGGTATGCGTGGGCTTCATCGAAACTCAGACTGACTCGTACTGGAATGGGCACTCCATTGTCATCCATGCTGGCTACCACATAGCCACAGGGAGATGGGGACATCAAATTGTGGTAATAGCTCTCGCACTCATCCGCATGAAGTCTGAGGGTAAAGCCACGATAGAGAAATTGCTTAGCGCCACCCCTCTCCTGTAGCAATTCAGCGGCAGGTGTGGGACTGTCATTTGTCATTTCTCCCGCCACAATTCCGATAGCCTCCCACTCAGAATCGACCCAAGGGTTTTCAGAAGGCATCGACTGCATGATCACCGAAACAGTGAAGGCCTGCGGTAGTGTTTCACTCACCTGATCAACATTTCGAACGGACATATACCACCACCATTGGTAAGGGCATAAAACTCATAGTGAAATCGCAAATTGCATACCAATACCCAAAAGTAGCCTTACGGGGCCAGCGTCCATGGGGAAATGGAAAATAATCTAAAAAACGGAGTAGAGGTAAGAGAGGGCAAAATGTCCCGATTCCGTTCATAACCTGGGACAAATCACACCACCGAGGGGCGCGCAGCTGTCCATCTGGGATTCAAGATCACTATCAGGCTGGGTGATTTGGCAAGGTACCGTGCTTGGGTACGGTATTTGCCTGCTCAAACAGAGAGTAGGCGTCATCACTCACACACCCGCTGCAGAATAATAGAGACGAGACATCCGGAATGAATCAAACAAGCGAGCGCAACAAAACCAGGTCTTCACCACTGATCGACCAATTTGATCGCCAAATCAGTTACCTCCGTATCTCCGTTACCGATCGTTGTGATCTGCGTTGCATCTACTGTATGTCGGAAGATATCGAGTTCGTTCCCCGCTCACAGCTGCTCACGTTGGAAGAGCTCTATCGAGTCGGTAAAAATTTCGTCGACCTCGGTGTCAGCAAGATCCGCATCACCGGTGGTGAACCACTCACCCGCCGCAATGTCATGCAGCTCTTCGAGCAACTGGGTACACTGCAGGGATTGAAGGACTTCACCCTGACCACCAACGGTACCCTGCTCAAACGTTACGCGCCCGCATTGAAGGCGGCAGGTGTCACCCGTATCAACATCAGTCTCGATACACTCAGGGCGGACCGTTTCCATGCCATTACCCGCAAAGGTGATATTCAACGTACCTTGGAGGGGATAGATGCAGCACTCGAAGCGGACTTTGATCGTGTAAAGATCAATGCTGTCATTCTCAAACACCACAACCACGATGAAATAACCGATCTTGTCCGGTTTGCACAGGATCGCGGCATGGATATCAGTTTCATTGAAGAGATGCCCCTTGGTTATGTAGGAGATCACGACCGTGCAGCGGTCTACTACTCCAGCGATCAGATACTGCTGGATCTGCAAAAACACTATGAGCTGACAGCGACCACGGAGAACAGTGGCGGACCGGCCCGCTACTACCGTATCAATGGCAGTCCCCACAGGGTTGGCTTTATCTCACCACACAGTCACAACTTCTGTGACCACTGCAACCGGGTTCGCCTGACCGCTGAAGGTAGACTGCTGCTCTGTTTGGGCCAGGAGCACTCAGTAGACCTGCGCCGTGTTGTGCGGGCACATCCTATGGATGACGAACCACTGCAGCAGGCGATCATCGACAGCATGCAGATCAAGCCGAAGGGACATGAGTTCGACCTTTCAACCAAGCCCATCATCTTTCGCCATATGAATGCCACAGGCGGTTAACCGCACTAGGAGCCCCACATGGACGCAAGATATTTCCCCTATAAACCACAGATGACAGATGCAGGTCTGAATGCAGCAGAAGCCGTTACTGCAGTCGACGAGTTCGGTGATCCGAGGGATGGCCATATTGCTGCAGAGCGGGCGTTGACACTCTATATCGATAAGCAAGAGATCGTTACTCTCATGACGCTCGGCACACGACCGGAGCTCCTGGTACTCGGCTGGCTGCGCAATCAGCGTATGCTGAATCAGATTGATCAGATCAAGGCCATACAGGTGGATTGGGAAACTGATTCGGTCGCTGTCACTACCTTTGACGGCATAGAGGGACTCGATGAGAAGATGAGACGCAAAACTGTGACTACCGGTTGTGGTCAGGGCACAGTCTTCGGCGGCCTGATGGATGAGATCGACAAGATCCACCTACCCCGCGTCAACCTGCTTCAATCAGGTATCTACACACTTTTAAAGAATCTCAATGAACACAATGAAATCTATAAAAGAGCCGGTGCAGTCCATGGTTGTGCACTCTGTCATAACGCTGATCTGCTGCTATTCATCGAAGATGTAGGCAGACATAACGCTGTGGATGCCATTGCCGGGCACATGTGGCTTAACGACATACCTGGAAGTGACAAGACCTTTTACACAACAGGTCGCCTCACCTCGGAGATGGTGATTAAAGTGGCGCAGATGGGTATTCCTATCCTGCTTTCCAGATCTGGTGTCACACAGATGGGGCTGGATATTGCACAGCAGGTTGGCGTGACACTCATAGCACGGGCCAAAGGTAAGCACTTTCTTGTCTATCATGGTGCGGAACTCATCGAGTTCGATGCCACACCAAAGGGACAGCAGGTTCATCAGCAAAGCAGATTTGTCGAGCATGCAAAGAGCTGAACCGGGGAGGTAGATATGTCAGCAGTGATCACACAACAGCAACAGGTCTTCATGAATGTCAAACAGGTGGCGGAGTATCTCCACCTGAATGAGAAAAAGATCTACTCCCTGGTTAATGAAGAACGTATTCCTGCTACTAAAATTACCGGCAAGTGGCTGTTTCCCAGGGAACTGGTAGACCGTTGGATGCTCGACTCGGCTCATGGCGGCCTGATGACCAACCGACTGATCATAGCCGGTAGTGATGATCCCCTACTCTACCGCTTGATCATGAACTTCGCTCAGGATACCGGCGCCCACGCGCTCGTGAGCTACACGCCCACAGGCACCCGGCTGGGTCTCGATTTACTACAGGCCAACCGGGTCGATGCCAGTGGTATTCATTGGGGACCTAAAGATGAGAGCCATACCCGGCATCCCGCACTGCTGAAACAATACAATCAGTTCCGTCACTGGGTTTTGATACGTATGTTCCGCCGCGAACAGGGTCTGATGGTATCTCCCGAACTGGATGCTCAGGGACTCGATCCCAAGGCTATGATTGATCATCGCTACCGTTGGGCTCTACGACAGAGTGGTGCCGGGGCGCAAAGATTTCTTCTGGAGGTACTCAGCAACTATGACACCAGCGCAGATAGACTCAACTGCGTAGCAACTGCCCTCTCGGAGCGCGAAGCGGCGGCAAGCATTGCCATGGGACAAGCTGATGTTGCACCAGGTGCACGAGCTGCTGCTACCGAGTATGGTCTCGGCTTCATGACCTTCGGTTGGGAATCGTTCGACTTGGCACTGCCAAGAAGTATCTGGTTCAGAAGACTGTTTCAGGACCTGATTGCAAGGTTGCGCTCACCCACCTCGTTGGCCGTGGCAGATAAGCTTACTGGATACGATCTAAGTGAAGCCGGTGATTTGATATGGGGAGATGAGTAAGCATAACACTAACGTTGTTCTGCTCACCTCATACTAAACATGAGAATCGTATAGTGTGGCCTTACAATCACGAGAAATCTCTGTCTATCGGCATCAGAAAAAAGGCTAGAGAACGCTTTTTTTTCTACTGTGTTGATACCTTTGCATACAGACCCGTCGCCCGGTTCATATCTTTTAGCAGTGTTTCAGTGGTACGGGCAACGACTGAAGGTAGATATTGCCCTTCATCCATAATTTTGGTCAGCTGAAAAAAACGCCACTGCTTCTTCACCTTACCCAATACTTCTTTAATCTCAGGTGTATTGAGTGACGATCCGTTTAATTCCAGCAGGGCCTGTGAAAACTCCTGCTCGGCTTTTTCAAATTCACTGTGATAAACCTGATCCTCAAGCCCCCAGGATAACAATAGGTAGAATTTCGCCATGCGCTGAGAAAGCATCCGCTGTCGACCCGAAATATCTACGATATGTGCTTTTTCAGTTTTTGCTTCCTGCACCAGGGCCTGTACAACCTGTTGACTGGCCTGCAGCAGCTCCTCACTTATTCGATTGAGCTCGATTGCGTTATCCAAGTTGACCTCGCCATTGGCGGTTTTTCTATAGCGCGCCCAAACTTTCTCTGCACGGGCCAAAGCCCGCTTGGATTTTTTTGACCTTGCAAACGCCTTCAGATTGTCCAACTGCTTTTGATAAAGTCCTATTGCAGCATTCAATTGCTTGCGCGGGTTAGCATATAAGATTTGTTGTCCAATTTGAGCAAACGCCTTGACCATACGCTGACTCAGCATACGTTGCCGACCCGCCTGATTGATTGCCTCCCCATAATCGTCAATGGGTTCAGCACTACTACCTATTGAGTAGAAGCAGAGCAGACTCAACAATAAGATAAGATAACGGTGCTTTCGATCACACACATGCACTTCCTCAGTTGCAACGTAGAAGAATAAACCAAGTCAAGAAAATAGAAATAATCAGTAGATTGATATCTTGATCAGTTTTGGCAATCCTTGACCTATGTTAAGTAGCAATCTTTTAGCTTTTCTTGTTGTGTGATTTTTATTATTTAAAAATCATAACTTGGCAATAACTGCTTGAGTGTATTATGAATAACGATTATGTAATTAAAGGATTTATAATCGCCTGATAGTTTTTGATCAGCTATGAGACAGGTACTTGATCGACGCTTCCAGCGCTACTCATTTCACAATACGGGCTTGATGGTGAGTCGGATTTTCGGCACAGGATATATTTTATTGCTCTCAGGTAGATGGAGGGAAATAAATAACACTTATTGAGTATGTATTTATACTTGCATTACTGCCTTATGAGACCTATTTCTTTTCTTTCAATAGCGCCTCAAGATCCGCAAAGGGTTGATGAGTGCTGACACTTTGCTTTGTATGTGTAGAGCCGTCAGCATGATCAGACTCAATATGACGTGAGTGTTCGTTATCGTGGCAGTATATACAAAGCAACTCCCAGTTACTGCCATCCGGTGGGTTATTATCATGATTGTGATCACGGTGATGTACTGTGAGTTCCTGCAGATTTTCACGTGTAAATTCACGTGCACATCGACCACAGACCCAGGGATACAACTTTAGCGCCTGCGCGCGATACCCCTTCTCCCTCTCATCACGATCACGGCGGGCCTGTGCAACGATCCGGTCGAGTTTGTCAGATCCATTCTCTCGAGTCATAAGTGTAATGTTCTGTGAATATTTGACTTAACCAGTCATTATAGACACTCTCACGATGCTACATCATGATCCGGCATGTAGATATTGATAGAGATTCAGTCAAAATAATCCACATTCTTTTAATCTGAATAATAATAGGAATCAGTGCCAATGATTTTGCTTTTGTATTTATCGATGGATAATGATGCAAGACAATTTCGAACAAGAATACATACTTGTCAGAGGCATCGAAAAATACCAGCAGAACGCTGGCATCTTTCATCATAACTGTTCAATTAGTTACCACATTTGTATGTGGGCCATTCAGACTATCAGATAGAATTCACGCAGCCTATTCACTCAGATCGTCTTCTTTCTCGCTTTCAGGTTCTTCGGTCAAATGCTGGGAAGAGTGAATTTCATTCACGGTTGGATTCCATTCTGATTCCAAAACTTCAACAGGATACTGTGCCGGATCCAATTCTACGTCATCTTCTAAGGAGTAATCATTAAACAGGTTTAACATCAACATGATCGTTTTCTCTCGTTGTATCTATCAGCGACTCGAATCAAGTCTGCCCATCCTGAACCTTGTTTCCATATCTATAGAATACAGCAAGATTAACGCCACCCCTTATTGAACCTATATAATTCAATTGGTTACAGATATTATCTGTATCGAATTCTAATTCCAGTGTAAAACTTATCGACGTAAATACCTATTTCAATCCGTTTTACTGTAAAGCCTGCCTGACACTATGCCCGGATTGGTTTGGTGATTTGGGAGTTTAGGTCTGATTGAGCACGAGATCTGCATCATTTCCACTGGAAAGCTCATCTTAAAAAGAAATCGTGCTAAGTCTGATAGCTACCGCTCCAACAGTCTGGGCATTAGCTCGACCAAATTACAGGGCTGTGTCCGGTAATCGAGCTGCGCCGATATCAATTTACTCCAGCCGTCCTTACAGGCACCGGTGGATCCTGGCAGACAAAAGATAAACGTACCATTCGCCACACCAGCAACAGCACGCGATTGTAAAGTCGAGGTACCGATAGTCTCGTATGAGAGCATACGAAACATTTCACCAAAGCCATCAATGACTTTGTCCAGTAATGGCGTAATGGCCTCCGGTGTTCCGTCACGCCCCGTCAAACCAGTACCGCCAGTTGCAATAATAACCTGGACATCGGGATTGACTATCCAGCCTGAGGCCGTTGCTCGTATCTTATAGATGTCATCGGGCACGATGGCTTTATCAGCCAGCTTGTGGCCTGCCTTCTCCAACATGTCTTTTAATTTATTACCCGATTTGTCAGTCTCTTCAACGCGTGTATCAGATACGGTCATGATAGCAATATTAAGCGGGATAAAGGCTCTTTGTTCACTCATGATTTTTCTCTTTCTTGCATTGGAATAGCGCAGTAGAACCATTCTCTATAGTGGCTAAATGGTTAGTTGAAGGATGGTCGATCGGATTTACTGCCTGTCAAACTGTGGCAACATTAGGCTCGTCGTTCTTTACCGACAGAACTCAGTAAAGAGTCTGGGAGTTCCAGCTCATCGACCAACATCGTTTCCAGATTATTGGCCTTGGTTTTGACACTTACTGGTTCCTGCAGAAGCCAAACGGAAAAATCGGTACCTTTGTCCGGTTCCGACTCAACAGTTATCTTACCGCCATACTTCTGTACCAGGGCGTAGCTAATAGAAAGACCGAGACCTGTTCCTCGTCCTTTTCGCTTATGAGAGAAGAACGGATTAAAGACCTTGCCGAAGGTCTCTTCATCCATACCGATACCGTTGTCGTGCACATGGATAACGACACCCTTGCCAGACCAATCCTGCGTCTCGATTTCGATCAACCCACCACTATCATGCAAAGCGTGTACCGCGTTGACCACCAGATTGACCAGCACTTGCTGCAGTTCATTGGGATTGATCCTCACTGGTTGGCTTGCATGCAGAAAGAGTCTGATCTCAAATGGATTCTGCTGACGCAGGTGACGCACCAATGCCTGCGTGTTCTGTACGACTTCATTAACGTCTATGAGTGAAGGGGTGTCGCTAATCTTTTCTTGCTTTGCATATGCCAGCAGGTCGTGAATGATCTCTTTAATGCGAAAGACCTGCTCGATGATCAGGTCGATTTCATGGCGCACCGGATCTGCCTGTTGACCCAGCTCGTTAACCAATAGATCAAGGTTGCCCATGATCACTGCCGTAGGATTGTTAATCTCATGAGCGACGCCAGCTGTCAGTTCACCCAGTGCTGCCAGTTTTTCTGCCGTAATCAACTGGGCGCGAGTCTCACGCAGAACGTGAATGGTGCGGATCAGTTTTTCATTTTTACGCTTCAGTTCGCTGGTACGGTCCTCTACCTTATCTTCCAGTTGTCCGGCCCACTCTTGTATCTGCTGATTGCGTTTGCGTAGCAGTTCGAGCAGCACATCGAGTTCACGTGCCAGCACACCGATTTCATCTTTTGAATCCACATCGCCAATACGCTTTGAGATACCCTGACGAGAGGCATGCATCACTTCACTCATCATCTCCAGGGGTTTGAAGATCGACTTGGCACCCCATACGGAGACCAGTCCTGAAACAAGCATCAATCCAAGAAAAAAGAGAATCAATACACCCAAGGCCTGCCACAGTTCATTACGAAAAGGGGCCTCGAGAAAACCGGCGTAGAGCATGCCGACCCGGTCACCGTTGATATCGAGTATCGGCTGGTATGAGGAGATATACCAGTCATTGACCACGAAGGCGCGGTCAATCCATTTTTCACCATGATCCAACACCTGGGTACGCACCACATCTGATACACGGGTACCCAGCGCTCTCTCTTGCGGACGCCTGGGAACATTGGTAGTAATACGTACATCATCGAGAAACACCGTCACTGTACCGATGCTTCCTTCGGGTAGGCTGCCGGGACCGTAGACCAGATCGCGTATGGTATCGACAAAATCGAAGTTACCATTCAGCAGCACACCGCCATCAAGCAGTGCAATGAGTTCTCCACGGGAATCCTTTACCGGATAGATGGCGCGGATCATCATGCCCCGCTCCTCACTCTTACGCTCAGTTGGCCTGGCCCGACGGGTGTCGATGAGGGAGAGTTTGACCTGCTTTGCCAGTCCGGGTGATGTCGCCTCCAAGTCATCGGAGGAAAAGATCTCGATACCGACACGAGGTGTACCCTGCATGGCGGCTAACAGTGAAGGCGAGGTATGACCGTGCAGGTTAGAATTAAAGTAGTGATTGCCCTTTCTATCCAGCAGATGCAGATAGGAAAATCCAGCAATCTCTCTTTGTGCCTGTAACTGTATCTCGATAGCGCGATCGCTCATGGACTCCAAAGCAGTATAGAAGCTATGGGACTCAGCCAAATGAGACAAACTATTGAGGTAGTCCTCACGAATTCTGAGGAAATGATCATCCGCCACTGCCAAGTCGGTATTGACCTTAATCAGTAACTGCTCATAGCTGAAATTCGATCCCCAGAAGACAGCAAACAAAAGAAAGATCGGCATGATGAACAGTATGGGAAACAAAACCAGCGCCAGCAGTTTATAGCGCAGGGATGTCCTGATCAGTTCGGTAAAACTTTTTCGCGGCGTCTGCATATCCTCTAGCCTAGTCAAGCCCCCAGGCCTGTGCCTTACGCTCCAACGTCTTGCGGGAAATACCAAGTATTCGTGCCGCTGCTGATTTATTACCTCCCTCCATATTCAAAACTCTGAGGATATGTTGCTTCTCCACCTTATCAAGTTGCAGGCTCTCGCCGTCTTCCAATACATCATCCTTGGTGTGATATGCAAGACCGACAACACAACTACTGGGGGGTTTGTTCAGCAACAGACAGCGTTCGATAACATTTTTCAATTCACGCACATTACCAGGCCAATCGTAACTGAGCAGTTGTGAAATCTCGTTCGCTCCCAACTCTCGACCTTCAACTCCCAGTTCGCTGGATAGCTGGCGGATGAAGTGGTTGGCCAACAGAGGAATATCCTCCTGTCTTTCCCGCAGAGCCGGTATGTGCAGTGAAAGTACATTGAGCCGATAATAAAGGTCCTCACGGAACGATCCGTCACTGACCTCATCTACAAGATGATTGTTGGTTGCCGCAATGATGCGCACATCGACGGGGATCTCACGATTGGAACCGACGGGTCTTATGGCCCTCTCCTCCAGTGCGCGAAGAAGATGTGCCTGCATAGGTAGAGGCATCTCGCCAATTTCGTCAAGAAACAATGTACCACCCTCTGCATAAGTGAAGAGGCCTTCCCGTGCCTGGTGTGCACCAGTGAAGGCACCTTTGACATGGCCAAAAAGCTCACTCTCCAACAGCTCCGCCGTCATGGCGCCGCAGTTGACCGGTACAAAACTCCCCCCCCTACCGCTGAGTTCATGGATAGCTCTTGCCGCCAACTCTTTTCCGGTGCCTGATTCACCTTCCAGTAACACAGTCGATGGCATAGGTGCCACCCTTTTAATCACATCGCAGAGATCACGCATCAGATCGCAATTGCCGACCACACCGGCACTGTCATAGATCTGGTCAACCTGCCGGCGCAGAACGAAGTTTTCACGCTGAATCTTCTGCCGTTCGAGATAACTCTCAACCGCAGCCATCATCTGCTCCATGCGGAAGGGCTTCAAGATGAAGTCTTCAGCACCCGCTCTCAGTGCCGCAATTGCCGTCTCCAGATCTGCGTGTGCGGTCATGAATATTACACCTGTGCTGCCACCCTGCTCACGAAGCGCCTTGACCCACTCGACGCCACCGATATCCCCCGGTAGACGGATATCTGTAATGATCAAATCGAAATGGCAGCGTTGCCGCAGGTCTTCGGCAGTAGCCACATCTTCTGCGGCCTCCACCAGACCAAAATATTTCGCCAACCCCCGTTGCAGAAAATTCCGTATACCGGGCTCGTCGTCCACAACCAGCACTGATGCCATTCGTACGGGTTGCTCACTTGGCCTGAGAAGATTCTGTCCCTCTCCTCTCCGCTTCAACTCTTGCACATTCGTTGTCATATTCAATTCCAGTCATTCATTTTTTATTTAATGCGATCACACGGTAAGTGTTGAGCATGGGAATTGGGTCATTTTGTCTCTATCTCCGAAGCTCATCTTGGAACATATGTCCCAGTGCGGGGATGTTTCTCCCACTCTCATCAGAGAGTCGCAGCATTTCTCCTCCAAAACCCAGGCTTCATTCCTGACAGCCTTTATTCATAGTAGACAAATAGGAAACCTTTTCTACTTCGTGCACTTTGTGGGGACTGCAGTACGATGGCATCGCTCTTGCAGATGAAAAGATGGATCATTCAAAGATAAAAGGGAAACCTTTAATGAAAATTAAGACTTTTTACTCATTAGCACTGATTTTCACTACTTTTATTACATTCGTGAGTGGAGTTTATGCCGACAATAACCCCAAGAACATAATCAGATTAGCAACCACTACCAGTACAGATAATTCCGGTTTGCTTGCTGCGTTGCTACCTAAATTTACCGAATCAACCGGCTATGAGGTCCATGTTATTGCAGTGGGAACGGGCAAGGCACTTCGAATGGGTAAAGATGGGGATGTGGATCTGGTACTGGTACATGCACGACAGGCAGAAGATAAATTCGTAGCCGAGGGTTTTGGTGAGAAGCGATTCGGCGTCATGTACAACG
Organism: Candidatus Thiodiazotropha sp. (ex Myrtea sp. 'scaly one' KF741663); assembly: GCA_025655555.1. Lineage (GTDB taxonomy): Bacteria > Pseudomonadota > Gammaproteobacteria > Chromatiales > Chromatiaceae > Thiodiazotropha. The sequence continues at coordinate 137,039 of JAHXIQ010000008.1, forward strand.
ACTTTGTGATCGTGGGACCCAATCACGACCCTGCAGGTATCCGAAAAGCTGAAAATGTTGTTGAGGCACTTGCCGGGATAGCAAATCACCATGCGATATTCGTCTCTCGCGGTGATGACTCCGGCACCCACAAAAAAGAACTTTATCTTTGGGGTAAAGCGAATACAAAAGCCGAGGGAAGTTGGTACCGCGAAGCAGGTCAGAGTATGGGTAAAGTATTGCAGATCGCTGCTGAAATGGGAGCCTATACCTTGACGGATAGAGGTACCTGGCTGGCCTATCAAGCCAAATCCCCATTACGGATCAGTTATGAGCGTGACCCTCTGCTGTACAATCCCTATGGCATCATTGCAGTGAATCCGGCACGACACGCCGACACCAATCATCAAGGTGCCATGGCACTGATCAAATGGTTTATTTCACCTGACGGTCAACAAATGATCGGTGATTACCGCATAGGCGATAACCGGCTCTTTACCCCATCTGCCGACGCCGGTGAATTTGCATCATTCACCAAAGTGGACTGATGGAGACTCTCAGCGACGCAACCCTTACGGCCTTGCAGCTTCTGATCAGTGGTAATACCGAACTGTGGGAGATTATCGGTATCTCCTTTCGTGTCTCTTTACTTGCCATTCTTGTAGCAACACCACCGGCAATTGTCACAGCCTTCGTCCTGGCCTATATGCGCTTTCCAGGAAGAAGGCTGTTGATCTCGATTAACAGTACACTCTTGTCGGTGCCGGCTGTTGTGGTAGGCCTGACACTCTACATCCTCTTGTCACGTCAGGGACCCATGGGAGAGTGGAAACTGCTGTTTACTCAAACCGCCATGGTGCTTGGACAGATTGCACTCTCATTTCCCATTCTGGCGGCCATGGGGCACTCTGCGCTACAAGCGGTGGACAAAAGAGCCTGGGAAACTGCACGCACATTGGGTGCTGGACCCATACGCGCTTTGTTCACAATCATGCATGAGGCAAGATTTGGTTTGATGGCAGCCCTGCTGGCTGCTTTTGGCCGCATCATTGCAGAAGTCGGTGCATCGATGATGTTGGGTGGCAATATTCTCCACTACACACGCAACATTCCCACTGCTATCGCTTTGGAAACCAGTAAAGGAGAATTTGCTCAAGGCATTGCACTGGGTATCGTCTTGTTGGTCCTGGCGTTCACCCTCAACGCCCTGCTGCAGAATTTTCAGGGACGGGGGCAGCCGGTGACATGAAAACACAAACACTTCTCAGGGTAACATCGCTGAACAAGCGTTTTGGTCGCAGGCAAGTCTTGCACGACATCCTGCTCGACCTGTTACGTGGTCACTGCCTGCAACTGGGCGGCGCCAACGGTGCCGGCAAGACGACTTTACTGAGGATTCTTTCAGGGCTGGAGAAACCGGATCGATGTCTGATCGATTACGGTGAAGGTCCATGCAGCTGGAAGCAGAACAGGCAACGACTGCTCGATGAGGTGCTCTATCTGCATCAACACCCCTATATGTTCGATGGGTCAGTCCGCTATAATCTTGCCTATGCCCTGCCGAGCCGTCTGTCAAGGCAACAGCGGGAAGCAGAGATCACGCAGGCAATGGCATGGGCAGGCCTGCAACATCTGCTCGATACACCGGCGAAAAACCTCTCAGGCGGTGAACGTCAAAGAGTCTCCCTGGCCAGGGCCTGGCTGAGAAAACCGAGGATACTGCTACTGGACGAACCGACTGCCAATCTTGACCGTGAATCCCGTCGGCGTACGCTGCAACTACTCACCTCTCTCAAGGAGGCGGGTATGTCGCTGGTGCTTGCCAGTCATGACCCGCTTCATCTCAGCGCCCTGATCGATCGCTACCTGCATCTGCATGAGGGTCGCCTGATAGAGGCGGAACCATTTAAGATTATGCCCCTACAATCAAAAATTCGATCACCGATGAGGTCTTCCGCATGAGCCGTAAATCAGACATTACCGCAGTTATCCTCGCTGGCGGGCGTGGCAGCCGCATGGGCGGGCTCGACAAAGGGTTGGTCGAACTGAACGGCAAGCCGCTGATCGAACATGTCATCTCCGCCATCCTGGACCAAGTCGCTACTGTGGTGATCAATGCCAACCGGAACCGGGATCAATACACATCGTTCAACTACCCGGTCATTGCCGATTCCATGGAGGACTATCAGGGACCCCTGGCCGGTTTCCTGGCTGCCATGGAGGTCGTCACGACAAGCTACATGGTGACTGTTCCCTGCGACGGACCCATGCTCTCCGACGATCTTGTGGAAAGGCTGGTCTCCGCGCTTGAGCGCGACCAGGCCGATATTGCTGTGGTGCATGACGGAGAAAGAATGCAACCGGTCTACGCACTAATTCCCATCCGCCTGCGAGACAGTCTGCGGACTTATCTCGATGCTGGGGACAGGAAGATTGACCTCTGGTACGCAAAACATCATGTCGCACTGGCGGACTTCTCCGATCTTCCCTCGACCTTTGTCAACGTCAACACTCCCGAGGAGCGGGACAAACTGCAGAAGGGTGACGCCGCATGATCGACTATCCACTACCGCTGATTGGTTTTAGTGCCTTCAGCGGTACTGGCAAGACGACGTTGTTGAAAAAACTCCTGCCGATCCTTTCAGATAGGGGTCTGCGTATTGTGATGATCAAACATGCCCACCACCAATTCGAGATCGATCATCCACGAAAAGACAGTTACGAACTGCGTAAAGCAGGGGCAGTTAAGACACTGGTCGCCTCACGGCGGCGTATGGCGCTGGTGACAGAATTCGGCGAGGATCACCCGGAACCCACTCTGCGTGAAACCCTCGCTGCGCTTGATCCAGATGGAGTAGATTTAGTCTTGGTGGAAGGTTTCAAACGAGAAGATTTCCCCAAGATCGAGCTCTACCGAATCAGTCTGGGCAAGCCGCTACTCTGCCGTCAGGATCCCCATATCATCGCTATAGCTTCTGACACGACACTTTCTGATGTGCCTGCGGAACTGCCTCGACTCAATCTGAATAAACCGGAAGATGTTGCGGGATTCATTCAGAACTACCTGCACCAATTCGAAGGAAAAAAAGCCTCATGACCCGCCAAGTGCTAAACACGGTCACCAGTTGCGCCGATCCTGAAGCACCGGAGACACTGACCGTCGCCGTTGCAAGAGAAAAAATTCTGCAGAGCGTCACACCGATAGAAACCATCGAGCGACTCGCACTACGTGATGGGCTCAACCGCATCTTGGCCGAAAATATTGTGTCACCGATGGATGTCCCTGGTCATACCAACTCCGCGATGGATGGATTCGCCATGTCGGGAGCGGATCTGCCGGACGATTTCATCAATCTTCATGTCATCGGCACCGCTTATGCGGGTGCTTCATTTCAAGGTACGTGTAGATCGGGCGAGTGTGTTCGCATCATGACCGGCGCTCCGATGCCTGAAGGAACCGACACAGTGGTGATGCAGGAGCAGACGATGGCGATCGAAGAGGACAAGATCCGCATCGGTAACGGTCACCGTGTCGGGCAGAATGTACGCCATGCCGGTGAGGATATCGCACTGGGTACCGTTGTGTTGGAGGCCGGCAGACAACTGATTCCTGCTGATCTTGGCATGCTTGCATCATTGGGTTTCGGTGAAATTAGTGTGCGACGACGCCCCAAAGTTGCTTTTTTCTCCACTGGAGACGAGCTGCGATCTGTTGGCGAGCCGCTCAAGGAGGGAGAACTTTACGACAGCAATCGCTATACCCTCTTCGGCATGTTGCAACGGGCGGGTGCAGAGGTCATCGATCTGGGTGTGGTGAAGGATGACCCAGAAGCGTTAAGCCAGGCTTTCAACGAGGCTGCCAAGGTAGCGGATGTGGTGCTCTCTTCCGGTGGTGTTTCAGTCGGCGAAGCGGACTACACGAAATCAATCCTGCAAAAACTGGGTGAGATGCAATTCTGGAAAATCGCCATGAAACCTGGTCGTCCCCTCACCTTTGGCCGGTTACAGGATGCACTATTTTTTGGCCTGCCGGGCAACCCTGTGGCGGTGATGGTTACTTTCTATCAGTTTGTGCAACCCGCGCTACATACCCTGTCCAGCGGCAAATCCTACCTCCCTTTTACCCTGCAGGCACGCAGCGAATGCAAAATACACAAACGCCCAGGTCGCTTTGAATTTATTCGGGGTCAGATGAGCCAAACTTCCGAGGGAACGTTTAGTGTGGTCAGCCTGGGTCAGCAGGGATCCGGTATTTTATCTTCCATGAGTAAGGGTGACTGCTTTATCCTGCTTGACGCATCCTGTGACAGTGTTGACATTGGAGACACTGTAACGATACAGCCGTTCTTCAGCCTGGTTTAATGGGGAGTATAAACCCGTCATTCATCGCAAAGAGCGACTCATCCTCATAAAAAATCACTTGCATGGCAGCACCACTTCAGAATCCGGCAGCTAGAAGAAAACGACTGTTTCGCTGGTTTGCTGAGGGCCTGGTTTTACTCTTGGTCCTGTATCTGCTCCACCTTTGGCAGACCCGTGACGCCATCGAGGGTCAGGCTCCGCCTTTGTCGGGAAGATTCATGACAGGAGAGGCGTTTTCTCTCGAAGCTCCAAGAGATCAGCCACTATTGATCTACTTCTGGGCCAGCTGGTGCCCAGTATGCGGTCTTTCATCGAGTAGCGTCGATAAGCTGACTAAGCACCATTCCGTGGTAACCGTCGCCATGCAATCGGGTGATGAACGGGAATTGACAAAATACCTTCAAACGCAAAGTTTAGGTTTCCCTGTCATCTCAGACCCACAAAGCCGGATCGCCAATGCGTGGGGCGTCAAGGGAGTTCCCACTGTCTATGTGCTGGATACTCAGGGCAATATCCAGTTCGTCAGTGTGGGGTATACAACCTTGCTCGGGCTCAAGGCTCGTCTATGGTTGGCGGAATAAGGCCAGACCTAATAAACCATACAACATTAAATATATCCCTTTATCTGTTGATAATTAATATGTTTTTTAATCGTGTTATCAAAATTGATTTTTCACCCTAGAATTGGAATTAGCGCGATAGAACCGCATCCTGTGCGTAGAAAATGATTGTAGTGAGAGGCAATGCCACACCCTAGAATCCTCTCTCGACAAACTGGCAGAGACACGATGTATTCAAATAGTGACTATAGGTTTTAGGAAAGCAAAGGTAACTATAGAATAAGCGAGATTTAGACACTTTCCACTCCCCAACAATAGGATAAAAAAATGGCCCAAATTACCCTAGAAGGCAATGCGATCAACACCAATGGCGACCTGCCGGCAGTTGGCGCTGAGGCACCTGATTTCTCACTCACCAAAGGCGACCTCTCTGATGTCGGCCTGGCTGACTATGCCGGCAAAAAGAAACTGCTCAACATCGTGCCCAGTCTCGATACCGGTGTCTGTGCTGCCTCTACCAAGAAGTTCAATGAAGCCATGGCCGGTAAATCAAATGCTGTTGCCCTGGTTGTTTCAGCTGACCTCCCTTTTGCACAGAGCCGTTTCTGCAGTGCAGAGGGTATCGAAAATGTCGACTCTCTCTCCATGATGCACAGCCGCAATTTTGCTAAGGATTATGGCGTGCTGATTACCGATGGTCCACTGGCTGGCATCACTGCAAGAGCAGTTGTGGTGGTGGATGAGAATAACAAAGTGGTTTACACGCAGCTGGTACCTGAGATTGTACAGGAACCCGATTACGATTCAGCACTGGCCCATCTGGACTGATTGGCCGCTTTAGATTGAGACAATAAAAAACGGGCACCTAAGTGCCCGTTTTTTATTTCCAAGATTCTTCAGGGTCTGCCATACGGTGAGTACTGAGGCGCATTCCTATATGGATTGTAACCTGGCGCCCTTGTACGCGGGTAGGATTGAGGAGGAGGTGGAGGCACCATCATGGCATCACGAAGTTCCCTCTCAGCCTGTATCAGATTGCGCATTGCTTCCATCTCGGCATCGGCCGCCTCACGAAGCTCATCAAACTCTTTAAGAATTTTAGCAACAGATTCCGCGTGAGGGTCAGCTGCCCCACCTTCTGCTGTCGCAGCACCACCGGCTGGTGATTCACTACCGCCTCTAGGAGCCTGCGTTGAAGCAGCCTCTACCTCGGCACTAGAGGCCGTCGGTGCTGAGGCATCTGAAGCAGCAGAAGACGCAGGCTCTGCAGCAGCCATCTCGCTTGTAGCGCTTGCAGTATCGGACGCCTGACTAGCTGCAGGTTGATCGCCTGCAACCTCCTCTGAAGCCGATTCTGCCGCAGAAACAACTTTCTCTGATTCAGCATGATCAACGGAAGTCGGTGCGGCCTCTCCTGTAACGGCTGTCTTTGCAGCTGCTGCAGAATCAGCACCGCTTTGCATAGAATGGGTCGCCTCTTTTGTCGCAGCGGTCTCTTCACCACTTGGGTGCTTTGCCAGAGAACGAATATAGATGAAGGCCAACACCACGATGAGCAGCCAAAAAATTACCTTGACCCAGAAACCGCCTGAGCTTTTTGAACCTGTTGACATTGAACTTTCCTCCGAAGATTCCTCTTTTTTGAATTTTGCCTGGACGATGACGTCTGATGAGCGATCCGTTGACGCCTCTGCAGTTTTCTTTGAAGCATCTCCGGATGACGTGGCAGCGGCCACACCAACCGCTGCTGTCTGGCCAGGTTTAGGACTTCCAGTACTCTGTTTTCCCTGATCGGATGAAGCTTCAGTTGCAGATGCACGCTTCGCAACCGGTGCTTTTTTACTCACCGCGGCTTTCTTACTAACAGCCTTTTTCTTTGCCACTTTTTTCTTGGCAACCTTTTTCTTTGCCACCTTTTTCTTGGCTGTTTTCTTTTTTACGGCAGCTTCTTTTGTCTCGGCATCCGCCCCAGCAGTCACTGTTTTTTCAGTGTCGTTCTTATCTTCCGCCATCTTAAATCCCCATTCTACAAGCAGGTCATGAATCTACATATTAGCACAGCAGAAACCATGCTTCTCTCGTAATATCTCTCTCAAATTAATGCTTTAAGTCTGTTAGCCAGTCCGCAATCCAAGCATAGTGGAGGTCATCAGGCCTGATAACCTGGAGCCACTTGCCAACATGTTGTATGGCAACGAAACGTTCACCCTGCTGCGTCTTACCCGCCAGCGGCTTATCGATGCCCGGACCTGAGCGCAGATTGGCCTCGGCGGCACTGATTTCAACCTCAAAACCTACCCATTTTTCCTTCAGAATATCGGCCAGGTAAGGTTTAATCTGTTTTGATTTAGCACGAATTTTATCCTTGAGTATCTCACGGGCATCCTCGTGACCATTCCTCGCTGCCTTGAAGTACCAGCGAACGGCCTCATCATCATTCTGCTTAATACCCTCACCCTGGGTATAGGCCAGAGCCAGTGCAAACATGGCATCGCTGTGACCTCTATTAGCTGCCTGGCCCCACCAGTAGATGGCTTTCGGGATATCAACCCGCAGGCCATTTCCATTGGCGTACAGCCACCCCAGATGGAAGGATGCCTCTGTATGTCCACGCATCGCCAGTGGTCTCCAGAGACAGTAGGCCTCAGCAAAATCTCCCTCTTTCAATGACGCCATACCCATCTCGAATGGATCGGTCTGCGCTTCTGTTTGCAGTGATATAAATAGAATTAAATAAGCGCAGTATCTTATTGATATTAATTTATTTATTATTTCAATCATGCGCTAAGATGCAGTAAATTGAGGCGGTGTAATATCCACCCATTCTATCCAGAATTGCTATGAGGCTCTAAGCGCCAAAAGCGTAATCAGCAGCGTTTTCACCTGCTCCATACCCTGGACCAGATTTTTTTCGATCTCCTTCATGCTGATCGGATCGCTGCCCCGCCCGGCGGCCCAGTTGGCGACCACGGCACAAGAGGCATAACAGAGATTCAATTCACGAGCCAGGGAGGCTTCTGGCATCCCGGTCATACCGACGATATCACAACCGTCACGTTCCATACGATTGACCTCGGCAGCCGTCTCAAGCCGCGGACCCTGGGTGGCGCCATAGGTCCCACCCGCTATCGGTTTGACCCCACTACTCTCTCCAGCATCCAGCAAATGTTGACGAAGGGATTCACAGTAGGGCTGAGTAAAATCAATATGGGTGACATGGGGAAGATCAGCCTCGTACAGAGTGTGCTCACGACCAAAGGTATAGTCGATGATCTGATCTGGGATTGCGATCAGTCCAGGCCCCATGGTTTTTTTGATTCCACCTACGGCGGCTACACCAATAACGTTTTCCACACCCACATGTTTGAGCGCCCAAAGATTTGCCCGGTAATTTACCCGATGGGGGGGGATACTATGGGCTGGACCATGCCGGGGCAGGAAGACCACCTCTTTTCCCCCGAGTCTTCCATGGGTCAGCGGCGCAGAGGGCTCGCCGAAGGGTGTGTGGCAGACCTCACGATGAACGATCTCGAGGTTGGGTATCTTATCCAGACCCGTGCCGCCGATAATGGCTAATTCTGACATTGTTTTTCAATTTTGTTGGGTGTGAAGAGTCAGCCAATTCTACCGTGATGCCGTCGTTATGAGAATCCAGAGATTGATCTCGTCCATATGATCCTCGAATAGCCTTACAGGATAGGCATCTCACCGACGGCTTTAACTAGATCAACATTTTGTAGATTAGAAAATGGAGGGGACAGGACAAGCCCCCTTGATCAACTGCGTGCTTCCTAGAAGCGACCCAAATGAAACGGGGAAAGCGCTTTCACGCTTCCCCCGTCTTTTTCTATCGTTATTTAACCTAAATCTCAGACGGCACGTGCCAAAACACCCGTGCTTTCCAGTGTGGGTATCAGGATCGATTCTTCACGCTGTATGCGATCTTCGATCATATCGAAGACCTCCATGGTTTCCGCGATGAATTCATCACTGAAGTTGAAATCACAGTTCTTCAACCACTTTGCATGGTATCTCTCGAACTGTTTTCTCATCGGTTTCTGACCGTTGAGAAATCCCCATGCCATGGATTTGAGCTTGGGATCCTGATGTATCAGCAGGTCAGGATATATGGCTCTGTCCTGTTCCGTCATGTGCTCCTTCATCTTATCAGCCAAATCACAAATCAGTTTGTGTGTTGTCATGGCGTTTGGTCGAATACTCAACTGCTCTTTGGTCATCATTGCCCTAAGATCACTGATCATATCCAACATGTCAGTATGACTGCCTTTTAGGTTTTCTATTGCGCTCACTACCACCCTCCAATATTCATCTTTGCATCCGTGTATATTCGCTTTGCGAAAGGATTGCGATACAACATACGGCTATCCGGTCTTCGCCGGTTGATTAGCCCGCTTACGGCGTAAGCTTGGACCATATGGGGAAAAATGGCAATAGGTACTTAATTCTATTAGAATTTTCTCAAGACACCCCCACGGGTAATCCCTTAAATTCACCTTAACGCAGTAGGGAAAATACTAATCTTCAGGGATGGCAAGAATCGCCGGTACGTTTCGAAGATAACCTTTGTAGTCCATGCCGAAGCCGAATACATAGCGATCCTCTACTTCTAAACCCACAAAATCAGCCTTGTAGCCATTGCTTCTGTCATGCACTTTTTCCACCAGCACTGCGCTATAGACCGCCGATGCGCCAGCCTCGTGACAGGCTTTGACAATGGCAGCCAAGGTAATGCCTTCGTCCAGAATATCATCAATAACCAGCACGACCTCTTCTTTTAGAGAGGTGCTTGGCTGTCCAATCCACTCAAGATCGGCACCGGACATCTCTCCGCGATACCGGGTGGCATGGACATAGTCCTGCCTTAGAGGAAAATCCAGACGCGTCAATAGATGTCCTGTCGGTATCAGTGCACCATTGAGTACGCATAGAACAATGGGATCCTCTCCCGACAGTTTGTCGGTAATCTCGTTGGCGAGCCGGTCGAGCGTTTGCTCAACCTCAGCTCTTGAGTAGAGCTCCTGCGCATTGGCAAGCGTATCTGCGGCTTCTTTTGGCGTGATCATAGTCATACTTCTTCAATCGAGATTGAGACTGAGTGTGGTTTCATCAGGGTTTTGTGCAAGTTTGTCCACGGCCTCTTTCCAGCGTGGATCCATGTGAAGTGTTTGGAGACTCAGCGGTTTACGGCCATGCATTCTCACCAGGCGCACGTGCATTGCCGGATCATCATACCCCTTGAGATGATCGAGCACTTCAAGCGCGGCCGGGCGATTATTACAAACAAGCACCATGTCGCAACCGGCTGTCAGTGCAGCCTCCGCTCGGGATGCATAGCTGCCCGCCGCATCGGCGGCAGCCATATTGAGATCATCACTAAAAATGATGCCTTGAAATCCCAACTGCCCACGTAGAATCTTTTGCAGCCAGAAATGCGAGAACCCAGCCAGATGGTTATCGATACGCTGGTAGATGACATGTGCCGGCATCACAGCTTCCATTCCCGCTTGGATCATATGACCAAACGGACGCAGGTCTTCTAATTCAATGTCCTCGAAACGTCTCACATCTACCGGCAATTCAGTATGGGAGTCACCCGCCACACCCCCATGACCGGGAAAATGCTTGCCCACCACCGCCATACCGGCAGTGTGACTACCCACCATCCAGGCATGCGCCAGTCTGGCTACGGTGTCCGGTTCCTTAGCGAAGGCCCGGTCTCCGATCACCCGACTGATGGTGTGACCCAGATCGAGTACAGGCGCAAAGCTGAAATCAACGCCACAGGTTCGCAGTTCAGCAGCCATCAACCAGCCGCCTAACTCAGCCAGTTTCAGGCCGCGACTAGGCTGGCGCTCGTACTGCTCGCCATACCAAGCTGCAGGCGGCAGATGGGTAAAGCCCTCCCTGAATCGCTGTACCCGTCCGCCCTCGTGATCCACAGCGATCAAAAGATGGGGATTTCTGACCTCATGTATCTCCTGGCAGAGCGAGCTCAACTGCGCATGCGAGGTGTAGTTGCGGGAAAAAAGGATCACTCCGCCCACAGCGGGGTGTTGCAGGAGCACTTTTTCTTCCTGCAAGAGGGTGGTTCCCTCAAGATCGAGCATGACCGGTCCGAGACTCATCCTGTACACTGCCTCATTCAATATTTCCCGCAGTATGCCGTAAATATATGTATGCAGAAAACAGTAAATCCACCTGAGGCTGCTATCAGCAGGCCCTGAAAGTAAACGAGGTAAGGCAAGGTGAACTATAAGCGTGTACTAGTTCTTCTCCTAATGGCACTCCTATTCACCGCACAGCCTTTATCGGCAGCCGACGAGGAAAAGGAGGAAGAGCCGCAGGCGCCTGCTACGATCAGCTATTACCAAATCAAGCCCTCACTGGTAGCCAATCTAGCCAGTGGCGGTAAATATATTCGCTGTGATATCCAATTGATGACCAAGGATGATGCCTTTCTGGAAGACCTCAAACTGCATGGCCCGGCAATTCGTCACACACTGTTGTTGTTGCTCTCTGAGCAGGATGGTCAGAGCATCAAGGCACCCGCAGGTAAGGAGGCTTTACGTAAAAAGGCCCTCAGTCAGGTCAATAAATTAATGGAAGAGCAGGCAGGGAAAGCGGGGCTGGATGCACTCTTTTTTACGACCTTCTTCGTTCAGTAGAGAAAGAATACACCGGTCCGCCCAATAAATTAGAGATTGTCGTAAAATGTGAGATGGGCTAGTCGGTCACTACTGAGACTCATCCTCGCGCATCTTCTCCCCTATCTGCTGACAGCCTGCAGATAGGAAAATCCAATTCTCGATCCACGGCATTTTCAATGGCGGTCATCATCTAACACTCCGTAAAGTCCGTTGTGATACAGATTCAGAAGACTCTCACTTACATGCCTATTCATAGACAGGCATAGCAGAAAGTGGCCGGTGAATTCATCTACAGTCACTGTCTCTGCCATGCCTGCTATGGCCTTAATACACCACTAAGGCGCTCTGAAAAAGCCGGGGTCAGTGTCGTAGATTGACACATTGTCATACTGCGAATAGCCATCTTCCGCACTGCCGGGAGGCGTGTGGGAGATTTGTGGTGTCAGCACCAGATGATTTGGCGAGTGGCCTGGATTATGGTTGAGTACCACATCACTGCGCTCAATAATCAATTCACCATTGCTGTACAACTGGACAAGGCCGTTCGCAGCACCGTCGGTAGAATTTCGAATATGCAACTGCAGGTAGAGCTTTTCATTCTCTGGGATGGGTTCTGGTGCATAGTCCCCCAGCCACTCCCCGCCCGGTATCCAGTGGCCATTATTATCGAATAACTCCTTGCTGAGCCTGAATCTGTGTCCATTACCGTTATCCATAGCTCCAAGCACCACCTGAGATGTACGTGTACGATCGTCTGGGCTGCTCCAGTTAAAATATAGAACCTTACTGGCCTGACCAGTATTTGGATTGTAGATCGAGGTATTATTGATCTGGTATTCAAAATTGAGCCAAAGCTCATTTACCGGTTCTTCATCGATGCCTGGATAGGCACCAAAGTTATGCCTTAGCCATACTTCGTTGGAGCTGCCAGCCCGATAATTGAACTGGGCAACTTGAGAGCTCCCAGTTTGAGGGAATGTGATCGTGGCACCACCACCGGACTGCGCAGTTCTCGCATCCATCCAATCGATGGCAGGTGATGAGCCCTCCATGTCGGCGCTGAAGAATGGGGTTACATAAGTGCCACCACCAAGCATGTTGTGCTCATCATTACTACTAGATACCTCATAGATCGCATAAACTGGTTTGTCGCTTTCGAAGTAGGCACCGTACTGAATGTGAGTGCCGTTGGTAGGCGATCCAAAATAGGCCTTGCCGGGATAATTCCCATTAGCATTACATGAGCTCGTCTCTGGTGGGCTGTTGCCATTATAGAGAGTAACGCTGGTGTTAGCCCCAGGGCAGGCTACGGCAATGTACTGCGTATCACGCGGCAGGCCAAAACGAGTGTTCAGCAATGATGTGGGGAAAAAGGCAGTTTGATCAGCGCCATCACCATCTGCAATCTGTACAGCGCCAATGGGTTTATCGGCTACCAAGTGGAGTGCGCTGCCTTGAGCTTGCCTTGTGTTGTCACCAATAGTCACAGCCTGTTTATCACCAGACTGAAGCGTGTAGCTAGACTGGTGACCGTCACTGCTATACACCGTCACATGGGTGTCATCCTCCACGGCGCCTATGTTTGCACTCGTGCAGCGAAAGCCCCACAATTCCGTAGCAGCAGGTGGTACTGGTGACGCATCCGCATACCAGGATGCACTCGCGGGATCACCTCTGTGCATAACAAGGATAGGGCTTGCAGAAGTAATCACTGCCGATAGGTTTTGAACCTCACCCGCGTTAAATTCTACCACCTCTCCTTGCGGAAGGTTAAGCTGATGATGCACAGCGCCCACCGTGACCTGAGCCGTCGTATCACCGTTTGGCGAAACCAAATAGTACCAATGGCTGTAGCGAGAATGTGGCATAACGAACTGTGTGCCTAGCATAGAGGCATGAACAGGCATATCCGTCGCTGCAATGTTACTTCCAATCTCAAAGGGTCCGGTACCCGTTACTACCATTCCCTGTGACAAAACAGGTCCGGTGCTCGACCACAAAGAACCGGTCTCATAGAGATCGAGATTGAGCGTCCGGTCACCCGCAGTGACCACGTTATTGTCAGCAAGACTTATGACACCAGCCGATACTAACGCCGGGTTGAGAACGACATAACTATTTTGAGTCAATTGCGGTGGGTTAGGTGTATCACTTTCCAAAAAGCCGTCAGGTGGACCAATGTAACTATCGTTAATCTCCAGCTCATCAATTATATAGTAGTTGTCTTGGTCAGAGACTGCTTGGTCATTGTTGTATCCACCAATAATATCAATGGGTCTTAGGAAGCAAATTGCATGCTAATATGCATTTGCGCCCATGTATTACAGTAAAAACAGGTACTATAAATATTCTAAAATCAG
>JAHXIQ010000009.1 GCA_025655555.1 Candidatus Thiodiazotropha sp. (ex Myrtea sp. 'scaly one' KF741663)
CTTCCATGAAGCTAGACGGCCTGGGATGACCTTTTAGGAGAATTACTTCCAGTTTTTACATAGATACCGTGTTTTCACACAGTCTGGGCCATAAGACGACATTAGAGAGCATTATTGGGGTAGAACCAGAAGCAGGCTATTTCCGTGCAAGGCGGACATATTGCAATTATAAAACACACAAAATACTGTCTTTAAAAGCCATTTGTATGGATATATTAGAAATAGCATTTGGCTATGGACTACATCGTTAATGCTTGTAATTGCATCAATAATATTGACATCTCACACATTAGAAAACGATACTCCCATCATATATCATATTGATAAATAAGCTGGAATATCCTGTGAAAACGCAGGACTTTCCCGCTTTTCCATGAATGTTAAATGTAGGAGCTTCGGGGCGTGAAGTAGCTGTTGCTGATTCCTTCCTGATCTATACCAGAGTTCGGCGCCCAGTTATGTTATAGTGCCCAGCTACCCCACCGCTTAGTGGGGACCTCTTGTTGACATCCGACTGAACAAGTCGGCCCGATCCAGCCGCCCCTCTGAGCCCACGTCAGCCCGAGGTGTTTTTATGTCTGGTATTCCGCCGCTTTTCACGCAGACCCGCTACTATTCTCCGCAGGGACCGCCGACCGAAGAGGGTCAATCCTTCTCCACGCCTACACCCGTTATACCTTTACAGCCATTATTTGATAAACAACATCCTAACGTCCTTCCTACCACTCTAGCTTCCACCCCCCAGCCCGTTGCCACGCTACAGGTCCCACTCGCCGAGGCCCAAAATACCACCAGCGAGGATTTCGTTATTCCAGTGATATCGCCATCACGGAATAGGAACAAAAATCTCACCACTGCCGTCGTTTATTGTGAGGCGAACTTTGGTGCTATCGACGGGAAGACCGCGAATGGTCTCGTCCGATATTCTGAAAAGTACACAATTTTGTCGATCATCGACAGCGAGAAAGCGGGCCTTGATGCCGGCATGGTGTTAGACGGTGAACCGAATTTAATCCCCATCTGCCGTGATCTAGCCGACGCCCTATCACGAGTTGAGGATGTGCCAGATTTTTTCATTTTTGGGATGGCTCCGTCCAGCGGCATGCTGTCGACGGCTGAGCGCGTTCTGTTGATCGATGCCATGAAGCTCGGCATGAACATTGTCAATGGCTTACACGAGTTTTTGAATGACGACCCCGAGTTTGCCGCTGCCGCCACCAACCATAACGTGACCATCCTCGATGTTCGCCGGCCCCGGGAAAAGAAGGATCTGCGAATGTTCAGCGGCCGCATCTCCGAGGTGACCTGCCCTCGTATTGCGGTGTTGGGTACCGATTGCGCCATAGGTAAGCGCACCACTGCGACTATCCTGGCTAGTGCCCTCGAGGATCGTGGGATGAACGTGGTAATGGTCGGCACCGGCCAAACGGGTTTGATTCAGGGCGCGCGCTACGGTATCGCGCTCGATGCCGTTCCTTCTCAGTTCTGCGCTGGGGAACTGGAGGCTACCATTATGGAAGCATTTCATAATGAGAAGCCAGATGTGATTCTTATTGAAGGCCAGGGTGCACTTAGTCATCCGGCTTTTTCTACCACCTCGTTTATCCTCCGTGGTAGCTGCCCTGACGGCGTAATTCTTCAGCATGCACCGGGCCGGGCTTATCGTTGTGACTTCGATCAAATGACGATGCCACTACCGGCCACCGAGATTAATCTGATCCAGACCTTTTCTGAGACTAAGGTCATTGGGTTGACGATCAATCATGAGTACATGACTCAAGCCGAAGTCAGTTCCGCCGCAGTAGCCTATGAGCGTGAACTGGGTATACCTGCCACAGATCCTCTGACCCAGTCACCCCAACGCCTCGTCGAGATGATTTTGAAGGCTTTCCCAGAACTAGAAGAAAAGATCACCGCTTGAGCACTATGAGCGCGCCGCGACTAGAGATCGATCTTGACAAGATCCATCACAATGCCCACGTATTGGTTGACCGCTTGGTCGACCGCGGTATCTCGGTTACTGCGGTAATGAAAGCGAGCCTCGGCTCGCCCGAGATCGCTAATGCAGTACTGAGTGCGGGAGTGAGCATGGTTGGCGATTCTCGCATGGAAAATATCGAAGCTATGAATCGAGCAGGTGTTAAAGCACCGATGATGTTGATTCGATCGCCGATGATCAGCGATGCTCGCCGCGTAGTTCGCTACGCTGACTTGAGTCTCAACAGCGAACTCGATGTTATTCGTAAACTGTCCAGAGCCGCTAAATCAGCCGGGAAAAGACATGGTATTGTGCTGATGGTCGAGCTCGGTGATCTCCGCGAAGGGATTATGCCAGCAGACCTTGAGCGCATAGCAGGCTCAGTGATTAGTATGCCGTACATCGACTTACATGGGATAGGTGCCAATCTGGCCTGTCACTGTGGCGTGTCGCCTGATGCCAACAATATGGCAGAGCTTTCTAATCTAGCGGACGCTATTGAG
Organism: Candidatus Thiodiazotropha sp. (ex Myrtea sp. 'scaly one' KF741663); assembly: GCA_025655555.1. GTDB lineage: Bacteria > Pseudomonadota > Gammaproteobacteria > Chromatiales > Chromatiaceae > Thiodiazotropha. The sequence continues at coordinate 2,482 of JAHXIQ010000009.1, forward strand.
AAAGCGTTCGGCGTCACTCTTAGAATCGTGTCTGGTGGTAATTCAGCCAATCTAAACTGGGCTCTCAGCGGTGCCAGCACCGGGCGAATCAACAACCTGCGGCTAGGGGAATCCATTCTGCTCGGTTGTGAGCCGCTACATCGCCAGCCAATTGAGGGCCTGCATACAGACGCCATAACACTTGTCGCAGAAGTGATCGAATCGAAGATCAAGCCATCGCAGCCCTGGGGCGAAGTCGCCCAAACCGCGTTCGGCAAAAAAACTCTAGCTGCTGATAGAGGTAACATCGCCCAGGCAATCTTGGCCGTTGGGCAACAGGACGTTGACCCTGAAGGTCTTTCGGCACCTACCGGCATTGATGTCATCGGTGCCAGCAGTGACCATCTAATCGTTGACTGTAGCCACCGCCTTCTACAGGTCGGCGCTGAGATCCGCTTTCAACTCAATTACAGCGCGATGGTACGCAGTATGACCTCTCCCTTTGTCAGCAAGGTGCTGCGAGCATCCAGTAACTCCATACAGGTGCAAGCTAAGACACATCCATTGCCAAAAAATCACATTATTGTGACTTGAATTGTTAGGGTGCTTACAGAGCAAACCGCCAACTAAACTAACCCTTTCAGTCACCGTAAAACGAGAAGAAAGGCATTCATTGCTTGCTAATCATTTATGAGGGACACTGTCACCATAACCGAGTATCGTGCGAATACACAGAGCTTAGTATCTTGTGCTCTTGCTATGGGTGTTTAGATATCTGTTATTGCATCAATATTAGATTCTACTTACAGTCCGCTTATGGTTGTACGGAAGTGCTTATACCAACTATACAAGAGGTCACTTAATATCTCCCTTGTTGCATAGCGGGCATCTAATCTGAGTCTTTTTATGTCTGCTCTCACCTGGGTCGCAGCGGCTACTGTCAGGTGACATCGAAACTAAATTTTCAATCTGTCAGTTCGTGTTCAAAGTTTTACATATTAGTTCCATGGGAAAAAAGTCAATTCCATTTTCATGCTGTATACCTCCTGTCTTACGGAATCCCATCTTCTCGTAGATGGATTCTGCATAAGGGGACGAATGAACGATCAGCTTCGACAAACCGGGATTTCGCACCTGTGCTTTGCGTATTGCCCGAGCTAATAGTCCTTTTGCGATACCCTGATGGTGAACGGTAACGAATAACATCGCTACGCAATCGGGTGGGAAAAACTCCAACATTCCAACCAGTTTTCCAGTTCTTTTTGCAACCAAAACAAACCCACCCCCCAGCATCCGTTCTTTCATTGCATCAGGGTCGGCAAAACGGAAAAACTCATCAATGCCTTCTTGGTCGTAGTCTGGAGCAACGTACTCATTGAACACGTCTGCCACCAAATTGCAGACTGCGGTTTCTTCGTCAGCAGCCATTTCTTGGTAGACAATTGGCTCCATTTGGCTAGTTCCTCCTCGCACTTAACGCATGCAACAGGGGTGTGGCGTCAGCCACGTCCAACGATCAAATGGAACGACTTGCTTGTACTGGTAGGTGACATACAGCTATTTTACTCTAATGATCTTGGTTGATGTTTATCGACTATTCCTTTTGAATTCCCAAGCTTCCACACACTCTGGCAGGTCATAGAAGAATGCTGGCCTGTCTCCTGATCTTTCCCCGTAGTCCCGATAAAATCGAGTGCAGTATTCTCGGTCTTTCCCCTGTTCCTCAACACACTCTTCTATGTACTTTTCACGCAATGGGGCCAGTTTTTCTTGACGTGCTGCCTCACAAGCAGCATCTAACTCCTGCTGCTTCATCTTCATATCATCTGCATACACTGAAGTAGCGAATAGAATAATGAATATTATCGATGACTGTATTTGTGTTCGCATGCCTTACTCCTGGCGCCTAGGACACTATTAGTCCGTATCCGTATTACTGGTAATAGCTCAGACGGAGCCTATCACAAAGTGGTCGAGATGGATGATGCTATAAAATGTCGTATATCACATCAGTATGAAGTGTATTTTACCTGGAGTGGTTGTTACTGAGAATGGTGAAACTGGCCGTTGTCATTTTATAGGAAATATCCTATAGAATCCTTCCTGTCCCAGTAAGTCCCTATTGAGCTTTATCTACAATGTGTGCCTATGTTTAAGGTAACGTGAAACACGGTTTTGGGATTGGTATCTGGTTCGAGCGCGCCGTGCTCCCATGCATGTGGCAACGATTGCATGCGAGTCTGGCGTTCGTTGGGCAGGGAACTTGAAATAGGCCAATGTTGTCACCATATTAATCCCATTCAAATTTTCCATGCAGTAGAGAAAAAATGTTTAGAATCGCACTGTTTTTGGGTACTAATCTCGCCATCGTCATGTTGATCAGCGTTACGTTCAGGCTGCTCGGTGTCGAGGGCCTGTTGATGCAAAATGGCGTCGATCTCGATCTGAATACGCTGCTGATCTACTCGGCGGTGATTGGTTTCAGTGGATCTCTGATTTCGCTGTTTATTTCAAAATGGATGGCCAAGCGCAGTATGGGGGTCCAACTCATCGAGCAGCCGGGTAACGCCTCGGAGCGATGGCTGGTCGATACGGTTGCCATGCAGGCGAAGCAGGCCGGTATAGGCATGCCGGAGGTTGGGATCTTCAATCACGGCTCTCCCAACGCCTTTGCCACGGGCTGGAATAAGAATAGTGCCCTGGTGGCAGTCAGCAGCGGATTGCTTCAGCAGATGAGCCGAGATGAAGTGGAGGCAGTGCTTGCTCATGAGGTGAGTCACGTGGCGAATGGGGATATGGTAACCCTCTCGCTGATTCAGGGTGTGGTGAATACCTTTGTGGTTTTTCTCTCCCGCATCATTGGCCATACCATTGATCGGGTGGTGTTCAAGACAGAGCGGGGCTACGGCCCGGCCTTCTTTATTGTCTCCATGATTGCTGAGTTTGTGTTGGGCATACTGGCTATGACGATTGTAATGTGGTTCTCCCGCTGGCGCGAATACCGTGCTGACAGGGGTGGTGCGGAGCTGGCCGGTCGTCAAAAGATGATTGCCGCATTGAGAAGGCTGCAACAGGCACATGAGCCGGAGCCTATGCCGGAAGAGATGGCGGCCTTTGCCATCAGTGCCGGCAAAGTGCAGAAGATGTTTGCCAGCCATCCACCGCTGGAAGCGCGTATTGCCGCGCTGGAAAGTCTGAACTGAGACCTTTTGTGTACCGCCGTTATGCCACGATCATGACCGAGTACCTACAACGTGCGAGTTATAGCTATATATGAATAGCACTATGCATAACAGGTAGAGGGGGGTCAGTGAGTCATGTGTTTATTGGCAAACAGAGACTGCTCTAGTGACAAACTTCCAGTCTGTCACCATTGGCTCCATGAGGACATGGAGAAGGAGAGATTTCTGGATACCGGCAACTGGTAAAGGACCAGTTGCCGGTACCAACCTGTCAAATCAAGCGTGGACGCTGAACTGACAGTTTGGGGGCGTGCTTACCAGCGACCGCCACCACCGCCACCACCGCCGCCACTACGACGAGGTTTTTCCTGAGCTTCGTTGATTCTCAGATCACGGCCTTGAAAATCCTTGCCATTGAGCTGAGAGATGGCACGTTCTGCGTCGGCCTGGCTCATCTCGACAAATGCAAAACCACGAGAACGGCGGGTTTCACGATCGAGAATCAGGTTTGCGGACTGAATTTCACCAACATCGGAGAACAGTTCGCGGATATCTTCTTCAGTAGCAGTCCAGGGCAGATTGCCAACATACAATTTCGTCATCGATATATTCCTAGCAAATAGAGAGATGCTCAATAGTCTGACGGTCCCATTTACAAACCTGCCAGACAGACTTTGAACAGATAAACCACATGGACCATGTCCATGTAAATTAGCCTGGAAACCAAAGGAATCCGATTCTCAACAAGAGGGAAGCTCAAACGGGGAAGCGGTTATGGGTCTGTTTCTTAGCCACAGCCATCATACTCGGCAATTCCAGGGAAGCCAATGGTTTTTCATAACAAATTCATGACATAACAATGTTTCCGACAGGTTTTTTATCTGATCTCACCGGGAAATGACCCAAAAGTAGTGTGTGATTTTCGAGTGAGGTCTCTGGCTTGTTATTAAAGCCGTGGTTTTTTCACCGGCGTGATGAAGAATAGGAGGGTAAACAGGCAGAGAGAAATGATCAGTATCCACTTGGCTGCATGGTAGAGCGAGCGAATTCGGTTATTGGCTTTCTGTACGATTTCGAAACGCTCTAAATAGATGGTTTCACAGGCCCCGTTGCCACTATCTGTCCGGACCGTGCTGGTACCCCGATGGAAGCCGTTGGATGGGTTCTCGTATCTTGCCAGCAGACCCTCCAGCCGAATGTGGTCGCCGGTTTCTGCTGACATTAACAGTCGCTTGAGTTCCATATCGTCGGTCAGCAGGTGGTTATTGGAGAGTTGCTCGCCTTTGAAACGCGAACCGGTCTCAGCGTCAGGCCAATAGGCCCAGCAGGTCCAGCTGTCATTCTTGAATGACATATCCTGGTAGACACCGCTATCGATATTGGCTCCCCAAATGACACAAAGATCTCTCACGTTGAGAAAATCCTTCCATTTGTCATGGTGCCAGATGTCGCTGAAGGCATCCGCATCATGGTAGCTGACAACGACACCTTCAAGCTGATAGGCAAATTCAGGATCGATTTTGTAGGATTGGCCACCTGCCTCAACACTGAAAGGAGATCGGAATGTTTTCTCCTGTTTGGGGTCGGTTAGACGATCCAGGTCATAACCCGCCGGACTCGGTAGATCATCCTTGCTGAAAAGGGTGATCAGTAAAACAGCAAGGGAAATGATGGCTATCCATTTGCTGAGAGATTGCAAGAGGTGCAGCATGAGATTCGCTAAATATCTAGCCCAATTGGTCTTTGATGATTGAGCATAAACGTGATTGATGTGCACTGGCAAATAGGTGTTCGGGCTAAGAGGTATACACAAGCGCCTGCACCCTAGATCCTGCTGGTACTATATATATGTTTCCAGTAAAGCTCGGACTTCGTACCCTTCGTCATCTGAACAGGGTTGTGGGTGTGCTTGGCGATATCGGCCACTTACTCGATTTCATTCCCTCCCGTGACTGAGTGGCTCACTGCATTCGCAATCTCGTCTGCAAGCTTTGGATCCTCAACGGCTCTCGCCAGCGTAACGCCGCCAATCAGCAATGCAATTGTTGCCCATGTGCTGTCTGTACCATTCTGACTTTCCGTGAGGGGGAGTCCATCAGAAAATGATTTGGCTGCTTTCAGCAGTTCTGACTGAAAAACTGAGCGGGTCGATGGATCGGAGCGGGCAACTTCAGGACTGAGGCTCTGAAGTCCACAACTGTCACCCAACTCAGCAGAGCGCTTTTCACCCAGGTAAAATTTGGCGAACTCATCCAGCCAGGCATCTCCGTGTTCTTTCTGAAACATCTCTACAGCATCCCGAAACTCCATAACCCCCAATGAAACCGATTCACGGAAAGCATCTGCCTTGGATTTGAAATGTTTATAGAAGGCACCCGAGGTGACGCCGGCGTCCATAGCTAACCCGTCTATCCCGGCTCCATCGAATCCCTGTCGTCTAAATCCCCGGTGTACAGCCTCAAGGATTTTTTTGTGCATCTCTCGTTTCTGGTCTGGGTCGTATTTCATGTGAACCTCGGAATGAAATGTTTCAAGAAATATTATAGTTGACAGGATAACGATCGTAATCTATCTTTTTAGATAACGAACGTTATTTAAGCGTCGCAATGATGGCAACGGGTTGGTATCCGTTGTTTTTTGTCCTGCGAGATAACGGTCGTTATCTTTATTGATATGACTCTATTAGAAGGAGAACAACATGCCATTAACACTCACTCTCACGGAAGGCGTTCTGCCGGCTGGCTCTGAAAAAGTTGCAATCACCCGGCTTACCGAGGCCATGCTGAAGTGGCACGGCCTCAGTGGCAATAAGGTGATGACTCCCAATGTAACCGCACATGTCCAGATGCTTCCCAAAGACAGCACTTTTTCAGGCGGCGAGTCATTTCTCGGTGCCTGGGTTGAATGGAAAGTACCCTCATTTGCATTTAATAGCAGAGAAATTCAAAAGGGATTCTTTAATGATGCCACCGACATTATTCATGACCTATCGGAAGGTAAACAGCCCCGAGAGAATATCTATGTGAATGTCGTTCATACGGTGAATGGGGCCTGGAATCTTGGTGGTCAGGCAATGACCAACGAGGAATTGGGCGCAGCCATCGCGCAAGGCTAATCCTGAAAACACATTTATCAGGTGTAAGAACTATGTTGAAAAAAATGATATTCGGTTTGATTGTTGCAGCGACTGCTGTAGGTAGCAGTGTGTCTGCGAATGAAGGCGGTAAAAAAAGCTGTATGACTATCGGAGGTATCGGAATGGGTAATTTTCTTCCCCAGACCGATGGTACAACCAAGATTGTGGCGCCACTGACCGGCAGTTTTGCGGTTGCATCTGGGGTGATTTTTGCGCAAAGAGAAACGGCAACCGGTCTGGAAATGGATCTGGAGCACCACTTTGTTGCGGCTGATGGTGGTTATATGCACACAAAAGACATGGCAATCTTGTCAAAAGTCGCTGGAAAAATGGATCAGTACATGATCGAGATTACCTACGATATTCAGGAAGCGACAACTGCTGGCTCTTTCGAGGGTTACAAGGGGAGCTTTAGAAGTTTTGGTGCCGTGGATCTGGCAGGCAATAAGGGACTCGTCCGCTATAGTGGGAACATCTGTTCATAGCCCACCTTAAAAAAGCCCCGGGCTACACGTTTTTTTGTTCGGGGCTTTTATACATCGGATGATGAGGCACTTTAAGGACTTTTCTGAGTAATTATCGAGGAGAAGTAAAGTGTTCCTCTTTGGCTAGATAATGAAAATGGATAGGGGGGGATACATGGATAAAGCAAGAGTTTTACACACGATGCTTCGTGTAGGGGATATGGACCGTTCGGTCGATTTTTATACGCATGTGTTAGGCATGCGCATCCTGCGGACCTTTGATCAGCCTAGTGATAATTACGCACTCACTTACCTCGGCTATGCTGAGGAGTCTGAGACCTGCGTGCTGGAACTCACATACAATTACGGTGTGTCGACGTATGAGCTCGGTAACGCATACGGGCATATCGCAATAGGTGTAGAAGATTGCCATCAAGCCTGTCTGGATATCTCAGTGATGGGAGGAAAAGTGATACGAGAGGCGGGGCCACTGGAGGGTGGTGATGAAGTGATCGCCTTTATTGTAGATCCTGATGGGTATCAAATTGAGTTGGTTGAGCGGCCGGCCAACTGGTTCTAGAATGAGTTAACCAGGAATCTGAAAGAGGAATTAGGACGGATCATAAATGTACGGCACTTTTCGCAGCGATAATGATTAAGTCACATCATGACCTATGAAATGACCCCCAACGTTGTTCTTGATTTCTGGTTTTCACCGGAGGTTAAAGCCCATTGGTTTGATTCAACTCCTGAGTTGGATAGTGAAATCCGGCTACGATTTCAGTCTCTTTGGGAATCTGCCTCGAATGGTGAGATGAGTGATTGGCAGGATTCAGCCGCTGGTGCTTTGGCACTGGTGATCGTACTGGATCAATTCCCGTTGAACATGTTCAGAGATCTACCCGCTGCATTTAAGACAGAGCAGCAAGCAGTAGCGATTACCAAGCAGGCGATTGCATCTGGTTTCGACAGTGTACTTAAGGGGGCTCAGTTGGCTTTTCTCTATATGCCATTAATGCACAGTGAGTCGATTGAGGATCAGGATCTTTCAGTGACGTTATATGAAGCGACGGGGCTTACTGATAATGTGAAGTTTGCTCGCCACCATCGTGATATCGTCAGGCGATTTGGCAGATTTCCCCATCGCAATGTCATACTGGGTCGTGAGAGTCGTGTCGAGGAGATTGCCTATCTCGAATCGTCAGGTGCCTTTAAGGGGTGACTTCAGCCTCTTTTTCCTTACGCTCCTCGCAGTGCTGCTTGACCCGTTCCAGCAGGTGTTCCAGGTAGGTCAGTCGTTTGACTGAAACCTCTAGCTTGTCCTTTAGCTCCTTATCATTTTCACTGTTATCGATCAGATGGAACATGTCTTCGAAGAAAAAGACGAAAAAGCTGTCGAGAAAATGGATCTCCCGGTTGGTGTCCATGACCAGGTTATCCAAGCCGAAAAGGTCGATCATCCGGGGATTGTCTGAAGTCCGCCAGGTATTGGCTGCTCTCACGAATCTCGCCAGCTGGATGCGTGACTTGGGATTGGTGCACAGTAACCGGACGGCTTCCTCTTCGTTTTGCTGATTCGCGATGTTGAACCAGATATTCACCGCTTTTGCGAGTACGAAGACGCTCTTCATACCGTTGATATTGGTAATAACGAAGAGGGCGTCTGGGATGACCTCGTCAAGTGTCTCTTTCAGTAACCGGTAATGTCTGGCGAGGAGACGGGATTCCGACTCAGAATAGTGGGCCAGCGGCCATTTGATAACAAATTCTGTATAGGAGGCGCCTTGATCATCACCGTCCAGTGGCTCATGACGCTTACTGCTCCGCCAGACTTCGCAATGACTGCCAGTGGTCGAAATCAGTGAGGCACGGAGCTGTTTGTAATCCAGACAGGCAATGTCAACGAGTAATCGATCTAGCTCTTTTCCAGGGGGGCTTTTCATTCTTACCACAAACGGGTTCCAGGGCCCGTTTACTCATTTGACCGTCAGAAGCCCAGCCTATCAGACATGCCCGGTGAGGAGAATGTTACAAAGGGTCAGGGACCCTCTTTATTCAGTTGTTGTCGGATAAACTTGGGGATGCGTGACTCCAGCCAGTAATTCAGTCGCCAGGGGTATTTCCCGTTGATGAACCCTACATGACCACCATGTTGAGACAGCTCAAGGGTGACACCAGGTCCCAATTGGGCTTGGTTGGGGATGACATCCGGCGGCATAAAGGGGTCGTCTTTTGCCTGTAGGATTAATGTTGGTGTCTCGATAGTGTTTAGAAAACCGATACAGCTACAGCGTTGATAGTAATCATCTGCGTCTTTAAATCCATTAAGTGGAGCAGTGAGCAGGTCATCGAAGGTATAGATCGAATCGATGCTGGAAATATTCACATCAATGGGCGCGGGGCGGCTGGCAAATTTTCTTCGGTAACTGGCAATCAGTTTGTTTAACAGGTATTTCTGGTAGATCCTCGCCGCGCCTTGTTGTAGGTGTTCAGCTGTCTGATCCAGATGAAAAGGTACGGAAACAGCAACTGCTGCTGACAGACCGGATTTCCTGCCGCTCTCTCCCAAATGCTTGAGAAGAAGATTGCCGCCCAGAGAGACACCGATGGCGGCAGAGGGTTTCTCTCCACGCTGTTCAAGGTGTTCGAGTACTTCTACCAGGTCCTCCGTGGCACCTGAGTGATAGCTGCGACTCAGTCGGTTCGGTTCTCTTCCACAACCTCGAAGGTGCATGAAAACTGTATTGAAGCCTGCCTGTTTGAGGGCTTCCAGCATTGGCACAGAGTAGTGAGATTGAAGCGATCCTTCCAGACCATGGATTAACATGACCAGAGGGCCATTAGCACGATGCCAGGCCAGATCGATGAAATCCCCATCCCTCAGTTCAACCCGTTCCCACTCGACCTGAATATCTTTTTTAACCCGCATCAGGGCGGGCCAGATGGTCTGTAGATGCGGTGACTTGAGCCACGGGGCGGCATTGAATGGACTATCGATCACTTTTGACATGGGAATCTGCTGACAGCCTCTCCGTGGTGATTTCCGTAAAATAGAGTCGCTCTCCTGTTCAGTGCCGGAGGTGGGACTGCCCAGCGCTGCTCATCATCTCGATGGTACTGGAGAGCAAAAGGAAGCGCTCCGAGAAGGTGACGGTCTCGATAATGGCTTGCTTGTCTGAATGGTGCAAGGGGAGAAGGGTGGTCAGTACATTCAAGACTTGGGCAAAGGGTAATTGCTTCAGTACATCCTGATTCATCTCAAGATTGTTGGCCTGTAAATAGTTATCAAGCGTTGCAAAAAAAGCGGGTTTGTTGGAGGACTCATCTAATTCGGAAAACTCATAGTCGGCAGCGAAACGATGCCAATCCGGTTCCACCAGTCGATATCCGTGCCTGCTAGGTAGCTCCTGTTTGATGTCAAAACGACAGACGCCCGTTAACATGATCTCGATTCGGCCATCATCGGTTTCGTTGTAAAAGGTTATCCGTCCGGCACCCCCGGTTGAGTGCACCTTATCTTTATCTTCGGTTTCATCTTTTAAAATGCTGGCCGGTTGCACCATGCCGATTAAATGGTGGGTCGCCAGTGAATTCTGAACCATTTTGAGATATCGGGGTTCGAAGATATTCAGGGGCAATTGTGCACCAGGCATGACCAGTGCATCCTGCAGCGGGAATATAGGCAGGGTCGATGGTAAGTGTTCAAAACTGGGCAGAAATGGATTTTGCATTGATATCTTCCGTACGGTTTACAGTTTTATGAGCATTCAACCGCCTGAATGTTCCTCTGCCAGTTGTTGTTTTTCATATCCCTGGATGCGCTCAGCCATGCATCGGCCACGATTAAATCTATACTGAATATGTGTCGGAATATTGCAATCATCTATTCAGGGGAGGTAACGGATGACTGACATTAAACAGTTGTTAGCTGGTGAGGCAGATAGTCTGCTGGGACATACTTGTAAGACCATCACCCAGGATATGCTCCACCTGCCGGGACCTGACTATGTTGACCGTGTGGTAGCCGATAAAGACCTCAAGCCAGGTGTCCTGCGGAGTATTCAGTCACTCATGAACAGCGGACGACTTTCTGCTACGGGCTATGTCTCAATTCTGCCTGTAGATCAAGGCGTTGAGCATTCTGGGGGTGCCTCATTTGCACCCAATCCTATCTATTTCGATCCAAAAAATATTGTTGAGCTTGCCATCGAGGGCGGCTGTAATGCCGTGGCGTCTACGCTTGGTGTTCTGGGTGCGGTGGCAAGGCGTTATGCACATAAAATTCCCTTCCTGGTGAAGATCAACCACAACGAGATGCTGACGCACCCGGCCATATTCGATCAGACACTCTTTGCCTCTGTTGATCAGGCTTTTGATATGGGCGCCATTGCCGTTGGGGCAACCATCTATTTTGGCTCGGAAGAATCCCGTCGGCAGATACAAGAGATTTCCGAGGCTTTCCAACACGCCCATGAACTGGGTATGGCAACCGTGCTTTGGGCCTATCTGAGAAATCCTGCTTTTAAAGTGGATGGTACCGACTACCATACGGCTGCAGACCTAACCGGTCAGGCCAACCATCTGGCTTCCACGCTGGAAGCCGACATCGTGAAACAGAAACAGGCTGAGAGAAATGGAGGCTATCAGGCCGTTAACTTCGGTAAAACCCACGACAAAGTGTACACGGCGCTCACCTCTGAACATCCCATTGATCTGGTCCGTTATCAGGTTGTGAATTGCTACATGGGACGTGCGGGATTAATCAATTCAGGCGGCGCCTCAAGCGGGGAAGGGGATTTGGCCCAGGCAGTGCGAACGGCGGTGATCAACAAGCGGGCCGGTGGAATGGGCATGATTTCCGGTCGCAAGGCCTTTCAGCGCCCGATGGAAGAAGGGATCGAACTGCTCCATGCGATTCAGGATGTCTATCTGAGCAATGAGGTGACTATCGCTTGAGTGGTTGATATATTCATTACAACTGACAGGTGTTTAAAATCCGTTTATGCATGTTAATTATAATTAAAAACAATAAGTTAAAAAAATAATTTAATGTAAATAATATGATTTGGTGAACTGCTTGAGCTGCTTAACTTGGGGGGGGGTATGTGGGTTTTTATTAAGGGGATTCCTGATGAGATGGGATCTAAAGAACTCGAAAAATTCATTAAGAAAATACTCAAATCATCGTGGTCTCCCTTCACGATAACTGGACGCATCAGAGTGTCGGGAACAAAAATCCTCAAGATAGTCCACACAAGGACCAGAATGACTGAGTACCATGGGCTGATTCAGGTCAAGCCGGTGGATAAAATACGAAGTGTGATCGATAAAATCAATCAGACCACCCTCGATGGAAGACGTCTTGAAGCACACCCTTATTGTAAGCGGTTTACACGGCGAGACCCCCGCAAACTCCTCTTCGATGAAACCAAGGGTAATTCACCCGAACGGCGACAGATCGAGCGACGAAGAAGAAACCTGGTGAGCCAGGTGATAGATGCCTCATTCTAGTCTGGTTTTCTACATGGCCTCATATCGTTGAATTGCTGCGCCTGCCTAGGGCCGGTTAATACAAATTGTGTGAAAGAAACAAACTATTTCTCTTTCTGACAATGACTTAGTCGATTCCTCCAGTCATAAGCTGGGATTCGAAGATTGATTTTCTTTCGATTGCCAAACCTGCTGGAGATGCATCCTGCTATGAGGTGAGTTAAGAGTTTACAAATCTTTTAGCTTCTTCTGTTTGCCGTTCGGCTATCCTCCCACTAGACTCGGAACTGTCCAATACGGACGATAACCAATAAGAGTAGGGGACAATGACGAAATTAGTAGAAATCGAAGGCATCGGAGAAACCTTCGCAGCAAAACTTCAAGCTGCAGGGGTAAGCAGTCTGGAAAATCTGTTGGAGAAAGGCGCTACGAAAAAGGGACGAAAAGAGGTGGAAGATGCGACAGGCATCAGCGGCAAACTCGTGCTCCGCTGGGTGAATATGGCAGATCTCTTTCGTGTTAAGGGCATTGGCGAGCAATATTCTGACCTTTTGGAAGCGGCGGGTGTTGATACGGTACCTGAACTGGCCCAACGCAAACCGGAAAACCTTCACGCCAAAATGGCAGAGGTGAACGAGCAGAAAAAACTGGTGAGGGCTATGCCCGCGCTTTCTGCAGTAGAGAGCTGGGTAGCATCCGCCAAGGATCTCCCCCGGGTCGTAACATACTGAGTGTAATTGCTGGCTGAGTTCATGCGGAGGGCTGCTATTGTTCAAATGGCGGCCCTTTTGCGTGCCTGGTCAAAAAGCGCTCATTCTGGAAGTGTTCTGCATGAATTGGTGTCTTCTATTAGGTTAGAATTAAGAGAAGTGAAGAGAGAGGAGATACCTGGTGCCCACATATGATTATTATTGTGAAGCGAACGGCCGCAAGGTCGAAGTGAGCCATAAGATCGATACAACTATCACGACCTGGGAAGCGCTAGCCAATCTGGCCGGTATTGATCCCGGTGATACCCCCTTAGAGACGCCTGTAAAAAAACTGATTTCTGGGGCTGCAGTGGTTAACAGTAAGACATTGTCGAACCCTGAACCCGCTTGTGCCAGTGGTTGTGCGTCGGGGCGCTGCGGTCTGTGAGGGTGTCGATAGCAAGCCGATAAGATGATCTATCTTCTGCTGTTGGCGCTGATAATGATTCTCTTGCTGGGCCCCCAACTCTGGGTGCAGTGGGTCATGGGAAAATACAATCGCCAGCAAGAGAAGAATTTTCCTGGCGATGGGGGAGAACTGGCACGTCATCTCCTTGATCGTTTTTCACTTCAATCAGTAGGTGTTGAAATCACTGAGATAGGCGATCACTATGATCCAGATAAAAAGGTGGTTCGCCTAACGAAGGATAAACTGAATAGCCGCTCATTAACTGCAATAACCACAGCAGCCCATGAGGTTGGACATGCTTTACAGGATGCGGCAGATGATCCCATGTTTCGCTTGCGAACCCGCTTGGCAGTATTCGCACAATTGGCACAGAAAGTGGGTTCTTTTTTGCTGTTTGCTGCGCCGCTGCTGACAATTGCAACAAGAGCACCGGCACCGGGTTTGGTTACTGGGCTGGCAGCATTTCTCATCATGGGAACGAACGTGGTTGTACAGTTGGTCACCTTGCCGGTGGAGCTTGACGCCAGTTTTAAAAAGGCATTGCCGCTGCTGAAATCCGGCTATCTTGAGCCTCAGCAATATCTGGGTGCAAAGAGAATTCTACGGGCAGCATCGCTAACCTATCTCTCTGCATCATTGGCGGGATTGCTTAATTTCTGGCAGTGGTTGAGAGTCATCAGACGATAATAGGGAATGAAAGAGAACAGGCAGGAAGTGAAGGGTAGGCGTATGAGAACAACAAACATCAAGACAAAAGAGTATAGGGTAAGAGGCATGAGATATTCTCAATCAGGTAGAGGCAAAGTGTGGACGAGGCTGTTCAGCCTGGGAATAATATTTTTCACTGGTGTGGCACACTCGCAAGAGCTGCAGGAGTCTCCAGTGCCGGACGCTTATGCAGCGCGTGCGCTTTTTACCACAGGCATTGTCAATCGTGAACCGGTCGATCAGGTGGTGAGCCTGGATGCATATCAGGGGGATATCTATTTCTTCACTGATTTAAGGAATTTAGAAGGAAGAAGCGTTACCCACCGTTGGGAGTTCGAGGGACAGTTTATGGGACAGATTGATTTCGCAGTGGGTGGACCGCGCTGGCGGGTCTATTCAAAAAAGACCTTGAATCCAGGTGTGTCTGGAAAGTGGACTGTTTTGGTGCTTGACGAGTCTGGCTGGCCGCTGCATGCCAGTATATTTATGCAAGGCCCCGCTCAAGAAGAATAATAGTCCACGGCGGAGTTGGTCGTGTCTTACTCCACAGGCGCAGTGGAGGCATGGATGCCGCTAGCCTGTTCGCTTGTTTCGTTCTTAACAGTTGGGTTTAGCGGCTGTTCGGAATCGGCTTCTTCTGACTGATACTGCTGAGTTTCTTCTGGCATATTTGACGGTTGGCTTGTGCCATTGATCTGCAGTAACTGCTGATTGTATTCCTCTTCTGCCATTTGCCGCAGTGTCAGCTCTGCCTGGAGTTTGGCTTCTTCTGAAATTATGTCTGATGTTGGTACTGGTGAGGGTTGAGTATCCGGTGTCACGGATGTTGACGAAGAGGAAGCGGCAGTATCAGTCTGGCTAGACACCAAGTTTGTATCGCCTTTTATTTCTGACTGAGTATTCTGTTCAGCGGGTGTCTGTGACTCCTCGATTAAATTCTGCGCCACGACTTCGGGGGTTTGTTGTAAATAGCGGTAGAGATAGCTACTACCTAAGCCAAGTAGAATAAGCAGGATAAGACTGGCGATAGCAAAAGATGAGAGGGAGCGTCGCTCTCTCGGTAGCTTTTCATCGTTTGTTCTATAGGCTGGAATTGACAGGGGTTCGGGCTGTTTTGGCTCAACTGGTACCGGTTTGGCCATGGGTGCCGGAGTTGGATCCTTTTCAGGGAATATCTGCAACACCGGTGCTTTTTCTCTGGGTGTGCCTTCGGTGGTGGAGGGGAACCCGTTAAAGATCAGTTCACTCTCTGTCGGTTCATTCAAACTGGAGATGTGACTATCTGCCGGCTCCTGCTTGCTATCCACTGATTCGGTTTGGTGTTCTGGTTTTGGGGCGGAATTGACAGCTTGATGCTGTGCCTCTGAGAGCTGTTGTTGAATCTGCTCGAGTTGTCCTCTCAACAGACTGATGTTGTCCTTCAGGCTTGTATTCAGTTGTTCGGCATTTCGGTAGGCCAGTTCCGCTTTTTGTGCCCGATTGTTAAGCGCATCGAGCTGACCCTCAAGTCGCAGGTTCTCTTCTTCGTAGAATTGATTAGCCTGCTTGAGCGTGGCGAGGCGCTCTTCATCATTTTCGATGAGTAGCTGCTTCTCTTGTTCAGTCGCCTCAGATTGCAGATGAAGTTGATGATTGTCGGTTTGCAAATCAGTCAGCTTTAGCTGCATCTGCTGCTGTTCACTTTCAAGCTCGAAGACTCGCTGTCGCAGCTGTTCCGACTCTGCAGACTGCTTGCGCCAGCGCTCCACTTGCGATTGTAAATCCTTATTATCGTGTGAGAGCTGCTCCATTTGTTTCTGCAGTTCGGCAATTTGCTTAGCGGCTTCACCTGGCTGACCCAGCTCTTCAGAGGAAAGCTGATTTGATGGGGCGGAGGCTATTTCCTCGGCCGCTTGTTGACTGCTGATTGCACCTGACGTTATGGGTTGGGTAAAGAGGCTGCTCTGGTTTGCGGAATCTTGTGAGCTGTCAGGTACAAAAGAGACAGGTGTAAGCGTATCGTTACCCTTATCGATAACACGGTTACCACCCAGGTCCATGGCTGCTTTGAGGCGTCCTTCCGCCAATAGCAGCAGCTCTCTGAGGCGTGTGCCGTGTTTGATCTGAGGCGCAGAGATGCCAATACTTGCACTTACAGCGTCATCGGTCTCCCCAAGGTAAAACTGTTTGGCTACAAGGTCCTCAATAATTCTACGGCCGATGTAGCGGGTGCCAATGGCATTCGAAGCAGGGCGCAGAATTGCGTACAACCCCTCTCCAAAATAGGCCATGGTGTCATCAGGATGGATATGCTGATGAATGATCTCCGCTGTGGCCAGCAGGATATGCTCAACTGCCGGGCCGCTGTAATGATGGCTGATGCTATCGAACCGGTCGATTTTCAACAGAGCAATGGCTAACTCATTTTTATTGCGGATGGCAAAAGAAAGCTCCTTGCTGGCAACTTCCATGAAGTTGCTTTGGCTGGAGATGCCGGGTAGCAATTCGGTCTGATGATCCTCGTCTGGCAGAATGAAGTAGCTCTCGCTTTCCTGCTTCGAGGCAAGGGTGTTGGTATAACTGATGATGCTTGCGGGATCGAAAGGCTTTGTTACTATTTCAGTGGCTCCGCTTTCCTGAAGTTCCCTGCGGATATCACTATTCTCTTCATTACCTGTAACAACGATAAAAGGCAGATTACGGACTCGGGTAATCTCCGATTGCCTGATTTTCTTGAGCAGACCACGGCCATCCAAACGAGGCATGGAGAGATCGGAGAAGATCAGCTGGACATGGGGATGCTCGAGTAACAGTTCCCAGGCTTGCTGACCATCTTCCGCTTCAATGAGATGGCAGTCTTTCTTCAGGATGTTTTTTAATGAGACACGAACAACTCGAGAGTCGTCTGCGATCAGGATGACCGGTTTCTCATCTGTGTCTGTGGATGACACGTTTATTGCCTGCTCAGCCATGGTAGTCGTTTTGTTCTCAAGGTCTTTGGATATAGGTTTTCTGCTCTTTAATTCGACAGTTTATAGAATATCTTTAGATTTAAAAGTGAACTGTTTGTTAACAAAAAAATTGTAACTATATGTATATAAAGAGAAAATACAGTTTTATTTGGCTTTGATGATAGGGATGAAATGAGAGGTCAATCACTAATTGATCGAGATATTTTTATCTATAAAGATGCCGGTCATCAGCTTGTTTTGCTAAGCGACCTGCAAGAGAGGGTTTTAAAAACTGAGATGGCATATTGAAAACAGCCGGGTAACATTTCGCACTTTTCATGTTTTCTCGATGATTCCAATTCAAATCATGCGGTTAGATCCTATTTATAATGAATATTTGAGATATCCGGGCTAGAGGCATGTCGACATCATGAGCTAAACTAACGGCATCGGAAGCCCTCAACAAGGCGCAGCAACAATTGAGAGGCTGCGGGACAGAAAATTGGAACAGCACGACCCACTTTCATGAGTAAATCAGTATTTCACCTTTCTGATGGCGCACCTGCCGACCTGGAAGAGGGAAAAAAAGAGCAGGAAAAAGCGAGTGAAGACGCTTCGGTCAAGGAGTTCGTCGAATCTGTTCGCGAGGATCTCCACGCCAATAATATCTACCTGCCCACCCTGCCTGCACTGGCCCTGGAGGCCCTGCTGGTGATCAATGATGTGGACAGTTCCTCATCTGATCTGCAAAAGGTTATCTCACGGGATGCGGCACTCACAGCCCGCTTGATACGATATGCCAATAGTCCCCTTTATCGTGGACTGAATACAATCACCACCATTAAGCCCGCCATCACAAGAATTGGCTTTCAGAGGGTAAAAAATGCTGTCTACGCAGTCTCCATGAAGGAGGTCTTCAGAACCTCCGTCAAGGAAATTGAAAAGCGCATGGATCATCTCTGGTCACACTCTGTAAAAGTCGGTGCACAGGCGGCTATGCTGGCAAAAAGCCAGCCTGGATTGGATGCCGATGTGGCTCTTGTGGCGGGACTGGTGCATGACATCGGTCACATCCCTCTCCTGACCAAGGCTTGTAAATACGAAAGTCTAATCAGCAAACCCGATGTGTTGGATCGGGTTCTGGAAAAGCTACACACTCAATTGGGCGGCAGTATCCTCAAACTCTGGAAATTCGATCCGCTTGTAATTGCCGCAGCTGCTGAGCATGAAGATCTGGCCCGCGATCCAGGCGACGCACCTGTCGACTATGTCGATGTTGTACAAGTTGCCAATATTCTCACTTATGAGGGGAGCGATCATCGTTTGGCGGCTGTCGACAGAGATACCATCAAGGCCTTTTCAAGACTCAAACAGGGTGAAAGCCATGAGGCGGATACCATTGATGAGGATACCAAGCACGTGGAGGATGTGGTCTTCTGAGTTTATGGACCGAGTACGCCGACTCCTTCATTACGAAGCATATTGACCAGACGTATCAGAGGCAGGCCGATGAGCGAGGAGGGATCATCTCCCTCCATGCGCTGAAATAGACAGATGCCCAGCCCTTCAGACTTAAATGATCCGGCACAGTTATAGGGTTTTTCCAGGTGCAGGTAGTACTCGATCTCATCGCGAGTCAATTCTCGGAACTCCACATGAAAAGGTTCACACCATAATTGTGTGTTGCCAGTGGTGCTGTGATGCAGACACAGACCGGTGAGGAAACTGACACGTTTACCGGATGCCTGCATCAATTGCTCGACGGCTTTCTCATGGTTACCGGGTTTACCCAGTATTTGGCCTTCAATGGTAGCGACCTGATCAGAACCGATGATCAGTGCATTAGGATGAGATTCAGCAACGGCTTTGGCTTTACTCTCAGCCAGCCTGGAAACCAGCATTTCTGCAGTTTCGTCAACCAGAGCCGACTCATCGACAGCAGGGGAGACACTGCTGAACTCCATGCCTAGGCGGCTGAGCAGTTCTCTGCGAAAGGGAGAGCTTGATGCAAGTATCAGTGGAGGGTGGGTTTGTGGCATTGAGGGTTCCAAAATACTTTCGTGTGGCCATCATAAAGTTTGGTAGCCTTGTGGTGAAGGGCGGCATG
Source organism: Candidatus Thiodiazotropha sp. (ex Myrtea sp. 'scaly one' KF741663) (assembly GCA_025655555.1). GTDB lineage: Bacteria > Pseudomonadota > Gammaproteobacteria > Chromatiales > Chromatiaceae > Thiodiazotropha. The sequence goes on from JAHXIQ010000009.1 coordinate 21,636, forward strand.
GTACCAGATGAATTTGCACTTTAAAGCGATGCCGACTATTTTCATGGCATTATTGGTATATCATTGGGTAGTTTAATGCTTACCATGGATATTCTAAATAAAGGCTGGATATTGCATTAAGAACAATATGTTAACCTCGATTTTGAATAATACTGATGCTTGACAACGAATGTTTGGACAACGTAGAAAGAGCCGAATAACGACTACGAGATGAAATAAACTGATGCCAATAACAGATATGCTTATGTCGGGTGTGAGCCTGATGCTAGTTGGAATGGGGATCGTTTTCACGTTCCTGCTGGTGCTGGTCTTTACCATGAAAGGCATGTCCAAGTTGGCAATTTTTGTGGCTGAGCGACATGGGAGTTCTGAGGCGCAATCCCATCATCCTTCGACAGCCCTGCAAGGGCAGGCCGGTACAAGGGGTGATTTGATAGCAGTGATTTCGGCAGCAGTTTCCCGGTATCGCGCGACCCACAGTTAACCTGTTGGAGTTCTTCTTCTTTTAATTAACACCTGTTACAGGCTGTTCACAGACAACGGCGGCTAGTTTATGAGCGAAACCAAACCACTCGGTATCACAGATGTTGTCCTTCGCGATGCGCATCAATCTCTCTTTGCAACCAGAATGCGAATTGAGGATATGCTGCCCATTGCCGAGAAACTCGATAAGGTTGGATTCTGGTCTCTGGAGACCTGGGGCGGCGCGACATTTGATGCCTGTATCCGTTTTCTCGGAGAGGATCCATGGGAACGCATTCGGACACTGAAGGCTGCGATGCCGAACACGCCGATGCAAATGTTGTTCAGGGGACAGAACATCTTGGGTTATCGGCACTATGCTGATGATGTGGTGAAAAAGTTCGTCGAGCGTGCCGCCACCAATGGTGTCGATGTCTTTCGCATCTTTGATGCGATGAACGATCTCCGCAATTTAGAGACGGCCGTCCAGGCAACACTGGATGTGGACAAGCACGCCCAAGGCACCATGTCTTATACCGTGAGTCCGGTGCACAATATGGATTACTGGCTCGATATGGGCCGGCGACTGGAGGATATGGGGTGCCAATCTATCTGCATCAAGGATATGGCCGGTCTGCTCAATCCCTATGTCGCCTTTGATCTGGTGACACAGCTGAAAGAGAATGTCTCCATCCCCATTGCCATGCAGTCCCATGCCACAACCGGCATGAGCACGACTACCAATATCAAGGCTGCCGAGGCGGGCATCGATATGCTCGATACCTCCATCTCCTCCATGAGTATGACCTATGGTCACTCAGCGACGGAGTCGGTCGTGGCGATTTTGCAGGAGAACGATCGCGATACGGGGCTCAATCTTGAGCTACTGGAAGAGATCGCCGCCTACTTTCGTGAAGTACGTAAGAAGTACGCCAAGTTTGAAGGTTCTCTCAGAGGTGTCGATTCCCGCATACTGGTCGCCCAGGTGCCAGGCGGCATGCTGACCAATATGGAAAATCAACTGCGCGAGCAGGGCGCAACGGACAAACTTGATGATGTGCTGGAAGAGATCCCGCGTGTAAGAAAGGATCTTGGTTATATTCCCCTGGTGACGCCCACTTCACAGATCGTGGGTACGCAGGCTGTCATCAATGTTCTCATGGGGGAGCGCTATAAGACCATCGCCAAAGAGACGGAAGGTGTTCTCAAAGGCGAATATGGTGCGACACCGGCACCGGTTAATGCCGAGTTACAGGCACGGGTGCTCGGAGATGATAAAGAACCGGTGACTTGTCGCCCGGCAGACCTGCTGGACGATGAGATGGATAAGCTCACCACTGAATTTAATGAGCTGGCCAAAGAGCACAATATCGACGTTGCCGATGCGGAAGTGGATGATGTGCTGATCTATGCGCTCTTCCCACAGGTCGGGTTGAAGTTCCTCAAGAATCGGAACAACCCGGATGCCTTCGAGCCTGCTCCGGGCAGTGAGCCTGCACCTGTTGCAGCAGCTGCTCCTGCGGCTCCCGCCGCCGGTGGCCCCGAAGCCTATCAGGTGGAAGTCAACGGTGTAACCTACAACGTCAAGGTCTCACCTGCCGGGGCTGTCACTGAAGTGGCGCCGGCTGCTGCACCCACGCCTGCTCCAGCATCGAGTGGGGGTGCAAATATCACCGCACCGCTGTCAGGTAACATACACAGCATCAAAGTGGCTGCAGGACAGAGTGTGAATACAGGGGATGTGGTTATGGTGCTGGAGGCCATGAAAATGGAGACCGAGGTTCGAGCCTCCTCTTCAGGCACTGTTGCCCAAATCCTGGTCAAGGAAGGCGATGCAGTGCAGGTCGGTACGCCTCTGCTGAGTCTATCCTGATATGGTTGAGATAGGCGTAGATGCACTTTGGCAGTCCACCGGGATAGCCAATCTTACTTGGGGGCAGACACTCATGATGGGTGTCGGCTGCCTTCTTATCTACTTGGCGGTGATGAAGAAATTTGAGCCGCTATTGCTGGTCCCCATCGGTTTTGGCGCCATTCTCAGCAACATCCCATTGGCAGGCATCGGCGGCAGTGAAGGATTGTTGGGTTATATTTATCAAGTGGGGATAGAGACGGGTGTCTTCCCGTTGCTCATCTTCATGGGCGTTGGGGCATTAACCGATTTCGGTGCATTGATCGCCAGGCCCTCGACACTATTCCTAGGCGCAGCTGCTCAGTTCGGCATATTTGTGACCCTGCTGGGTGCCTTGGCGCTGAACTTCATTCCTGGTTTTGATTTCACACTGGCTGATGCCTCTGCTATTGCGATTATCGGTGGGGCGGATGGCCCCACGGCAATCTTTCTGGCGTCAAGACTCTCACCTGATCTATTGGGTGCGATTGCAGTGGCGGCTTATTCGTATATGGCGCTTGTACCGATTATTCAGCCGCCAATCATGCGTTTGTTGACGACGGAAAAGGAAAGAAACGTGGTCATGCAGCAGATGCGGCACGTGAACAAACTGGAGAAGATCCTGTTTCCGTTTGCTGTGTTGCTCCTCTGTCTTATCTTTCTTCCCTCGGCAGCACCGCTGATTGGTATGCTGACATTCGGAAATCTACTTCGGGAATGTGGCGTGGTCGAGCGCTTGAGCCATGCGGCACAGAACGAGATCATCAATATTGTGACGATTTTTCTCGGTCTTGCCGTGGGGTCCAAACTCTCGGCGGATAAATTCCTGACTATTGATACATTGGGTATACTTGCTTTGGGCGCGTTCGCCTTCTGTATCGGTACCGCGGCAGGCCTCCTCATGGGCAAGGTGATGCACCGGGTGTCAGGTGGCAAGGTCAATCCGCTGATCGGTGCCGCCGGCGTCTCGGCCGTGCCCATGGCCGCACGTGTGGTGAATAAGGTCGGTTTGGAAACCAATCACCACAACTTTCTGCTGATGCATGCCATGGGACCCAATGTGGCCGGTGTCATCGGTTCTGCCGTTGCCGCAGGTGTGCTGTTGGCTCTCGTCGGCGGTTGATACAATTAGTCCCAAGGACTCCCGTGTTGTTTTGACACGGGAGTCCCTCCCGTAATATTATTGCCCGCTTATGTCGCAGCGCATGCCCGATCGCCTGGATCCCTGGCGTTTTGCAGATCTTGGTAAAGAGATCAGTGGACAGACTCCTTTGGATTCTCTGCCCAGGCTAAGTGCCTGCCTGTTGGATCGTGCGGGAGAAGTTGCTTTCGACCTGCACTTTCAGAGGGACCTGCAGCGGCGAGCCACCCTCACAGGAGTGATCAGTGCTGTTCTGGTACTTGAGTGCCAGCGGTGTCTGAAGGCGGTAGAGCTGCCTGTCGAGACTGAAATGGCCATAGCATTTGTCGAGGGGTACGATCAGGCGGCACAACTGTCTGAGGAACTTGATCCGTGCATGGTGGAAGATGGACAGGTTCAATTCATGGATTTGATCGAGGATGAGTTGCTGTTAATGCTGCCGCAGGTTGCGATGCATGAACCAGATGTATGTCAGAAGCCGTTGACTGAGATGGCTGATGAGAAGCCAGTGGTGCAGGAAGCGCTGATTGGAGAAAACCCGTTTGCAGTTCTATCTGAACTGAAACGTGAAAAGTAGTAGATTTTTTTAGACTTAGATTCAGGAGATCAGCCATGGCTGTTCAAAAAAGTAAAAAGACCCCTTCACGACGCGGCATGCGTCGTTCTCATGACGCACTTCAGGGTGAAACCCTGTCCATCGATTCCACCTCTGGTGAGGTGCATCTGCGTCATCATGTGACCGCTGATGGCTTTTACAAGGGCCGCAAGGTTGTCGACGCCAAGGGCGAGTAATTTCTCGATCTCCCTATCTTTGGTGAGTTATGAACCCGTGCACTGGGCCAGTCCCTCTGCCGGGTTCTTTACATCTGGGTATTTTCTGTAGCGAATGAGCAAGCCAGTCACAATCTCGTTAGATGCTATGGGTGGCGATTTCGGGGCTGAAGTGATTGTGCCCGCTGCGCTCAAGTATCTCTCACGGGACAAGGAGAGCCGCCTGATCTTGGTTGGGCGCCAGGAAGTCCTTCAGCAGAGACTTGGCAATCATTCCTTTGGCGATCGTCTTACTATCCAGCATGCATCCGAAACGGTGGAGATGGATGAGTTGCCCTCCAAGGCCCTGCGGGGTAAAAAAGACTCCTCCATGCGTGTGGCCATCAATTTGGTCAAGAGTGGCGAGGCTGATGCCTGTGTCAGTGCAGGCAATACCGGTGCACTGATGGCCACTTCCCGATTCGTCCTCAAGATGTTACCTAATATCGATCGCCCGGCGATTATCACTGCACTGCCATCTATTGAGGGGCAGACTTACATGCTGGACCTGGGTGCCAACGTGGACTGTACGGCGGATCATCTGTTTCAGTTTGCCGTGATGGGGAGTGAGCAGGTATCAGCAGTGGCTGAGATCGCCAATCCGCGCATAGGTCTGCTGAATATCGGTCAGGAAGAGATAAAGGGCAACGAGCAGGTCAAAGGTGCGCACGAACTGCTAGCCAGTACCTCACTGAATTATGTGGGATATGTCGAAGGTGATGACATCTACAAGGGCGGTACAGATGTCATCGTCTCCGATGGCTTTGTCGGTAACATTGCACTCAAAAGCAGTGAAGGGGTGGCAAAAATGATCAGCCACTTCATGAAGCAGGGATTCCAGAAAAATATCCTGACCAAGCTGGCGGGACTGATTGCGCTGCCTGTGCTGCATGGCCTGCGCCGCAGAATTGATCCACGACGCTACAATGGTGCCAGCCTGCTGGGGCTTAGAGGTATCGTGATCAAGAGTCATGGCGGGGCGGATGAACTGGCTTTTATGAATGCAATTTCCATCGCGAAGAAAGAGGTACTGGCCGATGTAACCGGCCGAATCGCTGAACAGGTGAAAACGCATATGGAAAAGAGGAAGATCGCGTGATCTATTCCAGGATTACCGGCACGGGTGGATATCTTCCCGACAATGTCGTGACCAACAAGGATCTTGAGAAGATCGTTGACACCACAGAGCAGTGGATCGTCGAGAGAACCGGCATTCATAAGCGTCATATTGCCCGCGAAGATGAATATACCTGCGATCTGGCTGAGCAGGCTGCTCGTAACGCACTGGATATGGCAGGGCTTTCTCCACAGGATATCGATTTGATCGTTGTGGCGACGACGACTGCCGATCAAGTTTTTCCTAGCACAGCTTGCCTACTGCAGGCTCGTCTGGGTATCCACGGACCGGCGGCTTTTGATGTGCAGGCGGTCTGTACTGGATTTGTCTATGCACTCAGTGTGGCTGATCAATTTATTAAATCCGGTTCGGCAACCAAGGCTTTAGTCGTCGGCGCCGAGACTGTATCCAGGATTATCGATTGGACCGATCGTAATACCTGTGTCCTGTTCGGTGACGGAGCGGGTGCTGTAGTGATCGAAGCCAGTGATGAGCCTGGCATTATCTCCACCCATCTGCATGCCGATGGGGCCTTTGAGCAGCTTCTACGCGTACCGGGGGGTATTTCCCGGGGTTATTCGCAACTGCAAGAGGGTAACGCCTACATGGAGATGCGGGGCAATGAAGTCTTCAAGATGGCGGTCACCACGCTGGGTCGGATTGTCGATGAGACATTGGCGGCCAATGATATGAAGAAATCCGACATCGATTGGCTGATCCCACATCAGGCCAACATTCGTATCATCAATGCCACGGCGAAAAAATTACAGACCCCTATGGATCGCGTTGTGGTTACCGTACACGAGCATGGCAATACCTCTGCCGCCTCTGTACCTCTGGCTCTCGATGTGGCAGTCAGGGATGGACGTATTCAGCGGGGTGAAACCCTTCTCATGGAGGCCTTCGGTGGTGGTTTCACCTGGGGCTCCGTGTTGGCGAAATTTTAATTCGACGCATTAATTCTCATGAGTGATTCCACTTTCTCTATTGTTTTTCCAGGCCAGGGCTCTCAATCAGTTGGTATGTTGGGGGCGTTGTCTGAGTCGTATCCAAGTGTTACCGAGACTTTTTCAGAGGCCTCCGAAGCCCTTGGCTATGATCTGTGGGAACTGGTTCAGAACGGCCCGGCAGAAGCCTTGAATCAGACCACCAAGACACAGCCTGCCATGTTGGCGGCCGGTGTCGCCGTTTGGCGTGTTTGGCAGTCTCAGGGAGGTGCCGTGCCCCAACAGATGGCCGGCCACAGTCTTGGCGAGTACACGGCACTGGTTTGTGCCGGCGCCATCGCTTTTGGTGATGCGATAAAGCTGGTTGCGGAACGCGGCCGTTTCATGCAGGAAGCTGTGCCGGAAGGTACAGGCGGCATGGCCGCGATTCTCGGGCTGGATGATGACAAGATTCGTGAAGTTTGTTCCGCAGCGGCTGAGGGTGAAGTGGTCGAGGCCGTCAATTTTAATTCCCCGGGCCAGGTCGTGATTGCTGGCAATAAAGCTGCCGTCGATCGTGCCTGTGGATTGGCGAAAGACGCTGGTGCCAAGCGAGCACTGCCTCTGCCTGTCAGTGTGCCCTCCCATTGTGCATTGATGAAACCTGCTGCCGAACGGCTGGCAGACATGCTGGCTACGATCGATGTCTCATCAACGACAATTCCGGTTTTGCACAATGTCAGCGTTGAGGCTGCCGACGATGCCGACACCATCCGCCAGATGCTCGCAGCACAGCTCTACAGTCCTGTACGTTGGGTTGAGACTGTTGGGAAAATGGCGGCATCAGGTACAACCACTCTGCTCGAAGCGGGTCCCGGTAAAGTTTTGGCCGGTTTGACCAAGCGTATCGATCGCAATCTCAAAGGTGTCGCAATATTCGACCCTGACACATTGAAGAACGCACTGGAGACAATCGAATGAGTCTGGAAAACGAAGTTGCACTCGTCACTGGTGCCAGCCGCGGTATCGGTGCGGCCATTGCAGATAAACTTGCCGAAGCCGGCGCCACAGTTATTGGCACGGCCACTTCAGAGAAGGGCGCCGACGCTATCAGCGAACGTATGCAAGCAGCGGGGCAGAAAGGCATAGGCATGGTGCTCAATGTCTCCGAACAGGATTCGGTAGATGCCCTGATGAAAGCCATTTCTGACGCGTACGGAAATCCGACAATCCTGGTGAATAATGCGGGCATCACCCGTGACAACCTGCTCATGCGTATGAAAGATGACGAGTGGGAAAGTATCATCAATACAAACCTGACCTCAGTCTTCCGCCTCAGCAAAGCCGTTCTGCGCGGTATGATGAAAGCACGCAAGGGCAGAGTGATTAACATCTCATCGGTTGTCGGTGCTATGGGTAACGCGGGTCAGACGAATTACGCCGCAGCAAAGGCGGGTATCCACGGATTTACCCGATCAATGGCAAGAGAAGTTGGTTCCAGAGGTATAACGGTTAATTCCGTGGCGCCGGGTTTCATCGAAACCGATATGACCAAGTCATTACCTGAAGCTCAGCGCAAGGCGCTTGAGGAGAATATTCCTCTGCAAAAGCTGGGACAGCCAGAGGATATTGCCAATACCGTACTCTTTCTGGCGAGTGAATCAGGACGCTATATCACGGGTGAGACACTGCATGTGAACGGCGGAATGTACATGGGATGATATAAATTCCATAAGCGCCAATATGTGTCATTACATTAAGAATTAACAATAAGTTATTGTTATATAATATTTAATATTGATTTTTGCTGCGTAAGATTCATCTGAGGATTACGCTTTTCTCAAAAGTTTTTTGTTACTACAATACCGCATCGGTCCTATTCGAGGCCGTCGGTTAATCCAGAGGAAATTAATAACATGAGCGATGTCGTAGAACGAGTTCGTAAAATTGTCGTAGAACAACTGGGCGTTAAAGATGAAGAAGTGACTCTCGAAGCTTCCTTCGTCGATGATCTTGGCGCTGACTCTCTCGACACGGTGGAACTGGTAATGGCCCTCGAAGAGGAATTCGAAACCGAGATTCCCGATGAAGAGGCTGAGAAAATCACGACTGTGCAGTTGGCTGTAGATTACATCAACGCACACAGCTGATTCAGCAAGAGACTTTTTATAACAGGCCGCGATGCCCCTTGAACTGGGGCGCGGCCTTTTTGCTTTTCTGCCATACCACTGAATATGGGGGGTAGTCTCACATGACTGCAAGAAGGGTTGTTGTTACTGGACTGGGCACGGTTGCACCGGTGGGCTTGGATATTCCCTCTTCGTGGGAAAATATTGTGGCTGGCAAAAGCGGTATCCAACCCATCACCCATTTCGATGTTGAGCCTTTCACTACCCAGTTCGGTGGGCCAATCTACGATTTCGAGATCACCGACTATGTATCCAAGAAAGAAGCCAAAAAGATGGACAAGTTTATCCATTATGGCGTCGCTGCCGGGATACAGGCGATCAAAGACTCAGGTATTGAAGTCACCGAAGAGAACGCGGACCGTATTGGCGTTCTGATTGGCTCGGGTATTGGTGGTATTACCGGAATCGAGAACAGCTACCAGTCCTACCTTGATGGTGGACCTCGGAAGATCTCACCTTTTTTTGTCCCTTCAAGCATTATCAACATGGTGTCCGGAAATCTCTCCATCATGTATGGCATGAAGGGTCCCAACTATTCCATCGTCTCTGCCTGTAGCAGTGGTGCTCACAGTATCGGAGAAGCGGCGATGATGATTCGCCATGGCCGCACCGACGTCATGATTGCCGGTGGTGCCGAGATGGCAACCTCGCCAGTCGGTCTGGGCGGTTTCGCGGCTGCCAGGGCGCTTTCACGCCGCAATGATGATCCTCAAGGCGCGAGCAGGCCTTGGGACAAAGATCGTGACGGTTTCGTGCTCAGTGACGGTGCCGGTGTCGTGGTACTGGAAGAGTACGAGCAAGCCAAAGCCCGGGGTGCAAAGATCTATGCTGAATTGGTCGGTGTGGGCATGAATTCAGATGCCTACCATATGACGGCTCCATCGGTTGACGGCTCCGGTGCTGCCAAGTGTATGGAATTGGCGCTTAAAGATGGTGGACTCAATAAAGAGGATGTGGACTACATCAATGCCCATGGTACCTCCACACCTGCGGGTGATGTGGCTGAGACTATGGCTGTGAAGCGAGCCTTTGGCGATCATGCTCACAAGCTTTGTGTCAGTTCGACCAAGTCGATGACCGGACACATGCTTGGAGCAGCTGGTGGAGCCGAAGCGGTTTACAGCATCCTGGCGTTATATCACCAGGTAGTACCGCCAACCATCAACCTGGAAAATCCTGATCCGGATTGTGACCTGGACTATGTACCGAAGACGGCTAGGGAGATGGAGATGAATGTGGTGATTTCCAACTCATTCGGCTTTGGTGGTACCAATGGTACGTTGGCATTTCGTAAAGCCGAGTGACTGGTACGGACCTGACTCTTTTTACTGTTCGGCCCGTGTTTTTCTAGCTTCACAGGGACAGCCTCCTTGCTGCTAAACGGTCTTCCTGCCGAACAGATACCTCTTACAGACCGGGGTCTTCACTATGGTGATGGGCTTTTCGAGACCCTTGCGGTAATGGACGCCGAACCCCGATTCTGGGACCGACACATGGCAAGACTGGCAAGGGGAGAGGCGGCATTGAAGCTGCCGCCAACCGATAAAACCCAGCTTTACCATGAGGCGCAATCAATCTGTCAGTCTACAGCACGGGGTGTCTTGAAGATCCTGATTACCCGTGGCAGTGGGGGGCGAGGCTACCGCCCACCGGAGACCTGCGAACCCCGTCGAATACTCTCTCTCCATCCCTGGCCGGATTATCCCAACCATTGGTTTAGCCAAGGTATTCGAATGCGGGTCTGTGAGACACGTTTGAGTCGAAATCCTCGATTGGCTGGACACAAGCATCTCAATCGCCTGGAACAGGTCCTGGCTCGTCAGGAGTGGCAGGACCCGGATATTGCCGAAGGCCTGATGTTGGATGAGCAGGGAATGGTTGTCTCAGGCACCCAAAGTAATCTGTTTGTGATTGTAGAGGGTAAGCTTATGACTCCGGATCTGAGTTATTCAGGGGTGACAGGCATCATGCGTGAGGTGGTGATTGAGTGTGCCGAACGACTGGGACTGCCGCTTCTCATCAAACAGCTTGATCTTGCGACGGTGAAAAGTGCTCAGGCAATGTTTATCACTAACTCCCTAATGGGACTCTGCCCCGTTGCATCTGTGGATGAGCATCACTATGCGCTCAGCGGGATACCGCACAACTTGCAGCAAGTACTATGCGAATCCATAGAGCAAGGTGTGTGAGTGTGAAGCAGTGGTTAAATAAGCCCAGTGAGCACTGCAAAAGCGCCTGATTTCAGTAAAATAGACCCATGTTGAATCGACTTCTCGGAATCGCCATCTTTGTTATCAGTATCCTGCTCGCCTGGGGCTGGATGCAATATGATGACTTTATCCATACGCCACTCCAGCTACCGGAAGCGGGTATTCACTACGATCTTAAATCCGGTAGCACTATTCGTAGCGTAGCCAGTGATCTGCAAGATAACGGCGTTATCACCAAGCCTGTCCTGTTACGGGTTGTTGCCAGATGGAATGGGCAGGCCAGTCAACTGAAAGCGGGCGAATACCATTTGCCGCACGGTATTACGCCAATCGAATTGCTGGATATTCTGACATCTGCAAGAGTCGTGCAGCATGCCATGACCATCATCGAGGGCTGGACCTTTAAACAACTCATGGAGGCTGTCAGGCGCCATGAATCCTTGGCGCATACACTGGAAGACGTCGAGAGTGAAAAGATTATGCAGGCATTGGGATTTGACGGGATGCATCCCGAGGGCCGCTTCTATCCCGATACCTATCACTTCCCCAAAGGCACCACGGATGTGGAGTTTCTCCAACGTGCCTATCGCCGTATGGAGGAGAGCCTGCAAAATGCCTGGGATAAGCGTGATGAGAATCTCCCACTGAATACTGCCTACGAGGCCCTGATACTGGCCTCAATTATTGAGAAAGAGACCGGCATACCATCAGAACGCGACAAGATTGCCGGTGTCTTCGTACGACGCCTGAAAAAAGGGATGCGCCTGCAGACCGATCCCACCGTGATCTACGGTATGGGTGAGGCCTACGACGGTAATATCCGGCGGCGTGACCTGACAACCGATACACCCTACAACACCTATGTCCACAAGGGCCTGACACCCACGCCTATCGCCATGCCCAGTGGAGCGGCCATCGAAGCGGCGCTCCATCCCGCAGCAGGCAATGCGCTCTATTTCGTCGCCACCGGGAATGGTGGGCACCACTTTTCCGCTACCCTGGAAGGGCATAACAAAGCTGTGCGAAAGTACCAATTGAAAAGATGAAACAGCAACGCGGAAGATTCATCACAGTAGAAGGGGGCGAGGGCGCCGGCAAGAGCAGCAATCTCGCCTTTGTGCAATCCTTGCTCGAAGCAGCCGGTAAGAAGGTGTTGTTTACACGTGAACCCGGTGGTACGCCGCTGGGGGAGTCGATACGTGAACTGTTGTTAGGCCACAAGCATACGGGGATGGCCGACGAGACTGAGCTACTGCTGATGTTTGCCGCCAGGGCAGAGCATCTTCACAGAAAAATCCTACCGGCGCTAGAGTCGGGGACCTGGGTCCTGTGCGACCGCTTCACAGATGCCAGCTACGCCTATCAGGGAGCAGGGCGAGGTATTGCCCGGAATCGTATAGCTATCCTGGAGAGCTACGTACAGGGAGATCTCAGGCCCGATCTGACCCTGTTGCTCGACCTACCCGTGAAGACCGGCCTGGAGCGGGCGGGTAATCGATCAGCGCCTGACCGATTCGAAAAAGAGGCGATGGATTTCTTCGAAAAGGTTCGCCAGGGCTATCTGAATATCGCCGCCGACGAACCAGAGAGAGTCCGCATCATCGATGCCTCACCGGTACTGGATCAGGTACAAGCGCAGATCTCCCATGTCGTAAAAGACTATCTGGCATCTAGCGATGGATAAAGCTGTCTATACCCGCCTTCCCTGGCAGGATGAACAGTGGCAGCGTCTGCAGCAGGCCCGCCAGCAGGGCAGGCTGCCTCACGCATTACTCTTCGGTGGGCCGCGGGGAGTCGGCAAGGAGGCGTTCGCTTTGGCAATCGCCCAAGCCACCCTCTGCCCCGATAGTGATGATGAAGGTCGTCCCTGCGGTATCTGCCGTCACTGCCACCTGCTGCACAGCGGGACCCATCCAGATTTCCAATGGGTGGTGCCGGAGGAAGAGAGCAAAAGTGGCGAGATCAAAATCGAAGCCATCCGTAAACTCACTGCCAGTGCCGGCCTCACGGCGCAGAGCGGTGGCCACAAGGTTATCATCATTCAGCCTGCCCACCGCATGAACACGGCCGCTGCCAACAGTCTGCTGAAGACATTGGAGGAGCCGACCCGGGACACCCTCATCATCCTGCTGACCGATCAACCGGCCAGATTACTGCCCACCATCAGAAGCCGCTGCCAGCAGGTGCTTTTCCAGATACCGCCGCACCAGGACTCCCTGGACTGGCTTGGTGGGAAGATCAAGCACGCTGACGGTGAGACACTGCTCTCCCTCGCCAGTGGCGCACCACTGCTGGCGTTGAAATTGGACGATGCCGACCTGCTGGCTGCCCGTCAGCGGATGTTGGGCCAGTTTCTCTCTCTGGGAAAGCAACAGGAGGACCCGGTTGCCCTGGCCCAGGCCTGGACCGGATTTGACGGTCGCCTGCTGCTGGAGTGGCTTGCGGGGTGGGTCATCGACCTGCTGAGGCTGAAAACAGCGCCACAGCCACCGCAGCTCTTCAACCGGGACCAGACTCAAGCTTTGCACAGCCTGGCCGACAAGTTAAACTCGGGGGCGTTGCATCGCTATCTTGGCTCGGTCTACGAGGCCCGCAGCCTGATCGACAGCAACCTCAACCCACAACTGGTGTTGGAAAAACTGCTTATCGAGTGGCGCGCCTGCCGCTGACAGGCCCCACAGAAAGGAAAGACTAGGATTTAAAATGGCTGGTGGACCCAAACAAGGCATACTCTCGCTGACTATCAAGGATAAAAATGCCCTCTATGCGGCATACATGCAGTTCGTGCAGTACGGTGGCCTTTTCATACCTACCACCAAGCAGTACCGTCTGGGTGACGAAGTCTTCATGCTGCTGACCCTGATGGATGAGGCGGAACGCCTGCCGGTTGCCGGTAAAATCATCTGGATCACACCGGTCGGCGCCGAAGGCAACCGTGCAGCAGGAATTGGTGTTCAGTTTAGCGACCAGGATGGCGGTGCGGCACGTAACAAGATCGAGACCTACCTCGCCGGCGCTCTGAAGTCGGATCGCCCGACCCATACCCTTTAAACTTGTAAGATTTCGATAGCCGAATTTTCTCTCTGCTAGGATTCGTATGCCTGCTGCATCTATCGCCCAAAGGAAGCAGTCCGCAACAACCGGACAATCTGGCAACTATTTACGGTGATTAATTGCGTCCATTTGCGGCAAAATAAACCCATCAAAAGCAACGACTCAACAGGACCCTAACCATGCTGGTGGACTCTCACTGCCATCTCGACCGTGTCGCCCTCGACCACTACGACAACAGCTTCGATCAATTCGTCCAAAAGACACTCGAAAGCGGCATCAGCCAAATGCTCTGCGTCTCCATCGACCTGGAGTCCTGGCCCGCCATGGTTAAGTTGGTCGAACCCTATCCGCAGATCAGCATCTCTGTCGGCGTCCACCCTAACGATAAGGAACGACGCGAACCCAGAGTAGAGGAGCTGGTCGAGCTATCACAGACCCCCAAGGTAGTTGCCATCGGTGAGACCGGTCTGGACTACTTCCATGGTGAAGGTGACTTAGACTGGCAACGCGATCGTTTCCGCCGTCATATCCGTGCGGCCATAGTTGCAAATAAACCCCTCATCATCCACACACGCGAGGCCAAGGCCGACACCATCGATATCATGCGTGAAGAGAACGCCGCAGAAGCCAGAGGTGTCATGCACTGCTTCACCGAGGACTGGCCCATGGCAAAACAGGCACTGGATATGGGTTTCTTTATCTCTTTTTCCGGCATCATCACTTTCAAGAATGCTGCTGACCTACGCGAAGTTGTTCAACAAGTTCCCATGGAACAATTGTTGATCGAGACCGATTCCCCTTATCTGGCGCCGGTGCCATTTCGTGGTAAGCCCAATCAACCGCGCTATGTGGAGAAAGTGGCAGCGTGTGTGGCGGAATTGAAGGGGCTGGCACCTGATGCTGTGGCAAAGCAGACGAGAGAAAACTTCTACCGTTGTTTTCCATTGGCTGCTGTCTGACTGGCTTTTTATCCGACTCCAGAGATGCAATATTGAATTAAGACTGTATTTCTGAAGGTTGTTTTTTTGGGACAAGATTCAAAAAAGCTTTTTTAGAAAAATTGATATTGATTGCTCTAATCAGAAGAATAACCTGCTTCATTTCTCAAAATATCGGGCTGTGGTCTATCTACTGGAAGTGAATGTGATCGTTGCCAGAGCAGCAGTAAATCATTTTTTATCAATACTCCCCAATCCCTAAACGAAGTATATATAGCGGTTCAATCAACAATTATTTTCCGCATCATGACTCTTCATAGCTAAAAAATATCCGCAGTGTTTGAGTCAGAAATAAAGATGCTGAGTCCGCTTTTATTAAGGCTTGTTAATTTTTTGATCCTTGAAGGTCTAAAAATTTCTCATTAACAATCTGATTCAGCATTGTTTGTGCCGGGTCAACGCATGGATGGATACGAACTGATATATTGAAGATTCAGCTGTTATTGCCGATAGTCTATGTAATGGGTCCTATACCTGAACCGATGACTAACCAATTCTAACAGCGCTTTCTGGAGTGGCTTTCATGCTACAACGCCTCAACATGACTGGCATGGTGAGGGACGAAGAAAATCATCCAGGGAAAGGTCTTTTCTCAGAGCAGATCAAGCTGATCTATGCCAATGCGCTGCCCTCCACGATAGCGATTCTTACTGTCACCCTCCTGGCATGGGTCGGATTGGATGGGGCTTTACCCACCTGGATGCTCAACCTTTGGGCCGGCTACATGCTAGTTGTGGCGATTGCCCGCATGGCACTCTATCTTTCCTATAAAAAATTATTCGATGAATCTCGTATAGGGCTTTGGGCAGGCATGATTATCGCCTCAGCCTCATCCGCCGGTATCGGCTGGGCCGGAGTGAGCCTTTTCGCAGAGGCGGCAGTTGACCCAGCCTACAAAATTGTCGTCGTCATGATTGTGCTTGGCATCATGGCGGCAACCGTTCCGGTGCTCTCTGCAGTATTGACGGCATTCTTTGCTGCCAGCCTGCCACCGGCGTTGACGCTCTTGGTAGTCATTGCCCAATGGGAAAGTAATGGAACGCTGCTGTTACTCACAGCACTTTCGGTTTATACGGCGCTGGTGATCTATACCGCGATCAATACCAACCGCATCCTATTGCAGACACTGAGCTTACAGAGAGATAAAGAGGCACTGATTGACAATCTGAATGTGGAGATTTCAGACCGTAGACAGGCACAGGATCAACTGGAGACGCATAAACGGGATCTCGAAATAATTGTCGATGAGCGTACTGAGCAACTGTTGCGCAGTAATGATGAACTGGAAAGCGAGATTGCGGTTCGGCTGCGCTCAGAGAATGAACTGCGTGAATCGCATGATCGTTTTACTGCTGTTTTGGATACGCTGGATGCATCTGTTTATGTGGCGGACATGGAGAATTATGAAGTCCTGTTTATGAATCAAAGTGCCATTGCCCGGTGGGGCGACAGGGTAGGAGATCTCTGCTGGAAGATGATGCAGAAAGATCCACAGGGACCCTGTCATTTTTGCACTAATAAAAAGCTACTCGATGCCAAAGGCGTACCTACCGGCGTTTACTATTGGGAACGCCATGTGGAGGAGAGTGAGGAATGGCTCGACTGCCGCGACCAGGCCATTTTGTGGCCAGACGGACGCCTGGTTCGTATGGAAATCGCTAAGGACATCACCCCGCGTGTAATGGTGGAACAGCGCATCCGTGCAGAGCACCAGTTTCTGCAGACAATCATCGACGGTGTCGCGGACCCGATCCTGGTGATTGACATGGACTACAACATCAAGTTGATGAACAAGGCAGCGGAAAACACGCCGGCGGTTGCCCATCCTGAAGTGTCTGAAAAGTGCTATCAGGTTAGTCATAATCAAGACTTTCCCTGTGAAGGTGACGACCATGCCTGTCCACTTGATATCGTGGAGAAGACCCATGAACCGGTAACAGTGATCCATCGTCACAAGATAGAAGACGGCTCGGAACGGTTGTTCGAGGTGGTAGGTACGCCCTTGTTCAATGAACAGCACCAGATGACTGGTATGGTGCAGGCCTCAAGGGATATCACGGCACATATCCAGACACAGGAAGAGTTGCAGGAGAAGAAAACACGTCTCGAGCATGTGGCTTATCATGACAGTCTCACCAGCCTGCCTAACCGGACCTTGCTCGCAGACCGGCTCAATCAAACCATGGCACAGGTCAATCGCCGTGGTGGCCAGCTTGCAGTCGCCTATCTCGATCTCGATGGTTTCAAGGAGATCAACGATAACTTTGGACACGACGTTGGTGATCTTTTTCTTGTCGCCTTATCCCATCGAGTGAAGGAGATTCTGAGAGAGAGCGACACCATCGCACGCCTGGGTGGGGATGAGTTTGTGGCAGTCCTGGTTGATCTGCAGGACTCCAAAGACAGCGTTCCACTGCTGGAGCGCATGTTGTCCGCCGCTGCCCAGCCGGTACACTTGGGGGAATTAATTCTTCAAGCCTCTGCCAGTATCGGTGTCACCTTCTATCCGCAGAAGGAAGAGGTCGATGGGGACCAACTCCTGCGCCAGGCCGACCAGGCCATGTATAACGCCAAAGTCACCGGTAAGAACCGTTATCACTTCTTTGAGGCGGACAAGTATAGAGGGTTGCGTGGGCGTCATGAGAGCGTGGCCAGAATACGCCACGGATTGAAACATAACGAATTCGTCCTGCACTACCAACCCAAGGTCAACATGCGTACCGGTGAGGTTCTTGGTGTGGAGGCGTTGATTCGTTGGGAGCACACCCGACGCGGACTGCTGTTGCCTGGAGAATTTCTGCCCCTGATTGAGGATGACGAGCTGGCCGTGACCCTGGATGAGTGGGTGATCGAAGCAGCGCTCACCCAGATGGAGCAATGGAAAGCCGATGGTCTGGATCTGTCGGTCAGTGTCAACATTGGTGCACGTTTTCTGCAGAAGAAGAATTTCGTGGAAAAACTGCGTGCGCACCTAAAAGCCCATGCCACAATTGATGCGGATCGCCTGGAACTGGAAGTGCTCGAAACCAGCGCTCTGGAAGACATGGCCCAGGTCTCGGAAGTGATCAAAACCTGCCGGGAGATGGGTGTGATATTCGCATTGGATGACTTCGGTACAGGCTACTCATCGCTGACCTATCTCAAACTGCTGCCGGCGGGGTATCTCAAGATCGACCAGAGTTTTGTACATGACATGCTCGATGACCCGGAAGATCTGGCTATCCTGGAGGGTGTACTCGGTCTCGCCACAGCCTTCCGGAGAGAGGCTATTGCAGAAGGAGTGGAGACCATCGAACATGGTCAAATGCTCATGCAACTGGGCTGTGATCAGGCACAGGGTTATGCCATCGCGAAGCCTATGACAGCCAATCATATTGTCGCCTGGATGCAGACTTGGCAGCCAGACCCCAGGTGGGCCAACCAGAAAATCATCCGGCGGGAGGACCTGCCGCTGCTCTTCGCCAGCGTGGAACACCGTGCGTGGGTACGTCATGTGGAAAACCATGTGAGAGGTCACTCAGTACCCACATACTCGATGAGCATGAAGAATTGTCGCTTCGGTCAATGGTTGCATGACACGGGGCGCGAGCAGTATGGTGATTATCCCGGCTTCAAAAGAGTCACGAAACTGCATCACCTTGTCCATGATTTGGCCTCCCAACTTTGTGAATCCGCGGGCCAGCAGGATGAACGCGATCTGGAGCAAGGCCTGCAAGAGCTCAATAGCCTCAGGGATGACTTACTCAGGGAACTGAACACACTCATCTAGGTCTACAGATTATCCGCTCACCGTAACCAATATAGAGGTTACTGATCCTGTATGTAGGGGGGGCGGTGGAATCACTGTGTAGTGAGTATTAAATATCACATATCTCACAAAACAGGCATTCAATAAGTTGTTAGTGTGACCAGACCTCTGAACCAACGGTGGAGAGCAAGTCACTAGCAGTATTTCGTGGAGAAAATGCCATCAAATATGATGAAATAACAAGAAGCGATAATGTTTCGTGTAGGATAAAGACCACAGACATCACACCATGAGTCCGGCATCTTAGACTTTCAGGAGAGGGAGTCAGCAATAATCAAGAAAATGGAGTACCAGGGATGGTCATATCTTCACAATATATTCCAATAATCGTACCAACGGCATATCACAGTATTTGTGCCCGTTCTGCTATCCGCTTACAAGACTGTATTCCGGTAGACTAGCCAAGAGCCGACAGGTGGAAACGCAAAATACTTGACAGGTAAGTCTTTATTATTTTCATGTAGGAGTATTTATTAAGTATGAGAGAAATTATTCACTTTTTTATTATTGTTTTTGCTCTACTTATAACTGGGTGTGCCACTACAACGATTAGCAAGTATCAAGCAGTAGGAAAAAATACTATTTGTAATGGAAGCAATCTAGGAAATATCGTGGTTTTGCCTGAGACTGCATGGAGGTCGGATCAGAAAGAGCCAGAAAAAAGAAGCATGATGGCGTTAGAGGAAATAACGAAATCTTTTCAAAAAATATCTTGCAGTAACAATTCTAATTCTGGAGAGATTAAGGCATTCTCCAAATGGTCAAGTAGGCCAGAGTCAGAATTATTAACTCGATTTTCTGCAGAGGGAATCGATACTCTGATATTTATACGTATCGAGGAACTCACACCAAGGCTGAACTTTACCTTTTCCTTACCTTTCTTATGGGCAGGTTCGAACGAAGCGGATTTCCGTGTTCGGGTCATTTCCGTTGCGACCGGGGAAATATTGAATGATATGCGTGTAAAACAGGTTACGGGAGGAGCGTTTAATGTCCGCCCAGCTGAGTGGTCACGAGCAGAGCTGAGCTCGGCATTAGACAAAGTCATTAATGGCTCTGATTAAAAGGAGAAATGAAATGAATACACTGAATGATGTGGTTAAAAAGTTAGATGATGCAGTTAACAATAAAAGCATTGCCGGAGTTTTGGACTTTTACGAGGATGATGCACTTTTGGTTATGGAGCCAGGGAGAGTGGCAAAAGGAAAAGAAGAAATTCGGGATTTCTTCCAATTCATATTTGGTTTGGATGTTAAGGCAAAACAGATTGCAACCAATATCCTGGAGGTTGACGATATAGCGTTGTTCACATCAAGATGGGTTGCTGAAGGCACTTTACCTGATGGAAATAGCTTCACTAATGAGAACGTGGCAACGTCAGTATTTCGTAAAAGCCAGGATGGCAGATGGAGTTTACTAATTGATAACTCATTCGGGCCTGAAGTCCTAAATGAGGAAGATACTTAAAAAGGTGATTAATATCATTCGATATTCTCACGATAGTATAACCCACGCTGATTGCCGATTAACGCGTATGCTATGTGAATGACAATGTTAATAAGAGGTAGAAATGAAAAGGACGCTATTAATAATAATGCTTGGTCTGATCTCAAATTCTGTTTATTCAGCTCCAGAGTTGAAAGGAAGCCCGCAAGATCTTAGAGGTTTTCTCCATCCGGCAGAGAAGATCGTAACTATTAGCGGGCAGGCTGAAGAGAGAGCCTATTCTGATAAAGCAATCGTTAGTCTAGTCATATCTACAGAGGACAAACGCTTAGCTCAAGCGATCTCAGACAACAGTCTACTTCGTGACAAAATCACTAAATCCCTTGTCACAGCTGGCATTCAACAAGACGAGATAAAAAGTTCTAAATTCTCATCATCACCACAATATGGGTGGTTCGGTAGTAAGCCATCGAGTTACAAAGTCGTAAACCGTATGGCAATTACTATTTCTCAGGAAACGCAGCTAAAGGAGATTGCTTTGGTGGCTGATAATCATATTGAAGTAGAGTTGTCTGATACAGAATTCAAACATACGTATAGTGATGAATATAATGATAAGGTTAAAATCAAGGCCCTTAAAAAGGTAATGAAGCAAAAAAAGTATTATGAGCAGACTCTCGGCCTCAAACTTACGCCCATTGGTATTCGAGATTCCAATATTCTTCAGCAAGCAACCAGAGGTGCAATGATTTTAGATGAATTTGTAGTCTCTGCTGCCAATCAGGAGAAAAGTGGTTATGCTACAAGTGTAAAGGGCAAAAGGCAGGGTAATAGTTCATCCTTCGATGAGGTGAAGTACGAGGCCAATCTTTCAGTCGATTTTAAAGTGGAACAATAATCAAAAACAGATCTGCAGGAATAACTGTAAATTTCACAAGTGCCCTATATGTAAACATTATGCGTACTCAATAGATAAAGTTATTTCTTATGTACTATCTACTGATAGACGCGACAGCTCCTGTGCTGTCTCCGCGAGATTGGTAGATAATTCTCGACCACAAAAAAGCGAGTGCATCCAAAGGAATGGTTTCAATACTGACTGCAGTCATATTTATCTTGATCGTTGGCATTTCTGTACTCATATCAGCAATACCATCAGAGATATTTGCGATCTATATAACAGTAAGTCTAATCACTTTTGTTATATATGCTAGGGATAAATCAGCCGCAAGAAGGGGGGCATGGAGGACTAAGGAGAGTACGCTGCATATATTGTCATTATTGGGAGGATGGCCGGGTGCTCTTGTGGCACAACAGAAGTTGCGACATAAATCGAAGAAGCAATCATTTCGCGTTGTTTTCTGGATAACTGTCATTGTTAATTGCTTTGTATTCGCATGGGCTTTAAGCACTGACGGTTTAATTACGCTGCAGAAAAATATTTTGTTACTGGTATGATTTCTTCTGAGGTGAGTTGATGATTGTTGAGTTCATTGATATATCCGTATCACATGGTGATATCACTTATGTTTTTGATATCAGTCTATAACGTAAGCTTGAGAAAATATTTATATAGACTGTATAAGTTACCAAGCCAGCTTTCTGTTCCTTAATGCCTACGAAAAATATATGTATCCACTCATCAGATTATTAACTATCTCAATTGCTGCAATAAGTTCTGGAAAGATGTCTCCTGAAGTTGCCTGTGAAAGTGCCTTTCGGTGCATGCCCTGGGATCTTGATATGTTTCGTGAAATGAATAATGGGAGAGTACTGACTTTGTATGACTTGGGTCGTTTTGATCTATCTATTCGAACTGGTTTGGCAAAGGCACTCAAGAATAATCAATGGGGTCTCGTCGTTGCAGGGAGTTCCATTCGATACCGGAGGCGTATTAAGGTATTCGATAAAGTCACCATGCGTACCCAGATTGCCGGTTTTGAGGGCAGCTGGACATATATTGTTCAATCAATGTGGGTCAAAGGGCGGCCGACTTCGTCAGTATTATTGCGGACAGGTGTAACAAGCCAAGGGAAAGTTATCGATACTGATCTCGTATTGAGCGCCCTTGGTATTCCAGACTGGAAACCTAAGCCACCTGACTGGGTTGAATCGTGGATAGCAGCCGAGGCCCAAAGACCCTGGCCGCCTTAAGACAATTTGGATTTAAAGGTATAGTTTATTTGACGTACTCCAGCCATATGAGCATCGTTGGTTAAAGATAATCTCACAGAAGGGATTAAAACGACGCTGATTACTAACATATCGTTCACGCGTGACGGCCGGGAATATTTAGTAAAGTTAAACCTTGATGATGCGGCGATTATGGAAGGTGACTTTGTAATTGAAGTCACTGCATCTGTCACTGAGCGCAATAAACACAAATACGAAGAATCACTCACCTTAACGCTGGATTTCGAAAGAATGCACGGGGCAATATCGCATAAAGGGGAGCCTTTGCACGAGTTCGATCTTCATGATTTACCCTTCCCATCGAATATCAATGGATCGGAATCTCCGGAAGGGATGGAGACGGGTGATGAAGGGGCAGATGATCCAGTTGCCGAATATATCGAGAAATCAATCGGCCATCACATCCATGAAATTATAGAAGCAATGCCAGTACCCGATCCCATTTTAGGCTGTGCACTTAAAGCTGGGATTAGCAGTGCGCTGGGTCAATCACTGGTATGCAACGAGATGGTGGGCAGCGATGGAACAAAACGCCAAAGGTTTTGGCGCATTGCTCGGTGCTTACGCGAACATGTTGCTGGCATATTCACAACCGTGCTATGGCGGGCGGCTCGGTGTATGGTCATGTTGGTTTGAATGATGGCGGGTATTGAGATTCGCTACCCGCGTAATCACTCAATGCCCGTCATATAGCCCCTTCAGCTCATCCGCATAACGCTCATAGATTGCTTTGCGTTTAAGTTTCATGGTTGGAGTGATGAGGCCGTTCTCAATGCTCCAGGGTTCCCCAATCACTGACAGGCTTACGACTTTTGCATAACCGGGAAAGTTGTCGAGCTGGCCGTTGACACGATCCAGCAGTGCTTCTCTCTGTTGGGTTGTGATTTGATTTGGATCGATGTTCTCCTCTTTCGCGGCATCTTCATTGAGCACGATTAAAGTGCTGAGATAGGGCTTGCCTTCACCGATCACCAGTACTTGTTCAAACAGACTGTCCATGGCGATACACATCTCCATGTCGGCAGGTGGTACCTTTTCACCATTGGCCATGACGATGATCTCTTTGAGACGGCCTGTAATGAAGATGTGACCATCCTCGATTTTGACTTTGTCACCGGTGTGGAGCCAACCCTCTTCGTCAATCACCTCTGCGGTGGCTGTACGGTTGTTCCAGTAACCGAGCATGACATTCGGTCCGCGCACCATGAGTTCCTCGGCCTCGCTGACTTTGATTTCGAGTCCGGGAAAGGGAATACCGACACTGGCTGGTATGTTGTTTTCATGGACATTGGCGGAGATGATGGGGCTTGTCTCCGTTAACCCATAGCCCTGCAGGATGGGCACACCCAGACCAATGAATACCTTGGCAATATCCGGTGATAGGGGTGCGCCGCCAGAGACTGCGATACGCAGCCGCCCACCCAGCTTCTCCTGGATCTTGCCGGCTACCAGTTTTTTGTACAGCGGCCAGAGGGCAAGTTTTGGTGACCAGCCTGCACGGCCGTGAGAGTGTTCAAATCGGAGCCAGCCTGTTTCCACCGCACCATTGAAAATGGCTTTGGCGATGGCGGAGTCGTGCTGCAGCTTGTCCTGAATCTTGGCATAGACCCGCTCGAAGATACGCGGTACTGAGATCAGAACCGTCGGTTTAATGGTCTGCAGATCCTCTCCCAGTTGCGGAATGGAACGGGAGAAGGCGACACTGGCGCCCGCCACCATGGCCAACAGGCAGCCCACTGTTCGCTCAAGGGTATGGGAGAGGGGCAGAAAGGAAAGAAAGCTGTCTGTCGGGTAGATATCGATGATCTTTACACCACTCTCGATATCCCAGAGCATGTTGTGATGACTCAGCATGACGCCTTTGGAACGGCCGGTGGTGCCGGAGGTGTAAACGATAGTCGCAAGTGTTTCGCTGGGAATATCGATGGCCTGTGGCTCCCTGAGACCTTTAAGCGGAAGCCATTCATCGATATGGACCAGTCGCGGCTGAAGTCCCATGGGGTCGACCCGTTCCAGGGTGACAATGCGGTTGAGTCCCGCCAGTTGGTTACGGATCTTCTGCAGGTCTTGCCACTGCTCGTCGTTCTCAATAAGCAATAGGCGTACACCGGCATCCTGCAGGATATAGCCGATATTTTCGGCCCGATCATTGGTATAGAGGGGGACAGTGACCAGTCCCAATCCCTGTGCCGCCATGTCGAACAAGATCCACTCACTGCAGTTGCGCAGCATCAGTGCCACACGATCACCGGGTTTGAGATCTTCTTTTTGGAAGGCCGCCTGCCAGCGCGCCACTTGTTCGCCCATGGTGTCCCAAGTGATCTCCTGCCATTTCGATTGGGCTTCATCGTATTGGACAAAGGCGGTTTTGTCGGCTGACCGCCTGACCCGCTCAAGGAATACCCCGGCCAGGGTGTCAGCATCTTTCAGGTGTATATAATCGGTTTTAGCTTTGTTCATGACTTGCGTATCATTGTTTTCGTTTTCTGCCCCATCGGTCATCTTGTTTTTCCCTGCGTGACCAACCTCGTCGAATAATAACATCTCACACCTCACCTAATTGAGTCCAACCCGAATCGGGATGAAACTTGCCACCGTGACGTTGTTCCAGGACTTCGAGTCGATGGCGCTGTTGTTCCAGGCCGCCACTGTAGATGGTATGCATGGGTCCGCCTCTGAAGGGAGCGTAGCCGGTACCGAAGATCACGCCGGCGTCCAGCAGGTCAGCATCTTCCACGACACCTTCGCGCAGACAGGCAACTGATTCGTTCAGTAGACGGAAGATCATACGGTCAGCCAGGTCGGCAGGTGGTTGATACTGACTGTCGATCTTTTCCCGCTGCAGCCGGCCTTTTTCATAGCGATAGAAACCCTGGCCGGTCTTCTTGCCCAGCAGTTTCTTGTCCACCACCAACTGTTCGAGCTTGCGGGGAATGGTAAGGTCGAACAGGGGGGCGAGTTTCCTGGCGACTGCGAGACAGATATCCAACCCGACCGCATCTGCCAGCTCCACCGGTCCCATGGGCATGCCGAAATCGACCGCCGCCCGGTCGATAGCCGGTGCGGGGACGCCTTCATCTATCAGACTCATCGCCTCCAATAGATAAGGCATCAGGATGCGGTTGACCAGGAAGCCGGGACTGCTTTTCACCGGTAGCGGCAGCCTGTCGATACGGCGAACGAAAGCGGCGCCCTTGTCGATCAGGGCCGGGTCGGTCTGCTTGCCGTGTACCACTTCCACCAGCTGCATCTTGGCGACCGGGTTGAAGAAGTGGAGTCCGATCAGTCGTTGCGGGCTGTTGAGTCCTTCAGCGATATCCTCCAGGGGAATGCTCGAGGTGTTGGTGGCCATGATGGCTTCCGGCTTCAACTGACTCTCCAGGCCCTGAAAGAGTTGCTGCTTGGTTTCCAGATCTTCGAAGATCGCCTCGATGGCCACATCGGCCTGGCTCACACCATAACCCTTGGGGTCGGGAATCAGCCGATCCATGGCTGCTGTAATCAACCGTTTCGAGCGAAGTTTGCGTTTGAAGAGTTGATGAGCGCGTCCCATGGCCTGGGTGAGATATTTTGCTTCCCGGTCCTGCAGGGTGACGCGCATCCCTTTCAGCGCACACCAGGCGGCGATATCGCCTCCCATGATGCCGCCCCCCACCACATGGAGGTGTTGCGGTTTGAACTGCACATGGGAGCCGAGCGACTTCATGCGTTCCTGCAGAAAGAAGACGCGGATCAGGTTCTGTGATGTCTCACCGGTTAACAGGCGGCTGACTTCAGTGGCCTCACTGTCCAGCATCGCCGCTCTATCACCGCCATGGGCCTTCCAGTGATCGATCAGGGCATAGGGTGCCGGGTAGTGATCACGCTTGGCATGCTTTGCAGTTTCCTTGACGAACATGGGTGAGAGCAGGTGGCGGGCGGGTAGACTGTTGAGCAGGCGTTGTGACCAGGATGCCGCTCGTACTACGGGCTGATTCTCGATAAAGGAAATGGCGGTGTCCCGCATCTGCCGTTGCGGAACCGCCTGATCGACCAGCCCCATCTTTTTCGCCTGACGCCCGTTTATGCTGCGGCCGCTCATCATCAGCTTCATGGCTTGAAAAGCGCCGATGCGTTCGATGCTGCGAACCGAACCACCATAGCCGGGAAAGATGCCAAGTCTGACTTCGGGAAAGGCCAGCCGGGTGGATTCGTCGTCACGGGTGACCCGGTAGTCGCAGGCGAGAGCCAACTCAAGCCCGCCACCCAGACAGAAACCGTGAATCAGGCAGAGGGTAGGGAAGGGGAGTGCCTCGACACGGTTATAGAGCACATGCACCCTGCGAATATGTTCTTCCGCTTCACGCCGGTGCATGCCACTTCTGAAGCTCTCCACGTCGGCGCCGGCGATGAAACCGTTCTTCTTGTCAGAAAGGATGATCAGTCCTTTTGGCAGGGTCGCCTCCAGCTCGTCCAGGGTTTCATCCAGCTCCTGCATGGCCTCCAGAGAGAGGATGTTGACCGCACTCTCGGCATGATCGAAATGGAGCCAGGCAATACCCTGCGAGTCGGTTTCGAGTTGCAGATGCTTGTTCATGACTGTGCCTCCAGTAACATGGCGCCACCCTGGCCACCGCCGATGCAGAGGCTGGCGATACCACGTTTTGCATTGTTCTGTTGCAGGGTCTTGAGCAGATGCAGAATCAGCCTGGCGCCACTGGCGCCTACCGGATGACCGATGCTGACAGCACCACCATCCACATTGAGCCGGTCATCGGGAATGGGTGAGGGCAACGCATCGAGGCCGACTTCCTGCTGCATATAATCTTTATCTTGCCAGGCTGCCTGACAGGCCAGTACCTGAGTTGCGAAGGCCTCGTTGATCTCCCAATAGTCGATCTCTTCGCCCTGCATCTTTTGCCGCTTCAGGAGTTGGCCCATGGCGTGAACCGGTCCCAGGCCCATCTGGCTGGGATCGAGGGCGGACCAATGGGAGTCGATGACCTTGCCGAGCACGGGGAGGCCGTGACGTTCTACGGCCTCTTCCGATGCCAGCAGCAGCATCGCTGCACCGTCGGTGATTTGGGCACTGTTGCCAGCAGTGACACGTCCAACAGGACGATCAAAAGCCGGTTTGAGCTTGGCCAATTTCTCCAGCGTACCCTCACGTCGCAGGCCATCGTCCGATTCAAAAAGCTGACCGGCCTGATTGTATATGGGTTCGATTTCATCCAGTCTGCCATTGTCCTGCGCATCGGCCAGTCGCTGGTGGCTGCGCAGGGCGAAGCGGTCCATCGCTTCCCTGTCGATGTTGAAGCGCCAGGCCAGTTTTTCAGCGGTCTGCCCCATGGATAGGCCGACCAACGGGTCGGTCAGCCCTCGCAGCAGGGCGATAATGAGCTGGAAATGATGGGGCCTCAGGGCAGCCAGTTGGCGTCCTCTGGCAGTGAAGCTTTTGGCCCGGTTCCAGTCGGCCAGCCAGGCAACCATCCGCTGGTTGAGCAGGATCGGGTGATGACTCATCGCTTCAGTACCACCGGCCAATACCAGGTTGGCACGTCCGGTGCTGATATCGAGTGCGGCACTGTCCACGGCCTGCATGCCAGAGGCACAGTTACGCTGGACGGTCCAGGCAGGGACTTTGTCCCCACAGCCCAACCGCAGGGCGACGATTCTTGCAATATTCGCTTCATCAACACCGGGTGCAATGCAGCCGAGTATGACTTCATCGAGCTGTTCAGGGCCGAAGGGCTGTCGCAGTAAGAGGGGACGGCCTGCACCGACTGCCAGGTCGGATGCCCGAAAGTCTCCCGGCTTACCCAGGGCTTTCAGAAACGGGGTTCGACTGCCATCTACCACATAGACGGCTCTGGCAGCGGTCGACTTCTTGCTCATGGAACTCTCCTCCAGTCAGTTTCCTTCCATTCCTCATGCGACGCCCAGCCGATCAAGCAGGGATACCTTATCGCCGGTTTTTCTTTTCTCTGTGACATTCTCGCTCAGGCCATCAAAGGCATTGACCTGGATAATCTGGTTGCGCAGTCGACGGGCTTTCATGATTTTTTCCATATCTGTCGGGGTCAAAATACCCAGTGAAATGGCCTCCTCGATGACGGCATCCTCATCCCGAGAACTCAGCTGCCCGGCTCGTTTGGCCTGACGCAGGGTCTTTTCTATCGGTGCTGCCTCGGTCACGGCGATCAGGGCCGCTTCCAATTGTGCGATGCGCTGTGTCTGAGTATCGGTCAGGTAGATACCCTGGGTCAGACGATCACGTGCTTCGCCCGGTCTCAGTATCAGGCGGGTTACCTGATGATCAAGGGCATCGGTGGGTTTGTAGAAGGGCAGTCCTGTGGGAAAGATCAACAAACGCAACATCCACGCCAATGGGCGTATGGGTAGATTTCTCAGCAGGGCGCGCAGGGCGTGCTGGATACGGTAGAGAGAGTCGTCCATGGCCCATCGCATCAGTGGCAGGTCTGCCGTCTGCATGCCCTCTTCGTGGTATCGCTTGAGGGTGGCGCTGGCGATATAGAGCTCGCTCAGCATGTCACCGAGCCTGGCAGAGAGCCGCTCCTTGCGTTTGAGAGAACCGCCCAGGGTCATCAGGGCCATATCTGCCGTCAGGGCAAAGGCGGATGACATCCAGTTGAGACGTTGAACATAACGCTTCGCCGGTCCATCCATCGGGCTGTCAGAGAGCCTGCCATGGGTGATGCCGAACCAGAAGGTGCGGGCGAAGTTGGTCAGCACAAATCCAATATGGCTGAACAGGGCTTCGTCGAATGCTTTGAGGGCTTCTGGCTGGTTCGGGTTTTCCGCCGCGTTGAACTCTTTGAGCACAAAGGGGTGGCAGCGAATCGCTCCCTGCCCGAATATGATCATGCTTCGGGTGAGGATGTTTGCCCCCTCGACCGTGATGGCAATGGGAATGGCCTGATAGGCGCGGCCCATCAAATTGTCGGGGCCAAGGCAGATGCCGCTGCCACCCTGTACGTCCATGGCATCGTTGATAACCTGGCGGTAACGCTCCGTCAGGTGATACTTCACGATGGCCGAGATCACCGAAGGTGTCTGGCCGTCGTCCAGGGCGCTGAGTGTGAGTTTGCGGGCGGCATCCATCTGATAGGTCAGACCAGCGATGCGAGCCAATGCCTCTTCAACACCTTCAAATTCACCAATGGGTGTGCCGAATTGGCTGCGTACCGCGGCGTAGGCGCCGGTGTATCGGCTTGCCTGTTTACCGGCACCTGTGGAGAGGGCTGGTAATGAGATGCCGCGTCCTTCGGACAGACACTCGACCAGCATGCGCCAGCCATGTCCAATTCCATCTTGTCCACCGATCACCCAGTCCAGTGGGATGAAGACATCTTTACCGGTAATAGGGCCGTTCTGAAATGGCAGGTTCAGCGGCATGTGGCGCTGTCCGATGGAGATACCGGGAGTGTCCCGGGGAATCAGGGCGACCGTAATCCCGGGATGGGTATCCTCACCGACCAGATGATCCGGGTCTTCCAGTTTGAAGGCGAGTCCGATCAGCGTCGCGATCGGCGCCAGGGTGATATAGCGTTTGTCGAATTCAAGCTGGATGCCCAGTGTTTCCTGACCTTCGAATTCGCCATAAGTGACAATGCCGCGATCGGGAATGGCGCCGGCATCGCTGCCTGCCTTTGGTCCGGTCAACGCAAAGCAGGGGATCTCAGCGCCGGTGGCAAGCCGGTTCAGGTACTGGCTCTTTTGCGCATCGGTTCCGTAGTGCATCAACAGTTTGGCTGGCCCCAGGGAGTTAGGCACCATGACCGTGACGGCGGCTGTGACGCTGCGGCTGGCAATTTTCATCACTGCCTGGGAGTGGGCATAGGCAGAAAAACCCAGGCCGCCATAGGATTCGGGAATGATCATGCCGAACAGACCGGCATCTTTAATGGACTGCCAGATATCGGTTGGAAGATCCTGTTCCTGATGGGTGATCTGCCAGTCATCCAGTTTATCGCAGAGTGCCTGAACGGGACCATCGAGAAAGGCCTGTTCCCGCTGGGTGAGTTTGCAGGACTTATGTCTCAGCAATTGCTGCCAATCGGGCTGACCGGAAAAGAGTTCGCCATCCCACCAGACATTGCCGGCATTGAGTGCAGCCTTTTCGGTATCCGACATGGCGGGCATCACTCTGCGAAAGGCCGATAACAGTGGGCGTGTGATCCACTCCTGTCTTAAGTTGGGCATGACATAAAAGAACAGCGTACCGGCATAGAGGAGCCATAGGGGTACGGAAATCGGCATGCTCAACAATCCAGCCAGCTGCAGGCTTACCAGCAGTATGGGAGGCACTACGATCCACACGATAGAGCGAGCCGATCCGTATGCCAGCCCCCAGAGGGTGACGAGAATGAGAGTAATGCCGAGAATGCTCATGTGTCAGCCTCCCTGACCTGTGGGTGTATTGGAGTGGAGTCTTCTTCTGTCTCTTCCTTTCTAGACTTGTACGTCTTGACCGCCTTCTTTAGTTTCAGCCGAAAGACAGTGCGGTCCTCTTTGCAGGCCGGTTCACCCTCGCGTGTCACAGCTGCAAAGGCCCGCTCATCATCGTTATAGAGAATGGTTTCATCACACCAGGGCAGCTTGCGATAGACGCCCAGATCATCGAGCCCGAGGAAGGGGTATTTGATGATGTTGAAGTAGGGCGAGTAATCGAAATCCTTGGGTGTGAAGAGTCGCGGATTTCGTTTGAAGAAACGGATGCTGCCGTCATCGTCCCGGGCAATAAAGGGCAGGATGGGGAAATTGACCCGGTTGAAGGCAGATGCAATAAGAGACGAACAGACCGCACGGGTAGGCGTACCTGCGTTGTGTTCAAAGAGACTGGAGCGCAACTTTCTCGGCAGGATGTTCCAGGGAAAGAAAAAGCGGGCCAGGTCGAAAAGCTGCCTGACATCGTAGTCCAGGCCCAGATGATCGAGGGAGTGGGAGACGACCTTATGGGCATCTTCCGGTTCCAGGCCAGCCGGGCGGCAGATCCGCAGGTGATCTTGCCGGTATTTTGAAACCGGGACGATGATCGTCCCTTCACCCAGCAGGGCCTCGACCAGCAGCTGTTCGGAGAGGTCTCCCTGATAGGCCATTCTGACCCGCTGTTGCAGGTCGGGATCACGGATGTCGTAGATCCGGCCGATATAGAGTGCGGAGTGAGTCCAGGTGCTCTGGGTAATGGTCTTAATGACATTGCTGACCCGGCTGCGGCCTTCGACAAGCAATACGTCCCCTGGCCGGAGCTCGTAACTGAGCCGGGCAAAGTCGCAGAGCGGGGACGTGGGTGGCGGTCCTTCTTTCGTCAACCAGTCCGAGATCCACTTCATGAATCGCTGACCAAACCTACGCATATTGAAAACCCAGTAAAATACTAAGTATTACGAAAGTATAGACCGTAAAATCGTGCTATGGGTTTCAAATAGGAAGATTTGTGAATTAAAAAATTGTGAAATATTTACTTTTTATTCAGCAAGATACATGAATCTTTATTAGTAAATATTTAAAAAATGATTGAGGCTTTTCCTGCCTTTAGTTCTGCTTTCCCAGAAAAAACCGGAAAAATTCAGTGTTAAAAAACGCGAAGATTTATTGATGGGCAACACGCTCTCGGATGCCACCACTCCACCAAATACGACAGGCGCCTTCGTCTGAGACCATGCAGGGTCCGATGGGATTTCGTGGTGTACAGGCCTCACCAAAAAGGCGGCACTGGTTAGGATATTTCCGACCCAGTACAACTTGTGCGCAGTCACAGCCCGGAGGCATCTCACCGGCACGTTTTCTGTCAGGTCTGTCGTAATCCGGAAAGCGCAGTCGGGCATCCCAATGGGCGTATTCACGGCTTACGGCATATCCTGAACTGGGAATGATCCCGATGCCTCGCCAGTTTGCATCGACCACATCCATCGCTTCGTCCAAATGCTGCTTTGCACTGGGATTACCGCCGGGGCGTACCAGTTCCGGATAACAGTTATCGAGAAACCGCCGCTCATCCAGCCACTGTCTGAGCACGGAGTAGGTTGCCGCTAACAGACTTTCCGATGTAAAACCGGCGACAGCAGCAGGGATCCGGTGTTTGTCGATGACGAATTCCCACTCTTCCGCGCCCATCACAGTGGCCACATGGCCTGGTGCTACCAGGGCATCAAACCCTGGCGTACCCGATTCGAGCAGCATGGACACGGCAGGCCAGGTCAGTCGACCGGAGAGAAGCAGGGAGAGATTGTCCGGTACGCCCTGTACCAATAGTGAGGCAACAGGTGCGGTGGTGGTCTCAAATCCGGCGGCAAAGAAGACCACCTGTTTGCTCGGTTCGGCCATGGCGATCTGCATGGCTTCCAACGGCGAGGCAATGGGACGAATATCGGCACCGGCTGCATGGGCCTGATCAAGGGACCGGGGTTCGCCTTTGGGCACATTAACCGGTACCCGCAACATGTCACCGAAGGCGACCAGGATCACCGGCTCGTTCAGTGCCAGTTGCATCGCCTGGTAGATGTCCTCTTCGGGACAGACACAGACTGGGCAACCCGGTCCTGGAATCAGTTCGATTTCCTTTGGCAGCGCACCTCTGAGCCCGGCCATTGTAATGGAGCGCTCATGTCCACCACAGACATTCATGATACGCACACGCTGCGGCAGGGGCAGGGTGTGAATCTGCGCCAGCCAGCCTTTTGCATCCAGTGCCATTAGGGAGTTAGGACCTGCTTAACCGTGAGTGTACAGTTGTTGGCCTTCCGGCGCTATTTTCGGCGTGGCTGTTTTGCCTTCGCTTCTCCTAATCGACTGCTCGTCTATTTGACCTTCAAGCCACGACAGCCAGAGATCGAGTCCCTCTCCACTCTTGGCGGAGGTTAAGCTCACCGGTGCCTCTACAGCCAGTTGCCGCACGGCTGATTCAGCTTTTTCGGGTTCAAAGTCGTCCAGTACCGCAAGCAGGTCGGATTTTGTGATCAGCACATGATCGGCAGCACGAAAGATGACAGGATATTTTGACGGCTTGTCGTCACCTTCAGTCACCGAGAGCAGGGTGACGTTTCGATGCTGCCCCAGATCGAAGCTTGCGGGACAGACCAGGTTGCCTACATTCTCGATGAAAAGGATATCGATGCTATCGAGATCCATCTGATGCAGGGCATCATGGATCATATGCGCATCGAGATGGCAGGCGGTCCCGGTGGTGATCTGTACCGCTGATACCCCCTTGGCCCGTATGCGTTCTGCATCGTTCTCGGTTTCCAGGTCGCCCTCGATGACACCAATTCGGTACTTCTCCTTGAGGGCATCGATGGTGCTTTCCAATAAGCGGGTCTTACCGCTGCCGGGAGATGACATCAGGTTGATCGCCAACACCTGGTGATTGTCGAAGTGTTCCCGGTTATGACCTGCCTGGTGATCATTCTCACTCAGAAGATTCAGCAACACTTCAACGGCCACCTTGCCATCATGGGTATGCTCATGCTTGCCACCCTCCTGGATCAGATGCTGATTACCTTGGGTGACGTTACAACCACATGTATCGCACATTTCAATAACTCCCGGACTCGATGGTGCCGTGTGACCTGGTTACCTGATAGAAAAACATAGCTTCATGCCGGACGATGCAGACGTTCATCCGATAGACGATTCAACTCAACACTGGCGAGTAACAATTCATCTCCGCTGATCACCCGTGTTCGATAGTCGCCACAGGACTTGCAGAGGAGCCGGTTGGGCAGAACATCGGATTCCGCGCCACAAGATAAACAGCTGACCCGTATGGGTTGCTCCTCTGTTACCAATTCAGCTTCGGCTGCAATGGTACCGGCACGCGCTACGGTAAATGCCTGCTGCAGTAAATCGGGGACAACACCCGCGAGCGGACCGATGCGTACAACGATTCGTGTAACATCCCGTGCATTTTCACGTCTCGCTATCTCCTCGACCTGCGTCAACATCGCCTGGCAGACGGAGAGCTCATGCATTCGTGTGGTGTCTCATGTAATTCGACAATAGCAGCGTGGCACTATTGGGGCTGGTCCATTTTGCTCAGCATCTCGTCATAGATCTCCCATGCGGAGTGGGCTTCCTGTGGCGTGACTTTCTGGATGGCATAGCCTACATGCACCACCACGAAATCTTCAGGTGCCAACGCTTCGTGTTGCAGCATGAAGAGACTGACCTCCCGCTCGACGCCCTTGGCTTCGCAACGGGCCGTGAAGCCGTCAATTTCTTTGATCTGCATAGGTATGCCGAGACACATGGTGTAACCTTATCGGGCTTTGTCGTACTTTCATTCTCGCCAGGAGTAATAATTTGTCAATCGAAACCGTATTGATTCTCGGCATTGGAAATACCCTGCTGACAGATGAGGGAATCGGTGTGCATCTTGTCGAATGCATGCGTGAGGAGGTCGGGGAGATGCAGGGCGTCGAATATCTCGATGGCGGCACACTCAGCTTTACTTTGGCAGAGCCCATTGCTCGGGCTGACGGCCTGATTGTGGTGGATGCGGCGCGCATGGGAGAAGCCCCCGGCACCATGAAGGCGTTTCATAATGAAGAGATGGACAAATACCTCTCCGGCAATCGATCCAGCGTGCATGAAGTAAGTCTTACGGACTTGATGGACATTGCACGTCTTTCAGAATCTCTGCCTGCACAACGCTGCCTTGTCGGTATAGAGCCTGAGTCAGTCGATTGGGGGGAAGCGCCAACAGAAAAAGTGGAATCTGCAATCAAGCTTGGTATTCAAGAAATTCTTTCTATACTCAACGAGTGGCGATAAAACGACCCACAAAAATTAAAATTTTTTAAGAAAAAAAATAAACTCAAAATGCGCTTAGATGATCCAGGTCAGTACCCTTATCAGTTATTGCTGATATTCTTTCGATTAGACCAACTTTCACGGTATTCGTAATGCAAAAGCTGCAGGATATCGCAGTGATGGTTGAACCCAAGGATGAAGTCCCTCTCAACCATTCGAACGCGACGCCCGTCTTGCATGAAGTTCTCCATGCATTGCAGCGGCTCGCTACCCTAGATGAACCCACCACCATTGATTTACGCGCAATCCCATTCGGTCCCGGCGATGAAGATGCACTGTTAAGCCAATTGGGCACGGGTGAGGTCAAGATCGAACTCGACACACTGGGTAAAAGCACCATCTGGGAAACGGCATTCAGCGGCGTTTGGATCATCGATCACCAAAATGCTGAAAGCGAACGCATCGCACTGCAGATCGAAGTGGCACATGTGCCCGCGATTATCAAAGCGCAGACCGAGGATGTGACCGAATCTTTACAACTGCTAGACAATCAACTTAATCCAAATCGTACCGAGACCACAGGTTTACGGGAGGAGTAGTGATGGCTGACGATATGAAGCGCTTCACACAAACGTTGGGCGAGAGTCTGCGGGAGCGAGGCGTCTCCCGACGTGGATTTCTTAAGTTTTGTACCGCAACCGCTTCGATGATGGCACTACCACCGACGATGGTACCCGCCATTGCCGCAGCGCTGGAGAAAGCCAGGCGTCCTTCCGTTATCTGGTTGTCATTCCAGGAGTGTACAGGCTGTACGGAGTCTATTACCCGTAGTCATTCACCCTCTGTAGAGAATCTGATCTTCGATCATATTTCCCTCGATTATCATCACACGCTGCAGGTTGCTGCAGGTGACGCGGCAGAGGCAGCACGCGAAGCCGCCATGCATGAGAATGAGGGAAAATATATTGTGGTGGTTGATGGCTCGATCCCACTCGACAATCCCGGTTTCTCAACCATTGCCGGCATCAGTAATCTGCAGATGCTGGAAGAGACGGTTGCCGGTGCAGCAGCAGTTGTGGCCGTTGGTTCCTGTGCCGCTTTTGGTGGTTTGCCCCATGCCGATCCCAACCCGACAGGCGCCGTTTCCGTATCGGATATCGTGCATGACAAGCCCATCGTTAATGTTTCCGGTTGTCCACCGATTCCGACAGTGATTACCGGCGTGCTTGCCCACTTCCTGACTTTCGGTTCGCTCCCAGAACTGGATGCCTTGGGCAGACCCATGGTGTTCTACGGACAGAGTATTCACGACCGATGTTATCGGCGTCCCTTCTATGACAAGGGACTCTTTGCCGAGACGTTTGACGATGAAGGTGCACGCAAAGGCTGGTGCCTCTACCGGTTGGGTTGTAAGGGACCCATGACCTATAACGCCTGTGCCACCACCAAGTGGAATGAGGGAACCAGTTGGCCGGTTGAGTCGGGTCATGGTTGCCTCGGCTGTTCCGAACCTGACTTTTGGGATGCAGGCGGTTTCTACAATGCGCTCTCCATCCCGGATAGTGACATCATACGCAGGGCCGGGGTGGTTGCCGCCGCAGGTGTTGCCCTGGGTGCCGCCGCCGGCGCACTCAACCGCAGTACACGCGCCAAGGCCGCTGCGAGTCATGAGAAAGTTACCATTGACGATCTGGATAAAACATCATGAGCACACCGACAGACTTTCTTCTATGGGTTAGAGGACCGGGCTTCGATATTGCATTGGTCATCTTCATTATTGGTGTCATTATTCGATTGCTTGAGGTGCTTGTGCTCGGTCGCAAACCGGATCAGGCAGAACCGAGAGGCGGAGAGTTGGGGCCGGGGCTGCGTACGGTAGTAACGCGCACACTGCCGGAGACCGGTTCATTCAAACGTGCACCCTTTACTGTCATCGGGGGATATATCTGGCATATCGGCTTTTTTATCAGCCTATTCCTTTTCGTGCCGCATATTGAATTGATCAATGCCACCCTGGGGCTGATCTGGCCGGGTATACCGAGCAACCTGGTGGATGCCGTTGCCGCTGTGACCATCGTGACACTGATCGCAATGTTATTCAGCCGGCTCAGCCATCCTGTCAAACGTTATCTGAGCGGTCCGGAAGACTATGTCACCTGGCTGGTCACATTCCTGCCGATGTTGACAGGCTATCTGGCTTATCACCGGATGATCGATCCCTATCCCCTGGTATTGGGTCTGCACATACTGAGTGTTGAGCTGCTCATGGTGGTGTTCCCATTTACCAAGCTGATGCACGCTTTCACCTTTATCATCGCTCGCTGGTACAACGGTGCCATGGCCGGCCGTAGAGGAGTTCAATCATGAGTGGCGCAACCCTTGAAAGAGGCATGAATGCCTTTCGTGAACAGATGAATGCACCTATCGCATCATTCTTTTCCAGTTGTGTGAATTGCGGCATGTGTGCTGAGGCATGCCTCTTCTACACAGAGACTGACGATCCGAAGTACACGCCTATCAACAAGCTGGAGCCGTTACGCCGCGTTTGGGAGCAGGAGTACACCATCTGGGGCAAAGTGAAATCTATATTGGGCCTGACCGAACCGGTGACCGATGAGCTATTGGCTGAATGGGAAGAGCTGGTCTATGACGGCTGCACACTGTGCGGACGTTGCTCAATGGTGTGTCCGGTCGGCAACGACATCAGCTATATGATTCGTCGTGCCCGCGAGGGATTTGTCGCGGCCGGTTATGCACCGGAAGGCATCAAAGGGGCAAGCCGCAGAGCGATCACCATCGGCAGTCCCATGGGTGTAAAATTTCCTGCCTTGGCTGCGCAGATCAAACATGTCGAGGCCGATACCGGTCTCTCCATTCCGGTGGATGTTGAAGGCGTCGATTACATGGCCTTACTCTCTTCCATGGAGATCATGAACTTTCCGGAATATCTGGAGGCATTGGCTCGTATCTTCAAACAGGCGGGTGTCAGCTGGACCATCAGCTCCAAGGCCTTCGAAGCGACTAACTCGGGTATCCAAATTGGTTCATCCGACATCGCCCGTGAGCTGGTCAGCCGTGTGGTGAGTGAGGCCGAGAAGCTCAAGGTCAAATATGTGATCAGCCCTGAGTGCGGCCATGCCTATACGGCCATTCGCTGGGAAGGCCCCAACCTGATCGGCAGGCCCTACAACTTCAAAGTGGTGCATATCCTTGAACTGCTCGATGAGTTGCGTGCCACTGGCCGTATCAAGACCGAAGGTACTGAGGATGACCGCCTCACGTTTCACGACCCCTGCCAGATCGTCAGAAAGGGCGGTGTGTTGGAGCAACCGCGTAACCTGCTTGAAATGGTGACCAGTGACTATGTCGACATGACCGATAGTCGTGAGATGAACTGGTGCTGCGGCGGTGGCGGTGGTGTCAGCGCCAACGAAAGAGCGGAAGAGTTGAGACTTAAAGTCTTTAAACGCAAAAAATCTCAATTGGATGAGCTTAACGTAGACACATTAGTCACAGCCTGCGCCAACTGCCGATTGATTATCGAAGAGGGCCTGGAAGAGTACCGCATGGAAATGCCCGTTGTCGGTCTGACGGAAATGATTGCGGAACACCTGGTTGAAGACAAAGAGTAGCCACAACTGATTACGGCCTATTCGTACCGACAGGAGACGAGTAAAAATGAGTGAAAGAATCGTCGTTGATCCCATCACAAGAATTGAAGGGCATCTGCGCATCGAAGCCCAGATGGAAGGTGATCGGATCGCCAGTGCCTATTCTTCGGGAACCATGGTTCGCGGTATAGAGCTCATCCTCAAGGGCAGGGATCCAAGAGATGCCTGGGCCTTTGCACAACGTATCTGCGGTGTCTGCACTTTGGTGCATGGTCTCGCCTCTGTGCGGTCAGTGGAAGATGCACTGAATTATCAGATACCCCAAAATGCGCAGCTCATCCGCAATCTGATGATCGGCGCCCAGTATATCCACGATCATGTGATGCATTTCTATCATCTGCATGCCTTGGATTGGGTGGATGTGGTCTCGGCACTTTCTGCCGATCCTGCGAAGACTTC
Organism: Candidatus Thiodiazotropha sp. (ex Myrtea sp. 'scaly one' KF741663); assembly: GCA_025655555.1. Taxonomy (GTDB): domain Bacteria; phylum Pseudomonadota; class Gammaproteobacteria; order Chromatiales; family Chromatiaceae; genus Thiodiazotropha. Next base: position 60,701 of record JAHXIQ010000009.1, read on the forward strand.
AGAATTGGCTCAGTCACTCAGTAGCTGGCCGAAGGCTTCTCCCGGCTATTTCTCTGACATGAAGAAGAAACTCAAGGGCTTCGTCGAAGCGGGGCAGTTGGGCATATTCGCCAAGGCCTATTGGGGTCACTCAGTCTACAAACTGCCGCCCGAGGCCAACCTGATGGCGGTGGCGCACTATCTGGAAGCCCTCTCCTGGCAACGGGATGTGGTGAAACTTCACACCATCTTCGGCGGTAAGAATCCCCACCCCAACTTTCTGGTAGGTGGTGTGGCATCGCCCATCGATCTCAATTCCGATTCCGCTATCAATAGCAAGAAGCTGTCCCAGGTACAGGATGTCATTACCAAGATGCGCGAGTTTACCGATCAGGTCTATGTGCCTGACACACTCGCAGTGGCGAGCTTCTACAAGGATTGGGGCGAGCGGGGCGAAGGGCTGGGTAATTTCCTCTGCTACGGCGATCTGCCAAGCACATCGATGGATGACCCGGACAGCTTCTTCTTCCCGTCCGGCGTGATCCTGGATCGCGATCTTTCAACCGTCCATCCGCTGGATCTCAATAACGCAGATGAGATCCAGGAGCAGGTCGCTCACTCATGGTACGACTACAGCGTCGGCAAAGAGCAGGGACTGCATCCCTATGACGGTGAGACAAACCTCAACTACACAGGACCGAAGCCTCCCTATAAGCATCTCGATGTAGAGGATTCCTACTCCTGGCTGAAATCACCCCGCTGGAAAGGCAAGTCCGTAGAAGTGGGACCCCTGGCCCGTGTCTTGATGCTCTATGCGAAAGGGCATGAGCAGACCCAGGAACTGGTCAACATGACCCTGAGTCATCTGGACCTGCCCACCAGGGCGCTCTTCTCCACCCTGGGCAGAACAGCTGCCCGCACCCTGGAGACCAAGATTCTGGCTGATGCCATGCAGGGTTGGTACGACCAGCTGATCGCCAATATCAAAGCGGGGGACACCAGAACCTTCAACGAGACCCTCTGGGATCCCGCCACCTGGCCCAAACAGTGTCAGGGTGTTGGTTTCATGGAAGCCCCCCGTGGTGCTCTGGGCCACTGGATCGTGATCGAAGACGGCAAGATAGCCAACTACCAGGCGGTTGTGCCCAGCACCTGGAATGCCGGCCCCCGGGATGCGGAAGGCCAGGCCGGTGCCTACGAAGCGGCTCTACAAGACAACCATCAGTTGGCCGATGCCAAACAGCCTGTGGAGATACTACGTACCATCCACAGCTTTGATCCCTGTATCGCCTGTGCTGTTCACCTCTCTGACGAGGAGGGTGAAGAAATGTTGCAGGTGAAAGTGAAATAATCAACTAAAACAGCACGTAGATACAAGGGTATTGAGCCTCTGTCTGTTTGGACAGGGGCTTTTTATTTCTGCCATTAACATTGGGTTATTTGGCTTCAAGAATCCATTTAGTCTAATTCATTGATGCTTATACAACTTAGATACAGTCCTCCTGTGTATGTATAGGTGATGCTTTGAGTTAAGCAGACAGATTTTTTTCACACTGTCGAAATACTTTACAAAAAACTGATTTTTTTGTGGTTATTCTGAAAAATATGCATTAAAAACAAAAAGATAAATAGTTGGCGTGTTATTTGCTTATCAGGTTATCGTGTTTAGCTTTAATTATTTTGAGGTTCTTAGGATGAAGCAGTTGTTATTGGGAATAATCTTGATTTTTGCCTTTGTTAGCGCGGCAAATGCAGCACTTATTGATAGCGCTGAGTGGGAAGTGACTGATATTAGCGGGTCATGGGATGCTGCGACTACAGGTTGGTGGCTAACTGAAACCACTCCTACAGCAGTAGAGGCTGACGGTTATATGTCTGACGGGTACACTGCGTATCCTTCGTCTTATAGTAGCCCTCAAAACGGTTATAGTACCTACAATAATTCGTCAGTTTCTGTTATGGAAATTACATTTGACGATTTATATAGCTTTTCGAACGTTGAACTCTGGATAACCAGAAACAATTCAAGTTCAACCACGATTAATGTACTTGGACAAAACGGTGGATCCGGTTGGGACTCCCTATTAGCCACAACTACTGGAGCGTTAGGTTTATCTACTAACTGGTATTTTCCTCTTGAGATTGGGTCTCTTTCTCTAGCGGGTTCATCTTCCTATGACCAGCTAAGGGTCGAATTTGGAACCCAAGGTCAGGTTATTCTACATGAGCTGGTGTTTGATGGAGAACTGGCTAGTGTACCAGAGCCTTCCTCCATTGCTTTGCTAGGCCTTGGTTTACTTGGAATAGGATTTTCACGTAAAAAGAAAACCGTCTGATTCTATCCAAGATTCAAAAAAGCCCCGAATACCATCGGGGCTTTTTTTTATCTAGAAAAACTTATTTCATCGAAACTCTCTGGGATCACGCACCTGGCTCAAATAGTGCCAAGGTGTCGGCTTTATTGAAGCACCCTAGGTCACTGGGTGGTGATGAAAGATGGCAGGATCGCCAACTCTCAAGCGGTAATACCCAGTATCTGGAGCGCTGATCCACGGGAAGCGGAAGGCCAGGCCGGTGACTACGAAGCGGCTCTGCAAGACAACCATCAGCTTGCCGATGCCAAACAGCCTGTGGAGATACTGCATACCATCCACAGTTTTGATCCCTGTATCGCCTGTGCTGTTCACCTCTCAGATGAGGACGGTGAAGAAATGTTGCAGGTGAAAGTGAAATAACCAACTAACAACAGCACGACAATGCAAGGGTGTTGGGCCTCTGTCCGATGGGCAGGGGCTTTTTATTGTCCCGGTTTTGGGTGAAAAATTGATGGCAGTGAGTTCACGCATGCCGATGATGACCCGAAAAAGTTATTACTTATGGTGAAAAATTTGTCATCGGTGGAAATGCAAGTGTGTCATTCAGATAGGTTGAACACAGCACCCAACGGACTGACCACGGCAGATCCTGACCGGTTGAGTACATGGGTATAGATTTGCGTGGTTCTGACATCCTTATGGCCTAACTGCTCCTGAACGGTGCGAATATCCATACCGCGTTCCAATAAGTGCGTTGCAAAGGAATGGCGAAGGGTGTGACAACTGGCCTTCTTGTTGATACCAGCTTGTCGCACAGCTGATGTGACGGCCTTCCTTACGCAGCTTTCATCGACATGGTGCCGACGCTCGACACCGGAGCGCGGGTCGATGCTCCGTGAAGAAGAGGGGAAGATATACTGCCATTTCCACTCGCGTTCAGCTGATGGATATTTTTTAGCCAATGCGTGCGGTAAATAAACGCTACCGAAGCCAGCCTGCAAGTCACGTTCATGCAAAGTGCGAACGGTTTCCTGATGACGTTTGATGGGCTGAATTATCTCGTCTGAAAGGGTGACCACCCTGTCTTTTCCCCCTTTTCCATTTCTCACATATATTGCGCGTCTATCAAAATCGATATCCATGACACGAAGCCTTACGCTTTCAATCAGTCTTAGCCCCGAACCGTACTGCAGGCAAGCTATGAGCCAGTGTTGGCCGGTCAGTTTGGAAAGAATTTTGGCAACCTCGGCCTGCGTCAGGACAACCGGCAGCTTTTGTGGCTTTTTAGCTCGAACCACGCCTTTGATATTATTAAGCGGCCGGTCCAGAACATGCCGATACATAAAAACCAATGCATTCAGTGCGATATTCTGTGTGCTGGCGGCAACATTTTTCTGTACAGCCAGATAGGTGAGAAAAGCCGCAACCTCCTGTTCAGCCATTGATTCAGGGTGGCGTTTATTATGGAAATAAATGAATCTCTTTATCCAATGAAGATAGGTCTCCTCCGTGCGCCGACTGTAATGCCGAACACGGATTGCATCGATAACCTGCTGTAAAAAAGGTGATTTGTGAGTTGTTTCATCCATGAAATAGTACTCTTAATGTTCTCATTATTTAGAAGCTTATAAAAGCTGTCTTGGTTTGTCAATGAAACAAGGACAGGAATTAGTAGGCAAGTTTCCACATTACACCGCATTGGATTTACTCTTCTTGTTACTAAATTTGGATGGGATATTGGCAAGCCAGTGAAATATCAGGTAAAACTAGATGTAGGACAGGGAGGTTTTCTTCGATTTGAATTCCCCCCTATGTAACTTGCAGGCAGACCGCACGATTATTTATGTGCAATTTGCCTTTTACCCTACTCATTCAGGCTCGATATAAGGCACCTTGCCTGTATAAGCCGAAGATAGGAGGGATAGGAGGCAAATTGCCTTCTACTTAAATGTTGCACAAATAGAAGGAAGATAAAGCGCGTTACATTACCGATTATATAATCATGCCATTAAGGATAATGGCAGTAGCCAGAGGAAGGCA